>OZ024666.1:0-2400000 GCA_964016415.1 Erwinia sp. | reverse complement strand
CTGGCTGGCATACTCCATAGCACATAAATCAACGGTGGTTTTGTAGTGAATCGCGGTTTGTAACATATCAGTCAGGGCTGCTTTTTGCAGATAACCTTGATAGGTGGGTATACCTATTGCGCTGAGAATAGCCACAATGGCGATAACTACCATCAGTTCGATAAGTGTGAAGCCCGTTTGCAGCTGCATGATAGTCTCCTCCGGGAGGTAAATAAGTTCAGTCTGGGCAGCTTGAGTACAGAGCGCCAATAGCTGTTGAGGAAAGTGTGCAGAAGGATGACGGAGTGATTAAAGATTGCAGTGAAGGTGTAAACGTCTTGTGCAGAGGCTCACAAATGTCAAACGGAATAACAGCCATCCTGAAAAGATGGCTGTCCGGGGTATTACTGAAAACGTAAAGTCAGATTGAGTATTTTGATATTTTGGCTAATAGCAGCGAGCGAGATGAAATCTATGCCAGTTTCAGCTATATCCCTCAGCATAGTGCTGTCAATATCGCCGGAGGCTTCAAGCTGGGCACGTTGATTGTTGAGGGTCACTGCCTGTTGCATTTCATTCAGTGTAAAGTTATTCAGCCTGACTCTGCCGACTCCTGCCTCCAGGGCTTGTGAAAGCTCGGTGAGGTCCTCGACTTCAACTTCAATCGGAATATCGGGATTCAGCCAGGAAGCCTGCTCAAGGGCTTTTTTGAGTGATCCGATAGCCAGAATATGATTCTTCTTAATCAGAAATACGTCCGACAATCCCGGATTGTGATGGGTGCCTCCACCGCATAAGACCGCATATTTGAATGCGCTGAGCAAGCCCGGTACCGATTGGCGGATATCGGCCAGCTGTGCGTGAGTACCCACTAATATTTTGCTGTAGTTCCTGACTTCTGTGGCGACACCCGAGAGCGTCCGGATGAAGCCGAGCAGCGCGCGTTCAGCTGTGAGTATTTGTGCAGCGGGGCCAAATATATCTAACAAGGGAGTATCGACAACAATCGGTTCACCGTCGGTAATATGCCAGCGAAGTTCAGTTTGGTTGCCGAGCTGAATAAAGATTTCTTCCACCCAACGCTTTCCACAGAAAATACCCGGCTCATGGCTGATAATAATCGCATGGCCATGAGCCTGATCCGGAATCAGGCTGGCAGAGAGATCCTGTACCGGGGGCGTCACAGCACCGAGATTTTCCCGCAGAGCCAGGGCAACTGACGGGGGGATATCATCCTCTATACGGTTCATCAGAGCGGTGTGACCGCCTGGTGAAACGTCATTGTTGTCATTCATTATTCGTCTCCGCAGGAAACAGGCTGATATTGAACAAGGCTAGTCGGTTTACTGCTGACTTGCCAGTCACACCTGATCATGATGAACTCGGGTTGATACGATGCTCAAAGATCCTGCATCAGCTGTAGTAGCTTGTGTAATGTGATTTACCGTGCGTTAATAACTGATGTTTTTAACTGACCTCTGAGGCCTGATTGCATGAAAAATGTCCCGAGAGTTCGATACAGCAGGAGGTAAGATGCCATCTATGCCAAAAAAAGGTGCCAGTGAGTGCAGAGACATGACAGAAATAAGAGAGTGTATCGATCAACTTGATCAGTCAGTCATTCGTCTGCTCGGTGAACGTTTTACGTATGTGAAAGCGGCGGCAAAATTCAAAAAAAATGCGACAGAGGTCCAGGCTGCCGGGCGTTTTGAAAGCATGCTATTACAACGCAGAGAATGGGCAGAACAACAGGGATTGGGCGCTGATCTCATTGAGACGGTTTACCGGGATTTGGTTAACTGGTTCATCGCTCAGGAGATGAACCATTGGGCGGCGGAAAGTACAGATTAGCGCTGGTTCACGCCCAGAACCATTTCAGATATCAGCAGTTGATGCTGACAACGTAAAGTGGTGTAGGTGCGGTTTCAGGAGAAAAAATGCAACTGAAGGCAGGATGGTTAACAGGTGTCAGGCGGGTAGCCTCACCACATTATAATGACAGGCCTCCGGAATCAGTTCCCTCGCTTCTGGTGATTCATAATATCAGTTTACCTCCAGGTTGCTTTGGCGGCCCGTGGATTGATGCATTGTTCACTGGTACGCTGGATGCAGCTGCTCACCCTTTTTTTTCCTCGATTGCCGGGCTGCGTGTCTCAGCCCATTGTCTGATTCGTCGTGATGGCGAAATCGTACAGTACGTACCTTTTCATCAGCGAGCGTGGCATGCGGGTATTTCGTGTTATCACGGGCAAAGTGACTGCAATGATTTTTCAGTAGGTATTGAGCTGGAAGGCACGGATACCTGTCCATACACTACCGCGCAATATCAGGCGTTGGTCAGGGTCAGTCAGGCTTTATTTACGGTGTATCCGGAGATGGCCAGTCATATCGTGGGACACAGCGATATTGCACCGGGAAGGAAAAGTGATCCAGGGCATTCCTTCGATTGGATACGCTATCTTACGACATTAGCAGAGGCAAGTTCTCTGCTCTCTGATGAGGAGTCTTCGTGATGACCTTATTCACTTTACTTCTGGTTCTGGGTTGGGAACGTTTATTTAAATTAGGTGAGCACTGGCAACTGGAGCACTACCTTATTCCGCTATTTCGCCGTTGCCAGCGAATCTCATGGTTATCGACTTTACTGCTGGTCATGGTCAGCATGGCCATTGTGGCGCTGATGCTGTTTTTGTTACATGGCTGGTTATTTGGTGCAGTACAGTTGCTGTTTTGGATTGCCCTTGGTTTATTATGTGTTGGCGCAGGAAGCATGCGTTTGCATTATCATGCTTTTCTTAAAGCCGCCAGTTTACAGGATGCTGACGCCAGCCAGACAATGGCTGAAGAGCTGACTCTGATTCATCGTCTCGCTGAGGATAATGCCAAGCATTTTTCGCTGATTGATTTGCAAAATGCATTATTGTGGATCAACTACCGTTTCTACCTGGCACCTTTGTTTTGGTTTGTGGTGGGCGGGAGCCTGGGGCCAGTGCTGTTGGTCGGTTATGCGGTTCTGCGCGCGTGGCAAAGCTGGCTGGCACGCCATTATACCCCTCAGGTGAGAGCGAATTCAGGCATTGATCTGCTGTTACACTGGATAGACTGGTTACCTGTCAGGCTGGTGGGACTGGCTTATGCGTTACTCGGACACGGCGAAAAAGCATTGCCAGCCTGGTTTGATAGCTTAGCTAACTGGCGCACGTCGGGGTATCAGGTGTTAACCACACTGGCCCAATACTCATTGTCACGCGAACCGCATACAGACAGTGTTGAAACACCGCGGATTGCGGTTGCGCTGGCAAAAAAAGTCTCCATGGTTCTGGTGGTTATCGTCGCACTATTAACCATCTACGGCACGCTGGTCTAAACAGAGTCTGCAGGAGGGCGGCCGAAATCTGGCATCCCTTCCTGCCAGCTGAACGCTTTCAACCGTGTATGGCGATTGGGGTCGTATAACGGGTCGCCTTCAATTTCAGTATAATTTCTTGCATGATAAACCAGAATATCTTCCCCGAGTTCACTGGTGGTGAAGCTATTATGCCCGGGGCCATATTGTTGGTGTTCAGCGCAAGTTGTAAAGACCGGTTCTGATGATTTATGCCAGTTGGCTGCACACATCGGGTCATCTTTACTGTCAATCCACAATAATCCCATACAGTAGTTTTCATCGGTGGCACTGGCTGAATAGGTGATAAAAAGCTTATTATGATGGCCAATGACGGCCGGGCCTTCATTGACACTGAAACCGCGACATTCCCAGTCAAATTCAGGTCTCGATAACATTACCGGTTGCCCTTTAATGGTCCAGGGATTGGCTAATTCAGCGAGATAGAGATTTGAGTTTCCGGTAATAGCCGGATCTTTCTGCGCCCACAAATACCAGTTTTTTCCCTGATGAACAAAGTGGGTAGCATCAAGGCTGAAACTGTCGATCGGTACTTGTATTCGCCCTTGTTCATACCAGACCCCGGTCAGAGGGTCTTCATCTGCGCAGGTAATGGCAAACATACGGTGTTGAAAAATACCCTCTTTAATTTCAGTGGTGGGGGCGGCGGCAAAGTAGATGACTCAAAGCTCATTAATGCGATGCAGCTCAGGTGCCCAGATCAACTGACTCATTGGCCCTTGCGGATGTTTGTGCCAGACGCTGACCGCAGGGGCAGTGATAAGGCCAGATAAGGTAGTCGCACGGCGGAGTTCAATGAGATCATATTGCGGGACGGAGGCGATGAAATAGTAATGTTCTCCGTGACGTAAAATGAAAGGATCCGCGCGTTGAGTGATAAATGGATTAGGCCATAGTGAATTCATGCTGCACCTCCCTGCGGAGCATTGTGTTTTTTGTCTGATGAATTTTCACGATATTGCCGCCGGCGTTTTTCAAGATCCGCCTGCACGATTTTCATTGTTTCTCTGTCTACTTTCAGCAGCCTGACAACCCCTGCTGTTATCAAATAACCCACTCCTGGAATCACAGTGAAGAGCAGAATAATACCGTTGATAGCGGTGGTGCTCTGTGCGCTGGCGTTAGCATCGTAACCGTACCATGAGAGTAAAAATCCGACCATAGCCCCTGCTACTGCCAGACCGACCTTGAGGAAAAAAAGGTTGCCTGAGAAGCTAATCCCTGTGCTTCGTTTACCTGTCTTCCACTCACCATAATCATCAACATCGGCCATTAAAGACCAGTGTAAAGGCGAAGGAATTTGATGTAACACATTGAGAAAAAAATACAGGCAAACTACCAATAACGTTGCCTTCGCATCTATCAGCCAGAAACCACAGGAAAAGAGCGCCAGAATGATATTTGTCCAGAAGAAGACTTTTAGTTTGCACCAACGGTCAGTGAGTACTTTTGCCAGTGAGCTCCCAATCATCATGCCCACCACACCAAGGCTGATAAACAACGTTGCAAACTTTGTAGACTGGCCCATCACCCAGATGACATAGTACATCGTGGCTGCCATGCGGATAAATCCGGGACAGACATTAAAGAAAGTAAGAATCAGGATGCGTACCCACTGATCATTTTTCCACACGTCACGTAAGTCTGCTTTTAAGTCAGCTTTCACAGGCGCAACAGGTTGTATGCGTTCTCTGACCGTTGCAAAGCAGAATAAAAACATCAGCAGACCAATGACCGCCAGCACGGACATAGCAATCTGATAGCCGCGAGCCTTGTTGTCGCCGCCAAACCAGTCAACCATAGGAAGCAGTGTCAGAGAGAGCAGCAGAGTGGCAACACCCACCATGATAAAGCGCCATGACTGACAGGAAACTCGCTCTTTGGAATCGTTAGTAATCACGCCACCCAATGAACAATAAGGGATATTGATTGCCGTATAGGTGAGTGACATCAGGAAATAGGTGGCGAAGGCATAGATGACTTTACTGTTGTAGCTCCAGTCAGGCGTGGTAAACATCAAAACACTGAATACCACATAAGGGACGCAAATCCATAACAACCAGGGACGGAATCGCCCCCATCGGCTGCGGGTGCGGTCGGCAATGGCACCCATAATCGGATCTGTCACCGCATCGACCACCCGTACTGAGAGAATCAGGATGCCAACCAGTGCAGGCGTCAGCCCAAAAATATCCGTGTAGAAATAACTGAGAAAGAGCATGATTGCGCCGTTGATCATATTACAGCCCGCATCGCCCATTCCGTACCCAATTTTCTCTTTGAGTGAAAGCTTCATGCTGGTCATTGATAGTTCTCCAGTCGGGACAGTGGATTGCATTATCAATCATGAACGGGCGTTATGCGTGGGGTTGAAATGCCACAGAAATGGATAAAACCGCTGCCTGGCTGAAAGTGTGAGTCGGTTAACGCTTAGAGATAATCCGGCAGGTGCAGGGAGGTTGTGTGAGAGGTCATGGGATGAATCTGACTATCCCGGAATATGTCAGTCAGAGTATTCCGGGATAGTGTTATGATGAATGGCGCTCAACAAGCATCCTGCTTACCTGGCAGGCTTATTGGCTAGTTTGTTTTTTATCAGGAACCCTGCTGCCAGGATAAGCAACCAGACAGGAATAAGCCAGACAGAAATCGCCATACCTGGGGTCATAGCCATGATAACCAGAATACCAGCGAGAAAGGCCAGACAGATCCAGTTACCCAGAGGGTAGAACAGTGCTTTGAAGCGGGTAGAAACCCCTTGTTGTTCTTTTTTCTGACGGAATTTAAGGTGCGCTATACTGATCATCGCCCAGTTGATTACCAGTGCGGAAACCACCAGAGACATTAGCAGACCAAACGCTTCGCCGGGCATCAGATAGTTAATCAGCACGCAAAGTGCAGTTGCGCAGGCGGAAACCAGAATTGCTGTCACCGGAACGCCACGGTTGTCAACGTTCATGAGCGCTTTAGGGGCGTTTCCTTGCTGGGCGAGGCCAAACAGCATACGGCTATTACAATAAACACAGCTGTTATAGACCGATAATGCCGCAGTCAGAATCACCACGTTAAGTACGTTTGCGACTAAAGCATCACCCAGATCATGAAAAATCATCACAAACGGACTGGTACCAGTAATCACGTTAGTCCACGGATAGAGTGACAGAAGAATTGTCAGGAACCCGATATAGAAAATAAGGATGCGGTACAACACCTGATTCGTGGCTTTGGGAATACTTTTTTGTGGGTCATCCGCTTCCGCAGCAGTAATGCCGACCAGTTCCAGTCCCCCAAATGAGAACATAATGACAGCCATTGCCATTACCAGCCCTGTTATGCCATGAGGGAAGAAGCCACCTTTGTCCCATAAATTAGTGACAGTGGCTTCAGAACCGCCATTGCCGCTGAACAGGAGCCAGCCGCCGAAGAGAATCATCCCCATCACTGCGACGACTTTGATGATGGCAAACCAAAACTCCATTTCACCGTACACTTTGACATTCGTCAGGTTAATGGCGTTAATGACCAGGAAAAACACCGCGGCTGAAACCCAGGTAGGGATCTCAGGATTCCAGTACTGAATATATTTTCCGACGGCGGTGAGTTCGGCCATCGCCACCAGGACATAGAGGATCCAGTAGTTCCAGCCCGAGGCGAAGCCAGCAAAGTTTCCCCAATATTTGTAGGCAAAGTGACTGAAAGATCCGGCGACCGGTTCTTCTACCACCATTTCACCTAACTGACGCATGATCATAAAGGCGATAAACCCGCCAATTGCATATCCCAACAGCACTGAGGGGCCAGCCATACGAATAGTATCGGCAATCCCCAGAAACAGGCCGGTACCCACAGCACCGCCGAGTGCAATGAGCTGGATATGGCGATTTTTTAATCCGCGCTTCAGCGATTCGCCTTTTTGTTGTTCCATAAAACCCTCGTCTGTCTATCGTTATTTTTATCTGGTAACGCTGCCTGTCATTTTCTCATGCCAGATATGGAATAAAAACGTTACATTCTGCATGGGATCAAATCGCGGGGTCAGGCTGTCCCTGGCATCAGAATAGTGATAAGTGAATCACAATGCACTTGCTTTCTCTTTCCAGACGCCGATTAGCATAATTTCATTTGTTGGTTATGGAGAAAGATCAATAAAGGAAAGGTTGTCGGGGAAGAAAAGCACCAGGACAAGTTGTCCATATGGACATCAGGAGAATAGTTTGTTAGTTTACCAGCAATCTTTTTTCAATTGGTATGACCAATTACGCCTGAAGAGCAAAAGAAGGGACGATGGCCTACAGTAAAATCCGTCAGCCAAGGTTGTCTGAAGCAATTGAGCAGCAACTGGAAACCCTGATCATGGAAGGTACACTACGTCCTGGTGAAAAATTGCCTCCCGAGCGTGAGCTGGCTAAACAATTTGAAGTATCACGTCCCTGTTTGCGCGAAGCCATTCAGCGGCTGGAAGCGAAAGGCTTGCTGTTACGTCATCAGGGGGGAGGCACTTTCGTTCAATCCGATCTCTGGCAGAGCCTGAGCGACCCCCTGATAGGATTGCTGGACAATCATCCTGAATCGCAGTTTGATCTGCTGGAAACTCGTCATGCACTCGAAGGTATTGCGGCTTATTATGCGGCACTTCGGGGGACTGATGAGGATTTAGAGCGCATCCGATTCTGTCACGTACAGATCCAATCCGCGCAGGATGAAGGCAATCTGGATGCAGAAGCGGATGCAGTGTTGCAGTATCAAATCGCGGTAACAGAAGCGGCGCACAATGTGGTGCTGCTTCATTTGTTACGTTGTATGGGACCGATGCTGAAACAGAATGTCCAACAGAATTTCGAATTGCTCTACTCGCGCCGGGAAATGCTGGCAAAAGTGAGCGGTCACCGCGTCAGTGTGTTCGAGGCGATAATGGATCGCGAACCTGAGAAGGCTCGTGAAGCATCGCATTGTCACCTGGCGTTTATCGAGGAAATATTGCTGAATATCAGCCGTGAACAGAGCCGCAGGGCGCGCTCGTTACGGCGTATCCAGCAACAAGGAATAACGCGTTAGTTACGCACTGACTCGCCCTTCATTTCAGGCATCCGGGCCAATTGTGGGTTATCGTTATTTGACTATCGGCAGATGGTTAAAAGGTAGTCGCAAACTGTGCCTCTTTGATGTGATGGATGGGGGGAAAACGCGGGAGTTGTCTATACTGAAACTGGTAAAAAGCCAGGTGCGGAAAGCAGCTCCTGATAATTCAATGTAAGAGACACAGATAAGGAATACCCCCATGTCAGAACGTTTACCCAATGACGTGGATCCGATCGAAACTCGCGACTGGCTACAGGCGATCGAATCGGTCATCCGTGAAGAAGGTGTTGAGCGCGCGCAGTTCCTGATTGATCAGGTTATGAATGAGGCCCGTAAAGGCGGTGTGAAAGTAGCTGCATCCGCGGGTGCAGGCAACTACATCAATAGCATTGCCGTGGAAGATGAGCCTGCCTATCCAGGTGATGAATCGCTTGAACGTCGCATCCGCTCTGCAATCCGCTGGAATGCGATCATGACAGTGCTTCGGGCCTCTAAAAAAGATTTGGAATTGGGTGGACATATGTCCTCATTCCAGTCTGCGGCGACAGTGTATGAAGTCTGTTTCAACCACTTCTTCCGGGCCCGTAATGACAAAGATGGCGGTGACTTGGTCTATTTCCAGGGCCACATTTCACCGGGTGTCTATGCACGTGCTTTCCTGGAAGGTCGTCTGACAGAAGAGCAGATGAATAACTTCCGTCAGGAAGTACATGGTAAAGGGTTATCCTCCTACCCGCATCCTAAACTGATGCCTGACTTCTGGCAGTTCCCTACCGTATCCATGGGGCTTGGACCAATTGGTGCGATTTATCAGGCTAAATTCCTGAAATATCTTTCACATCGTGGATTAAAAGATACCGCGCAACAGACGGTTTATGCTTTCCTTGGTGATGGTGAGATGGATGAGCCGGAGTCTAAAGGTGCGATAACCATCGCGACTCGTGAAAAACTGGATAATCTGGTGTTCATCATCAACTGTAACCTGCAGCGTCTTGATGGCCCGGTAACCGGTAATGGTAAGATTATTAATGAACTGGAAGGTATCTTCTCAGGTGCCGGCTGGGAAGTGATCAAGGTAATCTGGGGAAGTCGCTGGGATGAGTTACTGCGTAAAGACACCAGTGGTAAGTTGATCCAACTGATGAACGAAACAGTGGATGGTGATTACCAGACTTTCAAATCACGCAACGGCGCTTATGTGCGTGAACACTTCTTCGGTAAATACCCGGAAACTGCGTTGCTGGTCAAAGACATGACTGACGATGAGATCTGGGCACTGAATCGCGGTGGTCATGATCCGAAGAAAGTCTATGCTGCACTGAAAAAAGCACAGGATACCAAAGGTAAGCCGGTACTTATCCTCGCACATACCGTTAAAGGGTATGGTATGGGTGAAACCGCAGAAGGTAAAAATATCGCGCACCAGGTGAAGAAAATGAACATGGACGGCGTGCGTTATATTCGCGATCGTTTTAATGTGCCTGTTGCTGATGGTGATATCGAAAAACTGCCTTATGTGACCTTTGAGAAAGGTTCAGAAGAGTACAACTATCTGCACGGTCAGCGTGAGAAGTTGGGCGGATACCTGCCAACGCGTCAGGCGGAGTTCAGTGAAAAACTTGCGCTGCCTGCACTGGAAGATTTCAGCTCATTACTCGAAGAGCAAAATAAAGAGATCTCCACTACCATCGCGTTTGTGCGTGCGCTGAACGTGATGCTGAAGAATCCTTCGATTAAAGAGCGTCTGGTTCCTATTATTGCGGACGAAGCACGTACTTTCGGTATGGAAGGTTTATTCCGTCAGATTGGTATCTACAGCCCGAATGGTCAGCAGTATACACCACAAGATCGTGAGCAAGTGGCGTACTACAAAGAAGATGAGAAAGGCCAGATTCTGCAGGAAGGGATCAACGAGCTGGGTGCTGGCGCATCCTGGCTGGCGGCGGCAACGTCTTATAGCACTAACAATCTGCCGATGATTCCATTCTACATTTACTATTCTATGTTTGGTTTTCAGCGTATCGGCGATCTCTGTTGGGCGGCGGGTGATCAACAGGCGCGTGGCTTCTTGATTGGTGGTACATCAGGCCGTACCACCCTGAATGGTGAAGGGTTACAACACGAAGATGGTCACAGCCATATTCAGTCACTGACTATTCCAAACTGTATCTCTTACGATCCTGCTTATGCGTATGAAGTGGCAGTGATCATGCATTATGGTTTGGTGCGTATGTATGGTGAAGCACAAGAAAATATTTACTATTACATCACCACACTGAATGAAAACTACCATATGCCGGCAATGCCGCAGGGTGCTGAAGAGGGTATCCGTAAGGGTATCTATAAACTCGACACACTTGAAGGTAGCAAAGGTAAAGTACAGTTGCTGGGCTCAGGTTCTATTCTGCGTCATGTTCGTGAAGCGGCAGAGATCCTGGCAAAAGAGTATGGTGTCGGTTCCGACGTCTACAGTGTGACCTCTTTCACAGAGCTGGCACGTGATGGTCAGGATTGTGAACGCTGGAACATGCTGCACCCAACTGCTGAACTACGTGTTCCTTATGTTGCCCAGGTGCTGAGTGATGCACCAGCTGTCGCGTCTACTGACTACATGAAGCTGTTTGCTGAACAGATCCGTACATTTATTCCGGCCAGCGATTATCGCGTGCTGGGAACCGATGGTTTCGGTCGTTCCGACAGTCGTGAAAATCTGCGTCATCATTTTGAAGTGGATGCATCTTATGTGGTGGTTGCCGCACTGGGTGAACTGGCTAAACGCGGTGAAATCGAGAAAAGTGTGGTGGCTGATGCAATCACTAAATTCAACATTGATGCCGATAAAGTTAACCCACGCCTGGCATAAGAGGTAAAAAGAATGTCTATTGAAATCCACGTACCCGATATTGGTGCTGACGAAGTAGAAGTGACGGAAATTCTGGTCAAGGTGGGCGATAAGGTTGATGCTGAACAATCACTGATGGTAGTTGAGGGTGATAAAGCATCAATGGAAGTCCCTTCTCCACAGGCAGGGGTGGTGAAAGAGATTAAAGTGGCGACGGGTGACAAAGTTGCCACGGGTACACTTGTCATGGTGTTCGATTCAGAAGCCGCGTCAGCCCCCGCGCCTGCAGCACAACAGACACAATCTGCACCTGCAGCATCGGCTGGTGAAGATAAGCAGGTCAACGTGCCAGACATTGGTGCTGATGAAGCCGAAGTGACCGAGATCCAGGTGAAAGTAGGCGATCAGGTTGAGGCTGAACAATCGTTGATCACTGTTGAAGGTGATAAAGCTTCAATGGAAGTACCGGCTCCTTTCGCTGGTACAGTAAAAGAGATTAAAATCGCTACAGGCGACAAAGTCAATACCGGCTCGCTGTTCATGGTCTTTACCACTGCAGCGAGTGGTCAGAGTGCTCCTGCAGCGGAAACGCCTGCTCCTGCAGCAGCATCTTCCGGTGGTGAGAAAAGTGTTGAAGTGCCAGATATTGGTGCTGATGAAGTTGAAGTGACCGAAATTCTGGTCAAAGTAGGTGCTAAGGTCGCCGCAGAGCAGTCACTGATCACTGTTGAAGGTGACAAAGCGTCAATGGAGGTGCCTGCACCTTTCGCTGGCGTGGTAAAAGAGATCAGCATTGCTCCGGGTGATAAGGTGAAAACCGGCTCGCCAATCATGCGTTTCACCCTAGAAGGTGCAGCACCTGCATCTGCTCCGGCTCCAGCACAGACGGCCGCTCCGGCTGCGGCACCAACTCCGGCACCATCATCTGCACCAGCGAAAGCGGCTGCAACCGGTGATTTTGTTGAAAATGAGGCCTATGTTCACGCAACGCCGGTGATTCGTCGCCTGGCGCGGGAATTTGGTGTTAATCTGGCGAAAGTGAAGGGCACTGGACGTAAAGGGCGTATTCTGAAAGAAGACGTTCAGGCTTACGTCAAAGACGCCATTAAACGTGCGGAGAGTGCACCGGCTGCAACGTCAGGTGGCTTGCCTGGCATGCTGCCTTGGCCGAAAGTCGATTTCAGCAAATTTGGTGAGATCGAAGAAGTCGAGATGGGCCGCATTCAGAAAATATCGGGTGCTAACCTGAGCCGTAACTGGGTAGTTATCCCGCATGTTACGCAGCATGATAAAGCCGATATCACTGATGTGGAAGCATTCCGTAAGCAGCAGAATGATGAAGCCGCGAAGAAGAAACTGGATTTCAAGATCACTCCGCTGGTGTTTATTATGAAAGCGGCAGCGAAAGCGCTTGAGGAGTTCCCTCGCTTCAACAGCTCACTGTCAGAAGATGCCCAGAAGCTGACACTGAAAAAATACATCAATATTGGTGTTGCAGTAGATACGCCTAATGGCCTGGTAGTACCTGTCTTTAAAGATGTGAATAAGAAAGGTATTGTTGAGTTATCCCAGGAGTTAGCAGTTATCTCTAAGAAAGCGCGTGACGGTAAACTGACTGCCGGTGATATGCAGGGGGGATGTTTTACCATCTCCAGCTTGGGTGGCATTGGCGGTACAGCATTTACTCCAATTGTGAATGCACCTGAAGTGGCTATTCTTGGCGTGTCTAAATCGGCGATGGAACCGGTATGGAATGGTAAAGAGTTCGTGCCCCGCCTGATGTTGCCGCTGTCACTCTCTTTCGATCATCGGGTGATTGACGGTGCTGCTGGCGCACGCTTTGCGGCCTACATTGCTACATTGATGGGTGACATTCGTCGTCTGGTGATGTAAGTGATTACAGACCGGCGATGCTGCCGGTCTGTGCTGACAAAGTAGTGATGATTCGCCAATATTAAAAAGGAGATTTTTATCATCATAACGTTTACAGACAGAGCATGATCTGTAAAAGTCGGTGATAAATTTCGCCAGGTGAACGCACTGTTCCGGCAGGAAAGTATTGCCTGAGAGGGACAGACAAGGATCACCGGAATAACCAAGAGGTCATGATGAGTACAGAAATCAAAACTCAGGTCGTGGTACTGGGCGCAGGTCCTGCAGGTTACTCAGCGGCATTCCGCTGTGCCGATCTGGGGCTGGAAACGATCATTGTTGAGCGTTTCAGCACCCTCGGGGGAGTCTGCCTGAATGTTGGCTGTATCCCTTCTAAAGCGTTGCTGCACGTGGCTAAAGTTATCGAAGAAGCCCGAGCCCTTGAAGAACATGGTATTGTTTTCGGCAAGCCACAGACAGACATCAACAAAATACGCGGCTGGAAAGAGAAAGTGATTAACCAGCTGACAGGCGGTCTGGCTGGCATGGCGAAAGGCCGTAAGGTCAAAGTAGTCATCGGATTTGGTAAATTTACCGGCGCCAATACCATGACGGTTGAAGGCGAAAATGGCACCACTACCATTACCTTCGACAATGCAATTATTGCTGCAGGTTCACGTCCAATACAGCTTCCTTTTATCCCGCATGAAGACCCTCGCGTCTGGGATTCCACCGATGCACTGGAATTGAAAGAAGTCCCGGAGCGTATGTTAGTGATGGGCGGCGGAATCATCGGTCTGGAAATGGGTACAGTTTATCACGCCCTCGGTTCGCAGATTGATGTGGTGGAGATGTTCGATCAGGTGATTCCAGCTGCTGATAAAGATGTGGTGAAAGTCTTCACCAAGCGTATCAGCAAGCAATTTAATCTGATGCTGGAAACCAAAGTGACAGCTGTCGAGGCAAAAGACGACGGTATTTATGTCACCATGGAAGGCAAAAAAGCGACATCAGGTCCACAGCGCTATGATGCAGTGTTAGTTGCGATTGGTCGTGTGCCGAATGGCAAAAACCTTGATGCCGGTAAAGCGGGTGTAGAAGTTGACGATCGTGGCTTCATTCATGTTGATAAGCAACTGCGTACTAACGTGCCGCACATCTATGCAATTGGTGACATTGTCGGTCAGCCGATGTTGGCGCATAAAGGCGTACATGAAGGTCACGTTGCTGCTGAAGTGATCGCGGGTAAAAAACACTATTTCGATCCGAAAGTGATCCCATCAATTGCCTACACAGAGCCGGAAGTTGCCTGGGTGGGTATGACCGAGAAAGAGGCCAAAGAGAAAGGTGTCAGTTATGAAACGGCCACTTTCCCATGGGCCGCTTCTGGCCGTGCGATTGCCTCTGACTGTGCAGACGGTATGACTAAGCTGATTTTTGATAAAGAGACTCATCAGATAATCGGTGGAGCTATCGTTGGTACCAATGGTGGCGAGCTGCTGGGTGAGATTAGTCTGGCTATTGAATTGGGATGCGATGCAGAGGATATTGCTCTGACTATCCATGCACATCCTACTTTACATGAGTCAGTCGGCCTGGCTGCTGAGATCTTTGAGGGTAGCATTACTGATCTTCCTAATCCGAAGGCAAAAAAAAAGTAATCTAAATTAAGATCTTCCCGATAAGAGAATCGAAGACCCGTAATATTACGGGTCTTTTTTTCGATCAATGATAAAGCGATCTTTTACTGTTGCTGTCAGCGGAGGGAGGGTAGACTGCAGAAATCACTCCATCTTACATCCCGTATTTATCACAAACTAAAGAGGGCGATATGCTATTTAGTCACGTAATGGTTGGCACCAATGATATAAACAAAGCCAGGGCATTTTATGATGCACTTTTTGCGATCATTGGTGCAGAGAGTAGCCGGGTGGATGCAAAAGGTCGTTGTATCTGGTCGAAAGATGGTCAGCGTTTTCTGCTGGGTGCACCGATTGACGGTGAGTCTGCTACTTCTGCTAATGGAGGCACGATCGGATTTTTGCTCCCCTCGTGTGAGGCAGTGGATGAGTGGCATAAACAGGGTGTAGCGCTGGGCGGGGAAGCGATTGAATCACCACCCGGCATACGTGAAACACCAGCAGGAAAAAAATATCTGGCTTATTTACGTGACCTGGATGGCAATAAATTATGTGCGTTCTTTCCTGTTGAATAATATTGATACATGATCGACACAGATTGTAGTGACACAACGGCAGAGCCTCCCGGCAGGTGATATTGTATTTTGGCGTGCGTGATACCGGGAATTTATACACTATCAGCGCTTGGCAGACAGTAAGAGAAAATGATGAAATGGCATTGTCCGACCTGTTCTGCTGAGGGGGTTCAGGAGCAGAAAGTGTGTCATCGATGTGAAAGCAGAACCGGCCACAGGATTGGCGGTCTGCTCTATTTGCCATTAGTGATATTATTGATGACACTTTACGTATTTGGCTGTTCTCTGCTGGGGAATATCACCATTATCCAGCGCTATTATCAGCAAATGAACAGTGATTTTAGGATCTATTTTGTTATTATCACTGTGGTGAATGTACTGTTCATTGGTTATGCCGTGACACTGGTTTCGTTGTTTCTGAAGAAGAAAAGTACGGTTCCTTTTCTTTCTATTTTGATCATTTTTCTGGTTTTAGTGTCAGTACTGTGTGATGTATTGATTACTAATAGTTTGTTTGGCGATGTGTTGCTGACTTATGAATCACTGAAGCCCGTGTTTAAAATGATCATTGTAGCAGTGGTGTGGACATCCTATTTCCTGCTGTCAGCGCGGGTAAAAATTACATTCATTCGTTGAGCTGAACAGCACGCAGAGTGGAAATAACGGCGCGGTTTTAAATCGTTTTCCTCGCGCCGGAGTGGTTTAATGGCCGTGTCAGGTAGGCTTGTTCTCTTGCGCTGAGTAAAGCTCGTCCAGATGGTTATTCACAATTGCTCTGAATTCCATCGGATTTTTGATACGAGGGATAGGCGTGTTAGTTCCCCCTGTGCCCCGAATATAAACAGAGCCGTAATTGAACATTTTGCCGAAAATCCCCTGATCGACATAAACGCTTTCAACCCTGCTTAATCTAAGTTCTACTGAGCTTCTTCTGATAAATCCGGTTTTGGCAATGATACGCTGGTTGGTCAGAGCCAGTTCAGTGGAGTAAACCGAGATAATGGTATACAGGATGATCAGCAGACCAATTCCTGATGCCGGAAGTAAAATAATACCCAGAAAAAAGGAAAAATTGAAGGCACCCACGAAATTTGTGCCCTGACTATCACTGCTTCGTTGCGTGTTAATGATTTATCGACGTAGCTTGCCATGAAGGATCCTGATCATAGTGGTGAAGTACGGATCTCATTGAGTTTAACGGGTAAGATACTGACAGAAGTTCATCAGCACAATTAGCACATTATCTTCAATGGGAAAGGCGAGTTTACTGGTTCACTCGCAGAGATCAATTACAAAATTCTTAAAAGGGATTTTGTAATGTAATTCAGGCTAACGTACTCACGGATAGATAAAAATTTGGCTTTATATTAGCTAACGTGGTCATATTACAACAGAAAATTTCGATGCAGGTGGTGGCTGTTATTGCTTTGTAAACACATTAACAGTGAATAAAAATCCTGCTATGCTGGCTGCCGCACTGCTGCCATTATAGTCTTTGTCAGTACCCGACGATTGGGTGAGTTTATCCGCCTTTGCGAGTGTACGGCTAAGGTTCGTGGATGTGTACTTTACAATCAATCTGATACTGTTGAGTCTATACCAGCCAAATCCTTACTTCCCTGAACAGTGCTGAGAAAAACGATTATCTAATAATAATTGCTGTGTGATTGACAATGTGAGCAAGGAGAATATCGTGCTAAAAGAATATCGTGAGCACGTTGCTGAGCGTGCAGCTCAGGGAATCGTGCCCAAACCTTTAGACGCTGTGCAAATGGCGGCGCTGGTTGAATTGCTGAAAGCCCCTCCTGCGGGTGAAGAGTCCTTTTTGCTCGATCTGCTGGAAAATCGTATTCCCCCAGGTGTTGACGAAGCCGCATATGTGAAAGCGGGTTTTCTTGCCGCTATAGCCAAAGGTGAAGCCACTTCGCCACTTGTCACGAGAGAACGCGCGATTGAATTACTGGGTACGATGCAGGGCGGATATAATATTCATGCGTTAATTGATGCACTGGATGATCAAGCGCTGGCCGCCGGGGCGGTGAAAGCCCTCAGTCATACGTTGCTGATGTTTGACAGCTTTTATGATGTTGAGGAAAAAGCCCGGGCTGGTAACCCTTTTGCCAGTGAAGTACTGGCATCCTGGGCAAATGCTGAGTGGTTTCTCTCTCGGCCTGCACTGGCAGAAAAAATCACTGTGACAGTATTTAAAGTCACCGGTGAAACGAATACCGATGACTTGTCTCCAGCCCCTGATGCGTGGTCCCGTCCAGATATTCCGCTGCATGCCCTCGCGATGCTGAAAATGGCCCGTGACGGCATTGAACCCGATGATGCAGGTAACATCGGTCCGATTAAACTGATTGAAACCTTGCAAGCGAATGGTTTTCCTCTCGCCTATGTGGGGGATGTGGTCGGGACCGGTTCATCACGCAAATCAGCAACTAACTCGGTGTTGTGGTTCATGGGTGAAGATATTCCCTTTGTTCCCAATAAGCGCGGTGCTGGCTTCGTGCTGGGGGGTAAAATTGCGCCGATCTTTTTCAATACGATGGAAGATGCAGGTGCCCTGCCGATTGAAGTGGATGTTGACTGCCTGAATATGGGCGATGTCATTGATATCTATCCGTATCAGGGAGAAGTACGCGCTCATCAGAGTGGGGAAATCCTGGCGACGTTCACGCTGAAAACTGATGTCTTACTGGATGAGGTTCGTGCCGGAGGGCGTATTCCTCTGATCATCGGGCGTGGATTAACTTCGAAAGCACGTCATTCTCTGGGCTTAGCAGAGAGTGAGGTTTTCCGTCAGGCGAAAGATGTTGCGCCCAGTGAGCGAGGTTTTTCACTGGCACAGAAAATGGTGGGGCGGGCTTGTGGTACCACCGGGATTCGTCCCGGCGCATATTGTGAGCCGAAAATGACTTCAGTAGGCTCTCAGGATACTACCGGCCCGATGACTCGCGATGAGCTGAAAGATCTGGCCTGCCTCGGTTTTTCTGCCGACCTGGTGATGCAATCGTTTTGCCATACGGCGGCTTACCCTAAACCTGTCGATGTGGTCACTCATCATACCTTACCTGATTTTATTATGAATCGCGGCGGTGTATCACTGCGTCCTGGTGATGGCATCATCCATAGCTGGTTAAACCGTATGTTATTGCCCGATACGGTAGGTACTGGTGGTGATTCACATACGCGTTTTCCAATCGGTATCTCCTTTCCTGCAGGTTCTGGTCTGGTGGCATTTGCTGCCGCAACAGGCGTAATGCCATTGGATATGCCAGAATCAGTGCTGGTGCGCTTCAAAGGAAAAATGGCACCGGGTATCACGCTGCGTGATCTGGTACATGCTATCCCGTTGTATGCCATTAAGCAGGGGCTGCTTACCGTTGAGAAAAAAGGGAAAAAGAATATTTTCTCCGGGCGTATTTTGGAAATTGAAGGATTGCCAGAGTTGAAAGTTGAGCAGGCATTCGAGCTGTCTGATGCTTCGGCTGAACGATCGGCTGCCGGTTGTACTATCAAGCTGAATAAAGAGCCGATTATTGAGTATCTCGATTCTAACATCGTATTACTTAAGTGGATGATCGCCGAAGGTTATGGTGACCGTCGGACCCTTGAACGCCGTATTCAGTCGATGGAAAGCTGGCTGGCTGATCCGCAGCTCCTGGAAGCTGATGCCGATGCGGAATATGCTGCCATTATTGAGATTGATCTGGCTGAGATAACTCAACCCATTCTTTGTGCGCCGAATGATCCTGATGATGCCCGCTGGTTGTCTGACGTACAGGGAACTCCGATTGATGAAGTATTCATCGGCTCATGTATGACCAATATTGGCCATTTCCGTGCGGCCGGGAAATTACTTGACAGTCATAAAGGACAGTTACCTACCCGGTTGTGGGTTGCACCTCCTACCCGTATGGATGCTGCACAACTGACCGAAGAGGGCTATTACAGTGTGTTCGGTAAGAGCGGAGCGCGTGTTGAAATTCCAGGCTGTTCACTCTGTATGGGAAATCAGGCCCGCGTAGCTGACAGCGCAACGGTCGTGTCTACTTCGACGCGTAACTTCCCTAACCGCCTCGGCAATGGAGCGAATGTGTATCTCGCTTCTGCAGAACTGGCGGCAGTGGCTTCATTGCTGGGTAAATTGCCTACACCTGATGAGTATCAACAATTTATGGCTCAGGTGGATAAAACCGCTGAGGATACCTATCGTTATCTGAATTTCGACCAGTTGAGTAATTATACGGATAAAGCGGGTAGTGTGATTTTCCAGACTACCGTATAAGCCTGCTGTTGAATTGGTTTTTCAGGGAGGCGAAATGCCTCCCTTTTTTATCTGGCAGCCGCGCAGTGTGCCGTGGTCTGTTCACGATGAGGGAGATGCACATGGACTATGAATTTTTGTGTGGTGTTACCGGCAAAGTTCAGATACGCATGTCAATGGGCCATGAAGCGATTGGACAATGGTTCAACGAGGAAGTGGCTGACAATCCTGCCTTACTGGAGGCGGTTATTGCTGGCGCGCAGAGCGTACAGGGAAGTGAGCGTCAATGGCAGCATATCGGGCATGAATATACCCTGCTATTGGATGAAGAAGAGGTGATGGTCAGAGCAAATATACTCAATTTTTCCGAACAGGAGATAGAGGAGGGGCTCTGTTATTATGATGAAGAGAGTCTGGCGTTTTGTGGCCTGACTGATTTTTTGGCTCTGATCAGCGCCTGGCGTGATTTTGCACAATTACGCTAACTGATACTTTACGCCGATAAGCGCATCCCTGGCAGGATGCGCTTATCTGTTCGCCTGTACCCGATGCAGGTTTTCACATTTTTAGTCCAATGGCCGGAATATTCCGTCCATAATAGATTTCACGCATCTCTTTCCAGAGCAGATCTGTGATGCGTTTATGCTCCTGGGGGGTTAATGACTCGGGAGGGGTATTGAAAAGATAATGTTTTAGTTCAAATTCTTTCAGTAACATTTTGGTGTGAAAGATATTTTCCTGGTAGACATTAACATCAACCATGTCATACATCGCTTTCATGTCTTCTGACATGAAATTCTGAATGGAGTTAATTTCATGATCGATGAAATGCTTCACACCCTTCACATCGCGGGTGAAACCACGAACCCGGTAGTCAATAGTAACAATATCTGATTCTAACTGATGTATAAGATAATTTAATGCTTTAAGGGGTGAGATAACACCACAGGTCGAGACCTCAATATCTGCCCGGAAAGTACATAATCCCCCCTGAGGGTGGCTTTCGGGGTAGGTGTGTACGCAAATATGGCTTTTATCAAGGTGCGCGACGACAGATTCCGGCAGTGGCCCGGGATGTTCTGAATTATCAATATCTTTTGGATCAACAGGCTCTTCGCTGACAAGGATAGTCACACTTGCCCCTTGAGGCTCATAATCCTGTCGGGCAATATTGAGCACATTCGCACCGATAATTGCGCAGGTCTCAGTCAGTATTTCTGTCAGACGATTGGCATTGTATTGCTCATCAATATAGGCAATATATCCGTCACGCTCAGCATCAGTACTGGCGTAACAGATATCATAGATACAAAAACTCAGGCTTTTTGTCAGGTTGTTGAAGCCATGTAGTTTTAGCTTATGCAATTTATTTCACCTCCGGTATAGCGGGTTAACGCGCCAGCGCATCCAGTAAATATTGTGGTAGTGCGAAGCTGCCTGCATGAATCGCCGGATTATAATAGCGACACGCAATATCAGCCGTGTTGAAACGCGATGTTAGCGTTGCAACATCGTGCTGACGCAGTGCTGATTGGTTCGTCGCCCATGCAAACGTCATGATGCCGCCATAGTAGGTGGGAATAGCAGCCTGATAAAAACTGACATCATTGAAGTAGTGGCTCAGTTTACGATGGCTATTAACGGCTTCGTCCTGCTGTAAGAAGCAAACACCATTTTGCGCGACAAATATGCCATTTTCATGAAGGCAACGGCGGCATCCCTGATAAAATTCTGAAGTGAATAACCCCTCACCGGGTCCGATGGGGTCGGTACAGTCGGAGATGATAACATCGAATTTTTCCTCGCAGTGACGGACGAAATTCACGCCATCTTCAATGATCAGTTGCAGACGAGGATCATCATAAGCTCCCGCACTATGAGCAGGCAGATATTGCTGGCAGAAGGTCAGGACACCCGCATCAATTTCTACCATGGTGATATGTTCTACAGTGCTGTGACGGCATACTTCGCGTAGCATCGCACCATCTCCGCCACCAATGATCAGCACGCGTTTTGCTTCACCATGGGCGAAAAGCGGCACATGCGTCATCATCTCGTGATAGATAAACTCATCACGTTCCGTGGTCTGCACTACGCCATCGAGTGCCATTACCCGGCCGAGCTGTTTGTTTTCAAAAATGATCAGATCCTGATGGTCAGTTTTCTCGCGATACAGCTGTTTATCGACAGAAAAATATTGTCCAAATCCGGGGTGCAGGGTCTCATACCAAATTTCTTGTTCGGCCATGGAGGGAACTCTCCTCATAACAGTCATGAAAAACAGGCGCGCTATGATAGCTAACTCTGCAGAGGGTTGCACGGCCTGTATCGTGTTAATTGGCAGAAAGAGGGAGGGCTATTTAACCAAAGCCAGCAGACTTAGCGCATCATCGGCAAGTAATTTACATTTTTTATCACCAGGAATAGGAATACGACTTAAGTCCTGATAGCTCTCTTCACCTAAGAGTGTCATGTTGAAGTCGTCATAGTTGGTGAGATTCCATCTATTTTGCCGGGCATAGAAAACCAGCGCCCGGCGAATCTGTGCATCAGGTAATGACTGGTAGCCACAATCATTTTTCAGATAAACAAAAACGGCGGTAAGATCAGCTAAATCTTCAGCCTCTGACTCATACAGAGCGAAGCTGGTTGAAGAAAAACTGCAAAGCATCAACATTAACAGAGCGTTCAGGCTCTTTTTCATACATTATTCCTGCGTGTGACCATCGATTAACCTTAACACAGATACCGCTCAGCGACTGATTATTCTAACATCAACAATGAGTATGATGCACAGTGATGTTATATTTCTACTGATTGTTGGCATCATTATCGGCAAAGGGCGGCTACTGGTTAGGAAATCAGCGGGAAGAGGCAGGCGGAATGATACAAAGAAGAGAGTTTATCAAATGGAGTGCGGTGCTGGCTGGCGCAGGCTATCTGTCACCGTGGCAATCGACACTGTTTGCCGCACAGCCCCAGACAACGTTGCCGATCCCACCGTTGCTGCGCCCGGATCCTTCCGGGCGGCTTAACATCACGATACAGCAAGGGGTCAGTCACTGGCGCGGAAAAAGAGTACCTGGCTGGGGATATAATGGCAATTTACTCGGCCCGGCTATTGTTCTGGCGCGCGGACAGCGTGTCGTTATCGACATTAAAAACCGTTTACCTGAAGACACCACAGTTCACTGGCATGGCCTGATAATTCCGGGGGATGCAGATGGCGGACCTCGCCAATCGATCTCTTCCGGCGCATCGCAGCAAGTCAGTTTCACGCCGCAACAACCTGCGGCAACCTGCTGGTTTCATCCCCATCCTCATGGAAACACCGGCTATCAGGTGGCGCAGGGTTTAGCCGGTCTGCTGCTTGTCCAGGATGACGAAAGCGCAAAGATATTGCTGCCGATGTTATGGGGTGTGGATGATATACCTCTTATTTTACAAGATAAACGGCTTAGTAAAGATGGCGCCCGTATCGACTATTCGCTGGATGTGATGAGTGCTGCTGTGGGCTGGTTTGGCGATTTAATGCTCAGTAATGGTGTTGAGTATCCTGTGCACGCTGCACCGCGTGGCTGGCTGAGAGTACGCCTTTTGAATGGTTGTAACGCCCGTTCCCTCAGGCTGGCAACCAGTGATAAAAGGCCTCTGTATGTGATTGCCAGCGACGGAGGCTTATTGGCAGAACCCGTGATGCTTGATGTTCTTTCATTGTTGCCCGGCGAGCGTTTTGAGGTGCTGATAGAAACTCGTGATGGCCGGCCTTTCGATTTGCTGACGCTACCAGTACAACAGATGGGAATGACACTTGCCCCGTTTGATCAACCACTACCCGTATTGAGAATCCTTCCTCTGGAGGTTCTCGGCAGTGGCATGTTACCTGACAGCCTGGTTAACGTGCCGCCATTGCCCGACGCTACCGGCGTGAAAAATCGCTGGCTGCAGCTGAGTATGGATCCTGAACTGGATCAATATGGCATGGCTGCGCTGATGCAACGTTATGGTGAAAAGGCGATGCCAGATCCACTGCACAAGGTACATCAGACCATGCCTGGCTCATCTCCGGTCGGGTATGATTTTCATCAGGCCAATAAAATCAACGGTCGCGCTTTTGACATGACTCAACCGGCGTTTGATGTACCACAAGGTACGGTTGAAAAATGGACGATTTCTGGTGAAGGTGATGCAATGCTACATCCTTTCCATATTCATGGTACTCAGTTTCGGCTGCTCTCTGAGAATGGACAGCCGCCGGCGAAACATCGTCAGGGCTGGAAAGACACGTTGCATGTCGAAGGTGGGCGCTGTGAGCTATTGGTCAAATTTGATGCACTGGCCGACAGGCACCATCCGTATATGGCACATTGTCATTTGCTGGAGCATGAAGATACCGGAATGATGCTAAGTTTTACCGTCAGTGGCTCTTAGTACCGCTGCCAGCAGAAGAAGAAATTATGTTACACTCAGACGTTCAATTTTTTGCAGACAAGACTAATACATCCTCATGAAACATATCGTAGAAGTGATGATTTCTGAACAAGAGATCGCCCATCGTGTGGCCGCCCTCGGCCAACAGATTAGTGATGCATACCGTGACAGTGGCAGTGAGATGGTACTGGTAGGGTTATTGCGTGGTTCCTTCATATTTATGGCTGATCTGTGTCGCAAAATTGAGGTTTCACATGAGGTCGATTTTATGACGGCCTCCAGTTACGGCAGCGGTACGTCCTCCACACGCGATGTAAAAATACTCAAAGATCTTGATGAGGATATTCGTGGTAAAGATGTCCTGATTGTGGAAGATATCATCGACTCCGGTAACACGCTGAGTCGGGTACGTGAGATATTGCGTCTGCGTGAACCGAAGTCTCTGGCGATTTGTACCTTACTCGATAAACCAGAGCGGCGCGAAGTGGAAGTTGATGTTGAGTATGTCGGCTTCACCATCGCGGATAAATTTGTCGTGGGTTACGGTATTGATTATGCGCAGCGCTATCGGAATCTGCCTTATATCTGCAATGTGGTGATGCTGGATGAATAATGAGTGCCTCGCCGGGTGCACAAACCGCTAAGGCCGCTGAGGCGGCCTGCGGTATGATGAGTTGCTGATCAGTTGGAGGGACCTTCGGGGCCATTACGCAGATTAGCGATACCGTGGCGGTAGCGCTGCTCCAGAGACTCGCGACTGGTTGACGTGACTTCCAGATCACGCAGATAACCATCATGAATACTGTAGACCCAGCCATGCAGTGAGACTTTTTGCCCGCGTTTCCAGGCAGATTGCATGATGGTGGAGTGACCAAGGTTATAAATCTGTTCAATAACGTTGATTTCACACAGTTTATCGAAGCGTTTTTCCGGGGGCAATTCACCAAGCAACGAACTGTGCTTGTACCATAAATCACGAATATGCAGCAGCCAGTTGTTGATAAGTCCCAATTCAGGGTTTTCAACCGCGGCTTGTACACCGCCACAACCATAGTGTCCACAGATGATGATGTGTTCGACTTCCAGCACATCAACAGCATATTGCACGACAGAGAGACAATTCAGGTCAGTGTGGATAACCAGATTTGCTACGTTACGGTGAACAAACAATTCACCCGGTTCCAATCCGGTTAGTCGTTCTGCAGGAACGCGGCTGTCTGAGCAGCCTATCCACAAAAAACGGGGTTTCTGTGCCAGCGACAGGCGCTCGAAGAAACCGGGATCTTCTTCTTTCAGCAGTTTTGACCACTCACGGTTATTGCTGATCAGCGTACTAATGTCTTTCATGGTTATCTCGGCTATCACATAAAATCTGTGACAGTAATATAGGCTAATGACAGAAAATTTGAAACGGTTCACAAAAAATCCACATAAAACAGGATGCGTGTCACTATGACCTATGCACTTGAACTTGAAAAACTGACAAAAACTTATCCGGGTGGCATGCAGGCGCTTAAAGGTATTGATCTGCAAGTGGAGTCCGGTGATTTTTATGCCCTGTTAGGCCCTAATGGGGCGGGGAAATCGACTACGATCGGCATTATCAGCTCACTGGTGAATAAAAGCAGCGGTTCAGTCAGAGTATTTGGCTATGATTTGCAAACAGACGTTGTCAATGCCAAACGTCAGCTCGGTCTGGTTCCCCAGGAGTTCAATTTTAATCAATTTGAAACGGTATTACAGATAGTGGTCAGTCAGGCTGGATTATACGGTGTCGATAAGCGAGAAGCGTTACAACGCGCTGAAAAATACCTGAGTCAGCTTGATCTATGGGGCAAGCGTAATGAACGTGCCAGAATGCTTTCAGGCGGTATGAAGCGACGTCTGATGATTGCACGTGCATTAATGCATCAGCCCAAATTGTTAATTCTTGATGAGCCAACGGCGGGCGTTGATATTGAATTAAGACGTTCAATGTGGAGCTTCCTGCGCGATCTTAATGCGCAAGGAACCACCATCATACTGACCACTCACTATCTTGAAGAGGCCGAGATGTTGTGCCGTCATATCGGTATTATTCAGCAAGGTGAACTGGTCGAGAACACAACGATGAAAGCGCTGCTTTCAAAACTTAAGTCAGAAACTTTTATCCTTGATTTGGCAGCTAAAAGCCCGATTCCTCATATCGAGGGCTTCCGCAGCCAGATGATTGATACCTCTACTCTGGAGGTTGAAGTGTTAAGAGAACAGGGGCTGAACAGTGTTTTTTCACAACTGAGCCAGCAGGGAATACACGTGCTTAGCATGCGTAATAAAGCCAATCGTCTGGAAGAGTTGTTTGTTGATTTGGTCAGCGGCCATAAAGGAGACAACGCATGAGTCACTTATACTGGGTGGCATTGAAAAGCATCTGGGGCAAAGAGGTACATCGATTTGCCCGGATCTGGGTACAAACGCTGTTGCCACCTGTCATTACCATGACACTCTATTTTATTATTTTTGGTAATCTCATTGGCTCACGCATTGGTGAAATGCATGGTTTCTCTTATATGCAATTTATCGTGCCTGGATTAATCATGATGTCGGTGATTACCAATGCATATGCGAATGTTGCCTCTTCTTTCTTCAGTGCTAAATTTCAGCGCAACATTGAAGAGCTGCTGGTGGCACCTGTTCCTACGCATATCATCATCGCTGGTTATGTTGGCGGAGGAGTTGCACGAGGAGTGTGTGTTGGGGTGCTGGTCACTGTGATTTCACTGTTTTTTGTGCCGTTTCAGGTACACGCCTGGAGTATGGTGGCAGTGACATTATTACTCACCGCGATACTCTTTTCGCTGGCGGGGTTATTGAATGCGGTATTTGCCCGTACCTTTGATGATATCAGCCTGATCCCCACCTTTGTGTTGACGCCATTGACCTATCTGGGAGGGGTGTTCTATTCGCTGACCCTTTTGCCGCCATTCTGGCAAGTGATGTCTAAGCTTAACCCTATCGTCTACATGATCAGCGGTTTTCGTTATGGTTTTCTTGGTATCAATGATGTACCACTGGCACTGACATTGAGTGTGCTGGTGGTGTTTATTTTGGTGTTTTATGCCCTGGTGTGGTTTTTGATCGACAGAGGGCGTGGCTTACGTAGTTAGTGATGTTGGACCGGGGTGAATGGTTCAATGGCTGATTCACCCCGCCGCAGCCTCAGGCGAACTGCACAGGAAGGTCTTTAGCGATACGCTTCATCACATTGCCTTCGTCAAAATAGGCCACCCGTGGGTGCCAGTCAATCGCCTGCTGTTCTTCTACCTGAACATAAGAACAAATAATCAGAATATCTCCCTCGCAGGCACAGCGCGCTGCCGCGCCATTGACTGAAATGATTTTCGAGCCTCGTTCGGCAGAAATGGCATAAGTGGAAAAACGTTGCCCGTTGGTCACATTGTAGATATCAATGGCTTCATATTGCAGTATACCGGCCGCCTCCAGAAAATCCTGGTCAATTGCGCAGGAACCTTCATAATGCAAATCAGCCTGCGTGACTGTTACCCGGTGCAATTTTCCCTGCAGCATAGTACGGATCATAATCTGGCTCACCTCGGTTAAACGATACATAATCAGCCCGGCATCGCGGGCGGTTGATAAATTGTTATTGCGTAAGGTCGACTTGCTGGTTGTCAATAAGTCGGGTGTTTCCCAACCAGGCCGCCATCAGTATGACCGCATTACGACTCTCAACAGTCAGTGGCAACAGGGTGTCTGCATCACAAATCGCCAGATTATCAGCTTGCAAACCGGCGTCTGCCAGTGCGGTTTGTGCATCAGCAAGCATCTCTTCGATGTGCCGTTCACCATCAGCCAGTCGGGTAGCAATGTGATGCATTACCCGGCTTAACTGCGGAGCAATGAGACGCTCTTCAGAGCTCAGGTAACCATTGCGTGAACTCAGTGCCACTCCGTCTGCAGCCCGCTGCGTTAGTACCCCGATAATCTCAATGTCATACCCCATGTCAGCCACCATTTTACGAATTAACATCAACTGCTGATAATCTTTCTCACCAAAACAGGCGATATCAGGTTGAGTAAGATTGAATAGCTTGCTGACCACTGTGGCAACACCCCGAAAATGCCCCGGACGACTCGCGCCCTCCAGCAGAGAGGATAAGCCAGGCACTTCAACAAAGGTATGCTCTGCTGTACCCTCAGGGTAGAGCGTCTTTGCCGTTGGCGTGAACACTAAATCAACAGGATGTTTTGCCAGCTTTTCACAATCCTGCTGCAAAGTGCGCGGATAGCGTGCCAAATCATCTTCCCGATCGAATTGCATCGGATTAACAAAAATCGAAGCAATGACCACATCTGCACGCCGGTGAGCTTCATCTACCAGGGGCAAATGACCTTCATGCAAATTTCCCATGGTGGGAACTAACGCAATGCGCTTGCCTTGCTGGCGCCAGCGGCGGATCTCGCGACGTAACAGAGGAAGTGTTTCAATGATTAACACATCGATTCTCCTGAGTTAAAAAAAACTGTGTTCGGCGGCAGGATAACTTCCGCTTGCGACTTCATTGATATAGTTGGTGACCGCCTGGCGAATATCATCCTGACCGGCCAGAAAGTTTTTAGCGAATTTTGGCGTGTGTCCGCCAGTGATACCGAAAGCATCATGCATCACCAGAATTTGACCATCTGTCACATTTCCAGCGCCAATTCCGATAACCGGAATTGATAGCGCGGCGGTGATGCGCTGAGCCAGAGCAACAGGTACACACTCCAGAACCAGAGTTTGCATGCCTGCAGATTCCAGCGTCAGCGCATCTGCAAACAGGCGATCGGCAACATCGCTCTCCCTTCCCTGAACTTTATAGCCACCGAAAATATTGACTGACTGTGGTGTCAGGCCCAGATGACCGCAAACAGGAACTGCACGCTCGGTAAGCTGGCGAACAGTGTCAGCGAGCCACTGACCGCCCTCCAGCTTGACCATATTGGCGCCTGCACGTAATAATCGGGCCGCATTTTCGCACGCCTGTTCTGGTGTTGCATAACTCATAAAAGGCAGATCAGCCATCAATAACGCCTGAGGTGCGCCCCGCCTGACTGCATCGGTGTGATAAACAATATCGTTTACGCTCACGGGTAGCGTCGAGTCATGCCCCTGCACAACCATGCCCAGAGAATCGCCCACCAGTAATACCGGAATGCCAGCCTCACTGAAAAGGCGTGCAAAACTGAAGTCATAAGCAGTCATTGAGGCAAATTTCTGCCTTTGTTTTTTCCACTCACGCAGGGTGGATACAGTGGTTGGTTTCATCACATTCTCTATGGTTCTGTTAGCAGCAGGCCAACATTGTAAAGAAAGGGGCGGCGTTTTGCACCTCTGGTTACCAGAGGTGGATCTGCCGGATATCCAGCTGTGAGAGCAGAGTGCTGATAGCGGTGCCATCAGGGAGGGTACAGTCAGGTGCTATCTCCAGCAGTGGAACCAGCATAAAAGCACGATTATGCATATCATAGTGCGGCACAGTGAGACGCGGAGTGTTAAGGACACGGTTATCGAACAGAAGGATATCAATATCCAGAGTACGCGGCCCCCATCGCTCACCGCAGCGAATACGCCCTTGCTGCTGTTCAATGTGCTGGGTTGCATCAAGTAAGGTCTCCGGGGAGAGTCTGGTGTCCAGTGAAACCACCGCATTCAAATAATCTGGCTGCCCGGCAGGACCATAAGGGGGAGTTCGATAGAATGACGAAACGGCAGTTAACTGGCTCTCCGGCAATTGCCGGAGTGCTGACAACGCTGCATTGATTTGTTGCCGTGGCTCAGCAAGGTTACTGCCCAGCGCCAGATAGACCTGACTCATTGTTTATTCTGGAGTGGCGCAGGTGAACGACGGCGTGGACGTCGCTGGCGACGACGAGGTGCATCATCACTATCCAGAGTTGTCATCAGGTTTTTCTGTTGCGTTGGCGCAGCTGCCTGAAATTCACCCCACCAGTGTGTCAGTCGTTGCAGTTCAGTATTATTTTCTACCTCTGCCCGCAGCGCCAACAGGTCATAAGCTGCACGGAATTTTGGATGTTCGAGCAGCTTCCAGGCACGTCTGCCGTGGCGACGCGGTAAACGCAGTTGCAATTGCCAGATATCGCGAACGAGGGAAGTGATACGTTTGGGGATCGCCAGTGCACGGCAGGTTTCATTCAGCGTATCATTCATAGCCAGAGCGAAAGCGTCATAGTAGGCGAGACCACTCTCCTGACTGATTTTCTCGGCCATTTCCAGTAACGGATACCAGAGCATAGCCGCGAACAAGAATGCCGGATTGACGCGCAGTTCAGTGTGGATACGGTTATCGGTGTTTTTCAGCACCTGAGCAATCATACGTTCCAGATTGCTGTCGCCACTGGGTGTGAAATGACGATTGATCAACGGGAACAACGGCTGAAAAAGTTGAAATTCACACAGTAACGTCCAGGTGCGGTAACCATATCCGGTTTGTAACAGCTTGAGCGCCTCTTCAAATAAGCGTGCAGATGGCACATCGTTGATTAAGGAGGCCAGGCGGGACAGGGGTTCTGCGGTTTCCGGGGCAATTTGCATATCCAGTCGTGCAGCGAAACGAGCCACACGTAACATTCGTACCGGATCTTCGCGATAACGGGTTTCAGGATCACCAATCAGGCGAATAATACCCTGTTGCAGGTCTTGTAAACCGCCGACATAATCACGCACCGTGAAGTCAGCGACACTGTAGTAAAGACTGTTAATCGTCAGATCGCGCCGCTGTGCGTCATCTTCGATGCTGCCGAAGATATTGTCGCGCAGCAACATGCCATTTTGTCCACGTTGTGAGAGCGTCTGAGAGTCATTGTTCTCTGGCGCTTCATGGTGTCCGCGAAAAGTAGCGACTTCTATCACTTCACGTCCGAACATTACATGAGCAAGACGAAAACGGCGTCCGACCAGGCGACAGTTGCGGAACAGCTTACGCATTTCTTCAGGCGTTGCATTGGTGGTGATATCAAAGTCTTTTGGCTTGTTACCCAACAACAAATCACGAACACCGCCACCGACCAGATAGGCTTCATAACCTGCTTTATTCAGTCGGTACAGCACCTTAAGCGCATTTTCACTGATATCTGCGCGTGAAATCGGATGACGATCCCGGGGGATAATCGTCATCTGCTGTTCGGTCGTATCCTGTTCAACAGGTGCAGCATCATTACGATGGAGTACTTTGCGACAAAAACTAACAACGCGGTTAAAAATGGGACACCTCAGTAGTGGTCATAAAACGGACTGATAAAACTGCGCACAATCATAGCTCAGTGTAACCGATTTGAGAATGATCATCTGCCATTGAGATTGCTTTTAGGGTATCAGCAATACAGCAGTCAGCCAGTGACGTCCGGGATTAAAGGGGAAAGTACATTGTTTTCAGGAATACTTGCGATATCCCATGAGGCGACAGCGGCTTCCAGTAATGCATTTAATGGCAGATCGCGCCACAGAGGGTCTACTGGCTGGCCAAGAAAACGCAACGTACTGATAATAGCGGGGCGTGGATCGCCGTCAGGCAAAGGCGGCGCATGATTTTGCTTTGATAATTTATTGCCATCCGTACTGAGGGCGAGGGGCAAATGCAGAAAGCTAGGCGGCGTCCAGTGACACTGATGATATAACGTTAACTGGCGAGCTGTGGGTGCTATCAGATCGCCACCGCGTACGACATCAGTGATCCCCTGAAAGTGATCGTCAACCACCACAGCCAGATTATAAGCGAACAACCCGTCACGGCGATGGATGATAAAATCCTCCTCAGCCAGCAGTTGAGAAACCCTGACCTCTCCACGTAGCCGATCTTCAAACGTACTGAAAGGAGCGTTATTGATTAACCGGATAGCGGCATCCTCTGGCGCATAGTGGCGGTGGCGACAATGGCGATCGTAAAAACCACCGCAGTCCCGAATACGCTTACGTGTACAGGTGCAGGCATAGCTGCGTTTTTCTGAAGCTAAGGTGTGCAAAATTTCACGATATGCCTGATGACGGTCAGATTGCCACAGCACTTCGCCATCCCAGTACAAGCCATAATGTTCAAGTTGTTGCAGAATACGCGTTGCCGCTCCCGGCACTTCACGTGGTGGATCGATATCTTCGATGCGGATAAGCCATTTTCCCCGGGCGGCGCGTGCAGAGAGATAGCTACCCAACGCGGCAATCAGTGAGCCAAAGTGCAGCTCACCAGAAGGGGAAGGGGCAAAACGACCAATATATTGCATGGTAATCACACATTACACGCAGACAAACCTGCGGGTTTGCTGCGCGTTATGTTAAAAAAATTAACCTGCCATCTGTTTTTCGCGAATTTCTGCCAGTGTTTTACAGTCAATGCAAAGATCAGCTGTCGGGCGTGCTTCAAGGCGGCGAATACCAATTTCCACACCACAGGATTCACAAAAACCGAAGTCATCTTCCTCCACTTTTTTCAGCGTTTTTTCAATCTTTTTAATTAGCTTCCGTTCGCGATCGCGATTGCGTAATTCAAGACTGAACTCCTCTTCCTGAGCCGCGCGATCAACAGGATCCGGAAAGTTGGCGGCTTCATCCTGCATATGAGACACAGTGCGGTCTACTTCATCACGAAGCTGGTTACGCCAGGCTTCGAGAATTTTTCTGAAGTGTTCCAGCTGGGCCTCGTTCATGTACTCTTCGCCTGGCTTCTCCTGGTAAGGTGCCACCCCAGCGATGGCGAGAATGCTCAGTGATGAGGTTTTACGGTTTTGCCCTTCTTGCATGTCGTTTCTCCTGGATAACACGCACTAGCGAACCCCTAAGGGGAAAAAATAGGCCGCTATAAATAACAGAAGCGCTTAAGCTTGGCAATTGTTCCTGCGCACGTAGTGTTAACTGCGCAGCAAAAAGTCACCCAACTGAGCTGATAACCTGTTATTCCTTTTGGAAAATATCTTTTTACTCAACGGCGAGATTATCAGGTTACAGAATAAGCGGTAGCGGTTTTTGCAGCGAGATACCCTGTAGGGTGATTTCGGCAGCGTAGCACAGTATTTCCACCTCATGCTGATGTGCATCGCGCAGCAACGCGGCGTAAGCTGCATCAATATGTTCAGCTGGTGAAACGCAGCTGATACCCGTGTGTAGCACAGCAAATAACAACACAGCGCGTTGCCCACCGGCAACCAGGGCCGTTAAGTCGCGCAGATGTTTCTGACCACGAAGTGTTACGGCATCGGGGAAGAGCCCTTTCCCCTCCTGTAACAGCGTGACGGATTTGACTTCTACATAGCAATCAGGCCGCTGTTCTGATTGCAGAAGAAAATCAAGACGACTCTTTTCCGCCCCGAGGGTCACGGGCGCTTCGCTACGCAAGTGAGAGTACCCGGTTAACTCACTAATATGCGCCATCGTCAGCGCTTCACGTACCACCTCATTGGCGCGCGATGTATTAATACAAATCCGATGCCCTTCGCGGTTTTCGGTCAGTTCCCAGCTGTGTGGATATTTACGCTGCAGATTGGTTGATGTCGAGTACCAGATGCGATCACCGGGGGTGGCACAACCGGTCATCGCCTCCGTGTTAGCACAATGAAGCGTCAGGGTTTCGCCATCCGGGGTGATGACATCGGCCAGAAAACGTTTATAACGTTTTATTAAATAAGCGGGTTGTAAGCCGGAAGGATAAAACATATTACTCCTGGTATAAAGACCACTGTGCAACGTCCTGTTGATGATAACGCCCCTGCCGATAGTAAGATTGCATCAGGGTAAAATGAGTAAAGTACAGCGGCCAGCTGAAATCACAGCTGGGTAAGACTGTCTCTGGTGCGACGTGGCGCAAAATCACCACCTGAGGGTGGAAAGGATAAGGTGGCTGATGGCATCCATTGCGGGCAGCTTGTGCACGCAGTACGGCAGCAAGCTGTAACAGTGCCCGAGGAGGTGAGCGGCTACCCAGCCAGATACTGGCAGCGCGCGGCCAGTATCCTGCATCATCCAGTGCCAGAGTAAAGGGGGGCTGACGAACCTGCCCCGCGAGGCGCTGCAGTACCTGACATTTAGTGTCGCTGAGTGTACCGAGATACGCCAGGGGAAAATAGAGAGCATCTGCGGCGACCTGATAGCCAGATTCAAGCGTGAATTGTGCTGCACGCCAGGTGATGATCTGACGATGATAATTTTTGGGAATGCGCAGCCCAAAGAAGAAACGTGGTTTTTCGATCATACTCTCCCCCGGTTTTACCTGCAGAGAATGCTACAATGTCCGGCAGAGGAAAAACAGTCAGTGATGGAGAGAGCGATGATAAATCCACCCGTCAGTGCAGTACTGCCTGACCTGCTGGAAGCATTGCAACAGGCCCCCCAGGTAGTATTGACAGCCCCTACTGGTGCGGGAAAATCCACGTGGTTACCGTTACAGCTGCTGCAGTGGATGGCAGGTAACAACAAAATGATTTTGCTGGAGCCGCGACGTCTGGCTGCACGTAATGTTGCACAACGGCTGGCTGAGCAGTTAGATGAACAGCCGGGGGAGACCGTTGGGTATCGGATGCGGGGAGAGAACTGCATCGGTCCCGATACGCGTCTCTCTGTTGTTACTGAAGGCGTACTGACGCGCATGTTACAACAGGATCCTGAATTACAGGAAACTTCACTGGTGTTGCTGGACGAATTTCATGAGCGCAGCCTGCAGGGTGATTTGGCGTTAACCCTGTTACTCGATATTCAACAGGGATTACGCGATGATTTAAAAATTGTCGTCATGTCAGCAACACTGGATAACTTACACCTGCAGGCGATGTTACCCCAGGCAAAAACAGTGTGTTCCCAGGGCCGCAGTTTTCCTGTTGAACGTCGTTACCAACCTTTAGACAGCGCATTACCTTTCGAAGAGACCGTTGCCCGCGAGACACGGCGTTTGTTGCAGAATACACAAGGTGCTTTGTTGCTTTTTTTGCCAGGTGTGGCAGAAATTCAACGTGTGCAAGGTCTGCTGGCTGAATCGGTAGATGATGGGGTTGATCTTTGTCCGCTGTATGGTGGGCTGCCGCTTGATAAACAGCGACAGGCTATCATTGCAGCAACGGATGGACGGCGTAAAGTGGTTCTGGCGACTAACATTGCGGAAACCAGTTTGACGATTGAGGGCATAAGCGTAGTGGTGGACAGCGCGCTTGAGCGTAGCGCCTTTTTTGATGTGCGTAGTGGAGTGACCCGCCTGCAAACTCAGCGAATCAGTCAGGCGTCAATGGCTCAACGTGCAGGAAGGGCCGGTCGTCTCGCGCCGGGTGTTTGTCTGCATCTGTTAGACAAAAGCCAGGCTGAGCGTTGTGTGGCACATGCTGATCCTGAAATTTTGCACAGTGATCTGACCGGACTGTGGCTAAACCTGTTGTTCTGGGGATGCAGTGATCCTCACCAGCTTCAGTGGCTGGATGAACCACCACCGAAATCACTGGCTTATGCTTCACAGCTGTTGCAGCAACTTGGTGCCGTTGATGAAAAAGGCAAACTCACCCCTCAGGGACGGGCGATGGCACAGCAGGGACAAGAACCTCGTCATGCCGCCATGATGTTGCAGGCAGCTAACCAGCCTGACGCTTGCGCAACGGCAGCGCTATTGGTTGCGATACTCGAAAACCCGCCACGCGCAGAAAGCGATTTGCGTGACTGTCTGTTACGTCCACTCGCCATCTGGAAAAAGCGCGCCGCGCAACTGCGACGGGATGGTAACAATGGCGGTAAAGTAGATATCAGCCTTGCTGCATTATTACTGGTAACGGCATACCCTGATCGTATTGCGCGACGCCGAGGCGACTCTGCGCGTTATCAGATGTCAGGCGGTACAGGTGCGGTACTCGAAGATACAGATCCACTGATGCATTATGAATGGCTGGTCGTTCCCGGTCTGTTACAAACAGGCAACCGTCCTGATGCCCGCATTTTACAGGCATTTCCGATAGACATTGAGACGATCATTACGCAAGCTCCCTCTCTGATGAATGAATACACGTCGGTGAGCTGGGATGATGAGAAGGGTACGCTTAATGCCTGGCGTATTGAAGCGCTGGGTGAAATCAAATGGCGTATGACCCGTCTGGAGAAACCCCCTGCAGAGCAGCTTCATTCAGCGATGCTGAGTTGGATAAGAGAAAAAGGGCTCGCCGTGCTCAACTGGAGTTCACCGGCGGAGCAGCTACGTTGTCGAATAGGTTGCGCGGCGACATGGCTACCGCAGGCGGACTGGCCTGAAGTGACTGACGAAGCGTTGCTTGGGGGGTTAGAACAGTGGTTATTGCCAGCTATGTCAAGCGTGAGTAATGGTCGTGAACTAAAACAAGTTGATTGTTCCCGGGCATTACTGAATTTGCTCACCTGGCCGCAGCGCGAATTGCTTGAAAGTGAGTTGCCGACGCACTATACCGTGCCAACCGGCAGTCGTTTACCCTTGCGCTATGCGGAACAACAACCCCCTGTGCTGGCAGTACGATTGCAGGAGATGTTTGGTGAAGCCACCACACCCCGTATCGCTCAGGGAAACGTTCCTTTGATACTGGAGTTATTATCACCTGCACAGCGTCCGTTACAAATCACCCGCGATTTAACGGCGTTCTGGCAGGGAGCCTATCGTGAGGTGCAAAAAGAGATGAAAGGGCGTTATCCTAAGCATCCCTGGCCTGATAACCCGACGACAGCATTACCGACCCGGCGGACAAAAAAATAGTTTACTTCCTGCCCGAGGAAGCATTAACAGCGTTGAGCCACCAGGAAGGTGGCGAGCACAGGAGAAAGCAGATCTATGTCTGATGATCGTGAACCTATAGGACGGAAAGGGAAAAACTCACCTCCCCCCCGGAAGCAACGAACCAGGCGACGGCGTACTGAGCATGATGACGAAGCGTTTTATGATGATGAGTACAACACTGCGCAAGCGGATGATGAAGGTCAGGAGGCTCAGGCAGCGGTGACTAAAAAGAAAAAAACACCTAAATCGAAAAAGAGTAAATTAAGAAAATTCATTGGGTTGTTCATCAAACTGCTGCTGGTTTTTATTGCAGTGATGGCGGTATACGGTGTGTATCTCGATTCGCAAATCCGTAGTCGTATTGATGGCAAAGTGTGGGAATTCCCTGCGACGGTATACGGACGAATGGTCAGTCTTGAACCGGGTATGGCCTACAATAAAAAAGAGATGATTACTCTGCTCGAAGGTACGCAATATCGTCAGGTATCGCGTATGACGCGTCCCGGTGAGTTCACCGTTAAGGGGAACGTTATCGAGATGATCCGGCGTCCGTTTGATTTCCCGGACGGCAAAGAGGGAGAGATCCGTGCCAGATTGTCATTCAGTAATGATGTACTGACAGAGATTAAGAATCTTGACAGTGGACGGGATTTTGGTTTCCTGCGTCTTGATCCGCGTTTGATCACCATGCTGCAATCGCCGAATGGCGAACAGCGCCTTTTTGTTGAACGCAGTGGTTTTCCTGATTTACTTGTCGATACCTTGCTTGCTACCGAAGATCGCCATTTTTATCAGCATGATGGCATAAATTTATTTTCTATTGGCCGTGCTGTGCTGGCAAACATTACTGCCGGGCGTGCTGTTCAGGGGGGAAGTACCCTGACACAACAATTGGTGAAAAATATATTTTTAACCAATGAACGCTCATTATGGCGCAAAGCCAATGAAGCTTATATGGCACTGATCATGGATTCTCGCTACAGCAAAGATCGCATTCTTGAGCTGTATCTCAATGAGGTCTATTTCGGTCAGGCTGGAAATGATCAAATTCGCGGTTTTCCTCTGGCAAGTCTCTACTATTTTGGTCGTCCGGTTGGTGAACTCAGTTTAGACCAGCAGGCGATGTTAGTGGGAATGGTAAGAGGAGCCTCGCTCTATAACCCGTGGCGTAACCCAAAACTGGTGCTGGAGAGGCGTAATCTGGTGTTGCGTTTATTGCAGCAACAGAGTGTGATTGATCAGGATCTCTATAACATGCTGAGTGCCCGTCCGTTAGGTGTACAACCTAAAGGGGGAGTGATCAGTCCGCAACCCGCGTTTATGCAGATGGTACGTAACGAGCTCCAGGATAAACTGGGTGATAAAGTTAATGATCTGTCAGGTGTCAAAATCTTTACTACCCTCGATTCGGTGTCACAGGATGCCGCTGAGAAATCAGTAGAAGAGGGGATACCCGCATTACGTAAACAGCGTTCATTGTCAGATTTGGAAGCGGCAATGGTGATTGTTGATCGTGTCAGCGGGGAAGTTCGTACCATGGTCGGTGGTTCTGATCCACGTTTCGCCGGTTATAACCGTGCCTTGCTGGCGCGTCGCTCGATTGGCTCACTGGCGAAACCAGCCACCTATCTGACAGCACTTAATCAGCCAGATCGTTATCGTCTTAATAGCTGGATTGCAGATGAACCTCTGTCGCTGAAACAGCCTGGGGGGAAAATCTGGAGCCCGCAGAATGATGATCGCCGCTTCACTGGTCAGGTAATGCTGGTGGATGCCCTGACAAACTCGATGAACATACCAACGGTCACCCTTGGGCTTGCCCTGGGGTTAGATCAGGTGACTGATACCTGGAACCGGCTTGGTGTAGCTAAAGAACAGCTGCAGCCTGTCCCTGCGATGCTGCTCGGCGCACTGAACCTGACACCGATTGAAGTGGCTCAGGCTTATCAGACCATTGCCAGTGGAGGTAATCGGGCAACGCTTTCTGCGCTGCGTTCAGTGATTGCGGAAGATGGTACGGTGTTATACCAGAGCTATCCACAATCTGAACGGGTTGTTCCTGCGCAAGGTGCTTACCTGATGTTGTATACCTTACAACAGGTGATTGATCATGGTACAGGCCGGACACTGGGAGCGCGTTATCCGCAAGCTCATCTGGCCGGGAAGACCGGTACCACCAATAATCAGGTGGATACTTGGTTTGCTGGTATCGATGGTAAAGAGGTGGCGATCACCTGGGTTGGACGTGACAACAATCAGCCGACCAAATTGTATGGTTCCAGCGGTGCGATGCAACTTTACCGACGTTATCTTGACTATCAGTCACCAACGCCGCTGATGCTTACCCCACCAGAAGATATTACTACGGTAAATATTGATGCGGCAGGTAATGTGATATGTAACGGTAGCGGAGCCGGACGAGCCTTACCTATGTGGACTACCAATCCGACAGGGCTTTGTCAGCAGAATCTCTCTTCGCAGATCACCGGGAAGACACCTGCGGGTGGTGAACCTGACGAGGGTGTGGCGCAATGGATTAAAGATATGTTCGGGCAGTAGGGATTTCGTTCACTTTCGCCAGATATTGCAAGCCAGAGGTAAGATGATTCCTCTGGCTTTTTTGATGGAAAAAAACGTGATGTATTCTGTTTTCTTAAGTTAAAAATCCCGGTCTTATACAAGGCAAAGACTGGATCCTGATAAAATCATTATCCGTTTTTTGAATCAATTTCAGGTTTTTGTTTGGTTGATACATCGAAGAAAGGTTTTTTCTTGCAGGCTGATCAACGCTTTGCTTATGATGTAAAAGAAGATAATAATGATAATCATTAGTCTTTATATTTAACAACCTTCCATGCTGAGAACTGTTTGATGACCATTGCGTTCAACTCCCGTGTGTCTGTTTTTTCCCGCCGCCAGTTAGCTGTTTTAATAGCCTTAATTCTGACGCCATCTGCATTTGCTGCTGAGCAGACACTGGTGGTCGAAGGTTCAGGACGCAGTGATTCAGAGCAGGCGTGGGGGCCCGCACCGACTATCGCCGCAAAAAAAAGTGCCACCGGTACGAAAACTGATACCCCTATCGAAAAATTCCCCAGTCTGTGTCTGTCGTGACCAGTGAAGAGATACAGACACACCAGTTTAGTTCTGTTAAAGAAGCGCTGGGATATACACCTGGCGTGAGCGTAATGAGTCGCGGTGCGTCAAATACTTATGATCTGGTGATTATTCGTGGTTTTTCAGCGCAAGGGTTGAATCAGAACAATTACCTTGATGGTTTGAAGTTGCAGGGTGATTTTTACAACGATGCCGTGATCGACCCCTGGATGCTGGAACGGGTAGAACTGATGCGCGGACCTACTTCGGTGCTTTACGGTAAAAGTAGCCCCGGTGGTATCGTTTCTATGGTCAGCAAACGGCCTACCACAGAGCCCGTGCATGAAGTTCAGTTTAAAATGGGCAGCCACAGCCTGTATCAAACTGCGTTTGATTTCAGCGATGCACTGGATTCACGCGGCGAGTTCTCCTATCGTCTGACCGGCATAGCGCGTGACTCCAATGCACAACAACAGGGGGCAGAACAACAACGTTATGCCATCGCGCCATCATTCAGCTGGCGGCCTGATAGTAAAACCACTTTCACCTTTCTCTCCTACTTCCAGAATGAACCTGAGACCGGTTATTACGGCTGGTTACCGAAAGAGGGAACAGTACAACCGCTGCCAAATGGCGGACACCTCTCTAACGGCTTCAATGAAGGGGCGAGCAATAATACCTACAGCCGTAACCAGAAAATGGTGGGTTACAGCGCAGAACACGCTTTCAATGATATTTTCACCGTCCGGCAAAATCTGCGTTTTTCTGAAATGAAGACCGCTCAGCGCAGTGCTTATGGTACCGGGCTGTGTAACAACAGTATGAATGGATTCAATGTTTACTGTCAGGCGTTATCTTCCGCTGAGCGCGCACATTATCTTGGCCGGGGTACTGTCTCAGACAGTGAGCGCCTGCAAAATTTCAGTGTCGATACGCAACTGCAAAGTCAGTTTACGACCGGAGAGATGAAGCACACGCTTCTGACTGGTGTTGATTTTATGCGCATGCGCAATGATATCAGTGCGCTGTTTGGCAATGCGCCAGCGCTCGATTTAAATAATTTACCCGGCATGAGTGATGTGACGTTTGGCGAACCGGTACCTTATCAACTGAATCAGACCCGCCAGACCGGTCTGTATGCTCAGGATCAGGCAGAGTGGAACCAGTGGTTGTTTACGCTGGGAGGCCGTTATGACTGGCTTGAGCAAGCCAGCACTGTGCGTGCAGATAATGGTTACGTCTCGCGCGATGATCAGCAATTCACGTGGCGCGGTGGGGTAAATTATCTGTTCGATAATGGTATCACACCTTATTTTAGCTACAGCCAGTCTTTCGAGCCGAATGGTTTTGGTTTGTTCAGTAGCCCGCGTGTGGCCTATAAACCTTCAAAAGGTGAGCAGTATGAAGCCGGGGTGAAATATGTGCCCAAAGATCAGGCGATGGTGTTAACCGGGGCGATTTATCAACTGACTAAAAGTGATAACCTGACCACGGACCCCCGCAATGTTTACAATAGCATCCCGGCCGGAGAGATCCGTTCGCGCGGAGTCGAGCTTGAGGCAAAAGCGGCGGTAAATGCCAATATTAACCTGACAGCGTCTTACACCTATACCAATGCGCAATACACTAAAGATACCACACTGAAAGGTAACACCCCGGTACAGGTGCCGAAACATATGGCTTCACTGTGGGGCGATTATACCTTTAATGGTGGCCCTCTTTCAGGTCTGACAATTGGTACCGGTGGCCGGCTGCTGGGATCGAGTTTTGGTGATCCCGCCAATAGCTTCAAAGTAGGCAGTGCCGCAGTGATGGATGCGGTGGTGAAATATGACCTTGCACGTGTTGGAATGGCGGGTTCTTCGCTGGCTTTAAATGTCAACAATCTGTTAGATCGTGAGTACGTTGCCAGCTGCTTTGAAAGTTATGGCTGTTTCTGGGGAGCTGAGCGTCAGGTAGTTGCCACAGCAACGTTCCGTTTCTAAATTGAGGATAAATCGGGTGTGGTAATCTACACCCGATCTGGACGTGAATAATGAGTGTTGATCCTACAAACGAATCGTATGCACGTTTCTCACCGGAGAAAGTGAGTTATCGCATCGGTGACAGGACATTGCTTGATTCACTGACACTGACCTTTCCCGTAGCGCAATTTTGCGGGTTAATCGGCCACAATGGCTCCGGGAAATCCACCTTACTGAAGCTACAGCTATGCGGCAGAGCCGTTCAGCGACACTTCGCGTATTATCACTCTGGAATGGTTACCGACAGAATTATTACTGACCCTGGGCGTTGCTCCGCTGGGGTGTGCAGAAGTCAATAATTACCATAAGTGGGTGGCAGAACCGGCTTTAGCACCGGAAACGGTGGATGTAGGGTTACGTACAGAGCCAAATCCTGAACTGTTAATTCAGCTACGCCCCTCACTTCTGCTGCTCTCTGAGGGGTTTGGCCCGTCACCGAAGCGCTTATCAACGATAGCACCTTGTATGACGTTCCCTTTTACTGATGCACAGGGCAAACCTCTTACCGTGGCACGCCACTCTCTTATGCAACTGGCAGAGAGGATTGGCAAAGTATCTGAGGCCCGGACTCATCTGTCTCACTTTGATATGTTTCTTGCCAGCTGGTCCCGGCGTCTGGGAGCAAAACTGCGTAAACCATTACTGCTGATGTCGGTGCTGGATAATCGCCATGCGCTGGTCTTTGGGCGTGGCAGCCTGTTCGTTGAAGTGATGGAAATTGCCGGAATAGAAAATGCCTGGCAGGGGGAAACCAATTTCTGGGGCAGTGCTGTGGTCGGTCTTGAGCAACTGGCAGGTTTGCAGGATGTTGAGGTGATCTGTTTTGATCATGACAATCATTTTGTCATGCAGCAAATGATGGCTTCACCGCTCTGGCAGGCACTGCCGTTTGTGCGTAAGGGCAATTTTCATCAGGCCCCGGCGGTATGGTTTTTTGGCGCCACTCTTTCGGTAATGCGCTTTTGTCAGATTGTTGAACAGGCGCTGGAGGGGTGATGGCAAAGTCGACAGTTTTTTTTGTGTCAGTATGGCGCTGGTTATCTGCGGGCTGTTGCTGCTGACCCTGTATAACTTTTCCAGCCAGCTGCCTGTGACACAATGGATACAGGCTGTAGTTCAACCGGGAAGCAATGACATTGCACAGTTGGTTTTTCACTACAGTCTGTTGCCACGCTTTACGCTTGCCTTGCTAGTGGGGGCAGGATTGGGACTCGCCGGTTTGCTGTTTCAGTTAGTGCTGCGCAATCCGCTGGCGGAACCGACCACATTGGGTGTCTCGGCGGGCGCACAAATAGGGATGACCATCGCCACGCTGTGGTTTCCCGGTGTGATGCTGATAGCTCAATTTGCTTCACTGGCTGGCGCGTTGCTGGTGGGCGGGCTGGTGTTTGCCATCGCCTGGCGTAAAACGCTCTCCCCCTTGACCCTGATTTTAGCCGGACTGGTATTGTCACTCTATTGTGGCGCGGTGAATCAATTACTGGGATTGTTCCACCACGATGGATTACAGAATCTCTATTTGTGGAGTACGGGCACCTTAAATCAGCTTGACTGGCATCAGGTGAGAGGGCTCTGGCTACCGCTACTCTGTGCCATGATACTGGCTTTACTGTTGGTACGACCACTGGCATTGCTGGCTGTGGATGATACCGTCGCACGCAATCTTGGTGTGGGCGTTACCCTCTGCCGCTTGGGTGTCTTGTTACTGGCCATCATGTTGAGTGCGCAGTTGGTCAGCGCTGCGGGGATCATTGCTTTTGTGGCGCTTTTTGCACCGCAGATCACCCGTATTATTGGCATTCGTCAGCTCTATTCCCGACTGCTATTTACTCCTCTCTTCGGTATGTTGTTGCTTTGGGGGGCAGATCAGCTGGCAATGCTCGCTGCGTTTCATGGCTACACTGTTGCCACTGGAACGGTGACGGCTCTGGTGGGAGCACCGCTTCTTCTCTAGTTATTGCCGCGTCTGCCCGCCTTACCGATTTCCACCGGGGGTATGCAAATTCGATCAAGTCCGTCTACTGTCTGGCCAGCTGTGCTAACAGTGATAATTTTACCGCTGTTGGTTATCACTGCCCTCACTCTGGGACGTGATGCACAGGGATGGTACTGGGCGACAGGGGAGCTGGCTAATCAATTATTGCCCTGGCGTTTACCACGGATTATGGCGGCGGCGGTCAGTGGGATGTTACTGGGTGCTGCAGGGTGCCTGATTCAACGATTGACCGGAAATCCGATGGCAAGTCCGGAAGTGTTAGGTATCAGTTCCGGCGCGGCATGTGGTGTCGTGGTGATGTTGTTCATGGTTCCCGGTGATGCCTGGCAATGGCTGATACCTGCGGGGACCATCGGTGCACTGTTAACCTTATTACTGATAGTGGCAGTTGGTGGCCGTGGCGGCGTCTCCCCGCAGAGAATGCTATTGGCAGGGGTATCACTCAGTGCCTTATTCAGCACACTGATTCTGCTCTTTATGGCCAGCGGGGATCCTCGCATTGCGGGATTGATGACGTGGCTTTCCGGATCAACTTACCAGGTGGATATGCCACAGGCCAGGCGGGTGACGATGGTCGGCGCTGCACTACTGCTGCTGATTCCGCTGGGATTTCGCTGGCTGACTCTGTTGCCGTTGGGAGAGATAACCGCGCGGGCCAGCGGCGTACCGCTGATGCCTGCGCGTCTGTTGTTGTTACTGCTTGCTGCCGCGTTGACGGCGACTGCTACATTTATTACCGGACCGCTTAGCTTTATTGGTCTGATGGCTCCTCACCTGGCCCGCATGCTCGGCTTTTACAGGATCACATCACAGCTGACGATGGCTGTTTTACTCGGGGCTGGTATCATGATTATTGCAGACTGGTGCGGCAGAATGATCTTTTTTCCCGATCAAATCCCTGCGGGTTTACTGGCAACATTTATCGGTGCACCTTACTTTATCTGGCTGCTGCGGCGGGTTTAAATAGCCGAGATTTAATTCAATAGTTCTCCGTCCGCAGGGGAAGAGATACCCGTATGAGCCACACCGGATTACGCCTGATATGCTGCACAAAGGCAAATAAAAGCATTTATAGTTCATCTCTTTTTAAAACAGAGTGTTGAATCGATTCCGCTTGTCATTTTCCCCCTATTTATCCCTGTTCAGGAAATAACTCATAACATTTTTAACCCGCTGATTACTTCTGTTTACCAAATGGCTGAGGTATGTTTAAAAAACCCTACAGTTTATGGTGAAAAACCCGTTCGTGGTTTGCACTGTTTACAGGTTAACTGTCTGAAGTAAATCGACTGGAAAATATTATGGACAAGAAAATGGAATCTCAAGTTGCCTCGGTACCTCCTAGGCGACGTTTCCTGCAACGCACTTTATCGCTGATTCCTCTTGCGGCTGTAGGGGGGGAGTGTCGCTTCACTATTATCCCCTCAGGCAATCGCACGCTCTGAAGGTGTCTCACCACACTATGTACCCGTTTATTTTAATCCTGAAGAGTGGCGCTTCCTGATGGCGGCTTGTGACAGGTTGATCCCTGATGATAGCAATGGGCCCGGAGCGGTTGCTGAAGGGGTGCCTGTGTTTATTGACCGTCAAATGGAGCTCCCGTATGGCTATGGCCACTTATGGTACATGCAGCCGCCGTTTGCTGAGGCGATTCCAGAGTTAGGTTATCAATCCAGTCTGGTTCCCCGGGTGACCTACCGTTTAGGTATCAAGGCGGTTGATACTTATTGTCAGCAGCAGCATCAGCAACGCTTTGCTGATCTGTCGGAAGCTCTGCAGGACAATATTTTGCAGCAGTTGGAAAAAGGAACACTCGATTTTGCCGATGTACCGGGAAAACTGTTCTTTGAACAATTACTTGAAAACACCAAAGAGGGTTACTTTGCCGACCCGCTTCATGGTGGTAATCAGACACTGGCATCGTGGAAGATGATCGGATTTCCCGGTGCAAGGGCTGACTTCCAGGATCAAATGGACCGACCCAATACACCCTATCCACTGTCCCCGGTCAGCATCTCAGGCAAAAGGAGTATTTAAACATGGCAGTTATGAAAAAAGATCCTGTTGATGTGGTGATCGTCGGTTTTGGCTGGACGGGATCATTAATGGCGATGGAGCTGGCTGATACCGGGCTCTCAATTCTGGCGCTCGAGCGTGGTGAACAGCGTGATACTTATCCCGATTTTGCGTACCCGAAAAATACGGATGAATTAACTTACGGCATCCGGCTGAAATTGTTTCAGAACCCCTCAAGGGAAACCGTCACTGTACGCCATACTTCCGCCGATACTGCCATGCCTTACCGTCGCTTTGGCTCTTTTTTGCCGGGGGATGGGGTAGGAGGGGCCGGAGTACACTGGAACGGTATGCTTTGGCGACCACTGGAAGCTGATTTGAAGATGCGTTCTACCGTGATTGAGCGCTATGGCGCTGCATTTATTCCCGATGAGATGACCGTACAGGATTACCCCTTCACATATGAAGAGATGGAACCGTTCTTCGATAAGTTTGAAAAAATTTGTGGTGCTTCAGGGCAGGCGGGCAACCTGAATGGTGAAAAAATTACCGGAGGTAACCCTTATGATGCACCCCGGAAAAACCCTTATCCTACGCCTCCGTTGAAGCAACAATATGCTGGCCAATTGTTCGCTAAAGCCGCCAACCAATTGGGGTATCATCCTTTCGTTACCCCCTCGGCCAACTGTACTGCACCCTATACCAATCCTTATGGTGTCCAGCTTGGGGTGTGTAATTACTGTGGGTATTGTGAGCGCTACGGCTGTTTCAATTACTCGAAAGGATCTCCGCAATCTACCGTATTACCGGCGCTGTCACAGCATAAAAATGTAGAGTTAAGAACCCAGGCTCAGGTGATCCGGGTGTTTACTGACAGCACAGGGCAAAAAGCCACTGGTGTGACCTATATTGATGCTCAGGGACGTGAAATAGAACAGCCAGCGTCGCTGGTTATTTTGAGTTCATTTCAGCTCAATAATGTCCGTTTATTACTGTTATCGAAAATCGGTAAACCCTATAACCCGCTGACCGGTGAAGGCGTTGTGGGAAAAAATTACGCATATCAGATGAATGGAGGAATTAAGCTGTTTTTTAACCAGCAGCATAATTTTAATCCCTTTGCCGCATCCGGAGCGACAGGGGTATTTATTGATGATTTCAATGCTGAAAACTTTGACCACAGTCAGGCAGGATTTGTTGGGGGAGCGACTATTTCAGCGGCTATGTCTGGTGGACGTCCCATTCAGCAGATGACGCTACCGTCGGCCTCACCGCGTTGGGGAAGTGGCTGGAAACAGGCCGCTAAGGCTAATTACCTGCATACTATGTCAGTGGGTTCTTCTGGTTCAGTGATGCCTTATAAGCAGTGCTATTTAGATCTCGACCCCACTTATCGGGATATCCACGGGCAACCGTTGCTGCGAATGACGTTTGACTGGCAACAAAATGAATTGAAAATGACGAATTTCATTCGTGAAAAAGCCGAGGGAATTGCCAAAGCGATAGGGACTGAACACTATGAGCAGGGATTTATGACGCTGGCTGCACATTATGATGTGTGACCTTATCAGTCAACGCATACCACTGGTGGCGCTATTATGGGTGACAGCCCCGCCAACAGTGTCGTTAATAAGTATTTACAAAGCTGGGATGTACCTAATCTTTTTGTACTGGGAGCCTGCTGCTTTCCGCAAAATTTAGCCTATAACCCGACAGGTATTGTCGGGGCAACGGCCTTGTTTGCTGCTCAGGCTATCCGTACACACTATCTGCCGAATCCGGGCCCATTGGTTCAGGCATGACAGGGAGGTAATCATGAAAAAATACAGTTTATTATATTCACTGGTGCTGTTGGGGTTGATAGCCGGGAAAGCGATGGCCGATCCGCTGCTGGAGAAGGGACACTACCTTTCTCAGGCAGGAGACTGTTCGGCCTGTCACACAGCCCCTGGAGGCAAACCATTTGCCGGTGGATTGCCAATGACTACGCCAATTGGGGCTATTTACTCCAGTAATATCACCCCGGATAAAGAGACGGGTATTGAGGAGTACAATTATTAAGATTTCGCTACCGCAGTCAGAGAAGGGGTGGCGAAAGACGGGCATCATCTTTATCCGGCGATGCCTTACACTTCATTTTCTAAAATCAGTGATGAAGATATGCAGGCATTATATGCCTGGTTCATGCGAGGCGTGCCAGCGGTGCACCAGGCGAACAAAGAGAGTGATATCCCGTGGCCGTTAAATATGCGCTGGCCATTGGCGATATGGAACTGGACTTTCCATGATACTGCTCGTTTCCGGCCTGATCAGAGCCAAAGTGCAGAGTGGAACCGCGGAGCCTATCTGGTGCAGGGACTGGGGCACTGTGGAACCTGCCACACGCCTCGCGGGATTGGATTTCAGGAGAAAGCATTGGGTCAACGCGATGATAACTACCTGACAGGAGGAACACTTGAAGGCTGGCATGCAGCTAATCTGACCGGCAATATGAAAGAGGGGCTTGGACGCTGGTCACAGCAGGGTATTGTGCAATTTTTGAAGACTGGCTGGAATAATCACAGTGCAGCGTTTGGTTCGATGACCGATGTGATTGCTGACAGCACGCAGTATATGAACCAGGAGGATCTGACAGCAATCGCGGTTTACCTGAAAAGTCTTCCCTCTTCGGATCCTGAAGCTACTGCGCCTCAGGATAAGCCCGATACCCAAGCCGGGTTGGTCAGCGGAGCGTTGAACCAGCCCGGTGCAAGGCTCTACATGGATAACTGTGCTGCATGTCATCGTACCGATGGCAAAGGTTATGCGAATGCCTTCCCGCCGGTAGCTCATAATCCCGCAATTCTGAGTGATGATCCCTCTTCATTAATCTCAATTATCCTGCGCGGCAGCAAAGCGGCGGTTACACGAGATGCAGTCACCGGGCTGACGATGCCGGATTTTGGCTGGCGACTCAATGATGATGATGTTGCAGCGTTAAGCTCTTTTGTACGCAGCAGTTGGGGCAATCAGGCATCAGCAGTGAGTGCAAAACAGGTGAAAGCGATTCGTGATACCTTGCCAAAGAGCAAGATTCAGGCTGGAACACCAGAATGAGTAGAGGTTATCTGAAATAATTTCAGGATATTTTGTCGTGGCTGTCTCTTGAGCAAAGGAATGAAAAGCTCAAGAGACAGTTTTTATCACTAACGGCGTCGATCAAACGTTACTGCTGCTCTCAGTGCTGAGTTTCATCAAGTCTTTGTCTACCAGGAAAAGCCCCTCACCACTGTTCCCCAGCAATGCCAGCTTATCCAGTATGGATTTAAACAGTTTCTCTTCCTCATGCTGTTCTGCGACATACCACTGCAGGAAGTTAAAAGTTGAGTAATCCTGGGAGGTCATAGAGGCATGAGCCAGTTTATTGATCTCTTTAGTGATTAATTGTTCATGGTGATACGCTTCTTCCAGAACTTCATTTAATGAACTGTAAGAGACAGGTGGGGCGGCAATACTACTAAGCACGGGTAGTGCGCCGGTGTCACTGAGGTAATTGAATAAACGCTGCATATGCTGCATCTCTTCACTCGAGTGTTCGCGCAAAAACGCAGCAGCACCTTCGAAGCCTTTATCAGCACACCAGGCACTCATTTGCAGGTACAGGTTTGCTGAATAAAATTCCAGATTAAGTTGTTCGTTTAGTTGTTCAGTCATTTCAGTGGATAACACAGGAAATCTCCGTTTGCAGACGGCAACGATACGTGTGCACTATTTATAATCTGCATTATGCCTGTTTTTTAAATAATAAAACATGCTGTTTTTAGAATATTTTCAGGAGTAATTTTAGGAGTGATAATATTAAAAATGAGAATGGTTTTTATTATTATAGGCTATCTTATTAATGCGATGAGCATACTGATTTTATGAGGTTTTTTTATTTGTCATCATGATTTTAAATGATTATGTTAATCAATTTTTATTGATAATGGTTTATATTAGCATTAAAGGTAATTTGTGTTCTGTATTTATCTTTTTTGCTACAATAATTCTGAGGCAAAAAAGATAAGGTTTATTTTATTTCTGATCAATATGTCCCAGATCCCGTTCAGGGAAACAATAATCTCTGACTCGTTGTTTAATCACTTTGGCTTCAGGAAAACCTCCATCTGCTTTTCTGTCCCAGATAAGCGCATCATCGATGGGGATCTGATAGATACCACCTGTACCGGGTATCAGAGTTACAGCAGCTAAATCAGTACTGAATGTGTGTAGTAACTCCTGCGCCATCCAGGCCGCGCGCAGCAGCCAGTGACATTGCGAACAGTAGTGGATGGTAATGCGGGGTAATGGTGTCATAAAATGATTCTGGAAAAGTCATGTGAGAGGTAGCGTAACATCTCAGACGAACAAGCAAAAAGTTAAATGGAAGTAGTATGAGAAATAGACGGGAAGGAGAAGCCTTCCCGTCATAGCTTAGCTTAGATTAGAAACGCCATGTGAGATCGGCGTTTACGCTATTATCCTGATGATTCTTTCCAACAAAACCACTGTAATTGAGTGACAGAGACGTTTGACTGTTGGTGGCCAGGGCTGCACCCACTTTTGCCACCATCCCATCACGCGAGGCTGAAACAGAACGCACCTGGAAAGTCGCATCACTGCCTTTAAATGTTTGCCGGGAATAATTATTCTGCTCGCCGAACTGGTGCTGCCATCCCAGCTCGCTTTGTAAAGCAAAACTGCTCTGTTGGCCTATCGACCAGTTTTTATCTAACCGCACACCAAGTGTCGAGAGCGTTGCATTAGAATTCTGCTTGCGGCGAGTTAGTGCAGCGCCACCACCTTGTTCGCTGCCCCCCTCAGTCGAGGTGGTGACGTAGGCCAGATTTGCAAAAGGTTCCAGTTCCAGCATTGAAGTAGAAAAGCGGTAGCCTGATTCAAGGAATATTTGCCCGGTCTGTCCATGAAACGAAGCACTATCCTGATCTGCTTGTGCACCGAACTGTATGGAACGGGTAGTATCAATAGCATGCCATGCATAAGCTGCACCAGTACGCAGCGCTAATGCATCCAATTGCTTGCTGCCATAGAGTGCAAGATGGTAGTTATCACTGTCAGCTTTTGAACGGTGGCCACTTTTCAGGGATGTACGGCTATAACCGGTTGCAACCCCGACACGCCATTGGTCAGCCAACGCCACATCCTGACCCAGCACAAAACCATAGGTTGATGTGTTATAACTTGTCTCCTCGCCTCCCGAAGCACGACTCCAGGCACCCAGCATAGTGCCCCATAAACCATTATCATCTGCTTTTATCTGTGAACTGTCTGACACGCCTGCAGCCTGACGCAGTCGGGTGTTAAGTGTATCCCGGAGATAGCGGCTGTTATCTAGTTGACTGGCAGTAATATCTGCGAACAATTGTCCGGACAATTGTGCATAAGCGTCTTGTGCTTCATCGTTGGAACGACTATTCAAGAGACTCTCATAGACTGGATTGCCATCATTGAGTCCTTCTGCAGCCCGTGCGACAGCGCGTTGATTTGCCGTAACGGCGACGTCATCGAAAGAAAGTGCATTACGACCAATCTTGACAGAAACTTGATCAGAGAGATAATTCAGCTTACTACCCAGAAACACATAATTTGGTAAAACGGAATCGAATTGGCCAGTAATACCTTGTGCGGCCCTCAGGATGGTGTATTCACGGTTGATTAAAGAGCGAATATCATCCTGAGAGAGAAGCTTGTTACTATTTTCAAGTGATAATGCCACGCTACCGCCATTAATGGACATATCAGACTGACTGGTAATAAGATCACTTTCGCCGGCATGATTTATTTCGACAGCGTACAAGGATCCAGGCTGGAAAGTCACGTTACGAGCGACAGATAATACTCCTATCGAGTTTCCTGGAGCTACAGTACCTCCGTCATTCACTGTTAATGAGCCAAGCTGTCCATTACCTGATAATCGGGCACTGTTTTGTACACTGACATCAGATACCGTGCTGCCATTAATAATCAATGTTCCTGCATTAACAAGCGTAGGTCCCAGATAGGTATTGATACCTGTCAGCTCAAGTGTACCACTTCCGGTTTTAGTCAGGCCCCCATGCCCGCTGATATCATTGCTCCAACGATCATAGGCACATTCAGCGGTAAGACAAGATCGTGCCTGAGGAGTTCCGGCTTCAACAATCCCCCCAATACCGGGTATGTTTGCAACAAACTGAGTCTGATTATAAGAACCTTCTATGTAAAATTCAGCCGGAATATCTGCAGCAGTGACGAACATTTTAGGGCCATCAATAGCGCTTTGTAGATTGAGCTTGCCCCACCCATAGACGGCGTCAATGCCAGCATCACCCAAATCTGTGGCAGTAGTGAGCAGTACGCTGGAAATTTGTGCAGCTGTCATATAGGGAAAACGTTGCATCACAATTGCTGCTGCACCAGATACCATCGGTGCTGCCATTGATGTTCCGGTTAATACATCGTATTTTGGAACTAATCTTATTTCACCTGTCGATATATATAAATCGAAATCAAGTGTCATAGATGTGCTGTATATTTCGGTACCCGGCGCGGAAAGACAGTAACTGGCAGTATATCCGCAGGGGGTTGAGGATAAATTCAGTTGGTCATCGTTGGTTAAATTAGTGACAACAATAAAATTATTGGTCACATCAGGGAAGAACCAGGGTAAAGAGGCTTCACCAACCGGTTGGTTATAATTATTTTCATTACCTGCAGCAAAAATAATTAATTTACCGAAACGTGCAGAACGGAGCAGTGCAGCGGGTAATTCATGTTGGTCATCAAGTGCAAATGAAGGCACTGGAGTAAGACTTAGAGCATTAATTTTGCGAAGATCTTCGGATGAGTAATAACTGGCAATGTCATTAAAAGTATTAGTAACGTACACCGGACGACCATCTGGAAAGTAGCGATTGTTGCCATTTTCATCGACTTCAATAGGAACATAAGACCCCCAGCTATTATTGAAAACGCGGGTGTCACTTTGAATCAGAGATTCGAAATAGTTATTGGTAGAGTCAAGAAATTTTGCGGAGACCAGCCCGGCATTATAAGCCACGCCATGCATGTTGTTACCGTTTCGTGCAGCTGCAGCTATTCCTGCAACGTGGGTACCATGTGCTGAAAAAGATAAATAACCAGGGTCATCAGAAAAATAGGATTCGTTAGCATCAACTTTATCCAGTCGTCCGTCGAATTCAGGGTGGGTGAACACAGCATCATCGAAGATACCAATTTTAACCCCGGTACCATTGTAACCACGGGCATAAGCATATTCAGCACCAATACTTTGCAGCCCTCCCATGGCAAGAAATTCATCATTTATCCAGCTTTGCGGATCATTTAACTTCGCCTCTTCGACGTAATTCGCCTTTGCCAGCATATTGAAAGAAAGAGATAGACATAAAAAAAGAACACTTTTTTTAAAGGGTAATGCTTTCATCTGTGAGTTTACCTTTTTTTGAGGCGTTATTTTTTTCTTTTTATCAGAATATAAAATAAAAGTAATGCTGTTTTGCATTCTGATTAATTTTTTCTTGTATAATATGTTAATTTTTATTTATTTATTTTAATAAAAATATAACATTATATTTTCCCAACGTTACTGGATGCAAATGGAAATGAGCTTCATTAATCGTTCTGTTAATTTCAATAAATGACTATGTCACATCGCCTGCATATAAACACATCTTTTTTCTAAGGTTATTTTAACAAAATTGTCAACTTCGCGAGGAATTTGTTGATATGGATAATTGATCTGATTATCATTCGCATTCGTAAATGATCCTTAAACGGCCAGTATAGGCAGTGAGGTTTTACAGTGTGATTATTTTACCTGCGACAGCAATGGATGAGTCGATTTTTATGATAACTAAGGCTAAAACGAAATGATAAAAAGATTATCTTATCAGGGGCTTATCCAAAAAAGTTTTCTCTGCACTACCTTGCTGTCCACTGGGTTTACTGCGATGGCTGATTCAACTACTGCGACAGTGACCAGAGAACAGCAAGCCACTCAACCCGCAACGCCGGCAGAAACGCAAAAATCCGCAGAAAGTGTGATGACGGTGTCAGCTCCCGTTATTGATCGCGCTGCTGGCAGTGAGGCTGTGGTGACTGCCTCAGATATGCAGAAAAAGGGTGGAAATGACTTTGGTTCAATCATGCGCTATCAGCCATTAGTGAGCGCGACAGGAACCAGCGGCGGTTCGGGCGCAGGCAAGAGTGGTTTCGACCGTGGTGGTTACACCGGTTATAACATTCGCGGCATGGAGAGTAACCGTGTCGGGATTGACGTCGATGGTATTCCTCAACCGGAAGCCACAGGTCGTAGTTATGCCAGCCGTGCTGGCTTAAATACCTTCGGGATGGGACGTGATTATATCGATCCCTATATGTATGGACTGGTGGCAATCCAGTCGGGTGCGACGTCGACCGAAAAAGCCAATACCTCCATCGGAGGGACGGTTTCATTCCTGCCAAAATCAGCTGATGATTATTTAACTTCAGACAAAACCAGCTATTTTGGCTACCAGTCAGGTTATGATTCGGCAAACCGTAGCTGGCACAACGGAATCACTGCTGCGGCGGGCGATGAAATACTTCGCGGTGTTGTTGTCTACAGTCGTCGCGATGGCCAGCAGACGCGAAATAACAGTGATACTCTGTCTGCGTATCCTGCGAACTGGCACTCCAATGCGCTAATGGCATCCGCTATCTGGCAACCGGTCAGTGAGCACAAAATTACCGGAACCGTCGACTATTACGACAAAACTAACCATACCCACTATGATGCGTGGAACCAAACTGGTAGTGCCATCCTTGGTACCGCACAGCAGCAAAGTGACACTCGTCGTTGGGGGTTCAGCCTGAAAGATGAGTGGACGCCAGCGAATGGTTTTATTGACAGTTTGAGCAATAAATTTTTCTATCAGAAAACTCAGGCTCACGATAATACATGGATGGCAGCGAGCGCCTCCAGTTATGAACGCGTTTACTCCAATTACGATGTAAACACCTGGGGTTTTGACAGCCATGTGATGAAATATATGGGTCGTCATGAGTTAACAGGGGGCATTAACGGTCGAATGAGTGAAACCGAGCGACCTTTCCGTGAAGTGCCAGCACCGACAAATGCCATCATGCAGCCAGAGGCAGATAGTCGCAGCTATGTGTTTGGTGGATTCATTCAGGATAAAATTCGTTTTGACATCGACGGGCATAATTTTGATGTGATACCTGGTGTACGCATTGCTCATCAAGCAACCAAACCTGAAAATCTGACCAGTCTGACGACCACCAGTAACGTACTCAGTGAAGAGGCCCTGGAGAAATTGTATGGTAAAAAGAACAGTGATACCCAGGTACTGCCTTCACTGAGCTTTAATTACACCCTGACACCAGGTCTGATGACCTATCTGCAGTACAAACGCGGTGCGCAGTTCCCGAATGCCAGCCAGTTGTATGGCTCATGGAATCTGGCATCCAATTATGCTGGCCGCCAGCAGTATGCTTTGATAGGTAACATCAATCTCGACACTGAAACCAGCAATAACGTTGAATGGGGCCTGAAAGGCGAGGTCGTCGAGGGTATTTCATTTAATACTGCACTTTTTCATAACACCTACAAAGATTTTATCGCTTATACCCGTTATACGAGTACCCGAAACCCGGATCGTTTCACTACCGTACCCTCTAATATTTACACCATTTATCAGGCTGAAAACCGTGATAAAGCCTATATCTATGGCGGTGAGTTAGCGACTAAAGTTAACTTTGGTACCTGGTTTGAAGAGGTTAATGGTTTGAGTACGACCTTTGCTCTGGGGTATAGCGAAGGCAAATCAAAATCAAGCTACGCGGGGGACAGTTATGTCGATCTCGATAGCGTCGCACCAGTTAAAGCCATTGTAGGAGCAGCCTGGGATGACCCAGCGAAGCGGTTCGGTACAGCGGTGACGGCGACGTTCGTCAAAGGTAAACGAGCAACCGCGACTAATCGTCAAAGCTACAGTAACAGCGGCTCGTCACTGACTGATTCAAGCACTGAATATTTGAGAGTGCCTGGTTACGGTATGGTTGACCTGACTGCGTACTGGCAGGTGGCGAAAAATGTGCGCGTTAATGGTGGTATTTATAACATCACTGACCGTAAATATTGGGATTACCTGAGCAGTCGTGACATGACCAAAGTGAACGCTCAGGATGCTTATGATAATGCACTGGCTGTGATGCCTGGCCGAACCTTCCAGCTTGGCCTCAACGTCGATTTTTGATGGTATTAACAACGATGCCTCGCCACTGGCGAGGCTCAGGGAGAATATATGGGCACAATGGCCTCTTACCAGAATTATCTGGATGTGAAAGCAAACCATCCGAAAAAATACGCGCGTGATATTGCCACACTGATGGGAATAAGTGAGGCAGAGTTAACACAGATCAGAACAGAGCAGGAGGCGGTAGCGCTGAATGCGGATTTTCAAAATCTGTTGATGCGTCTGGAAGCGGTAGGTGAAACACTTTCAGTTACACGCAATAGTTATGCTGTTCATGAACAGGTCGGGCGCTATGAAAATATCCGGTTAAGTGACCACGCAGGACTGGTTCTCAACCCGCGTGCGTTGGACCAGCGTATTTTTCTCCAGAAATGGAAAAGTGTGTTTGCCTTGCATGAAAAGAGTGACCGCGGTGATCGTTATAGCATTCAGATATTTGATGCACAGGGTGATGCTGTATTAAAGGTACATACTACGGCGAATACCGATATGACAGCATGGCAGGCATTAGTGGCTGATTTTACGGCTAAGCAGCCTGTGGAGCTTAGCATCAGCGAAGAAGAAACACCTGACTGGAATACCTCCCCTGATGCTGCACAGGTGGAGAAGGATTGGCGTGCAATGAATGATGTGCATCAGTTTTTCGGATTACTGAAGCGCCACAATCTGCCTCGACCTCAGGCATTTCGTTTAGTCCCTGATGATCTGGCGGTTCAGATTGATAACAGCGCGTTAGGCGATTTACTGCGAAAAGTACAGGCAGCGGGCAATGAAATCATGATATTCATTGGGAACCGTGGATGTGTGCAGATCTTTACCGGAAAGGTAGAAAAAGTGGTGCCGATGGAACACTGGATCAATATCTTTAATCCTGGTTTCACTCTGCACCTGATGGAAAACACCATCGCGGAGAGTTGGATAACGCGTAAAAATACTGCAGATGGGGTCGTTACCAGTCTGGAGTTATTCGCTGCTGATGGTACGCAGATTGCTCAGCTATATGGACAACGTACTGAAGGTCAACCTGAGCAGACCTGTTGGCGCGAGCAGCTTGCCTCATTACAGAATGAAGGGGTTATCGCATGAAAAAGTGGCTGATGGTACTGCTGGCCTTTCCTTTATCCCTGTTTGCATCTGAGCGGGTGGTTTCCATCGGAGGGGATTTAACAGAGATCGTCTATGCACTGGATGCAGAACAGAATTTGATCGCACGCGACTCCACCAGTCTGCAGCCACCAGAGGTATTAAAGCTGCCTGATGTTGGTTATATGCGACAGTTGAACGCGGAAGGTATCATGGCGATGAATCCTTCTTTGGTCATCAGCAGTGATCTGGCTAAGCCTTCGCTGGTATTGGAACAGTTAAAAAAAGCGGGGATACCGGTTGTCATGGTGACCGGTAAACCGAGCCTTGAGGCGATTCATGAAAAAATAGTCACTGTTGCCCTGGCGGTCAATCGCAAGGCGCAGGGTGAGCAACTGGCTGATAAAATCGACAAGCAAATCGCTGCGATTGCAACAACACCGTTAAATGTCAGGGTGCTTTACCTTGCTAACCGATCAGGTAACCGAATGATGGGTGCAGGAAGTGATACTGCAGCAAATGGTGTGATAATCGGCGCCGGGTTGCAAAACGCGATGGGTAATGTACCACATTATCAGCCATTAACACAGGAAGGACTGGTTGCCAGTGCACCACAACTGATTGTTATTGGTCAGGAAGGGCTACGTAGCATTGGTGGTGAGGAAAATCTGTGGAAACTGCCTGGATTATCACTGACACCGGCGGCTAAAAACCGTAATGTACTGGTTATCAATGAAATGGCACTACTCGGTTTTGGTCTGGAAACCCCGGCTGCAATGCAGAAGTTACGCCATGCGGCCGAAGCAACACAGTGATGAAGGCTCTCCCCCCGCTGCGATTCTTGTCACTGATGTTGTTACTGATGTGCATTATGGTGGTACTTGCCGCTAACGTTGGTGCGATGCGGCTCTCTTTGCTGGGGTTGTGGCAATCTGAACCTGACAGCATCCTGCGCGAGGTCTGGTGGAATATCCGTCTGCCTCGGGTTTTGCTGGCGGTGGTGGTTGGTATTGCACTGGCGCTGTCAGGCGCTGTGATGCAGGGGTTATTTCGTAATCCACTGGCAGATCCTGGTCTGTTGGGCATCAGTAGTGGCGCGGCATTGACGGTTTCTTTCGCCGTCATTATGCCACTATCACTTCCCTTTGTCCTTGCACTATGGTGGCCAATGCTGGCCGCTTTCATTGGCAGCCTGCTGGTCACCGCAATAATCTTCGTGTTGAGTAAAACAGGAGGGGGAACCCTTTCTCGGTTATTGCTGGTGGGAATTGCTATTAATGCAGTATGTGGTGCTGCCACAGGCGTTATTTCGTGGGTGAGCAATGATCAACAATTGCGCCAGCTTTCTCTGTGGGGAATGGGATCATTGGGGCAAGCACAGTGGTCGACTGTATTGGCGAGTGCGGCACTTATACTTCCGGCAATGGTGGCAATACAATGGCTTTCAGGGCGACTCAATTTACTGCTATTAGGTGACGAAGAAGCGCACTATCTTGGTGTTGATGTGCGTAAAACACAGCGTATTTTATTAATTCTGAGCGCGCTGATGGTCGCAGCAGGGGTGGCAGTAAGTGGGGTTATTGGTTTTGTTGGTCTGGTCGTGCCACATTTAATGCGTATGTGTCTTGGCAGCGATCATCGGGTGCTGTTGCCAGGATCCGCACTGGCAGGAGCGATTTTGATGCTGATAGCCGATACTCTCGCACGTACCGTGGTAGCCCCCGCTGAGATGCCTGTGGGGCTATTGACCAGTTTGCTGGGTGCTCCCTGGTTTTTATGGCTGATAATGCGACGGCCGAGGGCATAACATGAGCGAAAGGCTGCAAGTCGATCATCTCTCCTACCGTGTTGCTCATCAATTACTGATTGATGATGTGTCACTGACATTATCACCAGGAAAACTGGTTTCGCTGATAGGACCTAATGGCGCAGGGAAATCGACTTTATTACGTTTAATGACGGGCTATCTTACTGCCAGTGCAGGGGGCTGCCTGCTAGCGGGACACCCCATAGAAAAGGTCGGGCGTGAACAACTTGCTCGTAAGCGTGCCATGATGCGACAAAAAAGTCAGATGGAATTTATGTTGCCTGTGCGTGATATCGTTGCAATGGGACGGGCACCATGGCCAGGCCCGGTCGATAAGGAGATCATTGACCAGGTGATGAACGTGACAGAGTGTCAGGACCTTGCAGAACGTGATTATCGTCAGCTTTCAGGGGGAGAGCAGCAACGTGTCCAACTGGCACGCGCGCTGGCACAATTATGGCATGAAGACGGCCCCGAAGGCTGGCTATTTCTTGATGAACCGACATCGGCACTGGATCTCTATCACCAACAGCATGCACTGAGATTACTTTATCAGCTTACACGCGCTGGACGGCTGTCGGTGTGTTGTGTCCTGCATGACTTGAATCTGGCATCACTTTGGTCTGATGATATTTTGTTGTTGCATCAGGGAAAGTTAGTCGCCAATGGCACCCCACAGGAAGTGATGACAGAAGCTATTCTTACTCGCTGGTATCAGGCAGATTTGCAGGTTCACCCTCATCCTGTCGATCGGGTACCTCAGGTCGCACTGCGTCGCTGACTTTGCCAGCGCTCTGCGTTGGATTGATTAACATTTCACTGATTACACCTATTGAGTGTTTAGTTCGTGATATTTTCTTTTTCAGTAAATTTAAATGAATATGATGACTGGTAAATCAGCTATTTTTTCACAAAATAATCCAAATTAAAAACATAATAAACAATAAAACATAACATTAATTTAGCTAAAAAATAAAAGTACGCACTTATCAATTGCAGAATCACAGGGTTATCTGTGATGTGCTACGCCGGATCTTTTTTGATCTTCGCAGATATAAATGATCATCCTATGGGAGGAGGGTTTTTATTATCTTATTGATTTATATAGGAATGTATTTTATTTTTGTATAAAAAATGGCAGAAAAACCACTCTGAAAGTCATTTGAAGAGTATTTGATGATATATATTTCGTATGTATTTTAGCGAGTTTGATAGTTTTTTTCTTTCATCAGTCAGGCATTTATTGGTTTAAACAGTTGTCGTAGTAAAGGCATCAGTGCTATATTCGCCGGACAAGAAACAGCAACGTACAGCATATAATATATTAATATGTTGGAAAAAAGTAACATATATTTTGCGTTCTTGTGCGTGTGCCGTGCGCGTAAGCTTCAACAGTAGTCTTTAACAGGCAAAGCGTTTTCTTTCTTCGTAAGTTAGACAGCATTTATGCTGTGAATAATGAATGTCGATATGATATTTCATGTAATTTGTTGAAACTCATGGCAATAAAGCTGTAGTTTGATTTTATTTTCGCTACAATGAAGTCAGTTTTCAGCGATCTGCTGATCAATCCGGAAGATCTTTTGCTGTCTTTCTCTTCCTGATCGAATTAAAATCAACCGGCAGATCATGAATATAAATGATAACGCTGTTGGTCGTGGGCCTGAGAACATTGAGAGTTTCGGTCTTCTATCCAGTACTACTGTGCATTATGTGTGTTGCCTTTTTCCATTTATGAAATAAGGGATTTTTTTGTATGAATACTCGTCTATCTAAGTGTTTTTTGATTATTGGCGCGGTGTGCGTTCTGTCAGCATGTTCTACCACGCCGCCTAAAAAAGGCGCGCAGAAAGCCAGTAGCCAGAAAGTTGCCAATACGGCAAGCAGCAATACTGCTAAACAGCAGTATATGGAAAGACAGGGTGCGGTTTTCAATGGTGTGACTATTGCTTCTACCAATAATCCTTGTGTTGATCACTTCAACTTTCTGAAAGAAACTAATGCAGAAAGCTATCAGGGTTATTCGCAGCAGTACAGTAAGATTAGTCAGAACTATACCTTCCTGAACGTGAATAAAAATATCATGGACAAGGATGCTAAAGAGAACCTGACCATGACTCTGAACATGAAGCTGGACACACTCTGTTCTAAACTGCAGTACTCTGGTTACCAGGTTGTTAAAGACAGAATCAAATCACTTTCTGATATCTGATATCTACTTTCAGATCACCAGTCAGTATAAAAAGCCACTTTACGGTGGCTTTTTTTTATGTGACATCCGCTATCCTCAGGATTACTGAGAAATCCTGATCGTCTTCACTACAGGGCAATGCATTGGCACTGCAGCTAAGATTCCGGCAGCAAGCGTAACTCATTCCACTCCTTATGGTGGACGGTGGCTCACCGGTAATTTTATCGTTTCGCTGTGAGTTTTATCGTGCCCTTCTGATTCAGTAAAGCTCCGCTGGTGGGATAAAATGGCTTCTTGGCTCACAAGTCGTTTGCCTGATATCGTTGCCGACTGAAAGCTTGTCATATGGGTAAAAAATCCCCGAGATGACGGTTAAAGGGCGATCATCATAATTCGTGTTTCATGGCATCTTCTGCAGACGAATAGCGCCGTGTATTTTTGTCTTGCTGCCAGTGAGCTGGATAATTTTATCTTTTTCATCTGCTGGTCTCCTGTCGTGGCAATTTACTATTCATAGTCATAAAAGCCAGCAGATCATCATGATAATTGATAGTAAACATAAGTTTACATCATTACGTTTTAAATCATCAAGTATATTTTATGCTATTGAAATATAAGTATAATATGCTTGTATTTTTTATTTTACACTAGGCTTGAATATTGTACGTTATTTGATACAGTAGCTTTCTGTTATGTAGAGCAGAATCGACAATGGAATCGAAATCAAAATGAATAGAGACAGGCTGAACAATATTCACATTACCGACGAGCAAATCATGATTACGCCAGCTGAACTTAAACAAAAATATCCTCTCTCTGCAGATTTGGAGGGACAAATTGCTGATTCCCGGCAGACTATTGCAGATATCATCAGTGGTAAAGATCATCGTTTGCTGGTGGTATGTGGACCGTGTTCAATCCATGATCCCACAGCTGCACTTGAGTATGCGCAACGCCTCAAAACGCTGTCCGACACACTATCTGATACACTCTATATTGTAATGCGGGTCTATTTCGAAAAACCCCGTACTACTTTTGGCTGGAAAGGGTTGATCAACGATCCTTATATGGATAATACCTTCGATACGGAAGCCGGTCTTCATATCGCCCGACAGCTATTAGTCGATTTGGTTTCTATGGGGTTACCGCTCGCTACTGAAGTACTTGATCCTAACACACCGCAGTATCTGGGCGATCTGTTCAGCTGGTCAGCCATCGGAGCGCGTACAACCGAATCTCAGACCCACCGTGAAATGGCTTCAGGACTCTCTATGCCTGTCGGTTTCAAAAATGGCACTGATGGAAGTCTGGGAACAGCCATTAATGCGATGAGAGCCGCTGCGATGCCCCATCGGTTTGTCGGCATTAACCAAAATGGTCAGGTTTGCCTGTTACAAACGCAGGGTAATATGGATGGCCATGTGATATTACGTGGTGGCAAACAGCCCAATTACGCACCGGAAGATGTTGCTCAATGCGAAAAAGAGATGCTTGATGCTGGTTTGCATCCTTCATTAATGATCGATTGCAGCCACGGCAATTCAAATAAAGATTTTCGCCGTCAGTCGTTGGTGGCAGAATCGGTCATGGAGCAGATCCTTGCGGGTAATCGTTCTATTACCGGACTGATGCTGGAAAGTCATCTTGAAGAAGGGAACCAGCCTTCAGAACAACCTCGTGAAACGATGCGTTATGGTGTGTCTGTCACTGATGCTTGCATTGACTGGACCACGACAGAACAATTACTTGGTCGTATTGATAACGCGCTGGCAGGGGTATTGAAATCCCGCGTGGCATAAGGAGAAAACAAGATGGTGGCAGAATTGAACGTGCTGCGTGATCAGATTGATGAGGTTGATAAAACCTTACTGGATCTGCTGGCGCGTCGCCTGCAGCTGGTTGCAGAAGTTGGTGAGGTAAAAAGTCGCTACGGTTTACCCATCTATGTGCCGGAACGCGAGGCGAGTATGCTGGCCTCCCGCAGGGAAGAGGCTGTGAAGTTAGGTGTGCCACCTGATCTCATCGAAGATGTGCTACGTCGCATCATGCGTGAATCCTATTCCAGTGAAAATGACAAAGGTTTTAAAACGCTTTGTCCACAACCACGGCCTATTGTCATTGTTGGTGGACAAGGTCAAATGGGACAACTGTTTGATAAAATGCTCACGCTTTCCGGATACCAGGTAAAAACTCTTGATAAAGACGACTGGGAGCGTGCAGCAGAATTAGTACAGGATGCCGGAATGGTGATAGTGAGTGTTCCTATTCATCTGACTGAAGGCGTAATAGCCCGGCTACCTGCGTTACCAGAGGACTGTATTCTCGTCGACCTCGCATCAATAAAAAATCGGCCACTACAAGCGATGCTGGCGGCGCACCCGGGGCCGGTATTGGGACTACACCCTATGTTTGGTCCGGACTGTGGCAGTCTGGCAAAACAGGTTGTGGTATGGTGCGATGGACGCCAGCCGGAAGCTTATCAGTGGTTCCTCGAACAGATTCAGGTGTGGGGAGCCCGTCTCCATCGTATCAGCGCGGCAGAGCACGACCAGAACATGGCTTTCATTCAGGCTCTGCGACACTTTGCTACTTTTGCCTATGGACTGCATCTTGCTGAAGAGAATGTCGATCTCAAGCAGTTACTGGCGCTATCTTCACCTATCTATCGTCTGGAACTGGCGATGGTAGGACGGTTATTTGCTCAGGATCCACAACTTTACGCTGATATCATCCTCTCTTCAGAAAACAATGTGCGTCTGATTAAACGTTATCACCAGCGTTTTGCTGAAGCGGTAAAATGGCTTGAACAAGGTGATAAGGAAGGCTTTATTGAGAGTTTTCGTCGCGTGAAACAGTGGTTTGGTGATTATTCCGGACACTTCATGGCTGAGAGTCGGACGTTACTGCGTCAGGCGAATGACAGTCGCCAATGAGCGCGAAATCAGCAGCCGCTGCGTAAATCACAGCGGCTGACGACACACACCGGACTTATGACGGGGTGTTGGCTGGCACCACATTTTCGCTGGGATAACAGCCAAGCACTTTCAATGAACGCGTCAGTGTGGAGAGCTCACGTAGTGCCTGCTGTACTCCGTCTTCGGCCAGATTGCCGGCAACATCTACGTAAAACATCTCTTCCCAGGGATTACCTGTAATCGGGCGAGACTCCAGTTTACTCATCGGGAGATTGTGTTTTTGTAACACCAGCAACGCTTCTACCAGTGAACCTGCCTGTTGCCCTGTCGCGAGTAACAGGGTGATTTTAGCTGGTACCTGCGGTGTCACACTGACCGGTTTATGGGCGAGAACAATAAATCGGGTCAGATTTTGTTTCTGGTTAGCCAGATTACGCTCAAGAACGTGTAAACCGTAAAGTTTTCCACCTGATTCACTGCCAAGTGCCGCAATTGTTGGTGAATTGAGTGCGGCGACTTTTTCCATCGCTGCGGCTGTGCTCTCTGTATATTCGATTTTCCACTGCGGATATTGCTGCAAAAAAAGACTGCATTGCTGGAATGGCTGAGGATGACTGTAAACAGTTTCGATCTTATCAAGGGAGCAATCACCATTGACCAGTACACAGTGATCGATAGGCAAAGTAATTTCACCAACGATGGAAAGCGCAGTGTGCTGCAGCAAGTCATAGACTTCATTGATAGAACCTGAACTGGTATTTTCAATAGGTACCACAGCAATGTCGGCCTGGCCACTCTCTACCTGATAGAAAATATCCTGAAATTTCAGACAACCACTTTCGATGACGTGCTCGAAATGTCTGGCTGCATAGTGACGTGCAGCAAGATGTGAATAGGAACCTTTGGGACCCAGAAATGCGATCCTTGCTGAATGTGCAGGGTGCTCATTAATTTTTTTCTGCAGAATAGCTTGCTGAGTTAGCACAGAATCTTCGATGATCAGGTGAAAAATACGATTAATGTAATGCGCTTCCAGCTGATGGGTCTTTCCCAGTGTAATCAGATGCTCAAGCAGTTCACGTTCCCGGACAATATCGCGTACTGGTCTGTGGTCGGCAATTTTAGCCATGGCAACTTCGACAGCAAGCGCACGACGTTGAGCCAGCAACTCCAAAAGCGCTTCATCAAGCGCGCTAATCTTTGTGCGTAATGCCAGCAATGAATTTATTTCAGTCATAAATCTACCTGTCCGGATATCCATAAAAAAACCTCCCCAGGGAGGTTCTTATTATTCTTGGCATGATGCTTCTTGTGGGAGTTATCAATATTAAAAAGAAACAGCATGAAGAAACAGTGGGCCATTCGTTGTCAGTACGTGACATGAGCCTAAAGTACCTGTCTGAATTTGCTTGTCAATAAAAAAACGCGCCCTCGGGCGCGTTGGGGTCATCAAATGATGATTAATCGGGAATAGGTGCACTAATATCTTTAACACTGGCGCTGGCACGACGTGCTTCGCCCTTGTGTTGTACTTTGTTCAGTTGCCGTTCGAGTTTATTAATTAATTCATTGATAGCAGCATACATGTCGTCATGCTTCGCACTGGCAATAAGCTGCCCATTAGGGGTATTAATAGTTGCATCAGCCACAAATTCATTAGTCTCTTTCGACAGGACAATATGCGGATTTATCAGATGCGTTTGCCATTTTTCAAGCTTGGCAAGACGTTCTTCGACATGCTGGCGAATAGCAGGCGTGATTTCTAAATGCTTACTAGTGATATTAAGTACCATAATACTGACCTCTCTATCGTTCCCGTCTTAAGGTACTTTAAGCATACTCCCAAACCAGCAGGATTGCGTATGCAAAATCAATTTTTTGTCATATTTTGTCAATCGATATGTCAATTTTGTGACGCAGAAAAGATAGCACGGGCAGGAAAGAAAAAAGGCAATCATCAGATTGCCTTTCAGTGAGAGTGTGACCAACTTGCTATCAGGATTTAGCATTTGTGGCGATAATCTGCGCCACTTTGTCTGCTTCAGCATTGAGCTGTAACTGACGATAAGCGTTCTCCATCAATGCTAAAGCGGTGCGGGTAGCTTGTGTATCAGGGTAATCGGCGAGCATTCTCTCAACCCGATTGACGACCGCGACATATGCACTGCGTTTGGTGTAGAATTGTGCGACTGCAAGCTCATATTTTGCCAGGCGGTCTTTCAGGTAGACCAGCCGTTTTCTTGCATCAGCGGAGTACTGACTGTTTGGATAGCTCTGAACCAGCTGTGAAAAAGCGTGGAAAGCATCCCGGGCATGAGTCGGATCACGATCGGAGCGATCTACGCCAAAAAAGCCCTGGAGTTCACTGTCGTCCAGTGCCATGTCTGTCAGGCCACGCATAAACATCACGTAGTCGATATTTGGATGCGTAGGATTGAGGCGCATGAAACGGTCAATCGCCGCCTGAGCCATAGGCAAATCAGCATTTTTATAATAGGCGTAAATCAGGTCCAGTTGGGCCTGTTGAGAATACGGGCCAAATGGATAGCGCGTATCAAGAGCTTCCAGTTGCGTTATTGCTGCTTTAAAGTTACCGTCCTGCAGTTTTTGCTGAGCCGTGGCATAGATTTCAGCAGGCGGAACGTCAGGCACGGTGTCCTTTGAACCGGAACAACCAGCCAGGGTCAGGCTCAACGTGGCTGCAGCCACCAGATGTTTCATACGCGTCATGACGATTTGATTATCCTCAGTGTGTTAATCGGGCCGCTGTCCATTTAGCTCCCGATGGTGACCAGTACTGTAGCACATTATACTAAACGGCATTGCCGTGAAAACCCAACGTTAACTAAGAATCATTTTATGGCACAACGAGTAAAACTCAACGCAACGGTTTCTGAATCGCAACTCGGGCAACGGTTAGATCAGGCATTGGCTGAATTGTTCCCCGATTATTCCCGCTCACGTCTTAAAGAGTGGATACTTGACCAACGTGTTAATGTCAACGGGATCATTATCGATAAACCAAAAGAAAAAGTCTTCGGGAGTGAGCAAATCACAATAGACGCGGAAATCGAAGAGGAAGTGCGCTGGCAGCCTCAGGCGATACCGCTGGATATAGTGTACGAAGATCACGACATCATCGTTATCAATAAACCACGGGACTTTGTTGTCCATCCAGGTGCAGGTAATCCTGATGGTACAGTATTGAACGCACTACTTCATTATTATCCTGAGATCGCTGATGTTCCGCGCGCTGGCATTGTACACCGCCTGGACAAAGATACGACTGGTCTGATGGTGGTTGCGAAAACAGTACCAGCGCAGACACATCTGGTTGATGCGCTGCAACGTCGGAAAATTACCCGCGAGTACGAAGCTATCGCAATAGGGCAGATGACAGCAGGGGGAACAGTTGATGAACCGATCAGCCGTCACTCGACAAAACGAACACATATGGCTGTTCATCCAATGGGAAAAGCGGCAACTACCCATTATCGGATTATGGAGCATTTTCGCGCTCACACGCGCCTTCGTTTGCGGCTGGAAACGGGACGTACACATCAAATTCGCGTCCATATGTCACATATCAACCATCCGTTAGTGGGTGACCCACTGTATGGCGGTCGTCCACGTCCACCGAAAGGGGCTTCTGAAGAATTCATTAGCTGTCTGCGCCAGTTTGACCGGCAGGCACTCCACGCCACCATGCTGAGGTTGTATCACCCCATCACTGGTATCGAAATGGAATGGCATGCACCGTTACCTCAGGATATGGTCGGGTTAGTAGAAGCGCTGAAAGCGGATACCGCGTTATTTCGTGAACAACTGGAGTGGTGATGTCGTTACTGTATCCTGAATGGTCTGCTCCTGAAGGGGTCTGCGCCGCATCCACAACACGGGTTGGTGGTGTTAGCCTCGGGTCCTGGGCATCGTTAAATCTGGGCTCACATGTTGGTGACTCTCTTGAGCACGTTCAGGAAAACCGGCAGCGTCTTGGCCGGGGGGCTGGAATGGCCTCTCTTCCTGTCTGGCTTGACCAGGTACATGGTACAAGCGTTTTGAAACTCGATGGTTCGATGCCTGCCAGTGTACTTGCCGATGCGGCTTATTCCGCGATCCCGGGCGTGGTTTGTGCAGTCATGACAGCTGATTGTTTGCCAGTCTTATTCTGCTCACTGGATGGTACAGAAGTCGCAGCAGCTCACGCAGGCTGGCGTGGATTAGCAAATGGTGTCATTGAAGCGACACTTGCCTGCTTTCGTGCGCCAGCAGAAGAGATCATAGCCTGGATGGGGCCAGCTATCGGGCCGGAAGCTTTCGAGGTTGGCTCTGAGGTGCGTGATATTTTTGTAGCTAAAAATGCTGCTGATGCTGCTGCATTTCGAGCCAGTGGTGAAAAATATTATGCTGATATCTGGTGTCTTGCCAGCAACAGACTGAGGGCATCAGGCGTGATTCAAATTTCAGGTGGAGGTCAGTGTACTTTCAGCAATCCTGCGCGTTTCTTCTCCTATCGGCGTGAGGGAATAACCGGACGTATGGCCAGTTGCATCTGGCGTCCATAGCTATGGATGTCTTCGTTTTTTTTATCATGATAATCTCTGTAAATATTCAGAGTTATTAGCTTGAAAAATGCGCTTCTGACCACATCTTATACTCCAGTAGCAATCTGACCTGAAAGGGGGAAATGATGCGTCTGGATCGCTTTACCAATAAGTTTCAGCAAGCTCTTGCTGATGCTCAATCGCTGGCCCTCGGGCATGACAACCAATTTATTGAACCGCTGCACCTGATGAGCGCGATGCTCAATCAGGAGGGCGGGTCTGTGCAGCCGCTTTTGACCTCTGTACGGGTTGATTGCGTTGCACTACAACAGGCTATTGAGCAAGCAATAAACCGTTTGCCTCAGGTTCAGGGGACGGGAGGCGATGTGCAGCCTTCTGCGGACTTAATCCGGGTATTGAACCTGAGTGACAAACTAGCGCAACAACGTGCTGATAATTTTATTTCATCCGAACTGTTTGTTCTGGCCGCACTGGACTCACGTGGATCACTGGCTGATCTGTTGAAGTCTGCAGGGCTTAACAACGAAAAATTGACACAGGCCATAGAGCAAATGCGTGGAGGGGACACCGTGAACGATCAGGGAGCCGAAGACCAGCGTCAGGCATTGAAAAAATTTACTATCGATCTCACCGAACGTGCGGAGCAGGGCAAATTAGATCCTGTGATTGGCCGTGATGAAGAGATTCGCAGGACAATTCAGGTATTGCAAAGACGCACCAAAAATAATCCGGTGCTGATCGGCGAGCCTGGTGTAGGTAAAACGGCAATTGTTGAAGGATTGGCGCAACGTATCATCAATGGTGAAGTGCCTGAAGGGTTGAAAGGCAGACGCGTACTGGCGCTTGATATGGGGGCGTTAGTTGCCGGGGCTAAATATCGTGGTGAATTCGAAGAGCGCCTGAAAGGGGTGCTGAACGATCTTGCTAAACAGGAAGGTAATGTGATCCTGTTTATTGATGAACTGCACACTATGGTTGGCGTAGGTAAAGCGGATGGCGCGATGGATGCCGGTAATATGCTGAAGCCAGCCTTAGCCCGTGGTGAACTCCACTGTGTGGGAGCCACAACGCTTGATGAATATCGTCAGTATATAGAGAAAGATGCAGCGCTTGAGCGCCGTTTCCAGAAAGTGTTCGTTGCTGAACCTACCGTCGAAGACACCATCGCTATTTTGCGTGGTCTGAAAGAGCGTTATGAATTACATCACCATGTACAAATAACCGACCCGGCGATTGTTGCGGCGGCAACGTTATCACACCGCTATATCGCTGATCGTCAGTTGCCTGATAAAGCCATCGATCTGATTGATGAAGCGGCATCCAGCATCCGTATGCAAATAGACTCAAAACCTGAAGTGCTTGATCGGCTTGAGCGGCGAATAATTCAGCTTAAACTTGAACAGCAGGCGCTGAAAAAAGAGTCTGACGAAGCCAGTATCAAACGGCTTGATATGCTGGAAGAGGAACTTTCACAAAAAGAGCGCGAATACTCTGAGTTGGAAGAGGAATGGAAAGCCGAGAAAGCTTCCCTTTCCGGTACACAGACTATCAAAGCAGAACTGGAACAGGCCAAGCTGGAACTGGAGCAGGCAAGGCGTTCGGGTGATTTAGGCCAGATGTCGGAATTGCAATATGGAAAAATACCTGAGCTGGAAAAACAGTTAGCCAGTGCAACACAAGCGGAAGGCAAAAGCATGAAGCTGTTACGAAATCGGGTAACCGATGTCGAAATTGCTGATGTATTAGCGCGCTGGACAGGTATCCCCGTGGCCCGCATGCTGGAAGGAGAACGCGATAAACTGTTGCGTATGGAGCAGGAATTGCACCAGCGTGTTATCGGTCAAAACGAAGCCGTCGAGGCAGTATCTAATGCGATTCGCCGCAGCCGTGCAGGTCTGGCAGACCCTAATCGTCCGATTGGGTCATTTCTGTTCCTGGGTCCTACGGGAGTAGGTAAAACAGAGCTGTGTAAGGCGCTGGCTAACTTTATGTTTGACAGTGATGACGCGATGATACGTCTGGATATGTCAGAGTTTATGGAGAAGCATTCAGTATCACGCCTGGTGGGAGCACCTCCCGGCTATGTGGGGTATGAAGAGGGCGGGTATCTGACTGAAGCGGTCCGTCGTCGTCCTTACTCTGTTATTTTATTGGATGAAGTAGAGAAAGCACATCCGGATGTTTTTAATATCCTGTTGCAAGTACTCGATGATGGTCGACTGACCGACGGACAAGGGCGGACTGTTGACTTCCGTAACACGGTGGTCATCATGACCTCCAATCTCGGATCGGATTTGATTCAGGAGCGGTTTGGTGCACTGAGTTACGCCGAGATGAAAGATGTGGTGATGACAGTAGTAGGTCAGCATTTCCGTCCTGAGTCTATTAACCGTATCGATGAGCTGGTTGTTTTCCATCCGCTGGGTGAAGCGCAAATTGCGGCTATTGCTAAAGTCCAATTGCAGCGTTTGTATGATCGGTTAGCTGACCGTGGTTACCAGTTACATATTTCTGATGCGGCATTACAAAGTCTGGGCGAACATGGTTACGATCCGGTGTATGGTGCAAGGCCCTTAAAACGGGCGATCCAACAACAGATCGAAAATCCGCTGGCACAACAAATTCTATCAGGGGCGCTGGTTCCGGGAAAAGAGATCGAAATAGATCTACAGGATGGCAGGATAGTCGCACATCAGTAAAAGCCATATTTATAATATTGGTAGAGCTAAAACGGGCCGAAAGGCCCGTTTTTTCTAGTAAAAAGCTACATTAAGAATAAAAAATAATCACCTGAAAAACTTTTTTAAAATACTACTTGCCTTCCTCGGTGAGCTCACTATAATGCGCCTCCACTGACCGGGAACAAGGCTGAGAAGCTGACGGTAAGTGAGAGGAAAAGTGATAAATCACTTGACTCTGAAGCGGGAAAGCGTAGTATCTGCACCCCGCGCCACACACGCTGTGGCACTGCTCTTTAACAATTTATCAGACAATCTGTGTGGGCACTCACAGGATTGATATCAGCATCTCCGGATGCAAAAAATATCAAGTCTTGAGTGAACACGTAATAAATTCATTACGACGTTTTTCTCGAGCATTGCTTACCGAGTGTAAGCAAATCAAGCTTTTAATTGAAGAGTTTGATCATGGCTCAGATTGAACGCTGGCGGCAGGCCTAACACATGCAAGTCGAACGGTAGCACAGAGAGCTTGCTCTTGGGTGACGAGTGGCGGACGGGTGAGTAATGTCTGGGAAACTGCCCGATGGAGGGGGATAACTACTGGAAACGGTGGCTAATACCGCATAACGTCTTCGGACTAAAGTGGGGGACCTTCGGGCCTCACACCATCGGATGTGCCCAGATGGGATTAGCTAGTAGGTGGGGTAAAGGCTCACCTAGGCGACGATCCCTAGCTGGTCTGAGAGGATGACCAGCCACACTGGAACTGAGACACGGTCCAGACTCCTACGGGAGGCAGCAGTGGGGAATATTGCACAATGGGCGCAAGCCTGATGCAGCCATGCCGCGTGTATGAAGAAGGCCTTCGGGTTGTAAAGTACTTTCAGCGGGGAGGAAGGGAGTGAGGTTAATAACCTTATTCATTGACGTTACCCGCAGAAGAAGCACCGGCTAACTCCGTGCCAGCAGCCGCGGTAATACGGAGGGTGCAAGCGTTAATCGGAATTACTGGGCGTAAAGCGCACGCAGGCGGTCTGTTAAGTCAGATGTGAAATCCCCGGGCTTAACCTGGGAACTGCATTTGAAACTGGCAGGCTTGAGTCTCGTAGAGGGGGGTAGAATTCCAGGTGTAGCGGTGAAATGCGTAGAGATCTGGAGGAATACCGGTGGCGAAGGCGGCCCCCTGGACGAAGACTGACGCTCAGGTGCGAAAGCGTGGGGAGCAAACAGGATTAGATACCCTGGTAGTCCACGCTGTAAACGATGTCGACTTGGAGGTTGTTCCCTTGAGGAGTGGCTTCCGGAGCTAACGCGTTAAGTCGACCGCCTGGGGAGTACGGCCGCAAGGTTAAAACTCAAATGAATTGACGGGGGCCCGCACAAGCGGTGGAGCATGTGGTTTAATTCGATGCAACGCGAAGAACCTTACCTGGCCTTGACATCCACAGAAGTTTGCAGAGATGCGAACGTGCCTTCGGGAACTGTGAGACAGGTGCTGCATGGCTGTCGTCAGCTCGTGTTGTGAAATGTTGGGTTAAGTCCCGCAACGAGCGCAACCCTTATCCTTTGTTGCCAGCGATTCGGTCGGGAACTCAAAGGAGACTGCCGGTGATAAACCGGAGGAAGGTGGGGATGACGTCAAGTCATCATGGCCCTTACGGCCAGGGCTACACACGTGCTACAATGGCGCATACAAAGAGAAGCGACCTCGCGAGAGCAAGCGGACCTCATAAAGTGCGTCGTAGTCCGGATCGGAGTCTGCAACTCGACTCCGTGAAGTCGGAATCGCTAGTAATCGTGGATCAGAATGCCACGGTGAATACGTTCCCGGGCCTTGTACACACCGCCCGTCACACCATGGGAGTGGGTTGCAAAAGAAGTAGGTAGCTTAACCTTCGGGAGGGCGCTTACCACTTTGTGATTCATGACTGGGGTGAAGTCGTAACAAGGTAACCGTAGGGGAACCTGCGGTTGGATCACCTCCTTACCTGAAGATACGGTTTTGTGAAGTGCTCACACAGATTGTCTGATGAAATTAAAGAAGAGCGTAAAATGCCTGCAGGCTTGTAGCTCAGGTGGTTAGAGCGCACCCCTGATAAGGGTGAGGTCGGTGGTTCAAGTCCACTCAGGCCTACCAACTTTCTTCTCATGCTGCGTTAAAGCGCCGCTCGTATAGTGAGCTGTACGTCGCGACCTTTTGCTTTGTCTGAAAAGAAATTACCGCTTGAAAAAGCGGGACCTCTGGTAAGCGAGCGTTTTGCACAACTCTATGGGGCTATAGCTCAGCTGGGAGAGCGCCTGCCTTGCACGCAGGAGGTCAGCGGTTCGATCCCGCTTAGCTCCACCATCAACGACCCCACGTTGATAACACTTCAGAATGCATTGTTAAGTGCATTGTGAAGTTATTGCTCTTTAACAATCCGGAACAAGCTGAAAATTTGAAACGACATATTGTTCTCATTCTCCGTAATAAGAATGAAGTAATGATATGTTCGAGTCTCTCAAATGTTTGCAGTCTGCAAGCGTGTTAAACGCCTGTGGGTTGTGAGGTTAAGTGACTAAGCGTACACGGTGGATGCCCTGGCAGTCAGAGGCGATGAAGGGCGTGCTAATCTGCGATAAGCGTCGGTAAGGTGATATGAACCGCAACAGCCGACGATACCCGAATGGGGAAACCCAGTGCAATCCGTTGCACTATCATGTCATGAATACATAGTGGCATGAGGCGAACCGGGGGAACTGAAACATCTAAGTACCCCGAGGAAAAGAAATCAACCGAGATTCCCTGAGTAGCGGCGAGCGAAAGGGGAAGAGCCCGGAACCATCATCATCAGCTGTGTTAGTGGAAGCGTCTGGAAAGTCGCAGGATACAGGGTGAAACTCCCGTACACAAAAGCACAGTTGTTGTGAGTTCGAAGAGTAGGGCGGGACACGTGTTATCCTGTCTGAATATGGGGGGACCATCCTCCAAGGCTAAATACTCCTGACTGACCGATAGTGAACCAGTACCGTGAGGGAAAGGCGAAAAGAACCCCGGCGAGGGGAGTGAAACAGAACCTGAAACCGTGTACGTACAAGCAGTGGGAGCCTACTAGTTGGGTGACTGCGTACCTTTTGTATAATGGGTCAGCGACTTATATTCTGTAGCAAGGTTAACCGTATAGGGGAGCCGCAGGGAAACCGAGTCTTAACTGGGCGTTAAGTTGCAGGGTATAGACCCGAAACCCGGTGATCTAGCCATGGGCAGGTTGAAGGTTGGGTAACACTAACTGGAGGACCGAACCGACTAATGTTGAAAAATTAGCGGATGACTTGTGGCTGGGGGTGAAAGGCCAATCAAACCGGGAGATAGCTGGTTCTCCCCGAAAGCTATTTAGGTAGCGCCTCGTGAACTCATCTTCGGGGGTAGAGCACTGTTTCGGCTAGGGGGCCATCCCGGCTTACCAACCCGATGCAAACTACGAATACCGAAGAATGTTATCACGGGAGACACACGGCGGGTGCTAACGTCCGTCGTGAAGAGGGAAACAACCCAGACCGCCAGCTAAGGTCCCAAAGTCATGGTTAAGTGGGAAACGATGTGGGAAGGCCCAGACAGCCAGGATGTTGGCTTAGAAGCAGCCATCATTTAAAGAAAGCGTAATAGCTCACTGGTCGAGTCGGCCTGCGCGGAAGATGTAACGGGGCTAAACCATGCACCGAAGCTGCGGCAGCGACACTATGTGTTGTTGGGTAGGGGAGCGTTCTGTAAGCCGTTGAAGGTGAACTGTGAGGTTTGCTGGAGGTATCAGAAGTGCGAATGCTGACATAAGTAACGATAAAGCGGGTGAAAAGCCCGCTCGCCGGAAGACCAAGGGTTCCTGTCCAACGTTAATCGGGGCAGGGTGAGTCGACCCCTAAGGCGAGGCCGAAAGGCGTAGTCGATGGGAAACGGGTTAATATTCCCGTACTTGTTGTTACTGCGAAGGGGGGACGGAGAAGGCTATGTTATCCGGGCGACGGTTGTCCCGGTTTAAGCGTGTAGGCTGGTGTTCCAGGTAAATCCGGAGCACTAAGGCTGAGGCGTGATGACGAGGTACTACGGTACTGAAGTAACAAATGCCCTGCTTCCAGGAAAAGCCTCTAAGCATCAGGTAACGATAAATCGTACCCCAAACCGACACAGGTGGTCAGGTAGAGAATACCAAGGCGCTTGAGAGAACTCGGGTGAAGGAACTAGGCAAAATGGTGCCGTAACTTCGGGAGAAGGCACGCTGGTGCGTAGGTGGAGGGACTTGCTCCCCGAGCCGAAGCCAGTCGAAGATACCAGCTGGCTGCAACTGTTTATTAAAAACACAGCACTGTGCAAACACGAAAGTGGACGTATACGGTGTGACGCCTGCCCGGTGCCGGAAGGTTAATTGATGGGGTTATCCGTAAGGAGAAGCTCTTGATCGAAGCCCCGGTAAACGGCGGCCGTAACTATAACGGTCCTAAGGTAGCGAAATTCCTTGTCGGGTAAGTTCCGACCTGCACGAATGGCGTAATGATGGCCAGGCTGTCTCCACCCGAGACTCAGTGAAATTGAACTCGCTGTGAAGATGCAGTGTACCCGCGGCAAGACGGAAAGACCCCGTGAACCTTTACTACAGCTTGACACTGAACATTGAACCTTGATGTGTAGGATAGGTGGGAGGCACTGAAGTGCGGACGCCAGTCTGCATGGAGCCGACCTTGAAATACCACCCTTTAATGTTTGATGTTCTAACCTGGCGCCGTAATCCGGCGTGGGGACAGTGTCTGGTGGGTAGTTTGACTGGGGCGGTCTCCTCCCAAAGAGTAACGGAGGAGCACGAAGGTTGGCTAATCCTGGTCGGACATCAGGAGGTTAGTGCAATGGCAAAAGCCAGCTTGACTGCGAGAGTGACGGCTCGAGCAGGTGCGAAAGCAGGTCATAGTGATCCGGTGGTTCTGAATGGAAGGGCCATCGCTCAACGGATAAAAGGTACTCCGGGGATAACAGGCTGATACCGCCCAAGAGTTCATATCGACGGCGGTGTTTGGCACCTCGATGTCGGCTCATCACATCCTGGGGCTGAAGTAGGTCCCAAGGGTACGGCTGTTCGCCGTTTAAAGTGGTACGCGAGCTGGGTTTAGAACGTCGTGAGACAGTTCGGTCCCTATCTGCCGTGGGCGCTGGAGAACTGAGAGGGGTTGCTCCTAGTACGAGAGGACCGGAGTGAACGCACCACTGGTGTACGGGTTGTGATGCCAATTGCATTGCCCGGTAGCTAAGTGCGGAAAAGATAAGCGCTGAAAGCATCTAAGCGCGAAACTTGCCTCGAGATGAGTTCTCCCTGAGACTTTAAGTTTCCTGAAGGGACGTTGAAGACGACGACGTTGATAGGCCGGGTGTGTAAGCGCAGCGATGCGTTGAGCTAACCGGTACTAATGACCCGAGAGGCTTAACCTTACAACGCCAGAGGCGTTTAGAGAGACAGAATTTTCAGCTTGATTCACCGGATTTTAGAAAAATTTAGCGGATTAGAAAAATTTAGCGGAAACGAAAGATTTTGTGCTGAAGCAAGGCGGCAACCGAGACGATGAGAAGGAGCATACGCTGGTATGTGACTGAACATCGCGATAGCAGCCAACGCAGCAGCAGTGCAAAAGATTTGTTTCTGGCACCAAGAATTTGCCTGGCGGCAGTAGCGCGGTGGTCCCACCTGACCCCATGCCGAACTCAGAAGTGAAACGCCGTAGCGCTGATGGTAGTGTGGGGTCTCCCCATGCGAGAGTAGGGAACTGCCAGGCATCAATTTAAGACTCACAGAGAGTCATGACTTTCCTGATGACAAGGGAAAGGTGAAACACCTGAATTCAGAAGAAATCTGAACTCAGTACAGAATCGGTGGAGCGGTAGTTCAGTTGGTTAGAATACCTGCCTGTCACGCAGGGGGTCGCGGGTTCGAGCCCCGTCCGTTCCGCCACTTATTTCAACCCATGCTGTTACCAGCATGGTTTTTTTTATGTTTTTTAATCTCAGATTATCACGTAATCAGGGTCATTAGTGTTGCAACAGTCTCCTCTAAAGGTCCGTCGTTGTTCAGCTTGTGTCCTCTGATATCCTCATATTAAGTCGCCCGATGCAGACGAGCACTAATATCCTCTGTATTTTCCCTGCCGCGCCTGACCAGCCGCTGTCGCAGCTTATCGGGAGAGACGGTAAGAGCCACAGGGATGAGTGACCTGTTATATCGTAACTCAGCTTGTCTGAGATGCGCACGGGAACCGTTGACAATCACATTCACACCCGCAGCCAGCCAGAGGTCTATCTCTTTACCAATGCCGTAGTAATGATGATGAGCAAACCAGCTGAGGGAAAAAAACTGATGTGCTTCACGAATAAAAAATTCATGTTCACTCAATGAAATGTAGTTTTCTGTACCCTGCCATGCAGGACGAGTGATATAACGATGTGCGACGACCAGATTGTCGGGTGATAACGTCCGCAATGCGAACAGTACACTGTCTTTGCCTGAGCCTGATGGCCCCATCAGCCAGATTAGTTTTGCCATTTCAGTATACCTGCCGCCCTTGTCGCCAGACGTTGCTGACATGAACATGCTCACCATGACGGTGTGCCAGCACGAGATCTGCCCTGCTTCCCTGAGTTATGCTGCCACGATCAGTAAGATTGAGCGCCTGTGCAGGATTGCGTGTCACCAGTCTTATCGCCTGTGGCAAGTCATATGCGTTCTCTTCACTATCGGCAAGACGAAAAGCCGCATCAAGCAAACTGGCTGGATAATAGTCTGAAGAGAGTATGTCAAGTAATCCGGCAGATGCCAGCGTGTGTGCTGCTACATTACCAGAATGTGATCCCCCGCGGACAATATTTGGCGCACCCATCAGAATGTGCATACCATGTTCACGGGTTGCTTGTGCTGCTGCATAAGTAGTAGGAAATTCGGCGATGACGCTACCCAACTGGCGCGATTCGATGACATGGTCATCCGTGGCATCATCATGACCGGCAAGCGGCATTTTCAATGCCTGGCAGCGTGCAGCAATGGCCTGACGATTAGGGGGTTGACCATTTTTCTGCAAGGGCCAGCTGTTCGGCTTCAAAACGATCCATTGCATCATCAGATAACTGATATTTTCCCTGGTAATATTCACGATATTTAAGCAAATCAGTATATTGTCGTTGACCTGGTGAGTGATCCATCAATGATACCAGGCTGACAATACTTCGCTTCACCAGTGCTTCGAAAAGCGGCAATGTAGTGTGGTGAGGTAGTTCGCAACGCAGATGCAGACGGTGCTCAGCACGACTGGTACCTCTGTTTTGCGCTTCTTCTATAGCGTTAACCATTTTTTCCAGATTATCGAGCCGGTCTCCTCCGTCTCGCACATCACCGATAGCAATGGCATCGAGTACAGTGGTGATCCCACTGGCGATCATCAATGCGTCATGGCTACTCATGGCCGAATGAGCCGGCCAGCTCACTTTCGGTCGGGGGGTGAAAAACTTATCCAGATTATCAGTGTGCCACTACATCTTCGAGTGCATGCATGGTTTTGGTTTCTGTTTCCCTGGGTTCAATGAAATGCAACGGGTCAGGAATAGGGACCTGAAAAATCAGAATTTGATCTTCTTTCAGTGGCGTTTCAGGAATGCGATGGCGAGTCTGGATCAGTGTGGCATCGATGGTTTTTTCCGTGGTACGAATTCCTGTCACCCGTTGAAAAAACTGACGTATTGATACTGCATTTGTGGTGTCATCGGCTCCCTGATCGATAACTTTTAACACATCATCTTCACCGACAATACTGGCTGTGAGTTGCACTCCCCCGGTTCCCCAGCCGTAAGGCATGGGCATTTCCCGACCACTGAACGGCACCTGGTAACCAGGGATCGCCACAGCTTTAAGAAGAGTGCGACGAATCGTGCTTTTTGTCTGTTCATCCAGGTAAGCGAAATTATATCCAGAAAAATTAGTTTTCATTGCCGGATTCCCGTTGTATCTGTTTGAGAAGTTCGAGTTCAGCCTGAAAATCGACATAGTGCGGAAGTTTAAGATGTGAGACAAAACCAGCAGCTTCAACATTGTCTGCATGTGTCAGCACAAATTCTTCATCTTGTGCTGGTCCGATAATCTCTTCCTGATAATCGGCAGCCTGAAGTGCCCGATCCATCAATGCCATAGCCATCGTCTTACGCTCACTCAGACCAAAGGCTAAGCCATAACCCCGCGTAAAGTGAGCGGGGGTATTTTCAGGGGCGATAAATCCGTTGACCATTTCGCACTCAGTATGCAGAAGTTCACCGATAGTGATACTGAATCCCAGCTCTTCTGGTGTGACAGACAGTGCGACATAGCCACTGCGGATTTCACCGGCGAAAGGATGGTTTCTGCCATAGCCGCGTAGGGTCGAATAGGCGAGCGCCAGTAGGTAACCCTCATCACCCCGGACTAATTGTTGCTGGCGTGAAGAGCGCGAACTGGGATAGACCGGAGGGGTCCGGGTAATATCATCAGGTTGTTGTCCTGAGTCAGTTTCCGGCTTTGCCAGACCCCGCGTTCCAGCAGGGAAAAAACAGGTACACACTGTTCTGTTGTCCCTTCTTTTTCATTAAGTTTCACCGGTTCGCCATTGGCGAGCAGCGTAAAATCCAACAAACGATGGGTATAATCGTAAGTAGGGCCGAGGCATTGTCCACCCGGAATATCTTTATAAACCGCAGAAATTCGGCGCTCAATACGCATCTCAGCTGTATTGATCGGGTCACTTATGCCCAGTCGGGGTAGTGTTGTACGGTAGGCTCTTAATAGAAAAATAGCTTCAACGGTGTCACCGCTGGCTTGTTTCAACGCCAGCGCTGCAAGTTCGCTATCGGCAATCCCCCCTCATTCATTACTTTGTCAACCGCCAGGCTAAGTTGCTGCTCAATCTGCCTGACAGACAATTCAGCGAGTTGTGGATCACCACGTCGCGAGTGTTCCTGTAACGTGTGAGCGTTAGCGATGGCTTCTTCACCTCCTTTGACGGCGACGTACATTACAGTACCTCCACGTGTGTCGTACGTGGAATAGCCAGTAATCTGTCCGTGCAGGTGACAATCAAATCTACGCCCAAAGGGAAAGGGTGAGGGCGAACAGTTAACTCATCAATGATACAATCTGGCAGTAGTGGGGCTATCATTCGCTCTTCTGCAATACCTGCACCGGTCAGACGTAGCATACGACCACCACTGAGCCCGGCCACCTGAACCACTAACGTGGCGCTGTTTTCAGGCGCGGTAAGGCTTCCGTATGAGAGCGCATTGAGTTGTTCATGACTTATCTGGCTATCGGCAACCGCGAAGGTTGCCGCTGTAGGCTGTTCGACCAGCGGAGCATTGATATGAAAACGGATGCTCTGCTGCAAAGTTTCGTGACTCATCGCAGGTGATAGCCATACAGGTGTGTCGTTATCGGCCAGCGTCAGGAGAACACTGGTTGTCGCAATTCCCAACGGTGACCAGCCATGTTGCAATACGGGCAGAGAAACAATAATGCCCGGCTCACTCATTGCTTTGAGTAAACGACGAAAACAATGCTGAGCATCCTGAACGGGAAAAGTAAATGCGGTATGCAGACTCACAGGTTATCTCCTCGAACCAGCGTGAAGAAGTCCACTTTGCTGGCATTGACCGCTTTCTGACGAGCGGTGATGTTGGAATCACGAATGGTTTCTAAACGGGAAATTAGATCTAGCATGATCTCGTCATGATGGGCGGGGTCCTGCAACAGAGCATCAATAACCGCGCACCGCCCGGCATGATTTTTATCGCGACCTTTAATATAGCTGTAACCCTGGAGGCCGTTTTCCAGACAGATAACCGCCCGGGTTATCGTACAGTCACCGATAAAGAAACGTTCCCCGGTTCCCCCCATTCTTCCCTGCACTTGCATCAGACCAATTTCTGGTTCACGCAAATATTGATAATCAGGAAGTGGAAAATGGGTGAAATAATCATTCAATACTTCAGGTTCACTGTGTGCCAGCGCACTCATCCAGCGCTAGCGTGTAGCGGTATCGAAATGCATTTAATGCTCCATGGTCAGTTCGATCATATCTGCCCGTGTCAGGCTGACAGAGTATTCGATGATCTGTTGGTCAGAGCACTGGCGATTCAATGTTCTGACACAAAGCAGGGTGGCGAGATTAGGCAGTTCGAGATCGGTACTCTCTTTGGCTCTGGCTCGTCGTGCACTTATCCGTGTCTGCGAACGCTGTAGATGAAGAGCGGCGTGTTGTTCTAAAAAATCGTGTAATGAGCCGTGAGTAAATGTTTACAGCAAGGGCCACAAGGACAGATCAGAAAAGTAGTGGTCGATCAGACACAGGGCGATGCCATTGACCCGGCGTCGGGTACGAAGATGGATAACATTATCACCTTCTTTGATCTCGAGTGCACTGGCGATATGGGGTGAGGCCGAGCGAATAATAGCGTGCAGTTTTTCACTGGAAGGATGGCTGCCTTGCTCAGCCAGATTTTGACTGAAATGTGTTTGTGCATGTAGCGGGTAATCAAATGGCCGCATCAGTACACGAACGCCAACTCCCTGACGACGTTGTACCCAGCCTCGTTCGACCAGTTGGTCGACGGCGCGGCGCAGTGTGTGACGACTAACCCCATACTGCGCTGCCAGATTTTTTTCAGCTGGCAGATAATCGCCACACTGATAATGGGAGCGTAATTCCTGCTCAAGTTTGCTGGCGATATCAGCATAAGTGTGGTGTAACTTGTTGGTTGTCTGGACAACTGCATAACCGTCGATGCCTCATAATCAGTAATGGTGCTGCCTGCGTAATAAGCACTGGGTGCGGCCTTTGATGACGACGCTATTTTGGTGGGTGATTATGAAGGTTACGTTAACTGCAGGTGATGGCTGGATGAAGAGTTAGCGTGTTAATCATGACAAACGTGGCATGACTGAGTCATGGCAAAGTGATGATGTTCGCATTTACTTACTTTCTCTTGCAGCTTTATCTTCAGGGATGATTGAAAGTCAGTGCGGGAATCCCTATAACTAATGTATCGACGTCAATGTTGCGGGACGTATTATACGCTGTGCGAAAAAAAACCTATGCAATGAGATATACTGCGGATCAGCCGGCAGAGCGACTTTTTGCTCCGGCTGCTTTGTTGCATGCCGGCGTGGCCCACCCGCCAGGAACGCCCCTGGTAAAAGGCCCGGCGCTGCGTGTGATGGTCTGGAATATTTTCAAACAGCACCGTGCCGACTGGCAATCAGTACTGCAAAATTTCGGTAAAGATGCCCATCTGGTGTTATTACAGGAAGCGCAGGCTACGCCAGAGTTGGTTAATTTTGCTACGCGTAACTATCTTGCCGCGGATCAGGTTCCTGCGTTTGTTTTACCGCAACACCCCTCGGGAGTGATGACCCTTTCAGCGGTGCATCCCGTCTATTGCTGTCCATTGCGTGAAAGAGAACCACTCACCAGGTTAGCCAAATCAGCGCTGGTTACGGCTTATCCTCTCCCTCAGGGACAGACATTGCTGGTAGTCAACATACATGCGGTAAACTTCAGCCTGGGAATCAATGTTTACAGCAAACAGCTCGGACCGATTGGTGAACAGATTCATCTTCACTCCGGTCCGGTCATCCTTGCGGGTGATTTCAATGCCTGGAGTCGTCAGCGCATCACCGCACTGTATTCTTTTGCCCGTGATATGCACCTCGAAGAGGTCAGTTTCAATGTCGATCATCGTCGTAAAGCGTTCGGGCGTCCTTTAGATTTTATTTTTTATCGGGGTATGCAGGTACGTGATGCATCAGTATTAGTCACCAGAGCATCCGATCATAATCCATTACGTGTGGAATTCTACCCTGCTTTGGCAGGTCAGTGAGTATCTGAGAGAGTGTGTCCGCCGCCGGAATTATTGTTCAGGCTGATAGCGCTTTCTTCCTGTGTCAGAGACTTTACTATCCCACACTGATCAACCCGACGGTCAGCACGACAATCTGCACGCAGTGCGCTTAGTTGTTTTTCAAGTAAAATCAATTCTTCAATTCTTTTTTGTACGTGATTAAGGTGTTCATGGATGATGGCATCAATCGGAGCACATAATCTATTCTGGTCACTCATTACCAGCAATAACGCTCTGATCTCCTCCTGAGTCATATCCAGCGAACGGCAGCGTCGGATGAATAAGAGGTTTTCCAGATGCTCCTGGTCATAACACCGATAGTTATTTTCAGGATTACGCCGCGCCTGAGGTAATAACCCAATCTTTTCGTAATAGCGCACTGTTTCGATTCCACAGCCTGATTTCTCTGCCAGTTCACTTATCTTCATTTATTTTCCCGTTCTGCTTGACCCTGTAGCGAGTACAGGGTTTTTAATCGTCAGTATAGTCAATGCGAAAGAGAAATAGTATGAGTCATAAGCTAAATAAGAGTGATATCAGCGAGCATCAACAAAAAAGCAGCATCACTGATGAATCAGTTCACCACTGTGGTTGCCACCATACTGATGCCTTAGCCGATGAAAGTCCTCAACCTGAAAAAACGATTTCTGCAGAGGATATCAGTACGCGTATTCGTATCATGCAGATGGATTGTCCGGTAGAAGAAAAGATGCTGAAAAAAGTGCTATTGCCTGTTAGCGCGGTAAAAGCACTGGAATTTAACCTTATTGAGCGTGTTCTGACGGTGACACACGCGCCTGATGGGCTGAATGTTATTCTTGCCGCGATTCGTTCAATCGGATTTGAACCTGAACTGACTATGAATGCGCTCAAATCGGATGGGGCGACAGAGAATAAATCTTCGTACCGAAAATTAATTTTCGCCATATTGGCCGCGGCAGGCGCCGAACTTGCAGACTGGAACGCCTGGCCTGCAGGTGTGGAAGCCGCACTGGCGTTAGTGGCAGTTGTATTGTGTGGTCTGGGTACTTATAAAAAAGGGTGGATAGCGATTCGTCACGGTCAGTTTACTATCAATGCTTTGATGAGTATTGCTGTCACCGGAGCATTGCTCTTACAGGAATGGCCTGAGGCGGCAATGGTGATGGTGTTGTTTACCCTGGCGGAATTACTGGAGTCGAAATCACTGACACGCGCGCGCAATGCCATCGGTGCGTTAATGAATTTGGTACCCGAAACAGCAAACATTCAGCAACCGGATGGAAGCTGGCGAGATACCCCTATTCAAAGCGTAGTGCCCGGTGCGATTATCAGAGTGCGGCCGGGGGAGCGCATTGCACTGGATGGTGTAATTATTCGGGGAAAAAGCAGTGTCAATCAGGCACCGATCACCGGAGAGAGTATGCCTCTGGATAAAGCGCCAGGTGATACGCTGTTTGCCGGAACTATCAATCAGACCGGTGGTCTGGAGTACCGCGCGACGGTGGGCGCAGAAAACACCACGCTTGCGCGTATTATCCGAACTGTCGGGCAAGCACAGAGTAATAAAGGTGCGACACAGCGTTTTGTTGATCGCTTTGCGCAGGTTTATACCCCACTGGTACTGGGAGGCGCGGTGCTGATCGCTCTGCTGCCGCCCCTGTTATTTTCTGCAAACTGGCAAGAATGGATTTACAAGGGGCTGGTGATGTTAGTGATTGCCTGTCCCTGTGCTTTGGTTATTTCCACGCCGGTTACGCTTGTCAGTGGCCTGACTGCAGCTGCACGAAAAGGGATACTGATTAAAGGCGGAGTTTACCTTGAAATGGGACGAAAAATAAAAAATCTGGCACTGGATAAAACCGGAACCCTGACCTGGGGAAAACCAGTGCAGACTGACAAGGTGATCTTTAACGGATTTAGTGACAGAGAGGTGTCAGGCATAGCGGTAAGTCTGGCCAGTTACTCTGATCATCCCGTATCTCAGGCTATTGTGAATGCGGCACAGGACACAGAGAGATATGCGGTTGAAGAGATGGAAGTGCTGGTGGGACGCGGTATTCAGGGTACGATAGGAGGAAAAAAATATGCACTGGGCAACTTGCGTCTGAAGGAAGAGCAGATACCTTGTCCTCCTGCATTGAAGGAAAATATACAGGCCCTGGAACGTAGCGGAAAAACAGTCATTTTACTGAGTGATGAGACTCAGTGGTATGTGCTATTTGCTGTGGCTGATAGCGTAAGAGAGAGTAGTCGTGAGGCGATCGGACAGTTACACCAGTTGGGGATAAAAACGGTAATGCTATCGGGTGATAATCAGCATACGGTAGACACTATTGCCTCCCAGGTAGGGATTGATCAGGCCCGGGGAGAGCAGTTACCCGAGGATAAGCTCAATGCAATTGAGCAACTACGTGCTCATGCACTGACGGGAATGGTTGGTGATGGCATTAATGATGCGCCTGCGCTGGCGGCAGCTGATATTGGTTTTGCGATGGGGGCGATAGGCACAGATACTGCGATAGAGACTGCTGATGTGGCATTAATGGATGATGACCTGCGAAAAATCCCTGCTTTTGTACAACTTTCGCGCAAGACTCATCGGGTACTGGTGCAAAATATTACTGCAGCGCTGGGGATAAAAGTACTGTTTTTACTGCTGACATTCACCGGCCTGGGTACATTGTGGATGGCTGTATTTGCTGATGTCGGGGCCAGTCTGCTGGTGGTCGCCAATGGCTTGCGTTTATTACGCCAATAAAAAAACCGGCCAGTTGGCCGGTTCAGCAACGACAGCGTGGGTGATTAACTGTCAGGTGTAATGCTGTTTTTCACGAAAAGTGTTAATTCATCACCAGGTTTTAATGTCTTAGCGACCCGATTATTCCAGCGTTGCATATCTTTCAGGTTAACACCATGCCGACGTGCAATGCTGGCCAGTGAGTCACCTTTACGTACCTTATAGATGATCCCGTCACTGGCTTTTGCCAGTAATGGTTGGCTGACATTGCCACCGGTGCTCAATACTTGCCCAGGTTTTATCGCCACGCCACGAAGATCATTCGCCTGCTGCAATGTTTTGACCGAAATATTCAGGCGCCGGGCGATGGTCGATAAAGTATCACCACTGCGCACGGTATAACTCTTTCCAGTCTCTGCCAGTTGCGGCTGAATGGCTGCAATTTCGCCATTTGCCAGCGAATTACGCAACTTTTCGGCATTAGACTTGGGAACCATAATATAGTGCGGTCCGCCTTTGCCAGTGCTACCTTGCTTATAACCCGCATTGTAACTTTTCAGTTTATTGAGCGGAAGCCCCGCCATTTTCGCTGCCTGAGTTAGTGCGATCGGCTGCCCTACATCCACGCGGGCGAGTGCACGGGTTTCGTTAGGGGTTGGCAAACGAATACCGTAACGGTTCTTGTTCTTCAGTAAGTCACTGAGTGCCAGCATTTTAGGGACATATAATGTGGTTTCCCGCGGCAGTGAGAGAGACCAGAAGTCAGTAGGTTTTCCCTGGGCACGGTTAGTTTCAATCGCTTTCAGTACACGACCTTCCCCGCTGTTATAAGCCGCGACAGTTAACAACCAATCGCCATCAAACATCGGGTTTAGTTTCGCCATCATATCCAACGCAGCTTTTGTTGAAGCTACGATATCGCGGCGTCCGTCATACCACTGCGACTGTTTCAGCCCGTAATTGCGCCCCGTTTGCGGCACAATTTGCCAGATACCCGCGGCATTGGAGCCGGAGGTTGCATGGGGATCAAAAGCGCTCTCCACTATGGGTAGTAGTACCAGTTCCATCGGCATATTTCGCTGCTTTATCTGCTCGATAATCCAGTACATGTACGGTTCGGCCCGTACTGTTACATCGTGGAGATAGCTCTTATTTCTCAGGTATTTCTGTTTTTGTTCGCGTATCCGGGGGTTTTCCGGAACTTTCATCTTCAGTTCATGACTAATGAAATTCCACAGGTTTTTCTCCTGTGTCGCGCTGGTTCCATCATCCTGCCAGCGGGAAGATAACAGTACGTCTGTTTCTTCCAGAGTTTCATTTTGACTGACTGAGGACAAACTCTGTGCATGCTGTTCCGGGATATAGGCATTGTGTGGCTGAACCTGACATCCCGCTAACATGACGGAGGCGAATAATATCGCTTTAGCCTTCATTATTTAGGTCAATCTGTAGATTAAAAGACGAGCAACTATACTTGCCCTGAACTGGCAACACAACCCTAAAGTTAAAAGTGATCTTTCTTGCGGCGTAAGAGTGCGAATATTTCCCAGTCAGCCTTAGTTCCAGCTTTTATCCCTAAATTATCTAATAAATCAGTATCATGAAGCATAAGGAATGGATTGATTTTACGTTCAGTTTTCAGTGTTGTTGGCTGAGAGCTTTGGTTTTTTTCACGTAATTTCTTAATTTTTAAGTAGTAATCGCTAATAAACTGATTTTCTGGTAGCAGACTGTGTGAAAATTCAATATTTTTTAATGTGTATTCATGTGCACAGCAGATAAGAGTATCTTCAGGCAACTCGTTTATTTTGATAAATGATTGATTCATCTGCTTTGCAGTGCCTTCTAAAAGTCTGCCACAGCCTGCTGAGAATATCGTATCGCCACAAAAAAGATAAGGTTTACTATAGTATAAGATGTGTCCTAAAGTGTGACCCGGTGCTGCAATGATCGCGAATGTCAGGCCACATAATTGCAATGTGTCTCCTGGTTTGACGATCCGATTCGCGCTTTTATCTCGCGTCTCTTCGGGGCCATAAACCGGTAATTCAGGATATTTGTCCAGTAAATCTCTCACGCCGCCAGTGTGGTCAGCGTGATGGTGTGTCAGCAAAATAGCCACTGGCTTCCATTGCTGCTGGTGGCAATACTCAATGACAGGTTGTGCTGCACCTGGATCGATAATGATGCATTGCTGTTCTTCATTGCTCAAAAACCAGATGTAGTTATCCTGTAATGCGGGAATACTGCTAAGATTCATCAAAGCCTCACTGACAGTCTGTAGATTGAGTGGGGGAAGCAAACTGTGACTTTTATGGTGGTGCCAGTGTCCAGAATATCCTGTTACACAGTGACAGCATAGCCCGGAAAATGAGTTTTGCTTAGCGGAGTGTCGTTTAATTCAGAACGGTATTCACCAGCCTTTTATTGTGAGAACGGAGTTGCGGTGATGACATTGAAGATACGACGCCCGGCATATCGGCAACCAGAGAGCTGGGATGAGATGCCATGGGGAGTATTTTATCGCCAGGCGCTGACGCGTCATTTGCAACCCTGTCTCAGTAAAATGTTCGGTTACCATTTGCTGAAAATAGGTGCGTTGAGCAGTGAAATAGATACCAGCGACTGTGCAATTGCTCATCAGGTAAACGTTGCGTCATCGGGGCCAAATGTGCAGGTCATTGCTGAACCAGAATGTTTGCCATTTGCCTGTAAGTCAATTGATGCTTGCCTGCTGGCACACTGCCTGGCATGGAGTAAAGATCCTCATGCTATTCTGCGAGAGGTGGACAGGGTGCTGATCGACGATGGCTGGCTGATCATCAGTGGATTTAATCCTCTGAGCATTCTGGGCGCGGGAAAGTTATTGCCTGGTTTGTATCACCGTTTACCATTGAACGGTAGAATGTTTACTCAACTGAGAATGATGGATTGGCTACAACTATTAAATTACGAAGTCGTGCAACGTACTCGCTGTCAGATATTTCCCTGGCATCAGGCTGCTGAGGGGGGCATCAGCACCTGTTTCCCGGCGTTCGGTTGTCTGAATATTATTGTGGCGCGTAAGCGCACATTTCCGCTGACGCGAATTCCGGCAAAAACCAGTCGATTACCACGCACATTCACACCAGTCGTCGGGGCTGTCAGCCGTTTGCCGTGTTCTGAAAATTTATCATGATGATGCGCGATAACCGGTGTCCTCCCGGGTCGGATTCCCTGCGGCATGCCGTGCAAGTTCATCACAACGTTCATTTTCATCATGTCCGGCATGTCCTTTTACCCATTGCCAGTCGATTTTGTGCTGCTGCAGAGCATTATCTAACCGCTGCCATAAATCGACGTTCTTAACCTCTTTTTTATCTGTGGTTTTCCAGCCGCGTGTTTTCCAGTTGTGGATCCAGCGGGTAATTCCCTGACGTACATATTGACTGTCGGTGCTTAATACAATATTGCAGGGCTGTTTCAGCGCCTCCAGCGCAACGATTGCGGCCATCAATTCCATGCGATTATTGGTCGTTAAATAAAAGCCTTCACTGAGAGGTTTCTCATGCTTGCCATAGCGCAGAATGGCTGCATAGCCACCCGGACCTGGATTACCCAGACAAGAACCATCTGTGAAAATTTCTACCTGCTTATGCATCTCTGGTAAACTCCCTGAGTAAAACGCTAAGTCTGACACAAACGGAAACGATGAGCATAGTAAATACAACACGCCAGGTGGTTCTTGATACTGAAACAACTGGTATGAATATGGTAGGCGCCCACTATGAGGGGCATCGTATCATTGAAATTGGTGCGGTTGAGGTGGTAAACCGGCGTTTGACGGGAAACAATTACCATGTCTACCTCAAGCCTGATCGCCTTGTCGATCCTGAGGCTTTTGGGGTGCACGGTATTGCTGACGAATTTTTACTCGATAAACCAACATTTGCGGATATTGCCGATGAGTTCATTGAGCATATTCGCGGGGCCGAACTGATCATTCATAATGCCTCGTTTGATATCGGTTTTATCGATTATGAGTTTACGAAACTTGCCAGATCAATCCCCGCGACAGACTCCTTTTGTCAGGTCACTGACAGTCTGGCAATGGCACGTAAGCTCTTCCCTGGCAAACGTAATAGCCTGGACGCACTTTGCTCACGTTATGACATCGACAACAGTAAGCGAACGCTGCATGGCGCTTTACTGGATGCTGAAATTCTTGCTGACGTTTTTCTGACCATGACCGGTGGGCAGACTTCGCTCACTTTCGCTAACGATGGGGAACGGCGTTCAGAAGCATTGAGTGATCAGGTGTCTCGTATTATACGACCCGCCAGTGGCCTGAAAGTGGTGATGGCCAGTGATGATGAAGTTGCCGCTCATGAATCACGTCTTGATCTGGTGATGAAAAAAGGTGGCAGTTGTTTATGGAGCAATACCGCGTCTGAGTGACTGAATGAAAAACAATCGGTTGATTCCTTTTTGAGATAAATCTATTGACGATACTGCGACCTGGCCGTAATATTCGCCTCGCCCCCGACGGGGAACAATGCGGAGCGGTAGTTCAGTTGGTTAGAATACCTGCCTGTCACGCAGGGGGTCGCGGGTTCGAGCCCCGTCCGTTCCGCCACTATTCAGGGCCACGTTAGTTGATAACGTGGCCCTTTTTCGTTGTTTTATCTTCTTTGTGCACCCCCTGTTTCAGCGCTCAGCCTTCCAGAATGGTTTATCACCCAGCACGGTGGCACGATGCATCACGCGTCTGGCGGGCAGATAATCGGCATTGGCATAGTGCTGGGTCACCCGACTATCCCAGATGGCCAGATCATCCGGTTGCCAGCGCCAGCGCACCTGAAATTCAGGCCGGTTGATGTGGTTGAACAAAAAATTCAACAGAGTCTCACTCTCTTTTACCGGCAGACCAATAATACGCGTGGTAAATCCTTCATTAACAAACAGGGCCTGTCTGCCACTGACCGGATGAGTACGGATAACAGGATGTGGCAGAGGGGGATGCTTACTGACGGCCTCGCGCCAGCGCTGATGAGCACTCTCACTGTCAGTATGCTTATATTCAGGAAATGATTTACGAAAATCATGCTCTGCTTCCAGGCCCGAGAGTAACGTTTTCATCGGTGTAGAAAGGGCCTGGTAAGCGGCAATTCCGCTTGCCCATAAGGTGTCACCACCTGTATCGGGGAGTTGTTTGGCCGCCAGCAGTGCTATCGCCGGTGGTGTGATAATAAATGTGACATCAGTATGCCAGTTGTCATTATCGGGCGGGTTATTATCGTGCGTATCAAGCACAATGATTTCATCTACCCCCTCAGCATGTGGATAGACAGGGTGGATATGAAGCTCACCAAAACGTAAAGCAAAATCACGTTGGTGTTCAGGTGTGATGGCTTGTTTACGGAAAAACAGCACCTGGTGCTGAAAAAGGGCATGATAAATTTGCTCAAACTGATTATCACTCACCCCTTTATCTAAATTAACACCACTGATTTCTGCCCCAAGTTGTGGACTCAGTGGTGCAATTGTAATTTTTTCGCTCATTATTTTTCTCCATGCCAGGGGGTAAGTTGATGTTGCAGTGTGCGTAATCCCAGTTCGAGGCTGAAAGCGATGATGGCGATAACACCAATGCCCGCGAGAACTACATCGGTTGCGAGGAACTCGCTGGCAGACTGAATCATAAAACCGAGACCGCGTGTGGCGGCGATCAGTTCTGCCGCTACCAGGGTTGACCATCCGACACCAAGACCAATACGAATGCCAGTCAGAATATCAGGAAGTGCACCAGGGATAACGACATAGCGAATCGCCTGCCATCGTGTCGCCCCCAGCGAGTAGGCAGCACGTAGTCTGACCTGTTGTGTCCGGCGCACACCATTCATTGTCGCGATCGCGATCGGTGGGAAGATCGCCAGGTAGATTAATAAAATTTTTGATGTTTCTCCGATCCCGAACCAAATTACCATCAGCGGCAGATATGCTAACGGAGGCACGGGACGGTAAAGTTCAATCAAAGGGTCGAGGATGCTCCGTATGACCGCGTTCAGTCCCATCCCCAGACCGACAGGGATCGCAATCAGCACTGCCGCAATCAAAGCAACCAGCATACGCAGTAAACTGGCTGAAAGATGTTGCCAGAGTGTGGCATCCATAAACCCCTGTGGGCCCGGTAACGTCAGCAATTTACCTATGACGGCACCGGGTGAAGGTAAAAACAACGGATTGACCCATTTTTCCTCGCTTACCCACCACCATACTAGCCATAGCGTTGCCAGTGTCAGCAAACTCAGCGTCAGTGGCCGGGGGGATCTTCGTTCTCTTTTTCGTCGTAAAAAGCTGATGTTTTCACTGGTAAGCTGGCTCATCAGTGTACCTCGCGTTGTGCATAGAGTTGCCGGAGAATATGTTCACGTTGGGCGATGAAGGCCGGTTCAGATTTGATGTCACGGCAGGATTCACCACTGACGAATCGGCGTCCGTAATCAAGCGTGATTTTCTCAACAATCTCTCCGGGACCTGGCGAGAGTAAAATCAGCTCACTGGCAAGAAACAGTGCCTCTTCGATGTCGTGGGTGATCAGCAGAGTCTGGCGGCGGTGTTCATGCCAGAGTTGTAACTGTAGTGGCACACTGAATTTGGCCACCTGAGCAGAGGTGATATGCTCACCTCAACATCTTATAGGTGAACCAATGAGCAAAGCATTTACTGCTGAATTTAAAGTCGAAGCGGCAAAACTGGTCCTGGATCAGAACTACACTCACGGCGAGGCGGCTAAGGCGATGAACGTCAGCCTCTCCGCCATCAACCGCCGGGTAAAATCGTTACGTATCGAGCGCCAGGGGAAAACGCCCCCGGGGCTGCCTCTGACGCCTGAGCAGACTGAACTCAGGGAAATGAGAAAACGGATACAACGCCTTGATATGGAGAATGAAATCCTAAAAAGGCTACCGCGCTCTTGATGTCGGACTCCCTGAACAGTTCACGATAATAGACAGTCTGAGGGCGCACTACCCGGTAGCGCCATTGTGCCGGCTGTTCGGTGTTCACCGAAGCAGTTATCGCTACATTCGTAAAAATGGCAGGGATTCTGACGCCGAGCGTGCCGTTAAACGGAGTCTCGTCAGTGAAGTCTGGAACGCCAGTGGTGGCTCTGCTGGCGCGAGAAGTATCGCCACGATGGTCAGCGCTAAGGGCGTCAGACTCGGGCGATGGCTGGCCGGTAAGCTGATGAAAGAGCTGGATATCGCCAGTTGCCAGGTCCCGGCGCATAAATACAAACGCGGCGGGAACGAACACATTGAAATACCGAACCATCTCGACCGGCAGTTCGCGGTTACCGCGCCGGATCAGGTCTGGTGCGGCGATGTGACGTATATCTGGACGGGAAAATGCTGGGCTTATCTGGCAGCAGTGCTGGATCTGTTCGCCCGCAAACCTGTGGGCTGGGCGATATCGACGTCGCCGGACTCGGCCCTCACGGTCAAAGCATTGCAGATGGCCTGGGAGCTTCGGGGTAAGCCAACAGGCGTGATGTTCCACAGCGATCAGGGCAGCCACTATACCAGCCGTCAGTACCGGCAGGCTCTGTGGCGCTGTCGGATAAAGCAGAGCATGAGTCGCCGGGGTAACTGCTGGGATAATGCCCCGATGGAGCGGTTCTTCCGGAGCCTGAAGACCGAATGGGTGCCGACGAAGGGCTATAACAGCTTCAACGAGGCTCAGAGCGCGATAATCAGCTACATCACGGGCTATTACAGTGCCATCCGGCCCCACTGGTATAACGGTGGCTTAACGCCAAATGAATCAGAGCGGCTGTTCCACGAACAGTCAGGTCGTGTGGCCAAAATTAGTTGACCACTACAAACATTAACATTTGCATCTGCTCGCGGGTGAAGGCATCCAGTGCACCGAAAGGTTCATCCAGCAACAGTAATTGCGGTTCAGTAGCCAGTGCGCGGGCTATGCCAACGCGTTGGCGTTGTCCTCCTGAGAGTTGCCAGATATAAGCATCACCTTTATCGGCCAGGTCAACCTGAACCAGTAATTCACGGGCACGTTGCAGTCTGGCCTGTTTCCCTATCGCAGCAAGTTGCAGACCGAAAGCCACATTTTCCAGTACGGTTTGCCAGGGCATCAGCCCGTCATCCTGGAAAACCACACCTCTCTCCACACCGGGCCCTGAGACCGGAGTACCATCAAGTGTAATCCTGCCAGAGCTCGGGTGGATGTAGCCGGCAATCAGATTAAGTAATGTCGTTTTTCCGCAGCCTGAAGGCCCGAGAATCACAACAAACTCCCCTGTTTCACACTCAGATTAATATTTTGCAGAACCGGCTTATCCTGATAACTGGCGCTGAGATGTGTCACCTGTAGCATGATAGTTACCTCCAGGTCGCTGACTATTTAATCAACAGGGGTTTAATGAAACGATCAGTGACATACTGATGATAATCGGCGCTTATCGTGGCAATTTTCCCTTGTGATTGTAAGAAGCGGGCTGTATCGACGATGGCATTGTTGACAGGGCCATTCAGCTCGTTAATTTGTTGCTGTGCAGTCAGGTAAGTATTTCCTTTCACCAGCGAAGGGACATCATCAACGGCCACTCCACTTAATGCGGAGAGTGCTGACAAATTGCTTTGTTGTTTGAGCCATGCATCAGGAGCGGAGAGATAGCGTTGCTGTTCCTCCAGTGCGCTGCGGGCAAATGCGGTGACCACATCCGGATGTTGTTCTGCGAAGTCTTTCCTGACCACCCACACATCCAGCGTCGGAGCTCCCCACTGTGTCACTTCAGCAGAATCGGTCAGTACTTTTCCCTGTTTTTGCAGAGTCGTGACGGCAGGTGCCCAGACATAAGCACCATCAATATCTCCACGTTGCCAGGCGGCAACAATCGCCGGAGGTTGAAGGTTCACAATCTGCAACTGGTCAGGCTTGATTCCCCAGTGCTTCAGGGAAGCGAGAAGACTGTAATGCGTGGTTGAGATAAAAGGCACTGCGATGCGCTTACCGATCTGTTGCTGTGGGTTCTCGATACTTTTATTCACAACCAACGCTTCTGATGAACCTAATTTAGCGGCCAGCAGAAAGACCTCGATAGGAACTTGCTGACTGGCAGCGATCGCCAGCGGGCTGGAACCAATATTACCAATTTGTACATCCCCTGAAGCGAGAGCACGAACGACACTTGAACCACTGTCAAATTTGCGCCATAAGACAGTGGCGCCACTCTCTTTGGCAAAACTGTCATTAGCCTGAGCAACCTTTCCGGGTTCTGCGGAGGTTTGCCAGGCTACGGTGACCTCTACAGCTTGTGCATAAACTGAAACTATTGAGATGGTCAGCCATAAAAACGGGCGAAGTAACGCCATGATGTCTCTCTTGTGTAAGGTGGTGTAAAGAGAGTATTTTCGATTTGTATTGATTATAAAAGTAATAAAAAAATATTTTTAATTCCATTTTGTTATTTATGATTTATCGTTATTGCGGCATGAAAATTGAAAGACACATGACAAAACGGAGAGATAAGGAGCCTGAAATACCATTGAAAAACATTCAAACAGTCATAATCGGTCAATAACGGTCATTGATTCGACCCCACGAATAGAAATAGTGATACCCCGGAAAGTGATATTTGAACCCGATATGCCAGTTTCGGTGTGATCTGTCACACATAAAGATCGGTATTGTGTGAAAAATCAGCGAAAAATGATGATCCTGAACATGATGCTATTTTACCCTTGGCATTCTACAGGCTGGCGCACATTTCAGGACGGTTTTGTGCGATAACCTAGTATCAGAAAAAGAAAGTCTCCTTGATATCGCAACCGTCATTTACAGGAAGTCACAGGAAGAAAAGTATGTTGCCGTTAGAGCGTCGTCGCAGGATAGTCGAAGAGCTGAACATACAAGGGCGGGTAAGGGTGGATGAACTGATGGAGTTGTGTCAGGTCTCTGCAGAAACTATTCGTCGTAACCTTTCCCGACTGGAAAAAGAGGGTATTTTACAGCGTAGCTATGGCGGCGCTGTCGCAGGGGGTAAGCAGGCAGTCACACGAATGATGAATACTAATCGCGCGGCAGATAATGAATTGCCATTCCGCGACAGAATGAATGAGTATGTGCAGGAAAAAACGCAGATAGCTAAAAAAGCGCTGGCATTCATTTCACCCGGTGATTGTATTTTACTGGATAGTAGCACAACGTGCTGGTTTCTCGCTCGGCAATTGCCGGATATGGAACTGACGGTTTTAACCAATTCTTTGCATATTGTAAGAACTCTCGCTGCAAAGTCATCAATACGTACAATTTGTCTGGGAGGTGAATATTCAGCGCATAATGAAGATTTTAATGGATTGGTCGCCGAACAGCCATTGAAAGAGTTTTTAATTAATAAAGCATTTTTTTCCTGTAGTAGCATTGGTAATGATGGCTATTTACGAGCACAGAACGAGAATAATGCCCATCTTAAACAACAGATGTTACTGGCTTCGGAAAGAAAATATTACTTATCGATTCGACGAAATTTTTGAAACCCTCTTTTGCCAGGATTTTTCATTACCGGGATGTGGATTTTTTTATTACAGAAAAAATGAATAATGAAGAGTTAAAACAGGATTTAGCATGGAGTGGCGTTACAGTGGTTGATTGTTCAGCGAGGAAAAATACGCTTCAGTTAATGTCAGTCAGAGATAATTAATTTCATTATTTCACTACATAATATTTATCTTAGGATAAATTTAAATATCATTACTGGTCAGTGAATGATGCGGAATCTTGCTCTCTAGATTTACTCTCTGCAAGAGAAATGAAAATAATTGAACAGGAATCAGGATAAATGGGAATTTGCTATGAGTCATAATCAAACAAAACCATTAATTGCGTTAGAGAACCTTTCCAAAAAATTTGGTGGTAATCGTGCGTTAAGTAATATCAATTTATCGCTGATGGCCGGAGAAGTGCATTGTCTTGCTGGAACTAATGGCTGTGGTAAAAGCACATTAATCAAAGTGATTTCAGGTGTGCATGTGCCTGATGCAGGCAGTATCATCTGTATTGGCGGGGAACGAACATTAACTAAATTAACGCCTCAGCAAGCAAGAGAGTGCGGCGTACAGGTTATTTACCAGGACCTCTCTTTATTTCCCAACCTGACAGTTGCAGAAAATATTGCATTTGAACATCACCTGACAACGTTACTTGGCTGGAATAATACCAGGAAGATTCGTCATACGGCGCAAAAAATCATTGATGATTTGAAGTTTGACCTCGATTTAGCGGCCGAGGTCTCCGGTCTGTCGATTGCTCAGCGTCAGCAAGTGGCTATTTGTCGGGCTTTAGTGGCCGAGGCTAAATTGGTCATTATGGATGAACCTACGGCATCACTGACCCGGACGGAGGTGGATCAATTACTGCGCACGGTACGCTACCTGAAAGAGAAAAATATCAGTGTTATCTTCGTCAGTCATCGGCTGGATGAAGTACTGGAAATTTCTGATCGGGTCACTGTGATTCGTGATGGTCACATCGTCGGCACCTGGCCTGCGAGTGAGATAGACAGCCATCGACTTGCCGAGTTAATGACAGGGCTAACCCTGACATATCAGCTGAAGAAGAACACAATTAAAGATGAGAGAAAAATTCTGGAGGTTGAGCACCTCACTCGTTGGCATCAATACCACGATATTAGCTTTTCTCTGCGCGCCGGAGAGGTATTAGGCTTATGTGGATTACTCGGTTCAGGAAGAACTGAGTTAGCTCTCTCTTTGTTTGGTATGACCAAACCAGATAGCGGTAAAATTTGGTTAGAGACTAAACCGGTTAATTTCAGAAACCACGAAGATGCCATCAAGTCAGGTATCGGTTACGTTTCAGAAGATCGTCTGACATTAGGATTGGTTCAGCAGCAGTCGGTATCTGACAATATGGTGCTATCCATTCTTGACCAGCTGAAAACACGATTTCATCTGATAGACGAATACCGAAAAAATAAACTAATTCATGAATGGATTAATAAATTAGGAGTGCGGGTTGCCGATCCTGAGAATGCCATTTCAACATTATCTGGTGGTAATCAACAAAAATCGTACTGGCAAAATGGGTATTGACCCAACCGAAAATATTGATTCTTGATAGCCCCACAGTGGGTGTCGATGTTGGGGCTAAAGCGAGTATTTATGAGTTAATCAATCAACTGGCAGAAGAAGGCATCGCCATCATTATTATTTCTGATGAAGTACCAGAAGTGTATTACAACTGTGACCGTATCTTACACTTTAAAGAGGGTGGAATCAGTGCTGAATATATACCTGGTGACATTGAACAAAAGAAACTGGCGGAGGTGATCAATGCCTGATGTTATATCAATGATTAAACCCACCACCCGTCAGGGATGGCTCGCCTGGGTGTTATTTATATTTATTATTATTTTTTCTTTTTCCAGCGAGCAATTTCTGACATTGCAGAATTTACTCGATTTGGCAGAAACTTATGCAGTCATGGGTATTTTTGCGCTGGGATTATTTGTTGTTCTGGTGACCGGCGGTATTGATATTTCATTCGCTGCGGTTGCCTCGGTGACGCAATATCTCATTGCCACTCTGTTCGTCAGATATGGATTTGATAACGCGTTACTGAGCATCCTGCTGGCAATACTGGTCGGGGCCCTGCTGGGGGTAGTCAATGCGTTGCTGATTTATGGTTTCAGAATTGTGTCGATCATCATCACCATCAGTATGCAGTCGTTATTGTTCGGGATGCTGATGTGGATTACTGAAGGGCGGAGTTTGTACGATTTACCCGAATGGTGGGTAACACTGCATACTGTTCTGCCATTCACCCTGGGAGGGCAGCAGTATCAGCTTGGATTGCCCTTACTGATTATGTTGTGTGTTGCTCTGTTTACCTGGTTTCTGCTCAATAAAACGCATCTTGGACGTCAGCTGTATGCAACGGGGGGCGATCAGGAGTCTGCAAGACGCATTGGTATTCGGGTGGGGCTGATTCATCTGGTTGCCTATGGTTACCTGGGGGCTCTGGCGGCTCTTGGCGGGCTTGTTCAGGTCTATCGTGTCGGTGAAGTCGTGCCTAATGCCTTGGTGGGTGGTGAGCTGGATGTACTGGCGGCGACTGTGCTTGGCGGAGCGAGTCTGATGGGAGGCAAAGGGAGCGTTGGTGGGACACTAATGGGGGTATTTTTGATTGCCATACTGAAGAATGGTCTGAACCTCATTGGTGTATCCAGTTATTTCATGAATATCGTGATCGGTATTGTCATCATGGTCGCTATCACGGTAACACATTATAAAAAACGCAAAGAAACTGACGTTAGCTTCGTGTAATCCGGGGGAAAGTATGAATATAAGAGACTTCCTGAGTCGTGAAAAATATCATCCGGGGTTAATTATCCTGATTATTTCAGCCCTCCTGTTATTCACCCTGTTATTGCCAGGGCAGTTTATGACAGTGACCACTTTCACCAGCATGGGATTTCAGCTGCCAGAATTGGGTCTTCTGACGCTGGCTATGTTTATTGCCATTCTGAGTGGCGGTCTGAATTTATGCATTATCGCGACAGCGAATCTGACTGCACTATATATCGCTTGGTTTTTACTGCGTTATCTACCTGCTGAGGCTTCCACCACTCTGCAATTGGTCATGCTTATCGCCGCTATTGCCGGTGCTGTAGTCATAGCTGTCACCATTGGGGTGATTACCGGGCTGATGGTATCTAAGGTGGGGGCACATCCTATCCTGGTGACGCTGGCAACCATGATGACCGTTAATGGCATTGGGATCTGGCTAACGCGTGGTGCCGCTATCAGTGGTGTGCCCGATATCGTGCGCGATCTCGGGGCGGGTCAACTGCTTGGGATCCCGCTTCCTTTATGTATATTCCTGATTGCTGCCGGTGCGATGTCGTTGTTTTTGGGTAAAACCCGCGCGGGGAAGTGCATCTATATGGGGGGCAGTAACATCAATGCGACCTGGTTCAGTGGTGTAAATACTCACAAACTTCTGGTGCTGGTATATGTGATTTCCAGTCTGCTGTGTGTACTGGCGGGATTAATTATGATGGCGCGTTTCAACTCGGCGCGCATGGGGTATGGAGACTCTTACTTACTGCTGACAGTATTGGCAATCATCCTTGGTGGTACTGATCCTAACGGGGGATTCGGTCGGGTAACGGGTATCGTTTTGTCGCTGGTGGCACTCCAAATTCTCTCTACCGGATTAAATCTGATGAATATCAGTCAGCATTTTAGTCTGGCGATGTGGGGGGTAGTGTTGATTGTCGTCCTCGGGCTGAAATATTTCAAAGTGAAATACGTACAGAAAAAAGCCGCCAGGCATGCACAGGTCTGCTCCGTGACTAAACATCCCTGAAAACTGACACTGAGATACGGTTGGAATACGACTTAGAAAATAAGGGATCTTGAAAATTGCCGTCAGTATTTTTCAGGCGATGATGCAGGCCTGAAAAGAGAGTGGCAGAAAAATTATCGCGGTGACAAGGGGAAAGGAGTCACGATGAGCAAGGCATGGCTTGGAATTGATATTGGTGGCACCAGCACACGATTTTTATTTTTAGATCAGCAGGTAGCCTGGTCAGGTTTTAATAAAATAGCCACCTCTGAGTGGGCAAAAACGGATAATCCCGTCGTCACGCTGGCAGAAAATATTACGATTTTGAGTGCGGAAAAAGCTTTGCACGGCGTTATGCTTGGCTTGCCTGGCATACTCAACCGGCAGCGAAATCAGGTGATCTCACTGCCGTTTATCCCCTCACTGAATAACCAGCCGGTTGCTGAATACCTTGCCGCGATATTACAGACGCCAGTCGCCATGGATAAAGATGTTAACCATCTGATGTTTTCGGACCTGAATCAATTACCTGAGATGCCGCAAAGCGCCGTTGGCCTTTATCTCGGCACCGGTATGGGGAACAGCCTGTGGATTAATGGTGATTTTTATCATGGGGCTAATGGGGCATCGGGTGAGATTGGTCATTCGCTATTGGCAGGTAACTCCCGGCCCTGTCCCTGTGTAGTGGTCAACTAATTTTGGCCACACGACCTGACTGTTCGTGGAACAGCCGCTCTGATTCATTTGGCGTTAAGCCACCGTTATACCAGTGGGGCCGGATGGCACTGTAATAGCCCGTGATGTAGCTGATTATCGCGCTCTGAGCCTCGTTGAAGCTGTTATAGCCCTTCGTCGGCACCCATTCGGTCTTCAGGCTCCGGAAGAACCGCTCCATCGGGGCATTATCCCAGCAGTTACCCCGGCGACTCATGCTCTGCTTTATCCGACAGCGCCACAGAGCCTGCCGGTACTGACGGCTGGTATAGTGGCTGCCCTGATCGCTGTGGAACATCACGCCTGTTGGCTTACCCCGAAGCTCCCAGGCCATCTGCAATGCTTTGACCGTGAGGGCCGAGTCCGGCGACGTCGATATCGCCCAGCCCACAGGTTTGCGGGCGAACAGATCCAGCACTGCTGCCAGATAAGCCCAGCATTTTCCCGTCCAGATATACGTCACATCGCCGCACCAGACCTGATCCGGCGCGGTAACCGCGAACTGCCGGTCGAGATGGTTCGGTATTTCAATGTGTTCGTTCCCGCCGCGTTTGTATTTATGCGCCGGGACCTGGCAACTGGCGATATCCAGCTCTTTCATCAGCTTACCGGCCAGCCATCGCCCGAGTCTGACGCCCTTAGCGCTGACCATCGTGGCGATACTTCTCGCGCCAGCAGAGCCACCACTGGCGTTCCAGACTTCACTGACGAGACTCCGTTTAACGGCACGCTCGGCGTCAGAATCCCTGCCATTTTTACGAATGTAGCGATAACTGCTTCGGTGAACACCGAACAGCCGGCACAATGGCGCTACCGGGTAGTGCCCCTCAGACTGTCTATTATCGTGAACTGTTCAGGGAGTCCGACATCAAGAGCGCGGTAGCCTTTTTTAGGATTTCATTCTCCATTTCAAGGCGTTGTATCCGTTTTCTCATTTCCCTGAGTTCAGTCTGCTCAGGCGTCAGAGGCAGCCCCGGGGGCGTTTTCCCCTGGCGCTCGATACGTAACGATTTTACCCGGCGGTTGATGGCGGAGAGGCTGACGTTCATCGCCTTAGCCGCCTCGCCGTGAGTGTAGTTCTGATCCAGGACCAGTTTTGCCGCTTCGACTTTAAATTCAGCAGTAAATGCTTTGCTCATTGGTTCACCTATAAGATGTTGAGGTGAGCATATCACCTCTGCTCAGGTGGCCAAATTCAGTGTGCCACTACACTGTGGCAATTCAGGTTGTGTTGAAACGCTGACGTCAGGGCACTGGCTGACTATATGGCACAAGCAAAATGTGCCAGATACGCCATTTACTGAACTGTTTAGCGTGCATCACAGAAACCCTGACCTGCAGGCTTTCCTGCAGCGCCTTGCGGCTATCATCAGCAATGAGATGAACATCATTGATCCGCAATACCTGTTTCTGGGAGGAGGGGTACTGGCGATGGATAATTTTCCAATGGAAACATTGTGCCATCTGATACGACGTTCACTGCGCCCCCCTTTAACAAAAAATAATCTGCAATTTGTTTTTAGCCGCGCAACGGATCAGACAGGATGCCGGGGCGCTTGTCTGGCCGCACAACGATTATTTGGAGAAGGGCTATGAAAGGTAAAGTATGTGTTTTTGGATCATTCAATCTGGATATTGTCACCAAAATGCGACGTTTTCCTCATCCTGGTGAGTCGCTGATTGCCGAGAGTAGCATGATGGGGGCCGGTGGGAAGGGGGCGAATCAAGCTACCGCGGCATTACGTGCCGGTGCGCGGGTGCACTATATCGGCAAAGTCGGCAATGACGACTTTGGACAGTTCGCCAGACGCCATCTTGAGCAGATGGGTTTTGATGCCATGACACTGTTTACCTGTAAAGAGAAACCGACAGGAAATGCGATGATTTATGTGGCCGGTGATGAAGCGGAAAATATGATCGCGGTTTATCCTGGCGCAAACCTGACAGTCAGTGCCGCAGAAGTTAACCGTTGCCAGCAAACTGTCGCCGCAGCCGATATTTTACTGCTACAACTGGAGAATAACCTCGGGGCAATTGAGAAAATGGTCAAAATTGCGCGTCAGACCGGGGTGTTTATCATTCTTAATCCTGCACCAGTACAAAAAATAAGTGATGAATTACTGAGCCAGATTGACCTGCTGACACCTAATTGTACCGAAGCGTCACAACTCTCTGGCGTACCGATCACTGATCTGGCTTCGGCGGCACAAGCCGCTCAGGCACTGCATCTTAAAGGCGTAAAGCAACTCATTATTACACTGGGAAGCCAGGGCGCACTGCTCTGCCACGGCGGTGAAATTTTCCTGGTACCTGTTTTTCCGGCACAACCAACGGATACCACCGGTGCTGGTGATGCTTTCAATGGTGCGCTGGCATCACAACTGGCCACAGGAAAACCTCTTGAAGAAGCGGCACTCTTTGCTGCGGCCTATGCCGCTGTCTGTGTCGAGCGAACCGGCACGGCGAACGCCATGCCTCTGTACAGTGATGCCATTGCACGTATGCAGCAGTATCGTGATCTTAGCCTGACACCTCTGGCATCAGATATTCCGCAGTAATGGCGAAATGCCGATCAAACCAAAGGAGTGTTGATATGAAAAAAATAGCCGCATTGATTCTCTCGCTGACTGTCAGTAGTTTTGCCTGCGCTGATGGTCCGATACGCATGGGCGTAGTGGTTAAAGTTGGCGGTGCGCCATGGTTTAACTCGATGGAAGAGGGGATTAAAAAGGAAGCGCAAAAACGGGGGATCACCGCCTGGCAGGTGGGACCTACTTCTCAGGATCCTGCTTTGCAGGTCAAAGCAATCGAAGATCTGATTGCACAAAAAGTCGATATTATCGGGGTGGTGCCTGTTGACCCGGCGGTGCTGGAACCGGTACTGAAAAAAGCGCAACAGGCTGGCATCAAAGTGGCAGTCCATGAATCTCCCGCACAAAAGTATGCTGACTGGGATTTTGAATTGGTTGATGCGACAACTTTCGGTGTGCGTCATATGCATTTAATGGCCAGTTGTATGAAAGAGAAAGGAGAGTACGCGATTATCGTTGGTAGCCTGACTATTCCTCTGCATCGTGCATGGGCTCAGGCCGCGATTGACTACCAAAAGGCGCATTATCCTGAAATGAAACAAGTGGGCGATCTCTATGGTTCAGGGGAATCACTGGATGATTCGATGCGTGTGACCAGCGAGTTAATGTCTAAATATCCTGATTTTCGTGGGGTAATGGCATTCGGTTCACCGGGACCGGTAGGTGCAGGTCGTGCGGTTGCCCGTCGCAACAAAAGCAATGATGTCTGTGTAGTGGGTGCTTACAGTCCGGGACAAGCAGCATCTCTGGTCAGGAATGGCAATATCAAGGGTGGGTATATCTGGAACCCGATGACAGCAGGCGAAATATTTGTCCGCATTGGAAAAATGCTGATGGATGGCACACCGATTACAGCAGAGAGCAAAATTGAAGGGATGGGTGAGATGAAAGTGGATAGCGAAAATCATACCCTTTATGGCAGCCAACTGGAGAGTCTCGACAAAGATAACCTGCCGAAACTGATCAAAATGGGACTCTAAACGAGGAGAGCCGAATGTCTGAGAAACGTAAAATCATCATTGATACCGATCCCGCAATTGGTATTTCAGGCACTGATGCGGATGATCCTATTGCTATTATGCTGGCGTTGCGTGACCCGCGTCTGCAGCTTATGGCGATCACTACCGTCTTTGGTAACTGTCCTCCGACTTTGGGTGCGCGCTGTGCAACACGTATCTTACAGGTTGCCGGACGCACGGATATCCCGGTTGCGATAGGCATGGCAACGCCGCTTAGCGGCGAGTTACCTGAGCAATTGCAACAGGCTTATGCTGGCGCGCGTGGTCGGGAAGGCTGCGTGCCACTACCCCCTGAAGCACAATCTCACTGTGGAATACATGCCAGTGAATTAATCATTGATCTGGTACGTAAAAATCCAGGTGAAATCACCATCGTTTGCTTCGGCTCACAAAGTAACCTCGCCCTCGCGATGCTGAAAGCACCTGATATTATCCCGTTAATCAAAAATGTGGTGATGATGGCGGGCGCGCTTGGGCTTAATGCGCGTTGGGGGAGGGGCAATATCACGCCAGTGGCAGAGTGTAATATCTGGTTTGATCCTCCGGCGGCGGCCAGGGTTTTCCGTTCGGGTATTCCGTTAAGTGTGGTCAGTCTTGATGTCACTAATGCTGATTGTGGGCTGGTTCTTACCAAAGAGGATTTACAGGGCCTTGATGGAAAAGGGGAGTTTATCGGGCTGCTTAAGACAGTCTGCTCAACCTATTTTGATGCTCCGATGTTTGAATGGTCGGAAGAATGCGTGCTCTACGATCCTCTGGCCGTCGCTGTTGCCGCGAATGCTGAGATTGGTAAATATCAACCGATGGCCATAGGGATCGAAACCACAGGGACGCTCACTACCGGCCAGACGGTACCGCTGCGTGATACCGTGGCTAATGTTAATGTTTATACCGATATCGATGGGCGTCAGATTGTCCAGGATATTATCAAAACCATTATTACGCCAGTGAGCTGATGGTAATGATCGCCTCAACCGGATGGTGTGAGGCGATCATGATCGGTTGCCGGGCCGAAGTCAGTTAATTCCCGGCTGTCAGGTTAGCGGTCATTGAGATATTGCGGTTTCCTGGGTAGCTGTAGACTACAAAACAGGCAAACCAACAATACAACAGCGACATAGACAAAAAACAGATGTTCTTTACCAAATACTTTGAATTGAAGTGCAACGGAAGGCGCTGAACCACCGAAGATCGCATTACCAATAGCATAAGACAAACCGACCCCTAATGCCCGAATGTGTGAAGGAAACATTTCGGCTTTTATCAGACCGCTGATTGAAGTGTAAAAACTGAGGATCAGCATCAGAAAAATTAATAAAAGTGCAATTATCACCGGAGAGTGGGCGAAGTAGGGGATAGCAAGCCACATGACAGGATAGATAAAAATCAGCATCAGCAGGCTGAAAAAGATCATTGAAGCACGACGACCAATACGATCCGAAATGGTACCAAACAGCGGCTGGGCAAGCATAAAAATTAGCAATGAAAAAGTCATAATGTAGCTGACTTGTTTGCCATCAATTCCCAGATTGGTCAGGTAAGTTTTTGAATAGACCGTCACCGTGTAAAAACACAGAGAGCCTGCTGAGGTGTAGCCAACAACCAGTAAAAAAGCCTGCCAGTGTTTGGCAAACAGGTCACTCAATGAGCCTGCTTCACCTTTGGCATTACTTTCAGACAGTGTTTCTTCGAGATTTTTTCGTGCAAGCAGGGAGATCAGTGCTGCAATGCCTCCAATAACGAAAGGTATGCGCCAGCCTCCGTCGTGCAGGTGTTGTTCGCTCATGAAGGTGAGCAGTACCACACTGAGCAGACTGGCAAGTAACTGACCGCCAGAAAGCGTCACATACTGGAAAGAGGCATAAAAACCTCGCCGTCCTTTGAGACCTAATTCGCTCATATAAGTGGCAACAGCCCCGTATTCTCCGCCGACAGAGAGTCCTTGCAGCAATCGGACCAGTAATAATAACAGCGGGGCGATGATCCCGGCCTGGTCATAAGTGGGGAGTGCAGCGAATAAAAATGAGCCAAATCCCATCAGAGTGACCGAGGCCACCATAGAACGACGGCGTCCATGTCGGTCAGCAATACGTCCAAATAACCAGCTTCCCAGAGGGCGCATCAAAAAACTGGCTGCAAATACCCCCCAGACATATACCGATTGTGTCAGTGGGTCCATATCCGGCGGGGTGAGTGCCTTGGTGAAGTAGGCGGCAAAAACAGCATAAATATAAAAATCAAACCACTCCACAAGGTTGCCTGAAGCGGCACCGACGATTCCGCGAATACAGCGGCGTCTTTCTTGTTTGTCATCGATAGTCGTCAAGGTATCTGTTCCCTTTTGCTGAGGTTGATGCAAACAATTACCACTCTTTCTGGCAACATATCAATAATAAAATGATTTCCGATACCATTTGCACGAACATACTATGTTGTCAATCACACATTTCGGCCCCTGATTTGACGATGGAAACTGTATTTTTAATCTCTGACATTCTTTTCTGGTATTGCATCATGTATTCAATATACATCGTTAATGAACGTATTGACGGGTAGGTAAAAAACAGCGTGGATAACGATGTTTTTAATTTTTATCAATGAGATATCAATATTATCAGCGCAGAGGATGGAATGTTAATTTTTCCATTATTTTTATTCAGTTTGCAGTTGAAAAAGTCCATTAGCTGAAATAAAATAGGAGGGTGAAAAAATGAAACAGAGTAATCATGAGGTTACGTTTTTTTTGTGGAAAATAGTGCAGAGTATTACCTGAATAAGTAATACTCTGCCGGGCTCATAATTTTATGTTTTTTTATTGTTTTTCGCTTTGCTAGTCCTGAAATTTTCTTTTTTTATTCATCTCTTCGCGTTCAAGATTGAAAATGACGCGTTGTAAGTCCCTTTCCTGCGCAGCGGAGAGATGATGAAATTTAAAACTTAAGCGAGGTAACGATTTTACCTCACTTTTATGGTTGATCTCATTGATCTGGGACTGACTGATAAATTGAATGTCGACAGTAAATGTACCATGTTCCTGAAGATCCAGTGTGACATTACGGATGATATCGTGTTCAGTCAGTGATAATGGTTGCTCTTCACGGGTATAAACACAGAGTCCGCCCAGAGAGATGTCACGAACCGGCAGTGCAAATGGCGTTGAGTCCTCCAGTTGACCGCGACAGGTTAAAGGGGGCCAGGCTTGGGTATTAATGCGGAAATAAGAACGTCGTTGAATCAGATAAAGCCTATCCGGCAGCGGAGCAGCAAAGGCTGGCTGGCCTTCGTAGTCAGTCAGTGTTGCATTATCAATGGCAAACTCAACACCTGCACCGTTGAGCTCTGCGATGAATGTGAAAGATGACGAATAAGAAGTAAGCTCTCGTTGTTGTTCTTTACTACCCAAATCGAAGATAAACCCGTCATTATCGGGTAACACATTGAGTAGCTGACTGATAAATTGCCCACCGGCATATTTAACAATCAAAGGGGAGGACTGTTTTGGTAAATCTCCGAGCGTTGCTTTTATCGCCAGGGGATTATGTTTTGCGAACTGTTGCTTAAGGTCTTCATCCATCGCAATTCTCTTCATCATGATAGTGCGGGTGGGGGCTTTGTCCCTTAATCCGGGGTCGTTAAGGATTTTCCCCAATAATGACTTGCTCTTTAGACAGACAATAAATTTTCTGGTTTTATCCGATAGCGAACCTGTAAGAAAACGAGATCTTCGCAAGATTTTAAAAATCCTCGTTACAATCGGCAGAGTGAATATTTTCTTTAGCATTTTTGTCGTGTCATGGCGATTATTTTTTACCGGTTTTTTCAGCAGACAGGCAACAGAGTCGGATCTCGCTGACGGACCATATTCACAAGGAGAGTGTGTGGAAAACCGAGTTGATCACTATTTAATGCACCCGCCGGCATTGGCATGCACGGGTATTAAACGCGCAGGCGTTGAGTTTCTTTGGTTTGGTGTGAAAGAGCTCAGAGCATGTCTGTTTGCCGGTCTGTTTTTTCTTTCTATCCTCGTCGTCCCAAAGGCGGGACTGTTGGGTATCACCCGCTATGACTTACTTTTCCTCATCGCGGTGGCGATTCAGGCTGCAATGATATTTTTCCGACTGGAGAGTTGGGATGAGTTGAAAGCGATTACACTATCCCATCTGCTGGGGTTCGGACTTGAGTTTTTTAAAACCTCATCGGCTATCGGTTCCTGGCAGTATCCTGAAAATGGCTGGAGTAAAATAGGCAGTGTGCCGTTATTTAGTGGTTTTATGTATGCCGCAGTCGGCAGCTACATCATTCAATGCTGGAGGCTGTTTGACCTTAAAGTGCGCCACCATCCTCCGCTGATGCCCGCTGCGTTACTTGCTTTTGCTCTGTATGGGAATTTCTTCACTCACCACTTCATTGGCGATTATCGCTGGTATATTGCCTGTATAGCATTAGGGATGTACATGCGTTCAGTGGTTGTCTTTACACCTTACGATCGACCAAGACGTATGCCATTATTACTCTCTTTTGTATTGATAGGTTTCTTTATCTGGTTAGCAGAAAACCTGGGAACGTTTTTCGGTGTATGGCGTTACCCTAACCAGTTAGGGGCGTGGGCTACGGTTCATGTCGGTAAATGGGGGGCATGGTCATTGCTGGTTGTCATGACTTTTACTATTACGCTTTTTTTAAAAGATATTAAAAAAAGAATTCATATCGCACAGTAGAATGGCCAGACTGGGTTATCTGAGTGGTAGTGATCCAGCAAGAGAGCCCCGGGAAAAGGTTATCAATGGCGTACCAGGCATCCAGGGTGCGCATGGTTATCCCTAACCCGTTATCCTGCAATTTCCTGTATTCCGCTTTTTCGTCTGTCATCTCTGGCAATTTCGTAATTCACTTTGTCTCTGCATGAACGCTCTCTTTGTCGGATAGTGATAATGCAGATGTGCGTCATAGTGCATGTGGCGATGGCAAAATGTGAAAAAGGATGAAATACACACGGTGTTTGAACATCGGAAAATAGCCTGCGCAGTTGGCATTGTCCTGACTTTAAAATTCAAATTTTCTGATCATTATTTTTCCTGGTTAAATATTCTGTTTATTTAACATCATTGACTTACACATTATTTCAACATTTCTGTGACAATATAATTTAATTTTTCTTATAATTTTACTACTATGAATTTCATAAAATAATTATATTTTTCGTTCTATTTGCTATTCATTGAAAGATATAAATCTATTATATATAACTAAATTGGTTTTATGTTCTGATTTGTTTCTATAAATTCAATATTTTCGCTATTTAATAAATAACTAACATTAACAACATAATAAGAGAAGAGAGATTTTTTCAAAAAGAATTATGATGTTTTTGTCCCGGCATGCTTCTGACGCAACTTTACTGATGTCACCCCTTAACTTTATTTATTTCTAATAAAACCAAGGTGACATTATGTTTGATATCTACAGTTTCAATTACTCTTCACTTAGTCAGGAAACATCGGAAGATCTTTTTATGTTGAGAAAAAACACTTTCAAAGACAGATTACAATGGGCTGTAAACTGTTCAGAGGGTAAAGAGGTGGATGAATTCGATAATGAACAAACCGACTATATTCTGGGTATACAGAATGGCGTTATCTTGTGCGGCACAAGGATGATTGATATGAAGCACAGTAACATGCTGGATGGCGCCTTCTTTTCATTTTTTAATAATATCGCTATTCCTGACGGCAATTATATTGAATCGACGCGTTTCTTTGTCGACAAAGAACGGGCTGGCTCAATGTTAGGCCGGCGTTTCCCTGTGACGATGATGCTATTTCTTTCGTTAATCAATTATGCAAGAGAGCGTCATTATGATGGTATTCTGGCTGTGGCCAGCCATCCGATGATGCACATCATTAAAAAATCAGGCTGGAATGTGACGGTACTGGAAACCGGATTATCTGAAAAGCAAGAACCGGTTCATCTGGTACTTGGCCATGTTGACGATGATAGCCTGCAGGAGATCAAAAAACGGATTTTGCGCCAGGAAAACGCATTGGATCAAAAAATGAATACCTGGCCACTTTCGTCGGCACAACTGCAGTAATTAATTAACCGGGGTGATCAGTTGAAGTTCAACGCCTAATCGGATGGCATGCCGGGCGTTAGTGACACCCAGCTTTTTCACAACATTGGACATATGAAATTTCACCGTACGGGTAGTGATACCCAGTATCATGGCTGTTTCCTGATAGGTTTTCCCTACGCTGGCCCAGTAGAGAATTTGATTCTCTCTTTGAGTAAAGTGATGGGCTTTTTCTGTGCGCAGTGATTCTTTTTGTGTAATAGAGATCAATGTCAGGTAAGTCTCATGAACTGCAGCAACCAGCAAGGCAATATCACCTTTATTTTGAAATAAAATTTGCGTAATTTCTTCACGACGTTCAGGCGGGATAATGAACGAGAGGGTTACCAGATTATGGTGGTAATCGTGCAAAACAAAGGTATAGCCATGAGTCATCCCAAATTCACGCGCTTTATCGAACAGTTCTGAAAAGTGAAAACCTGAACCAGCCAGTAATTTTTCATCCCAGGAGAAAGGCGTGAGACGATTGAGTGCGGTAATCACCACCGGGTCAGTATACTGCAGTCCGTTTTCTTTGTAGCGCTTCACCCATTCACCGGGGTAATTTGTCACACCAAAAATACATGACATATCTTTCTTGGAGAGTACCACATAAGCCCATACCAACTCTCCAAGCTTATCCAGGGTTGCCTCAAGCTGGTTACGCAGTATGCCACTGATGTGCTCTTCCTGTTCCATACATCCTCTCTACGAAAAATCGCTTAGACGACTATATACCAGATAGCGATAGATATTGCTAATTTAGCAATAAAATTTATGATTTATATTTTCAGCCGAAAATTAATTTATTTTTCATTCTTTACTGGCCGGGATTAACAGAGAAAATTTGTTTTTGATAACTACCGGAGTATTGAAAACAGGATTTAAAACATTAACAAAACAGATTATTTATCCGGAAATTCTGGTTGTTAAAAGTACGTTTCAGGATCTAAGATCGGCCCGGTTACTATTATAATCAATGTGATATTCAAGACCAAAACTCATTGCATTGGAGGCATTTTATCTCTCAGTAAACTGACAAATACAAACTCTGTGACTGATTTTCTGCATGAAAGGCTTTTCCGGGTTACTTTATCCGGATGAAAACTCTGCTGTCAGTCCACTGTCATCAGCATGTCGCCCTGCTGTCGGGTGAGTGGCGTGTTACTTATTTCGAGACTGCTTCATCGTTAACATTCTATTCCGGTTGCAGGAATGGGATAGGTTTTAAGTGCATCGTTCATTCCGTGAAGAGGAATTACTATGGAAAATAACAGTATCAAAATGCATCGTTTGTCACGCGCCTGGTCGCAGGAGCAACTGGCAGAGATCTCAGCGCTGAGTGTAAGAACGATTCAGCGTATCGAAAATGGTGAAAAAGCAAGTCTGGAAACACTGGGTGCATTAGCTGCCTCATTTGACGTTAATGTTAGTGAGTTGATTGATACTGAGCAGGGGACAACGCAAGCCGAAGCTGCAGACCAGCGATATGCTCAGATTAAAAGGCGAGTGGCCCAAGAAGCGAAATTTTTTCGTTCGCTGTTCAGTGCAGTACTGATTTGTGTGGGGCTGGTTCTGATCAACATTCTGATCGCACCTGAACCCTTCTGGTCCGGCTGGGTCACTGCAATATGGATGGGTATTCTGGTGATTCGCGCGCTGAAGCTTTTTTTGTTCTCATCAAAGTTCGATGAATGGAAGAAAAACGTCTGCAGGCGTTGTTACGTCAATGACACAGTCAACAATCAGGCTGTTCATTAACGCAACACCATGAAAACCATCCCCGGGTAGTCAGCGTTGTCACTGCCGTTTTCAGCCAGGTGCACATGCTCATCATGTGACCGTGTCAGCTGGCTGTTTTAAAATCCCAGATCGGAAAGACAGGAGGAAGAGTGCATTGTCTGAGCGCCGGGAAAAATCGAGTTTTTTATTCAGGCTATTAAATTTGTCTCTTTTCTGCCGATAACCACACCAGCCCGTATGACATACTGTTGTAGTGCACACTTATCGAACAATCAGGTGGAAAAAACAATGACGATCACCCGGCGTTTATCGCTCGCTTTTTCTTTGCTTTCCGTTACGGTTATCGTCTCGGCAGTCATGGCAATTCTGGTTTCTAACGGTTTTCAGAGCCGGTTTCAGTATGTTCAGACTAATTCTATCCCTTCAATTATCGATTTTGGTAAATTGAGTGATCGTGCAAACCGATTGATTTTACTGATGTACCGTCATCAGAGTGCGACATCAATAGCCCGGCAGGAACCGGTAGAAAAAGATATCAGTCAGGAGATTGATACGCTGAAGAGTATCACCCAGCACTACCTTGATAACTATATTACTGACGATGATGACCGCAACATGACAGAAAATGCGTTCGCGATTATTCAGCGAATCCAGACTCAGTTGCCGATTTTTATTGAGGGCTCACGTGCTCAAAATGATACGGTGGCTTTGGGTCAACTGCAAAGCAGTGACGGTGTCGGTGCGGCAGCCCGGGAGTTAGTGAGTAGTTACTAAAAACAACTCAATCTGAATGTACAGATCAGTGAAGCGCTTTCGGAACAGAACAATCATATTTATAAGCGCGTGTTCTGGGGAATGTTAGGAGCTTCAATAGTTGTCATTCTGCTACTCGGCGTCTTTACCGTCAGAGTTATCCTCTCGATACGCCAGTCTGCATGCAATGCGTACAACAATGGAGAGAGCCAGCGAAAGATTGGATCTGACATTGCGAGTTGATGAAACGAAAAGAGATGAAATTGGTTATACCGCCAGAGCGTATAACTCGCTATTGAGTAATGTCGCCAGTTCTCTCTCTTCTGTACGTCTTTCTGCCCAGTCGGTGAGTACTGCATCAACGCAAATCTCTGCGGGTAATGAAAACTTATCGGCCAGAACGGAACAACAGGCGGCATCGCTCGAACAGACTGCCTCAAGCATGTCTGAATTGAGCGAAACAGTGAGACAGACTGCTGAAAATACGAAAATGGCGAGTCAGCTGGCGCAGGGGGTGAGGGATATCTCGGCAGACAGTTTACAAAAAGTCGACACCATGCTTGGCACAATGTCCGATATCCGCAACAGTTCAGCTAAAATCACGGATATCATCTCGATTATTGAAGGCATTGCTTTCCAGACCAATATTCTGGCACTCAATGCTGCGGTTGAAGCTGCAAGAGCCGGAGAGCAAGGTCGTGGTTTCGCTGTGGTAGCCGGTGAAGTCAGGAGCCTCGCGCAACGTTCTTCAGCTTCAGCCCGGGAAATAAAAGAGTTGATCGAGTCATCAATTCGTTTTGTCAATGCGGGAGCAGATCAGGCTGAGGAAGTGGGTAAAAATATGGGGCGCATGCGTGACTCCATCAGTCAGTCATCCGATTTAGTTGATGAAATATCGACGGCAGCGCAGGAACAAATGCTGGGTATTGACCAGGTACATCAGGCCGTTAATCAAATGGATGATGTAACACAGCAAAATGCTTCGTTAGTTGAACAGGCTTCAGCCGCTTCAGTTTCGTAGATGGAGCAGGCGGTTATTCTGAATGAACTGGTGAGTGCATTTGTTGTAGAAAGTGGTACTGAACGCACTGCCCCCACCCCCGTGATAACGTCGCCGCAAAAGGTGGCATTACCCCTCAGTAAACCACCGGTAAGTGCTGTGAGCCATATGGATGACGAGTGGCAATCATTTTAGTTTAATAACCCCACATCGCGGGGATTAGCAGGCAGGCATTGAAAACGGCGATAGCGCCTTATGGCAGATGCGGTTATCAGAATGACTCTGATAACCGCATCTGACTCACCGTAGTAGTAAAAAACGATCAGGTAATTACTAACTCTTTGCGTTCAATATCAAGTTGTGCCGTTCCACCCCATGCGAAGGCCCGCAGCTCATGTGCGCTGATCGATTCATCCGGATAGAAACGGGTGCTTACCACTGATTCGCCCTGGTTAACAAACAGCTCAAGCGAAGAGTTATCAATGATTAGTCTCAGTTCAGTGTGTTCACTGTCTGGTAAAGGCACGCTGCGCTTACCAACGAGGCCATATTCAGCGTAATTACGTTCAACGACCACGCGTTTTGCCTGACTGTCGATATACACACGTAAGCCTTCACCCAGTGACAGACCATACTCTTCCGCCGCGGCCTGCGTGGAAAGACGCACTACTATGTCTTCATGCTGGCACATGGAACAGACTACGGTTTGCTGATTTTTCAGTGTGTAGTGGTGGTGATGACTATTTTGATAAAGAGAGGAGAGCTCACGAATAGGGCGTTGAACAAGTCTGTCCTGGCGATCGTTAAGCGATAATTCGCGTGGAAGCGTAAGCTGACCAGCCCAACCATCTCTACTTTCAGGGAGGTAAGAATCCCACATGACCATCCAGCCTATCAGGATACGGCGTCCATCCTCAGCGAGGAAAGTTTGTGGCGCATAGAAGCTGTCTCCCAGATCCATTTCAATAAACGGTGTTTCCTGCTGAAAAGGTTTACCTGGTGACCAGCTACCGATGATGTAACCGGATTGGTAAAGATTAACGTAATCATAACCGTCCCGGGCCAGTCCCTGAGGGGAAAACACCAGCACATATTTGTCTCCGAGACGAAAGAAGTCAGGACATTCCCACATGAATCCCATCTGACTATCCGGGGCTGCTGCTAATATTCCCTCGTCCTGCCACTCTTTGAGATCGCTGCTGCTATACAAATGGATGTGCCCCACACCCGCTTTACTGACGCCGACGACCATATACCAACGGTCGCCTTCCTGCCACACTTTGGGATCGCGAAAATGATGTACCCCCGGAGGGGTATCAATGATGATGCCGTGACGGTCAAAATGAATACCATCATTCGACGTTGCCAGACACTGCACCTGATAAAGGTCATCGTCTGAGGTAGAGTCACCTTCAAATTTATTGCCTGTATAGATAAGCGCCATTTTACCGTCATAAATCACAGCAGAACCGCTGAAGCAGCCATTTTTATCTTCAGCGCCCTCGGGAGTCAGTGCAACTGGCAGTTGCTCCCAGTGCAGCATATCTTTACTGCGTGCATGCCCCCAATGCATAGGCCCCCAGGCGGTACCATAAGGGTGGTGCTGGTAAAACGCATGATACCAGCCGTCATGAAAAATTAAGCCATTCGGATCGTTTATCCAGCCGGCTCGACCCGCGAGGTGAAAACGAGGATACCAACGCTTGCCGACTGTTTTCATACGTTGGGCGAGTTCAAGTTCTGCTGCAGCCAATGTGAATTTCATGTTTGTCTCCTGCAAAATTATCTGTTCAGTACACTGATACGTTGTTAATAAGGTGAATAAAATAATGTCGTATCAGATGAAATGCGGCGGGTGTAATATGCGGATATCTACCCGATTAAGGTCAACTACCCGGTGATGACGGTTCAGTACTCATCGTCGTCCGGGCAGTTGGCGGAGGTCTTTTAATGTTGAAGTTCTTTTTGTTTCCGGTTGCTGAGCAGCGAGGTTCCGAAGACAAGCATTAAGACAACAACACAAGAGATGATGAAAAAGACTTTTTGATAACCGATTTGGTCGAACAATTTACCCAATGGAATGGAGAGTAAAATGATACCAATCGAGCTGGCAATCTGAAAACCGATCAAAAAGATAGTCGAGGAAAGACGCTTATCAAAATTTGCGGCTGCATATTTAAATACTGCGACGACAAACAGAGGTACTTCAAGCGCATGGAACATTTTAACAAACGAAATGATATAAGGGTTGATGAAAATAGCCGCCATCAGGATACGGGTGGTCATGATAATGGTGGCAATTAACAAGGCTTTCTTAGGGCCAACCCGATTGACAAAGAAAGGTGCAAAAGCCATACAGACTGCTTCGACTACCACTTGTGCAGAGTTGAGATAACCATAAACCTGTGTGCCCAACTCTTTGGTTTCAAATAAGCTTGCATAAAATACCGGGAACATTTGCTGGTCGTAAATGGTATAAAATGACCAGGTGCCAATGATGAAAACAACAAAAATCCAGAAGTTTTTGTCACGCAGTACGCCAAAAAAATCGTCTTTAGTTACTGCCTTCACTTTCTGTGGTATGTAGGAATGTGCTTTATTTACGTTGAAAATACAGTTAATCAGCATAAAAAGCACACCAGCGACTGACACAGCCCAGAAGTTGATATGAGGATTAATCGTGAATACCAACCCGGCAATGAAAGCACCGATGGCATAACCCAGCGATCCCCACAAACGTGATGTGCCATATTCGAATTTGAAAGTACGACTCATTTTCTCAGTAAAGCTATCGACCAGACCACAACCCGCCAGATAACCAAGTCCGAAGAAGACAGACCCCACAGTAACGACAAAATAGAAATGAGATTTTAGATAAGGTTCATAAAAAAAAATCAGAAACGGACCCGTGAGTACCAGAATTGCACTGAGTAACCACATCAGATTTTTACGTAGTCCCAGTTTATCCTGAACGATACCGTAAATGATCATGAAGGTGATACTGGTGAACTGATTCAGTGAATAGAGCGTTCCTAATTGTTCACCAGTCAGGCCGATGGTGTTTTTCAGCCAGATAGCATACAGCGACCACCAGAGGGACCAGGTGATAAAAAAGAAGAATGAATAACCCGAAGCGTAGCGATAGTAGGGGTTTTTAAACAAAATTTCGATGCCAAAGACCTTCATGGTAACTCCTGAACCTTATCGTTGTTGCTTCGATGATAACGTTAACATCTTCATGTGATCTCGTTTGTCGCGGATGAAGTGGGATGTTAGTCACAATAGTTAACGTTAACATTGCAAAAATGCGAGCAAGCTCACTTTCCAATTGCTCTGTTGGGCGCCAGCTTACCGGAAAAGCATTACAGCGGCTTTCCCGCCAGCAGGGTAGTCTGCATTGCAGTACAATGGAGATTATCCTTTCTATCGCTGAGTGGTTGCTACTGAAGTTACTGTGCAACATTTTTCGAGAACGTGAGTGATCTCTTAATATATTATATTTCTCCTTATGCGATTACGGTGGGAAAAAAATCCATAAATACTCTATTTAATGGAAATATTTTCTCCTAAATCAGTGGCTACTGAATAATAAGAGAAAAAAAGACCAGACATGATCCGTTACCATACAGGTTATTCATGCAATATCTGTAAGCGAGTACACAATGCAGCAAATCGATCAGGCACTGTTCATTAAGTGGTTAGAAAAAGAAGTTACGCCTGCGTTAGGCTGTACTGAACCCGTAGCGATTGCTTTTGCGGCAGCAACTGCAGGAGCCAGCTTACCCGAGCCGTGTGTGCGCATATCGGGTTTCATCTCTGAAAACCTCTATAAAAATGCTATGGGGGTGACTATTCCTGGTACGCGTAGTCGTGGCATCGCAATGGCCGCAGCCGTCGGTTTACTCGGCGGAGACAGAGAAAAAGGGCTGGAATTACTGGATGGTTTGACCGACGCGCAGATTGAACAGGCGCAGGAGATGGTAAAAAAGGAAAGCATCATTTTGCAGGCTCGTGAAACAGAAGATTTCATACATATTGATTTAACAGCACATGGTCTGCAGCATCAATGTCGGGTTGTTATCAAACAGCGGCATACGCAAGTAGCTGAATTGTATCTTGATGGCCAACCTATCGCTTTACCTGTGCCTGAAAAAAAAGGTGAATCGGCAACCGTATTACGTGACTTCACCATTGAAGAGGCGGTTGAATTTGTCAATCATGTACCTCTCTCCGCTATTGCATTTATGCAGGATGCTGCGCATCTGAATAGTGCATTATCGGCCGAAGGCAGACGAATACCTTATGGTCTTAACATTTCCGGCGTATTAGCTGCGAATGTCAGCCTCGGTGTCATGAGTGATGATATGTTATCGCGGATATTGATTGAGACGGTGGCGGCTTCAGATGCCCGTATGGGAGGAGCATCGGTACCCGCGATGTCTAATTTTGGCTCAGGAAATCAGGGGATTGCCGCTACCTTACCGGTTGTAGTGCTGGCGCGTGAACTTAACGCCGGTGATGAGGCGCTTATTCGTGCACTGGCGTTATCACATCTCACCGCTATCGCTGTTCACGCACGTTTTATGCGTTTATCTGCGCTTTGCGCTGCAACAACCGCAGCGATGGGGGCGGCTGCTGGCATGGCATGGCTGTTTACCCGCGATCTTGAGGTCGTTCAATCGGCGATCATCAATATGGTCAGTGATGTCAGTGGAATTATCTGTGATGGTGCTTCCAATGGTTGTGCGATGAAAGTGTCTACTGGCACGATGAGTGCTTTCAAGGCGGTATTATTAGCAAGGCAAGGGATTCGGGTCAGTGAATGTGAAGGTATTATTAGTCGAAGTACGGAACAGACGTTAAGTAATCTGAGCCGGTTGGTCGTCCGGGCAATGCCTGCCACTGACAGAGAAATCATTGCTATTATGTCTGAAAAATAAGTAAGAAAAATGCTGCCTGTTGAGCACAAACGAATGAAAAAGTAATGAAACGTTTGTACTTTGGGGAGCATTTTACTAGCCCAACTTATTTGATAGATAAATTCATCATCACCTCTGAGTGCTAATGAAAGATACGGTTATGTGGATATTATGCCAGAAAATCTGTGGGGCAACTGCACATCAGTAAGATAGTATCGCGTAAAAAACACCTTTAAAGAGTATTTATGCTCTGTCTAATGTAAAGAATTAACACCTTTAACTAAAGCCAAATTTTTTATTTTGTGAAAATTGTTACATGAGATCTAAAGGTTAAACCTATCTGTCTGTTTAAAGGAGAATAAATTTGTTGCATTAATTTACTTTTTTAACAAATATCTGTTTGTTCGCAATTGATTATTTAAAGCAATTAAATTTCTTCTTTTCATCGTCAAAAACAATTTGAGTGGTGACTGTGCGATCATTAAACTCTTGGGAATTGTCTGGTTTTACCTGATGAAGATGATCTTTAAGTGTTATACGTGAGAGTGCATTATATCGTTCCATTTTAGTAGTAATTCATGTATAGCACATTAAGTGTATTATTTTTATTTAACTAAATAGCCGTTAAAAAGCTAGCTTAATCGCATTTAACGTTTTCCAGCTTAAAAAGAAACCTGTATAAAACAGTGATTCAGGCAGCTTTTACTTTCTTGTTGAATAACACACTTTTAGTGGGAATCTGTTAAGATAATTTACCCTGTGGTCGCTATTGTGACAGGAAAGAACCGGGACGTTTCAGTGCGATATATATAAAAACAATTTAACTAACTTGCAAAAAGAATAGTTGCCTTCGGAAAATATCTGAACGGTATATCGATTGTACGATTGTGTGAAACTATATTTTGGATAAGTAGCGGCCAGCTTGCTGCCTGACTGCAATAATTAGCTATTTGAATTGATTTCTCCTTTTTTGAATGGATAGCGACATATTGTAAATTATTTCAATGCGGTTATTTTTCAATTTTACATAAAGCTAACTGTTATTTTGGTTAAAGCAGTCATGAGTTAAAAAGTACTAAGCGATCTTTAAAGCAGAAACGTTGAATTTAACATTAACGATAAAAAACATCACATAATCAGTAATACGCCGAGAAACAGCCCTCAAATAAAACACGTAAAAAGGGTTAATAACAAAAAAAAACAAACGCAGGTTGTAATAACAGTCAACCACTGGACACCGGGAAAAGTTCGGGGTAGTCTCATTTCCAGAAAGCTTTTATAAAAAATATCTTCCATTATTTTAGACATGGATTTCATTAAAATATCTATAACAGGTACCGAGGTTATCTAATTGTGAACAAAATCAACAAACTTTCCACATTAACCCTATGCGTTAATGTAGTGTTTGCTCTATTTGTTTTTTATATTCATGAATTCATTATTGATGCGATTAAGCATAATATCGTAATCAATATTGTTATAAGTATGTTAACGATAAGCGGAATAATTTTTGCTTCCTTGTCAGCGATAAAAATAAAAAATAACTACAGTCGCTGGCAACGAGGCATCGCACCGGGTAACGGGATAGATTCACAGCTTTCACTAAAAATATTTGGTAAATCATTAACTTCAATTACCTCAACCGCCGGAAAAAAACGTGATGAACTGGTCACCATGTGGGTAGAGGTGACGGAATGGCGTGGCCGAATTCTGGAGTATTTATCAGGCACGCTGATTGGTCTGGGGTTACTTGGTACCTTCATTGGCTTGATGGGAACAATGGGGTCAATCTCTGGCGTACTGGGTGCAGCAACAGGTGACAACAGCAATGCCATGGTTGAGGCTATTTCTACACCATTAGGAAGCATGTCAGGTGCATTCTCTGCTTCTCTGATGGGGCTGATGACTTCTCTGTTCGTTGGCTTACTTGCAATGCTGGTAGAGCGCCTTAATGCTGACTATGTCGAGAACATAAAAACTTGGATCTACAGTCAGCCAGAGACCACTGATAGTGAAAGCTTTTATGATGATGCTGACGGCGTAACGTTGAGTGAGCAAAATATCAGAGCCAGCCTGAGCAAAATGGGTGAGTTCTGTGAACAGACGAAACAATTCATCACTCAGCTTGATAATAAAGTGGAGTCTTTTAATCAGAAAATGGCCAAAACAGCCAGCCTGATGGTCGACGAAGTAGCCAAAGTGCACGGTGTATCAACCGCGGTGGGTACATTAGGAAAAACGATACTGGATAGTCATCAAACTCTGGCCACTCAGGTAACGGCAATGTCACAGGCGGTTGCGGTAGCAAGCCAGCAATTTGCAGAAACACGTGAAGCATTGACTAACGAAATTATATTAAATCGACAGGCGCTATTAGAAATAGGTCAGGCATCGAATGCAGGTGTTGAGCGTTTGATTAATGAGGCACTTTCAAATCGCAGTGAGATTCTCAAGCTCAACAAAATCTCCAGCACGCTGGAAAATCAACTGGAACACTACCAGGTCAGTCTGAATAAAGAGTTATTGAGTCTGCATCACCTGCTTTCGGACAGTGGCAATATTGCTAAAGAGCTGGGAAGAGGCATGCAGCATCTCAGTGAAAGCACGCTTTATAACAAAAATAATATCGATAAGATTTTGTCTATTCAGGGGATAACCCATGATATTAACCTCTATGCCCTTGAAGAAGTGATGAAGACACATCATGCAGTGGATCGTGTATTAGCGAGTGAGAATAGCGAACAGGGAAGTGGAAAATAATGAAGCTTATTAAAAAAATATTACTTTCTACGTTGGTAACATCTACGTTATCGGCGCAGGCTGAACCTGTAATGTCTGTAACGCAATTTATTGATTTAGCCGGTGACTATAGTCTCGACGTTAAAAAAGCACACTACGAAAAACTGGCTGCTGATGATCGCATGTCGCAGGCGTATGCAGCCTACTGGCCAAAGCTGGATCTCATCGCTAAAAGCGCAAATCAGCGGCAGTGGCAAAGTAGCGATTATCAGACCTCGACCGATCAAAAAGCACAGATAAATGCAGCATTGCTTTACACGCTTTATGATTTTGGTGTTCGTGAATCACAGGTTGACTCTGCGCGTTATGGTCTGGAGTCGAACGAATTCAAAGAATACCTGCAAAAAGAGGTGTTGTACTATGATGTTTTTACAGCATTTACACAGTATGACTTCGCACTGCATAGCTACCAAAAGGCACAAGACTATCTGCAAAGTGTGAGTGGATTACAGAAGTTGATCAACCAGCGGGTGTCAGCTGGGTACAGTGCTTATTCTGATAAAGTTCGTGGTGAGCTGGCTCTTTCTGAAGCTGAATCACGGGTGAAGATTGCTAACCAGAATCTGATAAACAGCAAAATCGCATTGACAAATCTGACGGGTAAATCGCCGGAAAGTATTGTCAGTTTGCTGACACGGCCATTCACTTATCATCAGGATGTCAGCAAAATCACCTTCAATTCGACCAATAAAAATCCGGCGATAGAGATGTTACGTGCCAATGTCAGCATGTTTGCCTCTCGTATCGACGCTCAGCGTTCCGAACGTTATCCCAATATCCAGTTATATGGTACTTACCGTACCGATATGGGGTATGGCAATTTTCCTGGCAGCGAAGCATATGTCCAGATGACGGTGCCTCTGACGGACGGTGGTTTACTGCGCGCACGTACGCGTGAGGCAGTAAATAATCACGAAGTAGCTAAAATAACTTTGCAGATGGCCCACCGTGACCTGGACAAACGGCAACAGGACTATATCAATACCTATCGCAGTGCCAAGGGTAAACTTTCGATAGATTTGCAATCCGAAGCTCAGGCCAAAAGAACGCTGGATATCTATGAATCGGAGTTTAAATTGGGTAGTCGTCCATTGACTGACCTGATCAATGCTCAGAAAGATTTGTTGAACACCAGTACCGAAATTTTGAACGATAAAATGAATGCTTATATCGCTTTGATGTCGCTCTATAACTTAAATGGTGACACATTGAACGGCATTGACACCATCACACGCTGACAGGTCACGGATCATGAAAAAAAGAAGTTCAAATCATATCTGGCCAGCGTATGTAGATATGATGACAGTATTATTATTGGTTTATGTTCTGGTGAGTTTGTTGTTTGCAATGATGATCAAAGAAAATCTTGAAGCACAGTATAAGCAAAAGATGGATAACCTGATCAGCATGAGTGCAGACCAACTGGCTGATAAACGAAGCAAACTGGCAGTGAATGATGCAGGTACTGTGTTGAATAAAGATACGATTACTGAGGCGAGTAGTGCTGAAGTTAAAACCGCACTTGGTAGTATGGAGAGTAAAGAAACACCGACCAACATAGCCCGAAATACCATCGCCAGTAAAGAAAATGCCAGTGAAAATGCCGATGTAGAAAATATGAGAGAAGCGGTGAGTCCGGGTACGACAAAAGAGAGTGCAGCAGAAGAAGTTATTGCTAATGATAATCTTGATATGCTGGTAGTTCAACCGGGCGATTTAATGCTGACACTGAATGATAACCAGGAGTTACTGAGTAAAGAAAATAACGAAGCATTAAATAAATGGTATCAGGAAAATCGGGTCAGGATTAAGAAAAACGGTATTGATATAGGCATTATTGTTAAGAAAAATACATCAGTTTCTTTAGGTGCAGTTTATCGTAAACAGTACATGCTCTACATGGATATATTACGGGCGCTGGTTGATAAAGATAAAGAATTTGAACCTTCTAACTATAGCCATCGGAGTCCGAAACCTCAGGCAGATATTGAAAAAGAGTTCATTTTGTTAAAGGTTAAAAAACCAGTTGAGTAATTGTTTTATTTTTGTAAATTCAATTGCAGATTAAGATGTTTATAATGAGTAAATTTAAGTTCTTGTTGCAAGAAATGTGTTCCGCGAAATTTGCGAAGCAATGTTTTCCGTTTGTATTTTTGTCACTATTGATAATGATGCTTTTTCTGCAATTGGATATTTCTGTTGATGCAAAAGGTTATCTTGAAGTAAAAAACCGTAACGTGGTTATCGAGCACGCTAACGGTGGAAAGATTGACCGACTGCTTATCAGAGAAGGGGACAAAGTTAAAAAAGGACAGTTATTAGCTGTGATCGATAACTCATATATCACGGAGGATTTTAACAAAAACAGGACCAGTATTGAGTCATTACGTATCAAGGAAAAAAGATTACTGGCAGAGATTCAACAGCTGGATTTCATCAAAACAGCAGAGATGGATGATACCTTGTTTGAACAGGAATTTTCAGCGTTTCAAAGTCGCCGTGATTCACTGCTGAAATCATTACGTATTGCGGAAACAGCAAAAAAGCAGAAAGAGTCAATGCTGACACAGTTGCATACCCAAATCGACGGGCTGGTAAAAGAGCGTGATCTAGGACGCAGGCAGGTGAGCATTGTTGAGTCTTTGGTTAGTAAAGGTGCAGTTTCTTCTAGTAACTATCTGGCAGCACGTGCTGAGCTACAAAAAACAGAAAATACATTACTGAATTTACAGGCTCAACAGTCAACACTGAATATTGAAATCAGTCAGGCCGGACAGGCTATCAACAAAATAAGCGATGACTTCAAAGCAAAAAGTGAAGAAGAGTTACTTGAGGTTCGTGGCAGTGTCAACGAAGCCGAGGCGAAAGCAGCAACGGTCAAAACGCGTAAAGAGCAGGAGCAAATATTCAGCCCGGTAGACGGAACGATTCAATTGCTGGCGAAGAATAACTCTGGTTCAGTGATTTCACCTGGCGGAGAGATTCTGACTATTCTACCTGACAACATGCCGATTGTCGTTGCGGTAAAGGTTAAGCCGGAAGATCGCGATAAGCTGTGGGAGGGCATGCAGAGTAAAATAAAAATCAATACTCTTGGTATGACTAACAGTGAGTTTTTGACAGGGCGGGTATCAGTTATCAGCTCTGATTCTATCGAAGACCGGGAGGGACGCTATTACAAAGTACAAATCATGGTGGATCAAAACAGCTTCCATGAAAAAGTGTATCCAGGAATGAGTGTTGATGCTTATCTGAAGGTGGGTAAAAGAACAGTCTTTCAGTATTTGTTCAAACCTTTATACAGTGGGCTATCAACTGCACTTAATGAACCCTAATTTGGCAGCCTGACAGATGACAGGCATGAAGTGATATCAGTATCGGAGTAAAAAATGGAAAATAAAGTATTTGTCGTCAAGACATTTCAGGACAATGAAGTGCCTGCTTCATTCGATGGTGCCAAGATCTATATTGTCGGCCAGGATATTGTGATTAAGGCAGCAGACGGTAGTACTTATGAATACCCTTTTGCTGCACAGTTTTTGTCTATGTCGAAAGATGTTTTTCATCTGAAGTTTTCAGATGGAAAAAACATATCGTCAAAAGATTTGATTAATTATATAGATAAAAATGAATTTGATATCGATGGAAGCCTGAATAAAAACAAAGGTGAAACAGACGGAAAATCGAAGCGTAATGACAGCAATGAAGCTGACGCTGAAGGTCAGGGAAGTGAACAAAATAGTGATTCCAGTAGTGCATCCAGTGAAAAAGTTGTCACGAAAATAGTTAAAGTGCAGGAAGTTGTTGTTGTTAATGCCAGCAATGAAACTGAAAGTTCGTCAAATAAACAGGATGAGGCCCCTGTTAATGATTTCATTGGGATGGGGGACTATAGTTATCAGGGGGTTCGTGAAAAACCCATGGTCATTTCCTCATCAGGGTTGCCACCTAAAATTCAAAAAGAGCAGGAGATTATTCCGCCTAATCCTGACTCTGTAGCAACCAGCAAAGACTTTACATTGAGTACGTTACAGGCCGGTAATCATGTAGATAATCAGCAACAGACTGCTCAAATTGGCGGCTCTCGTACCGACAGTTCTTACGAGGCGCAATATGTAAAAACCAGTCTGGATCTTTCATCCACGACGTCGGGCTGGACGGTTAATGGTGAGATGAATGGTTGGAACACGGCTGAAAATTCAGTTACCAGAATTATTTCTGTCGATAATGCTGATGTTCTGACCAGTGTCAAATTCCGCAGCGAAATGCCAGAAGGTTATAAAATCATTCAGGCGGGTACGCCTGAAGGTAATGCACTCAATTTGAAACCTAACGAGTTCGCTATTGTTTATCCCGGAAAGGATAACGCCTTCTCTCTGGACATCAAATTCAACTCTGCGACAGGAAATGCGGCTGGAAAAAAAGAAGGTGTCCTTGATTTCGTTGTTTCAGAAAATCCCGATAAAATTATCAATGATAATGGTAGTGTGAATCTGGGCTATACTCCAACGCCACAGGATATTAAGCTAGGAAATGGAGATGATTATCTCTACGCCGGATCAGGGGATGCCCGGTATGACGGTGGTGCGGGCCATGACACCATTGATTACAGCAAGTCTCAGGGTAAAATCAATGTAGATCTGACTCAAAATAGCCTGGCATCAGACGATACAGACGCCGGTACTGTGACCTTGAGTAATGGTAAAACACAGACTATCAGTAATTTCGAGACCATCGTTGGTTCTAATCATGGTGATACTTTCACACTTAATGATAAAGGATATACGATTAAGGGTGGCACTGGTGACAATACTTATATCATGAATGGTGGAAATAACACCATTACTGGTAATAGCGGCCATGATACCCTCGACTATAGTAAAGCCGGTACTGAACAAAGTTATAATACGATCGCGATCACCGGTCGGGATGATTTAGGAATTGATGGTGTCAGTGTTGATTTTTCTTCAGGAAAGACGACCCATAACGGCTGGCAGGATAGTAATAATAAATCCGGGCAGGATAATTTCAGTAGCATCGATGAAGTGGTTGGTTCATCAAAAAATGATCATATCATTCTGGGTGATACGAATGTTAAAGTCAGTGAAAAATCCGGTGATAACTACATTGTCGCAGGAAAAGGGAATTACACTATCGATGGTGGTGCTGGTAATAGTATTCTGGATTACAGCAAACTGGATGGGCAAACAAGTATAAACCTGAATAGTGGCGTAGTCATTAAAGGTGATAAACAAGACGCTCTGACTAATATCCACCATGTTATAGGAAGTCAGGGAGGCAGTGATTTCACTGGCAGAGGTGCAGGAGATAATACGCTTGTCGGTGTCAGTGGGATCAATAATTTTACTGTTACCAATGGTAATAACCAGTTATATGGTGGTAACTATAAAAATAACTATACATTGGATACTGGTGTTTCAACTATTCACGCTAACGGCAGTATCAACACCGCGACCGTAAATAATTCTATTCTTAACTATTATGGCACGTCAGGCCAGCAAGCGTCAGACAGTATCAATATACTGGAATATACTGGTGGTATTGTTCACTACTATGCTGGTGAAGGTAAATCAATAAATAATATCACTGCGAAAAACGGTGGTAGTATTAATCTCGAAGCCCGTGGTACTACCACGTTTGTGAGTGAAAGAGGGGGTACGAACAGTGTAACGCTGAAGCAGGGTACTCTTGACTACACAGCAAAAAATGGTGGCGCTAACACGATAGAGGCTGCATCAGACACCCATGTTACTCTGCATGGCAGTAAAGCCAGTCATGATATCACCTTACAGGATGGGGCTACTCTCGACCTTGATTACGCGACTTTGCAAGGTGGGCAAACTGCTACTATCGATTTGAATACCAGCCGGACGGTGAATATTGATAATGGTACTTATGTTGATCTGATCAAAGGCGATGGGTTGGTTAATCATCTCTCAGGATTAAAAGGTGGTAATACCACTATCAAATTAAGTGAAACCCGGCAAGAGGATATGCAGGTCAACTTATTTGGTGAAAATAACCGGGTAGAAGTCGCAAAAGGTTTGACCGACATTATCAGTGATCAGGTATCTGCGAGTAACATCGTTGATTATACCAAGGTTTCTCAACGTTTGGATATTGATCTTTCCCGTGAATCAAACAATGTATTACGTGGTAATGCAACATCCAATGGAGAGAAGTTAGTCAATATCAATTACATTATCGGTAACGATAGTCATGGTAATAATTACAAAGCTACCGATAAATTTGCTGTAACCTTTGAAACCGGGAAGGGAAGTAATAACACTATTGTTGATACTATGAACTCCCATACCTATATCACTCAGGGTACAGATATTAATCTGGATCTCTCGGCTTTAAATAATGGGGTGACGCTAAACTATGATGGTATTAATGGTTCAATAGCGAAGGGGAGTTACACCTCAAATATTAAAGGTCTTGAAACTGCAAAAGCTAATGCCATTACCACCATTCAGGGAACGGATGGTGATGATAATTTCATCATTGATTACAGCAAAAACACTGATAAGCTTACAGAACAAAAAAACCTTAATATTATCACTGGTGGTGGAAATAATCAGGTTACACTGAAAAATCATGGTAAATTCAGTGTTAATGATGGTGTTGAACAAAGCAGTCCTAACAGTCAAAATACATTGAATCTGGATTTTGCAAATTCAGGAACAGGCGAAAGTGATATCATCAACTTCGACGGGTCCGGGAGCAAAGGCGATGTAAAACTGGCCAATATTACAGATGGATATAATAATATTCAGGGAAGTGCAAACAGTAGTCAGGATACCCATTTTAACCATATAAATAAGATAAACTATACCGGAGATAATAATCTTCTTGTTGACTGGAAAAATAACGCCAGTAGTGTAAATATCACAGTCAACAACGGCGACAAAAATAGCTGGATGCATGTCCGCGGTGGAGGGAATATTATCGATGGTGGTTATCAATTCAACGCTGATGGTACACCGGTCAATGCTGACAAAATCGCATTCGTTTCGTACGAAAAATACGATAATACGGTGACTGACAGTCAGTCAAACGTTCTTGGTCTGTCATATGATGCAAATGATGCCAGCGGCGAAGTCAAGTTTGCATCTGGTGCCAGAAGCGATACTGTTAAAAATATCAATGTATTTCAAGGTAGTGCTGGTGATGATACCATCTCACTGAAGTCCGGTATGACTTTGTTATCCAGCGGTGGTAATGATACATTGACAGGGAATAACGGTACTTATCAACTTGCGTCTGATGTGAATGTATCAGTAGCTGATTTTAGTGCCGGCAGTATTACAAAGAGAAATGGCAATACGGTCATAGGTACAGACACGCTCCGGGGTGCAGATGATGCAAATTCGAGTTTTGCTGAATTCACTAATAGTAGTAATGCCGAAATGACTACAATTACCAGTAGCAATGTAAAAGACATGAAATTTAGTTTGATTAAAGGAGATGTCAATTTCAATTCTACTGGCGGTGTTAATAATCAAATTGTAACCGGGGCTGCTAATTTAAAATTAAATTATAAGAATTTCACTGATAACGTGGCAGTCAATCTTTCAGATAATAATCTGACAGTGGAAAAATCCGGTGGTAAAAAAGACAAATTTGATGGTTTAAGTGGTATTACTGGTTCAGATCATGGTGATACCTATACACTGACTGAATTCAATGCGGCTAAAGAATTGAATATTTCTACCGGGCAGGGCAGAGATACATTCAGCTTCAAAAATGTCAACACCAGCACTGATGCTAAAAAAATAACTATATCTTCAACTGCAAATGCAAGAAATGGTGAGGGGGATCCTTCAGAGGTCTATAATTTCTCTGACGTTAATAAAAACATCTCAGTCACCACGAATAATGCGAATAATATCTTTACGTTTGACAGTGCTCAACTCTCAGCTGTAAGTATTACAGCGAATAATAGCATTTCGACATCGTTCAATTTTAATAATGTGACCAGCGATATTAATAATAAAACGAAGATCGTACTCTCTTCAAAATCAGGAGTTAGTGAAAACATTTCTAACAGTGTGAAATTCTCAGGTTCAAACAGTAATTTCGATGTTCAGGTGAGTAATGGTAAAAACGCCATAGAGTTTTCCAAAGCTGCCGGCACTGAAAGTGTGAATGATGGAATTAAAGTCGCAGCTGATTCTTTGTCAAACAATAATATCACACTGAATGATGTAACGATGAATAATTCATCGATAACTTCAGCATCCGCGAAAAATAATATCGAATTGTCGGGTGTTCAGTCTGACAGTTCAGCCAATAAGTTTAAAATTAATCTTTCTGGTGGTAACAATGCTACCTCAGGCGATGACAATCAAAACGTTATTTCTCTTAATGGCACCAATAAAAATATCGCCATCGATCTTGGCATGCGCAATGACACAGTCAAGATTGGAACTGATGGAACAAATGATAATATAACCGTTAACAGTGCTGGCGGAAATAATAGTTTTACATTTAATAGTAAAATTACTAATTCACAGATTAATCTGAGCGGAAATAATGGTGAAAATACCTTTGTTTTCAATAATGTCAACAAAGATAATGAGGGTGACGTTACTCTTGATACCGGATTGAACATTAACACTCAATCATCAGGTAGCAATAATACTTATCGCTTTGAAGGAGATAACTCTTACATAAGACTCTATAGTGGTACCGGAGACGACACCTACTATTTTAATTCTTCAAACAATAATATTCAGATCACTGAAAAAGGTGGGAAGAATACCTATTATATTTCAGATTCTGCTAATTTCGCTCCTGCTAAAATAACCGGGGGGGTGCCAAATGATGGTGGAACAAATGTTGATACCATTATTTTTAAGAATCTGGATTCAACTGAGTTTAATGTTTTCAACTACCAGAAAACACAGACACAGAATATTGAAGAGTTCAAGTTTGTCAGTGCTGAAGATGGTTCTATCAAACTTGATTTCAATCAATTTGATAATAATTCAGGCGATGTTATGAGTAATAAGACCGTTGATCTTTATGCTGGAAATAAGAATGCTTTTAGCATAGAGAATTTAGATACCAACGTCTGGACTAAGACAACTGAAAATGATGTGGACACTTACACTCATAATTTTTATGGATATAAGGTTAATATCCACGGAGATCAAGCCGTCGACCAGCTTTAAAACTTTAACCGATTAGTTAATCATCACTACCGCATCTGAGAAGGTGCGGTAGCTTCATTTCACGTCCAGTTATGTTATTATGAAATCACAAACACACCCCGAAGATCGAGCCATACTCTCTTTCATTCATGCAGCAAAGTGCATGCTGAATCATTTTTCTATTGGTGATTCATCACATCAATGGGGAATTTTTCTTGCTTCAATTCATCCATCCAGCACACCAGAAGGCTTAATTGCTCAGGCGGAAGATGTCTTTAATCTGACATTCACTCCCGTTGATCTAAACATGCTGTTACCAGATAATTATCATTATCTTTTGCATGATGGTAATGAATGGTTTTTCACCAAAGATGTAAATAGCTACTCTTCGGATGCCGCCACTGCTTATATAGTGAGAGAGCGTCAAACGGTGGATAAATCTTTTTCCATTATGAGGCTAATCAGAAATAAAAGTATCCTGGCTATTTTTGTTGTTTCTTTTCTGGTTAATATCTTTGCATTAACCACACCGCTTTATTTTAATGCCATTTACGGAAGAATTATTCCCGCAGGCGCCGAGTCTTCATTATGGACATTGTCATTTATCGCTTTTCTTTGCTTTTTATGTGAGTTTCTTTTAAAGCAGAGTAAGAAAAAGTATACGTTCAAACTACTTTCTCAGTATAAAGACACATTGCAGTCTGATATTTTTTCAATGATAACAAGAGTCAATAGCAGTAAAGAGAATCATTGGGGAAGAGAGCGGGGCTATGCGATAAGATTGTTGAAAGAATTGAATATGCTGTTTTGGGGACTTTTGTCGACCAATTTTCTGGATATATTTTTCGTTTTTTTGTTTTTGTCAGTAATTTATATAATGTCTGGCTCTTTGGTATTAGTGCCGATCATTTTTCTTATTGTCGAGTTGGGTCTTGGTCTGTATTTTACTTATTTTTTCGAAGAGAAAAAACAGCCAATGATGAAGGATATTGACGATACCGCCGTTGAAAATCACCGTATCAACGGCGTTGAAGAAAATCTGAATTCTGTTAACTTTTATCAAGAGTCTACATTTTATCATATCAGTCAATATAACCAACAACAACGACAGACCTTATCTTCACTATTGGCTTTCGTCAGCTCATGCCAAAGTATTTTCATTACCGTTATGGCTTTTTTCCTTATCCAGCAACATACACTCTCGGTTGCTTCATTGTTTGCGGTCATCATACTCTCCTCAAGAATCAGTCAGTCAGCTATGTCGTTTGTTCAGGTTATACCCACAATCAAAACCATTACTCACAAAGTTAATGAATTAAAAGCGTTCCTGAAAAAAAATGAGATTCAGCCTGTCGAGACGTTGAGTGATCTTCCTGCACATTTTAAATGGTCACTGCAGGAGGTGACTTTTGGTTATGAAAAGACAATGCCACTTTTTGACAGATTAAATCTGACTATCAATAGTGGTGAAAAGATTGCATTTATTGGTCATGCGGGTAGTGGAAAAACCGTGCTGGCGAAATTGTTAACCGGAGTTTTATCACCAGAGCAAGGAAAACTGTGTGTCATCGATCAGCATGGACAAAGAGTAGCCCCGCAAGCGTTGAACCGTGAGATGCATTATATGCCGCAGCAACCTTTCTTCTTTGGTGATTCGCTGATGACTCATTTGTGCTCAGAGAAGCCATTTACTGAAGAACAGTGTAAGAAAGTGCTGACACAGGATTTCCTCAGCTGGTTGCCACCGCTATTGAACAATGGTTTGTATACCTGGTTCCAGCACTTGCCTTATCCTCTCTCAGCTGCACAGAAGAGTTTACTCATGCTGCCCCGCTTCCAACTTACAGAAAGGCAAATATGGGTATGGGATGAACCATTGTTGCTGGCTGAAAATAAGGTGAAACAGAAATTCATCACTGCCGCCAGAAATAAAATGACTCAGGAGACGACACTTCTGCTCTTCACCGATAATGTAGATTATCTCGAGCTCGTCGATCGCGTTGTGGCTTTCAATAATGGCAAAATTATATTTGATGGTCCGCGATCTGAATTTATTCAACAGTATGCTAATTAATCACGTAATGGAGAAAATAATGTTCCGTTGTTTCAGACACCCGATATGGTTTTTCGTTATGCTGGTTTTTTCTCAGTATAGTCATGCTGTTCAGGATGAGTATCAACAGCCACAGCCGGAAATGGCAGACACACTGCAGGGGATGGCTTCTCTGTTGGCTCATCCAGATAAATATTCAGATAACCTGTCTAACGCCCGTATACGTGAAGAGGCCGCTTTGAAGGCGAGGCTGCTGGCGGAAGCGAAAGCCCGGGCTGAGGAAGCAGCCAAACTCCGCGAAGCTGCTGAAGCGAAAGCCCGCGCAGAGGCTCTGGTCAGAAATCGGATAGAAGAGCAAGAAAAAGCGCGCCGCGAAGCGATAGCAAAAGCCCGGGAAGATGCACAAGCAAAAACTCGCGAGAAAGCAGCTATCAAAGCACAAGCCGCAGAAGAAGCTCGTCTTAAAAAAGAAGAAGAAAAACAGGCGCGTGAAGATGCTGCACGCAAAGCGAGAGACGAACTGGCATCGAGAGAACGAGCAGAACAGGAAGAGAAAGCAGATAAAGCTGAAAAGGTGAAAGAGCCCCCAGCCGGGAAATCGCCTGCTGTGGATCCGCAAAAAACAGAAACTAAAGTACCTACCCCTGAGGTTGCAGGCCAATCCTCTTCTGACAGCGCTAAAGCGAATCAGCGCGATGCCGTAGCACCTATGCCCCAGGAAAATAAAAACGGGCCTTGCACCCTGTGTCTGGGGCCTGTCAATTTTGATAAAGTGACGCGCAGCAACGGAGCGACAGAAGTGACATTGCGTGCCGGAGTGACAGATGCGAAAGGACGGATGGTATTGTCAGTACCTTTGATTTTCAAAGCTAATAATCAGGCAATTCCCTCTGTTCATGACACCATTTCCGATGTTTCAGGACAGGGTATTTATACTTTCACTACCTTCAGCAAGGGTAAAACTGATGTAGAGATTACTATCAATGAAAAAACGTATCAGCTAAGCATTATACTCTGAGGTTTAGACTGCGGATTACAACGCTTTTCAGGTATGTTGTGTGGGGGAGGATCAGGTGAATCGGTAACCGACCCCATTTTCAGTGATAAAATGGACAGGTTTTGCAGGCTGTACTTCCAGTTTCTGCCGCAGATGCCCCATATAAATGCGCAGATACTGGCTGTTGCCGGTACTTGGCCCCCACACATGCTTCAAAATCTGCGCCTGAGTCAGTACCTTACCGGGATTATCCAGCAGCAGCGCGAGCAGCCGAAACTCAGTAGGGGTCAGGTGGATATGTTCACCGTTGCGCATCACCGTATGTGCAGTGAGATTAACGGTGACGTCACCAAAAGTAACTACCGTCTCTTTGTGTTGCGTCTGTCGCCGTAATGCGACCCGAACCTTGGCCTGAAGCTCCCCCATCGCGAAGGGTTTACAGAGAAAATCATCCGCGCCGGCATCAAGGGCGGCAATCTTTTCTTCTTCGCCGTGGCGTGTAGAAAGCACGATAACCGCATTATTGCTCCACTGACGAAATTCCCGGATAAAGCGTACGCCGTCACCATCCGGCAGACCTAAATCGAGGATCACCAGGTCAGGCTGGCGTGCGGCCGCCTGGGTCAGGCCTCTGTGCAGGGTGTTGGCTTCATGCACCAGACATGCATCAGATTCGAGGCTGGATCGCAGAAAACGGCAGATATGTTTTTCATCATCTATGATCAAAATAGTTTTCATGATTATTCTACCGGGGGTTCGCTGAAAATCGCCTCTTCGGGTAAGGGCAATGTGAAGGTAAAGCATGCTCCACCTTGTTGGCGGTTACTGGCGCTGATATTTCCATGGTGCATGCGCACAATAGTATGACAAATTTCCAGTCCCATGCCTACACCCGGTATTGCGGATTCGTTATTTCCCCGGGTAAATTTATCGAACAGTGATGCCTGTGCATGTGGTGCAATTCCGGGTCCGTTATCCCAGACGCTGATATAAATAGTTTGCTCATCAGTGTGAGCCTCAATACCTATTTGCGCTTCTTCTCCGGCATATTTGCCTGCATTCTCCAGCAGATTGACTAACACGCGCTCCAGTAACGGCGCATCAACCTGCAACAGCACAATTGCATCCGGGAGGTCGAGTTGAATGGCTTCTGTATCCAGTGTCATTTCCAGCGAGCGTAAAGCGCTGCCAATCACTTCATCCAGCGTGGTCCAGTCCGTACGCAAACGGAAACCCTCTGATTCCAGTCTTGCCATATGGAGGATGTTGTTCACCAGCCTGACCATACTGAGAATCTGGCTGCGTAACGCATTGACCTGTGGAATACAGCCTGATGCCTCACTACTGAGATCGAGCATCAGCATCTCCACCTGACCAAATAGTACCGTGAGTGGTGTGCGGAGATCATGAGATAATCCTGCCAGCAGTGCATTGCGGATCTCTTCACGTTGCGCCGTTATTCTGGCCAGTTGTTCACGTTGTGTCAGGGCAAAACGTTCAAGCGTCCCTGACAGCAAAACAATAAAAGTGTGTAGCAGACGCTGCTGCTCGGGCGTTGACACATGGTCTGATGTCATTGGTTCGATAACCATCACACCCAGTGACTGCTGAGCTGAAAACAGAGGATATAACTGATGGGGAAGCCCCGGAAGAGTGTCACTGCCAGCTCCCATCACTTGTTGCTTTTCGAAACACCACTCCAGCACACTGGCTTCTGGCGTGTGTGTCAACTGTCGAATCGCCGGGGGAATGAGATCTCCCTGTTCATCGGGGAGCCAGACTTCACTTCTTAATGCCAGTGCGGCAGTAAACAGAGGTTGACTGATCCCTGAGACATCACCGGGTGCATGCGCACGACTCAACCCATCGGTTAACTGATAGAGATAGCGTACACTACGCTCTCTGTGCCGTGCGATACGTGCCTGATAACGAATCCCCGCAGTCATATTCCCGGTTAGCAGGCCAACGATCAGCATCACTGTAAAGGTCACCAGATATTGTGCATCCGTGACAGCGAAAGAACCTTCCGGTGCAACAAAGCAGAGGTCGAAGGCGATAATATTGATGATTGCGGCGACGATTGAGGGCAGACGACCAAAACGGAGCGCAATCACTACCACCCCTAACAGGTAGATCATCACCAGATTGATGGGGGAAAAACCGGCTAACAGTAACTGACTGGCAAAAGTGATTACTGCACACAGTGCGATGGGCGCCAGTGACCCGCGTAATTGCGGGTAAAACTTACGTGATGAAAAGAGTATCCTCTCTTTTTCTTCGGTTGGTACCAGAGTATCGACGGCGACAATGATGAGATCAGCTTTGGGGTCCAGTCGTCGAAGGCGGTCAATAAAATGGGGCTTCAGACGCCAACGCTTATGCGGCGGTCGACCGATAATAATCTTCCCCAGATGATGTTCATGTGCATAATGCACCACCGTTTTCGCTTCATCATGATCGGAAAGTGTGCCGATCACCGCACCGAGCCGTTTCGCCAGTTGTAATGCATTCACGATGCGTTGCCGGGTCAGCGTGGTCTGCCTGGATGTAGCACTACTTTCTACCGTGACGGCATGCCATTCACTCCCAAGCTTTGTCTCCAGCCGGGCGGCAACCCGCACGAGACGTTCACTGTCAGTGGTGGTATTAATACACAGAAGAATAGCATCACGCGTTGTTGCTGCCCGATCCTCGCGCTCTTCCACATCGTGCCAGGCCCGGCGTTGTTCATCAACCTTATCTGCTGTGCGTCGCAGCGCCAGTTCACGTAGTACAAACAAATTATCTTTGCGGAAGAAATGGTGTAATGCCCGTCGTGCCTGATCGGGACGATAAACCTTCCCCTCTCTCAGCCTCTGGTGCAGATCGTCTGGTGGTAAATCCACCATCACCACTTCACTGGCGCTATCAAAAAAACTGTCCGGGATTGTCTCACGCACCTGAATGCCAGCCACATCCTTAATCACATCATTCAGGCTTTCCAGGTGCTGAACATTTACTGTGGTCAGAACATCAATACCGGCATCCAGCAGTTCCTGAATATCCTGCCAGCGTTTGGGAGGCCGCGCAGTCGCGGCATTGCTATAGGCCAGCTCATCCATCAAAATTACTGCCGGATGACGAGTGAGTGCAGCATCAAGATCGAAATGGCCATGACCATAGTTAAGCGATGTGTTTCCTTCGAGTATCGGTAACCCTTCCAGCATCGCTGCGGTTTCAACCCGACCATGAGTTTCCACCACGCCAACCAGCACATCAACACCCTGCACCCGCAGTCGCCGGGCTTCAGCCAGCATTGCCCACGTTTTACCTACACCTGCACAGGCACCAAAAAAAATTTTCAGTTTTCCCTGCGCCGGGGAGGTGACTTTAGCCAGTAGCTTATCAGGGTCGGGGCGATGTTCACTCTCACTCATCAGTGCACTCTTTCTCCGGGGGACGTCAGGGCATCAAGTGCCAGATTAAGCGCCAGTACATTGACCACTGGCAGGCCCATAAAGTGTAACATGGGAGTCGCAGTGGTATCCTCTACCAATTTCTCAATCTCGCTCGCAGGTATTTTGCGAGCGGCAGCGATGCGTGGAATCTGCCATAGTGCCGCAGATACCGAGATGTCAGGATCGAGTCCGCTGGCAGATGTGGTGACTAACTCAACCGGGACGGTGGCGCTGGCCCCAGGATTCTCTTTACGTAGTGCGCTCACCCGGCCCTCGATTTGATGGTCTAAGTCGGGATTACTGACGGCGAGATTGCTGCCTGAAGAGAGCTGAGCGTTGTAAGGGACTCCCGATGTAGCCGAGGGCCGGCCATGAAAGTATTCAGCACGCTCGAAGTTCTGACCAATCAGCAGTGAACCCCGTACCTCCCCGTCAAGGTTTACACGAGTTCCTTCTGCCTGAGACGGAAATAAGCTACCGGACACACCGGTAACCAGCAGAGGGTAGCCGACACCCGTGACGGCAGTCAGTAGCACTAATAGCAGAATGGCGGGTCGTAACAGAGACATTATAAACTCCTTATAGAGCAAACAGTGCGGTCAGAATAAGATCAATCACTTTAATGCCAACGAACGGGGCGATAAGTCCACCGACACCGTAGCGCCACGGATTGCGACGCAGCAGTGCAGCCGCAGGCAAAGGACGATAACTCACACCTTTCAGTGCCAGCGGGATCAACAGAATAATGATCAAGGCATTAAAGATGACTGCAGAGCGTATGGCCGAGGCCGGCGAGTGCAACTGCATAATATTCAATGCGTTTAACTGGGGATAGCTGGCAGCAAAAGCTGCGGGAATAATGGCAAAATACTTTGCCATATCATTAGCGATGCTGAACGTCGTCAGTGATCCCCGGGTCATCAGCATCTGTTTACCGATATGTACTACTTCGAGCAATTTGGTAGGATTGGAGTCAAGATCGACCATATTACCCGCTTCTTTGGCTGCCTGCGTACCGGAATTCATCGCTACAGCCACATCAGCCTGAGCCAGAGCCGGCGCATCATTGGTGCCATCGCCGGTCATGGCAACAATACGTCCCTCGCCTTGATACTGACGGATCAACGCCAGTTTTGCTTCAGGGGTTGCTTCGGCTAAAAAATCATCAACACCCGCCTCGGTGGCAATAGCCGCTGCAGTCAGTGCATTATCGCCTGTGACCATCACCGTTTTGATGCCCATTTTTCGCAGTTCAGCAAAACGTGAACGAATGCCATTTTTAACGATATCTTTTAACGCAACCACGCCCATGACGGTGGCTCCCTCGGCTACCACTAACGGGGTTTCTCCCCGGCGGGCGACAACGCTTACCTGTTGTTCTACATCACGAGGCATTGTGCCACCCAGCTGTTCTACATGACGGCGAACAGCATCAGCAGCGCCTTTTCTGAGCGTGCGAGCGCCGATATCGGCCCCACTCATCCTTCTCTGGGCAGTAAAAGTGTAGTGGTCAACTAATTTTGGCCACACGACCTGACTGTTCGTGGAACAGCCGCTCTGATTCATTTGGCGTTAAGCCACCGTTATACTAGTGGGGCCGGATGGCACTGTAATAGCCCGTGATGTAGCTGATTATCGCGCTCTGAGCCTCGTTGAAGCTGTTATAGCCCTTCGTCGGCACCCATTCGGTCTTCAGGCTCCGGAAGAACCGCTCCATCGGGGCATTATCCCAGCAGTTACCCCGGCGACTCATGCTCTGCTTTATCCGACAGCGCCACAGAGCCTGCCGGTACTGACGGCTGGTATAGTGGCTGCCCTGATCGCTGTGGAACATCACGCCTGTTGGCTTACCCCGAAGCTCCCAGGCCATCTGCAATGCTTTGACCGTGAGGGCCGGGTCCGGCGACGTCGATATCGCCCAGCCCACAGGTTTGCGGGCGAACAGATCCAGCACTGCTGCCAGATAAGCCCAGCATTTTCCCGTCCAGATATACGTCACATCGCCGCACCAGACCTGATCCGGCGCGGTAACCGCGAACTGCCGGTCGAGATGGTTCGGTATTTCAATGTGTTCGTTCCCGCCGCGTTTGAATTTATGCGCCGGGACCTGGCAACTGGCGATATCCAGCTCTTTCATCAGCTTACCGGCCAGCCATCGCCCGAGTCTGACGCCCTTAGCGCTGACCATCGTGGCGATACTTCTCGCGCCAGCAGAGCCACCACTGGCGTTCCAGACTTCACTGACGAGACTCCGTTTAACGGCACGCTCGGCGTCAGAATCCCTGCCATCTTTACGAATGTAGCGATAACTGCTTCGGTGAACACCGAACAGCCGGCCCAATGGCGCTACCGGGTAGTGCGCCCTCAGACTGTCTATTATCGTGAACTGTTCAGGGAGTCCGGCATCAAGAGCGCGGTAGCCTTTTTTAGGATTTCATTCTCCATTTCAAGGCGTTGTATCCGTTTTCTCATTTCCCTGAGTTCAGTCTGCTCAGGCGTCAGAGGCAGCCCCGGGGGCGTTTTCCCTGGCGCTCGATACGTAACGATTTTACCCGGCGGTTGATGGCGGAGAGGCTGACGTTCATCGCCTTAGCCGCCTCGCCGTGAGTGTAGTTCTGATCCAGGACCAGTTTTGCCGCTTCGACTTTAAATTCAGCAGTAAATGCTTTGCTCATTGGTTCACCTATAAGATGTTGAGGTGAGCATATCACCTCTGCTCAGGTGGCCAAATTCAGTGTGCCACTACACATGGTGGGTGGCTGTAACACACCATCAATAAAAAATTTAACCTGCGTCATGCTAAACCCGGGAGCAGGCTGCCAGATGGCGTCATTCCAGCGTTGGTGAAATGCCTGAATCTCTGCAATTGCTCGAGTCGCATCCTCCGGCCCCTGGACACTATCCGGCGTCACTTCACGCGCACCCGCCACACGAAGCGTTAACGTGCCTCTGTCCCGCAATACCGCATAGGCATTAAGTTGTTCTTCAAACACCCTGGCATCCATGACCGTGGTGACACCCTGTTGATTAAGTACCTGCTGGACATGGGTCGCAACCTGTATGTTTTGCTCTGCACTGCCAGAAGGGATGCTGTCAAATGCACGCATGGCGGGAGCATCTTCGAGAATGCCAGTCAGTCTGCCATGGATATCACGGGCAATTTTGCCGTCGGGAGGTACTGGCGTCGTTTCGTCAATATTCAGCATTTCCAGTGCGCGGCTGTTGGCGGCAAGGGTATGGCAATCATTAGAAAACAGCACTACCGGGCGACGGGTATTGAGGGTATCAAGGGCATCACGGCTCATGTCTGCTCCGGCAGGCAGCATTGCCTGGCGTTGCCAGGCGCGGACTGTGAGCCAGTCATCTTCGCCACTCACCGGATCGTTATCCAGATGTTGCTTAATGATTGAGAGTGTCTCGTCTACTGTCAGTGCTGCATAATGTAACTGACATCCACGCAGTTGCTTCCCACCCCAGAAAGGATGCATATGGCTGTCGATAATACCAGGCAGCATCACCTTGCTCTGCAGGTCAATACAGCAGGTGCTGTTCCGACTGAGGGGCAAAATCTCTTCGTTGCTTCCTACTGCGACGATGACCCCCTGATAAAGCGCGATGGCTTCGCAAAAGTTATCCTGCGCATCAGCGGTATAGATCAATCCATGATGATACAGCGTATCAACAGCCGGGCGATTTTCAGTCATTTAATACTCTCAATACATCAGTAATAAGGTAACAGGCTGCTGCTCCCCTTAGCCTGATATGGCCTGGCGAACAGCGCTCGCAGCATCAGCACGCCGGTGAGGGTGCCGTGCTGCCTCAAACACGCAGTTATTGTCTCTTGTCTGTCTTAAGGCATCAAGGCATAGCATCGAAAAACCGCAGCGGCTGGCGATGTGATGCACTATTTTCGTGCGGTTGCACTATGCTGATGCATAAACTTCTTTCTGCCGTAGCCTGTTTCCGGTTCATAAAGAAAAAAACACACTCGTAGGAAGAAAACAGAGACTAAGGAAATTAGTGGATCGTTTTATGCATATTCATTGTTGAACAATAATGACCACTTAGCGATGAGGTAGTAACAATGACGATTTTCAGAAAAATAGTGTTGGGCTCTGCGTTGCTTTTAGGACTGTCTGCGGCGCAAGCCTCAACACTAAAAAGTGGTGTGCTGACCATTGGTTCAGATATGACTTATCCTCCTTACAACTATATGGAAGGGGGAAAACCAGCCGGGTTTGATTCTGAATTTATGGCACTGCTCAGTCATCAGATGGGCCTCAAAGAACAGGTTGTTGATACCCGCTTCGCCAGCCTGATTCTGGGGATCAAAATGAATAAATTCGATGTTATCTCCTCTTCGATGTTCGTGACCCCGGAACGGGCAACACAGGTCGATTTTCTGCCGTATATGAAAACCGGCGGCGCATTACTGGCGCTGAAAGGCAGCACGTTGAAGCTTGACGGCCCGGAAGACTTGTGTGGCAAAAAAGTCAGCTCAATCAAAGGGGGAGCCTGGATCGCACGTTTTGCTGAAGTGACTAAATCTTATTGCCTGCCCAAAGGATTAGGGGCGATTGATGTGCGTGAATTCCCAACCACACCTGAAGCCACTCAGGCTCTGCTCTCACGTGCTGTCGATACCTTATACGATGACGTCGCAGTGGCGAAAGCGATGGTGGACCGAACCGGTGGACGTTTACAAATCAGCTCCACTTCAGTTATCTATCCGGTGGTCGTTGGCCTGGCAGCGAATAAAGATAACAAAGCGTTGCTGACCGATTTGACACAGGCTTTCGACGCAGTGGTTGCCAATGGCAGTTATGGCGCACTGATGAAAAAATACAATGTGCAAATGCCTGATGCACAGGAAAGCAGTAAAGCGCTGGTGGGTACGCTGTAATTTTAATGCTCGGCCCTGGTAAGGAGAAATACGATGCAATTTGACTGGCATTATTTATGGGGTTTGTTCACGTATCCTGATTTCTGGCTCGCCAGTTGGGTGGTCGTCAAACTGAGTGTACTTACCTGGGTAATCGGCATTGTGACTGGCTTGTTTGTTGCTCTCGGCAAGCAGTCACGGTTGTTGGTTGTTCGCTGGCTGTGCGGGGGGTATGTCTGGCTGTTTCGTAGTCTGCCATTACTGGTGCTACTGGTGTTTATTTTCAATTTGCCGCAGATATTTCCGGCGACCGCCGGATTACTTAGCAATCCTTTTTATGCCGGGCTGGTGGCCTGTGTCCTCAGTGAGACTGCTTATATTGCTGAGATTCACCGTGGTGGCCTTATTTCTGTGGCTCAGGGGCAAAGAGAAGCGGGTAAAGCACTTGGATTACCCTCGGCGCAAATTTTGCTCAGCATTGTGATTCCGCAATCCCTGCGTACCGCGTTACCCGTACTGGTGAATGAATTTATCACCATTGTGAAAATGACCTCGCTGGTTTCGGTGATCTCACTCTCCGAGATCCTGATGGTGGGTGAGCGACTTTACACTGAAAATGTCAAAGTGCTGGAAACGTTGCTGGCTGTTGCGTGTTACTACGTGCTGATTGTCACCGTGTTTGAGCGTCTGGCGGGCTGGTTTGAGCGTCGCAGCGACGTACGTCAGCGTAAAACTAAGCCACTGGATAGCGAAGCAATACGTCACTCTTTGCCTTCCGTTCCGGCTGCTACCGCCTATCAACACAGTGCGCATGCCAAGCCCATTCTCGAACTGCAGTCATTGTATAAAGCTTACGATGAGAAGCCAGTGCTGAAAGGTATCTCTTTGTCGGTCAAACCGGGAGAAATTGTCTCCATTATTGGCCCCTCCGGCTCAGGTAAAACGACGCTCATCCGTCTGATAAATGGTCTGGAAACTCTTGATAAAGGGACTATTTCATTATTAGGACGCGAGTTCATCACCGCCGGTCAGCGGGAGAATGCGTTGCCATGGCGCACGCAAATCAAACGGCTGGGGATGGTTTTCCAGGGGTTCAACCTTTTCCCACACAAAACAGTACTGGAAAACCTGATGCTTGCCCCGTTACTGCATGGCACAGCACCGAAGGAAGATATTCGGCAGCGTAGCTACGCACTGCTCGACAAGGTGGGAATGCTGGAGCATGCGATGAAATACCCGCATCAGCTTTCCGGCGGCCAACAGCAGCGCGTTGCGATTGCCCGAACGCTGGTGATGGAGCCGACAGTTGTGCTGTTTGACGAGCCAACCTCAGCGCTTGACCCGGAAAAAGTGGGAGAAGTGCTTGAAGTGATCGAAAAGCTGGCTAAAGAGGGGATTACGATGGTGATTGTGACGCATGAAATGCACTTTGCTTTCTCTCTGTCTGATCGGGTTGTCTTTATGGAACAGGGGGAAATCGTGATAGATGCCCCTCCGGCTGAAGTGCGTGACACGGATAATCCGAGACTCCAGCGCTTTTTACGGGATGTAAAATTCAGCTAAGGAACGCTTATGAAAACCAGCAGTGAGGGAATACTGATACTGGAACCGGTGCAGGTTGATGAGAAGGAACTTATTGAGCTACCCGCATTTCAACGGGTAGCCCATACCCTGCGTGAAAATATCATTAACGGAACACTACGGCCTCAACAACCGCTGCAGGAGGCTGAGCTATCTGCGGCCTGCGGCACGTCACGCAACACTCTGCGGGAAGCCTTACGCAGTTTACATGCGGAAGGGCTGGTGGTGTATCACCAGCATCGGGGTGTCTCAGTGCGCAGGATGGATCGTGGTGATTTACGTGATATCTACCGGGTACGGCGTCATCTTGAATTACTGGCTCTGGATGTCGGGTTGCCACTTAACCCGTTTCATCGGGCAAAAATGGCCTCGCTGATACAGCAGGCAGAGCAGGCTGAACAGGATCAATCATGGCGAGCATCAGGCACACTGAGTTTGCGTTTCCATCAGGCTGTGGTTTGCCTGTTAGGGAGTCGCCGGCTGAACGATTTTTTCGCGGTGATCATCGCTCAGTTACGCTTATTGTTTGCTTCTGGTGCGGCAGAACGTGATTTTCAACAACCCTGGCTGGCGCGGGATCGTGAGTTATACCAGTTGCTGCTTACGGAATCGCACCGGGAAGCCCGTGACTATTTAGCCAGCTATCTTGATCATTCTGAGCAGCTTTTGCTGCAGATGTTTATACAGCCCTCTTATCTACAGGAGTATTACTGATGTCCTCTTATCCTGCTGCTTATCAAAATACCAAGGGTACTGCACTGAGCGTTGATACTGAATTTTATCAGGCCATTGCTGATGGGCAACGCAAAGAACTGGCGAAATATCTGGTGCCAATCCGCAGTGGTTTTGCCTGGGAAGTTCCCGCCGGACACGTTTTCCGTATCACTACTCCACAGGGACCACAGGTGGGTGATTTAAATATCTGGAACCGTCACGATCCCAGAGAGAGAATGTGGGTATCACGTACCCGGCAGTTACAGCGTGCGCATCTGTCTACCTTTGATCGTATCTGGTCAACATTGCCATTCATTCGTCCGATGGCGACAATCACCGCTGATTCACTGGCTGACTATGGTATTGACAGTGATGGTGGACGTGTACATGACCTGTTGGGTACCCGTTGTGACCCTTATGTTAATAAACTGCTGACCGGGGAAGATTTTGATTTTCATTGTCACTCTAATCTGACACGGGCCGTGCAGCCTTATGGCCTGACAGAGTTTGATGTGCATGATGTGATGAATGTTTTTCAGTGCACCGGGTTGAATGATAACGACCAGTATTTCATGAAAGCCTGTCCGGCTCGTGAAGGTGACTACCTGGAGTTTTTTGCTGAGATCGATCTGCTATGCGCTATCTCTACCTGTCCTGGCGGCGACCTCTCTCTGCCTATGTGGGGCGATGAAGCAGAAGATACACTGAAAGTCTGTCGTCCGTTAGGTGTGGAGATTTATCAGCCAGAGGCTTCTCTGCTAAAGGGGTAGAAACCACCGGTATCGCCTGATTATCAGGGGCAGCATGGGTTACGACATGTGCCCGTTAAGTGGTAATTACTGAAAGGGAGCCCGGTATCATTGTGTCAGGGTAATCCGCATTACCCTGAAGGATCGGGGAAGTGCGCTCTGAAGGTTTACAGGGGGAGTCAATGCCAGCATCGGAACCTAACTGGAACGATTTGCGTATCTTTCTTGAAGTCTATCGCCGGGGCAGTTTGTCTGCGGCTGCACGTCAATTGCATATCGATGTCTCAACAGTGTCACGCCACATCGCCAGTCTGGAAAAATCTCTAAGCGGTCCGGTGTTTGAACGTCAGCCTGCGGGGTTGAAAGTGACCCCGCTCGGTATGGGGATTTTAGCTTCCGTTGAAACAATGGAGTCACACTCGCTGGCGATGATGCAGGCTGTCCGTGATACTTCAGGAGTACTGGCGGCGGGTCGGGTAAGAATCGCCACAATGGAGGGCATCGCCTCATTTTATCTTGCCGAACGCATTGTGCAGTTCAATACGGTTTATCCCAATATCAGTATTGATCTGATCACTTCCTCGCATCAGGTGCATGTCAGCCGTCGCGAAGCGGATCTTTTTTTGAGTTTTTATCCTTATGAGGCGAAAAGTCTCGATATTTTGCCGGTAGGCAAATTTCATCTTTATCTCTATGCCAGCCAGCCTTATCTCGATAAAAAAGGCTATCCGGCAGATACAGCCGCACTCGCCGGACATTGCTTTGTCAGTTACATCGAAGAGATGATTGAGCTTGATACCGTCCGGTGGTTGCATGAGGTGCTGGAGAATCCACACATTATTTTCAGTTCCACCAGCATGGTGGCGCAAATATTTGCTGCAGCGAATGGGGCTGGCATGGTCATGCTTCCGGAATTTATGCAGGCGGAAAAATTAGGATTACAACGCGTATTAGCCGACGCAGTCTCAGTGCAGCGCGTGGTCTGGCTTTCAGTTCACAGAGAATTGCGCTATTTGCCAAAAATGAAAGCGGTGATTAACTTCCTGATTGACGCTTTCCAGCATGACTATCCCAATGTGCCGGGTATTATGCTGAAATAACTTCATCAATTGTCACCATCTGACGCTGCTTTCTTCTCCTCCTGACCCTCCCCCTCAGTGGTATTGCACTGGTATGGTGCTTGTCTGCCAGCTCGCTTCATGGGGTATCTCTGATCCTGAAGGTCAAGGGGGCAATGGCGTGACAGTGATAAATCCACAGGATGCTGATTTTTTATTTTAAAACAGGTGATTGCATGTGTTTTAACCCGCAAAGAGAGGCGATAATTTAAAGTTATCTTTTTTAAACTGAAGATAACTTTCCTGTCAGGCTGATTTCGTTTTTTATATCACTATTTCATTTTAGACTGACGGCAATTTAACTTATATTAAAATTTATTATTTCTCGATGCGTAAATGACATATTTTGGTGCATCCTCCTTTTGCATAAATGCAAAGCACACTGCGTAATTTCTGATTTTCTTCATATCCTGTCCGGTTAATATGTTATTTCACCGGGGGGAGAATAATATGCAGACAAAAAAAACAGAATCCATTGATTATGATGCGATTTATCACTCATCTTCATTCAAAACAAAAACGAAAAAAAGAGCTACTATGACCATCGTTCTTCTGGAGTGTGCTTTTATCTCATTCTTTTCGTTTCCTTTTTTAAATAATGTCTTTCCTGAAGTAATGAAGTACCGACTGGCCGGGGCATTCAATGTCGGGTTGGCATGGGCAATCTTACAGTATCCCGTAATGGGATTAGTTGCCTGGATCTATGCGCATCAGATGCAAAAGCTGGAAACAGGCGCACAAAACAAAACCTCCAATGTTAATAAGGAGTGTAATCATGGGTAAATTACGTTTTTTATTATTGCTGTTGCCGACATTGCCTGTATCGGCAGCGTCAGGCGGCATGGTAAATGAGAACCATCGAAGTCTGACATTCATTATTTTTGCTCTTTTATTTATTGCCTCTTTGTCTATCACCTGGTTTGCATCACGAAAGAATAATACCGCCAGTGATTTCTACACCGCAGGAGGTAAAATATCACCACTGAAGAATGGTCTCGCAATAGCAGGTGATTATCTTTCTGCTGCAGCTTTTCTCGGCGTATCTGGTCTGATTACGCTCTATGGTTTTGACGGTGTCAATTATCTGATTGGTTTTTTCGTGGCGTTTATTCCGGTGCTGTTGTTAGTCGCTGAACCTTGCCGCAATTTAGGACGCTACACGCTCGGTGATGTACTGGCCTGGCGTAATGGTTTCCGTTCGACCAAAGTTGCTGCCGCACTGTCGAGTGTGATTGTCGCCCTGTTTTATATGGTGCCGCAAATTGTTGGCGGCGCGGTGATTGTCAGAGCCTTGATTGGAATCCCTTATGAATTTTCTGTCACCGCGGTAGGGATATTGATGTTGCTGTATGTCGCTTTCGGTGGCATGCGGGCGACTACCGCAGTCCAGGTGGTAAAGGCGATTCTGCTTATCTCCTGTTGTTTTATTTTAGTGATACTGGCCTGGCTGCCTTTTGGTTTCAATGGTATTGCACTGCTTGATGCGTTGACCGCAACACCAAAATTACAGCAGTACGTCACATCACTGGTGACCGAGTGTGCGTTAGCCCCCGATCAGGCAGGGCAACGTTTTCTGGAAGCCGGGTTGTACCTGAAAAAGCCGCTTGAGCAGGTGTCGTTAGGGCTGGCTCCGCTATTGGGTACCGCGGCGATGCCCCATGTACTGATGCGTTTTTTTGCAGTACGCACGGCGACTGATGCCAGACGATCTGTGTTGTGGAGTATGTTGTTTATTGGTGGTTGTCATTTACTGATAATTGCAATCGGTTTTGCTTGTGCCTATTACGTCGGCGGTGATGCAGTGAAAGCGGCCGAAAAGGGCGGTAACCTTGCCGCACCGATGCTGGCTCAGTATCTGGGCGGTGGCGCAGAAAGCTTCGGTGGCAATTTATTACTGGCGCTGGTCGCGGCTATCTCTTTTGCCACCATTGTCGCAGTAGTGGCGGGACTGACTCTGGCTTCAGCGTCAGCGATGGCTCACGATGTCTACGTCGGGGCCATCATGAAAGGGAAAGCATCAGAGCGCCAGCAAGTGATGGCGGCGCGGATTGCAACACTGGCGATGGCGGCTATTGCCATCTGGGCCGGAATTGAGGCGTAAGGTCAGAATGTCGCTCATCTGGTCGGATTGGGCTACGCGGTGGCGGCGTCAGCCAATCTGCCTGCACTGGTGTTATCACTCTACTGTCGGCGCTGTAATACTGCCGGAGTACTGGCGGGCATTATTGGCGGCACTTTACTGGCGATTTCGATGGTGCTGGTTTCTCCATCGATGACCTATCCACTGCAACAGCGAGCGGCATTACAGACACAGTTAGTTCAGCTTAAACAGGCATCTGACCCGGTGGTGCAGGAAAAACGGCACGCGCTTGAGCAACAAATTCAGGCAATCCCGGACAGTGCAAGCAGTCTGGTTGGACTGCAAGCCCCGCTGATCACTTTGAGTAATCCCGGCATTATCCCTATCCCCGCGGGTTTTATCCTGGTCATTATTTTCTCTCTGCTTTTTCGTGATGAACGTGCTTTACAGCGCTGGAACGAATTGGCGGTAAGGCGTGAGCTGGGCAGTAGTCAGGATCAATACAGCACTGACTCTTCACACGTCATTCATTAGTCACGACAGAGGATTAGGTTATGTTTTTACCGAAAATAAAAGTTGCCGCAGTGCATGCCGCACCTGTGTATATGAATGCTCAGGCCACCCTGGAAGAAGCTTTGGTTTGGATTGCGAAAGCAAAAGCATCAGGGGCTGAACTGGTGGTGTTTCCCGAGTCATTTATTCCTGGTTTTCCTGTCTGGGCAGCGCTGTGGGCACCGATTTATAATCATCACTGGTTTGAAGTGATGGCGGCCAACAGCCTGCTAATAGATGGGCCGGAAATCGCCGCATTACAGCAGGCGGCAGCCCGGCATGAGATTATTATCTCGATGGGATTCAGTGAACGCAGTCATGCCAGTGTCGGCTGTCTATGGAATTCCTCCGTTATCATAGATGAGACAGGCCAGCTCATTAATCATCACCGAAAACTGGTGCCGACATTTTTTGAAAAAATGGTCTGGGCATCGGGTGACGGCGCAGGGTTGAATGTTTGTAAGACACGGATAGGCCGACTCGGCGGGTTAATTTGTGGTGAAAATACCAATCCTCTGGCGCGATATGCCTTGATGGCCCAGGGGGAGCAGTTCCACATTTCACAGTGGCCATCCATCTGGCCAACCCGGCGTCCCGACAGTGGTGGAAATTTCGACAATCTCGCCGCGAACCGTATCCGTGCCGGAGCGCACTCTTTTGAAGCAAAATGCTTTGGTATCATGAGCGCGTCACTGATGGATGAAGGGATGAAAGCACAGCTGATTGCCTGTGATCCCACGGTACAGGATATCCTTGAAAACACACCACAAGCGGCGACCATGTTTGTCGATCCTACTGGTGCGCAGGTGGGCGATATGCTGCAATATGAAGCCGGGATCGCCTTTGCCACCTTCGATCTGCAAAAGATTGTCAGCGAAAAACAGTTGCATGATGTGGTCGGGTATTATAACCGTTACGATGTTTTCAACCTGGCAATTGATCGTCAAAGGCATGAGCCGGCATCGTTCTCCGGTGGGGCCGGCGAGTTGAACAAACAGCCGTTCACCAACGATGTCTCACCCCTCTCACCTGAAAAATCGCCTCAGCTTTCTGCTGAATAATAAAACCGGCTACCGTTCAGGTAGCCTGTTGTTACCGGGGCAGCGTCCAGTGCAAGGTATGCCAGCCATGTCTCTGTGCTGCCTGCGCTAACCGGAGATCGGCATTGACAGTAAATACCTCGGTGGCGAAATGGCAGAGCGGTAAGTCATTTGCTGAGTCGGTGTAAAAATCAATATGCTGAGGTGATAACTGCTGTTGTTGCATCCACTGTGTTAACTTCTCAACTTTTCCCTCACGGAAAGTAGTGATACCGGATAGCTGACCGGTGTAGTGCTTGTTCTCAACCGCCAGTTCGATACCGAAGGCCTGCTCAATGCCGAGATAGTGACCAACTGCACGCACAATAAAATCACTGGTAGCAGAGAGAATTACGATCGGCACTTGCTGTCGCTGATAACTATCGAGTTGTTGTCTTGCCGCCGGATAAACCAGTGCTGGTATCGTGTCATTGACGAAATGGGTGGCCCAGAGGTCGATTTCATCGGTAGTTGCGTGTGATATTGCCTCTAGTGCTGAAGCCATATAGGCTGCCATATCCAGTTTGCCTGCATGATAATCGCTCATTATTTGAGCATCATTATCAAGAAAAGCGCTGTCTGTAATGATACCTTTGTCCCACAAATACTGTGTCCATAACTCGCTGCTGTCAGCGGCAATTAGCGTGTGGTCGAGATCAAAAACGGCAAGTTGAGACATATGAGTCCTTTAATGAGGTATGCAGTGAGCGAACTGAGCGTGCCTGGTTAACCAATCGGATATGATTTACCGGGTATCTTTGAATGAGAAGCCTGGGCAACGCATATGGCGATGTGATGACATTGACATGATCATTTTACAACGTTTTTTTACCTTTATTTCTGTACGATAATTGAATTTTATCAGTAGGACATTGACGCTTTACTATCAACCAGAAAAAATCAGAGTGACGTACCCCGGCGCTATTTGGCATAATGTCCGGCTGAAATATGAGCTGGAGTAAATCGCCAATGATAATGGCGGAAATCAAGAAATTCAGTCTGATACGTGCATTGAGTTGGTTGATGTTAACTGTACTCACCAGTGCCGGATTGTTCTCTTTTTTCTTGCAGCAGCAGCACAGTGATAAAGAAGCCGAATTCCGTATTTTATACAGGGAAGTGGCAGTGCGACTCGCTCAGAATGATGCAATTATGCCATTGTTACCGGGTAATCCTCGTCCTGCGGTGCAACGCATTTTCCCCCAGGTGGTGGGTTGGCGTAACGAACCATCATCCGAACAGTCAATCACACTCGAAACTGCGGGACGGTACTGGCTGCACTCAGCCAGGGTATCGTTGTTAGTGGATCTCTCTGTATTGATGAAAGATTTGCCTGAGGGAAACCCCTTCAGCCAGATAGAGTTAAGCTGGCACAATACCCCGATTTATCAGATCGATAACATGCATCGCACTTCGTTCTGGCAATGGAGTAAAGCTCTGCCCGGACGGAGTCAACCTTTTATTATCTCTGCTGGGGCTAATCCTGACTGGCAGCGTTTTCCGTGGTGGGCAGCATTGTTTCCTCCGGTGCTATGGGCGCTGGCCTTGTGCGGAATAAGTCATTACCGACGGACTCAACGGCGACGGGATATCGCTGATTTGCGAGCACACCATGCGGAACTGACCAGACTGAATACGCTCGGCGAGCTGACTGCGGGCATCATGCATGAGTTAAATCAGCCACTGACAGCCGTGTTGAGTTACAACCAGGCAGCGCAGCGGTTATTGAAAAATCACGAAGATGAGGCAGCCCGTGTGATGCTGGATGCTGCGGTGGTGCAGATTAAGCGGGTTGATACTTTATTGAAGCAATTCCGGCAGCGGTTAACCAGTGATAAAGCAGATTATCAGTTAATTGATTTGCACACAGTCTGGACGCGGGTAGTGATGCTGCTGGAAAATGAGATTGAACGTTATCATGCAACAATAAACAGTGATATTGCGGCTAACGTGCCGCAATTGTTTGCACCGCCGGTATGGCTGGAACAGATTCTGCACAACATTCTCAGTAATGCCTTGCAGGCACAATCGTCAGCGGAACAGCAAGGTGGATGGGTTGAGTTACAGGCAACACGCCATGGCGAAGGCGTCAATATCATTATCACTGACAATGGCCCAGGTCTGAGTGAAGAGGCGCTTGAGTCCGTCTTTATGCCCTTCTTTACTCAGAAAAAAGAGGGCGTGGGTTTAGGCATGGCGCTGGTTGAAACATTGGTACATCGTCTGCAAGGTTCGATAACCATCACTAATGCGGCAGGCTCGGGTGCGCGCGTTACCTTATGGTTACCTTGTGACTCGCAGGAGAAGAGAAATGAGCACTACAGTACATCTTCTGGATGATGATGCGGCTATCCGCGATGCATTAACGCAACTATTAGCCACTGTGGGCTGGCAGGTGAAGGCATACGCCAGTGAGCAGGCGTTCCTCAGCGGCAACGCGACACTGTCCGCTCTGACGGGGTGCTTGTTGCTCGATATTCGCATGCCGGGAAAAAGCGGGCTGATGTTGTTAGACGAATGGCGGCAACGAGGCATGGATATTCCGGTGATTATTATGACCGGACATGCCAATATTGAGCTTTGTCGTCGGGCATTCAAAAGCGGTGCCTGCGAGTTTCTCACTAAACCGATCGATGCCGATGTGTTGTTTGAAGTGGTGGGGAGTGCGTTGACTGAACATGCCGCTCAGCTGACAGAAAAACGTCAACAACAACGGCTGCAGGACAAAATGGCCGCACTTACGGCCAGGGAAAGGGAAGTCCTTCATCTGTTGATGCAAGGAGAACCCGGTAAGGTGATTGCCCGCCAGTTATCGCTTTCCCCGCGCACAGTAGAAGCGCATCGGGCCAGTATATTCAGTAAACTTGAGGTCAATTCGTTACCCAGACTGATACATATTTATAGTGTTGCGTTGCCCGGACTAGCCTGAGTTCTTTCTCTCTCCAGGTATTTTTACCAGGATCGTTGCGTAATCCCGTCAATAGTTTCGTTGTAGTCTGTTGTTTATTGTTCACCCTGATTTCACTCAAAGAGGAACCAAGGATGAAAACGAAGATTATTCCCCTGCTATTGGGGAGCCTCATTTCACTACAAAGCGCCGCACAATCACCTGAGCCGGGCCACCCGCTGACCCTTTCACAGGCCGATAAACTGGCCAGCGACACTCTGGCTGCATGTGACACCAGTAAGTATCTGGTCGCTGTGACAGTCATGGATAAAACCGGTGTTCCGTTGGTGATTAAACGCATGCCCGGCGCAGGATTGCACACAGTTGAAGCCAGTCGGATGAAGGCGTATACCGCCCTTGCCACACGCACCAGCAGTGAGATTGTCATGAAAAATGCCAGAGAAAATCCGGATGCCACTCATCTGGCAAATATCCCCGGCTTTTTACTGCTGGCTGGTGGTGTTCCGTTAAGGGATGCCGCGGGCGAGATACTCGGGGCTATTGGGGTTGGCGGCGCACCTGGTGGTCATCTTGACCAGCAATGTGCACTGCAATCACTGGACAAAAATAACTTTCAGTCAGGACTGAAAAACTGATTATCTGATGTAACGACATGAGGTCACAATGAAAATTATCACTTTTGTCTCTCTTGCTGCACTGACACTACCCGCATCGCTGCTCGCGGCAACGACGGATGAAGGTTACTATGCAGCGGCACGCTATCTTAATACACAACAGCGCGCTGCCGATCAGGATACCAGCAGCCGTCCGGGCGTCGGACAATTTACCGAAGGTAAGACAAAACAGCGCAGCAACAATCTTGCACTGGCATTCGGCTATCAGTTTGGTAATGGCTGGCGTAGTGAAGCGGAGTATGTGTTGCGTAAGTCAGCAGAATATACCAGTGGTTCTACTGCTTTTCCAACCAGTGAAAATCACCTGCAGACACACACCACCCGAGTCATGCTTAACGTCTATCGCGATTATGCATTGCGTGATGATGTTTCACTGTATGCCACAGCCGGGTTAGGGGTCAGTAAAATCACAGCAGAGGGATGGCAGGGAAACAGTACCCGACAATACGCCGAAGCGACCAATAATAATCTGACATGGGGCCTGGGGGCGGGTATCAGCTACAGCCCGGTGGAACATCTCAGTCTTGACGCGGGATATCGTTACACCGACATGGGGAATATCAGTAGCGGATACAACCAGTTTACTAATGTCAGAAGACTAAAAGATGAACAAATGAAAGCGCGTCTGACCAACAGTGAATGGTTACTCGGTGCCAGATATCTCTTCTGATACTGATACGATGAGAGTGGTTTCAGGTGAGCTGACCACTCTCTTTTATTAACTTTTATCGTTTAACAGGAGAAGGTCAGAAAAAGCCGTGCAGGTTATTTGATTATGCGTCATAAATCTTTCATCTTTGCTGATTACTCTGGCGAAAATCACTCCTTGCTGAAAGCGCTATAATTATGAAAAAAACTGCTTTGTCGTTATTACTGATCGCTGCATCTCCTCTGGTCTTTTCTTCATCAGTATCGGCTGATGAGGTGACCGTTTCCCGTTACCAGGTCACTTTCCCCGCAGGGGATCGCGTCGCCTATCAGGGGCATTATGCAGAAGCCTTCCCTCAAGGGTTTCCGGTAGGCATTGGTTCCGGGTTAGTATTCACCGGAAGAAAAGGGGATGAATTGCAATTTACCACCATCACCGATCGTGGACCAAACGCTGATGCACCGGAAGTGAATCACCACGAGGCGAAAATTTTCGCGGTTCCTGATTTTTCGCCTCTGTTAATGACAGTGCGGGTCACGCCACAAGCAGCACAGGTGACAGAAGCACGAAAACTCCATGACGATCAGGGGGTAATCAAAGGGTTACCACTACCAGCAGGTGTGATTGGTTCAACGGGGGAAGTCGCGCTCAATGATGTGCTGCAACCTGTGACCGGTGATAATCGCGGACTGGATACTGAAGGGATAACCCAGGATGGGCAGGGAGGATACTGGATCAGTGATGAGTATGGTCCGTTTCCGATTCATATTGATCAACAAGGAAAAGTACTGGAAAAATATGGCCCGACGCCAGCATCTGGTGAGCAGGCCGTCGCGAATGGGCTACCGGGTATTATCAAATGGCGTCAGCCTAATCGTGGTTTTGAAGGTGTTACACGACTCCCCGATGGACGTTTGTTACTTGCGGTTCAGAGTACGCTTGATATTGAAGGGAATACTAAAAACAGCGCGCAGTTTACACGTCTCGTCACGTTTGACCCGGTCAGCGGTAAAACCGCCATGTATGGCTATCCGATTGATGTGAAAAACTACCGCAAAGCCAAAGATGCCAAAATTGGTGATGTGGTTGCCGTGGATAATCAGCGTATTTTGTTAGTTGAGCAGGGCAGTGATAAAGAGAAACAGATGATAAATAAAATTTATCTGGTTGATCTTTCAAAGGCGACAGAACTCACCCCGTTTGACAAGCAGGGGCAATGGCCGGAGCTTGATGATGCAGCTACTTTGAGCAGCCGTGGAATCACCCTGGCTGACAAGCAGGAGATCGTTGACCTGCGTAAATTGGGCTGGCAGCAGGAAAAAGTGGAAGGATTGGCACTGATTGACAGAAATACCATGGCGGTGATCAACGACAATGACTTCGGTCTTGAAGCAACACTGGTTGATCCTGCTCCTGGTGTGAAAAAAATCGCTGATTATCAGTGGCAGCCAGCGGGCACACTGGCAGTTGACGGTAAACCAGTCAATTCGTGTATTGAGTTGCGTCCACTGACACCACCCGCCTCACAGAGTGAATTGTGGTTGATTAAATTAGCTTCACCATTACCATAAATTTTGCAGGTTAGTGGCCGGCGTCCTGAGGTTTCGCCGGCTTACCGGGTGAGAATGACCCGGTAAGCATCGTAACTACACCGCGCAATACCTCATCCGGCTACCGCATAGTTTATCTACAGGATGCGCCTTGCTCTGCTGCATCCTGTAGATTGTTTATTTTATTGTCAAATAAACTGAACCCTTTCATTTTGCTGATATAAAACAGTCATTTTTCTGACATCTTAACCTTTCACAATCCCGGACTCCTGAAATATGGCGAGTTAGATTGTGCCACATGAAGACACGTACACTGTTACCCTGGCTGATATTGTCGCCATCCTTACTGTTTCTGTTGCTGTTTACCTATTTTCCGTTGGTGCGTTCAGTCTGGGACAGTCTATTTGACAACCGCATGGCCAGTAGTGATGCCCCGTTTGTAGGGATCGCCAATTTTATTCGCCTGTTTGACGATGCGTTATTTTGGCAATCCCTGCTCAACAATCTGCTGTATCTGTTTCTAACCGTGGTGCCCGGAGTGGCGCTGGCTCTGCTTCTGGCGGTTGCGCTTTGGGAAAATCATCGGGTGAATCGTTGGTTACGTACCGCATTTTTCATGCCGATGATCATTCCGATGGTGAGTGCTGCAGCAATCTGGCTCTTCATCTTTATGCCAGGCATGGGCATGTTAGATCACTATCTTTCAGTGTTGTTCGGCCCGATGAACAATAACTGGCTTGGACACAGTAACACGGCACTTTATGGACTGGCGGTGATTGGTGTATGGAAGTTCGCGGGTTACTACATGCTGTTTTTTCTTGCCGGTTTACAGAGTATCCCTGCATCAGCGCGTGAAGCGGCAATCATGGAAGGCGCTACTTCTTCGCAGGTGTTCTTCCGTGTCACCCTGCCACTACTGCGTCCCACACTCAGTTTTGTGATAACCACTGCGCTGATCTATTCGATTACTCAGATTGACCATGTCGCGGTGATGACTCGTGGTGGCCCGAACAATAGCACCAGCGTGTTGCTTTATTACATTCAGAATCTGGCGTGGGAAACACACGATCTTGGTAAAGCCTCTGCCGCCACTTTTTGACCCTCGTTGGTTTATTTATTTTCTCAATGATTAATCTGAAGCTACTGGAACGAGGAGCACACCATGAGCGTTGATATCTGGCAGACGCGAGAGACTGAGGCAACCGTTCGTCGGCTTTGGCTATGGAGATTGCGACGTTCGAAAACATTTACTCTCAGTGCCCTGATGTGCTGCATGGCATTGCTATGGGTCAGTCCGTTTCTTTGGATGCTCTCATCTGCTTTTAGTGTCAGTAGTTTCGGCAATGACATGGCCAGTGTTTTACCACGTTTCCCGTTAACCTTCAGTAATTTCACTGATGCATGGCAGAGTGCCAATTGGTTATCGCTTTACAGTAATACGCTGATTTTGCTTTCGGTACTTTTGCCGTGCAGCTGTTGACAATTACCACAGCGGGTTACGTGTTCGCCTGTCATGAGTTCCGCGGCAAACAGACGCTGTTTCTGTTGTTTCTGGTGCAGCTGATGATTATGCCCGTAGTGATGATGGTTGTGGTGGTCAACTAATTTTGGCCACACGACCTGACTGTTCGTGGAACAGCCGCTCTGATTCATTTGGCGTTAAGCCACCGTTATACCAGTGGGGCCGGATGGCACTGTAATAGCCCGTGATGTAGCTGATTATCGCGCTCTGAGCCTCGTTGAAGCTGTTATAGCCCTTCGTCGGCACCCATTCGGTCTTCAGGCTCCGGAAGAACCGCTCCATCGGGGCATTATCCCAGCAGTTACCCCGGCGACTCATGCTCTGCTTTATCCGACAGCGCCACAGAGCCTGCCGGTACTGACGGCTGGTATAGTGGCTGCCCTGATCGCTGTGGAACATCACGCCTGTTGGCTTACCCCGAAGCTCCCAGGCCATCTGCAATGCTTTGACCGTGAGGGCCGAGTCCGGCGACGTCGATATCGCCCAGCCCACAGGTTTGCGGGCGAACAGATCCAGCACTGCTGCCAGATAAGCCCAGCATTTTCCCGTCCAGATATACGTCACATCGCCGCACCAGACCTGATCCGGCGCGGTAACCGCGAACTGCCGGTCGAGATGGTTCGGTATTTCAATGTGTTCGTTCCCGCCGCGTTTGTATTTATGCGCCGGGACCTGGCAACTGGCGATATCCAGCTCTTTCATCAGCTTACCGGCCAGCCATCGCCCGAGTCTGACGCCCTTAGCGCTGACCATCGTGGCGATACTTCTCGCGCCAGCAGAGCCACCACTGGCGTTCCAGACTTCACTGACGAGACTCCGTTTAACGGCACGCTCGGCGTCAGAATCCCTGCCATTTTTACGAATGTAGCGATAACTGCTTCGGTGAACACCGAACAGCCGGCACAATGGCGCTACCGGGTAGTGCGCCCTCAGACTGTCTATTATCGTGAACTGTTCAGGGAGTCCGACATCAAGAGCGCGGTAGCCTTTTTTAGGATTTCATTCTCCATTTCAAGGCGTTGTATCCGTTTTCTCATTTCCCTGAGTTCAGTCTGCTCAGGCGTCAGAGGCAGCCCCGGGGGCGTTTTCCCTGGCGCTCGATACGTAACGATTTTACCCGGCGGTTGATGGCGGAGAGGCTGACGTTCATCGCCTTAGCCGCCTCGCCGTGAGTGTAGTTCTGATCCAGGACCAGTTTTGCCGCTTCGACTTTAAATTCAGCAGTAAATGCTTTGCTCATTGGTTCACCTATAAGATGTTGAGGTGAGCATATCACCTCTGCTCAGGTGGCCAAATTCAGTGTGCCACTACAGTAACAGAAGCACACCAGGAAAAAGTTTTCATGGATGAGCAGGGAGCATCAACGTAGCGGGAATAGCTGCAAACGAACCGGGGGCACTGTGTATACAGTGCCTCCTTTTTTTATGGCTGAAAATCTGTGCTTTTGTTTCACTGATATCCTGTCAGCATCAAGATAACCGCACCGATTGCCTCCGTTTACGATTATTTCCCGGGTGATCTTGGCAGCGGTTGTAAGCGATCGCTTACAGTGGCCGTAAGTTTTATCTTATTTTACGAAATAAAAAAAGAACCTTAAAAAATATTACCATATATATCATGTGGATATAAAAAACCGAGCAGCCTGTTTCTGAATGGAGTGAAAACGGTGGAGTAAGGTATATTGTGTCTGTGCGGTATTCTGTCAGAATAGCCTCATCAACAGGAGAGTTGACTGACAGGAAGCGCGCCAGGACGGTGAAGCGGATATCTCAGGATGAGACAGGAACAGCACCGGGACGGTGAAGCGGATATCTCAGGACGAGACAGGAACAGCACCGGGATGGTGAAGTGGATATCTCAGGACGAGACAGGAACAGCACCGGGATGGTGAAGTGGATATCTCAGGATGAGACAGGACAACCTCGGGAATGGGGTCAGGGAGCTCTCAGAAGAGAGAAAGGACACCTCCAGGAAGGAGAATGTGAGTTACCAAGATAGGTAACGGTCATGGATGCAGCAACCTTCATCTGAAGGTTAAGTAACAGAAGCACACCAGGAAAAAGTTTTCATGGATGAGCAGGGAGCATCAACGTAGCGGGAATAGCTGCAAACGAACCGGGGGCACTGTGTATACAGTGCCCCTTTTTTTGTGTGCAAATTAAAGTTAGTGCTATGCTGGCAACATATGCTAAAGCAGGAAAACCGCCATGAAGACAAGTCAACAGCTCCAACACTACCTGATTACTTTGCAACAGACACTTCAGCACCATGCATTATGGGAATCGGTTGTTCCTGATAGCCGGGCTTTTGAGAGCAGTGAGCCTTTTTTTATTGATACTATGAGTCCATTACAGTGGCTGCAGTGGGTCTTCTTACCCAGAATGCAGTCATTGCTTGACGCACAACAACCATTGCCGGAAAAGTTAGCCATAGCACCTTATTACGAAATGGCTCTGGAAGAGGGGCTCCCGGGCCGTGAAGTGTTGCTGGTATTGCTCAACGATATCGATGCACTGTTTGGTGGAAATGAGTGATGCTGGATATTCTGTATCAGGATGATGATTTAATTGCTGTTAATAAACCCGCCGGATGGTTAGTTCACCGTAGCTGGTTGGATCGTCACGAAACACGTTTTATCATGCAAACCCTTCGTGACCAGATCGGGCAGCATGTTTTTACTGTTCACCGACTTGATCGTCCGACATCAGGTGTTCTTTTACTGGGGTTATCGAGTGATGTAGCCCGCGCACTGGCAGAACAATTCGAGCAACATCGGATAAAGAAAACTTATCACGCTCTGGTAAGAGGTTGGCTGGAAGGTGAGGGAACACTGGATTACCCTCTGCGCGAAGAGCAGGATAAAATTGCCGATAAGTATTCGCAGGAGAAGCCTTTCAAGTCAGCGATCACTCGCTGGCGTGCTCTGGAACATATTGCACTCCCTGTGCCGGTCAGTAAATACCCCACCTCCCGCTTTTCATTAGTCGAGTTGATCCCAGAAACGGGACGTAAACACCAGTTACGCCGGCATATGGCTCATCTGCGTCATCCCATAATAGGGGATTCAGCGCATGGTGATTTGAAGCAAAACAGAAGTGCTGCAATTCATTTTGGTATGAACAGACTGATGCTGCATGCCAGTCAGTTAACGTTGGATCATCCTGTGACAGGACAGAAAGTGTGTTTGTCTGCACCCTTAGACCCGTGTTGGGAAGAGGTAATGACTTGCTTTAACTGGCAACAGCACAGCATAGGTTGCCATCAACTTCCCGTTTTCTCTGATACTTGCCCTGAAGTGTGATTCTGGTCTCAGAAGGGGACGGGAGTACCAAGCAGAGATAAGATAACCGGCAAAGAGATCAAACTAAGCAATGTGCTGATGAAAGTGGTACTGGATACCAGTTCAGGTTTAGTATTGAATTGTACCGACAGTAATGTGGTGTTTGCTGCGGTGGGCATTGCTGCCAGCAGAATGAGTATCTGTTTGTACATTGGGCTGACTGGCATCCAGTACACCAAACTTAGCGCGATTAACGGAGAGATCAACATTCTGACTGAGAGTGCAAAGCTCAGTTTAGGATAATCAAGTTCTGTTATTTTCAGGCGGGAAAGCTGCATACCCAGAATCAGCATGATAATCACAATCGACGAATCGCCGATCATGCTGACAGAGTTGAGGATCGAAGGCGTCAGCGGAATATGGCACTGCTGAAACAGGATCCCGGCGAAGGCTCCGTAGGCTACTGGCATACGAATAACGGTTTTCCATACTTGTTTCTGGCTGATATTTTCCTGTCGATCACTGCCTTTAGCTGCGTAATATATTCCAATCGTACTCATTACGAACTGTTGTAATACCATCATGATCACTGCAAGTTCAAAGCCAGTCGCGCCAAAAAACTAAAATTATCGGTGTTCCGTAGTTACCATTACTCATAAAGCAGGCGCTGAGGATTAATCCACAACGATCTTTTTCTGAGTATTTCTTCACCCGGCACCAAAGAGAAACCAGCACCACCTGCAGTAAACAGAGGGCAAAAATATAGAGAATATAAAACAGATAATCAGTGGTCAGTGTATGCGTGTAAAAGGTTTTGAATGCGAGAAATGGTGATAAAACATACATCGACATTCTGGATAAGTTGCCGATATCAAATTTAAGTATTCTTTGTGAAACAAAGCCGACAATAAAAATACAAAAAATAGGAAAAAGAATGAGGAAAAATTGCATACCTGTCGCCTTGTTATCGCCATGTCATACTTTTTACCCCGGTCAGAATGAGTTGTGCATGGATGAACAGATATTCACCATGCGTTGCCCTTCTCAATCCCGGTATAAAAGCTAATACTTCCTTTTATCTCAGCCACAATAGACCTGTCTGTTTTGAAATCAGAAACAGGGTTTCCACAGAAAGTGCAATCACGGATGCTGTCATTATTCAGCTTGATTACTCTCAAAATGGATTCTGGCTAATCGGGTTACATTCGCCATTTCATCCAGTAATTCAAACAGCTCTGGCTCAATATCACTGATTTGTGCATCGTTAAGTAAACTCTTCTCAACTTGCTGGCAAAGTTGTTTCAGTCTCGGAACACCGCTGTAACTGGCACTTCCATGAAGTTTATGCACAATCTCTTTAAGTTCAGCAGCATTATTGTCTACCATGCATCCTTCCACTTTTTCATTCACTTCAGGCAAGAAATCCACCAGCATTTTAAGCAGATCGTTTGCCAAATCACTTTTATTAGCTGCCTGTTGAAGGGCCAGTGCCCAGTCGAACGAGACACAAAGCGTGGTCGGAGGTGTCACTGGTGGAGTAACCGGCAACAAAACAGGCGAATAACGAGCCAGCAATGTTTTTAGTTTGAATTCGTCAATAGGCTTTGCCAGATAATCATTCATGCCGGCCTTGATCAGATGCTCCTGATCACCCCCGAGTGCGTGTGCAGTAACAGCAACAATTGGTGTAGAGGCATGATGGGGCATCTCGCGAATGATTTCACTGGCCTGGATACCATCTATATCCGGCATCTGGATATCCATTAAAATAATGTTCAGGTCCTCCTCTTCTGCACGACGAATGGCATCTTTGCCACTGTTACAGAGGATGATATGTTCTACCTGCTCTTCAAGGAGTGCACCAATCAGTTTCAGATTCGCCGGATTATCGTCCACCGCCATAACAGTAAGTGGTAGTCGTTGGCGATTGGGAACAAGTCCTACATCCTGCACCTGATGATCGATGAGAATGGGCAGCAGGCGTGTTATTGAAATCGGCTTAATCATACAGGCAGTAACGCCAGCATTTTTTAACGCTTCAGCATGAATCTGCATTTGAGCAGGTAGTGCCAGAACCACGGCATTAGCCCGTGTCAGAATAGGTTGTAAAATTTCGCTGCTGATTTCCCCATCAGGGTCCTGAGCTGAAGAGAGTCCGATCAGCAAAAAGTCATAATAGGCATCAGGTAACTCATCAAGTGTGGTGCTGTAGGTGATTGTCAACGGGGTATCAGCCAGCATTTCACGGGTAGCCCGAGCGGCGGTCTGGTTCTCTTCTACATAAGCCAGGCGTTTATTGGCCAGTGAATTCCAGTCGTACGGCGTCGTAGCGGCATTAGGATTCAGTGCAAGATTGATATTAAAGGTGAAAGTCGATCCTTTACGCAACCGGCTGGTGAAAGAGATTTCCCCCCCCATTTCATTGACCAGTTTTTGCGTGATAACCAGCCCAAGTCCGGTACCGCCATGACGCCGGGAAATGCTGGCATCAGCCTGGCTGAACGCTTGAAAGAGTTGTGATTGTTGGGGTTTGGAAATGCCGATACCAGTATCGCGTAACTGCATTTCGATATTGACCCAATTATCACTGACGCTGCGCTGTTTGACACTGAATTCGATATCACCTTGTTCAGTGAATTTAATAGCGTTGCCTAACAGATTGAAAATAATTTGTTGGATCCTTAGAGGATCACCGATGACATTTTCCGGCACATCATTTTCAATATTAAGAATGACCTCAAGACCTTTTTCATGGGCTGAATGGGCCAGCAGTTGTACCACTTCATCAATGGTTGAGCGAAAGGGGAAGGGGATAGTTTCCAGTAAAAGTTTACCCGATTCCAGTTTTGAAAAATCGAGTACGTCATTGATAATTTTCAGTAAGTTATTAGCCGAACGTTCAATGGTGTTCAGATAATCGCGTTGTGTCAGGTTAAGCGAGGTTTTCAAAGTCTGACGGGTAAAGCCAATGACGCCGTTGAGTGGTGTGCGCAACTCATGTGACATGTTGGCTAAAAACTCTGATTTTATTCTGGCTGCTTCCTGCGCGCGTTTTTTGGCCATATCGAGCTCGATATTCTGAATTTCCATCTGTTCCAGCGTTTCACGCAGGTCGAGTGTGGCCTGATCGATGTTCTGCTGCATCTCTTCATGGTAAGTCGTTAGAGACACGGCCATGGCGTTGATGCCATTTTTAAGTGTATCTAACTCTCCCAGCATATAACCGGACACACGGCTGTCGAGCTGTCCGCATCGGATGCGGTCAACAGTATTGACCATATTACGAATGGGGGCGGTAACATCGCGCATGAGTCGGTAAGCAAAAAGCATAGCAATACATAAACAGGAGAGCAGCATCAGGGTAGCAATAAACACCTCTTTATATTGCTGTAGTTTCACTGATTGCAGATCCAGCTCAATGGCGACATACCCCAATGGATTACCGGGCGGTTTAGCATCTTCACCGGGTGATTCATCCGGATAATAGCTTTCAGAAACAATAGGGGTGCGCAAAATTACCGAATCACCGTTACGTTCATAGCCGGAACTGTAAGCCGCTTTTTTCCCGGCCGGTAAGCGCAAAACATTAGGATTAACGTGATAATTTGAGGTGACGAACAGTTGATTTTGTGCATCGAAGACGGTGATCGCACGCACAATACTGGAATGACGACGGTGCAAAAGGCTGACCAGTTGCCGGATAGACTCCCTGCTATGAAATGTCATGCCATATTCGCTGGCCACAGCCAGGGGCTCAATGATATTGGCACCGGCATCAATCAGTTGGTTTTGTAACTCGTTATAACGGTGAACGACGAAAAATGTGCTCATCAGCAGCCCAATCATCAAAGTGGGTGCCATTATCATCACCATCATGCGGGCACGCAGGCTATATTTTGTCATAATTTCTCTGAGCTACATGAAACCAACAGGTGCTGGTCAGGTCGAATAAATTCAGCGTCTGGTGTAGGCTACGCTTGTTTTTCAACGACGACTACCGGAATAAAAGTAAGAATGGTGCAATTCTACTCTGTTAAACGGCGCGTGACGACCCGCCAGAAAATCACTGCAATCATTGATGATGTCGATGGTTCCGGTCAGGGCGTAGCTCATTATAAAGGTAAAACCATTTTTATACCTGGTGCGTTGCCGGGTGAACAGGTTGACGTTGAATTGGTAGAGGATAAACGTCGCTGGGCAAAGGGCGAAATGAAAAAGTGCTCTGGTGACAATCCGGAGCGACGTCAGCCCCGTTGCATATATTTTCATCGCTGCGGCGGCTGTCAGTTGCAGCATATGTCTGCATCGCTGCAGCAACAGAGTAAATCCGCATCCTTACGACGTTTATTGCGAGACAGTGGTGTGACGGAGAATGAGCCTATTGAGATTCTCTCCGGGGAATCTTATGGCTGCCGTCGCCGTGCGCGATTAGGATTGCTCTATGCGCAGGGTAAGTTACAGATGGGGTATCGTCAGGAGGCCTCTGATAAACTGGTTTCTGTGCATGAATGCCCTGTTTTAGTTCCTGTACTCGGTGCATTGCTGGTGCCGTTATATGAGACACTATCATCACTCCAGGCAGTTAAACGGCTGGGACACGTTGAGTTAGTGATGGCGGACAATGGGCCAGTGGTGAGTGTTCGTCATCTGGAAAAGCTCTCTGGTTCAGACCGGGAAAAACTGGAATGCTTTTCGCATAAACTCCATCTTGCACTGTTTTTAGCACCAGAAACTGACACACTGGAGCAAATCACTGGTGAAGAGCCCTGGTATCAGATATGTGATCTACAGCTTACTTTTAGCCCTCAGGATTTTATTCAGATTAATCGGGGACTGAATGAAAAAATGGTTCAGCTGGCGTTGTCATGGCTGGCATTAACCCGGGAAGATCGCCTGCTCGATCTGTTTTGTGGTATGGGAAATTTCTCGTTGCCTGCCAGTGAAAAAGTGAAAAGTGTGGTAGGTGTTGAAGGCGTCGAGGCCTTAGTGGCAAGAGCGAAATATAATGCCGTATGTAATCAGCTACATAACGTGTCGTTTTATCAGCATAATCTTGAGAATGATGTAAAAGATCAACCCTGGGCGCGTGAGGGGTTTTCAAAAGTGTTACTTGATCCAGCCCGTGCAGGTGCCCCCGGTGTAATGGGACACATTGTCAACCTGTCACCACAGGCAGTAGTTTATGTTTCGTGTAACCCGACCACGTTGGCCAGAGACAGTCAGGCATTAATCGCCGCCGGGTATGAAATTAAACGTATCGCTTTATTGGATATGTTTCCCCACACCGCCCACGTTGAGTCGATGGTACTGTTTAGCCGAAAATAAGCGCCTGTCATGGGCCAAACCAGGAGATGTTATGGTTGCGATAAGAAGTGCACACTTGAATACCGCAGGTGAATTCGCGCTCGATCAGTGGATTGCCAGCCTTGGGATCACACAGTCGCAATCTGTTGAGCGTCTGGCTGATACCTGGCGATATTGTGAGCATGTTACGCGCCAGCATCCTGATGCTCCCCGCCTGCTGTGGCGAGGGGTTGAAATGGTGGAAATTCTTTCGACACTCAGTATGGACAGTGAAAGTCTGCGAGCGGCGCTGCTTTTCCCACTCGCTGATGCCGGAGTAGTGACGGAAGAGGTACTCGAAGAGACCTTCGGTAAGGCTATTGTCTCGCTGGTTCATGGTGTTCGGGATATGGATGCCATTCGTCAGTTAAAAGCTGTCCATAACGAATCGACAGCATCGGTACAGGTTGATAGCGTCCGTCGGATGTTGCTGGCGATGGTGGAAGATTTCCGCTGTGTGGTGATTAATTTAGCTGAGCGGATTGCCCATTTACGTGAGGTCAAAGAGGCACCGGAAGATGTTCGGGTACTGGCGGCTAAAGAGTGCAGCAATATTTACGCCCCGTTGGCCAATCGCCTGGGAATAGGGCAGCTCAAATGGGAACTGGAGGATTATTGCTTCCGGTATCTGCGTCCCGACGAATATAAAAAAATTGCTAAGTTACTGCATGAAAGGCGAATCGACCGTGAGCAATATATAGACACTTTTGTCGCCTCATTACGTTCAGAGATGGAAAAACAAGGCGTGAAAGCTGAAGTCTATGGACGGCCAAAACACATCTACAGCATCTGGCGAAAGATGCAGAAAAAGGCTCTGACATTTGACGAACTGTTTGATGTGCGGGCTGTACGTATTGTGGCGGATCGTCTGCAGGATTGTTATGGTGCGCTTGGCACAGTACATACTTTGTATCGCCATTTACCAGATGAATTTGATGATTACGTGGCGAATCCTAAACCTAATGGTTACCAATCGATCCACACGGTTGTGTTGGGTCCTGGCGGTAAAACGGTCGAAATTCAGATTCGTACCCGCCAGATGCATGAAGATGCGGAATTAGGGGTCGCAGCACACTGGAAATATAAAGAAGGTACGACAGGCAGCCATAGCCGAGGTGCATCGGGCCATGAAGAGCGTATTGCTTGGCTGAGAAAACTGATTGCCTGGCAGGAAGAGATGTCAGACTCAGGTGAAATGCTTGATGAAGTGCGCAGTCAGGTATTTGATGATCGTGTTTATGTCTTTACGCCGAAAGGTGATGTGGTTGATTTGCCTACAGGATCGACGCCACTGGATTTTGCTTATCATATTCACAGTGATATCGGTCATCGATGCATTGGTGCTAAAGTGGGGGGGCGCATTGTTCCTTTTACCTATCAGCTCCAGATGGGTGACCAGATTGACATTATCACGCAAAAACAACCCAACCCGAGCCGTGACTGGCTGAATCCCAATCTGGGCTACATCACGACCAGCCGGGGACGTTCGAAAATTCATGCATGGTTCCGTAAGCAGGATCGCGACAAAAATATCATTGCCGGACGTCAGATACTCGATAATGAACTGGAGCAGCTTGATATCTCCTTTAAAGAGGCAGAAAAACTTTTGTTGCCTCGTTATAACGTCAATAGTCTTGATGAGTTATTAGCCTCTATTGGCGGAGGCGATATACGCCTTAATCAGATGAGCAATTATCTGCAGGCGAAACTGAATAAACCCAGTGCTGAAGAAGAGGATCAGCAGGCGTTACGTCAGTTGACGCAGAAATCGACCGCCCCTCGCAGTAAGGAGAGCGGTCGCATCGTGGTCGAAGGCGTAGGTAACCTGATGCACCATATTGCACGTTGCTGTCAGCCGATTCCGGGGGATGACATTGTCGGATTTATCACCCAGGGTCGTGGCATCTCAATTCACCGGGCAGATTGTGATCAACTTGCTGATCTTATATCGCACGCCCCGGAGCGCATAGTTGATGCAGTGTGGGGTGAAAACTATTCCAGCGGTTACTCACTGGTGGTCAGAGTCACGGCGAATGACCGTAGTGGTCTGCTACGGGATATCACCACTATACTGGCAAATGAAAAGGTCAACGTACTGGGAGTGTCGAGCCGCAGTGACACCAAAAAGCAACTGGCCACGATCGATATGGACATTGAAATTTACAATCATCAGGTGCTTAGTCGTGTTTTGGCTCGCCTTAATCAGGTGCCAGATATCATTGATGCACGTCGTCTGCACTAGTTAAAACAGCCCTATCCAGGGGGCCGTTGTGCGTTACTTCAACGGCCTTTTGCCCCCGAAACGGGACAATTATCTCTTTCAGAACCTCTCTCTTCAGGCGTAATCGGCAAGTAAAACAGCCCTGGTGGAGTGACTCTTATTAATCAGCGCACTGGATTTGATACCATGCAAGAACTGCAACAATTGCTGGACATAATGGTTCAGTTACGTGATCCGCAACTCGGGTGTCCGTGGGATCGTCAGCAGACTTTTCAATCGATCATTCCTTACACGCTTGAAGAGACCTATGAGGTCATTGATGCCATTCAGCGTGATGACATAGACTCCCTGCGTGGCGAACTCGGGGATCTGTTGTTCCAAGTGGTGTTTTATGCCCAACTGGCTCAGGAGCAGGGGCATTTTGATTTTCGTGCTATTTGTCAGTCGATCAACGACAAGCTGGTGCAGCGTCACCCCCATGTTTTTGCTCAGGAACAGGCTGCAACGGCTGAGGTCGCTCTCGCTGGCTGGGAAAATATCAAACAGGCAGAGCGGGCGGATAAATCACAGCTCTCTGCGCTGGATGATATTACCCGGGCGTTACCTGCATTGATGCGCTCACATAAAATTCAAACACGCTGCCACCATGTCGGTTTTGACTGGAAGAGCTTGCCTCCTGTGGTTGAAAAAGTTGAAGAAGAGCTGGCAGAAGTGATGCATGAAGTGCATCAGGCTGAGGTTGATCATGACAAACTGGAAGAAGAGATCGGCGATTTACTGTTCGCAACGGTCAATCTGGCCCGCCATTTGGGCAGTAAAGCGGAAATAGCGTTGCAAAAAGCCAATGATAAATTTGAACGCCGCTTTCGCCAGGTCGAAGAGATTATCCACCAGCAGGGAATGTTGATGAATCAGGCGAGCTTAGAGCAAATGGAACAGGCCTGGCAGCAGGTTAAGGCAAAAGAATAGTATCTGGTTTCCGTTCGCTGGCAGTGGCTGACACGATTCAACTGAGAAGCTGATACATATCAATTTATTATCAGAGATGATCGCGTACTCTTAAGCTTGCTATGCGACGGAAAGCTCACAATTTAAAACGATTAATTGTGACCTGAGAGGGAATCCAGTATACTGTTTTCCCGTCTTGGTTACTCCATCGTCTTTAAACCTACTTTCTCAGGTTCAGCATGACAACGAACTATATTTTTGTGACCGGCGGGGTCGTGTCCTCTCTGGGTAAGGGCATTGCCGCAGCCTCTTTAGCTGCCATACTGGAAGCGCGTGGTCTGAAAGTGACCATCATGAAGCTCGATCCCTACATCAATGTCGATCCGGGCACCATGAGTCCGACTCAGCATGGGGAAGTTTTCGTCACCGATGACGGTGCTGAAACCGATCTCGATCTTGGCCACTACGAGCGTTTTATCCGCACCCGGATGACGCGACGTAATAACTTCACGACAGGTCGAATCTACTCTGAAGTGCTACGAAAAGAGCGTCGCGGCGACTACCTTGGCGCGACCATCCAGGTTATTCCTCATATTACCAATGCAATCAAAGAGCGTATTCTCGAAGGTGGAGAAGGGCACGATGTGGTGCTGGTCGAAATTGGCGGTACAGTAGGTGATATTGAGTCTCTGCCTTTCCTCGAAGCCATTCGTCAGATGGCGGTTGATGTGGGCCGTGAGCACACCATGTATATGCATCTGACTCTGGTGCCCTACATGGCGGCAGCGGGAGAGGTGAAAACCAAACCTACTCAACACTCTGTAAAAGAGTTGCTCTCTATCGGTATTCAGCCTGATGTGCTGATTTGCCGCTCTGATCGCGCAGTACCGGCGAACGAACGCGCTAAAATTGCGCTATTCTGTAATGTGCCGGAAAAAGCAGTTATCTCGCTTAAAGATGTTGATTCTATTTATAAAATCCCTGGCCTGTTAAAATCACAGGGGCTGGATGATTATATTTGTAAGCGTTTTAACCTGAATGCCCCGGAAGCCAATCTCTCCGAGTGGGAGCAGGTGATATACGAAGAGGCCAATCCGGGTGGTGAAGTCACCATCGGTATGGTCGGTAAGTATGTTGAGTTACCTGATGCTTACAAATCAGTCATAGAAGCACTGAAACACGGTGGATTAAAAAATCGTCTGACCGTCAATATCAAGCTGATTGATTCTCAGGATGTGGAAACCCGTGGTGTCGAATTACTGAAAGATCTTGATGCTATTTTGATCCCCGGTGGTTTTGGTTATCGCGGTGTGGAAGGTAAGCTGATGACCGCACGCTATGCCAGGGAAAACAATATCCCCTATCTCGGGATCTGTCTGGGAATGCAGGTGGCGCTGATGGAGTTTGCCCGTAATGTAGCGGGAATGCCGGAAGCGAACTCAACAGAATTTGCTGCTGATTGCAAATACCCGGTTGTGGCACTGATTACTGAATGGCGTGATGAAGAGGGTAATCTCGAACAGCGCAGTGAAAACAGCGATTTAGGTGGTACAATGCGCCTTGGTAGCCAACAGTGTCAGTTGACACCGGGCAGCCTGGTGCGTCAAATGTATGGTACTGATACGATTGTCGAACGTCATCGTCATCGTTATGAAGTCAATAATTTGTTGCTCAAACCAATCGAAGCCGCGGGATTACGTGTCGCAGGACGTTCAGGTGATGATCAACTGGTGGAAATTATCGAACTGCCTAATCATCCGTGGTTTGTGGCCTGTCAGTTCCATCCGGAATTTACCTCCACTCCGCGTGACGGTCATCCGCTGTTTTCAGGCTTCATCAAAGCGGCGATTGAGCATCAAAAAAGGTTAATAAAATAAGTGGTTATAATGGTGAAGGAAAGCAGTGTTTCAGCCAGTGGCCGTGCCGCTTTCCGTCCCGTTTGTCTGAGTTTAAGATAACTTGTACTGAGGAAAAACTAATGTCCAAAATCGTTAAAGTCATTGGTCGTGAAATCATCGATTCACGCGGAAATCCGACTGTTGAAGCAGAAGTACACCTTGAAGGTGGTTTTGTCGGTATGGCAGCGGCACCATCAGGCGCCTCTACCGGTTCTCGTGAAGCGCTTGAGCTGCGTGATGGTGATAAATCGCGTTTCCTTGGCAAAGGCGTAACCAAAGCGGTTGCGGCTGTCAACGGTCCTATCGCTGAAGCTGTAGTCGGTAAAGATGCTAAAGATCAGGCCAACATCGATAAGGTAATGATCGAGCTGGATGGTACTGAGAACAAATCTAAGTTTGGTGCAAACGCTATTCTGGCCGTCTCTCTGGCAGCCGCCAAAGCAGCCGCTGCAGCAAAAGGCATGCCTTTGTATGAGCACATCGCTGAGCTGAACGGCACACCAGGTAAGTTTTCTATGCCTCTGCCAATGATGAACATCATCAATGGTGGTGAGCATGCTGATAACAACGTTGATATCCAGGAATTCATGATTCAGCCTGTTGGTGCAAAAACGCTGAAAGAAGCGGTACGTATCGGGTCTGAAGTGTTCCACAACCTGGCAAAAGTGCTGAAATCTAAAGGCATGAGCACAGCCGTTGGTGACGAAGGTGGTTATGCACCTAACCTCGGTTCGAACGCTGAAGCACTGGCCGTTATTGCAGAAGCGGTTAGAGCGGCAGGCTATGAGCTGGGCAAAGACATCACCCTGGCGATGGATTGTGCAGCTTCAGAATTCTACAAAGATGGTAAGTATGTGCTGGCTGGTGAAGGTAACAAAGCATTCACTTCAGAAGAGTTCACTCACTTCCTGGAAAATCTGACCAAAGAGTATCCAATTGTCTCTATCGAAGATGGTCTGGATGAATCTGACTGGGATGGTTTCGCATATCAGACTAAAGTTCTGGGTGATAAAATTCAGCTGGTAGGTGACGATCTGTTCGTGACTAACACCAAAATCCTGAAAGAAGGGATTGAAAAAGGCATCGCTAACTCCATCCTGATCAAATTCAACCAGATCGGTTCTCTGACCGAAACACTGGCTGCGATCAAAATGGCGAAAGATGCTGGTTACACTGCGGTTATCTCACACCGTTCTGGTGAAACTGAAGATGCAACCATTGCCGATCTGGCTGTAGGTACTGCTGCTGGTCAAATTAAAACTGGTTCAATGAGCCGTTCTGACCGTGTTGCAAAATACAACCAACTGATCCGTATTGAAGAAGCACTGGGTAGCCGTGCACCATTCAGTGGTTTGAAAGAGGTGAAAGGTCAGTAATCTGACGCTTTCATTATTCTAAAAAAATCAGGCTCTCGGGCCTGATTTTTCATATTTCCCTATGAATTTTTTGATTTAAAACGCATTATTTTTTCTATTTGGTTATTTAAAGATTAAATTCTAGTTAAATAAATTATTTTTGTGTGTATTTTTTCATTTCATTTATTTTTATATTTAGTGTTTCTATTTTTATATAGATTAATATTAATTAATGATCTATGATTAGGTTTATACTATGTTTTATAGGGATGAATGAGTGATTCATTATCAGGAGTGAAAATGTCGAATTTATCCACTGTAAACCCTGATATTAAAGATGCAGTGAATGAGTACATCAATAGAAAATTACGATGCATTGGAGATTTTAACTATGCATATCTTCTTATTAATAAAAAAAATCCAGTTGACTTATTCGTGGCATCTAACTATCCAAGTGAATGGTATGATGTATATATAAAAAATAATTATCAATTTATGGATCCTGTTGTACTTCATGCATTTAAAAGAGTTTACCCATTTTCGTGGGACGAAAATATATCAATGAATTCTATTCTGAATTTTTCTAAGATTTTTAAAATTTCAAGTAATTATAATATCACAAACGGCTATACATTTGTGCTCCATGACGGTCATCATCATATGGCTATGTTATCTATTGTGTTACAAAAAATAGAAGGGAAGGATATTGAAGATGAGATAAAAGATAAAAAAGCAGATCTTCATTTTTTACTAATGAATATATATGAAAAAACAAAGTTTTTATATGAGGATGAACTCTGCGAGTTAAGTGGGAGAAAACCCAATAAAAATATTTTTTCTGGAAGAGAAAATGAGATTTTATATTGGGCTAGCATAGGAAAAACATACCAGGAAATATCTATTATTCTTGGAATAAAAGTTAGTACAGTTAAATTTCATATTGGTAACGTTGTAAGGAAATTAGGTGTTATCAATGCGAAGCATGCAATAAAATTAGGTACAGAATTGAATTTAATTAAACCTATCAAATGATTTTTATATTTCCAACGGCCAGCTTAATAAAATCTCCTTCTTTAAATTTATTTTTGATTGTATATTTTAAATTAGAGTATTTTGATTCTCATTATCTACAGGTAAGTTTATAAAAAATATTTCTTTGTTTTTTTCAGATAATCCTTTTGAAATCACATTCAGTTTCCATCCTGATTTCTTTATTATATTTAACATTCCTTTACTTACAATTGTTAATACTCACGTGTATTTTTTACTCAAGGCATAATTCATTGTTGATAAAAATAGGAAAAAACTTATTGGTATTTTTTGGTCTAAATTACCTTTTTTGTCCACAAAAAAACGACTCGACTCTATATAATCCCCTTCAGGGATAGGTATGTTTTTAAAAAGGCTAGAAAAAGTACCTGTAATCATGTTAGGGTTTTTCATTTAAATAAGTCTGGAGCCGCAAATTATTTTATTATCGATTGTTCCAATGAGATAGCAGGTGCTTTCATTATCATATTGATCAAACTCTAAATCATGAAACCAATTTACGTTCCAATCTAATCTATCTTTAAATATTTTTTTTCTTAATTTATAAAACTCATTTTTTTTATTTTTGAAATAGAACTGTAACTAAATTTTCTTATTTTAAACATGTTAATCCTAGAGTGTTAGTTTGAATCAAGGGTTGAAGGATGGGTAGATGATTACAACATCGTAATTCAAGTTGTGGTTGAACGTCAAGTTATCTATATTGGGGTTGGGTGATTTTATATTGTGATGTCGAAATATATCATTGTGATTTTATTTATTAGCGCTGTAATTATTTTTCTGAGGTTTTTTATAGTTTTTTAGAACTCGTTCTGATTATTGCCGATTGAAACTGGTACCACCATATCCGATTTTACATGATTTTTTGAAACTTCTCATAAGTTATAATCGTTGGTTTTATTATTCCTTCTCAAATCAATTCTCCCCCATAGATTGGCTAATAAGCTACAATCTGCCATAATCCACGGCCTCAAATTCGGGCGGGTGGAAATGATGCAGTATCCAGTTAATGAAATGTTCCAGACGCTGCAGGGAGAGGGATTTTACACCGGTGTGCCAGCCATCTTTATTCGGTTGCAGGGTTGTCCGGTGGGTTGCAGTTGGTGTGATACTAAACACACGTGGGAAAAACAGCAGGACAAACAGCGTCCGCTTGGCGATATTATTCTCAAAACGCAGGAAAGTGATCACTGGGGAGCTGCTGATGCGCAGGCATTGCTGGCGACAATCGCCGAACGGAAGTGGACAGCACGCCATATCGTTATCACCGGGGGAGAACCCTGCCTGTATGATTTGACTTCACTGACAGAAACGCTGCATCAGAATGGTATGAGCACTCAGATTGAAACCAGTGGTACCCACGAAGTGCGTTGTGTGCCGGAATGCTGGGTGACTGTATCACCAAAAGTGAATATGCGCGGGGGCTATGAACTCCATCCACAGGCGCTGCTGCGGGCTGATGAAATCAAACATCCCGTAGCCCGCCAGCGGGATGTTGAAGCGCTGGATGTTCTGTTAGCCGGGCTGGATGATAGCAAGCCACGAATCATTGCATTACAGCCCATCAGCCAGAAAGCAGCAGCGACACAACTCTGCATCGATACCTGCATAGCGCGTAACTGGCGACTTTCGATGCAGACGCATAAATACCTCAATATTGCCTGACCCTGTCAGCCTGAACTGCAGAGACTAGCCCCGGTAGACGCAGCCTGCTGTGCAGGTTTCTTTGATAGTCACTGCGGTCAGTTCAGGCAATTGTGGTTTCATTTTTTCCCAGATCCAGCGTGCCAGCACTTCACTGGTCGGATTTTCCAGCCCGTCAATCTCATTAAGGTAGTGATGATCGAGCTGTTCATACAACGGTTTGAAGGCCGCTTTCAGTTCGGCAAAATCCATCACCCAACCCGTGTAAGGGTCTACCTCACCGGTTATCTCCAGTCTGACTAAAAATGAGTGGCCGTGTAACCTTCCACATTTGTGGCCTTCAGGAACGTGTGGCAGATGATGGGCCGCTTCAAACTGAAACTCTTTAAATAGCGTGGTAGACATATCGGATTCTCGTTTATTTTTCTCAAAAGCAGGCCGAGTCTACCGGAAAACCGACAGCGGGGCACCCCGCAGGCGGGATTAAATACCAGTACCAGAATCAGGTTCCTGCTTCACACCAGTTAAACAGCCTCGACGGCTGCCACTAAGGTGTGCTGATCGCTTATGGTTAAACATTCACCGTGATCGCAACGATGGCGGCTGTCTTGCAGATGTGATTCTATGTCTGAATTCCTGTTGTATCCTTTGCAGTATAGTTTTTAAGTCCGTTTGGTTATTTGTTATTACCAACCCTTATTATGGGGTTATTAGGCAACTGGTTACCCTGTCTGGTATCGTGGTTTATATTATCGCCTGACCTGACTGGACATTTTCACGCAATGAGCAAGCAACCCCATATTGACCCTCTGCTACCGATTACTGCCGAACAGCGGACTCGTTTACAGACGGCTACTGGTGACTTCTCGCCAACGCAGCTTGCCTGGCTTTCTGGCTATTTCTGGGGACGAGTCAATCCGTCATCTTCTCCGGAGACAGCTGCACTTACTCCGCCAGCAGCACAAAGCATCACATTATTGTCCGCTTCACAGACCGGCAATGCGCGTCGTATCGCTGAACAGCTGCGTGATGATTTGCTGGCACAACAGTGCAATGTAAAACTGGTGAACGCAGGAGGATATAAATTCAAACAAATCGCCCAGGAGACACTGCTGGTCATCGTCACCTCAACGCAGGGGGAGGGTGAGCCTCCTGAAGAAGCGGTGGCATTGCATAAATACCTGATGTCGAAAAAAGCACCAAAGCTCGACAATACGGCTTTTGCAGTTTTAGCCTTGGGTGACAGCTCCTACAACCTGTTCTGTCAGGCAGGTAAAGATTTTGATCAACGGCTGGCCGAACTCGGCGGAGAAAGACTACTGTCGCGCGTGGATGCCGATGTTGACTATCACGACACAGCTCTCGGGTGGCGGAAAACCCTGGCAGAGTTGTTAGCAGCACGCGCACCCGGCAGCACGATAGAGTCGGCGGTGGCGACAGGCCATAGCACACCGGCACTCACTGCACTCTACAGTAAAGAAACACCGCTGGTAGCGACTCTGCTGACTAATCAGAAAATAACCGGGCGTGACTCAACGAAAGATGTGCGACATATCGAGATTGATCTCGCTGATTCAGGAATGCACTACCAGCCAGGTGATGCTTTAGGGGTCTGGTACGAAAACGATCCCTTGCTGGTTGATGAAATTTTGCAGCTATTATGGTTACAGGGTGATGAACAGGTTTCGTGGCATGGACAGCCGGTTGCTTTGCGTGAGTTGTTGCAAAAAAATGTTGAATTGACGGTGAACACCGCCCAGATAGTACAGCAGTACGCTGCCCTGGCTCGCGATAACGAACTCCTGGCACTGGTCAGCGATCGTGAAGCCTTGCAGCAATACGCTCAGCGCGTACCATTGGTTGAAATGATCCGCCAGGCACCGGTACAACTAACGGCTGAACAATTTGTTCCCTTATTACGCCCTTTGACCCCGCGTCTCTATTCCATCGCCTCCTCACTGGCGGAAACTGATAACGAGGTACATATTACGGTTGGTGTGGTGCGCTATCAGATCGACGGGCGTGAACACACCGGAGGCGCTTCCGGCTATCTGGCAGACCGTTGTGATGAAGATGCGGAAGTGCGGGTATTCATAGAGCACAATGATAACTTTCGTTTGCCGGAAAATCCGGCTACGCCAGTCATTATGATAGGACCAGGTACGGGTATTGCGCCGTTTCGTGCTTTTATTCAGCAACGTGAAGCTGAAGGGGCAGAAGGTAAAAACTGGCTCTTCTTCGGCAATCCGCATTTCACCGATGATTTTCTTTATCAGGTAGAGTGGCAACGCTACGTCAAAGAGGGTGTATTAACCAACATTGACCTTGCCTGGTCGCGGGACCAGCAGGATAAAGTTTATGTGCAGGATAAAATTCGTCAGCAGGGAGCGGAAATCTGGCAATGGTTGACGGAAGGGGCTCACCTGTATGTCTGCGGTGATGCCAGCCGGATGGCAAAAGATGTTGAAAAGGCGCTGCTGGAGGTGGTGGCTGAACAGGGTGGCATGGACAGTGAAGCCGCCGATGAATTTCTCAGTGAATTGCGCATAGAGCGCCGCTACCAGCGAGACGTGTACTAATGACAAATGAACAACACCCAGGCCCTCTGGTAGTAGAAGGCAAACTGGTTGATGCAGAGCGCCTGAAAAAACAGAGTCATTATCTGCGAGGCACCATCGCTGATGATCTGCAGGATGGGCTGACTGGTGGCTTCCGTGGCGATAACTTTCTGCTCATTCGTTTTCACGGTATGTATCAGCAGGATGATCGTGATATTCGCGCCGAGCGCGCGCTGCAAAAACTCGAACCTCGTCATGCCATGATGCTACGTTGTCGTTTGCCGGGCGGGATCATCACGCCTGTGCAGTGGCTGGCGATTGACCGTTTTGCCGAAGAGAACACCTTATATGGCAGCATTCGTCTGACTAATCGTCAGACATTTCAGTTTCACGGCATTCTGAAAGGCAATGTTAAACCGGCCCACCAGATGTTGCATGAGGTGGGACTGGATGCACTGGCAACCGCCAACGATGTCAACCGCAATGTATTGTGTACTTCAAACCCGATCGAATCCGCACTGCATCAGGAAGCGTATGAATGGGCGAAACGCATCTCTGAGCATCTGCTGCCACGCACGCGTGCCTATGCCGAGATCTGGCTGGACCAGGAAAAAGTGGCCACCACAGATGAAGAACCGATTCTTGGTGAAACCTATTTGCCTCGCAAATTTAAAACCACGGTAGTGATTCCTCCGCACAACGATGTCGATCTCCATGCTAATGATATGAACTTCATTGCGGTCGAGGAGCAGGGACGTTTGATAGGTTTCAACCTGCTGGTCGGCGGGGGGTTATCCATCGATCATGGTAACAAAGCGACTTATGCCAGAACGGCGAGTGACTTTGGTTTTTTACCTCTGGAGAAAACCCTGGCGGTTGCTGAAGCGGTTGTAACGACACAACGCGACTGGGGCAATCGTACCGATCGTAAAAATGCCAAAACCAAATATACGCTGGAAAGAGTCGGGGTCGAAACGTTTAAAGCCGAAGTTGAGCGACGTGCCGGAATGGTTTTTGCGCCGGTGAAACCTTACACCTTCACCACCCGTGGTGATCGATTTGGCTGGGTGAAGGGGATTGATAATCATTGGCATCTGACTTTATTTATCGAAATCGGGCGTATTCTCGACTACCCAGGCAGACCATTAAAAAGTGGTCTTGCCGCGATTGCCAAAGTGCATCAGGGGGATTTTCGTCTGACCGCGAACCAAAATCTGATAGTCGCCTCGGTACCCGAATCAGACAAAGCGCAGATTGAGCAACTTGCGCGTGAACATGGATTAATGGAAAACGTTACGCCATTGCGGGAAAACAGTATGGCCTGTGTCGCGTTTCCTACCTGCCCGCTGGCGATGGCAGAAGCTGAACGGTTTCTGCCCGGATTTGTCGGTGAAGTCGAAACACTGATGGTGCGCCATGGTGTTGCCGACGAAAATATTGTTTTGCGTGTTACTGGCTGTCCTAACGGATGTGGCAGAGCTCTGCTGGCCGAGGTGGGGTTGGTGGGTAAAGCGCCCGGGCGTTATAACCTGCATCTGGGCAGCAATCGTATTGGAACACGTATTCCACGGATGTATCGCGAAAACATCACAGCGGAAGAGATTCTGTCTGTTCTTGACGAGCTGATAGGGCGCTGGGCTAAAGAGCGTGAGTGGCAGGAAGGTTTTGGTGACTTCACGGTACGTAGTGGTGTGGTGGAACCGGTCAGAGATCCTGCCAGAGAGTTCTGGTCATAGCGGAGGTAAATATGTCAGCGCTTGATTTAACTGCATTATCGGTATTACCCGAAGAGCAACAGCGTCTGGCGCTGGCGGATACCAATCTCCTCCTGGAGGGGTTATCCGCACAGGCGCGTGTAGAGTGGGCGCTGGAAAATTTACCGGGTGAGGCGGTACTGTCATCCAGTTTTGGTATTCAGGCCGCAGTCTGTCTGCATCTGATCAGCCGGATAAAACCCGATATTCCGGTCATTCTGACGGACACCGGGTATCTGTTTCCTGAAACTTACCAGTTTATTGATGAACTGACAGAAAAATTACAGCTTAACCTGCATATCTACCGGGCTACACAGAGTGCCGCCTGGCAGGAAGCACGCTATGGAAAATTGTGGGAGCAGGGAGTCGAAGGGATTGAACGCTACAACTATCTTAATAAAGTAGAGCCAATGCAACGCGCCCTGCAACAGTTGAATGCTGGTACATGGTTTGCCGGGCTACGCCGTGAACAATCCGGCTCACGCGCGCAGCTACCTGTGCTGGCCGTTCGGCGCGGCGTATTCAAGTTACTGCCGATTATCGACTGGGATAACCGACAGATTTATCGCTATCTTCAGGCTCAGGGGCTCAGTTATCACCCATTATGGGAGCAGGGTTATCTCTCGGTTGGTGACACACATACCACGCAAAAATGGCAACCCGGCATGGCAGAGGAAGAGACCCGCTTCTTCGGGTTAAAGCGTGAGTGCGGTCTGCACGAATAGCGTGGTTTTTATTATGCTAAGGGCGATGATTGTCGTGCGCGCCCTCGCGTTATTCTTTTCTGTCACATCTCATACCGATAAGTAATTACCCTCACGACGGTTACAGCGGTATAGTCCGGGTAATTTGGGTCAGTTGTCACAAGGTTAATGTGGATTATCTTCCAATATTTATTGACGTCCGCGATAAGCCCGTTTTAGTGGTAGGCGGCGGTGATGTCGCTGCGCGTAAAATTGAATTTTTACGCCGCGCAGGGGCGCAAATAGAGATAGCCGCGCTGGCGCTTTGTGAAGAACTGATCATCCTGAAGACGCAAAAGGTCGTTAACTGGATTGCCGATACTTATCATGCGGATCTGCTCGATAACGTTTTTTTAGTCATTGCAGCAACTGATAATAGTGAGCTGAATCAACGTATTTTTGCTGATGCCAGCGAGCGACGTATGCTGGTGAATGTGGTCGATGATCAGCCTAAGTGCTCGTTTATATTTCCTTCTATTGTTGACAGGTCACCACTGGTGGTAGCCATATCTTCCAGCGGAAAAGCACCCGTGCTGGCCAGAATGTTGCGTGAAAAGCTGGAAACGTTATTGCCGCATCATCTGGGGAAAATGGCCGTCCTTGCCGGAAAGTGGCGGGAAAAAGTTAAGCAGCGGTTTAAAAAAATGCCAGAACGCCGCTATTTCTGGGAGCGGGTGTTTAACGGTGTTTTTGCCAGCCAGGTGGCCGCTGGTGATGAGCGGGCTGCCTGCGACACCCTTGATACTTTGCTCGATGCCCCGGCAACCGCTCAGGGCGAGATTGTGCTGGTGGGGGCAGGTCCAGGCGATGCCACCTTATTGACATTACGCGCATTACAGGTCATGCAACAGGCGGATGTAGTGCTCTATGACCATTTAGTAAGTGAAGAGATACTCGAACTGGTGCGTCGCGATGCAGAGAAAATTTGTGTGGGTAAACGCGCGCATCAGCATACGTTACCTCAGGCTGAGATTAATCAGTTAATGGTCACTCTGGCGCGCCAGGGACAACGTGTTGTCAGGCTGAAAGGTGGTGATCCATTTATTTTTGGTCGTGGTGGAGAAGAGTTACAGGCAGCGGCTCAGGCGGGCATTCCTTTTCAGGTGGTTCCTGGGGTTACGGCCGCCGCCGGTGCCACTGCCTATGCGGGTATTCCGTTAACGCATCGAGACTACGCACAAAGTGTGGTGTTTATCACCGGCCATTGTCGTGCAGAAGGCGAAGGGCTCGACTGGTCGGCGCTGGCGCGTCCCCATCAGACTCTGGCTATTTATATGGGGGCAATGAAAGCCGCCGATATCTCTGCGCAATTGATAGCCCACGGGCGAGCAGCGTCTACCCCGGTTGCCGTGATCGGACGGGGTACCCGGAGCGATCAGCAAGTGCTCACAGGCACACTGCAAGAGCTCGAAGTACTGGCACTGGAAGCACCCACTCCGGCATTGCTGGTAATTGGTGAAGTCGTCACATTGCATCAGCAACTGGCATGGTTTCAACACATAACACAGCCCGCAGGACGCGCGTCTGACGTTGCGAATCTGGTTTGAGGTAAAAAAATGGATCAAAAACGTCTTACTCACCTGCGGCAGCTTGAAGCAGAGAGTATTCATATTTTGCGTGAGGTAGCAGCAGAGTTTAGTCATCCGGTGATGCTCTATTCAATTGGTAAAGACTCTTCGGTAATGCTTCATCTGGCGCGCAAAGCTTTTTATCCGGGAACACTGCCTTTTCCTTTGCTGCATGTGGACACCGGATGGAAATTCCAGGAAATGTACGCTTTCCGTGACCGGACGGTAAAGGCGCTTGGCGCTGAACTGTTGGTGCACCGTAATCCGGAAGGGGTGGCGATGGGCATCAACCCTTTCGTCCACGGCAGTGCCAGACATACTGACATTATGAAAACCGAGGGGCTAAAACAGGCACTCGACAAATATGGTTTTGATGCGGCATTCGGTGGTGCACGGCGCGATGAAGAGAAATCGCGGGCTAAAGAGCGTATCTACTCTTTTCGTGATCGTTTCCATCGCTGGGACCCCAAAAATCAGCGTCCTGAGTTGTGGCATAACTACAACGGGCAGATAAACAAGGGTGAGAGTATTCGCGTTTTTCCTCTCTCTAACTGGACCGAGCTGGATATCTGGCAATATATTTTTCTGGAGAATATCGACATCGTACCGCTCTATCTGGCTGCACTGCGGCCGGTGCTGGAGCGCGACAGTATGCTGATGATGGTCGACGATGATCGTATTGATCTGCAACCTGGTGAGGTCATCACGCAGCGACAGGTACGCTTCCGCACACTTGGCTGCTGGCCGTTAACCGGCGCAGTTGAGTCCTCAGCCACCACGCTTCCCGGGATCATTGAGGAGATGCTGATTTCAACCACCAGCGAGCGTCAGGGGCGGGTGATTGACAAAGATCAGGCGGGTTCGATGGAACTTAAAAAACGCCAGGGCTACTTCTGAGGAGGCACCATGAACAGTGTAATTGCACAACAAATAGCTCAACAGGGTGGTGTGGAAGCCTGGCTGCATGCGCAGCAACATAAGAGCCTGCTGCGTTTTCTGACCTGTGGCAGTGTCGATGACGGGAAAAGTACCCTGATTGGCCGTCTGCTGCATGACACCCGACAAATTTATGAAGATCAGTTATCGTCATTACAGAGTGACAGTAAGCGCCATGGCACGCAAGGTGAAAAACTCGACCTTGCGTTGCTGGTGGACGGCTTACAGGCAGAGCGTGAGCAGGGCATCACGATCGATGTGGCTTATCGTTATTTCTCAACCGAGAAACGGAAGTTTATTATTGCTGACACGCCAGGACACGAACAATACACACGCAATATGGCGACCGGGGCATCGACCTGTGACCTGGCAATATTGCTGATTGATGCCCGGAAAGGGGTGCTCGATCAAACCCGGCGACACAGCTTTATCTCCACTTTGCTGGGGATCCGCCATTTGATTGTGGCGATTAACAAGATGGATCTGGTGGAATACAGCCAGACACAATTTGAGGCTATCAGGCAGGATTATCTTGATTTTGCCGGGCAGCTGCCGGGTGCGCCGGATATTCGCTTTGTCCCGATTTCTGCGCTGGAAGGGGAAAATGTGGCTTCGCCGTCAGCATCAATGAACTGGTACAGTGGCCCAACCTTATTGCAGTTGCTTGAAACCATTGAAATTCAGCGTGTGGTTGATCAGCAGCCATTACGTTTTCCGGTGCAGTATGTTAACCGCCCGAACCTCGATTTTCGCGGCTATGCCGGTACACTCGCGTCAGGACAGATAGCTGTGGGCGACCTGATAAAAGTGCTGCCTTCCGGTAAGCGCAGCTCTGTGGCACGCATAGTCACGTTTGATGGTGACCAGACTGAGGCGTATGCCGGCGAAGCGATCACGCTGGTACTCAATGATGAAATTGATATCAGTCGTGGAGACGTACTAATCGGTGAAGATGACCATTTACAACCAGTACAACACGCCAGGGTCGATATCGTCTGGATGACGGAAAAGCCGCTGGCATCAGGGCAGCGCTTTGACGTAAAAATTGCCGGTAAAAAGACCCGAGCGCGTGTCGATAAGATAGTGCATCAGGTGGATATCAACACATTGCAACATTTCCCCGCGGAAACACTGCCATTAAACGGTATCGGTCAGGCCGAGGTAATTTTCGATGAACCCGTGGTGTTGGACAATTATCAGCAACATCCGGTAACCGGAGGCATGATCTTTATCGATTCCCTGAGTAACGTCACCGTCGGCGCGGGTATGATTGAAGAGACGTTCAGCGTGGCTGATGCCAGTCCGTCACACTATAGTGAATTTGAGCTGGAACTTAACGCCTTGATTCGTCGTCATTTCCCCCACTGGCAAGCGCGTGATCTTCTGGGGGGCAATTAATCTGATGGCTGAGCACGAAGAGAATATCGTCTGGCATCCTCACGTTGTCACCCGGCATCAGCGGGAGGTGCGGCAAGGGCATAAAGGGGTATTGTTATGGTTTACCGGGCTTTCAGGTTCAGGAAAATCCACCCTTGCCGGGGCGCTGGAGCAGGCGCTATATGCCGAAGGTATCAATACCTATCTCCTCGATGGTGACAATGTGCGTCACGGATTATGCCGTGATCTGGGATTCAGCGCTGATGATCGTAAAGAAAATATTCGTCGGGTAGGGGAAGTAGCCCGCCTGATGGTGGATGCCGGACTGGTGGTACTCAGTGCGTTTATTTCCCCTCATCGGGCAGAGCGTGAAAGTGTAAGAAAACTCTTTAATGAGAATGTTTTTATTGAAGTTTTTGTCGATACACCACTGGCAGTGTGTGAATCACGCGATCCTAAAGGGCTCTATAAAAAAGCACGGGCTGGCGAGCTGAAAAATTTCACCGGTATAGATTCTGAGTATGAAAAACCACTTGATCCTGAAGCGCACCTGGACGGAGAACAATTAGTAACAATATTGCTGGTTCAACTGTTAGATCTGTTACACGATCGCGATATTATCAGTGCCTGAAAAGTAACCGTGTCCGGTGAGGATAGCAAGGTCTGTTAACGGGAACTGTATGCCGAACGTGATACCTGTATTGAACCGCAAAATTGACGTCAACGCCTCTTCATCGCCGGAAGGGGCTTTACGTGGTGCAGTAATTGGCGCTATCGATTATGGATTAGTCCTGTTCGCTATCCTGTTATTCTACGGTGATACTACACTGTTTTTTTTCCTCTATACCTGGCCATTCTTTCTTGCCTTGTTACCTCTGTCTGTTTTGACCGGACTTGCTGCAAGTTACTGGTTCGGTGGGCGAGTGCTACCCACACTGATAGTCGCTTTCGTGGTAACGGCGGCGCTTTTCTGGTCACTCTTTTTCCTGTTGTTTGAATGCTGAATCCATCATATTTCAATCCCTGTGTTGTCGGTATTATGATCAATAGGCGTGTTTTATAATATTTCCGCTTCCGGCTGGCTGGCGTCATTTCGCAATATTTGCGAAAAATCTTCCTGAAATACTTCAGATCGTTAAAACTGCATTACCAGCCACGCCGCGCTGGCTGGGCCATGAAAGCATCATGGACAATTTATGTGTTTTCAGGTAAGTCCTTACTGTGCGCCATCAGACAGGGTATCGGGCAGAGGGTCGTTGCACCAATCGTGGCAAAGGGGGAGATGGGTGTCGGGGACCATGAAAACTGACACACTGAAATGAAAATAGAATGCCTTGCAATATCTGACCGGGTATTGTGTGGGGTGATTGATGTGTCACTGTGGAGTCAGACGTCAACTTGTGGGATGATTATCACGATCTTTCAGGGGGACGTTGATGGGAAAACTGACGCTGTTATTACTTATTCTGCTGGGCTGGCTACAATATTCGCTCTGGCTGGGTAAGAATGGCATACACGATTACACTCGTGTCAGCAGCGATGTCGCGGTACAACGCGGTAGTAATGCCAAATTAAAAGCGAGAAATGACCAGCTTTTCGCGGAAATTGACGATCTTAATGGCGGTTCAGAAGCCATTGAGGAGCGTGCACGCAATGAACTGGGGATGATAAGACCCGGTGAAACCTTTTTTCGTCTGGTGCCAGAGCAGAGCAGACGTAATACGCAACCTTCCTCTTCCCCTCCACAACAGCGATAATTCATGATAATGGCAGCAAAGAACAACCCATTGGTTACCGCCATCGTACCTGCTGCGGGTATTGGCAGCCGCATGGGTAACACTATCCCTAAACAATATCTGCAAATTGCCGGAAAAACGGTGATTGAGCACGCAGTCGATCGCCTGCGAAGCCATCCGGCGATAACCCGTATCATCATCGCTCTCAGTGCTGAAGACCATTATTTTTCCCGGCTACCATTAGCTGATGATCCTGCTATCACATTAGTTACCGGAGGAAACACCCGTGCAGACTCTGTGATGGCTGGCTTACAGATTGTCGCTGCAGCTCCTTGGGTACTGGTGCATGATGCTGCGCGACCCTGCTTACACCACGATGATTTGACGGCTTTACTACGTTTAACCGGGTGCAGTGAAGTGGGGGGGATTCTGGCAGCACCAGTGCGCGACACGATTAAACGAGCAGAGGCCGATCAATCTGTGATTGCCCACACTGTACCGCGAGAAGCATTGTGGCACGCACTGACGCCACAGCTTTTCCCAGGTGCGTTGTTATTCCAATGCCTGCAGCGTGCTCTGAATAACGGCGTGACGGTGACAGATGAAGCCTCGGCACTGGAATATTGTGGTTATCGGCCACAACTGGTCAGCGGGCGTAACGACAATATCAAAATCACCTGCCCGGAAGATCTGGCGCTGGCAGCATTTTATCTCACTCAATTACTCAAATAAGGGGAACAGCCTATGCGTATCGGCCATGGTTTTGATGTTCATGCATTTGGTGGTCCGGGGCCACTTATCATTGGGGGAGTGCGTATCCCTTATGAGCAAGGTTTACTGGCCCACTCTGACGGTGATGTGGCGTTGCATGCGCTCACCGATGCATTGCTGGGGGCTGCCGCGCTCGGTGATATTGGTAAGCTGTTTCCCGATACGGATATGGCCTACCTGGGTGCCGACAGCCGGGTATTATTGCGTGAAGCCTATCAGCGTGTGATGCAAAAAGGTTACCGGGTAGGAAATGTGGATGTCACATTAATTGCACAGGCACCGAAAATGCTGCCACACATCGCACAAATGCGTATCAATATTGCTGAAGATTTGGCTATTCACATGGACGACGTCAATGTGAAAGCTACCACCACTGAAAAGCTGGGGTTTACCGGACGTGGTGAAGGGATTGCCTGTGAAGCGGTTGCACTGTTGCGGGTCGAAAACCTATGACGACTGAGTTAGCCTGGTTTTACGGGCAGCCGACAGCGCACGGAGTTATTAAAACCACAGCAGAAGATTTTGTGGTGATTGAAGAGTTAGGTTATCAACCCGATGGTGAAGGCGAGCAACTGCTGTTGCGCGTGAGAAAACGTGGAGCAAATACTCGCTTCGTTGCCGATGCGCTGGCCAAATACGCAGGAATTCCGGCACGTGAAGTCAGTTTTGCCGGGATGAAAGACAGGCACGCTGTGACTGAGCAGTGGTTTTGTCTGCGACTGCCAGGCAAGATGACCCTTGATTTTTCCGCATTTCAGTTAGAAGGCTGTCAGATTTTACAGATTGCCCGGCATCGGCGAAAATTGCGTACCGGCGGATTACAGGGTAATCATTTTCGTTTGATTGTGCGTGAGGTCACCGGACGTGATGAAGTAGAACAGCGTTTGTCTCTGATCGAAGAGGGGGGCTTTCCTAACTATTTCGGTGAGCAGCGCTTTGGTTTTCAGGGTAATAATCTGCAGCAGGCCGAACGTTGGGCGAAAGGGAATCTGCAGGTGCGGGATCGCAATAAGCGCAGCTTGTTACTCTCGGCTACCCGCAGTGTGATGTTTAACCAGGTGACGAGTGAACGTCTTCGCCTGCAGCCGGGTAAACCTCAGGTGATAACAGGTGACGCACTGCAGCTTGCAGGACGTGGCAGCTGGTTTGTGGCGCAGGAAGATGAACTACCTGAATTACAGGCGCGTGTCGAGCGCCATGAATTGAGTATTACCGCCCCCCTGCCTGGATGTGGAGAGTGGGGGAGCCAGAACGCGGCCCTGCATTTTGAACAGGCGGTCTTATCAGATAAGACAACTTTGTGCCAGTTACTGGAACGTGAAAAGGTAAATGCCAGCCGCCGCGCTATGTGGGTGATTCCACAGCAACTCACCTGGCAATGGCAGGATGATACCACCCTGGCACTGACATTCTCGTTGCCTGCTGGTAGCTATGCCACCAGTCTGATAAGGGAGTTGCTGCAAACCGACCACGCGCCGGAACAGCAGGCGTGAGCACTTAGTGCTGAAACTGTTGCCATCAAATGACGCTATCCCGGCAACAGTGAATTGATTGATATATCCTGCTACTACTCTACGGGGCTGGCAGATACACTATTTCGCCAGTGAGAAGATAATAATAACTATCAGGCGCAGTAGTCAGGTGAAGCTCTGCGTTGTGTTGATGGAACAGCAATACTTAATACGATGGGATAACAGATGCGAATTTTGTTAAGCAATGATGATGGCATTTATGCCCCAGGGATCCAGACGCTGGCCAAAGCGCTGCGTGAGTTTGCCAGTGTACAGGTCATTGCCCCGGACAGAAACCGTAGTGGCGCATCCAACTCACTGACCCTGGAAACCCCATTACGTACTCTCATCCATGAAAACGGTGATATTGCCGTGTTGCGTGGCACGCCAACAGATTGTGTCTATCTGGGCGTGAATGCCCTGATGCAACCAGCGCCTGAGATTGTTGTCTCGGGAATTAATGCTGGTCCTAATCTGGGAGATGATGTCATTTACTCTGGCACTGTGGCAGCAGCGATGGAAGGAAGGCATCTGGGGCTTCCGGCAATGGCGATTTCGCTGAATGGCGAACAGCATTATGCTACGGCTGCCGCGGTGACCTGTCATCTGTTACAGGCGCTTTGCCGCCAGCCACTGATTGCCGGGCGTATTTTAAACGTTAATGTTCCTGATTTGCCACTCAATGAAATCAAAGGGATAAAAGTGACACGCTGTGGTACCCGTCATCCCAGTGATCAGGTGATACGTCAGTATGACCCTAGAGGCAATCAACTGTACTGGATCGGCCCCCCGGGAGAGAAATGTGATGCCGGCGCGGGCACCGATTTCGCGGCGATAGACGAAGGATATGTTTCAGTCACTGCACTGCATGTTGATTTGACCGCTCACGCTCATCAAAGCCATCTTGACGACTGGCTGAATGCGGTGAGGATCCCGCCATTATGGTAAACCCACGGATTGGTAAACTGATCGAGACGCTCCGCCTGCAGGGAATCAATGACGAAGCACTCCTTGAGGTGCTGGCGACAGTTCCGCGGGAACGTTTTGTGGATGAGGCCTTCGAGCATAAAGCATGGGATAATACTGCGTTACCGATTGGTTCCGGACAAACTATCTCACAGCCTTATATGGTAGCTAAAATGACTTCACTGCTGGGATTAACCAGGGAGTCGCGGATACTGGAGATTGGCACGGGGTCGGGTTACCAGACGGCAATTCTTGCCTCGCTTGCGGGCCATGTGTACAGCGTCGAGCGAATAAAAAAATTACAATGGCAGGCAAGGCGGCGTTTAAAACAGCTTGATTTACATAATGTTTCTACTCATCACGGCAATGGCTGGTTGGGCTGGCCATCGCGCGCGCCATTTGATGCGATTATCGTAACTGCCGCCGCTGCAGAAATCCCCGTTGAATTAGCCTCTCAATTGAAAGAGGGGGGTACGATGGTTTTACCGGTGGGTGAAGAGCAGCAATATCTGAAGCGCGTATGCCGCCTGCAAATGGATTTTACGGTAGAAACGATCGAACCTGTACGTTTTGTTCCGCTATTGCAGGGTGACCTGGCCTGACTGCAGGTTGCATTTACATACATCTGTTAATGGCAGCTATGCCATGATCTTGCTACTATTCTTATTATAATTACTGTCCAGGTCTAGCGCCGGACCCTTTTCCATTTCTATTTATCATTACATTACGCTGCAGGAGACAGTAATGACACAGGAAAGTCCAGCTTCCACGTTACAACGTCTGATTTATCTATCACTCCTCGGTGTGCTACTTACAGGCTGTGCGGGCAACGACAATACTCCTGCTCCCATCTCTTCAGTGGGGAGCCGAAGTGACACCGCTGCGCCGGTAATGGCGAACTCATCATCTTCTCGCAGTAATGGATTGATTTCGCCACCGCCATCCATTGCTGTTTCGCCCTCTCAGCCTGCGTCACACAGCTCATCGCAGGAGATGAAAAGTAACAACAGTGTTAATGATTCCAGCCGTATTGTTTATAATCGTTCTTATGAGAATATTCCGAAAGGAAGCTTTACCGGAAACACGTATACAGTAAAACATGGCGATACATTGTTTTATATTGCATGGATAACGGGTAACGACTTCCGTGATTTGGCTCAGCGAAATGCAATTACTGCACCTTACAACCTTAATCCAGGTCAGCAGTTACAGGTCAGTAACGGATCAGGGGGCTCGCTGACGCCGGGTAATGCAATCACCGCGGCGGATGCCTCTGAAGCACGAAATCCATCGGTGAAAACTTCTGGAGTGATTAAGAAAGGATTAGTTGCACGTGAACCAGTAATTACGTATTCTGAGGATTCAGGTGAAGAAAATGAAGGTGAAATGTTACCTTCATCCGGAACTAATACTGTCGCTACGACGGCAGTGCCGGTTACCACCCCGCCTGTCAGCAGTACCACTTCCAGCACCGCCCAGGTAGGCAGCTGGCGCTGGCCTACTGATGGCAAAATTATCGACAACTTCTCTGCTTCAGAAGGGGGAAATAAGGGGGTCGATATTGCGGGGACACGAGGGCAGTCTGTTAATGCCACAGCCGCAGGGCGCGTGGTCTATGCCGGAAATGCACTTCGTGGCTATGGTAATTTAATTATCATCAAACATAATGATGACTACCTGAGTGCATATGCCCATAACGACACGATGCTGGTCCGTGAGCAACAAGAAGTGAAAGCGGGTCAGAAGATTGCCACTATGGGTAACACCGGCACGAGTTCGGTTAGATTGCACTTTGAAATTCGTTACAAGGGGAAATCCGTAAATCCGCTGCGTTACTTGCCGCAGCGTTAACCGGCAGAACCTTGGGTTCTGCCCCAAGTCACGGGTGGGAGCCACTATAATGAGCCAGAACACGCTAAAAATTGATGATTTACATGATGATGCGGAATTCGATGTAAATGGTGCGGAGATTTTCGATGAGCAATCGCTCAACGAAAATGACACCACGGACAACGATCTGGCGGAAGATCTGTTAGCTCAAAGTACACCACAACGGGTATTAGATGCGACACAGCTCTATCTCGGGGAAATAGGATTTTCACCCCTGTTAAGTGCAGAAGAGGAAGTTTTTTTCGCCAGGCGCGCACTGCGTGGCGATGACGCTTCACGTCGCAGAATGATTGAGAGTAATCTGCGTCTGGTGGTGAAAATTGCCCGTCGTTATAACAATCGTGGCCTGGCGTTGTTGGATCTGATTGAAGAGGGTAATCTGGGACTGATTCGTGCCGTAGAAAAATTTGACCCGGAAAAAGGGTTCCGTTTTTCAACTTATGCGACATGGTGGATACGTCAGACGATTGAACGGGCTATTATGAATCAGACCCGGACAATCAGGTTGCCAATTCATATCGTCAAAGAATTGAATGTTTATCTGCGTACAGCACGGGAACTGGCCCAAAAATTGGATCATGAGCCAAGTGCTGAAGAAATCGCAGAGAAGCTGGATAAACCGGTGGATGATGTCAGCCGTATGTTACGTTTGAATGAGCGTATCACTTCAGTTGATACCCCTCTGGCGGGTGATTCAGAAAAAGGATTGCTGGATATCCTGGCCGATGAAAAAGAAAACGGCCCGGAAGTGACTACCCAGGATGACGATATGAAGCAAAGCATTGTCACTTGGCTGTTTGAACTGAATGCCAAGCAGCGTGAAGTACTGGCACGGCGTTTTGGTTTACTGGGTTATGAAGCCGCGACACTGGAAGATGTCGGCAGTGAAATTGGATTAACCAGAGAACGTGTGCGTCAGATTCAGGTTGAAGGTCTGCGCCGGTTGCGTGAAATCCTGCAGGAGCAGGGGCTGAACATTGAAGCCTTGTTTCGCGCTTAATCGTTAAATACACCAAGCAGCAAATAAAAACGGAGGCGAAAGCCTCCGTTTGTTGTTGTTGCAAATGATTACAGTAACGTTTTAAGGCGAAATAGCCACTCCAGCGCCTGGCGTGGAGAGAGTGAATCAGGATCGAGTGCTTCCAGTGCTTCGATAGCGGGAGAAGGTGCCTCACTGATCAGTGATAATTGCGCAGTTGATCCTTCCCCTGGCAATTGGGCATGGGAAAGTTGCTCAAGCTCACGCAGTTTGTGTCTGGCTCGCTTCACCACCTCCTGCGGGACACCGGCCAGCGCCGCTACCGCTAAACCATAACTTTTACTGGCTGCACCCTCCTGAACACTGTGCATAAACGCGATGCTCTCGCCATGTTCACGCGCATCAAGATGAACATTGGCTACCCCGCTAATACTTTCAGGCAGTGTTGTGAGCTCAAAATAGTGGGTGGCAAACAGAGTGAGTGCATTAATACGTCGGGCGAGATGTTCAGCACAAGCCCAGGCAAGGGATAAACCATCGTATGTTGATGTTCCCCGGCCGATCTCATCCATCAAGACCAGACTGTGTTTGGTGGCATTATGAAGAATATTGGCGGTTTCGGTCATTTCTACCATAAACGTAGAGCGGCCAGAGGCGAGATCATCGGCTGCACCTATGCGGGTAAAAATACGATCAATCGGGCCCAGTATCGCCTGCTCTGCTGGCACATAACTGCCGGTATAAGCCAGCAGGGTGATTAATGCCGCCTGACGCATATAGGTACTTTTCCCCCCCATATTAGGCCCGGTGATAATCAGCATGCGCCGGTCGGCGTCCAGATGCAGTGGATTGGCGATAAAAGGCTCTTTCAATACCTGCTCCACCACCGGGTGGCGGGCACCGGTCAGTGCCAGACCCGGTCCATCACTGAACGTTGGACAACAATAATTAAGCGTCCAGGCCCGTTCAGCAAGGTTGGCTAACACATCGAGCTCTGCCAGCGCGGCCGCACAATTTTGCAGCTCAGCCAGCTGGGGCAGCAACAGGTCAAACAGCGCTTCATAGAGCGCTTTTTCCAGTGAAAGCGCCTTACCTTTCGAGGTCAGAACCTTATCTTCATACTCCTTCAGTTCGGGTATGATGTAGCGTTCGGCATTTTTCAATGTCTGACGACGCACGTAGTGAATCGGCACCAGATGACTTTGTCCCCGGCTGACCTGAATGTAGTAACCGTGTACGCCATTAAAGCCGACTTTCAGCGTATCCAGACCCAGTTTTTCGCGCTCTCTGATTTCCAGTTTTTCCAGATAATCAGTTGCGCCATCGGCCAGCGCCCGCCATTCATCCAGCTCTGAGTTATAGCCGGGCGCAATAACACCGCCATCACGTACCAGTACCGGAGGTGCTTCAACAACGGCACTTTCCAGCAATATTCTGAGATCATCAAACAGACCAATATGCTCACGCAGTTGAATAACATGCTGCGTATCGCAATCGGCCAGCAGCTGATGTAATAGAGGAAATTGCTGGAAGGCATTACGCATGCGGGCTAAATCACGCGGACGTGCAGTGCGTAATGCGAGGCGTGCAACAATACGCTCAAGATCGCCTATCTGACGTAACAGGGGTTCCAGCTCGGTAAAATAGGACTGCAAGGCCGCGATACTTTGCTGGCGCTGAATCAGTACATGGGTATTGCGCACGGGCATATGAAGCCAGCGTTTTAATAACCGGCTTCCCATTGGCGTGACCGTTTTATCCAGCACAGAGGCCAGGGTGTTTTCCAGACCGCCAGATAAATTTTGCGTAATCTCCAGATTGCGCCGGGTGGCAGCATCCATAATGATGCTGTCCTGCTGACGCTCCATGGTCAGTGAACGGATATGTGGCAGTGAGGTACGTTGCGTATCCTTTACATACTGCAACAGGCAACCAGCGGCACGTAATGCACGGGATGCCTCTTCGACACCAAAACCGGTTAAATCACGCGTAGCAAATTGCAGCGTCAGTTGCTGGCTTGCAGTATCAATCTCAAACTCCCACACCGGACGTCGGCGAAGACCCCGGCGATGTTCAATGAGATTCAGTGCGGAAAAATCTTCTGCATAGAGTAACTCAGCAGGATTGGTGCGCTGTAATTCCGCAGCCATACACTCTTCATCAGGCGGCTCTGCAAGACGAAATAGCCCGGAACTGATATCCAGTGTGGCATAGCCAAATCCCTGCTTGCCCTGCCACACAGCCGCCAGCAAATTATCCTGGCGCTCCTGCAGCAGTGCTTCATCACTGATAGTGCCGGGTGTAACGATACGCACCACTTTACGTTCGACCGGCCCTTTACTTAATGCAGGATCACCAATTTGCTCACAAATGGCGACGGATTCACCGAGCTGAACCAGTTTTGCCAGATAATTTTCTACCGCATGGTGAGGCACACCCGCCATTGGAATCGGTTCGCCTGCGGAGGCACCGCGTTTAGTCAGAGAGATATCCAACAACTGCGAGGCACGGCGGGCATCATCAAAAAACAGCTCATAGAAATCCCCCATGCGGTAAAACAGCAGAATATCAGGATGCTCCGCTTTCAGTTTGAGATACTGCTGCATCATGGGGGTGTGGCCTGATAGATCCTTTTCAATAGACTCATTCATGTTGATGTTACTCGTTTTCAAGTCTTTCAAGAGATTATGTGGATCCAGGTGAACGCCACGTAACCTCATATAATTCCCTAAATATGTATGCCAGAAGTATCATTGCTACTATCTGGTATACACACTTAAACTGCTGGTATACATCGATGAAAATGACACTCAATCAGTCGATTATAATCAATAAGTTGTCTGTCGAAGTAAAACCAGAACTCGACCAGTAATGGCGTGCTTATCTACTTACCAAATCCTGAACGAAGGCCGTATCTTATCACTGATAATCACCGGGATTCACCAGTTGGTTTTTGTGTCAAAATCAGTACCACAACAAAGATCTATTTCGTTCAACAACGAGTGTCTTCTTACTGGCAACCGCTCTAAGCCAGGTGTAGCATCCCCGACTGAGGTTATCAGGTCTACAATGGGCAATGTCTTTGATTTCTCTAATATCGATCAAGCCCGCGAGGTTGCTCGCAATTTAGTGCCAGCGATGAAGTTGATCACCACAGGACAGGATGTTTGAGGTGAGTCAGTAATCACTTAATTCCATCGCATAATCCCGACTGACCTACTACAATCAATCAATACTCTTTATTGATCACTGTCACTCTTCCGATCTCTGTATTTTTCAGAGAAAATCGATAGAAAGCTGCAGAAAGGGGCGTGAACGCAAATGCCCTGAGAAGTTTTTCTGGCGGCATCGGCAAAGTGATTTTTTGATTTAGGCGGGATTTAGCTATGGCATCGTTTAAGGAACTGTTTGAAATAGGTCAATCTTACCAGGATTTTGTCCGTGGCGGTGTGGCGTCAGAAGTGCTTGCCATCAACACCATAGAAAAGCGTATCTCGGCTGAGGGCAGTATCTCCCGGCAAACGAGACAACGGCTTGCGGCTATAGAGGGTCACTATCATTTATTAGTCGCCGGGGAGATGTGGTGTCCTGATTGCCATGTCAATATTCCCGCTTTTTACGCTATGTGTCAGATGCAGCCGAAACTGACGATGGCAATTATATCGAAAGGCCGTGCAGAAGATGATCTTCAGCAGCGCCTCACCCTGGATAAAGTGTTAGTTCCGGTTGTGGCGGTACTGGATAGCGAATACCGGCTGATAGGGAAATACGTTGAGCGGCCGAATGTGGTGGTTCAGCAAGGGACAGCAGAAGTACTTGCAGATTACAAAGCGGGTAAGTACATCGAAGAATCTATCAGTGATGTGATTAATATTATTTATGCTGCTGAGTCGCGTTAAGCACATCTGAAGCGACCAGAATTACAGATAACATCCTGTGCAGGGGCATTATTATCCGGAGCGATTAGCGATCGCGTACTTCCTTACAGTAAGCATTGCGTTGTCAGTTTTTCGACAAAAGAGAGTTGAGAATGGATAAAATTTATCCGGATAATATGACAAATCTGTCTGCTAAATCAGCACAACTGAAAAAGAAAAAAAGTCGCGTTACGGTAGGTGTTGCAGCGCAGCGCAGGGAGCGTGCCCTACAGCCCTTTGTTTTTACAGATAACAGGAGTGATACTAAAACCTCTGTAAACTCAGCGGAATTTAATACGCTAAATGAACCGGGACGACAAACTACACAGTTGAAAGCCGCCACTCCGCTGATTCAACGTGTCGCACGGGATGATTTAACCGACCGCGATCAAAAAATTTTATTGCGAACCTTAACCGGTGGGACACTTTCTGCAGAACAGTCGGCCAGCTATCTGGAGATAGTAAAAAGTCTGGGTGGCAGATTGAGAGAAGCGACTGACCTGTCAGCCGCATTACACCAAATGACAGTGGCAGAATTTGGTAGGTTTTATATCCAGGCAAAGAACCTCTCAGCCACGCAAGCGCAGGAAAGAGAGGTGATAACAGGGCATAACCTTCGTACTCTCCGCACGGTAAGAAGTGTCTCCGCGCCAAGAGGAAGAGGGGAAACAGAAAAATTGCCCCCGGTTACCGGAGTGGTTAAAAAGCCCCTGGCGATAAATGGAAATACCGCCACTGGCAGTGGCCTTCGCGCTACGCGTGCCATAAACACGCTCTTTACCGCTGCAAAAGAGAAAACATCAGATAAAACAGCACCACCGACTGGAACCGGCAGAAAGACCCTGTTATCTGTCGGAAATGGTGTCAGAGGCCCTATACGCGCGGTGCATCCTCAGGGGGAACGACCTGTTCCCTCCGGTAACAGCCGGGGAGGCAGCATTCGCCTGGTTCGCACCACACGAAGTGTCTCGACGACACCCGGCGACAGAAAATCAGAAAAAACATCTCTTACCGACGCCAGCAGAACAACCTTACCCCATCTTAGTGGAGGTCAGGTCGCACGCTTAGAACAAGCCGGGGTAGAACCGTTAGGTGCCATGCCCTGGACGCATAATAGTACCGCTGGTGGGCTTCTCGGAATTTTAACCACCGGGCAGTTCTTACCAGCGGTAGAGGATAATGTGAATTTTCGCTACGACCTGGACTCCCGTTATCATGACGGTGTTTCGATGGTGATGCGCCCACAAATGGAATGGTGTTGGGACGGGAGTCACGTCCAGGACCTGTATCATCAAAGCGAGCACTTACGCGGGGCGAGGGTCTCGGATGATGGCGGTCGCAGGGTTTATACAAAAAGACCACAACAGGCAGCATCAACTGATCATCATGATCCCCGGCTGGCAGTCATGCGTGAGCATCTTGGAGCGATGGCGAAGGCCAGTGACTTCAGAGATACCCAAATCGCTAAAATTGATGCTAAGGGCAAATTGCCGAAGCGCAAAACGGGCAAGGGGGTTAATCCCAATTATGCTTTGTCAGTGGTTAACCCTCAATTGAGGATCCCCGGTAACCAGCCCATCGGCTTCTCACACATCGATTTCATCATCATCACCAAAGAAGTGGATACGCTTTTAAAGCAATGGCAGCAACTCATTGGTTTAAAAGAGGTTGAAACCGGGGTGAAAAAATTTATCGCCCGACAAAAAACCCAGCACAACAGAAGCTTACCGACCAATGTGCAGAACGGTTTACTGCGCCTGGAAATACTGCGTAAACAGGGTAATGTTCTTGTGGTGCCGGGAACGGCGGGGTGTGATTACAGCCATAAAGCAGGGCGGCTTGCCACGCGTTCAGTAAAAGATGATGAAGCAATAAGAAAATCTGCGGCACAGGGGATGGAGATTCATGAAGATTATTTTGTACCTGAAACAAATAATTCACATGCCGCACTTAATCTGGAGACCTTCCTGCAATTTCAGGAGGCGTACTATAAAAAGTTAGCGGGAAAAGAGGGCCATCGCGCCCAGGAAATCGCCAGAGAGATATTGAAAAGACGGGCAGAGCAATCGGGTAAAGGCAAGGTGCAAGGTGATGAAGAAAAAGTCCCGGAAAAGCAACCTTCTGCACCACTCAGCCCCGATGAGAAACTGACCGCCGACCGGGAGTTTGATGAGCTGGTGATGTCAAACAACTGTTTACCTCATGCTATTCTCGGGCGTCAACTGACGCTGGAAGAGGCACGCCAGTTACGTATCACGCTGTTAGATCAGCGCCAGGCGATTGGTGATTACTTAGATGCTGACCAGCCGGTTATCGAGGCTATCGTGCGCCAGTTTGCTGTTTCCGGGTATATTGTTATTAATGAAGGCAGTCGCATCCGCAGACGATTCCGTATAGAAGGTGATGAGGTGCTGGATGTGACGGGGCAGGATAGAGAACAGCCTCTGCCTTCGACCGGTTGTCTGCGGATTACCAGAGTCGGCGGTAATCACTTTATCCGCAAGTAAGGTAACAGATATCCAGCAACCGGTTATCTGTTACCCCGCCGTTTCAATCAGGAAGTGGGATGCATAGCACTCGACTCCCGCCAGTGACGTGCTATAGTGAATTGGTCATATAATCGCCAGGCAAACCGCAGGCTTACTCTTTGATGCGGTGCTTTCACAGGATACGCCATGCTCCAACCAGCAGATGTGGAAGAAGACAAGCAGGCTGAGAATGTCATCGTGCTTTATCACGAGATGGCATGGCTATCGCTGGTGATTAATCAGGTGAACTGCAGCTACCTTAAGCATGAAGGCCATGAACGCCACTGGGTCGATATCCCGCCACCGGCATTAACCCCAGGGACACCTTACGCAGATTTGCTGATTGACTGGCAATTGTCGATTTTTGAACGTCTGGCGCTGGCGCTGGCTCCCTGTGTCAGGCCGGATACTCTCGATATTTTCTTTGGCCTCAACCGTCTGATCGACCGCCCTTTTACGGAATTTGGCGGTGTCAGCGATAAAGCCTTCAGCGGCTTTATTCCTACCGGGCAAACGCTTAATTTTCTTATCAGTGCCAATGATCCCGACTGGCGCGCTTACACGCATGCACTGCTGTCGAACCGGCATCAGTTGATGGCAGAGCAGGTGACTGAACTGCTCTCTGTTGATGAGGGTGTACCCAAATGGGCCGGTATTTACCGACTCAATGACGAGTGGCTGCACTATTTCACCACCGGGGAACGATTGCGCCCGGAGCTGAGTGCCAGCTTCCCGGCGCATTTACTGGAATCACCGCTGGCGTGGAATGACCTGGTGCTGGAGCCGGAAGTAATGGCGCAGGTGGAAGAGCTGCATGTCCGGCTGAATCACGGCCAGACGCTGATGGAGGAGTGGCAGCTGGCGAAGAAGGTCAAACCGGGGTATCGGGCGGTGTTCTTTGGCCCGCCGGGCACAGGAAAGACCCTGACCGCCGCCCTGCTGGGCAAGGCCACCGGTCGCGATGTGTATCGGGTGGATTTATCGATGGTGGTATCGAAATACATTGGTGAAACCGAGAAGAATTTATCGCGCGTGTTTGACGCTGCCAGCTACAAATCATGGATTTTGTTTTTTGACGAGGGGGATGCCTTACTTGGTAAACGCGCCGAGGGCAGCTCCTCCAACGATCGTCATGCTAACCAGCTCACCGGTTACCTGCTGCAAAAAAATCGAGGATTTTCCCGGCACGGTGATTATCGCCACCAACCTGAAAACCAATATGGATGAAGCCTCTACCCGGCGTTTTCAGAGCATGGTGCAGTTTACCATTCCCGGCCCTCAGCAGCGCCTGCAGTTGTGGCAAAATGCCTTTCATGGTGTCTGTGAACTCGCCGGTGATGTTAATTTACCCGACATCGCTGATCGTTATGAAATGGCCGGTGGGCAGATAATCAACGTGTTACGGCAATGCGCGTTAATGGCGATCCAGCGCGATGAGCGCAGGGTGACGCAGAGCGATATTATCACCAGCATTCGCAAGGAGTTCAGAAAATAGAATAAACTGTTTTTTGAGTAATGGCGGTGGCGCAGGGTGAGCATGGCATCACTGGGATGCCTGCTGTGATTGGGCAGAGTTAAGCAAGAGGACGGTGTGTGATGTATTCAAAAAAGTCGACACGACAACAATCAACCCTTCTGGCGGTTGCGCAGCGCAAAGTGGCTCATGCTGCGCCAGCGCTGGAGGACAGGCGCACCGAAACCCTGCAAAGGCGGCCCAATAACACCGGGCTGCCCGATAATTTAAAAAGCGGCATGGAAAATCTCAGTGGCATGAACCTGGATCATGTGCGCGTGCACTATAACTCATCCAAACCCGCCACCGTTCAGGTACATGCTTATGCGCAGGGCAGCACTATTCATCTTGCCTCCGGTCAGGAAAAACACCTGCCGCATGAACTTGGGCATGTGGTGCAGCAGGCGCAGGGGCGCGTCGCCGCCACCAAAACGATTGCAGGTATGGCGGTAAATGATAACCCCGATTTAGAACATGAGGCGGATGTGATGGGTGCAAGGGCGTTGCGGGGAGTGTAGTTGCAGACAGAATAGAGCAGTGTTGGTAACAGAGAGGAAATGATTCCGATAAGAAAAATGAGTTTGGATTGAAAATATTTTCAATAGTGTGTTTAATTCGAATAGTACCTTGAAATTTGAATTACTTAAGTAAAATATGTTTTTTATAAAGAATGATAGATAAAGAAGGTGGTTAACTATGTTTTTGAAAAACGTATCACGACATCACACAAATCGAACATCTGTTAAATCAACATTTGCTCTTTAAAGTAAAGTTAATCCCCCTGCAACTTTAGAGGATAATCGTCCACATAATTCATCGGCTATTCAATTAGTAATGGCAGGAAATATGATGAGGCGATGATTAAAAATACGGAAAAATTAAGATTCAGGCACGCAGATCAGATATCTTAACCAGATAATGAAAGTCTTAATCTTGCGAAATCTGATATAAATGAAATAGAAAATCAAATTAAATCTGATGCTGGGGATTCAAAGGAGCCAATTGAGCAACCCCATAATGGTAATATGAAAGAGTTTAGGGCTAGGATCTATAATGATCAAGTTAATATAAATAAAACTGGACGGGTAGAAAAAAGTCATGAAATTAGAACGAATCAATTGAGACGAAGTGTAATTGAAGGAAAAGCTATAGAAATAGCAAAAAGAAAAGCTAAAGAAAGAGTTGAGGATATTGATAGAGATGTTCGTCAATTATGAAAAACAATTTTCTTAATATTATCTGATGGTTACTATTTGAATGCAGTTTTTCAATGACTAAGTAGCTGCGTGGAATAGTGCTTCAACTTTTCCAAACCTCGTGCACAAGAGGTGCGTTGCGATGTTGCATTATATCAGGCTTGTTATGTATACCTGTCAGATGCCCATAAATAGTATCTATAGCGGTATTGGGGTTAGCTATTTAGTTGATGTCTGATTTTATATATTTAATGTATTTTTTTCTGCTATTTTTATCATTTTTTCTACTATGAATATAGTGAATCGTAATGGGTGTTATGCCTTTCTAAAGGCAGGCTATATCAACGGGGTGGTGATTATTTCCAAGGTAATTAAAATTTTTTTATTTTGGATTTTCAATTTATCTTATTTGAGGGCGGGGCTATTCATTACTATATTTTTTTGACAACAATTGTCATTGTCAAAAAAATAAAATGTTATGTAATAGCCCATTCATAAGATATAATTAACCCCCTAAGGCTTATCCCCATCCTTCCTTACCATTCTGAAGGCAAATAATATCCAGCCGAGGACGATGGTAAAGACCAGCATAATCGCTCCCTGATAATCCTGAAATGCCGGGTCAGCAACAAATACCAGCATCAGGCCACTGATGGAAAGTGATGTCAGTGCGACAAACGGGAAGCGGCTTAAATGCTTTCTGAGTGGGAATGACCAGATGCAGGTCATCACAAACAGCAGAATAAATATAAATGAGATAAATAACCCGGCTCTCAGCTCCCAGCGATAGATACACACCCAGTTTAACAGGCTGTTGATGTTAGTGATCACCAGGTTAATGGGGGGCGGATAGTGTTGCGGTTGTGGGAAAAAGGTGTCATCGATCAGTTTTTCATTAGCTTCATCTAACGGCAGTGGCCAGTAGGCAGCACCAAGAAAACTCCAGCTGGAAAGATTGACCAGTTGTGACAACGCCTCGGTTTGATGGCGGTTGGTTTCGGTGATTAACATGGGCACCAGTCGTTGGTAAATCTGTTGCACTTCCGGCTGGTTGGGCTGGTTACTGAGCCACTGTTGTAACGCTTTAATTTGCATCAGTTCATCTTTCGCTTGATCGCTGGTGTCCGGTGATCCGGTGCGAACGATCAACAGGTTGGTCTGTTGTGACAGGGTGGCAAGATTCTGGAAACTGTAGAAATTTTCTCTCGGTGTCACGACATCCTTCACTGGCACAATCACACTCAAATGATACTTGTTATTATTACCCGGCGGGTAATTGAGCTCACTGACAATGGGCTGATGTTGATAGCTCTGACGTAGGGCGATTTTAAGTTTCTGCAAAAACGAAAAAAACAGCTGCTGGCTTTCCGGGGTGGTTAACAGGGAAAGATCAATATCCAGTGTGATGCCATCCGCCATGGTCGGCACGCGTTCCAGACCGAAAGTGATCAGCGGCTTGGTGCTGTTGATCAGGTAGCCATCCATTGGGGTGGTGACCGCAGCGACAAGACGTTGCACCATCTGGTCGGTAAAGAGCGCGCTCAGTTGCCTGCGCGAAAGGTTGCGGGGTGTGGTAACCACCAGGGCGACTTTAGTGCGATAACGGTGGGTGGTCTGAATAAACTGACTGAAAGCAGGTCTGGCTAACCAGTTTTGTGGCAGTACCAGACGGTTGTCATTGCCTTCCGGTTTCATGACTGCGCCGAGATAGCCGATACGATCCAGGCGGCTGAAGTCAATGGTCTGCCCTTGAGCCAGATGCTGCAAGTAGGGATAAAAACCATAAAAAGTGCCGACATCAAATATCGACCGTGCACTGTCCTGGCAACGGCAGTCTGCTGGCGCCGGCCATTGCATTGGCACCGCATTGACAGGGCTCTGGCCGCTTTTTTTCGCTAAGGTAAAGACGCCTTTATCCTGCAGAAGATCGGGTGCAATGCCTGACATCTTGACCGCCATTTGCAGTAAATACCGGCTGGGGAACACTTCATTTTGCAGCGGTGCCAGGGCCTGTAACACCTCTTTAGGTAACGCCGTAATGCCCAGTTGCTTAATGGTGTCGTTCAGCGTCTCAGGGTTAATTTGCCATACCACCTGAGGAGTGGTGGTTTGTGTATCACTTTGTGTCGTGGTTTCAACTACCTGGTGTGATGTATCTGCCGCTGCGCTGGTCTCTTCGTCGGTGTGTTGATTACCTGTTGCAGCATCCTGCTCGTCACCCGCCGCAGCGGGATGAGTGATATCGGTGCCGGTACTTGTGCTGGTACTGGTACTGGTGGTGGCACTGCTACTGGGGTGCCGGGTTTCTATGGTGTAAGCATCAATCAGGTTATCGATATTCAGCGGGGGTGCGATGGGAATATTCAACTGGCTAAATAAGTCGCTGAGTTGATTATACAGCTGGCTGCGTTGATCAAACTGCTGCTTTTGTAGTTTTGCCAGAGCGGCCAGCACACTCTGGCGCAGAGCCAGACTGGCAAAATCTTTTTCTGTCAGTTGATAATAATAGGGTGCAGTGTCGCTGTCGGGTAAGTCGGCCACAGGCGGTGGAGCAGGCTGGGTGTTATCAGGCGCTTTGTCAGCGTGTATCGCTGAGGCGGCGAGTTTCTGCTCTATCTCTGCCGGAGTTAAATAGAGCAGCTCCGGTGGCGTGATGGCGGTACGCCATGTCGGGAACAGCGCATTACGCTCGGCGGCACGGTTCAGGGCAATGATTAACGACTCAATCATCATCGGGTAAGGTTTACCTGAAGCCCCCGGCGCCCCGGTGGAAAATTCATTACAAAAATAATCCAGCCAGTAACGGGTGACCGGGCCAACAATGCCATCGGTGAGAAGCCTGCGTTGCTTTGTCAGTTCTGCCTGAAACCCCTCATTGTGCTGATAAAGTGAACCCAGCTGGGTCTGAATCACCTGACCCAGAGCGCGATCGTCTCTGGGGGTGAGCTTCTGCCCGCACATAGTAATCACCACCGCCGGCACCTCCTGGCTGGCTGTTGCCGCATAACCAGAGAGTGACAGGGTGGCGAGACCAAAAGAGGAAAGCCAGTAGATAACGCTGGCGCAGCGAGGTGTCGCGTTACGCACAAGTGATAACAAATTGCATGCAGGGGTAATCATTGTTTTTGTCCTTAGCACCAGGAAACAAACAGAGGTTTATCCATCCATGGGTATTTAATGGTCTGGAAACTCCAGGGTAACTGATCGAGCAGCATGTCAAACGTGCCAGGCAGGATAGTCAGTTGCCAGTGTGTGGGCGTGGAAGTGAGCAGACCTCCACGCTGAATAAAGGTGGACTGTAGTCCACTGACTGAGGTGTTTCTTAATACTTTCCAGTGGGTAATCAGCGCGGTCAGCAGGCCATCGATCAGCGTTTCAGCCCCCTCAGGTAAAGCCACTTCATCAGGTACCGGTGAGACCGGGGCAAGACCGCACAACACTTTATTCAGGGGCAACTGATATTCAGGTGCACGGTGAGTATGAGTGGCCATCCACTGTAAACTGAATAACGCCTGGTGCTGCGCGTGAGCATCGACAAACTGCTGGCCATTGGTGAGGGCTAAGCGCTGAAACAACATCGGGATATAGGTTGAGGCGATAACTAACCCGGCATTGTATACCGTCACAGCTTCACTGAGGGTTTCCGTCTCATCCTGCTGCTCTTTTCGCGTTTTCTCGCTATTTTTCTGTCGATTGTCACTGACTATTTCAATCACTTCGATCGACTGGCGAATATCGGGATGCCGGTCATTTAACTGCGCCCTCCACGGTTCTCTGGCTGCAGCTGTTGGTGCATGTCGCGGTGACATCTGGCTAATCTGCTGACGAAGCGCCAGCGCAGAAGGGGGAGTTAATGCCAGCAACCGGGAACGAAACGCGTTCAGCGGGGTGTCGTGTGCGCTCTTCTGCCTTCCTCGCCAGTGCAGGTATAATTCACTCAGCAACTGCTGTAGTGAGGTATCGCTGGTGATGTTGATGCCTCTGATCCAGTGTTGGCGATACACTGTTTGCCAGAAAAAAGAATCGCCTGAGCGGTGCGAGGCGAAAAGCTGGCGACAGGCCTCACGTAACGCCAGTAATGAGCGGGTGTTATGGGTGATGACCGGGAACAATAAGGCCTGATGTGTTTCTGCTGATATGCCTTCAAGCCAGCGTTGCAAATAGCGCGGCGAAGCCAGCGCACGATATAACCATTTTTGCAGCAATGGGTTCCGTGCCAGGCTGATAAGCCTGCTTTCATCGGGTGCGGCGGCGTTACCGTCAAGCCAGCGCTGCAATTCAGTCAGCAATGCCTCTGCGGGAAGGAGTGCTGATAACCAGCCCTGACGTTCGCGCTGTGGGTAATGTATTGCATGACTGCTGAGGACTAATTTTTGCAATTGAGGGTAATGCGCCTGTGCTGACGAACCATGGCGTTTGGTTATCTGCTCAGACAGACGCTGAAACCACTGCTCTGGTGTTGCCGGGCAGTCACTGCTCAAGAGCAGCGAATAGAACCAGTACAGCGGCAGACGAAACTGAGCGACGATAACTTGCAGTAATGGCAGCAGTGCGATCACCTGTTCACTGCACTGTGGCTGCATGATGCCGACAAGGCGTGCTAACTGCGTGCTCTGCCAGGTTTGCAACTGGATTGCCAGCGCGGTGCCGTTAACTGCAGCATAATGTTGCAACTGGCTGCGCTGTTGTGAATGTAAGAGTGGCAACTCAGCGGATTGAATCTTTTCCATCAGTTGCGGTGCAGTGAGCGGGGCTGACGGGTTATCTGTAATCAGATCAATCAATTGCTGACGCCACAAAAAACCGCTATCGCTGAGTCTTAACCACTGTTGAATGAAGATCTCTCTCCCGACGTGGTAACGGGCCGAAAGTTGCCGGGTGATACTGAGCAGATATTGATACTGATTAAATTCACTGCCCCGCTGGCTAAGTAAATACTGCAGCGAGAACTCCCAGAGTGTATCTCGGGTGTCGCTGCTATTCGGTGGCGTTGACGCGCGGCTCACAACCGTTTTCAGCGTGTCATGCTGAGTAATAATACCCTGCATGGCGGTGGTGGCATGAGGATTGATGATGGTGGTTAATGTGAGTAAAGCTTCATCATCAAAATGGCCTATCCAGCGGGATACCACTTCAGCAGAGCGCCCTTGGTCACGAATTATCAACGGCAGTTGCCTGTTATAATCCCGCTGCCATTGGGCAATATGCGACTGCCATTGTTGCAGGTCAGCGGTATGTAGCGTGGTAATGATAGCTTCAATCTGCCCCACCTGAGTAAATGAGAGGTTGCGTACCAGTGAGGCGCTGAGTGATGACTGCAATAGCAGCGCAAAAGAGAGAGCAGGCACTTCCTCGTGACAGTTGCGAAGCAGTTGTGCCACAACGTTTGACATCGACAGGCCAGTAAGCGAGATATCACCGTTTCCTGCTAGGTGACTGTGCATATCACGTAGCAGTTCTTCATAAGCGAAGGGCGGCAGGCCAGCCAGCTGCTGCAGTAAATAGCCCAGATAGCGCGCTGGCGTAAATGCACGCGGGTTTTCCATAATCAGAAAGGCAAAGGTCAGACGCCATAACTGACGTTCCGTGGTGGCCGCAGAGATAGGGGTTGTCAGCAGATATTTTTCCACAATCAGCTGACGTACCGTTGCGGTTGCCAGAGGGGCCAGCACGTTGACCAGCGCCAGTAAGGTTTTTTCTGAATAGCGGTCACACCAATGGCGACGCATGTACTCAAGCTGACCACACCAGCGCAGTAACGCCGCAAATGAGACATCATTGCCGGGCCATAACATCAACAATTGATGCTCTTCCCCGGCAGAGAGTGCTATCAGCAGTGGGTTAACGTCGTCTGCCGGGATCTCACTGCGCGGCTGTCGGGGCTCTTTATCCTCTGTTTGTCGGGTTGTCGCCCCGGTCAGCAGGATTTCGTGCCCGGTTTCAGGCTCAAACAGTATTGAAACCGGAGTGGTGGTGATAAGCGGTTGAATGGTATCGAGCAGGTCGAGTATCTGCCGGCGCAAGGTGCTGTCGATGGGGGTGCTATTCAGTGCGGAAATTAACGATGCGAGTAGTGCATCTGCGGACAGGTTTTGCGAACGGGCCATTTGCATCACCAGCCCGGCCATATAGCGCTGGCGGTTAAACTCACTGCCCCGGTTGACCAGCAGATAATGCAGCGTGAAACACCATACCTGCTGCCGAAGTTGTGACGCTGGCGCAGGGATCCTCTGTGCAGTCTCTATGTCAGCGCGGTGTTTCACCTCCGTGACGGGCTGGTGTTCCCCTGTATGATGTTTCATTAGCCATCCGTCAGGTGCGTGCAATACGGCTCGTAAAAAGGGGTACTCCTGTGGGGTTAATACACTGAGCAGTAGCAGACGTTCTGTTTCATTCAGCTCACGCACTAGCACCACCGGCAGTTGACTGTCGGTGTGACGCTGGTAAAAGGCTTTAATCAACTGAGGTGCAAACTGGTGAATGAGGTGTTGCCAGTGGACTCGCAGCGGCGACAGCTGGCGTTGCGCCAGTAACGCGCTGAAACGGCGGTACCACGCCTGGGCTAACAGCGCAGATAACGCCACACTGTGACCTTTAGGATGCACTAATAACACCGACATCATTATCCATTGACAGTCCGGCGTTAGCCGGGGGAAAAAAGCACTAAGGGTGGTGGCAGGAAATTGCTCAACCATGCGGCGAATGATGTTTTCAGGCTGGCTGGTTTTAGCCAGCCCGGCAATCACCTGTGTCCCATGTGTATCCAGCATTGCAGTGTAGTGGTCAACTAATTTTGGCCACACGACCTGACTGTTCGTGGAACAGCCGCTCTGATTCATTTGGCGTTAAGCCACCGTTATACCAGTGGGGCCGGATGGCACTGTAATAGCCCGTGATGTAGCTGATTATCGCGCTCTGAGCCTCGTTGAAGCTGTTATAGCCCTTCGTCGGCACCCATTCGGTCTTCAGGCTCCGGAAGAACCGCTCCATCGGGGCATTATCCCAGCAGTTACCCCGGCGACTCATGCTCTGCTTTATCCGACAGCGCCACAGACCCTGCCGGTACTGACGGCTGGTATAGTGGCTGCCCTGATCGCTGTGGAACATCACGCCTGTTGGCTTACCCCGAAGCTCCCAGGCCATCTGCAATGCTTTGACCGTGAGGGCCGAGTCCGGCGACGTCGATATCGCCCAGCCCACAGGTTTGCGGGCGAACAGATCCAGCACTGCTGCCAGATAAGCCCAGCATTTTCCCGTCCAGATATACGTCACATCGCCGCACCAGACCTGATCCGGCGCGGTAACCGCGAACTGCCGGTCGAGATGGTTCGGTATTTCAATGTGTTCGTTCCCGCCGCGTTTGTATTTATGCGCCGGGACCTGGCAACTGGCGATATCCAGCTCTTTCATCAGCTTACCGGCCAGCCATCGCCCGAGTCTGACGCCCTTAGCGCTGACCATCGTGGCGATACTTCTCGCGCCAGCAGAGCCACCACTGGCGTTCCAGACTTCACTGACGAGACTCCGTTTAACGGCACGCTCGGCGTCAGAATCCCTGCCATTTTTACGAATGTAGCGATAACTGCTTCGGTGAACACCGAACAGCCGGCACAATGGCGCTACCGGGTAGTGCGCCCTCAGACTGTCTATTATCGTGAACTGTTCAGGGAGTCCGACATCAAGAGCGCGGTAGCCTTTTTTAGGATTTCATTCTCTATTTCAAGGCGTTGTATCCGTTTTCTCATTTCCCTGAGTTCAGTCTGCTCAGGCGTCAGAGGCAGCCCCGGGGCGTTTTCCCTGGCGCTCGATACGTAACGATTTTACCCGGCGGTTGATGGCGGAGAGGCTGACGTTCATCGCCTTAGCCGCCTCGCCGTGAGTGTAGTTCTGATCCAGGACCAGTTTTGCCGCTTCGACTTTAAATTCAGCAGTAAATGCTTTGCTCATTGGTTCACCTATAAGATGTTGAGGTGAGCATATCACCTCTGCTCAGGTGGCCAAATTCAGTGTGCCACTACACAGATAACCCTAATGCCTCTGGCGACTGTTGGCTATCAACAGTCCAGGGCAGAGCGCCAGTGCAGAGAAACTGCCAGAGTATCTTCCACTGTTGTTGTTGCTGACTTAATAGCGACGCGTTTTGTCGCCCTGAATGAGGGCGATGGCTGCCGTTTTCCCCCTCTCTGGCGGCGATGTCAGAAGCGGGGGGCTTTGTCAGTTGGCTACGCAGCAGATTTTCCAGTTGCTGTTTAAGTTTTTCCGGGGCCTCGGCATAAAAGGTGCTGGCGTTAAGCTCACCGAGATCGAGTGTCAGGGTGTCGAAAACCAGCGTGTGGTGCTCAGGGCACAAGGTATCAAACACTGTTTCCATCATCGGCAGCAATTGTTGCACTACCCACTGCACCGCGCGTGATTCAAAAGCTTCGGTCTCGGCCAGCGTGGTGAAAGTAAATTCCAGACTGTCGTGATTGATTTTGTGCGCCTGTTTCATCATGGTATCACCTGCTGGTTTTCATCCCCGGCGGGCTGAATCAGCCGGGATAACCGTTCGGCAATGGCGTCACACTCAGCCTGTTTTTCGCTGTGCTGCAAGGCGGCGGATTTTGCCAGCCGCCAGGCGCGATACTGCGTTTCAAATTGAGCAAAACAGGATAAATCAAGCCACAGACACTCAATCAACAGATGTGCCGGGCTGTTGGCAATGATTAATTGTCGGGTTTGCTCGCGAAACATCAGGTTAGCAAAACGAACCGTGTAGCCAGGCAGAACAACCGTGACACGGTTGGCTGTATCGCAAAGCGAGCCGGCGTGCGCTTTGCTGCGTAACAGAATCGGCTCAACCACATACAGTTTTTCACTGTGTTGATTAAGCAGGAGCAGGCAACGTTGCAGCTGGTGGCAAATCTCTGTGATCTTCTGTCGGTCATAGTGACTGGCAATATGAAACCACTGCTGGCTATCGTCATCGGCCACGCTAAAAAGCAGTTGGTAATCATCATACTTTACAAGATGAAGCAGACGATAACGGCGGTTATCGGTGCCAAAACGTAAGAGCCTCTCAGGCAATATTTGTTCCGAGAACAAGGTGAGGGATAACAGACACTGCCGGGCATATTGCGCATCCAGATTCTGATGCTGGCGATACCCGCTGACAGGCTGCAGCTGCGCCACGTTATCGGCATTAAGTGAACGCATCACTTCCCGGCCAGCCTGACTGGTGAGGTAAACGGTATCTTCCACTACCCGCGGCAGGTGCACTATCTCAGCGTCAGCGGATGTCATGCGGGGTAATAAGCCGAGCAGCAGCGAAAGACGCTGGTGATAACCGCCCTTGTGTTCAGCGAACAACAGATTATCGCCAATGCCACGGCCACGGGTGACTGTAGCGATATTCAGAATAATCGCCTGCTTATATTTCAGCAGTTGTTTCTCAATACCGCTGGCAGAAAAATAGGGATTAAACTGGCGATGTAATGACTCCGGGAAGCGCTCACCGTAAAGAGCAAGCAAATAGCTAAAAATGCGATTTTTTCTCTCCGGATAATCATCAAACCGGGCGCGCAACTGGTCGAGTCGGTTGTCTGCGTCCGGGGGATAGTGCTGGTTTATATTATAAAACTCATCATCCTGTAACCGGCGATGGTGATACGTTGCCTCGGGGGTCAGAGATAACGAGAACAGGTTTTTTAACCCCGCAATATCATCACAAAAATTAGCCATCAGCTGATCAAACAGTAGCAGATAGCTACGCAGTTGATGCCGCTGCCCTTGCTGCTGTGCATGATAATGATTGGGCATGCCCGGAGCCAGGTGATAGTTACGGGGAAAAAGAGTCTGAATCGATTCATAGCGGCTGAAAGCAAAATAACGTCCGGCGGGCAAGGCCGGTGGTGTAACGCTGCTGAGTTGCGCTGCACGCCGCTGGTATTGAATCTGCTCTATCTGAATCACAAGGTCGGCATAGTCTATCTCTATAGGATGCTGAAACTGAATGATTTTAATCCCTGCTGTGGTGGATAGTGCCGGCAGTCTTAAATAAGAAAAAGGGACAATTTCATCCAGTGGAAGCCATTCACTGTCACCGGCGTCATCGCTGCATTGGGTGAATTGCAGTTTGTCGACCTGTTGTACCCCCTCTTCGGCGAGTAACGACTCTTTAATCATCTGCACCGAGGTATTTTGGGTTATCGATTCCAGTCCCATGGCTATCCGGTGATAGAGTGAAGCCGCAAGCCTTGTGACATCACTCACCTCATCACTGATATGAAGGGTAGCACTTAGCATCAGGGGGTATCGCCCGGTTAATTCAATGGCCGCTAAATCCTCGGCGACTGCCCTGACACAATGAAATTCACTGCGAATGCGCTCGATGGCCGCGTGCTGCTGGGTAGCTACCGGGCTGTTACCGGAGACTGAATGCTGCTGACTTAATGCGTAGAAGTGGTTAAGTTGTGCATTAATCGTATAAATTCCCAGCTGCGGGGCATCTTCACTCCAGCGTAACCAGACCTTGTCAAGCTCAGGGAGCCGGGCTAATAACCATGCTTCATACTCTTCGCTCAGCTGCGGATAAGCAGGAAGGATCGCTTGCGGTAGCGCCAGCCCCTGAGCCCGATAGTCAATATTTCCTGCGTTATCACTGAGATAGTCTGAGACATCAAATTCGCAGCGGTAAATTAAATCTGTCAGGGCATAGCACACCTGCTCCAGTATCGTGATACCAAGATCGTGAGTATTGTAGTCAGTCCAGAGATGACCACTCAGCTGCTGAATGTAGGTCAGGCCAGATTGATAAAGCTGCTCAAAACTGTTCAGATTATCATTATGGCGTTTTTTTGAAATCGTCTCAGACATGCGTTACGTTACTCTCCCGTTACCGCGGGCTGGCAGTGCTGCATAAACGGATCATGCCACAATTGCGTAATGTGGTACTGGATGGTCTGGTCTTCGCCAAATGCAGTACAGGTACGGATTTGTAACGTGTAAGGTCGCACCGTGCCTTGATGATTTTTTTGTCGCCAGCGTAATTGAATCTTATCGGCTGCTGAGTGAAACCAGGCTTGCGTCATCTGAATCGGGTTCTTTGGTTTGCGCTGCCACCAGTGTTTATTTGGCGCACAGGTGTTAATTGCTATGGCGTGGACCAGCGCATAGCGTCCGCTGTAACGAACACCGATTCCGGCTACCACCTCAAACATATGGCACCCTTCCAGCTCAGGGGTGGTATCGTGCCATTCGCCATCAGCCGGAATGGGGTTATCAATTAATACGCCTCCCATTCGTCCTGTCGAGGCAACTGTTCCATTGACATCGAGGGTCTGTTTCGGCGTGGCGGTGTTGATTCCGACATCGCCTTTGGGTGTCATGGCGAGATTGATATTGTGATTTGCTGTGCTGGTGTCCTGAGTTTCCCCGGTGATTTCCGCTTCCGGGTTGGCAAAAATGTGCAGATTAACCCCCTGCGGGGCAAAACCGACATGCCACAACGGGGTGTCGTGGCTATTTTGCTGATAGAAGCTCAGGATATGTTCTTGATCTAAAGTTCTGAGTTGCAGGCCGGTTTCTGGTGGTTTAATAAATCCTTCGTCAACCTGATTAACACAGGAATCGATCAGATCGGAGAAATGCTCAGCGGATGGCATGGTGCCATGTCGAAAATAGTTTTTGAGTGTGCTTCGGTTGCGTTTTGCCATTATCTTTTTATGCCTTCTGATTCGACGTTGTTGAGGTGCCAACAATAAATTGTTCGCCGATCGCCAGTTCACCAATCCCCACCGTCACAGGTTTGTGCGTGTGATTATCCGCTGATATCTGCAGATACTGACGCACTTCCGGGATCAGTAAGAACCATGGGAAGGCGGCGCGAATCGGTTGACTGGTTGCCGCACTATCCTGAAGGGCATAGTCTGAGTCTTCATCAACACTGATTTTTAACGCGGCTAATGCGCTGATATTAACGACAGAGGGTTGCCTGAGAATAAACGCACTGAGCTTTTCCAGTGACAAGCAAAAACCTAAACCGGTATTTAAAGTATTCGATTCCCACGGGCATAATTGTGACTTGATGGCATACTCCAGTCGGCGTAAAGCCGGACCATGGCTTACCCCTTCTTTTAAAGTAATGTTGCATCTGATCTGGATCTTTTCGTATCCCGGATTACGTACTTCGATTTGTACGTGCGAGCGGGATACAGTAAGCAGAAAGCGTCTTATATTGAGCAGACAAGATGAGTCTAACTGATGTGGTGCACAAAGAGAGTGTTCGCACGCAACATCAGCCGGGGTAACAATGATTAATACATGACCAGCGACTGGGGTTGTCGAGTAAAAACATTGTCCGGGAAAACAGTAAACAGCTCCGACTTCGGGAAAATTTTCCAGAATCAGATGCTCGTAGTCCCACGGCGTTAACGCTTTACCTTTATGCCGTAAGTTTTCGCTTATTCTCATGTGAAAGTGGTGATCGCTCTCAATGTCAGGAATTTTTGTCATGGAATTTAATTGCGCAATCGCCGCCAGATTTGCCTTGCGGGGGATGCTACGCCAGGTGGAAAAAAGCAGCGGAGTGATGCCATCATCAGCAAGAGGCGCGCCTTTTCCTGTCACTTTTATCACATGGGTGGCGACATGCAGGCAGTCAGGATAGCGGTCAATGCCTTTATTGGTGCTGACGCGTAACCAGAACAAGCCTGAGGGCATCACACTATGGGATTTATTGATCTCATCAGGGATATCCAGAGTAACAATACCGGTGGTGAGAAAATTAAGAGTGGTATCATGAATAATCTGTCCGGCAGCAAGTGGATACCAGTCATTGTCAACCAGGTAATACCAGCTGTAAGACGTAGAGGGATAGGGCTCCAGCAATTTCGAGCTGCCGTCAAAGACAAAGAAAAGATTTAAGTAGCCAGAGAGTTCGCTCGCCGTAATACCGATAAAACAGTGGCTATCCTCTTTATAATTTGGGAAAAAACGTGGCCGACTGATCTGGTGCGTGGGTGGGGTCGGGTAAATAATTTTTTGTCCGAACGGGTGCAGGTGCACAACTTCACTCTGCTGGCGATCGTCAGTACGCATTAAATCAAGAGTAGTCTCTGCTGAGTAATCAAGTGAAATCCGGGTAATTAAAGGCGTATAAGGTTGATTAGGCAGTGTTTATTTCGTTTACTGGTCACGTTGTGAGTAAGCGTATCACTCAGTAAAGAGGGGTATTCTTTGTGACCAAAAGCCGACTCCGGACCCGCGAGAGTTAACCTGACCAGCCCATTTCGCAATCCGGATTGATTGCTATAGGGGGTTTTTGGCCAGGGGTGTGTAATCGGTGTGTAGCAATTTTTAATCTGTGTGAATCGAAGATGCCTTTCATGCCGGAGTACACCGCTGGCCAGGGTGAATAACGGCATTCTCCCCGGACCAAAGTCAACCCATTGTCCATTATTGAGTACTTTTGCGTGCAGCTGAAAACTGGCATTAGTATATTTTTCAGGGTATTGCTCATAATATTGCAGGAAACCATCGGAACCCCGCGGAAGCCCTCCCCAGTGAAGACTGAGCATTAACTGGCTGACCGATTTTCTGGCGATCTCTTCGTTAGCTATCACAACATATGCATCAGGGTAGGGCTGTGATCCGAATAAGTAGAAGGGTTGAGATGCATCCACTTGCCCCTCGGGGTTAAAGAGTTGCAGTTGAGTTATTCCTCTCACCCGGGTCGCTATGTCAATAGTCGATAATTCAAAGTCGCGGAAAATCGCATAAGGGAAACAATGACTTTGGCGTTTCAGGGTTATTTTCATTGAAGCACTATGCGGAAATTCCCCCGCTGTAGGGATAATGGCGGGAAAGCCAGTATCTGCACGACATTTTATCTTAAGCCCCATTTTACTCTCAACTGCCGTGCAGGGGTGGATCTCAACGTTGGTCAGTGTCTCCCACCCTTTTTCGGTAGAGACTTCAATATGGAAAATCCCCTGGAACAGTTGATAAAACGTAGTGGCAGATGAGTAACTGAGCAGCTCTTCGATGGTGCTGTAAGCAGTTGGATCTTCAGCAAGAACAGGTTTTATGGTGGTAAGAATGTCAGTAATATCAGCTTCGGTTAAACATGTGACAGTGTAGAGGCAGCGGCGGTTTATTATCTGCCCGATAACACGAAACAGAAGCTCTGGGCGGGATAAGCCATATTGCCTGCCGTTATCCAGCGCACAGCGAATAAATTTCACAATCTGCAGATAAAATAATTTACCTGCCAGCAAAATACGTTGTGGCGCCGGTAATTGTCTGAACTGGCTGAGTTGTCCGACAGGGATAGCTTCAACTAACTGACTGGCCGTCAGCTGGGTGTTCCAGTCGTCAAACAGGTGCGCATGCACACTGAGTAACTGAGCAAATATTCTGCTGAGTGTAGCGAGGGTATTATCATCATTACTCACGGTCAGAAGCTCGTGTGCCATGATGTCTGAGTTGACCTCTTTCAGGTGAATCACCAGATCAATACAGCGATCTCCCTGCTGCATAGCAAACAGTGGGTCAGTGATCACCAGCCCCATCAACTGGCTATGGTTTTCTGCGGTGTGGATGTTGTTAAACAGACGAAATTTTTGCCCCGACGGGAAATTCTCTCCGCTGGCATGCGCGGCTATCTTCAGTTGTTGCCCACTTACCCCATATACTAAGCCTGACTCTTTTCCGGCGAAACCAGCGGATCGCGTTGCAGAGTAAGATTGAAAATCTGCGATACCTCAGCATCCGTTACTTCAATCGGATAACTGCTGTGATAGACGATAGGATTATAATCAGGGTCATCGCCTGGGCTAAATTCTGCCGCATTATCAAATTGAATGGCCTGACCGGTTTTATTATTGAGTGAAAGCTTCAGATACACCGGGCTCTCAGCGGTGGCTCTCTTTTCCTGTTGCAGAACCTGTTGATAATAGAATTGCAGATGCCTTTCGGTAAACTGATTAAGGCATTGCTGAGCACGTTCAAACAACTTCAGAAAGGTAAAGTAGAGCGCCTGCTGTGGATTATTTTCCTGATGTGATAAGGCGGTTTGTAATACCTGTTCACTGTGTTGTTTGATCTGTTCAATCACGTAGACCATTTTTGCAAAGCAATGGCGTATCTGCTCAGTAAAACTGCTGTTCTGCAACACCTGAGAGGCGGTGTCTAATTTCTGCTGATCCAGCTTCCATAATGCATCCAGGCCTGCACGCGCGAGCGAAATTGCTCCGGCAGGCGGGTAATCACCAGACTGAGTGGTAAAGAGAGGTGATACTGATATTCGTGCAGTAAATAATATTTAAACTGGTAAGCCGTTTCTGGGGTACCGGGTAAGTGCAAATACCACTCCTGTAGTCGTTTTAGCAGCATCAATAAAAACTCAGCAGCAACATCTTCACCCTGGGTCAGGGTTTGCTTGAATTGTCGCTGAATCTTTCCGGTATCACTGGTTAAGATAGCGGCACAGACGACGATTTCATTTTTTTCAAATAAGTTGCCCCAGTGGCTCTCAGGCTGGTCTTGCAGATTGCGGAAAGGTAACAGTCTGGCAAACTGGTGCGCCCAGACAACTAACTGTTCAAAGCTCAGTTCGTGGGGTTTAAATACCGATGCGTTGAGGGTGTTATCCAGCCGCTGTTGTCGTGAGGTCATGATGTTACCCCTCCCCGTTAGCCAGTGGCAGTAATTGAGGGGACACCAACGTACCTTCAGTCAGATAAAAAGGATAAACCATGTTGCTACGTGTATTGGTAGTGATAACACGGTAGTCGATACTGATGCATAACTGACCTGCGTCTGGTTGCGGTAAAAAATGAATATCTTCAACATCAATACGTGATTCAAAAAATAAAATGGCATGGCGAATTTCAGCTTATAACTGGGTGAGTGTTGTTTGTGTCAGTTCTTCAAAAACAAAGTGATGAATCCGGCAGCCAAAATCCGGCACCATCGGCCGCTCTCCGGGGGTAGTGGAGAGCAGAATGGTTAAACTTTGCTCAATATCTTCGCTATCCGAACTCATCACAGCCTGCAAATGCGCTCCGCTGAAACGGGGAGGAAATGCCCAGCCAGTGCCTAAAAATGCATTATCGTCTGCCATAAGTTACCCGCTATGCTGACTGCCAGAAATTAACCGCCAATGATGACAGTGGGGTAGCCCAGGGTGATCGTCCCGCCGTGGCTGGTGGTATCTCCCATGCGTGCTGCAGGTTTACCGCCGATGATCACCGTGGCCGATCCTTTGATGAACGTTGAAGGTGGGCCAACGCAGGTACAGCTGTCACCCAGCACAGCCGCAGGTCAGTTGCCAATCAACACGGTAGGTACACCCGGTCCAATAATGGACCCGCCAACATGAGGAACCGGCGGCAGCGCGGGTGTTGCCATCGGACAATTTGTAAATCGGTAATTCTGGCTGCAAAGGGCATAAGCTCACTCCGTCGCTAGTCAGTTAATTTTAACCAGGGCACCTTTTACGGTGGTTATTCCCGAGCAGGAGAGTTCAGTGCTGGCATTCCCTTTTAACGTCAATCCGGTACTGGCTTGCGCTGAAACATTCAAGCCAGAAATTTTTGTATCCGCCGTGGCCTTGATACTGGTGTCACCGGTGGATTCAATGTTGATGGCATTTTTCGCTGAAAGGGTGATGTCTTTACTGCTCGACAGAGTAATACCGCCTTCAGTCATGCTTAGGGTATTGTTATTTTGATCGGTCAGCGTAATGGATTTCTCTTTATCGCTGATGACAACAGAGTTACCGTTTGGGGTAATCACAGTGACGACACTGCTCTCATCATCAAAAATCACTTTCATTTGACTTTGGGTGACGAGGGTTTTGATGTGGTTCTCTGCGGTTATCTCCACAGGCATTTTATTATGACTGCTGTACAGTGAGCCAAGAATGATCGGGTTGCTGGGGTCCTGATTGACGCAGCCAACAATCACTTCATCCCCCACCTCGGGAATAAAAAAATTACCGCAACCATTCGAAGCATAATAGGTGGCCAGCCGCGCCCAGATTAAATTGGATTCGCTATTCAGGGTCGGTATTTTGATCTGAATACGATAGTTTTCTTCCGGGTCACCATTCAGTTGGGTCACAACGCCAATTTGTAAACCATCAACCGGAGGCAGATAGCCTGAAGCCGGGGGGGCTGCGATATCGCGATGTTCTGCAGACCACATTGGCGAGAGACCCAGCTCGGCAGTGGTCAGCCACTGCCCATCTTCAATATTGTGATGAACCCCGCCGATATAATGGGTGCCGTTATAGCGTTCGCCGATGCCAGCCAGGGTGAGTAAACTGTCAATGGTGGCAGCGGCATTTCCCTGAAAAGTGACACGGCCGCGTACTTTGCTCAGCATCGCTTTAGTCTGCTGACCATTGGCCCAGTTGGTCAGTGAGTCCTGGCTGAGAGTCGAAGAGGTTTGCAGCGTGTAATCGCTGATCCCCAGCACCTGCGCTAAATCATGGCTGGTAAAATTACCCTGTCCGGAGATAGCCTGGGCTGCACCTTTACCCGTCACCATCTCTTGTTTGGTTGAATCCCATCCGGTTGCGGTGACTGATGTTAGCTGAGTCCTCGCATCCACGCTGGCAGAGAACGACATAAGGTCGGTGCCATAAGTGACGACCAGAGCCGCGGAACCGCTGACGGAGGTTTTATCGACAGTTATTTTATTCGATTGATTAGTAATAACAAAACCATTTGCTTCCGCGCGGGTAAGCATAAAATCCCAGTCACTGCAATTAAACTGAACCAGTTCTGCATGGGTATCGCTAAGGCTTCCTACGCTACCTGTCACGGTGGAATAGTTTGCGATAAGACTACTGATGATTTGATTATCAGATTTTGCGAGAAAGCACTGGCTGTGTTTGGCGATAGTCATGGCTATTGCCTGGTCTTTACAAACCACATGCAGCAATGAACTGTTATTCGCAGTGATTTCTATACCATGACTGAAGATGACGCCTGTAAAAATGGTTGTTTCTTCACTGGCATAGCCAGCGGAAATGACGACTGTATTTCCGGGTTTGAAGGTATCTGCATCGCTGATATCAAAGCGTTGAGAAGCCATATCACCATCACTGATGATTATCTCTGCGGTAGCGATACGATTTATTTGGTAACAGACATTAATAGTGATAACACCAATGCTGCTGTCAATGGTGTTGCCATCCACTTTAATGGTATAGGTGGTAACACCAGTACTATTGGACGAAGGAGAAGTTGCCATGATAAGCCTGATTGCTAAAGCAGCGGTGGAAAGTAAAGGGTAGTGCCAGGCTTAATATGCCTGATACTCATTAAATTATTGGCGCGGGCAACCTCAGGATAATAGCTGCTATCGTTGTAGATTTGATGGCAAAGCATAGGCAGGCTGTCTCCTGCTTTAAATTCCACTATATGAGTCAGGTCAGGCGAAGACTGTTTTTTTAACGCGCTTTTCTCTTTTTGCGTGAGAAACCGGGTAAAACTCAGCGACAGTGGCACGCAAAGGATTTCCGGAAGAATCAAACGGCGAGTAACTGACACTCATGGTGGTCAAACGTCCCTTAAAGCTGACGGATGATCCCCATGAAATCATCACCGGATAGGGTTCATGCTGTTCACCGTTATAGGCGTAAGTCACTTTTTTAAGGGTAGCCAGCTGTTTTTGAACTGTGTCAGTACTGGTATTGCCAGTCACACCTGTACCATCAAGCAAAAGTTCAAAATCTAATTTTTCGCTTTCATAGCCGCGGAATGCAGTTTTAGGCGTAATATCACCTTGTTGCTGAAGACCGTTGTTGGTGTAAGAAATACTAAAGTCGTGTTTGATGCTGTTTGGGTTCAACGTTGCAGAGAACGTTTGTGCGATACTTCCTGTCGACGTCATCGTTTTTATGGTTATTTTATCCATGCTGCCTTCTCTGTGCTTAATGGCTGAACACCGGCCATCTCAGACGGGTCCTGGTTATCGGTGTTGCCGGGTAGCGCACTCGCTTCTCCGAACTGTGCTGATTATCCGCGCGGCCAGTGGCTATCGTTCTCTGGTTTCGTTAGCGGAATTTTCCAGGCACAAAGCGCCTTTTTTCTCTGCCTGATGCCGCGAAAAATCAAACCTCGCTTTATCCGCATCGTCGGGGTGTCTATTACCCTCATCATTTATCGTTTTGGATTTAATCACCAGCTGTCTTATTTCTATTGGCACAGTTACAGGTTCCTTTCTAAACGATTAAAGCAAATTTCGATCTCTTCAATGGCTATGTCATTTTTCTCTGCATTAAAGGGGGCCATAGTGACTTTTACCGGATAGGCATTTGACGCCGTCCAGCTTTTGCATGTCACACCACTCTCATTTAACAAATGAATCGAAACGCTTTTGGTCGATATCGGTTTCGACAGCTGATCATTAACAACATTAAGACACCAGCTAATTAAGTTGGATTTTTTATCACTTACCGCTCTTTTTAAGACCAGATTGCTGTTTTTTATCGACTTAGGCAGATGATAGACCATGTTACTTCCGCCTTCGAGATACTCTTCTGTGTCTATCCTCACTTCCAGTCCGGAGACCTCTTGGAAGGCAACGTCATCAGCACATCCGCTGATAGAAACACTGAAGTGGAAGGCGGGAAGCGGCCATTCACCATTTCCCTGAGCCGAGCCTGGACCTGTATTAATTGCCATGATTTCACTTTTTAAGCATCGGAAAAAAGGTCTTCCTGTGAAAAAGGAGGACCTTGTTTAATGATAGAAATCAGACGGAGATTTCTAAGCCTTCATGAGCAAGTTCTATAGTTTCCACAGCCACTTCATTACTGTCCGACTTTAAGTCAGTTCCCGTAATTTTGGTTGGCCAGGCATTTTTTAATTTCCAGCTCATTACAGGTGCGCCGCTCTCGTCCAGCAAGTATATTGTTACTGAGGTGCGGGCAATGGTGTTCATTTTTATCTTGGAAAACCAGGTATAGAACTTATTATCACTTTTGAAAATACCCTTTTTCAGCGTGATGTTGCCTGTTTTAATCAGACCGGGCATTTTTATTGTGGAAAATACCGGGCTGTTACCCGCACGGTATTCAATGGGCTGAGCTTCTGAATCGAGCCCTGAAACTTCCTGAAAAGCGGAAACCATTCCAGCGCCGGCTCCACCATCCCATTTCACTTCGAAATGAAATTTGGGCATGGGCCATACGGTTTCGGATTGCGCTGAACCATCATCTGCCATGGGAATCTCCTACATAACGTTTCGCGTCATCGTTGACGATATTGAATGCTGACCAGGGACGAACATAACCCGGATATTTACGATTCCTGCATTTTTTGCTGGAAGGTGATTTCAATAAATTCTGCTGGTCTGACCATCGCCACCAGTACAGTAATACGCAGAATCCCTTCCAGAATATCGTTGGCGGTCATGGTCTTACCAAGCCCGACGCTAACATTGTAAGCTTCACCCGGTGTTGAACCCGCCAGACCACCTCGTTTCCAGATACCGTACAGAAAGTTGCCCAGCATGCTTTCCATCGAGACCCAGGTATTGGCAACATTGGGTTCAAAAACATAGGCTTTTGAGGCAAGTTTTATCGACTCCTGTAACATAATCATGGTGCGTCGGACGTTGACATAGCGCCAGTCTAAGCTATTGCCATCCAGTGTCCTTGCGCCCCAGACTAACGTGCCTTCACCGATAAATGGTCGAATTGCATTAATTGATTTCCCCGGGGTGGTGACGTTGAGATCTTCCTGCTCATCATCACTGATGTTCACCGTCGGAGAAACTACCGCGTTAACACTGACATTGGCCGGGGCTTTCCAGACACCGCGCGAATTATCGACCATGGTGTAAATACCGGCAATCGCAGCGGAAGGAGGTAAAATATTTTGCTGGAATTTAATATCCGCCATAATCGTCTGGTACAGCGGACTCATGTTCGACAGGATTTTATGCAGCAGTACTGCTGTGGTACCCGAGGTATCACCACTTAATTTAGCCACTTCGTCGAGCATCGCCTGTCTGCGTGTTGCTCTGAGCTTATTACCACCGGTGTTGAGTTCTTCTTCCGAAAGACCAGTTAAATCACTGAACGTAGTTGTTATTTCAACATTCAGTAATTCGACCAGCTTATCTATATTACTGATATTGCGAAAACTGACATCACTGTCCTGCACGATGGAAGTGTTGAGCCAGGGATAGTAAGCAGAAGAGAAATCGAGGTAATTGGTGCCCAATTTAGAGCGGAAACTTTCAATACAGTCGCCATCAGGATGCTGACGATCTTTATAACCGTTCCAGATATCCAGAATCGCCACGCGGTTTTTCATTTTACCGCCGCAGTGACCAAGAATGGCTTGTTCAACGTTAATACAGTCATCTTCAGATAATTGCACGGCTTCGGGGATCAACAGCATGGTTGGCTCTGCTTCTTTAATCAGCGGAGTAATGCCCCCTTTTAATATACCTGCATCAATATCATCAGCATAGCTGCCCACTGAAACGATATAGCACGGGCCACCGCCATTCTGAAAGAAAAATAGCATGCTGTAATAAAGATGATGGCGAGTGTTTGATTGGGTAATTTGGTAAGTGGTGCCAGTGAGTTTAAATGCTTCTCTGGTATTTGCATCAGAAGTTTCACCTATCTCACTTATCGCAAATAAGTGTTGAGGTTCACCACCGAAATATTGACGGTATTCTGACATTGAAGTGATTCGCCATGCCTGATTACTCAGAGACTTACCACCATTGTCAGCTTTTCCTGTGTAGCCGATAAATGCGGGAACTGCCGTGGCAACTTCAACAACAGAATTTGGAAATGCGTTTTGTTCAACGATATATACGCCAGGTGTTTTCATCACGCCCATAGTTTAGACCTTCATCTGATTTATTGGCATCCATACCTAACTGTTAATACACCAAAAAAACACTGCTAAGGAAGGCTTTCAATAGAAAACGCATTGACTGACTATTGAATGCATTTGCATACCGTTTGCAATGTTTTCTGTCAACTGAATCATGTTAATAAAATTAAACTACAGCCTGTTTTTTTGAACCAGCTTAAAGCAAAATTAGCACTTTCGTAATGCACAGTTAGAGGTTTACTGTCAATTCTTATTTTGATTTTATTTTAATTTACTGATATTAATAGCTTATTTTTATATTGTCAGACGTCTTGCTAAATTTTTTTTTTACAGGCAGATAGGGGTTTTTTCAGCGAGTGATAAAGAAAATAAAGCATAAATAATTGTTATGTGTTTGGCAGGTTTTTTTGGTGATTTTGGGGGGGGGTTGAATTTTTTTTTTTTTATTCTGTGGTTTTTACTCTACGTAAATATGAGAGAGGAATTTTATCGGTAATTCGCTGTTTAGCAAAGAGGTATTGTGTGGCGAGGGGGTGGGCAGTGATTTGATAATCAGCTTTACGTTATTCATCAATGATAATGACTGATTATACACTTTCATCAGCGGGATCTCCTGTGTGGAAATAAACACTGTTGCTGTTTTGTTGTTCAGTAATTCAGACTCCTGTTCACAAAAGGAATTTTCATTATTTGATCTGTCAGAAACAGACAGTTCATTGCTTTTTTTCAGAGAAAGGAAATAATACTTCCAATATGTTTTGATGGTTTTGAAATGAATATTCAGGCTCTTGCTTTCCGGCAGGATATTTTTTTCGGCAGATGAATAGTCACGATGCTGATAAGGTTCTTACTGCAGTTTTCGATTCCCCGGTAGGCAGGGTTTTCATTTAATTGGCTGATTTCAATCCAGTTGTCAGCAGGAATTGTCAGTTCTGATGTGTCTGTGAAATCCACGGTCAGATTGGCTATATCAAACATACCAGGCATTTGTGTAATACTTCTTGTCACAGGATCGCCACTGATGAGATAAAACATCATATTAACGCCCTGAATGTCATCCACTGAATCGATAAATGATTCAGTATCGACAACCAGCTGTAAAAACCCGCTTCGTTGTTTGAAAATGATGCCGAGTTTTCTGAACAAAACATCAGTGTCTTTATCCGGAGAAAGGGTTAGGGGAGCCAGTTCCTCTTTATATGAATTATAATATTCATGATAAATTTTAACGGTTAAAATCGATTGATACTCTGCCATTTAATTGTCTCTTGTGGCGATGCGGGTATCTGCCAAATGAATATTACCAACATGAGACAGAATAGATTCACTATCAGGTATCACTGCTCTTACCCGATAGACGCATGACGGCAGGTAGTGAGAGCCGAATCGCCCCCACATATGGTTCAGCTGCTCACCAGGAATGGATTCCAGTTCCATATTGATTTGCTCTATTTGCCTCGGCAAGTCAGGTGAATTTTGCAGAGTGAAGTTTTTATGACGGTTGAAAAATGCCAGTAAGTTAGACACGAGTTTCAAACCATCGGTGTAATGGTTTGTGCTGAAATTAGCCGCAATAGTTACCGTTAATGTGATGTAAAGTGGTTTTGTAGAGATGGCGGTTTTATTGCTATTTTGGTAATTATCCTGCCTGAAACTCTTTGAGAACGAGTCCTTTTCTATATTACTGATAAAGATAAGGATCTTGTTTTGTATTTTCGTTGATTTTGAACCATCAAGATCTGCCGGAGGAGAGACAATTACCAGGTCTTCAGACAAATCAAACACCGCGTTAATTGATTGATTCATCCTCTGTTTTAAATATTCTTAGCAGAGATCCAGCATGTAATGTTCCTGACTGAGAAAGAGAAAACGACGACAGCAAGTGGTCTGTCACTGCGATAAATCAGGTACCGATACATCAATAACACTAAACGAGTTTCTTACTGAACACCAGAGGGGCAGGAGAAAAAGCTTTTCTCTGTTGCGACAATGAGAACGGCTAAACATGGAGCGATTCTTACGGGGTGCTGGGTGGGTGGAGCAGAGCATGCTTCAGACAACCGTGTGCGCTCAGACACGAATGAAATGCAGTGATTGTGTAACCTGAAATGCTTCCTTCCTGGTATAGTTCATAGAATGAATACCGGACCAATCCGACGTTTTAATTACAGGAGATGATGCATGTTTCGCAGACTTTGCGCTTTTCCTCTGACGCCCATAAGTGAGCAGGGCGTTGATGAGGGAGCATACCTTAAACTCATTGCTCGTTTGGTCACCGCAAAAGCAGATGCGATTGGTGTACTTGGTTCTACCGGAAGCTATGCATACCTTACTCTCAAACAGCGTGCAAGATTGGTACGTTTGGCGGTTGATGCGGCTGAAAATACGCCTGTCATAACCAGCATTGGCGCATTATCGACCCACGATGTCCTCTGCGCGCTTGAGGATGCGCAGCAAGCCGGAGTCAGCGGTGTGCTTCTCGCACCAGTATCCTATCAAAAACTGACCGAGGATGAAGTCTTTACGTTATACCGTACGGTGGCAACCGGGCTTTCTGTCCCGTTATGTATTTATGAAAATCCGGCGACCACGCAATTCCATTTTAGTGATGAATTATTTCTCCGACTGACAGAACTGCCGGGTGTTCAATCGATTAAGCTTTCAGGAGGCTTACCGCAGCCAGCATTATCTGCTGTACGTGTTCAGACACTGCGCGAGATGTTGCCGGAATCTGTTTCTTTAGGCATCAGCGGTGACGCTTATGCGGTGGAAGGATTAATCTCCGGGTGCCAGGTGTGGTATTCGGTGATTGGTGGTTTATTTCCTCAGCTGGCGCTCAAAATGATACACCTGGTTGAACAGGGGATGCCTGAAGAGGCGAAGCAGTTCTCCAGTCAGCTTGAACCGCTGTGGGCAATGTTCAGAGAACATGGCAGTCTGCGTGTCGTTGCTACAGCGGCTGAGATTCTCGGTCTGGCAGAACAAAATTGCCTGCCGCTGCCTTTAAAATCACTGCAGGGCGCGCAGCGCAGCGCACTCAGTGACATGCTTTCCCATTTGTCACTCGGATAATGTAGCGGCTTATACCTGCTGTAAGCAGTCACAGACCATCACTGTGACTGCTAGGGTGCTGTGCTGACTGCATCAATATGTCATTAGCTGACGTGTTATCCTGCGCTGAGAGTGAGAAGAGATCACCTCTGGAGTGAAAAAACTCGCCAGCGTCATCAGAGTGTTCCCTGTGAAAAGGTTGCAGGATGTCTGATAACTAACGATGAAGAGAGTAAAGAAACAACAGCATATTAAGTGAGTGATAGCGAAAGATAATAAGTTAGATTAATCAGAATTAAGGTCCGACAGGTTTACTTTTCTGGCGCTTTTATTAACAATTGCCGCTCTTTTATCCTCTTCGGTCATGTTAATGAAGCAAATTCGCTGGCTCCATTTTTCCGTCACTGCCTCTGTTGCCCTACTGGCAATGGTCATGCTGACGGTTGCGCCAGTGATCTCCGGGCATCTCACGCGTGGAGACGTTTCGGTTCATGCGCAACATGAGCAGCATTACGCACCGTCGCCGGTTGCGCAGGCTGATGAGGCTCACCATGGTCACCTTGCTTCATTGCCGCTTGTTGCCGGACAGCAGCAAGGAGAACCGTGGCAGAAAAACAATTGTGGTTACTGCGAACTACTGATCCATGTGCCATTTTTTCTGTGGTTATTTCAGCCGTTGCAGCTTTTTTTTCCACGAATTTTCTGGCAACCGATCACTCCAGCCGTTGTTAGTGGTTACCAATTTTTCAGACTCAGCGGTTACCGGACTCGCGCCCCTCCAGCTTCTATCTGGCTGTGAATATCACACTTCTGCGCTTGCCCTTTTTTCTGATGATCAACAGAAGGGGCTCCCTCACTTTATGACGGTAACAAAATGTCTGAGACAAACAAGAGTACCCGAGAGATGCGTACTGCATTTCTCAATTTAATGAAGCGACTTCATCTTTATATAGGATTGTTCGCAGCTCCGTTTATTTTTGTCGCTGCGCTGACCGGAACGCTTTATGTACTAACACCTCAACTGGAAAATTATTTTTATCGCGAAGCACTGACCGTTACACCGGAGGGTGAACAAAAAACGCTCTCCGCACAGATTACAGCTGCCCGCGATTATGCAGGCAGCACACTTAAAATTTACGCTGTCAGGCCCTCACCTTCTGCGGAACAGACCACCCGGGTACAGTTTGTTAGTGATGTTCCCCGCCCTTCGGAATCGCGCTCGGTGTTTGTTGATCCTTACACTTTACAGATCAAGGGTGACATGACGGTATACGGTACCTCGGGAATATTACCTTTTCGTATGTGGCTGGATAAACTGCACCAGGGGGTATTGTTAGGGAATATCGGACGCATTTATAGCGAACTGGCGGCATCCTGGTTATGGGTCGCGGTGGCGGGTGGTATCTTTCTGTGGTGGAGTGGGAGGTCACGCCATAAAGCAAATAAGCAAAAGAGAGGATTTGTTCTGTTTCGCTACTGGCATACCACACTGGGATTATTTTTGGCTGGTGGGCTATTTTTCTTTTCAGTAACCGGATTGACCTGGTCACAGTGGGCCGGAGGAAATATTGATAAAATGCGCAGCAGCCTTAACTGGCTGACGCCTCAGGTTAGCACGCAACTGGCCGCTGATGCGCAACCTGAAGTGCATGATGCGCATGCTGAACATCATCACAGTGGCATGCATCATCAGGGAATGGAACATGGAGAGTCAATCAATCCACCTGATGGGAACTGGGATAGTGTTTTGATGAGTGCCAGACTCGCCGGATTGACCTCGGCTAAAATTGAATTGCGCCAGCCTAAAGCTGCCGACAGGGCATGGACAGTCACGGAGATTGATCGTAGCTGGCCGACACAAGTCGATGCTGTTTCGGTGAATCCCCATGATTACTCAGTGATTGACCATATTCATTTCGAGCAATTCCCGCTGATCGCTAAACTTACCCGCTGGGGTATCGATGCGCATATGGGGATTTTGTTTGGTTTACCTAATCAACTGATCCTGGTTGCTTTTGGTGTGGGCTTATGCCTGATGATTGCGCTCGGTTACCGGATGTGGTGGATTCGCCGTTCGGCAATGGCAAAAGGCAATCCGCTTGATACGATCTGCGGCGTGTGGAACACGCTCCGGTTAAGTCAGAAACTGCTGGTATTGTCTGTGGTTTTACCTCTCAGCTATCTATTGCCGGTCATGGGGGGCAGTTTGCTTGTTTTCCTGCTGATCGATATCTGGCGCTGGAGAAAACTTAACCAAAAACAGCTGGCATTCGGTCACCAGTAATCTCCACTCGTCAATCGCTAGAATGAGCGGTTAATGGTCAATCAGTGACTGATGACGGTGACGATGACACGTCGTAATCTGATAAAACGTATCTGACAGGGTTCAGATACGTCATGCATCGCCATGGTCGGGATAATGCATAGCGTTTCAGTATGATCAATGGATTCATACCCGCCTGAGTCTGGCTTACTGTAGCCGGGGAGGCTCTGCGTAGTGTGAAGGAAAGTTACCTCTGCCGATTGTCAGTCGTCCTGATGTTAAACCACCGAACAATCAATCAACACTCACTTTCTGACGGACACCTGTCTCTCTTTCTGGTGATGAGATAGCCTCATATGAAAAGAGAAGCTATTTTTTATACTATTTCATGATAAAAAAGCTCTCTGCTGCTTTTTCACTGCGCAGAACCACAAACAAAAGTCAAAATTCACTCAGTATTCCTGCTCATCAGTGATAAGTCAGAGCAAATAACATCCCCATTATTGAACAAAACAAAAAATACTTTTTTGGCTTTGTTTTACAAAATTTACACTTTAATTTAATATTTTATTCTTTTTAACGAAACCAGTAAGTTCGCGTATGGCGTGGAGATTGATCAGTTTATTACTTGTTTTTTTGTTTTGTATTAATTTACAATCTGAGTGGATAATGTTTTATATTTGTATGTAATTAAGTTAATTCTTTTTATGAAAAAAACCTCACTCCTAATAAGTTAGATCAGGCATAGCGATCATTGAGCTTTATTTAATAGTTTATACCTATTGGTGTAATAATATTTTTCGATATAAACGATTGAATAGTTATAATTCTGATTATTAGAATCGCCACTTTGTTAATCGATATTACAAAATCTTTTATTTTTTAACAAAATAACCTTGAGTATAAAACTTTTATCTTTGTTTAAGTCAACTTATTTTTTTATATTAATTATCCATGCTTTATGTTCTTTTTTTCGTTCGTGATCTTTTTATTTTATGGTTTTTTGTTTTTTAGTATTACTATCAGATAAAATTGCAGCCCCCTGTTTTCATCAGGTGATTAAAATTTCCAAAAAAAATATAAAGAATGTTTTTTTATTATTTTGGATTTTTATTTTTATATTTTTTATCCCATTTCTAACTTGTTTGTCCTTTCATTTGTTGTTTTTTTGTTAAATTATTATAAAAATAAAGTAACTTTTTTTTTCTTTCCGTGACTGTGGAAATAAAGTGTCGCGGAGGTTTAATACGCCCTTGGTATGTGTATTTTTTGTTATTAATTAACAAAAAAAACCTATTTAGAGTTTTTTTCCACTTTTTAGTGGGTTATTCCATTTTTGGTTTTTTTAATTTAAAGGGATCTTATGCGCTGTCAGACAGTTTCTTACCAGACAAAAATTTTGCGGATAACAGCTTATTTATTGCTTTGGTTTCAGGTGTTATCCCCTTTGTTTGTGACAGTAACCTCGGTGGCTCGTGCTACGCAGGAACACGAGGCAATGTCGGAAATGCTGGATACCATGAACGGACTCCAGATCCTGACAGCATCGCCCTCCACCCCTGCAGGCGGCGCAACTTCTCTATCTCCTGCTCCTGTAATTAATTCTGTAGCGCCACCGGTAATGCTGCACCCATTGCTGGCTCCTGGCGGGATCGTCAGAACGCCGGAAAGCTCTGCTGCTGATTCCTCTTTGCCAGCATTGGGTTCCCCGGAAAATAGCACTACCCCGACGGTGACCCTTGATGCGTTATTTGCTCAGGGCGTCAGCCAGACAGCTCGTATCCTCTCGACAGAAAATGCGACTGAAAGCTCTATTCAGTATGCGCGGGGGCTGGGTGAGAACCTGATTAACCAGCAGATCAATGACTGGTTGTCGCAGTATGGTCATGCACGCATGCAGTTTGGCAGTAACAAAACTGGTGACGCTGACCTGCTGCTGCCTCTGATAGACACACCCAACAGTTTGTTCTTCAGCCAGCAGGGATTGCGGGCAAACGAAGACAGGACGATTGTCAACCTGGGGTTAGGCTACCGTCAGTATCAAAACGGCTGGATGTGGGGCGTCAACAGCTTTTATGATTATGATCTGACAGGTAGCAATGCCCGCGCTGGTGTAGGTGGCGAGTTGTGGGCCGACTACCTTAAATTAGCGGCCAACGGCTATTTTCGCCTGACCGACTGGCATCAGTCAACACTCTCGTCGATGAGAGATTACGACGAACGCCCTGCGAATGGATTTGATGTGCGTGTTGAGGGCTATTTGCCAGGCTTCCCGCAGCTCGGCGCCTTTGCCAAATATGAGCAATATTTTGGTAAAGGGATTGACCTGCAGAATGGTACTTCCCCGGACGATCTGAAAAAAGACCCTTCTGCTACCACAGTCGGGGTTACTTATACCCCGTTTCCTCTGCTGACTTTCAAAGGCCAGACCACGCATGGTGATGCCGCTGAAAGCTATATCGGGGTGGAGCTTAACTACCGGATGGGGATGTCGTTTGCCAGTCACTTGGATCCTGCAAATGTTGATCTGATGCGCAGTCTGGCAGGTAACCGGTATGACTTTGTTGACCGTAATTACAACATTGTCATGCAGTACCGCAAACAGGATTTGCTGAAAATATCACTGCCAGCGCGGATGTCCGGTGAGGCGGCGCAAACGCTGCCTGTTACGCTCGCGGTCAATAAGGCGAAGTATGGCCTGAGCTCTGTGAACTGGTCAGCCCCAGAGTTAATTGCAAATGGCGGAAAACTGGTGGTGACCACCCCTACCACACTGCTGCTAACGCTGCCAGCGTATAACTTCGCCAATGGCGACACCGGACCACAGTCTTACCGATTGACCGCCACAGGAACAGACAACAAAGGCAATGCGTCGAATACGGCAGAAATGTGGATAGATGTACGGATATCACAGGAGCAGGTGATTAGCCTGGATTTAGCGATGGAGACCGCACGGCGTGCCCGCGGTCTGCAGCGATCAGCAGTAACTCTACCAGTGGCGAATGATGTAGACAAAATACTCGCCACCGCAATTGTGGCTAATGATAAAAACGAAATGCTGGCTGATCGGGAGCTAACGTTCCGGATTGATGGATTTAGCCGCAATGAACACGTCACCCTGTCAGACAACGCAGGAAACCGCAGTACTGGTTCACTGGCTCTGATTACTGATACCGATGGAAAAGCGGCGCTCGGCATCACCAGTAAAATTGCCGGAAAAGGGCTGTTGACGGTGACGATGAGAAACGGCAACAGCCGTACATCAGAGCTGATTTTCCAGGCCGACAGCCGCAGTGCGGGTGTGGAGAATCTGGTGCTGACTAAAAACCGGGCACTGGCGAATAATCAGGCGGTGAATGCGGCGCTGGTCACAGTGAGTGACCAGTTCGGTAACCCGGTACCAGGTATGGTGGTGCAGGCTCGGGCATCCGAGGGGAGCAGCGTAGTGACACCGCAGATGACCACTAATGAACTGGGGCAGGCAACCTTTGAGTTCAGCAGTGTCAGGGCAGGAGATGCGACACTGACGGTGAGTGTGAATGGCAGTGAAAGAGACGTGACCGGACAGTTTATTGCGGATATCAGCACCGCACGGGTGGTGAGTGCTGAGGTTGTCAGTAACCATGCAGTTGTCAGCCTGGGTGGAAGTGGTAATCAGGTAAAAGTGAAGGTGGTGGATGCACAGGGTAACAGCCTGTCAGGGGCACCCGTTGAGGTAAGACTGCCGGGCTCAGACGGTAGCAGTGGTGCCAGTCCGTTGAACGGACTGAGTGGTGAAGATGGCACTGTAGTGGCACACTGAATTTGGCCACCTGAGCAGAGGTGATATGCTCACCTCAACATCTTATAGGTGAACCAATGAGCAAAGCATTTACTGCTGAATTTAAAGTCGAAGCGGCAAAACTGGTCCTGGATCAGAACTACACTCACGGCGAGGCGGCTAAGGCGATGAACGTCAGCCTCTCCGCCATCAACCGCCGGGTAAAATCGTTACGTATGGAGCGCCAGGGGAAAACGCCCCCGGGGCTGCCTCTGACGCCTGAGCAGACTGAACTCAGGGAAATGAGAAAACGGATACAACGCCCTGAAATGGAGAATGAAATCCTAAAAAAGGCTACCGCGCTCTTGATGTCGGACTCCCTGAACAGTTCACGATAATAGACAGTCTGAGGGCGCACTACCCGGTAGCGCCATTGGGCCGGCTGTTCGGTGTTCACCGAAGCAGTTATCGCTACATTCGTAAAAATGGCAGGGATTCTGACGCTGAGCGTGCCGTTAAACGGAGTCTCGTCAGTGAAGTCTGGAACGCCAGTGGTGGCTCTGCTGGCGCGAGAAGTATCGCCACGATGGTCAGCGCTAAGGGCGTCAGACTCGGGCGATGGCTGGCCGGTAAGCTGATGAAAGAGCTGGATATCGCCAGTTGCCAGGTCCCGGCGCATAAATACAAACGCGGCGGGAACGAACACATTGAAATACCGAACCATCTCGACCGGCAGTTCGCGGTTACCGCGCCGGATCAGGTCTGGTGCGGCGATGTGACGTATATCTGGACGGGAAAATGCTGGGCTTATCTGGCAGCAGTGCTGGATCTGTTCGCCCGCAAACCTGTGGGCTGGGCGATATCGACGTCGCCGGACCCGGCCCTCACGGTCAAAGCATTGCAGATGGCCTGGGAGCTTCGGGGTAAGCCAACAGGCGTGATGTTCCACAGCGATCAGGGCAGCCACTATACCAGCCGTCAGTACCGGCAGGCTCTGTGGCGCTGTCGGATAAAGCAGAGCATGAGTCGCCGGGGTAACTGCTGGGATAATGCCCCGATGGAGCGGTTCTTCCGGAGCCTGAAGACCGAATGGGTGCCGACGAAGGGCTATAACAGCTTCAACGAGGCTCAGAGCGCGATAATCAGCTACATCACGGGCTATTACAGTGCCATCCGGCCCCACTGGTATAACGGTGGCTTAACGCCAAATGAATCAGAGCGGCTGTTCCACGAACAGTCAGGTCGTGTGGCCAAAATTAGTTGACCACTACAAGGCGCGGTGGAGGCGAATAAGCGCGTTAGCTTCACGGCGGATCTTAACTCAGCCAGGGTCAGTACCCTGATACTCGAAGACGCGCAGACGAGTAAAATTGCGGACGGTGTCAATACGTTCACTTATACAGCAACTGTGCTCGATAGCAATGGCAACCGTGTACCAGCCGCGGCGTTGACGGCGACTGCTGATAAACAACACGTTAGTGCGGTTGTCAACGGTATCACTGATGCGCAGGGTAGGGTCACGGTCACACTAAAGAGCAGTACAACAGCTACGCTGGATATCATGCTCAGCGCCAGAGTGGCGAACACAGCAACAGCCAATGCCGACAGACGCGTGAACTTCACAGCCGATCTTGCCAGCGCCACGGTCAGCAGTGTGGTGTTAAATGGTTCCGAGACTTAAAAAGTGGCAGATGGGGCCAGTACCTTCAGTTATAGCGTGACGGTGAAAGACAGCAACGGTAACCCGGTGCCGGGGGCCACCATTACACCTGCTGCCGATAAGATGGCGGTGACAACCCTGGTCAATGGCACAACCAATGCTGAAGGGGTGGCAATAGTGACACTGCAAAGCAGCACCACTGCTGTGTCGAACATTACTGTCAGTGCCAGTACCGGCAACGGCGCTGTCGTACAGGCAGACAAATCAGTGAGTTTTATCGCGGATACTCTTTCAGCTACTGTCAGTAATGTCGTACTGGAAGGGAGCGAAGTCACCAAAATTGCCGATGGCATTAATAGTTTTACTTACAAAGTCATTGTCAGGGATGTTAATGGCAACCTGGTGCCAGGCGTGACAGTAACGGCTAAGGCAGATAAGCCTGGAGTCAGTACTGAGGTCAGTGGAGTCACTGATCAGTCAGGAGAAACCCGCGTTAGGCTAAACAGTACCACCAGTGCTGTAGCAGAGATCATGCTTAGCGCACAAGTGGAGAGTTCGGCGGCAATTAATGCAGACAAACGTGTCAGCTTTATCGCCGAGTTAGCCTCTGCGGCAGTGAGTAGCGTGACACTAAACGGACAGGAAACCAGTAAAGTCGCTGATGGGGTTAACTCCTTTATTTATACTGCGGTGGTAAAAGATCGCCATGGCAATCCGGTACAGGGGGTGAGTGTGACTCCTGCGGTGGATAAAAGCGCGGTGACGGTTGAGGTCAGTGCGGTGACGAATGCTGAGGGTGAAACGCTAATCACACTCACCAGCAGCACTACGGCTGTGCTCGACATAATGGTTAATGCCAGAATCGGAACTACAGACGCTGTCGAGGCGGATCATCGTGTAAGCATCACGGGGAATATCGCGTCAGCGGTGGTCAGCCAGTTAATCCTCGAAGGTGATGTCATCACCAAATCAGCCGACGGTCGAAATAACTTTACCTACACCGCCACGGTCCTCGATACCAATCAAAATCCCGTGCCGGGAGCCACAATCACTGCAGCTGCCACCAGCAGTAACGTGACGATTGCAGTTAATGGTGTGACCAATCGCGATGGGCAGACAACAGTGACATTGACCAGCACTATCACTGCCGCGCTGGATATTATGTTGGTAGCACAGACGGGCAGTTCGGCGTCAAAAAATGCTAATAAAACAGTAAGTTTTACTGGCGATAGTGCTTCAGTTCTGGTTAGTAGCGTCATACTGCAAGGCAGTGAGGTGGTGAAAGCGGCGAATGGACAAAATAGCTTTACTTATATTGTCACAGTGAAAGACAGCACTGGTAACCGGGTACCGGGGGTGAGTCTGCAAGCTTCGGCAGATAAGCCAGGGGTTAATGCCTCGGTGCAGGGAATAACCAATCGTGATGGCGAAGTTTCTGTCACGCTGACCAGTACCACCACAGCGGCACTGGATGTAATGGTCAGTGCACACACAGACAACACAACTCCTGTTGATGCCAACCAGCGTGTGAGTTTTACCGGGGATGTCACCTCTGCGAAGGTAAGTCTGGTAACACTGAATGGTGCTGAGGTCAGCAAAGTGGCCAATGGTAATAGCGCCTTCACGTATACTGTGAGTGTGATAGATGCGCACGGCAACGCTGTACCTGGTGTATCACTGATTGCCACTGCGGATACAAATGACGTGACAACCGCTGTCAGCGGGACGACTGATTATTTAGGTCAGAGCACCATTACGCTGACCAGTACAACCCGCGCAGCTCTGGATATTATGGTTAATGCGCAGGTTGTCGGTGGTACGCCGGTCAATGCCAATAAAACGGTTAACTTCACAGGGAATGTTGCCTCGGGCAGCGTAAGTCGTGTTGAACTCAATGGCAATAGCGTCAGTAAAGCAGCGGATGGCGTGAGCACTTTTACTTATACAGCGATAGTCAGGGATGGCAATGGTAACCTGGTACCTGATGCCGTGGTCATCGCAACGGCAGATAAATCGGGTGTCACGACCCGGGTTGAAGGCGTCACTGATCGTGAGGGGCAAGTTGTTATTACGCTCACCAGCACCACCACTGCAGCACTGAATGTACTGGTCAGTGCGAAGCTCAGTAATACCTCGTCTGTCGATGCTGATAAAAAAGTCAGTTTTACCGGAGACCTGGCTTCAGCAACCGTCAGCACGGTAGAACTCAATGGTACAGAAATCAGTAAGCCCGCAGATGGACAGAGCCAGTTTACATATACCGTAACGGTCAAAGACAGACACGGTAACCGTGTGCCTGGTGCATTGTTCACTGCCTCGGCAGATAAATCCGGAGTAACCGCACTGGTGAGTGGTGTGACTAACGATGCCGGACAGGCAGTGATCACACTGCAGAGCAGCACAGTAGCCGCACTCGATATCATGGTCTCCGCGCAGGCAGCGACCGGGAATGCAGTGGATGCAAATAAAAGTGTCAGTTTTACCGGGAATCTTGCTTCAGCCGCTGTCAGTAGTGTGGTACTGGAGGGCAGTGAAACCAGTAAAATAGCAAATGGAGTCAATACCTTCACTTATATTGTCACAGTGAAAGACCAAAATGGTAACCGGGTACCGGGAGCCACGGTAACTTCTGTGGCAGATAAGTCCGGTGTGAGTGTTGCGGTGAGTAGCATTACTGACCGGAATGGCCAGAGTACTGTCACTCTGACCAGTAGTACGATAGCGGCGCTGGATATCATGGTCAGTGCAGTCACCGCCAACACTACGGCTGTGAATGCCGACAAGAAGGTGAGCTTCATTGCTGAGCTGGCTTCTGCCGCGGTCAGCAATGTGGTGCTTAATGGCACGCAAACCAGCAAAATAGCGGATGGCATAAACAACTTTACCTACACAGTAACCGTCAAAGATCGTCACGGTAACCTGGTGCCTGGTGCGACTGTGATCGCAGGGGTGAACAAGACCGGGGTCGGTACGGCTGTTATGGGTTTGACCAACAATTATGGTCAGGTGACAGTCACACTTACCAGCACTACTGAAGCAGTGGCGGATATTATCGTTCATGCAGGCGTAGGTAGTACTGCCACAGTCAATGCGCAGACTGCGGTGAGTTTTGTTGCTGACCAGGCATCCGCTGCAGTGAAAAGTGTGATTCTGGTTGGTACTGAAACAGAGCGCGTGGCCAACGGTACCAGTAGCTTCAGTTACAGCGTGACAGTAAAAGACAATAATGGAAATCCGGTGCCAGGCGTGACACCGGTTGTCATAGCAGATAAGTCCGGTGTCAGTACCTCGGTAAGCACTCCGACTGACGCACATGGTGTAACCGTGATCAGGCTGACCAGCACCACCACAGCTGTGGCGAATATCATGGTTACTGCGCAGGTAGGGAATAGCGCAGCGGCAAATGCAGACAAACGTGTGAGCTTTATTGCTGAGTTAGCCTCCGCGACGGTAAGCAGTGTGGTGCTTAATGGCAGTGAGACACGTAAAGTTGCAGATGGTGTGAATAGCTTTACTTATACCGTGACAGTCAAAGACCGAAATGGAAATCTGGTGCCGGGTGCTGCGGTGACGGTATCAGCCAGTAAAAGTGGGGTAACCGCCTCAGTTAGTGGCGTGACACGTACGAATGGTACCGCGATCCTGACCCTGACCAGTAGTAAAAAAGCGGTAGAAGCAGTCAGGGCGCGAGCAAGAGTGGGAACCAGCACGCAAGTTGAGGCAGACCGGGAAGTGAGTTTTATCGCTGATGCAGCTACCGCCACGGTAACCAGTGTGGTGCTGAACGGCTCAGAAACCAGCAAAGTGGCGGATGGGGTGAACCGCTTTACCTATACGGTCACGGTGAAAGACAGCAACGGTAATCTGCTACCCGGTGCCACTATTGTGGCGGCGGCAGACAAGTCTGCTGTGAGTGTTTCGGTGAGCGGCGTGACGAATTCAGAAGGTGTCGCAACAATCACCCTGATCAGCACGACTACCGCGGTAGCGCAGATTACTGTCAGTGCACAGACGGGCAGCAGTGCTGCGGTGTCGGCCAGCCCTGCGGTGAACTTTATTGCTGACCGTGTTTCAGCCACGGTAACCAGTGTGGTACTCAATGGCAGTGAAACCTGCCTGATCGCTAATGGTCTTAACAGCTTTACCTATACAGTCACAGTGAAAGACAGCAACGGCAATCGGGTGCCAGGCGTCGGTATTGTGGCGGTTGCAGATAAAGCGCATGTTACCACCGGGGTGAGCGGTATAACGGATACACAGGGTGTTACGACAGTCACGCTAACCAGTACCACTACAGCGGTATCAGGAATCACCGTGAGCGCTGGCGTGAACAGCCAGTCTTATATCAGTGCAAATCAGCAGGTCAGTTTCATTGCAGACCTGGCGACAGCCGCAGTGAGTGAGGTGTCACTCAATGGCAGCGAAACCCGTAAAGTTGCTGACGGTGTTAATAGCTTTACTTATGCGGTGACAGTCAAAGACAGCAACGGGAACCGGGTACCGGGTGCGGCGATTACTGTCGCTGCAGACAAAGCCGGAGTGAGTACCTCGGTCAGTGGAGTGACTGATGCACAGGGCGTCACGACCATTACGCTGACCAGCAGCAGCACGGCGGTGGCGGATATTCTGGTGAGCGCAAGGGTGTCAGGGACCACAGCGGCAGATGCTGACATGCGGGTGAGTTTTATTGCTGACCTGAGTTCGGCGAAGGTGAGCAGTGTTGTGCTGGACGGAACGGTAACCAGTAAAGTCGCTAATGGCAGTAGCAGCTTTACCTATACCGTGACAGTCAAAGATCGTAACGGCAACCTGGTGCCAGGGGCCGAGATCACGACAGCGGCGGATAAGGCTGCGGTGAGCACGGCGGTGAGCGGCATAACTGATGCACAAGGGGTGACTCGGATCACACTGACCAGTACAGTGACTGCGGTGGCTGACATACTGGTGAATGCACGGGTGTCAGGGACTGAGGCCGCGGATGCGAATCTGCGGGTGAGTTTCACGGCGGATCTGGCTTCTGCTGTGGTAAGCAGTGTTGTGCTTGATGGCAGCATCACCAGTAAGGTTGCGGATGGTGTTAACACCTTCACCTATTCAGTAATAGTGAAAGACAGCAATGGTAACCGTGTTCCCGGTGCACAGATTACCGCCGCGGCTGACAAGGCCGGGGTGAGTACATTGGTGAGTGGTCTGACGAATGCGGAAGGTGTGGCGACAGTGACGCTGACCAGCAGTACGGTGGCGGTGGCCGATATTTCAGTCAGTGCACGTGTCGCCAACACCGTAGCGTCGGTCGCGGCTGATAAGGTGAGCTTTATCGCTGACCGTGCCTCTGCTACGGTAAGTCAGGTTTTGCTGAACGGAACGGAAACCAGTAAAGTCGCAAACGGCAGTAACAACTTTACTTACACGGTGAGGGTTACAGACCGTTATGGCAATGCGGTACCGGAAATGAGTGTCGCTGCTGCGGCTGATAAATCCTATGTCAGCACTGGCGTGAGTGGCGTCACCAATGCGCAGGGGGAAACCACGGTAACACTGACAAGCAGTACCACTGCTGTACGGGGAATTACTGTCAGTGCCAGTGTCGATAATCAGCCATCTGTCAATGCCAATAAACAGGTTAGCTTTATTGGCGACCTCGCAACGGCGATGGTAAGCGCGGTAGTGTTGAATGGCAGTGAAACCAGCAAGGTCGCGGATGGCGTGAACAACTTTACCTATTCGGTTACTGTCAAAGACAGCTTTGGCAACCGGGTATCAGGTGCTCAGGTGGTGGTGACAGCGGATAGAGGGGATGTCATTACCTCCGTCAACGGTGTGACTGATGAGCAAGGTGAAATTACCGCCACCCTGACCAGCACAACTACTGCCGTATACAATGTCACACTGCGCGCGCAGGTTGGCAGCGGTACGACGGTTAATGCAGACAAAACAGTCAACTTTATTTTCGATGAGAGCAGTGCACGTGTCAGTGTGGTGTTGCTGGAAGGTGATGTCGTCAGTAAGGTGGCAAACGGCAGTAACAGCTTTACCTTTATTGCACAGCTGGTTGACAGCCACGGTAATGCAGTGAGAAAAGCAGGCTTACCTGTCAGCTGGAGTCAAAACAAAGGCCAGCTTGTTACGCTACCAGGCAGTAGCATGACCGACGCCAATGGCCGGGCAAGCATTATTCTGACCAGTACGACTACCGCGGTGTCGAAGATTACCGTCACCGGACAGTACCAGGCTACCACTGCAGTGAACGCGTCTAAAAATGTCAGTTTTATCTATGACGTTGCGACCGCAAAAGTTTCAAGTGTAGTGTTAAATGATGCGACCGTACTGAAAGTGGCGAATGGTTCAGATAGCTTCACCTACACGGCCCGGTTGAGCGATAGCAATGGTAATGCGATCGCAGAGGCGGGCTTAACCGTTTCATGGGCTCAGGATAAAGGCACCCTGGTCACATTGCCTGCTACCAGTCAAACCAATGAGCATGGTGAAGCAACTATTGTCCTGACAAGTACTATGAACGGCGTCAATGATGTACACGTCAGCGGACGCTACGGCACAACAGTGGCAGTGAATGCCGATAAAACTGTTTCGTTTGCCGCCGTACAATATGCAACCACAGGGCTGGTGACTAATGCGAAAACCGGCAGCGGGCTAAGTGGTGCAAAAATCGAACTTTATCAGAACGACCAGCTGTTAAATACCTACACTTCTGGCAGTGATGGTAAGTTTACCACGCAGCTCATTGCCGGTATTTATCAGGTGAAAATCTCACTCTCAGGTTTCATTACTCTGGAAAGAACGATTGAAATCAAAGCCAACGGCGATACCAGCTTTAGTTTCCCGTTATCACCGATGCTTGACGGAAATTATGCCCGTATTATGTTGAGCTGGAGTGAACCAAATCCGAAGGATCTTGACTCTCATCTTTATGTGCCCAACACAAACCCAGCAGGTTCAAGAATCCCTATCAACTACATGTCGAGAGAGCCATCCGGAGCAAACGCTAATCTCGACCTCGATCGGCAGGCATCTCCAGGGGCTGAAACTATTACCATAGTAAAAGATAACGTTGGTAAATATCTTTACTTTGTTCATGCGTATTCAACGGGAGGAAGTCAGGGAGCGATTTTTAAAGCCGATGTGACCATTAACCTGAGTAATGGCCAGACGCGCTCCTTTACACCACCGGCTCAGCCGATAGAGGGACGAATAACACCTGGATCTTACTGGCTGGTCTTTGAACTGGATACTACCTCAGGCGAACCCGTGATTACGGAAATCAATACGATCGGGAATAAACCGGCGTTGTAATAATATAAGCACCTCTCAGTGATGAGAGGTGCTTGCCATCAGGTTGGTAATGTTGCAGGGGTGAATGACAGGGTTACTGATGTGGATTTTGCAAAACCCAGACAGCGGCCTCTACTCGTGAGCGCAGTTTCATTATTTTAAGCACGTGTTTTACATGCACTTTGACAGTGCTTTCGGTAATCGACAGCTTTCTGGCAATGGCTTTATTTGTCATACCTTGTGCAATCAATTGCAGGATACCCCGTTCACGCCGCGTCAGTGTATCCGTGGTGCGGTGTTCACTGGCGCGATCTTCACGCAGTGCGGCGACCAGCAGATTGGTCAGTGCGTCACTCAGTACCATTTGCCCGGCGGCAGCCTGATGCAGCGAGTTGAGCAGCGCTTCCGGTTCCATATCTTTCAACAGATAACCATCCGCACCTCGTCGGATGGCATTGATCACATCATCTTCATGATCAGATACGGTGAATACCACAATGCGGCCTGACAGCTCGAGGGTACGCAGCTGCAATAGCGTATCAAGACCGTTCATTCCGGGCATATTTAAATCGAGCAGGATCAAATCGGGGTCATGACTGGCAGCGAGTGCCATGCCATCAGCCCCATTACCCGCTTCAGCGATAACCTGCAGGCGGGGATCTAACGCAATCAGTTGTTTGACTCCGTTCCGTAGCAACGGATGGTCGTCGATCAGCAAAATAGTCGCTGTTTCACTGTTCACCCACACTCTCCTTGATTGTCATGATACCTGCTCTGATGTCAGGCACTTGTGAGCGCTATTTTACGCGTACTGACATTGAACCCTATACCACTTAATAAGTAACCACAAATTTCTTATGGAAATATTACGTCTAATATACGATGATTAAATCAAAGTAACTTTATGATTTTATGATAAATATCGAGTCTGTAATAGATACTTCTTTTGGCGTTTACGCCTCTGTAAGGTAAAAAAGACCTGCAGGGCAGTTGATGTATATCAAGCTTTACCAGGCTGATGATCCGCAGGATGTGACAACACTAAATAGGGTTATCAGAGGTGACTATGTCACAGGAAATTTCGCCACCGGATCGGTGTCGCAAAGGAGTGATTGAAAACTGGCAGCCGGAAGAGCCTGTTTTCTGGCAACAACAGGGTAAAAAGGTGGCCAGCCGTAATCTGTGGATTTAAGTTTATTGTTTACTACTCTCGTTTTGTGTCTGGATGCTGTTCAGTGCGGTGAGCGTAAATTTAAACCGGGTTGGCTTTGATTTTACCACTAAACAGCTTTTTCTGCTGACGGCGCTGCCTTCGGTATCAGGTGCCTTGCTGCGTGTGCCTTACTCATTTGTCGTACCACTATTTGGTGGTCGTCGCTGGACGGCATTCAGTACTGCTATTTTACTGATCCCCTGCATCTGGCTTGGTTACGCGGTGCAGGATACCAGCACCTCATTTGGTACCTTTATCATCATCGCCTTGCTGTGTGGTTTCGCCGGAGCCAATCTTGCCTCCAGTATGGGCAATATCAGTTTTTTCTTTCCTAAAGCACGCCAGGGCGGTGCGCTGGGTATTAACGGCGGACTGGGAAACATGGGCGTCAGTGTAATGCAGTTTTTCGCCCCGCTAGCTATCTCGTGTTCATTGTTTGGTTTTTTTGGCGGTGGCGCACAGACTGCCAGCGATGGCACAACGCTGTGGCTGGAAAACGCGGCATGGATTTGGGTGCCATTTCTGATTATCGCAACAGTAGCTGCCTGGTATGGTATGAATGACCTGGCAACAGCAAAATCATCACTGCGTCAGCAGCTGCCAGTCCTCAGACGTCCCCATTTATGGATACTTTCAGTACTTTACCTCGCAACATTCGGTTCTTTTATCGGATTTTCAGCCGGATTTGCCATGCTGGCGAAAACCCAGTTTCCCGATGTAATGATTCTGCATTATGCCTTCTTTGGGCCGCTGCTGGGGGCGATGGCACGCTCTATCGGGGGGATAATTTCAGACCGTTTTGGTGGTGTCAGAGTTACGTTATGTAACTTTATCGTCATGACCTGCTTCACTTTACTGCTATTTATGACCCTGCCGGGTGCGGGAGAGACCGGCTCGTTTATCGCTTTCTTTGTGGTGTTTATGGTGCTGTTTATTAACGCAGGTTTAGGCAGTGGTTCCACCTACCAAATGATTGCGGTGATCTTCCGTAAGTTAACCCTGGATCGTATGAAGGCCGCAGGTGCGACCGATGCCCAGGCTCAGCACGAAGCGGTAACAGAGACATCAGCAGCGTTAGGGTTTATCTCCGCGATTGGGGCATTGGGTGGATTTTTTATCCCGCAAACCTTCGGGTTGTCATTGTCGATGACCGGTTCACCTGCCGGCGCGATGAAGATCTTTTTACTGTTTTATCTGCTTTGCGTGGCAATCACCTGGCTGGTGTATGGCCGTAAAAAAGGGTGATTCGACCTGTGTTTTGACCAGAGCGTTCAATGAGCCGTTCGTTCTGGTTATCAACCGGTCACCTCATACCGGGTGAAATAAGCATAACCGGATAGTTTTTGTGCAATACATGATGTCGCAATGTCATTTCTTATAACTATATCACGCCTTCAGGAGAAGTCCGGATGAGCAAATTTCTTGACCGTTTTCGCTATTTCAAGCAGCAGGCGGAACCCTTTTCTGGTGATCTTGGCCAGACGCTGAATGTTAATCGTGAATGGGAGCAGGGCTATCGTGCACGCTGGCAGCATGACAAAGTGGTACGATCAACTCACGGGGTTAATTGCACCGGGTCATGCAGCTGGAAAATTTATGTCAAACAAGGGTTAGTCACCTGGGAGACACAACAAACCGACTACCCGCACACCCGTCCGGATCTGCCTAATCATGAACCGCGCGGTTGTCCTCGCGGCGCCAGTTATTCCTGGTATCTCTACAGTGCTAACCGTCTTAAATATCCGTTGATACGCAAACAGCTGCTTGAGTTGTGGCGCGAAGCGAAAGCGCAGCATCAGGATCCGGTTGCCGCCTGGCATGCCATTATCAGCGATACAGAAAAGAGTCAGCGTTACAAAGCGGCGCGTGGTCGAGGCGGTTTTATTCGCTCCACCTGGCAAGAGATGAACGAACTTATCGCCGCGGCGAATGTATGCACAGTGAAAACATTTGGTCCCGATCGGGTGGTTGGCTTCTCACCCATTCCGGCGATGTCGATGGTTTCTTATGCAGCCGGTGCCCGTTATTTGTCACTGATTGGCGGTGTCTGTCTCAGTTTCTATGACTGGTACTGCGATCTTCCACCGGCCTCGCCGATGATGTGGGGTGAACAGACCGACGTACCTGAATCGGCAGACTGGTATAACTCATCTTATATCATTGCCTGGGGATCTAATGTCCCGCAGACCCGTACGCCGGATGCGCACTTCTTCACCGAAGTGCGTTATAAAGGCACCAAGACTGTTGCTATCACACCGGATTATGCCGAAGTAGCAAAACTGTGTGACCAGTGGCTCAGTCCGAAGCAGGGCACCGATGCCGCACTGGCGATGGCGATGGGGCACGTCATTCTTAATGAGTTTCACCAACAGCGACAGGTCGACTATTTTCGTGATTATGTGCGGCGCTACACCGATATGCCGATGCTGGTATTGCTGGAAGCGCGCGAAGGCAATTACTATGCTGCCGGACGCCTGCTGCGTGCCAGTGATCTGGCTGATAATCTGGGGCAGGAGAATAACCCGGAGTGGAAAACTATCGCGCTTGATGGCAACGGCCAGCTGGTTTCACCGCAGGGGTCAATAGGCTATCGCTGGGGTGAAAAAGGCAAGTGGAATCTGGAGTCCCGTGAGGGGAAAACCCAGCAGGAAGTGCAGCTTGCGTTGAGCCTGCTTGATAATCACGACAGTGTCGTGCAGGTTGGTTTTCCTTATTTTGCCGCCACCGCGCGGGAAACGTTCAATGCTGTTGAGCTGGATGAAATTCTGCTGCATAAATTACCCGTAAAACGTTTGCAACTGGCGAATGGCAGCGAGGCGTTGGTCACTACGGTTTATGATCTGACACTGGCAAACTATGGTATCGAACGCGGTCTGGATGACCCTCACTGTGCTCATCATTATGATGAGGTAAAAGCATATAGCCCCGCATGGGCTGAACACATTACCGGTGTTTCCCGTCAGAATATTATCCGTATTGCCCGCGAGTTTGCCGACAATGCAGAAAAAACACGTGGTCGTTCGATGATCATCGTGGGTGCTGGTATGAACCACTGGTATCACATGGATTTGAACTACCGCGGTCTGATTAACATGCTGATCTTCTGTGGTTGTGTCGGTCAAAGTGGTGGTGGCTGGGCACACTACGTCGGACAGGAGAAGCTCAGACCACAGACTGGCTGGACACCACTGGCCTTTGCTCTGGACTGGCAGCGTCCTCCTCGTCACATGAACAGCACGTCATTTTTTTATAACCACTCCAGTCAGTGGCGCTATGAATCACTCAATATGCGCGAGTTACTCTCGCCGCTGGCTGATGCGTCACAGTACAGTGGTACTCCCATTGATTTCAATGTGCGTTCAGAGCGTATGGGATGGCTTCCCTCTGCACCACAGTTAAATGTTAACCCTCTGCATCTGGCGAAAGCGGCAAAGGCTGCCGGATTATCACCGACTGACTATACGGTAGCGGCATTACAGTCGGGTGAGGTGCGTTTTGCTGCCGAGCAACCTGACAATCCACATAACTATCCGCGTAATTTATTTATCTGGCGTTCTATCCTGCTTGGCTCTTCAGGTAAAGGGCATGAGTACCTGCTCAAGTATCTGCTTGGCACCGATCATGGCATTCAGGGGGAGGATCTGGGAAAACAAGGAGGATGTAAGCCAGAAGAGGTGGAGTGGCAGGACAAGCCTGCTGAAGGTAAGCTCGATCTGGTGGTCACTCTTGATTTTCGTATGTCCAGCACGTGTCTCTATTCGGATATTGTCCTGCCTACTGCCACCTGGTATGAAAAGGATGATATGAACACCTCAGATATGCACCCCTTCATTCATCCGTTATCAGCCGCAGTTGACCCCGCCTGGGAATCGAAAAGTGACTGGGATATCTATAAACGAATTGCGAAAGCCTTTTCAACGATGGCTGAGGGGCATCTCGGTGTCGAAACGGATGTGGTGACCCTACCTATTCAGCACGATTCTCCTGCGGAGTTAGGTCAGGCTCTGGAGGTAAAAGAGTGGAAAAAAGGACAGTGTGAACTGATTCCTGGTAAAACGGCCCCGCACATAATTGCCGTAGAGCGTGATTATCCGGCAACTTATGACCGTTTTACCTCACTCGGACCGTTGATGGAGAAACTGGGTAACGGTGGCAAAGGGATCAGCTGGAATACACAACATGAAGTGGATTTCCTGAGAAAACTTAACCGCGTCAAAACCGGGGGGCCAGCAGCCGGGCAACCCGCTATCGACAGCGCAATAGACGCGGCGGAAGTGATTCTCTCACTGGCACCGGAAACTAACGGAGAAGTCGCGGTGAAAGCCTGGCTGGCGTTAAGTGCGATTACCGGTCGTGATCACAGCCATCTGGCGCTGAATAAAGAGGATGAAAAACTACGCTTTCGTGACTTGCAGGCACAGCCACGCAAAATTATCTCCAGTCCGACCTGGTCGGGGATGAAGATGAGCATGTTTCATACAGTGCGGGTTATACCAATGTGCATGAACTGATCCCATGGCGCACTTTAAGTGGCCGCCAGTAGCTGTATCAGGACCATCCTTGGATGCGTGCATTCGGGGAAAGCCTGCTGGTTTACCGCCCCCCGATCGATACCCGTTCAGTGGCACCAGTGCTTAACTGTACGCCTAACGGACATCCGGAAAAGGCGCTTAATTTTCTGACGCCACACCAGAAATGGGGTATTCACTCCACCTACAGCGATAACTTACTGATGCTGACGCTTTCGCGTGGTGGCCCGATTGTCTGGCTCAGTGAGCAGGATGCCAGTGAGCTCGGCATCGCAGACAATGACTGGATTGAAGTATTCAACGTACACGGTGCATTAACTGCCCGGGGGTTGTAAGTCAAAGGATCCCGGCAGGAATGACCATGATGTATCACGCTCAGGAACGGATTGTAAATCTGCCCGGTTCGGAGATAACCGGTCAGCGCGGTGGCATACATAACTCGGTGACGCGTGCTTCACCTAAACCGACCCATATGATAGGTGGCTATGCACAGCTTGCCTATGGTTTTAACTATTACGGTACGGTCGGTTCTAACCGCGATGAGTTTGTGGTGGTGCGCAAAATGCATCATGTCGACTGGTCAGACGGTGAAGGCAAGGATGAGTGTCAGGAGATTCTCCGGGAGGAAAAACGGTGAAAATACGTTCACAAATTGGCATGGTGCTGAATCTGGATAAGTGTATCGGCTGTCATACCTGCTCGGTCACCTGTAAAAATGTCTGGACCAGTCGTGAAGGGGTAGAGTATGCCTGGTTTAATAATGTTGAGAGTAAACCCGGTGTAGGCTATCCCGAAGCCTGGGAAGATCAGCAGAAGTGGAAAGGCGGCTGGATCCGTAAAATCAGTGGTAAACTGGAACCGCGTATGGGTAGTCGCATCGGCGTGTTGTCAAAACTCTTTGCTAACCCTGATGTGCCGGCATTAGATGATTACTACGAGCCTTTCGATTTTGACTATCAACACCTGCATACCGCACCTTCAAGTCGTTACCAGCCGGTTGCGCGCCCACGATCGTTAATTACCGGTCAGCGGATGAAAAAAATTGATAAAGGACCAAACTGGGAAGAGATTCTGGGGGGGGAATTTGTCCACCGGGGGCGGGATAAAAATTTCGTTCACATGCAGAAAGAGATTTACGGTCAGTTTGAAAATACTTTTATGATGTATTTGCCGCGTCTCTGTGAGCACTGCCTTAACCCGGCGTGTGTTGCAACTTGCCCGAGCGGAGCCATCTATAAACGTGGTGAAGATGGTATCGTCCTTATCGATCAGGATAAGTGTCGAGGCTGGAGAATGTGCCTCACTGGCTGTCCGTATAAAAAAATCTATTTCAACTGGAAAAGCGGCAAATCAGAGAAGTGTATTTTCTGCTACCCGCGTATTGAATCAGGACAGCCAACCGTTTGCTCAGAAACCTGTGTGGGGCGTATCCGTTATCTTGGAGTATTGCTTTATGATGCTGACCGTATTCAGGAAGTGGCAGCGTCAGAGCATGAAACAGCCTTATATGAACAGCAGCTATCGCTGTTTCTTGATCCGCACGATCCTGATGTTATCGCTCAGGCTTTACAGGATGGCGTTCCACAAAGTGTCATCGATGCTGCGCAGCAATCACCGGTCTATAAAATGGCTATCGACTGGAAACTGGCTTTGCCACTTCATCCGGAGTACCGCACATTACCTATGATCTGGTATGTGCCACCACTGTCACCTATTCAGTCTGCGGCCGATTCCGGTTTACTGCAGCAGCAAGGTGTGTTGCCGGATGTAGAAAGCCTGCGCATTCCGGTACAGTATCTGGCTAATTTGCTGACGGCCGGCGACCCTGAATCTGTGCTGCTGGCACTGAAGCGCATGCTGGCCATGCGTCATTACAAGCGCGCTGAAACTGTTGATGGCAAAGTAGATACTACCGCGCTGCAAGAGGCAGGGTTGAGTGAAGCTCAGGCACAGGAGATGTATCGATACCTGGCGATTGCGAATTATGAAGACCGCTTTGTTGTTCCTTCTTCTCATCGTGAGCTGGCGGCAGAAGCGTTCCCTGAAAGCAAAGGGTGTGGCTTCAGTTTTGGCGATGGTTGTCATGGCAGTGACAGCAAATTCAATCTGTTTAACAGTCACCGGATCGACGCCATCGATATTACCAGTAAAACGCAGCCGCCGGAGAAAAGTCTATGAGTCTGTTGAACCTTATCTCTTATCTGCTGGAGTATCCTGATCAGACGCTGCTTACCCATCGTGATGAGTTGCTGGCTGAAAGTCAGCAACTGACTGAGGTTCCTGCAGGTCATCGTATTGCGATTACCGGTTTTATTGAGACTCTCTCTTCCCGTCCTTTATTAGATATCCAGGCAGAGTATGGCGAATTGTTCGATCGTGGCCGGGCAACATCGCTGTTGTTATTTGAGCACGTACACGGCGAATCACGTGACCGTGGTCAGGCAATGGTCGACCTGCTGGCTCAGTATCAGCATGATGGCTTACTGCCAGTCAGTAAGGAGTTGCCTGATTATCTGCCGCTCTATCTTGAGTATCTGGCTCACAGTAGCAGGGAAAAAGCACAGCAAGGGTTAGAAGATATTGTGCCTATTCTGGCGCTACTCGCTTCAAGACTTGAACAGCGACAGAGTCCTTATGCAGCACTCTTCGCCGCGTTATTAGCTTTTGCTGGTCAGCAGCAGGTATCAGAGCATCTTATGCAGCAAGTGGCGCAGGAAGCGCGGGATGATACGCCTGCCGCATTAGATGCCGTCTGGGAAGAGGAGCAGGTTACTTTCCTCGGTAAACAGGGGTGCAGTTCTGCACAGCAAACCCGGCATCAACGTCGTTTCGTTGATAACGTCATCCCACACTATCTGGATATCGCTGAGACCACGACGCGAACTACAGGAGGTTGATTGTGCACTTTCTTTCACGCTTTTTTTTCGATATCTATCCTTATATTGCCGGTACTGTTTTTCTTGTAGGTAGCTGGCTACGTTATGATTATGGTCAGTACAGCTGGCGGGCTGGCTCCAGCCAGATGCTGGACAAAAAAGGCATGCGTCTGGCGTCAAATTTGTTTCACATCGGCGTTATTGGTATTTTTCTTGGTCATATTGTTGGCATGTTAACACCACACTGGATGTATGCCTGGTTTTTGCCCGTTGCTATGAAACAGCAACTGGCGATGGGTGTTGGTGGGGTGTTTGGCATCATGACGCTGATCGGTGGTGGATTATTATTACGCCGACGACTCACGAACACGCGTATTCGTGCCACCAGTTCACCGGCAGATATCATGATCCTCTCGCTGCTGGTGATTCAGGTCTGTCTCGGGCTACTGACCATTCCTTTTTCGGCTCAACATCCACACGGCAGTGAGATGATGAAGCTGGTGGGATGGGCGCAGGCCATCGTCACTTTCCAGGGTGGTGCATCAGCCCATCTTGACGGTGTTGCATGGATTTTCCGTCTGCATATGGTGTTGGGAATGACACTTTTTCTTTTGTTCCCTTTTTGCCGTCTGGTGCATATCTGGAGTGCTCCGGTGGAATACCTCACCCGGCGTTATCAGTTGGTACGAAACCGGCATTAGTGCAAAGCTGATCGGCAGGGTGACATAAAAAAACCTCCCATGCGGGAGGTTTTCTGTATCAGAAACCATTAGCCAGACGGATAATATCTTTCCTGCCAGTTCTGCATGGCGCTCATTCGGTTGATAAGTGAAGAAGAGCGCGGTCGTTAAGTAGTGTTTTATGGTGTTATCCGGGCTGACTCTTCGTCTGATTAAAACTCATCTGCTGATTCATCTTTTTCATCACTGGTCGGAGTAAAATCGGGTTTACCGTCCGGATTGTTCAACAGATCTGCGCGTAGTTTCGCCTCAATAGCCTCAGCAATTGCGGGGTTTTCTTTCAGGTAATTGCTGGCATTTGCTTTACCCTGGCCGATTTTGTCGCCATTGTAGCTATACCAGGCACCTGCTTTTTCTATCAGTTTATGTTTGACACCCAGTTCAACCAGCTCACCGTAGATATTGATCCCCTCACCATACATGATCTGGAATTCTGCCTGTTTGAAGGGGGCGGCAACCTTATTTTTCACTACCTTAACGCGAGTTTCACTACCAACGACTTCATCACCTTCTTTGATTGCACCGATGCGGCGAATATCCAGGCGAACAGAAGCATAAAACTTCAGAGCATTTCCCCCGGTAGTGGTCTCAGGGTTGCCAAACATGACACCAATTTTCATACGGATCTGGTTGATAAAGATCAGCAGTGTGTTCGACTGTTTGAGGTTACCTGCCAGTTTACGCATTGCCTGGCTCATCATACGGGCTGCCAGCCCCATGTGTGAGTCACCGATCTCACCTTCAATTTCCGCTTTCGGGGTTAAGGCTGCAACGGAGTCGACAATGATCACATCTACCGCACCGGAACGTGCCAGTGCATCGCAGATTTCCAGTGCCTGTTCACCGGTATCAGGCTGAGAACAGAGTAGGTTGTCGATATCAACGCCTAACTTTTTAGCATAAACAGGGTCAAGCGCGTGCTCGGCATCAATAAACGCACAGGTTTTACCTTTGCGCTGCGCAGCGGCAATCACTTGCAGGGTAAGTGTTGTTTTACCTGATGATTCAGGTCCATAGATTTCAACAATTCGCCCCATAGGTAACCCACCGGCACCAAGTGCGATATCAAGTGAGAGTGAACCAGTGGAAATGGTTTCGACATCCATTGAGCGGTCTTCACCCAGACGCATGATGGAGCCTTTACCAAACTGTTTCTCAATCTGACCAAGTGCCGCTGCCAGTGCTTTTTGTTTGTTTTCATCAATTGCCATGTCTGTTCCTTATCGTGCCGGGTGTGCCTTCACGGAGTCAATGTCGTGTTATCTTGTGAATGATTATACTGTATGCGCATACAGTATCAAGTCTATTTTATAAAAAGTGGTCCCGCAGGGTAAGTAATGCCCAGTGTACTGCCTGCTCTCTTACTGCCGCACGATCGCCGCAGAAGCGCTGACATGCGCTGTAGATGTGGCCTTTTCTACTGGTAAAGCCAAACCAGACAGTACCGGTAGGTTTTTCCGGTGTTCCGCCGCCAGGGCCGGCAATCCCGCTCACGGCAATGGCATAATCTGCCACTGAACGGCTCAATGCCCCCTGCGCCATGGCGATAACTACCGGTTCACTGACTGCACCATACAGCTCAATCAAAGAGGGTGGAACATCCAGTAGTTGCGATTTTGCCTGATTGCTATAGGTAACAAATCCATAGCCGAACCATTGCGAACTGCCGGCGATCTCCGTCACCGCCTGGGCTATGCCGCCGCCAGTACAGGATTCCGCTGTGGTGAGCATGGCAGATTCTGCCTGTAAACGCTGACCGATATCAGTTGCCAGTGTGGTAATACTGATTTTTTCCACTTATCCCCCTTTCCGCATCAGAGCATGTTGTGTGGGTGGTTTTAAGGCGCGAGTTAGCGTGCCTCGCGTACTGCCAGCCCCAGTTGCCAGACGGCCATCGCATAATGGTTACTGTGATTGTAGCGGGTAATGGCGTAAAAATTAGGTAACCCGTACCAGTATTGATACTGTTTCCCCATGTCGAAGCGTAGCAGACTCACCTGTTGCTCAGGATCTAGTTTAACGGTCGGTGAGAATCCGGCTTTAGCCAGCTGGCTGACACGATAACGGGTTTTAAACCCGGTTTGCAGTGAACGATTTTTACCACTGGCCATGATGGCGACAGTGCCGCCTTTAACCCAGCCATGTACACTGAAATAGTTAGCGATGCTGCCGATTGCATCAACCGGATCCCACAGATTGATGTGTCCGTCATGATTAAAATCAACTGCGTAATTTTTAAATGATGAGGGCATAAACTGGCCATATCCCATGGCACCCGCATAGGAGCCTTGCAGGCTGAGTGGATCTTTGCCCTCTTTACGCGCCATCAGCAGAAAGGTTTCCAGCTCGGCAGTAAAAAAGTCAGCCCGGCGTGGGTAGTCAAAAGAGAGGGTGGCAAGCGCATCGATAATGCGTGTTTTACCCATAATTTTGCCCCAGCGTGTCTCGACACCAATGATGCCGACAATGATCTCCGCCGGAACGCCATAGGTTTGTTGCGCACGTACCAGTGCGTCCTGATATTGATTCCAGAAGATCACACCATTCTGCACGTTCTCGGGAGTAATAAATTTATTACGGTAACGTATCCATGCACCATTAGGCCCGGATTCGGGCTGCAAAGTGGGAGCTTGCTTGTCCATCAGACGAATCACCCAATCCAGTTTCTGTGCCTGCGCCAGCACATCATGCAACTGTTGCCTGTCAAAGCCCTGTTCTGCCACTATCCGATCAATAAACTTTATCGTAAGCGGATTGCTGGCAAAATCACCGCTCAATGGCGCATGCTGATGTGTGGCATCGAGCAAAAACTCCCCTTTGGGCGGTGACGGACTAGCCGTGGCTGCCGGATGATGTGGTGCGCTGCAGGCGGAAAGAAACAGAATCAATGGCAGAGTTTTCAGCAGATAACGCATTGAATATCCATAGTGCAAGGCGAAAGTAATGCGCTATGTTAATGCATCACTTCTCATGATGAAATGGCTATCATTGAGAATCGTGCAACACACCGTATCCCGCTGAAGATTGTTGAACTGACAACACGCACATTTTGTATGCCGTGCCGCAAAGGAGCATACGCCCCCCTCGCACGATCACCGAATCAAGCCATGTGATGAGGCAGTGAGTGGTTTTTGTTTCAGACTGTCATAAATCAGTCATCTGTGTCACGTAACGTAAACAAAAGTTAAACACATCACAGGAAAACCAAATGAAAAAGTTGACAATATCTGCTCTTGCAGTGCTGGTAGGCGCCAGTATCACTTCAGTGACTTATGCCAATACTTCTGAGAATAAATCTAATGCCGAAAATGTGATCTTATTGATCAGTGATGGAGCGGGTATCAATACCTGGCATGCGGCCAGTTACTATCGGCATGGTGCTCTTGGTCATGAAGTTTACGATGATTTTGATGTCAAAGTTTTTGCCTCAACGTATCCCCTGAATACCTCGAATGTGCCGACTCATAGCGACAAAGAGACCGTCAAATTTGATCCTGCAAAACTGTGGAATAAGCAGAAATCTGAGGCAACATTCAAAGGTAATCTGGGCAATTACCCGGGCTACTTTGAAGGTTATGATTACACGCGTGCTGACTACACAGACAGCGCAGCGGCCGCAACGGCGTTAGCATCTGGCCATAAAACCTATAACAATGCAATCAACTGGTCTAATGATGACAAAAAGATTGAAAACATTGGTGATTATGTAGTCGCAAACGGACGTGCTTTAGGCGTTATCACTTCGGTTCAATGGAGCCATGCTACGCCTGCCGGTTTTCTGGCTCACAATGCCAGCCGAAACAAATATGAAGAGATTGCTCAGGAAGCGATTAATTCAGGCCAGGCCTCTGTCATTATGGGCAGCGGACATCCGTTTTATGACAGCGATGGACAGCGTACCGAACCGAAAAACGACAAAGCCTATCGTTATGTTGGCGGCAAAGCCACTTGGGAAAAACTGGTCGCTAATGAAACACCTTATGCACATATTGAAACAAAAGCGGATTTTGAAGCGCTGGCAGAAGGGCGTCTGGACCTGAAAGGGAAAAGTAAAGTGGTTGGTACGGCTCAGAATAATGCCACACTGCAATTTAACCGCAGTGGTGTTGCCGGGGGCAACCTGCTCACCAACCAGCCTGACTTAGCGACGATGACCAAAGGTGCATTGAACATCATCAGTAAAAACGAGAAAGGCTTCTTCCTGATGGTAGAAGGTGGGGCAGTGGATTGGGCAGCGCATGCTAATAACCTGCCGCGTCTGGTTGAAGAGCAAATTGATTTTAATCGTGCGGTTGAAGCGGTGACAGACTGGGTTGAGAAAAATAGCTCATGGGATGAAACGCTGGTCATTGTGACTACCGACCACGGCAATGGTTTATTACAAGGCCCTGACTCAAATAAAGAAATATATTCTGACATTGTCAGTCAGGGAGCCGGAGCGCTGCCACTGGTGCGCTGGAATTCAGATACTCACACACGTGAACTGGTTCCGGTGTATGCGAAAGGGGCGGGTGCGGCTTATCTGACCAAAGTGGCAAAAGAAGAACGCAACTTAGGTGTGTATTATCACGTGCCTAAAGAGAGTCAGCGTTATGTAGACAACACGGATATCTTCCGCGCTGCAGCAAATGCATTAAATCTTCAGACTCAATAGTTCACCTTTCATAGCCCCCTGTCTTTATCGGCAGGGGCTTTTTTTTAGAAGAACATCCCCTATGTTGATTCGAGTACAAAAATTTGTTGTGTTTTTAAGTGTTGCTATCGCCTTTCTGGTCAGTGGGGCGGCACAGAGTGCCAGTGTTGAAACACCCAGCGGCTATGCCTCTGCGACTGTTATCAGGGCGGTGCAAAAGCAAGACCGGGTAGAGGTTGAACTGCGTTTTGAAACCGATGTGGATGGTTACAGTGGTGAGAGTATTTACCACAATCCCTCTGATGCCTCATGGAATGATGATTTTTACATTGAAGTTAATGGGAAGAGTTACCCATTAGCCCGCTCATCAGCAGGTGAAAGGCTGGCGCCTGATTCACTAGCACTGACTTTTTGTTATAACACGAAGAAAAATCCTCGTGTCGGTAGCTGGCAGGCTACGTTTACTGCGCCTACCACACCTATAAATCAAATCACCTTATCACTAGCCAACCTGCCTTTAATCAAAGGTGTTGTAGTTAAAAACGCACTTTGAAAATATGCCAGGCATGTGGGCATGCCTGGTAATGGGGTTAAATAAGGTTCAAAAATCAGTGATTTATAATCATGCATATATGATAGCCATATGTTGATTTCTGTGTTTGATTTGATAAATCAGCGTGCTGATGCGGGGGCCGATGAAATCTTCCTGCCATCCCAGGACCAATTTCAACATACTCAACCGTTAAGCCGGATAACTCTGCTGTTGTGCTATTGAATTCAATGGTTGCCAGTGTGTGTCAACGATAGTGTGGGCACAGACAACTTCAGGTTGATCGGGTAATAAGTAATGGGTGTACAAGTGATGACGTAAGTATCTGTGCTTAAGTTTGGCGGATCCTGAACATTTGAAAAGCAGAAACCAATATAGCATCCCCACGTTACTTTACTGCTCATAGGATGTAATAGCCCATGCAAAACTGGTATTGAACAAAGTCAGGATTTTAGCAAACTGACTGCCTCAGAAGCGTTACATCAATGATCAGCAAACGGGTATTACATTTCCTTTAGGACTCAGTTTGCGCTTATCGGCATCCCTCTGTTTATTAGTACGTTATTATTATATGCCCGAAGTAACCATCGCTGAGAACAGCTTTGTATGTCAGTGCAGGCGGGTTTCCCGCGGTGCCTGTGCCTGTGATATCATCCGGGCGTGATGATTTCCATACAGAAGCCTTCTCGCTGGAGTTGTGTCATATCTCGTATTACAGATGCATTAAGCTGGAAGAAGAAGGAGGAACAATGATGGATGAATGCAGGTTGTCTCCTCTCTATCATCGCATGCGGCAGAAGGCACTGCGTATTCTTTCGCTGCGTGATCATAGTGAGCAAGAGCTCCGTATTAAATTGTCAGCGGCGCTAAGCACCTCAGAATCGCAACTTGCCGATGATCAGCATCCCTCAGAAGGTACTGAGGCGCTGGAGCAGGTTATCCAATGGTGCAAAGTGCACAACTATATTGACGACCTCAGGTTCGCGGTGCGCTTTTTATCAATGAGAAGCCAGAAAGGATATGGTGCGCAGCGTATCGGGATAGAGTTAAATCAAAAAGGGATTGAGCGAAGTGTGGTAAAAACCCTCTTGTCAGAAACTGAGATCGACTGGTGTCTGGTGGGCCGGGATGTTGCACGGCGTAAATTTGGAGAACCCTTGCCTGAAGAGTGGAAAGCGAAAATGAAAGTTCAGCGTTTTCTGTTGAGTCGTGGCTTTACTCCCGACGATATCCGGGAAATTTACAGGCAGGATGATCAATAAAGTGATTGGGATTTTACTTCCCGATGAAGAAAAATTATCTTATCAGGCACATTTCGGCGTATAGCGCAGCAAGTGCACCCATCCGGGGATGTGTGCATGATAAGTTTATTAGCGTAACTTCAGGATAAATATGAGTAAAAGTACAGCGGAGATTCGCCAGGCGTTTCTCGACTTTTTTCACAGCAAGGGTCATCAGGTTGTCGCCAGCAGCTCTCTGGTTCCCCATAACGATCCCACATTACTGTTTACCAATGCGGGAATGAACCAGTTCAAAGATGTTTTTCTGGGCGCTGATAAACGTAATTACTCTCGTGCAACAACATCACAACGCTGTGTGCGTGCTGGTGGAAAACATAACGATTTAGAAAATGTCGGTTACACCGCAAGACACCACACTTTTTTTGAAATGCTGGGAAATTTCAGTTTCGGTGACTATTTCAAACGTGAAGCGATAGGTTTTGCATGGGAGTTACTTACCGGAAAAGCATGGTTTAACCTGCCGGCAGAGAAGTTGTGGGTAACGGTGTATGAGACGGATGATGAAGCTTATGCTATCTGGGCAGACGAAATAGGCGTACCCGCTGAACGCATTATTCGCATCGGTGATAACAAAGGTGCGCCTTTTGCTTCAGACAATTTCTGGCAGATGGGTGATACCGGTCCCTGTGGTCCTTGCAGTGAAATTTTTTATGATCACGGCGAGCATATCTGGGGAGGGCCACCGGGTTCACCTGAAGAAGATGGCGATCGTTACATCGAAATCTGGAACATTGTTTTCATGCAGTTCAATCGTCAGGCTGACGGCACTATGCAGCCATTACCTAAACCCTCGGTTGACACCGGGATGGGATTAGAGCGTATTGCGGCGGTGCTTCAGCATGTCAACTCAAACTATGAGATTGACCTATTTCAGAAAATGATAAAATCTACCGCAGAAATTATCGGAACCCGTGATAATGACAGCAAGTCATTACGTGCTATTGCTGACCATATTCGTTCCTGTGCATTCCTGGTGGCTGATGGTGTCGTGCCATCAAATGAAAACCGGGGTTATGTACTGAGACGCATACTGCGTCGGGCAATCCGGCATGGCAACATGCTTGGTGCGCAGGGAACCTTTTTCTGGAAGTTGGTCGCGCCATTGATTGAAGTGATGGGACCGGCCGCTGAGGAGTTAAGTCGTCAGCAGCAGCATGTTGAACAGGTGCTTAAAACTGAAGAAGAGCAATTTGCCAGAACACTGGAAAGAGGGCTGGCTTTACTCGATGAAGAGCTGAATAACCTCAAGGGTGATACCCTGGATGGTGAAACAGTATTCCGGTTGTATGATACATTCGGTTTTCCGGCAGATTTAACCGCCGATGTATGCCGCGAACGTGATCTGAAGATTGATGAAACGGGCTTTGAACGGGCGATGGAGCAACAGCGACAACGCGCCAGAGAAGCAAGCGGTTTTGGGACTGATTACAACACAGTGATTCGTACTGATGAGGCGTCGGCATTTAAAGGCTACGATCTGCTGGAGTGCTCTTCTGCAGTGAATACCATCTACATTGATGGGCAGTCTGTAAACCGAATCGAAAAGGGTCAGCGTGGCGTGGTGATACTCAGTGAAACGCCTTTTTACGCTGAGTCAGGTGGACAGGTGGGTGACTCCGGCGTGCTGGAAAATGCCCAGTGTAGTTTTTCGGTTTCTGACACCCAAAAATACGGTACGGCAATTGGCCATACCGGTGTTATCACTGCCGGGAGTTTACAGGTTGGTGACCAACTGACAGCGAAAGTAGATGGTGCACGACGTGGTCGTATCCGACTGAACCACTCGGCGACCCATTTATTGCATGCAGCGTTGCGTCAGGTGATGGGCAAGCATGTGGCGCAAAAAGGTTCTCTGGTCAATGATCACTACCTGCGCTTCGACTTCTCACACAACGAAGCGATGAAACCTGAAGAGATACGTCAGGTGGAAGAGATCGTCAATGCCCAGATCCGTCATAATCTCTCTGTCGAGACAACAATTATGGATCTGGACGCAGCCAAGGCGCAGGGGGCAATGGCGCTGTTTGGTGAGAAATATGATGAGAAAGTGCGGGTACTGTCCATGGGCAATTTCTCCACTGAACTTTGTGGTGGTACTCATGCCAGCAGGACAGGTGATATCGGCTTATTCCGTATTCTTTCAGAGTCGGGTACTGCAGCTGGTGTACGGCGTATTGAAGCAATCACTGGTGAGGCAGCACTGCAACAGGTCAATGAACAGAGCAGTCAGTTGCACGATATTGCGCAGTTGGTGAAAGCGAACAGTAGTAATCTGAATGAAAAAATTCGCGCGATGATTGAGCATGCCCGAGTGCTGGAAAAAGAGCTACAGCAGTTTAAGGCACAACAAGCAGTGAAAGAGAGTGCCGCATTGATTGATAATGTGGCCGAAGTGCAGGGTGTAAAACTGTTGGTCAGTGAACTGAAAAATACTGAGCCAAAGTTATTACGCACGATGGTAGATGATTTGAAAAATCAGCTAAAATCAGGCGTTGTAGTACTTGCTACGATTGATGAAGGGAAAGTCTCACTGATTGCAGGCGTCACAAAGGACCTGACGGATCGTATCAAAGCTGGCGATTTGGTTGGAGAGATCGCCCGGCAGATCGGGGGTAAAGGTGGTGGGCGTCCAGACATGGCTCAGGCTGGCGGGAGTGATATAGCTGCACTTCCTGCTGCACTGGCAAGTGTGGCGCCCTGGCTTGTTACAAATCTGTAGTTCAGGTGGTATACTACCGCCGCCATGCTGGCATCGTGATTTTTATCTGGCAGTGGCGGTATTCTACCTCTGATAAATTTGCAGTCAGGTTAATGGTATGAATTTCGGCTAAGTTAATCATCAGCAGAATGTATTGGCATAATCGAGTAAATTGGTGCCATTATCATACGTACATTTCGCGTTATGGGATGGATAATGCCGGGTACAGTTAACCCGACTATTTTAATCTTTCAAGGAGCAAAGAATGCTTATTCTAACTCGTCGAGTTGGTGAGACCCTCATGATCGGTGATGAGGTGACAGTTACAGTGCTGGGAGTGAAAGGAAACCAGGTGCGTATTGGTGTCAATGCCCCTAAAGAAGTCTCAGTACACCGTGAAGAGATCTATCAGCGTATTCAGGCGGAAAAAACTCAGCCGACTAATTACTAACGCATCCGGCCCCACGCTGCATCTCAGCGTGGGGTTTGTATTACTCCTCGTTCTTCATCTAATCTCTCCCAGTCACCATTTACTTTTTAGCCGTCTGGTTATTTTCATTGTTTAGCGCAGCGAAGTTGTTCCGGAACAGCGATGTTATTCAATCTTCTCTCCTTTTCTGAATTGATTGTGATCCCCTGCCTCATCAAGAGTCAAAATGGTGAGGAGTGGCGAAGCGAAGAGAATAGCAGCGTTTATTGTTGCCAAAGTATCCGTATTGGATGGCTTTTGTGCAATTGAATCGTCAGCAGGAAAAAGTGTTTGACATATAAGACCGCCAAAGTAATATGTGCGCCACGCAGTACGGAAGGGGCTAAACAAAGCCCGGAAGTAAAACTCGTCAGAGTGCGTAAGGTGAGGTGGCCGAGAGGCTGAAGGCGCTCCCCTGCTAAGGGAGTATGCGGTTAATAGCTGCATCCGGGGTTCGAATCCCCGCCTCACCGCCATTTGCATCCGTAGCTCAGCTGGATAGAGTACTCGGCTACGAACCGAGCGGTCGGAGGTTCGAATCCTCCCGGATGCACCATCTTTTAATGAGATGGTTAAGTCAGGAATAAATAGTTAGTCATACTTGTTATCTACAGATTTTGCTTTGCATCCGTAGCTCAGCTGGATAGAGTACTCGGCTACGAACCGAGCGGTCGGAGGTTCGAATCCTCCCGGATGCACCATTTCTCTCTCTCTCTTTCTTTCATTTACCGTCTGGTAACTCAAAAGCCATATTCAGGCAGAAACATCATCGTAGCACTAAAATATTCCTATCATCCTTAAGGCATTAACGGAAACATTGTCACTGGCGACAATCTGGCATATTTACGTTACAGTGTTCCTTTAACACAGGGAGAGAAGGGATGTACGATCGCTATCAAGGGTTAATTTTTGATATGGACGGTACACTGTTAGATATCGAACCCTCCCATCTTCATGCATGGCATAGTGTACTCAGTCGGTATGGTATGTCTTTTGACCCGCAAATTATTCGCGGTCTGTATGGTGCTCCGGTTAACCAGATTGCTCAGGTCATTCTCGATCGCGCAGGCAGTGACTTCGATGCACTGCGGCTCGCCGCTGAGAAAAAGGCCCTGGTAAGGGAAATGCTGTTCGATACCGTCAAACCTTTGCCGCTGATTGAGGTAGTTAAAGCCTATAAAGGCAAACGTCCGATGTCGGTGGGGACTGGCAGTGATCGGTCAATGGCGTTGGCATTACTGGATCATTTGCATCTGCGTGATTATTTTACGGCGATTGTCACTGCTGATGATGACACTCGTCACAAACCCGCGCCGGATACCTTCTTGCGCTGTGCCAGCTTGATGGCGGTACCTGCATCACAATGCGTGGTGTTTGAAGATGCTGATTTCGGTATTCAGGCAGCAGAAGCGGCAGTAATGGATGTGGTAGATGTAAGACAACTTACAGAGTAATACAGGACATTAACACCAGGCTATACTCTGTGATTAACCGGTTTAAAGGATAGACAGTAAAATGTTTAATAGCCATTCACTTTACGCCCCGGACAGGAGGTTGATGTGATCCCTGATGTCTCTCAGGCACTCTCCTGGCTTGAAAAGCACCCTGATGCATTGCGGGGGATAGGACGCGGCATTGAGCGTGAGGCCCTGCGTATTCAACCTGATGGTCACCTTGCTACCACCGGCCATCCGCTGGCATTTGGCTCGGCATTAACCAACAAATGGATTACCACTGATTTTGCCGAAGCATTACTGGAGTTCATTACCCCGGTTGACCATGACGTTGACCATCTGATGGCGGTGTTACGTGATATCCATCGATATGCGGCACGTCATCTGGGTGATGAGCGCATGTGGCCAATGAGTATGCCCTGCCAGATAAGCCATAGCGATGACATCGCTCTGGCGCAGTACGGCAGCTCTAATATTGGCAGAATGAAAACACTTTATCGTAACGGATTAAAAAATCGTTACAGTGCGCTGATGCAGATCATATCCGGTGTTCACTATAATTTTTCCTTGCCTGAGAGTTTCTGGCGTGCGCGGCAAAATGCCGACGGCGGAGAGTCGTTGCAAGAGGTGATGTCATCCGGGTATCTGCGGTTGATCCGGAACTATTACCGTTTTGGCTGGGTAATACCTTATCTGTTTGGTGCTTCTCCGGCTATCTGTCCCTCTTTTTTACAGGGAAAGACGCCTGAACTGCCTTTTGAAAAAACCGCGAAAGGTTTGCTTTATCTTCCTTATGCTACCTCATTGCGTCTCAGCGACCTGGGCTACACTAATAAATCGCAAAGCGGGTTATCGATTACGTTTAACTCCCTGGGTGAGTATGTCAAGGGGCTTAAAGCGGCGATTAAAACCCCCTCGCACGCTTATGCGGAACTCGGGTTATATGGTCCACAGGGTGACAGGCTGCAACTGAACACGAATGTGCTGCAGATTGAGAATGAGCTTTACGCGCCGATCCGACCCAAACGCGTTACCTGCAGTGGTGAAGAGCCTTCCGATGCATTACTACGGGGTGGAATCGAATATATCGAAGTGCGCTCTCTGGATGTTAATCCCTTCTCACCAACAGGTGTTGATGCCTATCAGGTACGTTTTCTTGATCTGTTTTTGATCTGGTGTGCCATGGCGGATGCACCGGAAATGACCAGCGATGAGCTCCTTTGCACCCGAACCAACTGGAGCCGGGTGATTATGGAAGGGCGTAGGCCGGGTCTCAAGCTGGGAGTCGGATGCGGTGAGGCGCAATATCCGTTGGCTGAGATGGGAAAAACCCTGTTTGCGGATCTTTCGCGTGTTGCTGCGATGCTTGATGTTCAGCAGGGTAGCAGCGATTATCAGGAGGTCTGCGACCGTTTGCTGGCTTCCTTTGAAGATCCCAGTCTGACATACTCAGCCAGGATACTGATGGCTGTCAAAGAGGATGGTATGACAGCAACCGCGCTGGCGTTGGCAGAACAATACCGTCATCAGTTATCCTCAGAGCCATTAGAAATACTCTCTGAAAGTCAATTTGATGATGAAGCTGCAAAGTCGATAGCCAGACAGCAGGAGCTTGAGGCACAGGATACGTTGAGTTTTGACGAGTTCCTGCAGCAGCGGAGCTAAAAAAGAAAATGGCCACATCATGTGGCCGAAAAAACATCTACTGTCAGGGATGATAACAAAATGCGCGTCTATCGGTAAATCAGACAGGCGCTAAAAGAGAAAGTTGCATTATTTTCAAAAAATTTATTCGCTGAGGTCGCTATATGCCATTACTGGACAGTTTTACCGTTGATCATACCATTATGGCCGCACCGGCTGTACGTGTTGCTAAGACAATGAAGACACCTCATGGCGATACCATCACGGTATTTGATCTGCGTTTCTGTAAGCCCAATAAAGAGGTGATGCCGGAGCGGGGTATTCACACCCTTGAGCACTTATTTGCCGGATTTATGCGAAATCACCTCAATGGTGATGGTGTGGAAATCATTGATATCTCGCCGATGGGCTGTCGTACTGGTTTCTATATGAGTATGATCGGCACCCCTGATGAACAACGTGTGGCTGCCGCCTGGAAAGCCGCAATGCAGGATGTACTGAAAGTGACGGATCAGCGTGCTATACCTGAACTTAATGAATATCAGTGCGGTACTTATGAGATGCACTCTCTGCAGGAAGCTCAGGATATCGCTCGTCATATTGTGGACAGCAAGATTGGCATCAATCACAACGACGATTTAGCGCTGCCAGCAGAGAAGTTACAGGAACTGCATATCTAGTAGCTTATCGCCCCATCTGAATCTGAAGATGGGGCGATTTTCTGACAGAATTAGCTGCTGGTTGGTTTGTCGGTGCTCTCTTGTAAGTTCCTCTGCGGTGTCACCCGTACCTGGCGGATCATATTGCCCTGAACATCGAGAATATCGATCGCGTATTGACCTACAGTGACTGTGGTATCCGGCAGGGGAATATCCTGTAAGACTTCAAGAATCATGCCATTGATGGTACGAGCATCCTCTTCCGGTAAAGACCAGTTAAACACTTTATTCAACTCGCGAACACTGGCACTGCCATCTATCAGTACCGAACCATCGTTTTGAGGCAGAACTTCTTCTGCCAGGGTCGGTGACATTGAGGTAGTAAAATCACCGACAATCTCTTCGAGAATATCGTCGATGGTGATGAGCCCTTTAATATCGCCGTACTCATCAACTACCAGACCCACTTTCTTTTTGTTACGCTGAAAATTCACTAACTGTACATTCAGTGGCGTGCTTTGCGGTACATAATAAATTTCATCAGCGGCACGCAGCATAATCTCTTTGGTAAACTCACGTTTTTCTGTCATCAACCTGTAGGCTTCGCGTACCCGTAGCATACTGATGGTATCGTCCAGCGCATCCCGATAGAGCACGATTCTGCCGTGGGGAGAGTGAGTGAGCTGGCGGACAATCGATTTCCAGTCATCATTAATATTGATACCGACAATTTCATTGCGTGGCAACATCACATCATCAACAGTCACTTTTTCCAGATCAAGCACCGATAACAGCATGTCCTGGTTGCGTCTGGACATCAGTGAACGTGATTCGTAAACAATGGTCCTCAGCTCTTCTTTGCTCAGCGCTGCGCTGATTACATTATCGCCTTTGATACCGACCATTCGCATCAGTAATCGGGTGATCATATTCAGCAACCAGACGAGGGGCATCATGATAATTTGTATCGGTCCCAGCAGCACACTGCTTGGAAAAGCCACTTTTTCTGGATAGAGCGCGGCAACAGTTTTTGGTAAGACTTCAGCAAAAACCAGCACCGCGAAAGTGAGAATGCCGGTAGCGATAGCCACACCTGCATCGCCATACAGACGAATACCGACGATGGTCGCGAGTGCCGAGGCCAGAATATTGACCAGATTATTGCCGATCAGTACCAGGCTTATCAGACGCTCAGGTCGTCGCAGCAGTTTTTCAACCCGTCGGGCAGCCCGATTGCCATGCTTAGACTGATGACGCAGTTTATAGCGGTTGAGCGTCATTATTCCGGTTTCTGAACCTGAAAAATAAGCTGAAACCAAAATCATGATGATCAAGGTGATAATGAGTGTGGTGGTTGAAATATGCTCCAACGACGCGTTCCTTATTAAACTGGGGGAGGATGACTAACGTGATAGCAAAAGTTGCAGGATGCGGCTGCCAAAATAGGCCAGTGTCAGTAAAACAGCACCACCACAGTTGAACCAGACGACACGACGTCCACGCCACCCTTCATGATAATGACCCCATAGTAAAACCACATACACGAACCATGCCATGATTGACAAAATAGCTTTATCGACATTTTCGGGAGAGAACAGCTCTTGCAGATAAAACAGCCCGGTACACAGGGCAAAAGTCAGTAACACCACGCCGATTTGTGTGACATGAAACATTTTACGTTCAATCGTCATCAGCGGAGGAATATCGTTGCTGAGGATCAACTTTTTATTTTTTAACAAAGAGTCAATCCAGGCGAGCTGCAGGGCATACAAAGCCGCTACCATCAGGGTGGCGTAAGCAAATAATGCCAGCCCGATATGCACCATCAGTCCAGGTGTGGCCTCCAGATGGGTGATAAAAGAACCTGGCATAAACGTTGCGAAAGCGAGATTAATCAGCGCAAAGCTGTAAACGACAGGTAATAACATCCAGCCACGGTTAGGGGAACCGACCACGGTCATGATGGCACAGATAAGTAAGCTTATCAGCGATCCGATATTCAGCAGGCTGAGATTTTGACTGCCATCGACGGCAAAGATGCGTTGTTGTAAAGCCACGGCATGGAAGAAGATAGCCACAAAAGCAGTCATTACTGCCATTTTGCGCCAGGCCCCCTGTCTGCGTAGCAGGCCGGGAAGAATTAGTGCAAGGCTGCATGAATAGGCGAACAGGGCCAGAATCGCGTAAACGGACATAACTATCGTCGGTACTCGCATTAACAATTAAGAAAACCAGTATAGCCTCTGCAGCAGCTGGCACCAAACGTTCTCGTACAGATGGCTGAGATCCTCGCTTCTTCTATGTTATAATCGGTGAAATTATGTCGCCAAATGGCCTCTCTTTATCTCGAGTGAGTGACAATGTTTGATAATTTAACCGACAGGTTGTCGAAAACCCTGCGCAATATCAGCGGTCGTGGAAGACTGACCGAAGAGAATATTAAAGACACGTTACGTGAAGTGCGTATGGCTCTGCTGGAGGCGGACGTTGCCCTGCCTGTGGTACGCGATTTTATCGCCAGGGTCAAAGAGCGCGCGGTAGGACAGGATGTTAATAAAAGTCTGACCCCGGGTCAGGAATTTATCAAGATTGTGCAAAATGAACTGGTCAGCGCAATGGGAGAGGAGAATAACAGCCTCAACCTTGCCGCGCAGCCACCTGCTGTTGTGTTGATGGCGGGGCTTCAGGGGGCTGGTAAAACCACCAGTGTCGGAAAACTCGGTAAGTTCCTGCTGGAAAAACATAAGAAAAAAGTACTGGTGGTTTCAGCTGACGTCTATCGTCCGGCGGCAATACGACAACTTGAAACCCTGGCCGAGCAGGTGGGGGTCGACTTTTTCCCCTCTGATATTAATCAGAAACCGGTAGATATCGTCAAAAATGCCCTGCAACAGGCGAAACTCAAATTTTATGATGTTTTGCTGGTGGATACCGCCGGACGATTGCACGTTGATGATGCAATGATGGAGGAGATCAAACAGGTTCATGCCGCTATCAATCCCGTGGAAACGCTGTTTGTCGTTGATGCCATGACCGGACAGGATGCGGCGAATACTGCTCAGGCATTCAATTCTGCACTACCATTGACCGGGGTTGTTTTGACCAAAGTAGATGGTGACGCACGCGGTGGTGCAGCGTTATCTATTCGTCATATCACCGGAAAACCGATCAAATTTATGGGGGTTGGTGAGAAAACAGATGCGCTGGAACCTTTCCATCCTGACCGTATTGCATCGCGTATTCTTGGCATGGGCGATGTACTGTCACTGATTGAAGATATTGAAAGTCGCGTTGACCGGGCGCAGGCAGAAAAACTCGCCACTAAACTTAAAAAAGGCGACGGTTTTGATCTCAATGATTTTCTCGATCAACTAAAGCAGATGCGTAACATGGGTGGAATGGCCAGCCTGATGGTTAAATTACCCGGGATGGGGCAAATTCCGGACAATGTAAAATCGCAGATGGATGACAAAGTACTGGTAAGAATGGAAGCAATTATCAACTCCATGACGCGTAAAGAACGCGAGAAGCCTGAGATCATCAAAGGGTCGAGAAAACGCCGTATCGCAACCGGTTCTGGCATGCAGGTGCAGGATATCAACCGTCTGCTCAAACAGTTTGACGAGATGCAGCGAATGATGAAGAAAATGAAAAAGGGCGGCATGGCAAAAATGATGCGTGGTATGAAGGGGATGATGCCACCAGGTTTCCCTGGTCGCTGAAATAAAATTTGTACTGGCACGAATTAGATTGCTTTTTGAGTCAAAATGAGTAAAATTTTCGGGCTTTTTATATTGCATCCGGGCCCCGTTCCCTCAATGGGGCCCGGTTGTTTTATTAACTAAAGAGGATGTTATGGTAACAATTCGTTTGGCACGTCATGGCGCTAAAAAGCGTCCATTTTATCAGGTTGTTGTAACTGACAGCCGCAATGCGCGCAACGGTCGCTTCATTGAGCGCGTTGGCTTCTTCAACCCGATCGCATCTGGTCAGGCTGAAGCGCTGCGTCTTGATCTTGACCGTATTGAGCACTGGGTTGGGCAGGGCGCGACACTGTCTGATCGCGTTGGTGCGCTGATCAGAGAAGCAAAAAAAGCAGCATAATCTGTCATGGTGGAAAAAATGAGCAAACAAGCGGAGGTCCGCGCTCCTGAAAATCCCCTGATTATTGGGAAGATGGGTGCAGCTTATGGCATTCGTGGGTGGCTCAAAGTTTTTTCTTCCACTGAAATAGCTGAGAGCATTTTTGATTACCAGCCGTGGTTTATTCAGCGTGCAGGTAAATGGCAGCATATCGAGCTGGAAAGCTGGAAGCGCCATAATCAGGATATGATCATTAAAGTCAATAACATTGATGATCGTGATACAGCGACGCTATTGACCAATTGCGAAATTGTCGTCGATGCAATGCAGTTACCTGAACTTGAAGGTGATGATTATTACTGGAAAGATCTTATCGGTTGTCAGGTACTGACACTTCAGGGCTATGACCTGGGGCAAGTGACTGAGCTGATGGAAACTGGTTCAAATGATGTTCTGGTAGTAAAAGCAAACCTGAAAGATGCTTTTGGCGCACAGGAGCGGTTGATCCCGTTCCTTGATGGACAGGTTATCAGCAATGTCGATCTCCCGACGGGTAAGATTATCGTCGATTGGGATCCTGGTTTTTGAACTCCGAAAATAACGATACAGTTACTGTGCGATCACTGTGGATAGGTGTCATTACTCTCTTTCCAGAGATGTTCCATGCAGTCACTGACTTCGGAGTCACCGGTCGGGCAGTTAAAAATGGCCTGCTCACTATCAGGAGTTGGAGTCCACGTGATTTCACTCATGACCGGCACCGCACCGTCGATGATCGACCTTATGGTGGTGGTCCTGGAATGCTGATGATGGTGCAACCATTGCGTGATGCAATTCATGCAGCACGGGCAGCGGCTGGAGAGAATGTCAGGGTGATTTATTTGTCACCTCAGGGGCGCAAACTGACCCAACAGGGTGTTTGCGAACTGGCGGCAACAGAGAAGTTAATTCTGGTCTGTGGTCGTTACGAAGGGATAGACGAACGCATCATAAAAACCGAGATCGATGAAGAGTGGTCAATTGGTGATTATGTGCTGAGTGGCGGTGAAATCCCTGCGATGGCGTTGATTGATTCAGTATCCCGGATGATACCGGGAGTACTGGGTAAACAAGCCTCCGCAGAAGAGGATTCGTTCTCTGATGGTTTACTGGATTGTCCGCACTATACCCGGCCTGAAGTGTTAGAAAGTATGGAGGTCCCGCCAGTGTTACTGTCCGGGAATCATGCTGAAATACGCCGCTGGCGTTTAAAACAGTCACTGGGTCGAACCTGGCTGAGAAGACCTGAACTTCTGGAAAACCTGGCTCTGACTGAAGAGCAAGCAACGCTGCTTCGTGAATTTCAAAAAGAATCATGAAGTAACCAACACGATGAGAGGCATACATTGGTTTGTATGGCCTGAATATCAGTTTACCCAGGATAAGAGATATTATTATGAGCAACATTATTAAACAGATTGAACAAGAACAGATGAAACAGGATGTACCCTCCTTCCGTCCTGGAGACAGCGTGGAAGTGAAAGTATGGGTCGTTGAAGGTTCTAAAAAACGTCTGCAGGCATTCGAGGGCGTGGTTATCGCAATTCGTAACCGCGGTCTGCACTCTGCATTCACTGTTCGTAAAATTTCTAATGGCGAAGGTGTTGAGCGTGTATTCCAGACTCACTCACCAGTCATTGACAGCATTACGGTGAAACGCCGCGGTGCTGTACGCAAAGCCAAACTGTACTACCTGCGTGAGCGTACTGGTAAGTCTGCTCGTATTAAAGAGCGTCTTAACTAAGGTATCGCTAACGCGACATCTGAAAGTTAATAGCAAACAGGGGGTTGGCGTAATGCCAGCCCCTTTTTATTGACCTTTACCCTGACAGCATACTGTGAAGTTTGCCATTTTTTCAGAGCGAAAGTCACAGCACCGTCTATTCAGGAGGTCGGGGATTATCAGTGATCAGAGAATCCAGGATAAGCGACGGCTGTTGTTCTGTCCTGCAGCGCTTTACAGTGAGCACTTCAGATCATGCTTTAAGATCACCAAAACGGTAAACCTGTTTGTTAATTATGGCTGCTTCTCCCTGTATTACCGGAATTTATAAACTGGTATGCGGTTTGTATGATAACTATTTGTAAGCAGGGCATGACACAGTTTGATGATAGCTGGCCAGGGTTCCGGTTCACGGTGGTGAATGTCTGGTCCGGGAGCTAGTGACTATCCGGCGTAATTTCCCCTTAGGCTATTACCTTCTGCGTATCGAAAGTACCACGTTGCGTCTTGCAGAATATCAACAATTTCTGGTGCACGAAGCCTCATATATTAAGGTATTGAGCATCAACGGCTGGTTTCCGATACTGAGCGACAGCGCTGGATAGACACGATCATATGGAATTTTGCAGTGCTGACAGCATTAATGAAGTACCAAATAGTGTCGAGTTACAGAGAGGGGAAAAGGCGATTGACAGTTCAGCATCTGACAATGTATCGCAAGTGAATGTTAGACCAGGGATGTCGGTAGGTGCGGGTGATTAAAAAAACATCCAGGTAATCCGCCGTTGGAATCAAAGGCATTTGTGGGGAGAATGCATTTTGAGGGGCCGCGTCGCTGCCTTCTTTTTTCAGCCCTTTGTTGTAACGCCGTTGATAATGTTAAGGGTGCTGCATTGTCTGACCATCACGATATTTTTCGCAATTTTTATCCGGAATGACAGATTATTCATCTTCTTTAAGCTTAAGGCAGGTTTCTTCCGACATTGTTTTTCAACAGTTCAGGAGCAGAGTAGCATCAGGTAGATGCTTTTAAAAAAATACCTTTCCGTGGTATTTTTTTAGAAATAAAAAGCCATTAGAAAAAGACAGGAAGGAACAAGTTAAAATTTTAAAAAATGAAATTTTAAAATCGATACTCTTAATTTGATTATAAATTATTTTTTTTTAACTCACTAACCTGATTGAGTTGTATATTGAAAAAGCAGGTTTTGTGAGCAAATTTTCGGAAAAAATAAATCCCCTGGTGCTGCACGATAAAAGCTATCTAAATCACCCATTGGCTTTTTTATAATTCTCTGACAACCAGAGAGTAATTGTTCTGGAAAAATTTTTGTCATTTCTCTAAGCTTCGTGAACCAATTTACTTAATTGACTTAAGTTTTGCAAGAGAAATGATCGATAAAATCGAATCTTTCCTAAAAACCAATAGATAATAGCTATCGGTTCAAGGGTTATTGATCGGATATTGTTTTTTAAAGTTGATGAAATATTTATGTTTGTGAAATTTGAAATAATATTTAAATATATTCTTTGTGGTTTATTTTTTATTTATAGATAACACTATGAATAGTCTGGAGTTGCATTGTTTGACTTATGGTTTTCATTTTTATACCTGCGATTCAAATAGTGAACAGGAAGACAGATTAGAATCTTCCTGACTGTGACCCAGACGATCTACCTCAACGACATACACGCCCGTCAGACATAACCAGTGTCAACTCCCCTTGCCAGAACTCAGCGAGAAAAATGTCATCATAGTTCTCAACATGCATTTTTTTTATTTTTTCATCCAACCACTCTTCATCTTTTCCGATCACTTCGAGTTCAGAGTTACGTACTTTGCCATCTTTTATCAGGATTACTGACGGAAGATCAGTACCTTTACTCACTGCTGTTATCTGTCCGTTTGGTTCAATTTGTGCATAGCGCAAATTTTGAAATGAGTGAATTCCCTGAGAATGTAACTGTGAAGCTACGTTCAGAATGTCGATTTTGTTCTTTCTCTCAAGAATATTTGTCATAATAAAATAACCGTCTTTTATTATAGGGATTGGATTACCGATAGTAAAAGCACGTAAAGTGAAGAAGTGTTTGCTGATGAAGTTAAGGAAAGAAATAAAACTGACGCCCATAAATAACAGGATGACATACTGATGAAGTGGAATAGCGTCTGTATAGATAACCCCACCAATAATACCACCGAGGACAAAGTTCCCAATAAAATCAACTGGGGTCATTTGAGATAATTGGGTTTTTCCTGAAAAGTTCATGTGAGCGATAACAATAACAAAACCGATCGTGAATTTAATCAGAACGAAGATATAATATTCCATGGGATTATAACCTTAGAGTAGGGTGATTATAACATAGCACACAATCTAACACTGCGACGTACAGCGTGTGCGATGACAGGATTATCTCAATGGTTTGATAAAGCATTTTATGCTGTTGAGTTGTTATTCAGGAGCTTACTTTTCAAGGCAATTTATTGCACTGAACTCGTGACCGGCGGGGTAACTCCCTTGCTTCTGTATGGTTAATCAGTGCCTTTAAGAAAATGAGTGTAAGGTTAGTTACTGTTTTGTTGATTTTTTGCTTTGCAGCGTAAATAATACTCACCATAGTTATTACTAATGTCATAACTGAGTGTATCCAACCGGGCAGAAGTGGTTTTCACGCCCTCTATCTTACAGGATGTTTGTCCGGGCGTTTGTTTGTTCAACAGCACGCCAGATTATCATTTTCTTGATGTAATACTTACGCTTCACTATATAAAATCCGAATTAAGAGTAATGAAAAACCTTATTTCACTTAATTTGAGCAGTGAAGTTCGTTTTCTCTGGACAAAAACGAATCTGAATCCGTGAATAAAAAAAAGCTGACACTCTCATTGTTGCCTCTCTGTATCTTGCAATCACTGCCTGTTTATTCTGCACTCGCAAGCAGCCAGGTTGCTCCCGAAGAGAGTAAAAATTCCTCACTGATTGTTCTCGGAGCACGCCCATGGCTCTCTGAGCTTGATACGCCGGCGGCAGTGAGTGTGGTTGATGGGCAGACCCTTAGAAATGCGTTGCCCCAGGTAAATCTCTCAGAAGCATTGGGCAGCGTACCAGGATTGCAAATTCAGAACAGACAAAATTACGCACAGGATCTGCAGTTATCAATGCGCGGATTTGGCAGCCGTTCAACATTCGGTGTCCGGGGTATCCGCCTATATGTCGATGGTATCCCGGCGACAATGCCTGATGGACAAGGTCAGACATCTAATATTGATATCAATTCTGTTAAGATTATTGAGGTGCTGCGTGGTCCTTACTCCGCGTTGTATGGCAATGCTTCCGGCGGTGTCGTCAACATTGAAAGTGAAACAGGTACGCAACCGACAACCCTGAGTGCAGGCACTTATTTTGGCAGCGACAATAGCTGGCGTAACAGTGTCAAAGCGAGTGGGGCTACTGGCGATGGCAGCCACCCGGGAGATGTGAACTACATGATTTCAGCCTCCCGCTTTACCACTCAGGGATACCGTGATCACAGTGGAACGCAGAAAAACTTAGGCAATGCAAAGCTGGGCGTTAGGGTTGATGATGCCAGTACCCTGACGCTGATGCTAAATAGTGTCTCAGTGGATGCCAATGATCCCGGAGGACTGACTCAAAGTGAGTGGCGGCAAAATCCGCGTCAGGCCCCCTGGGGCGAGAGTTACAATACTCGTAAAAGCCTCGACCAAACACAATTTGGTGTTCGCTACCAGCGCCAGATAACGGAAAATGATCTACTGACATTTACCACCTGGCATGGTGAGCGTCACACCACGCAATATCAATCTATTCCCCGTGCACCTCAAATGCAACCTGCCTATCCTGGCGGAGTTATTGTCCTGGAGCGTAAATATTCTGGTATTGACAGTCGCTGGAGTCATGAAGGATTACTTGGAAGCCTGCCCTATTCTCTGACTGCAGGTATTGATTATGAGACCATGACTGAACGGCGTCAGGGGTTTGAAAATTTCCGTCTGTATGAGGGGGTTCCCGCCTTTGGGGAGAAAGGCCGGCAGCGGCGTAATGAAAAAAACCTGATGTGGAATGTTGATCCTTATCTGCAGAGTCACTGGCAGCTGTCGGACAAGTGGAGTGTGGATGCCTGTATGCGTTATAGTACCGTCAGTTTTGACTCCACCGATTACTATATTACCACCGGCAATGGCGATGACAGTGGTAGTCGTCGTTATCACAAAATACTGCCTATGGGCTCGGTGAATTATGCTGTTACTCCGATTTGGAATCTCTATCTCTCTTCTGGCCGTGGCTTTGAAACCCCGACAATCAATGAACTCTCTTACCGCAGTGTTACCGGCAGTGTGACAGGGTTGAATCTCGGACTGAAACCGTCAACCAGTGAGACTGTTGAGCTGGGCAGTAAAACCCGCCTCGGCAATGGCCTGCTTACCGTAGCGCTTTATCAGACCGATACTGAGGATGAGCTGGTGGCTGCCGATAACCGTTATGGTCGTACTGTATTTCGCAATGCAGGTAAAACGCGCCGTCAGGGCAGCGAAATTGCGCTTGACCAGCAGTTAACTGAAAATCTGCAATTCAAAGCCGCCTGGACTTTACTGGATGCTACCTATCGTAATCGCTCATGCAATGATAAGGGTAACAGCTGTGTTCCGGCAGGTAACCGCTTACCAGGGGTAGCAAAAAATATGGCGTATGCAGGGCTTCAGTGGGGGGCTGATGAAGGGTGGCATGCCGGTGCTGATGTGCGTTATTTGAGCCGCATCCAGGCGAATGACCAGAATAGTGCTCAGGCACCTTCTTATACGCTCACCAGTGTTAACGCAGGGTACCGTTTTGGCTGGGGCAAGTGGTCACTGGATCTCTTTTCCCGCGTCGATAATCTGTTTGATAAATCTTATGTAGGTTCGGTTATCGTTAATGAAAGTAATGGCCGTTACTACGAACCTGCACCAGGACGTAATTATGGTGGCGGAGCCACATTGAGTTATACCTTTATGTAACAAAGTTATGTAAAAGATACCTGCCAGCGAGGTGCTATTGTGGTGGTTTTATCCTCTCAGATAGCCGCCAGTTGACAGGCTCAGGGACGAAATCAGGTGTTCTTTGCGGCTTATCTGCGGGTAAGCCGACAACGTTAATTTTGGTAAGGTTCATACTATGCAAAGTCAAGCACCATTATCGCGGTTTCTGGTGATTATCTCGGCGCTGTTTGCCGTCATCAGTGGATTATATTTACTGGCAGGGGGAGTCTGGTTAGCGACTCTTGGGGGATCGCTTTACTACATTATTGCGGGTGTGGTTCAGCTGATTGTTGCGTTATTACTGTTTCGTCGTCGTTCTTCTGCCCTGTTGTGGTATGCACTATTTTTAACCGGCACACTGGTCTGGTCGTTATGGGAAGTCGGGCCTGATTTTTGGGCATTGACACCACGACTGGACGTGACTTTTTTCTTTGGTTTGTGGCTGGTGCTTCCTTATGTTTATCGTACCCTGTCAGTCGGCGTCTTCGCGCGTCGCCTGCTGGGGCTGGCACTCTGCGTGACAGTCGTTGCACTGGTGTACGCGGTGTTTAATGATCCACAAGAGATCAATGGTTCACTACCCGCCGCAGAAACCGCAGCAGCACCTGCAGCGGATGCCGCTGACTGGCCTGCTTATGGTCGTACACAAGCAGGTACACGCTATTCACCACTGTCGCAGATTAACGATAAAAATGTCGGACAATTACAGCAGGCCTGGGTATTCCAGACCGGGGATAAAAAACGCCCGACAGATCCCGGTGAACTGACCGATGAAGTGACTCCTATTAAAATAGGGGATGCGCTTTATTTGTGTACTCCGCATCAAATTCTGTTTGCACTGGATGCTGCAACCGGTAAAGAAAAATGGAAATTTGATCCTGAGTTAAAAACCGATCCTACTTTCCAGCATGTGACTTGCCGTGGCGTCTCTTACCATGCAGATCCTGAGTTACCTGCCCAGACAGCTGAGACTAAACCTGCCTTGTGTGCAAGACGTATTCTGCTGCCAGTTAATGATGGTTCACTTTATGCGCTTGATGCTGCTACTGGTCAGCGTTGCCCTGATTTTGCTGACAACGGTAAGCTTAATCTGCAGCAAAATTTGCCTAATGCACGTCCAGGCGCTTATGAGCCAACATCACCACCAGTGGTCACAGATAAAGTCATTGTGATTGCCGGTGCCGTGACGGATAACTACTCTACTCGCGAGCCGTCAGGCGTTATTCGAGGCTTCGATGTACACAGCGGTAAGTTGTTATGGGCCTTTGATCCTGGAGCGAAAGATCCGAATATCGTGCCCGAGGCCGATCAACACTATGTGGCTAACTCACCAAATTCATGGGCGCCTGCAGCCTACGATGAAAAACTCGATCTTGTCTTTTTGCCGATGGGTGTGGCGACTCCGGATATCTGGGGAGGTAACCGTACACCGGAGATGGAGCGTTACGCCAGTGGTGTGCTGGCGTTAAATGCAACAACAGGTAAGTTAGCATGGTTCTATCAGACGGTTCATCATGATCTGTGGGACATGGATATCCCGGCACAACCTACACTGGCTGATATTGATGACAGTCAGGGGAATAAAGTTCCGGTTATCTATATTCCGGCAAAAACAGGGAATATTTTTGTTCTGGATCGGCGCACGGGTAAAACAGTGGTGCCAGCACCAGAAACCCCTGTTCCGCAAGGTCCTGCAGCCGGTGACCGCTTATCACCTACACAGCCTTATTCTGAGCTGACCTATCGTCCGAAAAAACAGCTGACGGGCGCGGATATGTGGGGGGGGACCATCTATGATCAGTTGGTCTGTCGTATCATGTTCCACCGTTTACGTTATGAAGGACCGTTTACCCCTCCTTCTGAGCAGGGCACACTGGTGTTCCCGGGGAATCTGGGGATGTTTGAATGGGGTAGTATCTCTGTCAACGAAGATCGTCAGATTGCGTTGACCAACCCTATGGCATTACCGTTTGTCTCGCGTTTAGTGCCACGGGGTCCGGGTAATCCAATGTGGCCGGATGCGAATGATAAAGGCGGAACGGAATCTGAAAGTGGTATTCAGCCTCAATATGGTGTGCCATTTGGTGTCGTGTTGAATCCATTCCTTTCACCTTTAGGAATTCCGTGTAAACAGCCTGCATGGGGCTATGTTTCTGCCGTTGACCTGAAAACTAATGAAATTGTCTGGAAAAAACGTATTGGTACTGTGCGTGACAGCGTGCCAGTCAGTTTACCTTTCCCGCTGCCGTTTAAGCTGGGGATGCCGATGCTGGGTGGACCAATATCGACCGCGGGTAACGTGATGTTTATCGCAGCGACTGCGGATAATTATCTGCGTGCGTTCAATGTTACTGATGGAACTTTACTGTGGGAAGCACGTTTGCCGGCTGGCGGACAAGCGACACCGATGACTTATGAAGTAAACGGTAAACAGTATGTCCTGATAACCGCAGGTGGACATGGTTCGTTTGGTACTAAAGCCGGTGATTATATTATCGCCTATGCATTGCCGGACGGAAGTAAGCATTAATCCGGGCTTGCTCTCTTCCTGAGCGATTTATTTTGTAAAGCACCACATTTGTGGTGCTTTTTTTTATCGAAACAAGCGCAGGTTCACCTGGAAAAAACAGAATGCAGTGAACAGAGCAACATGAGAGAAAATACCTATTAATGTTGGATTTGGTTACTTATGATTATCGCACGAATAGTTAATCAACTAATAATAACATGGGTTACTAGATGTCTATCCGAGGCAAAAGCCCAATATCAAGCTGTTATAAGGATGACAAAATGAACCTGTCTCAACTCACTTCAATTACTCTCGCCACACTGCTGCCTCTGACAACTTTTGCAAGTTTTGCCAGCCAGACTATTTCTGCATACGGCAGCACGCTGGACAGTGCCGAAGCACATATCGCTACCAAAGCGCGCGCTGCCGGGGCTCATTCTTACAAAATTACCAGTGCTGGTGGTGACAATCGCGTTTATATGACTGCAGAAAATGATAAATGATACTTCTATTTCTTAGTAAAAAACCGCTGAGGGAAACCTCAGTGGTTTTGTTGTGATAAACCCCCTCTGTTTGATTATCAAATCCCTCCATCTTTAAGCTGATACCCCCGTTACAGCCTTTGCGATTTGCCGATACTTGCCAGCAAAACAATAAACGTAACGTCAACACCCATGGCATTTTTTATTGTTATAATCCTAAAAAGTCACGGTTCTTAATCTTTCTCTAATAAATATGCGCTATTGTTCATACAGGGTTGATTTTTTGATTCTCCGACTCGTGCGACAATAAGCGCACTCGTTACACTGAATATAAGGTGGCGGGTGGTAATGCAGAAAGTGCTATTAGGTAGCCAGTATCAGGGAAGAGGAGATAGCCTTGGCAGCGCAGACACTGTGCCGGATTATGATCACAAAAACGATTAGGGTAATTAATCTATGACAGCATTTATACCTTTTTCTCGCCCGGCGCTGGCTGAGGCGGAATTGGCAGCGGTAAGTGAAGTTCTGCAATCTGGATGGATCACCACAGGTCCGAAGAATCAGCTGCTGGAGAGTGCATTTTGTCAGTTGACCGGAAATCAGCATGCCATCGCTGTCAGTTCTGCAACGGGTGGCATGCATGTGACTTTAATGGCAATGGGCATTGGTCCCGGTGATGAAGTCATCACCCCTTCACTGACCTGGGTTTCCACACTGAATATGATCACGTTGCTGGGTGCAAACCCGGTTATGATCGATGTTGATAATGATAATTTAATGGTGACACCGGCCTTAATTGAAGCGGCGATTACGCCCAAAACTAAGGCCATTATTCCGGTGCACTATGCCGGAGCGCCTGCGGACATTGATGCCATACATGAGATAGGAAAACGTCACGGTATCGCGGTAATTGATGACGCCGCTCATGCCACCGGGACGTATTACAAAGGGCGTCATGTGGGTGATAGAGGGACGGCGATTTTTTCCTTCCATGCGATCAAGAATATCACCTGTGCTGAGGGTGGCATGGTGGTGACTGATGATGCGGCGCTGGCTGATCGTATCCGCAGTTTGAAGTTTCATGGCTTAGGGGTTGATGCTTATGACCGTCAGACCCATGGTCGGGCTCCCCAGGCTGAAGTTATCACCCCCGGTTTTAAATATAACCTGGCAGATATTAATGCCGCCATTGCGCTTGTTCAGTTGGAAAAACTTCCGGTGATCAATGCCAGAAGAGAAGCAATAGCACAGCGATATCTGGAAGTGTTCCGTGATTCGCCATTGCTGCCACTGCAGCAACCTGCCTGGCCACATCAGCACGCCTGGCATTTATTTATTTTACGCATTGATGCTGAACGCTGTGGGTTGAGTCGCGATGAGTTTATGCAGGCATTAAAGGTGAAAGATATTGGAACCGGGTTGCATTTTCGTGCAGCACATACACAGAAATATTATAGTGAGCGTTATCCATCACTTGCCCTGCGAGCCACGGAATGGAATTCCCAACGTATCTGCTCCATTCCCTTATTTCCTGATATGAGTGATGACGATGTTTCCCGTGTCATTGAGGCCATTCAGCAAGTAATAACGAGATAAAGATGACTCAAAGTGATGAAATAAAAAAAGTGTCTGTAGTGATCCCGGTTTATAACGAAGAGGAGAGCCTGTCAGAACTTATCAGCCGGACAGAGGCCGCGTGCAGTTTGCTGACCATCGAACATGAGATTGTATTAGTCGATGATGGCAGCCAGGATCGTTCAGCAGAGATGCTGGTTGCAGCGGCTGAAAAAGAGGACAGCCGTGTTGTTGCCATCCTGCTTAATCGTAATTATGGCCAGCATGCGGCCATCATGGCCGGTTTCAGCCATGTGACAGGCGATCTGGTGATCACGCTCGATGCTGACTTACAAAATCCGCCAGAGGAGATCCCTCGTCTGGTGGCGACGGCAGAGCAGGGATATGATGTTGTCGGAACTGTTCGTCAAAACCGCCAGGACAGTCCTTTCAGAAAAATGGCTTCGCGTACGGTGAATTATTTCATCCAGCGCACTACCGGTAAATCGATGGGTGATTATGGCTGCATGCTGCGAGCATATCGGCGGCATATCATCAATGCGATGCTTGATTGTCAGGAGCGCAGCACGTTTATCCCTATTCTGGCTAATATGTTTGCCCGTCGGGTAACCGAAATCCCTGTGCAACATGCCGAGCGTGAGCATGGGGATTCTAAGTACAGTTTTTTGCGTCTGGTCGCGCTGATGTATGACCTGATCACCTGTCTGACGACTGCCCCCTTACGTTTGCTCAGCGCAGTGGGTCTGATTATTGCTCTGATTGGTTTTGGTTGCTCATTCCTGCTGATTATCCTGCGGTTGTTTTTTGGACCTGAATGGTCGGCTGAAGGCGTCTTTATGCTGTTTGCTGTGTTGTTTATTTTTATTGGTGCACAGTTTATCGGCATGGGGCTGTTAGGGGAGTATATCGGGCGCATCTATAACGATGTCCGGGCACGGCCACGCTATTTTATTCAACGCATTGTTAATGCATCACCTTCAGTTACACCGGCTTCAGAGGAAATTCAAAAATGAGAGCGGTTGTTTTTGCCTATCACGATATGGGATGTACAGGTATCAAAGCCTTAATTGAGGCAGGATATCAAATAGAAGCTATTTTCACGCATGCGGATGCTAATGCAGAAAACACCTTTTTTGGATCTGTTGCGCGTCTGGCGGCTGAACAAGGTATTCCCGTGTTTGCCCCGGAGGATGTTAATCACCCGCTGTGGGTGGACCGTATTCGCGATATGGCGCCTGATATTCTCTTTTCTTTTTACTACCGTAATCTGCTCAGTGATGGGATTTTATCCTGTGCGCCGCAGGGAGCATGGAATCTGCACGGTTCACTGCTGCCTAAGTACCGTGGACGGGCACCGTTGAACTGGGTATTAGTAAATGGTGAGAAAGAGAGTGGTGTGACCTTGCATCGCATGGTCAGACGCGCCGATGCTGGTGGCATTGTCGGACAGCAATCCGTCTCCATTGCGGCAACAGAAACCGCACTGACGTTGCATCATAAACTGAATCAGGCTGCGACAGAATTGCTGGCCGCCACGCTTCCGTTACTGAAAACAGGAAACTATTCTGAACGTCCGCAGGATGAAAGTCAGGCGACAACTGTGGGTAAACGCACGGCAGAAGACGGATGTATTGACTGGTCACTTTCTGCCACCAGCATTAATAATCTGGTGCGCGCGGTAACAGAACCCTGGCCGGGCGCATTTGGTTACGTAGGTGCAACTAAATTCATTATCTGGCAGGCAAAAGTACGTACTGACCTGCCCGCTGTTCAGCCGGGTAAAATTATCTCAACCGACCCACTGATCATCGGCTGTGGTGAGCACGCGCTGCAGGTCGTTACCGGACAAAGTGAGCATGGCGTGTATATGCAGGGCTCACAGCTGGCACAAACCCTGGGGCTGGTGAGCGGTGCACTGTTGCATAATCAGCCGGTGACAGTACAGAAAAGGCGTACCCGGGTGTTAATTCTGGGTGTGAATGGTTTTATCGGTAACCATCTCACAGAGCGTCTGCTCCAGGATGATAATTTTGATGTATATGGTCTTGATATCGGCAGTGATGCGATTAACCGCTTCATTGGTCATCCTCGTTTCCAGTTTGTGGAAGGGGATATCAGTATCCATTCAGAATGGATTGAGTACCACATCAAAAAATGTGATGTCGTTTTACCTTTGGTTGCGATTGCCACACCAATTGAATACACCCGCAATCCGCTACGGGTATTCGAACTGGATTTCGAAGAAAACCTGAAAATTATTCGTAATTGCGTGAAGTATAAGAAACGAATTATTTTTCCTTCGACATCCGAAGTGTATGGAATGTGCACCGATGACAGTTTTGATGAAGACAGTTCAACGCTGGTCGTCGGGCCGATCAACAAGCAGCGCTGGATCTACTCGGTGTCTAAACAGTTACTGGACAGGGTTATCTGGGCTTATGGTGATAAAGAGGGGCTGGAGTTTACTCTGTTCCGTCCGTTCAACTGGATGGGCCCACGACTGGATAACCTTAACGCCGCGCGTATTGGTAGCTCACGTGCTATCACGCAGCTTATTCTCAATTTAGTAGAAGGTTCACCGATTAAGCTGATTGATGGAGGAAAACAGAAACGTTGTTTCACCGACATCAGTGATGGCATAGAAGCGTTGTTCCGTATTATTGAGAACAAAAATCATAACTGCAACGGACAGATTATCAACATCGGTAATCCGCATAATGAAGCCAGTATAAAATCTCTGGCTGAACAGTTGCTGGAAAGTTTTGAACGTCATCCCCTGCGCGACCGTTTTCCTCCTTTCGCCGGTTTCCGTGAGGTTGAAAGCAGTAGTTACTATGGCAAAGGGTATCAGGATGTCGAGCATCGCAAGCCCTCGATCCGCAATGCCGCCAAACTGCTTAACTGGCAACCTGAGGTGACGATGGACAAAACCATTGATGCCACACTCGATTTTTTCCTGCGCACTGTAGAAGGCGTGGATAACGAAAAATGAGAAAAGTCGGTTTACGTATTGATGTAGATACCTGGCGTGGAACGCAGCAAGGTGTACCCCGGTTGCTGGAGATACTTAGCTTGCAGGGAGTTCAGGCTTCTTTTTTCTTTAGCGTTGGACCAGACAATATGGGCCGCCACTTGTGGAGGCTGTTAAAACCGAAATTTTTATGGAAAATGTTACGTTCGAATGCAGCATCGTTGTATGGCTGGGATATTCTGCTGGCCGGAACGGCCTGGCCTGGTCGTCGTATTGGTGCTGGATTACCTGATATTATACGGGCTGCGGCAGACCATCATGAGATAGGCTTACATGCCTGGGATCACTTTGCCTGGCAAACCTGGGCTGGGGTCTGGACAGAAGAGAAGCTGGTGGCGCAAGTGGGATTGGGTATCGACGCACTGCAGGAAATACTGCAGCAACCAATTAACTGTTCGGCAGCCCCCGGCTGGCGCGCAGATATGCGGGTTGTTGATGCCAAACAACACTTCGATTTTCACTATAACAGTGACTGTCGGGGTACTCACCCCTTTCGCCCACAACGTGCTGATGGCTCATTCGCAACGGTGCAGATCCCGGTCACTTTACCCACCTGGGATGAAGTGGTTGGTTCGAGCGTAGATTCAGCGCATTTTAATCGCTGGCTACTCGACAGTATCCATCAGGATAAGGGAACACCGGTTTACACGATTCATGCTGAGGTTGAGGGTATTGCGATGAGTAGCCTGTTTGCGTCCTTATTGACGATGGCTGCTGCAGAGGGAATTCAGTTCTGTCCACTCAGTGCCTTGTTACCGGAAGATATCACCTCCCTGCCAGCAGGAAAAATCGTGCGTGGGACGATTCCCGGCCGTGAAGGGTGGCTGGGATGCCAACAATCAATGGAACCTCTGTTATGACATTCACAGCAAGAACGCTGTTTCTTATTTTTATCTTTGCGCTTTATTATCTTGTCCCTCTGGAATTTCGTGATCTCTGGCAACCCGATGAAACCCGATACGCGGAAATCAGTCGGGAAATGCTTGCCCGTGGTGACTGGGTAGTACCACATTTTTTTGACTTACGTTACTTTGAAAAACCGGTAGCCGGGTACTGGATTAATAACATTGGCCAGTGGATATTTGGTCATAATAATTTTGCAGTACGTATTGGCTCGGTATTTTCGATAACGATGACCGCATTGCTGGTTTACTGGCTTGCACTGCGTACGGGGTCAACAAGAAAAACGGCATTGATGGCCGGTGTTATTTTTCTTACTGCATTGCTGGTATATGGCATAGGCAGCTATGCGGTGCTTGATCCCATGATCACCTTATGGCTTACCGCTGCGATGTGCAGCTATTGGTTAACTGTTCAGGCTGAAAATCGCAAACAGCATGTAGCGGCCTGGCTATTGCTAGGGTTTGCCTGTGGTCTCGGTTTTATGACCAAAGGTTTTCTGGCCCTCGCGGTGCCTGTTATCGCAATTATTCCCTGGGCGGTGTTACAAAAACGCCTCAAAACGGTGATATGTTACGGTCCGCTGGCTGTGCTTGGTGCATTACTCATCAGTGCACCCTGGGTGGTCGCCATCGCGCTCAGGGAACCTGATTACTGGCACTATTTCTTTTGGGTTGAGCACATTCAGCGCTTTGCTGAGGATAATGCACAGCATAAAGCGCCATTCTGGTACTACTTGCCTATTTTGTGCCTCGGCGCTCTCCCCTGGCTGGCTTTACTGCCGGGCGCGCTCTCATCGGCCTGGCGGGTGCGAAAAGAGAACAGTGGTCAGCTTTATTTATTGTGCTGGACAGTGATGCCACTGCTTTTTTTCAGTATTGCCAAAGGCAAACTACCTACCTATATCTTGCCTTGTTTTGCTCCGCTTGCCATCCTGATGGCAGAGGAGGCCACGCGTCGCTTACGCGGTGGCAGGATAACTATTTTCAGAGTGAATGCGTGGTGTAATCTGCTTTTCGGTCTGATTTGCACGCTGGCTATTTTGCTGTACCTCGCCCCGTGGGGACTGGCAAAGCATCCTGTTTATGGCGTGCAGGAAGAGGGTAAAGCGTTACTGGCTGCCGGTGCATTTTTGTTCTGGGGATGGGTTGGGGTCTTTAGTTTACGCCATGCAGAACGTCGTTGGTCTCTGGCAGGGCTTTGCCCGTTAGCACTGGCTCTTGTGGTGGGGTTCTGTCTTCCTGGCAGTGTGTTGAATTCAAAGTTACCCCAGGGCTTCATTGAGCGCATCAAACCGGATATCTCTTCGAGTCGTTATTTGCTGGCTAATCACCCCGGTATTGCCTCCGCGGTGTCATGGGAACTCTCACGTAGTGATATCATCCTCTATGATCAGAAAGGTGAGGTGCAGTATGGGCTGAAGTATGCCGATGCCCAGGATAAATTCGTGGCGGGTGGTCATTTTGCCGACTGGCTGGAAAAGCACCGCAAGCAGGGAAGTGTCGCTCTGGTCTTGTTGCTGTCTCGTGATGATAATGAGTCACAGCTGCAGCTGCCTCCACCGGATGTCACCTACCGCCAGGGACGTTTGCTGATGTTATTATATAAATCGCCATGACACTGTTGCTGATTGTGGTGGTCAGTCTGCTCAGTTGTGTCGGTCAGCTTTGTCAAAAGCAGGCTGCTGTGCTTTCTGCCCACCATAGCAGACGCTGGCTGCCGGTATTATGGATAGCGTTCAGTCTGGCCGCGCTCGGGTGCGCAATGCTTATCTGGTTACTGGTGGTGCAAACGGTACCCGTAGGGATTGCTTACCCTATGCTGAGTCTCAACTTTTTCTTTGTTGTGCTCGCTGCTCGCTGGATCTGGAAAGAGAACGTGTCCTCACGTCACTGGTGGGGGGTTGTGCTGATCGTTATCGGGGTAATTGTGATGGGAGTCATGAAATGAAAGGGGTGCTGCTGGCGTTGTGTAGTGTCCTGCTGGTTTCTGTGGCGCAATTGCTGATGCGTTGGTCGATGATTCAGCTGCCTGCTGCATTTGAACCCGGGGTGTTTTTACTGGCGATATTCTCCTTTTCTGCGGCAGTCAAAGGATTGATGGCCGGACTACTATGTTATGCATTGTCGATGCTGTGCTGGTTACTGGCGTTGCGGCATACTCCGCTCAGTAAGCTTTATCCGCTATTAAGCCTGAGCTATCTGCTGGTCTGGGTAGCAGCACTGTACTTTCCTGCACCGGGTGAAATGGTCACTCCAGGAAAAGTGATCGGGGGAAGCTTAATTTTGCTTGGTGTCAGTTTTGTCTGCTGGCCAGATAAGATGAAATCGAATCAGTCTTGATCAGTGATATCATCATTGTGGAAGGCTTCATGACAAAATGGACGGTACTGGATGTTGTCCCGCAGGAAAAATCATGACTGGAACCACGGCGCTGTTAAATGTTGAGGATGTCAGCTACCTTCGCAACGGCGAAAGGTATCTGCATCCGGTTTCTTTGACGCTGAACGCTGGTGAATCTCTTTTTCTTACCGGTCCCTCCGGTTGTGGAAAAAGTACGCTGCTGAAGATCATCGCGTCTTTACTTCCTGCTTCAACCGGATCAGTGTCTTTCCGCGGTAATCCTGTTGAATCAATGAAAGCGGAAATTTATCGCCGGCATGTTTCATACTGTTTCCAGTCGCCGTTGCTGTTCGCTGACACGGTATTTGATAATCTCGCTTTTCCCTGGTTGATACGCCACAAAACAGTCAGTCGTAAGACGCTGATTGAGTGGTTGCAACGGGTTAACCTTTCTGCCGATATACTCGATAGAGGCATAGAACATTTATCGGGTGGGGAACGACAGCGTATCGGCCTGCTGCGTAATTTGCAGTTTTTACCCGATATTCTGTTACTGGATGAAGTTACCAGCGCATTGGACAAAGAGAATCAGCAGCGAGTCAATCATCTGATAGAGCATCTTGTGGCAGAGCAGGGGCTTGCGGTGATCAGAGTAAGTCATCACACGGATGAGATAGCACAGGCCGCCCGGACGATTACCTTACAGCCATCTCACCAGGATACCCTGACATGAACCAGCCTGTCATTAGTGATACCTCATTAGCGCTGACACTGCTTTTAGTGTTAATTGCTTTGTCACTCAGTTGGAAAGAGAAACTCGGGCTGGAGAAAGAGATGATCTGGAGTGTCGTCCGTGCGACATTGCAATTATTGCTGGTAGGTTATCTGCTGCAAAGTCTCTTTAAGGTAAACAATGTCTGGCTGACGCTGTCTATGGTGTTGTTTATCTGTGTTAACGCTGCCTTGAATGCCCGCAAACGGAGCCGTCAAAAACGTTATGCTTTTTCCATCGCCCTGGTGGCAATCGGATTTAGTACCGCGGTGACGCTGACTATCTTAATCGGCAGCGGCGCACTGGCCTTTTCACCGGTGCAAATCATCCCTGTCACCGGGATGATTGCTGGCAATGCGATGGTAGCAACGGGGCTCTGTTTCACTCATTTGTATCAAAGGTTAGTTAATAATCAGCAAAAGGTCATGGAGATGCTGAGCCTTGGGGCTTCGGTGAAAATTGCGCTCTCGCCACCGCTGCGCCAGAGTATTCGCGCTGCGATGATACCCACAGTCGATGCGGCAAAAACTGTTGGTCTGGTCAGTTTGCCTGGCATGATGTCAGGACTGATTTTTGCCGGAGTTGATCCGGTCAAGGCGATCAAATATCAAATCATGGTGACATTTATGCTGTTAGGAACGGCTGCTGTATCAACTTTGATTGCGGGTTATCTTTCGTGTCGGCAATATGTCAATCGCCGCGCCCAGCTGAGACTTGATGAGTAGAGGGCCTCGATCATTCACAAAGCCCTCTGCGTGCTAACGTTAACGGCGACGCAGGAGACCCGCAGCGAGAAAACCTACTCCGGCAGCGACAGCCAGTGAGACGAAGGGGGCTTTACGGGTCTTTGATCTGACACAATCGAGAGCATCATCAACTGTGTAAGCTGCTTTAGCTGCACCCTGGCGCAGTGTTCCTTTAATCTGATGTTCAGGAGAATCAAACGTCTTACCCAGCTGCGCCTGACCCATACCAACTGACTCGTCCAGTTTATCATTTGCTTTATCAAACAGGCTCATATCTACTCCTCATGGTGAACAATTCACTGTTTACTAAGCATAGTCGACAGGAAATGATGTGAGGGTTATTTTTTAACAAAAAAATGACAAGATGTGTTTTCTGCGGGAACTGAGCGTACTGACGAGCGCTAAAGCACGCTGTAATTCCGCATTAATATCGCTTTTCCTCAAAACATGATCACCTTCGCAAATAGTAAATTCTCACCCACGGTTGTATATCTTAAGTGTCATGAGCTGGCTAAAATGTTCCCGGTAACAAAAGGTGTACTGCGCGCCATGGAAGTCGCAAACATCTTTTATGTGCTCTAAGTGCATCCATGCTGCGGATGCGATACCCGGAGAGAAAAAATGCCACTAGTCATTGTCGCACTCGGCGTAGCATCACTGCTGCTATTAATGATCAAATGTAAGTTGAATGGTTTTATTGCCCTCATTTTAGTTGCACTTGCTGTCGGACTGATGCAAGGCATGCCCGCCAATAGCATCATCAAAGCCATCAAAGATGGCGTGGGAGGAACGCTGGGTGGTCTGGCATTGATTATGGGCTTTGGCGCAATGCTGGGTAAATTACTGGCTGATTGTGGTGGGGCCCAACGGATAGCGATTACCCTGATAAATCTGTTTGGCACAAAACACATCCAGTGGGCGGTAATGCTGACTGGTTTTACCGTGGGATTTGCATTGTTCTATGAAGTCGGTTTTGTGTTGTTATTGCCCCTGGTGTTGACGATTGCTGCCTCCGCGCGTGTTTCGTTGTTGTTCGTTGGTGTGCCAATGGCCGCAGCGCTCTCGGTAACGCACGGTTTTTTACCTCCGCATCCAGGCCCAACAGCTATCGCAACCTTGTTTCATGCAGATATGGGGAAAACATTACTCATCGGCACGTTGCTGGCGATGCCAACCGTTATTCTTGCCGGGCCTGTTTATGCGCGCTTTCTGAAAAAAATTGATAAACCGATCCCTGCCGGCCAGTATAACCCCCGGACCTTCAGTGAAACGGAAATGCCGGGTTTTGCGGTAAGTGTCGGCACTGCTCTGGTCCCGGTGTTATTGATGGCTATGCGTGCAATTGCTGAAATGACACTGCCTGCCGGCCATACACTGCTGCCCTGGGCCGAGTTTTTCGGTGATCCTATCATGGCAACATTAATAGCGGTGCTCATCGGTCTGTTCACTTTCGGATTAAACCGGGGACGTACTGTCGAACAAGTGATGGATACACTAACAGATTCAATCAAACTGATAGCGATGATGTTGCTGGTGATTGCCGGTGGTGGTGCTTTTAAACAGGTGCTGGTAGAGAGTGGAGTAGATAAATATATCGCGGCGATGATGGCGGGTAGCCATGTATCTCCGGTACTCATGGCGTGGATGATCGCCGCAGCGTTACGTATTGCCCTGGGTTCAGCCACTGTAGCTGCGATTACCGCTGGCGGCATTGTCGCACCCTTAATCGCTTCAACGGGAGTCAGCCCCGAGTTGATGGTCATTGCGGTCGGATCAGGCAGTGTGATTTTCTCACACGTCAATGACCCAGGGTTCTGGTTATTCAAGGAGTATTTTAATTTGACCATCGGAGAAACTATACGCTCCTGGTCAGTGCTGGAAACCATCATTTCTGTCTGTGGTTTACTCGGCTGCCTGATCCTGCAACCGATGCTATAATTCATCGTAACAGGCATCAGACAGAGGGGAGCATGTAGCAAAGCTGAGTTGTAGCACAGATTATGCGCTGTGCTTATCGCCTTTTGATTGTTAAGCTGTTGTTTAACTGGCTGTTGTAAAATAGGATCTCATAATTCAATGGCACGAGAGGGTGGCAAAGCAGTTTGATGCACACAGGGAAAATATGAATCACGAAAAAGAGAAAGAAAAACTCCAGATAAATTTGGCTGCCACTATATTGCTGTTGTGCTGTGTCTTTACGCAGCCCGTCATGGCTGCGACGCTTGCCTCTAATATATCGGATGCCTGGCAATCCTTCAGCGATGATGTCAGCGAAACATGGCATCAGCCCACGCACAGTGAGCTCTATGTGCCTGCCATTACCTGGCACAACCGACTGACGTACGATAAAGAGAAAACGGACCGCTACAACGAGCGTCCCTGGGGGCTTGGCGGTGGTGTCTCACGTTATGATGAGGTGGGAGACTGGCATGGTCTTTACCTGATGGTTTTTAAAGACTCGTTCAATAAATGGGAGCCGATTGGCGGTTATGGTTGGGAAAAGATATGGCGTCCAGCCAGTGATCCTGCTTTTCGCTTAGGTTTGGGTTATACGGTGGGGGTCACTGCCCGGGATAACTGGAAGTATATTCCGATCCCCGTATTGTTACCTTTGGCCTCAGTAGGTTATGGACCGGCAACTTTTCAGATGACGTATATACCCGGTACTTACAATAATGGTAATGTATATTTCGCCTGGTTACGTTGGCAATTTTAGCAATGTGAATGGCAAAAAGTGCCTGAAAGGAGCAAAAAGTTAGATATTTATCAATTTTTGCACCCTGAACACTGGACAAAAGCCCTCACAATTGCTGTACTAGTTCCCGACACAGTTTAGTGTTTTTTTTTCATGTAAAGGTAATATAGATGTCTAAAATTAAAGGTAGCGTTAAGTGGTTTAATGAGTCCAAAGGATTCGGTTTCATCACTCCAGAAGATGGCAGCAAAGATGTGTTCGTTCACTTTTCCGCCATTCAGAGCAATGGTTTCAAAACTCTGGCTGAAGGTCAGCGCGTTGAGTTTGAAATCACTAACGGCGCTAAAGGCCCATCTGCTGCTAACGTTGCCGCGATTTAAGTTATCAGACAGAATTTTTTAAAACCCGCCTGGTGGCGGGTTTTTTATTTATTGTAAACAGGTTACGCTTTACAGCCCGACAGACAAGTTTTTACCAGCCCCCGGAGTCTGTTACAGCCATATTCATCTGCGCCACCAGCAGTCATCCTGGCTATCAGGTTCTGTTTTAGCGGTATTGCCAGCAGTAGGGAATCACAGCCTGCCTTAGGTGGAAGAACCTCTCACTCTGTTACAGATTATGCTTGTACAAAGTCGGTAAACTGAGTGTTAATATTAATAGTGCAAACTCGTTCCGTCGTCAGATGAAAAGAAGGTAAATATGGAAGATATCAGTATAGGTAAGTTGCTGATTATCGGCGCTTTAATTGTATTGCTGTTTGGAACTAATAAGTTGCGTTCCCTGGGGGGAGACTTAGGTGCTGCGATTAAAGGTTTCAAAAAAGCGATGAGTGATGATGATGCTTCCGCAAAAAAATCGGCGGCAGCTGATGAGAGACCGGCAGAAAAAATAGTTAATAAAGAATAGATTATGAAAAAAACGGATGCTCAGGCATCCGTTTTGTGCTTATCAGCAACAATTTTAATTGTAAATTTTTGTAAGTCGGCCTATTTAACTTCGAGCCCTTTAGCTTGCATGTCTGCATGGTAGGATGAACGTACGAAAGGTCCACAGGCAGCGTGGGTAAAGCCCATATCCATTGCGGCTGCTTTCATTTCATCAAATTCAGCCGGGCTGACATAACGTTGTACAGGCAGGTGATGTCGGCTCGGCTGCAAATATTGCCCCAGAGTTAACATAGTCACACCATGCTTGCGTAAATCACGCATTACCTCGACGATTTCTGCATTTGTCTCTCCCAGACCGACCATTAAACCTGACTTGGTAGGGACTTCAGGATGTGCCTCTTTAAACCGTGCGAGAAGCTGCAACGACCAGTCGTAATTAGCACCGGGGCGCACCTGACGATATACTCGTGGTACATTCTCAAGATTATGGTTGAACACATCCGGTGGCGTGGCATTCAGGATATCCAGGGCACGATCCATACGTCCGCGGAAATCAGGCACCAGTGTTTCAATTTTGATATGCGGACTCTTCGCACGGATAGCGGCAATGCAGTCAGCAAAATGTTGTGCGCCACCATCACGCAAATCATCGCGATCTACCGAGGTGATCACCACATAGCGCAGCCCCATATCTGCAATAGTTTGCGCCAGTTTTTCCGGTTCATTGGTATCAGGAGCGATCGGACGACCGTGGGCAACGTCACAGAAAGGGCAGCGACGGGTACAGATTGCACCCAGGATCATGAATGTCGCCGTGCCATGGTTGAAGCATTCTGCCAGGTTAGGACAGGATGCCTCTTCACACACGGAGTGTAATCCATTTTTCCGCATCGCCGCTTTAATGCCCTGAATACGGCTTGAATCGGCCGGAAGCTTAATTTTCATCCACTCGGGTTTGCGCAACATCTCTGTTTTATCGGCGACCACAGTTTTCACCGGGATTAATGCCATTTTGTCCGCATCACGGTATTTTACACCGCGTTCCATCTGAATGGGTTTACTCATAATCGTGCAGGTTTCCAGGTTAGCATGCACCACAGGTACAGTCGTATCACGTACATTGTGCGGGCAGCTATTGTTCTCAGTGAAGAGGCAACAGCCGTAACGATTGATATTATGTTGATAATATGGTCAGGAGTATAACATTGCTGAACGCGATATCCAGCCTGTCACAGGTAAAATATGGTGCTCAGGGTGCTACATTGATAACAGCATGCGCAGGGAAAGAGAGTTGTTTCACCAGACTCTGCACCAGCCGGTCAGTTGCCTGTTCAGGATGTGAATCGGGGACCAAATCACAGAGTTGTGTCATCTGCAGGCCTGCGTATCCACATGGATTTATTTGTCGGAAAGGAGAGAGATCCATATTAATGTTCAGTGCCAGACCGTGAAAAGAGCAGCCATGGCGGATGCGTAATCCCAGCGAACAAATTTTTTTATCCGCAACATAAACGCCAGGTGCATCGGGACGACTGACCGCCTCAACAGAAAAATGTGCCAGTGTATCAATTACACTCTGTTCCAGTGCGGTAACCAGTGTTCTGACACCCATTTTTTTGCGCCTGATATCCAGCAGAACATAGACAATCTGTTGGCCAAGACCGTGATAAGTCACTTGTCCGCCACGGTCACTCTGCATCACCGGAATGGCACCCGGCGTTAAAACATGCTCAGCTTTACCTGCCTGGCCTTGAGTAAAGACAGGATAGTGTTGCACAAGCCATAATTCATCAGGTGTATCCTGGGTCCTGTGTTCAGTGAACTCGTGCATCGCCTGCGAGGTTGCAGCCCAGTCGCGGAAACCCAGTTGACGAATGATCAGACTCTCGTGCTGCATGTGCTCTCTCTTTCCGGTCAATGTCGTGTGCTTGTGCATTTTCTGCCGAAAATTTGACAGGAAATACGCGAATTACAGCACCATGCGTACAATTTCAATATTGCCTAACTCTTCATACAGCGCTTCGACTTGCTCAATATGCGTGGCATTGATAGTGATAGAGACAGAGTGATAGTTCCCTTTACTGCTGGGCTTCACCTCCGGAGCGTAATCACCAGGGGCATGCCGTTGTACGACATTGACAATCTGATCAACTAACTCTGGTTGTGCGAGCCCCATCACCTTATAGGTAAATGGGGTGGGGAATTCCAGTAGCTCTTTTAAATTGGTTTTCATGGTGCCTCCCGTAATGGCATAAGAGGGACAACTGCAATACCAGTCATCCATGCTGGTTATTAGATGGGGATCATCCTGGAAAAAACAACCGGAACAGGTCGTCATAATCTCTGTTCCGGTCGAGGCTACTTAACCAAACCAGCGATGAAACATCAGCCGGATATGGTCAATCAGACGGCTGAAAAAACCGCCTTCTGGCATGTCATTCAGCACAACTAAGGTGCGTTGTTCAATCTCTTTCCCGTCAAGCTGGAAATTGATGGTACCCACAACCTGGTTTTTAGCCAGCGGAGCATGTAACTCCGTGTTTGTCAGCGTATAGCTGGCTTTCAGATCTTTCATTCTGCCGCGCGGGATGGTGAGATAGACATCTTCAGCGACTCCGAGCTTAACCCGGTCACTGTTGCCGAACCAGACAGGTTCTGAAGCGAACTCTTTGTCCGCTTTTAAAGGTGCGACAGTTTCAAAAAAACGAAAACCCCAGGTCAGCAGTTTTTTACTTTCTGTTTCACGGCCTTTAAAGGTGTGCCCGCCCATCACGGTAGAGATCAGTCGCATCTGGCCTTCTGTTGCTGAAGCAACCAGGTTATATCCTGCTGCTTCTGTGTGCCCTGTTTTGATGCCATCGACCTGTAAACTGGTGTCCCAGAGCAGACCATTGCGGTTTGTCTGTCGGATATTATTAAACGTGAACTCTTTTTCTTTATAAATCGCGTATTCATCAGGTACGTCACGAATCAAAGCCTGACCAATTAAGGCCATATCACGTGCTGAGCTGTACTGACCTTCAGCATCCAGACCGTGTACCGTCTGGAAGTGAGTATTTTTCAGCCCCAGAACTTTAACGTAATTGTTCATCAGGCTGACAAACGCATCCTGACTTCCGGCAACATAGTCCGCCATTGCCACACAAGCATCATTGCCTGACTGCAGGACAATGCCACGCGTTAGTGCGGATACGGCAACCCGATCACCAGGTTTCAAAAACATCAGCGATGAGCCTTTGAATACCGGGTTACCCGTGGCCCATGCGTCTTTGTTGACCGTGACGATGTCATCCTGGTGAATTTTTCCTGCTTTGACGGCCTGACCAATCACATAGCTGGTCATCATTTTGGTCAGGCTCGCTGGATCACGACGCGTATCGGCATTTTTTTCTGCCAGAACCTTACCTGAATTGTAATCAATCAGAATATAGGCTTCAGCATCGATATCAGGTACCCCTGGAATCATCGTGCGGATATTGGTGTCTTCAGCATGGGAAGTGACTGATACAGCGAGCAGCATCGCAGCACTGAGAAAGGTTTTTTTAGACGATGATGAGAAAAATAGGCTATTCATGTTAACAATGACACTGTTCCATGGGGTGAATAAAAAGTGAGTTACTATAGCAAATATTAATGAAAACCGAATCACTCCGGCGGAATGTCTCGCCTGACGATGTGTAACAACTTTCAACAGTAGTCATAATATCTGCCAGGTATTCCGGGCATAGTCTGCGAAGCGACAACTGATTTTTGTCGCTTCGCAGAAGATCATTAGCGCGATGCCATCATCACAAAAGCAGCAATATTTGCTTCGCGCGCCAAACGTTGTTGCAGAGTATCAGCCTGTTGCCGGGAGCTGAAGGGGCCGAGTTGCACACGATAGATATTGCCCTGTTGAGCTACGCGTCCGGTGACAGAAAACTGCTGGCGTAATGTGTTGAGATGCTGCTGCGCACGGGCCTGATTGCTCAAAGCGCCGGCCTGGACTACCCACCCGCTGGCAGATGCCTGGTTAGACGACACAGAAGGTTGTGTCGTAGCAGACGTTGAAGGAGTAAGCGCTGACGGTTCTTCACCTTCAAGAACCCCGGCTGCGAGTGGCTGTGGAGCACCTAAAAAACCATTACTATTGACTGGTGCACCCATAGTTGTGTTAGTAGAGAGACTTCGGTTATCCTCGGGGCGCACATCTATTTTTTTGGCTTCTGCAACAGAATCGAGCATAGGAGATGGCGTAATCTCCGGCTGGCTTGATGCTTGTATATCAGGGCGTGAAGGCAACGCGTAACTCTGCTTTGCCACACTTGTACCAACTGTGCCGGGGCCAGAAAGGGTACCATCGGGTGCAACATTGATAAAATCAATATTGACCCGACTGTTATTTGACAGATTAAGTCTCTCTCCGGCTGCACGGGTTAGATCGATGACACGTCCTTCACGGAAAGGGCCGCGATCGTTAACGCGCACAACCAGCATACGTCCATTTGCCAGGTTGGTCACTCTGACATAGCTGGGAATAGGCAGCGTAGGGTGGGCTGCAGTCAGTGCTTCGGGATCAAGAAATTCACCGCTGGCGGTTCGCTGTTGTGAGGCAGAATCACCATACCAGGCAGCGAACCCCGTCTCACTGAACTGGGCCGGATTGCTGATTACATTATAACGGCTTCCGTTGACAGTGTAATCTTTATTGATATTGGGATCCCAGGTTTCATAACGAGGTTCTGCGCCACCAATTTCTACCACTGGCCCCTGCCATGATTCAGGCAGGGGCTTCCGGTTTGCTTCCGGTTGTGGTGTGGTACAGGCGGTCAGTAACAAGGGGACCAGAGCAATAAAATGCCATTCCTTACGCATCATTAGCCTCTTTAAACACTTTTAGATAATAGTTTTCGATGAGTATGAATCGACATAATGATGCCAAAACCGGCCATCAATACTACTAATGCGGACCCACCATAACTGACCAGTGGCAGAGGGACACCAACTACCGGAAGAATACCACTGACCATACCAATATTGACGAATATATAAACATAAAAAATCAGCATCAGGCCACCGATCATCACCCGCCCGAAAGTGGTTTGCGCGCGTGCAGCAATGATCAGTCCTCTGATGATTAAAAGTAAATTAAGCCCGAGTAAAAGCAGGACACCCGCCAGCCCAAGCTCTTCGGATAAGACAGCGAAAATAAAGTCTGTGTGGCGTTCCGGAAGAAATTCCAGCTGTGATTGTGTCCCATGCAGCCAGCCTTTACCGAAGGGGCCACCAGAACCGATGGCAATCTTTGACTGAATAATATGATAACCGGCTCCGAGTGGATCGCTTTCCGGGTCGAGCAGCATCATGACGCGATCGCGCTGGTAATCATGCATTAAAAAGAACCACAAAATGGGAATAAACGCTGCCAAAAGTAGCACCGCCGTCGTGATCAGTTTCCAGCTCATCCCCGACAAAAACAGGACAAAAAGCCCGGATGCGGCAACCAGAATGGAAGTTCCCAGATCAGGTTGAGCGGCCACCAGCAGCGTGGGGAAAAAGATGATAACCAGCGCGATGGCGGTGTTTTTCAGCGTAGGGGGACACACATCACGATTGATAAAACGCGCCACCATCAACGGTACGGCAATTTTGGCAATCTCGGAAGGTTGAAAACGAATAATGCCTAAATCCAGCCAGCGTTGTGCTCCCTTACTGATCTGTCCAAAAGCATCAACAGCAATCAGCAGGCAGACACACACGATATACAAATAGGGTGCCCAGCCTTCGTAGACTCGTGGTGGAATCTGAGCCATTACCAGCATCACGACCAGCCCCATGCCAATTTGTGCCAGTTTACGCTCCATCATGCCAGGATCCTGACCACTGGCACTCCAGATGACCAGTGAACTGTAGACCAGCAGAGCCAGCACTAAGACAAAGAAGAGAGGATCGATATGAATTTTATCCCAAAAGGTGCGTTTTGGATGATGATCATTCATCATTATTCCCCTTCATAGCCTGGCGGAGTGGGGTCAGAGACAGGCAAAACCGTGTTGTTGTCTCCCAGCATAATATGGTCAAGTATCTGCCGCATAATGGTGCCAACTGTGGGGCCTGCGCCGCCATTTTCCAGAATAATGGTCACCGCAACACGCGGATTGTCATAGGGAGCATAGGCCGTCATCAGTTTATGGTCGCGCAGTAGCTCCGAAATTTTACTCGCATCATAGGTTTCGTTTGCTTTCAAACCGTAAACCTGAGCAGTGCCTGATTTTGCAGCAATTTTATATGGTGCATCAGCAAAACTTTTATGCGCCGTACCGTTGGGGCGATTAGCAACCCCGTACATGCCATCCTTGGCTATTTCCCAGTAGCCGGAATGAATATCAGCAATTGGCGGTTGCTCTTCCTGACGATAAGGAATTTTTACCCCATCCTGTACTCTGTCCATCAACAAATGAGGGGTTTTTACTACGCCGTCATTAATTAAAATCATCATCGCTTTATTCATCTGCACAGGCGTCGCTGTCCAGTACCCCTGGCCTATGCCCACCGGAATAGTGTCACCCTGATACCAGGGTTTTTTGAAACGTTTCAGTTTCCACTCGCGGGTTGGCATGTTGCCGGGCGTCTCTTCAATCAAGTCGATACCTGTTGAATGACCATAGCCAAATTTATTCATCCATAATGACAGGCGGTCAATCCCCATGTCAAAGGCAACCTGATAGAAAAAGGTGTCGGCTGACTCTTCGAGAGATTTAGTAACATTGAGGCGACCATGTCCCCGACGTTTCCAGTCACGAAAGCGTTTTTCTGTGCCAGGCAATTGCCACCAGCCTGGATCAAACAGAGAGGTGTTTTTGGTGATTACTCCGGTGGTCAGCGCTGACACGGCCACATAAGGCTTGACGGTAGAGGCAGGAGGGTAAGCCCCCTGCGTGGTACGGTTAATTAGCGGCCGGTCAGGATCATGCAACAATTGATTGTATGCTTTGCTACTGATCCCCTCAACGAAGGGATTAGGATCGTAGCTGGGCATCGACACAAGAGACAGTAATTCGCCATTGCGTGGATCGGTCACCACGACGGCGGCACGGCTGCCAGCCAGCAATGTCTCAATATACTGTTGCAGCTTCAGATCGATGGTCAGATGAATATCCTGCCCTGCTTGGGGCGGTTGTTCATGTAACTGGCGAATCACTCTGCCACGGTTATTGACTTCAACCTCTTCATAGCCGGTTTTCCCATGCAGCATATCTTCGTAATAGCGTTCGATGCCTAACTTGCCGATATCATGCGAGGCTGCGTAATTGGGCCATTTTTCCTCTTTTGTCAGACGCTCGACATCACGATCGTTGATTTTAGAAACATAGCCAAGTACATGCGTCAGCGCAGAACCATAAGGATAATAACGGCGCTGATAACCTTTCACTTCAACGCCGGGGAACGCATATTGGTGTACAGCAAAACGGGCGACCTGAATCTCATCCAGAGCACTTTTTACCGCAATGGAACTGAAACGGAGTGAGCGTTTTCGTTCAGCACGAAACGCCGCGATATCCTCATCAGTGAGATTAACGATCGGGCGGAGTGCCTCAAAAGTTTTATCAATGTTGTCCACTTTATCGGGGACTAGCTCTAACTGGTAAATCGTTCTGTTCAGCGCGAGAGGGGTACCATTGCGATCAAAAATAATGCCTCTGCTCGGCGGTACAGGCACCAGTTTAATGCGATTTGCATTGGAACGGGTACTGTAGTCGCTGTAACGCGCGATCTGCAGGTGATATAAGTTACCGATCAAAATACCGGTCAGCAGCAGAATACCGACAAAAGCCACAAGAGCACGACGGGCAAAAAGTTTTTGCTCGGCGCTGTAGTCACGGAAAGAGTTACGTTTTAATTTCATCCGGCGCGTTTACACTATCATCCTTCAGCGTGTCTATTCACGATGATAGGGGTGGTTGGTGGTAATACTCCATGCCCGATAGAGGCTTTCAGCCACCAGCACGCGAACCAGCGGATGCGGTAAAGTCAGGGCAGAGAGTGACCAGCACTGTGAAGCCGCTGCTTTACAGGCAGGTGATAACCCTTCCGGACCACCAATCAGAAAACTGACATCTCGTCCATCCAGTTTCCAGCGCTCCAGTTGCGTTGCCAGTTGAGGTGTCTCCCACGGTTGTCCGGGAATATCCAGAGTAACAATTCGGTTGCCTTTCTCTACAGCTGCCAGCATCAACTCTCCCTCTTTTTCCAGGATACGTTTGATGTCCGCATTTTTGCCCCGTTTTCCTGCCGGGATCTCTGTCAGCTCCAGCGGCATATCTTTAGGAAAGCGGCGTAAGTAAGTCATGAACCCGGTTTTGACCCACTCTGGCATTTTGGTGCCAACAGCCACCAACTGTAACTTCACGCCATTAACTCCACAGTTTCTCCAGTTCGTAAAGAAGACGACTCTCTTCCTGCATGACATGCACAATCACATCACCAAAATCAACAATGACCCAGTCACCAGCCATTTCACTGTCGCTACCTGAGGGTTTCAGGCCCACTAATCGGGATTGTTGAATCAAATTGTCTGCCAGTGAGGCAATATGGCGTGACGAAGTGCCACTGCATATCACCATACAATCTGTAATACTGGACTTACCACGGACATCGATTGTGATGATCTGTTGTCCCTTCAAATCGTCGAGTTTATCGACGATGAACTCTTGGAGTGTTTGACCCTGCAAAAGGTTCTCCTTTGATGTGAGGTATGGCCGAATTCAGTGATCTGAAAGGCCGGAAAATAAGCCGCGCAGTATAGCATTAACGTGGAGGATTGCGATATAAGCGCTGCTCCCGGATAAAATCGATGACTGAGGCGGGAAGCAGGGTGTGACAATTTTCTCCGTGTGCCAGACGCTGGCGAATCTCAGTTGAGGAGATGGCCAGTAATGGCGTATGCGCGAGGTAGATATGTCCTGCCGCAGCAGTGTGGAGTGAGCCTGCACACGATACCCGGTGTTTCTCCAGCCATGATTCAAGGAGAGGGTCAGATATAACAGAGGGATAACCGGGGCGCTGACAAACTACAAGATGACAATAATCGAGTAATTTGTGCCATTGGTGCCAGCTGGGGAGAGAGAGCAGGGAGTCCTGACCAATGATAAAGGCAAGAGGCTGTTGGCTACCAATTTCACCCCGCAGATCGCGCAATGTTTCCACTGTCCATGAAGGTGTGCTGCGTTGCATTTCACGTAAATCGACCGAAAACAGCGGATTACCTGCGATGGCTCGTCTGATCATTTCAATACGTTGTGCTATACTGGCCTGAGGTTGCGGACGGTGAGGGGGAATATTGTTCGGCAGCAGAATCACTTTTTCTACCTTAAGCTGAACCGCCAGCGTTTCCAGTGGCACCAGGTGTCCATAGTGAATAGGGTCAAAAGTACCACCAAAAAGTGCGTAGAGCGGTGGTGACTCAATAGTCATCTAAGACTCCGGTTGGCAAAGCCTGAGTGAGCAAGAGTGAGAGAGCTTCCAGTTCCTGCCATACGGTGTGCCCATAATCCTGTTTCAGCGTCAATTCAATCGTCGTCAGCAAAGCGACCGCCCGTGTAATATGGGTGATTGTCAGGCGTGATAGTGCATTTTCCAGCATCGGACGACGATTCTGCCAGACACGATGTTGGTCAAACAGCTGGCGTAAAGGGAGCGAGTGACGATGCGTTTGCAGCGTTATCAGCAACATCACTTCACGTTGTACCGTGCGCAGTAATATCAGCGGCTCTTCATCCTGTGCCTTCATCTGACGCAGAATATGTAAAGCACGCTTCGCTTTGCCTTCCAGAAGAGCATCTACCCACTGAAAGGGTGTGAAGTGCGCGGCATCGTTGATATCCTGTTCAACGCGCAGCAGGCTGAGCTTACCATCAGGCCACAGCAACGACAGACGCTCCAGGGCTTGAGATAACCCGAGTAAATTTCCCTCATAGCAGTAACAAAGCAGACGTATGGCTTCATCGTCAATGGTCATACCTTTCTGCCGGACACGCTGAGCAACCCAGCGAGGTAACTGGGCGTGATCCGGTGTCTGACAAATTACCTGAACGCTGTGTGCAGGCAGGGATTTGAACCAGTGGCTGTTTTCCTGTGCTTTACTCACCTTGGTGATACGTAAAATGAGCAGCAGATCATCATGCAACTGTGTCGTCAGCTTTTCTAACTGTGAGGCAATAGGTGCCGAGAGGCCACTTTCAGGGAAGATTAATAACAAACTTTGTCGGGAAGAAAACAGACTCAGTGAGTGACAATGCGAAAATACCTCATTCCAGTCAGTATTGGGCTCAATAGCGAAGGTAATATGTTCGTCAAACCCATTTTCACGACCCTGCTGGCGTATCTGGTCCTGGGCTTCCTGTAACAATAAAGGATCATTGCCAGTGAGCAGATAACAACTGCGCAGCCCCTCACGAAGCTGCGCAGCCAACTGCCCTGCGGGAAGTTTGATCATTTGGCGTAAGAGGTGTTCGTCAGTACCGATGTCCGATTACCGCCTGTGGGCGCCGTCGGAGATGCTTCCTGCTGACTGAATTTTGTATCACTTTCAGCAGCATGAACCGCTAACAGTTTACGTACCAGCTGTTGTACCGCCTGCGAACGCATTTCATCGATAACAATGTTCTGCTCTGCATCTTTTGCCAGTGCAGCGAGAGGGTTATCAAAGAATGAACGATAGACGGTAGCCGTGAGCGGATAGATCCCCTTGTTCGGCAGCAAGACCTGGGCATTGATCGTCATGTACAACGAATATTCCGCCGTTTTTCCATCCTGGAAAATAGACGCAGTATCGCGTCCCTGGTTTTCACCGAGTAAACGCAAAGAGGGAACATCTTTGCGTAGCCCCGGATTATCAATCAGGGTGACGTTGTTCAGACGTAATGCCTGACGCACACTTCTCGCTAGTGGCCCGTAAGGATCCGGCGTATCGATAATCATCGATTTCATTTCAGTCGGAATCGCCGTGGTACCACGTAAGTGGAAATTACACCCGCTGATCAGCAGTGTCATGCATATACACAGAGCTATAATGGGCTGTCTCACAACGCCTCCTGATATCAGCCTACAACCAGATTAAGCAACTTACCTGGAACATAAATCACTTTACGCACAGTGACACCTTCCAGATATTTAGCTACCAGATACTCTTCTGCGGCACAAGCCTGTACCTGCTCCTGGCTGGCATCAACCGGCACGGTGATTTTAGCTCGAACTTTGCCGTTGACTTGTACCACAACCAGCACGCTGTCTTCTACCATCGCCTGCTCATCAGCAACCGGCCATACAGCATGATCAATGTCCCCTTCGGCTGCCAATGCCTGCCATAAAGTAAAGCTGACATGGGGGGTGAAGGGATAGAGCAGACGTGTTACCGCTAGCAGGGCTTCATGCATTAGCGCATAGTCTGTCGGATGCTCCTGCGGTGCGCGGATCAGTTTGTTCATCAGTTCCATAATAGCCGCAATGGCCGTGTTAAACGTCTGACGGCGACCTATATCATCAGTCACTTTAGCAATCGTTTTATGCAGGTCACGGCGCAAGGCCTTTTGGGCATCGTTCAGTTCAGGCTGAACCACGGATACCAACGGTTGTGCTGCCGCGAGATGCTCGTACACCAGACGCCATACACGCTTAAGGAAACGGTTAGCTCCCTCAACACCAGACTCCTGCCACTCAAGGGTCATATCGGCGGGGGAAGCAAACATCATAAACAGACGTACAGTATCCGCACCATAACGTTCAACCATAACCTGAGGGTCGATACCGTTATTTTTTGACTTGGACATTTTACTCATTCCCGCATACACCAGTGTATTTCCGGCGCTGTCATGAGCATGTGTGATACGTCCTTTTTCGTCACGCTCTACCGTGACATCGGCAGGCGAAACCCAGTTTCTCTCACCATTACTTCCGGTGTAATAAAACGCGTCAGCTAACACCATCCCCTGGCATAACAGGCGTTTTGCTGGTTCATCAGAGTTGACCAGTCCGGCATCGCGCAGCAGTTTGTGGAAGAAACGGAAATAGAGCAGATGCATAATGGCATGTTCGATTCCACCGACATATTGGTCAACCGGCAACCAGTAGTTAGCCGCGGCGGGATCGAGCATTCCTTTATCGAAATCCGGACAGGTATAGCGCGCATAATACCAGGAGGATTCCATAAAAGTATCGAAGGTATCTGTTTCACGGAAAGCAGGTTTTCCGTTAACCGTGGTTTTAGCCCATTCAGGGTCGGCTTTTATCGGGCTATTGATCCCATCCATTACCACATCTTCCGGTAAAATCACTGGTAACTGATCTTCCGGGGTCGGTATTACTGAGCCATCTTCGAGAGTCACCATTGGAATCGGTGCCCCCCAGTAGCGCTGACGGGAAACGCCCCAGTCGCGCAGACGATAATTGACCTTACGCTCACCCACACCCAGACTTTGCAGCTTGTCAGCAATGGCATTAAAACCATCCTGATTACTCAGGCCAGTGAACTCACCCGAATTGAACAGTGTCCCTTTTTCAGTCATCGCAGCAGCCGTAACATCAGGCTCTTCGTTTTCACTGTTCAGGATAACGGGTTTGATTGAGAGCGCGTAGCGGCTGGCAAACTCCCAGTCACGTTGATCGTGAGCCGGTACTGCCATCACGGCCCCCGTGCCGTATTCCATCAAAACAAAGTTAGCCAGCCAGACGGGTAATTTCTCCCCGGTCAGGGGATGTATAGCGAACAACCCCGTTGCCATCCCTTTCTTTTCCATGGTCGCCATATCGGCTTCAGCCACTTTGGTATTACGGCACTCAGCGAGAAAATCCGCCAGCGCGGGTTGTGACGATGCGGCTTGTATAGCCAGAGGATGTCCGGCAGCGACAGCAAGGTAGGTGGCACCCATAAAAGTGTCAGGACGCGTGGTATAAACGGTCAGTTTTTCACTGCTCTGTTCAACAGCAAATGTGATCTCAACCCCTTCAGAGCGACCAATCCAATTGCGTTGCATGGTTTTTACCTGCTCAGGCCAGCTCTCAAGAGTGTCGAGGTCAGCCAGCAACTCTTCAGCATAGTCGGTGATTTTGATAAACCATTGCGGTATCTCTTTGCGTTCGACTACGGTATCACAGCGCCAGCAGCAGCCATCGATCACCTGCTCATTTGCCAGCACGGTCTGGTCATTCGGACACCAGTTCACCGCAGAGGTTTTTTTATACACCAGACCTTTTTCATACAATTTAGTGAAAAACCACTGCTCCCATTTGTAATATTCCGGGCGGCAGGTGGCAAGTTCCCGGCTCCAGTCATAGCCAAAACCCAGCAGTTTCAGCTGGTTTTTCATGTAGTCAATATTCTCGTAAGTCCAGGGTGCAGGTGCTGTATTGTTTTTTACAGCCGCGCCCTCGGCTGGCAGGCCAAATGCATCCCAGCCGATGGGCTGTAGTACATTCTTACCCAGCATACGCTGATAACGTGAGATGACATCACCGATGGTGTAATTGCGCACATGCCCCATATGGAGGCGGCCGGAAGGATAAGGCAACATTGAAAGGCAGTAATACTTCTCTTTGCCTTCCTCTTCAGTCACTTGAAATGTCTTTTTTTCATCCCAGTGTTGTTGAACGTGGGATTCTATCTCTTCCGGGCGATATTGCTCTTGCATGACGGCCAGTGATCCTTAATTGATGTCGCGACTCCGGTATAACGCACTTGCAGCGCTGGCTGGTTAATCACAGCCGGGTAGTCGTTTTTTGATTGCATTGTGATCTGCATAGCATAGCTGATAAGCAACCAGCGCAACAACAGGAACAGTCCTTCTCTTTACACCGGATACGAAGAAAGTGGAAGAATGGTGCTATTTTCTTTCATCCGTTTCATTATGACGTCCGGTTTACCGCATTGTTCTTGCTTTTTTACGAGGGTGTGGAATTAAGACGCAGCTGAGATCTGGTTACGCGCAGACAGCTCCCAGTGACGGGAAAAGTATCGTGCAGATAAAATGGTTTTTGATTCAATTTCAGGGAAACCGGGAAGGGAGGCCTTCCCGGGGAACAGACGTGTTTAGTGCAAAATTTTGGCGAGGAAGTCTTTTGCACGCTCAGATTGCGGATTGTTGAAAAAGGCATCTTTTGGTGAATCTTCAACAATTTTACCTTCATCCATGAAAATGACCCGATGGGCGACTTTACGGGCAAAGCCCATTTCATGAGTAACAACCATCATGGTCATTCCTTCATTTGCCAGCTCGACCATCACATCCAGCACTTCGTTGATCATTTCCGGATCGAGTGCAGAAGTAGGCTCATCAAATAGCATGGCTACCGGGTCCATCGACAACGCACGTGCGATGGCGACGCGTTGTTGCTGTCCTCCTGATAACTGTCCGGGAAATTTGTTAGCGTGGTTGAGCAGCCCAACACGCTCAAGTAATGCCAGCCCCTTTTTACGCGCTTTTTCTTTATCTCGTTTCAACACTTTCACTTGTGCCAGAGTCAGATTATCGACAATACTCAGGTGAGGAAACAGCTCAAAATGTTGGAAAACCATGCCTACCCGTGAACGTAATTGTGCCAGATTGGTACGTTTATCGTTGACGGCGACGCCATTAACCTCAATCGTGCCTTCTTGTATTGGTTCCAGACCATTAACGGTTTTTATCAGTGTTGATTTCCCTGAACCGGAAGGGCCGCACACAACCACAACTTCACCCTTTTTCAAGTCAGTTGTGCAATCGGTCAGTACCCGGAAGTGACCATACCATTTTGAAATATTTTTCAGGATTATCATTTATACGGTCCTTTTTTTCTTAAAGTAGCTCACCAGCAACGATGCGCTGAGGCTAATAACAAAATAAACAGCGCCAGCGAAAAGTACCATTTCTATTTCTGTGCCGTTATTGATACCAATGGTGTCTGCAGTTCTGAAGAAGTCGGCAAGACTGAGTACATAAACCAGCGAGGTATCCTGAAACAGCACGATACCCTGAGTCAAAAGCAGCGGGACCATGGCACGGAATGCCTGCGGTAAAATAACCAGGCTCATTGATTGCCATTGCGTCATACCCAATGCCAGTGCGGCGTTACCTTGTCCTTTCGCTATACTGATGATACCGGCGCGGATAATTTCTGAATAATATGCCGCCTCAAACAGCGAGAAGGCGACCATCGCTGAAATAAGTCGGATATCATTTTTCGGTGATAAGCCAAGTACATTCTGTAAAAAACCGGGTACAACGAGGTAAAACCAGAGTAACACCATTACCAGTGGCACTGAGCGGAACAGATTGACATATAATCTGGCGAACCAACTGATGGGTTTGATCGATGACAGACGCATTACTGCCAGCAGCGTACCCCACAGGATACCAACAAGTATCGCTGTCAGCGTAATTTTGAGCGTGATAACCATCCCGTTTAACAGGTATGGAAGGTTTGGAATAATTGTGCTCCAGTCGAACTCATGCATGATTATTTTCCTCCCATGCCGCCAGGTAACCGAACAAGACGTTCTACAACACTCATTATCAACATCACCACCAGATTGATAGCCACATAGGCGAGGGTAATGGCGGTAAAGGATTCGTAAGCGTGTGCAGAGTAGTCCAGCAGTTTACCCGCCTGAGCTGCCATATCCATCAAACCGATAGTGGAAGCGATAGCGGAGTTTTTGACCATATTCAGCATTTCTGACGTCATTGGGGGCACAATCACCCGGTAAGCGTTTGGCAACAGGACGTAGCGATAGGTTTGCGGTATGGTGAGGCCCATTGCCAGACCTGCGTTCATTTGACCTCTGGGCAGAGACTGAATGGCGGCGCGAACCTGCTCACAGACGCGCGCAGCAGTAAATAAACCGAGGCACAATACTGAGCAGGTGAAAAACTGGATATTCGGATCAAGTTCGGATTTAAACCAGACACTGAGCGTCTCAGGCAGGAGTTCCGGGATCACCAAATACCAAATAAAAAATTGTACAATCAGTGGTATGTTACGGAACAGCTCAACATAGCAGGTTGCCACTGTTGATAACAGACGGTTAGGTACGGTACGTAAAATACCGATCAATGATCCGACAAAGAAAGCAATAATCCATGCACAGAGTGATACCGCGATAGTGACTTTGAATCCATCCCATAACCATCCCAGGTAGGTGGTATTACCGAAGGGGGCTTGCTGAAGGAAGATTCCCCAGTTCCAATCGATAGACATAAAAACTCCACTCAATAAGGGTGATAATGCACCCTAAACAATGATGCCAGGCGCTTGCTCTGCGTATCCTGAGCGAAGACACCTGACATCGGGCCGTAAACGGCTTTTTCACTAAAAACAGAAGGTTATAACAGTTGTTGTACCTTATTATAATGCGCGATCATTCGGTGACTTGAATGTTTCTTTCATATCATCCGAGAGAGCAAAATTCATGTTGAGATTTTTTGGTGGAATCGGTTGAGTGAACCAGCGTGTAAACCATTTTTCCGCTTCACCTGAGGTTTGTGCAGTAGCTATCGTGGTATCGACCAATTTTTTAAATTCGGGGTCATCTTTACGCAGCATGCAGCCATATGCTTCTTTAGAACGAGGTGTACCAACGATTTCCCATTGTTCCGGTTTCTTCGCCTTGGCACGCTCTCCGGCCAGAAGCGCATCATCCATCATAAAGGCGACAGCGCGGCCACTTTCCAGAGTACGGAAAGAGTCACCGTGATCTTTAGCGCTGATGATCCGCATTTCCGCTTTGCTTTCGTCATTTAACTTATTCAGTAAAATTTCAGATGTTGTCCCGGATGTCACCACAACAGTCTTGCCCTTAAGATCATCAAAATCTTTGATCGGTGACCCTTTTTTCACTAACAGACGAGTACCTACAACAAAAATGGTGTCAGAGAAAGCGGCCTGCTGCTGACGCTCCAGGTTGTTGGTAGTTGAACCACACTCGAAATCGTAAGTGCCATTCTGTAATAAAGGAATGCGATTTTGTGAGGTTACTGGTAGTAATTTAACCTGCAGGTCAGGTTTGTTCAGCTGCTTTTTGACTGCATCAACGATAGCATTTGAGTATTCCTGAGAGTAACCCACTACTTTTTGGCTATTGTCATAGTAAGAGAAAGGTACAGAAGATTCACGGTGTCCCACTACGATGACGCCGGTATCATTGATTTTTTTCAGCGTGCCGTTGAGTTCCTCTGCATGCGCAGCACCGGCGATGGCCGCCAGTAGCAGTACTGATAGAGTTGCTTTGCGTATCTGCATTTCCTCACTCCTTCATTCTGACACCTTTGAGTGTCGTAATCATAAGTTAATTTTACATGCCAGTACGTTGTGACAAATCACTGGATGTGGTTACACAATAGCCAGTTAACTGGCAAACTGCAATGCCCTAAAAATGAGCAAAAAAATTTCAATGCACCCATTTAGTGCGGTGAATGTTCGCTTTTGGAGCATAACAATGATCATGTTTCCCGTTTTGCCGGGAACAGTCATAGGCTGAAATACATTGCAATCATCATGCCAGGAATTATCTTATGTGAAAAACAGGGCAAGGATAGCAATAAGTAGCGATCCCCCCGGCTTTTAGCCGGGAGGGGATTAGCGGCGATAGCGAAAGCGTAAAACGACGGCGCAAAGCGCGAAGCATATCGTGATTAGCCAAATAAGGTTATTACCGTAGCGGGCATAAGGTGTCATACCCGTGGTGGGGGTCACCCTACTTTCCAGTACCTGTGCAGAGAACTGGGGAACTTGTTTTTCAATTTCACCTTGTGGACCAACGACAGTGGTGATGCCATTATTGGTGGAGCGTAACAGTGGGCGACTCAGTTCAACTGCACGCATTCTGGCCATCTGAAAATGTTGCCAGGGACCGATAGAGTGACCAAACCAGGCGTCATTAGAAACGGTTAACAACAAATTAGTGTCCGGCGTGAAGTTGTCTCTTACCTGTTGACCCAGAATTATTTCATAACAGATTGCGGTGGTCAGATTCAGCCCTGCGGCATGTAAAGCAGGTTGCTGGTAAGCCCCACGACTGAACGCGGACATAGGCAAATCAAAAAAAGGTGCAAGTGGGCGCAGTAGCCAGTCAAGCGGAACAAACTCACCAAAAGGCACCAGGTGATTTTTTTCATACCGGTTACTGTTGCCATAACGGTAATCCGTTTTATCACCCACTACGATAACCGAGTTATAGTAATCGTCATACTGATTGTTACCGGCACGAGCATCCACTATGCCAGTAATCAGCGTGCTGCCACCGGTGCGAAAGCTCTGGTCAATATTATGCAGAAAACGCTGCTGATTGCTTTCAAGATCAGGAATAGCTGATTCAGGCCATACAATAAGAGATGCCTTACCGAGAAAAGGTTCGCTCAGTGCCAGGTAGTCTCTCAGTGTTTTTTGTAAGTGACCCGCTTCCCACTTCAGTGATTGCGCAATGTTACCCTGCACCAGGGCAACGTTAATTGTCTGTTTCGGCAGCGGCTGGCTCCAGTGAATTTGTCGCAAAGGCCAGGGTAAAACCAGCAGTGCGAGAGCTGCCAGTATTGCTGCGGGACGACGCTGACAGCATGAATACGCCAAAAGCCCGGTAATAATGACCAGTAAAAAGGTAATGCCTTCAACCCCGGTCAACGGGGCGATACCACGCAGTGGGCCATCGATTTGTGTATAACCAAATTGCAGCCAGGGGAAGCCAGTTAATACCCAGCCGCGTAGAAACTCGCTGACCTGCCATACAACCGGTGCGGCAATCACGAAACGCACAAATGATGCAGCAGGGAAAAGCCTGTTCAAGAGCAAAGCGAAAAGAGCCGGATAAATGGCAAGCCAAGAAGCGAGCAGGATAACCAGGAACACATTCACCGGACCGGGCATGCCACCAAAGGTGGCGATACTGACATAAACCCAGTTGATGCCGCTACCAAACAGGCCGAAGCCCCAGCAGAAGCCTATGGCGGTTGCCTGACGTGTTGTACGTCCTGAGGTTAGCAGGAGTAGTCCGGTCAGTGAAATTAATGCGGCGGGCCAGAAATCATAAGGCGAAAATGCCAGGGTGCCACAGCACCCGGACAGTAAAGCCAGTAGCAACCGGGATCGCTGAGAACGATAAAAGGCAGTCATTGCCATGGAAAAGTTACTCATCCAGTACAGGTTGTGGAGCATCATCCGGTATTCTGACATGCACCTGAATGATGCGGCGACTGTCAGCCATCACGATTTTGAATTGGTATCCTTCGATATCGATACTTTCACCGCGGGCCGGGAGATGGCCGAATGATTGCATCACCAGCCCACCAATTGTATCAACCTCTTCATCACTGAACTCGGTGCGAAATATTTCATTGAAATCTTCAATCGGAGTTAATGCCCGTATGGTATAAGTGTGACGACTCAGCTGCCGGATATCGCGATCTTCTTCATCGTCATATTCATCTTCGATCTCACCGACAATCAGCTCAAGAATATCTTCAATGGTGACCAGACCTGAAACACCACCAAATTCGTCAATGACGATCGCCATGTGATAGCGCTGGGATCTGAATTCTTTCAGCATCCGGTCAACACGTTTACTTTCCGGTACCACCACCGCAGGGCGCAGGACTTTTTCGATACTGAAAGGTTCGGCATCACTGCGCATAAATGGCAAAAGGTCTTTTGCCATTAATATTCCTTCAATGTGATCGCGATCTTCACTGATCACCGGAAAACGTGAATGTGCGGATTCAACGATGACATCAAGACACTCTTCAAGCGTCTGGTTTTTCTTGAGGGTGATCATTTGCGAACGGGGTATCATGATATCCCGTACGCGTTGGTCAGCGATATCCATTACCCCTTCCAGCATATCCCGGGTATCTGGATCGATAAGATCATTTTGTTCCGAATCACGGATCAGTGCCAACAGGTCTTCACGATTTTTGGGTTCACCGTGAAAAAGTTGATTAAGAATGAAAGTAAAAAATCCCTTTTTATTACCAGGGCCGTCATTATTCTGTGAATGGTCATCGCTCATGGCGTTTATTTTCTGTCACTCATCTGTCAGTGTATTGCCCCACGTAAAACTTTGCGGGGAGTTATAGAAACGAAAATAGCAACTACTCAGGCCTTTTCAGAAATGTACGGGTCGTCATAGCCCAGCGCAAGCATTATCTCAGTTTCGATCGCTTCCATCTCTTCGGCTTCATCATCCTCTATATGATCATAACCCAGTAAATGCAGGCTACCGTGGATAACCATATGTGCCCAATGAGCGGATAATTTTTTTTCCTGCTCCAGCGCTTCCTGTTCAACAACTTGCCGACAGATAACCAGGTCACCGAGCAGTGGCAGTTCGATACCGGGTGGGGCTTCAAAGGGAAATGACAACACATTGGTAGGTTTAACTTTTCCGCGATAGGTGTGATTCAGGTGCTGACTCTCCGCACTATCAACTATGCGAATCGTGACCTCACTTTCTGCCTGAAACTGGGGTATCACAGCCTGTAGCCAGAGCGCGAATTCGCGCTCTTCGGGCAAGTCTTGTCTATTTTCACAGGCCAGCTGTAAATCGAGCGTCACACCACTCATGACGACTCTCCTGCTGCTGGCGGTTTTGGAAGCGTTTCCTGCCGCCGGACTTCTGCCGCCGCATCGCGTCTTTTTTGCTCTGCTGCTTCCCAGACTTCATAGGCAACGACCACACGGGCAACCACCGGATGGCGCACCACATCTACGCTGTGAAAGAAGTTAAAGCTGATTTCATCAACGTTGGCGAGCACCTCAATCGCATGGCGCAGCCCTGATTTCTGATGACGAGGCAAATCAATTTGCGTTACATCGCCAGTGATCACCGCTTTGGAGTTGAAGCCAATTCGGGTCAGAAACATTTTCATCTGTTCAATGGTGGTGTTCTGACTTTCATCAAGAATGATGAAGGCGTCGTTGAGAGTTCTTCCGCGCATATAGGCCAGCGGCGCCACTTCGATCACGTTACGCTCTATGAGCTTTTCAACACGCTCGAACCCAAGCATTTCGAACAGTGCGTCGTAGAGCGGGCGTAAATAAGGATCGACTTTTTGGCTCAGGTCACCCGGTAAAAAGCCGAGTTTTTCACCCGCTTCTACAGCCGGACGGGTCAGCAAAATTCGTCTCACTTCCTGACGTTCAAGAGCATCCACGGCGGCAGCAACGGCAAGGTAGGTTTTTCCTGTACCCGCCGGACCGATACCAAAACTGATATCATGATCGAGTATATGAGCGACATATTGCGCCTGATTGGGTGTGCGCGGTTTGATCATGCCGCGTCGTGTTTTAATGGTTACGGCCTTACCGAATTCAGGTACGCTCTCTTCAACTTGCTCCAACACCCTCGACTCTTTAATCGCCAGGTGGATTTGTTCAGGATCGATATCGTTAATCTGACCACGTACTGGTGCAGTATCAACGTACAGAGTACGCAGTATATTGACTGCTGCATTAACACTCAGTGCATTACCTGTCAGTTTAAATGCGTGATCGCGACGGCTAATTTCGATACCCAGCCGGCGTTGAAGCTGTTTAATGTTGTCATCAAAAGGACCACAAAGACTCAGTAGTCGATTATTGTCTGCGGGTTCCAGGGTAATTTCGCGTGTCTCAATATTCAAACCAATCCTCTGGGGCTCGAAGGGCCAGTTGAGTGTAATAAATCCGGTCAGTCGTGATACTGCGCTTAAGCATACGGGTGCTGAATTTACCTATTTCACGACAGGATGACTATAACTGAAAAGGAAGTATTTGGGCGCACTGTGCAGAATGCAAGTGTGCGAATACAGAAGTGTTGAGTATCAAGGTTGATAAAGACCTACACCCAGTTCATTTTCTTTGCGGGTGCGTGCAATGACAGATGCAGGTGTTTCGATACTGCGTAATCCCATTTGATCCTCTGTTTTTACGATAACACCACGCAGAGAGTTAGGGTAAACATCAACAATTTCGACATCGACAAATTTACCGATCATTGCCGGAATCCCTTCGAAATTGACAACCCGGTTGTTTTCGGTGCGTCCTGAAAGCTCCATCAAATTTTTACGTGATGTGCCTTCAACCAGTACGCGCTGCACAGTCCCCAGCATACGGCGACTCCATGCCATAGCTTGTTGGTTAATGCGCTCCTGAAGGATCCACAAACGTTGTTTTTTCTCGTCTTCAGTAACATCATCCGGCAAGTCTGCTGCGGGCGTGCCCGGTCGTGCAGAATAAATAAAGCTGAAGCTCATATCAAAATTAACATCAGCAATCAGCTTCATAGTCTGCTCAAAATCACGCTGAGTTTCACCCGGGAAGCCAATGATGAAATCTGAACTAATCTGAATGTCAGGACGGGCAGCAATCAGCTTACGGATGATAGCCTTGTATTCCAGTGCCGTATGGGCGCGTTTCATCAAAGTAAGAATTCTGTCAGCACCACTTTGTACCGGCAAGTGCAAAAAACTTACCAGTTCAGGTGTGTCACGATAAACTTCAATTATATCATCTGTAAATTCAATAGGATGACTGGTTGTGAAACGGATCCTGTCAATGCCATCTATCGCCGCGACCAGTCGCAGCAGATCAGCGAAAGTGCAGAGCTCACCATCGAAAGTTTCGCCCCGATAGGCATTAACATTTTGCCCTAACAGATTAACTTCACGAACACCTTGCTCAGCCAGCTGGGCTATTTCAAACAAAATATCATCACAAGGACGACTCACCTCTTCGCCACGCGTGTAAGGCACCACGCAGAATGTGCAGTACTTGTTGCAACCCTCCATAATGGAGACAAAAGCGGAGGGGCCATCAGCTCGCGGTTCGGGTAAGCGATCAAACTTTTCAATTTCAGGAAAACTGATATCGACCACCGGGCTTTTTGACCCCCGGACCGTGTTGATCATTTCCGGCAGACGATGCAGTGTTTGAGGGCCGAAGATAATATCAACGTAGCTGGCCCGTTCGCGAATATGCTCACCCTCTTGTGAAGCTACGCATCCCCCGACACCAATGATCAGATCAGGATTGTGTGCTTTCAGTGTGCGCCAGCGGCCTAGTTGATGAAACACTTTCTCCTGGGCCTTTTCACGAATTGAACAGGTGTTGAGCAGCAAAACATCAGCTTCTTCAGCATTCTCGGTCAGGGTGAATCCATGCGTACTGTTCAGGAGATCGGCCATTTTCGATGAATCATACTCATTCATCTGGCAACCCCAGGTTTTAATATGTAATTTTTTAGTCATCAACGGGCCATTAGTCATACAAAAAGTGCGCTTTCTTGCTATTGTAATGCTTTGCTGCACCGGAGGCCAGAGCAGCGACTTTTCTGATTGTAAATGCCGTACAAGAGATAAAAATCCGCTACACTGATGCCCCCTGAAAGCAACACCTCTTCTCTGGTTAATGGATAAGTGAATGACGCAACCTGTCTCAGAATATGATATCGCGATTGTTGGCGGCGGGATGGTCGGCGCGGCGCTGGCCAGCGGATTAGCCGCCAGGCAATTTTCTGTCGCATTGCTCGATAAGCAGCGTGCACCAGTCTTTGATCCACAATCCCCCTATGATTTGCGGATATCTGCTATTGGTTTGTCATCTGTCAGATTGTTGCAGCAACTGGGAGCCTGGTCAGACGCAGAAGCGATGCGATGCTGGCCCTATCGTCGGCTGGAAACATGGGAGGAGCCAGGCAGCACGGTCAGCTTTGATGCGACAGCGCTGGGATTATCTGAGCTTGGCTATATGGTGGAAAATAACGTCATTCAGCGAGCATTGTGGCAACAGCTCAACCAGCAGCCCGTGACGATAATCACGCCTGCCTCATTACGACAGATGCACTATACCGGCGAGGGATGGCAACTTACTCTGGAAAATGGGGATACGCTGTTTGCACGCCTGGTGGTAGGGGCAGACGGTGCGGCGTCACGCGTCCGTCAGCTGGCTGGGATTGGCATTCATGGCTGGCAATATGCGCAATCATGTATGTTGATCTCTGCCGTGCTGGAAAAAGAAGCGGGAGAGTGTACCTGGCAGCAATTTACCCCGCAGGGGCCAAGGGCATTGTTGCCTTTAGCGGGTAACCACGCTTCGCTGGTTTGGTATGACCATCCTGCGCGTATCCGTCAGTTGCAGAGCTTATCGATGCCACAATTGGCACGGGAAATTCATCATCATTTCCCCGAGCGAATCGGGCAGGTGACACCTTTGCAAGCGGGTGGATTCGCCTTAACTCGTCGTCACGCACGGCGTTATGTGTTGCCTGGACTGGCGTTAGTCGGCGATGCTGCACATACCATCAATCCGTTAGCGGGGCAGGGAGTGAATCTTGGCTATCGTGATGTCAGCGCACTTCTGGATACTCTTACCACAGCACGTGACAACGGCCAGACGTGGTACTCAGAAGAGGTATTGCAGCGTTATCAGCACAGAAGATGGCGTGATAACCAGCTGATGCAGAGTAGTATGGATCTTTTTCATTTTTCTTTTAGTCATTCATTCCCGCCACTGCGCATTGCCCGTAATATTGCACTGCGTCTGGCCGAAAATGCGGGTCCACTGAAAAAGCAGGCATTACGTTATGCGTTGGGACTTTAACTGTCGAAGTTTGTACAGATGAACAGAAAATAAAAAAACCGCCTGAGCGGTTTTTTTATTTTCTGGCTGGGGTACGAGGATTCGAACCTCGGAATGCCGGAATCAGAATCCGGTGCCTTACCGCTTGGCGATACCCCAATAAATCGGGCTGATGGCCTGGCCAAAACAACTGTGTGGCTGGGGTACGAGGATTCGAACCTCGGAATGCCGGAATCAGAATCCGGTGCCTTACCGCTTGGCGATACCCCAATAAAATGGTGGCTACGACGGGAATCGAACCTGTGACCCCAGCATTATGAGTGCTGTGCTCTAACCAGCTGAGCTACGTAGCCATTTAACTGTCTGATGGTGAAACTGGCTGGGATACCTGGATTCGAACCAGGGAATGCCGGTATCAAAAACCGGTGCCTTACCGCTTGGCGATATCCCAATGTCCGTTTCACAAAGTATAACGCAAAAAAAAGGCTGGGATACCTGGATTCGAACCAGGGAATGCCGGTATCAAAAACCGGTGCCTTACCGCTTGGCGATATCCCATCCGTGCAATCTGTTCAAAATGGTGCGGGAGGCGAGACTTGAACTCGCACACCTTGCGGCGCCAGAACCTAAATCTGGTGCGTCTACCAATTTCGCCACTCCCGCAAATGGTGGCTACGACGGGAATCGAACCTGTGACCCCAGCATTATGAGTGCTGTGCTCTAACCAGCTGAGCTACGTAGCCATACTTAATTTGCCATCGTGAACGGCATTGCGGGGCGCATTATGCGGAGTTGGTCAGGAAGCGTCAACAAGTTTTTTACCGTTTTTGCCAGCAAAGTGATTGTTTGTTTGGCTTGTAACCAGCATGGTGAATAAATCATCACTTATCAGACGGGAAATGAACAACCAGAGTCTGAAAATAAAAAAACGGGCCAGAGGGCCCGTTTTAATTCTTTTACTGATAGCGGTTATTGGTAAGCCGCCAGATGCACGCCTACCGCACGACCTGATGGGTCATCCATTGTTTTAAATGCTTCATCCCACTCTATTGCTTTAGCAGATGAACAAGCGACAGAAGGGCCGCCAGGTACGCATTCTGCAGCACTCTCCACCGGGAACAGTTCAGTGAAGATCTCGCGGTACAGATACGCTTCTTTTGAGGTCGGCGTATTGTAAGGGAAACGGAAATGGGCTGTTTCCAGCTGCTGATCGCTGATTTGTTCCGCGGCAACTTCTTTTAGGGTGTCAATCCAGCTGTAACCTACACCGTCAGAGAATTGTTCCTTCTGACGCCAGACAACGCTCTCAGGTAACTCTTCAGAAAAACATTCACGTAATATGTGTTTTTCCATTTTTCCGTTAGCCCCACACATTTTGTCAGCAGGGTTGATGCGCATGGCAACATCAAGGAATTTTTTATCCAGGAAAGGAACACGAGCTTCCACACCCCATGCTGACATTGCTTTGTTGGCACGGGCACAGTCGAACATATGCAGAGCCTGTAATTTGCGTACGTTCTCTTCATGGAATTCACGGGCATTGGGTGCTTTGTGAAAATAGAGATAGCCGCCAAAGACTTCATCTGCACCTTCACCTGAAAGTACCATTTTGATGCCCATTGCCTTGATTTTGCGTGACATCAGATACATTGGCGTCGATGCACGGATGGTGGTGACATCGTAAGTTTCAATGTGATAGATAACATCACGGATGGCATCCAGCCCTTCCTGCACGGTAAAGTGGATCTCATGGTGTACTGTGCCGAGATGATCAGCAACCGCTTTCGCTGCTTTCAGGTCAGGAGAGCCTTCCAGACCGACAGCGAACGAGTGCAATTGTGGCCACCATGCTGCACTTTTATCGTGATCTTCTACTCTTTTTGCCGCATATTTTTTGGTGATGGCAGAAATGACAGATGAATCCAGTCCGCCGGAAAGTAACACACCATAAGGGACGTCAGACATCAGATGACTTTTAACCGACTCTTCCAGGGCTTCTTTTAGCGCTGCCGCGTCAGTGGTGTTTTCGGCAACTGCGTCATAGCTGAACCAGTCACGCTGCCAGTACTGATGGATTTCTCCGTCGGTACTCGACAGGTAGCATCCTGGCGGGAACTCTTTGATAGAACGGCACACTGGCGTAAGAGCTTTCATCTCAGAGGCGACATACAAGTTACCGTTCTCGTCATTGCCCATATACAACGGGATAATACCAATGTGATCGCGACCAATCAGATAGCTGTTTTTTTCGCTATCATAGAGAATAAAAGCAAACATACCCTGCAGTTCATCAAGAAAATCAATACCTTTTTCCTGATACAGTGCAAGAATGACTTCGCAGTCTGAGCCAGTCTGGAATTGATAACGATCGCCCAGTTGCTCACGAAGTGCCTGATGGTTATAAATTTCGCCATTGACCGCCAGGACATGGGTACGCGCTGCATTATATAAAGGCTGCGCTCCGCAGTTGACGTCGACGATAGACAGGCGTTCATGCGCCAGAATCGCGTGGTCGTTAGCATAGATGCCAGACCAGTCAGGACCACGGTGACGCATCAGGCGCGATAATTCCAGCGCTTTTTTACGTAGTTCGGCTGGATCTGTTTTTAAATCAAGTACGCCGAAAATCGAACACATAGTATGGACTCCTCAATTACTCTTCTCCCACAGGGAGAGGGCGGTCATTCATAAGGTAGACAATGATTCACATCATCCGATAAGCAAGAAAATGCGACATATACGACCTTTGTGCAAGTAATTTAGTGATTTTGTGAAAAATAGTCATTGACTAAGGCTTTAATGTTAGCGAATCATCAATAAAACAGGCTTTATTTTGAATATAATTCAATTTCCCTTGCCGGGTGAATAAAAAATGCCCGGCAGATTCCGGGCATTTCATCTCAGGCTGTCACCGTCAGAAAATATCGATCTCTGCCACTGAGGGGTAGATCCAGCGCGGACGAAAGGGCATAGCATCAATATCATCCAGCGATGAAACCCCGCTAAGCACCAGGATGGTTTCCAGTCCAGCCTGGAAACCCGCGAGGATGTCAGTGGCAAGATTATCACCGATAATCACTGTCTCTTCCGAGTGAGCCTGCATCTTATTCAATGCAGCACGGATTATCCACGGACTTGGTTTACCAACATAAAACGGTGTACGACCAGATATTTTCTCAATACCGGCACACAGTGCACCACAGGCCGGAGAGAAACCTCTCCCGTGGGTATCCGGATTCGTTGCGATAAACCGGGCACCATTGACAATGAAGTAGGCCGCTTTATGCATCATTTCCCAGTTATAGGAGCGAGTTTCACCGACAATCACAAAGTCAGGATTAATATCAGTGATGGTGAACCCGGCTTTGTACAACTCATGGATCAGCGCGCCTTCACCTACAACATAGGCTTTTTTTCCTTCCTGACGACGAAGAAAATCAGCTGTTGCCATAGCGGAGGTGTAAAAAACACTCTCTGGTAATACAATTCCCGCAGAGGAAAAGCGGTTAGCCAGGTCCTGAGCCGTTTGAGAAGGATAGTTAGTTAAAATTACCAGTGGCATATCGCGGCTGAGAATACGCTGCAAAAATTCACCGGCACCGGGAACGGCGGTGTTATCGTGCATTAACACGCCGTCGATATCACAAATAACGTTTTTGATTGCCATCTGAGAGCGGGGTCCGTATCTCGTTAACTGTTTCAGCTTTCCAGCAGATGCTGTAATAAAATGCCATTAAGCATAGCGCGTTTTACCAAAGCAAATGCACCGATAGCTGAACGATGATCGATTTCTGAACGCACTACCGGGAGATCAGTACGGAAATCTTTCAGGGCCTGAGTATTGATACAGCCCTGAATTGCAGGCAGCAGGATCTTATCTGCTTCGGTAATCTCGCCAGCGATTACGATTTTTTCAGGATTGATGAGGTTTATCGTGATAGCGATCGCTTTACCCAGATGCCGTCCAACATGCTCTATCACTTCAATTGCCAGTGGGTCACCATGATTTGCTGCTTTACAAATCTGGCTGATGGTGCAGTTTTCGGCGGTAAGACTACTTTTGTAATTTTTCTCTAAAAGCTGTCGTACGCGAAGTTCAACGGCACTGTTGGCGGCAATTGTCTCCAGACAACCGAAATTACCACAATGGCAACGTTCGCCCAGAGGTTCCACCTGGATATGACCAAGCTCGCCAACATTGCCTTTATTACCGAGGAATATGGCACCATTAGCTATAATTCCGGCCCCGGTACCCCGGTGCACGCGCACTAAAACAGAATCTGTTGCATCGCGTGACGCCCCAAAGTAGTGCTCGGCGAGAGCCAGACTGCGGATGTCATGACCGACAAAACTGGTAATATTGAAGCGGCGGGTGAGATTGTCTACTAATGTCCAGTGATTAGCATCAATGTGCGGCATATAGTGGACAATGCCTTTTTCGGGGTCAACCAGACCAGGAAACGTGACAGCAATGGCTATCAGTTCGCGGATTTTGCGCTGATTTTTTTCTAAAAACCGGCTGATGGCACTGAACAGCGCAATTTCAATATCTTCCCGGGTACGTTCAGGAAGCGGACAGTCCTCTTCAGCCAGTGATTTTCCATTCAGATCGAAGAGGTTGAGCGTAATATCATTACGCCCCAGACGGACACATACAGCATTAAATGCTTTTGTTTCGGTGACAATCGAGATAGCCCGGCGTCCACCTGTGGACGCCTGCTGTTCGACCTCTTTAATTAACCCACGCTCAATCAACTGACGGGTAATCTTGGTAACACTGGCGGGTGCCAGGTGGCTGTATTCCGCTATTTGAATCCGCGATATCGGACCTTGCTGGTCAATTAACCGATATACAGCAGCGCTGTTGAGCTGTTTAACAAGATCGACATTTCCTATTTGAGTCTGACCGCCAGTGAGCATGTGTATTTCTATCCGCTGAAGACCTCGTTGCCGTTAACGATGGTCGAAATAATATTATAATCACGGGTGAAAACCGTCAGATTAGCGACTTTTCCGGCTTCAAGAGTCCCTAAAGTGTTTTCATATCCCATTGCGCGTGCGGGGTAAAGCGTTGCCATTCGCAATGCTTCATCCAGAGCGATCCCTGCATGTTCGACGCTGTTCGCTACCGCTTCAATCATTGTGAGTGCTGAGCCACTTAAGGTGCCCTTTTCATCTACACAAAGACCGTTGCGATAGTATATTGTTTTGCCAGCAAAAATGAACTGTTCAATATCAGCACCTGCAGGAGCTGTGGCATCAGTGACCAATATCAGCTTATCTTTTTTCAGCTGTTTGGCGTTACGGATATTGGCATAATGCACGTGTAGCCCGTCGGCAATAACACCACAATACAGGTCCGGAGCGTCCAGAATGGCACCGATCAGTCCAGGTTCGCGCCCTACTAATTCAGGCATCGCGTTATAAAGGTGTGTGGCAAAAGTGATTCCGGCATTGATGCCGCGGCGCGCTTCCTGATAGCTGGCGTGCGAATGGCCAGCAGAAATAATGATACCAGCAGCTTTGAGCTGGCGAATCACCGCCGGATCAACCATCTCCGGTGCCAGGGTGATTTTGGTCACCACATCAGCATTAGCGCAGAGAAAATCAACCATTTCCTGTGTGGGTTTACGAATCAACGCAGGATCATGTGTGCCCTTTTTCAGCGGATTGAGCCATGGACCTTCAAGGTGCAGCCCCAGAGCCTGATTAGCATTTTGTGCCAGCCAGGCACGCATTTCTTCGACTGCCCGTTTCATTAACTCATCAGTACTGGTGATCAGGGTTGGCAGGAAGCTGGTACAACCCGATTTTTCATTGGCTTTTTGCATGATAGCCAGTGTCTCAACACTGATGGCTGACAGTGCATCATTGAACTGTACACCGCCACAGCCATTCAGTTGCAGGTCGATGAAACCGGGTGCAATCAGCGCACCATTGACATCACGGGTGGTGATATCAGCAGGCAGATCAGTAAGCTGACAAACAGATTCAATCAGGTCATCTTTGATGACCACTGCGTGGTTATCCAGTATTTCGTGACCGGTATAGATACGGCCATTTACTAAAGCGTACATTATTGTTCTCCCGGCACCAATACGGAGTAAAATTTACTCCGTTTGCCATGTCTGATGGTGATGATTTACAGATCCCTGATATTTTCCACTTCCATTTCGCGGAAGTACTTAACCGTTTTGACTTTCAATTCCATAGTGGAAGGCTCATCGCAGACAATGACAGCTTTGGGGTGCAACTGCAGGCAACTGATGGTCCACATATGATTGACATTACCTTCTACGGCAGCCTGCAGTGCTAACGCCTTGACATGCCCGGTTACCAGAATCATCACTTCTTCTGCATCAAGCAGTGTACCAACCCCCACAGTCAGGGCATATTTCGGTACCTGGTTAACATCACCATTAAAAAAACGGGAGTTGGCGATGCGCGTGTCATGAGTCAGTGTTTTGATACGTGTACGGGATGCCAGTGAGGAGGCGGGTTCGTTAAAAGCGATATGCCCGTCATTGCCTACGCCTCCCATAAACAAGTTGATTTTGCCATAAGAGCGAATTTTTTCTTCATAACGGCGGCATTCGGCATCCACATCGGCTGCATTTCCATCTAACAGATTGATGTTCTCAGCCGGGATATCAATGTGGTCGAAAAAGTTACGATGCATGAAACTGTGATAGCTTTCGGGGTGCTCTTTTGGCAGTCCGATATACTCATCCATGTTGAAAGTAACTACGTGTTTGAAACTAACCTGGCCCGCTTTATGCATCTCGATGAGATTCTTGTAGGCTTCAAGTGGTGTTCCACCAGTAGGTAACCCAAGAACAAAAGGCCGTTCTGCAGTTGGGGCGAAAGCGTTAATCCGCGCAACGATATGGCGTGCGGCCCATTTTCCTACCTGGGATGCAGCAGCCAGAGGAATCAGTCTCATGTATCACCTCATTAAAAGTAAAAGAGAAAGCGTACTATCATTGGGTAATTCAGAGCAGGACCTCAGATTTTGAGTGTCCTGGCCGTTAATGAAGCATAGTACGTCTTGTTATTTTTAATCTTAAAATAAGTTGACATCAATAGCCAGAGCGAGAGCAATAAAATAGTGATTTTTGGTGATGGATATCACATTTATTGTAGATTAATTTGCGAAGCGAATTAATTTTTTTCTACAATCCGGAAATATCGTTATACTGTGGCTATTCATTTGACAGGTTACAGAAAATAATCAGCAGTTTTCTGGGCCTGGATAGGGCTAATTAGGGGGAAAGGTGAATATACTCGGATTTTTTCAAAGGCTAGGGCGCTCATTGCAGCTACCTATAGCGGTACTGCCAGTTGCCGCACTTATGTTGCGTTTTGGTCAGCCTGATCTGTTAGATCTGGCGTTTATTGCGCAGGCAGGTGGTGCAATATTCGATAATCTGGCGCTGATTTTTGCTATTGGTGTGGCGGCCACATGGTCTAAAGATAACGCCGGCGCAGCCGCACTGGCAGGTGCCGTAGGTTATTTCATTTTGACGAAAGCCATGGTCACCATCGACCCCAAAATCAACATGGGTGTGCTGGCCGGGATCATCACCGGATTGATCGCCGGGGCAACTTACAACCGCTGGGCTGATATAAAATTACCTGATTTCCTCAGCTTCTTTGGTGGTAAGCGTTTTGTGCCTATTGCAACCGGCTTCTTCTGTCTGGTACTGGCGGCGATTCTGGGTTACGTCTGGCCACCTGTTCAGGATGCCATCCATGCGGGTGGTGAGTGGATTGTAGAAGAAGGCGCTCTGGGTGCCGGTATCTTTGGCCTTGTTAACCGTCTGTTAATTCCTACGGGGTTACATCAGGTTCTCAATACTATCGCCTGGTTCCAGATTGGTGAATTTACCAATGCTGCCGGTGCTGTTTTCCATGGCGACATCAACCGTTTTTATGCAGGTGATGGCACTGCCGGGATGTTCATGTCTGGCTTCTTCCCGATCATGATGTTCGGTTTACCTGGTGCGGCACTGGCTATGTACCTGGCTGCACCTAAAGCACGTCGCCCGATGGTGGGAGGTATGTTGTTGTCTGTGGCGGTAACAGCATTTCTGACCGGGGTAACTGAACCGCTTGAGTTTCTGTTTATGTTCCTGGCACCGGTGCTCTATATCATCCACGCCGTTTTGACAGGTCTGAGTCTTTACGTCGCAACGTTGCTGAATATTCACGCAGGCTTCTCGTTCTCTGCAGGTGCGATTGACTATGCACTGATGTATAACCTGCCAGCAGCCAGTAATAATGTCTGGATTCTGCTGGTGATGGGGGCTATTGCCTTTGCGGTTTATTTCGTCCTGTTTAGTGTGGCAATTCGTCTGTTTAATCTGAAAACACCGGGTCGTGAAGATACCAACGAAATGGCAGAAGGCCCTGAGGCTAACAGTAATACTGAAGAAGGTCTGACTGATCTGGCCCGCCAGTATACCGCCGCGGTGGGTGGTTCAGATAACCTGACTATCATTGATGCCTGTATCACACGCCTGCGTCTGTCAGTAAAAGATTCAGCGCTGGTGAACGATGCGGCCTGTAAGCGCCTTGGTGCTTCAGGGGTAGTGCGTCTGAACAAGCAGACAGTACAGGTTATTGTCGGTGCCAAAGCTGAGTCTGTTGCTGCAGCAATGAAAAAAGTAATTACTCAGGGAGCAGTTGCACCCCTGACGCAGGAGAGCACTGTAACGCCAGTCGCTTCTGCACCCGCTACACCAGCTGCAAGCCTTGCTAAAAATGATGTGGTTATCGCCACTCTGGTCGCGCCGGTAAGTGGTAAAGTCGTTGCACTGGAGCAGGTACCTGACGAAGCTTTCGCCAGCAAAGCTGTAGGTGATGGTCTGGCCATTGAGCCAACCAGCGCCGAAGTTGTTGCGCCGGCAGCCGGTACAGTGGTAAAAATCTTTAACACTAACCATGCCTTTTGTATGGAAACCACTGAAGGCGTTGAAGTGGTTGTTCATATGGGACTGGATACTGTTGCACTAAATGGTGAAGGTTTTACTCGTCTGGTTGAAGAGGGGGCTGAAGTGACAGCAGGTCAGCCAGTGCTGCGCATGGATCTTCCCTGGTTACAGGCGAATGCACGCTCAATGATCAGCCCGGTGGTTGTCAGTAATATTGATGATTACGCGGGGATTAACTTACTGGCCGGTGATACTCTGGTGGCTGGTGAGAGCAAGCTGTTCACCATCAAAAAGTAGAGCTGAATATCACCGGCAGGTGATATACCGTGAGGGTGGGAATTATCCCGCCCTTTTTTTTATGTGTATTCTGCAACAAACGGTTGTTTCTCCTTCGCGCTTTATGGATCATACTCCGTTACATCACTGAACATGACGCAACGTACTCCTGAGGAAATAGAACATGAGTGAGGCAGAGGCCCGCCCAACGAATTTCATCCGTCAAATCATCGACGATGATCTGGCTGATGGTAAACACACTACTGTCCATACCCGTTTCCCCCCCGAACCTAATGGTTACCTGCATATCGGGCATGCGAAATCCATCTGTCTGAACTTTGGTATTGCCGAAGATTATCGTGGGCAATGTAATCTGCGTTTCGATGATACCAATCCGGTCAAAGAGGATTTAGAGTTTGTCGAGTCGATCAAAGAGGATGTGCAGTGGTTAGGTTTTCACTGGAGCGGTGATATACATTACTCTTCAGACTATTTTGACAAGCTCTACAGCTTTGCCGTGGAACTGATCAGTAAAGGGCTGGCTTATGTAGATGAACTTACCCCCGAACAGATTCGTGAATACCGTGGCACCTTGACATCGCCGGGTAAAAATAGCCCCTGGCGTGATCGCTCCGTTGAGGAGAATCTGACGCTGTTTGAAAAAATGCGCCAGGGTGAATTCGCGGAGGGGACAGCCTGCCTGCGGGCAAAAATCGATATGGCATCAAATTTCATTGTCATGCGTGATCCGGTACTCTACCGGATAAAATTTGCCGAACATCACCAGACAGGAAATAAGTGGTGTATTTATCCGATGTATGATTTCACCCATTGCATTTCCGATGCGCTGGAAGGGATTACACATTCACTTTGTACCCTGGAGTTTCAGGATAATCGTCGTCTGTATGACTGGGTACTGGATAATATTTCCATTGACGCTCACCCTCGTCAGTATGAGTTTTCACGGCTTAACCTGGAGTATGCCGTGATGTCAAAACGCAAACTGACACAGCTGGTCAGTGAAAAAATCGTTGAAGGCTGGGATGACCCACGTATGTTAACGGTCTCAGGCTTGCGGCGCCGTGGCTACAGTGCTGCTTCGATTCGTGATTTCTGTCGCCGCATTGGTGTGACTCGTCAGGAGAATATTGTTGAGATGGCCTCACTGGAATCCTGTATTCGTGATGATCTCAATGAAAATGCACCGCGGGCGATGGCCGTGCTTGATCCTGTCAAAGTAGTGATTGAGAATTTACCTGAAGGTCATGAAGAAATACTGACCATGCCTGTGCATCCGAACCGTCCGGAAATGGGTAATCGTCAGGTGCCTTTCAGTCGCGAAGTGTATATCGACCGGGCCGATTTTCGTGAGGAAGCCAATAAACATTACAAGCGTCTGGTATTAGGTAAAGAAGTGCGTTTGCGCAACGCCTATGTGATCAAAGCTGAGCGGGTAGAAAAAGATGCGCAGGGGAATATCGTACAGCTGATATGCCACTGCGATCCTGACACCTTAAGCCGTGATCCAGCGGATGGACGTAAAGTCAAAGGGGTGATCCACTGGGTTTCAGTGCCTCATGCTCACATGGCTGAATTTCGTTTATATGATCGTCTTTTTAGCGTTCCCAACCCTGCGGCTGCTGATGATTTCCATACTACAATAAACCCGGATTCACTGGTGATTTGTCGTGGTGTGGTTGAGCCTGGACTGGTCTCTGCAGCGCCAACACAATCTTATCAGTTTGAACGCGAGGGCTATTTCTGTGCAGACAGTCGTTACTCGACGGCAGAAAACCTGGTGTTCAACCGTACGGTAGGATTACGCGATACCTGGGAAAAGACAGCACAGTCATAGTATCCGGAAATTTTCCTTGGAATGACAGCCGGGGCTAAGCAGGCCCCGGTTTTTTTTCCTGCTTTTTGATTGCCACCCTCTCAGGGTATCTTTTGCTCTGCCTCGATCTATCCATCTCTCGTTAGCTGCCGTTGATATCTCGCACCACAGACAACTTATCATTAAAATAATTGATAATTAGTATATCCATTCCTTTTTTCCCTTCGAAAAAAATCTAAAGAAAGTTGACTTAAGATATCAGTCACGCGAGCAAAGTGTGGTGGTCTTTCTGTTTTCATCAAACGCAGGAATAACGCATAAATATATTGTTTTATCGCTCTTTTTTTCCTTGATTATACTTTTGTTATTTTTTGTCGTGAAATTATGAGATCGAGGTCAAACTTTGGGTGTTTAGTTTTCAATATCTGTTGATAATTCGCGATGCGAAAAATATTATTTTTACTACTCCCACCATGGAGTGATGCTTTTTTAAATACGGTTTCCAGTAAACGGTGTTTTTATTTTCTCTGAGTTAAGGAAGTTTCAATGGGCGCGATTATCACAACAAAAAAAACATTAGCCGTAACTATTGCGGGTGTAGTGTTAATGCTGGCAGGCTGGTCAGTACCCTAGGTTCAGGCAGCGGGTTTTATCGAAGATTCAACGCTTAATGCTGGCCTTTATTACTGGCAGCGCCAGCGTGACCGAAACGATCTGACACCCGACAGCAAGCATTACGGCGACTACCAACAAAATTTGCATCACTCCACGTTTAACGTAAATCTGGACTTTTCCTCCGGCTATATCTCTGATTTTGTGGGTGTTGATTTGGCGGTTTTTGGGGCCCTGGAGATGTCAAACAAAGGTCCTGCCTCGCCGAATGAGATAGGATTCAGCGATTCTAAAACACGATGGGATGAAAAATGGACTGGTGACCGAAATGGAGCCAGCATTTATAAAGCAGCGCTGAAGTTTAAAGCCGATGATTACTGGCTGAGAGCAGGTTATCTGCAGCCAACAGGACAATCACTGATGGCACCTCACTGGAGTTTCCTGCCAGGGACTTACCGCGGTGCGGAAACCGGCCTGGTGCATGACTTTGGCGACGCTGGCACTTTATCAATGTCGTATATGTGGAGTGATCAGTATAAAGCGCCCTGGTACCGCAATATGTACAATTTCCGCAAAGCTGATGGAAAAACCGGAATCAGTTACCTGCACTCAATTGGCGCAAAATATGATTTTAAAAATGATTTAGTGCTGGAAGGCGCGTTTGGTCAGGCAGCTGGCTATATGGATCAGTATTTTGCTAAAGCCTCATGGGCGGTGCCGGTTGCTGGCAATCAACTCAAAACCAGCTGGCAGTTTTACGGAGCGACCGATAAAGAAACCGGTGGCGCAGCAAATGGCAACGATGTCTATGACGGACTGGCATGGCTACAGGCGTTGACGTTCGGCTATACCACCGGCCCGCTTGACTGGCGTCTGGAAGGGACATGGGTAAAAGCGAAAGGCAATCAGGGCTACTTCCTGCAGCGTATGACACCAGGCTATGCCTCTTCAAATGGACGTCTTGATGTATGGTGGGATTCTCGTTCTGACTTAAACGCTAATGGTGAAAAATCGCTCTTTGCCGGGGTGATGTATGATCTTTCTGGCTTGTCTTTGCCCGGATTCAGCGTCGGTACTTCTTACGCGTATGGTTGGGATGATAAGCCATCCAGCTTACCTCAATATGATCAAGACCGTCGTCTGAAAGAGTCTGCATGGAACATGGATCTGCTCTACACCATTCAGTCAGGTAAGGCAAAAGGAATGCTATTCAAACTGCATTACACCCGCTACAACAATCACAGCGATATCCCCAGCTGGGGGGGTGGATATGGCAATGTCGTCCAGGATGAAAAAGATGTGAAGTTTATCGTGATTGCCCCCTTCACTATTTTTTAACTGTACCGGCTGCGGCTCACTGCAAAATAAGACAAGAGGAAAGCAATCATGAAAAAAGGTTTCGCATTGGCAGCGGTAGTGCTGGCACTTAGTGCCTGCACACAAGAATCTTCTGCACCGAAGGAGCGGATTAGCACCCTGGATTATCAGCGTTGTCTGGACGCTGAACAAATGGGCGGCGGTGATGTTATCGAAGCGCGCTGCGACCGTCTTTTGAAAGAGATTGAGCATAATTAAATTCAGCAACAGGATGATAAAATGAAAAAATTTCGGGCAAGTCTTATCGCGCTTTCGCTGATGTCAGTGATGGGAAGTTATTCCGCACAAGCCAGCCAGAAAGTGGTTGATCAAATCAGTCAGTTTGGTGTGAATTATAAAGTCACAGACAACAATGCAGCACAACACGGGGTTAATTGTGCTGCACTGGGCGCTGACTGGGCGTCGTGCAACCGCGCGGTGATTACGCTGACTAACCATGGTGCTGCGGTTAACAGTAAAGACTGGGCAATCTATATGTCCAATGTGCATCAGATACTGAAAGTGGAAAGCGATCAGTTCCGTATGGTGCATATTGTTGGTGACCTGACACGCCTTGAGCCTACAGAAAAATTCAAAGGTTTTGCAGCCGGCGAGAGTGTTGATATCCCAATCGTCAATGAATACTGGCAACTATTTATGACGGATGTGATGCCTCGCTGGTATGTCACATCTACCAATGCTGAACCTAAAGTCATTGCCGTGACTGACACTGAAGATTTAACCAAATTTGTTGCGCCTTTTGGTGAACAGTGGAAACGTACACCGGATGATAAAAATGTGCTGATGACAGCGACCAGCCGCTTCGATAAGAACAGCGACATCAGCACTCTCAGCGCCACAGAACTGCGGGGACAAATTGTTCCTACGCCAATGAAAGTGACAGTACATGATGCGGATGCAGACCTATCGAAAGGGGTCTCACTGAATCTGGTCACGCTTTCAGGCGATAAAGCGGCTGCAATTCGTGAACGCTTCACACTGATGGGGCTGAAAGAATCTACAGCGGGCTATAAAATTGATACCCGTATTGATGCCTCAGTGCTGGATAAAGCTGCCGCGATTCCTGGTGGTTATCAGCTGAAAATCGGTAAAGAGGGTGCACAGGTAACCGATTTTGATCAGCAGGGTGTGCTGTATGGCCTGCAATCTATTCTGTCACTGGTTCCTGCTGATGGCAGCATGAAGATAGCGACACTTGAGGCAACTGATGCACCACGGTTAGCCTATCGGGGAGTATTCCTTGATGTAGCACGTAACTTCCACAGCAAAGCCGCTGTATTGAGAATGCTTGATCAGGCAGCAGCATGGAAAATCAACGTCTTCCATTTTCACCTCTCTGATGATGAAGGCTGGCGCATCGAAATTCCTGGTTTACTTGAGCTGACGCAGGTTGGCAGCAAGCGTTGTCATGACACCAGTGAGAAAAGCTGCCTGTTACCGCAACTGGGCTCCGGACCACAAACTAACACTAATGGCTCGGGCTATTTCACTCGTCAGGATTATATCGATATTGTGAAATATGCAGCCGCACGCGGTATTGAAGTGATACCTGAAATCGACATGCCTGCGCATGCGCGCGCAGCGGTGATTTCTATGGAAGCACGCTATGATCGTTTGATGAAAGCGGGCCGCAAAACGGAAGCAGAAGAGTTCCGCCTGGTCGACCCAACTGACCGTTCAAACACCACCTCGGTACAGCTGTATGACCGCACCAGTTATCTGAACCCTTGTCTGCCATCATCGCTGCGTTTCTCAGATAAAATCATCAGTGAAATTCAGACGATGCACCTGGCCGCAGGACAGCCAATGAAGGCCTGGCATTTTGGTGGTGACGAGGCGAAAAATATTCGTTTAGGCCCAGGTTATACAGATACACGTCATCCTGAAGCTGGCAAAGGTCAGCATGATATGCGCAAAGAGGATAAACCCTGGGCACGTTCACAAGTGTGTCAGAAGATGGTTAAAGAAGGAAAAATCGAAGATCTTGAGCACTTGCCAAGTTATTTTGCCGTGGAAGTCAGCAAACAAGTCAATGCCCATGGTATTGAAAAACTGCAGGCATGGCAGGATGGTGTGTAACATGCGACAGATGCAAAAGCGTTTGCAACACCGCGTGTGGCGGTCAATTTCTGGGATACCCTCTATTGGGGCGGCGTTGACAGCATCAATGACTTTGCTAATAAAGGTTATGAGGTGATCGTTTCCAACCCTGACTATGTCTACATGGATTTCCCTTATGAGGTGAACCCAATGGTGCGCGGTTACTACTGGGGAACGCGCTTCAACGATGAACGTAAAATGTTCAGTTTTGTGCCAGATAATTTACCGCAGAATGCTGAGATGTCAGTTGACCGCGATGGCAATGCTTTCGTTGGTAAATCTGACAAGCCATGGCCTGGTGCGACAGGGCTCTCTGCTCAACTGTGGAGTGAAACAATCCGCACTGATGACCAGATGGAATATATGCTGTTCCCGCGTCTAATGACGGTGGCTGAGCGTGCATGGCATCGTGCAGGCTGGGAGCAGGACTATCAGGCTGGTAAAGAATACAACGCTGAAACTCACTTTGTTGACCATGAAGCAGTGCGTAAAGACTGGCAGCGTTTTGCAAACCTGTTAGGTCAGCGTGAACTGGCTAAACTCGATAAAACAGGTATTCAGTATCGTCTGCCTGTACCAGGTGCGCGTATTGTCAATAATCAGCTGGAAGTGAATACCGCGCTGCCTGGACTGAAAGTGGAATACAGCCAGGATGAAGGCCAGAGCTGGGTGACTTACAATGCTTCGGCAAAAGCTGCTATTAAGTTACCAGTACAGGTGCGTACTGTCAGCCCGGATGGTAAACGCTTCAGTCGGGTAGTAACGCTGAGTCAGTAAGTTTCTTTATGGTCCGTAGAAGGTGAGACGGACACGCGAAACAGTACCAGACCGCAACATTTTTGAATGTTGCGGTTTTTTATTTTTAATTACGGGGGAAATATTTATCAAATTGATATTAACATATTAATAAATTTAAAATTAATTATACTTTCAGGTTGGTGTTTTTACCTGTATTTCGGTAATATTGTTAGTATCCCCGTATAATCGTGCCATACACATTCATGGCTCTATTTGCAGAACGATGGTCATTCGACGCAATTTAATAGTCCTTCATTATATCCAAAGGAATTTCAGCTAAATGTTAATGGAAAAAATGATTGCAGAACCACAGTTAAATACAGGCGCAGCTGTATTTAAAGGAGCTACTGACACTGATATTATGACTTACTTTAAGCAACTTGCAGAATTAGAGAATATGCCATCATTTAAGGTGATTCCTGGTAAAGGTACGGTGCATCCGGTAAAATTCACAGGTGAGTGTTCTGCTGGTAGTACTTTGACATTGAGATGCTTTTCAACGTCAGCACAACAAAATGGTGTTAAATCGACCATAGATTTAATTATTTTATCGAAAAAAGGTGGCAGAAGGGTGGAGAGAAAAACAATCAAAGATATCAATAGTATATCCTCATGTGTTATCGAAACGTCTTATGGATTATCGATTGGGGCAATATGGCAGCATATCAGTGTTGAATGCGCTGGCTTACCTGATAATTATTTGCTCAGAAAGGAAGTTTTTTTTTCACTTTTGACGCAGTTATTAAACGAGAATAAAATTAAGTTGGCTACAAATGGTATATTCTTATCTGGTACTATTGCGCAACAAACAAAAGCATTGCAGGCAGCCTGGCCACCATACCCCTGTGAAGATGAAAACAACGATTTAGACGAATATGGAATGTGGTTTTTAGTTAAAGCTCCTGCAGGAGTAGTATGGTTAACACCGGATGGCAAAGAGCTATGGACTTAAAATTTTCCGCATAGTCGGGCTATTTATGTTGATAAATTAATGCACGTACACTCAGGAGAAGAAATGATAAGTTAAGTAGCTTTTCAGGTACCAGCGAAAGTGTTTCGAAAATATATTCCGGTTGTTGAATCCCCCCTTATGCATGGCTTTTATATCAGGAAGATAAATTAGCTGCATGCCCATTTTTTTTGCTCTGCGGCAAATGTCTACATCCTCAAAATACATAAAGTATTTTTCACTAAATCCATCCAGTTGATGATAGGCTTGCTTTTTGAAAAGTAAAAAAGAGCCGGCAGCCCAGTCGATAGGGGTGGGTTCGATGATGCTGTTTTTATCATAGGCATCTGAACGGTGATCTTTGCTCAGTAACCCTTTTAGTGGACCAGTGAGTGAGGGGAAATGACGTATTGATGTTTCAGGTTTAAGAAATAGGGGATCATAAAATAAGTTTATAGTAAAAATATCACCGGTTAATGTGGATAATGAGTTTTCAAGTTTTTCTATCTCCGTTTTTTCAATAAAGAGGTCAGGATTTATTACGAGGAAATAGTCACTTTCAGTGATGAGTTGGTTCTTTAACAGAAACGCAAAAACAATATTATTATTTTCACCAAATCCGACATAATAATTTTCATCAATCAGAGTGATTTTATTTTCTGTAGCAAAAGAGATCAGCGCGTCGCTGGCTGGTGTGTTGCACTTGATGGTGATGTGATATTTTTTTGCAATGACTGACAGTGAGGCATTCCTGATGATCAGTTCATCATGATGGTGACTAACGATGCTCAAGTGAATCATGTGTCAGGCGCTTTTAGGGAAAATTATGTTGATGTTACTGACTTTACGAGTCGCTGGCAACTACCACCCGGGAGGCTTGCCAGTAAGCGTCATAAGGTCTTATTTTCACTCTTTGTCGATGTTGGATTTGAGGGTAATTGCTGATACTGCATCTGTATTTCGTTGCGGCTGGCGTGCCTGCGAGTGAAAGCGGGTAGTCATCAGTGACAGAAAATCTCTTGTGGCTGACAAGGGGAGCAAGTGCCAGTGGTGTCATCAACGATTTTAAGTTAAATACCCCTGCTTGTTAATAATGTAATTAATTGATATTTAATGTTAAATTTAAATATTCATATCACTGTCATAAATTGTCATTTTTTCCCGCCAGTATCAGCGCATCTTTCATGGGAAGAATGATTATGAGTTATCTTACTTTACAACATATCTCCAGGCGCTGGGGTGAAAAGATTGCCCTGAATAATATCAGCTTTTCAGTGCCAGAAGGGCAGTTCGTTGCTTTGCTCGGGCCTTCAGGTTGTGGAAAGACCACCTTATTACGTACCATCTCAGGTCTTGAAACCGCAGACACAGGAACCATTCATATCCGCCAGGAAGAAGTGACGGATTTGCCCCCCTCGCAACGTCATTTATCGATGGTCTTTCAGTCTTATGTGCTTTTTCCCCATCTCAATGTACGAGAGAACCTGCTGTTTGGCTTGCGCGCCCGTGGTGAAGATAAAAAACATTATGCGCAGCGACTTTCTGAGGTTGCCGCATTGATGGAACTGGAGACACTAATGGACCGTCTGCCGGGACAACTGTCCGGCGGGCAGCAACAGCGCGTTGCATTAGGCAGGGCGGTGATTGCCCAACATCGCTTGTGCCTGATGGATGAACCCCTTTCTAATCTCGATGCTAAGTTACGTCAAAGCATGCGCAGAGAAATTCGTGCATTGCAGAAAAAACTGGGTCTTACCATGGTCTATGTAACCCATGATCAAACTGAAGCCATGAGTATGGCCGATAGTATCATTCTGCTTAATGATGGTGAGATCGAACAGCACGATACCCCTGAAAACCTTTACAGCGATCCTGCGACTATCTTTGCAGCTCAATTTATTGGCGCTCCACCTATGAATATGATTCCGCTGACACGGAAAGGTCATAGCCTGCATATCGCCTCAACCCCCTCAGTTATTCTGATCGATGCGGGTACACAGCCATTGATTCTGGGATTGCGTGCAGAGTCAATCACACTGACTTCACCTGTTGAAGGACGGCTCACGGGTAAAATCCAGAGCGTTGAGTATATGGGTGCAGATACGCTGGTGTCCTGCCACATATCAGGTGTCCCTGATGCGATTATCGTGAAAGTGCCGGGTATGCAACGTTATGCAGAAAACACACTCGTCGGGCTGAACTGGTCAGCGTCAGCACAATATATTTTTGATGCAGCAACGGGAAAGCGCTATCACGACGCTGAGTCGTGGTTTCAGATGTCACCGCCCTACATCGCCGTTTCTTAAGGTCATTTTTACTTTTATCTTTCAGGGGAAATCCATGTCATTAACTATTCGTTATTCTGCGCTGGCATTATTGCTGGCCGTCAGCGGTGGTGTTGCTGCCGAAAAAATCAATTTACAGATGTATTACCCCATCGCGGTAGGCGGTAAAGTGAGTCAGACCGTTGAGTCGCTGGTCACTGATTTCGAAAAACAGCATCCTGATATCCACATCCAGCCTGTTTATACCGGGGATTATCCGACAACAGTCACCAAAGCGCTGACTGCCTACCGTGGGGGCAATGCTCCGCAAATCGCCGTTATTGGCGATATTGAAGCTTACTCATTGATTGATGCGGGGGCGATCCTGCCTATTAGCAATAAAGCCAGTGATGCGTCAGGCAAAGCCTGGATTGATGGTTTTTATCCTGCATTTATTCGCCACATTAACGGGAAGGTGTGGGGGATCCCATTTCAGCGTTCTACAACCGTGCTTTACTGGAATAAAGACGCTTTTAAGCAGGCGGGATTAGATGCTGATACTGCACCTCAAAACTGGCAGCAGGTGGTCGATTTTGGTCAGAAACTGGTGATCAAAAACGGCAATGAGGTGAAACAATGGGGAATTGAAATTCCGTCAACGCCGACAGGTTACTGGACATTCCAGGGGGTAACAGCCACCAATGGTGGACGTCTGGATAACGGCAAAGGTACAGCTGTTACTTTTGATACTCCGGCTAATATCGAAAGTTTGACCTGGCTGCGTGATTTGGCACAGAAATATCATGTTTCACCTGACGGGGCGATCACCTGGAGTACGACCCCTCAGGATTTTATTGATGGTAAAACCGCCATGATCGTTACCACTACCGGTAATTTAACCACCATTCGTGAAAATTCGAAATTCCCTTTCGGCGTTGCCATGTTGCCTGAAAAAAACCAACGCGGTAGTCCAACAGGTGGCGGTAATCTCTATCTGTTCAATGGCACAACGGAAGTACAGCAAAAAGCAGCCATGACATTCATCCACTGGCTTACTGCGCCGGAGCAGGCCGCTCGCTGGAGTATTGCAACGGGGTATGTGGCGACCTCACCGGCCGCGTGGGATACGTCCGTGATGAAGGAGTATGTGCAGAAAGTACCTCAGGCACTGGTGGCGCGTGAACAGTTAAAGTATTCGCAACCTGAGTTGTCAACTTATAACAGTGTACAGATTCAGGAGTTACTGAATCGGGCTATTGAAGCCGCTGTAACAGGAAGCAAAACGCCGCAGGAAGCGTTACAAAATGCGCAGAAGCAGGCAGATCGTTTATTGAAACGTTATCAGTAGCCGGTGGAAAAATGCGTGATTCAGTGACAATCGGGCGGCGCAGTTCTGGCCGCACTTTACAGATTTATGGTTATTTGCTTTTGCTCCCGGCGGTTATTTTTCTGTTGGCTTTCACACACTATCCGGCAGTTGCCACTATTTGGGAGAGCTTTTTTCAATTCACCGCGCGGGGGAGCCCCCGCGCAGTTTGTCGGAATGGAAAATTACCGGGATTTATTTGATGACGAAAACTTCACCCGCGCTTTAGGGAATAATCTGCTGTATGCCTTGATTACCATACCGCTCGCTGTTGGCCTCGCATTAGCGATGGCACTGGCAGTTAACCGACGTATTGCCGGTACGGCGCTGGTTCGGGCCGCGTTTTTTATTCCATCTTTGTTGCCGATGGTGGCAATAGCAAATCTCTGGTTATTTTTTTATACCCCGCAGATCGGCATTCTTAACAAATTCCTGGCGTTATTTTCCTTGCCTGCCGTGAACTGGCTGGGGTCACCTGACACCTCACTGTATTGCCTGATGGTGGTGTCTGTGTGGCGGGAAGCAGGATTTTTTATGATCTTTTATCTGGCCGCTTTACAACAAATTGACCCGAGGCTGTCAGAAGCGGCGAACATTGAAGGTGCCTCACGCTACTATTTTTTCCGCCGGATACAGTGGCCATTATTGATGCCGACCACCCTGTTTATTTTGATCAATGCTTCGATGAATGCGTTTCGCATCGTGGACCAGGTGATCGCCATGACCAACGGTGGACCCGATAACAGTACCAGTTTGTTATTGTTCTATATCTATCGGACAGCGTTCAGCTATTGGGATCTGCCAGCGGCTTCCGCAATGAGTGTTGTCTTGTTGATTATTCTGGCGACGATTGCGTTAGTAAAATTTACTCTCCTGGATAAGCGAGCACACTATCAATGAGCGACTCACTCTCTCTTCCAGCGTCCACCTCCCGAGGACGTTCATTATCCTTGCGTAGCTGGGCTGGCAATTTATTGATTTGGGCGGTGGCCACATTGTGGTTGTTGCCGGTACTGGTTGCTTGCTGGGTAGCTATTCATCCAACTTCCAGTCAGGGTTCTTTTTCTTTACTGGCTCCGCTGACACTGGAAAATTTCGTCAGAGCGTGGCAAGCCGCACCTTTTGGTCGCTATTTCCTCAACACCTTACTACAGGTGTTGCTGATCATCGTTTTTCAGTTGGTGCTGGCAACCATGGCGGCTTATGCATTGGTGCGTTTTCGCCTTATGGGGGCCGGCATTGTGTTCGCACTGGTATTATTACAGCTGATGATCAGCCCCGATGTGCTTATTTTGAATAATTACCACACCATCAGCGCACTAGGCTTACGTGACACGTTGTTAGGAATTGCATTGCCTTATTTTGCTTCTGCATTTGCTATTTTTCTGTTGCGGCAGACGTTTAAAAGCATTCCCTTAGTGCTGGAAGAAGCGGCTTTGGTCGAGGGTGCCAGTCGATTCTATATTTTGTGACGAATTTATATTCCGCTGGCAAAACCGGTTTATGTCGCTTTTGCGTTAGTGTCGATCAGCTTTCACTGGAATGATTTTCTTTGGCCTTTGGTTATCACAGACTCTGTTACTGTGCGACCGCTGACGGTTGGTTTGCAGCTATTTTCGGCACCTGAGCAGGGTGTTCAGTGGGCACTGATTGGCGCAGCCACGCTGATGACAACGCTGCCTTTACTCGTGCTGTTTTTATTCTTTCAGCGTCAGTTTGTACAATCATTTATGCGGGCAGGTATTCGCTGATGGCTTACTCTCCTTTTAGTCCGACACCATTATCATCCTTGCAGCAGCACTCACTGGGCGCAGTATGGCAGCTTTATCAGGTACCGAAACCTAATCCGGTGACTGACGGAGTGGTGCGTTTCGGTATCATGGCTGACCCACAATATGCTGACAGCGATACAGCCAACAATCGTTTCTACCGTCAGAGTCTGGATAAGTTATCTTCGGCGATTAGCCAGCTGAATGAACAGCCGCTCTCTTTTGTTGTTACTGTGGGTGATTTTGTCGATCAATATTGGCAAAGCTTTACCCCGCTACTGCACTGTTATGAAAAGCTGCGCCATCCTCACGCTTCAGTGATTGGCAACCATGATGCTGACGTTATTTCACAACATTTAGCCGCCAGTGCGTTACCGCTCCCCAAACATTATTATGCCTTCTCAGTGACAGGATATCGTTTTGTGGTGATCGATGGGAATGATATCAGTCTCTATTGCAATGCAGCTAATGGCTCGGATCGTACTGAAGCTGAAAAGATGCTCTCTGTGTTGCAGGCGGCTGAAAAATGCCATGCTCAGCCGTGGAACGGTGCAGTAGGTGAAACCCAACTCTCCTGGTTGGAACAGCAATTGATTGATGCAAAAGCGCAACAGGAATGCGTGATTGTCTTTGGACATTATCCTTTAACCCCGGAAAACAAACACAATTTGTGGAATTGTGAGCAGATTGTCAGCCTGCTGTGCCGCTATCAGGTGCGGGCCTATTTTGCAGGACATGATCATCAGGGAGGGCATGCACGGGTGCAATCTACTGATTTTATCACTTTACAGGGAATGGTGGAGGGGGATGCAATTCAGCCTGTTTTTGCCACGGTTGAACTCAATAGTAACCGACTGCAGCTTACTGGATTTGGAAACGAAAATTCATACTTGCTATGACGTTTGAGTGCGATCTCACTGAACTTGTTTAATAAGCTTTGCTTATTTATTTAATAGGTATTGCAAAGCTTAAATTTACATTTCTCCTCGCTAAAAAATCTTTCTCCATGTTTTCATTAACTTTCAGTTAACTTATGTGTTTTTTGTTATTACAGATATGTTAATTGGCAATTATTCAATATTAAGAGCCTTTTTTAGTCTTTTTTGCGTAATTATTCACTTCTGCTTTCTCTGATTTTCTCTTATCAATGATTTAATTTCTGGTGTGTTTTGGTGAATTGGTTTCCTTATATATCCTGAAATATTCAAATCTAATGCATTGATATTAAAGTGAAAAGTTAAATATTTGGTTGGTATTGAGTGTCAGGAAAATATGGTGCTAACCAGAAGAAATGTAAATTAATTGTCATAATGATTAAAAATTTAATATTTATATATTAAGGTGTTTTTGTGATGAAACAAAATGAGATGATTTATTAAAATCAGGTTATTTTCTTAGAAAAATCATGTGATATATTAGCGCCCGTTTCTGGTGCACTTCACCAGGTTTTTTTATAACTCAATGAAATTTAGTTATATTTGACTTAATTTTTTGAGTTGTCGCTTATAGCAAGGAGAGTGTTATGAAAGCTTATTTTAATTTTTTCAGCATGGGATTAGCAGCGGCGGTATTGTTACCAGCGGCAGCATTTGCTGCACCTACAGTAACATTTCAGGGTGAAGTGAGTAGCCAGACATGCTCAGTGGCAATTAACGGTAGTACTAACTCCGTTGTTATGTTGCCAACTGTAGCAACAACAGCATTTGGTTCTACTTTATCTAACGGGCAAACAGCTGGCCTGACGCCATTCACTGTCACCGTTTCAGGTTGTACAGCGCCGAGCACAGCTGCTCAGAGTATCAGTACACAGTTTTTAGGCTATAACGTAGATTCAACGACAGGAGTGTTAGGTAACCGTCTGACCTCTACTAACGCAGCGGCAGGTTTTGGTATTCAGTTAACTACCAGCGGGACAGGTGGGACGCCAGTGGTACTTAATGGTCCAACCACAGTGGCAGGTTTGACACTGGGCGTAGGTCAAACATCCGCAAGCTTCGATTTCGGTGCTCGTTATTATGTGTTGAGTTCAGCAGACGCCAAGCCGGGTAAAATTACTGCAGTCGCAGAATATACACTGTCTTATCTGTAAGAAACAGGCAGGCTTATCGTCAAGATAAGTCTGCTTTTGTCTGTTTTCAGGATAGGTGACCTGTTTATGCTACGTTCGTTATCAGCGTTGATTTTGCTAGTCATATTGTTCCCCACTGTCGCCTTTTCCAGTGTAATTATGACTGGTACCAGAATCATCTATCCTGCGGATTTAAAAGATAAAACCATACAGCTAACTAACCCGGACAGTACGCCTTATCTGGTGCAACTTGGCCTTGATAACGGCGAAAACGCCAGTAATAAGAATGTACCGTTCATCGTTACGCCACAATTTTTCCGTATCGAATCTAATAGCGGTCAATCAGTCAGGCTGTCATTTGTTGGTGCTCCTCTTCCACAGGATAGGGAATCACTGTTCTTTTTGACATTTACTCAATTGCCTGCTGTGAGTAAAAGTGCGACAGGTGACAATCAGCTGGTGCTGGCCATTACCAATCGGGTGAAAATCTTCTATCGGCCGTCAGGTATTGCGAGTTCCTCTGAAAAAATTGTCGAAGCACTGCATTTCAAAATTTCCGGCAGAGAACTGGTGGTTTCAAATCATTCAGGTTTTTATGCAACATTCCGTCATGTCAGTGGCTTGCAGCGTGGTAAGAAGGTTGTAATCGCTTCTGCAATGTCTGCTCCTCCGATGAGTGAGGCCAGGTGGGCACTACCTGCGACTATAGCTAATCCAGATAAATTAAGTCTGACGATGGTGAACGATTACGGTGTTGATGTGGTGAGTAATATCGACTTATAAGATTGTAAAGGCTGCTATGTATCATTGGATGATTACTCGGTTATGTTGAAAAATACTTGGTTTATCGCGGGGCTAATGATGATTAGCCACCCGTGTATCGCTGAGTCACAACAAAGCGAAGTCACTACGGAGAGTGACGATTTTACTTTTGCCCCGGAGTTATTTCGTGGTGGGAATATCAGCGTTTCGGCATTAAGTAAGCTGGCTGCTGGCAACATTGTGCAACCAGGGAACTATAACGTTGACGTCTATGTTAACAACCAGTTTGTCCAGCGTGGTGATGTCAGGTTTATAGAGTTGAAAGGTAATGCCCAGCCTTGTTTCAGCGAGGATCTTCTTACTCAGGCTGGCCTGTATGACAGCAAAAAAAACATCCCGTTAACAACGTAGATAGCAGCTGCTATTTTCTTACTCAGGTCGCCCCTAACGGGATCAGCCGAGCTGATATCAGCAGTTTGCGTCTTGAGCTGACGATCCCTCAAAGTCAGTTAAGTCTGTTCCCAGAGGTTATGTGAATCCGCATGATCTAACCGTGGGTAACACGGTTGCTTTTCTCAATTACATCAGTAATTACTACCATGTGAGCTATTCAGGTGATAATCCGCATGATCAGGATTCTCTATGGTTATCGTTGAATGGTGGTGCAAATATTGTTAGCTGGCAATTCCGTCAGATATCTAATCTCAACTGGAATCAGCAGACAGGTACCAACTGGAATCGCATTCGTAGTTATGTGCAGCGCCCCATTCCTGGCATAGGAAGTCAGTTCTCCGCCGGGGGGTTGATTACCAACGGACGTTTTTTCAGCGGGATGAACTATAACGGCGTCAACCTTTATTCCGATGACAGAATGCTGCCTGATTCCATGCGGGGTTATGCTCCGGTGATCCGTGGCATAGCCAGTACCAATGCTAAAGTTACTGTGTCTCAAAATGGGGCGCAAATTTACCAGGTGACGGTTGTACCTGGCCCATTCGAAATTAATGATCTTTATCCAACCAGTTATAGCGGCGATCTTGATGTCGAAGTTAGCGGAGCAGATGGTACAGTGAGTCGCTTTTCTGTGCCTTTTTCTGCTGTACCCGAATCGATAAGGCCAGGAACCTCACGCTATAACTTTGCGCTAGGTAAAACGCGCGATTCCGGAAGTAACTCTGACTTTACTGATTTCACCTGGCAAAAAGGGATCAGTAATGCAGTCACTGGGAATATGGGGGCACGTATTGCGCAAGGATATCAATCGCTGATGGCCGGGAGCGTGTATAACAGTCACTGGGGGGCGGTAGGTCTCGATGTAAATTATTCCCGCGCTGAGTTACCTGATTCAGGTTATCTCAATGGCTGGATGGCAAGAGTCTCGTACAGCAAAACATTTCAGCCGAGTAATACCTCAGTCTCACTGGGAGCTTATTGTTACTCCAGCGCGGGATACCGTGAACTGACGGATGTGCTTGGTGTCCGCGAAGCAGAAAAATCAGGTGGCAGTTGGTCTTCTAACACATACCAGCAGGAATCTCGTGTTGACCTCCCATTGAGTCAGAATCTTGGTGAGTATGGTAGTGTTTTTGTCTCTGCAGCTTCACAAACTTATCGAAACCAGCAAGCACGGGATACACAGCTACAATTAGGCTACGGGGGCAGCTTTTCCAATGGCATCAGCTATAATCTGTCAGTGGGTCGTCAACAGATCGCCAGTTACAGTCATGATGCCAGTAAAGAAACGGTTACATCACTTTCCGTATCAATACCGCTCAATGTGATGAATAAATCGATAGCCTGGAACAACTCATATACCCGCAGTTCTGATGGCGGAGGGCAGTATCAAACTTCTCTTTCCGGTACTGTAGATAAAGATAATACACTTAACTACAACCTGGCCTGGCAGCGTGATCAACAATACAACAACAGTGTAATTTCCGGGAATTTACAAAAACGATTCCCGGATGTCAGTGTTGGTTTGAATGCGTCGCAAGGGAAAAACTATTGGCAAGGGTCAGGATATATGCAGGGAGCATTGGCGTTGCATTCCGGCGGGATCACTTTTGGTCCATACCTGGGTGAAACCTTTGCGCTGGTTGAAGCGAAAGGTGCCATTGGTGCCAAAGTGTATAATTCGCAGCAATCGACGATTGATCGATGGGGCTATGCCTTCGTGCCATCACTGCCGCCTTACCGTTACAGCCGGATTACGCTTGATCCACAAGGGATGGACAGTCAGGCTGAACTAATTGATAACGAAAAGAGAGTCGCTCCGGTGGCTGGTGCGTCAGTGAAAGTCTCATTTAAAACCAGAACCGGTACGCCGCTGTTGATAGCCAGTCAGCGCCCCTCTGGTGCAATAGTACCGTTAGGAGCCGAAGTTTATGATGACACAGGTAACAGCATTGGAATGGTGGGGCAGGAGGGTCAAGTTTATATGCGCAGTGAGCAGCGTAAAGGAAGCGTGACCATCAAGTGGGGAACCCGAGCTGAAGAACAATGTCGCCTCCCGTATGATTTTACAGAAACTAAACCCGGAGTACCGTTAGTCAGGCTATCAGCAATATGCCGTTGACAGGGGGAATTGAGGGTGGAGAAAGTAAAGATGCAACACCGTTACCTAAATATGATATTGGGCCTGGGGATTGTTCTCGGTTTGTTATCTGTGATGCCTGTGAAAGCAGCCTACACAAGAACAGGGGTATCACAGACAGAAGATGACCGTTCAGCACTTATACCTTTTGGCAAAGTTAACCTCACTGATACCTATTTGCAACCAGTTGGTACGCAATTGGCGACAGTTGTCGTCCCTCCCACAAATTATAATTACGGCGGTGCGCAGAGCGCCTCTGTATTATGGCAGTGCGTTGCCGCCGATTTGCCTTATATCTATTTTCTGGTTGCGACCAATGGAGATGACCGTGTTGGTGGATATTATGATATCGGCGGGGTTGATGGTCTCTCCGATGTTTATGCTACCTGGTTTGCTTATGTCGGGTTACGCCAGACAATGTCGGGTGTGACAATAACGCGTTTCTGGAAAAAAGTTCCTGTTACCACCTATGCCACTACGTCTGCAGGTAAAATTCAGATCCGGCTGCAGGACATCCCGCCACTTGTTGCTGAGTTATATCGGGTAAGTACTCTATCGGGAACCTCTGCGGGAAGTGCCTATTGTGGTAACAATAATAATGACAATAGCGGAATAGGATTCGCCAGTGCAACGGGGCGTAACTACACTTGTATTCAGCCGAATAGCTACATTCAACTATCGGGTGATAGTAATGTTAGCTTTAGTTTCGCGCGCGATAAAGCAGGGGATGACAGTAATACTTCGTATAATTTTTGGGGCGCCGATAACGGGTTCGGTTATGGTATGCGTTCTGCAAACTCGCTCTATCAGGTGGCGACTTGTGTTGCCCGCAATGCTACGCCGTTGGTTATGCTACCGACCATTTCTGTTGCTGCATTAGAAGATGGACAAAGTTCCAGTGCCGATTTTTCTGTGCAAATTGAGTGCAGTAACTCAGCAGTATCGGGAGTGAACAGCACTCAGACGGCGATAGGTTTTCAGGTCTCACCTGGGGCATACAGTGCAGCCAGTCAGCTGGGTTTAATTAACAGCAGCGGCGGGGTTTCTGCGCTGGTGTCTGATAACTATTTCAACACGGATATGGCGCACGGTGTTGGCATCACACTGTATAACTCGCTGGGTAATCAGATGAACTTTGTCGGCCAGCCAGGAACGGTTTCGCTTTCAACACCCGGGGGGAATGCAGCAGGCTGGTATCCTGTTCTGGCGGGTGCAACGGCAGAGGGAAGTACAACAGCAGGATACACACACTATAATCAATCGTTCACTGCCAGATTATCAAAACTCGCTGGTATCAGTGTCAGCCCCGGACGCGTATACGCGACCTCGTATGTGTTGGTGAAAATGCAATGAAAAAAATAAAACACGTCATGTTGTGTTTTATTCTGTACTCGCTGGCCATATTTCCGGTTTCTGCCGGAATTATTGCTGCCGGAACACGTATGATTTATCTTGAGGGCGAGAATGAACGGTCACTGATGCTGGCCAACACGAATCGCTATCCGGTTATTGTTCAGAGCTGGATAGATGACGGCAGCGGTAATCCTGATTATAAGGGGGCTCCCTTTGTGGTTCTCCCACCGGTATTTCGCCTTGAACCTGGAGAAATAAAAGGAATTCGTATTATCTATAATCAGCAGCCTTTACCTGATGATCGTGAATCAGTCGCCTAGCTGAATTTGTATGAAATTCCCCCTTCCGTGAGCCATCAGGATATTCCGCGTAAGCTGGTTCTGGCGATGAATACCCAGATGAAAATTTTCTATCGCCCGAAAAAACTGCCTGCCATCACGCAAAACCAGGATAAATTGACTTTTGCCGTACAACAGCACGAAGGGGCATCAGTCATTAAAGTCAATAATCCTACTCCCTATCATGTGTCGTTTACCGGGATGGCAGTTAAACATGGTGCAACCAGCATCAATGCTGAACAGCAGATGGATATGATGGTGTCTCCATTCAGTAAAAAGCGCTATCGGTTATTGCAACAACCCGCAAATATCACTGACCCGGCTACTATTGAATATTATTTTATTGATGATTTCGGTGCGGTGCTGAAAGGCCGCGCACCTGTGCAGTGACATGAAACCTGAATATCCTGCCGGACTATAGCCCGTAGTCACAGCGCCGGCAGATTGTTCATAACTGAGCAAATTCAGGGATGATTGGCCTGCCACGGGATTGCAGAAAACTGAGCAGACGTTCGGGAGATACATTAAGAATCTGTTCCTCCGGAAAGGCGGTTTCAGCGAGGATCTTTTCACACTCTCTGAAATCGCCAACGCTGAAGGAAGAGTGGGAATCACTGCCTAGTGATAACCATCCACCGCTCTTTTTGACTTCTTGTACAATGCGTTTGCAGTTCGGTGCGCTACCCAGTCGGGAGTGTAAAAATGAGGAGTTATTCAGCTCAAGTGCGACATTGAAATGTCTGGCCGCGCGAACAATTTCTGGAATATCGACCGGATACTCCGGGTTCCCCGGATGACTGATAATATCTACTTTCCCACTTTCCATGGCAGCAATCATTGCTGCGGTATTGATCGCACTGTTTTCCGGGGCATAAACCGGTTTATGGAAACCTGCTACAACCAGATCCAGCGTTGCTCTGATACGATCGTTACAGTCAATCTCACCATTACGTTTTATATTGGCTTCAATGCTGCGCAGAATTCCAACTCCCTCTACCACTCTGGGAAGAATTCGCATATTGACAAAATGGAACTCATGAGGCGCATCGACCATTTCGGGGCCATGGTCAGTTATAGCAATCAGTTTTAAATTCCGTCGCCGGGCTTCTGCAATGTAGTCATGTAGCGTGCTGTAAGCATGAGTACTGCCCACGGTATGCATATGTAAATCAACTGGGTACATAGATGAGCCTCAAAGAATCAGAATGGGTGATGTTGTGCACCATCTTAAGTAAATCTCAGTGTTTTTTCACCATAGTATGCGTAAAGAATCGACAACCCTGCAGTTGGAATCCGTTGAAAGTGATTTACATGATAACGATTATCATTAGCTGTTATGTGTGATAGTTTTTGTCTCTGTTAACTAAGGAGAGAGCATGAAAACATTACACATGGATAATGGCGTACTTCATCTAAGCCATGGCATGACGCAACAATGTCCTTTTTTGCAGTCAGACGGAGTGTACGCCAGCGAGCAACGTTTGCCTGAGTGGATTCTGGCGGTGACTGATATGATGCTGGTGGAGTTTTACCAGCAGGAAATACCGCAGCCTGGCGCCGCAGCGTATACACTCTCGCCAGCGCATCAGGAGATCGTCAAACGTTTTCCTCACACCAATACACGCTTACAGCTGGATGAACAATCACAGTATCGTTTTAGCGATATTCCGGTTTGCATCGCCACCGCTGATTTATTACAGGCGGTAAAAAATGAGGGGGAGCACAGCGCTTTTTTCCAAAGACTGGCGGGTTTCAGCTCGTTACTGGCGCTAACAGAGACAGAGCTTGTTTCTGATGCTGCATATAAAAGAAAACGCTTACATCTCAACGGTGAGTATGGTGTGCGTGAGTGTTTACATCCCTCTCATCAGCAGAATGCAAAGTGTGTTGACGGCCAGTTGGTGATAAGCAGAGAGCTGTATTATTTTGCACATTACATCTATGCCGCTGTTATCGAATTTGAACCACAATACGGTATTGACAGTTACGATAAGTTTCATCAGGCATTTGGCAAATTCATCTACAGTGTGACTCTCACTAAGGGGGACTCAACTCTCCCGCTTTTGTGGCCCGATTACCTTTATCACCAACCTGAAAATCATCTCGAATTCGGTATTCCTCTCATTGAAGATGATCCTCGTTATCTGTTGATGCAGAGCTGGCAGGAGGGGGATGAGATAACCATCAGGATTCTGGCCGAAGGATTTCAGGATTTAGTGCTAAGCTCCCGATTAAAAAGGCCACATTGTCCCCCACCACAACTGTTGTCTAAACAATACCAGGCTGACAGGCCCTTGTCGTTTTCACCTGACCTCGCGCTATTACAGGAGATCAGGCAAGCGCCTGATATCGCGACTGTGATCACTCCAGACAAATGCAAAATAAAACTTTCCGCAGTGGATTTTACTCTGACTGATACCGCCCTTGTGTTGCCTCTGACACAATTTTCCCAGCAGGGGCTTTTTCAGTTAGCCATCAGAAGTCACCTTTTTGGTGAGATGCTGTTCTTCTTTCATTACGAAAAAGAAGAAAATGCAAAAAAACAACCTGTATAAGTATATTTGCTGTGCAATTCGGGTAACAAACCACTTTTATAGCTGATCAGGTTCACGTTTTTGTAGAAAGTGCATTGAGCTGATTTGTAAAACTGATACAGTGCAGCTCGTGGATTGTCACTGCTTGGGCAGGCAAAACCTGATTTCTGGCATTGTCAGGGGTCGGGTTTTTTTGTTTTTGGGGTCCAAATGAAAATCGCCAAAATACTTAATAATAATGTGGTGGTTGTTCTTGATAAAAGTCAGCGTGAACAGGTTGTGATGGGATGTGGCCTGGCTTTTCAAAAACGTGTTGGTGACTGCCTGGAAGAGGCGAAAATAGAAAAAGTTTTCGCCTTGCAGGATGAACAAATCAGGCATTTTAGTGAGTTGTTGAGTCAGATACCTCTGGATGTGATGACGACCTGTGATCGAATCATCGCGCTGGCAACAACAAAACTGGGTAAGTTGCAAGAGAGCTTGTATATCACGCTGACTGACCACTGTTACTTCGCCATAGAACGGCATAAAAAAGGAGCAGTGATAAAGAATGTGCTGTTATGGGAGATTCGACGGCTTTATCCCCGTGAGTTTGAGTTGGGCAAAGAGGCACTGCGTATTATTGCCACACGGTTGGGGGTAGAGCTGGCGGAAGATGAAGCCGGGTTTATTGCTCTGCATCTGGTGACGGCGCAGCTGAACAGCGAAATGCCGGAAGTGATGCATGTCACTCGTGTCATGCAGGAAATACTGCAGTTAGTAAAGTATCAGATGAAAGTTAACTACGATGAAGAATCATTGAGTTACCAGAGGTTCGTGACTCATTTGAAGTTTTTTGCACAACGAATGCTGACCCGCAACGTTGTCGCAGATGATGATGCTTCGTTACACAGTGCGGTGAAGGATAATTATGGTCAGGCATGGAAGTGTGCTGAAAAAGTGGCTCTGCATTTACAGATAACTTATCAGCGTGATTTAACCACAGAAGAGATTATGTTTCTTGCCCTTCATATTGAAAGGGTAAGAAAAGAGAGCATATAGCACTCATCCAGATAATGGGATTGTTACTGCATCAGCAGGCAAAACCCGGATACCGCTAACCCAAATGGCGGTATCCGGGTTTTTTTATATAACATCTACGGATACCAGCGGCATTGGACGTAAGGAAAGTAATATGGAATATCAAGCCTTAGCGAAAGATATTCTCCGCGACGTCGGCGGAAAAGAGAATATCGTTAGTCTGGTACATTGTGCCACCCGTTTGCGTTTTAAATTAAAAAACGATAAGCAGGCGAATGCCGAGGAGTTAAAGAAAAATCCGGGTGTCATTATGGTGGTGGAGAGTGGTGGCCAGTTTCAGGTGGTCATTGGCAGCCATGTCCATGATGTCTGGGAAGCGGTGCGCCACGAGGCAGGAATCGATGATGAGAATGCCGGAAAAAACGCCACTTCTGATAAGAAAGAGAGCCTCTTTGGGCGTTTCATCGATATCATATCGGGTATATTCACCCCTTTTATTGGTGTGCTGGCCGCGTCGGGGATATTAAAAGGTATTCTGGCTGTCTCGATTGTCTGTGGCTGGATGACAGAGAGTGATGGTACTTATAAGATTTTATTTGCCGCCAGCGATTCGCTGTTTTTCTTCTTACCTTTAGCGCTTGGTTATACCGCTGCTCAGAAATTTGGCGGTAGTCCGTTTATTGGCATGGTTATCGGGGGAGCACTGACGCACCCTACAATGATTAAAGCTTTTGAGCTAAGCCAACAACCTGGCGCGCAACCGGACTCCTTCTTCGGCATTCCGCTGATCTGGTTTAACTACAGTTCTTCGGTTATTCCGATCCTCCTGGCTACATGGGTAAGTTGCTGGCTGGAAAAACGCAGTAATCAGCTGTTGCCAGCAGCAATAAAAATGTTTTTTACCCCTCTTATTTGTATCGGTGTTGCTGTTCCGTTGACCTTCCTGATCATTGGCCCTGCCGCAACCTGGCTGAGCCAGATGCTGGCCAGCGGATATCAGCTGATTTACGTTTTTGCCCCCTGGCTGGCAGGTGCAGCGGTAGGTGCTTTCTGGCAGGTGTGTGTCATTTTTGGATTACACTGGGGCTTTGTACCGTTGATGCTAAACAATATTTCTGCATTGGGGCATGATTCCATGTTACCTATGCTGTTGCCGGCAGTCATGGGGCAGGTGGGGGCGGCGTTGGGGATCTTCCTGCGTGCGAGAGATGTACGCCAGAAAACCATCGCGGGTTCAGCGGTTACAGCGGGTATTTTCGGTATTACGGAGCCCGCAGTGTATGGCGTCAATTTGCCACTGCGTAAACCTTTCATTTTCGGATGTGTCGCGGGTGCAGTAGGGGGGGCTATTGTCGGAATAAGTAATAGCCATGTCTACTCTTTCGGCTTTGCCAGTGTCTTTACTTTTGCTCAGATGATCCCGCCGGGCGGCGTTGATAACTCATTATGGGGTGCAATGATTGGTACCGTCGCCGCCTTCTTATTAAGCTGTGTGATGACCTTAGTCGCAGGTGGTGTGGCAGGGGGAAAACAGGCTGAAGAGAAGAAAACAGAAAATAACGAAATGATTATCGGTGAGAATGATGTATTGGCTCCTATGTCAGGGACAGTGTTGCCACTGGACAAAATAGCCGATGCCACCTTCGCCAGCGGGATGCTAGGAGCCGGTGTTGGTATCGTTCCGGCAGACAATCGTGTTATTGCGCCATTCGCGGGAGAGGTCGCTTCTATTTTCGGTACCCGACATGCGATCGGCCTGTTGAGCAACTGCGGTATAGAGATATTAATTCATGTCGGCATCGACACAGTAAAACTGGATGGTGCGCCATTTACTACTCACGTCAAAGTTGGCGATAAGATTCAGCCCGGTGACCTGCTATTAACGTTTGACCGTCAGGCAATTCTGGATGCCGGTTACGATTTAACAACACCCATTATTATCAGCAATAGCGATGACTACAGTGCTGTCACGGTGATTGCAAATACTGTGGTAGAGGCTGGCATGCCATTACTGACTGTAAACCATCAATAACAGGAGATAGAGATGAAAACATTCCCGGATTCCTTCTTATGGGGCGGTGCGATTGCGGCGAATCAGGTCGAGGGGGCATATCTCGAAGACGGAAAAGGTTTATCCACCTCCGATCTGCAACCTCATGGAGTATTAGGACCGATCGTTGAACGCGTAGAAGGTGACAGTGAATTAAAAGATATCGCGATAGATTTCTATCACCGCTACCCGGAAGATATCAGCCTGTTTGCCGAGATGGGGTTCAGTTGCCTGCGAGTATCAATTGCATGGACACGCATTTTCCCTAACGGTGATGAGCAGGAGCCTAACGAAGCCGGTTTGGCGTTTTACGATAAACTGTTTGATGAGTTGGCTGCGCATAACATTACTCCGCTGGTGACCCTTTCGCACTACGAGATGCCCTGGGGATTGGTGACCCAATATGGTGGTTGGGGCAATCGGAAAGTGATTGGCTTCTTTGAGCACTATGCGCGTACTGTTTTTCAGCGCTATGGCAGAAAAGTCAAATTATGGTTGACGTTCAACGAAATTAATATGTCGCTGCATGCGCCGATGACCGGTGTTGGCTTAGCGGAAACCAGCAGTAAAACGCAGATTTATCAGGCAATTCATCACCAGTTAGTTGCCAGTGCACGCGTAGTCAAACTATGTCATGACATGGTCCCCGATGCGAAAATCGGTAACATGCTGATCGGCGGGCTGATGTATCCGCTGACCTGTAAACCAGAAGATATCTTTGAAACTTTGCAGGAAAATCGGACATGGCAGTTCTTCGGGGATGTACAGTGCCGGGGTGCTTATCCGGGTTATATGGTACGTTTTTTCCGTGATAAAGGCATTGATCTTGATATCACGGACGAAGACCGTGCTGACTTGAAAAACACCATCGACTTCATCTCATTCAGTTACTACATGACTGGCTGCGTTACCACGGATGAAGCACTGAATGAGCAAGCACGTGGCAATATCCTTAACATGGTGAAGAATCCACATCTGGCAAGTTCTGAGTGGGGATGGCAAATCGACCCGATTGGTTTACGTACACTGCTTAACATGCTGTGGGATCGTTATCAGCTGCCATTATTTATTGTGGAAAATGGCCTGGGTGCCAAAGACACAGTGGAAGCCGATGGTTCTATCCAGGATGATTACCGCATCAGCTACATCAATGATCACCTGGTGCAGGTCAGGGAAGCGATCGAAGACGGTGTTGATGTCATGGGGTATACCACCTGGGGACCCATCGATCTGGTCAGTGCCTCTAAAGCTGAAATCTCTAAACGTTACGGATTCATCTACGTGGACCGTGATGATAGTGGTAAAGGAACACTGGCACGCAGTCGTAAGAAGAGTTTCTACTGGTATAAAGAGGTGATTAGCAGTAAAGGGGCAACATTAACCACCCGCTAATCAATTTCACTCTCCACTGCGGCACTTAGTGTCGCAGTGGTTTTGCCGAAAGTGAAGTGGATTCACTGATTACACAGTATCGCCGTAATAAATCTGGTAATCGATCTCTACTGAATTTGGTATCGGCTTTCCCTCAAGTTTTTTCAAAATTAACTCTGTGGCTGTTTGCCCAATCTGATAACGTGGTGTTATTACACTGGCCATTTTCTGACGGTTTGCCTGACCGATCTCTAATCCGTGAAAACCAGCAATAGCAACCTGTTGTGGTACTGCAATGTTTCTGTCCTGACACTCAAGTAAGACGCCAATAGCGAGATCATCATTGGTACAAAAAACGGCATCTAATTCGGGTAAAATACGCAAAGCATCAGAAAACAGTTGTCGCCCTAACGCCACAGAGGTGATCGCTTTTGGCGCCATATGCAGTGCAGTAAGCCCTTGTTCGGTCAGGGTCATAGTGACCCCGCGGAATCGACTGATATCACGCGGATCATCCATAGCCCCCATATAGACCAGGTGACGCTTACCGCTTTCCAGTAATACCCGTGTCATTTCGATAGCCGCTTTTTCATTGTCAAACCCGACCTGAATATCAATATAATGCTCTGTAATATCCATCATCTCTGCCACGGGAATAGCCGCAGCGCGGAGTGAGTGAATCGTGCGTTTGGTATGTCTTTTCTCTGTCAGTAACAACGCATCGACATTGTAAGAGAGCAGGTTAATGATTTTCTCTTCCTCCAGTTGCGGATCGTACTCATAGTGGGCGATCAGCGTCTGGTAACCTTGTGCGGAGGCAACAGACTCTATGCCTGCCAGCACGTCGAGGAAAATTTGATTCCGAAACGAGGGAATTAATACCCCGAGGCTCCTACTTCTGGCCCCCAGCAATATTTCCGGGGCTCGGTTAGGAATATAATGATTATCTTCGAGTACGCGGGAAATAGTGGCTCGACTCTGCTCGGAAACCTGGCCGGGATCACGCAGATAGCGACTGACTGTCATTTTGTTAACGCCAGCCAGCGAAGCAATATCCTGCAGTGTCATGCGATTACTTTTCATCGTTGCCTCCTTTCCTGTGACTGAGTCACTTTAACACAGGCTACCCGCAGTGAGTGACAAACAATATCAAACAAAAAAGACGTTCCCGGAACAGGTAACGTCTTGTCTGAAATAATGCAGAGTATTAGCGGGCAGAAGGTGCCTGAACCCGATACATCAGGACTACTGAGGCCAGCAGTGAAATCGCCATCAAGGTATAAGACATGCTGGAACAGCCGCTCTGATTCATTTGGCGTTAAGCCACCGTTATACCAGTGGGGCCGGATGGCACTATAATAGCCCGTGATGTAGCTGATTATCGCGCTCTGAGCCTCGTTGAAGCTGTTATAGCCCTTCGTCGGCACCCATTCGGTCTTCAGGCTCCGGAAGAACCGCTCCATCGGGGCATTATCCCAGCAGTTACCCCGGCGACTCATGCTCTGCTTTATCCGACAGCGCCACAGAGCCTGCCGGTACTGACGGCTGGTATAGTGACTGCCCTGATCGCTGTGGAACATCACGCCTGTTGGCTTACCCCGAAGCTCCCAGGCCATCTGCAATGCTTTGACCGTGAGGGCCGAGTCCGGCGACGTCGATATCGCCCAGCCCACAGGTTTGCGGGCGAACAGATCCAGCACTGCTGCCAGATAAGCCCAGCATTTTCCCGTCCAGATATACGTCACATCGCCGCACCAGATCTGATCCGGCGCGGTAACCGCGAACTGCCGGTCGAGATGGTTCGGTATTTCAATGTGTTCGTTCCCGCCGCGTTTGAATTTATGCGCCGGGACCTGGCAACTGGCGATATCCAGCTCTTTCATCAGCTTACCGGCCAGCCATCGCCCGAGTCTGACGCCCTTAGCGCTGACCATCGTGGCGATACTTCTCGCGCCAGCAGAGCCACCACTGGCGTTCCAGACTTCACTGACGAGACTCCGTTTAACGGCACGCTCGGCGTCAGAATCCCTGCCATTTTTACGAATGTAGCGATAACTGCTTCGGTGAACACCGAACAGCCGGCCCAATGGCGCTACCGGGTAGTGCGCCCTCAGACTGTCTATTATCGTGAACTGTTCAGGGAGTCCGGCATCAAGAGCGCGGTAGCCTTTTTTAGGATTTCATTCTCCATTTCAAGGCGTTGTATCCGTTTTCTCATTTCCCTGAGTTCAGTCTGCTCAGGCGTCAGAGGCAGCCCCGGGGGCGTTTTCCCCTGGCGCTCGATACGTAACGATTTTACCCGGCGGTTGATGGCGGAGAGGCTGACGTTCATCGCCTTAGCCGCCTCGCCGTGAGTGTAGTTCTGATCCAGGACCAGTTTTGCCGCTTCGACTTTAAATTCAGCAGTAAATGCTTTGCTCATTGGTTCACCTATAAGATGTTGAGGTGAGCATATCACCTCTGCTCAGGTGGCCAAATTCAGTGTGCCACTACACATTGAGATACCCGACCAGCCATGCACCCAAAAATGCACCTAAGGCACCAAAGCTATTAATAAGGCCCATTGATACCCCTGAAACATTTTTTTGGTAATAATTCCGGAATCAGGGCAAATAAAGGACCGTAAGGCGCATACATACACGCAGCTGCCACAACTAATAACGCATAGGAAAGCCAGAAAGCATGGTTGCCGAGCAGATAAGAGATAAAAAATGCGATAGCAGCGATCAGTAAAAGAGGCCAGATAAAACGCTTGCGATTCATTTTCTTATCGGAAAGCCATGAGACGGTCAGCATAGCGATGATGGCCGCGAGATAGGGAATCGCTGACAGCCAGCCGACAGCAACGATATCCATCTCTGCAGCTGATTTTAAAATAGAAGGCATCCACATCATAAAACCATATACGCCTACACTCCATAAAGCGTGTACTGCGCATAACATAATCACATTACGTGAACGCAGTGCTTCGCCGTAATTACGTACTGGTTTGATATTCTGCTGCTCTTTATCCATTTCTGCCTGCAGCGTTTGCTTTTCCTCATCATTCAGCCAATTGACGTCAGCAGGCTTATCACGCACCAGAATCCACCAGACAACAGCCCACAAGACCGCAGGAATGCCTTCAATGATAAACATCTCACGCCAGCCATAGGCATGGATCAGATACCCTGATGCGATAGACATCCATAATACGGTGACAGGATTACCTAATATCAGGAAGGTATTAGCCCGTGAGCGTTCTGCGCGGGTAAACCAGTTACTGATATAGATGAGCATAGCGGGCATTACAGCGGCTTCAACCACACCTAGAATAAAACGAATTGCCATCAGCATCGGTATATTGCTGACCAGCCCAGTCGCTGCGGCACATAATCCCCAGAGTATCAGGCTGACAAATATCATTTTCCTGACACTGCGTTTCACTGCATAAATTGCACCGGGTACCTGAAAGAAAAAGTAACCTAAAAAAAACAGTGCGCCGATTAATGAAGAAACCCCTTTGCTAATACCGAGGTCATGTTCGATACCGGAAGCAGCCGCGAAGCCATAATTGGCACGGTCAAGATAGGCAAGGCTATATGTAATAAAGATAATGGGCATTAAATACCACCAGCGTTTTGCTGGCAGTCTGGATAACTTGTTCATACATCCTTCCTTTTTTGCGTGGAAATCAGTAATCAGTCATAGTGTGAGTTGAGAGGGACGCTCTTTACACCGCTGCTAACATACCACCGTCGACAAAAATGACGTGGCCATTAACAAAATCTGATGCCGGGGCTGCGAGATACACCGCTGCACCAATTAACTCCTGAGGGTTACCCCAGCGCGCAGCAGGCGTGCGTTTGAACAACCATGCCGAAAAATCGCTGTCATTAACCAGAGGTGCTGTCATCTCAGTAGCAAAGTAACCTGGTGCAATCCCGTTAACCTGAATATTATGTCTGGCGAGTTCCACACACATCCCTCTGGTCAGCATTTTAACTGCACCTTTTGAAGCGGCATAAGGTGTAATCGTGTCCCGTCCCAATTCACTCTGCATCGAACAAATATTGATGATTTTACCCGCGTTGCGTGTGATCATGAATTTCGCCACTTGTTGTGAAACCAAAAAGACCCCTTTTTGATTGACGTTGATCACTTTATCCCAGCCTCTTCAGGAAACTCAGTGAAAGGGTGGCGGCGTTGTACACCTGCGTTATTAATCAGAACATCAATTGCGCCGACTTGCTGTTCTATAGCCGCAATGTTGCTGACCACTTGCTGTCTATCAGTGACATCGAAACCATAGCCAGTGGCAATGATACCTTGTTGACGAAGTTTCTCTGCCGCTTCATCAGCACGTTGCTGAGTGGTGTTGTTGACCACAATTTCAGCGCCGTACTGTCCCAGTCCTTCAGCAAGAATAAAACTAATCCCCTGAGCTGCACCGGTGATAAGAACCCTTTTTCCTTTCAAATCGAACAGGTTTTTCATGAATCCTACCTGTTTGCCTCTTGTGTTATGCGTAACAGTAGCTGCGTAACAGTGAAGATAAAATGATCCAGTTAACACTTTTCAAGCTTTATTTCGCATGTGTGAGCCACGTCGCTTTCTGGTTCATCAGACCAGTTGAAATCCGCGATCCCGCGATATTGATAGGTCTGATCGGCTCAGGCAAATCTGGTGTTCTTTTTCCGGTGTATTATCGGAGGACAAATAAGTTTGTCGTGACGGAGAGGCAGCGAATGAGGTTACCCAGGCTGATGTGGCGGTGGTATGAAAAATAGTCAGCCGGCTGCGATTATTACGGCAAAAAAAGCATTTTGCGGTTGTCAGTCAGAGGGAGAGAGCAAGAAATAGAAAAAAAAAGACCGCTTTCACGGTCTTCCTGGTGTTGGCATAAAATTTATTCAGTCACTTTTTTTTCAAGGTCTTTGGCGGTTTTTTTGGTTTTGTCCCAACCTTTTTCAGTGCCTTCTTTGGTTTTATCCCAACCTTTTTCAGCAGTTTCTTTCGTTTTGTGCCATGTTTTCTGCGATTTTTCTGTTACCTTGCTGCTAACCGAATCACTTTTTCCTTCAGCCTGGTGTTTGGCTTTGAGTTTTAACTCAGCACCTTTATCCTCGGCCTGGTGTAGCTTTTCTTTTGCCGTATCAGCTCCGGCTTTTGCCTGCTGAACAACTTCATCTGTCGTACTGGTCGTCGCCGCCAGCGCTGAGGTAGTGAATAACAGAGCAGATAATGTGATGATGATCGTTTTCATTGTAAAACTCCTGACAAATGTTTCTAAGTGATTATGAGTATGGCACGTGTTTTTTGTTATGCTATTAAGAATAAACTGTAAATTAAAAGTATGTTCAATCAGTGTGCTTTTTCATTCTTACCCAGGAGGTTTTTCTTCTGTCGGCTTTGTGTCATTACCTTGCGGTGCTTGCTATTATCATCGGCAACTTTTACTTCATCTAAATGATTTTATGATAATGAACACTATCCTCTGGCAAAGAATCGAAGGCGCACTGCTCTTTGTTGCTGGCCTATTTGTTATTTTTTGTACAGCGTTACCCTTCTCATATTGGTCTGCATTAGGTCTGTTTTTTCTCCCTGATTTGAGTCTGGTTGGGTATGCATTAGGAAAAAACATCGGCGCGCTGTTGTATAACTGCTGCCATTTTTATGGTTTTGGCGCAGTGATGATGGGTGCTGGATTATTTTCAGAGCAGCACTCTCTGGTGGTAGCAGGGGTGTTGTTCGTTGCTCATTGCGGATTCGATCGTATGCTGGGAAATGGACTGAAAGAGACCACCGGTTTTCGTTATACGCATTTAGGTATTATCGGGAAAAAATAAAGAGTATTTTTCGTATATTTCAGATTGTCTGAAATCAACTTTGCAGGGCAATTTTATTATCCCTCTGAGTGTTGGACACGTCGTTAAGTGAGCTAAATGATCAGCTGTGAACTATGGCTCCCAAATAACTTCACGCCTGAGTTTTGGGTACGCTACTGACGGGTAACAGCAGAGGTGATGCTTTATCCGAAAAAAGTACCAGTAAATCATTTACTGACAAGGGGAATTATTCTATGTCAGTCTTTTGAGTTTACCGGGTGTTTTTTACGAAATTACTCAAAGAAAGTTAACTGATATTAGCCTCTTTATGAGATTTCACAGCCTGTCACAATGGCTATTTTTGCCGGTTTTTACCTAATGAGAAACGATATCAGGTCGCTTGATCTCAATCTTCTCAAGGCGCTTGATGCGCTGCTTGATGAGCGCAGTGTCACCCGCGCGGCGCTGCATCTTTCACTGACTCAGCCAGCGGTGAGCGGTATGCTTACCCGCTTACGTGATTTTTTTGATGATCCGCTTTTTGTTCGCACCAGTCACGGCATGGTTCCTACACCGCGTGCCATAGATTTGGCTAACCCGGTAAAGCGGGTGCTTGTGGATATTAACGCCATTCTCAGGCCACTTGATTTTGAACCGATGCTGGCGGAACACACTTACACTCTGGTGGCGACTGATTATGCGGTAAATGCGGTCATCACACCACTGATGGCTCTGCTTAAACAACGTGCTCCCGGTATTAAAATTGCCATACGTGCCATAGAGAGTGAACGCGTTTATCAACAGCTGGCGCGTGGGGATGTGGATATCGCATTACTCACTCCCGAGACAACTCCGGATGACCTGCACTGCGGGGTGCTCTATGAAGAAAGTTATGTCCTGGTCGTGGGAAAACAGCACCCTCTGGCTGACAGTGGTGAAGTCACCCTGCAACAATTTTGTGCCCAGGAGCACATTCTGGTTTCTTCAGCGGGTAAATTCAGTGGCGTGACAGATGAAGTTCTCTCAGTGCTCGGGGTGAGCAGATGCGTTGGGATGTCGGTTAATAGTTTTTTGGTGATCCCGGATATATTACAGGTCACCAATATGGCTGCGGTTATCCCTCCACGGATGGTTGCGCACAGTGACAAGGTTGTCAGATTGCCTCTCCCCGTCAGCATCCTTGGTTTTACTAAAAGCATGGCGTGGCATGAACGGACCCACCGGGACCCGGCTCATCGATGGTTACGTGTATTGCTTAGCGAGGTCAGTCACTCGCCTGATATAAATTAACTTATCAACACTATCATCAATGATGATTCGCCTTATAACACGATTGCAGAGATAATTTTTTCTTCTCAATGAGTGTAGCGCTCTTTCCGTTACACCCGGTGCAATCCATCACTAAGACGGCGGTTTTGATGAACATTATTCATTGGCCAGAGGGCTTCATTCCCGGTTTTACCGATAACTTTGTCTCAAACGAGATGTTTATTTATGGCCTGAGTGTCAGTGACCTCTGGCCTTTTCTCAGTCAGCCACAGAGATGGCCTGATTATTATAAAAATTCGGCGGATATCCGCTTGTACGGGGATAAAGGACCTGAGCTTAAGCAGGGCATGCGTTTTTATTTCACTACCTTTGGCTTTCCTGTTGAATCAGAGGTTGTCGAATGTGTTACCCCTGCGGCTGGGCATCCTGCACGTCTTGCAAGGCATGGATGGTCTGGTGAACCCAACAGCACTGAACGTCTTGATGTGCATCGCGCATGGCTACTCGAGGATCTGAGTGATAATCGTGTGCGAATACTGACGCAGGAGACACAGAATGGGGAATCAGCCAGAGAAATGGCTGACATACGACCCAATGTCATGCTGAATGGTCATCAGGAGTGGCTGGATGGTCTTATCGAAGTAGCGAAAAAGTGGGTACAGCAGAATAAAAACGAGGCATGAGACCGCAAAACTACAACCAACGCAGACGGTAACACTACCAGGACGGAGTCGTAACTATCACGACTGTCCTGGTGTGGATTGAACACTGGAATTACCGGTTTACGCGGTTGTGATCAGCGAGTGGTAAGTTCTTTACGCACGATTTCAGCACCATCGGCGAGTGCTTTAAGCTTACTATTCGCTACCCGGCGTGGCAACGGAATCATGCCACAGTTAGTTGAAGGGTAGAGTTTATCGGCATCAACAAACTGCAACGCTTTCCTCAACGTACTGGCCACCTCTTCGGGCGTTTCAATGTGATTAGTTGCTACATCGATGGCTCCAACCATCACTTTTTTGCCGCGTATCAATTCCAGTAAATCAATTGGCACGTGCGAGTTATGGCATTCCAGTGAGATGATATCGATATTCGATTTTTGCAGCTTAGGAAAAGTTTCTTCGTATTGTCGCCATTCTGAACCAAGTGTCTTTTTCCAGTCCGTATTGGCTTTGATACCATAGCCATAGCAGATATGCACGGCAGTTTCACATTTCAGCCCCTCAACGGCGCGTTCTAATGCGGCAATGCCCCATTCATTAACTTCGTCGAAAAAGACATTGAAGGCGGGTTCATCGAACTGAATGATATCGACCCCTGCGGCTTCTAACTCTTTTGCTTCCTGATTCAGAATTTTAGCGAATTCCCAGGCCAGCTTTTCCCGGCTTTTGTAATGGTTATCATACAGTGTATCGATCATTGTCATCGGTCCGGGTAAGGCCCATTTGATCGGTTGTCTGGTCAGCTGACGTAAAAATTTAGCATCTTCAACAAACACAGGTTGCTGACGTTCTACAGCACTGACAATAGTCGGTACACTGGCATCGTAACGGTTACGTATCCGCACTGTTTCACGTTTTTCAAAATCAACCCCACTGAGATGTTCAATGAACGTGGTGACAAAGTGCTGACGTGTTTGTTCACCATCACTGACGATATCAATCCCGGCCCGTAATTGATCATACAGCGCCAGACTCAGAGCATCTCTCTTGCCGTCGGTCAATTCTTCGTTTTGCAATTTCCACGGTGACCAGAGAACCTCTGGCTGCGCAAGCCATGAGGGTTTAGGCAGGCTGCCGGCTGTTGAGGTAGGGAGTAATTTTTTCATCGCAGATGAACCTTTTATAATGAGTTAATCAAAGAGCGTACTGAGCAGACCACTGTTCAAGAAGCGTCCTGTAGGGTTTGATAAAATGCTCTTCGGTAAACTTTCCCTGTTCAATCGCCAACTGGCTGCGTTCTTCCCGATTGTAAACAATAGTGGTTAATGAGTGATCCTGATGATGCAGGTCAGGCTGATAGTATTGTCCTGCTGCCGAGTTGGCATTGTAAATCTCAGGCCGATAAATCTTCTGGAATGTCTCCATGGTGGAGATAGTGCTGATCAGTTCAAGGTCGGTGTAATCGCTAAGTAAATCACCAGTAAAATAGAACGCTAACGGGGCAGCGCAATGTTGTGGCATAAAGTAGCGTACTTGCAGGCCCATTTTTTTGAAATACATTTCTGTTAACGACGTATTACCTGGCTGGTATTCAACACCCAGTACCGGATGCTGATTACCAGTGCGCTGATAGATCTCTTTACAGGAAACACTAAGGCAAATTACCGGGCCTTTTTTGAAGTTAGCTTTGTAAGTCCCGGAGTTGACGAAATGCTTAAAAATATTGCCGTGCAGATCACCAAAGTGTTCCGGGATGCTGAAGCTGTCTTTGCCCTTATTATGTTCTAATAACAATACGCTAAAATCATAATCGCGCACATAAGAAGAGAAATTATTCCCGACAATTCCAGCAATGTGCTGGTTGGTTTTTTTATCAAAAATGGTGGTTTTCAGAATCTCAATCGCCGGAAAAACAGCTTTGTCTACGCCAATATCCATTTCTACTGAAATGATATCAAGCTCAAGCGAGTAGCGATCACTCTTGGGGTTATCCCAGAAGGCGAGATTATTGAAGCGGTTATTCATCATTAATAACGTATTACGCAGGTTTTGCTGGCGGTTGTCACCACGTGCCAGATTAGCAAAGTTAGTTGTAATACGAGTATTTTCAGCAGGATTATAATTCTCGTCGAAGCGACTGCTCTTAACGGTAAAAGAAAACTCTTTATTCATTGCGATATTGCACCCTGAGTTCTGATATGAGTACTGAATTGATTTTGTGGAACTCCTGGCATCTCATTGCACAGTCGTCTTGTTATCAATAAGTTAATGTCAGACAGTTATGCCAGAGCAATGCGCTGAGTGAAAGTGAGATAATTTCATTATCAGATGAAAATATCTCACTTTCACTGGGCAGTGCTCAGACTTGCAGGGTCCATTGTAACAGCTTAGCTTTCCGGGTACACACCGCACAGAAGAAAAAACGCTGGCTCTGCTGCACCGAAAAACATGCAGTCACAGCTGAGGTGTCACTGCGACCGTTATATTCCTGTGGCTATCTGCAGAATAATTTCATTCCGCTTTGGAGTAACGGTTACCACACGAGAGAATGCAGGCAGAGCCGTTCACGGTGACGGTCACAGCTGCACCCGGGTGCCAGTATTACTGACTTAATGTTTTAACCTGCAAAGGCGCCACTAAGCTAGGAACCGCCAGCGTCACAGTTGATAAGTAACCGGTAAAATCTACTTCAGTGATGGTAATAGAGTGAGGTGACTGAGCATCTGCTGGTAGCGAAGCGATAATCAGTTGTTCCGGACGCAACATAACGCGATACCTGCCGTGGGCGTCAGCCGCGTTTACCGCAAAATGTCCCAGAGGTGAAAGGGCGATACTGTTAACTACCTCGACGTTGAAGATTGGCGCATCACCGAGAAACAGTGCGGTTTTCTCATCGACAGGCTGAGAGTAGACCTCCGCCGGAGGGCCAATCTGTGCCAGACTGCCATCGCGGATCACGGCAATTTGATCTGCAAATGAGAGAGCTTCCTGTTGATCATGGGTGACTAAAATTGAAGTGACACCAGCCTGAGACAATAAGTCGGCGGTGGCTTTGCGTGTCGAGGCTCTTAATCCAGTGTCCAGGGCTGAAAAGGGTTCATCAAGCAGCATCAATTGTGGTTTTTGTGCAAGCGTTCGCGCCAGGGCAACACGCTGTTGCTGCCCTCCGGAGATTTCATGGGGCCAGTGTGAAAGCAGGTTCACATCGAGGGATACTCGTTCCATCAGCTCTGCAACATGACGGTTCTTTTCCGCTTTCGATCCTTGAAGACCATAGGCGATATTATCCTTTACTGTCATATGAGGAAATAAGCCGCCTTCCTGTGGAACAAAACCGATGCCTCGTTGATGGGCAGGAATAAATGTTTTTCTATCAAATAAGACCTTACCGTTAAGCACAATCTTTCCGGTATCGGGTGTTTCAAAGCCAGCGAGAATACGCAACAGCGTTGTTTTACCGGAACCTGAAGGACCAACGATCACCGTCCGGCTGGAAGGCTTTGCCGTAAGAGTGATATTCTCCAGCACTGAGGTATGACCGAACTGCTTTGATATACCTGATAACTCGATCATTTTATAAGCCTGCCAGTTTTTGTGATTGTTTGTAGAGAATGCCGGTCAGCGGCAACGAAATAAGAATCATCAGCAGAGCATAAGGTGCCGCCGCAACATAATCTATTTCGCTGGTCAGTGCCCAAAAGCTGCTTGATAGTGTGCGAGTGCCCAAAGGCGAGAGCAGTAGTGTGGCAGTAAGTTCATTGCTGATGCCGAGAAAAACCAGTGCAACGGCAGCGGTAGCTCCCGGAGAGCAAAGTCGTAAAGTAATATCCCACAGTGCTTCCCGTGGTTTTTTGCCTAAACTCCTTGCAACGTTTTCCAGCTCGACAGGGGCCTGAGCTATCCCGGCACGCAAATTGATCAACGCGCGAGGGATAAACATCAATAAGTAGGCCAGAAAAAAAGTGATTTCAGTTTGATAGACCGGACGCATGTAACGAATAGTGACCGTAACCAGCGCCAGAGCCACCACGATGCCGGGTAGGGCACTGGTGAAATAATCACAGCCTTCCAGAAAGCGAAAAAAACGATTAGGGTGGCGTACCGTCAGCCAGGCGACAGGAACCGCTGCTGCCAGTGTCAATAATGCGCCACAGCTTGCCAGTATAACGGTCTGCTGCAGAGCAACCCACAAGTTAATTTGCGTCCAGTTAGGGATGCCACCCAGCCATATCCAGCGTATCAGCACTGTCAGGGGCACAATTAACGCCAGAGTTATCAGTGCGCATAACAATGATTGACACAGCAGTGAAAAGAGAGCGTTCAACGGTCTGAGTTGCTGTTGCCGGGAGGCCCCGCTGCCCACACGCGCGTAACGCATTTTGCCGCGCGTCACACCTTCTGCAGCCATAATCACCAGGCAGCATAGCGCAAGGACGCCAGCCAGCATATTGGCTGCCGGTCCACTGAATGTTGATTGAAATTGATCATAAATGGCTGTGGTAAAGGTATCGAAGCGAATCATCGCATACAGGCCGTACTCAGCGAGAAGATGTAAAGCGATCAGTAGCGAACCTCCCCAGATGGGTAATTTAAGCTGCGGTAAAACCACGCGGAAAAATACTCTGGTTGGAGACGAGCCTAATGATGCAGCAACATCTTCGAGGGTCGGGTCAAGGCGTCGTAATACGGCTGTGGCCGGAAGAAAAATGAACGGATAATAGGCAAGCGTAGAAAGGAAAACACCGGCAGATAAGCCCTGCATTGACGGCACTACGCTCACCCATGCATAACTTTGTACAAAAGCGGGTATTGCCAGAGGAGCGACAGCGAGTATCGACCATAAACGACGGCCGTGCAGGGCGGTTCTTTCGGTGATCCAGGCCACTGCAACGCCGATGATCACACAAAGAGGAACCGTAATCACCACCAGTAGTAAGGTGTTGTAAAGCAATTCGGCAATACGTGGTCTGAAAAATGAGTGCCTTGACAGTCTGCCAGCCCGTGTCGAATCCAACAAAAACGACAAAACCAGGCGGGATTAATGATACCAGAGCGATTAGTATCGCCAGCAGCACCGTAAGCCACGACGGAGCACGTGAATGCCCCCTGTGATGCAGCGGGACGTTAGTAGTCGTGTTATCCATAGATATCAGGAACTCATCCAAAAATTCATAGTTACAGCAGACCAGCCTGCATCATCAAATCGATTACTTGTTTATTATTAAGTGATGATGCTTCAATTTTCGGCGCATCAAGATCTTTAAGTGGTACTAGCTTTGCGTTAGATGCTGCATTCACACCTACGGCATATTCAAACGCATCGTTGGTACGTAATATCTCTTGGCCTGATTTACCGGTAATCCATTTGAGGAATGCCTGAGCTTGTGGCATGTGTTTACTGGAAGCGATTACACCACCCCCTGAGATACTGACAAAAGCGCCCGGATCCTGATGTTTGAAATAGTAGAGTTGGGTATTTTTGCTGTTTTCACCCGTTTTGGCCTGATCAACAAAGCGATAGTAGTGATAAATGACCCCACCATCAATCTGACCCGCGTTAACAGCTTTCATCACTGTGCTGTTGCCTTTGTAAGCGACAAAATTAGTTTTCATCGCTTTTAACCATTCGAGTGTTGCTTTTTCACCTTTCAGTGCCAGCACAGCGCTGACAATTGCCTGGAAATCCGCACCCGATGGAGAAGCACCCCAACGACCTTTCCATTCAGGTTTAGCAAGGTCCATCAGTGATTTGGGTAGTTGCGCTGCTGTAAGCTTTTCCGGGTTATACACGAATACCGTGCTGCGCGCGGCGATGCCTGTCCAGTTACCGTGTGCAGGGCGGTATGCAGGTAACACTTGCTTCAGTGTTGCTGAATCTAGTGGAGCGAATAATTTAGCATTATCAAACAGTACCATGGCCGGTGAATTTTCTGTCAGGAACACATCGGCCGGTGACGCCGTACCTTCCTGAATGATCTGATTGGCTAACTCACTGTCTTTGCCATTACGCAGCGTAACTTTGATTCCTGTCTCTTTGGTGAAAGCGTCGACCCAGGACTGAACAAGGTTTTCATGTTGAGCATTGTAAATCACAATTCCATTATCGCTATCGGCTGCGACGGCGAGTGGAGCGAGCAGCACTGAGGAGGTTACCAGCGCCAATGAAGACAAAAGAGATCTGCCAAACTTCATACAATGATTCTCCAGAGTGAATTGTAAAGAAAGCTATAAATGTAGCGCATCGGATTACAACACAACTTTACAAAATTGCTAACAGAATCGATTATCATTTTCATATAACAGTGAATGATGTGGAAGATTAGAGCCTGGGTGAGATAAAAAATTGCACTGGCTGACGTCTCTGCAGATAGCTTAATAAAACCTTAAACTGAAGATAAAAATCATTTTTGGCTTCGTTGAATCAGTCAGGTTTACTGACTGGACAGGGGGGCGGGGAGCGACGTGGTGTCATTCTATCGGCATACCTCTGATCTTATCCGGCAACAGTCGGCAGGGCTGTGTGAGTCAACGCTCAGCCGAAGAGAATTCAGCTGAACAGAAGTATCAATCAAAAGTAGCCCCCTGGTAGTGCTCGGATGAATTCGGTGCCCAGGTAATGACGCTGGACGGTCGTGTTGGTGTAGCCGCTGCGGTACATGAAGTCAGTCACGACTGAGCACAGAACCAATACCACTGTTACGGGTTACGACAAAACGTTGAGAGATTATCTGTTGCCACTGAAACCGGGCTGCCTCCGACTGTGTTACAAAACATCATGAAATTGAATGAAGCAGACTATATTTTATAATATCCCGATTCATGAGAAATACTTTTTGCTAAAAGCTATCAAAGGTTTTTCTATCAGAAACCAACTAATGGTAGAAAGTAAAATTGTAAGTAATGTTGCAGTGGTGAAAAAAAAGTACCAGGGATATCTGTCAGAAAATAAAGGTAAAAGATAATAGGCTATGAAAAGATGATAAAGATAAATGCTATAGCTTATTTTTCCGATAAATACCAATGGCGCTGATGATAGTAATCGATAACCTCTTCCATTTATCATATTCGATAACAAAAAGAATATTATTCCGGACACGCAGAGAGGTCCTATTACATTAACTGGTTTTCCAATTCCTTTTGACGATAAATACAACAGAGGTATGAATAATAAAACTGAGACAAACAGGATAATGCGGGGTGTTTTTTCTTTAAATGAAGCACACTGATTTAGCATTGCGAGGAGTGCACCGGATGATATACAATCGAAGTTGGATAATGGCAGGTACATCGCAGCTACCGCATTGTTTTTATCAAAAAAAATAATTTAGAAATCATCCCTGAAATTAAGAAAAGAAGGCATATAAAAACTCTGGATTTATTTGTTGTCAGAATGAAAATAACAGGCCATAAAAGATAAAACTGCTGCTCCACAGACAGAGTCCATAAGTGAACAGGGAAGTGTATTCCATCAATGGCGAATAGGAAGTTAGAAAGAAAGGTGAGATGCCACCAAATACCGAAAATTGGCTGTCCACTGTCAAAAAAAATGAAAAATCCGAGCGAGATAAAATAAATAGGCCAAATTCTAAATGCTCTCCTTGCGTAAAAATTTACAACATTTACTTTTCCCTCTTTTATCTTTTCTGAAATCAATCCTGCTGTAATGACGTAGCCACTGATAAAAAAGAATACATATACGCCAGCTGTACCCCAGTTATATAAATAGACATATCCTGGAGCCCAATGACTTAACAAAACCGATAAAACTGCAATAGCTCTTAAACCTTCGATACCTGATACTCGTCGGGAATTACCTGAAGAGTCCAATTTATTATTCTTAGTGTGTAACATCTTGAAATAAATACCTGATAAATTTTCTACCACCAACTACAAGCGGTGTGATGATATCATCATAGTAGTGAGAGTTCACTAGTGAGCGGAAAGTAGAACAGATAACTCTAGTCATCTGCTGTGCAGACAGCAATGGTTTTTCATGGCTGTAGCATTGAGAATCTTTTATCAAAATGATTGGCAGAACTTGCACCAGCAACGGCCCCGACGAAGCAGCTCGCAGTTTACGCTTTCTGGCCTGGCGAGCAGGAGAGTGCGTTATATGTTAATACAGTCAACGTGCCCTCAAGCAACAGAACGGACGATCTCAGCCACAGCAGTGATGCCGATTCATGCGTTTGCTGTATCCGGCATAATCCGCTTTCTATTTATATCAGCGATCATGCCGAATACCATCCTGGATAAATTTCCGCTATGACACCCTCGAACTACTGTTTGTTTTGAGTTGGGTTAGTATCAGTTTGTGCGGGGGCAGTGTTCTTTTCCATGCTGTCTTTTATCTCTTGGGTTTTCGCTGCCGCGTCAGTTGCCAGCGCGTTAGCACCAGTGATGGCTTGTGCCTTGATCTGTTCAGCCTTTTCTACAACCTGGTCACTTTTTTGTTTTGCATCGGCTTTTACTTCATCTCCCTTAGCTTTAGCCTGAGTAGCTAAAGACTGCACTTTTGCATCAGCATCTGCCTTGATCGATTTTGCCTTCTCTGTAAGTTGATCGGCTTGCTTATCTGCTTCCTGCTTAATTTCATTAATTTGCTTGTCTGCTTCTTCTTTGATGGATGAAGCTTTGTCAGCAGCAGCATCTTTGATCTGACTGGCCGCTTCCTTAGCCTGGTTGAGATTGCTATCTACTTTCTCATCCGCATCATCACAACCAGCAATGACAATGGTGATTGCAGCAGCCAAAATCATTTTGTTCCATAATTTCATCGGGAATTCCTCACTTATTGTTTTTTGGTATATAACTAAATGACTTGTTAGCAGAGTCGGTTAGCAGCGGTCTACTTTTGTTACATTATGTATGAAATATAGTGACATATTGAGCAAGGTCAAGAAAAGACCTGATTTGAGGCGTAATCGTTTTTTTGAGAAAAAACACGAACAGAAAAACCAATACAATCAATAATTTGATTTTTCAGTGTGTTAAAGTGAGAGGTATAAATGGGCAATTTTTTCACACGAGTTTTATTCGGATCAAGATGGATAATGGCTCCGGTTTATCTGGGTTTATCTATCAGCCTGATAGTTTTAGCCTATAAATTCTTTGTGAATCTATATGAAGTGATATTAAACATAGCGCATTACAATGACGAAGAAATAATACTTAGCCTGCTATCACTTATCGACTTCGTTCTGATAGGAGGATTGCTTGTTATGGTGATTTTTTCTGGTTATGAGAACTTTGTCTCGCAGTTGAATGTGAAGGGGGCAGATAAAGAGTTGTCATGGATAGGTAAGATGGATGTAGAATCGCTGAAAAACAAGGTGTTCTTTTCAGTAGTTGCGATCTCGACTATTCATCTGTTAGGGGTTTTTATGGAGTTAAAAAATATCCCTAATGATAAAATAATCATGTATATGGGGCTGCAACTTTGCTTTGTTATCACTGCGCTATTGATGCAGGTTTTAGAGAAACTCTCGAAAAAATAACAAACAATATACCCGGTGAGTCTTTTGCACCACGTCATCCAAAAGGCTCTCTTACGCGCAAAAGCGGGCGGAACTAAACGGGGTGAAGCCAGCAATTACTGTGGCGGTAGTGGAGTCCGCAGAGTATGAGAAGGATGCAAACTACCGGGATAATAGCCCAAAGTAGCGCTCTTTCCGGAGTCTGTAGAAGGAATAGGGTTCGGTAACCTGTCACTGGTCATGAAAGCTTTTTACAGACAACAGGTTTTTAATTTGTTGACTCAGCTGTACTACGTTGATGTACAAATACCGATTAAAGCAAGGTAGTTACAGGCAGTTTCCGGGCTGGCGCAAACAACGAAAAGTGGATTTAACTTTACCTGATACTGTCTGTACATCTGCTGATGTACGCTAAAGATTTGCACCAAAATGCCGATACCATGGTGAGCGTGCTAAGACTGTTCTCAGTTCCCAATTAGCCGTAGTAAACAGGAGAGAAAGATGGACGTATCACAGATTACTTCACTCGCTACAGGTCTGGACAACATGGAACTCAGTACTAAAGTGAGTAATATCATGCTTAAGAAGTCTCTCGATAATCAGGCTTCTATGGGATCTCAGATCATCAATTCTATCCCACAGCTGCCTGCTAACCCGGCGATTGGGCGTAACATCAATACCACTGCCTGATGCCCACGATGGACCCACGCTGGTAGAGTTCAGGTCAACTGATACAAGGGTGGTAAAGGGTAGAGTTGGTTGATACCTACCTTTGATGAGGAGTCGGGATACACCTTGCTGCCTGACTGTTGAAAACCCGAAAAGGCCGTTGCTTTATCGTTTGTCACCGTTTCATTGTGGGATATATTAGGGGCATTCTCGCAAATGTCACTCTTTGAAACAGGTAACATCAGCAATGGCTCTAATCCCTAAAAATTACTCGCGACTGGAAAGCGGCTACCGTGAGAAAGCACTTAAAATTTACCCCTGGGTGTGCGGACGTTGCTCGCGTGAGTTTGTTTATTCCAACCTACGTGAATTAACGGTTCACCATATCGATCACGATCACACCAATAATCCGGAAGATGGCAGTAACTGGGAGTTGTTGTGTCTGTACTGTCATGACCACGAGCATTCTAAATACACGGAAGCTGCTCAGTACGGTACAACCGTAGTGGCAGGAGAGGACGCACAAAAAGATGTTGGTGAAGCAACCTACAATCCGTTTGCCGATCTGAAGTCGATGCTTAATAAGAAGAAGTAATATTGGAGATGTTCGATTTTGCCAAAGGGTTGCCGATTGATCCTTTTCGAGGCTGCTAATTGCGCTTTGTCATTGTTAACAGAAATACGCGGTTCATTGTTCAGCGCACAGACAAGGTAATGTCTGGAACCATAAGCGTGTACACCGGATTTACTGTCTGCTAAAACTGAATTTTCGTCGAAAAGGTAAGCAACGTTTGCCGGTGCGTGATCCAGCTCCGCTGGCAACGCCGGAAGCACTTAACCAGAGCGGGTCGATTGATTTTATGCACGACGCACTAACATATGGCCCACGTTTTCGGACTTTCAATGTCGTTGATGATTTTAACTGTGAAGCACTGGCTATCGAAATAGATCTGAATATCCCGGCGCAGCCTGTCGTTCGGGTACTGGACAGTATAGTGGCAAACCGTGGATACCCGCTGAAGATGCGGATGGATAACGGGCCGGAACGGATATCACTGGCTCTGGCACAATGGGCTGAAGAACATAGCGTGATGCTGGAATTTATAAAGCCGGGTAAGCCAACAGAGAACGCATTTATAGAAAGGTTTAACCGAACGTACCGGAGCGAAATACTGGATTTTTATCTGTAAAAATGAGCCAAAAGATAATTCTTCTAATTTAGACTCGAGCAATTTGAAGAGAACAATAGAAGGATGGCTGGAAAAGGATAGCTATTTGCAATTTTCATTCGCAGAAGTGGTTGTAAAAAAGTGAAGTGGCAAGAATAAAATATCTTAAACTGCACGTTAACGATCAATGATTTTTACAATGAGAGAATCATTGACTAAAGCGAGTTTTCATACCGGAGGACTACCTCCGGTTTTCATTTTAATCCTTTGTCAATTATCACTGATAAATCCAAGCGTACGCCAAGATGCACGGATATAACCCTGAAATTTATAACCCTCGCCCAGTATGAGATTATCAGCGTGATCTGAGACAATGATCTGTGGGATAACGCCTGTAGCCTCGCTAGTCTCAAAACAGAACTTCGCAAGTTGAGTAAACATGTTATTCACAGCTTTCATATCTTCATCGACAATATTTTCACGCTTGATTTGTTTAGCCAATTCATCCGGTTTAAATTCCTCAGCGTCATCTATAGATGCTGGAAAGTAAACTTGTGTTGGTTGATCCAAAAAGAGAATCGGCGGAATTTTGCAACCAGCTTCTGAAAGAGAGGCAAATTGGTAATGCAAAGCCATAAAAAGTGCTAAATGAGAGTAAAGCCAATTAGCCCCACTTCCCATAGAACATAGATAGACGCGTGTTTTATTATCTTGTTGATGCCATAGATCAAATGTTTCAGTATCGAAACGAAGCGCTGATGGTTTATAGGTCTCTTCAAAGTCAAATCTATTACCAAACTCGCACATTTTTGTATTAATGCTTTGAGCTAAAATATGAAGACGATTTTCCACATTGTATTGAGCAAGCTCAGCAGAGAGGCGAATGACTTCTCTTTTCCAAAAAGTCTCCTGCTCAGATTATTCAAATTCAGGCTTATTTAACTGTTCTTGAATGGCGATTTCCAACCTAAGTTTCGTCTTCAAGGCTTGCTCATCAATTGATTTTGAAGTTTTAAGTCTTTTTATTTCTTCATCAAGAGGACGGATGTCGTCTTGAATTCTACGGAGTAATTCATCCTGTTTCTCTAGCTGATTTCTAATATTTCGGCGTTCTTCTGCAAAGCTCTCTCTGGCATAAGAAGAAAGTCTTAGTTCTTCATTCAGCCACTCAATTGCATTTATGAGCTTACTTGCTTCAACCGCTGGGGTTGAAGTTAGGGCCTCGCATACAGGGCAATGAGCCTCTGATAGCACAGTAGACGCTGGCAGGTTTGTTTCCATCATATTCTGACTAAACTGCATCGCTGTGGAAAGAGAATCATTGAGCAATCGCATTTGCCCTTGAAGTTTTCGCTTATTTACAAGTGCATCGACTCGCTCTTTTTGTAGTTCTGCGCGTCGTATCTCAATCTGATTAGAAAGCACATCAATTTTGACTAGATATTCAAAAATGACTTTTAAGAAAAATCTTGGTTTTGGATAAATATCTTCACCACTTGAATTTAAAAGTGGCAAGCCAGCTAAATTTTTATACTCAGCCAGAAAACGATTGTAGCGTGCAATAAACATTTCTTTACGCTGTATTTTTTTAGGAATCTGCGTTTGTATTTTTTTTAGTTCATATTTAGCAAGCTCATGTTCTTTATGCAATTCAAAATATTTTTCTTCTACAAGGCCCATTAATATTTTAAAATGGTTAATTGCTTGGTCTCGTTTTTCTTTCTCATCAAATCTATAAAAAATAGCATGTTTATTCGCTACAAGATTCTGATGTTGTAGCATAAAGGATGAAAAGCTTCGGATTGATGGTGTCGTGGATTTCTTTCGACCAGTTAGTTTAATAAAAGGATCTTCGTCAATATTTTCCAACGTAATAGCAAAATCTCGGTCTAAACTTTTCTTAAAATCCGCCAACGGCATGTAATGTTTTGTATCAAAGAATGCATTTGGTTGTTCGATAAGTGTCAACAAATGATCAGCATCTGTACTTCTAACCTCCATAAGAAAACAGCGATCAGATTTTTTTTCCTGGCTGCTATAAGGAAATAACGAGGAAATTGAAGTGCAATGAAAAAAGTTTCCGCACGCTCAGTAATCTTCCCCACTGGGATGGTGTCTTCACTACTACCCAAGCAGTAATCAAAAATTTCAAGAATTGCACTTTTCCCTGTCGAGGATTTACCTGTGATTACATTAAGTCCAGGTTCAAAACGTACCTGATGAATATTATCTTGTGTGTCAACAACACCGATGTACCGTAAAAAACATTTCATAGCGACTTAAATCCTAACGTCCTGTAAATGGAAACTATATCTGTGTCAGCAAAAACCATAGATAATCGATGCGCTGCTTCAAGTTGTTTTGGGTTAGCATTATCAATTTTTACATCCCGAACCGACCTTACTGATAATTCATTTGCTATTTCAATTGCTTGTTCTGCCTTAAGCACAAGCATGGCCGCATGAGTCAGTGGCTTAGACTGCTGAACATTGTGGGTTAATCCCACAAGTCTAGACTGCTCACTGCACATGGTACGGAGGTCACTAGTCTTCCTTACATTTAACAGGTACTTTTGCATTGACGGGTATAGCACCATAGGAAGAATAAGATAGCTGAGCAAAAGATCTTTTTCTCGGAGCTGGGAACTGGCATAAAATTGATGTATTAGCGGAGCCAATACAATAGGTGAGCGCTGAATCGTAAATGGGTGCTCAATAGGTGTAGATATCATTACCAGAGCCTCCAATGAAATTCATATCTAAAGTTTTTCGGCTCTTCATCAGCTAACATGTGATAAATACCATTACGAAATTCTATTGGAGTATAATCATAAGTACTTAAAGGAGTGACAGCTTCAGCGCAACGTTCCCCATAAAAAGCACAAGATGATCTTTTTAATTGTTGTTGTTGCAATGCGGGATCGCATTTATAGATGGCACTTAATCTGCTAGAGCAATTTATCCGCAGCTGGTTTCGACTATAGTCTTCTATATCTTGTTGTGATGTAGTGCAATCTTTAATCACTTCAACAATATATTGTTGAGCATGAATTAAATCGACAGTAGCTTGCAATATTAAGTCATTCCCTCCACCAATTTCATCTAATTTCATAGCAAAACGGCGTTCTTTTACATTCAGTCTAACCGCTTCATTTTCGATTTTATCGCTATCAATACGAGGGAATTTTAGTGTGCCAATTAAATATCTTGCGGTGAGTTCTGCAAACTTTTTATCAAATTCGTCAACACTGAATTTCCAACTGTTTGTAATTTTTAGTGTACTAGTCATAAATCCGAACAGATCGTCCAGAAATGCATCCATCCTGAGTGGTGAGATGCTTTTAAGATGCCGCTTCTTATAGCGCTCAATCAGTTCCAACAGATCAGGTTGTTCAGTAATAATCTTGATCTTCGGCAAAACTTGCAGTAATGATTCTCGAATATCCGGTGCGAGAATTTTTCGTTGAAGCTTTAATGATTTGGGTGGCTTGATACTATGAGGCACAACAGAAGATACGGCTGCTTCTTCGTTGCTAAACTCTTTTTTGTCATTATTTACTTTATTTGAGTTTTCAAAGCGAGTTTTAGTATTTTTATGAATAGATTCCAATGTAGCTAAACGTTGTGCAACATCCATTGTATCCCAATTTTTTAGTGACGCCCGCTCACCATATGCCTGTGTCGTTAGAAGAATTAAGTTAGTGTATTGTTGATAGGCGAAATCAGGCTTCAACCAATTATTGAGTGTGTTCCAAAAATTATCATGACCATCAGTTAAATCTCCGCTGTAATTCTTGACCTCTATCTGATCTCGCCCCTCGACAGTAACATCGACAAATACCTCGATCCACAGAACATTATGCTTTTCTAATGTGTGGCAGTAATCGATTGCTACATGGATCTGATACTTTAGAGCCTCGAAAAGTTTGGTAGCGTCAAAATCGAGTTTAGTGTTCACAATCGCTCCAATCTTGATAAACAAAATCAGCCAAAGAACGATTGATTACATCATCTTGGCCAAAAAATTTTTGATAACCTCCTAAAACTAAGGATTAATTCAAAAAGAATCAACTTTAACCATTCAAAAAGTCAACAATAGTCCGTTTCTGTCATGTACCTAGTTGAAGATAAAGTTTCATCCAGCCCAGAGAAAAGTCTGAGCTGGCCTTAAATCATATCCGTCACCCCACTAACCGCATTCCTTTCATCCCACCTTCCGTGGTACTTCCACGATCCGCGACCATAACGAAATCAGCCCACCATTGCATCATGGGGCGACGCTGCTCAAGAGAATCGCTACGGTTATAAGCACGGCGGACCTCATTCTTATCTACATGCGCCAATGCTGCCTCAATAACATCAGGCGGAAAGCCTTGCTCGTTGAGGGCTGTACTGGCAATAGATCGCAGTCCGTGGGAAACGAGCACACCACCAAAACCTGCTCGTTTCAGCGATGCGTTAACGGTTTGACTGTTCATCGGCTGGTTTGGCTTGATGCGGCTGGGAAAGATAAATACTCGATTTCCACTCATCGGCTTCATCATCTCCAATATCACAATTGCTTCATCTGACAATGGAACAGTATGGTCGCGGTTCATTTTCATGCGTGTTGCAGGAATCTTCCACTCTCGCGCTTCCATGTCTACTTCTTCCCTGTAGTGGCACACTGAATTTGGCCACCTGAGCAGAGGTGATATGCTCACCTCAACATCTTATAGGTGAACCAATGAGCAAAGCATTTACTGCTGAATTTAAAGTCGAAGCGGCAAAACTGGTCCTGGATCAGAACTACACTCACGGCGAGGCGGCTAAGGCGATGAACGTCAGCCTCTCCGCCATCAACCGCCGGGTAAAATCGTTACGTATCGAGCGCCAGGGAAAACGCCCCCGGGGCTGCCTCTGACGCCTGAGCAGACTGAACTCAGGGAAATGAGAAAACGGATACAACGCCTTGAAATGGAGAATGAAATCCTAAAAAAGGCTACCGCGCTCTTGATGTCGGACTCCCTGAACAGTTCACGATAATAGACAGTCTGAGGGCGCACTACCCGGTAGCGCCATTGTGCCGGCTGTTCGGTGTTCACCGAAGCAGTTATCGCTACATTCGTAAAAATGGCAGGGATTCTGACGCCGAGCGTGCCGTTAAACGGAGTCTCGTCAGTGAAGTCTGGAACGCCAGTGGTGGCTCTGCTGGCGCGAGAAGTATCGCCACGATGGTCAGCGCTAAGGGCGTCAGACTCGGGCGATGGCTGGCCGGTAAGCTGATGAAAGAGCTGGATATCGCCAGTTGCCAGGTCCCGGCGCATAAATACAAACGCGGCGGGAACGAACACATTGAAATACCGAACCATCTCGACCGGCAGTTCGCGGTTACCGCGCCGGATCAGGTCTGGTGCGGCGATGTGACGTATATCTGGACGGGAAAATGCTGGGCTTATCTGGCAGCAGTGCTGGATCTGTTCGCCCGCAAACCTGTGGGCTGGGCGATATCGACGTCGCCGGACTCGGCCCTCACGGTCAAAGCATTGCAGATGGCCTGGGAGCTTCGGGGTAAGCCAACAGGCGTGATGTTCCACAGCGATCAGGGCAGCCACTATACCAGCCGTCAGTACCGGCAGGCTCTGTGGCGCTGTTGGATAAAGCAGAGCATGAGTCGCCGGGGTAACTGCTGGGATAATGCCCCGATGGAGCGGTTCTTCCGGAGCCTGAAGACCGAATGGGTGCCGACGAAGGGCTATAACAGCTTCAACGAGGCTCAGAGCGCGATAATCAGCTACATCACGGGCTATTACAGTGCCATCCGGCCCCACTGGTATAACGGTGGCTTAACGCCAAATGAATCAGAGCGGCTGTTCCACGAACAGTCAGGTCGTGTGGCCAAAATTAGTTGACCACTACACCCAACGAGCCTCATCCGCTTCAGCAGGGCGGGTGATGGTAAGAAGCTGCCACATGAACAGACACCTTGTTGAAAGGCTAATGCTAGCCGTTCGCATCGTCTGCATTAACTGAGGTAGCTGATCCGGACGAATGCTTGGCATGTTTTTCTTTTGCGGTTTCTCGAAAGCTTTTCCGATGTTTGCACTAGGAACAGCATCAATCAGGCCTGTGTTCTGCGCATAAATCATGACTTCGTTAATACGCTGACAAAGGTGGCGAACAGTCTCTAATGCACCTCTGGCCTGAACCGTCTGTACTGCTTTAACCAGAGTATGAGCCTTAATCTCAGTGACACTGATATTACCGATTGCCGGGAAAACATCTCTTTCCAGAGAGCGCCTAATGTCCTCTGCATAGTCCTCGGTCACACTGGCTTTCTTCACATTACATTCCACCAACGTTCTGCCACGAGTTGGAAAGTATTAGTTTTGGCTTCAAGCGAACTGCGTAGCTGTTCTTGCTGATGTTCCTGGGGATCGATTTGTTTCGCCAGGAGTGAGCGAGGCTCTGCCCGGTAACTTCGAGCATCGGCAAGCGTAACTGACGGGTAGGAGCCAATGCTCTTTTTCGCTTTCTTCTTAGCGACAGGGCGAGTGTAGCGAAATTGCCAGATTTTACTCCCGCTGGATTTGATCAGTAGCTCAAGGCCATCGCCATCATAGACAACGTATTCCACTTCCTTGGGTTTGGCAGATTCGATTTCTTTAACGGAGAGAGGTTTGGTTTGTATTGCCATTGCCGGGTTTCCATAGTTTTAGGCCCCTCAAAAACAATAAAGCTTTATGAGGTGCCTAACAAGGGGCCTAAAAAGTTCGGATTTAATTAGTTATCTTCGGACTTCGCGGGACAAATTGAGGGCACAAAAAAGCCCGCAGGGCTTGCGCCGTGCGGGCTCTTAGGACTTCATCGGATGACTCTGGTAATCACCGATGGAGAATTTTGGTGGAGCTGGCGGGAGTTGAACCCGCGTCCAGAATTACTACACCGTCGGCACTACATGCTTAGTCCAGTTTTTACATTCGCCTGCCAGCTGCGAACGGACACGCCACTGACAAACTAGCCTGATTAGTTTTAACGCTTCAACCCCAGGCAGGGCATCCACGCGATCTCTTTTAGGTTTGACCTCTCTTGATCCCCGTCCTAAGAGCGGAGGCTAGGGAGAGAGGGCTCTGAGCAGGTTATTAAGCTGCTAGTGCGTAGTTTTCGTCGTTTGCGACTATTTTTTTGCGGCTTTTAACGAGGCCAACCGCCCCTCGGCATGCTCCTTGGGCTTCGCAAATCCTGTCGAATCCAGAATCAGCCCCAAGTAAGTTGTGGAGTATAACAGAATTTTTAGCTGTTATGCTACTTTGTTACCGATTAGCGTGCTTCATGATGCGCGCTTTGTCTAATTGCCATTCACGTGCCTTGATATCACCACGTTTATCATGTTCCTTTTTACCTTTTGCCAGGCCAATTTTCAGCTTTGCCCAGGCATTTTTCCAGTAAAGTGACAAAGCGACAATAGTGTAGCCATCACGCTGTGCTTTACCAAACAAGGTACCCAGTTCTCGCTGTTTCAGTAGCAATTTACGGTTACGGGTCGGATCGCATACCACATGCGAGGATGCGACGGATAGTGGTTGAAAAATCGCACCGAACAGATAGGCTTCACCATCACGCAGCAGAATATAGCTGTCACTGATATTCGCTTTGCCTGCACGTAGAGATTTCACTTCCCAACCTTGTAGTGAAAGACCCGCCTCGAACTCTTCTTCGATAAAGTATTCATGGCGAGCGCGCTTGTTCATGGCAATAGTTGCCGAACCAGGTTTATGTTTTTTTTTCTTTGTCATAATGGCGCTCAGTTTACATGATGCAAAAGGGAATGGCATCCCCAGTAACATATTACGCAGGGAAATAGGCTATTCTAACAGAAGCTGTAGCAACAGTAATTTTGTTTGTTGCCCTGCAGTGCTAGTATTAGATATCCATGATTTACAGGAACTGTTATGTCTCAGATTAGTCGTTCTGCGCTGGTGCCTTTCAGTGCCGGGCAGATGTTTCGTCTGGTCAATGATGTGGGTGCTTATCCGCAATTTTTACCGGGTTGTACTGGTAGCAGAGTGCTTGAAGTCGCTCAGCATCAAATGACTGCTGCTGTTGATGTCTCAAAAGCGGGTATCAGCAAAACTTTCGTTACCCGCAATACCCTGACCGAAAACCAGCGTATTCAGATGCAACTGGTGGATGGCCCCTTCAGGAAGCTTTCAGGTGGATGGGTTTTCACTCCGTTGAGTGATACAGCCTGTAAGGTTGAGTTAACTCTCGATTTTGAGTTTACCAATATGCTGGTGGCAATGGCATTTGGACGTATATTTAAAGAGCTGGCGAACAGCATGGTCCAGGCTTTCATCCAGCGAGCAAAAGAGGTCTATCGTGCCTGAGATGATGGTTGAAGTCGCTTATGCATTACCAGATAAGCAATATTTGCTCACAGTCGAAGTGCAGGAAGGGGCTAGTGTAAATGATGCTATTCAGGCATCAGGCCTTCTGGCTATCCGCCAGGATATCGATTTACAGGGTAAAAATAAAGTAGGTATCTTCAGTCGTCCGGCGAAACTGAATGACACATTGCAACCTGGTGACCGTGTAGAAATTTACCGGCCGCTACTCGCTGATCCTAAAGAACTACGTCGCCAGCGGGCGGAAAAAAATAAGACGCCTTAGTCGCGTCTTATTACTGTGTATTACTCATTTTCTTCACGGCTCAAGCCGAAAACAGCACTAGCCATTATTCAGGGCAGGTTTATTATCGATTGAGGTCAGGATGCCTGCATTGGAGAAGGTGAGCGTCAATGTCTGTTGCTTCACGGACTCGTGACCTGGTTCCTGTCTGAAGACATAAAACCAGATATTGCTACCGAAAGGATCTTTCATCATAGGCGTGCCAAGTGTATATGCAACCTGCTGTTGTGTCATGCCGGTATGAATTTTCGACACATCGTTAGCGACCAGGTAGTTGCCCTGGTTAATATCCGGGCGGTAAACCACACGCTCCAGCGTTGAGCATCCCGCAGACATCATCAGTATAACTGCCGCACAGGCAGTCAGCATTTTACAGCGCATAAGTATCTTTATTCCTTTTCGGGCCAACACCTTGGTGTTCTGGCTAGTTTATTTTCCTCTCTGACACCCAGCCTGATGAAGTGTCGCAAAAGAGAATATAATACCGTTTCTTTTTTGTCACGTTGTCTGGTATCAGGCGGATGGTAACCATCATTGCCGGTGTATGATACAACATCACATTAGCACCTTGTGGGTGAAGTTTATCACGATAGTCGCGCGATGATGAGCATAAACCTTATCTCCCGTTAATCCTTCGCTTATCAGGGCAGTAACGGGATGATGTTATCAGGCGGCAAGTAACTCTTTAGCATTTGCCAGCGTGTTACGTGTGACTTCACTGCCTCCCAGTAAACGAGCCAGCTCCTGAAGTCGTGCGGGTTTGTCCAGCTGCCGCATATGGGTTTCAGTCATTTCACCATCTGTCTCTTTACTGACATAAAAGTGCTGGTGTCCACATCCGGCAACTTGCGGCAGGTGGGTCACACACATAACCTGCGTCGATTCGCCAAGTTGACGCAGCATACGACCCACGGTTGCCGCTGTAGGACCACTGATTCCGACATCAACTTCATCGAATATTAACGCAGGGGTTGCCATTTTTTGTGCAGTAATTACCTGAATTGCGAGCGCAATACGAGAAAGCTCACCACCGGATGCTACTTTCACTAACGATTGTAAGGGCTGACCAGGGTTGGTTGTAACACGAAAATCAACTTTATCTGCCCCTTCAGCGGTCAGTACATCAGGATCATATTGCAGCTTAATTTCCAGTTTTCCGTGTGGCATTGAGAGCGACTGAATACTGGTAGTGATGAGTTGTGACAGCTCTTCAGCGGCGTTACTGCGTATAGTGTGCAGGGCTTGGGCACAGGCCAAAGCCTGCTGATGATGAGTTGCTACAGCATGGACCAGAGCTTCCTGGTCGCTTTCCTGCTGATCAATCTGACCTTTCTCAGCAAGTAACTGCTGATACAGATTGGGAAGGGCTTCAGGTGCCACACGATGTTTTCGCGCCAGTGAAATCTGGCGACTCAGACGCTGTTCGAGTTCATGTAAATGATTAGGGTCGAGTTCCAGGCGTTCACAATAATGACGCAGTTCATCTCCGGCTTCACTGATTTGAATGGCCGCCTCCTCCAGAAGTGTACGCACACTATTAAGCGTGTTGTCCATTACGCTCATTTCACTGATCCACTGCTGCACAGTGTAAAGTTGTGCCTGTAGTGTTTGTTCATCGCCATCAGTCAGGCTGTTCAGGGCTTGTTGGCCGGTTGAGAGAAGCTGACCATGATGGGCGAGGCGTTTGTACTCCTCGTCAATTCTTTCGAATTCACCACTAACTGGCGCGAACTCATCAAGCTCTTTGAGTTGGTAGTGCAGTAATTCGCTTCGCGACTGACGCTCCGCGGCACGTTGTTGATGCTGAGCCAGTGCTCTGCAGCTTTGGTGCCACTGATAATGACTTTCCGCCATGTTTTTCACCAGAGAAGTCTCACCGATATAAGCATCAAGTAGCGTCTTCTGATGTTCGGGTTTTAAGAGCAGTTGATGCGCATGCTGGCCGTGAATCTGGATAAGGTGCTGGCCTAGTTCACGTAGCTGAGAGAGCGGCACAGCCGTTCCATTGATGAAGCCCCGTGAGCGTCCGTCACCACGGATGACTCTGCGTAGCAGGCACTCATGACCGTCATCCAGCTCATTGGCCTGCAGCCAGCGTGCTGCCGCGGGAGTATCTTTCAGGGAAAATCGTGCACAGATATCGGCCCGGCTGGCACCTTTTCTCACCATCTCTGCGTCTGCACGCCCGCCGAGGCAGAGGCCCAGAGCATCAATGGCAATGGATTTACCAGCCCCGGTTTCACCTGTGATGGCTGTCATTCCGGAGTGGAAATCGATCTCAAGTTCGTGAACGATGGCGAAGTTAGCTACAGTGAGTTGTGCCAGCATGGTTAATATCCTGTATAAAAAACCACTAGATCTATATACAGTATATACTGTTTTTTTAACCAGTAAAGTGGTGTTAAAACAGTTTCTGTGACCAACCAAGCTTACTGCTTAACGTACTGAAATAATTATTTTCTTTAGGATGAATGAGCTTAAGGTGATCACTGCTTCGGCGGATAATCACTTCCTCACCTTCCTGAATCGGCAGAGCAATCTGACTGTCACAGCTGATTTCCAAATCGCTGCGTCTGTCAGAGAAACGCAGACGAATAGTACTGTCACTGCTGATAACAAGGGGTCTTGCCGATAAAGTATGCGGAAACATAGGGACGATAGCGATGGCATCAAGGGTTGGGGTGAGGATTGGACCTCCCGCTGAGAGTGAGTAGGCAGTTGAGCCCGTCGGGGTGGAGATAATCAAACCATCACTGCGCTGTGAGAAAGCAAAACTGTCATCAATATAGACTTCAAACTCTATCATATGCGCAATTTTGCCTGGATGTAGTACTACTTCATTAACGGCACTGCTTTTACGGGCCGGGTAGTCAGCACAGCCTACTTCAGCCTCCAGCAGAAATCGCTCTTCATAGGTATAGTTTCCCTGCATGACATCAGTAAGCTGTTCCCGGGCGGTGTCAGGGTCGAGATCAGTCAGAAAGCCAAGATTTCCCCGGTTAATGCCAATGACTTTGATGTCATAGCGTGAAAGAACTCTCGCAGCGCCGAGCATATTACCATCACCACCCACGACGATAGCGAGGTCAGCTAGCCGGCCAATTTCTGCCAGCGTGCCGGTAGGAATGTTATCCATCTGCAGTGCTTGCGCAATTTGTTGTTCAAGAATCACCTGATATCCTTCAGCCAGTAACCAATGACAAAGCATGCGGTGTGTAGGGAGTGCTCCGGGATGGCGAGGCAGCCCGGCAATACCGATAGATGTAAACTGGTGAATCATGCTGTTACCTTCTTCTGTGGTAAATGTCCTTGTGTTGCTAAAGCGTGACTTGAAACTGTGATTATCATCCCCATAATAAGCGAAACAGCGAGATGAACGTGCAAAAAAGCGGAGAATTTTATGACTGGTAACAAACAGGATACACCAAACGAACCTCTCTCTGGTGAACGTGAGGTTAACGCTGCGGCAGAAAATAGCCCGGAGGCGTCAGGCACTGATGAGCGCGAGCTGCGTATTTCAGAGCTGGAAGCTCAGCTTGCGGTTGCTCAGGGGGGAGTACGTGAAGCACAATTGCGAGCTCAGGCTGAGATTGAAAATATTCGTCGACGTACTGAGTCAGATATTGAAAAAGCGCACAAATTTGCTCTTGAGAAGTTCACTAACGAATTACTGCCAGTAATTGACAGCCTCGAGCGCGCTTTGGAAGTGACAGATCGTAATAATCCTCAATTACATGCCACTATCGAGGGGTTAGAGCTGACACTTAAATCGTTGCTGGATGCAGTACGCAAATTTGGTGTGGAAGTGGTGAACGAAATTAATGTTGCATTCAATCCCGAAGTGCATCAGGCAATGTCAATGATGGAGTCTGACGCGATGGATCCCAATCATGTGTTGATGGTTATGCAACCTGGGTACACATTGAATGGCCGATTGCTGCGTCCGGCGATGGTGGCTGTTTCAAAAGCCAAAGGGTAACCTGGTTTGATTTGAGGCGCATCGCGACACTAAAAGCACCTTAAGGTGCTTTTAGTGTCAATTTCCTATTCTGGTGACCAGTTGATTGCCCGCTCACCATGTTGCTCCAGCCAGCGGTTAGCTTCTGAGAAGTGGCCACATCCGAGAAAACCCCGATGTGCTGAAAGTGGAGAAGGGTGGGGAGCCTGCAGGACATAATGACGTTGCCTGTCTATGATTTTCCCTTTTTTCTGCGCATGCGCACCCCAAAGCATGAATACAACGTTTTCGCGATACTGATTAATTGCTGCGATAACGGTATCAGTGAAGGTTTCCCAGCCATATTTTGCATGTGAGTGCGCTTTTCCCGCTTCAACGGTGAGTACGGTATTGAGCAGCAATACGCCTTGTTTTGCCCAGCTTTCTAAAAAGCCGTGTGCCGGTTTGGTAAAGTCAGGGAACTCACTGGCAAGCTCTTTATAAATATTCATCAGAGAGGGGGGAATGGCGATCCCTGGCTGAACCGAAAATGCCAGTCCGTGAGCCTGACCCGCGCCATGATAAGGATCCTGACCAAGGATAACGACTTTTATATCGCCGAGTTCAGTTAAACGAAATGCATTGAATACCGCCTTTTGCTCAGGATAGATCTTTTTGCCTGAGGCGCGCTCTCTGGCTACTGCTGCGAGTGTTTCAATAAAGTAGGGTTTTTGTTTCTCTTCGGCCAGCACATCATGCCAGGTCATGCTCTTGACCATCCGTATTCTCCTTGTATTTTTTGAGAACAGCTTAACGCGGATTGCGGGGAGGGTGAACTTAAAAAATATTTGATTTTTTTAAAATAAAATGAATTTTATTTTTAGCAAATTTTGATACGAATCATGATGTTGTTTATTGCTCTATTTTGGACTGACGCTATTTATTGACCGAAATCAATATTTGTTTACCCACAGGCTGTTATATAAACAGCAATCTATGTGTGATTGATTCATGAACCCTATGCGGTATTCGGCCGCAACAAATGGCCTGGGAGGCAAACATGATTACCGGAATTCAAATTACTAAAGCTAACAACAACACACTACTTAACTCATTCTGGCTGCTGGATGAAGATAAGGGTGAAGCGCGTTGTGTCTGTGCTAAAGCGGGTTACAGTGAAGATCAGGTCGTGGCTGTCAGCGATCTGGGCGATATCGAATACCGCGAAGTGCCACTGGAAGTGAAACCACAAGTCCGGGTTGAAGGTGGTCAGCATTTGAATGTCAATGTACTGCGTCGCGAGACGCTGGAAGATGCAGTGAAGCATCCGGAAAAATATCCGCAATTAACCATCCGTGTTTCTGGCTATGCGGTGCGCTTTAACTCTCTGACACCCGAACAGCGGCGTGATGTTATCGCCCGTACATTTACAGAAAGCCTGTAAGCAGACGGTCAGATATAGTCGTTACGGATAACTTTTTGAGCGATAGTATGTTCAGGGAATGATGAGAAGGTCAGTGGTTACTATTGCTTATTAAGAGAATCAAAAAACGCCTCCGAAGGAGGCGTTTTACTTTTGCTCAGCAAATTATTCAGTTTCGCTGCGAGTGCTGGTTGCGCTTGGCTTACGACGTTTACCGATATTTTTAGTACCGCGATGGCGTTTTTTCACCCGTGGTTTTTCTTCTTCACGTTCTTTTTTCTCTTTGCGTTTCGCCAGCACTTTTTTCGAAGGTTTTCCAGCCAGTTTCTCACTGGGGGGGCGAGTAACAGGACGTAGCTCATCAATTGTACGGGCTTTTAACGGTGAGTTGATATACCGACTGATTTTGCTAAGTAGCGGGTGGTCATGAGCCTCAACCAGAGAAATAGCAGTCCCTTTTTTGCCGGCGCGGCCTGTTCTGCCGATGCGATGAAGATAAGTGTCAGCTGTTCTTGGCAGGTCAAAGTTAAAAACATGACTGACATCATCGATATCAATGCCACGGGCAGCAACATCGGTTGCCACCAACACGTTTACACGGCCATCGACAACGCGTTTGATAGCTTCATTACGCTTGTATTGCTCTAGTTCTCCTTCAAGATAACTGTTCGCAATACCTGCTTCTCTAAGCCAGCCACAAAGTTCGTGAACGCGTTCACGTTTGCGCACAAAGACAACGGAGCGTGTGACTTCCGCTTGCTGTAATAAATGAACCAGCAGGGCAGTTTTATGTTTTAAATCATCAGCACGGTAGTACCACTGCAAAATTTTCTTACGTTCACGACGAGCCGGATCAGCTTCTATCTCAATCGGATCATTTAGCAGGCGCTGAGAGAAATCACGGATAGCCCCCCCCTCCAGCGTGGCTGAGAAAAGCAAGGTCTGTTTACGCCAGCGAGTTTCAGCCGCAATGGTTTCGATATCCTGAGCAAAGCCCATGTCGAGCATGCGATCCGCTTCATCGAGGATCAGGGTTTCTACGGCACGGCAATCGAAATTTTCTTCTTTTATGTATTGCAACAGGCGGCCAGTAGTCGCAACCACAATATCCTGATTCTCACTAAAGATCTCTGCATGGTTCATATACGCCACGCCTCCAGTGATAGTGGCAATATCAAGATGCGTATGCCGCGCAAGTTCGCGCGCCTGATCAGCCACCTGCATTGCCAGCTCACGTGTGGGAGTCAGGATAAGAATTCGCGGTGGGCCCGAGCGTTTTCTTGGGAAATCGAGCAAATGCTGAAGTGCAGGTAACAGATAGGCTGCAGTTTTACCGGTGCCTGTAGGAGCAGAACCGAGAACATCGCGTCCCTCCAGGGCGGCAGGGATGGCGGCAGACTGGATGGCAGTAGGACGTTGAAATCCTTTTTCCTGCAAAGCGTCCAGTAAGCTATCGTCAAGTTCGAGTGCGGAGAATGTGGTTACAGTCATGGTCTACCTCAGTATGGGGCGCCGATTATAGACAGATTGCTGACAATCTTCATCTCTTTGTCGCGTTTTTCTGTTTTTTCATATTATCGCATCAGGTTATCCTTAGGGGATTCTTTTTATGGGTTATCCGCTTTTCACAGGTTGTTGCTATGCATCATGAAAATCAAACGTCTCAAGCAGGAAAAACGCTCCCGCGCAATGGTTTTACGTTTAAAAAATTTTTTGTGGCACATGACAAGTGTGCAATGAAAGTGGGTACTGATGGTGTCTTGTTGGGGGCCTGGGCGCCGGTGATTAACAGCAAACGCATTCTGGATATAGGAACTGGCAGTGGATTGATAGCCCTGATGCTGGCACAACGAACTGTTTTCGACGTTCATGTCGATGGTGTAGAACTGGATGCGGATGCAGCAAATCAGGCGATCGCTAATGTCGCTAATTCCCACTGGTCAGAAAGAGTCATCATTATTCAGTCTGATATTCAACAATGGGTTACTCAATGCAAAGAGACATATCAGCTGATTGTCAGTAATCCGCCCTATTTCTCTTCAGGAAGTGAGTGCGCAACGTCAGCCAGAGCAACCGCACGCTATACGACGACGCTCAATCACCAGACATTACTCTATTGTGCTGAACAGCTACTCGATAAACAGGGGGTTTTTTGTGTCATATTACCTTTCATGGCAGCAGAAACGTTGCTCTCGCTGGCTTGCGCGCAGGGGTGGTATCTGAAACAACGAATGGATATCTCTGATACAGTTTTGCGTCCGGTAAACCGGGTGATGCTGGCACTGGGTCGTTATCAGACGGAATGTAGTCATCAGTCAATGACCATTCGTGATGCAGAGCATAATTACTCTGTAGCTTATCGCCAATTGACACGCGATTTCTATCTGTCTTGTTAGCAGAGTAAAATTTCGGCAATAACACGCGGTACGCTAGAGTATGATCTATTCCCCATCAGGTAACGCCTGAAAATAATTTCTTCTCATTGTGGTGCTGAAAATGCTGTGACTCAGAATGTTCGGTATTTTCCCGTAGCGCCAGGATTTTAAAGTGCATTGGAGCAAATCATCATGTACTCTGCGATGCAGAAAATAGGGGAAATTGGCGACACAAAAGTGTCGGTGGATAAGGATGAGTCTGGGGTATCACGCAGACGGGTATTCTGGTTTAAGCTAGAAGATACAGCACAGTGAGACTGACTGAATTATCAATATAGCTTCTTTTCGTCACAGTTTTACAACCTGTAAGGGAACTTTTTACATGACAACGACTCTTATTATTCGCTTACTCAGAGACATTGCGTTGCCGTGGGGAGTATGTTGTGGCGTGGATACAGATTTGGGGAGATATTACCTCGGATGAGTGAGCAGTTGACGGATCAGGTCCTTGTCAAGCGTATACAGAAAGGCGATCAAAAATCGTTTAATTTGCTTGTGCTGCGTTATCAGCACAAGGTTGCCAGTCTGGTATCACGTTACGTGCCTTCGGGCGATGTGCCTGATGTTGTACAGGAGTCATTTATCAAGGCCTATCGTGCACTGGATTCTTTTCGTGGCGAGAGTGCCTTTTATACCTGGCTCTATCGTATTGCGGTCAATACGGCGAAAAATTACCTCGTTGCTCAGGGGCGACGCCCTCCAACCAGCGATGTAGATGCAATTGATGCGGAAAATTTTGAAAACGCCGGAACACTGAAAGAAATATCGAACCCTGAAAATTTAATGTTGTCAGACGAGTTGAGACAGATTGTTTTCAGTACGATTGAGTCCCTGCCCGACGATTTGAGTATGGCAATCAGATTACGGGAAATTGACGGACTCAGTTATGAAGAGATAGCCACGATCATGGATTGTCCTGTTGGGACAGTCCGATCACGTATCTTTCGTGCTCGTGAGGCTATTGATAATAAAATCCAACCGCTTCTTCAACGCTAATGTAGCGGCATTACCAAGGGTACTGAGGCATGCAGAAAGAACAACTTTCCGCTTTTATGGATGGTGAAATGACGGATAGTGCTTTGATTAAGTCATTATCCACAGAAACCACCTTGCAGCAGGATTGGCAGCGATATCATTTGATACGTGACACCTTACGTGGTGATCTCCCGGCATTGATTGATCTCGATATTTCAGCTCGGGTAGCCGCCGCGATAGAAAATGATTCGGTTGCAGGCAGGACTGAAACCCTCATCATAGAAGCACAACCGAAGCCGGAACAATATGTGCGTTTCTCCTTGTGGCAAAAAATTCGTCCATGGAGTTCTCAAATTGCACAAGTCGGTATGGCTGCCTGCGTGTCGCTGGCGGTGATTGCCGGAGTACAGCAATATAATCAGCCTGAAAATAGTAATAGCGCGAGTGATACTCCGGTGTTCAACACGCTACCTATTATGGGACAAGCATCCCCTGTCAGTTTAGGCGTGCCGGGTGATGGCTACAATGGTACATCACCGCAGAAGATTCAGGAGCAGCGTCATCGCGTTAATGCATTGATGCAGGATTATGAATTACAGCGCCGTCTTTACTCACAGCAACTGCAGTTTGACCAGCAGAGCGCACAACAGGTGACTATCGGGGTGCCAGACAACGCTACATCAGGAACACAGCAGCAGTAATGAAGCCACTTTTTCGTGTCATCAGTTTAGTGTTTGTCGGGGCTTTTAGCCCCCTCTTCGCTCAGGCTGAAAGCTCCTCTACAACACTGTTGCAACAAATGGAACAGGCCAGCCAGTCACTCAATTACCAGCTCTCTTTTATCAACGTATCGCGTTTTGGCATTGAAAGTATGCGCTATCGCCATGCCTCCGCTAACGGAAAGGTGTATGCGCAACTGCTGCAGCTGGATGGGCCACGACGTGAGATTATACAGCGCGGAAAAGAGATCAGCTACTTTGAGCCCGGTCTGGAACCTTTTTCTTTAGCGGGCGATCATATCATCGATTCATTACCCTCACTGGTTTATGCCGATTTTACTAAACTTGCCCGCAGCTATAATTACATTGCAGTAGGGCGTACCAGGGTCGCTGATCACTTTTGTGAGGTCATTCGTATCGTTGCACGCGATGGTACCCGTTATGGCTACATTGTGTGGATAGATAGCGAAAGCAAACTGCCTCTGCGTGCTGACCTGGTCGACGGTGATGGTGAAACACTGGAACAATATCGGGTGGTTGATCTTGACATCAGTGATGCGCTTTTTCAGCAAATGCAAGGCCTCGATAACAGCAAATTACCTCCGGTGATCAGTGTCCCGGGTAGTGATAAAGCCTCGTTTGACTGGCAGGTACAATGGTTACCAGATGGTGTTAAAGAGGTGGCACAAAGTCGCCGTCTGGTGCCAGCCCTAAATAAAGGGGTTGAATCGCGGTTGTATTCAGATGGTTTGTTTAGCTTTTCGGTGAATGTCAGTCTTGCGGATAAGAACAGTACTACCCAGTTATTGCGCACCGGGCGACGAACAGTGCAATCGGTCGTGCGTAATAATATTGAGATAACCCTGGTGGGTGAAGTTCCCCCAACTACCGCGAAACGCATTGTCGACAACGTGATATTAAGGAATTCGCCATGATGAAAGAATGGGCCACTGTTATTTCCTGGCAGGAAGGGGTCGCTACCCTGCATTCTGAAATGAAAACCTTCTGTAGCGGCTGTTCGGCTCGCCGCGGGTGTGGCAGTCAGTTACTGAATAAACTGGGTCCTAAAGAAGCTCACGTTATGACGTTACGATGTGATGAGCCGTTACAGCCCGGGCAACGTATTGAATTGGGTATCCCTGAGAAAAGTCTGCTGAGCTCTGCACTGGTGGTTTACTTTTCACCGTTACTGGGGCTTTTTTTGATGGCGGGATTATTCCAGTTTCTGTTTGTTAGTGATCTTGCTGCTGCAGTAGGTGCTCTTTTGGGGGGTGTTGGTGGGTTTATCATCGCCAAAGGGGTGTCTGCTTCCCTGAGTAAAGTGGCCGCGTATCAACCTGTGATCCTTAATATCGCATTGGGGCCTGAACAACTCCGTGTGGTGGACAGTGACCCTGCCAGGCAGCAAGACGAGCAATAAGCCATATTTATTCCTTATCAAAAGCCCTGTTATTGCTGTCAGCCGCCGATGAGTTGCCTGTTAATTCCCTTTTCTGCACAGTGCGATGGGATGATCTTCTTTCCCTCATTCCACCCCTTTGATATGTAGTGTAGAATGGCTGTTTTCGGGCGCATCTGTGTCTGTTCTATCATGCTCTTCTGGCGGTCAGCGTCAGGGGTTACTCTATCTGGAAGGCAGAAAAACTCCATAATGAAGCACATAAGAAACTTTTCTATTATCGCACATATTGACCACGGTAAATCGACCCTGTCTGATCGCCTGATTCAGATTTGTGGTGGCCTGGGTGAACGCGAAATGGCAGCACAAGTTCTGGATTCAATGGATTTAGAGCGTGAGCGTGGTATTACGATTAAAGCACAAAGTGTCACCCTCGATTACCATGCTCAAGATGGCGAGACTTACCAGTTAAATTTTATCGACACCCCGGGCCATGTAGACTTTTCTTATGAAGTTTCACGTTCTCTGGCTGCCTGTGAGGGTGCTTTGCTGGTGGTTGATGCAGGACAGGGTGTTGAAGCTCAAACCCTGGCGAACTGCTACACCGCGATGGAAATGGATCTTGAGGTCGTACCGGTACTCAATAAAATCGATTTACCCGCCGCCGACCCGGATCGTGTTTCGCAGGAGATTGAAGAGATCGTTGGCATAGATGCTACTGATGCTGTGCGTTGTTCTGCCAAAACGGGGGTAGGAGTACCCGAAGTGCTTGAACGTCTGGTGAGAGATATTCCAGCACCTCAAGGTGATGCTGATGCGCCGCTACAGGCATTAATTATTGACTCCTGGTTTGATAATTATCTCGGAGTAGTCTCGCTGATTCGCATTAAAAATGGCACCTTACGTAAAGGCGAGAAAGTGAAAGTGATGAGCACAGGGCAGGTATATAACGCCGATCGCCTGGGTATTTTCACGCCGAAACGTATCGATCGTGAAGTGTTGAATTGCGGTGAAGTGGGCTGGCTGGTATGCGCAATTAAAGATATTTTAGGGGCCCCGGTGGGAGATACTCTGACCCTTGCCCGCCACTCGGCTGAACAATCACTTCCTGGCTTTAAAAAGGTAAAACCACAGGTCTATGCCGGGCTCTTCCCGGTCAGTTCTGATGATTATGAAGCTTTCCGCGATGCTTTAGGTAAACTCAGTCTTAACGATGCTTCACTGTTTTATGAGCCAGAAAGCTCTACGGCGCTTGGATTTGGTTTTCGCTGTGGTTTCCTCGGCTTACTGCACATGGAAATTATTCAGGAGCGTCTGGAACGCGAATATGATCTTGATCTGATCACCACAGCGCCGACCGTGGTGTATGAAGTAATGACGACTTCTGGCGAAACTGTGTATGTTGACAGCCCCTCGAAATTGCCACCACTCAACAATATTGAAGAGTTGAGGGAACCCATTGCTGAGTGTCATATGCTTCTTCCCCAGGAGTATCTGGGAAATGTGATTACGTTGTGTATCGAGAAGCGCGGAGTACAGACTAACATGGCCTATCATGGTAATCAGGTTGCGCTGACCTACGAAATACCGATGGCTGAAGTGGTGCTGGATTTCTTCGACAGGCTTAAATCCACTTCGCGAGGCTATGCCTCTTTGGACTACAATTTTAAACGTTTCCAGGCATCTGATATGGTAAGAGTGGACGTGCTTATCAATAGTGAGCGCGTTGATGCTCTTGCCCTGATTACACATCGTGATAATTCCCAGTATCGCGGACGTGATTTAGTGGAAAAAATGAAGGAGCTCATTCCACGTCAACAGTTTGATATTGCGATTCAGGCCGCTATCGGTAACCACATCATTGCCCGCTCTACCGTGAAACAGCTGCGTAAGAACGTGCTGGCAAAATGTTATGGTGGTGATGTCAGCCGTAAGAAAAAACTGTTACAGAAACAGAAAGACGGTAAGAAAAGAATGAAACAGGTAGGTAATGTCGAGTTACCTCAGGAAGCGTTCCTTGCGATTCTTCATGTAGGTAAAGATAACAAATAAGGCCTCAGGGCTGTGAGGAAAGAGAGAAATGGCTAATACATTTGCCCTGATCCTGACGATAGCAACACTCATCACGGGTATACTATGGTGCATCAACAAATTTAAAGTTTCTGCTGCGCGTAAAGCGCAGAAACAGACTGAGCCGCTTGCAGACGGAGAACAGCATCAGCCAGGCTGGGTTGAGACCGGTGGCTCGGTATTTCCTGTGCTGTTTCTGGTTTTCTTAGTGCGTTCATTTATTTACGAACCCTTTCAGATACCTTCCGGCTCTATGATGCCAACGCTGCTGATTGGTGACTTTATCCTGGTAGAAAAGTTTGCATACGGAATTAAAGACCCGATTACTCAGACGACGTTGATTTCTACAGGTCACCCTAAACGAGGTGATATTGCAGTCTTTAAATATCCCAAAGATCCGAGTCTGGATTATATTAAACGCGTGGTTGGTTTGCCCGGCGATACAGTAACTTATGATCCAGTCAGTAAAACGGTTTCCGTGCAGCAGCCTTGTTCTGCAGGTTCCTCCTGCGAGACTGTAGTGAGCTACGGCAACATTGAACCCAGTGGTTTTATTCAGACATTCAGTGGTTATGAAGGGAATGACGTAGGCAGTGGTTTTTATCAGGTGCCTCAGGATGAAACCATGAAGGGCGGATTTAGGCTGGCAACGCGTCAGGAGACGCTGGGTGGCGTAACCCACAACATTCTGTTATTGATGCAAGCTCAGGGACAAGAAAGCTCATATTACCAGCAGCCTGGACAACCACAGGCAACATGGGTCGTCCCCGAAGGAATGTACTTCATGATGGGTGATAACCGCGATAACAGTTCAGACAGTCGTTACTGGGGTTTTGTACCAGAGAGAAATCTGGTTGGACGTGCAACGGCAATTTGGATGAGCTTTGAGAAACAAGAGGGTAAATGGCCCACAGGTGTACGGTTGAGCCGTATCGGTCTGGTCCATTAATTCCGGTCGCTAATTGGGTGGTTTCCGTAAGGAAACCACTGCACACGCAACAGAGGGTGCTGTTTTTTTCAGCCCTGTTGCGTATGCAGAGTAATTAACGCATTCAGAAACGAGTGATACATGAATCCCATCGTAATTAATCGGCTACAGCGCAAGCTTGGCTATACATTTACTCAGCAGGAACTTTTGCAACAGGCATTAACGCACCGCAGTGCCAGCAGTAAACATAATGAGCGTCTGGAGTTTCTGGGTGACTCAATTCTTAGCTACGTGATAGCCAATGCCCTTTATCATCGTTTTCCCCGGGTGGATGAGGGTGATATGAGTCGGATGCGCGCTACACTGGTGCGTGGTAATACGTTAGCTGAAATTGCGCGTGAATTTGAGCTTGGGGAGTGCCTGCGTCTTGGTCCGGGCGAATTAAAAAGTGGTGGCTACCGCCGTGAATCGATTCTTGCTGATACGGTGGAAGCATTGATCGGTGGTGTTTTTCTGGACAGCGACATCCAATCGGTTGAACGTCTAATTTTACAATGGTATGCAAGTCGTCTTGATGAAATTAGCCCCGGCGATAAGCAAAAAGATCCTAAAACCCGGTTGCAGGAGTATTTGCAAGGACGACATCTTCCATTACCCGCCTATCTCGTTGTACAAGTACGCGGTGAAGCGCACGATCAGGAGTTCACGATTCACTGTCAGATTTCAGGAATCAATGAACCCGTAGTGGGCACAGGATCAAGTCGTCGTAAAGCAGAGCAGGCGGCAGCAGAACAGGCATTAACCAGGCTAGGTATAGAATGAGTGAAAACAAGCAGCATTGCGGTTTTATTGCGATAGTGGGACGCCCAAATGTTGGTAAGTCGACGTTGCTCAATCAGCTTCTGGGGCAAAAAGTCTCGATCACATCGAGAAAACCGCAAACCACGCGGCATCGAATCATGGGGATTCACACTGAAGGCTGCTGGCAGGCTATCTATGTCGACACGCCAGGTTTGCACATTGAAGAAAAACGTGCGATTAACCGGTTAATGAATCGTGCTGCCAGTAGCTCAATTGGTGATGTTGAACTGGTCATTTTCGTCGTAGAAGGAACTCGCTGGACAGCTGATGATGAAATGGTTGTCAATAAACTGAAAGAGAGCAGAGTGCCGGTGCTGCTTGCTATCAATAAGGTGGATAATATCACCGATAAGAGCATCTTATTGCCACATATGCAATTTCTCAGTCAGCAGATGAATTTTATCGATATAGTGCCTATTTCCGCTGAGCACGGTAAAAATGTAGATACCATTGCTGCACTGGTGCGTCAGCGTTTACCTGAAGGGGGACACCACTTCCCTGAGGATTATATTACTGATCGCTCACAGCGTTTTATGGCTGCTGAAATCATTCGTGAAAAGTTGATGCGTTTTCTTGGGGCTGAATTACCCTATTCGGTGACCGTGGAAATTGAGCAATTCGTAACCAATGAACGGGGTGGTTTTAATATCAATGGCCTTATTCTGGTCGAGCGAGAAGGCCAGAAAAAAATGGTTATTGGCAATCGTGGCTCACGGATAAAGACGATTGGCATCGAGGCACGTAAAGACATGGAAGAGATGTTTGAAAGTAAAGTACATCTCGAACTGTGGGTGAAGGTAAAATCTGGCTGGGCAGATGATGAGCGCGCGCTGCGTAGTCTCGGTTATTCGGATGGCTTGTGAGTGGGGCAGATGGCTGGCAGAGGGCGTTTGTTTTACATCGACGACCATACAGTGAAACCAGCCTGCTGCTCGATCTCTTTTCTGAGCAGCAAGGGCGTATTAGTGTGCTGGCAAAAGGCGCCCGGGGTAAGCGCTCAACGTTAAAAGGTGCATTGCAACCATTCACTCCTTTGTTGGTCGATTATGGTGGCCGGGGGAGCATGAAACTGTTGCGCCGTGCCGAGCCTGTCTCTCTTGCCTTGCCTCTCTCTGGCATGGCGCTCTACTGCGGTTTGTATGTTAACGAGTTGGTATCGCGCGTGCTGGAAGCTGAAACGCCGTTCAGTGAACTTTTTTTTGATTACCTCTATTGCCTGCAGGATCTTGCCTCGCCCTCCGATGGCGTTGAGCCAATACTGCGCCGGTTTGAGCTTGCATTACTCCACCGGCTTGGCTATGGCGTTGACTTTTTACATTGTGCAGGCAGTGGTGAGGCAGTTACTGACGACATGACTTATCGTTATCGCGAAGAGAAAGGATTTATCGCGACACTGGTTGTTAATCACCACACTTTTACTGGCCGGCACTTACGCGCATTGTCCAGCCGCGAGTTCAGTGATGCGGATACGTTACGCGCGGCGAAAAGATTTACCCGTATTGCCCTAAAACCTTATCTGGGTGGTAAGCCGCTAAAAAGTCAGGAGCTGTTTCGGCAAAAAATATTGCCAGCGGCAGACAAATGACCCGGCGCACAAAACATCAGATAAAAACATGATAAAAAGGTGTGACACCAATTATTACTATGGATTCTGAGGATAAAGATGGCTGAATTACTGTTAGGCGTGAATATCGATCATATTGCGACCGTGCGTAATGCAAGGGGAACTGATTATCCTGATCCTGTCCAGGCCGCTTTTGTTGCTGAACAAGCGGGTGCTGATGGTATTACTGTGCATTTGCGCGAAGACAGACGTCATATTACGGATCGTGACGTTCGTTTGTTGCGTCAAACTATTCAGACCAGAATGAATCTTGAAATGGCAGTCACAGATGAAATGATCGATATTGCCTGTGAACTGAAGCCACAATTTTGCTGCCTGGTACCAGAGAAGCGAGAGGAAGTGACCACCGAAGGCGGACTGGACGTGGCAGGTCAGCTGGAGAAAATTAAAATAGCCGTCTATCGTCTTCAGGAGGCAGATATTCAGATCTCCCTGTTCATCGATGCGGATCATCAGCAGATCGATGCCGCGATGTCATCAGGTGCTCCCTTCATCGAAATTCATACTGGTGCCTATGCTGAGGCCGAAGAAGGCTGGAAACGTGATCGGGAATTTCGTCGTCTCAAAGATGCGGTTGCGTATGCATCAGGTAAGGGGCTGAAAGTAAATGCGGGACATGGCCTTACGTACCACAATGTTCAGCCAGTTGCAGCGCTACCCCAGTTGCATGAACTGAATATTGGACATGCGATCATTGGGCGTGCGGTGATGACAGGTCTGGTAGAGGCAGTCCAGTCAATGAAATCATTATTACGTGAAGCTCGTCGCTAATGGCCATTCTGGGCTTAGGTAGTGATATCGTGGAAATTGCCCGCATTGATGCGGCAGTTTTCCGAAGTGGTGATCGTCTCGCCAGACGAATACTCAATGAGACTGAGTGGCTGCTTTATAAAGAACATCACCAGCCGGTACGTTTTCTTGCCAAACGTTTTGCAGTTAAAGAGGCTGCGGCTAAAGCCTTTGGCACAGGTATCAGAAATGGTCTGGCTTTCGGGCATATTGAAGTTTATAACGATGCCCTGGGCAAACCGGGATTACGTTTTCACCATTATGCGGCAGAACTGGCCCTTAAGATGGGTATCAACAAGATACATGTCACATTGGCAGATGAGCGTCATTATGCCTGCGCTACCGTGATCGTAGAGGATTAATCACCCGGGTATTTTTCAATTCAGGTCAGCGTCTCAGTTGTTTTTCAGCTTTTGCTGCAAAGGTGATTTAACTTATGGCTCAAGTAATCAGCTCACTGACTCACTGCATCGGCATGATGCAGCAGAACAAATTTTTCCCACAACTGCTCATTATCCTCAGTATGTGCAGGATCGGTGACAATGGTATTGTGGATAGGGCAAACTTGCTGGCACGTAGGCGCATCATAATGACCCACGCATTCTGTACAGCGGTTACTGTCAATCTGGTAGTAGTGATCACCCATTGAGATTGCCTGATTCGGGCATTCAGGCTCGCACATATCGCAATTGATACAGCGTTTCGTAATTAGTAAAGCCATCTCAAGTGCTTACCTTTATTATCTTCTAAAATCAGTTGTTTAACACAGAGTTGCAACATAGACCGAAAATCATCACCCTAAAAACCCTCGTGCGGGAGCCAGTTTAGCGGTCGGCTATAGAATAAGGAATTTCATTGCCGCGCACTGTAACACAGAACCCCGAAAAGCCCAATAATGATGATTTTTTAAACATATTACAGCGTTGTATGGGAAGTAATCCGCTATACACAAGTTTACACATGCAAATTTGTGTTGCGTTAGCAACAGCCATACTCCAGCTCCAGGACAATACCGACGCTCTTAGTACGAAAATGTACAAGCATAAAACAGATCGATTTAGTGTTCGGTGATAGTCAAATGTTCCGAAGAATCATGGAGGTGCTGGTTACCTGGAAAGCGGTTTAGTTGAATAAATCGAATTTTTATGGTAGAAGGAAAGTTTAAAATCACCCATTTGTGTGTTTATAACAAAGCCTTCGGGCATCGAGGTTCACGAACGGGCTGGTTTGAAAATTGGGGCATTGGTGCATGGATTAACCGCAGCCGCCTGAAGGTCCTGGTCGCTACTTATTAGGGCACGATGTAAGGCGTAATACTGGCCGGATAAATACCATGAGCGCGATCACGCGGCAGCGAATCAGCGTCTGAGCGGGAACAATGATGAGTGGAAAAAGAAAGTGGGCATCATCTTTTTTGCTCACATCATCGAAACCGTTTTTGGCTACCACTGTACCTCGTGGGGTTATTTCTGACGCTGTTTGGCCACATTGTGTGGCCAAACAGCGTTAATCAGTTGTCATGTTATGGGACTGTGAGGTGGGGGCGTTGCAGCATTTTTCTCTGTCGCAGAACAGAGCCTGCTCATCATCAGGCTTAACGAGATGCAGACCAGCAGAGAGGTATTGCTTTGAATCAGAGCGGTATCGGCTAAACCGAACAGGAAGCAGGGTAAAATGATAAACATCACACCTGCAGATCGTCTTGCCTGACGTGAAAAAGCGTAAATAAAGCCGCTGAGATAAAATGCAAGCAGGGAGCCAAGGCCTAAAATCCCCTGTAATGAAAATACTTCAAGCATCTCATTATGGAGATGATAGGCGACATTCTTCCATGCTTCAGGATTGTGTTTTTCATGCTGCTCTATGTATTGCCTGGCTTTGGTTGTGCGATCGTCTGACGATTGCCCAATGAAGGAAATTTTTACGCTATGCCAGCCAGATTTCCAAATCGAAAATCGGGCACCGATAGAAGTATCATTATTGATTTGATATGTCGCAACATCCGTCTGGATACTGCGCATTCTGTCCCATATCGCATATGGGGTACCGAGAATAGCAACTACAAAAATAATTATGCAGCCATAAAGCAGCGTTTTATGAATCCGTGTGTAGTAGGTGATAAAAAAGAGCACATAGAGTAGAGGAGTAATAATCACTGCTGCACGCGTCTCTGTGAGGATGATGAGATATATATTGAGGGAAAAGATAGCAAAGAAACCCAGCAGTGACCAAACCGTGATACCAAAACGTTGAAACACCATATAAAGGCAGGTCATTGAAACCAGAACTGTCAGATATGAAGCAGTTGTTGCAGCATCAGCGGTCAGTTTAATTCTGGGATCGGAGAGCGAGTGTGCGTGCAATCCCTGCCATAATGTGTAGCAGAGACCAGCAACGATGATAACGATTGCTGCGGTCAGAATTGGGCGTGTTAGCAGGTGTCTGGCTTTATAAAAATAAAATACCGTGAAGGCGGTGAGAAAATAGCGTTTGCCGCCCAGAACATAATTTTCTCGGATATCGGTGAAAGTAGTTGCTTTGAAACAATACCCCCATATGCCACGCGCAATGGCCATCAAACACAATGCCAGCATTAGCCACAGTAAGGGGTAATTTTCTGCCTTCTGATGACGAAACTGCCATGCATGATGTAGCGTGAATGCAATCGCAACATAACTGACCAGATAAAATAATTTCTCGGGAGGACCCTGTATAAACAAGTCGCAGGTTAACGCAATAGAAAGAGCGAGAAAACAGACGTTGTAGAGGATTTGCGGCGCGGCTTTCAACAGATGCATACACTTCTCATTTAAGATAACGGTAAACGAAGTAGGCGAGATACCATTTCACAAATGGCATGATTTTTTTTTGTCGTAGCATTAATTTATACATTCTTTTTGCCTGCCAGTCTTTTTGCGGCATTTCGCGAGGTTGTCCCGACCACACTGAGCGTTGATAAACATCAAGATAGTAACGGCACACCTGCTGCTCGTTCCATATTTGCCAGGGTTTATCTGCCCCCGCATAATGCAAAAATGTTGTGTCTGCAGGCGGCAGACGTTGGTACTCTGCCTGAGAATGACCCAGCATAAACAGCGTATTGTATTTAGTCTCCAGAATACGGAATTGGTCTTCCAGTATCAGATTCAGTGCATCCTGATCAAGGAACCTGAACTCTTTACCTCGCTGATTGAGTAAAGCGAAGGTTTTTGACGAAATATTTTCGTTCAACCAATGAGCAACATTGATAACCATCACACCCGCATTGAAATAATTATTACTTTTAAGACCAACTGCAGCGGCCAGTGAGGGTCTTAATGACGCATCTTCCAGTACCACCGCGACGATGTTTTTATCCGTACCGGAGAATGTGGACCATAATGCTGAAAAATCGGCAAGGCAGACAATATCAGCATCCATATAGATCAATACTTCTGCATCTTCGATAAAATGCGGTGCCAATAGCCTGTAATAGGTGGCTTTACTGAACAGGCTGGTGGTGGGTAAATCTTTGAACAATTCCGGTGAAATATGATGCAGGAAAATTGCATGCCGGCTCCCGGAAACCAATTGTCTGAACTTTGCTATCAGGTCGCCAGTATTTTCATCAGTAATGACATGAAAGGTAAATGATTCTCCTGCGCTATTTTCGATGATCGACTGGATGGTAATAAAAACATATTTAACAAACTGACCGTCAACGCCAAAAGCAATTTTTTTTCTCAGAGATTGCCGCGCTGTTGTCTCTTCTGCTATCCATTCTGAATGCAGGTGTTTTGCGAGAATATCGTCCTCGATCAACGAAGCAAAAGTGTCAGTTTTCATAAACAATTGGGCAGGGTATCCGGGAAAAAGATTAGGCGGCGAGTATACCCAATCCGAGAAGTTATGGACAATAGGATACCGCAATCTCACAAGCAGGGTGGAGCATTTCTTTGATTTAACTGGAACAAATATGAGCCAGGGCTTGTCTGTTGCCTGTCAGTGTTTTGATAATGGCTAAACCATAGGTTATTACACTGACGCAAGGGTGGTTATCATTTCTTCGTGGTTATCGGTCCGGAAAGCATACTTCGGTGCTGATGTTACGGACAGGTAAAATGAGTGGCCGTAAGATGACGAGGAAATGTGGTGGACGGATGAGGTAAGCGCGTTGCCCGGGAGGCAAGAAAGTGGAATTACTGGTAAATTGTACTCTGATAACACCGGGTGTAAACAGAGGGTACCGTGACACTGCTCAGAGTCTTCTCTTGCTATCAGACTGCCAGTACTTATGTTTGTGTTACAAAGCAGGGACATTAGTTTTGCAGGATACTGTAAATTGATGCAGCCTGTACCAGTAACATGATATTTTGCATGAGGTTGTAGTGGAAAACAGCGCAACAGACGTACATTGGATGACACATGCCCTGAGGTTGGCTATGAGGGCTAGTGAAAATGGAGAGGTACCGGTAGGAGCTGTACTTGTCCTTAAAAATCAAGTGATTGGTGAAGGCTGGAATTGTTCTATTGGTCGTCATGACCCAACAGGACACGCGGAGATTGCTGCATTACGCGAAGCCGGCGGCAGGCTGGCGAATTACCGTCTGCTCGACACGCGTTTATACATTACGCTTGAACCTTGTGCTATGTGCGCTGGTGCAATAATACACAGCCGTGTGACTGAGGTCATTTTCGGCGCTTATGACACAAAGACAGGTGCAGCAGGCTCACAACTGAACTTGTTCACTCATCCTGGCATGAATCATCAGGTGGAGGTGAGAGGGGGAATCATGGCAGAACAGTGTGCAAACCTGTTAAGTGATTTCTTTCGTCAACGACGCGAAGAGAAAAAACGCCTTAAAGCTTCGCTAAAGCTGCAGATGTTGCAGAAAAATCATGATTAAATCCCCCTGATGTCTTCACCAGACTTAGATGTGAGATGTTGTCACGGAACGCTATAGAGTGTCAGGCGCGGACACTTTTTGACAGACCTGATCGGTATGACAGGGTCTTTACTCAAATAGTGTGTTAGGGACATTTCAGGTCTGCAGCACAATTATGGTTTTTAAATCAGAGAGTCGTTGCCCTCATTCAGTTACTTATTAATGGTGACGGCAAACAAGGCCGCAGCAGGTTCTGATAACATTGCGTTAGTAGCTGCATTATTCACAATACAATGGAGTGTGTTTGAATTTTCATGATGAAAAAACTGGCAATCTTTTTGATCGTTACTTATCAAAAACACCTTTCCCCTTATAAAGGATTTAGTTGTGCGCATCGCCGTTATCATGGTGGTCGTTCATGCTCTATGTTCGCGGTGGTTGCTGTCAGACGTTCAGGTGTGAGTGCGCTGTGGCGTTTGCTTCCCAAAAGATTTCATGCCTGTGGTAACGCCCATCAGGCGTTGCTGGCAAAAAAATGGCTCGTTTCTGACAATGAAAACAAGAAGAAAAAAAAAGACAGAAATATAACGGATGCTTGTGATAGCTGCGATGGTGACTGGGGATGTAATTTACCTTCGGGTTGTCACTGTGATGGATGTAACCTCTCTGCTTCGCAATCTTACAAGACTGTGAAAGTCATTTTTCGTATTGTGCGTCTGAAGTTAACGCATATGGTCAGTGGGTAACATAGCAGATACTTTTAGTTTCAGCATGTGCCAAACAGATCACAGAGCATGCCGGGGTTGCACTGCTGGGTATCCTTTGCTGAGCGCTGTTTCCCGTGCCAGTTTGCGTTCTCGTTCTTGCAGATGACCCACCAGACTTTGCTGATAGAGCCTGATATTCTCAACATAGTTGTATGCTTCCTGACCACGGGCATAGCCATAGGTGGTCTGGCTGTAATACTTCCTTTGGCTCAGCAGAGGCAGGCGCTGTTTCACCTCGGCCCAACTGTCAGGATTCCCTTTCTGTTTGCTGGTCAGTTTTCTTGCATCAAGCATGTGGTAATAGCCCATGTTGTAAGCAGCCAGGGCAAACCATATTCGTTCTTCGCCGGGGATGGTTTGCGGAACTCTTTGCATAATATGCAGCAAATAGTTACTTCCCCCGCGAATACTCTGTTCCGGATCTGTACGATCGGTAACGTTGAAACTTTCTGCTGTGCCGCGCGTCAGCATCATCATCCCTCTCACGCCTGTAGGGGATGTTGCCTGTGGATCCCAATGCGATTCCTGATAGGCAATCGCGGCCAGTAACTTCCAGTCGATATTCGTTGCATGCTTTTCAAATAACGGTCGCAAACCGGGCAACAGGGTCTCAATGGCACGTAAAAAAGCACGGGTATCAACATAATCGAAATTACCGACATGGCCGAGATACTTCTCCTCCAGCCGTGCCAGAGTGCCTTCTTCATTTAAAGTATTAAAAAAATCCAGCAGTGCAGCGTAAAGGTCATCGTTCTGTTTTTGCAAATACCAGATGACTGGCTCTTCATCAGTAATGTCGAAAGCGACCGTCAGTTGTGGATAAATACGCTGTAACAGGGCAATCGACATCGAATCACCGACCGTGTAATCGATCCGTCCCTCAGCTACAGCTTCAAGCAACGCAGTGGGACTTTGATCGACTGACACACGCCAGTCAAGAGTGGGCGAGTAGTTGTTTTTTAATTCATCAAGCGTAGACAGATAAGCTGAACCAGCTGCTGCTACCAGATTCCCTTTGATTGTACCTTGCTTTTTCGGCGCGGGATTGCCTTTACGATACACCAGTTGTTGGGAGACAGAGTAATAGGCAGGTCCGGCCTGAAACTGTTGCGTTCTTTCCGGGGTATAGATTAACCCCGCAGCCAGTAGATCTGCGCGTCCGTGGGTTAAATCGTCAAAAAGCTCACTGGGGTTCTGGCGAGCGGTCATCACCAGCTTAACGCCCAGATACTCTGCAAATCGTTTAACGAGTTCATAGTCCATGCCGGGGGTGAGTTCATTATTCGGAGAGTAGGTAAGCAGAGAACTGATAGTACTGACCCGCAGTACACCACGTGATTTGATTTGCCTGAGCCCTTCCGGCTCGCCTTTGTGCCACGAGATTGATGGCCAGAGGGCGAGCGCCAGAAAGAGGGTGATAATCCCAATGACGATGTAATTAATTTTTATAGATTTCAAAAAGCTGTCTCTTATCAGCGCACAGTTTCGATGCAGAGGAGATCTTATAATTGTCTCTTTTTCATCCCTGAGCGGTTGGCATTTTGCGTAACTCGTCAGAGCTTGGCAACAGTTTTCGGGTGAAATAGTGTGATTTTTAATCGGCAGCGATTGTAATTATTCAGCGCAAACGGTTTCGTAACGCGGAGTGATTCTTTATAATGTGCGCCATTTCCCCCCTGATGCGCCTTGATGTGCCGTCCGTTGCTTCAAAGACGAGAGAAACTTAATGATGGAAATTCTGCGTGGCTCGCCCGCTTTGTCGGCTTTTCGTATTAACAAATTGCTGACTCGTTTTCAGGATGCTCACCTGCCGGTGAGTGACATTTACGCCGAGTATATCCATTTTGCTGATGTCAGCGCTCCATTGAGTGATGACGATAAACTTCGCCTGCAGCGTATTCTCCGCTACGGTCCATCGCTCGCTGAACATGAGCCTCAGGGACGCTTGTTGCTGGTCACACCGCGCCCGGGAACCTTGTCCCCGTGGTCATCCAAAGCCACTGATATCGCACATAATTGTGGCTTAGCGCAGGTTGAGCGCCTCGAACGGGGTATGGCGTTCTACATCACAGCACCTGAACTTAACGACCAGCAATGGCAGGATATTGCGGCGTTACTGCATGACCGAATGATGGAACGCGTGTTTTATGCGCTGACTGATGCAGAACAACTTTTCGTACACCATCAACCCGCCCCTGTGAACACGGTTGATGTGCTAGGTGAAGGGCGACAAGCCCTCGAAATCGCCAACAGCAAATTAGGCCTGGCATTGGCCGACGATGAAATTGACTATTTATTGAATGCGTTTCAGACGTTAGGGCGTAATCCCAACGATATAGAACTGTATATGTTCGCTCAGGCTAATTCTGAACATTGCCGCCATAAAATTTTCAATGCTGACTGGGTTATTGATGGTCACCAACAGCTAAAATCGCTGTTTAAGATGATCAAAAACACGTTTGAAAAAACGCCTGACTATGTGTTGTCTGCCTACAAGGACAATGCCGCTGTGATGGAAGGTTCCGAGGTAGGACGCTTTTATCCGGCAGAGGGCGGATTGCATTATCAGTTTCACCAGGAACCCGCGCACATTTTGATGAAAGTCGAAACTCATAACCACCCGACCGCTATCTCTCCGTGGCCTGGTGCAGCGACCGGGTCCGGTGGGGAGATTCGTGACGAAGGCGCAACAGGAAGAGGAGCGAAACCGAAAGCAGGTCTGGTAGGCTTTTCAGTCTCCAACTTGCGCATACCGGGTTTTGAGCAACCGTGGGAAGAGGATTTCGGTCGCCCTGAGCGTATTGTCAGTGCGCTGGATATTATGACAGAAGGCCCGTTGGGGGGCGCAGCATTCAATAACGAATTCGGTCGTCCGGCCCTTAATGGCTACTTCCGTACCTATGAAGAGAAAGTTAACAGCCACAATGGGCGTGAGGTTCGTGGTTATCATAAACCAATCATGCTGGCTGGCGGCATCGGTAATATTCGCGCTGATCACGTTCAAAAAGGTGAAATTTCTGTTGGTGCCAAGCTGATTGTACTGGGCGGACCCGCAATGAATATCGGTCTCGGCGGTGGCGCGGCATCATCAATGTCATCCGGCCAGTCGGATGCTGATCTCGATTTCGCTTCTGTACAGCGTGACAATCCGGAGATGGAACGTCGCTGCCAGGAGGTGATAGACCGTTGCTGGCAGCTTAGTGAAGCCAATCCGATATTATTTATTCATGATGTCGGGGCCGGAGGCTTGTCGAACGCGATGCCTGAACTAGTCAGTGATGGTGGTCGTGGAGGACGCTTCAGATTACGAGATATACTCAACGACGAGCCAGGGATGAGTCCACTAGAGGTATGGTGTAACGAATCTCAGGAGCGTTATGTATTGGCTGTTGCTCCTGAAAAACTCGCATTGTTTGATGAATTGTGCCAGCGCGAACGTGCGCCTTATGCGGTGATCGGTGTGGCTACAGAGGAACAGCATCTGACGCTGACTGACAGCTATTTTGATAATACACCGATTGATATGCCACTCGATGTGCTGCTGGGTAAGACGCCGCGTATGACTCGCGATGTTGTCTCTCTGAAAAACCGGGGTGAGGCACTACATCGTGACGGTATCTTTCTTGACGAAGCAGTAAAACGTGTACTTCATCTTCCCTGTGTGGCAGAAAAAACATTTCTTATCACCATTGGTGACAGGAGCGTTACCGGAATGGTTGCGCGGGATCAAATGGTTGGCCCCTGGCAGATCCCTGTCGCTGATTGTGCAGTAACCACAGCAAGTCTTGACAGTTACTACGGGGAAGCAATGTCGATTGGTGAACGAGCTCCTGTGGCATTGCTGGATTTCGCAGCCTCCGGGCGTCTGGCAGTGGGGGAGGCGATCACAAATATTGCTGCTACGCAAATCGGGTCACTGAAAAGAATAAAATTATCAGCAAACTGGATGGCGGCAGCGGGTCATCCTGGTGAAGATGCCGGGTTGTATGAAGCGGTAAAAGCCGTTGGCGAAGAGTTATGCCCGGCGCTCGGGATTACCATTCCGGTCGGAAAAGACTCTATGTCAATGAAGACGCGCTGGCAGGATAATGGCGAAGAAAAGAGCGTCACTTCTCCGTTGTCTCTGGTTATCACTGCATTCGCGCGGGTTGAAGATGTTCGCCGTACAGTGACGCCGGAGCTGCGCGATCCACAACAGCAAAATGTTCTGCTGTTAATCGATCTGGGTAAAGGTCATCAGGCTCTGGGGGCAACAGCGCTCGCACAGGTTTACCGTCAATTAGGGGACCGTCCGGCCGATGTGCGGGATGCTCAGCAACTGGCGGGTTTTTTTGATGCTATGCAGACACTGATTGCTGAAGAAAAACTGCTTGCTTACCACGATAAATCCGATGGCGGTTTACTGGTCACTTTGGCAGAAATGGCATTCGCCGGCCACTGTGGTCTGCAGATAGACATTGCCGGATACAGCGATGACCCTCTCGCGGCTTTGTTTAATGAAGAACTGGGTGCTGTGGTACAGATCGCCGCAACTGAGCTACATGCGGTAGAAGCCTGTTTTGCTGCTCACGGTCTGGCTGATTGTCTGCATGTTATCGGAACAGCGGTACCTGGTGATGAGATTATTATCCAGCGAGGCAACGATGACGTGTATCGTGAAAGTCGGACCACACTTCGAGTCTGGTGGGCTGAAACCACGTGGCAGATGCAACGGTTGCGCGATAATCCGCTTTGTGCCGATCAGGAGCACGAAGCGAAAAAAGAGAACGACGATCCTGGGATCAGCGTGTCATTGAGCTTCCCGACAGATGACGATATTGCCGCTCCTTACATTGCAACCGGAGTACGTCCTAAAGTGGCTGTCTTGCGTGAGCAAGGGGTTAACTCTCATGTTGAAATGGCCGCGGCATTCCATCGGGCAGGATTTGATGCGATAGATGTGCATATGAGTGATTTGCTGAGTGGGCGGCAGGATTTGCAGGCATTTCATACGCTGGTTGCTTGTGGCGGTTTCTCGTATGGCGATGTGCTTGGTGCTGGTGAGGGGTGGGCAAAATCAATTCTGTTCAACCCGCGTGTACGTGATGAATTTGATGCTTTTTTCAATCGTCCACAGACGCTGGCATTAGGGGTATGTAACGGTTGCCAAATGATGTCAACACTACGTGAGTTGATTCCCGGCAGTGAAGCCTGGCCACGTTTTGTCCGTAATCAGTCGGAGCGTTTTGAGGCACGGTTCAGTCTGGTTGAAGTGACCCGTAGCCCGTCATTGCTTCTTGCCGATATGGCAGGTTCGAGAATTCCGGTTGCGGTTTCCCATGGAGAAGGTTTTGTTGAAGTGCGGGATGCGGCACACCTAGCAACACTTGAACAGCAAGGGCTGGTGGCGCTGCGCTATGTGGATAATCATGGGGAAGTGACGCAACGTTATCCTGCTAACCCTAATGGTTCGCCGAATGGGATTACTGCGGTGACAAATATCAGTGGCCGGGTAACGATTATGATGCCTCATCCCGAGCGCGTATTCAGAACAGTAAGCAACTCCTGGCACCCTGCTGAGTGGGGAGAAGATGGGCCATGGATGCGGCTGTTCCGTAACGCACGCAAACAGTTGGGATAGATCACCGGTACATCAGACTGAAAAGGCAATCCTTTGGGGTTGCCTTTTTTAATCGCTATTTTCGAAGATGTTATGCCACAGACTCAATGCACATCTTGTCAGCATTTGTGCGGTTAAAATGTTCTCGGGCACCACCCTCAGTATCGCTGCGACCGAAGTCAAACGGGCGATGCCATCCCCCGCGGCAGTGAAGGGAGGAAGTGGATTATCTTGTGATATCGCTCCTTGCCTGAGCAAAAATATGGTAGCTTAACTCACTCATCGAAAGGCTGCTTTGGAGCCTTCACCTGAACTATAACAGGCAGCAGCATACAAGGAATCGCCATGAAAAAAATAGATGCCATTATTAAACCATTCAAACTGGATGATGTACGTGAAGCGCTGGCGGAAGTAGGCATTACCGGAATGACAGTAACGGAAGTGAAAGGATTTGGACGGCAGAAGGGGCATACTGAACTCTATCGTGGTGCTGAATACATGGTTGATTTTCTGCCGAAAGTTAAAATTGAACTGGTGATAGCAGATGATATCGTGGATACCTGTGTAGATACGATTATCCGCACAGCACAAACGGGTAAGATTGGTGATGGCAAAATTTTCGTCTTTGATGTGGCAAGGGTGATCAGGATCCGTACCGGCGAGGAGGATGAGGAAGCAATCTGACAGTTTGTTGCTATCAGGATAATGATAGCTTATCACTGAGTATGACTGATGCAGAATCAGCCGCTGGCTAAACCGCAAAAGAACTCTCTGAGCGGCTGGCAAAATGAATAAACTGCAAGAAACAGATGAAGAAAAATCGTGATTGCGTCAACGATTATCACGGGTAGAATACCGCTTCCGATGACCAGGCAAACGGTTGCGGAAAGGTAAAAGGGGCGCATTGATGCTATCCCTTAGGCGATAAAACAGTTTACACTGTTGATCTTAGTCAAAGGGTTGTCATCAACCCATTAATGAGAGTCAGTTGAGTCAGGAGATGCCGATGTTAAAGCGTGAGATGAATATTGCCGATTACGATGCCGATTTATGGCAGGCAATGGAACAGGAAAAAGCGCGTCAGGAAGAGCATATTGAGTTGATTGCCTCCGAAAACTATACCAGTCCACGTGTCATGCAGGCTCAGGGCTCACAATTGACCAATAAATATGCGGAAGGCTATCCGGGTAAGCGGTATTACGGTGGCTGTGAGTATGTTGATATCGTAGAGCTGCTGGCTATTGATCGTGCCAAAGCGCTTTTTGGTGCCGATTACGCCAACGTACAGCCACACTCAGGTTCTCAGGCCAACTTCGCTGTTTATACCGCTCTGCTGCAACCCGGAGATACAATACTTGGGATGAATCTGGCGCATGGTGGTCACCTTACTCATGGTTCACCGGTGAACTTGTCGGGTAAACTGTATAATGTCGTGCCTTATGGCATCGATGAGCACGGAAAAATCGATTACGATGACCTCGCAGCTCAGGCACAAAAGCATAAACCTAAAATGATTATCGGTGGTTTTTCTGCCTACTCAGGTATCTGTGACTGGGCTAAAATGCGTGAAATTGCTGACAGCATCGGCGCTTATCTGTTTGTGGATATGGCACACGTTGCAGGTCTGGTTGCTGCTGGCGTCTACCCGAATCCGGTGCCACATGCTCATATCGTTACCACTACTACCCATAAAACACTTGCGGGGCCTCGTGGTGGCCTGATTCTGGCAAAAAACGGCGATGAAGAGTTATATAAAAAGCTGAACTCTGCGGTTTTCCCTGGCGGACAGGGTGGCCCATTAATGCATGTGATTGCGGGCAAAGCAGTGGCTTTCAAAGAAGCAATGGAACCAGAATTTACGGTCTATCAACAACAAGTGGCTAAAAATGCCAAAGCGATGGTAGAAGTATTGCTGGCACGTGGTTATAACATCGTGTCTGGTGGCACAGAAAATCACCTGTTCCTGCTCGATTTAGTTGAGAAAAACCTGACAGGTAAAGAAGCCGATGCGGCACTGGGTCGTGCCAATATCACCGTGAATAAAAACAGTGTGCCTAATGATCCCAAAAGTCCATTTGTGACCTCGGGCATCCGTATTGGTACGCCTGCAGTAACACGTCGCGGTTTCAAAGAAGCTGAAGTACGCGAACTGGCGGGCTGGATTGCCGATGTGCTGGATAATCCTGCTGATGAACAAGTGATTGAGCAGGTGAAACAAAAAGTATTGGCGGTTTGTTCGCGCTTTCCCGTCTATGCCTGAGTGATCAGTGCATTGACAGCAAGTGTAAACAACAGGTAGATTGCGAGACGGGACAGGTTACTGTCCCGTTTTTTTTTCAATAAATATGATGGCTATCAGCATGAACGGCATACTTCTTCTGGCTCGGCATCTGTTAAGACCTGCATTGGCAGGAGCGCTTGCATTGCTCTTCAGCCACGTTGCTGTCGCGCATCCCCATAGTTTCATCGATATGCAGGCGACACTGGTAACTCAGGATGATGCATTGACCGGACTGAAAATGCGTTGGGTAATGGATGAAATCACATCCGCTGACCTGCTTTATGATGCTGGTAAAGCGGCACCTGGGTCAGTAACGTGGAAAAAACTGGCCGCTGAGGTGATGGCTAATGTGCTGGGCCAGCACTATTTCAGTGAGTTCTGGCATCAGGGTAAGCCGGTAAAGTTTGATAATCTGCCCCCCGAATATCATCTTTCACGTGAAGGTAACAAGGCCGTGCTGACCTTTGTGTTACCTCTCAGTAAACCGCAGCCCTTAGCCAATCAGCGTTATCAGTGGTCAACATTTGATCCCACATATTTCGTGGATATGTATTATGACTCGCAGCATTCACTACACCTCCCGGATTCGCTTGAAGGTCGCTGCAAGCTCACCCTCAATACGCCAAAACCGGATGCTTCAATGCAGGCCTATGCATTATCGCTGGATAAAGCGGATGCCCCTCCTGAAGAGATGGATCTTGGTCGGCAATTTGCACAAACGGTAATTCTGGAATGTCATTAATTTTCACGCCACCGGGGCGTCTGCGCAAATTTATGGCGTTGTCGCCTCTCTATTGCCTGATATTACTACTGCTGTGCGGGGGCTGGGTGCTCTGGTCCTGTTGGCCACAAATTCTGTTTGCCAGTATCCAGTTACAAAAGGTTTTGCATCAGCAAATGGCAGCATTGTTGCAGCAGGTATCCAGCCAGCCTCAACAGGCCGGAGTGATGCTGGTGGGTTTCAGTTTGCTGTATGGCGTATTACACGCGCTGGGCCCAGGGCACGGTAAAATAATTATTACAACATTTTTAGCGACCCATCCGACCAAACTTAAGACGAGTATTAAGCTAACGCTGGCAGCGGCGATCGTCCAGGGGGGTGGGGCTATCTTGCTGGTTACCGGTATTCTGGTGATTTTTAATCTCTCTTCCCGACAGTTACATCTCAGTAGCTACTGGCTGGAGAAGGGCAGTTACTTAGTGATTGTTATCCTGGGTATCTGGCTGTGTATTCGTGCAGTGAGAAAGACTTATCACCAGTTTGTCTTTCAGAAAACCAATTCATTTCGTGCTTTTACGCCGTTGACGCACCAGCATTCAGAACATTGTGGTTGTGGTCATCAGCATGTGCCGGATCAGGCAAGTCTTGAGCAGGCAGTGGGCCTGAAAGCTAAACTGATGGTTGTACTGGCAATGGGAATGAGGCCCTGCTCAGGGGCGATAATGATGTTACTGTTTTCTAAAGTAGCAGGTGTCTATTGGTGGGGCATCGTTGCTGCACTGGCGATGGCGGCAGGAACAGCGATAACAGTTTCAGCAATGGGTATACTCGTGCATTTTTCCCGGCAATTGGCAGTGAAACTGGCATCATCTCATGCAATCTCTCAGAGGAAAGGTTTTGGCTGGCCGATGCTCTCTTTTATCGCTGGTATTCTGTTAATCGGGGCGGGGGTTATATTGTGGTGCAGTGCTCAACCTGAGGTGGGTAATGGTATCCGACCTCTGTTTTTGCGCTAGCGCCTGCTAAGGGCGCCAGCACAAAATATTTTGGTTGTATGCTGCGAATCAGCGCTTCAGTGCTTCGCTTAACTCATCGCGTACAGTCGCCAGAATACCTTTTACCACCCGAGGATTACCCGCCACAATATTGCCTGAGGTCAGGTAACCGTGCGCACCAACGAAGTCAGTCACCAGTCCTCCGGCTTCACGCACCAGCAGTTCACCACCCGCAAAATCCCACGGTTTAAGACCAATTTCAAAAAAGCCATCGACGCGACCTGCGGCGACATAGGCCAGATCGAGTGCAGCTGAGCCGGTGCGGCGGAAATCGGCGCACTGGGTAAACAGCTTACCAAGCAGGGTAATGTAGGTTGCAGCGTGTTGTTTGACTTTGAAAGGGAAGCCAGTGGCGAGAACCGTGCCGTTAAGATCACGAGCTGTGCTGCCACGCAGACGATAGCCATTAAGTTGAGCACCTTGTCCGCGTACAGCAGTAAATAACTCATTACGCATTGGGTCATAGACCACGGCTACTTCTGTACGACCTTTGATGCGAACTGCGATAGAAACAGCAAAGTGAGGAAGACGTTTGATAAAATTGGTGGTGCCATCCAGAGGATCGATTACCCATTGAACACTGTCATCTTCTCCTGCCAGCTCACCACTTTCTTCAGTAATAATGGTGTGTTGGGGATACGACTTGCGGATTACTTCAATAATAAGGCGCTCTGCTTCATGGTCGACGTTGGTGACAAAATCGTTGCTGCCTTTTTGGCTTGCTTCGACAGCGTCCGGCGTTTCGTAGTTTTTAGCAATCAAATTACCGGCCTTACGCGCAGCGCGTACGGCGATGTTGAGCATCGGATGCATCAGTCTCTCTCACTGGATGTTAAAGAACGGGAAATCGGCGCGAAGTATAGCAGCTGGTTCGTTAAATGTCGTGTGCTTGTGATAGAATTACGCCAACTTCTTAACGATAGAAATTTACATGCTGCAAAATATAAGAATTGTGCTGGTTGAAACCTCCCACACGGGCAATATGGGTTCTGTCGCCCGGGCGATGAAAACGATGGGGCTTACTCAGCTTTATCTGGTTAACCCGCTGGTTAAACCCGATTCGCAGGCCATTGCGCTGGCGGCTGGTGCCAGCGATATCATCGGTGATGCGAAGATTGTCACCACGCTGGACGAAGCTATCGCAGAGTGTGGTTTAGTGGTAGGAACCAGTGCTCGTTCGCGATCTTTGCCCTGGCCGATGCTCGATCCACGAGAGTGTGGAGTGAAAAGCGTCGAAGAGGCCTGCCAAACTCCGGTGGCGCTGGTGTTTGGCCGGGAACGCGTCGGACTGACCAATGACGAATTACAAAAATGTCATTATCATGTGGCGATACCGGCTAATCCGGATTATAGCTCACTGAATCTTGCCATGGCGGTACAGCTTATTGCGTATGAAGTGCGTATGGCATATCTGCAAAATGTGGAATCTGATGCCCCGGTATTCCAGCCATCACCCTATCCACTGGTTGACGATTTGGAGCATTTTTATCAGCATATGGAGCAAATGTTGCTGGCCAGTGGTTTCATTCGTGAAGGGAGTCCTGGTCAGGTAATGAGCAAGTTGAGACGTTTGTACACTCGGGCCAGACCCGAACGTGATGAGCTTAATATTCTGCGTGGAATGCTTTCGTCACTGGAAAAACCGAAAAATGAACGAGGTGATTAAGGCAATACCTGGCACCAGAAAATGAAAATAATCTTTTATAATTATATTGTTAAGTGTAATAAAAGCATGGCGATAATACTTGAGTAAATTACTTGGTTAAATACTTGACCATTTCAGTCAGGAATGTCAGACTTGTGACTATTGTGTATTGATATCCCCTTCAGAGAACCACTGAGATCGTTACATCATGAGACTGACATCCAAAGGCCGTTATGCGGTTACCGCTATGCTCGACGTTGCCCTGCATTCACATCAGGGACCAGTACCCTTAGCTGATATCTCTGAGCGCCAGGGGATTTCCCTCTCCTACCTCGAACAGTTGTTTTCCCGTTTACGGAGAAACGGTCTGGTGGCCAGTGTACGAGGTCCAGGTGGTGGTTATCTGCTGGGTAAAGAAGCCTCAGCTATCGCGGTTGGCGCAGTAATTACTGCGGTGGATGAGTCAGTGGATGCCACGAAATGTCAGGGAAGAGAGGGATGCCAGGGCGGAGAACGCTGCCTGACTCATGTACTGTGGCGCGATTTGAGTGTGCGGATCAGTGAGTTCCTCAATGATATTTCACTGGCTGAATTGGTTAATAACAAAGAGATTCTCGATGTGGCTGACCGCCAAGATAATGCCGAAAAACAGCGGCTCTCTGGTGGACGAGGCCATGAAATGATCAATGTGAATCTTCACGCCTGACGTACATCTTTGCCCTGTTATTTCTCAGAACAGGGCGACAATCAGATTAAGGTGGGTAGATTCGCTTTGTAAGACTGTCTTCGGAGAACGGTTTCATGAAGTTACCCATCTATCTTGATTATGCTGCCACCACCCCTGTTGATCCCCGTGTTGCTGAAAAAATGTTCCGCTACCTTACCCTCGATGGCGTGTTTGGCAATGCAGCATCGCGCTCCCATCGTTATGGTTGGCAAGCCGAGGAAGCTGTGGATGTGGCGCGAAATCAGGTGGCAGACCTGATTAACGCTGATCCCCGTGAAATCATCTTTACTTCTGGCGCAACAGAATCAGATAACCTGGCTATCAAAGGTATCGCGCAGCAATTTTCCAGCAAAGGTCGGCATATTGTTACCTGCAGTACCGAACATAAAGCGGTGCTGGACAGCTGTTATGAGCTTGAGAAGCAAGGTTTTGACGTCACTTATCTTGCACCACAACAAAATGGACTGCTTGATCCTGAGACTGTTGCTGCAGCGCTACGCGATGACACTATTCTGGTTTCTGTCATGCATGTGAACAATGAAACGGGCGTTATTCAGGATATTGCAGCCATTGGCAACCTTTGTCGGGCACGGCAGATCGTTTTTCATGTTGATGCAACACAAAGCGTTGGTAAAATTCCGGTGGATCTGGCTGAGCTTCCTGTTGATTTACTCTCGTTTTCCGCACATAAGCTTTACGGTCCCAAAGGTATCGGCGGATTGTTTGTACGGCGTCAGGAGAGCATTCGCCCTTTGGCTCAAATGCACGGGGGAGGCCACGAACGAGGAATGCGTTCCGGAACACTGCCAGTACACCAGATTGTGGGAATGGGGGAAGCTTATCGTATTGCACGCGAGGAGTCAGCGCCGGAATATCAGCGTTTGCGTATCTTGCGTCAGCGTTTGTGGAACGGTCTGCAGAAAATTGATGGTCTGCAGCTGAACGGCCATGAGACTCAGACTATCCCTGGCATTTTAAATGTATCAATTGCACAAGTCGACAGCGAGTCGTTGATGATGGCGCTGAAAGACCTTGCATTATCATCAGGCTCTGCATGTAATTCCGCTACACTGTCTCCCTCCTATGTGCTGACAGCAATGGGGCTTGATGAGCCGCGGGCGTATGCTGCATTGCGCTTCTCATTTGGGCGTTTCACCACGGAAGAAGAAATTGATTATGCTCTCGCACTGTTCACAAAAAAAGCCACTGAATTACGTGAATAACGGCCTTAATCTGCGAGTGATGTTCAACTGGCACGATTTTCCGGTGTGTTAACATCCTGTTTTATCTGAATGATAGACTTCTGCCTGTTGGCAACTACCTTCCAGGCTGACTAACACTTCAACGTTGTCATTGCTGTGCTTGTACGCCGCAGTGACACTATCCTGCCAGATTGCAGGATAATCAAAACCTAATTAAGGAGTCATGTGATGTCACAAAACCCAATGAAAGTGAGCCTCTCTGCCGATAAAGCGAATGAATGCTGGGGCAGTGATGCCATTTTGAGTTGTCACAATGAACAAATGCTGATTCATGCGGGTACTATCCCGTCGCTGTCCGTGATACAAAATGCCGCACGTCGTCTTGATGCTCAGGGGATCCACCACGTTGCCCTACAAGGGGAGTGGTCAGGTGAGCAGTGCTGGGCATTCTGGCAAGGTTTTCGCGGTGCCAAAGGTGAAAGAACCGTTCTCTGGCCCGAACTCCCTGAAGCGCAGAGTGAACAATTACAGGCGCGCATGACCTGTATTGACTGGGTGCGTCATACTATCAATCTTCCTGCCGAAGAGTTGGGCCCAGAGCAGCTGGCTCAGCGCGCTATCGATCTGCTTGCGGCTGTCGCTGGCGAGTCGGTGAGCTACAGAATTACCAAAGGTGATGATTTACGACAACAGGGCTATCTCGGCCTGCATACTGTCGGACGGGGCTCCAGCCGAACTCCTGCATTACTGGCACTGGATTACAATCCAGGTGGAGATGAAACAGCGCCCGTTTTTGCTTGTCTGGTGGGAAAAGGTATTACTTTTGATACCGGTGGATACAGCCTGAAACCAAGTGATTTCATGGAATCAATGAAATCAGATATGGGTGGGGCAGCTACCCTGACGGGAGCATTAGCGCTTGCTATTGCTTCGGGTCTGAAAAAACGTGTCCGTCTCTACTTATGTTGTGCAGACAATATGGTGAGCGGTAATTCTTTCCGGCTCGGGGATATTATCCGCTATCGGAATGGAAAAACTGTCGAGGTGATGAATACCGATGCGGAAGGTCGCCTGGTGTTGGCTGACGGCTTAATTGATGCCAGCGAACAACAACCTGAATTATTAATCGATGCAGCAACACTAACGGGGGCGGCAAAAATTGCCCTGGGCAATGATTATCATGCGCTATTCAGCTTCGACGATGGTTTAGCTCAGGCGATGCTGAAAAGTGCAGAAGAGGAAAATGAACCTTTCTGGCGACTGCCGCTGGCTGAGTTCCATCGTCGTCAGTTGCCGTCAGGGTTTGCTGATTTGAATAATGTAGCTGCTCCTGCACATACGGCCGGAGCCAGCACTGCAGCGGCATTCCTCTCTTACTTTGTGAAAGAGTATCAAAAAGGGTGGATCCATATCGATTGTTCTGCAACTTACCGCAAAAGCGCTGTAGAGGGATGGGCAGTGGGTGCGACCGGTATAGGAGTACGTACCATTGCCAATCTACTGTTGCACGCGAGTGAAAAATAAGCGACGTTAGCCATTACCGGGCACAATGCGCCAGGCTATTGCGGGAGAGAGAAATGGATCTGGAAACACTTCTGGTACAAAGCAGACGGGGTCAGAACATTGCCCCGGCTCACTGGTTGGCGACATTGCGCATGACACATTTGCTGATACCTCGCGATCTGACGCATACTGCCTGCGACGCGTCTAAATTTGGCGGTATAAATGCCGGGATGACAATCATACCGGTGTTCACGTCGCCTGGAGAGTGGCGTCGCGTTTCACAGTCACAGGGGGAGATCAGGTTGATTTCAGGCATGGAGCTACTCATCCTGAGCAGCGGCAATGCGATTTACATCAATCCTGGCTCTTCAACCGGACGTTTTTTTTCAGGTGAAGAAGTAAAGGCAATTTGTGCCGAAGAGCAACAGATTGAACAACAGACCCTCTGCGGAAACAGTGCAATACGCATTTCAGCTCATAGCGCTCCTCCTGAAGCGATGATCGCCGAGCTTTGTCAATGTTTCAGGCTACACCACACGGTGCGTGCCGCTTATCTGGCTTGGGTGCGGGAAATCGCAGAAGAGACACCAACTCTGTTGATTGCTATTGCCAGTGAGGCGTGTGACCAACGACTGATTCAGCAAGTTGGTGAGCTGGCAGTCTCCTTCATGCCCGATGATGAAGCCGTTGATGTGTATTTGATGGGGGATGAGTCAACAGGTATTGATCACCTGATCATGACCCATCTCACGCCTTTCTACCAGCGTCGCTGGGGAAGTTTTTTGCGTGAGTATCAGCATGGATAAATTGCGTCTGAGGGAAACCGCGCTCCGGTCTTTATTTCGCCCGGGTGTGGCTGCGCAATAGCCATATTGACGATTTTCACAGCTGTTTTTTTCTGAGTGTGAAGCAATTAAAGAAAAGTTAAATATCTGATAGGCAATGGTAGCCTGGCCTCCTATAATCTGCGCCATTCTCCCTGCCAGTATTCCGGCAACCCGTATGACTAAAACAAGATAAACAGGAGAGCACGATGACTGTGGAACGCACACTATCTATTATCAAGCCTAATGCCTTAGCAAAAAACGTTATTGGTGCGATTTTCAATCGTTTCGAAACAGCTGGATTGACCATTGCAGGCTGCAAAATGCTGCATCTTAGTAAAACACAGGCGGAGGGTTTTTATGCTGAACATCTCGGGAAACCGTTTTTTGATGGTTTAGTTGCCTTTATGACCTCCGGCCCGATAGTGGTATCCGTGCTGGAAGGTGAAAACAGTGTGCAACGTCATCGTGAGTTACTTGGTGCAACCAATCCCGCAGTTGCGCTGGCAGGAACACTCCGCGCCGACTACGCCGACAGTCTCACTGCGAATGGGACACATGGCTCTGACTCTGTGACTTCTGCTGCGCGCGAGATCAGTTACTTTTTTGGTGAAGGCGAAATTTGTTCACGCTCTTGTTAGAATTGTCAGTATTTTGTAGTGCTATTATTAGATAATGACATTTTTATTTGCCTGCAGCTCTGTTAACCAGGCCGCAGGCTATGTAGAATCACCCGATAAAATATCGTATCAGGAGTAATTACCCCTGATTTGTCCAGCGCCATAACGTGTAATAACGAGGCCCCAGAGAGTTATGTCACCAATGATCACCTCCACTTCTGTAGTATCTGTTAATCCAACACCTGAATTAGAAAAAGTGAATTTGCTGGATCTCAATCGCCAGCAAATGCGGGTTTTTTTTGCCTCCCTAGGTGAGAAACCATTTCGCGCGGATCAGGTAATGAAGTGGATTTACCACTACTGTTGTGATGATTTTGACCAAATGACGGATATCAATAAAGGGTTTCGTCAGGTGCTAAAAAGTCGTGCGGAAATCCGCGCACCAGAAGTGGCGGAAGAACAACGATCAGCTGATGGTACTATCAAGTGGGCGATCACCGTTGGCGGGCAACAGGTAGAAACGGTATACATTCCTGAAAAAGATCGCGCTACTCTGTGTGTTTCTTCACAAGTAGGTTGTGCGCTTGAGTGCAAATTTTGTTCGACGGCACAACAAGGTTTCAACCGTAATTTGCGTGTGTCAGAAATTATCGGCCAGGTGTGGCGGGCAGCTAAAATTATTGGTGCTTCGAAAATAACGGGTCAGCGTCCGATTACGAATGTGGTGATGATGGGGATGGGGGAACCTTTACTTAATCTCAACAATGTTGTGCCGGCGATGGAGATCATGCTGGATGATTTCGGTTTTGGTCTGTCGAAGCGGCGGGTGACGCTCTCGACATCCGGCGTGGTACCGGCGCTGGATAAACTTGGCGATATGATAGATGTTGCACTGGCTATCTCACTGCATGCACCAAATGATCAAATTCGTGATGAAATAGTACCTATTAACAAAAAGTACAATATTGAAACGTTTCTGGGGGCAGTCTCCCGCTATATTGGTAAGTCCAATGCTAACCAGGGGCGGGTAACTATCGAATACGTCATGCTGGATCATGTCAACGACAGTACTGATAACGCGCATGAGTTGGCGGCATTGTTAAAAGAAACACCATGTAAAATCAATTTGATACCATGGAATCCCTTTCCAGGCGCACCCTACGGACGTAGTTCAAACAGCCGTATTGACCGGTTTTCCAAGGTACTGATGGGGTATGGTTTTACCACTATTGTGCGTAAGACGCGCGGAGATGATATTGATGCAGCCTGTGGGCAACTGGCGGGAGATGTCATCGATCGCACAAAGCGAACCCTGCGGAAAAAAATGCAAGGGGAAGGGATTGCTGTGAAGGCACTCTGAAACTGACACAGTAAACGTTGGTTTTCAAGTCTCCTTATGATCAGGTGTATGAGTCAGATCATCACATTGATCATCAGGAGCAGAAAATGAAACAAACAGTGATCGCATTAACGGTGCTTTTTTTGGCGGGGTGTAGTCAGAAATCACAGGTATTGCCTGGAGTGGATACACGTTTGCAACTAGGCTTGTTGTATCTTGAACAACGAGCCTATCCATTAGCACAACGTCACTTACGACAGGCGATGACTCAGGCACCAGATGACTATCGTAGCCATCTTGCGATGGCACGTTATCATCACGATACAGGTGATAACACACAGGCAGCTCGTAGTTATAAAACCGCTCGACAACTGCAGCCAAAAAATCGTGATGTTATCAATAATTACGGTGCGTTTCTCTGTCGTTTAGGGCAGTATGATGCAGCACAACAGCAGTTTGAAATAGCGCTCAAATCTTCGTCTGGAGATGCACGCAGACAGGCGTTGGAAAATGCGGGCTATTGTTATCTCAATGCAGGGGTATGGAAAAATGCAAAAGCTTTGCTTATAGAAGCAACAGCACATGACCCTGTCCGTCAGAGAGAGTTACTGGCGGAAGCGCGCAGGCGGAAAAGCCAGCAGGAGTTTACTGCTTTTCAGCTCCTGACAGAGGTATATCACCACCGTGCTTCAGATACCGGAAGTACGTAGTTAAAGATTTGCTTCGCCACGCTGGCGAATGCTGGCTAGATAGCCTGCTCTCCCCGGCGTAAATTATCCTTTACAAATACAGTATCAGCCTTTTAGCTAATGAATATTGCAGCCACACAAGAAAACATGGCATTACTTTCCACGGGACAACGTCTTCGCGAAGCCCGGGAGCAAAAGGGACACACTCAGCAAGAGATTGCTGAGCGTCTCTGTTTGAAATTATCAACCATCAGAGATCTTGAAGCTGATAGTTTACCTGCTGATCTGGCAGCAACTTTTCTGCGCGGATATGTTCGCTCTTATGCACGTATTGTTGGTGTTCCGGAAAGTGAATTGTTATCTGATCTCGCCAGACAGGCACCAATACGCACCTCTAAAATTGAGGTGATGCAGACGGTTGCCCTGGGGAAAAAACGTAAAAAACGTGATGGCTGGTTCGCTGTTTTCAGCTGGCTGGTGGTGTTTGTTGTAATCGGGCTGACCGGAGCCTGGTGGTGGCAAAATCATAAAGCTGCCCAGGATGATCTGCAAACCATGGCAGAACAAAATGCTGATGTTGGTAGTGGTGCACGGCAGTCTATCTCACTGGTTGATCACAATCAGCCATCGGTAACCAGCCATTCCTCTTCTTCAGTGGCACCACCCGCGTCAACCGCACCTGAAGCAGCGGCAACGGCTGAACCCTCACCTGCAGCTGTGGTTTTACCGGCAACTACTCCGGCAGTTAACACACTGAATCCAGGTGGCGCCGTATCGCCATCATTACCTGTAGCCCCTGCTGGCGTCAGTGTTGTAGCTGAACAGCATGAGTTACAGATGGTTTTTTCTGATAACTGTTGGATAGAAGTTACTGATGCAAAAGGTAAAATCCTTGCTAATGGTATACAGCGTCGTGGTGACAAGCTCACATTAAATGGTAGCGTACCTTATCATTTGAAAATTGGTGCGCCTGCTGCGGTACAGGTAACTTATCAGGGTAAAGGTATTGATCTTGCTCAGTTCGTTCGTGCAAGACAGGTAGCACGTCTGTCTGTTGGTACGCAGTAATTGTTGACAGATTGCCGCGACTCTGGAGAAAAAGATGCATAACGAAACACCCATTACTCGCCGCAAATCCACCCGCCTTTATGTAGGCAATGTTCCCGTCGGGGACGGTGCCCCTATCGCTGTGCAGTCCATGACCAACACGCGAACTACCGATGTGGATGCCACTGTGCAGCAGATCAGGGCGCTGGAACGTGTTGGTGTTGATATTGTCCGTGTATCAGTACCCACCATGGATGCAGCTGAAGCATTCAAACTGATAAAACAACAGGTCAATGTTCCATTAGTTGCTGATATTCACTTTGACTATCGCATCGCACTCAAAGTTGCTGAATATGGCGTTGACTGTTTACGCATTAATCCTGGCAATATTGGTAATGAAACGAGAATAAGACAAGTTGTTGATTGTGCTCGTGATAAAAATATTCCTATTCGTATTGGTGTCAATGCCGGGTCGCTGGAGAAAGATCTTCAGGAGAAGTATGGAGAACCGACACCTCAGGCATTGCTCGAATCCGCATTACGGCATGTAGATCACCTGGATCGATTGAACTTTGATCAATTCAAAGTCAGTGTAAAAGCATCCGATGTTTTTCTTGCTGTTGAGTCTTACCGTTTACTGGCTCGCCAGATTGTTCAGCCTTTGCATCTTGGCATCACCGAAGCGGGTGGCGCACGTGCTGGCGCGGTAAAATCGGCAATTGGTCTGGGATTACTGCTTTCGGAAGGGATTGGCGATACGCTGCGTATCTCTCTCGCGGCTGATCCGATTGAAGAAGTCAAAGTTGGTTTTGATATTTTAAAATCTCTGCGTATTCGTTCTCGCGGCATAAATTTTATTGCGTGCCCCACCTGCTCACGTCAGGAATTTGATGTGATTGGCACGGTAAATGCGCTGGAACAGCGACTGGAAGACATTATTATGCCGATGGATGTCTCTATCATTGGTTGCGTGGTGAATGGTCCTGGTGAGGCGCTGGTTTCTACGCTTGGTGTGACGGGTAGCAATAAAAAGAGTGGATTTTATGAGGATGGTGTCAGGCTGCGTGAGCGTCTTGATAACGATGATATGATTGATCAGCTGGAAGCACGAATCCGGGCAAAAGCAACCATACTCGACCAAAGTCAACGTATTGATATTCAGCAGATTGAAAAATAAAGTGATATTTAACGTCAGGGACGGTAATCTGACAGCAATACAGAGATTGCTCTTGAAGTGAGAGCTGCGTTAAATAGAAGAAGCGAGAGAAACTCAGTGGCAAAGAATATCCAGGCCATTCGTGGCATGAATGATTATCTGCCTGCGGATACTGCAGTATGGCAGCGCATTGAACAGATCCTCAAGCAAGTACTGAACAGTTACGGTTACAACGAAATCCGTACACCGATAGTTGAACAAACTCCCTTATTCAAACGAGCGATTGGTGAAGTCACCGATGTGGTTGAAAAAGAGATGTATACCTTTGACGATCGTAATGGTGAAAGTTTAACACTCCGTCCTGAGTGCACCGCCAGTTGTGTGCGTGCCGGAATCGAACACGGGTTATTGTATAATCAGGAACAACGTCTGTGGTACATGGGCCCTATGTTTCGCTATGAGCGGCCACAGAAAGGACGTTACCGGCAGTTTTATCAGATAGGTGCGGAAGTTTTTGGCCTGCAGGGGCCAGCCATTGACGCAGAGCTGATCATGATGACGGCCCGTTGGTGGAAAGCGCTGGGCATCAATGAGCATGTGCATTTACAGATTAACTCTATTGGTTCACTCAGTGCCAGAGCGGATTACCGTGTTGCATTAGTGGCTTTCCTGGAGCAGCACAAACAGGCGCTGGATGAGGATTGTCTTCGTCGCATGTATACTAACCCTTTACGGGTGCTGGACAGTAAAAATCCTGATATCCAGCGTTTACTGAATGATGCCCCAAAACTTGCTGATTATCTCGATGAAGAGTCCCGCGAACATTTCGCTCAGCTCTGCTCTTATCTGGAAAGCGCCGGCATTCACTATGAAGTCAATCAGCGTCTGGTGCGCGGGCTTGATTACTATAACAAAACCGTATTTGAATGGGTCACTGAAAGCCTTGGTGCTCAGGGGACGGTATGTGCAGGTGGACGCTACGACGGGCTTGTCAGCCAGTTGGGTGGACGGGAAACGCCAGCAGTCGGTTTTGCGATGGGGCTTGAAAGGTTGGTGATGCTGGTTCAGACAGTTAACCAGGATTTCAACCAGCAGCCTGGTATTGATATTTATGTGATTGCTTCCGGTCAGGGGGTTCAGCCGGCTGCGATGCGGTTTGCTGAAACACTGCGTGATGCGCTGCCAGCCAGAAAGATGATGACAAATTTTGGTGGCGGGAACTTCAAAAAACAGTTTGCCCGGGCTGATAAATGGGGAGCCAGTATAGCTCTGGTGCTTGGCGAAGACGAAGTCGCGGCTTCTCAAGTGGTGATTAAAAACTTGCGCAGTGGCGAACAACAAACATTGGCCCAAAGTGAAGCTGCAGCGGTTTTAACCGCCATGCTGGACGAAGCTGCTGAATAACAGGAGAAGGTTTTCGTGGAAGTGAATAGCAACGAAAATGAACAAATCGACGCTGTGAAACGTTTTTTTGTGCATAATGCTAAGGCACTGGTTATCGGTGCTGTTATTGGGATTGGTCTGCTGGCAGGCTGGCGTTTCTGGGTACATCATCAGACCGGTGCCAGTAAGGAAGCCTCTTTGCAGTTTGAGCAAGTCGTCAAATCATTGAACAGTGGCGAGAAATCAGCTCTGGCGGCGGGTGAAAAATTTACTCAGGCTACACCTGGTGTTTATGGTGCTCTGGCGTCACTGAATCTTGCTAAACGTTATGTTGATGATAATCAACTGGATAAGGCATTGATTCAGCTTAATAATGGTCTGAAAGATACCCAGGACAGTAACCTGCAAACGTTGATCAATCTGCGTATCGCTCGTTTGCAACTGCAAATGAAAAAACCTGATGACGCGTTAAAGACGCTGGAAAACGTGAAAGGTGAAGGCTGGATCGCTGTTGTTGCTGACATTCGGGGTGATGCACTGTTAAGCAAGGGTGATAACCAGGGTGCGCGCAGTGCGTGGAGTAAAGGCATTGATTCTGATGCATCACCCGCGCTTGTTGAAATGTTGAAAATGAAAATGAATAATTTGCCAGGTTAATTCTGTCAGATAACATTGCCTCCTACGGGCTCAAGAGGGATTTCATGGAATTGCGTAAAATACTTCTGCCGGGACTGATTTCAGTCACATTACTGAGCGGTTGTTCATGGTTCAGTGGTGAAGAAGATGTGGTTAAAATGTCACCATTACCTGTGGTTGAGAATGTCGTTCATCCCCGCCAGTTATGGAGCCGTTCAATTGGTGACGGTATTGGTGATTTTTACTCTAACCTGCATCCAGCCTCTGCTGAGGGTATGGTCTATGCCGCAGATCGCAAAGGTATTGTTAAATCAATGGATGTGGGAGACGGTTCTGTAGAATGGACTGTCGATCTTGCTGAAAACGCAGGCTTGTTTTCAAAAAGCCGCTCTGCGTTGCTCTCCGGTGGGATAACCATCGCAGGTAACCAGCTGTTTATCGGTAGCGAGCGCGGTGTGGTCTATGCACTTGACCGTAGCAATGGTAGCGTACTATGGCACACCAATGTTGCTGGCGAAGCACTATCGCGCCCGGTGGTGAGTGACGGTCTGGTATTAATTCATACCAGTAACGGTATTCTTCAGGCCCTGGACCAGACAACAGGGGTATCCCGCTGGTCAGTCAACCTTGAAGTACCGGTGTTGTCATTGCGGGGTGAATCTGCACCGACAGTTGCCTTCGGAGCTGCAATTGTAGGTGGCGATAATGGACGCGTCAGTGCAGTGATACTGAAACAGGGCCAAATTATCTGGCAACAGCGTATATCCGATGCCAAAGGTGCAACAGAAATTGATCGCCTGTCTGATGTGGACACAACGCCAATTGTGCAGGACGGTGTGGTTTATGCCCTTGCTTATAATGGTAGCCTTGCCGCACTTGACTTACGCTCCGGACAGATAATCTGGAAACGGGAAGTGGGTTCAGTGCATGATATGATAATCAACAACAAAGTGATTTATCTGGTGGATCAGAATGATCGCGTGATGGCACTGAGTACAGATGGTGGCGTAACGCAGTGGACGCAAAGCGGGTTACTGTATCGCAATCTTACTTCTCCGGTGCTGTACGCGGGCTATCTGGTGGTAGGAGATGAGAAAGGATATCTGCACTGGATGAGCACTACTGATGGTCATTTCGTCGCACAGACGAAGGTTGACAGTGATGGTTTCCAGACTGAACCTGTTGTTGCCAGTGATCAATTGTTGATTCAGGCGAAAGGCGGCTCTCTTTACGCTTTCTCGCTGTAACTTTCAGTCATTAATGGCGGCCCTGGACCCACACTGTCTGGGGCCGTTTTGTTTTTTTGCAGATGTGATACGCTCTGCATTTCTGTTCCGCGGGATTATTGCTTCAGCGGAGACAGATCATTTATTTTAGTAATGAGGCTTCATATGATACCTGTTGTCGCACTGGTTGGGCGCCCCAATGTGGGAAAATCGACTCTTTTCAATCGTCTGACTCGCACCCGAGATGCTTTAGTCGCTGACTTTCCTGGTCTGACGCGGGACAGAAAATATGGCCGTGCAGAAGTAGAAGGGCGCGAATTCATCTGTGTGGACACCGGAGGAATCGATGGTCATGAGGATGGAGTCGAGACCCGCATGGCTGAGCAATCTTTGCTGGCTATTGAAGAAGCTGATGTTGTGCTATTTATGGTTGATGCGCGTGCAGGCCTGATGCCAGCAGATTCAGTTATTGCCCGCCACCTTCGTTCACGTAAAAAACCGACCTTTCTGGTTGCCAATAAAACTGATGGTCTGGATGCCGATTCCGCGATTGCTGATTTTTATGCACTTGGCCTGGGTGATATTCATCCCATCGCTGCGTCCCATGGACGGGGAGTCACCAGCTTACTTGAGATGGTACTGCTGCTATGGATGGAAGAAGTTGATCCAATAGAGCTCAGCGAGGAAGATGAAAATGAGGCCTACTGGGCCGCTTTCGAAAAGAAAGAACAAGGCGATGAGCCTGAAGCAGAAGAAGATGATTTTGACCCACGCTCTTTACCGATAAAAATCGCCATTGTCGGGCGGCCAAATGTAGGTAAATCAACCCTGACTAACCGAATTCTGGGTGAAGAGCGAGTGGTGGTGTTTGATATGCCAGGCACTACCCGTGACAGCATTTATATTCCGATGGAGCGTGATGAGCGTGAATATGTTCTGATCGACACCGCGGGTGTGCGTAAGCGAGGGAAAATTACAGAGACTGTTGAGAAATTCTCGGTAATTAAAACCTTGCAAGCGATTGAAGATGCCAATGTGGTGTTACTGGTGATCGATGCTCGTGAAGGTATCTCAGACCAGGATCTCTCCTTACTCGGGTTTATTCTCAACAGCGGTCGCTCTCTGGTGATTGTCGTGAACAAGTGGGATGGCCTGACTCAGGAGGTGCGCGATGAGGTAAAAGAGACGCTGGATTATCGTCTCGGATTTATCGATTTTGCTCGCGTCCATTTCATATCAGCCTTGCATGGCAGTGGCGTGGGTAACCTGTTTGAATCGATCACTGAAGCCTATAATTGCGCTACCCGACGGGTAAATACTGCTTTACTGACCCGTATCATGACAATGGCAGAGGATGATCATCAGCCTCCGTTGGTTCGCGGAAGACGTGTTAAGCTGAAATACGCTCATGCTGGCGGCTATAACCCACCGATTGTGGTGATTCATGGTAACCAGGTTAAAGATCTGCCTGATTCTTACAAGCGTTATCTGATGAACTATTTCCGCCGCTCTTTAAAGGTCATGGGAACGCCAATTCGTATCCAGTTCAAAGAGGGTGATAACCCTTTTGCGGGTAAGCGTAATTTGCTGACGCCAACTCAGCAGCGTAAACGAAAACGCCTGATGAGCCATCTGAAGAAAAATAAACGTTAAGCTGGCAACCATCCGTGTGATGGTAGTAATCAGCTCATAAAGCCGGTTGATACCGGCTATTTCAGCAAAAGGGAGAAGATAAACGCATGCCAGAAAATTGCCCTCTATGTTCAGCTCCCCTTTATCAGTGTGAAGAAGCTTATCAATGTAACGCCTGTCAGCGTCAGTTTACGCCTCAGGCTTGCTGCCCTGACTGTGGCATGCCATTAGAGATCCTTAAGGCGTGTGGCGCTGTTGATTATTTTTGTCAGCATGGTCATGGCATGATTTCACGTTCTCGCGTAGTCAGTGTTTTACGTGAGAAAAAGGTATAAATGTAGTAGTTAATCAGATTTTGCGTTTTTTCTGATCCGCTTCTTCTTCAAGGGATGAATTGCGGTTATTTCACTCTCCAGCCAGCCATCATCTACGCGAGTAGTTAATTTTTCCCCGGGCGTTACCTGTGCGGTTTTACTTACCAGTGTGCCATTAACCGAGGTGGTAACACTGAATCCCCGTGCCAGGGCAGCCAGAGGACTGACACCAGAAAGCTGGGCCGTCAAGGTAGAAAAACGTTGTTTATCCTGACTGAGCTGCTGCTGCATAGCGTGTTGCAGACGATAAACCCCTTGTTGTAATGTCTGCTGATGACGCAATAAGCGGTTAGCGGGTTGGTTGTCGCGCAGACGCTGGCTGAGACGCTGGAAGCGTTGCGTAAAACGCGCCTGCTGTTGCGAGATAGCATTATCCAGACGGTAACGTAAATTTTCCAGTGTGGTCTGTTGTCGCGCAAGACGCAATTGTGGGTGCTGCTGCTGCAGGCGATGCAGTAACGCTGCACTACGTTGCTGGCATTGGGCCAGGTAATAGTCCATAGCCATATCGAGACGTTGTTGCTGATGTTGTAATTGTCGCACTAATTCCGTCTGATTACGGCTGATGATTTCGGCTGCGGCAGAGGGAGTGGGAGCGCGTTGATCGGCAACAAAATCAGCAATAGTCACATCTGTTTCGTGACCAACCGCGCTGACAACAGGGATCACGCTGGCGAATATAGCGCGTGCGACACGTTCATCATTGAAACACCACAAATCTTCCAGTGACCCGCCACCACGACCTACAATCAGCACGTCACACTCAGCACGCCAGTTCGCCACTTCTATCGCGCGAACTATCGCCGGTATTGCCTCTTTGCCCTGCACCGCAGTGGGGTAGATAATAATCGGTAATGAGGGATCCCGCCGTTGTAACACCTGCAAAATATCATGCAGTGCTGCCCCGGTTGCTGAGGTAATAACACCCACCTGTTTTGCAGGAACCGGGAGAGGTTGCTTATACTGAGCAGCGAACAACCCTTCCTGATTTAGTTTCTCTTTCAGTAATTCAAATTGTTGCTGCAACAAACCATTCCCGGCCGGATGCATACTCTGAACAATGAGCTGGTAGTTTCCCCGCGGTTCATAAAGTGTCAGCGTTGCCTTTACCAGCACCTGATGACCATTTTGTGGACGAAAACTAAGGCGCTGGTTACTGTTACGAAACATCGCACAACTGACCTGTGCGCTGTTATCTTTCAGCGTGAAATACCAGTGGCCGGAAGCGGGTTGAGAGAAGTTGGAAATTTCAGCACTCAGCCAGATTTGCCCCATCTCCATCTCCAGCAATTGCCGAACGGTGGTGTTTAGCTGACTGACAGTGAAAACAGTGGACTCAGGAGGGCGGGACATCGGCAGGCTCTGTAGTGTAGAAAAAGATGATCTTCCGATACTACAGCCCCGTACGGATGAAGCAAGTATTTTTTAAATAGTGCTGGAGAGAAACAGCAATGGCCTGTATAATGCCGCGGCAATATTTTATAAGTTCTCATTCACCCTGAGGTTGAGATATTGCTATGCTAAGAATCATCAAAGAAGCCCTGACATTCGACGATCTTTTGCTCGTTCCTGCACATTCTACTGTTCTTCCTAATACCGCCGACCTCAGTACCCAGCTGACTAAAACTATACGTCTGAATATCCCTATGCTCTCTGCAGCAATGGATACTGTGACAGAAGCGCGTCTCGCTATTGCTCTGGCACAGGAAGGTGGTCTTGGCTTTATTCATAAAAATATGCCTATAGAGCGTCAGGCTGAAGAAGTACGTAAAGTAAAAAAATATGAAAGTGGTGTGGTCAGCGAACCTCAGACTGTGCTGCCAACTACCACGCTTCAGCAGGTAAGAGAACTGACTGAACGTAATGGTTTTGCCGGCTATCCGGTAGTGAATGAAAAACGTGAACTGGTGGGGATCATCACCGGGCGTGATGTGCGTTTTGTCACTGATATGGCACTACCAGTTTCTGCCGTAATGACCCCAAAAGAGCGCCTGGTCACAGTGCGTGAGGGTGAAGCCCGTGATGTGGTTTTACAAAAAATGCACGAGAAGCGCGTAGAGAAAGCGCTGGTGGTCGATGACCATTTTCACCTGCTTGGCATGATTACCGTCAAAGACTTCCAGAAAGCAGAACGTAAACCGAACGCCTGTAAAGATGAGCAGGGGCGTTTACGTGTGGGTGCAGCTGTTGGAGCCGGGGCAGGTAATGAAGAGCGTGTCGATGCTCTGGTTGCTGCTGGTGTTGATGTGTTACTGATCGACTCTTCTCATGGTCACTCTGAAGGGGTTTTGCAACGCATCCGTGAAACACGGGCTAAATATCCTGAATTGCAAATTGTCGGAGGTAACGTTGCGACTGGTACTGGCGCTAAAGCGCTGGCTGAAGCGGGTGTCAGTGCAGTAAAAGTGGGTATCGGCCCTGGCTCTATCTGTACCACTCGTATCGTAACTGGCGTGGGTGTCCCACAAATTACAGCGGTTTCTGATGCGGTAGAAGCACTGGAAGGAACCGGCATTCCGGTGATTGCTGATGGTGGCATCCGTTTCTCTGGTGATATCGCAAAAGCGATCGCCGCGGGTGCGTCTGCTGTGATGGTCGGTTCTATGCTGGCTGGTACGGATGAATCACCTGGTGAAATTGAACTCTATCAGGGCCGGGCATTCAAATCTTACCGTGGTATGGGCTCACTGGGAGCCATGTCAAAAGGCTCTTCAGATCGCTATTTTCAGACCGATAATGCCGCCGATAAACTGGTACCTGAAGGTATCGAAGGGCGGGTTGCTTATAAAGGTCATCTTAAAGAGATTGTTCATCAACAGATGGGGGGCCTGCGCTCCTGTATGGGACTCACCGGGTGTGGTACTATCCTCGATCTGCGTACCCGTGCTGAATTTGTTCGCATCAGTGGCGCAGGTATCTCTGAAAGCCATGTTCATGATGTTACGATCACCAAAGAGTCACCTAACTACCGTATGGGTTCGTGACAGACAGGCAGGCACACTGAACAGTGTGCAGGCTGGAATTGACCTCTTACCAGTGTGAGGCATTTGTGTTATCTGTTGCCTCACACCGGATCTTATTATTCGATTGCCGGAAAACCCTCAATGACGACGGAAAATATTCATAAACATCGTATTCTGATCCTTGATTTCGGTTCTCAATATACGCAGCTGGTAGCACGCCGTGTACGTGAGCTGGGCGTCTATTGTGAACTCTGGGCGTGGGATGTCACAGAAGAACAGATTCGCCAGTTTAATCCTAACGGGATTATCCTTTCCGGCAGCCCGGAAAGTACCACAGAAGAGGGCAGTCCCCGCGCGACAGAGTATGTTTTCACTGCGGGCGTGCCCGTGCTGGGGGTTTGCTATGGTATGCAAACCATGGCGATGCAGCTGGGTGGGGATGTTGCCGGCTCTGATAAACGTGAATATGGCTATGCTCAGGTTGAGGTTGATAACGATAGTGCTTTGACACGCGGTATTGAAGACTCTCTTAATACCGCCGGTAAAGCGATGCTGGATGTCTGGATGAGTCACGGTGATAAAGTCACAGCGATCCCGTCTGGTTTTGTGACCGTAGCCAGCACCAAAACCTGCCCTTATGCTATTATCGCCAATGAAGAAAAACGCTTTTATGGCGTGCAATTTCATCCCGAAGTGACGCATACCCATCAGGGTATACGTTTACTTGAGCGTTTCGTGCGTGAGATTTGTCAGTGTGAAGCACTCTGGACACCCGATAAAATCATAGAAGATGCAGTGGAGCGTCTGAAGGTTCAGATTGGGAATGACAAGGTGATCCTGGGCTTATCCGGTGGGGTAGACTCTTCAGTGACGGCAATGCTGCTACACCGGGCAATTGGTGACCGCCTTACCTGTGTTTTTGTTGATAACGGGTTATTAAGGCTGAATGAAGCCGGGCAGGTGATGGAGATGTTTGGTGATCATTTTGGTCTGAGCATTGTTCATGTACCTGCAGAAGAGCGCTTCCTCACAGCCCTTGCCGGCGTTGATGAGCCGGAAGCCAAACGTAAAATCATTGGTCGTGTGTTTGTCGAGGTATTTGATGAACAGGCGACAAAATTGACTGACGTTTCATGGCTCGCTCAGGGCACCATCTACCCGGATGTGATTGAATCTGCGGCTTCGGCCACCGGTAAAGCACACGTAATTAAGTCACACCATAATGTCGGTGGGTTACCGAAAGAGATGAATCTGGGGCTGGTAGAGCCTCTCAAAGAGTTATTTAAAGATGAAGTACGTAAAATAGGTCTGGAACTCGGTCTGCCTTATGACATGCTCTATCGCCATCCTTTCCCGGGACCAGGTTTAGGAGTGCGTGTGCTGGGTGAAGTGAAAAAAGAGTATTGCGATCTGTTGCGCCAGGCTGATGCTATCTTTATTGAGGAGCTGCATAAAACTGATCTCTACAATAAAGTGAGTCAGGCTTTCACTGTTTTCCTGCCGGTACGCTCGGTTGGTGTGATGGGTGACGGACGTAAGTATGACTGGGTGGTTTCTTTGCGCGCTGTTGAGACCATCGATTTTATGACTGCACACTGGGCACATCTCCCGTACGATTTCCTTGGATTAGTCTCCAACCGCATCATCAATGAAATCGACGGCATCTCCCGCGTGGTTTACGACATCTCCGGCAAACCACCCGCGACGATTGAGTGGGAATGATTTAGCGTCTGGCAACAGCCTGCACGTAAAAGCAGTAAAGTACTCCTAAGTCCGCATCACTGCGGGCTTTTTTGTTTTTGTGTCTGGCACTTTCTGGCAGCTGTTAGCAACGAGAAGCACGTTTTTTTCAATGGAATTTTTGATGGTACTCTCTGACTTCGAATTCAGGTTTGAAAAAGTACCATGTGATAAATTTTGGATGAGTTATGGTATTTGTTTTTTATAACTCAATTAAAAGCAATGAGTTAAATTACTTTTCTGAGTTTTTTACAACATGGTATTAATTGATATAGGAAAACAATAAACCATGTTGACTGACACCAGGCTGCGCCACCTTAAGCCGAAGGAAAAACTCTATAAAGTTAATGACCGCGATGGTCTTTATGTTGCGGTCACGCCGGCTGGAACGATCTCATTTCGCTACAACTATTCAATAAACGGAAGACAAGAGACTGTTACGTTTGGCCGTTATGGTGTTGGAGGGATTACGCTTGCTGAAGCGCGTGAACGGCTCAACGAAGCTAAAAAGATGGTTGCCGGTGGAAGATCGCCTGCGAGGGAAAAAGCCAGAGATAAAGCGCGTATCAAAGATGCGGAGACTTTTGGCGCATGGGCTGAGAAATGGTTACGCGGCTATCAAAGAGCTGAATCGACGCGTGATATGCGGCGTTCGGTATATCAAAGAGAGTTGAAGGCAAAATTTGCCCAGCAGAAACTGACTGAGATCACACACGAAGACTTACGCGCCTTAACCGATAACATTGTCGAGCGAGGGGCACCGGCGACAGCTGTACACGCCAGAGAGATTGTATTGCAAGTCTATCGCCGGGCTATTGAACGCGGTCAGAAGGTAGAGAATCCAGCTGATCTGGTTCGGCCTGCAAGCATAGCGAAATTTGAGCCACGTGACAGGGCATTGACATTAGTTGAAATCGGTCTTATGTATGGATATATGGAACGGGTAGGAACGACGCCATCAATCAGAGCAGCAGTTAAACTTTTGCTGTTAACGATGGTACGTAAAAGTGAGCTGACTAACGCAACCTGGGAAGAGATCAATTTTAGTGAGGCATTATGGACAATACCAAAGGAGAGGATGAAACGACGTAATCCACATTTGGTTTTTCTTTCCAGTCAGGCAATGGATATTATGATTGCCCTCAAAACCTTTGCCGGTAGCTCTGATTTTATCCTTCCTTCACGCTACGATTCCGATGCGCCAATGAGTAGTGCTACCTTAAACCGGGTTTTGACACTTACATATCGTCTGGCACAGTAAGAAGGGGAGTTGTTGCCTAAGTTTGGTCCCCATGACTTACGGCGTACTGCCAGCACCTTGCTACATGAGGCCGGATATAATACTGACTGGATTGAGAAGTGCCTTGCCCATGAACAAAAGGGAGTACGAGCGGTTTATAACAAGGCTGAATATCGTGAGCAGAGGGCTGAGATGCTACAAGATTGGGCGAATATGATTGATGAATGGGTAAGTAATTGATAATAAATTAAATTGTAATCAATCTTTTTCTGGCGACAGAAGGGAAATTTTAGCCGCTAAAAGCCGATAAATTTCCCTAGGTGTTAGGTGCGATGAAATCAGTTATGGCTGAGTTTATAATCAGTGAGACGGGGTCGAGACTCACGATACACCGAAGAATTTAACCCGAGTAATCCTGCATTAATACGCTAAGAAAACACATCCGGTACACTGAAATACACATTGATGTGCACAGATATACTACGGCATGTAGTGGCATAGTTAATTTGGCCACCTGAATAGAGGTGATATCATCGCCTCATAGTTAAAACAGGTGACACTATGACCGGACGTACCAGACGTAATTTTAGCCCCGAGTTTCGCCTCGAAGCTGCCCAGTTTGTACTCGATCAGCACTACACCGTTGTCGCCGCTGCAACGGCAATGAATGTCGGCAAATCCACGATGGATAAATGGGTTTGGCAACTGAAAGAAGAGCGAGCGGGAAAATCACCCATAGCTTCACCCATGACACCTGAGCAGATTGAGATACGTGAATTGAAGAAAAAACTTCAACGTATTGAAATGGAGAGGGATATATTAAAAAAGGCTACCGCACTCTTGATGTCAGACTCCCTGAACAATTCTCATTAGTTGAGAAACTCAGGGCGCGGTTTCCTGTTGCCGTTGTGTGCAACGTGTTTGGGGTTCATCGCAGCAGTTATAAATACTGGCGGCAGCCCAGGAAGCCTGACGCCACGAGAGTGGCATTACTGAGCCTTGTGCGTGAACTTTATCGCGAAAGTAACGGTTCAGCAGGAGCGCGAAGCATTGCCGCAATGGTCACCACCAAAGGTATAAAACTGAGCCGCTGGCGGGCAACAAAGCTGATGAAAGCGCTCAATATTATCAGCTGTCAGCAACCTGGCCATCGTTACAGGAAGGCATCTAAGGAACACATTGAGATCCCTGATTATCTGGATCGCCAGTTTGCTGTTACCGAGCCTAATCAGGCCTGGTGAGGTGATGTGACTTATATCTGGACGGGAAAACGCTGGGCTTATCTGGCTATTGTACTCGATTTGTTTTGCCGTAAACCGGTTGGCTGGGCGATGTGATTGTTCCCTGATTCCACACTGACAGGTAAAGCCCTGTCGATGGCCTGGGAAGCACGGGGAAAACCGGCTAATTTATTGTATCACTCGGATCAAGGCAGTCACTATACCAGCAGGAATTTCAGACAGTTACAGTGGAGATATCAGATAAAGCAAAGCCTGAATCGCCGTGGAAATTGCTGGGATAACAGTCCAATGGAACGGTTCTTCATAAGCCTGAAAACAGAGAGGGTACCGGATAATGGCTATGTGAATTTTAGCGAAGCCAATACGGCAATAACGAATTACATCACAGGATATTACAGCCAGCTCAGACCTCATCAATATAATGGTGGTTTGACGCCGAATGAATCAGAGCGATTGTTCTGGAAAAACTCTAAAGCTGTGGCCAGTTTTTATTGACCACTACACTCCTTCATACTTGGCCTCAATTTCGTCTGTTATGAGCTCAATATCATGGAAGCATTCTAGAAATGTGACCGCATTATCGAGTTGACGCATTCGCGAATGCTATATATGTTCATCGTGAACGGTTATCGTTGTCATAGCCTCATAAGGGGCTAGTTTCTGAAAGCTCGGTGCGTATTCCAGAGGTTGTTTTTCGCAAGCAAGTTCAATAGCTTTGGCGTAACCACTATCTTCAATGATGATTTTGCGCTTGAACAGGACAATGTAACGAATTTTCACAGATAAACAGATAAAGTCCTCAAACCTTATCGTTAAAGAGTGGAATGAGATCTGCAAGGAGTATTTTAGTATTACAGGAAATTAAAATTATCAGACTGACCCTATCTAAGTCGGTTAGTGTCAAGATAGTCGTCACCTCCGGTTAATTTACGCCGCCCGTTTTTCCCGCTCCGGATTCAACGTCACCGCGCCCATCGGCTACTAGTTTCTTGTGCGGCCTAACCAGTGTTCCGGATGGGCTTTCTGCGCCTGACTGTACAGTTCATCACAGCGCTTCGTCAGTTCACCATCGTCACCACGATGCCATTCTGCCGGCGTTACAAACCGTATGCCGCTGTGGCGGTGCTTTTCGTTATACCCGCGGGTAAGGTGTTTACCCTCTACGATTTCCGCTTCGCTGAGCGTGGTAGTTTCGACAATGGCGGCAAAGCGCGCTTCTGCTGACCACTGCTCGGTTGTTTCATTTGCTCCCGGCACCGGTTTTCCCTCTGATTTAGCCTGATTACCCTAGTTATACAGGGTAGCTTCCGAAATTCCTTCACTCTGTACAACGGCGACCACGGTCATATTGTAAGACGGCACCAGTTTCGCCAGTACATTCTCTTTACGCTCGGGGAAATAAGTTTCATCTGTCACTCCATGCCCTTTGATTGAATTTTTACAGGGTGTGACGACTATGCTGCTACTGAGGGCCCCTCTCGCCACCGAGGTCAGAGCCGAAGAACAGGAAGTTTTTACGACCCAAGCTGACCATCTGCAGAGCATTCTCCGCGATGTTGTTCTCCGCCTCTGCCCGGCCATTTTACTTATCTTTATCGATATATATAAAAATCCTGGAACTTAGAAAATTAAAAGACATACCTGCTATACTGCCGATTGCAACACCTATAATCGGCCTTTCACCGATGTATACGCTTGCCATAACAGATGATGAATAGGTAACTATGTTTATAATACCGCCAATAGACATCAGAGATAGGTAATGGATAAACTCAAGCCAGAGTCTTTCATTCTTATATCTAGTAACATCGAAAGTGAAATTTCTATTAAGAACCCATGTTGTTACAACGGAGAACATGAATGATAGCAGCCTAGCGTAGTACAGGCCCAGCGAACTTTTAAAAACATAAAGTATTGCGGTATCAACAATGAATCCAACAGTGCCAACCGCAGTAAATCTGAGAGATTGTTTCAGTACTTTATTCATGGTCTTTATTTGTTGGCACGGAAAGATATGCAAGCCGTTTGCTTTCATGACGACCGACAGTGACGCTATCGAGTATAAGTCCACAGAATATCGATAAGAAACAAGCTAGCATCAGCGTTGCTGAAAGAACAGCAGTTGGAAGTCTAGGAACCGTTCTTGAATCGATATATTCAAAAATGACCGGTAGAGACAGAACAACAGATAGTATGCAGAACATCGCTGATATTATACCGAAGAACCACATCGGGCGTTCGCGCATAAACAATCGCATGATGGTTTTTAATATCCGATAGCCATCTTTGTAAGTTGATAACTTGCTTGTTGACCCTTCTGGTCGCTCACCATACGCAGTGTTTATTTCTCCATACGGCATACGTAACTCTAAAGCATGTACTGTGAGTTCTGTTTCAGTTTCAAACCCAGTTGCCAGAGCTGGGAAAGACTTCGCGTAGCGTCTTGTAAACGCTCGGTATCCCGATAACATATCTGTAAAATTTCCACCAAAGATGTATGTTACGCTTTGAGTTAACGCCTTATTACCCAACTGATGTCCATGTCGGTATGCTTTTCTCGCATTGTCTTCAGTTACTTTCCGGCATCCAACAACCATATCCAGGTTTTCATCAATTAACTTGTCTACTAGCTTATGAACTGCGGATGCCTCGTAGGTTGCATCACCATCAACCATCACATAAATATCAGCATCAACATCTGCGAAGATACGACGGACAACGTTACCTTTGCCTTTTTGATTTACGGATATAACTTTTGCGCCTGCTTTTTCCGCCTCTGTTTTTGTGTCATCAGATGACATATTATCAAAGACGTACACTTGAATCTCTGGCATAGCCTGCTTAAAATCACGAACAACTGTGGCTACTGTTTGCTCTTCGTTATAGCATGGTACGACCAATGCAACTTTTAGATTTCTGTACTTCATTTAGCAATCATCTCTCTTATTGATAATTTTATCTATCGATACAAATATTAAAGTCAATGTCCCGAAAACAATCCATATACCATACCTGAAATCTGCTGCAGGGAGAACAAAAACGCGTAGAGCTTCGAGTAAGATGCTCGCTGATAGAGCGTTATTGACTATGGAAAATTTTCTCATGGCATTCATCGCTAATGTAATAAATATTACAACTACAAGATAATACCAGTATCTGAACATTGGTGATGATGAATTTGCATCAAAGAACCAATAAACATCTAGGTTAAGGTTGCTTCTATCGGACTTTTGGTTAAGGTTATAATTATTAAATATTGGCGCAGGATAAGGGTAATGGACTAATGGCGTATCAAATCCCAAAAATACTTTTGCCACGCAAATACGATGTTCAACATATGACACAGGATGTTTTATAATACTGCTAAACCATAGTTTAAAGAAGTATGAACTTTCTTCCTTTACTGGAGTTACATAGTCACCTTCGGGTAGATTAACTGAGAACCTTTTTGTGGCACCCCATACCAGAGGGTCTGATGTATTACAGTTATAAATGGAACTAAGATCTTTCTCTCCGGATCTTTGCTCAATACCCACGATGTCCCATGCTGCTATAGTCACCCAGGGATTCAGTTTCTTTTCAATACCAACGCTAAGCGTTTGGTTTATGGTAAAAACTGAAAATAATACCATTAACACGTAGTAAAAAAATCGTGCAAATGCATTTTTAGTTTTTAGATGATCCAGGGAAATAGTCGCCGCTAACAAAAACGGTAATATCACTATAAAGTAATCAATTCTTGTTAGAGAAACAAGAATGCATGAAGCAATTAGTAACGATAAGTTGCACTTTGTTTTTTTATTGCAGTAACTTATTAGGAATGCATAACTCATTAACGTGAATATTGCTGCGAAATCATCTTTCCATAAAGCACCCATATTTGTCATTATTGGAGGGTAAAACAATGTTAGCACAAGAAACAAAATACCAATAGTAGTACTTTTGATTTTTAATGACATGAAGGTGGTAGATAAAACAAGGAGAAGTATTTGTATGCTCCAAATACCTCCGGCACTTTTGAATACATCATAAAAAAAACCCCATAAAAGGGTGATAAAAATAGGATGCCAGTTACTGAGTGGGGCTATTCCGTTTGTTTGGTACAAAATGTAAGCGCTGTCCGGCGTCAGGTAGCCGGGGTAAAAAATAGAATTGTAAACTGCTATAGCGATAGCTGAAATAGTTAATGTTATTACTAATCTGAAATTGTTAGTTTTACTATCCATATGCCCATACACCCATAGGTGTTAATCTGAATTTTTCACGGCATTGTATCACCAGAATGGTAAAGATTAAACGGGACCAAATGCCCCGTGTTCAACGTCATCCCGATCGCGTGGACGATTATTACTGCACCTTTGTCTGTAGCGCGATGAATGTCGCGTGTGTGGCTACCACCGCCGAGTTCATGATGTACAGCAGATGTAGTAAGCGCATCACCTCAACTTTATGTAAGACACGTGTGACGTTGTGGCCATTGTCTGCCAGTTCTACAACTCATTAGGTGATCTGTAAGATTCGACCGTCACTGAGCAGTGTGGGATCACTTCTCCCGGTCCAGTGTCCGTGTTGGCGTAGTGGTACTGAACGCGCATGGCTTCCAAGATAACAGACACAAATGCATCGGCGATCCGGCTTGCAACCTTGGAGTTGGTCTTCTTCTTGCCGCAGCGCTCGTTGCAGATTGTCATCGTAGAGTCGGCAGGCTTGATAGACAGTTTGTCTTCTGTGTGGACCAAGTCGCCCAATGTCTCCGGTACTCGATGCAGGAACTGGTCAGTCTGGTGGATAGCGGTCAGCGCAAGGTCAGCGTGTAGGGGCCGGATTCGGAAATGATGGTGAAATCTTGTTGCCCGCCACGGGTATGCATTGAATGCACACCATTTTCATCACTGTCCAAGTCACGCATAGCGCTAGCTAACTGATTGATGCCAATGGTGTTACATCTGCGGCTACAAACCAAGGTGTGCCATTAGTAGCTTCATGTATGGTTACGTCAGTTAGAAATACTACATCGTTTTTGGGTGAAATTAGTGTTGCAAGAGCACGGATAATGATTCAGTTTAGGCGGACCAAGAGCTACTGAGACAGGTTCAGTTAACAAGAAACTAATAAAGTTCCACACGTGGAATTTTTTTAGCATTCAGATATTGAAATTTTAAAGCGATTGATATTTTAGGTAAAGTTTGTTCTGTTAACGATAGAGTGAGAGTAATTTACTTTATATATAAGAATAAAACACCACCGAGCTCGCACTACTGTGGGCTTTTTTGCATTTGTGTCTGTTACCCTAAGCCAGACAAATGTCCCTAAAAGAAACTGGCGATTGCGATGATGTACACCGGATGAAACGCACGAATTCTTATGGAAAACCGATATAATTTAACGCCATACAGGTAAACGCACTGTTTCGTGATATTATCACACCTGCTTTTTCGCTTAGATGGTACTTCAGTTTAACATTCACAAGGAGAAATAATGCGGAAGTTTACTACCAGTGCTTTACTGTTCGCTGTTTTGACAACGGCCCTCCCCACAATGACAGCCTACGCAGCCCCCAGACCGGAAGTTGCGGAATATGTAAAAGCATGGCAGGGCACAGAAGGGATAAAAGTATGGACGCTACGTTACGGACCGAGAGATAAACATCAGGCACTGGTTCAGATTACCGGAGCTGATCATGACTGGGACGGAAAAATCCAGCTGATGAATATTGAAGATAAAGGAGCGCGTAAAGATTACAGTGTCATGGTCAATGGCAAAAAATACGTGGTACTGCTTATCGACAAGTACAACAATGGAGAGGTTTACCTTCCCGGCGAAAAAAATGAGCACAAAGTCTTTTACAGTGACGACCTGTCAAGTCAGGGTAATGCACAGTATTTTCTGACTGATTATCTGAATCAGGAAACAGGGACAGCCGAATAGATTGTGTGAGTTCATGAAAGTGTCTCGTGGTTCTTTTTATTATTAAGCAGTGTTGCTTTAGGTAAGTGGCCTCGACACTGCTTGATTATTACTTTCAATTCTTTTTCCTGATAGCCCGCGATAACACGCTGTCATTGTCGACCGGGCTGTTTCTGCCAATATATGCTCATTTTCATGAACCCGGCAAATTACACCAACGATGCTGATATTGAAGAATAATGACAGCTTTTACGCTATAAATTGCGCCATTATACTAAAGAGAACAGTTGCTTATACACATAATACTTTCATATCAATGACAGAGAGGGATATTCTGATGAAAAATCACCAACACCTCGGGCGTCGATGGTTGAGTGTCATTATTCTTTTTGCAGGCAGTGTAGTGTTTACTACCCAAGCCAGCGAACATACTACACTGGCAAGTGAGCGAGCTGCATTTAAAACAGAAATTGTCGATACCAGTTTTCAGGGGGATGGTCCTGCTGCAATGCCGCCAGCTGATATTTTTTCTCTGATTCGTTATCCGGCTAAAGATGGCGGTATGTCGGCATTTGTGACGCCCGATCCTAAAGATGGGAAAAAACATCCAGCCGTCATCTGGCTGATCGGCGGTTATGGGGGAATCGGCGATGATGATTTTTTCTGGAGTAAGCAACCGGAAGACAACGATCAGAGTGGAAGTGCATTCAGAGAAGCCGGATTGGTGATGATGGTACCGAGTTTTCGTGGTGAAAATGATAATCCGGGTCACTATGAGATGTTTTATGGTGAAATAGATGATCTGGACGCCGCAAGACGTTATCTCGCCGCTTTACCTTATGTTGATGCAGACAGAATTTATCTCGCAGGGCACAGCACTGGTGGCACCAGAGTCTTACTGGCGAGTGAAATGCTCACCGGTTTTCGGGCTGCGTTTGCGCTGGGTGGGATCCCCGATTTACAGCAACGCATTGCTAATGGATCAATGCAGGTAGCAATTCCGTTTAACCAAAAAAATCCACAGGAATTTCGTTTACGTTCACCGGGTAATTTTATTACTTCGATTACATCACCAACCTATATTTTGAAGGTGAAGAATATTACTGGAGTGAGTTTTCTCTATTGCAGAGAACAGCCAGGAAAGCGAATATCCCTTTCTATGTTTATCAGATAAAAAAGGCAGATCACTTTAATATCATTCATCCTGTTACCCGGCTTATTGCGCAAAAAATTATTGAAGATAACGCAGCACAAGTGAATATTAATTTCAGTGCTGCTGAAATAGAAAAAATAACACAACAGATTAATCGCTAGCTATTGGCAAGTCTTCTCTTCGGCAGTGCTCGGTTTGATCAATGCCGAAAAGGATACTGAAGGCGTTAATGCAGTAAAAACAGCGTAGCCAGACCGAGGAAGATAAAGAACCCGCCGGTGTCTGTCAGGGCAGTGATCAGTACGCTGGAGCCAATGGCCGGATCGCGATGTAACTTTGTCATGATCAGCGGGATTAACACTCCCATCAGGGCGGCGAGAAGCAAATTGAGCATCATCGCCAGCATCATTACTCCACCCATCGCTGCGTTGTCGTACATTGTCCAGGTGATCATACCCATAATACCACCCCAGCACACCCCATTTATCAGAGCAACACCCAGTTCACGCCAGATAAGAAAAGAGAAATTCCCCGGTTCTACCTGACGCAGCGCCAGAGCGCGTACAATCATGGTGATGGTCTGATTGCCGGTGTTACCACCTATCCCGGCGACAATGGGCATCAGTGTCGCCAGAGCCACCAGCTGGGAAATGGTCGATTCAAATAAGCCAATGACACGGGAAGCAATAAACGCAGTACAAAGATTGATGGCCAGCCATGTCCAACGGGTGCGAACAGCTTTACGTACCGGGGCGAAAACATCTTCGTCCCGGTTAATCCCACCCATATCACGGATATTTTTTTCGTTCTGCTCATTCACTAAATCGACAATATCATCAACCGTGATACGGCCGATTAATTTGCCTCGGGCATCGATTACTGGCGCCGTGATCAGGTCATAACGCTCGAAAGCCCCTGCAGCCGTCTGCGCTTTATCATCCAGATAGAAGGTGGATGGTTTACTGTTCATGACATCACAAACCTGCATACCGGGTTTATTTAATAAAATATCGGTAAGGGGTAAAACGCCTTGCAGATGATTACGCTTGTCGATGACAAAAATTTTATCTGTGCCGTCCGGAATCTGTTTCTTCTTACGTAAATAGCGTTGCACGGTAGCAAGTGTAATATCAGCGGGTACGGTGATAAGATTGAAGTCCATGATCCGGGCAACCCGATCGTGGTCAAAATCCATCAGTTCCATGACACGGGAACGTTGCTCTGGTTCCAGTGAGGTCAACAGCCTGCCGGTGAGATCGCGGGGAAGATATTTAACCAGATAAGCCTGTTCATCGATATCCAGCGGTTTTATCGCGCGCAAAAGCTCACGATCACTCATCTCTTCGATCAGGCTATCCCAGACGTTTTTGGAAGCCTCAACCAATACCTTGCCGCGCCGTTCGGTAGCGATAAGATGCCAGAGAGCGTGTCGTTGATCTTCTGGCAGGGCTTCCAGCAAATCGGCGATATCGGCAGCATGCAGAAGAGGGATATACGATTTTATTTCCTGTGCGTCATCATCAAGTTGACGCTTCTCCTCAGGAGAGCATTTTTGTTGTTTGTCGAGTAGCGTATCGACCAGTCCGTCATCTTCAATTAAAAGTGTTAATATGCGGTGACGGATCCCGGCAAGTTGTTGGCCCTGAGGCAAAATGACGGACATAAAATTTCCTTCGCGCCTGTTTATTGAGTCATCACCTCATGTATCGAGAGGTATTGTGTGTTTAAAAAGGTTAAAGGTAAAAGTTATTGGTCAGTGGCAGTGACGTTCTGTTGTTCACTTTTTTTCTGCTGATGATGTTCAATGGCGCCGGGAATGACAAAAAGTAGCCTGCCTGCGAGTATCAGCAGGCTGACTAACAGGATAACAATGGTCACCCTGCTTGTTTTGTTCTGTTTACGTAAAGGCATAGCACGGATTTTCACTCCAGTTAACAACCATAACGGCGTAAGTAACCACCGGTTGCTGTGAGAAATTACATTTTAATCTTATGTTTTCGCGCAAGTAGTGTCGCAAAACGTAATGAGATGCGCTGACCACTGGCATCGCGGCGGTGCAACTGGCCAACCTCTTCATTATATTTAATGATATGCCAGTCACGGTAATATTCGCTTAACTCTCCGCGACGAAAAGCAAAGGGAAATCCCTGGTTACAGGGATAATCGGGCGTATCCATCGCCGCCACTATCAGATTATAGCCATCACGTAGGGTACTGGCCTGCATATCTGTTATCAGTTGTGGAATGGTTGCTGGTTGTAAAAACATCATCACCACGGTGGAAACGACCAACTGATAGGCACCATTGAAACGCAGCTGATCGAAATCTTTTTCTGCTACTTCGATGGCAGTGAGCTGCTCTGCGCTGATAATCGCCCTTAGTTTATCAAGGCTGGCCCGATTTTTATCCCATGCTGTCATGGTAAAACCATGCTGTTGCAGATAAAGGGTATTGCGGCCGCTACCGCATCCCAGATCCAGTGCTGCCCCCGGCGTTATACGAGAAACGGCTTCAACCACCTCAGAATGTGGTGGTGTCAGCTGATATTTTTCCGCAAAATAATTCAGGGAACCTGGTACCGACAACGTCATGCATTTTCCTCTTTGATGAGTAATTGCCAGCCTGTCACCTCTTTCCAGTAGGCCTGCTCACGCTCCAAATCAAGCTGAACCAGGGTATTTTGAGTAAAATACCCTTCACGAAATGTCAGTGTCCAGTGTCCATCATCAGTAGTTAGTTGCAGTAATGTCGGTGTTGAGGTTGCCTGACGCTGGTTGTTGAGCAATGCACCCAGACGTAATAAGAAGATCAGTGGTAAAAACTGTTTCTTTTTAAACAACATCATCCGTGGCATTTCATCCACTTTTACCGCTTTGCGATGATAGCGAACCAGGGTTGCCAGTAAGGTTTGCTGATCCTGGCTGAAACCCGGCAAATTGGTGTTTTGCAGAATGTAGGAAGAGTGGCGCTGTAATCCACTGTGATTAATGGTTAATCCTACTTCATGCAGCATCGCGGCCCATTTTAGCAGCGCGGCAAGTTGGGGATGTGCAAGTTTGGGATTTTGGTCACGCCACTGTATATAGAGTGTTTCAGTGGTATCGAGTACACGTCGTGCCTGATCACTGTCGATAGCGTAGTGATTGGCTAAACTTTGTGCAGTACGGATACGGATATCCTGATGGCGAAAGCGTCCCTCCATTTCATAGAGTACACCTTCACGTAGTGCGCCATCTGACAGCCGCAACTCACGGATCGCCAGGGCATCAAATACCCCGCACAGGATTGCCAGTCCTGGCACAAACACCGCTTTTCTCTCTTCTGAAAGCCCGGGTAAACTCAGGGATTCAAAAGATTTGTACTTCACCACTTCGTCATACAGTCTCTCAAGTCGCTCAGGCATGATGTGATTATCTTTCTCACCCATCGCCAGCAGTACTTCGCAGGCGGCTTTGATCGTGCCTGAAGCGCCAAGTGCATAGTCCCACCCCAGTAAACGGTATTGCCAGGCCAGAGTTTCCAGTTTCTGTGCTGCGGCGAGGCGCGCACGGCGGAAATTTTCTTTACTGATCACACCTCCGGGGAAATAGAGGTTGGCAAAACTGACACATCCCATGCGGCGGCTTTCAACCAGTCGTGGCTCAAAATCTTCACCGATCACTAACTCTGTCGAACCACCACCAATGTCAATAACCAGCTTACGCCCTTTCTCTGGCTGAGTGTGCTCGACGCCCATGAAGATAAGCCGTGCTTCTTCGTTGCCTGAGATGACTTCAATCGGATATGGCATGACCTCAGCGGCACGTTGCAAAAACGCTTCGGCATTCACTGCCTGTCTTAGTGTATGCGTACCGACAATGGTGACATTAGAAGCACTGAAACCCTGTAGCCGCTCAGCAAAGAGCGCCAGGCAATTTAAGCCGCGCTGGATAGCCTCTTCCGAGAGCACATTATTGGCGTCTAATCCATCTGCCAGGTGTACCCGCTGTTTAAGACGGCTAAGCACCTGCAAGGCACCATCCACAACGCGGGCGATGACCATATGAAAACTGTTTGAACCCAGGTCGATAGCAGCAAATTCCTGTGGTTTCGGAGCATGAGTATTGGATATAGGCATAATGAATTAGTCGGGTTGTTCCAGAGATTTAATGTAATCGTAGATAGCCAGCTGTGCACGCACTTTGCGGCGATTGCCACGAGGTACATATCGGTTGCTCAGCTCTTTATCTACGATCCTCGATTTGACCGTGTCACTGAACAGGATAGCAATAATATCCAGAACACGCTGTTTTAAGATTGGATCGAGTAGCGGGACTGCAACTTCGATACGGTGATCAATATTACGCGTCATCCAGTCGGCAGAAGAGAGGAATACTTTTTTATCGCCTGCGTTATCGAAAATATAGACCCGATCATGTTCGAGGTAACGATCGACAATGCTGATGACATTGATATTATCACTGATTCCCTCCAGATGTGGGATCAGTGAGCACATACCGCGGACCAGCAGGTTGATTTTTACCCCGGCAGAAGAGGCAGCGTATAAACGATCGACCAGGCCATTATCCACAAGATTGTTCACTTTTAATGTGATACCTGAAGATAATCCCTGCTGCGCGTGCCTAATTTCCTGCTCGATCAGCATATAAAGCATTTCGCGCGAGTTTTGCGGTGAAACCAGGAGATGCTCAAAAGTCACCGGGCGATATGGATTTTCTATAAAATTAAACACACGACGGACTTCATTCGTGATCCGGGCATCGGTCGTCAGTAATGAGTAGTCAGTATAGATTCGTGCCGTTTTTTCGTTAAAATTACCGGTTCCTATATGGGCATAGCGAATAATTTCATCACCTTCGCGGCGGGAAATTAAAAACAGTTTGGCGTGAATCTTTAGTCCCGGTGCAGAAAAGATGACGTGTACGCCCGCTTCTGTCAGGCGCTTTGCCCAGTGAATATTGGCAGCTTCGTCAAAACGCGCTTGCAGCTCAACCACCACAGTGACTTTTTTACCGTTGTAAGCGGCGTGGATCATTGCATCGATAATGCGTGAGTTTTTCGCCACCCGGTAAATGTTAATTTTAATCCCTAACACCGCCGGATCAAACGAGGCCTGACGCAGTAACTCCAGCACATGCTCAAACGTGTGGTAGGGGTAATACAGCAGAACATCGTGATTACGAATGGCATCGAAACCATTGCGGAAGCGGTCAAAAAGAGTATGTCGTAATTGCGGCAGCGGTTTATTGACCAGATTTGCTTTGCCAACATTAGGAAAAGAAATAAAGTCTTTGAAATTATGGTAGCGTCCGCCCGGCAGAATAGAGTCGTAATTGGAGATATTCAGCTTTTGGCGTAGCATTTCGACCATCGCGTTAGGCATATCGCGCTGATAAACAAAACGTACCGGTGCTGCAGTCAGACGCTGTTTCAGACTGGATGACATCAGCTCCAGCAGGCTTGATTCCATTTCAGTGACCAGGTCATAGTCGGCATCGCGGGTCATTTTCATCGAATAGGCGTTGAGAGCATCGTAGTCAAAAAAGCCACGGAAGATATCACCCAGGCAATACCGGAGTATATTATCCAGTAAAATCATTGGCTTACGCCTTCTTGGTGCTTCCGGGGGCAGATTAACGAAACGTGGTACTTTATCTGATGGAATTTCCAGTAAAGCGTAATGAATATCGTCACCACGGATGATCTCAACAGAAAGATAGGTGTAATCATCTTTCAGAAACGCGGTCAAATCGGTATCACTGTTGATAAGGATTGGTGTAATGTGCTGCCGCAGATTAAATTTGAAGTAATCGCGTAGCCAAAGTTGCTGATTGGGTGAGAGTTGTCGTTCGTTGATCAGAAAAATTTGGTTGCGCGCCATCTCCAGTAACAGTTCGTTGTAGAGAGCATCAAACTCCTGATCATTTTTTTGCACTCTGGCCTGGATTTTATTCAGCAAATGACGAGGCGTATTGGGTTGTCCCTGCTCTTCACCAATCAGAATACGTCGCTTCAAATCAGCGAACCGTACTTTATAAAACTCATCCAGATTATTCGAATAAATACCAAGGAAACGCATACGCTCGATAAGCGGATTTGTTTTGTCGGCCGCTTCCTGCAATACACGTTCATTGAAGGATAACCAGCTTAATTCTTTTTCAATATATAATTTTTCCTGACCCATTTTTACTCCGTTGTCTGTTTCAGGACTCAACGTGCCCAAGGCTGGTTAGTATTGCACTTCATTATGGCGAGAGAATGGCAAAAATGTCCAACGGACAATAAAATTTATCACCTCACCGGGTCACTGGCACTGAAACCATCAGGGGAACAGAGTTTAGCGGTAGTGCTGGTGTTTAACTGGATGAAGATAATATGTGCAGGAGTATCCCCTGCACGCGGCGAAGAAGCGAGTTGTCTGACAATTGCAGTCGCCAGGATTACTCCGCGGCGTATCCCGCCGCAGGCAGAGGTGAGTTATCCAGCCATGCACGTGAATCCTGCATTTTCAATCGATCAGCAATAAACCAGCTGATAACCAGAGGGTAGATCTGGTGTTCCTGGTACTGTACACGTTGGGCAATATCATCAACATTATCTTCGGGATAAACCGGGACTGTCGCTTGTAAAATGACAGGTCCGCTATCCAGTTCTGTTGTGACAAAATGCACTGTCGTACCATGTATCTGGTCACCGTTCTCCAGAGCCTTGCGATGAGTATGCAGCCCGGGATAGAGTGGAAGTAAAGAAGGGTGGATGTTGAGCAGCATTCCGGCATAGTGGAGAACGAAAGGTGCGGTGATAATCCGCATGTAACCCGCCAGCACCACTACGTCAGGTGAATAGGCATCAATTTCCCGCATCATTGCACAATCAAAGGCATCCCGATCTGTAAAGGCATCGATTGATAGCGCGTGAGCCGGTATCCCGGCCTCACGTGCACGCGTTAGCGCAAAGGCATCGGCCTTATTACTGAATACCGCCACAACGCTGGCAGCCATACGTCCTTGTTCGCAGGCATCGATAATGGCCTGCAAGTTGCTGCCATTGCCAGAAACAAGGACGACAATTTTTTTCATGGCTGAATAACCACTTGTGGTTCTTGCTCTGCCGCGTGTTTTATTTCGCCAATTTTCCACGCCTGTTCATCGGCCTGATTGAGGAGCTGTAATGCTGCCCCGACGTCTTCAGGACTAAGTGCAATTACCATCCCAACACCGCAGTTAAAGGTGCGGTACATTTCAAAACGGCTGACGTTACCCGCCTGCTGTAACCAGGTGAAGATTTCCGGCCACTGCCAGCTCGATTCATCAATGACTGCCTGCATATTTTCTGGTAAAATGCGGGGAATATTTTCCCAAAAACCACCACCTGTCAGATGAGCGATTGCATGCACATCCATTTTTTCGATTAGCGCGAGAATGTTTTTTACATAGATACGCGTGGGTGCCAGCAAGTGATCAGCGATTGACTTATCACCCAGCATCGTGTCTTCCGCTTCGTACTGGCTTACTTCCAAAATTTTGCGCACCAGAGAGTAACCATTGGAGTGAGGACCACTGGATGCCAGGGCGATCAGTACGTCACCGTCGCGGACTTTACTGCCATCAATGATATCGGCTTTCTCAACCACACCGACACAGAAACCGGCAACATCGTAATCTTCACCGTGATACATGCCCGGCATTTCAGCTGTTTCCCCCCCCACCAGCGCACAGCCGGATTGCAGACAGCCTTCAGCAATACCTGTCACTACCGTTGCAGCGGTATCCACATCGAGTTTGCCGGTTGCATAGTAATCAAGGAAAAACAGGGGTTCAGCACCTTGTACCACCAGATCATTCACACACATAGCGACTAAATCGATACCGATAGATTCATGACGTTTCAGATCCATGGCCAGACGCAGTTTTGTACCCACACCATCGGTGCCGGAAACCAGGATGGGTTCACGATATTTCTGTGGTAACGCACAAAGTGCACCGAAACCACCTAATCCTCCCATCACTTCCGGACGGCGTGTTTTTTTCACTACGCCCTTGATACGGTCAACCAGGGCATTTCCTGCGTCAATATCGACGCCGGCATCTTTATAGCTGAGAGAGGTTTTGTCGGTCACTGCGAGGTCCCCACGCGATTACAGTTGGCGGTAAGCAAAAATAAAGCGCGGCAATTCTATCAGTGTGAGCAATCGTTTGCGAGTCTGATCTTGTTCATCTGCGCAGACACCGACATTTCTGATTGCGCATAAGTGACAGAAAGCCGCATGAACTCATTGGGCTGGAGGCAAAATAGCGTTATAATCCGGCGATTTTTTGTCATTCGATCTGCCGGGAGAGCAATAATAATGAAGATTGTCGAAGTAAAACACCCTCTGGTCAAACATAAACTTGGACTGATGCGCGAGCAGGATGTCAGCACTAAGCGATTTCGCGAACTGGCATCCGAGGTGGGCAGTTTACTGACTTATGAAGCGACAGCGGATCTTGAAACGGAAACTGTGACTATCGAGGGATGGAATGGCCCGGTAGTTATTGAGCAGATTAAAGGCAAAAAAATTACCGTCGTCCCGATTCTGCGGGCGGGATTAGGCATGATGGATGGTGTTCTCGAGCATGTCCCCAGTGCCCGCATCAGCGTCGTTGGGGTCTATCGTGATGAAACAACACTTGAACCAGTCCCCTATTTTCAAAAGTTAGTGTCAAATATCGAAGAGCGTCTGGCGCTGGTGGTTGATCCCATGCTGGCCACTGGCGGTTCTATGATTGCTACTATTGACTTACTGAAAAAAGCGGGCTGTAACAGCATAAAGGTATTAGTACTGGTTGCTGCGCCGGAAGGCATCGCGGCATTAGAAAAAGCGCACCCGGACGTTGAACTCTACACTGCTTCTGTGGACCAGGGGTTGAACGAGCAAGGATACATTATACCGGGCCTCGGTGATGCCGGGGATAAAATCTTCGGAACGAAGTGATAAAAAACAGGCCGACCAGAGAGTCGGCTTTTTATTGGCATCAATATTTATTAACACAAACACAAGGGTAATTTTTATGGCTCGACGGGAGATAGGCATCAATGAGCGTCCTCCATTGCTGCAAACCATTCCTCTTAGTTTTCAGCATCTTTTCGCGATGTTTGGTTCCACTGTGGTGGTGCCGATTCTGTTTAAAATAAACCCGGCCACCATCCTTCTGTTCAACGGTATTGGTACCTTGCTTTATCTCTTCATTTGCAGAGGAAAAATACCGGCCTATCTTGGTTCAAGTTTCGCTTTTATCTCACCGGTGATGCTTCTTTTGCCTTTAGAGTATGAGCTGGCGCTGGGGGGGTTCATTGTCTGCGGGATTCTGTTTTGTCTGGTTTCTTTCATTGTCAAAAAGGCCGGGACAGGCTGGCTGGATGTGATCTTTCCCCCTGCCGTCATGGGGGCGATTGTCGCCGTCATCGGCCTGGAGTTAGCCGGTGTGGCTGCCGGCATGGCGGGATTATTACCGAAAGAGGGAGTGCCTGCCGACAGTAAAACAATTATTGTTTCCATGGTGACACTGGCAGTGACAATATTTGGTGCGGTGTTATTTCGTGGTTTTCTGGCGATCATCCCCATTCTGATCGGCGTGCTGGCAGGCTATATTTTATCCTGGTCGATGGGAATGGTTAACTGGGCGCCAATCGCTGAGGCTCACTGGTTTGCTTTTCCGACGCTCTATACCCCCAGATTTGAATGGTTTGCTGTGCTGACTATTTTGCCAGCAGCATTGGTGGTGATAGCCGAGCACATTGGTCATCTGGTGGTGACGGCAAACATTGTCAAAAAAGATTTAATGAAGGATCCGGGGTTACACCGTTCGATGTTTGCCAATGGCATATCAACCGTTTTCTCCGGCTTTTTTGGTTCCACGCCCAATACCACCTACGGTGAAAATATCGGTGTGATGGCTATCACTCGTGTTTATAGCACCTGGGTGATAGGGGGGGCTGCGATTCTGGCAATCCTGCTCTCATGTGTTGGCAAATTGGCCGCTGCGATACAGGCTATTCCGGACCCTGTGATGGGGGGGATATCTCTACTGCTGTATGGTGTTATCGGTGCTTCGGGTATCCGCGTTCTGATTGAATCGAAGGTTGACTATAATAAAGCGAAAAATCTCATTCTGACCTCAGTTATCCTGATAATCGGAGTCAGTGGGGCGACAGTACACATTGGTGCTGCCGAGTTGAAAGGTATGGCTCTCGCAACAATAGTGGGGATTGGACTGAGTATTATTTTTAAAGTGATCTCTTTGTTCTATCCGGACAATGATATTGCTGAACAAACAGAAAGCGAGCTGAAATAACGAGTGACTGCGTCAGCACGCTTTTTCTGTTCTGTATAAAGATATGATAGACTGCTGACGCTTTTTTCTGCCTGAACAGGCATTTTATCGAGGTGATTCTGAATACCCCTGCACAGCTCTCATTACCCTTATACCTTCCCGACGATGAAACACTGAGCAGTTTCTGGCCGGGTGAGAATCAGGTTTTGCTTTCTGCCCTGAAGGCGATATTAGCGCATTCGCATGGTGGCTATCTGTATATCTGGTCAAGGGAGGGTGGTGGTAAAAGTCACCTGCTTCATGCTGCGTGTGCTGAGATAACCGCCCGGGGTGAAGCCGTAGGCTATGTGCCGCTCGATAAAAGGGGATGGTTTGTGCCTGAAGTGCTGGATGGCATGGAGCATCTGGCGCTGGTTTGCATCGATAACATTGAGTGTGTTGCCGGCGATGCCCTTTGGGAAATGGCGGTATTTGATCTTTATAATCGTATTCTCGAAGTAGGAAAAACACGGCTGTTGATCAGTGGTAATCGGCCCCCGCGTCAGCTCGATTTAGTCTTGCCGGATTTGGCTTCGCGTCTTGACTGGGGACAGATTTATCGGCTGATGCCGCTTTCTGATGAAGATAAATTACAGGCACTGCAACTGCGTGCCACACAGCGTGGCTTCGAGTTGCCGGAAGAGACCGGACGTTTTTTACTGAAACGCCTGGACCGCGAAATGCGTACTCTGTTTACGGCGCTGGATAATCTCGATCGTGCTTCTATTCGTGAGCAGCGCAAGCTGACAATTCCTTTTGTGAAAGAGATTCTTACACTGTAAGTACAGAAAAAGAAAATGACCACACCTGAACGGCCATATGCCTTTCCCGCTGTGCAGTAGATTACTTCTCAAACTGTTTGAAACGCGCCTGTAACTGACGTAATTGATCGATACGGGCATCGTATTGTGACTGTTTCAGGCTCCCGAGGGCTACAGAGGCGCTGGCACTGCTCAGACAGCGTATTGCCTGATCCAACTGTCCGGTAAGCGCTAAACTTTCTGCTCTGGCTGCCAGTTCCTCATCATTAATATGCTGGTCAGCAGAGGCTTTCGCCAGCAGAGCCCAGCCATTAGGGTCATCTTTATAGCGCCATGTGTAGCGCCAGAGAATTTTACTGGCCTCAGCCGGTTTGCCTGCTTCAACCAATGCGTTTGCCAGATTTAACTGAATCACCGGATGGGGACTTTTACTGGCCTGTAAACGGGTAATTGCCTGCTCGGGCTGTTTTAAGCCGATGCCAATATCCGTCATTAAATCGAGATACCAGATATTGTCAGGGGCTGCATTCAGCAGGGGAGTGAGCAAATTTTTTGCTGCGGCGAAGTTTCTTTTTTGCAAATTCTGGACGGCTTTACCGTAGGTGGCGGCATTTTGTTCACGTACATTACCGCGTTGCCAGTTATTGAGCAGTTCGTCGGTGAGCTGATTTTGTCCGCGAGAATACATCCCGAGGATGCGGACTTTAGCCAGATAAAAATCAAGTGGAGATTGCACCACTATCGACTTCATCTTGTTGGCTCGATTACGAATATCCGATAAGCGGCTATCCGGAAGCGGGTGCGTCAACAGTATTTCTGGTGGTTTGGAAGCGAAACGTGACTGGTCTGCCAGTTTTTGCAGAAAATCGGGCATCGCTTCAGGATCAAAACCTGCGCGTTGCAACACCTGAATGCCGATACGATCCGCTTCCTGTTCATTTTGTTGTGTAAAACTGATGATGTTTTGCTGGGTGCCTGCGAGTGTTCCCGTCAGGGCGGCGATCCCTGCCTGTGGATTCGCCATCGCCAGAAGAATAGAACCGAGCGCGCCAGCCCACGTCAGGGGTGCCGAACGACGTTGCTCCTCCATGGCTCTGGCCAGATGACGTTGAGTGACATGGGAAATCTCGTGCGCCATCACTGAGGCTAACTGACTTTCGTTATCAGTGTAACGGAACAACGCTGAATGCAGGACAACGTTACCACCAAAAAAAGCAAACGCATTCAGCTGGTCGTTATCAATCAGAAAAAAATGGAAGGGTGTTTTTACTGACCAGGCGTGGGCCACCATTCGTTTTCCGAGCTGATTAATATAGTTATTAAGCAGGGGATCGTTGATCAATGGTGTGCTGCTCCGTAGCTGGCGGACATAAAAATCCCCCATCAGCATCTCCTGACTGATAGTCAGAGTGCTGCCTGCCGTGGTTCCGATCTCGGGAAGCGTATCACTGACATCTGCCATTGCAGCGGGTGAGAAAGTGAACAATGACATAAACAGAGTGGCTACTGCGGTGTTGAGTCGGTGACGCATAGTGATTCCCATCCTGTTGTAAAATATACATAAATTATGCAGTAAATGACGGTGCCGTATTTCCATAGCGAATAACTTATCTTAACCCCACAACTGCGGGAAGGAAAAATTGTGTTTGGTTGCTTATGCAGAAAAATCGCAGACCATTATTTTTGCGCTGTTTTATACATAGTTAGCTCAACGCGCCGATATAGCACTATAGCGCATCACGGCAATCGATAACTGACGAAACGCAAGAGATCTCCTGATGTGATGTGAACACGTCTGACTGCTCTTTTATGACGCTGACAGGTTAAAAATTAGCTTTTGATATGCTAATGTTATCGGTTAGTTTCTAAAAGATGATTGTTGTGTACAATCAATTGGGCATGTTTGGGTCGTCCTATGCGTCAGAAAAAATCTGATCACCGCCAGATTTTACACAGAAGAAGGTTTTATGTTGAAGTTCCCTTTGCTGAAAAATGATTTACGCACACTGATAACGTTGCTGGCTATGGCGAGCATCATTATCACCCTGGGGAACTCTTTATATGCCACATGGCGTGTTCAGCGGGAAGTGTTAATTAACAGTACCCTCGAGTATAACCGGGTCTATGCAGCAAAACTCGCGTCAGCGACTGAGATTTTTTTTCAGCAGGCTCAGGGGCAACTTGCGTACAGCGCCGCAGTGCTGGCGAAGGTAAATGATGAAGAGAGCCCGGCACTGCAGGAAGAAGTCGATCGCCTGCGGAAGCAAACCAGCAATTTTAACTCGGTGGTTTACGTTGATGCTGGCGGGTGGGTAAAAGCTGTCTCTCCTGAATCATTGAAACTCAAAGGGCAGTATCTTACCAGTCAGGCGACACAGCAGGCCCTGGCAGCCCGCCGGCCATTGATCAGTGGCCCGCTAATTTCGGCAATTGGGAATCTGATTGTGTTTGTTTCCTATCCGGTAAAAAATAAATCCGGGCAGTATCTCGGTTTTGTTGGCGGCACTATCTATCTGACGAAGAACAGTATCCTGAACAAATTACTGGGCGAGCAATTTTATCGTGACGGGACTTCACTGTACGTGACGGATGCGGACAATCGTTTATTGTTCCATCCTGACAGTAAGCTGATAGAGAAGTGGTTTCAGCCTCTGATTAATGCCGAAGAAAAAAAATCAATGACAACGGCACTGCTCAGGTCAAAATGGCGAATAGTGAAGCCATGGTGGCCGGCTATGCCACAGTGTCCTCCTCTGACTGGACGATAGTGGCGCTGAAACCGACAAAAATCACACTTTTGCCTCTCAGCAGTCTGATACTTAAAGTGTTACGTAACTCTTTACCCTTCGCAATACTGACGCTCTTCCTTGCCTGGTTCTTATCACGTCTTATCGCCTTGCCACTATGGCAACTGGCACGTAAGGCGAGCAGGATGGATATTCAGGCAGTGGCCAGCGAAATAAATGGCATTCGTTCCTGGTATTACGAGTCTTCACAAATTAAACGTGCGATGTTGATAGGGATAAGTTTACTGCACGATAAAATTGGCAGACTGAAGTACGAAGTACAAACTGACCCACTGACGTCTTTGCTCAATCGGCGCGGGTTGTCAATGGTGCTGGAATATTTCATCGCTACAAAACAGTCGTTTGCTGTGTTAGCACTGGATATTGACCACTTTAAGCGTGTCAATGATACCTGGGGGCATGATATGGGTGATCAGGTCATTCAGAACATTGCTGAGCAGTTAAAACGCCATGCCCGGCAAAGTGATATTGTCTGCCGCAACGGGGGTGAGGAGTTTCTTATGATTTTGCCTGGAACCAACAGGGAGGCAACCGTGCAACTCGCCGAGCTTTTACGCTTTGTCATTGCCAATGAATCGCACGATGTGGTCGGACAAATCACCATTTCTGTTGGTGTTGCATTTTGGCATGCCGGACAATACTCTGTCGAACAGTCCTTTAAATGGGCTGACGAAGCGCTTTATCAGGCGAAAAGTGCAGGACGTAATCAGGTTGTTGTCTCCTCCCGGCCCGAGTGATCAGCCTCGCCGATAAGCAAATTGCCCTGCTCGAACTTTTCACCGACATCGTGTACCCTGCTGCATCTGTTTATTGCGGTCACGCCTGCTGCTAGCATTGCGGTGAAGCGCCTTCACCGCAGAACTCACCTGATGATTCATTTCAAGGAACTGGCCGATGTGGAATTTGCTGCAACAATGGTATCAACGACGATTTAGTGATCCCCAGGCCATCTCATTGCTGGCAATTTTACTGGTGATTTTCGGAATACTATATTTTTTCAATGAATTATTAACACCCCTCTTAGTGGCGCTGGTGGTGGCCTATCTGTTGGAATGGCCTACTTCTCGTCTTGAACGCTGGGGCTGCTCGCGGACCATCGCGGCGTCGATTATTTTAAGTATTTTCGCGGCTATAGTTCTGGTAATTGGCCTGGTGATTGTTCCATTGGCCTGGCAGCAAGGGTTGCACCTGTTCAGCGATCTACCTGGCATGTTAACGCGATTGTATCAGCAGGCACTCCATCTACCTGAGCGTTTCCCGACGTTAGTGAATGTCGGTTTGGTGGATATCATCATCGAAAATTTGCGCAGTCGGGTGAATGATATGGGAGAGCAGGTACTGAGGTACTCCCTTGCTTCTCTGGTCGGTTTGATGACAGTTGCAATTTATCTGGTTCTGGTGCCACTGATGGTGTTCTTTTTACTGAAAGACAAAGAAAAACTGGTCGCTGGCATAGCTAAACGACTCCCTCGCCATCATATGCTGGCGGGCGAAGTGTGGCTGGAGATGAATCAGCAAGTCTCGAATTATATCCGGGGAAAAGCCATTGAAATGCTTGTGGTGGGGGTGGTGTCGTGGCTCGCTTTTCTTGCGCTGGGAATGAATTATGCCCTGTTACTGGGGGTTCTGGTGGGCGTATCGGTACTGGTACCTTATGTTGGTGCTTTCGTGGTTACGATACCAGTGATAGGTGTCGGGCTGGCACAATGGGGGGTGACGGGTGATTTTTGGTTGATGTTTACGGTATACGTGGTGATTCAGGCTCTGGATGGGAATATTCTGGTGCCTGTGTTATTCGCTGAAGCAGTGAATTTACCCCCTTTAGCTATCATTCTTTCGGTGCTTATTTTTGGTGGTTTGTGGGGTTTCTGGGGAGTCTTTTTTGCAATTCCGCTGGCAACACTGATCAAAGCTGTGGTGCAGCTTTGGCCTGGCGATGATGATGCAGAGAGAGAGAATTCGCACTGAACGGATGAAAAATTGCCGGAGAGTGGCGTAAATTCGTCATTCTCCGGCTGAGAATCAGTGGTTATTCAGATACTCCAGTACCACATCATGGTGATTTGACGTTTTAAAGTCATCGAAGACTTTTTCAATCTTTCCTTCAGCATCAATTAAAAAACTGGTGCGATGAATCCCATCATAGGTTTTACCCATGAAGGTCTTTTCGCCCCATATCCCAAACTGTTCAGCAACGACATGCTCTTCATCAGAGAGGAGTGTGAAATTAAGCAGCTCTTTTTCAGCAAAACGTGAAAGCTTTTCTGGTTTATCAGTACTGATCCCCAGCACTTCAACGCCCGCTTTTTTTAAGGCGTCCATATTGTCACGTAAACCACAGGCTTGAACCGTACACCCCGGTGTCATTGCCTTTGGATAAAAGTAGACCAGAACGCGCTGTCCGCTAAAGTCGGTCAGGTTGATCTGCTCTGCATCCTGATCTGGTAAGCTGAATTTCGGTGCAATATCACCGGCTTTCAGTGGTGTCATGAATCTCTCTCCCGTTTGTCATCATGCTGTAGGTGCTTAATGGTGCTTAATGGTGCTAATAGTGCCTTGTGCGTTTAGTTCTGTACATAGTTTGTTAAAAGATTGCGTGATCGCCGCGATATCAGAGTGCTCAGGGCCTTGCGTTGTAATACTAATAAACAACAGTGAGGGATGGGTATCGTTGGCGGGTGAAGTCCGTGAGATTAATTCAGCGATACTCATCCGTTGTGAATCAAACAATGCTGTAAAGCGCTCAATAATGTGCGGGGAGTCGGTGACGTCCACCTGAACCCGCACAGTGATTGGCAACGCTCTGGCTGTCACAGAACTTGTGCGTTTCATCACAATCAACAGTGCCAGCTCTGCGCCTCTGAGCGGCAGAGTAGCTTCCAGCCGTGTGATGGCTTCCGGGCTGCCGGAAAGCAACATAATAAAAGTGAACTCCTCTCCCAGCATGGCAAGACGACTGTCTTCAATGTTACAGTCGCAGTTGCTGACATGGCGGGTAATGGTATTAACAATACCCGGTCTGTCGGTTCCAAGTGCCGTAATGACTACATAACGTGGTGCTGACTGCGGCAAAATAGTCTGTCCCATTGAGCATAATGATTAGCAATTGTGATAACGCTAAGGAAAACATAAAAAATATCGCCTGCCAAGGGGGTAACGTCGTTGTCTGCTTGCTTTTCAATAGAAGTAAAACGTACCATTGAAAGCTGATTTTTGAGGGGGAAGGCTCATGTTTACGGGAAGTATTGTTGCACTCGTTACGCCGATGGATGACAAAGGTAATATCTGCAAGGCGAGTTTGAAAAAACTAATTGATTATCATGTCGCCAGTGGTACATCTGCCATTGTTTCTGTAGGAACAACAGGTGAGTCGGCCACACTGAGCCATGAAGAGCATGGTGAAGTGGTTATGCTCACTCTGGAACTGGCTGATGGTCGTATTCCAGTTATTGCCGGAACCGGAGCAAATGCCACAGCGGAAGGTATATCGCTGACCAGACGTTTTGAGAATACAGGTGTTGTGGGGTGTCTTACTGTCACACCTTATTATAACCGTCCCACCCAGGAAGGGTTGTTTCAGCATTTCAAAGCAATTGCTGAAAGCACTGATTTACCGCAACTGCTCTATAATGTACCCTCGCGTACAGGGTGCGATTTATTACCCGAAACAGTTGGGCGTTTGGCTGAAATCACCAACATTGCAGGCATAAAGGAAGCGACAGGTAATTTGTCTCGTGTCAGCCAGATTCAGGCATTGGTTGATGATACTTTTATTCTGGTTAGCGGCGATGACGCCAGTGCGCTGGACTTTATGCAGTTGGGGGGGCATGGTGTTATCTCTGTCTCAGCGAATATCGCTGCGCGAGAGATGGCGGAAGTTTGTGCAATGGCAAAAGCCGGAAATTTTAGCGAGGCCAGACGACTGAATCAGCGTTTGATGCCACTGCATAATAAACTATTTGTTGAAGCGAACCCTATCCCGGTAAAATGGGCTGCTAAACAGTTAGGATTAATCGCAACTGACACACTACGGTTACCGATGACGCCGATGAGCGATGCCGGACGTCCGGTGGTTGAGCAGGCACTGACCCAGGCAGGCTTGCTTTAAATTTAGGGAGATGTAATGTCTTACTCAGTACAGAAATCTTTGGTTGCAAGCGTGGTCGGGCTTTCGCTCGCCATGTTGTTATCCTCCTGTTCCAGTGATCAGCGCTATAAACGTCAGGTAAGTGGTGATGAATCTTATCTGCAAACGACTGATGTTGGAGATCTGCGTACACCCGCGGGTATGATTTTACCCTTACAAAATGGCGATTATGATATTCCGCGCGTAAGTAACACCAGTGGATTATTGGGTAAACAACTTGACATTCGTCCTCCTGCCCAGGCTCTGGCGTTGGTTGATGGTGCCCGAGCACAATCTACAAACAATAACAGTGTGTTATTATTTGATAACGCATCAGGTCAGCGGCTTTGGTCTGAAGTGCAGAGTATCATCGAACAGCAACATTTTCCGGTGGAGAGTCGGGCCGACGATCGCCAGAGTCTGACGACAGGCTGGGTTCACTGGCAACGTGCTGATGAAGACCATCAGTATCAGGGGCGTTATCAAATTAGTGTCGATCAGCAAGGCAATCAACAGGCGCTGACCGTCAGATTACTTGATCTTAAGCAAGAAGAGTCTCAGATCACTTCGTTAATCCAGTTGCAGCGTTATCGTTCGCAGATGATGAATGCACTGAGTACTGAGCTTGATAAGCGTGAAATTCAGCGCAGAGATGCAGAAAACAATCGTAATACCGGGCAGCTGGACGTTCAAAGTGGCGCTGATGACACTGGCTTACCATTATTGATTGTTCGGGCAAATTTCAGCACAGTCTGGTCGCGTTTGCCAGATGCCCTGCAACGCGCGGGAATGAAAGTGAGTAACAAAGATCGTCCACAGGGCAGCATAACCCTGACTTACCGTGCGCCTGACAGCTGGGAAAATCTGGGCGGTGTTGATCCAGAACTTGCCAATGGAGAGTACAAACTTCAGGTTGGAGATCTAGATAACCGCAGCAGCCTGCAGTTTATTGACCCTAAGGGACACACCTTGTCCCAGTCACAAAATGATGCACTGGTTAAGGTTTTCCAGGCGGCATTCAGTAAGTAATATCCGGGCCGGTCTTATCCGGCCTTTTTTCTTGTCGCTGCGTAAACGATTGCTTTCAATCAGTCGGGGCAACAAATCGCAGCGTACAGTGTGGTAAACATGATTTTCTCTCTGTGTCAGTAGCACAGAGAGGATAGAGCCTCTGTCTGTGGAGTGAAGTAAGATGAAAAAGCAAGCTGAGTTGTATCGTGGAAAAGCGAAGACGGTTTACAGTACCGATAATCTGGATTTATTAATCCTGGAGTTTCGCAATGATACATCAGCACTGGATGGTGAGCGCATTGAACAGTTCGATCGCAAAGGAATGATCAATAACAAGTTTAACCATTTCATTATGACTCAGTTACAGCAGGCGGGAATCCCTACCCAGGTGGAAGCTTTGCTGTCTGACAATGAAGCCCTGGTCAAAAAGCTGGATATGGTGCCTGTAGAATGTGTGATTCGTAACCGCGCGGCAGGCTCTCTGGTTAAACGTCTGGGAGTGGAAGAGGGCATGATACTTAATCCACCGATTTTTGACCTCTTTCTGAAAAACGATGCTAAACATGATCCCATGATCAACAGTTCGTACTGTGAGACTTTCGGTTGGGTTGGTAAGACTGAACTCGCCAGAATGCGTGAACTGACTTATCGCGCCAATGATGTGTTAAGCGCGTTGTTTGATAAGGCAGGACTGATTCTGGTTGATTTTAAACTGGAATTTGGTCTGTTTCAGGGTGAAGTAGTGTTGGGTGATGAGTTTTCTCCGGACGGTGCGCGTTTATGGGATAAAGAGACGCTCAACAAAATGGATAAAGACCGCTACCGTCAGAGTCTTGGTGGTTTAATTGAGGCTTATGAAGAAGTAGCGTTACGTCTCGGTGTGACCCTGGACTAAATCCTCGTTGGTCTGTGGCCTACTATGACGTCGTTTTGTAGGTTATAAACATCTTGTTTCTGTTCCGATAATACGCTGCCATTGCCGGGTTGTATCCCGGCTTACACTCTCTCCATGTATTGAAAGGATGCGTCATGCGTAGGAAAGAACGACATCATATAGAAGGGCGGCTAACCTCTGCAGAGCGACAACCGCTATCTCATGGCGTTGGACGATTTCGAATTCCACGCGGCAAAGGTGGTGTCATTCTGTTATTACTGGTAATGATCGCTGGTTACTACATTCAGGATTTCACGGGTCCGACACGCTCTGCAAGAGAGGTGTCTGCTGCCTCCGTAGCTACGGCGCAGCAGACTGATAATACACAGAATGATGAGGCGCAAAAGTTAACTTCAGCGCTTTTCGACACAGTTCAGGCCAGCTGGAAAACCATATTTCAGCAGGCAGGAAATACCTGGAAACCTGTTGGTCTGGTGATGTATCGTGACAGACCACAACCAGAATGTACTGACAATCAGTCAGATTCGGGCTCTTTTTATTGTGCATCAACTGCAACAATCTATATGGACCTTTCATTCTATGATCAACTCCACGATCAACCCATTGCTGATAGTGAGTTTGCGCTTGGTTATCTGATAGCGCGGCAGGTTGCCTATCATGTGCAACATCTGTTAGGGATTGATTCAGCACTGAAGCAAATTCAGGAGAACGCTACACCCGCCTTAAAAACCGAGATTAGCAATCAGGCTGAATGGCAGCGTGACTGTTTTGTCGGTATCTGGGCGAGTGATATGGCGGTACAGAATCGGGTAACATGGCAGAATCTTGCTTCTGTTATTCAAATGATAACTCGTTCTGGGAATCAGGGGATGGGTGAAGCGACACCAATCGCGAACCACAGTGACGCAGAATATTATTGGTTCAAAAAAGGGGTTGAACAAGGCGATCCTGGAAAATGTGACAGCTTTCAGAACCCGCGATGAACGACAGAGACTTAATTCAGCAAAGCCGTATCATGAAGCAGCAGGGAATTCGTCGTCTGTTGTTGCTCAGTGGTGATAAGAAATGGTCTGCTTCGCAGATTGCCAGTCTCAAAACCCGGTTGAAGGGTGACTGGTTATGGCTCGGCGACGCTGCTGCTCCTGAGACAGATTGTGCGATGACTCAGGCGCGTGGATTACTGGGACGTGAATTTCTTCATGCGGTGTTTGATGCGCGCAGCGGGTTGAATGTCGAAGCACTGGCGATCATCGCCGGAACCCTGCAACCCGGGAGCTGGCTGATCATGCTGGTTCCTGAGTGGTCAGCATGGCCACAGCAGAAAGATTGCGATAGCTTACGCTGGACAGAAGGTAATACTCCTGTGCCCTCACCCCATTTTATCCGTTGGTTTCAGTGTTTGGTCGCTAAAGATGTGAATGTCGTGACAGTCCGGCAACATGAAACAGCGCCACTTGTTTCGGTATGTACGCGATTACCTGACTTTCCTGCCTGGAAAGAAAATCGCGATGAACAGCAGCAACTGTTACAGCAGCTTCTGCAGACACCTGCAGGTATCACAGCACTGATAGCGCCACGGGGCAGAGGTAAATCAGCGCTGGCAGGAAAGTTAGTTGCCCGATGGACTGGAGAGTGTCTGATCACCGCACCAGCCAGAGTATCAATCGAGGTTTTACAACAGTTTGCCGAAAGGCCGGTGAATTTTATCGCACCAGACGAGTTGCTGGCCCAGTGTCAGCTTCAGGTACCCCAGGCTGACTGGCTGATCGTTGATGAGGCAGCAGCCATCCCGGCCCCTCTGCTGAAGAGACTGGCCCTCTGTTTTCCCCGGGTTTTACTGATGACTACCCTGCAGGGCTATGAAGGCACTGGCCGGGGATTCCTGTTGAAATTGTGTGATGGATTACCTGATGTCTCCGTAGTGTCGTTGACCGCACCGCAGCGCTGGGCGCCTGACGATCCACTCGAGCGTTTCATCAATCAGTTACTGTTGTTTGAGGATGAGATTCCGGTTGCGGGGTCCGGCAAATATACTCTCTCATTTCCCCGTCAGGCTGACTGGCAGCAGGAAGCTGTGACACTCTGTGCATTATACCGAATGCTGGCTTATGCGCATTACCGCACTACGCCACTTGATCTGCGGCGCATGATGGATGCACCGGGCATGCATTTCTGCGTTCTGAAACAAGATCAGATTGTTCAGGGCGGGATGTGGCTGGTCGATGAAGGTGAGCTCCCTGAAACCCTGGCTTATGCAGTATGGGCCGGATTTCGCCGCCCGCGTGGTAGTCTGGTGGCACAGTCGCTGGCTGCTCATGCCGGGTTTCCTGAAGCGGCACAGATGCGCTCTCGTCGGATTGCACGTATTGCGGTGATGCCAGCCTTACGTCGTCAGGGAGCAGGCAGAGCAATGGTCGCGAATTGCCTGAGATACGCAGAAGAAATAGATTTTTTTTCTGTCAGTTTTGGCTTCACTGATGAACTGTGGTCATTCTGGCAGGCCTGCGGTTTTCAATTGGTGAGGATCGGCAATAAACCTGAAGCCAGTAGCGGTTGTTGCACTGCAATGGCCATTCTACCTCTGACGCCGGCAGCGCTAACACTCTGTCAGCGCGTCAGACTCCGCAACATCAGAGATGCGGTGCCATGCCAGCCTGATCTCCAGCCGATGACTCTCGATGATGATGACTGGCAGGAATTAGCAGGTTTTGCATGGGGACAACGCAGTCGTGAAACGAGCGAAGCAGCGTTACGGCGATTACTGCAGTGCGGTAGTCAAGAGATGCCGTTACTTTCTGAGGCTATTGATGGGCAACTATCGATTCAGCAACAATGCAAGCGTAATGGGATTGCCGGCAGGAAAGCGCTGCTACATGCCTGGCGTTGTGAGGTTCAGCAGAAATTGCAGGTTCTTGATTTTCAGCGCAGCCAGAGGTGGCTGCGCAGACTCGAAGAGATAAAAATCAGTAGTCAGCCCGGCACACTATCATCCTGACGCAGCAGGGGCATAAGCTGTTTTACTTCTTATGCTCCGGCCAGTCATCTTCATCGTCCCACTTGTGATTGAAATCACGATGTGGCGGTAATTTAGGCTTATTTGCCAGAAATTTCTTATGGTCAATCCGCTTGAGATCTTTATAGACGTTCACTAGCACACCAACCATCATCACAATAACAATTATCCAGCCGTACTCCCTCAACCAGGCCATAATAGCTCCTTATGCGATAAGCTGTTCCATAATACGTTGATAAATCCGACTCAATAGCTGAAGATCAGCCGCTTTGACACACTCATTCACTTTGTGAATTGTGGCATTCACCGGACCGAGTTCGACAACCTGAGTTCCCATTTGTGCGATAAACCGTCCATCAGATGTACCCCCGGTGGTCAGGAGCTGTGGGGTGATATCGTGCTGATGTTCAATGGCGCTGACAACAGCGTCCACCAGTTTACCCGCAGGAGTAAGAAAGGGCTGGCCTGATAAGTGCCATTCCAGTTTATAATTGAGATGATGCCTGTCCAGTAAGGCTGCAACTTGTTGTTTAATCGAGTTATCTGTCAATTCAGTGCTGAAACGGAAATTAAACTGAACAAATAACTCCCCAGGTATTACATTGTTACTCCCTGTACCTGCCTGGATATTAGCAATTTGCATACTGGTGGGGGGGAAAAATTGATTACCTTCATCCCATACTGTAGCGACCAGCTCGTTGAGAGCAGGTAACGCGCGATGAAGTGGATTCTCTGCCAGGTGAGGGTAGGCAACGTGGCCTTGTGTACCGAACACCGTCAGATTGGCAGTGATTGACCCACGGCGTCCATTTTTTACTACATCCCCTACCGTATTGGTGCTTGACGGTTCACCCACCAGACAGTAGTCGACGCGTTCCTTTCTTGCCATTAGTTTTTCGACGACTTTAACCGTACCATCAGCCGCGCTCGCTTCTTCATCAGAGGTAATCAAAAAAGCAAGACGTCCACGATGTTCAGGGTGCTGGGCAACAAAACGTTCGGCGGCGACAACCATGGCAGCCAGCGAACCTTTCATATCTGCTGCTCCCCGACCATAAAGGAATCCATCGCGTATGGCAGGTTCAAAGGGAGGGCTATTCCATAAGGCTTCATTTCCCGCCGGAACAATGTCCGTATGGCCTGCGAATGCAAGTGTTTCCCCCTCTCCGCGCCATGCCCAAAAATTAAGCGTATCACCGAAGGGCATAGACTCAATGGTAAAGCCGATAGCCTCTAACCTGGCGATTAGCAGTGCCTGACAACCTGCATCATCAGGGCTGAGAGAACGACGACGGAGCAATTGCTGAGCTAATTCGATAACCGGACAACTGCTCATTATTCTTCTACTCCTGCGAAAGTCTGGTATGTGGCCTCGTTAAACCCGAGCAGCATTTCACCATCCTCTCTGACCAGCAGTGGTCGTTTGATTATCGCCGGCTGCTCAAGCATCAGCCTGGAGGCTGCCTCGGAATTAGTGATCGCAGCGCGCGTCTCTTCACTCAATTTACGCCATGTCGTACCGCGGGTATTGACCAGTGCTTCCCAGCCAAGTTTTTTGATAAACGTTGCCAGTAATTCAGCATCAAGCCCATTCTGACGGTAGTCATGGAACTGAAAAGCGACATGCTGCGTGTCCAGATAGCGCTGTGCTTTTTTTATCGTGTCGCAGTTTTTAATGCCATACATCGTCAGCATACTGGAATCCTTTATTCGGTATTAAATTATCGGCAGTCAGTTTACATCCTCTTTCGCGGTGAGACAGTATGCATGATTAAAAAAATACAGCAGGCCTGGTTTGCTGTGGGTTATGCACAGGTTGCTGTTTCGGAGATGGAGGAAATACCAGGCGTACGCAAGTGCCCTCACCAGGGGATGAACTGATAGCAAGAGAACCGCCCAGACTGGAGGCTCGCTCCTGCAAGATAGATAAGCCATAATGTCCCGGTGGGCTTTGCTGATGGTGCATGCCTGACCCATTATCCCGGATTTCAATCACATTCTCTTCACCAGCGTGAGTATGACAATCAACACTGATCTCAGTGGCATCAGCATGACTGATAGCATTGAGTAGGGCTTCACGCACTATTTGTAGTATATGCACCAGACGCTGGCCCTCAAGTCGCTGGCAGTCTGCTACACCTGTCAATGAAATGACCGCCTGGCTTTGATGGCGCAATGGGGTGATGACTTGCTCCAGCGCTGTCGGTAGATCGGCGGGAGCGATCGAGAGTCGAAAAGTGGTGAGTAACTCTCGCAGCTGGCGGTAAGCACCGCTCAGAGCTTGTTCAATATCACTGACAACGTCAAGACACTGGTGTTGGGTATCAGGCATCAAACGTTTCAGACGTAAGACCTGGATGCGCAGATAGGTGAGTGATTGAGCCAGCGAGTCATGCAGTTCTCGTGCAATGATTGTGCGCTCTTCCATCACTAACAAATGCTGTACTTTTTTTTGCGTCTGTTCCAGCAACAGGGAACGCTCAAGCATGGAAACCAATCCTTGCATCAAATGAGGTTCGCTGTTGGATGATTGCCAGCAAAACTTACCGGTGATTGCGGGTGTTACTTTCACTGGCAGGGTTTGCCAGCTTAATGTGGAATCCTCACTACCTGCAGCGATATCCCATCCAGGAGGTACATCAAGATGCAGTGCTGCGATGCTGTTATGTTGTAAGATTTTATCCATTACCAGCGGGATAGAACGCGTCGGGTCAGGCTGACTGCTCAAGGTCTTGGCACAACGATAGAGCAGTGATAACCGACGATTAGCCTGGCGCAGGTCGCAGGTTTTTTCGCGCACCCGGTCCTCTAAATCATGATAGTGGCGGGCTACTTCGGTGGACATTTGAGTAAATGCTCGTGCCAGTACACCCAATTCGTTTTGCAGCAGAGTATCCAGTGGCAAATGCTGGAATTGTGCCTGCTCAATTTGCTGACTGGCTGTCAGTAATTTTTCCAGAGGGCCGACAATCTGGTGACGAACGAATCGCAAGATCCAGAAAGCCAGTAACATGATCATAATAAAACCGCTGACCCCGGTGCCAACCACCAGCATCATTTTCTGCTCAGCCCAGCGTTGCAGCGCCAGCACAAAATGGTCAATCTCTTCAACATGCTGTGCGAGATTTTGCTGGTAAGAGGCGGTCTGTCCTGCCTGCAATTCAGGTTTGAGTCTCAGCCAGGTAGCGATCAATGAATGATAACGTCCGCGCACAGCATCAGGAACGTAGTAACGATCAAGATTCCGCAACGGAGGCGCATCAAGCGTCAATTGGTAATGTTTGATGTCATTATCCATCTCAGCAGGGTCATACCTGGCATCCCATACCATCCGATAGCTTTGCATGCGCAGTGAACCGGCAATATTGATCGCTTCGGCATCTTTTAAGCTGGCAGAAAGCGTTATTAGTGCCAGCCCACCGGAAACCATTGCCAGTAAAACAATTGCAAGCAGAGCCCATGCCATGCTGGTAGTCAAAGAACGTTTCGACATCATCTGGTCCTAAACGAAGAGAAAGCAAATTGTACGCGGCAATCGGTGGAGAAAGACTGACCTTGGTTAGTTTTGGGTGAATTTAGGGAAAAAAGTCAAACATCAGCATGAACAATCAGAACTTTTGCGTCAGGGTACGGGAAGGAGTAGGATGCTTCGCCGTAACCTGACCGCTTCGTTGCGCTTTAGGGAAAAATAATCTTATTTTACTGCGGTACCGTCAGGGCGACGCAATAGTTTGGTTAATGAGAAACAGGTTGAGACAGCGGGTGAACTACTCCGTGTCGTAACAGAAAAAGAAGTAAGGCATAACTATGACAGCTGATAAAAAGGCGATAGACAACAAACGTGCTGCCAGAAGACGTTGGTTAAATTCTCACGATTCCGGATATCACAAAGCAATGGATAACCGGCATGTGCAGATGATTGCTATTGGCGGCGCCATCGGAACAGGGCTGTTTCTTGGTGCGGGAGGACGCTTACAAGCCGCAGGGCCTGCACTGGCGTTGGTCTACCTCGTATGTGGCATATTTTCATTTTTTATTTTAAGGGCCTTAGGAGAACTGGTTCTTCATCGTCCCTCCAGTGGCAGCTTTGTTTCGTATGCCCGTGAATTTATGGGGGAGAAAGCCTCGTATGTTGCAGGGTGGATGTATTTTGTTAACTGGGCGATGACCGGGATTGTTGATATCACAGCCGTAGCGCTTTACATGCATTACTGGGGGGCATTTGGTGATGTTCCACAGTGGGTATTCGCATTGGGCGCACTGGCGATTGTAGGAACCATGAACATGATCGGTGTGAAATGGTTTGCTGAGATGGAGTTCTGGTTTGCTTTGATCAAAGTGTTGGCTATCGTCGTTTTTCTGGTGGTGGGAACCGTTTTCCTCGGCAGTGGCAAACCACTTGATGGTAATACCACCGGATTTCATCTGATCAGCGATAATGGCGGTTTCTTTCCTCATGGTCTGTTACCTGCTTTAGTCCTTGTCCAGGGTGTTGTCTTCGCTTTTGCTTCGATTGAGTTAGTTGGAACGGCGGCAGGAGAGTGCAAAGATCCTAAAACGATGTTACCTAAAGCGATAAACAGTGTCATCTGGCGTATTGGGTTGTTTTATGTCGGATCGGTGGTGCTTTTGGTACTGTTATTACCGTGGAATGCTTATCAGGCGGGACAAAGCCCGTTTGTCACTTTCTTTAGTAAACTTGGTGTTCCTTATGTCGGCAGCATTATGAATATCGTAGTACTGAGTGCGGCGCTCTCAAGCCTCAACTCAGGGTTATACTCTACCGGACGCATTTTACGTTCGATGTCGATGGGGGGCTCTGCGCCGAAATTTATGTCGAAAATGAGCCGACATAAGGTACCTTACATGGGTATTCTGGCAACCATTGGCGTTTATATTGTGGGTGTTTACCTCAACTATATCGTACCTTCTCAGGTATTTGAGATTGTGCTGAATATCGCCTCGCTCGGCATCATCACCTCATGGGGATTTATCATTTTATGCCAGTTACGCTTACGTAAAGCCATCAAACAAGGGAAAGCAGAAGATATCAGTTTCAAATTGCCTGGCGCTCCTTTCACCTCCTGGCTGACACTGCTATTTTTGTTTAGTGTGCTGGTGCTGATGGCATTTGATTATCCAAATGGGACTTATACGATAGCGGCGATCCCACTCATTGCTGTTGTACTGGTGATTGGCTGGTTCGGTGTGCGTCGCCGGGTGCATGCGGTTGCAGAAACTGAACATCAGATGAAAGTGCCATCAGGAGAATAAGCCTGCACCCTCATTTTTCGTGAGATAAATCATGTTGTCGTCGGTAAAAATACCGTCGACAACATGCCTGGATTTTGCTTCAGACCGATGCTTCTAAGTGGTTCAATAATAACGCCTCCAGCAGACGCTGATCCCGGGCTAACAGTCTGATTCCTTCTGCCAGTTTTTCCTCTGCCATCGCATCCTCGTTATGCTGCCAGCGAAATTCAGCTTCACTCATCGGGCTGGGTGGGGTCAGCACGTTTGTTGAGGGAACCAACTGTCGTTTAACAGGGTGCTCACTTTGTTGTAATACGCGCAGTAACTCCGGGGAAATCGTCAACCTGTCGCAACCTGCCAGCGCTAATACCTGTTCGGGATTGCGGAAGCTGGCCCCCATAATAATAGTCTCGTAACGGTGTTGTTTGTAGTACTGATATATATTGCGCACCGAGGCAACACCAGGGTCATTGGCAACATCATAGTCTGACTGCGGATCTTTAGTCTGATACCAGTCGTAGATGCGTCCGACAAAGGGAGAGATAAGAAATACCCCGGCTTCAGCACAGGCACGAGCCTGGGCAAAAGAGAACAATAAGGTCAGATTACAATGAATGCCTTTTTTTTCCAGCTCTTCGGCAGCGCGAATACCTTCCCAGGTGGCCGCAAGCTTGATCAGCACTCTTGAGCGGTCAATACCACGTTCTTCATACATGCGGATCAATTTTTCCGCTTTAGTGACACACATTCCCCGGTCAAAAGAGAGTCGGGCATCTACTTCAGTGGAAATCCGTCCTGGTATACTGTTTAAAATTTCGATACCGACATTGATCGCAACACGATCACAGGCATTAATCAATTGTGTTTCTCTGCTGCCTCCTTGTTGCCGTGCATAATCAGTCGCTTCCGTAATCAACGGCTGACAGGCTGAAAGTCCCGCGGCTTTTAAAATTAGGGAAGGATTGGTGGTTGCATCTTCAGGATGATAATGGCGTATCGCCTCTATATCACCACTGTCTGCAACAACAGTGGTAAATAGTTTTAATGCATCAAGCTGATTCATCTTTGGCTCCTGCTAAGTGACAATAGTGATGAAAAAAAGCAATAACGGCTGGTATCAGATGGGGTTTTCAGTGAAAGCACTGATAATCTTATGACGGGTAGAACTTATTTGTGCTAGTCGAAAGATGCTGTGCTATCAATTGATAGCAAGGCAATGCAGAATACATTGCCATTACTGTGCAGAAAGTGTAGCAGTGATAATAAATCGTGCAAAACATCAGTAAGTTAGTACATTCTCAGCCAGTGGTCATACCCACTCCCTGACAGGGAGGAATTTCTGATACAAAGCCTCTTCTGCTGAACCTGGTTCAGGCTGATAGTCATATTCCCAGCGCACCAGTGGCGGCATTGACATCAGAATAGATTCGGTTCTTCCACCCGTTTGTAACCCGAATAAGGTGCCTCGATCCCAGACAAGATTGAACTCTACATAGCGCCCGCGACGGTATAGCTGGAACTGACGTTCCCGCTCACCCCAGGGGATATGCTGCCGCTTTTCAATGATAGGCAAATAGGCGGTGAGATAACCATCCCCCACAGCTTGCATAAAGCGAAAGCAGCTGTCGAAATCCGGGGTGTTGAGATCATCGAAGAAAATGCCGCCAATACCGCGTTGTTCATCACGGTGACGCAGATAAAAATAGTCATCACACCATGTTTTATAACGCTTATAAGTTTCATCACCGAAGGGTTGACAGAGAGACCGGGCGGTCTGATGCCAGTGGCGTGCATCTTCTTCAAAGCCATAGTAAGGCGTCAGGTCGAAACCACCACCAAACCACCATACCGGGGCTGCCCCGGCTTTTTCAGCGATAAAAAAACGTACGTTGGCGTGGCTGGTGGGCAGATAAGGATTTTCAGGGTGAACAACCAGAGAAACCCCCATCGCTTGGAAATGTCTGCCGGCCAGTTCAGGGCGATGCGCAGTGGCTGAAGCCGGCAATTCATTGCCATGGACATGGGAAAAGTTTACTCCGGCTTGTTCGAAAAGGCGTCCGTTACGCAACACTTTGCTACGCCCACCGCCACCTGCCGGACGCTGCCAGCAATCCTCAGTGAAGGTGGCATGTCCATCAATGCCGGCAAGTGCCTCGCAAATGCTATCCTGCAGACCCAGTAAAAATTGTTCAACATTGGCAATATCAGAAGTTTTCATAACCACCACAGCAGCGTAGGGCAAAACAGAGAATCTCATCATACAGAGGGCGATTAGCGAGATGAAGCAGAAGTGCATTTCTGGCAGGTTAAAAAGCACATTGCTGCAAAGATGATGCCCGTCGAGGTCTGGCAGGGGCATTCTGACTCTCATTTTGTCTTACAGACTTGCACCAAACCGATAAAACGCGATAATCGGCAAAACAGTCAAGCTATCAGAGGCAGAGGATGGAGATTCGTGTTTTCAGACAGGACGATTTTGAAGAGGTAATTACCCTTTGGGAGCGTTGTGATCTGCTGCGCCCCTGGAATGATCCCGAAATGGATATTGAGCGTAAGTTACATCATGACCCTGATCTTTTTTTGGTGGCAGTGGTGGGAGGGGAAATCGTTGGTACGCTGATGGGGGGATACGATGGTCATCGTGGTGCCGCTTATTATCTGGGGGTGCATCCTGACTATCAGGGAAGAGGGTTTGCCAACGCGCTGATTAATAGACTGGAAAAAAAATTGATAGCCAGAGGCTGTCCGAAAATTCACATCATGGTACGTGAAGAGAACGATGCGGTATTGGGCTTTTACGAAAAACTTGATTATGAAACCCAGGAAACGCGATTACTGGGTAAACGTTTAATCGAAGACAGAGAGTATTAACTCAACCCTGACATTTTTCTCACTTTGCGCAGCAGAATAAAACTTTTTCTCTGCCGGGTACTCCAACGAGAAAGGTTTGAAACTTGCTGATAACAGGAGCAGTAATGAAAAATGTTCGTCCGGTACTGATTGCGCTGGCGTTGGTAATGGCGGGATGTGCTGATACCTCATCAGATCAAGCTGTGGTTGAGCAGACATCAGGCGGTTGGTCATGGTCCAGTCTGGCCCCATGGAACTGGTTTGGTCACTCAATCGAAATCAGTGAAAGTGGCGTGGGCACCATTAACCGTGCAACACCTATGACGACAGATGCTATTCAGCAGGCCCTGGGGGGTGATTATACCTTGCGGAAAGGTATGCGTAGCGAGAAAGGGCAGGTGATAGCATTTTTTCAGGCGATGAAAGATAACCGTGTGATGATAGAAATATCCGGAGGCAAGTACGTCAGCCAGGTGATAGTAATGGACAGTGCTATCACCACGGACCAGGGAGCCAAAATTGATTTGCCATTCAGTAAATTATATGAAGAGGCTTTTGGTTCTTGTGTGAAAAATAACGAGAGAAACCTTGACGGCGTGTTATGCCAGGCAATGGATAGTCACCACATCAGTTATCTGTTTAATGGCAAATGGAATGGACCAGAAAGTATTATGCCGCCGGATGATATTTTACAAAACTGGACAATCAGCAAATTGATCTGGAAAAACTGATAACCAAAATAAGGGAAGGAGAGAGGGGCGTTCTTTCCCCCGCTGGCGTATGACTACAGCTGACATATGCCGTTATGCTCTCCAGTCCCCTTTTCAATCACCAGATGACCGCCTATATAGCTTTTTCTGCTTGTAAATTGCCAAACGATCTATAAAAGCGTTACAGCTTTACGACTGCTTCTTAATACACTGAGAGTTCGCGGGCTTAACAGCACGGTTCAATGGTGTATCAGGAGCATATCATGGCAGCAAAAAAAAATCATAACCCACTGGCTGTGCTGGCGTTTCTGCTGCTGGCTTCAGGCTCAGCACAGGCAACAGAGTTACTGAACAGCTCCTACGATGTATCCCGGGAGCTGTTCGCTGCGCTGAATACTCCGTTCGAGCAGCAATGGGATAAACAACATCCTGATGACAAAATAACTATCAAACAATCTCATGCGGGCTCCTCGCGCCAGGCTCTTGCCATCCTGCAAGGTCTGAAAGCTGATGTTGTCACCTATAACCAGATGACGGATGTGCAGATTTTGCATGACCGGGGCAACCTGATTCCCGCCAACTGGCAGCAGCGCCTGCCCAATAATAGCTCGCCGTTTTATTCGACAATGGCTTTTTTGGTACGCAAAGGCAATCCTAAAAATATCCATAGCTGGGATGACCTGGTTAAAAATGATGTCAAACTGATTTTTCCCAATCCGAAAACCTCGGGTAACGGACGCTACACCTATCTGGCTGCCTGGGGCATTGCTGAACAGGAAAATGGCGGAAACCAGCAAAAAACAGAACAATTTGTCACTCAGTTACTGAAAAATGTCGCGGTGTTTGATACCGGCGGGCGTGGCGCGACCACCTCTTTTGTCGAGCGTGGGTTGGGGGATATGCTTATCACTTTTGAATCAGAAGTAAATAACATTCGCCAGCAATATCCGGATGCCGGTTATGAAGTCATTGTTCCCTCAGCCAATATTCTCGCTGAGTTTCCGGTGACCTGGGTCGATAAAAATGTCGATGCTAACCAGACGGGCGAAGCAGCAAAAGCCTATCTGAATTACCTCTATTCACCCAAGGCGCAAAAAATAATGACCCGTTATTATTACAGGGTGAACAATCCAACGCTGATGTCAGAGGAAAAAGCCCGTTTCCCGGAAACTAAATTATTCCACGTTGAAAAAGTGTTCGGCAGTTGGCCTGCGCTGATGCAAACGCATTTTGCCAGCGGCGGTGTTCTTGACAGATTGTTAGCGGCAGGGCGTCAGTAAATGTCTGTGCTGAGAAGTAAAAGGGTGCTTCCCGGGTTTGGTATCAGCCTGGGAAGTTCACTTTTTTTTACCTGTCTGATCTTACTATTGCCACTTAGTGCATTGCTGATGCAGTTGTCTCAAATGACTCTGGCGCAGTATTGGCAGGTAATAACAGATCCTCAGATAGTCGCTGCTTATAAAGTCACGCTGATTGCGGCTGCTGTTGCCTCAATTTTTAATGCGCTGTTCGGTATGCTGATGGCCTGGATACTGACACGCTATCGTTTCCCGGGGCGTACGTTGCTTGATGGTCTGATGGATCTGCCGTTTGCCTTGCCAACCGCTGTCGCCGGATTAACGCTGGCGGGAATCTTCTCGGTGAATGGTTGGTATGGTCAGTGGCTGGCACTGCTGGGTGTTAAAGTCTCTTACACCTGGCTGGGGATTGCTGTCGCCATGGCATTTACCAGCATTCCTTTTGTGGTGCGTACTGTGCAACCTGTACTTGAAGAGTTAGGACCAGAGTATGAAGAGGCCGCTGAAACTTTAGGTGCCAGTCGTTGGCAGAGTTTCCGCCGTGTGGTATTACCTGAAGTTTCTCCCGCTCTGCTTGCCGGAACCGCCCTTTCATTTACCCGCAACCTGGGTGAATTTGGCGCAGTAATTTTTATTGCCGGTAACATCGCGTGGAAGACGGAAGTCACATCACTGATGATTTTCGTCAAGCTGCAGGAGTTCGATTACCCGGCAGCCAGTGCCATCGCTTCAGTTATCCTTAGTGCGTCATTACTGTTGTTGTTTCTGATTAATATTGGACAAAGCCATTTCGGGCGACGTATTGGAGGGCACTGATAATGCGATCGCAACGTCTTCATTGGGGACAATATGCCCTTATTCTCACCGGAGTGCTGTTTTCGGTGCTGCTCTTAGTGATCCCGCTGGTGGCAATCTTTGCCAGCGCTTTTTCTGAGGGCTTCGGTGCGGTGATTACAAATCTTCGTCAGAGCGACATGCTGCATGCCATTGGCCTGACGCTGCTGATTGCGCTGATCACCGTGCCAGTTAACCTGATATTTGGCACCCTGCTTGCCTGGCTGGTCACCCATTTCACTTTTCCCGGCAGACAATTCCTTCTTACTTTGTTTGATATCCCTTTTGCTGTCTCACCCGTCGTTGCGGGGCTGATGTATCTGCTGTTTTGGGGCGTCAACGGCCCTGCAGGAGGCTGGCTGGATGCCCATGATCTGCAACTGATGTTCTCCTGGCCGGGAATGGCGATGGTGACGATTTTTGTTACCTGTCCTTTCGTAGTACGAGAGCTGGTACCCGTGATGCTAAGCCAGGGGAGTAATGAAGATGAAGCTGCCATTTTGCTTGGTGCATCAGGTTGGAAAATGTTTTGGCGAGTCACCTTACCCAATATCCGCTGGGCCTTGCTGTACGGATTAGTGCTGACCAATGCCCGTGCGATTGGTGAGTTTGGTGCTGTCTCGGTGGTATCAGGGTCGATTCGTGGCGAAACATACACATTACCGTTGCAAGTGGAACTCTTGCATCAGGATTACAATACCGTTGGTGCATTTACTGCAGCGGCGTTACTGACGTTAATCGCAATTGCAACTCTGTTTGTGAAAAGTGCTTTGCAATGGCGAATTGAGCGGGGAGAGAAGCATGAGCATTGAAATCAAAAATATCGCCAAATCTTTTGGCCGCACTCCGGTACTGAATAATATCTCGCTGGATATACCCACGGGACAGATGGTAGCACTGCTGGGCCCCTCTGGATCAGGTAAAACGACATTGCTGCGTATCATTGCAGGTCTTGAACAACAAAACAGCGGCACGCTTCTCTTCCACGGCAATAATGTTTCGCAGCTTCACGCACGCGATCGGCGGGTGGGTTTTGTCTTCCAGCATTATGCGCTGTTTCGTCACATGACAGTGTTTGAAAACGTCGCCTTTGGTTTAACCGTGTTACCGCGCCGTGAACGTCCATCGGCAGCCGTGATAAAAGAAAAGGTGACCCGCTTACTCGAAATGGTACAACTTGCGCCGCTTGCGAGCCGTTATCCCTCACAGCTTTCGGGGGGGCAAAAGCAGCGCGTTGCGTTGGCTCGAGCATTAGCGGTTGAGCCGCAGATTCTCTTGCTGGATGAGCCATTTGGGGCACTGGATCCGCAGGTACGCAAAGAGTTACGACGCTGGTTGCGTCAGTTGCATGAAGAGTTACAATTTACCAGTGTGTTTGTCACCCATGATCAGGAAGAGGCGATGGAAGTAGCCAGCCAGGTGGTGGTGATGAGTCAGGAAAATATCGAACAGGTCGGTACTCCGGATGAGGTATGGCGTGAGCCAGCAAGCCGTTTTGTGCTGGAATTTCTTGGTGAAGTCAATCGCTTTGATGTTCGCATTAAAGGCAGTGATTACCAGATAGGTACACATTGCTGGCCATTGGGATATCAGCCTGCATTTCAGGGCGATGCAGAGCTTTTCCTTCGGCCATGGGAGATCGCTATAAGCGCAGAAAAATTGCCTCATAGACAATTACCCGTCAGAATTTTTGAGGTGACACCAAGAGGACATTACTGGCAGGTTGTTGCACAGCCCGCAGAGTGGGCCAGCGAGCCTGTTACGCTGGTTGTCGATCAGGCTTCACCAGCACCACAACGTGGACAGCTCTGGTTCGTCGGTTTGCAGCATGCACGCATTTACCACGGTGAGCAGCGTTTGCAACCCCGTGAACTGGCGCGCAGCGCCTGATCCAGATGTGAACATTTTTTTCTGTTATTAGCCTAAGGGTGCGCATTGTCTACATTAGAAACCACAATCGGGAATACACCGCTGATTCGCCTGCAGCGTATTGCGCCGCAAAACGGCAGCGAAATATGGCTGAAACTGGAAGGTAATAATCCAGCCGGCTCAGTTAAAGATCGCGCGGCGTTATTTATGATTCAGCAGGCGGAGGCCCGTGGTCAAATTGCCCCAGGCGATGTGATTATAGAAGCAACCAGTGGTAACACTGGAATCGCACTAGCCATGATTGCAGCGATGAAAGGCTACAGAATTAAAATTCTGATGCCGGAAAATATGAGTCTGGAACGACAGCAGGCAATGCGAGCCTATGGGGCTGAGCTGATATTAGTCAGCAAAAGTCTTGGTATGGAGGGTGCTCGTGATGAAGCTCAGCGGATGGCAGCAAGAGGCGTAGGCAAGGTTCTGGATCAGTTTAATAATCCTGACAACCCGCTGGCGCATTACACCACCACCGGACCGGAGATCTGGCAGCAAACTGCCGGTCGGATAACACATTTTGTCTCCAGTATGGGAACTACCGGCACAATAACAGGGGTCGCCAGCTATCTTAAATCCCGTTCCGATGTGGTTATTGTGGGATTGCAGCCAGCAGAGGGTAGCCACATTCCAGGTATCAGACGCTGGCCTGAAGCTTATATGCCCGGTTTTTATCAGCCTGAGTTAGTAGACCATGTGATCGACCTGTCGCAGGATGAAGCGGAATTGACGATGCGCGAGGCGGCAAGAAGGGAAGGGATTTTCTGTGGTGTGAGTTCAGGCGGTGCTATTGCTGGCGCTATACGCATCGCGGAAAAGAATCCTGGTGCGGTGATTGTTGCTATCGTCTGCGATAGGGGTGATCGCTATCTGTCGACAGGTGTTTTTTAATCAGTGTGCTGACATTTGAGGGCGGTTCTTACAGCTAAGGATTGAACAGTCTGATTTAGTACAAAATAAAAAGGCCTCACAGAGGCCTTTTTGCATAGTGTAAAGTTCAGTTATTTTCTGATACGGATAATCGGCGTTTCGCCAACAGTGATGCTGCCAGTCATCTTGATCAGCTCTTTGATCTCATCCATGTTGGAAATGACAACCGGAGTCAGGGAAGATTTCGCTTTTTCTTCCAACAATGGAAGATCGAACTCAATCACAGGATCCCCTTTCTTCACTTTTTGTCCTTCTTCAGCGATACGTCTGAAGCCTTCACCTTTCAGCTCTACTGTGTCGATACCGAAGTGAACGAATAGCTCGATACCATCATCAGACTCGATAGAAAATGCATGATTGGTTTCAAAAATTTTACCAATTGTTCCATCTACCGGGGCTACCATTTTATTTCCTGATGGCTTGATAGCGATACCATCACCAACGATTTTTTCGGCAAACACCACATCCGGTACATCTTCGATATTGACGATTTCGCCTGAAAGTGGTGCAACGATTTCAATCGTTCCGGCATCACCGTCTGATTTAGCGCCAAACAGCTTTGAAAATAACCCCATGATCTTCTCCTGAACAGTTATTGTGGGCCAGCATCATGCACAGATTAGCAACGTGTTTTTTCTTCAATAAACTGGTTGACTAACGCGACTAACTCTGCTGCAGTGGGTTGAGCCAGTGCCTGATCTGCCAGCGCTTTGACATCTTCATAATTTGCATTGCGAATGATTTTTTTCACGCGTGGAATTGAAATCGAACTCATGCTGAATTCATCAAGTCCCATCCCTAAGAGAAGCAGTGTCGCGCGTTCGTCACCGGCCAATTCACCACACATTCCTGTCCACTTGCCTTCGGCGTGTGAGGCGTCAATCACCTGTTTAATCAGGGTAAGGACCGATGGACTCAGTGGATTATAAAGGTGAGAAATAAGGTCGTTACCGCGATCAACCGCCAGCGTGTATTGTGTCAGGTCATTGGTACCGATACTAAAGAAGTCGACTTCTTTCGCCAGGTGATGAGCAATTGCCGCGGAAGCAGGTGTTTCCACCATGATACCCACCTCAATACTCTCATCGAAGGCTTTTCCTTCTTCACGTAATTGAGATTTGAGAGTTTCAAGTTCCGCTTTCAGTGTGCGTACTTCTTCCACAGAGATGATCATTGGGAACATGATACGCAATTTGCCAAATGCAGACGCACGGAGAATCGCACGTAATTGAGCGTGAAGAATCTCCGGGCGATCCATAGCGATACGAATTGCACGCCAGCCAAGGAAAGGGTTCTCTTCTTTAGGCAGATTCATGTACGGTAAATCTTTATCGCCACCAATATCCATGGTGCGTACAATGACAGCCTGTTTACCAACGGCTTCAGCTACAGCTTTGTATGCCTGGAATTGTTCATCTTCGGATGGCAAAGCATCACGATCCATAAACAGGAATTCTGTACGATACAGACCAACACCTTCTGCTCCATTGCGCTCAGCACCTGCGACATCACGCACGGTGCCAATGTTCGCGCACACTTCGACCTGATGTCCGTCGAGCGTAATAGCAGGAAGGTCTTTAAGCTTCGCCAGCTCATTCTTTTCGCCCAGATATTGCGCCTGAACGGCTTTTAGTTCATCAATCTTTTCTGCCGGGGGGTTAACATAAATATGGTTGTTAACACCATCAAGAATAACGTAGTCGTCATTTTTGATCTCAGTAGTCACATTACCTGTCCCAACAATGGCGGGCAGCTCAAGAGAGCGCGCCATGATCGAGGTGTGAGAAGTACGGCCACCGAGATCAGTAATGAAACCTAATACTTTATCGAGGTTAAGTTGTGCAGTTTCTGAAGGGGTCAAATCTTTCGCCACCAGCAGAACTTCATCTTTAATCGCGCTGAGATCGACGATGTGCAGGCCAAGAATATTTTGTAGCAGACGCTTAACAATATCGCGCACATCGGCGGCACGCTCTTTAAGGTATTCGTCATCCAGCTCTTCAAGGGCTTTTGCCTGGCCTTCGATTACTGACCATGCAGCGGCATCGGCAGTGGCATGGTCATCTTTGATCAGAGCGAAAATTTCCTGCTCAAGATCTTCATCTTCGAGCAGCATGATATGCCCTTCAAAGATAGCGGCTTTCTCTTCCCCAAAAGTTTCGCCAGCTTTAATCCGAATGGCTTCCAGTTGCTCAGCTGCCTTTTGACGTCCATCAAGGAAGCGTTTTACTTCCTGATCAACCTGGTCTGCAGAAATTTTCTTGCGGTTGATGACAATTTCATCTTCTTCCAGAAGGAGTGCTTTCCCGAAAGCAATACCCGGTGATGCTAAAATTCCTGAAATCATAACGCTCCCTTTTAAAAACTGATAATCACCCGCAGAGTAGAGTTCCTGTCACTGTCGCTAAAAGCCGACAGGGCTTGCCGGGCTAATCAAACTGAGTCAACGGTACAGTCCGGATCCTGGCGGGTGTTCACGAAAGCACAACGCGGACATGAATGTCCGCGGTTTTACATTATCACATCGTTCATCATAAGCGGTGGTAAAAAATACCAGAGGCTTATTCAAGCTCTGCCATTAATTTGACCAGATGTTCGACAGCTTGTTGCTCATCTTCACCTTCTGCGCTCAATGTAACAACAGTCCCCTGGGTCAGTCCAAGAGTCTGAAGTTTGAAAAGGCTTTTAGCACTGGCTGATTTACCGTTAGAGGTCACGGTAATGTCTGAAGAGAAGGCTTTGGCTTCTTTCACAAACTGTGCTGCAGGACGGGTATGGAGCCCATTAGGTGCGGTGATGGTCACTTCTTGCTGGAACATAGTATTTCCCCAACGTTAATAATATATTTTTGTTGTGCTGTATCGCCGTGACAGCGATACAGCCTGAATATTTCGCATATTGAACATTGAGTCAATCACTATCACTCAATCGATTCAAAAAGTGCGTCTACGGGTTAAGTGTTGTCCAATCAGCATCATGCTGGCGTCTGACACTCGTGTTTCCATTATGCCGCGATTTTGTATCTGACGGCAAATCAGTATCTTGAATTGACTTGATCCATCTCACTCAAGCTTTAATTTTTCGCTTCAAAATAATTGGTTGCTTTGATAGCAGACAGTCAGGGGGGAAATCAATGCTTTTCGGTATAAAAGTATGATCTACTCCACAAAAAAGCACCTCGGAAGGTGCTTTATTGAGCAATTCAGAATTTGTGGCACTACTGTTGCAATTCTTTTTCTGTGAACAGATCAGCAAACAGCGCTGTACTCAGATAGCGCTCTGCCGATGAGGGGAGAATGACAACAAAGGTTTTGTCGGAGAGAGATGGTTCCTGTTGCAGTTTCAGTGCGGCGAATACTGCAGCTCCGGAGGAGATACCCGCAAGAATTCCCTCTTCTTCCATTAACTGCCTTGCCGTTGTGATCGCTTGATCATTAGATACAGTCACAACACGATCGAGCAATGTAAGATCCAGATTGCCAGGGATAAAACCAGCGCCGATTCCCTGGATTTTATGCGGACCAGGTTTGACTTCGTCTCCGGCCAGCGTCTGGGTGATTACTGGTGATTCGGCAGGCTCTACGGCCACTGAGAGCAGGGATGTTTTTCCTTTACTGTTTTTTATATAACGACTGACTCCTGTCAGCGTGCCTCCGGTACCGACACCAGCAACAAAAACATCGACTTCGCCATCGGTGTCTTCCCAGATTTCTGGTCCGGTGGTTTTTTCGTGAATTTCAGGGTTAGCAGGATTACTAAATTGCTGCAGCATAATGTAGCTGTCTGGATCACTGACAACAATTTCATCCGCTTTGGCAATAGCGCCTTTCATTCCTTTAGCACCTTCGGTCAGTATGAGATTCGCGCCGAGGGCTTTAAGTAATTTACGACGCTCGATACTCATGGTATCGGGCATCGTCAGCGTCAGAGAGTAACCCCTGGCTGCTGCAACATAGGCCAGAGCAATCCCGGTATTGCCACTGGTAGGCTCCACCAGTGTTTTTCCTTTTGTGAGTACCCCACGTTTTTCAGCATCCCAAATCATATTGGCACCAATACGACATTTCACACTGAAACTCGGATTACGCGACTCAATTTTCACCAAAATACGGCCATTACCGATACGATTTAGTCTGACCAGAGGGGTATGACCGATGGTCTGAGAGTTATCTTCGTAGATCTTGCTCATGGTCGATCCTTAACGAGTTGGATTATCGATTAGTGAAAACAGAATACTGATTTCGCCACCGCAGTGAAGTGACGAAATCGTATAACGATATGTAGTGTAGTGATAAGTCAGGATGAACGACTTAACCTGGGATCACGCATTATGCTGTTCACGAAAACGGTCAACCCACATTGCCGTCGCACCACAAACAGCCACAGGCATAATCACCAGATTAATCAGCGGCAGGAGGGTAGAAAGATTAACCAGCATACCGAACTGAAGCTGATGGCTTTTCTGCTGCTTAAGTGTGGTGTGCATTTGAGCAACGCTGATTTTATGGTTATCAAAAGGATAGTCCAGATATTGTACAGCCATCATCCGGGCACTAAAGTATAACCACAACAACGGAGCGATTGTTTGTCCGATAACCGGAATCAAGTAGAGCAGTAACAAGACAATCGCGCGTGGCAGATACCAGGTGATTTTTTTCCATTCCCGACCCATCATACGAGGAATATCAGTCATAAACTCTTTCATACTCATATCACCGTTCGCTTCACCAGTGAGTTTTTCTTCGACCTTTTCTGACAGCATTCCGCAAAAAGGTGCGGCAATAAAGTTAGCAATCGTTGAGAAAAAATAACCAAAAACTAAGAAAAAGGAAGCAACGGCGACTGGCCATATCAGGTAATCGAGCCACTGGAGCCACTGAGGCACATAACTCATCATCTGGGGTATCCAGACCTGGAGCCGAAGATAAAGCCAGAGAAAGGCTCCGCCGATCAATAAAATATTAACCAGCAGAGGGAGAATTACGAAGCGACGAATTCCTGGCTGGCAAGCCAGTTTCCACCCTCGAAAAAAATAGTCAATACCGTTCCCTAGCACGTTATGTTGCAGAATTGTCATGAGTTTTTATCATCCTGTGGGGGTTCGGGTTGTATCTTAACTCAGCAATTTGTCTATGCAGAAATCAAACTGAGCAAAAAAACAGCAAACAAACAGATAATCCTGACTAAATTGCTATTATAGTCTTTCACGACTTGCACTTGTTATGTCTGAGAAATACATTTAGTACATGAGGTTTGCCGTGGTGGCAACGTACAGGAACAACAGAGAATACAGTGATGCAAGATCTGCGTCTGATATTAATCGTTGTTGGCGCACTCGCAATTGTTGCGCTGTTACTCCATGGCTTGTGGTCGAGTCGAAAGGAACGCTCTTCACTTTTTAAAGATCGCAGCCAAAAACGGACGAAACAGGAGCCAAAAACGCTTGCTGACAACCAGGACGAAGGTGTCGGAGAGGTGCGCATACGACCGAATGGTCGTCGGCATGATGATGAACCGTTATTTACTCACTCGCATGTTGCGCGCGAACATGAACACCCGGCTGATGACACATTGTCTGTCCCTCCTTCAATTGATGTTCAGGTGACAGCGACAAAAAGCGGTTCAGCAGATCGTGAGTCTGCTCAGCAACAATTTGAACTCTCATTACCAGAGCAGCCAGAGGCGACTCCAGTTTCCTCCGGTATAACAGACGACGCGGCGATAACCGAAACTGCCGGTAATGTTCCGCGTGAAGAAGCCGTTTTAGTATTACACGTCAGTGCGCACGCTGGCGGCATGCTGGAGGGAGAACTACTGCAGCAGGGAATTTTACAGGCAGGTTTTCAGTTTGGCGAAATGAATATTTTCCACCGCCATCTCAACCCCAGTGGTGGGGGGCCCGTGCTGTTTAGTCTGGCTAACATGGTTAAACCAGGTACTTTTAATATCGACGAGATGGCTTCACTCACTACACCGGGTGTTTCCATTTTTATGATGGTGCCTTCATACGGTGATGCTAACCAGAATTTCAAACTGATGCTTCAGTCTGCACAGCGGATTGCAGATGATGTGGGAGGAGTTGTGCTGGATGATGAACGTCGCATGATGACGCCGCAGAAACTCGAATCTTATAAAGCACGGATACGCGAAGTTATTGAAGCCAATGCCTGAACACTGAACGTGGGTTAAGGTCACTATTAACAATAACCTCCGCTTGCGGGGGTTTTTTATCGCCAGGATATGGTCATGCAATCTCTTCAGGAACAAATACTATCGTTGCACACCCGCCTTCGCCATCACGAATATTGTTATCATGTGCTGGATGCGCCGGAAATACCGGATGCTGAATATGACCGCATGATGCAGGAATTAAAGCAACTCGAGCTTGCTCATCCTGAATTGATAACACCGGATTCTCCGACACAGCGAGTCGGTGCGACACCATTGAGTGCCTTTGGCCAGATAAGACATGAATTACCAATGCTCTCGCTTGAAAATGTATTTGATGAAGCGGGTTATCTCTCATTTGATAAACGATTGCATGAACGGCTGCAGGAAAACAGTGCGGTTACTTTCTGTTGTGAGTTAAAACTGGATGGTCTGGCAGTCAGCATTTTGTATGAAAATGGACTTTTGGTGCGTGCTGCAACGCGCGGGGACGGTACCACCGGAGAGGACATTACCGCCAATGTGCGTACTATTCGGGCTATCCCTTTGCGCTTAACCGGAGATAATATTCCTTCTCGTGTCGAAGTGCGTGGTGAGGTTTTTATGCCACAGAAGGGCTTTGAAGCTTTGAATGAAACGGCGAGAAAGCAGGGGGGTAAAGTATTTGCTAATCCGCGCAATGCTGCAGCAGGCTCATTACGTCAACTTGACCCACGTATCACAGCAAAACGTCCACTGACATTTTTCTGTTACGGAATGGGTATCTTAGAAGGGGCAAAACGGCCGGTAACCCATTTTGACTGCCTTGAGCAATTTAAAAGATGGGGGCTACCGGTAAGTGAGCGGGTGAAACGCTGTTACTCCGCAGAGGAAGTGCTGGGCTTTTATCACCAGACTGCCGATGATCGTGAGACACTGGGTTTTGATATCGATGGTGTGGTAATCAAAGTTGATGATCTGCAACAGCAGGAGATGCTGGGCTTTGTTTCCCGTGCGCCGCGCTGGGCGGTTGCCTTTAAATTTCCCGCTCAGGAGCAGTTGACCTGGGTGCGTGATGTTGAGTTTCAGGTGGGCAGAACCGGTGTGGTCACGCCCGTAGCGCGTCTGGAACCTGTTTTGGTAGCGGGGGTTATGGTCAGTAATGCTACGTTGCATAATGCTGATGAAATAGCGCGTCTGGATTTGCGAATCGGCGATAGGGTGGTGGTGCGACGCGCCGGGGATGTGATACCGCAAATAGTCAATGTGGTGACAGAAGAGCGCCCGGCAGAAACATTCCCGGTTCGCTTTCCTGCTCATTGTCCGGTATGTGGTTCTGACGTTGAACGCAGTGAGGGTGAATCGGCGACACGCTGTACCGGAGGATTAATTTGTGCAGCACAACGCAAAGGGGCCCTGAAACATTTCGTTTCCCGGCGAGCCATGGATATTGACGGGATGGGTGACAAGATTATCGATCAGTTGGTTGATAAAGAATATGTCAAAACTCCTGCCGATCTGTTTGCACTCTCAGCTGGAAAATTAACCGGTTTAGATCGCATGGGGCCGAAGTCTGCAATGAACATCATCCATGCGCTTGAACGCTCACGCAGCACGACACTTGCCCGTTTTCTGTACGCATTAGGGATCACCGAAGTGGGAGAATCGACGGCTGCCAATCTGGCTACTCATTTTGGCTCGCTGCCTGCGATCATGGATGCTGAGCAGGATGCACTCCTGGTTGTACCGGATGTTGGTGTGATTGTGGCCAGCCATATTTATCATTTTATGCACGAAAGCAGTAATCGCGACGTCATCAGGACATTAACGGATGTAGCCGGTATTCACTGGCCGGTGGTGGAAAAAGTTAATCTTACAGAGAACACCTCCATTTTTGCGGGTAAAACCGTGGTTTTAACAGGCTCATTAACACTTATGACGCGTGACGAAGCGAAGCAACGTCTGCAGCAATGTGGGGCTAAAGTCAGTGGTAGTGTCTCGAAAAAAACGGATTATCTGATCGCCGGAGAAGCGGCAGGAAGCAAGTTGAGTAAAGCGGGAGAGCTGGGGATCACGGTAATTGATGAAGCGGAATTGCTTCGTTTATTACCGCCTCAATGACGAGGATAACCTCTTTACATCATAAAAACGAAAGCATCTGCAGGTCACAGACTACCCCCTGAGTCTGTGACCTGCCTGGCCGGGAAAAACGTTCCCGGCCACCTGGTTCATCACGGTTTACTCGCAGCTGCTTCTGTAGTTTTCTTTTCTGTTTCGTCGCGTTTTTCTGCTCTCTCACCTGCTTTTTTATAACGCTGGGCGAGAAAAGAACAGACCATCAATTGTACCTGGTGAAAAATCATCAGCGGTAGCACGATAATACCGACGGTGGATGACGAAAATAAAATATTTGCCATCGGTACACCATTGGCCAGGCTCTTTTTTGAGCCACAAAACAGAATGGTTATTTCATCGGCACGATTGAAACGAAACAGGCGCGCTGCCAGCAGGTTGATTAGCAGTATCACAATCAGAATGCCCAAACTACCCGCGACAATGTAGAGCAGTGTACTCACACCCACACGGTGCCAGATTCCATTGACAACGGCTTCACTAAACGCTGAATAAATTACCAGAAGAATAGAGGCCTGATCGGTTTTGGCGATCAGGCCACGGTGTTTTTCAACCCAGCCGGCTAACCAGCGTCGGGAGAGATGTCCGGCAATGAAGGGGACCAGCAACTGCAGCATGATTTGCCCCACCTGAGCCAAACTGCCACCCGGGCTGTCACTATGGATACCCATCACCAGCCCCACCAGCAGTGGCGAGATAAACACACCAAGCAGGCTTGAGGCAGAGGCGCTGCATACAGCGGCAGCAACATTGCCTCCGGCTAGTGAAGTAAGTGCTATGGCTGATTGTACCGTGGCAGGGAGGATACAGAGATAGAGAAAACCGGTATAAATTTCTCGACTGACGGGCAAAGGATGCCACCAGACAAACAACAATCCTACCAAGGGAAACAGCACAAAAGTACTGTACATGACCCACAGGTGCAGACGCCAGTGACTACCACCAGCAATAATTTTTTCGCGTGACAATTTAGCGCCATGCATGAAGAACAACAGAGCGATGGCTGCAGTAGTAATCCATTCAAAGATCGCCACAAAATGGCCCCTGGCAGGAATAAAAGAGGCCAGCAGGACGGTGATGATCAGTTTTATCATCAGAGGGTCAAGTCGTAAAAAACGCATAATGAGTTAATTCAGTAAAGAAAAGAGATTGCTATTGTGCAGTGAGATTGTTTAGAAATAAAATTAATTTATTAGATTGATATATGAAATAAATAAATGAATTATACATTACGTCAATTGAGGGTATTTGTTGCTGTCGCTAAGGAAGGGGGATTTGGTCTGGCCGGGCAAAAAATAGGCCTCAGTCAGTCAGCAATCAGCCTCAGTATCAAAGAGCTGGAAAGTGAAGTAGGTGTCAGGCTTCTTGACCACACCACACGCGAAGTGATCTTAACGGAGGCAGGTAAACAACTGGCCAGCCGACTCGAACGGTTATTAGACGATTTGACGCTTACATTGCAGGATATCAGACACTACGGACAGCAGCGCAGCGGTACGGTGCGCCTCGCCGCCAGCCAAACAGTCTCAGCACATCTTATGCCACAGTGTCTTGCCGCCGCACAACGACACTCCCCCTGAAATCAGAGTGATGCTGAGTGACCGCCCGCAGCAATGGGTATTACAGAGTGTACGCAATGCCGAAGTTGATTTTGGGATCGTAATAGGACCGTTGGCGGCAGATGATCTGACCAGTGAGCCGATCCTGGAAGAACCATTTTTACTGCTGTGCCGTCAGGATGACCCACTCGCCAGATTATCAGTAGTATCATGGCAGCAATTGACCGGACGCTCGCTGGTTTTGCAGGATTATGCCTCTGGTAGCAGGGTACTGATAGACGAGGCGCTCCATCACCAACAGGTGGAAGCCACGATTGTCCAGGAGATCGGTCATCCTGTCACACTCTATCCGATGGTAGAAGCAGGAATTGGCATCAGTATCTTACCTGCACTAGCGCTGCCTTTACCTGCAGGCGCTTATTTGGTGATTAGACGGATGGTGCCGGAAATTACCCGTCAGGTAATGCTGATTAAACGAAAAAATCGTTCGCTGACGCCAGCAGCGGAAGTGATCTGGCAGGAGGTGCGTCAGCAGGCTAGGCTACTGACGCGTCAGCGTGAAAAGAACCCGCCGTTATAAATATAAATATCCAGCGAATTGGTCACCGTAGGACGGTTGACGCCATCTGCTTTGATGCTGTGAGGATTGGCAGACTCTTTTTCCTGCATAACTTTTTCCTGTGCTTTGGCAGCTTGTTGGTGTTGTAGCTGAGCAATTTGAGCCAGGATCATCTCTATTTGAGCCTGAATTACCTGCTGCTGTTCACTTTTCTGATGAGTGGTTAATGTATCATCCTGTCCTAGACTCTTCAGTTTATTTTCCAGATGAAGAATTTGCTGGTTCAGGCTGTCAACTTGTGAAACGGGACTACTGTTTGCTCCAGAGCTTCCGGAGGCAGAACTGATACCGAGGGTCGTCATGATTCTCTCCTGTGTAAGTACCCACAACCGTTATCGACTCGTGTAAATAAACAATTAGTGGTAACGGGATGAAAACATCAATAACAGAATGAAATATTATTTTATTCATGAAATTGATTTTATCTTGTTGTGTTAAATGCACACTAAAGAGTTTTTATCTCGTTAAACTGACAAAAGAAGGCGATAACATAAGAATAACTGTGCAATAGAGATGATGTTTTGAGCAACTGAGGTAGAAAAGTTACCCGGGAAAGATGGCTGAATAGCCGAAGCTAATAATCGTAGGGTAGCGTGGCTGTGTGCACATGACAATGTATATTAAGCTGATGAGTAGATATCAGGGATGCAGCATAGCGATGAAAAAACACTGACGAATAAAAACCATATCCTGATAACAGTGATATAGTTTTTACCTTTTTATGATAAGTGGATTATCACAAAAGAAGAAATGGTGGGTCGTGCAGGATTCGAACCTGCGACCAATTGATTAAAAGTCAACTGCTCTACCAACTGAGCTAACGACCCAAAGTGGTGGGTGATGACGGGCTCGAACCGCCGACCCCCTCCGTGTAAAGGAGATGCTCTACCAACTGAGCTAATCACCCACTTAATTACACAAAACAAGACAACCATCCGGTATGGTGGGTGATGACGGGCTCGAACCGCCGACCCCCTCCGTGTAAAGGAGATGCTCTACCAACTGAGCTAATCACCCATACAGAATGCGAATCTTGTTCTAAGCGGGCACCAATTATGGTGGGTGATGACGGGCTCGAACCGCCGACCCCCTCCGTGTAAAGGAGATGCTCTACCAACTGAGCTAATCACCCCCGCTTTGTGGAGTCGCATTATAGGGATCGCCGCCAGTGAGTCAACGCTTTTTAAAACGAAACTCACTGTTTGTCTTAAAATTAATCAGTATCCGGTCAATCCAGCATGCGAACGGTCAGAAAACCAGCAGGTTAAATGTCGGTGTCATCAGAAACCGGAATGGCGTTGAGGATTCAGACGCAGATGATAGAATAGGGGGGGATTGGTATCCACATGCATTGGTTACCCCCAAAAATTGATCGTCTCAATGGGGTTTTCCCGCTATTAGCCACTTTTTTTCGGATGAAAAAGGCCGTAATTCATGAAAATCAAAACACGTTTTGCTCCCAGCCCTACGGGTTATCTACACGTTGGCGGTGCCCGTACTGCCCTCTACTCCTGGCTGTTTGCCCGAAAAAATGCCGGTGAGTTTGTATTGCGTATCGAAGATACAGATCTGGAACGTTCAACACAATCTGCGATCGATGCCATTATGGAGGGAATGAACTGGTTAGGACTTGACTGGGATGAAGGCCCCTATTATCAGACGAAAAGATTCGATCGCTATAATGCCGTGATTGATGAGATGCTGGCCGCCGGAACGGCATATAAATGTTACTGCTCGAAAGAGCGTCTTGATGCATTACGTGATACGCAAATGGCTAATAATGAAAAGCCTCGTTACGATGGACGTTGTCGTGATAGTCATGAAGAGCATGAGAAAAACGCGCCCTGCGTTGTGCGTTTCCGCAATCCTCAGCAAGGCTCAGTAGTGTTCGACGACCAGATTCGCGGACCAATAGAGTTCAGCAATCAAGAACTGGATGATCTGATTATTCGTCGTACAGATGGTTCACCAACCTATAATTTCTGTGTAGTGATCGATGACTGGGATATGGAAATCACCCACGTGATTCGTGGTGAAGATCATATCAATAACACGCCACGACAAATCAATATCCTCAAAGCCATCGGTGCTGAAGTTCCGGTATATGCCCATGTTTCGATGATTCTTGCTGACGATGGTAAAAAACTTTCCAAGCGGCATGGCGCGGTCGGGGTAATGCAATATCGTGATGATGGTTACCTGCCGGAAGCCGTGCTCAATTACCTGGTCCGGCTAGGCTGGTCACATGGTGACCAGGAGATTTTTACACTCGAAGAGATGAAAGCATTGTTCGATCTGCATCAGGTCAGCAAATCCGCCAGTGCATTCAACACAGATAAATTGTTATGGCTGAATCATCATTATATTACAACGCTGCCTGCAGAATATGTTGCGACCCATCTGCAGTGGCATATTGATTTCCTGGGGATTGATACCACCAACGGGCCACAGCTGTGTAACATCGTTACATTACTTGGCGAACGTTGTAAAACGCTGAAAGAGATGGCGCAATCCTGCCGCTATTTTTATGAAGATTTTACTGAATTCGATGCAGATGCGGCTAAAAAGCATCTGCGGGGTGTCGCCAGAGCGCCTTTGGAAAATGTGCTTGAGAAGCTTAGTGCACTGAATGAATGGCAAGCTGATGCTATTCATGCGGCGATTCAGGCTACTGCTGATGAGTTGCAGGTAGGGATGGGTAAGGTTGGAATGCCTCTGCGTGTTGCTGTGACCGGCGCGGGTCAGTCGCCAGCACTGGATGTCACACTTCAGGCAATCGGGAAGCAGCGTAGTCTGCAGCGAATTGATCAGGCACTTGCGTATATCTCACAACGCGAATCTGCCATCAGCGGTAGCTAATCATAATATTGCCCCTGAAAAGGGGCACTATTGTCAACGCCTAGACACCCTCTCCTTTACCGATCTCCAGACGACTCAGTAATCCCTGAATTCCTTCGCGCAGCAACAGGGCATACAGCTGTTCCTGCTCTTCTGCGTTCATTTGTTGTAACGAGGTCATCAATAATCCGGGGAGCGAATTATGTGTAATACGGCAGGTAGCACTGGACTCATTAGCATGTCGTGTTGATTTGAGAAAACTTTTTACACGCTCATCCAGATGAATCATGCGTGCTTTTCCGCCCTGAACGCCTGGTTTGGGTGCCGTCGTCCACTGCTCTTTCTTAACCCACTTATTGATTGTCTGCCGACTGAAACCCGTCACCTGCGCCAGTTCTTCTGGCGTTAACCATTCCTTTTTCATGCTGAAGTCCTAATATGAAAGTATGTAACACATCCATATTACAGCAAATTGTACTGTTAACAACTAACACAAAATCATTACGTAACAGAAAATAGCATTAAAAATTCTAAAAAAGTGAAAAAGTAAGGATGTAAATGAATAAGACAGGGTATAACTAAGCGTAACAAAAAGTTTTATAATGCTTTTTAATTATTACGAAAGGATTATTTCAGGTGGCATTTTTCAGCTGTACAAAAAATTAACGCTTATAAATCGGCAGGTGATTCCTATTTGTGCGGATTGACGTCTTTTTCAGCGATTAACCCGGCATGTTGAAAATGGCATTGACAGCGCCAGTCCGGTTTCATATTATCCCCCCCGTCACGATGACACTGTTATTCCGTGGGGGTATAGCTCAGCTGGGAGAGCGCTTGCATGGCATGCAAGAGGTCAGCGGTTCGATCCCGCTTATCTCCACCAAATCATCTCCAGCTTGATTTGGTCTGAATAACATTTTTTGTGGGGGTATAGCTCAGCTGGGAGAGCGCTTGCATGGCATGCAAGAGGTCAGCGGTTCGATCCCGCTTATCTCCACCATCTCTTTATCATCTCTCTTTTCACATCTGTTATTTTTTTGTCATCTTCCTGTTTACCCGATTAACTGCATTCTGCAGCAAAAACCGAGCTAGTAACAGTTATACCGGGCAATGAGCAACCCGATATATGGCTGCGGTTTACATTAGCACTAAGCCAGTTATTGAAGCAGAGAGAATACTGACCAGAGTAGAACCATAGAGAAGTTTGAGACCAAAACGTGAGACGACGTTACCTTGCTCTTCATTCAATCCTTTCACACCACCAGCCACAATACCGATGGAAGAGAAGTTAGCGAATGAAACCAAAAAGACGGAGAGCATACCTTCTGCTCTTGGTGAGAGAGTGCTGGCAATTTTTTGCAAATCCATCATGGCGACGAATTCGTTGGATACCAGTTTGGTAGCCATGATTGTGCTGACCTGGAGTACATCTGCAGACGGGATGCCCATCACCCAGGCGAATGGATAGAAAATATAGCCAAGCACGCCCTGGAATGAGATACCGAACAAAGCATCGAACAGGGCGTTAACGCCGGCGATGATGGCGATAAAACCAATCAGCATTGCCGCCACAATCACTGCCACCCGGAAACCGGCAAGAATATATTCCCCCAACATTTCAAAGAAACTTTGACCTTTATGTGGCACGCTGAATGTGACGTCATCCTCTTCATCAGGACGGTAGGGGTTGATCAGCGACAGGACGATAAAGGTGCTGAACATATTCAGTACTAAAGCGGCGACAACGTATTTGGCCGGAATCATTGTCATATACGCACCGACGATCGACATCGATACCGTCGACATCGCTGTTGCAGATAAGGTGTAGATGCGACGGGGAGACATTCTGCCCAGTATATCTTTGTAAGCGATGAAGTTTTCTGATTGTCCCAAAATGAGCGAGCTCACGGCATTGAATGATTCGAGTTTTCCCATGCCGTTAATCTTCGATAACACCGTACCAATCAGACGTATGACGACGGGAAGTATTCGTAAATGTTGCAGAATACCTATCAGAGCAGAGATAAATACGATAGGGCAAAGTACGTTTAGCCAGAAAAAAGCCAGTCCGTTATCATTCATACCGCCGAAGACGAAATTAGTTCCCTGTTTGGCATAAGAGAGTAATTTGTCAAATAACCCGGCAAACCCTTTGACCATTACTTCGCCACTGGCTGAATTCAGCAGATACCAGGCGAGCAATATCTCAATCACCAGTAATTGGATAATGTAACGAATACGTATATTTTTGCGATCACGATTGACCAGCAAGGCCAGCAAAACAACAACGGCCAGTGCCAGGAAAAAATGCAATGTACGGGACATAAAAACTCCGGGATTAATAACTAAGCTGGATGTTCCCCTTCATGCCAGACGGGGTATGGATGAAGTCAGATTTCGCAGTGACGTTAAGCGGCAGATCTTCGTCAGCTGTCAAAAACAGCAATTAGCTGCGTATATCAGCGGGAACAGAGACGTTACCCGGCTATTCTATGTAACAAAAGGTGTGAAAACGAGACTTTCTTTACATTATCACTTTTTCCTTTTACCGACAGAGCAACATCATTTGATTCAGGCAGGGGGATATTGTGTATTTTTTGCCGAAAAGTATAGCCTTTGCTATTTTTAACTGGTGAAAACAGGGCCAATACAGGCCATGATACTCATCATGGTTAAAATACACTGGCAAAATACCGTCGCATCAGGGTGATAGCATGCAAAAATCAACAACCAGTTCGGTTGAACGTTCTGGTAAGCGCAAAATTAAATTTGCGTTAATCGGGCCAGCGTTCATTGCCGCTATCGGGTATATCGATCCTGGAAATTTCGCGACGAATATTCAGGCGGGGGCTTCTTATGGTTACACCCTGTTGTGGGTAGTTGTATGGGCTAATATTATGGCCATGTTTATTCAATTGCTTTCGGCTAAACTTGGTATTGCCACCGGAAAAAATCTGGCGGAGCACATCCGCGACACCTATCCGCGTCCCGCCGTCTGGTTTTACTGGGTTCAGGCAGAGATTATTGCTATGGCGACCGATCTTGCTGAATTTATTGGTGCCGCGATTGGTTTTAAATTGATTTTTGGTGTCAGCCTGCTGCAGGGTGCGATGCTAACCGGTGTGGCGACATTTTTGATACTGATGCTGCAGAATCGGGGACAAAAACCGCTGGAGTGGCTGATTGGCGGATTGTTACTGTTTGTCGCCGCAGCTTATATCATCGAACTTTTCTTCTCACAGCCTGATATTGTGGCGTTACTGCAGGGGATGGCTGTCCCTGCATTAGCCACCTCTGATGCGGTTTTGCTGGCGGCTGGTGTACTGGGGGCGACGATTATGCCCCATGTCATTTATTTACACTCATCGCTTACACAGTCTTTACAACAAGGGACCCGGCAGGAGCGTTATCGTTCAACGAAAGTAGACGTTGCCGTAGCAATGACAATCGCAGGTTTTGTGAATCTGGCGATGATGGCAACCGCAGCGGCGGCTTTTCATTTCAGCGGACACTCGGGTATCGCAGAGTTAGAAAAAGCATATCTGACCTTAGACCCGTTACTTGGACGCGGTGCTGCTATCGTTTTTGGACTGAGTTTACTGGCAGCAGGACTCTCCTCAACCGTTGTCGGCACACTGGCAGGACAAGTGGTAATGCAGGGATTCGTTCACTTTCATATTCCATTGCTGCTGCGACGAGTGATCACCATGTTGCCGTCGTTTATTGTTTTTTAGCTGGTCTGGAACCGACCAAAATACTGGTGATGAGCCAGGTACTGCTTAGTTTTGGTATTGCGCTTGCTCTGTTGCCATTGCTTTCTTTTACCGGTAATCCCGTGTTGATGGATGATCTGGTGAATCGTCGCTGGATGCAGCGTACGGGAAATGTGATTGTTGTGATCGCGATCACTTTAAATTTTTATTTGTTGGTCGATATGGTATTGGGATAATCAGACCATGAAATAAAAAGATAAATTCCATTTTAATCTTTCATTGAGATTTTTATCCTGTTTATTTTTTTTATTAGTGAAACGCGCTGTGGGATGATGTCGTCAAATGTGCTGTCAGGTGAGAGTGCTATTGAATTTAATGCCGGGGGACTTATAGTGTCAGGCAAAAGATTCAGGCGGAGTTAATTCCTTATATGACCAGATATGCATTAGTGGGCGACGTGGGCGGCACCAATGCCCGCCTCGCATTATGTGATCTGTCAAACGGTGACATCAGCCAGGCTGCAACGTTTCCGACGACAGATTTCGTTTCTCTCGAAGCTGTGATCAACCATTATTTGCAGGCTTTCCCCCAGCATGCCATCACGGACGGATGTATTGCAATAGCGTGTCCGGTTACTGATGACTGGATCGAAATGACTAATCACAGTTGGGCTTTTTCTCAACGAGAATTGCAGGAGAATCTCGGCTTTTCCCATCTCGAAGTGATTAATGATTTCACCGCAGTCTCAATGGCGATCCCGATGCTGACCTCACAGGATGTGAAGCAGTTTGGCGGGAGCAGCCCGGTAAAAGATAAACCTATCGCGGTGTATGGTGCAGGTACCGGGTTAGGGGTAGCCCATCTGGTGCATGTTGATCAACGTTGGGTGAGTCTTCCGGGTGAAGGTGGACACGTTGATTTTGCTGCAAACAGTGAAGAAGGAGATTTAATACTAGAAGAGCTGCGAGCAGAACTCGGTCATGTCTCCGTTGAACGTGTGCTCTCTGGCAATGGGCTGGTGAATCTTTACCGGGCAATAGTGAAGGCTGACCAGCGTGAACCTGATAGCCTGACGCCGCGTGATGTTTCACAACGCGCCATCGAGGATAGTTGTACCGATTGCCGCCGTGCCCTTTCGCTTTTCTGTGTCATCATGGGGCGTTTTGGTGGTAACCTGGCGCTGACCTTGGGGACTTTCGGCGGTGTCTATATCGCTGGTGGGATTGTGCCACGCTTTCTTAGCTTTTTTGAAGCCTCAGGTTTTCGCGCTGCTTTTGAAGATAAAGGGCGCTTTCGCGATTATGTTCATCCGATCCCTGTCTATCTGATCACCCACGATAAACCCGGTTTACTTGGTGCTGGAGCACATCTGCGACAGGTGTTGGGTAGTATACTATAAGCTGATTTATATCAATGAGTTACCTGAGGGGTTCCCTCAGGTGATATGACTGACTTCATTATCCTCTTACTGAGATTACCTGTGTGATGTTTTTTACAACATCCCGGTTGCAGATAATACCACTACAGCAGGACGACTGGCCCTGTTTTCTTCAGTTACATACTGATGCACAGTCAATGGCGTTCATCAGTGATCTCCCGCAGCATGCTGAAATTCGCCAGCGTTTCCTTCAGCGTTTGCAACCGTGGCAGGTCACCAGCCTGCATATGCTCTGTTTTACATTGCGTTTGAAAACCAGTCAGCAGCCCGTGGGCTTTGTGGGTATTAATGCGGAATGGTGGCCGTGGCGGCAGGCTGAGGTGGGGTACGCATTGCAAAGTGAACATTTTGGCCATGGCTATATGGCCGAAGCTCTTGCGCCGATTGTGCGCGGGTTGTTCAGCGATTGTCAGTTTCATAAGCTGTATGCCAGCGTGGTCTGCGGTAATCTGCCATCGCGCCGAATTCTCGAGCAATGTGATTTTCAGTTTGAAAGGACACGACGCCAGCAGGTCTTGTTACATGGCGAGTGGGTGGATGAATGGTTATTTGGCTGCCTGTTGACCGACATTCAGTGAAAGAAACAAATTCCTTTTCAGTGACTGGACAACCTGATTCAGTATCAGTATGTTGATAAGACTCCCTACCAGGAGTGCGTCGCTCGGACGGTCCGGGCGCTAACGTTAATCTGAGGTCATATCATGTCTGATAATCAGTCGCTTCGCCGTTTTTCCCGTATTGAACGTCTTCCTCCATACGTATTTAATATCACTGCTGAATTGAAAATGGCAGCGCGGCGACGCGGTGAAGATATTATCGATTTTAGTATGGGTAACCCCGATGGTGCTACACCTCCTCATATTGTTGAGAAACTCTGTTCAGTTGCTCAGCGTGAAGATACTCACGGCTATTCAACTTCGCGGGGTATTCCCCGGTTACGTCGTGCGATATCACGCTGGTATGCTGATCGTTATCAGGTAGATATAGACCCGGAAAGTGAGGCGATTGTGACCATCGGCTCGAAAGAGGGGCTGGCTCACCTGATGCTGGCGACGCTTGACCACGGTGATACCGTATTGGTACCCAACCCAAGTTATCCTATCCATATTTATGGGGCGGTGATCGCTGGCGCTCAGGTACGTTCTGTACCGCTGGTGGCTGGTATCGATTTTTTCAACGAACTTGAACGGGCAATTCGTGAAAGCTATCCAAAGCCCAAAATGATGATTTTGGGCTTTCCCTCCAATCCTACCGCGCAGTGTGTTGAGCTCGATTTCTTCGAGCGGGTTATCGCCCTGGCAAAACAGTATAATATCTTAGTAATACATGATCTTGCATATGCTGATATCGTCTATGATGGCTGGAAAGCCCCTTCTATCATGCAGGTACCCGGTGCCAGGGACGTAGCGGTGGAATTTTTCACCTTATCCAAAAGCTACAATATGGCCGGATGGCGTATCGGTTTTATGGTCGGCAATAAAGAGCTTGTTGCGGCCCTGGCACGGATCAAAAGTTACCATGATTACGGTACATTCACGCCGCTGCAGGTGGCGGCAATTGCCGCTCTTGAAGGGGATCAACAGTGTGTCCGTGATATCGCCGGGGAATACAAACACCGACGTGATGTACTGGTCAAAGGATTGCATGAAGCCGGATGGATGGTTGATATGCCAAAGGCATCTATGTATGTCTGGGCGAAAATCCCTGATCGATATGCGCATATGGGATCACTGGCCTTTGCTACGCATATGCTCAGGGAAGCAAAAGTATGTGTCTCCCCGGGTATCGGCTTTGGTGACTATGGCGATACTCATGTGCGTTTTGCTTTAATCGAAAACAGTGATCGGATTCGTCAGGCAGTGAGAGGGATCAAAGCGATGTTCCGCCATGATGAGCAACAGGAGTAATTTTGCTGGTGCCTTTGTCAATCTGCCTGAACGCATCCGTAGCCAGTGGTTAACTGGTAACCAAAGCACTCAGGCGTTTGCTATAAGAAGGCGGGGACGTTCTGTCCCCGTTGATCTCATCAATCTACACCAGTAACGCAAATGTACCGACCCAAAGCAACAGAATGAAAGAGATCCCCATCAACTCATATTTCACAAAGCACTCCCTGTTTCCTGCTGGCTGATCTGATACCAGCGGATGACTTAAAACTCATACACGTGCAGTGTCACACCTCAGATCAGGCATAATTTACCTGGGCGTGGCGACAAAATAAAGCAGAGTATTCTCAGATAAGGTTGAGGCTATGTGCCAATAAGTGAGCACACCAACTACCATGATCGGTGGGATTATTTAGTGTATTTTTTCACCGTCGCTTATCGTTGATAATTGAAAGTATGACGTTAAATAAACGTTAATAAAAAAGAATTATATAACAAACATATTACATTTAGCGGAAAGATAACAATAATTGTTAATTTTGTGCGCTGATTTCCATTTTCAACGACTCAGTTATTGATTTTATAGCTTATTATGGGATTATAGGCCCTCAGGCTGTTACAAATAAAATAGTTTGAAATACTAATTGATAATTTCTAGGATAAGTAATGAAAAATTTTGCTAAATTTGCAATTCTGGCCTCTGTAGTGGCTATTCTGTCTGGTTGTACTGGCCGTGTTACTAACGCAGAAAAAAATTGTGATTATGATTACCTTCTGCACCCAGCTATCTCAATCTCTAAAATCATCGGTGGCTGTGGCCCTGCTGCTAAATAAGTTTGCATTCGCAGGTTATTTAGTGATCAGGAAAGAGGCGCCTTTGTGCGCCTCTTTCGCATTTCATCAGCGTTAACTGTTGTTTGTTGCATTACCTTCTTGCTCTTCTTGATAACCTGACGTTCACCATTCGGCATAGCAAACGCTGCTGTTCAACTTCACTCACCAGAATGTAAGTCAATATCGCTTTCTCTCCAGGCTGTTCTTCGTCTCAGTAAACTGATTTTTTGGCGCATTTGCTGATTTGAGTGGATTTATTCTTTTATCCTTGTGGTTTTGCTCATAAAAAAGCCCACAAATTTGTGGGCAAAAGATACAACAAAGATTATAAAGACCTGGTGTGGCACAGACATAACGTGATGTCTGTGCAAAGCATGGCAGCTGATGGGATATTCTTCCAGTGTGAAATCGGTATGGATTTAATAGGTATTGCTGATTAAACCTGCCTGACCGGCGCGTGAATCGTTTTCGGCACCTGGACGGATTAAATCATAATAGGCACATTGAGCAGGCTTCTTACATTAGAGAAAGCACCGTTGAACGGTGTTCGGGGCAGGTAACAAAGGTTTTTTTTGCTACCCGCTCACCTGATGATGCTTTTTCTCCTACACTAAAAAAAACTGTGGAGGAATTACAATGCGTGGTCAGGTCCAAAATGTTCTTTCTGTTCAGGCTGAATTAGCTGAATGCCCACTTTGGTCAGTGGAAGAGCAGGTACTCTATTTTATTGATATTTTAGCTCCGGCACTGCATCGTTTCGACCCCGCTTCAGGATCGCATCAGGTCGTGACATTAGACGAACATATAGGGTGCTTTGGCCTGACAGCTGCGGGTGGATTTATCGCCGCTTTGCGCAGTGGTGTAGTGCTACTCGATAAACAGGGTAGGGTGATTCGGAAAATTGCTGCTAATCCTGGTCCTGCGGCACTGAGTCGCTTCAATGATGGCCGTGTTGATCGGCTCGGTCGTTTCTGGTGTGGTTCCATGTGGGAACCTCAGGATAAAAACGGTGCCATCCTGTGCCGTGTCGATACTAACTACCAGCTTACTCTCCAATCTGCTGACATAATGATATCGAATGGGCTTGGTTTTTCTCCCGATAATCGCTGGATGTACCACAGTGATACCCCGCATGGGAATCTTTACCGTTATCCTATTGAAGAAAAAGGAGAAATTGGTTCTCGCTCCTTGCTACATCACTTTGACCCAGAGAAGGACGGCGGATTGCCTGATGGCGCGGCCGTCGACAGTGAAGGATTTTACTGGTCAGCGCTGTTTGGCGGGGGGCGCATTGTAAGAATTGATCCCGAGTGTGGCGAAATAGTAGAAGAAATTAGCTTGCCGGTACGCTGGCCTACCATGGTCGCATTTGGTGGGGCTGATTTGAAAACACTGTATATCACCTCATCACGCGAAGACAGAACAGCAGAAGAGTTGGCCGAATATCCTCAATCCGGCGATATTTTCTCTGTCCGGGTAGCGGTTGCCGGTTTGCCTGAGCCAGTCTTTCAAGGGAGTTGAGTGGTTTATGGCGATTATCTAAGCCACGATAAAACAGTCAGGCCGATTATGATCGGCCATTGTTTTTGTCAGCACGCAAGCGTCTGGAATAGTCTTCGGCACAGCTATCACCCTCACAAAAACTACCGCTATCAATAAAACACCCGCACCAGCGGCACTGCCCGGTGAACGGCATTAACTCACCCCGGTGCGCCTGTATGGCAATGTCTGTCAGCATTGCTTCAATCATCAAAGCCTCGTCGGCAAGATCTGCCATTAATAAAATTCCTCATAATGAATTTGTGTTATCTGTTTTAACGCTTGTCGCGGGAGTATGGAGTTTTCGACAATTGAGTGCCTGGCTGAAAGGAGTACTGCTTTCTGTACGCGTGACGAGCAGCCTTGTGAAAGGCGGGCTATTTTTCTGCTCAGCATCATATCGCGCTGCTGCTGCGTCCTCTTTTCTGCTCGTCGTGCCTTATAACGACTCTTTGCCGTACCGCCAGGCGTTGTTTTTTTCCAGATAATGGTAGCCATCAGTCATCCCCAAACTATGTTTCAAAATATGCAGCAGCTACTGCGTTGGATGCAGAGAAGCAAAAGCTATTCTCCAGATGTGAAATATACCTTTAGCTATCGCAAAAGTAAATTGCCAAAGCTGTATTGCTTATGACAAAGCAATGAAACCGAGAGATTACAGTGAGGTAATATCAAAAAAAATAGCCATCAGGATGGCTATCAATAGAGGGGGATTAAAAATGATACTCATCGGCGGCAGAGTGAATTTGCTGCTTCCTGGTCAGAATTACCAGCTGTGAGAAGACCAGAAAACTTTACCGATGACTCGCACATTGCGATGAAAGTCTTCCCGCGAAAGGACTTCATCGGGATACTCTTCCCGATTGAGTGAGCGGATGATGACACTGTCAGGCAACGCGATCAGAGTTTTCACCCGTAACAAATCGGCCTGGCAGATAGCATAGGTTTTACCATCACGAATAGTGATATCCTGGGTATTGACACCCACCATGTCACCATCATTAAGCGTCGGTTCCATGCTTTGACCACTGACTCGCACCAGCCGGGCTGCTTTTTCAGGAACCCCCATTTTTTTCAGGTAATAACGGCGGAAGATTAGTGCTAACTCCGAAGATTCCTCAACGTCACAGCTCCCGTCGCCTGCTGCGAGCGCGACGTTAAGCAGTGGAATTTCCACAAACTCATCCTGTACGACACTCTGTTCTTCAATCTCTTCCCATACTTTGGCAGTCAGTGTCGAGGGGCGAATATTTGAGCCTTCTATTTTAGACTCGTTCGGGGGCAGTGGGCGCATGAGACCTTCTCCGGAGGAGAGCCATTCCGCTGAGACGTTAAGTACTTTTGCTATATCATGCAGTTTTCTTGGATGCCGGGTCATACCAGAGGTTAATTTCCAGACACTAGGTTGTGCCATGCCGACAGCTTCAGCCAGTGATGCCTGGGTGAAGCCTGCTGTTTTCATGGCTGCATTGAGCCGTTCTGCGAAGGTATCTGTTTTCATACCAGGTACATTATAGCTAAAAGAATTTTATTACAAGGCAGAAAAGCTATTGACTAGATAAATTACTTCAGCTATTATTACTCACATCGAAGGGAAATAAAATTACTTTCCTTCAAGTACCCGCCAGTCACTTTATGGCAGTGTGCATACTTTTCCACCTGCTTTCTGATATGTTTCAGTTGGCAGAGGGAAATCTCTCTTTGACAATCAGGCTGCCCGTCTAATCGCAGGCAAATAAGGCAAAATAAAAGAGTTCAGTGAGTGCATTTTATGCACAGACAAAACTGTACAAATTGCCTCACTGGATAAATAGTCACTCATCCTGGGTACTAAATTTTTTCTGCGTATCCTGAAAGTATTTATATCACTTTTATTGAGCATCTTATGTTCCCTGAACCCTACTCCCTCACATTACAGATACTGTCATCAGTGAGTCTGGTTGAGAATGGGATACGGTGTTTTTTACCTGATATTTCTGTAACTATCAGATTTGGAATCTTTTTATCTGACGCAATGTGTTTTTGCACAGACAACGTGCATGGGGACCAACAGCGAACACAGAGTGTGATGATTCCTGACATTGTGTTGCGTTGACATGATAAATGGGATTGTTTGGACGGGGTCAGTTCTGATAGAAACACTGCATGTTTCTCCACCCTGTTTGCACTCTCATAGTGGCTGAATATCACTCTCACTCTTGTGGCGTAGATTTTTATCATTTGACCGTAAATGATAACTGTCTGATGAGCCTGTTTTTGTAGTTGGCTGGAGTGAAAATGAACGACAAGCATGATTTAATGGCGCTATTTCTCTCGGCCAGAGAGCAAGGTATTGGCGCATTACTGGCTTTTTTTATGGCGATATTACGTGGCAGATACAACAGTAGTAGTTTTACTAAAACACTGATTGATGCATTGATGTGTGCCATGATCGCATGGTTTGTACGTGACTTATTGCAATTCCTCGGACTCAATACTGATCTTGGTTATATCACCAGTGTGTTTATTGGCTATGTAGGAACTGAATCAATCGGTGCCTTTATCAAACGAGTAGTGAATAAAAGATTTATGGATGATAATTCGCAGAGTAAGTAAGAGCATTTTTTAATTCAATTACCCATTGTTTTAATTTCGCTTTTTTTTGATTTTTACCAAACCGTAAATTTCAACTGCTCAACGGATGGGCAAGGGTCAGGATATAAATAAAACAACATGGATGCCTTTATGAAAAAAATAACAAAAAAGGTACATAAATGAATATTATAAATTATAAGTCTACAGCATGGACCCGCGCTGATGCACTGAAAGTGCAGCAAGATGATCCGACAACCACGCAACCTTTAATCAGTACGGACTTTCCGGTGATGAGCGAAGAGGTGTTTGTTTGGGATACCATGCCATTACGTAATATGTCTGGCGATATTGTTTCTGTTAATGGATGGTCGGTAATCTTTACACTAACAGCAGAGCGAAACACGAATAACCAGTTATATCGTGATGCAAATGGCCGTTACGATATTCGGGCAGACTGGGAAGATCGCCACGGACGAGCCAGAATCTGTTACTGGTATTCCCGCACTGGGAAAAACTGGATTTTTGGTGGCCGGGTGATGGCTGAAGGTGTTTCACCAACCAGCAGAGAATGGGCGGGAACACCAATCTTGTTGAATAATGAAGGTGATATCGATCTCTATTACACTTGTGTGACACCTGGTGCCACTATTGCCAAAGTTCGCGGTAAAATTATCACCAGTGAAGCAGGCGTTGTATTATCAGGTTTCGACCTGGTTAAATCACTTTTCTCCGCTGATGGCCATATTTATCAGACAGAAGAACAAAACCCATACTGGAATTTTCGTGATCATTGTCCGTTTATTGATAAAAAAAGCGGAAGGTTATTTATGTTATTCGAAGGCAATGTCGCCGGTATGCGAGGAACCCATGTCATTACCAAAGAAGATCGCGGTTTATTGCCGCCGGGATATGATCAATTCGGCGGAGCACGTTATCAGGTCGGTTGTACCGGGCTGGCGGTTGCTGAAGATCTGAGTGGCGATAAATGGACTCTCTTGCCGCCACTCATTACTGCGGTGGGCGTCAACGACCAGACTGAACGCCCCCATTTGGTAGTAAAAGATGAAAACTATTATCTGTTCACCATCAGTCATAAATATACCTATGCCGATAATCTTACCGGGCCGGATGGGGAATACGGTTTTGTCAGTAAAAACCTGACAGGTCCTTATGTTCCTATGAATGGATCAGGATTGGTGTTAGGCAATCCGTCATCGCAACCTTTTCAGACATATTCTCATTATGTTATGCCCAACGGCATGGTGACATCGTTTATCGACAGCATTCCTGTGGATGGTGAAACGTATCGGATTGGGGGTACCGAAGCGCCTACTGTAAAAATTGCTTTGCAAGGTGAACGCTCTTTTGTCACCGATATTTATGACTACGGTTACATTCCGCCAATGAAAAATGTGGTGGTGTAGGGAGTACTTAACAAGCAAGATACTCGTGCATTAGTGTCGTTTCCTCGAGACGTCGCTCTGGTAACAGGCGAGTTAATCTGAACAACAGGCGAGTTAATCTGAACAACCGGTGAGTCAGTGATGACGATCCCATTCTCTTTTTTAGTTATCGCTGATCCCCGGTTTAATCACACACCAAGAGTGAGTGTCACATTTTATTCTGAGCTGACACTCACTTTCTGATTCGTTTTCACCTCACTGCTAAATTTCACCGTGCTCTCGTCTTTGTCAATACTGACTTATCAGGGACAGGGCTGAATATGGAGGGTTTCTATGCAGGTAAGCAGTAAAGGCATTTCCTTTATTAAAAAATTTGAAGGCTGTCGACTGACATCTTATCAGGATCCCGGAGGGGTCTGGACCATTGGTTATGGCTGGACACAACCTGTCGATGGCAAGCCGATTGGTGCCGGGATGATAATCACACAGGATACCGCAGAGCGGTTGCTGAAGTGCGGTTTGGTGCAGTATGAACAGGGGGTATCCCGACTACTCAAAGTACCTGTCAGCCCACAACAGTTTGATGCGCTGGTTAGTTTTGCTTACAACCTTGGCCTGCGTGCACTGAGTACTTCAACACTTCTGCGGCAGATTAACAGTGGCAAAATACAAGCCGCAGCCAGCGAGTTTCCTCGCTGGAATCAGCAACAAGGAAAGATACTTCCGGGTGTAGTGGTCAGCTAATTTTGGCCACACGACCTGACTGTTCGTGGAACAGCCGCTCTGATTCATTTGGTGTTAAGCCACCGTTATACCAGTGGGGCCGGATGGCACTGTAATAGCCCGTGATGTAGCTGATTATCGCGCTCTGAGCCTCGTTGAAGCTGTTATAGCCCTTCGTCGGCACCCATTCGGTCTTCAGGCTCCGGAAGAACCGCTCCAACGGGGCATTATCCCAGCAGTTACCCCGGCGACTCATGCTCTGCTTTATCCGACAGCGCCACAGAGCCTGCCGGTACTGACGGCTGGTATAGTGGCTGCCCTGATCGCTGTGGAACATCACGCCTGTTGGCTTACCCCGAAGCTCCCAGGCCATCTGCAATGCTTTGACCGTGAGGGCCGGGTCCGGCGACGTCGATATCGCCCAGCCCACAGGATTGCGGGCGAACAGATCCAGCACTGCTGCCAGATAAGCCCAGCATTTTCCCGTCCAGATATACGTCACATCGCCGCACCAGACCTGATCCGGCGCGGTAACCGCGAACTGCCGGTCGAGATGGTTCGGTATTTCAATGTGTTCGTTCCCGCCGCGTTTGTATTTATGCGCCGGGACCTGGCAACTGGCGATATCCAGCTCTTTCATCAGCTTACCGGCCAGCCATCGCCCGAGTCTGACGCCCTTAGCGCTGACCATCGTGGCGATACTTCTCGCGCCAGCAGAGCCACCACTGGCGTTCCAGACTTCACTGACGAGACTCCGTTTAACGGCACGCTCGGCGTCAGAATCCCTGCCATTTTTACGAATGTAGCGATAACTGCTTCGGTGAACACCGAACAGCCGGCACAATGGCGCTACCGGGTAGTGCGCCCTCAGACTGTCCATTATCGTGAACTGTTCAGGGAGTCCGACATCAAGAGCGCGGTAGCCTTTTTTAGGATTTCATTCTCCATTTCAAGGCGTTGTATCCGTTTTCTCATTTCCCTGAGTTCAGTCTGCTCAGGCGTCAGAGGCAGCCCCGGGGGCGTTTTCCCCTGGCGCTCGATACGTAACGATTTTACCCGGCGGTTGATGGCGGAGAGGCTGACGTTCATCGCCTTAGCCGCCTCGCCGTGAGTGTAGTTCTGATCCAGGACCAGTTTTGCCGCTTCGACTTTAAATTCAGCAGTAAATGCTTTGCTCATTGGTTCACCTATAAGATGTTGAGGTGAGCATATCACCTCTGCTCAGGTGGCCAAATTCAGTGTGCCACTACAGTCATACCGACAACATAACGATTAAGGTGGCGGAATGACGCGATATATCAATCTGATCACTAATTATCATGCCGGAAGCCCCAGGTTTGTCAGTCATGTTGACCTTTCCACACGTTCATTGAGTGAAACTTCTCAGGCCACTGACCACCTGAGTCAGGCGTTCGATATTGATACTGCAATCGGTCAGCAACTCGATATTCTGGGATTGTGGATTGGCCGCAGTCGGGTTGTCAGCGAACCTCTGAGGGGCATCTATTTTGCTTACGACGAGGAAAATATTGGTTTTGATCAGGGGGTATGGCAGGGGCGTTATGACGCAGACGAAGGTTTTACACGTCTTAGTGATGAAGTTTACCGCGTTATTTTAAAAGCCAAAATTGCGATCAACCACTGGAACGGTCAAAACGCGACCTTGCCTGCCATTCTTGATACGGCATTGGCAGGATCGGGGTTGTCGATGCAGATTGTGGATAATCAGAATATGACGCTATCAGTATGGGTATTTCCTGATACGGATCTTGCCAGTGTGTCGCTGGAATTAATCGCTGCGATTCGTCAGGGATATCTGACGGTGAAAGCGGCGGGAGTTTGGGCCGGGGATATTACTTATCCTTCGATAGAAACCCCGTCAACGGGGAGTCGTTTCTTCAGTTTTGATATAGAGAATAAATATATGGGTGGATTTGACACCGGAGCATGGGAGAGAAAATTATAATGGCTAAGAATGAATTTAAAGCGTTTGCAACGGCAGTTAATGCCAATGTCACTCCACAGAGTGAGTGGGAAACACTGCCTGTCACTTCGACCGGGTTCCAGTCAGGAAAAGCCTCCAGCGCACAGATTAATAAGGCACTGCGACAGAGTAGTTTTGTAGCTTCCTGCGTTGCACAATTTATCGGTGACACCCTTGCTCAGGACATGATCGATAACGGTGACCGCACTTCATTTTTAACAGCATTACGTCAGTCTGTGGTTAATGGCTCAGTACCTGCTGGTGTTCCAATGCCGTGGCCTGCAGCCATTCCTCCGGTTGGGTGGTTGAAGTGTAATGGCGCCAGTTTCGATAAGACGGCTTATCCTCTGCTGGCCCGTGCTTATCCATCAGGTGTTTTACCTGATTTACGTGGTGAGTTTATACGTGGCTGGGATGATGGCCGAGGAGTTGATGCCGGGCGTCAGATACTGAGCTATCAAAGTGATGAGTTCAGAAAACACAATCATGGATGTCCGGTAAATGGCTCTACAGATTTAAATTACCAGAATGCTGCTGCTGGTGATTCAACCTCTACTGATGCCTGGCCGAATTCGTTAGATAGTGGCGGTAATGAAACCCGTCCCCGCAATATTGCCTTTAATCATATCGTGAGGGCAGCATAATGAATGTAGCGATATTGAATGACGAAGGATTCGCCAGTGACGCAGGAAAAGTCACCGTCTTTAATTATGATTCAACGAGTCGTGAATATACAGGTGCAACGGATGAGTATTTAGCAATTGGTGTTGGCTTACCTGCGAATGCCTGCATTGACAAGCCGCCGCAGGATAAAGAAGGATTTGTCCTGTGTCGAACAATTGATAATCAAGGCTGGGAGTATCAGGAAGATCATCGGGGGGAGATTGTTTATGATGTGGTCTCCGGGCAGACTGTCACTGTTACTCAGTCCGGTCCTTATTCGGAAAATGTAACGATACAGGCACCAGCGACACCTTATGACGTATGGAATGGTAGTTGCTGGATAACCGATAATGAGGCTGCCCATATTGCTATCATCAGGCAAGCTTGGGAAAAGCAACAATCTTTGATCGATGAAGCCCTTGCAGCAATAAACATCATTCAGCTAAAACTGCAGGCCGGAAGAACATTAACGTCTGTTGAATTGGAAAAACTGAATAAAGTGCTGGATTATATCGATGCAGTGACTTCTCTTACATTAGATGTTGCACCTGATATCATCTGGCCGAAGAAACCTGCATTGTGATGCCTTTATCGTCGAGTTAAGCAACCTCAAAATACTGGAGGTATTTATCTTTGGCGTAAATAAACCTCCGGACCTATTCTCCGCAGATTTCCATCCTGTGCCTTGAACAATCACTTTGATAAATGATGGTAACAGCTTGCGTTTGATGTGTTGACCGAGTCTTAATTTAATGGGGCGCTGTTTCATCAAGGGCCCCAGATTCATTTCTTATTATCAGACGTCATCCGGACGGGAAAGAGAGCCTGTAGCAGATTCTCTACTGCAGGAAGGTTCATAATATAGCTATGAGCAGTTGTCACACTGCACACTATCATCGACAGATATCATTATCTTTCAGCTAATGACGGGGGAAACGGTGATATTTATCTTCCCGACTTAGAATCAATACCGAAGGTATTGATAAAATGGTTATCAGTATGAAGTGCGAGAGTTACCTCGTGTTTCGTATAAAGATTGGAAAATAATACAAAAACCTTTTATTATCAAATGATTAATTTTATTCATCATAATTAAGTATTCCATTAATACAACTCATTTCCTATTCCTATTCCTATTCCTTCCCCTGATCGACTATCTTATTAAATAAAGGATGTAGTCCCCGGCGTATTTTCTCTCTGATTTTCGCTATCAATGGACGTTTTTTCATCAGCTTCTGCCAGATTTCTTTTTTGGTCTTTTTGGTGATGATATCGTCTTTTTTCGCATTGATTGTCGAATCAGATGCGCTCGGAGCCAATTTGATTGGCGCAGGGATTACAGCGTCAACCCGTAGTGAAGTATAGTCCGCAAATAACATCCATTTATCAGCCGTCATCCAAACAGGAAAGAGAGCCTCAAGCAGGTTTTCTGCTGCGGCGAGATTGATTATATAGCTATGAGCGGTTGTGGCGCTGTACACTTTATTAATGGCATATGTTTTTGTTACGTGGCAGGGGGAACGGTAGTATTTGTTGACCCGGCTTAACAGTCGTACCGATGGTTGCGGTGGGCAGGCAGGTAATGTGGCTAACAATTCAGCAAGATCATCCGGAAGGATTACATCATCTTCTAGTATCAATGCCTGAGTGATGTTCTCCCTGATCATTTTTTTATAAATGAGTTGGTGACTCAGCGCACAGCCGATTTCCCCGGGAAGAAAAGCATAATTGACAGCCTGCGCGGTATTTTTGATTTCTTCTTCATTCAACTGACGGCCGTCAATCGCCGGGATAAACTCTACGCTGAGTCCCAGCGCCTGACAGCGTGCTTCCAGTGCTGTTTTCCTCTCAACAGAACGTTCCAGGTTAATGATAAATATACGCATTTTTTCCCTTTTATTCGCCTTTCAGGATAACTGGATATGACTGTGCGCTTATTCTAACATGCTCTGTCACAGTCAGTGGTAGCCAAAACTCGTTACTACTAATCAATTTAAATCGCATTTCGAATGAGCTATAGGGACGTTTTACCGTGTTCTGGTATGTTTATATGTAAAAAGGGAGGCCTCTAACCACACCAATATTGTCAGCTATACTGTGGAATAACTAAGTGAGTCAGTTTTTTTGAGTATCCCAACCCGACCCCTAGCAGGAGAACCATCATGTCTCAAGCCTCATCCCCGGTAGCTATCGTCACGGGTGCCAGTAAAGGCATCGGCAGAGAAATCGCCTTAAAACTTGCCAGAGAGGGTTACCATCTGGTGCTGGCTTATGGTGCTGATCATCAGGCAGCTCAGGCCGTTTCTGATGTAGTGGTCAACTAATTTTGGCCACACGACCTGACTGTTCGTGGAACAGCCGCTCTGATTCATTTGGCGTTAAGCCACCGTTATACCAGTGGGGCCGGATGGCACTGTAATAGCCCGTGATGTAGCTGATTATCGCGCTCTGAGCCTCGTTGAAGCTGTTATAGCCCTTCGTCGGCACCCATTCGGTCTTCAGGCTCCGGAAGAACCGCTCCATCGGGGCATTATCCCAGCAGTTACCCCGGCGACTCATGCTCTGCTTTATCCGACAGCGCCACAGAGCCTGCCGGTACTGACGGCTGGTATAGTGGCTGCCCTGATCGCTGTGGAACATCACGCCTGTTGGCTTACCCCGAAGCTCCCAGGCCATCTGCAATGCTTTGACCGTGAGGGCCGAGTCCGGCGACGTCGATATCGCCCAGCCCACAGGATTGCGGGCGAACAGATCCAGCACTGCTGCCAGATAAGCCCAGCATTTTCCCGTCCAGATATACGTCACATCGCCGCACCAGACCTGATCCGGCGCGGTAACCGCGAACTGCCGGTCGAGATGGTTCGGTATTTCAATGTGTTCGTTCCCGCCGCGTTTGTATTTATGCGCCGGGACCTGGCAACTGGCGATATCCAGCTCTTTCATCAGCTTACCGGCCAGCCATCGCCCGAGTCTGACGCCCTTAGCGCTGACCATCGTGGCGATACTTCTCGCGCCAGCAGAGCCACCACTGGCGTTCCAGACTTCACTGACGAGACTCCGTTTAACGGCACGCTCGGCGTCAGAATCCCTGCCATTTTTACGAATGTAGCGATAACTGCTTCGGTGAACACCGAACAGCCGGCACAATGGCGCTACCGGGTAGTGCGCCCTCAGACTGTCTATTATCGTGAACTGTTCAGGGAGTCCGGCATCAAGAGCGCGGTAGCCTTTTTTAGGATTTCATTCTCCATTTCAAGGCGTTGTATCCGTTTTCTCATTTCCCTGAGTTCAGTCTGCTCAGGCGTCAGAGGCAGCCCCGGGGGCGTTTTCCCCTGGCGCTCGATACGTAACGATTTTACCCGGCGGTTGATGGCGGAGAGGCTGACGTTCATCGCCTTAGCCGCCTCGCCGTGAGTGTAGTTCTGATCCAGGACCAGTTTTGCCGCTTCGACTTTAAATTCAGCAGTAAATGCTTTGCTCATTGGTTCACCTATAAGATGTTGAGGTGAGCATATCACCTCTGCTCAGGTGGCCAAATTCAGTGTGCCACTACATGAACAAGTTGCCAGTATTGGCGCAAAAACAGTGCTGTTATCGGGAGACCTGTCACAGGAAACAGCGGTGAAGAATCTCTTTTCTGCGGCCATCAACCACTTCGGCAAGGTGGATACTGTGGTGATCAATGCTGGTGTAATGCAGATGGCACCGATCAACAGCGACAGCATTGCGGCGTTTGATACTATGATGAAGATTAATACCCGAAGCCCTTTTCTGATGATGGCAGAGGCCGGATCGGTATTGCAGAAAGGAGGGGCTATTATTGCACTTTCAACCAGTGTGATAGCAAAATCACTGCCTGGTTATGGGCCATACATAGCATCTAAACTGGCAGTCGAAGGGCTGGTTAAAGTAATGGCCAATGAGTTGCGTGGTCGTGATATTACTGTTAATGCTGTGGCACCAGGCCCAACAGCAACCGATCTGTTTATGGATGGAAAGAGCGCGCAGCAGGTTGAAGCACTGGCAGCAATGTCACCGCTGGAGCGTCTTGGTACGCCGGCGGATATCAGTGAGGCTGTCGCCTTTCTTGCCAGCGAAAAGGGCCACTGGGTAAACGGTCAGGTTCTTCGTGTTAATGGCGGTTTTGCCTGACAGAGAAAAAATCCTGTATCCTCCCGGGGGGAGGATACAGGGTGCTGTCGCAGAGTCCCTGTTTTTCCATTAAAACTCTTTCTGTCCGCCGAGTTCTATGACCCGATTAGGCGGTATCATGAATTGTTCATCTGCACGCAGCGCATTGCGTTGTAAAAAAAGGAAAATGATCCCCTCCAGCCTGCTCAGCCCATGGCGTTTTTTCATGATTAAGGTTTCGTGAGAGGTGAAAAATGACGCCTCTTCAACAGTACAACCAAACCCTTCCAGTCCGCACAGATGCAGAATGTTTCCCATTGAAGGTATTTCATGCCAGCCATACTCCGCTGTCACTTGCCAGAATGAGGGTGAGAGTTGTTGCAGGGTAATTCGCTTCTGATTGTAAACACGTGGTTTATCAACGGTACGTATATGCAATAAAACCACACGCTCATGCAACACGCGGTTATGCTTCAGGTTATGTAACAGAGCTTGCGGGATCTCATTCTCTTTGCGGGAAAGAAATATTGCTGTGCCGGGAGAGCGCCCGGGAGGGTTACTCTCCCGGGGGGTGATAAAAGCCATCAATTTCGCCGGATCATTACTCAAGTTTTTAATCAAATTGGTCTTTTCCGCATACCAGATGTACATCAAAAACAGCAGACTGAGTGCAAGCAGCACCGGTACCCAACCGCCGGAAAATAACTTCAGCAAATTGGCAGCGAAGAGAGGAACATCAATCACCAACATGGCGAGTAAAAAAAGTAATCCCAGCGGCACGGGCCATTTCCAGTTGCGTAGCGCCACAACACAAAGTAAGAACGCGGTAAGCACCATCGTCCCTGTCACTACGATACCGTAAGCGGATGAAAGAGCCGATGAGTGACGAAATGCCAGTATCACTATAGATACCGCGACAAAAAGTAGCCAGTTAACGACTGGAATATAGATTTGTCCCGCCTCGGTAGCTGAAGTGAACACCACACGCATAGGAGGAAGAAAGCCCTGACGGATGGCCTGATGCGTCAGGGTATAAACACCCGTGATAACCGATTGTGCAGCGATCACCGTCGCCAGTGTAGAGAGGATAATCAGTGGTACTTGTCCCCAGGCGGGTGCGAGGATGTAAAAGGGATTTTTCAGCGCGGTGGGATCTGTGAGAACTAATGCACCCTGACCAAAATAGTTTAACACCAGTGCCGGCATAGCCATTATCAGCCAGGCAAAACGGATGGGTCTTTTGCCCAGATGCCCCATATCTGCATACAGTGCTTCTGCACCAGTTATTGCCAGCACCACCATGCCTAAGGCGGCAAAAGAGAGTGCGCGATTATTCAGTAAAAACTTAATTGCCCAGTAGGGACTGAGGGCTCGTAAAACGGTGGGATTCATTAAAATACCGCGGATACCGAGCAAAGCCAGTGTCAAAAACCATACCAGTATCACCGGACCAAATATCCGACTGACTTTTTCTGTACCGTATTTCTGAATGATAAACAAAAAAGTCAGAATCATCACGGCTAATGGCACAATAAAGGGTTCCAGAGCCGGTGCGACAATTTCAATACCTTCGACAGCCGAAAGCACCGAAATGGCCGGAGTAATGATACCGTCGCCATAAAAAAATGCCCCGCCAGTCAGGCCAGCAAAAATGATGATATGGCCGATATGCGATGACACATGCTGACGGGCAAGTGACATCAGCGTTAGTATGCCACCCTCACCATCGTGGTCAGCTCGCATGACAAAGCAGACATATTTAACGGTGACAACCAGGGTTATCGCCCAAAAAATCAGTGACAAAAATCCCATTATCGCGCCGGTCGGAGGGCCATTTTCTGGAATAATTGATAAACACTCTTTCAGCGTATACAGCGGGCTGGTACCGATGTCGCCAAAAACAATCCCAGCCGCGGCCAGCATACCTGCCGGAAGAGATTGCTTCTCATGAATAGCCATATTCCTGTCCTGTTTCAATTTGCGCTTGCTGTCAGATAACACCATCAAGCTAAGTATAGATGTGGTAGTTTTGTTTGCTTTTTATTATTGAGCGATGCTGACCTGAAACAGGGTTACATATTGTTTTTATTTCCTCAGCTGATGAGAGTCAGAGGATACAAACATAGGAAATTAGAATGACATCCGCAGGATGATTCTCCAGCGGCAGTTTTTCTGTTAGCTTGACACTGTCGTTTCAACGTTATGCTTACTGCTCTTGTGGCAGAGTATTAGCTCCTCTCATCACACACTGTAAAGCAGGCTACTATGTCGCTAAAGGATCTGTTTCTTGCCCTCCTTGTCGTCACCATTTGGGGAGTTGGTTTTGTAGTGATCAAACTGGGTTTACATGATATTCCGCCGTTTCTGCTGGCTGGATTGCGTTTCCTGTTTGTTGCTTTCCCCGCTTGCCTGTTTATCCGTCGTCCGCAGTGCCGTTGCGCTGGCTGGCCGCTTACGGCCTGACGATTAGCTTTTTACAGTTTGGCTTGTTATTCCTGGCTCTTCACCTTGGTATGCCAGCCGGTATGGCGTCGTTAATTTTACAAACTCAGGCTTTCTTCACGCTGTTATTTGGTGCACTTCTGCTGGGTGAAAAATTGCATGTCAGTAATATCGTGGGGTTAATTGTCGCGGTTGCTGGCATGATCCTGCTGGCTCGAACCAGTGTTAGCGCACATACAGGGCAGAACATGACGTTACTGACGCTGATACTGACATTGTCAGCCGCACTGTGCTGGGGGATAGGTAATATTACTAATAAAGTCATCATGCGGCGTTACCCGGTGGAGGCGATGCGATTAGTGGTGTGGAGTGCTTTTGTTCCGGTGGTACCCTTCTTTGCCTGCTCGTTGCTGTTTGACGGGGCTCCTGCCATCATGACCAGTCTCAAAAATTTTACCTGGCATGAAGCACTAACACTGTTTTATCTGGCAATAATCTGCACGGTGATAGGATTTGGGATCTGGGGAACACTGCTGAGTAAATACCCGACAGCTAAAGTAGCACCGATGACTCTGCTGGTGCCGGTGGCAGGTATGTTCAGCGCGGCAGTGATCCTTGATGAGCAAGTCTCAAGGCTGCAGGCGGTTGCTATCGCGGTGATTGTGGCCGGGCTAGTGATTAACAGTTTTTCTGTTCGGGTATATGGTTGGTACAAAAAAAAGGCCCACACTGGCTGAAATTAAACACAGCATCAGATTCAACAATTGGCGGGCCGTAACAGACAGAAAACTATCTGCTACGGCTGCTCTGCGAGTCAGGCAGAAAAGTTGCCTGACGCAGCAGGCTCAACCAGTTGCACAACCACTAAACGTCCGCCTTCTTCCTGCGACAAAATAAACTGTGTACCTTCTTTGAGTTCAATTTTATCACCGATATTGACGGGTTGCTTATCGGGTAATGACAACAGACCACTGATATTTTCATTGACCAGCCACCATTGATCCTGATGAAAGACAAAATAGCCAACACGTTTTTTCTGAGCGGCAGGCGTTCTTTCATTGGGGGCAATCAGGCGGTTTACGTGCCAGGCGTAAAGCGACTGACCATTCCAGACCATAAGACGATGATCATCAGGACGGAATGGACCTGACTGACGCGATGAATAAAAATTCAGAATCGGAAGTTTTCCTGTAAATGGTGTATGGCAATAAGGGCATGCTGGTTTTGTTTTTCCTGAAAATACATACCATTTTTGCTGACAGGCACTGTTCTGGCACGGCTGAATCAGGTCAACGGTTTTCACCAGGGCATTTTCCCACTCATCTGCCGTCGGCCGTTTTGTCGGCTCATGTAATCCGGTGATAAATGCCCGTTCAAAAAGAGGTGTCAGGTAAGGCCCCATAATGGTGAAAGGGATCTTTTCGGGGTCTGCCCACGGCAGAGAAAACGGCGAAACTTGATTAACTTTCACGGCATTACTATGGTCACTGGGGTGTTCAATAAACAGTGCACGTTCTCCCATTGCCAGTGACTCATCACGCACTTCATCATCAATGTCGTGTATTTTTCCCCCGCGTAATGGATGACGGAAAAATAAATACATATAAATTAAAACGGATAATGCATGACGATCAGTCGCTATACTGGGCAGCATACGTAGCGGATCCGTTTTGGCTAAATGGGTGGTTTTCACCACTTCAGGTGCAATAAAATCAGGGGTGCCCACCACATCAGGAGGGTACTTGCCGGGTACAACCAGTCCGTCAACATCAATAATACAGGCATTACCCGCTTCAGGATCTATCAGGACATTTTTGTAGCTGAGGTCGCTGTGGCATAATCCGGCGGCATGCATACGTCTGACTGCACGGGTTAGCATCAGGCATATTTTAAGATAATTTAAGGTATTACCTCGTTCACGTGGGTCGAGAAATTTATTTTGGTTATTTGCGCTGGCAAACCATTTCCCTTCCTTTTCTCTTCCCTTAATACCGAGGAAATCATCATTTTTAGAACCGTATTTAAAGAAAAAATGGCTCTGGTACGTTGGCACAACAATACCAATCTTTCCTCCATGTTCAACAACACCGGTGGGCCAGCAAAAGAGATTTTTCCAGTATTCTCCCCCTACCTGCTCGAAGATATTTTCCCGGTAACGACCGGTAATCATATCAATCCGTTCACGCGCCTGTTCATTTTGTTCTTTTTGATAAAATGCTACAACGTAGGATTTATCGGGAGAAAAATAGACATCTTTCATCGATCCCGAACCGATAATTTCGTCCACATACTGGACGGTCTGACCATGTTTGGTGGTACAGGTAATAATATTTGCCATTACAATCACCAACAATATGTGTATTTACCATGCGACAATGATGGTGCGATCATCATGGTTACCCGGAGAAAAGAAAGTCAGCCATTCCGCAAGCTGCTGAGATGCAGTCTCTGTTTCTGCCAGTGAAGGTGTTATAGCGGCAATCAGCTTGTCCCATTTTTGACCATCATGCAGTCCATTATCAGTTTCAAAAACAGGGTCTGTGATGCCGTCGCTCATCAGCAGCAGATGCGAGACATCGTGCCATTTACCAATACTGATACGGGCACCAAAAGCAGGGTCATCTGCGATATCGCTGTCAAGAAAGCGTGTTTGTCCTGCATACTCTCCACTGTCGGGCAGCCCCAGAATGCGCACTTTTCCTCTGGGGCCATAGGCGGCGATTGCGCCATCTCCCAGCCAGAACGAAGCAGCGAAAAGGGTGTCCTGATGGCGAAATGTCAGTGTCGCCAGAAGTGTAGTGGCGTAACTTTTTCGTGGTTTTTCAGCCTGGATAGCTTCATTTTCAATACGATTAACCGCGAGCTTTATCGCCTGGCTGAAATAGCGCAACATGGCTTCTTTAATGAAGCGTTGATCTTCCTCTTTCCACTCCAGGACTCGTGTTTTGAGTGTAAGACCTGCATCTCCCTGCAGCTGCTCAAACAAGCAGTTCCCGGCAGTGTCAGTGGCAATACGCGACCCTTCCCGTGAGTTTTTTGCACTGCCAGCCCCATCAGCAACCAACATCACACTCCAGCCTGACTGGCTACTGTGGCGAATAAAGTAGTCACCGTCACGGAAACTACCAGCGTGCTCGTGCGAGCGCCCCCGGCGGCTGGCAGCAATGATACGAAGTTCGCCTGCAGCGAGTGATTCATGGGCAACATGTGCTTTGAAATAAGGGGCGTCGGCAGGCGGCTCGATAATTTTCCACAATGATTCAGGATCAGGATTGACGATAAACAGAAGGTTACTGGTATATTGCTGACCGGATTCAACAGACCAGCAAACTTTTATTTCCCAGTCACCACTGGTAGTCGGGGAGCCGGTGATGCATTGTTTCTTTTTATCAAATACCAGCCCGATCGTGATTAAAAAACACCGCAGTGATACTCACTGGCTCTCCGTTTTCTGCACGGATTTTAATGGGTGCAGCGAAGTGTTCACCAATTCGTGCATTAGCGATGGTGATCTTCACCAGAGGGGGCGGTAAGGGTATCGGTGGCATAGTGTGTGTTCGTTGTGGTACGGCTCCTAGTCTTAGGGCTGGCTTCGTTTCTGTTTCAGGAGCGGGTGGATGAAGAGGGTAAGTGAACTCAGGAGGGAGTGCCGGTAAGAGCGGTGTTTCCGAAGTAGTTAGCATAGGCGCAGGGGCTTCTATGACCTGCTCCGGTGTGTTTTTTTCGCTCTCTTTCTGCAAAGCAACATCCCCTGAATCAGGGTGGTGATCCTCTGATGCAGGAACTACCTCACTATTGTCATTCTGGTCGCCTGTGAAAATCGGTTGTTGTTGCGCCAGCTGATGCTCGATTGCTTCAATCAACTGCGCTGTCGTGTCGAGCAAATGTTTATCGTCTGCGATTTTACAGTGGACGGCAGCATCGGCGTCTGCCGCGAGATATTCGATAAGCATTGTCAGGGCTTGTTGCGCCCTGTTATCTGTGAGCGTCATTATCCCCTCCCGCGGTTGACATCAAAATCATTATTTCCATGGTCATTGCTGAAGGACAGACCCTTCTGGCACCAGGGACAAACGACATCATCCGGACCGTCGATGCAGAGAAGTTTTCCGAACTGACACATCGCGAACGCGCTGCTGTTACCACAATGAGGACAACCAGGCACACCTTGTAACTCACTGGTGTTAACACTGATAACCGACGTGGCAGCATCACTCCAGGTGAAATACTCTTCATCGATAGGGAAGCAGCCAGAGAGGTCAAATTTATTCAGATTGAGATTAAAATCTAACCCGGAAGTTCTGATCTCCGGGCGTTCATATTTCATTAAATAGGGACGGCCGGTTTTACTGCAACGGCCATTCAGTACTACGCAATTTTCATCCCACGCTCGTCTTACTTCATCTTTCGCCAGCGTGACAATAGTTTCTGTTGTGATCAATGGAGGTCTGGTTTCATCACCGACGCTGCGACTTTGTGCAGTTACCGAAGCAGTTATCCATTTGATAAAACGCGTGAAGTCTCCCTCTTTTGATTCGGTGAACAACAACACATTTTCAGTGATTCGTCGCAAAACACCCAGGTCAGCGGCTGAGCCAAGGCCCACAGCAATAAAAGTCACTTTACTGGCGTATTCTGCTCTCCAGCGGGTTATCTCTTCATTGACATTATCTGTGGGTCGTCCATCAGTCAGTAGATAGACCACAGGTTTCCAGTCGCCTTTGCGCTCGCTGGTGGTTTTTCGCACCTGGCTGTCAATCTGTTGTGAGAGTTCACGTAGTGCAGCCCCTAAACTGGTACCGCCGCCAATGGGAAGTCGGGGGGGATAAAAAGAGATAATGTCATGTAGTGGTACGATAGTTCTGGCGACACCGGCGAAGGCAATAACAGAGATCCATACGGTTTCAAGTGCATGGGGGTCTTTTATCAGATCGCTGACGATCATCTGCAGACCCTCATTCATTTTTTTCAGGTTTTCGCCAATCATGGACTCAGAACAGTCCAGCACGAAAAAGACAGGTAAGCGCCTCATCATATCCTCCTGAGAGCGGGTACAACAGCGTATCGCGGCAGGGTACGTATCGGGCAGGACACGGTTGCCCTGCCACTTCCTTGTTTACAATACCAATTGAATTTCTGGTGGAGGCGGGGGAAGGGTGTCTGCATCATGATTAACGCCGGCACTTGAACTTCCTGAGGCCACACTGGCTGATACCCATTTAAAAAAACCGGCAAACGCGTTTGAGTCCAGTGTTTCCAAAGCAACCACTTTTTCAGTCAGTTGCTTGAGATGCTCATGACCGGCTTTTGGCCCAACAGAGCAGGCGATGATTGAACCAAAATTTCGGTTTTTCACACTTTTGATTGCTTCACCATAAGCATAGCTGTCAGAGGGGGTGCCATCCGTCATGAGAAAAATCAGCGGCCGCCAGTCACCTTTTTGATCGCCATCGGAACGACGGATATCACGATCTACAGCCCTGACCAGACATTCGAGTGCTGCGCCGGTGAAAGTTCCACCAGCACTGGGGACTACAATGTCATTAAACTGAAAGGCTTCCAATGGGGTTAAGGGAATGAATTCACGCGCTTCATTATCAAATGTGATGATTGAAATGTGGACACTTTCGAGCGCATAAGGATCCTGACGAAGCGCGCTTAGCATTGCCTGAATGCCAACATTAACCGCATGAATAGATTCACCGCGCATTGAACCCGAGGTATCAATCAGCAGATAAACAGGTAATCGACGCATCAGATGTAATCCTTTAAATGAGTCACAAACGAATCGGAGTCGGAAGGTGTGCCAATAGCATTAAATTTCCAGCCATCCTGTTCACGTGTTAACTCGGCAAACAGCATGGATCGTTGATTTACAAAGGCAGGACCACCCGAGAGGTCGAAACGTGCCATTTCAACATTACGTCCATCAACCGCACGAATAAACGCATTTTTGACCTGACCGAAATGTTGTTGCAATTGTTCACCGTTATAAATTTGTACAATGAAGACAATTTTCTCATAGCGCAAATCAAGGGCATCAAGGCGGACAATGACCTGTTCATCATCTCCGTCACCTTCGCCAGTCCGGTTATCGCCCGTTAGCCAGATATCCCCTGATTTGTGGCGCAGGCTGTTAAAAAATATTATATCGCCATCTACCAGTGTGGGGCGTCCATTTTCCACCGTACCGAGGTCAGTCACTTTGCCGGATGAATCACACAGAAACGCCACTACATCGAGGTCGTATTCCGCTTCTTTTTTACCGAATAACCCACCTAAAAATCCTTTTTTTTCTTCATTGATATCCCACCCCAGACCAATGGTCACCGAAGAGAGATCGTAATCATTCTTTTTCAGGCTGACGCTTTGTCCCTTACTTGAACTGACTGACATAATATTCCCTTTAATCTGTGAGTGTTATAAAACAACATTGACTTCAGGTGGTGGTGGAGGCAGGTCATCAAGACCAATAACCTCTTTTTTACCTGACTCTACCTTCTGACTGCCAACAGAAATACTGGCGCTGACCCATTTAAAGAAGGCTTTTATCGATGAACTGTCTGTCGTGGCCAGATGAAGTACACTCTCGGTTATCGCTTTAAGTACGTGACTGTCAGCATGCTCACCGGTTGCACAGGCAACGACGATACCGGTTTTTGCTGCTTTGAACTTCGCCAGCCCTTTTTGCCAGTCATCGGTTGGCGCACCATCTGTCATTAAAAAGACCAGTGGCCGCCAGTCACCTTTCGTATCCGCCGTGTTTTTTCTGACCTCCTTTTCGATACACGAAGAGACCAGCGATAAAGCCGCACCTAATGAGGTGGTCCTCCCGGCTTGTAACTGTGGTACGGAAAAACTCAGTAAATCAGTGAGTGGAACAGTCTGTTCGGCAGAGGCATTGAATGTGATGACCGAAAGCCAGGCGGTTTCCAGGGTATAAGAATCTTGTTTCAAAGTGGTTAACAGTGTCTGAACACCGTTCTTCACAGCTTCGATAGGTTCGCCATGCATAGAACCTGATGTATCCAGAAGTAAATAGACGGGTAATCTTCTCATATAAACATCCTGTAATTGTTATGAAGCCACTGGCAACGTTTATTGATTAGAACCTATGATTCAGACAGATGCTAAAATATACCATAAGCTACCAGATGATTATTTCAGACCTATGTTTCATTATCTGTATCTGCCGATAGTCCGAAAAACAAATGATATTTTCAATGGTGCAGGAAGGTAGTGAGTAACCTGCCATCAGTATCCTGTAACTAACTATCGCTGTGATGATGGAAAAATGCCAGCAGTAATGATCGTGTAATCCTTTTTTTATATTTGAAAAAAACACTCATTAACCACAATGTAACTTGATAGTAAATTGTGAGACTGGTGATAATAATCTTTAGCCTGAGGGGTATTGTCGCAGGTGAGCAATACCTGAAGTAAGCTTATTGCTACCCCATCATTTTATTCAGCTCCGACTGATTAATCAGATCATCAATTATTTGCTCAATATTCTTTTCAATGATACTTTCCACCGCTTCACTGCGGGACAAATGACTTAACGTTGCCAGACGGTCTATTTTTCTCAGGATTCGCCAACGCAGAGAGAGTGAAACCGATATTTTTCTGTCCTTACTGAGCAGCACCCGACTCCCTGGATTCGCTGTACGCATTTCGGTATGAAGTGCCAATGCCTCATTCATCCTGTGCAGTGCGATCTTATCGAGCAGCCCATGTTTGATGAGCTGATAGGTATGATTCGCTTTACTGTATTTTATCTCTGCAGCATAGGTATCGCGCAACTCTTTCAGTACCCGGCTCAATGTCGGCTCGGAACACTCTAAATCGGCCATAATTTGACTACTGGAGATCGGTTTTCCACTACTCAGTAAGTGAGCGAGGGTAAAAACCCTGATTTGTCTGGTTGTTAGTTGCATCGGTAGTTTGGAACCTGTCGTTCAGTTAAGTAATCACTTTTACAGTGAGTTTTCGTCCCATCAGTAATAAATAGCCATTCCCTGTTGGCAATCCCCCCGAGCCTGTTATGAAAATGTCGGCTCTTCGGGGAAAATTTCTCTGCGCGTTAATCGTTACTCGCTGGGTAGCGGTACCCGGTCATGGGTTGTATCACACAGGAAAATATCATCTAGCACAGATTGTTATGCTTTAGTTTTATTTCAGTCAGCAGACTACCATTTTTCCTGGTAACTGACCCTCACTCATTGATAAACGAAAAAAGTATAATCGCCATTGTTAGCGTGCAAGCCTGTCACTCAGTAAGTCCCTGGCGGAAACAGCTCCGCTATTGACTACGTGATACGGGAAAAACGACTTCTGACTGTTCGGTATGCAATCCATAAACTCTTACTCGTTCGAGAATAGCAGTAGCCCAGCGTCGATGCGTCGCAGGTTCACACATAGCGCCCTGAGATTTGAACACTGCCTGGGTTGAATTTAGTATGCGTAATGCGTCGGAGTGTTCTGCCGCGGAAACCCGCAAAGCCTGCTCGATCATTGGAATCTGCGTCGGATGGATAGCGGTTTTACCCACTAAGCCGTGCGCGATGTCGAGTGTCAGCTCATCGTTAAGGGTCTTTCGGTCATCAATATGCTCACACACCGGTGCCGTGAGCGAAAAGTGGTAGGGTGCAAAAGTGGCTACTAACATTTTAACCACATAGCCCAGAGGGCTATCGTAGAGCGTCATCTGCCGTGGACGGCGCAACGAAAGCAGATTCATGAGATCATTGCCTCCTGTGCGTAACGCAATGATTCGCGGTCGGCAGGGATGTGTTGCCAGCATTTTAGCGAGGGCGTTCATTTTGCTGACATCAAACACCTCGTTTGTTTCGAGGGTTGGCATCAGGCAAAGCTTCGTTTCAGAGATTGTTTTCCACCAGAGAGGCAATGATTCAAGGGTGAATTTGGGCAATACAAAGCCATCCACACCAGAAAGATCGCTATTATCGACCAACCATTTAGCCATCTCCGGGTGTCGCGGGCGAATGAAAACCAGTGGCCGGGGTGAGTTTTCCCGGATAATCGCCTGTATAGCAAGTTCATTTAGCAATGACTGTACTTTTCTGAGAGCCTGCGGAATATCCTCATCGTTAATTGCGTCTTCGAGGCACACGACCAGCGAACGGAGAGCCGGAATTTTCTGATGAAAAAGAATACCTGCAAGATCCTTGTGTGTAGCCGGGATATAGAGCGTTGCGCCCAGGCGCCACGGTGAATAGTCATTATCCAAATCCATTACAGTACCTTCCTGATGATAGTGACAGCCCTGTATTGACCTAAAGTTTCGCCCATTTCAGTTACTGTTAAGCCTTTTTCTTTGGCCAGCCCAACCAGTAACGCCACATCAGGGTCATCCATTGCACGTACCAATACATGATCAGGTACGCGACGCAGTACTGCGCGCGTCGCCTCAGCGATGCCAGGCTTAATGCGGTTAACACTGTCCACTGAAAAGCGTTCTGTGAGGGAGGTGATAACATCGCGACTTTTTTGCCACAATGCATAATGATGCTGATCTGAAGTCTCGCACAGTACTGATGAAACTGATTGCTGTTCTCTCTGTTGTTCAGTGACAGTATCTGTCAACCATTGGCTACAGTCGTAGTCACGTAAATGTTCACAGACCATACATCCATGCAGCCCACTCGCTGACCAGACGGAACGAGAGATTAAGCCTGAAACTGGCGCTCCCATGATACCGAAAGGAATCAACCAGTCATCATTACTGGCCGAAAGCCAGGCACAACCACAAGGGTCAGCCAGTACAACCAGGCGTGGTAAAGCCGGATATCCTGTCCTGCCTTTAAGTGAGGCGACTAACTCGGTGGTGATAGCCTCTTTGCCTGTCCAGCCATCAACAAAAACAATCCCCTTTGTACCGTGTCGTTTCTCTATCATCGACAGGGCGGTAAGATCGATGCCCCGGTCGCGAATGATACTGATTCCGTAGTGAAAAGAGGTTTTACCCATAGCGCTAAGTGTTTTTTGTAACATCACGCCTAAGGGTACACCGGCTCTCACCAGACTGGTGAGAATGATCGGTTGATCGCCATAATGAGCGACAAGCCCCCGGGCGAGCTGTGACACTTCTCTTGCCAGTCTTGCTTTACCCTGTTCTACCGCACGGGCAAAAAGGTCCAGATGCCATTGTGTCGGAGCCGGTTCCTGACTGAGCATCTCGGAGTAATGTTTCTCTCCCGACTGGATCAACCGCTCTTTCTGCTCGACCGGTGTCATGTCAATATCAACTGGATTAAGTAAAAAACAGACATCATCATTGGCATATGAGCCGGAAAAACACGGATAGTCCATCATCCTTACTGGTCCCCCAAAATAGCCTGTGAAACAGCAGTGGCAAACTGACTCTGGCGAGGGATCGCGAACCAGTCACATAATTTCATGAACCGATAGTCACTCAGGCTGTCGCCGAAACCCACTACCGGAAACTGACCGCGTTCAGCCCGCAATTTTTTCAATAGCCAGTTAACTGCAAGCCCTTTTTCTACAGGGTCGGGTATCCAGGCAACGTTATTACTGTTTCGGTGCAGGTAGAATCCAGCATTCGTAAAACCTGAAGCAACATCATCTGCCAGTGCATACAATTCAGCGAGCTTCGTACTGTCACGATGCTTCATTACCAGATAAACCGGTGTGCCATCGTATTCGACATTAATGCGTGCCCACGCATTAATACCACGGGCTTTTATCTCTGCATCAATGTGTTGTTGCCGCGCATTGAGTTTTTCCCGGTATGGCTGCAGTGCGTGTAGCATATGGGTTTGCCACTCTGCATCCGGTTGTCCTTCGGGGGTAAGTATGACAGCACCGTGTGTGGTAATCGCCCAGGAGTGAAAAGGAATCGTTACCCGGGCAATTTCTTCTGTTCCTCTCGCGGTTACCGGGATAAGTTCGCTTTGCGCCAGCAGCCAGTCAACGAAGAGCGCCTGCTCACGATTCATGAAACTACGGGGTTGCAGTGAGCGATCGAGTGCTGCTGTCCGGTAAGGTTGTTGTGATAACTCATCGACCATTTTACGGCAGGTTTGAAACAGCGTGTCATCAAGATCGCTGAAAATGACAGGTTTATTCATAGACAACAATATCCACAATAGGGGCGACAGAGGAAAGTGCTTGCAGCAGTTGTGTATCGACACTTTCCGGTGGTGTTTCGATACAGAGCAAAATACGATCAAACTGCTGGTGGGCAACGTTATAAGCGAAGTTACTGATCCCCAGTCCGTAATTATCCATAAAGGTCAGCGATGAGCGAATGGCGAATCCGGTTGCGATTGGAGAGCGTGTGGTGGTGCTAAAAAGTACAGATGCCCCTTGTTTTTCAAGACGTTCAGCCAGCAGGAAAAGTTGCCAGGTAAATTCGCCACTGACGAGGACCAAAATGTGTTCACCGGCATGCGTTGTAATACCTGTTCCCAGATTATCCACTGCGGCCAGCATACCGAGCCGTCCCCAGGTCTGCTGACGACTGAGGGGGAGAGGTGCGCGCTCATTTTGCAGCTGCGCTGGCATGATGGGGATTGGCGCATCAGGTATTGGTTCCCAGTGCCAGCAGCCACTGATCAGGGATAAGGCCCTCACTGGCAAGCGACTGCGCAGCTGTACGGCATCACCGCTCCAGTCAGTCAGTGTGACGGTGATTATTTGTTCGAGTAACGGTATTTTTCCCGAGGCGTTCAGGGCATCAACTAAATTAATAAACGTATTACCGGTAGTCGCTTCATCGTCAATTAACACCAGTGTTCTGGCTTGTTTAATGCACTGTTGCATCACGGGTTCTGAAGGCAAATAAATCAGATGATCCGTGGCGTGGCTGTGATCTTCTTTAAATTCACAAAGGAGCTCGTTATCCATCGGGTGGCGTGTTGATGTTAAGAAAACTGACTGGGAATAGTGTTTACTTAACTCATCAAACAGGCCAGCCCCCAGCCCCACTGCAGTTTCCGCCATGCCAATAAAAACAATCGGTTGTGGTAAATCTTAAGGGAACTGACCGGCAAGTTGTTGGTACACTTCGCGCATCACTGCAGGTTTGACCGGAATATGACGTCCGAGCACTTTGCTTACAAACAAAAAAGCGCGTTTCGGGTTTCTCCTTTCGGCGATATCAAACAAACTTTCAGGCGGATAGTCCCCCTGATGACGGGTGACATGAATAGTGCCACCTGACAGTGTTCGTTGGTAGGATATCTCTGTGTTGCTCATAGTAAAACAACCTTAATCTTCATGATTCATTATTTATTTTTCATGGTAAGCGATAGCGCTCACAATCGGCTTAACGGTGGCAGCAACGAAGTGTTTTGCTGCGTAGTGGCGAACCTCATCGCTGGTCATCAGTGCTAATTTATGAAAGGCGTACAGGCCGGCGAGGTTGATACCCGAATGCAGGGTGTAGCCAATTCCTCCCGAAGGACGCAAATTAGCCTCAAGAAGCAGAGGATTGCCTTCCTCATCGTGACGGGTCTGAACATTAATCAGTCCATCAGCTTTCAGTAAACGTGCGCAATCGCAGGCCAATTGCCATGCGGGTCCCTCATTTTCGATATATTGCAAGGCGCCTACTTTACGGCGTGCCACGGCCGCCAGCACGGTACCTCCGGACACCAATATATCAACAGAATATTCCGGGCCAGGTAAGTATGGCATCAAGACCAGAGGTGAAAAGCTGGGCTGAGAGGCAGCAGCTTGCAGATAAAATTGCGGCGTGACAAGTCGTCTTTCTGGCTGGTTGATCAGGGTTTGCAGAGAGGCTGTTTTATCCAGTCGCCAGAAACCGTTACCGTAAATACCGGTCACAGGTTTTATACATAACGGCCTGTCTCCAAAGGCGGGCACACTCAGAGCCTGTTCCAGTGCGTCAAGCGAAGTAATTCGTAGTGAAGGAACGACTGGCAGCTGATGCTGTTGCATTAATTCGGCGAAACAGACTTTATCGTCGGCAATGTTTAAAGAATCTGAGCCATATGCGCCAGTCGTCAACGAAATACCGCAGGATTCAATCTGACTACGCTGTTCTTCGAACCATAATGTATTTTTCCCGGCATGGATAGCCCGGATATTGTATTTATCTGCAGTCTCAGTAATAAAAGCCAGACGTTTACTGGCAAGCGCAGGTTCGATCAGGGCGTGATCGGCTACCGAAAGAATATCATCACGCGCCTCGCGATGAGAGGCAAACACCTTCACTGGAATATGGCGTTGCGCGGAAAAAAGTTTAATACCCTGGACAAGATCCCTTTGTGACGACAAACCTTCCATAAGTCAAATATTATTTGGCATCAATTCACCTGACAAAATAAAGTAACACTGCGGGTAATAACCTTGAGTCTAGGCAGCTAACCAGAAGATGTCAATCATATGATGATTGTCAATAAAGTAAGCGAAGTGTTTTAATGTGGTAAAAAAACAATTAAAAACAATAGATTACATCATGATAAATCCGTAAGCACTGAGCTATTATCTCAATGACATTGTTTTTTAACTTGTCACTGAACTTTATCATGATATGATTTTTTCATATGGAATAACGTCAGTTTGCACCTCCTCATTAAATACCATTATTAAGGAATAGCAGATGGTCTCACTTAGCAAGAATCAGACAGTATCCCTCAGTAAAGTCTCTTCCGCGCTCAGCCAGTTGCATTTTGGTTTAGGGTGGGATCCCGCAAAAAAGAAAAAAGGTTTCTTTGGCGGCTTATTTGGTGGCAGTGACGATATCGATCTCGATGCCAACTGCATACTGATGGACAAAAGTGGCCGACGCATCGACACTATCTGGTTTTGCCAATTGAAGTCGACCTGTGGTTCTGTCGTTCACAGTGGAGATAACCTGACTGGGGAAGGTGACGGCGATGACGAGATTATCAATGTTGATCTTACCAGATTACCCTCTGATGTTGAGTATCTGGCTTTCACGGTAAACAGCTTTCGCGGGCAAACATTCAATGACGTTGATAATGCTTTTTTGTCGCGTTGTTGACCAGCAAAACAAAGAGCTAGCACGCTATCAATTAACCGAGCAGGGTGCACATACTGGTATTGTTATCGCCGCGCTGCAAAAAAATAATGGCAGCTGGGATTTTACCGCTTACGGACAACCATGCCGGGGCCGGACAATTGATGATATGTACAATGACATAGTCACTACGGTGGTACGCTGATGAATTTGACACCAGGAGGAAATGCCCCGGTTCCGGCTACGGCATTACAGGTAAAAATCATGTCAGTTGGAGAGATAGATGCCTCCGCGTTCTGCTTGTTCGCGGGCGATAAAGTTCGCGGTGACGCCGATATGATTTTCTACGGGCAACCTGAAAATGCAGATAAAAGCATCAGTCTGAGTTTTGATACTCAAAATGCGACGTTTACGGTGGCACTCGATCGCCTTAGCAACGATGTGCAAAAAGTCGCTTTTACCATCACCTGCGATAATAACCGAACTGTTGGGATGTTGTCTCGCCTGTCAATCTCAGTGACGCAAGGGGCGACGTCGCTAATCGAAGCGGATGTTCCTCTGGCGGGCCGTAACGAAGCTGCACTGATTGTAGGGGAGTTTTATCGTCGTAATGGTGAGTGGAAATTTCGCTTTGTTGCCCAGGGTTTCAATGGTGGACTCAAACCGTTAGCGGAACATTTTGGCGTAGATATTGCTGATTCATCCGCCTCGCACCCTCCGGTTGTGACGCCGCCTGCTGCACCTGCGGAAAATAAAATCAGCTTAAGCAAAGTCTCATTAACCAAAGAGAAGCCCGCAATCAGTCTGACAAAACAGGATGACTTCGGGCAGATACGCATCAACCTCAATTGGCATCGAGGAGAGGGCAAAGCGGGATTATTCGGTCTGTTTGGTGCTAAGGGGATTGACCTCGATCTCGGGGCATTCGTCGCGCTGGCGAATGGTGAAAAAACTGTCATTCAGGCATTGGGCAACTCGTTTGGTAATTATCAAAACCGGCCTTATGTCGAACTTCAGGGTGATGACCGAACCGGGAGTGTGAGTGACGGGGAATGGCTGCATGTTAACGGAAAAGAGTGGAAGCAGTTACGTGAAGTGTTGATCTACGCGTTTATCTATGGAGGGTACCCAGCTGGGATAAAACTGATGGTGTTGTGACCATTCATGTTCCGGGACAACCGCCAATTGAAACCAGGCTGACAGAAGGTCAAAACCAACGCACATTGTGTGCAATAGCCCGTTTGGTGAATGAAAACGGCGCTATCAAAGTGGAGCGTATTAACCGTTACTTCCAGAGTCAGTCAGAGATGGATCAGGCATACGGGTGGGGTTTCCGCTGGAGCGCAGGTTCTAAATAATAGTTTAACTAAGGATTGAGTATGAGCTTTTTCAATAAGGTCAAAGAGGCGTTGAATTCAGGGCGGGCAGAGTTAACGCGTCAGGTTGGGCGTTTTAAAAATAAAAAATTTATGCAGGGTACTGTGGCGGTTTGCGCCCGTATTTCTGTGGCAAATGGAGTTGTGAGCTGTGAAGAGAAGCAGAAAATGATGGGTTTCCTGCAAAACTCAGAAGAGCTTGAAGTTTTTGATACCAATGAGGTAATTGATTTTTTTAATAAACTCGTTACCAGTTTCGATTTTGATATCGAAATAGGTAAAGGTGAAACAATGAAATACATCCTTGCGCTGAAAGACCAACCTGAAGCAGCACAGTTGGCTTTGCGTGTAGGGATTGCAGTTGCAAAAAGTGATGGTGACTTTGATCAGGATGAACAAAACGCTGTACGTGAAATTGCCTCGGCACTTGGTTTCTCGCCGGCCGATTTCGGCCTTTGATCTCTATCCTGTAAGGGTTAATTATGGTTTCAACACACATCGGTTTTCCAACAGAGACAGTGGCTGTCTTCATTGCGCTATCTGTCGGTGCTATTGTCATTGATCTGTTTATGCACCGTAACGATCAGGCTATTTCGTTAAAAAGTGCGGCGCTTTGGTCGATTTTTTGGGTCGCAGTCGCCATGTTTTTTGCCGGCTTTCTCTATATACATCATGGCGCAGAAGTCGCCAGTCTGTTTGTGACAGGCTATGCACTGGAGAAAGTGCTCTCTGTGGACAATCTGTTTGTCATGATGGCAATCTTTTCCTGGTTTGCGGTGCCGGATCGTTATCGTCACCGTGTGCTCTACTGGGGAATTATCGGAGCGATTGTTTTCAGGGGAATTTTTGTCGCCATTGGTACCGGATTACTCAGTCTCGGGCCTTACGTCGAGATCGTGTTTGCGCTGGTAGTCGCCTGGACGGCAGTAATGATGCTGAAAAGTGGCAATGATGATGATGAAATCGAAGATTACTCCCAACATATCGCTTATCGCATGGTTAAACGATTTTTCCCTAACTGGCCTAAGTTATCGGGTCATGCTTTTTTGCTGACACAAAATGAGGTCGATGCTGAACTGGCGAAGCCAGAAAATAGCGATGTGACGGTAGGAAGAGTTAAAAAAGCAGCATTGTATGCAACCCCGCTGATGCTCTGTGTGGCCGTGGTTGAACTCTCGGATGTTATGTTCGCTTTCGACTCAGTTCCTGCGATTATCGCTGTCAGTCGTGAGCCACTGATTGTTTATAGTGCCATGATGTTTGCTATTCTTGGGTTACGTACACTTTATTTTGTGCTTGAGGCTCTGAAACAGTACCTGGTGCATCTCGAAAAGGCAGTAGTCGCACTACTGTATTTCATTGCTGCAAAATTGGGCTTAAATGCAACCGACCATATCTGGCATCACGGTGTCAATATCAGTGCCACTACCAGCTTATATGTGGTACTGGGCGTATTGGCCGTTGGCATTATTGCCAGTGTGATGTTCCCGGAAAAATCTGAAGAAGAAAAGGGAAAGGAGAGTTAATCTCCTGATTTTATTGACGTTAACTGAAGAGGTTATGATATGAGTGTTTCTCTTTCCAAAGGTGGAAATGTATCTTTGAGTAAAGCAGCACCATCAATGAAAAATGTCCTGTTAGGCCTAGGATGGGACGCCCGTTCAACCGATGGACAAGATTTTGATTTAGATGCCTCTGCATTCCTGCTTGCTGAAAATGGTAAAGTCCGTGGCGACGCTGATTTCATTTTCTACAATAATCTTCAGTCTGCAGACGGTTCTGTGGTCCACACCGGTGACAACCGTACTGGTGAAGGCGATGGTGATGATGAATCATTAAAAATTAAGCTTGATGCTGTCCCGGCTGATATAGATAAGATTATCTTTGTGGTCACCATCCATGATGCGCAGGCTCGTCGTCAGAGCTTCGGCCAGGTTTCAGGCGCATTTATTCGTCTGGTGAATGATGATACGCAGATTGAAGTGGCGCGTTATGATTTGAGTGAAGATGCATCGACTGAAACAGCGATGCTGTTCGGTGAGCTTTATCGTAATGCCGATGAGTGGAAGTTCCGTGCGGTAGGCCAGGGCTATGCTGGTGGTTTTGGTTCAGTTTGTGCGCAATACGGTATTAACGCATCCTGATTTAACAACACTCCTGAATCAGTGCTGTATTCGTACAGCACTGATTTTAACCCTACTAACAGGTGATAGATATGGCAGTTTCTCTGGTAAAAGGTGGTAATGTTTCACTGACACAAGAAGCCCCGACAATGAGCGTGGCGATGGTTGGCCTGGGCTGGGATGCTCGTGTCACCGATGGTCAGGCATTTGACCTGGATGCGTCAGTGTTCATGGTTGGAGAGAATGGTAAGGTGCTCTCAGACCAGCATTTCATTTTTTCAACAATAAGACCAGCCCTGACGGAGCTGTTGAACATCAGGGTGACAACCGCACCGGAGAAGGTGAGGGCGACGATGAGCAGGTGAAAATCAATCTGCAAAATGTTTCTGCCGAAGTGCAAAAACTGGTTTTTGCTGTGACGATTTATGAATCTGATGTGCGTAAGCAAAATTTCGGTATGATCAGCAATAGTTTTATGCGCGTTTTCAACAACGAGAATGTTACAGAAATTGCTCGTTTTGACCTCTCTGAAGATGCTTCTACCGAAACTGCAATGATTTTTGGTGAGCTCTACCGTCATGGCAGCGAATGGAAGTTCAAAGCAGTAGGACAGGGTTTTGCTGGTGGATTATCAGCACTTGCCTCTCAGCACGGTGTAAATATCTAATCGCCACAGCACAACATTACTGAATGTTGTGCTGTTTTTTTATCCTCAGTGAACTGGCTTTTGCCAGCATCGGCAAATTTTTTCGTCATACAACGACAGGTCTAATCACTGATTCTCGCTATTGCAATACAATACTGCATTAATTACGAGCTGGCATCAGCGATACCTGCAGCAAACACTTCAAAACCAGTCACATCGATTCAATCGGATCGGAAGAGCACACGTCATAATCTCCCTGCAGCAAGGAGAGAATTTGGGCTAGTCACAATTCTGCAGATTATCTCTTTGGTGTTGTTGTAGTAATTGCACTCACCAGGAAAGGAGCTCGCTTTTTCGACCACTTAGAATGGAAATGGCGCCAGTGCGGATCTTTCGCTGCGAGCAACAGCTCATGATCACCTCGCGTATCGCCCCAGGCGCGGAGATGATATTGAGTGAGTGGGCCATAAACTGCTTCAAGGCGATGGATTTTTTGAGCACTGCGGCAATTATGACCCGAAATTCGGCCGGTCAGGACCCCATTCTGGCTTTCCAGCTCAGTGCCAATTAATTTTACACCCAGCCGTTCAGCGAAAGGTTGTAAAACCAGACGAGGTGATGCAGAGCAAAGGGTGACTTCGACACCTGATGTGACTTCAGCTGCAACAGCAATCAGCGCAGAAGGCCGCATGAGTTTTGTCCATGAACGCTGGCAAAATTGTTCCGCTTTTTCCCGAATCCATTGCTCGCTGACCCCGGATAAAAAAGTGGTGATAAGCTTCTCTTTTAGTTCGTCACGGGTATACCGATGCAACAGATGACGTAAAGAGGGAACGGTCAGTCTCACCATTTTTTTGGCAAAGGCACGATTACCGAACGCGAAACGTAAAAATGGGATAAAACTGTCATGGTGTGTCAGTGTTCCATCGAAATCAAACACAGACAATACTTTTTTCGTTTGTGAAGTGTTCATAACCAATGCGTTCACCAATATTCAGAGTCTCAGTGGCTGATATAACGGGCCCTGAAGGGATTATAGTATAATCAACGTGAGCTGCACTTCGGTTTAATTCAGCTGTGCGTTGATTTGATACCAGTATTATCTGGGGCTAAAAGGATTTTATCAATCAGCCAGTTACAATTTTATCGTTTCAAACAGCCATATAGCACGATGGTGTAAAATCATGGCGGATCAATGGAACGCAACGGTGAGGGAACGACAGAAATAGAAGTATATAATGGTATTACTATTCAATGTGTTATGTTTTTATTCTCAATCCGACACCTGCAAATGTTACTGTGAAAATTTACCATCGAAGCATCTCTCTGGCACTAATCGCAATCTTTCTCACTGTCGAATATGGTGACGAAGGGGATTTAAGTGATTGAATAATGACCAAACAGTCATTACCGGGTTAATAAAACAACTAAACCACGCTATACTGCTGACCAATGTCTCCTTAGTTAAATGGATATAACGAGCCCCTCCTAAGGGCTAGTTGCAGGTTCGATTCCTGCAGGGGACACCATTCAATTGTTTTCTGACGTCTGCCGAAGTAAATAACCCCCCTCAGAACCCCGTTACTCCGGAATTCTCGTTATATGAATCAACTACCGTTGAGTGAAGGCAACCTCGTTACGGAGTGTTTTTGATATAGATTTCCGTTCAATGAAATCAGATGCGCCTCAGAATGAAGCTAAGCGAGCGTCTGGGGGAGATAAGTATGCCAGCAAAAAGAACCATTAGATTCCATAGATCTTCCACATACTGAATATGATCCCCAGTGGAGATCACCATGCGCAAATCAGAATCCACCGAAAATCAGATCATCGCTGTTGTGATATCTGTTGAAGTCGGGCTAACACTGATAGTTGTCTGCCGTGTCTGTTCTATAACCAGTACCAAACAAATGCATGTGATAAATATACAGGACACGAATTGAGATTAATCAATTCAGAGAAGCAGAATATTGCCTTTATTTCGCCTGTGATCATAGGGGAAATCATGCCAGCAAGCCGCAAAGCACGACGTGAAATTTACACCAACTTCCAGGCGAGTAAAAGCCGGATTGTATTTACCCTCATTATCGCGGGTCTTTTTCATCGCTTGACAATAAAGATTTGATGCACGTAATCAAGATAGTTAATGAAATGTTGCATAATGGGCTATAAAGGACTTTCTCAACCTGATATTGATGTATGCCACAATACAACCCTCCTGAAAGAGGTCTGAGCAATAAGTACTGAGAATAACAGATTAACTTCTAAATTGTGGCCAGTAAAATGATGAAAAAGATTGGCTATATTCATTGCGGGCTCGTAAAGTCACGGGAAAAGTCGGATACAGGCTCTATTCTGTAACGTAGTTAAATCTTGTGCTTATGCTCCGTAGGCAAGGTAGCATTTAGTTTCTGCATTTTACCTGGTTGCGATAGCGATGATGTCTTCAGCTACTTGCATGTATCTCAATCTCTTGCATTCTAAAAGACGAGTATCACACTCCAATCCCAAAACCTGGCTTATCAGGTTACTTTGCACCTGTTTGAGGCCTGAATCCGTACGTACTACGTTTATGCTCTGATCTCCCGATGTTCTCTCAACTCAAGCCGACTACGTCAACCAGGCGTGTCTGAACGGGTTGGAAGTATCAGGTTTTCGCCGGTAAAACAGCGTGTATCCCTTTTGACCTCCGGACTAAATGCAATATAAAGAGATTTATTTCTGAAAGGTTAATTTTATTAAAAAAACAAATCAAAACTTAACTATAAAGGTTTACGTAATGGGCTTATTGTTAAAATTAAGTTTATTTATTTTTTTGTGTAATGTTTTTTTTCAAAACAAAAATAATCAATTTAATTAATTTGAATCGGTGTTATTTTCTATTTTCTTACTCTTTTCGGGTGTTTGTTGTTTTTTTATGGTAGATTCTCGCCACCAATAGCTTAATTAACTCTTAGAGCGACTTATTTTTCTTTTTTGATTAATTAAGCGACTCGTATTTTTTGCGAAATATAATTGCGCACGCTGGTTAATTTGTGGCGTATTTTAATTTAAATATTTGTTATTTGTTTTGTGTATAAATTGTTAGTAAATGGTTTATTAAGCGATTTTCACAAGGATTTGTTATGCGTAATCAGACTGCCCGTTACTACTCCACTGCACAGAGAGTTACCGCACGCCTGCTGTTATGTATCCAGCTACTGTCTCCGCTTCTGCTGACCACTGCCACAGTGGCGCGGGCGGTGGAGCAGCATCAGGACAGCGTGCAAATGCTGGATACACTGAACGGTATCGGTGCCGTGGTAGGGCAGTCCTCACCAGTGCAGGCTTCAGCCGCGGCATCATCGGCAATCTCTGCGCCTGTCGATAGCCTGCCAGGCATTACATCTCTGCCACAAAACAGTGCTCTGCCCGCCGGTGTGGCGCTGCCGTCCCTTGGCAGCAGTGAGCTGGTGCGTGAAAACGCCGCCACCCTCGATACCATGATGGCCCAGGGGGCGAGTCAGACCGCGCAGCTGCTGTCGACGCAGAATGCCGTCGATGCCTCAATTAATTATGCCCGCGGGATTGGTGAAAACCTGGTCAACCAGCAGATAAATGACTGGCTGAGCCAGTTAGGTCGCGCGCGCGTACAGTTCGGCAGCAATAAAACCGGTGACGCCGACCTGCTTATCCCGCTGCTGGATAACCCGAACAGTCTGTTTTTTACCCAGCAGGGTATCCGGGCCAATGAGGACCGCACCACGGTCAACCTAGGGCTGGGTTACCGCCAGTACGAAGATGGCTGGATGTGGGGAGTAAACAGCTTTTACGATTATGACCTGACCGGCTCGAACGCCCGTGCCGGGGTAGGCGGTGAGCTGTGGGCGAACTACCTGAAGTTTGCGGCCAACGGCTATTTTGGTCTGACCGACTGGCATCAGTCAAAACTGAGCGGGATGGAAGATTACGATGAGCGTCCGGCGAACGGTTATGACGTGCGGGTGGAGGGTTACCTTCCTGCGTATCCGCAGCTGGGTGCATTTGCCAAGTATGAGCAGTACTTTGGCCGCGGGGTAGCGCTGACCAGCGGTACCTCACCGGATGACCTGAAGGAAGACCCGTCGGTCACCACGCTGGGGGTGACCTATACACCGTTTCCGCTGCTGACACTGAAGGGCCAGACCTCCCGGGGTGACTCAAACGACAGCCGTATTGCGCTGGAGCTTAATTACCGTCTGGGTCTCTCTTTTGCCAGTCAGCTTGACCCGGCAAATGTGGACCTGATGCGCAGTCTGGCAGGTAACCGCTATGACTTTGTCGACCGTAACTACACGATAGTGATGCAGTACCGCAAACAGGATTTACTCAATATTTCACTGCCGCCGCGTATGAGCGGGGAAGCAGCACAGACGCTGCCGGTGACGCTTAATGTAAATAAAGCGAAGTACGGACTGAAGTCGGTCAACTGGTCGGCACCGGAGCTGGTGGCGAACGGCGGCAAACTGGAGGTGACCTCACCCACCACGCTGCAGCTGACGCTGCCGGCATATATTTTTGGCGGTAACAGTACTGCGGGGCAGAGTTACCGGGTGACGGCGGTGGGCACGGACAGTAAAGGCAATCCTTCGAATACTGCTGAGATGTGGGTGGATGTGCGTGAGTCGCAGGAGCGCGTCGTGTCGCTGGACCTGGAAATGAGCATTTCCGCGTCGAGAATGGCCCGTTCAACCAGGTCTTTAGCTTCCGCCAGTACTGTACCTTCGGCCAATGACCTCGATCAATACCTGGTGACTGCAACAGTGGCGAATGACAAAAGCGAGCGTCTTGCAGATCGCGAGCTGACATTCCAGGTTGAAGGGTTCAGCAGGAACGAGGCGGTGACGCTGTCAGACAGTACCGGGAACACAGGTCGTGTTCTCAGCGTGATGACCGACAGCAGTGGTCAGGCCGGCATCAAAATACGTAGTCAGGTGGCAGGCGAAGGACGTCTTGTGGTGAAAATGCGTAACGGTAACAGCAATGCCGCGACGCTGCGTTTCAGTGCGGACGGCAAGAGCGCGAAGATAACGCAGCTTGAGGTTATCCGCGACGGGGCGAAGGCGAACGACAGTGATACCAACGAAGTTCGTGCAACGGTACGTGACCAGTTTGACAACGTGGTGGAAGGTGCTCAGTTCACACCGGCACCGTCACTGAGTAACGGCGCGGTATTTGTGACAATGCCGGCGGCGACAGATGCGCAGGGGCTGGCGGTGTTCACGCTGAAGAACAGCCATGCGGGTATCACCACACTGAGTGCCACGCTGAACGGCGAGAGCAGGACGGCGGAGACGCGATTCGTGGCGGACGTGACCACCGCATATGTGGCGGGACTGGAGGTAAAAAGCCAGTCGGGCGCCACGGTCAGCACCACCACGGGTAATGAGGTGGTAGTGACGGTCACGGATGAGAAAGGCAACCGTGTAGCGGGCGCCCCGGTGGCGGTGACACTGCCATCGCTTCCGGCGGGGTATGTGACAGGTTACACCACGGTGCCGTCAGGCGGCATAACGGATGAGAACGGTCAACTGACGTTCACGGTGTATAACACCCAGGCGGGGACATTCACTTACGGATTCCAGGTGTCTGGCAGTCAGAGTTCGGCCAATCAGGTGAAAAACGCATCACTGACGTTCCTTGCTGACGGCAGCGGGGCGAAGGTGGGTCCGGTAACCCTCACGGAGGGCGTGACCGAGCAGGTGGTGGGTAACAGTTTTGGCTACCGGGCGCAGCTGGTCGACCAGTATAACAACATACTGCCCGGGGCGGGACGCAGCGTGAGCTGGCAGCATGACAGTCCGGTAGCGGGCGTGGCACTGACCGATAACGGTGTGAGTGAGACGGATGCCCAGGGGCGTGCGGTTATCCGCCTTGGCAGTCAGCGGGTGGCAGAGGGTATCCTGGTGAGTGCCCGTGTGGGAAGTGAGGCCTGGGCGGCTGCGGACAGCAAAGTGCGCTTTACCAGTGACACCACGCTGGCAACTCTGGTAGTGGATGTGGTGAAACTCGACGGCACGGTGGAGAGTCTGCCGGCGAACAACAGCGATGCGTTCAGTTATACGGCGACGCTGAAAGACCAGTACGGTAACCCGGTGAATGCGGCGACGGCGGGTGAGCGGGCAAAAGGGATTGCCATTAAGTTGACCCAGAATGCAGATGCGGCCGGGCTGCGACTGTTTACCGGCAGTGGTGTAGTGGCACACTGAATTTGGCCACCTGAGCAGAGGTGATATGCTCACCTCAACATCTTATAGGTGAACCAATGAGCAAAGCATTTACTGCTGAATTTAAAGTCGAAGCGGCAAAACTGGTCCTGGATCAGAACTACACTCACGGCGAGGCGGCTAAGGCGATGAACGTCAGCCTCTCCGCCATCAACCGCCGGGTAAAATCGTTACGTATGGAGCGCCAGGGGAAAACGCCCCCGGGGCTGCCTCTGACGCCTGAGCAGACTGAACTCAGGGAAATGAGAAAACGGATACAACGCCTTGAAATGGAGAATGAAATCCTAAAAAAGGCTACCGCGCTCTTGATGTCGGACTCCCTGAACAGTTCACGATAATGGACAGTCTGAGGGCGCACTACCCGGTAGCGCCATTGTGCCGGCTGTTCGGTGTTCACCGAAGCAGTTATCGCTACATTCGTAAAAATGGCAGGGATTCTGACGCCGAGCGTGCCGTTAAACGGAGTCTCGTCAGTGAAGTCTGGAACGCCAGTGGTGGCTCTGCTGGCGCGAGAAGTATCGCCACGATGGTCAGCGCTAAGGGCGTCAGACTCGGGCGATGGCTGGCCGGTAAGCTGATGAAAGAGCTGGATATCGCCAGTTGCCAGGTCCCGGCGCATAAATACAAACGCGGCGGGAACGAACACATTGAAATACCGAACCATCTCGACCGGCAGTTCGCGGTTACCGCGCCGGATCAGGTCTGGTGCGGCGATGTGACGTATATCTGGACGGGAAAATGCTGGGCTTATCTGGCAGCAGTGCTGGATCTGTTCGCCCGCAAACCTGTGGGCTGGGCGATATCGACGTCGCCGGACCCGGCCCTCACGGTCAAAGCATTGCAGATGGCACTGGGAGCTTCGGGGTAAGCCAACAGGCGTGATGTTCCACAGCGATCAGGGCAGCCACTATACCAGCCGTCAGTACCGGCAGGCTCTGTGGCGCTGTCGGATAAAGCAGAGCATGAGTCGCCGGGGTAACTGCTGGGATAATGCCCCGATGGAGCGGTTCTTCCGGAGCCTGAAGACCGAATGGGTGCCGACGAAGGGCTATAACAGCTTCAACGAGGCTCAGAGCGCGATAATCAGCTACATCACGGGCTATTACAGTGCCATCCGGCGCCACTGGTATAACGGTGGCTTAACGCCAAATGAATCAGAGCGGCTGTTCCACGAACAGTCAGGTCGTGTGGCCAAAATTAGTTGACCACTACAGTGGTAATGCAACGTTGACCGAAAATGGTGTTGCTGAGGCGAGTCAGGCGAGTAAATATCGTTTTACTGTATTTGCGGGTAGTGTGGCTGAATTGACCCAATTGACAGTGACAAGCAGTGATGGTCAGTTCAGTAAGTCAGTGGATGTGACGCTGTATAATTATATCTTCAAGTATAATTATCAGATTGATGCGAATGCACGCCAACCGAACGTGGTTTCAGGTGCAAGCTATCAGTTCATTGTCAAAGCGGTAGCTTCTGATAATGCCTCTGATGTCCAGGCTGTGGCCGGGAATACGCTGAACCGGAGTCTCGACAGTACTGAACTTGCCACGCTCACTGCCACTGACGGTAAAACAGATGGTACGGTCGCCACTAAATCGTTGATTTCTGGTAGTGTGAAGGTCACTGCATCAGGAGCTTGTCAGGGCTTTACCTTAGCAGGGCTGGAAGGGACGCTGACCATCAGGGCGATGGAATACACTGATAATATGGGTGTCACAGCAGTTAAAACTGATGACCCTAAATTCTTGCTTGCACCGCCTGATTATGCATTGGTGATGAGATGTGGTTCGATTGTCGACTCAGTCAAGAATACCGGTAACGAAGGCGCCGGAGGAACCGGAGGAAGCGAGATTGTGGCCCGTAACTTGCGTGATGTTAAGTCAGTCAAGGTGACTTCCGGAGTCTGGAGATCAACATCGCACATATCATTGACTCAAATGCTGTTTACTTATAAGGATGGCACAACTGTCACTTGTGGTAATGGTGCAAGTGAGATCTCCGGACAGGTGACAGTGAAAACTTAAGATTTTGTTGCGATGGGTAAAGTGTTGCAGGGTGTTCAGGTCGGTCGTTATGACTACACATCAACCAGATCTTATATTGATCGTATCAGGTTTATTGTGACTACACCGGAATCTTAATCGGTGAGTTTAAAGTTACCCGATAAACGACAGTAGATTGGTATAACTGTTCTTGTGATAAACCCGTAACGAGAGTTGTTACGGGTTTTTTATTTAAAGATTGAAAAAACTCTGTGGGGGAACAGGTAAATTCCAGAAAACGGCATGCAAACGCCATCAAAACCCCATAATTTATGGTATTATTTTACCTATGCTTAACAAACCGATCTGAAAAAATGCTCGAAGCCATCAATTTAACCTGTATCAGAGATGAACGCGTTCTGTTCAACATGCTCACTGTCACTATTAAGCCGGGAGAAATTGTACAGATTGCTGGCGAAAACGGTGCTGGGAAAACCTCATTACTTCGCATTCTGGCTGGTCTAAGCAAAGGCGAGCATGGAGAAGTCCGCTGGAACGGACAATCAATTGAGCATGACAGGCAGCGTTTTCACACTGAGTTGATCTATCTTGGTCATCAATCCGGTATTAAAACCGTACTTACCGCTGCTGAGAACTTACACTTTTACCATCCTCACGCCACCTTCTCTGATGTCATGCTGGCACTCGATAAGGTCGGACTGATGGGCTATGAAGAGAGCGTAGTTGCTACACTCTCTGCCGGACAGCAGCGTAGAGTCGCTTTAGCGCGACTATGTCTAACCCAGGCGCGTTTATGGATTTTGGATGAACCGCTTACCGCACTCGATCAGTCAAGAGTTGCTGCATTGATGATGCATTTCCAGACTCATCTGGCAGGACAGGGGATGGTGCTACTGACCACGCACCAGGCGTTACCACTGCCTGATACCAGAGTACGTCAACTCTCTCTGACATCACCGGGAGAAAAACAACCATGTTCTTACGACTGATACGTCGCGAGTTCTCTGTCGCATGGCACAGTGCATCCGATGCTGTCTATCCGTTGTGGTTTTTCCTGACGGTTATTACGCTCTTCCCTCTGGGGATCGGTGCAGATCCGGGATTATTATCACGTATTGCTCCGGGTGTATTGCTCATTGCCGCATTGCTGGCCTCGGTACTAATACTGGACAGGTTATTTCGTGATGACTATCTCGATGGCTCACTTGAACAGCTGCTGCTGTTACCTTTCCCTTTACCTCTGGCTGTATTGGCCAAGGTGACCGCACACTGGTTGATTACCGGCGTACCACTATTACTGCTTTCACCACTGGCTGCGCTCTTCCTGTCTCTCGATTTTAATAGTTGGTACACCGTGCTGGCAGTTTTACTGCTGGTGACGCCGACGCTGAGTTTACTTGGTGCAATCGGTGTGGCATTGACAGTTGGACTACGCCGGGGAGGGGTATTACTCAGTTTGCTGGTGTTGCCACTCACCATTCCGGTACTGATTTTCGGCAGTGCGGCGATTGATGCCGCAGGGATGGGGTTACCCGTTCTCGGCTATCTGGCGGTGCTGGCCGCGATATTACTGGTTAGCACTGCTTTAGCACCTTTCGCTATCTCTGCTGCCTTACGTATCAGCATAAACTAAGTGGGTAGATAACTACTCGCGCAATTTCGCGTCAACGAGGGTTTACCATGTGGAAAAAATGGTATCAGCGACTGGCTAATCCACAACAACTGTATGTATTTAGCGGGCACTTACTCCCCTGGTGCAGTGCGGTTGGTGTGTTTATGCTGTTTTTCGGCTGGGGTTGGGGATTTATCTACGCACCTGCGGATTATCAGCAAGGTGAAAGTTATCGAATTATTTATCTGCATGTGCCTGCAGCAATGTGGTCTATGGGCATTTATGCCGTGATGGCGATTACTGCGCTAGTCGGATTGGTGTGGCAATGGAAAAATGCTGATTTGACGGTCGCTGCGATGGCCCCGGTAGGGGCTGGTTTCACTTTCATCGCGCTGATTACCGGCGCGTTTTGGGGGAAACCTATGTGGGGTGCCTGGTGGGTTTGGGATGCCAGATTGACATCGGAGTTGATTTTGTTTTTTTTGTACGTTGGGATTATAGCATTGTATAACGCTTCCGATGATCGGCGTCTGGCAGGACGTGCCGCGAGTATTCTTGTGCTGGTGGGCGTTGTGAATTTACCGATCATCCATTTTTCTGTGCAGTGGTGGAATACATTGCATCAGGGATCATCGGGCATTCTGCAACAGGCGATTGACCCAACGATGCGTAGTCCATTACGTTTAGCCATCCTTGGATATCTTTTTATATTAATCGCCTTGATGCTGATGCGTTTAAGGAATTTGCTTTTATTCTCAGAGCGTAACCGTCCCTGGGCTATCGCCATTGCGCGCCAGTATGGAGAGAAAACATGATCCCGGCATTTTCGTCATGGAGTGCATTTTGGGCTATGGGAGGCTATGGTTTTTTTGTGTGGTCCGCCTTTATATGTGCATTGATGACATTTGTTGCTTTGTGGGTACACACGATTTTTCGTCGCCGCCAGATTGTGACGGGCATCTTACGCGAACAGGCCCGGCGGGCTCGTCGTGCAGGTAAGTCTCAGACAGAAACCCGGGAGCTGAATAATGAATCCGCGGCGTAAAACGCGTCTGAAACTGGTGTTTTTATTGCTGGCTGTTTTTGCTACGGCGAGCGGTTTAGTGATTTATGCGTTACGGGCCAATATCGATCTGTTCTATACCCCGAGTGAAATCATTTCGGGAAAAGGAACTTCGCAAATAAAGCCACAGGCGGGACAGCGTTTACGCGTGGGGGGAATGGTTATGCCCGGAAGTGTCAAGCGTGACCCGGATACCTTACAGGTTTCATTCATCCTCTATGATGCGCGTGGCACCATTGCTGTCGGCTATACCGGGATTTTACCAGATCTCTTCCGTGAAGGTCATGGGGTCGTGGCGCAGGGCATCCTGCAATCGGACGGTAGCGTACTGGCAAAGGAAGTGCTGGCTAAGCATGATGAAAAATACACACCTCCGGAGATCAGTGACGCAATGCAAAAAAATCATACAATGGCAGCAACACAGTCTGTTCCCGCGATGTCACTTCAGGGGAAAGAGTGATGCTCCCTGAAATAGGCACTTTCTCACTCTGTCTGGCGTTGGGTTTTTCGTTGCTACTCAGCTTTTACCCGCTATGGGGAGCAAGTAAAGATAACATCCGTGCCATGCGGATGGCTCGACCATTGACCGGCGCATTATTTGTTTGTGTACTAGGTGCTTTTGTTGTTTTGGTGCATGCGTTTATCGTCAACGACTTTAGCGTGTTATATGTCGCAAACAATGCTAATACGCTGCTTCCGGTGTATTACCGGATAGCAGCCACCTGGGGAGCCCATGAAGGTTCACTGTTGTTGTGGGTGTTGTTACTTTGTCTCTGGACACTGGCGGTCGCCTGTTTCAGCCGCCGCTTACCCTTAGAGGCGGTGGCGCGAGTGCTAGCTATCATGGGGATGATCAGCAGCGGGTTTTTATTGTTTATTACACTGACGTCAAATCCATTTCAACGTACATTACCGTTTATTCCCATTGATGGTCAGGATCTCAATCCGATGTTGCAAGATATCGGCCTCATTCTGCATCCACCGTTGTTGTATATGGGGTATGTCGGTTTCTCTGTTGCATTTGCTTTCGCATTGGCATCACTGCTGGCCGGGCGTCTGGACACGGCCTGGGCGAGGTGGTCGCGGCCGTGGACCACTGCGGCCTGGGTTTTTCTGACCCTGGGCATAGTCCTGGGTTCTATGTGGGCCTATTACGAACTGGGTTGGGGTGGATGGTGGTTTTGGGATCCGGTGGAGAATGCCTCATTTATGCCCTGGCTGGTGGGTACAGCATTGATCCATTCGCTTGCAGTTACTGAAAAACGAGGCAGTTTTAAAGCGTGGACAGTGTTGCTGGCTATCAGCGCATTTTCACTCAGCCTGCTGGGTACTTTTCTGGTACGTTCAGGTGTGTTGGTTTCTGTTCATTCGTTTGCTTCTGATCCTTCAAGAGGCATGTTTATCCTCGCCTTCCTGATCATTGTGATTGGAGGTTCCTTACTACTTTATGCCCTGAAAGGGGGAAGCATTCGTAGCCGGGGACAAAATGAACTCTGGTCACGTGAGTCATTTTTATTAGGTAATAATGTGTTACTGATCGCCGCTATGCTGGTGGTATTACTAGGCACATTGTTACCATTGATCCATAAGCAACTGGGACTCGGTTCAATTTCTGTTGGGGAGCCCTTCTTCAATCAACTCTTTAGTTGGTTAATGGCACCAATGGCATTAATGATGGGGGTAGGGCCATTAGTGCGCTGGCGGCGCGACGAACCACAAAAATTGCGTCGTCGGCTGCTTCTCGCCTCGGGTATTACTCTGTTACTTTCCGTGCTGTTACCTTGGTGGATGAGTGATCAACTCGAAGCGATGGCTGTTATTGGGGTAATGATGGCAGTGTGGGTCTTTATCCTCACGATAATGGAGTTACATGAGCGTGCGACTTATCAACGTTCTTTCTGGCAAGGATTGTCTCATCTGACTCGCAGCCACTGGGGGATGGTATTAGGGCATGTAGGGGTTGCTGTCACTGTAGTCGGCATTGCATTCAGCCAGAATTACAGTATTGAACGTGATGTGCGAATGAAAGCAGGTAGCAGTGCGGATATCGGGCCTTACCATTTTATTTTCCATGGTGTACAAGCGCTGCAGGGTGCTAATTACAGTGGTGGCACAGCGCGCATTGAAGTAACGCGCGGGGGAAAACCAGAGACAACATTGTGGGCTGAAAAACGTTATTACAATGTCTCTCGTGCCATGATGACTGAAGCTGCTATCAGTGGAGGGTTAACCCGTGATTTATATGCTGCTCTCGGGGAAGCCCTCGATAATGAGAGTTGGGCTGTCAGGCTCTATTACAAACCCTTTGTACGCTGGATATGGTCGGGAGGGATTCTGATGGCTTTAGGCGGTGTGCTTTGCCTGGCCGACCGACGTTATCGAACGAGGAAGATACACTCCGGAGGTACAAGTGATGAATAAAAAAGTACTTTATATTCCGTTGTGCCTGTTTTTACTGCTGGCCAGCGCGCTACTTTGGCAGCTTGCCCGCAATGCACAAGGTGAAGATCCGACTTTGCTGGAGTCAAGTTTAGTCGGCAAAGAATTACCGAACTTCACATTACAGGCACTGGATAACCCGGAAACCTATTACCAGCGTTCAATGTTATTAACAGGCAAACCCTTTTTGCTCAATGTGTGGGCAACCTGGTGTCCAACCTGTCAGGCGGAACATCAATATCTCAGGCAACTGGCGTCACAAGGAGTGACGATAGTCGGTCTCAACTATAAAGATGACCGGCAAAAAGCGCAGCGCTGGCTGGAACAACGAGGTACACCTTATCGTGTTAGTTTATTTGATGGTAACGGGATGTATGGACTCGATCTCGGCGTTTATGGTGCTCCTGAAACTTTTCTTGTCGATGGGCAGGGGAGGATTCGTTATCGATTGGTTGGAGAACTAAACCAGAAGGCATGGAAATCGGCGCTGGAGACTCTTTGGAATCAGTTTGCTAGCGAGGCTGAGCAATGAAAAAACTTACCCTTATACTTTTATTCCAGTTTCTCTCTTTGGTTGTAAGGGCGGAAAACAGTATGCCATACGTTTTTTTATCGGCGGCTGAAGAGCAGGAGTACCATCAGATACTGACGACGTTACGTTGCCCCAAATGCCAGAATAACAGTATTGCCGATTCCAATGCGATGATTGCCAGTGATATGCGTCTGAAAGTCTATCAGTTGATGCAAACTGGTCAGACCCCTGAGCAGATTCGCGCTTATATGGTTGAACGCTATGGCAACTTTGTCACTTATGAGCCTCCGCTTAATTCTACCACGCTGATTCTCTGGATAGGTCCGGCACTGTTTCTCCTGCTCGGAGTGGGAGTGATTGTGCTACGAGGGCGACAGCGCACCGCTGACAAGCATAATTTGAGTGACAGTGATCAGACTCGTCTGGCGTCATTGCTGGAAAATGAGCGGAGTAAAGAGTGATGTTAACCTTGTGGCTGACTTTATTACTATTGTTGATAGTGGCAGGTTGTTTCGTGCTTTATGCGGCGAGAAGAAGCGTTGCTGTTCCTGTTGTTTCCCGGGATACCATCAATAAATCGCTCTATCATGATCGTCTGGCTGAATTACAGGAAGAGACGCGACAAGGTCGTATCGGCCAGAGCGGGGAGATGGTTCAGGAACTCCAACAGATGCTGCTGACGGATATACCATCACATGAGATAAAAGGCGTGCGTGATACGCGTATGATGATCTGGCCTGGAATTTTGTTGTTGGTGTTGGTCACAGCCATGATGTACGGCGATACCGGAGGCTTTCAACAATTACAAGTGTGGCACAGTATCAATCAGCAGTATTCGCAGTTGCGTGCTCAGGTGATGGATCCACAGGCAACACCATTGACAATGGAACAGATGGCGCGTCTGGGCGTTGGTTTACGCAGCGAGTTATTGCAGCATCCGCGACGCAGTGAGGACTGGCTGATGCTGGGACGAATTGCTATGGTGCTAAATGACGGACAGATGGCCAAACAGGCATTTCAGCGTGCTTTGCAATTGGCCCCGTTATCCATTGAAGCGCAACTGGGTTATGCGGAAATTTTAATTCGTCTGCAGCACAGTGATGACATACAGCAGGCGAATGATATCCTGAATGCCTTATACGCCAGTAACAATAAAGATACGCGTGTTATTAATTTACTGGCCTGGAGCGCCTGGCAGCAGGCGGCTTATCCGCTGGCATTGCAGCGTTGGCAACAGTTACTGTCCCTGCTTTCGACAGCAGACCCTCGCCGGCCCGGCGTTGAGAAGCATATCGCTGAGGCCAAAGCTAAAATAATTTCCGCGCAGGATAATAACACCTCCGCCAGTGCAGAGAGATGAGCAGAGCAGATGAGGGGGTGTCTGCCTGTCAGGCCGAACTCTCGGTACAAGTGTCGAATAATAATCTGTAACCTGCTGCAAAAAGATGAATAAGCAGAGATTTCTGTTTACACTTGTTCGGTGAAATAACTAACTGATAATGACAGGGAGATAGCTATGGGCTTTCGTGCAGTGAGTGTTGTGCTGACCTGCCTGCTTTTACTGGGATGTGCAGGCAGAGGTTCGTCAGGTGACACTCAGGGGCGCAGTGACCCTCTGGAGGGTTTTAACCGGAGTATGTTCAGTTTTAATTATGATGTACTGGACCCATATCTGGTAAGACCTGTTGCGGTTGTCTGGCGTGATTATGTTCCTGTTCCTGCCCGCAGTGGATTGAGTAATTTTTTCGGTAATTTGAGTGAACCATCGACCATGGTAAACTATTTTATCGAAGGAAAACCCTATCAGGCGATGGTGCACTTTAACCGTTTCTTCCTCAATACTGTGCTCGGAATGGGCGGTTTCATTGATGTAGCCAGCATGGCTAACCCGAAGCTGGCGAAAACTGAGCCGCGTAAATTTGGCAGCACGCTGGGACATTACGGTGTGGGTTATGGTACCTATATTGAAATGCCAGCCTACGGTAGTTTTACACCCCGGGAAGATGTCGGTGGGGTGGTGGATGATCTTTACGCCCCGTTAAACTGGCTGGCATGGTGGATGACAGTCGGTAAATGGGTGCTTGAAGGGGTAGAGACGCGCGCGCAATTACTCGATTCTGATGCAATGCTGAAAAACACTAAGGATCGTTACCGTTTTGTTCGCGAAGCCTATTTCCAGCGGCATGATTTTCTTGCCAGTGACGGGAAACTGCTACCGCAAGCTAATCCGAACGCTGCGGCAATCCAGGATGAACTCAGTGAAATTGATGGTAACTGATTGTCATCTAATGCAACAAAAGTAATCTGCGGGTCACCTATCCTTCAATCACGGTGTGTCATGGACGCACCGTGATCTTCTGTATTTCATCTTCAGATCCCATTATTTTCACTGCGCAGGCGGGAAGATGGATTTTGTCGCTGAAATTGCTTCCCTATGGTGTGTGAAATTGTTCCAAATCAAATTATGGTGAAATATTTCCGGATTACCCGGGCTACTTTTTGTCATCACCAGACAAGAGAAACGTCGCAGCGTAAACTAGTCGGTAGTTGATCATCCTATCGATGACGGAGAACTCAGGAGAAGCTATGTCGCATTCAATCAATAAGTGTAGTGCAGAAGAGACGGCCGCATGTTGCTGCGTGGATGTGGGTACCATCATGGACAATACTGACTGTACAGCCACCTGGAGTCAGCATTTTGACAGCCTTCAGCAGGCCGAAGCGATGCTGGCTACTCTGACAGAAAAAGCACGCAGTATCGAATCAGACCCTTGTGTTATTGACAGCAAAGTAACGGAAGTGGGTGGGGGCGTACAACTGGACATGGCATTCACTTTCAGTTGTCAGGCGGAAACGTTGATTTTTCAATTAAGTCTGCGCTAATCAATGGTCTACGGGCAGGTGAGAATGAGCTGCCTGCCAGACCACGCGGAAAACCGACAACAGAGCGTTGTTGTTCTTTCCACTCAGGTTAACAATCAGTTGACTTGAATACCCACCTTAGGTAAAAAGCTCGTTCACCTTTCTGGTGAACGGTCGGCAGAGCAATACCGGCCTAATCCTTAACAATAGCGGTGCATTATGCAAGTTTTCATTATGCGTCATGGCGATGCTGCAACTGATGCAGCAAGCGATTCCGTCAGGCCTCTTACTCCTTGTGGGAATGAAGAGTCATCACGTATGGCGAGCTGGCTCAATGATCAGCAAGTAGATATTGACACAGTGCTGGTCAGCCCTTATCTCCGGGCTCGGCAAACGTTGGATGCGGTACGTGGCGCTTTACTGTTACCTGAGGTCGAGGAAGTGTTGCCCGAACTGACACCGGATGGTGATGCGAAACTGGTTACCTGTTATCTCGATACACTGGCGAATGAGGGCGTGAAATCAGTTTTAGTGATCTCCCATCTGCCACTGGTCGGTTATCTGGTATCAGCGCTGTGCCCACAGGAATCTCCTCCTATGTTTGCTACCTCCGCTATTGCTTCGGTCCTGACAGACGTTGCAGCAGCAGGGACATTGCAATGGCAAATGAGCCCTTCAAAACTCACCGCGCAGGGGGAATGAGCGCGTGGTACTTGAGCGTTGTGCTACCAGCTCGCGGGTAAAAGTATCCGGCACTTACCGCACAGGTGGCTACTCTTCTGCTTCTATTAGCATCAGAAGCGCTGCGTTGGCACCGTAGCATTTTGGCGCCTGGTGGAAGGCCATGACCTGCGGATGTTGAGCCAGCCACAGAGGGATCTGTTGTTTGAGGATCTGTTTGCCATGACCATGCATGACACTGGCACAGAAAAGCCCTTCACGCTGGCAAGTGGCAATCAGTGCGCCAAGCTCGTCGCGGGCTTGTTTTTGTGTGAGCCCATGAACATCAAGAATAATATCAGGAGCATAGTCGCCACGGCGTAATTTTTTAAGCTCATCAGCACTGACACCACTTCTCAGATAACGCATCGGCCCTTCCTGAGGAAGTAAAGGCTGGAATTCATCAGAAAAATAGTGACTGGCATTTTTTTGTTCAGTAAAAATTCGTTTTTCTGCCTGATGGACAGTAGTTTTCTTTAATGGCGCAGGGGCAAGTGTGTCCTGTATCCATTCACGCACCCCAATCACGGTCTGGCGGAAAAGGGCCTGTTCTTCTGTACTGAGTGCGTGTTTCTTAGTCATCATCTTACCGGGTAGTCAGCCTGTTAACGATTTATAGTGCACAAATTTATCCTCAAAAAAAACCAATTCATTAATCATGTCTGAAATATCAAACCGGCATAGAGAATGCTTTTATGGGCGTCTGTGTAATCCTGCTGGTACAGCGCTAAGTCATCCAGTGTAACCTGAGTTACACTGGCACAAAAACTAAAGTTAGCTTTTTATCATATGCACGCTGAATTTAGCTGCGCTTCATGGCACACTAGGCAGCAGAACGACTTGGTATCCGGGAGATATTTTGGACAAAATTTTTGTGGATGAAGCGATCAGTGAATTACATACCATACAGGATATGTTGCGCTGGTGTGTCAGCCGTTTTTCAGCGGCTGATATCTGGTACGGACACGGTACGGATAATCCCTGGGATGAGGCTGTACAATTAGTCTTACCCACACTCTATTTACCGCTGACCACACCGCAGGAGATGTTACTGGCCCGGCTTACGCCGAGTGAACGTCAGCGTATAGTCGAGCGTGTCATCCGGCGAGTCAATGAGCGCATTCCCGTGGCTTACATGACCAATAAAGCCTGGTTCTGTGGCCATGAGTTTTATGTTGATGAACGCGTGCTGATTCCCCGTTCACCTGTTGGTGAGCTCATCACGGATCGTTTCAGTTCACTTCTGCCTGAATCACCCTCATTGATACTGGATATGTGTACTGGCAGCGGTTGTATTGCTATTGCCTGTGCGCTGGCTTTTCCTGAAGCAGAAGTTGATGCTGTCGATATTTCCCCTGATGCATTGGCGGTAGCAGAGCACAATATCGAACTGCATGGTCTGGAGCAACAAGTCACACCCATTCGCTCCAATCTGTTTACTGATTTGCCTGCTGTCCCGTATGATTTGATTATCACTAATCCACCGTATGTGGATGAAGAAGACATGAGTGATCTTCCGCAAGAGTACCAGCATGAACCCGAATTGGGCCTGGCCGCTGGTAACGATGGCCTTGATTTGGTGCGAACCATACTGGCAATAGCCCCGGATTACCTCAGCGAGAATGGTGTCCTGATTTGTGAAACCGGAAACAGTATGGTTCATCTGGCTGAACAGTATCCGGAGATTCCATTTCGCTGGCTCAGCTTCGCGCAGGGGGGGGACGGGGTGTTTATGCTCACCCGCCAGCAGTTAGCAGACGCGCAGCACCATTTTGCTCATCTCAACTAATGAATTAATGACACATTTCACCGCACTTACCTTGGTGAGCTATGCGGTGTTAATGTTCGAAGAAACAAGGGGTTAACATGGCGGGTAATACGCTAGGGACGATTTTTCGGGTGACAACATTTGGTGAGTCACATGGAGTGGCTCTCGGATGTATCGTGGATGGAGTCCCTCCTGGAATGCCACTAACGGAAGAGGATCTGCAGAGAGATCTGGACCGACGTCGTCCGGGAACATCCCGCTATACTACGCAACGGCGTGAGGGCGACCGGGTGAAAATCCTGTCTGGTGTTTTTGAAGGTAAAACCACAGGCACCAGTATTGGTTTATTAATCGAAAATACCGATCAACGTTCACAGGATTACGGTACGATCAAAGAGGTTTTCCGTCCTAACCATGCGGATTATACCTATCAGCAAAAATATGGTATCCGCGACTACCGGGGCGGGGGACGTTCCTCGGCAAGAGAAACAGCAATGCGTGTGGCTGCCGGTGCGATTGCGAAGAAATACCTCGATATGAAGTATGGTATTCAGGTACGGGGTTACTTGTCGCAAATGGGTGATATTCATTGTGAGCTGAAAGCATGGCAGGAAGTGGAAAACAACCCGTTTTTCTGCCCTGACCCCGCGCAACTTGATGCCCTGGATACGCTAATGCGAGAGTTAAAAAAAGAGGGGGACTCAATTGGTGCTAAAGTCACTTTGGTCGCTGATGGTGTGCCGCCAGGGCTTGGTGAACCGGTCTTTGACAGACTGGATGCAGATTTAGCGCATGCACTGATGAGTATCAATGCAGTAAAAGGCGTTGAGATTGGTGACGGTTTCGGTGTGATCAATAAAAAAGGGAGTGAACACCGCGACGAAATGCGCAGTCATGGTTTTTTGACTAACCATTCAGGGGGGATCCTGGGCGGTATTAGCAGTGGGCAGCCTATTCTTGCAACCATTGCGATGAAGCCTACATCCAGTATCACTGTACCTGGGAAAACGATCAATTGTCGTGGTGAAGAAGTCGAGATGATAACCAAAGGTCGCCATGATCCTTGTGTGGGAATCCGGGCTGTGCCGATTGCGGAAGCGATGATGGCTATTGTGCTGATGGACCACTTATTACGTCATCGGGCGCAAAATGCGGATGTTATCTCTACACTTCCTCGCTGGTAATGTATGAAAAAAGTGCTCATTTTCTGCCTGTTAATGTGTCCGCTCTGGCTCCTGGCGGCTACGCCATGGCAGAAGGTACGTTAACCTGTAGCGGGTTTACCACAATCGATCGGTGGGTATTCTAACGGTTGTATCATCGGTGCAGAGCAACTGCCTCTTGAGGGCACTGGCTATCAAGTGATGCGTCAGGATCAACGTCGCTATTTCGGACATCCCGAGCTGATTGCTTTTATCCAGCGTCTGAGCCAGCAAAGCCAAAAGCAGCAACTCGGCCAGGTGCTGATTGGCGATCTGGGCATGCCAGCTGGCGGCCGCTTTAACAGCGGTCATGCCAGCCATCAGTCGGGTCTGGATGTCGATATCTGGCTGCAGCTTCCAGCCAAACGTTGGCGTGCTGAGCAGTTACTGAAGCCACAACCCATTGATTTGGTGAGTAGCGACGGTAAGCAGGTTGTTCCGGGGCACTGGCAGCCTCAGATTGAACAATTAATTAAACTGGCTGCTGAAGATCACTATGTGACACGTATTTTTGTTAATCCGGCGATTAAGAAGAAGTTGTGTGACGTTGCAGGAGAAGATCGGCACTGGTTACGTAAGGTGCGTCCGTGGTTTGGTCACCGTGCGCATATGCATATCAGACTACGCTGTCCGGCTGACAGTGTGCAGTGTGATGCACAGGAGTTACCACCAGCTGGTGATGGTTGTGGCAGCGAATTGGACAGCTGGTTCTTACCTGCCACACCTGGCGGTAAGACCAAACCCGCTGAGCCACCGCCATTACCGGCAGCTTGTCAGGCGTTACTGGACAAACACTTTCTCTGAGGAGTTGGCATGGAGTGGTTTACCGTCAGTCCCCTGCTTGTAGGGGGACTTTTTCTGGTGGCAGTGCTGGCCAGTTTTATTGATTCCATCGCCGGAGGAGGAGGGCTGCTTACAGTAACAGCTTTGCTCTCTGTCGGGTTATCGCCCGCACAGACGCTGGCAACCAATAAACTACAATCGGTGGGGGGCTCTTTCTCGGCAAGTCTCTACTTTATTCGTCGCAAAGCGGTTTCCCTGCACGATCAAAAACTGAATATTGCCATGGCGTTTGTCGGCGCGATCAGTGGCGCGATGTTGATTCAGCATCTGCATGCTGATTTTCTGCGTCAGGTGCTGCCATTGTTACTGATCGCCATCGGCTTCTATTTTCTCTTGATGCCGAAGCTGGGAGAAGAGGACCGGCAAAGGCGTCTGCATGGCTTGCCTTTCGCCCTGGTGGCTGGTGGCTGTGTTGGCTTTTATGATGGTTTTTTTGGCCCCGGAGCGGGCTCTTTTTATGCGCTGGCATTTGTTACGTTATGCGGATATAACCTTGCTAAATCAACTACTCATGCTAAGTTGTTGAATTTTAATTCAAATTTTGGCAGTTTGCTGTTTTTTATCTACGGTGGACAAGTGGTTTGGGGGATTGGGCTGGTAATGTTATTGGGGGCATTTTGTGGCGCGCGCCTCGGAGCCAGGATGGTACTGACAAAAGGGCAACGTTTGATTCGTCCAATGGTAGTGACACTCTCTGTGGTAATGAGCGCCAAATTGCTGTACGACGCACAAGGCGAACTGATCAGCCACTGGTTTCAACAATGGGCTGTTCTTCATTAGTTTGTCAGAGTAATGCACACGGAGATGGATAACAGAGATGACCGTACAGCATCATTATGAACAGTTGATTACACTGTTTGAAAATTGTTTTTTTGATGAATTTACTACCAGACTGGTTAAAGGGGATGATGAACCAATCTATCTTCCTGCTGATGATACCGTGAGATATCACCGTATCATCTTTGCTCATGGCTATTACGCCAGTGGACTGCATGAAATTTCCCACTGGTGTATTGCTGGTGCATCACGCCGGCAGCAGGTCGATTTTGGTTACTGGTATTGCCCTGATGGACGAGATGCAGTGACACAAAATCAGTTTGAATCTGTCGAGATAAAACCACAGGCATTGGAATGGATGTTCTGTGTCGCGGCCCGGTTTCCCTTTAATGTCAGCTGTGACAACCTGAGCGGAAATGTGGAACCTGACAGGGTGGCTTTTCAGCGTAAAGTTCACCAGCAGGTGATGCAATACCTTACGCAAGGTATCCCTTCCCGGCCACAACGGTTTATCAACGCGCTGAGTACTTTTTATGATACACCACCGCTTTCTGCCACTGATTTTCCGTGGCCGGAAGAGATCTGAACTTAAAAAATGCCGTAACAGGGATCCTATGATTGATGAATTTGAAGCACGTATTCTGGCACTGATTGACGACATGGTGGAAAGTGCCAATGACGATGAGCTTTTTGCCAGCGGTTACTTGCGTGGTCATCTCACACTTGCCGTTGCAGAGCTTGAGAACACTGGATTGCACTCCCCGGAAGCCTTGCAGGCACAGGTCGCTAACAGCTTACAAAATGCAATACATGCCGGAGAGTTATCACCACGGGACCAGATACTGGTGGTGGGCATGTGGGAAACTCTTTTCCAGCAAGTAAAAGCGTCTTTCCCAACGCATTAAGGCATGTTTTTTTGTGCTGCTGTGAACAGTGACTGGTTTTCCTCTACGCAGCTTTCTGACCCAGTAACGATTGGGGTGCAAAGCTGCCAGCGTATCACGGTCTAAAGGCTGCGGTTCATTACAGATTTCTGCAGCCAGCACCTCTGCTGCCAGGGGTGCACTGCATAATCCCCTCGAGCCAAGCGCCCCCAGAATAAACAGATTTTCATAGACAGGTGCGCTGTCTGCCTGTTCAGGAAGGGCAATCGCAGGAAGGTCTGCATAACAACGCAAAGTAGCAGCAAAATCGGGTGCCGGTCCCACCATTGGCAGGTGATCGCGTGTGGCGCATCGCACGCCACAGCGCGCCTTCCCTTCACTGATATCGACAGCATGGGGCCACTGCACACCGGGAAGTGAGTTAAGCAACCGTTGACGATTATTATGCTGATCCTCAGGACGATAATCCGTATTGTCATTATCCCGATGATAGCTGGCACCGATACAGTGATACTGATTATGCGGATTGACCGGTGTGAGGTAGCCATCGTAACAGAGCACTTGTTTCAGTGAGAAAAGGACTTCATTGCTTGGAATGTGGCTTACCTGACCACTGACTGCATATACCGGAAGCGCAGCGGTTTGTGTGAACCGATTGAGTGTGTGACCTGTTGCCAGAACGACACTGGCACTGTTGATAACACGATTGTCTTTACTCAGTAATCTCCAGTGATGACCCAGCAATTCAATCTCAGTAATTTCGGTCTGCCAGTAAACGATTAACCCCTGCTGCTGTGCAAGAATAAATAACTGCCGTGTAAGCTGAGCTGGTGAGAGCCAGCCGCCGAGCGGATATGTCAAGCCTGAGCAGTCACAAGGGAGACCACACTCTTTTGCGACGCGCTCGGCAGAACTGCTCCGCACAATGGATTCAGGTAACGCCATATCCAGCATTTTAGCGATTTTTTGTCGACTCTTCTCATCCCAGCCGAGTTGTGTTACGCCGCACCATTGGTGGTCAAAACTCACGGGCAATTCATCATACAGTCGACGGGCGAAAGTGAAAGCCTGAGGAAAAAAACGGGTCAGTGCCGGGTCATGAGGTGCCAGCAACGGATAGAGTGCCCCCTGCAGGTTACCTGACGCACCCGTGGCAGGTTGCGCATCAGCACAACAAAGAGTGACTGTTTTACCGCGTCGTAACAGTGCAAGGGCCAGCAGGATACTGGCTATGCCTCCGCCGATAATTGTCACATCATCCCCACTTGCTGCCGGACGGCATGCCCAGGGCAGGGAGTGCGGGGTGGCCAGTGGTGAAGTGATAAAGCCTTTCAGCATTTCACGTTTTTTTCCAAACCCTGGGTGTTTTTCAACCCTGAATCCAGCGTCCTGCAAGCCGCGCCGGACAAAACCAGCAGCGGTAAAGGTGGAAAATGTTCCAGCCGGGCGGGCCAGCTTCGCCATCCACTGGAATAATCGGTCATGCCACATCCCGGGGTTTTTTGCCGGGGAGAATCCATCGAGAAACCAGGCATCAACCTGACCGAAGAGGCTGTCATCGACTTGTCCCATAAGTTGGTTAACATCACCAAACCACAGATCAAGCGTAACTCGCCCTTGCTCAAACAGCAGACGTTGGCAGCCGGGTAGGGGGACAGGCCACTGCCGTTGCAGTGCAGTTGCGTAGTGACTCAGGGCAGGCCAATGTGCATGTGCCGCACATAAATCATCGAGCTTTAAGGGATATTGCTCCACACTGATAAAGTGCAGACGTTCTGTCGGGGCATCAGGGTGTTGTTCACGAAAAAGGTCGAACGCCTGCCAGAGTGAGAGAAAATTGAGACCAGTGCCGAAACCGGTTTCAGCGACGACAAACAACGCACGATCATGAGTCATAAAACGGGCTGGCAGGTCATTGCCTTGCAAAAACACATGCTGCGTCTCTTCCGGCCCCATATCGCTGGAGAAATAGATGTCATCAAAAACTCGGGATACAGGTGTACCCTGTTCATTCCAACGCAGGTCAGCATAGCCGATCGGAGAATCAGGCATGATAAAGACTCATTAATCCACAAATGCGCTAATTGTATCGGTGACACACTGCACAGGCAACTTTACAAAAGAATACAGCTGATCGGACTTGTTCAGCTTACATCTGTACGCTAAAGTGCTCGTCGAATATTACATAATACAAGAAGTGATGAGGTATTGAATGAAACGTGCGGTGATTACGGGCTTGGGTATCGTTTCAAGCATTGGCAACAACCAGAAGGAGGTTCTGGCGTCTCTGCGTGAAGGGCGTTCTGGCATAACATTTTCCCAGGAGCTAAAAGATTCCGGTATGCGTAGTCACATCTGGGGCAACGTAAAACTCGACAAAGAAGAGATCGCTGCGCTGATTGATCGTAAAACGCTGCGTTTCATGAGTGATGCTTCTGTCTATGCCTATATTTCTATGCTTGAAGCCGTAAAAGATTCCGGTCTGACGGATGCTCAATATCAAAATAATCCACGTGTCGGTCTGGTGGCGGGCTCCGGTGGGGGATCTCCGTTTTATCAGGCAGCCAGTGTTGATGGAATGCGGGCAAAAGGCTTACGTGGTGTCGGGCCTTACATGGTCACTAAAGCGATGGCATCTGGTGTCTCAGCCTGCCTTGCTACCCCGTTCAAAATTCATGGAGTGAACTACTCTATCAGTTCTGCCTGTGCCACCTCAGCGCATTGTATTGGTAATGCTGTTGAGCAAATTCAGTTAGGTAAACAGGATGTAGTGTTCGCTGGCGGTGGTGAAGAGTTATGCTGGGAGATGTCCTGCGAATTCGACGCGATGGGCGCGTTATCAACCAAATTTAACGAGTCGCCTGAAAAAGCATCACGTACTTACGATACCAGCCGTGACGGATTTGTAATCGCGGGTGGTGGCGGTATGGTGGTGGTTGAAGAGCTGGAACATGCACTGGCGCGCGGTGCCCACATCTATGCGGAGGTCGTGGGTTATGGCGCTACCTCTGATGGTGCGGATATGGTAGCACCTTCTGGTGAGGGAGCGATGCGTTGCATGCAGCTTGCTATGCAGGGTGTAGATACGCCAATTGATTACCTCAATACACATGGTACTTCTACTCCGGTGGGGGATGTGAAAGAGCTGGGTGCTATCTGCGCGGTGTTTAAAGATCAGATGCTTGCCATGTCAGCAACTAAATCGATGACCGGTCACTCATTAGGGGCTGCCGGAGTACAGGAAGCGATTTACTCCTTATTGATGCTGGAGCATGGCTTCATTGCGCCAAGCATCAATATTGACGAATTGGATCCTGCGGCTCAGGGACTGAATATTGTCACTCAACCTACAGAGCAGAAGCTAACCACCGTCATGTCTAACAGTTTTGGATTTGGTGGTACAAATGCCACGCTGGTAATGCGTAAAGTGTGATTCACATCGTCGACAATGCATCATGCAAGGGCAGCGTATCGCTGCCCTTTTTGCTATCTGTGCTCAACACGCGTCAGTGAAGGTTTTTCAACAGGCGTGTAAAATAGCGCATCACTATTCCTCTCATATAATCCGGACAGGCAACCGTGAAAATGGAATAAAGAACCGTCTCGCTTATAACAGAACACGGGATATTGCGGTGGCTGACAAGTAGATAGTCCATTGCTCAGATGATGCACTACCGGGGGTGATCACAGCAAAATGAATCCTGAGGAAAGCATAGCGAAATCCATAAAGTCTGTTTTATTGCCCGAACGGTAAAATTCCCGGTTAGTTGTATACCTGATTTTGATTTCGCATGATGCGGTTTCTAACGAGTGAAGGTCAGTGAGGCGAGTTTATCAACACCCTCGATTATAGCCTGCCCCTGCAGGGCAGAAAAACCGAGCAACCAGCCTTGCTGTGCTGAGTGTCCCATGTAACTGTTCGCCAGCCGGGGTAAGATAAGATCGTGTTTTCTGGCTTCGAGGGTGAGTTGGTTCTCGTTATTTTTTTTATGCCGGAATACAGCGGCAAGTTGCATACCATGCTGGTGATCGATAATTTGCAGATGCTCACCAACTTTCTGTTGTAACTGGTTAACCAGCAACGAGCGCCGGTAAGCATAGAGCTGCCGCATCAGGCGTAAATGGGCTTGAAAATATCCCTGATTAATAAAATCAGCTGTTACTGCTTGCATTAGCTGTGAAGGGTGTCCATCAGCAATCTGGCGTGCAACCATCAAAGGGCCGACCAGAGGTTCAGGCACCACCATATAGGCAAGTCGTAGTGAGGGATAAAGTACCTTCGAAAAAGTGCCAAGATAGATGACACGTCCACCTGAGTCGCGACTTTGTAAGGCTGGCAGCGGCTGAGTCTGATAATAAAACTCACTGTCATAATCATCTTCCACCACCCAGCATTGATGCTGACTGGCATACTCCAGCCATTGCTGGCGACGCTGTTGGCTCATCATCACCCCGAGAGGGTAGTGATGAGAGGGGGGCAGATAAACCAGGCGCGGTGCCAGGGCGCTATCCGGTAGCATAGCGCCTTCTTGATCAACTGATAACCCGGATAACGAAGCCCCGGCACTGAGTAACGCACTGCGTGCGCCTGGGTATCCGGGTTCTTCCACCATCACAGGGGTTGCAGGGTCGCAGAGCATTATCGCCAGCAGATGAATAGCCTGTTGTGAACTGGTCATCACCAGGATTTGGTCAGCATGGCATTTTACACCGCGTGAAAGTGCCAGATAGCGTGCAATACTTTCGCGCAGTGTTTGTAATCCTTGTATTTCACCATATCCCATCATTTTTTCTGGTGCCTGTTGCAGACGTTGATTGACAAGACGTTGCCACTGACGATGGAGAAAAGCCTGTAAATCCGGGGAGCCTGCAGCAAAGGCGCAGGAAAAAAGTGGATCGTGGGAGAAGGGATGGTGAAATAACGTTTTCCCCCGATCTGAAAGTGATGGATCAGTAGAGAAGGGCCAGTTTGCAGTCGTTGGTGGCTGTGCACTTTTTGTCTCCGTGCTTATGACAAAAGTGCCTTTCCCCGGATATCTCTGTAAATATCCTTCACTTTCTAATTGCGTATAGGCGGCTTCCACAGTGATGCGCGATACACTGAGATCTTTGGCTAATATACGTGAAGAGGGGAGTTTAGTTTTATCCGGCAAACGTCGTGACACGATTAACACCCGCAGCGTAGCGGCGACGCGATCCTTTAAGCTTCGGGCATCCTGTTGTGCAAAGAGAGTGATCAATGCCGGTATCGTCGAGGACATAATGGGGCTTATTAGTGTCTGAAAATGGGTCCTATAGTGAGGTGCGCAATAACCTATCATCAGAATGACGATTGAACAAAGGAGTTTATTATGGGTATTTCAGCGGTTCTTGAATTTCCTCCTGCCAGTGTGTCAGAAATGCAGGATTATCTGACGCACAAACTTGCGTATTACACTGATGCAGCAGATGTGGCACAGGATCTTGCGCGGGGGGTTACTGAGATTGTAGTACTGGACGTGCGTTCGACAGAGCATTATCGGACAAGTCATGTCTGTGGGGCATTGTCGTTTCCTCATCGCAATATGGATGCGGCTACACTGAAACAATTTGATAGTACTAAAGTGTATATTACCTATTGTGATGGCATCGGATGCAACGGTTCTACAAAAGGGGCATGGAAGCTTTCCCAGGCGGGGTTTAAGGTTAAGGAAATGGTTGGCGGTCTGGATTTCTGGCAACGGGATGGGTTACCCGTCGAAAGTGGAGAGCAGGTCGGCGAATGGCCTGTCAGTGAGACGCCATCCTGCGCTTGTTAATTTGCATATGATTAAAAAATCATTGTCAGAACAGCGATGACCAGCAGCAACGCGATGATAATCAATGCCGCACGACTGGCTGCGGGTGAGTGTGGAAGGAGGGACACTGGCCTTGGGTCCTGTGCTGCAATCGGATGAGGCGACACTATGTCGCCCTGAACTGCCTGCTCGCGAAGCTGGTCACCCCGCGGATAAAAAGCAAATTCACCAGGTCGAGAGCCTGAGTGGCAGTCAGTGTTGCCTGCGGAGGAAGCTGAAAACGTTGCTCACAGGCTTGTTCGAGCGCCTGTTGTTCAGCTGGAGCCGCAGGCACTTTCAATAAAGAGATAATGCTGGTCAGCGATAAGTTGCTTTGTTGGCTTATAGTCTGACGCACCTGTAAATATTGTGTGAGCAAAGGAAAAAAGCGGGATGGAACCGGATCACCGCTGTGTAAATTAACTATTTCCAGCACTGAAGACCACAAGCGTGCAGGGGGATCGCCGGTTGTGGCAGCTAAACGAGCGACCTGCTGAGTGAGCGCATGCTGTTCAGCAGGTAGCAGCGTACGATCGGTGATGTGGTTTTGTTGTGGTTGCGGTATGGTCATCTGTCCATTCTGCAGCATAGTCAGCACTTGTCTGAGTTGTTCAGGGCTTAGAGCACTAAGCACAGTATGACCAAATTGCTGACGGATAAAATCGCTGACAGCCTGACGGTTATTACCTTGTGGCAGCAGCTCAGTGAGTGATTGCAATAACTGACGTGTTGCATGTCCCTCTTGCGATTGTGTCAGTTTAGCGGTAAGAAACTGTTCCGCAGCAGGGAAGTGCTGTGCCAGTAAACTGGCATCATGCTTCAGCCCCAGGTCATGGCGTAGCCCCGCCCACAGTTCGGCACTTTTGAGCGGTGTCATCGACATGATTTTCACAATCAGTCGCTCCAGCGTTGTCCGTTGCGCCGGGGTGAGGGGTTGCTCGCCAATTTCATCAGAGCGTAAAACAGGCCCATTACCAGACGGAGGGGAAGACGACGGAGGTACTTGCACACCGTGACCACTGAGCGGTTGCATGGGCTAAATCCTTCACCGAATACGAACCGGAGCGCCGGAACACAAATAAACATTATAGTAACAATACTGCATCGTGAGCGGTAGCGCTTGCGTTGAGAAAGCGCTCATCTCTGCAGCAGAGAATAACACAACAGACAGCGATACCAACCTGTCACCGGTATCGTCTATTCCACGTGTTAATGGCTAACAGTCGCAGTATTTGAGATCAACCTGATAGTGCTTTAACAGCCGGAAACTACAAAGCAGTTATTCTTCTTTTCTTCATTGTGGCAGAATGCCCGCAGTTCAATCACAGAGACAAAGCAATGAAAATCCTTGTGGATGAGAATATGCCCTATGCCGAGGCCCTTTTCAGCCGGACCGGCGAGGTGGTGATGGGGCCCGGTCGTCCTATCCCGGCGGCACAACTGGCCGATGCTGATGCACTGATGGTCCGTTCAGTCACCCAGGTTGATGCACCATTGCTAAGCGGAACCCGGGTAAAATTTGTCGGCACAGCAACCGCCGGAATGGATCATATCGACACATCTTACTTACAGGCCGCACAGATTGGTTTTTCGGCTGCACCAGGCTGTAATGCATTGGCGGTAGTTGAGTATGTTTTTTCCGCTTTGCTGGCACTGGCTGAGCGTGATGGTTTTTCTCTCAAACAGCGTACTGTCGGGATTGTTGGAGTCGGTAATGTTGGCGGACGATTACGGACCCGCCTGGAAGCACTGGGGGTGAAAACATTACTCTGTGATCCCCCACGAGCTGATCGAGGCGAACAGGATGAATTTTTGCCACTTTCGACACTGGTAAAAGAGGCGGATGTGCTGACCTTCCATACGCCACTCATCAAAACAGGACCTTATAAAACATTCCATTTGGCTGACAGCCTGTTACTCAATCAGTTAAAGCCTGGCACAATCGTTATTAATGCCTGTCGCGGTGCAGTGATTGATAACGTGGCACTGTGTGATGTACTGGAAAAACGTGACGATCTCAGTGTGGTACTTGATGTTTGGGAGCCCGAACCCGACTTATCATTACCGCTTCTGGCGCGGGTAGATATTGCGACATCGCACATCGCTGGTTATACCCTGGAAGGTAAAGCCCGGGGTACTACACAGGTTTTTGAAGCCTGGAGCCAATATATTGGCCAACCACAGCATATCGACCTAAGTAGCTTGTTGCCTGCGGCAGAGTTTACACGAATAACCTTGAACGGGATGCCGGACGAGGCAACACTGAAAAAGCTGGTACATTTGGTGTATGATGTTCGCCGCGATGATGCTCTGTTACGTCACGCTGCAGCGTTGCCCGGTGGCTTTGACAGACTACGGAAAAATTATCCGCAACGGCGTGAGTGGTCATCGTTGCAGGTACTCTGCGATGACGAGCAGAGTGCATCACTGCTTGCCGCATTAGGATTTACCACTACCCTGAACAAGCAATAGAGGCCATTCCGCGATGGCCTGAATCGCTGTCAGGTGTAGTTTCACCACATTTATCAGCAGGAGTTATATCATTATGTCAGAAGGCTGGAATATCGCCCTGGTCGGTGCAACGGGTGCAGTTGGTAGCGCTTTACTGTCATTAATGTCAGAACGAGAATTTCCGGTCGGCAACCTGCATCTACTTGCCAGTCAGCGAAGTGCTGGCGAGTCTCGTCGTTTTGATGGAAAAACACTGCCGGTTGTTGATGTGGCAGAGTTTGACTGGTCCCAGGTACAGTTAGCGTTTTTTGCTGCCGGGAAGGAAGCCGCCGCGCAATATGCTGAAGAGGCTGCGCAATCGGGATGTCTGGTCATTGAATTGAGTGATTTGTTTGCACTCGATCCGGACGTGCCGCTGGTGGTGCCAGATGTTAATCCACAGGTGTTAAGTGAATATCGCAATCGCAATATTATTGCGGTGGCGAACAGCAGTGTCGCTCAATTACTCTACTCAGTTCAGCCATTGATTGCGCAGGCCGGTCTTGCTCGTTTACAGGTGGTCACATTGATATCAGCCTCCGCACATGGCAAACAGGCGGTTGACTCTCTGGCCGGAGAAAGCGCCCGGTTACTGAATGGTATTCCTGTTGAAGAGAGTTATTTCGGTCAGCAGCTGGCCTTCAATTTGTTACCGTTAGCTGCCGACGAGCGAGGCATCGTCAGCTACGAGCAAACTCTGGTTGAGCAGGTGCGGAAAATCCTCCAGGATGCCGGGTTGCCTGTTACGGCGACCACGCTGCAAGCTCCGGTTTTCTATGGCAGTACCCAGCTGGTTCACATAGAAAGTTTACGTCCACTCTCGCCAGAGGAAGCGCGTGAAGCTTTTGCTGATACGCCCGATATCCTGCTGGCCGAAGAGGGGACAGTACCTTCTCCGGTGGCAGTGATTTCAGCAGAGGGGCAACTGACTGTGGGTTGCATACACCTTGATTATGGTATCACCGAAATGCTGCAATTCTGTTCGGTCGCTGATAACGTGCGTTTTGCAGGTGCACTGATGGCTGTCAAAACGGCAGAAACACTGGTACGGGAGTATCTTTACTGATGTCAGACTCCTTATTACCAGCAGTGCAGCGCATTGCCCTGGGTATAGAGTATGATGGCAGCCGGTACTATGGCTGGCAAAGGCAGCGCGAAGTACGCAGTGTGCAGGAGAAGCTGGAAAAAGCACTTTCGGCAGTTGCCAATCATCCGGTTAGTGTATTCTGCGCCGGACGTACTGATGCAGCAGTGCATGCGACAGGTCAGGTTGTGCATTTCGATACCCCGGCAGTGCGTCAGGATGCAGCCTGGACTCTGGGGATTAATGCCAACCTGCCCGATGACATTGCAGTGCGTTGGGTCAGGTCTGTGACAGAAGAATTTCATGCCCGTTTCAGTGCGACAGCAAGGCGTTATCGCTACATCATTTATAACCGACGTCTGCGGCCAGCAATTCTGCAGGGAGGGGTGACGCATTACTATCATCCACTGGATGCCGGGAAGATGGATCAGGCCGGGCAGTACCTGCTGGGTGAACATGACTTCAGTGCGTTTCGTGCCGTGCAGTGCCAGTCAAGAACGCCCTGGCGAAACGTTCACTATCTCAACGTTAAACGTCTTGGCGACTACGTCGTTGTGGACATTAAAGCTAATGCTTTCGTGCATCATATGGTACGAAATATAGTAGGTAGTCTGCTGGAGATAGGCACCGGAAACCAGTCAGTAAGCTGGATGCAAACCTTATTGCAGGGAAAGGACCGGACGCTCGCCGCCGCCACGGCAAAACCCAACGGCCTCTATTTAGTGGCCGTTGACTATCCCGCACATTTTGAACTGCCGAAGAGTACCCCAGGTCCTCTTTTTCTGGCTGATGAATTCTCTTAATCTTTGGGGCAAGCTATGGAAATGATAAGTGCGGTGATTGATTTCATCCTGCATATTGATGTACACCTGCAGGCGATGGTTGCGCAATATGGTATCTGGATCTACGCCATTCTGTTTCTTATCTTATTTTGCGAAACGGGTCTGGTTGTGACGCCTTTTTTACCAGGTGACTCTCTGCTGTTTGTTGCTGGTGCGCTGGCTGCAATCCCCGATAGTGCACTCAATGTGCATGTAATGGTAGTACTGCTGTGTATCGCCGCCCTCGTGGGTGATGCAGTGAACTATACCATTGGCCGTTTATTTGGTGAGAAGTTGTTTCGCAATCCGCAGTCGAAAATTTTTCGCCGCAGTTACTTGGATAAGACCCATCAGTTTTATCAGCGCCACGGGGGTAAGACCATAATTCTCGCCCGTTTTGTGCCGATTGTTCGCACTTTCGCGCCTTTTGTTGCTGGTATGGGTAAAATGAATTATCGTCATTTTGCGTTTTATAACGTTAGTGGTGGCTTGTTGTGGGTAATTCTTTTCTCTTATGCCGGTTACTTTTTTGGTAACTTACCTGCGGTGCAAAAAAACCTGCATTACCTGATTGTAGGAATTATTTTTGTGTCGGTGTTGCCTGGCGTGATTGAGATCATGCGTCATCGACGTGCAAAAAATAAGCGAGAAATAAAGGAATAATCAGTAATGTCGCGGCCAGTTACCTTGTCGCGATCGACAAGTGATACCATCATCATTTGATGGTAGAGTGTTCGGTCAGTAAGTGTATTCGATGCCCATAACAGGGTAACGGTAGCGAGTTGCTACTGTTTATGATGTAATGGCGGCGAATCTCAAGCGTTAAATGTCTGGATGCGCCATTCTTGCAGGTTGAACCTGTATGCGGATTAAGCTTATGGCGCAACAGTCTCTGGCTTAACTCCTGCTCTTAATATCAGGCAGGATCGGGACAGTAATAAAGATTTTAACGTATTGACAGATAATAAATTATTGGATGACAAAACATCAATGAGCTGGATTGAACGTATTCTTAACAAAAGTACAATCACCCCATCGCACAAGTCGAGTATCCCTGAGGGCGTTTGGACGAAATGTGATAGTTGCGGGCAGGTACTTTATCGTGCTGAACTGGAACGTAATTTTGAAGTTTGTCCAAAATGCGATCATCATATGCGTATGCATGGTCGTGATCGTCTGACACAATTACTGGATGAGGGTTCACTGCTTGAACTGGGTGGTGAGCTGGAACCAAAAGATGTTCTGAAATTCCGTGATTCAAAAAAATACAAGGACCGTCTGGCTGCAGCGCAGAAAGAGACAGGTGAAAAAGATGCCCTGATCGTGATGAAAGGCACCTTGCATGGTATTCCTGTCGTGGCTGCAGCTTTTGAGTTCTCTTTTATGGGAGGCTCAATGGGGTCAGTGGTCGGTGCACGTTTTGTCCGCGCCGTCGAACAAGCTCTTGAAGACAACTGTCCGATGATTTGCTTTTCTGCTTCTGGTGGAGCGCGTATGCAAGAGGCCCTGATGTCTCTGATGCAAATGGCAAAAACCAGCGCTGCGTTAGCAAAAATGCAGGAGCGCGGTTTGCCCTATATTTCTGTTCTGACCGATCCTACCATGGGCGGTGTTTCTGCCAGCTTTGCCATGCTTGGCGATCTCAACATTGCTGAGCCTAAAGCGCTGATTGGTTTTGCCGGGCCGCGGGTCATTGAACAAACTGTGCGCGAAAAACTGCCCGCTGGTTTTCAGCGCAGTGAGTTTCTGATTGAAAAAGGGGCGATCGATATGATCGTTCGTCGTCCGGTAATGTGCTATAAACTGGCAACGTTACTGGCAAAAATGATGAATTTGCCAGAACCACAGATTCAGAGTGTAGCGCCTGCCGATGAGGACGCTATCGAAGAGAGCCAGGGCTGATGATTCACGGAAAGGGGATTACCCCTTTCCATCGTTACCGTAATGCAGTGAACGGGAAACATGAAGAAAACACCTCAAGCCACGTCGCCTCTGGCCACGTGGCTTCATTACATTGAAACTGTCCATGTCCAGGAGATGGAACTGGGGTTAACACGTATTCGTCAGGTGGCAGAAAAGCTCGCGCTGCTAAAACCGGCCCCAGTGATTTTTACTGTCGCAGGTACCAACGGTAAAGGCACTACCTGTCGAACACTGGAAGTGATGTTACTGGCAGCCGGATATCGGGTCGGGGTATTCAGCTCCCCTCATCTTATTCACTATACCGAACGGGTAAGAATCGAAGGTAAAGAGTTGTCCGAATCGGATCACGTCGCTGCTTTTGTGGAGATTGAAGCGGCACGCGGCGAGACAGCGTTGACCTATTTTGAGTTTAATGCCTTGTCAGCGTTATGGTTGTTTAAGCGTGCTGGTCTTGATGCAGTGATCCTTGAGGTGGGACTGGGTGGTCGGCTTGATGCCACCAACATCGTTGACAGTGACGTTGCAATCATCACCAGTATTGGCCTGGATCACACCGAATGGCTGGGTCATGACCGTGAAAGTATCGGACGTGAAAAAGCCGGTATCTTCCGTGCTGACAAACCCGCTATTGTTGGTGATGCGGATATGCCGGTGACGGTGGCTGAAGTTGCTCACTCCTGTGGCGCGCAGCTATCTCTGTGCCAGAAGCAGTGGTCATATCTGCCGCAGGGCAGTCACTGGTCATTCACGGATCGCCATGGAACCTGTGAAAAACTACCACTCCCGTTAATACCGCTGGCGAATGCGGCAACCGCATTCGCGGCACTGCGTGCTTCCCCGCTCTGTGTGTCTGAGGACATTTTCAGATCACAGCTTGGCGCGGTGACTTTGCCTGGTCGTTTTCAGGTCATTGATGGAGCTCCGAGGGTGATTCTGGATGTCGCACATAATCCCCATGCGGCTCACTGGCTGGCATCGCAATTACGTAAAACGCCCACCTCCGGCAAAGTACGTGCGGTGTTGAGCATGTTACATGACAAAGATATCGTAGGTACCCTGGCGGCACTGATGCCGGAAGTTGATCAATGGTATTGTGCGACATTAGGGGGGCCGAGAGGGGCAACAGCCGAAGCCCTGGTCCAGTGCCTGCCCGATGCACAGGCTTTTGCATCGGTGTCTGATGCGTGGCAAACTGCGCGCGCCGATGCCGGGCAACAGGATACTATCCTGGTTTGTGGCTCCTTCCACACTGTGGCTCAGGTCATGGTTATACTGAAAGAGGAGTATACCGATGGCCAGTAAATTTCAGAATCGGATGATTGGGACAGTGGTGTTGGTGGCGATTGCTGTAATCGCGCTACCGGCGCTACTGGATGGTAAGAAAAAACACTATGAAGAGACTTTTGCTGCCATTCCTTTGGTCCCTCAGGCTGGTGATCAAGCCACGGAAAGCGAGCTTATTCCCCCGGTGACACAGCCGCTGACTACGCAGCAGACGGATTCCGCTGAGGACATCACCGGGAGAGAGCCTGCGGAGCTCGCCGCCAACGGTTCGTCAGCAAGCGCTTCTGCTACCGGCAGCCGTGACCTTCCTCTTGTGGTCGCGACACCTTCGTCACCTCCCAGGGCCACTCGCCAGCCAGAAACGCCAACGACTGCCGTGAATACCCCCGCCGTACAAAATAATACTGCACGCAGCAGTAGCCAGTCCACGCCCCCCCAAAGTCAGGAAAATATCCCCCGAGGACAAGCCTGGGTTGTACAACTGGGGGCGCTGAAAAATGCCGCTAAAGCTAATGAAGTTGTGGCGAAACTGCGGTTGTCGGGTTTTCGGGCCTGGTCAGTACCGGCTACACCAGTAGAAGGCAAAATGACGCGTATCTTTGTCGGTCCGGATGCATCGAAAGCTAAACTGGAGAGCCAGTTAGCTGAAATGAAGAAAGTGTCGGGCCTAAAAGACGGGTTTGTCAAAGCCTGGAACGTTAACTGATCGTGGCGGCTTGATTACATAGACCTTTTGTAATGAGAGGTCATCTCTTTTACGGAATAAAACTACCGCAAGAGCGCTTTTTATGCCGTTTAAATTATCGAAAAATCAAAGTGTTAATTTATGCTTTCCTGTAAGGCTGGAGGCAAGTGGCAAAGAACAGCCTGCGGTTCTAAAACGCAGCCCCGCTTCAGTCCAAGCGGACAAGCAAAACGTTACGCAAACGTTTTCTTTTTCTGTTAGAATTCGCTCCGAAGCGGATATCGGGGCGTTATCATTTAGGAAGGTCTATGGTCTGGATTGATTACGCCATCATTGCCATTATTGGTTTTTCGGCTCTGGTCAGTTTGATTCGCGGCTTTGTCAGAGAAGCGCTCTCTCTGGTAACCTGGGGATGTGCCTTTTTCGTTGCCAGTCACTATTATGCATTTCTTGCCGTGTGGTTTACTGGCTTTGATGAAGAAGTGGTTCGTAATGGCATCGCAATTGCTGTGTTATTTATCGCTACATTGCTGGTCGGTGCGATTGTCAATTATGTGATCGGTACTCTGGTAGAGAAAACCGGGCTATCGGGTACAGACAGAGTATTAGGTATCTGCTTTGGTGCTTTACGTGGTGTGCTGATTGTCGCTGCGCTGCTGTTTTTCCTCGATACCTTTACCGGGTTATCAAAAAGCGAGGTTTGGCAACAGTCGCGTCTGGTTCCCCAATTTAGTTATATTATCAGCTGGTTTTTTAGTTATCTGCAAAGCACGTCAAGTTTTTTACCCCGGTGACAGACACGGGGTGTCATGGCTTATGAGGAAATCACTACATGTGCGGTATTGTCGGGATCGCCGGTTTTATGCCGGTCAACCAATCCATTTATGACGCGTTGACGGTGCTACAGCATCGTGGACAGGATGCCGCGGGCATCGTGACGATTGATGCACTGAACTGTTTTCGTTTACGAAAAGCTAATGGACTTGTCAGTGACGTTTTTGAAGCGCGTCATATGCAGCGTCTGCAGGGTAATATGGGCATTGGTCATGTGCGTTATCCTACGGCGGGAAGCTCCAGTGCCTCTGAAGCTCAGCCTTTTTATGTAAACTCTCCTTACGGCATCACGCTGGCACATAATGGCAATTTGACCAATTCACATGAATTGCGTCAGCGTTTATTTGAACATGGCCGTCGCCATGTCAATACGACATCCGATTCCGAGATTCTGCTTAATATCTTCGCTCAGGAACTTGATCGTTTTCAGCACTATCCGTTGAATGCGGACAATGTTTTTGCAGCAGTGGCAGCGGTACACCAGCAAGTGCGTGGCGCTTATGCTTGTGTCGCGATGATTATCGGCCATGGTATGGTCGCTTTTCGTGATCCCAACGGGATTCGTCCATTAGTGATGGGTAAGCGTTCGATGCTGGACGGTCGCTGTGAATATATGGTAGCCTCAGAAAGCGTTGCTCTTGATACGCTTGGTTTTGAATTCCTGCGTGATGTGGCACCGGGCGAAGCCGTCTGCATCACTGAAGAAGGGCAGCTGTTTACCCGCCAGTGTGCTGAAAATCCGAAATTTAATCCCTGCCTGTTTGAGTATGTTTACTTTGCGCGGCCTGACTCATTTTTAGATAAAATCTCGGTTTACAGTGCCAGAGTGCGAATGGGCACCAAGCTGGGTGAAAAAATTGCGCGTGAATGGGAAGATCTGGATATTGACGTGGTGATTCCGATTCCGGAAACATCCTGTGATATCGCACTGGAAATGGCGCGAATCCTTGATAAGCCGTACCGGCAGGGGTTTGTAAAAAACCGTTATGTCGGACGTACTTTTATCATGCCTGGTCAGCATCAACGTCGCAGCGCGGTCAGACGCAAACTGAACGCTAACCGTGCCGAGTTCCGTGGAAAAAATGTATTGCTGGTGGATGACTCAATAGTACGAGGTACTACCTGCTTTCAGATCATTGAAATGGCACGTGAAGCAGGTGCAAAGAAAGTGTATCTGGCATCGGCTGCCCCGGAAATTCGTTTTCCTAATGTGTACGGAATTGATATGCCAAGTGCTACGGAGCTAATCGCTCACGGGCGTGAAGCGGAAGAGATCCGTCAGTTGATTGGAGCTGATGCACTTATTTTCCAGGATCTTGATGATTTGATTGAAGCGGTTCGCGAAGAAAATCCTGATATCGTACAGTTTGAATGTTCTGTCTTTAATGGCATCTACGTGACCAAAGATGTTGATCAACAATACCTTGAGTATTTGCAGTCATTACGTAATGATGACGCAAAAGCGATAGCGCGGCAGAATGAAGTTGAAAGCCTTGAGATGCATAACGAAGGTTGACACTTATTTTTCTGCACGGGGGCTGGAAGCGATTCCGGCCCTTTTTTTCGTAGTAAACAACCTGACGAGAACCCTGGATAAGACTCTCACAATGAAACGACTGATAATAGGTATCTCCGGAGCCAGTGGCGCGATTTATGGTGTCCGGTTACTGCAGGTATTACAGCAGGTTGAAGATGTTGAAACCCATTTGATCATCAGCCAGGCTGGACGACAAACGTTAGCACTGGAAACGGACTACAGTGTGCGTGATGTCCAGGCCCTGGCGAATGTAGTTCATGATGAACGTAATATCGCTGCATCCGTATCGTCAGGTTCGTTTATGACCGCGGGGATGGTGATTTTGCCATGTTCGATGAAAACACTGTCAGGTATCGTCCACAGTTATAGTGATGGACTGCTGACACGTGCCGCCGATGTGATACTCAAAGAGCGTCGTCCTCTGGTGCTTTGTGTACGCGAGACACCCCTACATATCGGTCATCTGCGGATGATGACCAGTGCAGCCGAGTTGGGTGCCGTGGTGATGCCACCGGTACCCGCGTTTTATCATCATCCACAATCGGTCATGGATATCGTCGACCAGACAGTGAATCGTGTGATTGACCAATTTGGTATCGAGCTGAAACAGGATTTGTTCACACGATGGGGCAAATAAAAGTGCATCTGCACTAAAAAGCTGCATAATTTTACCGTGAGGCTGACAGGTGCACCATAATTGTGCGTAGCGTCTCATCTCTAAGTCAATAACCCTGTACCAATTGACTCCCAACGTTGGCATAAATCCTGCAAATCTAAGAGCCAGGTGACACTGTCCAGGTGTTATTGGAAACTTGCATGAGGGGAATTTATGAAAAAGCCACTACTGGCAGCGACAATCTTAGCGACCATGATGTGCACAGGCGTCTCTGCAGAAACAGCTAAAACTCTGCGTATCAGTACTGATCCCAGCTATGCCCCTTTTGAGTCAAAAAATGCGCAAGGCCAATTAGTTGGCTTCGATATTGATCTGGCGAATGAAATCTGTAAAAGAATGGCAGTGAAGTGCACGTATGTGGAAAGTGATTTTGATGCACTGATTCCATCACTGAAGGCGAGAAAAGTGGATGCGGTTATATCATCGCTTTCAATCACCGAGAAGCGTCAGCAGGAGATCGCCTTTTCCGACAAGCTTTATGCAGCAAATTCCCGTCTGATCGCGCCTAAAGGGTCTGCTATCACGCCGACGCTTGAGGCCTTGAAAGGAAAAAATATTGGTCTGTTGCAGGGATCAACCCAGAAGATGTACGCCAATCAGCAGTGGCGTCCGAAAGGTGTGACGGTTACGCCTTATGCTAATCAGGATTTGGTCTATCAGGACCTGACAGCCGGGCGTATTGATGCAGCTTTTCAGGATGAAGTGGCTGCCAGCGAAGGTTTTTTGAAACAACCCGTTGGTAAAGAGTATGCCTTTGCGGGGCCGGCGGTTAAAGACAATAAAATTTTCGGTGTTGGTACTGGTATGGGGATACGTAAAGAGGATACTGCCCTTAAAACCGCTATAGACAAGGCCATCGAATCGATGAGAAAGGATGGGACTTACGATACGCTGGCGAAAAAATATTTTAATTTTGATGTCTACGGTGGTTAAGTAATCCGACGAGGGAGCCACGTCAGCGTGAGGCTCCCTCAGCTTTTTGTATGAAAAACAGGCAGGTGCAAGAATGTTGTATGGGTATTCAGACCTGATCATGCAGGGAGCCTTAGTGACGCTGGAACTGGCGATCGCCTCATTAGTGTTTTCCGTTGTGCTGGGACTGGTTGGAGCCAGTGCAAAAATTTCCGGCGGTGCTGTATTGCGTAAGTTAGTCACCGCTTACACGACACTGATACGTGGCGTGCCTGATTTAGTACTGATGTTGCTGATTTTTTATGGTCTGCAGATGGTACTTAATCGACTGACTGATATGATGGAATTTGAACAAATTAATATTGACCCGATGCTGGCTGGTATTTTGACTCTCGGGTTTATCTATGGTGCCTATTTTACTGAAACATTCCGCGGCGCATGGCTGGCGGTCCCCCCTGGACAAATCGAAGCAGCGAAAGCTTTTGGTTTTTCTCCGTTATAGCTCTTCAGGCGGATTATTTTTCCCTCTATGATGCGCTTTGCGTTACCTGGCATCGGCAATAACTGGCTGGTCATCCTGAAGTCGACTGCGCTGGTCTCTTTACTGGGGCTGGAAGACGTGGTTAAGGCCACCCAGCTTGCCGGTAAAAGCACCTAGCACCCGCTCTATTTTGCGCTGACGGCCGGGGGGATCTACCTGATATTTACGACGATCTCTAATTTGGTATTGTGGTTTTTTGAGCGCCACTATTCCGCAGGGGTAAGGAAGGCCGGACTATGATAGATATCCTACAGACTTACGGTCAGTCACTTCTATGGAGCGATGGTTACCGCTTTACCGGTGTCGCAGTGACGTTATGGCTGCTGGTGGTGTCAGTAGTGATTGGCGGTATCATGGCCTTGTTGTTGTCTGTTGCCCGGGTTTCTTCCAGTAAAGCTATCTCATTTCCGGTGTGGTTATTCACCTATATTTTCCGTGGAACACCCTTGTATGTGCAGTTATTAGTTTTATATTCAGGGATGTATACCCTGGATGTAGTCAAAGGCAATGAGTTTCTGAATACTTTTTTTCGCAGGGGACTTAACTGCACGCTTCTGGCTTTGACGTTGAATACCTGTGCTTATACTACGGAAATTTTTGCCGGTGCGATTCGTAACGTCCCTCAAGGTGAGATAGAGGCGGCGCGTGCCTATGGTTTTTCCTCTTTCAAACTTTATCGCTGTATTATTTTACCTTCGGCATTACGTAGTGCATTACCGGCTTACAGTAATGAAGTGATCCTGATGTTGCACTCAACCGCATTGGCATTTACTGCCACCGTACCCGACTTATTGAAAATCGCCCGTGATATTAATGCCGCGACTTATCAGCCGTTTACCGCATTTGGTATCGCAGCACTACTTTATCTGGTAATTTCGGCCTTACTGGTCAGCTTGTTTCGACGGGCAGAAAAGCGCTGGTTATTGCCCGTCACTGCTTCATCTTCTCATTGAGTAACGTGAATGACTGAAAATAAACTTACCCTCACAGAGCTGCATAAGCGCTATGGTCAGCAGGAAGTATTAAAAGGTGTCTCGTTACGGGCCAAAGCCGGTGATGTGATTACGATTATTGGCTCATCGGGCTCAGGTAAAAGTACGCTATTACGTTGCATCAACTTTCTCGAAAAACCTTCTGAGGGCTCGTTGTCAGTCAATGACCAGGTGATCAACCTGGTACGCGATACTGACGGACAGTTAAAAGTGGCTGACAAAGAGCAACTGCGTTTGCTTAGAACCCGTCTTGCAATGGTATTTCAGCATTTCAATCTGTGGAGCCATATGACGGTGCTGCAGAATGTGATGGAAGCACCAGTACAGGTACTTGGCTTGAGTAAGGCAGAAGCGCGAAAACGCGCTTTATACTATCTGGAAAAAGTGGGTATTGATGCAGTCGCTCAGGCGAAGTAACCGGCAAATCTTTCCGGTGGTCAGCAACAACGCGTATCCATCGCACGGGCTTAGGCGATGGAGCCCGAGGTTCTGTAGTTTGATGAACCCACCACGGCACTTGACCCTGAGCAGGTAGGGGAGGTGTAGAAAAATATGCAGAAGTTAGCCGTGGAAGGAAAAACCATGATTGTGGTGACCCATGAGATGGAGTTCGCCCGGCATGTGTCAAGCCATGTAGTATTTTTACATCAGGGTAAAATTGAAGAGCAAGGTCCACCTGAACAGATATTTAATCATCCGCAAAGCCCCCGGTTACAGCAATTTTTATCCGGTGCACTCAAGTAAATACTCCCTTCCGGTCGGTTAGGTGGCCGGAAGGGACGCCGACTTTTCTGTATTAAGCATTCAGAAGATCATGCAGTGCTTCTGTTAATGTTGGCCAGCTGAACTCAAACCCGGAATGTAACAAACGTTCAGGAACCATGCGCTGGCTGGCAAGCAGCAGTACTGCCGACTCCCCCATTAATAGAGACAGTAGTCCCGCGGGGATACGCAGTAAAGTAGGGCGATGTAATATTTCGCCAAGCTGCTTGGCCATATCAGCTTGTTGTATCGAGGTAGGTGCGACCAGATTATAGGGGCCGTGACAGCCTGGAGTCTCTAATAGCCATAGTATAGCGTTAGTCATGTCATCAATGTGGATCCATGGAAAAAATTGCTGGCCATCGCCTATTTTGCTACCAGCATAAAATGTTGTGGCTTTCCTCAATGCAGGGAATGCTCCGCCGTCGTTACTTAGTACCACACCTGTACGCAACAGGCAGACACGGGTGATTGCGCTTTCAGCCCGAGATGCTAACTTTTCCCACCGCAGGCACAACTGATGAGTAAACTCATCGTGAGCCGCTGACGATTCTGTCAGTAGTTGATCGCCACTATCACCATAAAAGCCGCTGGCAGATGCTGAAATAAAAATGGCAGGGGGCGACGAGCTGCCCTGAATAAGAATTGTAAGTTGTTCAGTGATATCCCAACGGCTCTGACAAATCAGTTTTTTGTGTTTGTCACTCCAGCGGTGAGAGGCAATAGGTTCTCCTGCCAGATTAATAACAGCATCGAACTTATCCAGGCAGGAGAATTGTCGTAAATCTGAACAGAATTGAATAATTTTATCGTGAAACTGCTGGCGCGCCCTGGCAAGGTTTCGGGTTAATACTGTTATCTGAGCCCCCCGATCACAAAGCAAAGGGATCAAGCTGCGTCCGACTAATCCGGTGCCGCCGGTGATTAAAATCTGCATATCGGTCATGTCTTATTTCCTGCGCTGAAATAATTATTACTATAATCATAGAGCAACAATCCTGTCCTGTTGCGATGAGAGGCTATACCCGTCAGAAAGCTTAAACAAAATTATTATCGTCCTTTATCTTATTTAAGAAGAAAGAGGTCCGGTCAGCGGATATGGATAGTAAAAGAACATGGTTTCAGCGCTACTTTTCTTTACACAGCTCAGATAAAATGAATCCATCCTGAAAGCATCAGCATTGATCAAAAAGGTGAAAGGAAATGGAGTCAGCGGGTAGCATGGAGTGGGTGGATATTGTCGATGAACAAAATGAAGTGATAGCCCAGGCCAGCCGGGCGCAAATGCGAGCTCAATGTTTACGGCATCGGGCCACCTACATTGTCGTGCATGACGGCATGGGAAAAATTCTGGTTCAGCGCCGGACACTGACAAAAGATTTTATGCCAGGCAGACTCGATGCTACTGCCGGAGGCGTTGTACAGGCAGGTGAAGAGATGCTGGCTTCTGCACGCCGCGAGGCTGAAGAAGAGTTAGGTATAGCCGGAGTGCCTTTTGCTGAGCACGGTTTGTTTTATTTTGATGATCCGCATTGCCGTGTATGGGGAGGGTTGTTCAGTTGTGTCTCCCATGGACCTTTCGCTATGCAGGAAGAGGAAGTTGCAGAGATTTTCTGGATGACGCCAGAGGAAATAACTCAGCGTTGTGATGAATTCACCGATGATTCGCTGAAAGCGTTATCATTGTGGATCAGTCGCAATCGTGAAGGGAATTAATCCGCCGTATAATAGCGGCTCCATCCTGCTGAAACGTGGAAATACCTGAGGTATTTCCACATTATCATGTTGGTGTTTAACCTTCAGCCTGTTTCGACTGTATAGCGGTTAAAGCAATGGTATAGACGATATCATCCACCAGTGCGCCACGGGAGAGATCGTTAACCGGCTTACGCATCCCTTGCAGCATTGGCCCGATAGAGATCAGGTCGGCTGAACGCTGTACGGCTTTGTAAGTGGTATTCCCGGTGTTCAGATCAGGGAAGATAAATACCGTTGCACGCCCCGCGACAGGTGAATTTGGCGCCTTCGATTTTGCTACGTCATCCATGATAGCCGCATCGTATTGCAAAGGTCCGTCAATGATCAGGTCCGGGCGCTTCTCTTTAGCAATCCGCGTAGCCTCACGCACTTTCTCCACATCACTACCCGCACCGGAATTACCCGTCGAGTAAGAGATCATCGCAACACGTGGATCGATACCAAAGGCAGTCGCTGAGTCAGCAGACTGAATAGCAATTTCTGCCAGCTGTTCAGGATTGGGGTCTGGATTAATCGCACAGTCACCATAAACCAGCACCTGGTCAGGCAACAGCATGAAGAAGACCGATGACACCAGAGAGCTATTAGGTGCAGTTTTGATTAACTGTAATGGCGGACGAATAGTATTGGCAGTGGTATGAACCGCGCCGGATACCAGACCGTCAACTTCCCCTTGTTCCAGCATCATCGTACCGAGAACAACATTATCTTCCAGTTGTTCACGGGCAACCACTTCAGTCATCCCTTTACTTTTACGCAATTCAACCAGACGCGGTACATAATCTTCACGTACGACTTCCGGGTCTACAATCTGTATCCCACGTCCTAGTTCAACACCCTGAACTGTGGCGACACGCTGGATCTCTTCCGAATTGCCGAGCAGGATACAGGTTGCAATACCCCGTTCAGCACAGATTGCGGCGGCTTTGACCGTACGAGGTTCATCGCCTTCAGGCAGCACGATGCGTTTACCGGCCTGGCGTGCCAGTTCAGTCAACTGGTAGCGGAAAGCTGGTGGTGACAGACGCCGGCTGCGCTCTGAAGCCGCAGTCAGTGAACCTATCCATTTGCTATCAATGTAACTTGCCACAAATTCCTGAATGTGCTCGATACGTTGTGTATCATCGCTCGGCACTTCAAGACTAAAACTTTGCAGGTTGAGTGATGTCTGCCATGTGTTGGCTTGCACCATGAAAACAGGCAAACCTGTGGCGAAAGCCCGGTCACACAGCTTCTGGATAGGGGCATCAATCTGGTAGCCACCAGTCAGCAGGATAGCTCCTATCTCTACGCCGTTCATCGCAGCAAGACATGCAGCTGTCAGGACATCAGGACGGTCCGCTGAGGTGACCAGCAGAGCACCAGGGCGGAAATGCTCCAGCATATGAGGCAGACTGCGAGCGCAGAACGTAACTGATTTAATGCGGCGGGTGGCGATCTCACCTTCGTTAATCACAGTCGCATCGAGATGACGGCATATATCGATGGCACGTGTCGCGATCAGGTCGAAATTCCATGGCACGCAACCCAGTACCGGTAGCGGGCTATCGGCAAACAGTGAGCTGGGGTCAACCAGCATTGTGTTGGTTTTACCTGCGTCTTCAAAAATTTCTGACAAATCAGGTCGGGTGCGACCCTGCTCATCAACCGGCGCATTGAGTTTGTTGATGATGACACCCGTGATGTTTTTATTCTTGCTGCCACCGAAACTGCTTTGTGTCAGTTCGATACGCTCTTTCAACTGTGCTGTAGAATCGCTTCCCAATGCCATAACAAAGATAATCTCGGCATTCAGCGTTTTAGCAATTTCATAATTCAGTGACTGAGCGAACTGGTGATTGCGGGTGGGAACCAAACCTTCTACCAGCACAACATCCGCATTTTCAGTATTTTCGTGATAACGTTTGATGATCTCTTCCATCAGAACGTCCTGCTGATTTGAGCCCAGCAGAGATTCAACATGGCTCATCTTTAAAGGTTCAGCCGTTGGGATACTACTGTTTTTGCGGATAATTTCAGTGGTCAGGTCAGGCGTATCTCCGCCGACACGTGATTGTGCAATCGGTTTGAAAACACTGAGACTAATGCCCTGACGTTCAATTGCACGGATGACGCCGAGACTGATGCTGCTCAAACCAACGCTGGTGCCTGTTGGTATTAACATAATGGTACGAGACACGTTAAACCTCTCGATTTTATAAGGCCAAAAACAACACCGTCAGCGCAGGCTGACGGTGGAAGTCCGGGTGATGGCTTATGCCGTCAGACGATGTGCATCCTGTGCGATGACTAATTCCTCATTGGTTGGGATCACCAAAGCAGGGCGCGTACCTTCCTTATTGATAAATCCTGAACGACCAAAACGGGCAGCAAGGTTACGTTCATGGTCAATATCAAAGCCCAGCAGACCCAGTTTTGCCAGTGCTAATTCACGTACCATCGCTGCATTTTCACCGATACCTCCGGTGAAAATGACCGCATCCAGACGTCCGTCCATTAAGGCGCTGTAAGCACCAATATATTTGGCCAGACGATGGCAATACACATCCATCGCACGTTTAGCATCATCTTTGGTTGCGTAATTGTCTTCTACATAACGGCAATCACTGGTCACCCCGGTCAATCCCAGCAGACCAGACTCTTTAGTCAGCATGGTGTTGATGGCGTCGACAGACATACCCAATGTGTCGTGCAGGAAGAAAATGATCGCCGGGTCGATATCACCAGAACGTGTACCCATCACCAGACCTTCAAGCGGCGTGAGGCCCATAGAAGTGTCAACGCACTCGCCGTTACGGATGGCAGAAACTGAACCGCCGTTGCCCAGATGACAGGTGATAATGTTGAGTTGTTCAACGGGTTTGTTGAGCACTTTTGCCGCTTCCTGTGTTACATAGTAGTGGCTGGTGCCGTGAGCACCATAACGGCGGACACCATGCTCACTGTATAACTGATAAGGCAGCGCGTAGAGATAAGACTCTTCCGGCATCGTCTGATGAAATGCGGTGTCAAAGACAGCCACATTTTTATCAGAAAGATGTGGGAAGTTTTTCATTGATTCTTTAATGCCGATCAAGTGTGCAGGGTTGTGCAACGGGGCAAAGGAAGAGGCATCTTTGATAGCCTGAATAACACTGTCGTCGATAACTACAGAGTGTGTCAGTTTTTCGCCGCCATGAACAATGCGATGACCAATTGCAGCAATTTGCGCTGAAAGTTCTGGTTTTTGTGCCAGAATAGATTTAACAATGAAGTTGAGCGCCTCACTGTGTGCAGCACCGCTGCCCAGTTCTGCTTCTTGCTTGGCACCGTCCATCTTCCATTTGATGCGGGCATCTGGCAGGTGGAAACATTCGGCCAGACCGGAAAGGTACTCTTCACCGTTAGTGGGATCGATAATCGCAAACTTTAGTGATGAACTACCGCAGTTCAGTACCAGTATTAACTTACTCGACATGGAAGATCCTATTAATTAAAAGTGGCAAAAATGAGCTGTCAGACACCCAGCGTAACGCATGGATGACACTTCAGTAATGACGAAAGTCATATCACTGCCAATTATTCCTCTGCTTAGTGGCTGAATCAAGTGAAAAACGGCCTGTGTAGCAGGAAAAAATACCTGTGGGTTTTCAGAGAAACAAACCGGCACAGGATAACCAGAGTGCTGTATAAAGACAAAATATTTTGAAAAATGTTAGCTAAAGTTTGTATCCCAATGCTGTAATATTTTGATGATAATCTGCCGAGGTCTGCCATGAAACATCAATCGTACTCTCCGGGTGGTATAAAACGCCTGCAATATGGCCAGCGCTATATGAAAACCTGGCCGGTTGATAAACGTCTTACGGCTATTTTTCCGGAAAACCGTGTGATGCGTATCACTCAGTTTGCTATTCGGGTGATGCCGCCAGTGGCGGTGTTCACCCTGACCTGGCAGGTGGCACTTGGTGGTGCATTAGGTCCTGCGGTGGCCACTGCCTTATTTGCCTGCAGTTTACCGCTGCAGGGACTGTGGTGGTTAGGCAAACGTGCTGTCACTCCCTTACCTCCTGCATTGCTCAGCTGGTTTCATGAGATACGCGGTAAGTTGCAGGAAGCCGGTTATGCGCTGACACCAGTGGAGACACCGCCAACGTATCAGTCATTGGCCGAGCTGTTGAAACGCGCTTTCCGTCAGTTGGATAAGGCATTTCTTGATGACATTTGATCTGACTACACAACAGAAAAACACAATATCAGGTAAAAACCCTGTTTGAATCAAAGAACCTGCAGCTTGTGATATCGGTAATACCAGGGGTATGTAATGCTTAGCGTATCGCCCGATAATTTTTCAGCTTCGCAGGAGCCCGATATGGAAATGACCAACGCACAACGTCTGATTCTTTCGAACCAGTATAAAATGATGAGTATGCTGGACCTGGTTAATGCTGAGCGCTATCGTCGCCATCAGACTATTATCGAGCGAGGATATGGTCTGCAGATGCGCGAGCTCGACAGGGAGTTCGGTGAATTGAGCGAATCAGTGTGCCGTTCTATTATCGAAATTATGGAACTTTATCATGCGCTGCATGTATCATGGACCAACCTGAAAGATCCCTCCGCTATTGATTCGCGTCGTCTTCTCTTTCTGGGATTTGACGCGGCGACAGAAGCCCGTTTTTTAGGCTATGTGCGTTTTATGGTGAATACTGAGGGTCGTTATACTCACTTTGATTCAGGTACTCATGGTTTTAATGCGCAGACCCCCATGTGGGATAAATATCAGCGTATGCTGTCAGTGTGGCAGACTTGTCCCAGACAGTATCATTTAAGTGCAAATGAAATCGATCAGATTATTAACGCCTGATTTGCGAGGTAATGGTGGTGAAAGGCAAAGGTTTTTTGTTCGATCTGGATGGTACGCTGGTGGATTCATTGCCAGCGGTTGAGCGTAACTGGATCAAATGGGGTTCAGAGCGAGGGATCCCGGCTGAAGAAATTTTGGCTTACATTCACGGTAAGCAAGCGATCACCTCTCTGCGCCATTTTATGCAGGGAGCGACAGAGGGTGAGATTTTGCATGCTCATGAACTACTAGAACAGCAGGAAGCTGAAGATACCAGTGATGTTGTGCCATTACCGGGAGCAATAGACTTACTTTCACAACTGGCTGCCTTGTCGATTCCCTGGGCGATTGTCACCTCAGGTTCTTTGCCTGTTGCGACAGCAAGATGCCGGGCGGCAGGCATTCCTGAACCAGGTGTACTGGTCACAGCTGAGATGGTTCAACGTGGTAAACCTGAACCGGATGCATATTTGTTAGGGGCGAAGCTATTATTACTTGAGCCTGAAGAGTGCATCGTGGTGGAGGATGCGCCAGCTGGCATCTTATCCGGACTTACTGCGGGCAGCCATGTTATCGCTGTTAATGCGCCTGATTCAGCTGCGCGACTGGCAGAGGTCAGTATGCGTCTTAACTCTCTTGAAGAGTTGCTGATCAACAAAGGAAATGATGGTGTGGTTGATGTATACCGGCGTCACTGAACGTACTTAGGACACCGGATCAGTCAGGGGCAGGGGGGGTTACAAAGTCTCCTGACTGATTTCATCTAAAGCGAGATTAAAGCTGGGTACGAATACCGTCATGAAATAGCGCATCTCTTCGCTGTCACGTTCTGCCAGTGTGCTTTCCAGTCTGATTTTCGCCGGGCGAAATTCATTATTGCCGGCAGCCAGTTCTTCCAGACATTTCAGGTAAGCACACAACGCATCGGCTTGTTTTACAATTTTTTGTTCCTGCGCATCAGCGAACTGTTCATCCAGCAAAGGGCGATAAGCCTCTCTCAATGCCTCTGGCAGCATATTGATCAATTTTTGCTGGGCTATTTTTTCTATTTTTTTATACTCATGAGCGATCTGCGCATTGTAGTACTTCACCGGTGTGGGTAAATCGCCGGTGAGTACTTCACTGGCATCATGATAAATCGCCAGCATCGCGATGCGATCGGCATTCAATGTGGTGCCGCAAAGCTGATTTTTGATAACAGCCAGCACATGCGCAACCATCGCCACCTGCAGGCTATGTTCAGAGACATTCTCTGTTCTGACATTGCGCATTAACGGCCAGCGGTTAATCAATTTGAGACGTGAAAGATTAGCGAAAAAATGGCTTTGTTTCATAGTGTGAATAGACCTTGCAGCGGCTCAGAAACCGCTGACGCGGTCTCTGAACGCAGGATAAAAGAGAGAGTTTTACTGCCGGTATCCTTCAAGGAAGCGACCAAATTTACTGATTGCTGTTTCCAGATCGGCAATGTGCGGCAAAGTGACGATCCGCACATGGTCAGGCCATGGCCAGTTGAATGCAGTTCCCTGTACCAGAAGGACTTTCTCTTGTAACAGAAAATCGAGCACCATCTTCTGGTCATCGTGAATTGAGAACTTTTTGGTATCAATACGCGGGAACATGTAGAGAGCACCCTCAGGTTTCACGCAACTGACGCCTGGAATACTGTTGATCATCTCCCAGGCGCGCTGACGCTGCTCGTAGAGTCGTCCACCGGGCATGATGAATTCATTGATACTCTGGTAGCCTCCCAGCGCTGTCTGAATCGCGTGTTGTGCGGGTACGTTCGCACACAGACGCATCGAAGCAAGCATTTCAAGGCCTTCAATATAGCCTTTCGCATGTCCTTTCGGGCCATTGAGTACCATCCATCCCTGACGGAAACCAGCTACCCGATATGTTTTCGACAGGCCGTTGAATGTCACGGTGAGCAGGTCCGGTGCGAGCGCAGCAATAGAGTGATGCTGAGCGGCGTCATACAGGATCTTATCGTAAATTTCATCAGCGAAAATAATCAGATTGTGTTCTCTTGCCAGCTCTACCACTTCCTGCAACAGTGCTTTACTGTACACGGCACCGGTAGGATTGTTGGGGTTGATAATCACGATACCGCGTGTACGGGGAGTGATTTTACTGCGAATATCGTCAAGATCAGGGAACCACCCTGCAGCTTCATCACAAAGATAATGTACCGCTTTGCCGCCCGAAAGCGAGACGGCTGCCGTCCACAAGGGATAGTCGGGGGCAGGGACCAGCATTTCGTCACCGCTATTTAGTAAGGCCTGCATTGATTGAACAATCAATTCTGAGACGCCATTACCGATGTAGACATCCTCAACGATCATTTCGCGCATACCACGTTCCTGGTAATGCTGTACGATGGCTTTACGGGCTGAAAAAAGACCTTTGGAATCACAATAACCCTGAGAGGCTGGCAGGTTACGCAATACATCCACAAGAATCTCGTCGGGCGCTTCAAAACCGAATGGGGCAGGGTTACCTATATTCAGCTTGAGAACTTTATTGCCTTCTTCTTCCAGCCGTTTTGCTTCCTTCAGCACGGGACCGCGAATGTCATAACAGACGTTATCGAGCTTAGCTGACTTATCGATGTTCTTCATTACTTGTAACTCTCCGGAGTGATTCCCTGCCATGGAAATATAATCTGCACAATGTACTCTTCTCAGCCCGATATTTGAAGGAGATTACTCACTGATAAACGTAACAATAATCTGCGGCCAGGCGCTGAGCTCACTGCAGGGCTCTGAGTCTGTTACCCATTCATCAGGGCAATGAAAGTAGTGAACTGAGTCGCCCCTCAATTATTCAAATTAGTAACAAGTGATTATATTATGTAACAATAATGCGTTATCGAGGCCTGTTGATAAAAGTCAGACCATGATGGCGGGCTTTAATCTTCAGTATTTCTTATTATTTTACCGAGGTAATAAAGAAAAAAGGGCAAGGTTCATCACAGAGAGAGTATGAACGAAAATCTGAGTTGAGGTTTAAATCTTTTTTTCCGCTTCAAATCACATTTTTTTCAGCATTATTGTTCATCATGGCAGGAAAAATAAAATAAAAATTCACAGTAACCTGAGAATCAGGTGTTTTAGCACTTAAAATTTGTGCAACATTATGTCAGGATAACAGGTACAGGATCAGGTTTCCGACAGCCCGCATAAGTGTTGTAAAGAAGCGAACTACTTCATAAGCATTTCTTAACACTCTTGATGTTGACGCAGCAGGCAAATCGCCCGATTCTTATTAGAGTATTGCATTATCTTTTGACTCTTTTTGCACAGAGTGGTGCCCCTGCATCACTGGCTGTCGGCATGTCATGCTCAGTTACTGCTTATGAATCAAGGATGATTGTTATACTGATGTATCAGAGAGCGGAAACTATTTCGCGGGCAGTGATGGAGAACTGCATTACTGACCTCTCTCTGCGATAGACGTGATAACTGTTCTGTTACTGGCCATTTTGCCGGTACAGCACAGATTAAGTCGCTGCTGCTCCATTTCAGGAGTATCCAGCGACGTCACCAGGGTAGCTGTACTTAATATAAAACAAAAAAAGTGAAAAATATGACTAACGCAAATCGTCCGATACTAAATCTCGACCTCGATCTGCTGCGAACTTTTGTCTCCGTTGCAGATCTCAATACTTTCGCCGCCGCCGCCGCGGCCGTGCGAAGAACCCAGTCAGCTGTAAGCCAGCAGATGCAACGTCTGGAACAGCTGGTTGGCCGTGAACTTTTCGCTCGCCGTGGACGGAATAAATTACTCACAGAGCATGGTATTCAGTTGCTTGGCTACGCAAGAAAAATTTTACGTTTCAATGACGAAGCCTGTACGTCGCTGGTGTACAGCGATGTTCAGGGTGTCCTGAACATGGGGGCAACAGACGATACCGCAGATACTATTCTGCCATTTCTGCTAAACCGCGTCACTTCTGTCTATCCTAAACTGGCAATGGATGTGCGTGTGCAACGTGAACCATCCATGATGGAAATGCTGCTGAAAGGTGAGGTTGATCTGATCGTATCTACCTCCAGCACCGAAGAGATGGTTAGTCAGGTAATACGGACCTCTCCAACGCTGTGGTATTGCGCCGCAGATTATGTTTTCCAGCCAGCCGAGGCCGTACCTTTGGTGTTGCTGGATGAACCTAATCCTTATCGGGATATCGCAATTAATTATCTTAATGAAGCGGGTGTACCATGGCGTATCTCGTATGTCGCTTCCACACTGGCGGCAGTGCGGGCAGCAGTGAAAGCTGGTTTAGGTGTTACCGCAAGACCTGTTGAAATGATGAGCCCTGAGTTGCGAGTGATGGGGGCAGCCGAAGGCTTGCCAGTTTTACCTGATACTGAATATCTGCTGTGCCGTAAGGCAGTCAGTAATAATCCGCTTGCTGAAGCTATCTTTGATGGAATGGAAGCAAGTAATACCCCGTACAGCGAGACAGTATTAAGTACTAATGATTTTCTGCTGGATGATGACAGCGAATAATTATTCCCCAGTCATCAATTGAGCGGGATGTTAAAAACCCCAGGTGCATTTGCTCTGGGGTTTTTGATTAAAAAATATGTGGTATTTCACTCCTAACGAGAGGAAAAATTGTCTTTTTTTGTTCTTATTTCTCATTATTCTGCGTCAGATCAATAAAACCACACAAACTTCAGGCCTTATAGCTGAAACTCTGCCATGATGGCTTCCACTTCTTTGCGGCAAATGCAAGAACAGTCAATGAGCAACTGTGATCGTATTAGCATTTTTTTTCTTTTCGATGTCAGAAAAGTGATCAGGGCAACATCAACTGATAACAAATATTGTTGATTTTTACGTAACGCACTATAAAAAAAGAAAATGTAAAGACGATGCAAGTACATCGTTTGATTAGTAGCGTGGTTGTTTTTTACTTTTATGATCGTTTGATCGAATTGATAGGGTGGGTAGGCATCGCAGATAGGCTGCAGACCTGAAACTATGATTCACTGAGTAAGCAAAGCATGTCAACATCAACTGAAATTACTGCCCATCATTGGGCATTTGCTGTCTATGTCATTGTCGCTATCGGACTGTGTTGCGCCATGCTGGCGGGTGCCTGGTTCCTTGGGGGTAAAGCGCGTGGACGCTATAAAAATACGCCTTTTGAATCGGGTGCGGCACCCGTTGGCACAGCCCGACTACGTATGTCGGCCAAATTCTATCTGGTGGCCATTTTCTTCGTTATTTTTGATGTCGAAGCACTCTACCTCTATGCCTGGTCTGTTGCGATCCGTGAGGCAGGCTGGCTCGGCTTCATCGAAGCCTCTATTTTCATTGTTATTCTGCTGGCGGGTCTGTTTTACCTCTGCCGTACCGGTGCCCTGAACTGGGCTCCGGTGCCACGGAAGATTCCGGTTATTAAAGGGGCCGCCTGTTCATCACCTTCTCATAAACACCATAACAACCATCAGGGGGAATAGGATGGACTATACACTCACGCGCGCGGAACCTGACGGTGAAAATGATCGTTACCCTTTGCAGCGTCAGGAAATAACCACTGACCCACTGGAAAAGCATGTTCATCAAAACGTTTATATGGGCCGTCTGGAACACGCTTTACACGATATGGTGAACTGGGGACGAAAAAACTCGCTCTGGCCATTCAACTTTGGACTCTCGTGTTGTTATGTCGAAATGACAACATCATTTACTTCTGTTCATGATGTGGCGCGCTTCGGTTCTGAAGTTATCCGCGCTTCACCTCGTCAGGCGGATTTTATGGTGGTGGCTGGTACTTGCTTTACCAAAATGGCACCGGTAGTACGACGCCTGTATGACCAGATGCTTGCACCGAAATGGGTCATATCGATGGGGTCGTGTGCTAACTCTGGCGGTATGTATGACATCTATTCAGTCGTTCAGGGGGTAGATAAATTTCTGCCGATTGATGTTTATATTCCCGGTTGTCCTCCGCGTCCTGAAGCCTACATGCAGGCATTGATGTTGTTACAGGAATCGATCGGTAAAGAGCGCCGACCGCTTTCGTGGGTTGTTGGCGATCAGGGCGTGTACCGGGCTAACTTTCCTGCCGAACGTGACAGGAAAAATGCTGAACGTATAGCTGTTACCACACTGCGAACACCGGACGAAATCTAAGCGGTTAAATCTGTCATCAGTGAATATCTGTGATGAAAAAGTGAACGAGAAAATATGACCTGTTTCGGTGTAGGTGAAATCTGGTGTTTTGCTCACGCCCCATCACAAAAAATGACCCGTCTGTAGACCGATAAGGTGAAAAAAGAGATGGCTGAGAGTAACACGCAACATCGTGAAGAGAACATTTCCGGAGAACAACAGGCGAGTGATCCTGTTATCAGTGCCTTGTATCAGCAATTTGGTGCGGATGTTCTTAGCGTTCAGGCGACATTAACTGGCATGCCGGTAGTGTGGGTTGCACGTGAATACTTGCTCGCCGTGGTCGATTTCTTGCGTGCTATGCCCCAGCCTTATGTGATGCTCTATGATCTGCATGGTGTGGATGAACGGCTGCGTACCCATCGGGAGGGGCTTCCTGCCGCTGATTATACTGTTTTCTATCACTTTATTTCAGTAGCACGTAATTGTGACATCATGCTGAAAGTCGCCCTGACGGAACAGGATTTGCAGCTGCCTACCATCACCTCCAGCTTTGCCAATGCTAACTGGTATGAGCGTGAAACCTGGGAGATGTTTGGCATTGTCTTTAACGGGCACCCTCATTTGACACGAATAATGATGCCGCAAACCTGGGAAGGGCACCCGTTAAGAAAAGATTATCCCGCCAGGGCTACCGAGTTTGATCCCTTTGAGTTAACCCGCCAAAAAGAAGATCTGGAGATGGAGGCGATGACTTTCAGTCCGGAAGCATGGGGGATGAAACGTGGTACTGAGACAGAAGATTTTATGTTTTTGAATCTTGGCCCTAATCATCCCTCAGCACACGGAGCTTTTCGCATCGTTTTGCAACTGGATGGTGAGGAGATCATTGATTGCGTACCTGATATTGGTTACCACCATCGGGGCGCTGAGAAAATGGCAGAAAGACAGTCATGGCATAGTTATATCCCCTACACCGATCGCATCGAATATCTTGGCGGATGTGTCAACGAAATGCCTTATGTTCTGGCGGTAGAAAAACTGGCTGGGATCACTGTGCCTGACCGCGTCAACGTGATAAGAGTGATGCTTTCTGAACTGTTTCGTATTAACAGCCATTTACTCTATATCTCTACTTTCATTCAGGATGTTGGGGCAATGTCTCCTGTGTTTTTTGCCTTCACCGATCGGCAAAAAATTTATGACGTCGTTGAAGCTATCACCGGTTTTCGTATGCACCCTGCCTGGTTCCGTATCGGTGGCGTAGCGCATGACCTGCCGAAAGGCTGGGACAGATTGCTGCGTGAGTTTATCCAGTGGTTACCTAAACGCCTGAAAGCATATGAACAAACGGCGTTGAAAAACAGTGTACTGATTGCGCGTTCTAAAGGTGTCGCAGCCTATAACCAGCAGGAGGCACTGGCCTGGGGGACAACAGGGGCAGCGTTACGGGCCACCGGGCTTGATTTTGATGTGCGTAAATGGCGTTCTTATTCCGGTTACGAAAATTTTGAATTTGAAGTACCGATTGGTGATGGCATTAGTTGCGCTTATTCGCGAGTAATGCTGAAAATGGAGGAGATGCGGCAGAGTTTACGTATTCTTGAGCAATGCCTCAATCATATGCCAGCCGGGCCTTTCAAGGCCGATCACCCACTTACTACCCCCCCGCCGAAAGAGCGTACATTACAGCATATAGAAACCCTGGTTACCCATTTCCTCCAGGTGTCGTGGGGCCCGGTTATGCCCGCGAATGAATCTTTTCAGATGATTGAAGCGACTAAAGGTATTAACAGTTACTACCTGACCAGTGATGGCGGCACCATGAGCTACCGCACCCGGGTAAGAACACCGAGTTTCCCTCATCTGCAACAAATACCTTCAGTTATTAATGGCAGCCTGGTATCCGATCTTATCGTTTACCTCGGCAGTATCGATTTCGTTATGTCAGACGTGGACCGTTAATTATGCGTGATCAATCAACAATGATTTTAACGCTAGCATCCGGCGAGCCGTTTTCACTGACTCAGGCAGAGCACGATGCGATTGAACATGAGATACACCATTACGAAGATCCGCGAGCGGCTTCAATAGAGGCACTCAAAATCGTACAAAAAAATCGCGGATGGGTTCCGGATGGTGCGATTACGGCGATAGCTGAAGTGCTCAACATCCCGGCCAGTGATGTCGAAGGGGTCGCCACATTCTACAGCCAGATTTATCGCCAGCCGGTGGGACGTTATGTGATCCGTTACTGTGACAGTGTGGTCTGCCATATCACCGGATATCAGGGTATCAAAGCGGCGCTGGAAACAACGCTGGGAATTCAGCCAGGGGAAACCACGCAGGATGGTCGCTTTACTCTGCTGCCGACCTGCTGCCTGGGAAATTGTGACAAGGGACCGACGATGATGGTGAATGAAGACACGCATCTTCATCTGACTCCGGAGAAGGTGGTTTCATTGCTGGAGCAATATCCATGAGCATAAAAAAGGTAGTGCGCAGCGCTGAAACCCACCCATTGACCTGGCGACTCAGGGATGATCATCAGCCAGTATTTCTTCAGGAGTATCGCCAGAAAGGGGGATACCAGGGGGCGGAAAAAGCACTGACTTCCCTCTCTCCTGATGAAATTGTTGAGCAGATAAAAGCATCAGGATTGAAAGGACGTGGAGGTGCAGGATTCTCTACTGGCCTCAAGTGGAGTCTGATGCCAAAAGATCCGGCCATGACCGTACGCTATCTGTTATGCAATGCCGACGAAATGGAGCCGGGAACTTACAAAGATCGTTTGCTGATGGAACAGATGCCCCATCAGCTGATCGAAGGCATGCTGATTGCAGCTTATGCGTTGAAAGCTTACCGTGGATATATCTTTCTGCGTGGAGAGTATATAGAGGCAGCGCGCCATTTACGTCAGGCGATAGCCGAAGCAGAGCAAGCCGGTTTACTGGGTAAAAATATACTCGGTAGTGGTTTTGACTGTCAGCTGATGGTGCATACCGGCGCGGGCCGATACATCTGCGGCGAAGAAACTGCATTAATCAATTCACTCGAAGGTCGGCGCGCCAATCCACGCTCGAAACCGCCTTTTCCTGCCTCAGCCGGTGTCTGGGGCAAGCCAACTTGTGTCAATAACGTGGAAACCCTTTCCAATGTTCCGGCGATCCTCGAGAATGGAGTCGAATGGTACCAGGCGCTTTCCGGCAGTGAGGATGCAGGTACCAAGATGATGGGCTTTTCCGGGCGGGTCAAAAATCCGGGGGTGTGGGAGCTTCCCTTCGGTATCACGGCACGAGAAATTCTCGAAGATTATGCAGGCGGCATGCGCGAGGGGCTGAGACTGAAAGCCTGGCAGCCTGGCGGCGCGGGTACTGATTTTCTCACTGAGCAGCATCTCGATTTACCGATGGAGTTTGCCAGTATCGGTAAAGCGGGGAGTCGGTTGGGTACCGCACTGGCGATGGCTGTCGATCATGAAATCAATATGGTGTCACTGGTGCGAAATCTTGAAGAATTTTTTGCCAGGGAATCATGTGGCTGGTGTTCACCCTGCCGTGATGGGCTGCCCTGGAGTGTCAAAATTTTACGGGCGTTGGAACAACGGCAGGGCAGAACGGGTGATATTGAAACGTTGCTGCAGTTATGCCGGCATCTTGGACCGGGCAAAACCATCTGCGCACATGCGCCTGGTGCAGTAGAGCCGCTGCAAAGTGCCATTCGCTATTTTCGTGATGAATTTGAAGCGGGTATTGCACCGCCTGAGCATCCACAGGCGCGAGCTATCAAAGGTATACAGGCCAACCTGCTGGATGTGCGCTGGTGAACGGTGAAAGCGCAGGGGGGATGGCAGGATAAGGTTCGGTGCGGCAAACAGAACGGACGGCCAGACTCAGGGACAGGATTGACACTTTATTTAACGCTCAAGTTCAGAGCCAGACGGAAGCATGTTCATTATGGCGACAATCCATGTAGACGGTAAAGAATATGATGTAAATGGGGCAGATAACCTGTTACAGGCCTGTCTCTCTTTAGGGCTCGATATTCCTTATTTCTGCTGGCATCCGGCGCTGGGCAGTGTGGGAGCTTGTCGACAGTGTGCGGTGAAACAGTATCAGAATGCGGAGGATACACGCGGCCGTCTGGTTATGTCGTGTATGACGCCAGCAGCTGATGGCACTTTTATCTCTATCGATGACAGTGAAGCATGCGAGTTCCGCGAAAGTGTCGTTGAGTGGCTGATGACCAACCATCCCCATGACTGTCCGGTATGCGAAGAGGGGGGAAACTGTCATCTGCAGGATATGACAGTGATGACCGGTCATAGTTTCCGTCGTTATCGCTTCACCAAACGTACGCATCGTAACCAGCAACTGGGGCCATTTATCGCCCATGAGATGAACCGCTGTATTGCCTGTTATCGCTGTGTCCGATATTACAAAGATTATGCCGACGGAACCGATTTAGGGGTCTATGGTGCGCACGATAACGTCTACTTTGGCCGTGTTGAAGATGGTGTCCTTGAGAGTGAGTTTTCCGGCAATCTGGTGGAGGTGTGTCCTACCGGCGTTTTCACTGATAAAACCCATTCAGAACGTTATAACCGCAAATGGGACATGCAATACGCCCCCGGTATTTGCCAGCAGTGTAGTGTTGGGTGTAACACCAGTCCCGGTGAGCGTTATGGCGAGCTACGACGCATCGAAAATCGCTATCATGGTTTGTTGAATCGCTATTTCCTGTGTGATCGTGGCCGCTTTGGTTATGGTTATGTCAACCTTCCTGATCGTCCCCGATTACCGGAAAGCGCTAACGGCGGGCAACCGCTCACAATGGATACCGACACAATGTTGCAGCAGGTCGCCACTGAGCTACGGCTGGCGAAAACTGTCATCGGTATCGGATCCCCCCGTGCCAGCCTGGAAAGCAATTTTGTTTTGCGGGATCTGGTAGGGGCAGAAAATTTCTCAACGGGCATTCCAGAAGACGAACAGCGTTCTCTGATGCTGATTCATCAGCTGCTGAATCAGAGCGGGCTATATACGCCAACATTACGTGAAATAGAGGAATATGACGCAATAGTGATCCTCGGTGAGGATGTGACACAAACTGCTGCACGTATTGCACTCTCTGTTCGTCAGGCTGTTAAGGGTAAAGCTCGTGAGATGGCCGCGGCGCAAAAAGTGTCTGACTGGCAGATTGCGGCCATCCAGAATATCGGGCAACGAGCAAAATACCCTCTGTTCGTTACCAGTATTGATAAAACACGGCTCGACGATGTGGCGGCGTGGTGTGGATATGCTCCGGCAGAGGAGCAGGCCCGGATAGGATTTGCGATTGCACATGCATTGGATGAGCATGCGCCGGTAGTCCCTGATTTATCACCAGACTGGCGTAATCAGGTGGAAATTATTGCCCAGGCGCTGGCAGGGGCACAAAAGCCGCTGATCATCTCAGGTGTGCATGCGAGCTGTGAGTCAGTTATTCAGGCTGCGGCGAATATCGCTCAGGCGCTGGAAGGTAAAGGAATTGAGGTCGGCCTGACATTAGTCTCTGGGATGGCAAACAGTCTCGGTATTGCGATGATGGGAGGAATGCCGCTGGAACAGGCACTCAGTGAGGCGCAACAGCCAGAATGTGCATTGGTGGTGATGGAAAACGATCTGTATCGTCATCTGCCAGCTGCGCAGATTGATACTGCACTGGCGTCCTGTAACACCTTGGTGGTACTCGATCATCAGAGAACAGCGACTACACGACGCGCTGATTTTCTTTTTCCTGCGGCGAGTTTTGCGGAAACTGATGGGACCCTGGTTAATTTTGAAGGCCGTGCACAACGCTTCTTCCAGGTTTATGATCCTGCTTACTACGACCAAAGTGTTGTACAAAAAGGAAGCTGGCGTTGGTTGTCTGCACTGAAAAGCCAGATGGCGAATTTACCTCTCAGCTGGGGACAACTGGATGAAGTGATAGCTGCATGTGTTGCTGCATTACCTCAGTTTTCAGCGATACGCCAGGCCGCTCCGGATGCTGATTTTCGCGTACATGGACAAAAACTCTCGCGTTCTCCCGCGCGTTACAGCGGCCGTACCGCGATGCGTGCAAACATCAGTGTGCATGAGCCCCGTCAGCCTCAGGATGCAGACACGATGTTTGCTTTCTCCATGGAGGGGAACAATCAGCCAGAAGCGCCTCGCTCTCAGATTCCCTTTGCATGGTCACCTGGCTGGAACTCGCCGCAAGCCTGGAACAAGTTTCAGGACGAGGTGGCAGGGCATCTGCGTCATGGTGATCCTGGCGTGAGATTGCTCACAGGAACAGATGAACATTCAGGGTGGTTTAGCAGTGTACCGCCACCTTTTTCCCCGCCGGAACTGGGCTGGCTTATCACGCCATATTATTACCTATTTGGCAGCGAAGAGTTGAGTCAGCGCTCTCCGGTGATCCAGTCGCGTATGTCCGAGCCCTGTATGGTTATCAGTGAGACGGATGCCCGGACACAGCAGTTACAGGATGGGACTGTTGTCATTATCACCTGTCAGGAGATGGTGTGGCGTTTACCCGTGCGCCTCTCTGCACAACTGCACCCGGGGCTAATCGGTTTACCCTTAGGGTTGCCTGAATTTCCCTGTGCGCTGGCAGGCAGACTGATTGAACAGTTACAGGAGGTTGTATGATGAATATCTCCCCTGAGCTGATAATGACGCTGCTGACAGTGGCAAAAGCGATCGTGATTCTGCTGGTGGTTGTAGGATGCGGTGCTTTTATGAGTTTTGCTGAGCGGCGGTTATTGGGGTTATTCCAGAACCGTTACGGACCTAATCGTGTTGGCTGGGGCGGCTCACTACAGTTAGCCGCTGACATGATCAAAATGTTTTTCAAAGAGGACTGGGTTCCGCCTTTTACCGACCGGGTCATCTTTACTCTCGCCCCTATTATTGCATTCACTTCGTTATTGCTGGCAATGGCAATAGTGCCTGTTGTGCCTGGCTGGATGGGGGCGGATCTCAATATCGGTATTCTGTTTTTCCTGATGATGGCGGGTCTTGCGGTGTATGCCGTTTTATTCGCTGGATGGGCAAGTAACAACAAATTTTCACTGCTTGGTGCAATGCGAGCCTCGGCCCAAACTCTTAGCTATGAAGTGTTTCTTGGTTTGTCTCTGATGGGGGTAGTTGCTCAGGCAGGGTCATTTAACATGCTGGATATCGTCAATAGCCAGCAACATCTGTGGAATATCGTACCGCAATTTTTTGGTTTCCTGACCTTTGCGATTGCCGGCGTAGCTGTCTGTCACCGTCATCCTTTTGACCAGCCTGAAGCTGAACAAGAGCTGGCAGACGGTTATCACGTCGAATATGCCGGGATGAAATTCGGGCTGTTTTTTGTCGGTGAGTATATCGGCATCATTACCGTTTCTGCGCTGATGGTTGCGCTATTTTTCGGCGGCTGGTACGGCCCATGGTTGCCTCCTGTATGTTGGTTTGCACTAAAAACAGGTTTTTTTATGGTGATGTTCATTCTCATCCGTGCAGCATTACCGCGTCCACGTTATGACCAGGTGATGTCATTTGGCTGGAAAGTGTGTCTGCCATTGACGTTGTTAAATCTGCTGACTACGGCCGCAGTGATTCTTTATCAGGCACCATAAGGGGGAGCGATGACACTCAAAGCGATCATCATTGGGTTCGCAACAACGGTGCGCAGTATTTTTCTGATTGGTATGAATACCTTTGCCAAACGGGAAACGCAAATGTACCCGGAAGAGCCAGTCTATTTACCCCCTCGTTATCGTGGGCGGATTGTGCTGACACGGGATCCTGACGGAGAGGAACGCTGCGTAGCCTGTAATCTCTGTGCTGCTGTCTGTCCGGTTGGTTGTATTTCGTTGCAAAAAGCAGAGAAACCGGACGGCCGGTGGTACCCGGAATTTTTTCGTATCAACTTTTCGCGCTGTATTTTCTGTGGATTATGTGAAGAGGCGTGTCCAACAACGGCAATTCAAATGACTCCGGATTTTGAACTGGGTGAGTTTCGGCGTCAGGATCTGGTTTATGAGAAGGAACATCTGTTGATCTCCGGTCCGGGAAAGTATCCCGATTATAACTTCTATCGTATGGCAGGGATGTCGGTGTCAGGAAAGGAAAAAGGCGAAGCCGAAAATGAAGCGAAACCGATCGATGTGAAAGGTTTAATGCCCTAGGAGGAGCGCATGGAAATAGTGTTTTACGTCTGTGGGCTGATTGCCGTGGTGACGTCATTACGCGTGATCACCCACACCAATCCAGTGCATGCGTTGCTGTATCTGATAATTTCCTTGTTGGCAGTAGCAGCGGTATTTTTCTCTCTCGGTGCCTATTTTGCCGGCGCACTGGAAATCATCGTCTATGCGGGTGCGATCATGGTGTTATTTGTCTTTGTCGTGATGATGCTCAATCTTGGCAAGCAAATTGAAGCACAAGAGAAAGCCTGGCTGCAGCCTGCGGGCTGGATTGGACCAGGCGTCACGGCGTTGTTACTGCTGGTTATGCTCAGTTATGGGATTTTCACACTGAATGCCCCGCCAGTGAATATGAAGGTGATTGATGCCAAAGCCGTGGGCATCAGTTTGTTCGGACCTTATGTGTTAGCGGTTGAACTGGCGTCGATGATGTTACTGGCGGCGTTAGTGGTGGCGTACCACATCGGAAGAGAACGGCGACAAGGCGATGTACTGACTAATTATCCTGGTGATCGTCCTCCCGGACGGCATGCGAGAAAGGAGAATCAATGATTCCTTTACAATATGGTCTGATACTGGCCGCCATGCTGTTTGTCATCGGGCTGACTGGTGTGGTTGTCCGGCGCAATATTCTGTTTATGTTAATCAGCGTAGAAATCATGATTAATGCAGCAGCACTGGCCTTCGTGGTGGCCGGAAGTTACTGGGGAAGCGCCGATGGACAAATTATGTTTATTCTGGCGATTACGCTTGCGGCAGCGGAAGCCAGTATTGGCCTGGCGCTGTTAGTGCAGTTACATCGCCGGAGTCAGAATCTCAATATTGATAAAATAAGTGAGATGCGCGGATGAATCTTCTCTATTTAACCGTACTGTTACCATTCTTAGGTTTTCTTTGGCTTGCCCTCTCACAAGGGCGCTGCAGTGAGAACTGTGCTGCGTTAATAGGATCTGGCGCAGTGGGTGCCGCGGCCCTGGTGACCTTGTTTGCCGGGTATGATTTTATTCAGCAGGGTGAGTCTGCTTATACATTAACGTTGTGGCACTGGATAGAGCTGAAGTCTTTTGCAGTCGATGTAAGCTTCACGCTTGATGGTTTATCGCTCACCATGCTTTCGGTGGTCACTGGTGTTGGTTTTTTGATTCACCTGTTCGCCTCCTGGTATATGCGAAGTGAGGAGGGGTATAGCCGTTTCTTCGCGTATACGAATCTGTTTATCGCCAGCATGGTTGTGCTGGTTCTGGCGGATAATTTGTTACTGATGTATCTGGGGTGGGAAGGGGTTGGTCTCTGTTCTTACCTGCTTATCGGTTTTTACTATAAACAGAATAAAAATGGTGCCGCGGCGATGAAGGCTTTTATCATCACGCGAATTGGTGACGTATTTCTGGCTCTGGCATTATTTATTCTCTATCACGAGCTGGGTACTCTCAATTTCCGTGATATGGCGGAAATTGCGCCGGTCCACTTTGCGGCAGATAACAGCATGCTCTGCTGGGCAACACTTCTGTTGTTGGGCGGGGCGGTGGGTAAATCGGCACAGCTACCGTTGCAGACCTGGCTGGCTGATGCGATGGCCGGACCGACGCCAGTATCGGCCTTGATCCATGCCGCTACTATGGTGACTGCCGGAGTGTATCTGATTGCCCGTACGCATGGACTGTTTTTGCTGACGCCAGATGTGCTCTACCTGGTGGCCGTAACAGGTGCAGTGACGTTGCTTCTTGCCGGTTTTGCGGCTCTGGTTCAAACCGATATAAAACGTATCCTCGCATACTCGACCATGAGTCAGATTGGTTATATGTTCCTGGCTCTCGGTGTTCAGGCCTGGGATGCGGCTATCTTTCATCTTATGACGCATGCTTTTTTCAAAGCATTACTGTTCCTGGCTTCAGGGTCTGTGATTCTTGCCTGTCATCATGAGCAAAATATTTTCAAAATGGGAGGGTTATATAAACGCATTCCCCTCACCTATGCCTGTTTCCTGGTCGGTGGCGGCGCATTGTCGGCTCTGCCATTAATCACCTCCGGATATTTCAGTAAAGATGCGATTCTGGCCGGTGCGCTGGTTCAGGGACATAGCGGGTTGATGGTGGCCGGGCTTATCGGCGCATTGATGACATCACTGTATACTTTCAGAATGATCATGGTGACATTCCATGGTGAACCACAAACCACTGCCCATGCCAGTCATGCGGTGACACACCATTTTCCTCTGATTGTGTTGCTGCTGCTTTCTACTTTTATCGGGGCGATGATTGTTCCTCCGCTGCAGGGAGTCCTGCCCGCGACACCTTCACTCTCTTCTTCGGCAATGCTGACGTTGGAAATGCTATCGGGCGGAGTGGCGGTGCTCGGTGTTTTACTGGCGGTCGTGCTATGGCGTGGTAAACGTCGTCTGGTGGGCCATATTTCTGCGTCAGCGGGGGGACAGTTTTTCAGACGCTGGTGGTTTGCAGCATGGTGCTTCGATGCATTATATGCCTGGCTATTTGTGCGCCCTTATCTTTTCATCGCCCACCTTCTTCGTTCTGACCCCGTTGATCAAGTGATGAGTTTACCCGCCACGTTCTCGCAACAGGCAGGTAAAAAACTGCTGGTCAGCGAAAATGGTTTTCTGCGCTGGTATATCGCAGCCATGGGGATAGGCGCCGTTGTTGTCGTGGGCTTATTGGTGGTGCTGTAGGGGGGATGGGCCATCTGCTATCAGATGGTCTGATCAACATATTCACTATTACCAGAATCAGTTATTTTTCTCCGTGTCAGTAAGTCGGGCAACAGGAGAGCGTCACAAACGGTACTCAATGATTCTGGTGTTACAAGGGAAGCAAATCGCCATGTTATTACCCTGGCTTATCCTAATACCGTTTGTCGGTGGCATGCTTTGTTGGGCCTCGGAGCGGATCAGCGAAAATTGGCCGCGCATTATCGCGGTAGTAGCGATGGCTGCAATGCTGATTATTTCACTGCTGCTCTGGGCACAGGGGAATTATGGCCTTTTACAGCCAGCGGGTTTGCCACAATGGCAAAGCGAATATCGCATTGCATGGATACCCCGTTTCGGAATTGCATTCCATCTGGCGCTGGATGGTCTCTCCCTGTTGATGGTGGTGTTAACCGGCCTGCTGGGACTGATGGCCAGCCTCTGCTCATGGAAAGAGATAGCGAAATGGCAGGGATTCTTCTATCTGAATTTGCTCTGGATCCTCGGTGGCGTGATGGGGGTTTTTCTCGCCATCGACCTGTTCCTGTTTTTCTTCTTTTGGGAAATGATGCTCATCCCGATGTATTTCCTGATTGCATTATGGGGACATAAAGCTTCTGACGGTAAAACCCGCATCACTGCCGCGACCAAATTCTTTATTTATACCCAGGCAAGTGGTCTGGTGATGTTAATCTCGATCCTCGCGCTGGTGTTTATTCATTATTCTCAATCCGAGATATGGAGCTTCAGTTACAGTGACTTACTGAAGACGCAACTCACTCCCATCGTTGAATTTATGCTGATGCTTGGTTTCTTTATCGCCTTTGCGGTGAAAATGCCAGTGGTGCCACTGCATGGCTGGTTACCTGATGCTCACACCCAGGCACCTACTGCAGGGTCGGTTGACCTGGCCGGAATCCTGCTCAAAACGGCAGCATACGGTCTGTTGCGTTTTTCTCTGCCGCTATTCCCGGCTGCCTCCGCAGAGTTTGCACCAGTGGCGATGTGGCTTGGGGTTCTCTCGGTGTTCTATGGCGCATGGATGGCCTTTTCTCAGCACGACATTAAGCGTCTGATCGCTTATACCTCCATTTCGCATATGGGCTTTGTATTGATAGCCATCTACAGCAGCAGTGAACTCGCCCTGCAAGGGGCGGTAGTGCAGATGGTGGCGCATGGGCTCTCTGCTTCCGCGCTGTTTATTCTCTGCGGCCAGTTGTATGAACGATTACACACCAGAGATATGCGCCTGATGGGGGGCCTATGGTCACGTATACGCTGGCTACCGGCACTGTCACTCTGTTTTGCCGTTGCTAATTTAGGCATGCCCGGCACAGGTAATTTTATCGGTGAATTTCTCATCCTGATCGCTAGTTTTGCTGTGGTACCTGAGGTCATTGTAATCGCGACATTTGGCCTGGTGTTTGCCTCAGTCTACTCGCTGGTGATGATGCAACGGGCATTTTATGGTCCGGCAAAAAGCACTGAACCGCTACCGGCCATGTCAGCGCGCGAGCTGCTGATGACCATCGTTCTGGGGGTGTTGCTGGTGTTGTTGGGGTTCTATCCTCAGCCAGTACTGGTCACTGCTCAGGCCGCCATGCATAACATTCAGCAATGGTATGCCGCTTCCACTTTAACGACAGGGTTGTAATTTGCCATGACGATAACTCATCAACAATTGATTGCGCTGTTACCGCTGTTGATCGTCGGCATCACCGTAGTGGTCGTGATGCTGGCAATTGCATGGCGGCGCAACCACAATATCAGTGCCATCCTTACACTTACGGGACTTAGCCTGACGCTAGCCTCTCTCTTTATCGTTGTCAGGCAGGAGGCGATGGATATCACCCCTCTGCTACGTATGGATGGCTTCGCAATATTGTTTATTGCACTGGTGGTCATTGCAGGAATTGCCACTATCTTACTTGCATTGCCATGGCTGGCCGGATACCAGGACCAGCGGGAAGAGTTTTATTTGCTGATAGCGATTGCCACATTAGGCGGTATCGTTCTGGCCTGTGCTAATCATATGGCAGCACTGTTTATCGGCATTGAACTGGTCACGTTACCGCTCTTTGGGTTAGTGGGTTATGCTTTCCAGCAGGGAAAATCGCTGGAGGCTGCCATCAAATATGCCTTGTTGTCGGCTGTGGCATCATCTTTTTTGCTGTTCGGTATGGCACTGCTTTACGCTGATGCCGGGCAACTGGGTTTTACTGCACTGGCTGAACAGTGGGCAGGAAATGGATGGCAGCAGCCTGTTTTACTGGTGGGGCTGGGGATGATGATCGTAGGGTTAGGTTTCAAGCTCTCCCTGGTGCCGTTCCATCTCTGGACGCCGGATGTTTATCAGGGAGCGCCTGTCCCTGTTAGTGCTTATCTTGCTACAGCAAGTAAAATTGCGGTTGTCGCGGTGTTGACACGTTTCCTGCTCTGTTTACCGCTGGATGAGCAAAGTACCCTTTCCCGTGTTCTTGCCTCTGTTGCTTTTGTGTCGATTTTATTTGGCAACCTGATGGCACTGTCACAAAATAACATCAAACGATTATTGGGTTACTCCTCTATCGCCCATATGGGCTATCTGCTGGTCGCCCTGGTGGCATTGAAGTTACATGCACTCTCCCTGGAAAGCATCGGGGTTTATCTTAGTGGTTATTTACTGGCCAGTATCGGTGCCTTTGGTGTCGTCAGTCTGCTTTCCAGCCCTTATCGTGGGGCTGAAGCCGAGTCACTGTATACCGTGCGGGGATTGTTCTGGCAGCATCCGGGGTTAGCCATGTCAATGACCATTGTGATGCTATCTTTGGCCGGGATACCCATTACCGTGGGTTTTATCGGTAAATTTTACATCATTGCCATTGGTGTAGGTGCGCAGCTGTGGTGGCTGACTGGCGTGACGATTGCAGGCAGCGCTATCGGTCTCTGGTATTATCTGCGGGTGACCATCAGTCTCTACCTCAATCCGCCGGGAGTTTTGCAGCAAGTCGCAGATGAAAAATTTCTGCCGGTGACGCTCGCGACAGGCATGATTATTTGCTGTGCCGCACTGGTTCTGATGTTGGGGATTTATCCCCAGCCGCTGATTTCATTAGTACAGCTGGCTGGTTTGTGAAGTCAGGGGCCTCGGGCGAGTAACCCTGTTGCTGTGCCCATGCACTTCTCGTATTCTGTGCCCGGGAAACAGAAAAAGGAAACATAATGCATCTTAGCTGGTTTGACCTGCATCATACGGAGTTGTCAGCGGCACAGCTTTATCAGTTACTGGCTCTGCGTAATGCCGTATTTATCGTGGAACAACAGTGTGCTTATCAGGACATTGATGGTGAAGATTTGAGCGGTGATACCCGCCATATTATTGCAATGGCTGATCATCGTTTGCTGGCCTATGCGCGGATTCTGGTGCCAGCGACAGAACATCATGTAAAAATAGGACGAGTGATTGTCGAAGCGTCCGGAAGAGGGCAGGGTCTCGGTCAGCAACTTATGACGCATGTTTTGCGTAGTTGCCAGCAGCACTGGTCAGAACGCAGAATAACGTTATCTGCACAGGCTCACTTACAATCGTTCTATACGGATTTCGGTTTTTCCAGTATCGGTGAAATTTATCCGGAAGATGGCATCCCCCACATCGATATGCAACGCTGACAAGAACGTTTACTCTGGATTCGCACCCGAGCCCCTACGGATATCGTTCGGATATCCGTAGGGTGAGGATTATCCGAGTGTCATTTTGCGGTCGTCAATGTACTTCCTTTTCTCCACTGGCGGTGGAGCATACTGATATAACCAGGTTTCGCTCAATGTCTCATTACCACTTTTCAGGTACATGCGCATATCAATAGCGGTAGTGGTGTCGTTATCAGGGTACCAGTCGAATAAGATACGATAGCCATTGATCGGTTCAACAAACAGAATTTCAACTTGCCTGATGCTGCCCGCACTGACAGTGATGACCGGCTCAATGCCTTTATCTGCCGCAGCGTTGAGATTAGTTCCGATAAAATCGATGGCAAAACGGCGCGCCCATACAGCAGGATAATACTCACCTGGTGCCCAGCCTTCCGGAAAGCCCCCCATACCGGTAAGTGTGGCTTTAACCCGCGCCAGGTTGCTTTGTACCGGAGGCAGCCCACTCCAATACAACTTATAGCTGAAATTACGTTCTGAACCCGCTTTGATCGTGGTAGCGGGCCGCCAGAAGCAAACTATATTATCCAGCGTCTCTCCGGTGGTGGGTATCTCAATCAACTCAATGGCACCTTTACCCCACTCACCCACAGGTTCAACCCACAGACTCGGACGCTTGTTGTACCAGCCAATCACATCCTGATAACTGTCAAAGTTGTGATCGAGCTGCAGCATGCCAAAACCCCGCGGATTTTCGTCTTCAAAAGCATTGAAGGTGAGGTTCTGTGGATTATTAAGTGGCCGGCAAATCCATTCACCCTTGCCACTCCACATGGCGAGTCGATCGGAGTCATGAATCTGAGGATGGATGGTGTCGCACACCCATCTTTCATTGGTCCCGCAACTGAACATGGTGGTCATCGGGGCAATACCTAATTGAGCAATATCTTTACGTGGATAAAGATAGGTATCCACCTCCATCACGACACGGGTTGTTTCACAGTGGATGATAAATTTATAAATCCCGGTACAGCTTGGACCATCAAGCAAAGCATAGACCGTGAAAGTAGTGTCTTCTGCGCGTGGAGTCTCAAACCAGAATTCTGTGAAGTCAGGAAATTCTTCACGTTGGTTGGCTGTCAGTGTATTGATAGCAATTCCCCGTGCGGAAAGACCATACTGATAGGTTTCGTCAACGGCACGGAAGTAACTGGCACCCAAGAAAGAGACAATGTCACGACTGGCAAGATAAGGTACTTTGAATGCACGAAATCCGGCAAAACCCAGATCGGGCTTTTGTTCCAGCTGGCGAGTATCAACCTGAGCCTGTTGATAATTAAACAGTTGGGTATTGAAATGTATTTCTCGGGCCTGGCGGGATTTTTCATCGACGGAGAACATTCGTATGCGACGTTTAAAGCCCATTCCGGTATGGAAAAATTGCACGTCTAACTGTCGTTCAGGTATCGCATTCCATAACGAGTGTCCGGCATCATAGCGAATGGCGTTATACGCCTGTGGTGTCATGTTTGCCAGTGTCTCAGGCAAAGGGACAGTTACTCCTTCATAAGGTTTTGTTGCGAGCGTAGCCGCCCTTTTTTTCAACATATTCAGGTCAAAAGCCCGAGCCCGGCCATCAGCGATATTGCCAGGAGCCTCTGCAGCGTAAGCAAAAAGGGATGAAAAGCCAGACATCCCGCTCAATGTGGCAAGGGCCATTGACGCTTTGATAAACACTCTTCTCTTCATGCCAGAGGTGGTTTCCTTTGCACAATAGGGTTCGATAGTGGCGCGGTGATACCTGTCCCGGTTTACTCACGGCCGGTGATGGTGCATTTATCCTGAACGTCACCTTGCTGAGATAGTTTTCCGCCAGTGGCAGGTGAGTACTCAGACCGGAGAAAATTTAGCAGATTTGTCAGAGAAAAAAAGGACTTTCAACTGTGGGGAGGGTGAACTGGGTGGCATCCCTGCCGGAGAGACTCTTCCTTGATAGAGCATGAATAGTGGGAAGAGGGAATAGCGTCAGGTTAAACCCGTAAACGAAATGTATCGACGGCATTTCTTAATGTATGAGCCTGTACAGAAAGTGCCTGAGAAGCAGAAGAAGACTCTTCGACCAGCGCGGCGTTATTCTGTGTTACACCATCCATCTGACTGACTGCGGTACTGATTTGTGAAATGCCCTGCATTTGCTCAGAAGAGGCCAGCGCTATCTCATCCATCGCAACGGCAAGTTTGTTCACCATATCAACAATATCAACCATGCTCCGCCCGGTACCACTGGCCACTTCTACACCCTGGCCAACCTGAGCGACGGCCTGTTCAATCAATTGTTTGATATCACGAGCGGCACTGCCACTACGCTGTGCGAGTATTCTTACCTCGCCGGCCACGACTGCGAAACCCCGTCCATCTTCTCCTGCACGTGCGGCCTCAACAGCCGCATTCAGTGCCAGAATATTTGTCTGGAAGGCAATGCCCTCAATGACTGAAGTGATATCCCGAATTTTTCCTGCACTGTTGGCAATGTCATTCATCGTTTTTGACATCTTTTTCACTTCTGAATCGCCGGAGCGGGCGAGCAGGGCCGCTTCACGTGCGGCTTCGGCAGTATGTTGCGCGCTGGTGGTGTTATTTTTCACTGTGGCTGTGATTTGCTCCATACTGGAGGCGGTCTCCTGCAGCGCCGAAGCTTGTTGTTCGGTACGCGAAGAGAGTTCTGTATTACCATGCGAAATTTCATCTGCTGCCTGCACAACAGAAGTCGAAGACTCATGAATCTGCGCAACCAGTGCGCGCAGGTTTGTCTGCATGGCGACCAGCGAGGCAAGTAAGCTGCCTGTATCATGCTGACGTAAAGTGACGTTGTAGGTCAGATCACCTGCCGCAATGGCGGCAGCCAGTGCTTGTGCCTGGGCTGGGTCACCGCCCAATTGTGTTGTGATGCGACGTGTGATTAGCCACCCAATCAGTGCGCCCAGAATAGCGAACACCACAGATAGAACCGTAAGTGTACTAAACACTCCGGACAAACTTCGTGAAGAAGTGTCGGCGGTGCCTTCAGTCACACGGGCCTGATAGGCCACCATGTTATCGACAGTCGTACGGTAGGCGACCAGCGTCTGAGTCAGTTGAGGTGTGACAGCTAGGTGACTTGAAGGAGGATTTCCGGGAAAGTTCTTTTCGATTTCAGCATTGAAAACCAGAGCAGTATTTTCAATGTGCTGGAGTAGTGATGATGCTTCGTCGACTTCCTTCAGATTGATGCCAGGGATATTTTTCGCACCGTTAATCAGACTGCGAAAGTGGGCGATTGTTTGATTGCTGTTTCTTTGCAACTGAATGAAATGATTGGTAATGTCTCTGCTGGAGACGGAGAGTGGGTCATTAGTTAATATAAGTAATAAGGCCATTTGCTGGCTGCTGTTATCCTTTAAGCTTTGCAACGTCTGCAGATCGTTCAGGCGGGCATGGGTGAGTTTTTGCTGATCGCCGGCACTACTGAGTTTGTATGCGGCAAACGCCGTGACAAAAATGCCAGCAAGAATTACACATAAAAATCCCATGCCGAGAAGTACGCTGACTTTTTGTCTGATCAGTCTGAACATTGTTATTACCTTTCTTTTATCTGAGTACTGCTAATTCACGAATAATCTGAATAGCGTAAAATAATGTCTGCGATAACTATCGGCGTTGGTTATCAAAAGATTAATTATTAATGGTTTAATCGTGCTGTAAGCAGGAGGTAGCAAAGCCAGGATAAAATTGATGCGCTGATTGGCCGGGAACGACTCCACTTAAAAGCGACTTGCTCAGGTGTGGTCGTTTTAGTCAACAAGGCGAGACAATAACGAAGAGTGTCTGGTGGCTGTTTTGCAAATTCCCTGATTCCGACTCTGAATCATGGTGCCGCCTGAGCGTACTATCATAGATATTATTGGGAGTTATCATGGCACAGTCTTCTGATCCACAATATGCACAGTTAAATCAGGATATCCGGGTGTTACTCGAGGCGCTTGATGGCGTTCTTTCATCGTCATCTGACATTGCCGATAAAGAAACGGACGCTCTGCGCCTGAAGGCTCAGGAAACGCTTGATGAGGTGCGCGAGCGTGCAGGCCTGACTGTTCAGCAGGAACAATGTCATCTGCGTCAGTCAATGCGTAGTGCTGATGATTATGTCCATGAGAAACCATGGCAAAGTATCGGGATCGCAGCGGTTGCAGGGGTTATCGCCGGGTTACTATTAGGACGTCGTTGAGACACGGACAGGTAAGATGAAGATAACTTCATCTTACCTGTGAGTAGAAGTTAGCTACAGGCGGCCTTGAGTGCCGCTTCTACACCAGCCCCGTACTTATCGTGTACTTTGTAAAACAAACCCAGTTGTCGTTGCTGAATAGCTTCGGGTACTTGCGATAACTCACCAGCAATGCGCTGGAACATCCGCTGATGTTCTTCTTCGCTTAGCAGATTGAATAGTGCTCGTGGCTGAGTGAAATAATCTTCGTCAACCCGATGATCCCAATGGTCAGCAGCACCGTCGACAGGCAGCGGGGGTTCAGAAAAATCAGGTTGTTGCTGAAATAATCCCATGCTGTTTGGTTCATAGGTCGCGGTGTTACCACTATTACCATCCACCCGCATTGCACCGTCCCGGTGGTAGTTATGGAAAGGGCATTTTGGTGCATTAACAGGTATCTGGTGGTGATTTACCCCAAGGCGGTAGCGATGGGCGTCACCATAGGAAAACAGGCGGCCTTGTAACATGCGATCCGGTGAAAAGCCGATTCCGGGTACAATATTCGCCGGACTCATGGCGACCTGTTCAACTTCAGAGAAATAATTATCCGGATTACGATTAAGCTCAAACTCACCCACTTCAAGCAGCGGATAATCTGCATGTGGCCACACCTTTGTCAGATCAAAAGGATTATAGGGGGTTTGTGAGGCTTCGGCTTCCGGCATGATTTGCACCAGGAATTTCCAGCGGGGAAAATTACCCTGTTCGATCGCTGAGAACAGATCACGTTGAGAACTTTCGCGATCCTTACCGACCAGCTCTTCTGCTTCGTCATCCATCAGATTTTCAATGCCCTGTTCACAGCGCATGTGGAACTTAACCCAGAAACGCTCCTGCTGCTGGTTGATAAAACTGTAGGTATGACTGCCAAATCCGTGGATGTGGCGGTATGATTTAGGTAAACCACGATCGCTGAAATCGATAGTTAACTGGTGCAGCGATTCGGGCAATTGAGAGAAAAAATCCCATTTATAGACAGGATTACGTAGATTAGTACGTGGATCGCGTTTTACTACGTGGTTTAAATCCGGAAACTTTAGCGGGTCGCGAAAGTAAAAAACCGGGGTATTGTTGCCGACTAAATCCCAGTTGCCTTCTTCGGTGTAAAATTTGAGTGAAAAGCCGCGAATATCCCGTTCTGCGTCCGCAGCTCCGCGTTCACCGGCCACAGTAGAAAAACGAATGAACAATTCAGTTTTTTTCCCCACGGCAGAAAAAATTTTTGCGCGGGTATAACGGGTAATATCCTGAGTAACCGTGAAGGTGCCGTAAGCACCTGAGCCCTTGGCATGCATGCGACGTTCAGGGATCACTTCTCTGTCAAAATGGGCGAGTTTTTCTAGAAGCCAGACATCCTGAAGAAGTGCCGGACCTCTGAGACCCGCAGTCATGGTATTATTATTATCCACTACTGGGGCACCAGCTGCGGTCGTTAAGCCTTTTTTGCTCATCGTCTTTCTCTCTGCCTACAGTTAAAGTAAACATCAGTGGCGTCACTGATATCATCGTTATTGCGTTTAATTCTGGTCACAGATAGTCATTTCCGCAATAAAAATAGGGTTATTTTTTTGGGCTGGGAAACGTTTTCTGTTGTGTCTTTTTAACATTAACTTGCAAAACATAATGTTAAATACTTTTGCAGTATTTACCGGAGTGGATAATGATCAAAATTGAGATGCTGGCAACCGGCGATGAGGTATTACACGGACAGATTATTGATACTAATAGTGCCTGGCTGGCAGATTTTTGCTGGGAAAACGGGTTGCCGCTGGTGCGTAAGCAGACGGTCGGTGACAATCTTGATGCGTTAATTTCTGTGATGGAAGAGCGTAGCCGGGTGGCTGATGTATTGATTGTTAATGGCGGGCTTGGGCCGACCAGTGATGACCTCAGTGCCGTGGCAGCTGCCAAACTGGCAGATGTCCCGCTGGTGTTGAATTCGCAGTGGCTTAATACGATGAGCGCATTCTTTACCCAGCGGGGGCGGGTGATGAGTGACAGTAACCGTAAGCAGGCAGAATTGCCGCTGGGGGCTGAGATGCTCGACAATCCAATCGGAACGGCATGTGGTTTTATGCTGCGCCATCATCACTGCCTGATTTTTTTTACTCCCGGAGTCCCTTCTGAATTTAAGCGCATGGTAACAGAGCAGATTTTACCTCGCCTGAAACAACAGGTCATCATCCCTGAACCCCCCGTTTGTCTGCGCCTGACCACTTTCGGCGTGGGTGAGAGTCAACTGGCGACACAAATAGACTCGGTGGTGATTCCTGAGGGACTCCAGGTCGGTTACCGTGCTGCGCCGTCGATGGTGGAAGTCAAACTCACCGGAGCAGCAGAAAAACGTCAGGTGATGGATAAGGTCTGGCAGCAAATTGAACAACGGCTCGCAGAGAGTATCATTTTTACAGGTAAAAGCACCTTTGCCTCTGCACTTGCGGCGCAGCTAAATGCACGCACGGAGCGTCTGGTGTTGAGCGAGGGTTACAGTGCGGGTTACCTGCATTGGCAACTGAAGCTCGCCGGTGTTCAGTTAGCCAGAGGTGAGATATTACCGGAACAAGAGGAGCCATTAAGCGAGACAATGGCACGCGGGAGGATCCTGATGACGGCATCTGATGCCACAATCGCCTTACTGGTCGCAGGTGAGGCGAGTGGTGAGATGAATCTGGTTATTTGCACACAAGATGGCGATACCGGGGTAAGAGTGCGGTTGAATATGAATCACTACAGCGATGAAACACGTCGTGAAGTGATGGGCATGATGGCATTAACACTGCTGCATCGCTGGCTGCATCATCAGCCAGTGACGGTAATGCATAGCAGTTGTGATATCACACAGATGGTGTTTAATCCACGATAGCAAACGCAAGATGCTGGTAGCAGCAGTCAGCGGGTTTAAAGCTCCAGTTCAATATCACCGCATGGACGACAGCAGCAGGGTAAAATATCACCGGGCTGAAGAAATGCCAGCGGGGAGTGTGCGTAGGTAACGCTACCAGAACGCAATGTGGTGCGGCATGCGCCACAGTAACCCTCACGGCACTGGTAATCTATAGCAATGCGTTGCGACTGCAGAAAATCGAGCAAGGTGGGTTGATGCTCAGCGTTGTAAACTAACTGCGTGTCAGAGACACGCAGAGAAACAGAAAAAATTTTCATCGATTAAAGCTGGAAGTCACTGAATTCGTCACCATCCACTTCCGAATCTATCTGACCGACAAGATAAGAACTCACCTCAACTTCCTGAGGCGCAACCTGAACATTATCTGACACCAGCCAGGCATTGATCCATGGAATGGGGTTGGAACGAGTTTTAAAAGGCAATTCGAGACCGACAGCCTGCATCCGGATATTGGTAATATATTCAATATATTGCCAAAGGATATCTTTATTCAGACCAATCATTGAACCATCGCGGAAAAGATAGTCAGCCCACTCTTTTTCCTGTTGTGCGGCCTGGACAAACAGGTCATAGCAAGTCTGACGGCACTCTTCGGCAATCTCCGCCATTTCAGGATCATCTTCACCGCTGCGTAACAGGTTTAGCATATGCTGAGTACCGGTTAAATGCAGCGCTTCATCACGGGCAATCAGCTTGATAATTTTAGCGTTGCCTTCCATCAGTTCACGTTCTGCGAAGGCGAATGAACAGGCGAAACTGACATAGAACCGAATAGCTTCCAGCGCATTAACACTCATCAGACAGATGTAGAGTTGTTTTTTCAGTGCGCGCAGCGAAACGGTGATACTTTCGCCATTAACCTGATGAACACCCTCACCAAGTAAATGCCAGTAATTGGTCATACTGATCAGATCATCGTAATAGCCAGAAATGTCTTTCGCGCGTGATAAAATTTGCTCGTTGGTGACGATATCATCAAAAACGATAGACGGATCATTGACAATGTTGCGAATGATATGCGTATAAGAACGGGAATGAATTGTTTCGGAAAACGCCCAGGTCTCGACCCAGGTTTCCAGTTCCGGAATCGAGATCAGTGGCAGCAGCGCCACATTAGGGCTTCTGCCTTGTATAGAGTCAAGCAGTGTCTGGTATTTCAGATTGCTGATAAAAATGTGTTTTTCATGATCAGGCAGCGATTGATAGTCGATGCGGTCACGCGAAACATCCACCTCTTCAGGTCGCCAGAAGAAAGAGAGTTGCTTCTCGATGAGCTTTTCAAAAATATCATATTTTTGCTGGTCATAGCGTGCAACGTTAACCGGCTGACCAAAAAACATCGGCTCGGCAAGTTGATCATTCTTATTTTGTGAAAACGTAGTATAAGCCATCGCGAGTTATCTCGTACGCTGAGGCGCCAGGCGCCTGAATAGAGTGGGGGACAGCCAGCAGGCTGTCCCAACGTGAGGGTTAAATTTTGCAGGCACCGCCTTCGCAACCATCATCAGCCAAATCATCCTGAGCATCTTCAGCTCCATCGCGGGTATTCTGATAGTAAAGTGTTTTGATACCCAGCTTATAGGCGGTCAGGAGATCTTTAAGCAGCTGTTTCATCGGAACCCGGCCGTTTGCAAAACGAGTCGGATCATAATTGGTATTAGATGATATCGCCTGGTCGACAAATTTTTGCATCAAACCGACCAATTGCAGATAGCCATCATTGTTTGGCATGTCCCAAAGTAACTCATAACTCTCTTTAAGACGCTCATACTCAGGAACCACCTGGCGTAAAATACCATCTTTCGAGGCCTTGATACTGATATGCCCGCGAGGAGGCTCAATGCCATTGGTGGCATTGGAGATCTGCGAAGAGGTCTCTGAAGGCATCAGGGCGGAAAGTGTTGAGTTGCGCAGACCGTGAGTTTTAATCTGTTCACGCAATGTTTCCCAGTCAAGGTGCAATGGCTCGTCGCTGATCGCATCCAGGTCTTTTTTATAGGTATCGATAGGCAAAATGCCTTGTGCATAGGTTGTCTGGTCGAACCACGGGCAGGCGCCTTGCTCCTGAGCGAGCATATTTGAGGCTTTGAGCAGATAGTATTGAATTGCTTCAAATGTCATATGGGTAAGATTGTTGGCACTGCCATCGGAGTAGCGCACACCATGCTTCGCCAGGTAATAGGCAAAGTTGATAACACCAATACCCAACGTGCGTCGTCCCATTGCACCACGGCGTGCCGCAGGAATCGGATAGTCCTGATAATCAAGCAGCGCATCAAGGGCTCTGACCGCAAGTGTTGCCAGCTCTTCCAGTTCATCAAGAGATGAAATTGCGCCGAGATTGAAGGCCGAGAGCGTACACAGGGCGATCTCGCCATCTTCATCGTTAACATCCATCATCGGACGCGTTGGCAGAGCGATCTCCAGACAAAGATTGGACTGGCGCACTGGTGCTACTGTTGGATCAAACGGGCTGTGAGTATTACAGTGATCAACGTTCTGGATATAGATCCTGCCGGTTGAGGCGCGTTCCTGCATCATCAGACTGAACAGGTCAACCGCTTTGACACGTTGTTTACGGATATCGCTGCGTGCTTCATAAGCCGTGTAGAGACGTTCAAACTCATCCTGATCAGCAAAGAAAGCATCATAAAGCCCGGGAACATCTGAAGGACTGAACAGGGTTATCTCTTCTCCTTTCAATAAACGCTGATACATCAGTTTATTTAGCTGTACACCATAATCCATATGACGGACCCGGTTAGCTTCCACACCGCGGTTATTTTTCAGTACCAGCAGACTCTCGACTTCCAGGTGCCAGAGAGGGTAGAACAGAGTGGCAGCACCACCTCGCACGCCGCCCTGAGAGCAGGATTTGACAGCCGTCTGGAAGTGTTTATAGAAAGGAATACAACCAGTATGGAAAGCTTCACCACCGCGTATCGGGCTACCGAGTGCACGAATACGGCCGGCATTAATGCCGATCCCTGCTCGCTGGGAAACGTACTTAACAATCGCACTGGAGGTGGCATTGATTGAGTCAAGACTATCACCACACTCAATCAAAACGCATGAACTGAACTGGCGGGTAGGGGTTCGCACGCCGGCCATGATGGGTGTGGGCAGAGAAATCTTAAATGTCGAGATAGCATCATAAAAACGCTTCACATAATTCAGACGTTTTTCTCGCGGGTAGGCTGAAAACAGACAGGCCGCAACCAGGATATAGAGAAATTGAGCGCTTTCATAAATTTTGCCATTCACCCTGTTTTGTACCAGATATTTGCCTTCCAGCTGTTTCACGGCAGCGTAAGAGAAGTTCATATCACGCCAGTGGTCGAGAAAGCTATCCATCTCATCGAACTCTTCTGTGCTGTAATCTTTCAGCAGATGCGCGTCATATTTTCCCAGCTCGACCATCCGTTTGACATGATCATACAGTCGCGGTGGTTCGAATTGACCATAGGCTTTTTTACGCAGATGAAAGATAGCCAGACGGGCTGCCATGTATTGATAATCTGGTGTATCACGAGAAATGAGGTCTGCGGCGGATTTAATAATCGTCTCATGAATGTCAGAGGTTCTGATGCCTTCATAAAACTGGATGTGTGAGCGCAATTCTACCTGAGATACTGACACGTCCTGCAGGCCTTCAGCTGCCCAATCCAATACGCGGTGTATTTTATCAAGATTGATACGTTCAGTACGGCCATCGCGTTTAGTGACAAGCAGACTCTGATTCATGTGATGTTTTAATCCTTTCCGTGAGCCGATACCGCCCTGTGCTTAGGCCGCTGCTATGTTGTAAGCAGTACAGACAATAACCACAAGATATGGGGTATGGGTAAAGTTGAAGCAACAATATGGGGGTGTATTGTAGTAATTAATTAGTGAGTGACAAGGCTTGATTTTATCTGTTTTTTGCGTATGGGAACGCTGTAAAAAGTCTAAGTCCCCGTTTTGCAAGGGGCGTAAGTCATATCATTAACCACAATAAAAAAGTAAATATTTTACTTGCTCTGCACGTATTTTTTAGATGTAAAAAAAACGTATTTTTTTCGCTTGCAGTCTGTTACCGGATGTGAAAAACCGAACGGGTGATACAGCCCCCATAACAACACTGCCGTGATCGTCAAGGGGCTTTGCGGGGGGCTAGCTCACTTCAGGGGCATGGGTATGCAGCATGTAATTGACATCAACGCCCGGCGCTAACTTAAAGCGGATAGTGAAAGGATTATAGTGCAGTCCAATCATGTCCCGCTCCTGCAGCCCGGCGTTATCAGCCCAGTGTAACAACTCTGCCGGGCGAATGAATTTTTTGATGTCATGGGTACCACGCGGCACCATACGTAGCACGTATTCAGCCCCGACTATCGCCATCAGCCAGGCTTTTCGATTGCGATTCAGGGTTGAAAAAAACACCTCACCACCGGGTTTGACCAGGCGGGCGCAGGCGCTGACAACAGAAGCCGGATCGGGAACGTGCTCCAGCATCTCCATACAGGTGACCACATCGTATTTGCCGGCATGTTCAGCAGCATGATCTTCGACGGTCTGTTGCACATAATCAAGGGTAACGCCACTTTCTAGGGCGTGCAGTCGTGCGACCTGCAAAGGTTCTGCGCCCATATCCAGGCCGGTCACGCTGGCACCCTCTTTCGCCATACTTTCAGCAAGAATGCCTCCGCCACAACCGACATCCAGCACTTTTTTGCCAAACAGTCCCTGACTATGTCTGGCTATATAGCCCAGCCGTAGTGGGTTAATACGGTGCAGGGGTTTGAATTCTCCTTCGAGGTCCCACCAGCGCCCAGCGACTGCTTCAAATTTAGCAATTTCATTTTCATCGACATTGTGGTTAGGTGATTCTGCCTTCATTACGCTTCACTCCGGACTTATTGTGCAATTAGTATAGCGTTTTCATTCTTCTCACGTATATCGCTCTTGGGTCTTTCAACACCTGATCAACTCCCCGACAGTAAAAAAGATGCTTTCCATTCACCAGTAACACTAAAGGTGGTATACTTTCGCACTTTTAATTTCCGGGTACAACGTAGAGGGATAGCGGCTTCATGAGCGACCTAGCCAGAGAAATTACACCGGTCAATATCGAAGAAGAGTTGAAAAGCTCATATCTTGATTATGCCATGTCAGTCATCGTTGGCCGAGCGTTACCCGATGTGCGGGACGGCCTGAAACCGGTACACCGTCGTGTGCTTTACGCCATGAATGTACTGGGGAATGACTGGAATAAGCCTTATAAGAAATCTGCCCGTGTTGTCGGTGATGTGATCGGTAAATACCATCCTCATGGTGACAGTGCAGTTTATGACACCATCGTACGTATGGCTCAGCCATTCTCGTTACGTTACATGCTGGTGGATGGCCAGGGTAACTTTGGTTCTATTGATGGTGACTCTGCGGCAGCGATGCGTTATACGGAAGTACGTATGGCGAAAATCGCTCATGAGCTGCTGGCCGATCTTGAAAAAGAAACGGTCGATTTTGTGCCAAACTATGACGGTACAGAACAGATCCCTGAAGTGATGCCGACTAAAATCCCCAATCTGCTGATTAACGGTTCCTCCGGGATAGCCGTGGGGATGGCCACCAATATTCCACCACATAACCTTACTGAAGTGATCAATGGTTGCCTCGCCTACATCGATAATGAAAATATCAGTGTGGAAGAGTTGATGACCCATATTCCTGGTCCTGATTTCCCTACGGCGGCTATCATCAATGGCCATCGCGGGATTCAGGAAGCTTACCGTACCGGGCGTGGAAAAATTTATATTCGTGCCCGTGGTGAGGTGGAAGTTGACGCGAAAACCGGGCGCGAGACAATCATTATCCACGAGATTCCCTATCAGGTGAATAAAGCCAGGCTCATTGAAAAAATGGCCGAGCTGGTAAAAGAGAAACGCCTGGAAGGGATCAGCGCGTTACGCGACGAGTCTGACAAAGATGGTATGCGTATCGTTGTTGAAATCAAGCGTGACGCAGTCGGCGAGGTGGTACTAAATAACCTTTATTCACTGACTCAGTTACAAACCTCTTTCGGTATTAACATGGTTGCTCTGCATCAGGGCCAACCGAAAATCATGCCATTGAAAGATATTCTGGAGGCGTTTGTCCGGCATCGTCGGGAAGTAGTGACCCGTCGTACTATCTTTGAACTGCGTAAAGCGCGTGACCGTGCTCATATTCTTGAAGCACTCGCTATTGCGCTGGCAAATATTGACCCGATTATTGAGCTTATCCGCCGTGCTCCGACTCCGGCAGAAGCAAAAAGTGGCTTGATTGCGCAACCTTGGGCGCTGGGTAATGTCGCGGCAATGCTTGAACGTGCCGGAGATAATGCCGCACGTCCTGAATGGCTGGAAGCGGAGTTTGGCATCCGTGACGGTCAATATTATCTGACTGAACAACAGGCACAGGCTATTCTCGATCTGCGTCTGCAAAAGCTGACCGGACTTGAGCATGAAAAACTGCTGGATGAATACAAAGGTCTGCTGGCGCAAATCGCAGAGCTGATCCGCATTCTCGAGAATCCTGAACGTCTGATGGAAGTGATTCGTGAAGAGTTGAATCTGATTCGTGATCAGTTCGGTGATGCACGTCGTACGGAGATCACTGCCAATAGCGCAGACATCAATATTGAAGATTTAATCAATCAGGAAGATGTGGTGGTTACCCTTTCCCATCAGGGGTATGTGAAATATCAGCCACTGACTGATTATGAAGCACAACGACGTGGTGGCAAAGGTAAATCGGCAGCACGAATCAAAGAAGAAGACTTCATTGACCGCTTACTGGTAGCCAACACCCATGACACTATTCTCTGCTTCTCGAGTCGCGGCAGACTTTACTGGATGAAGGTCTATCAATTGCCTGAGGCCAGCCGTGGTGCCCGCGGACGACCTATCGTCAATCTGCTGCCACTGGATGCTAATGAGCGTATCACAGCAATCCTGCCGGTACGCGATTATGCAGAGGGCTGGAATATCTTCATGGCAACAGCCAGCGGAACCGTGAAGAAAACAGCACTGACTGAGTTCAGTCGACCCCGTAGTGGAGGTATCATTGCCCTGAATTTACGTGATGACGATGAGCTGATTGGTGTCGCACTGACGGATGGTAACGACGAAGCGATGCTTTTCTCCGCAGCAGGTAAAGTAGTGCGTTTCTCAGAGCAGGCTGTGCGCGCCATGGGGAGAACAGCATCAGGGGTTCGAGGTATCCGTCTTTCTGAGGGTGATAAGGTAGTCTCTTTGATTATACCTCGTGATGATGGTGCGATTTTGACCGTGACACAAAACGGATATGGTAAACGTACAGCTGGCAGCGAATACCCGACAAAATCCCGCGCGACGCAAGGTGTTATCTCTATCAAAGTCACTGAACGTAATGGACCGGTAGTCGGTGCAGTTCAGGTTGTAGACAGTGATCAAATTATGATGATCACAGACGCCGGGACGCTGGTCAGAACCCGTGTTTCAGAAGTCAGTGTAGTGGGAAGAAATACCCAGGGGGTTATTCTTATCCGTACGGCTGAAGATGAGCATGTGGTTGGGCTGCAACGTGTTGCTGAACCGGTATCGGAAGATGAGCTGGACAACATTGATGGTGCACCAGCAGAAGGTGATGAAGAAATTATTCCTGAGGCAGAAGATGATCAGGATATTGTTGCAGATGATGACGAAGAATAAAGTGACAATCTGCTAAGATGAACCGACTCTTTGAGTCGGTTTTTTTTCAGCCGTCATCATGTTATCAGTACCATAAGCAGGGGTGACGAGTCTGGCATAGTAAGTGAATCCGCAAAGTGACTGGCAAGGGCTGTCAGGCAGGAGAGCATGTGAAGTTTTTTTTCCCATTCAGAACCACATTAACGCTGTCACGTTATTTATTTCGAGCACTGGCGTTGTTGTTGTGGCTGCTAGGCGTCCTGCTTACTGCTTTTTGGATTATTAATCTTCTTCATCAGAAAGAGACAGCATTATACCAGACATTTAATACCAGCTGGTCTGCGGCACAGTATCGCGTGCGTCATGCCTCAGATATTATTCGTGAACTGAAATTCAGTATTGAAAATCGTCTCAACAGATCGGATAATTCGCCAGGTCAGCCCACCGTAAATCAGCCGGAAATGATGTCGACTGGTATGAGTGAAAGTGTTTCTGATTGTCAGGCACTGTCGCCGCGCGAATTGACGGTGAAAAATACACTTGGCGCAGTCATCCGGGACTGGAAAGAGAATTTTTCTCCTTTTTCTGATGTAAATCGCGTGGTGCTGTTTAGTGACTCTCCCGTTTGTGTGACAGATTTTCCATTGGGGAGTAGTGTGACCGCTGAACGTTTTCCTGAACTGGATGCGTTATACCGCCAGCTGGCACGTAATCGCAGCGGTGATGCGGTAGGTAAGCAAGTTAATGTTTATGGTTTGTTATCGCGTAACCAGTCCGGGGGCGGTTTTCTGTATACCCTCGCGCCTTTATTTATCGGGGATGATGTTGTGGGCTGGTTGGGGGTTGAACAGACACTGCGTCTGGATGATTATACAGGCAGTAACGAAATACCATTTACGGTACTGATGACAGATGGCGCGAGTCAGCCTCTGACATCTGCCACCAGTTATATGGATTCTATACTGTTGTTGGATGACATTCCGGATAAAAACGAATGGATGGGCTATACCAATGATTACCGTCAGCTGGTGATCAAAAAAACGTTACTACCTTCATCGTTGAATATGCTGTATGTCGTCGAGTCGCGAAATCTGTTTGATAAGCTCAAAATAGCACTGATTAATGCTTTACTGCTCAACCTGCTGAGTGCTTTTCTGTTTGCATCACTGGCGTGGCTGTTAGAACGGCGTATTTTTCTTCCGGCAGAGAATCAGGCCCGACAGCTGGAAGAGAACGATCAGTTTAACCGTAAAATCGTTGCTTCAGCCCCGGCTGGTATCTGTATTTTACGCTTAAGCGATGGCATTAATCTGTTGAGTAATGAACTGGCGCATAATTACCTGACGATGTTGTCAGCCGAAGATAAGAAAAGGCTACTGGAAATTATTTATCAGCGCCAGGTCAGTATGGTTGATGTGATAACCACCCATCAGGCACATCTGCAAATCAGTTTTGTGCACTCACGGTATCGCAACGAAAACGTAGCAATCTGCGTGTTGATTGATGTCAGTGCGAGGGTCAAAATTGAACAGGCATTGCAGGAAGTCGCCGAGGCAGCGGAACAGGCCAGTCAGTCTAAATCGATGTTTCTTGCCACAGTCAGTCATGAATTACGCACTCCACTCTATGGCATTATCGGTAATCTGGATTTGTTACAGACGCGCCATCTGGCCGACGGAGTTGCACCGCTGGTGCATGCGATGAGTAGCGCATCCCATCTGTTATTAAGAATTATCAGCGATATACTTGATTTTTCAAAAATAGAGTCAGAGCAACTCAATATTGAGCGGCAGGTTTTTGCTCCGAGAGAGTTGCTGGAGCGTGTAACAGGCAGCTACCTCGCCATGGCGTTTAAAAAGCGCCTCACCTTATGGCTGTTTATTGAAGATGAAGTGCCCGATGAGTTCACTGGCGATCCACAGCGTATAGAGCAAATTATTGCCAATTTACTCAGTAATGCGATTAAGTTTACCTCGATCGGCGGGATTGTCTTGCGGGTGTTTATCCACGATGGCTATCTTATTTTCCAGCTAAGAGACAGCGGAAAAGGGATCCCGGCGAAAGATATCGTCCATTTGTTTAATCCCTTCTTTCAAATCGGTGAAGGAAAAATACATCACTATCAAGGTACAGGATTGGGATTAGCGATTTGCGAGAAGCTGGTCAATCTGATGGATGGCGATATCCAGGTTGAGTCTGAACCTGGTATTGGTAGCCTGTTTACCGTGCGCTTGCCTTGTTATCAGCGACGAGTCTCTTCACCTGTTTCCTCTTTTAACTCACGTTGCTGGTTACTGTTGCATAACGATATGCTGGCGGCATTTTTGCTACGTGAATTGAGTGCTAATGGTGTTTCAGTCGCACGCATCGATGATGCTGCTGTCTGCGACGAGGGCATTGTTATCACTGACCATCAGCCGCTGATATCAGGGAGTCAGGCATTGATCTGGCTACGTTTTGCCACCGATTACAGTGGGTCACCTAAACAGGTTTCTCCCGGCCGGTGGATAGTCAACAGTTGCTCCGCCCATCGTATCAGCAGCGTATTGCCTGACATTATGAGTGCTGAAGCGAGTAGTTTCAGTCAGCATGAGATTCTGACCAGTTCAGCAGTCGGGGAATCACAGAAGCTTCCGGGAAGAGAGATCCTGATTGTGGATGACCATCCTCTTAACCGACAGTTATTGAGTGAACAGGTCGCCACACTGGGTTATCGTGTTTTTACTGCCGGTAATGGCGAGGAAGCATTGGCCTTCTTAGCCCGGCACGATGTAGATCTGTTACTGACCGATGTCAATATGCCTGTCATGGACGGTTATCAGCTGACACATGCCCTACGTGAGAAGGGTAGTCGAATGCCAGTCATCGCCGTGACGGCAAACGCGCTGGCGGAACAGAGACAACAATGTATTGATAAAGGTATGGATGATTGTCTGTGTAAGCCGGTTACGCTTGATACACTTGAAAAAACACTGTCAGTGTACCTGACTGAGGAAAACCAGCCTCAGGGTTAATATATTGGGCTGGCTATCCTTTATTATCATGAAGTTATGGCTAGCTGTCGTTACCGTTGTTGACGGTGGTCAGGTAATTAAGCAACGCGATGTCATTATCGACGCCAAGTTTGGTCATTGCGGATTTTTTCTGACTGCTGATAGTTTTAATGCTGCGGTTCAGTTTTCTGGCGATTTCGGTTACCGGCAGACCTTCTGAAAACAGCCGCAGTACTTCGCTCTCTTTAGGAGACAACCGCTTGTCCCCTGAACTGCCGATGCTGCTTTTTTCCAGCAATTTTTCCACACACTCGGGCGTATATTTTTTGCCTTTTTGCAGAGCAGCAAGTGCCTTAGGTAAATCAGTAGGCGCGCCCTGCTTCAATACCACACCCTGGATATCGAGATCCAGGACGGTGCTGAGAATAGCCGGATTATTGTTCATAGTCAGAACGATAATCGCAAGTTGCGGATAGTGACGTTTGATATATTTTATCAGCGTAATACCGTCACCATATTTTTCACCCGGCATGGATAAATCTGTGACCAGAACATCAGCATGGAGTGACGCCAGATGATTGACTAATGAGGTGGAGTCTTCAAACTCGCCAACCACAGTTACCCAGTCAATTTGTTCCAGTGATTTACGGATACCAAACAGGACTATAGGGTGGTCATCAGCAATTATTACCTTCATTTTATTCATTATTGTGCACTACCTTGCTGCAACAGTGTGTGGATATAACCGTTAACATCATCAATGAGTGTGGCAACTTTTGTCTCTTCCTGCTCACGGATGGCCGCCTCCAGGCGTTCACATAATTGCTGGCCGGTCAAAAGTTCAAGCATCGCGAATACCCCTTTCAGACGATGGGCTATCAGCGAAAGTGAATCATATTCGCGTTCTGTCAGCGCAGTATACAGTTTCCTGAGATCTTCGGGAACAGTTGCAATGAAGAGTCGTCGGTAATCTTCAGATAAGGCATTGATGATCAGCGTATCATCGGTGGTATGAGACGGGGATTGCTCCAGCTGGTACTCAATCATCATCAGCAATGCTTCCTGCATTGCGTCATACAGGTTAAAGTTCACTGTCCAGCATTCAGTGTCGATTAAACGACAGCGGGTTTCAGAGCTATCAAGTAACAACAGCATTTTTTCACGCTGCGTCAGACAGTCACTCACAGTGATATCGTATTCTTGCTCATAGGATTGATTGGGCAGCAGGATAGTTGCCCCTAATGCCTGTAAATGATGAACAACAATCTGCTGGATAATATCTGTAGCGATCTCCAGGCGGACAGCGACACCCTCCAGAAGCTTTTCCTCCTGGGGTGGGGAAGGTTCTGCATTCAGAGCTACTGCGATTTGATAGTGTGTACCAATTCCAGGGCGGTTGTTAATTGATAACGTACCATTCAACTGGCGGCAAAGGTGCTTGCATAAAAATAATGCCAGTGCGGAGGGTTGTGAAAAACGGTCGGGTGATGGCTGGTGGGCGAATGGAAAATCAATATTCATTGTTTCATCCGCACTCAACCCATTACTGCTATCGATGATATCAATGTTTAACGTGGTATCCGTCTGCGAATTAACCGCAAGCGTGATTTTCCCCCAGTCGGTTCTCACCACAGCATAATGCAGCACAGTGGTGATGACTTTTTGTAATGCCATTCTGTCAGCATAAAATAAGGTATCAGGGGGTAGTGAATTACTGACAAAGAAACCCAATCCTTTTCGGTTCAGTGCAGGTATCAGCGTGGTGGTAATTGAATCAAACAAGGATTGCAGATTAAAAAGCTCGCCTTTTACGACGCGTTCACCGGACTCCAGTTGATATAACATTATTAAATCATTAATTTGCTGACGCAGTGCCCTGGCACACTCAGCCGCTTTCTGATGTTGCACCGCATCAGATGAATCCATCAGTTGCAGCATATCAGTCACAGGATTGTCGAGCGCCATGGCAAAGTGTCGAAAAAGCTGCATGCGTATTTGATGGCTGTGTTGCAGGGTTGATTCTGCATCCTCTAATGTTCTGCTGATATGAGCTTCACGATCGCGGTCGCAGATAATAAAAATGACCTGCTCCGGCACGACCGCACTGATTAGCGCACGAACTTCATAGTTGCGGTGATTGACAGTGACCTGGATTCCACCATCGTGGGCGGTAGCAATATCAATGATATTGCGCAGATTTAAATGTGGCAGTAGTGGCTCGGCCTGATGGTTAATCAATCTTGCTGAGTCAGTGGCAAAATCATAGACAATTAACCCGACAGGCAAGCAGGAAACGATTTCCCGGGCTATCTCGTCTGCGTGGAGCGTGTCATCAGGTTTTAGTTCACCATTGAGGATGATTTGCTGACGCTGTAATAACAGCCAGTATACTACTAAAATAAGCACCAACAGGTGGAAGAGGAACGGCCACAATAACTGTTGCAGTGCTTCGCTCAGCAGATCGAAAAGAGGAATGATATAAACCAGACGCAGCGGAGCACTGGCCAGTGCTGATGATATCTCCAGGTCTGGCGTGACAAAAGAAAGCTGAGTGGTACCGCGCACTACACTCCCATCATCAGAGGCATTTTTTAGCTGAATACTGGTTTCCGACAGCTGCGCAGGAATAATATCACCCACGGGAATATCAAACGCGATCACCGTTGGCAAATGCCCAGGTTGATTGAAGGTGGTACGTAGTGTGAAGTAACGCTCACCGATCAGCCGCTCATAACGCAGCAGTGAATAGCTCTCTCTTTCGTCGAGAGCATTGGCTTGTTGCAGCATTTCGGTGCGTCTTGAGTCCAGCAGCGTGGTCAGAGGATTATCACGTCCGCCAGAGTTCTGTTGCATCTCCAGTGGCAGGGTGGATACCATCAGCATGCTGTTATCTTGCCCATTCAGTAAATACATCGACCAGATATCGTGTTTTGCTGCCCACAACGTATTCAGGTAGACGGCCACTTCATGTGCATGTGAAACCGAGGGGTCTGATAGTGCACCGAAAATAAGTAGTGAGGTCTTACTTTGACCTGTCTCAAGCTGATAAACACCGGGCATGACCATCTGTAGTGGTTGTGCGGTGAAGGTATCGTTTTCCGAGCCAGTAATCACATCATAAAGCTGTGCTGACGCAACCTGATAACTCTCAATCCGCGCCTGCAATGCCGTGCTCATGCTATTAATGGTCTGGCGTTTATCGGTCAAAGAGGATTTGACCATAGCCTGAAAGGCCAAAACGCAGATGACGACCCATAGCAAGCTAAAAATCAGGATAAAACGCGTTATTCTGCCCGGGGTCAGCATGAAGCGAGGTAGTAACATAGCGTGATCCGATAATCCGCAAGAAACTGAAAAAGTAACTGCATGATAACGGGTAGCGAGGTAATAGGGTAGTCATTGCACCGCAGAAGGCAGACCGATAAAAACCACTCAAGAACAAGCAGAAGACAGGTTGCAGAAAGAAAATAAAAAAGCCGAACAAAGTTCGGCGAAAATAATCTGCATAGCAGATAAGAGAGTAACAAAAAATGATGAAAGCCTAATAATAATAGGAGCAATATTTTAACGAGGCTTATCATTACGTGCGCTATTTTTTAACAAAACACTATTTCAAAAAAGTTCAATTTTTTTAAAAAGTCGATATTTATCATAGAGATGAGGTGTTTTTGGGTTGGTTTGTTAATATGTTTCATCCTTTGCTTACCAATTGAAACACATTCGGAAAATCAGTATCATTTTCTTTATGGATTATTACTGACATGGCTTTAGTATGACACCGTTGATGCAATAATCGACGTCAACTGGTAGTGGCAAAAGATACATAACAAGAGGGTAACATAATGAAACTTCGCGTTCTTTCACTGCTCGTACCAGCTTTGCTGGTGGCTGGTACCGCCGGCGCAGCAGAAATTTACAATAAAGATGGTAATAAACTGGACCTTAACGGAAAAGTTGATGGGCTGCACTACTTCTCTGATAACGATGGCTTTGATGGTGATCAGTCTTATTTGCGTTTCGGTTTCAAAGGTGAAACTCAGATCAACAGTGAGCTGACAGGTTACGGCCAGTGGGAATATCAGGCTGCACTGAATAATGCGGAATCTCAGGCCACAGCAAACAGCTATACCCGTGTAGGCTTTGCAGGATTAAAATTTGCTGATGCTGGCTCTATCGATTATGGCCGTAATTACGGCGTGGTTTACGACATCGGTTCGTGGACCGATGTGCTGCCAGAGTTTGGTGGCGATACTTACGGCGCGGATAACTTCATGTTCCAGCGTGGTAATGGCTTAGCGACTTATCGTAATAATAATTTCTTTGGTCTGGTTGATGGCTGGAACTTCGCAGTTCAGTACCAGGGCAAAAATAGCAATGCAACCGAATCACCTAACGGCCGTGATGTGCTCGGACAGAACGGCGATGGATGGGGTCTTTCTACCACCTATGACCTTGGCAACGGTCTTGCTCTTGGTGCGGCAATGTTCAACTCAGATCGTACTACTGACCAGAACAGTACTTTTGTTTACGGTCACGGTGATAAGGCATCAGCCTATACCGGTGGTCTGAAATATGATGCCAACAACATCTACTTGGCAGCCATGTACACGCGTTCATATAACGCCACACGTTTCGGTTCTGTCACTGGCAGCGATTATGGTTTTGCCAACAAAGCGGATAACTGGGAATTAGTGGCTCAGTATCAGTTTGATTTCGGTCTGCGTCCATCACTGGCATTTGTCAGCTCACGTGGCAGCGATATCGAAGGTTATGGTTCGCAAAACCTGAAAAAATATATCGATGTAGGTACCACTTACTACTTCAATAAAAATATGTCTACTTATGTGGATTACCAGATCAACCTGATTGACGACAGTAACTTCACCAAAGCAACCGGTGTAAACACTGATGATGTCGTAGCACTTGGCCTGGTGTATCAGTTCTAAGTTGCATCAGAGCACGGTTCGCCGTGCTCTGTCCGTTGTATCCTCACGAATGTTGTCCTCTTTTTTATCGTTCTGCTACTCTTAGCCCTCTCAATTTAACTAAACAATGACAATGAACATATTCCGCTCAGGCATGGTGATTGCCATACTCATGCTGCTTGCTGCCTGCGAGCAGAAAGAATCCACATCTTCTCTGGTGCTTGAAGGTAAGACGATGGGGACGTACTGGCGAGTCAGCCTGGCTGGTATTAAACATGTGGATGCAACAGAACTGAATCAGGCTATTCAGCAACAGCTGGATGAAGATGACCATCAGCTCTCAACATGGAAAAGTGATTCAGTACTCTCGGGGTTCAATCGTGACACGTCGATGAAACCTTATCCCGTCAGTGATGACATGGCAGATCTTATTTCTGTTGCGCTGCGAATCGGCAGAAAAACTGGCGGGGCGATGGACATCACGGTGGGACCACTGGTCAACTTGTGGGGGTTTGGTCCTGAGAAGCAACCTGTGAAAATACCGAATGCAGCACAAATTTTAGCCGCCAGGTCAATTACAGGGTTACAATATTTGCATCTTTCAGAAGGTATTGCTGGCGCGACGTTACAAAAGTCATTGCCACAACTTTATGTTGATTTATCGACGCTCGGAGAAGGCTACGCAACAGACCATCTCGCCAGACTGATGGAACGATATGGATTCACCGACTATCTGGTATCTGTGGGGGGGGCTGTACTGAGTCGCGGACATAATGCGCAAGGTCATCCGTGGCGGGTTGCAATTCAGAAACCGACAGATCGGGAAAATGCTGTAGAGGCGATGGTTGACCTGCAAGGACACGGGATCAGTACTTCCGGCAGCTATCGTAATTATTACGAAATCGATGGCAAACGGGTATCGCATATCATTGACCCTGCCACCGGGGAGCCTGTACAGCATAAATTGGTGTCGGCAACGGTGATAGCCACCACCGCACTGGAGGCAGACGGCTGGGATACCGGATTAATGGTACTCGGTGAGAAAAAAGCTCAGGAGCTGGCATTGCGTGAGGGATTAGCTGTTTATCTGATTAGTAAAAAAGGTGAAGACTTTACTGTCTGGATGTCGCCACAATTCGCGGCTTTTCTGACGCAACAAAAAGAGTGAGATGCTCGTGCTTGATTTATACAGTGATGTCGCCCCGTGGAGTGAACCTCTTGCTGATGGCGCAGTTATCCTGCGCCGGTACGCACGAGACTGTGCGCCCTCACTATACGAACTTATCCAAACCATAGCTGAACAACATCCATTCTATCACCGCATCACGCCAGGTGGCTTTCGCATGTCAGTTACAATGACCAACCGTGGCGAATTGGGCTGGACCAGTGACAGTCGCGGATACCGTTATGCTTCACGCAATGAGCAAACTGATGCCCGATGGCCACCAATGCCAGCGCTATTTCGTGAACAAGCGGTTTCACTGGCAAACGAAGCCGGGTTTAGCCGTTTCAAACCTGATGCCTGCCTGATTGACAGTTACCAGCCTGGCGCGAAAATGTCCCTGCATCAGGACAAAGATGAACAAGACTTACGCCAGCCGATTGTCTCTGTCTCTCTTGGTTTGCCTGCGATATTCCTGTTTGGCGGATTTGAACGTGAGCAGCTCACGCAGAAAATCTTGCTTGAGCATGGTGACGTAGTGGTCTGGGGAGGACCGTCACGATTGTGGTTTCATGGAGTACAACCACTTAAAACGGGTAATCACCCCCTGACCGGTGCTTTTCGTTTCAATCTTACATTCCGTCAGGCACATCGCTGAGGTAGTCGCGCGATTGTTGTGATAATGTTTCTCATCTTTCGCTGGTTATGTGGTGCGCCATTTATTATTCTTGGTGAGAAGTGGTTATGTCATTATTATGGTTTGTCAGTCATCGCTATCGTTGGTCTTTTGCCGTGGTGGTTGCACTCAGCCTGGTCAGCGCCGGATTAGGTATCGGCCTGATCGCTTTCATTAACCAGCAGTTTATTGTCGCGGTCAACCATTCACGTACTCTCTTGCCGCTTTTTCTGTTTTTTCTTGTTGTGCTAATGGCGGTGACATTCATATCACAGCTGGCCCTGACGCGGCTCGGTCACTATTTCGTTTATCATCTGCGTGGTGAACTGATGAAACGAATTCTTGATACTCCCGTAGCTCACCTTGAAAAGGTGGGTAGCAGTGCAATTTTAGCGGCACTCAGTAGCGATATCCGCGCTATCACACTGGCGTTTGTCAGACTGCCAGAACTGATACAAGGTATCATCCTGACTGTCGGTTCGATCGTATACCTGTTTTGGTTATCACCATCGATGCTACTGGTGACCATGGGTTGGATTGTGATAACACTGGGCGGTGGCTGGTTGCTGGTTTCCCGGGTTTATCAGCATATGGATGCGCTGCGTGATACAGAAGACCGTTTGTATGCCGATTATCAGACGGTGATTGAGGGGAAAAAAGAACTGACATTGAATCGTCAGCGAGCCCACAGTGTTTATCAGGATTGTTATCAGAAAAATGCAAAGGCCTATCTCTGGCATATTATCCGTGCAGACAGTTATCATCTCAGTGCGCTGAACTGGTCGAATATTATGATGCTGGGAGCTATCGGTCTGGTATTTTTTATGGCCAACAATCCCGGATGGTCTGATACTGCTGTTGCGGCGACCTTCTCGCTAACATTGTTATTTCTCCGTACGCCATTGCTCTCTGCGGTAGGGGCGCTGCCTACTTTACTGGCCGCCCAGGTGGCATTTAAAAAAATTCAGGCCCTGCAGCTTTCACCCTGGCATCCTGATTTTACCTTATGTAAACCCCCTATCCCCTGGCAAAGCCTGACTCTGCATCAGGTGACTTTTCACTACCCGGACCATGGTTTCACTGTTGGCCCTGTCAATCTGACCATCAGTAAAGGTGAACTGATTTTTCTGATCGGTGGTAACGGCAGTGGCAAATCTACGCTGGCAATGCTGCTATGCGGGCTCTATACCCCGGAATCAGGGGCACTGATCCTCGATGGCAAAGTGATAGAAGCAGATCAAATGGAAGAACATCGGGCTCTTTTTTCCGCCGTATTCACTGATTTACACCTTTTTGACCGTATTATTAATAATCAGGGTAAAGCGGCAGAGGCTGAGAAGGTTCTACGCTGGACAGAAAAATTGCAGATGCAACATAAAATAGAGCTGGATGGAAACAGAATCATCAATTTAAAACTCTCAAAAGGGCAAACCAAACGGCTGGCGCTGTTGCTGGCAATTGCTGAAGAGCGTGATGTTTTACTGCTTGATGAGTGGGCGGCGGATCAGGATCCTCACTTCAGACGTCTGTTTTATCGAGAATTATTACCCTGGCTGAAGGCGATGGGTAAAACGATAGTGGCGATCACTCATGATGATCACTACTTTTCTCAAGCAGATCGCATACTTGAGATGAGAAATGGCATGCTGCGAGAACTGGTGGGCATCGAACGAGAAATAGCATCACGGGATGCAGTGAGCAGGACAGAGTAACTCTTACACGAGTTCTGGTGTCAGAGATATCGACCACGGGCTTATCACTGTCACAGCTTGTTGAGATGACTGGTTATCGAAGATCCGAATCACACAACTATAATCTGCGGTTAACTACCGCAGTTGAACAGGGAAGTGGCGCGATGATGCTGAGCGTCATGATAGGGTGTGGACTATTAATTGCTGCCAGATTTATTCTTTTCGGAGGATTTTTTTGACATGGATTAACTGCAAAAAAACCAGCCACTGCAGGCTGGTTTTTCGGGATTTTTTGGTCGGCACGAGAGGATTTGAACCTCCGACCCCTGACACCCCATGACAGTGCGCTACCAGGCTGCGCTACGTGCCGACTCGGTGAGCTATACTACCCGAAAATAGTCAGATTGCAAGTGCTAACATGTTGACTGCTATGAAAATAAGCAATTCGGACTAATCAGCGATAAAACGTTTCTCTTCGGTTAATACCTGCAACAGAAGTCCCAGCTGAGGACGATGTTCTTTCAGTAAATTACCCTGGTTATCCCATACCTGGTAGGTACCATTGTGATTAAGTTGTAACGTGAGTTGTGGTGCATTGATGATTAACTGTTGATCGTGGCTGCTGACCACCCAGTTGTGACGACGTTGGGCTGCGAAGAGATCTTCTCCCTGTGAATAGTCAATCGCGGGGGTATCTGCATGCAGCAGACGCTGCATCAGGGTCGTCATAATATCCTGATGGTCAGTGAGCTTATCAATTTGCTGTGCTGGTGTGCCCGGCCAGTGAATAATTAAAGGAACACGCAGATTATTTCGGTCACCCATCTGCAGATTGTTACCGACGGTAGCACCTCGTAAAGCGGTCACGACGATAACGGTATTATCCAGTAACCCTTTCTCTTTTACGGCAGCAATAGCCCGACCAATCTGTGTATCAATATCAGCGCTGTACCGCGCATAACTGGCATCGGTACTGTCACCGTTTGGCATTGAGAGTGATAACCAGGAGAACCACGGACTACTTCCAGGTGCAGGCTGTCGCGTAAGCCAGTTTGTCCATGCATCTGTGGTTTGCGTATTGCTCTGTTTTTTCTGTGTGGGTAACGAAAAATCAGACAGCAAAGCCTGGCGATATAACGGGGCAGTGAAACCAGCAGAAGAAAACATACTTAGCTGATACCCCTGGTGACTTAAGGCACCTAAAAGCACTGAAGCTTTACGGGTCGCAAGAATACTCTCAAGGTAGCTGGGTGATATGCCATAAAACAGACCAAAGGCACCACTGTCATTTTCCGTACCGGAACTGAAATGCTGAGTGAAGCGCACATTGTTTTGAGCAAAAGCGCTGAGTTCAGGCAGTGTGTTCGTAGCATTATTAAGTGCATCAGTGGTGATAATCAGCAAGTTATAACCACTGCCACTGTCACTAAAGGTTACTGGGCTAAGGGGATAATTCACTGCAACCGCTTCAGGATTACCTTGTTCCAGCAGACGACGCGCGAATTCATCAGCATCCAGAAGACCGTGTTTTTCAAGAAAACGGCGCGCGGTCATCGGATAAGAGAGCGGTAAATTTGCTTTTTGCATAGTAATCGGGCGATAAAAATTGGCATCAGCCCAGATATACAGCATGTGGCTGGAGACAAACGAAATGATAAAAATAACCGCCAGAGGCTTACCAAAAGTACGCCGATTCAGGCTACGTAATTTCTGCCAGCTCCAGGTGGCGAAAAGAATTTCGACCAGAAAAATGGCGGGTACACTGATGAACATCAACTGCCATTCGCGCGCCATCTCGTTGTGATCAGGGTTAATCACCAGCTCCCAAACGACAGGATTAAGATGCAAATGGAAGCGATTAAAAACAGCACCGTCAATTAATAATAATGTCAGACCCGCTGTTGCGATAATAGCGGAAAGAAAACGCATCAATCGCTGCGACAGCACAGCGAATGTGAGCGGAAAAATAATAAGCAGATAGCCAGCAAACACCACAAAGCTGAAATGGCCTATCCAGCTGCTGAAAGCGTAAACACGCCCAATGAGCGTCGAAGGCCAGTCAGCCAGGAACAGGTAACGGCTTCCGAGCAGTAGCGCAAAAATGATATTAAACAGGGCGAACCAGTGCCCCCAGCTGATCATTTGCGAGACTTTATCGCGATAGCGTTGCTGATGTTTTACCATGGCCAGTTCAGTGTTATCACTTTAATGCGCATTTTCTTCATGCACTGACGACTGGAGTGCATGAGCAAATGAACGGGCTAAAGTCTGCCGTTGAGCCGGCGCAACACTGCTGTTAAGTACATTGGTGACCATATTACCAAGAACCATCAGAGTAAGGTCAGTGGGTGCCTGATCTTGTTCAAAAATGGCAGTGAGCTCAGTAAGCAGTTTTTCCACTCGTTGGTCGCTGTAACGGGATGATTGCGGCATAGCGTTAATATCTTTAATAGAGAAACATGGTATCCTACCGCAAAAACGTCTTTTTTACCGCTTTTTTCTTGTCAGAAGTCATTATGTGACTTTTGTAATCAGTACCTTTTTTGCTAATTGTTAATGAATCAACCAGACGTCAAAGATAACTGGTGAGCAAGGAGAATCCAATGAGCCTGGATATTGAGCAGGTTGCACTGCATCAGTTAGTCAAACATGATGAAAATACGATTGAGTTAGTCTTAAGGGACACGTTGTTACCAGACAGTGAACCGGTTAACGCCATGTTGTCGGAGCTCCATCGTGTCTATAGCGCTAAAAACAAAGCATTCGGGCTTTTTGATTCAGAGAGTGATTTCGCTGCCGCATTGCAGCAGCATCGCAATAGTGAATGTGATTTTTTAGCTTTCAGCCGTGCAGCTACAGGGCGCTTACGTGATGAATTGGGTAAATACAGCTTTGCTGAGGGCGGCGTTGTTCTGTTTTGCCACTACCGTTACCTTGCGGTTGAATATTTGTTGATTGCTATGCTCAGCAGTCAGAACAGTATGCGTGTGAACGAACGTCTGGACATCAGTACCACGCATTATCTCGATATCCATCATGCTGACATTGTGGCTCGTATCGATCTGACAGAGTGGGAAACGCAGCCAGAATCAATGCGCTATCTGACCTTTTTACGTGGCAGAGTCGGGCGCAAAGTGGCAGATTTTTTTATGGATTTTCTCGGTGCCACCGTGGGGCTCGATACCAAAGCACAAAATAAAGGATTGCTGCAGGTTGTTGATGCCTATTGCAATGAAAACAGCCATGACAATGATGAACGTCAGCACTACCGTCAGCAAGTATACAGTTTTTGTCAGGATCAACTGCAAGCGGGCGAGGAGATTGATGTTGCCGCAATGTCCCGGGAGATTGCACCACTGGGAGAGAAAGACTTTCAGACTTTCACTGGGGAGCAGGGATATCAACTGGAGGAGCATTTTCCAGCCGATCGCAGTACCCTGCGTCAGTTAACCAAGTTTTCTGGTAGCGGTGGTGGGCTGACGCTCAATTTTGACGCTTTATTACTAAATGAACGCATTTTCTGGGACCCAGTGACGGATACCTTAACGATAAAAGGCACCCCTCCTAATCTGCGCGACCAGTTACAGCGGCGGCAGGGTAAATAAGGAGAATCTGATATCACTCTACGCTTTACAGCGTGACAGGTTCTGGATGAGCAACTCGCCGGATTTGTCTGGCGACGTTGTCTGATTCAGATAAAAAAAACGCCGCATTGAGCGGCGTTTAACGATTTTCACACGAAATTTACGCGCGAAGGAAATCGATATGGGTCACTTTTGGTTTGAAAGGATGGCGTTGCACAGCCTGCACCTTCACTTTCACTTCCTGACCATCAACCACCAGGGTGATCACTTCACTGTAAAATTCAGGTTTTACCTGAATGTTCATGACGTGGTCATGATCCAGTTCGATAGACACAGCGGGTTCTTTGCCACCATAAATGATAGCGGGGAACTTTTGTGCTGCGCGCAGGCGGCGGCTCGCACCCTTACCCTGCTCTTTACGTACTGCTGCTTCAATAGTGAACATTGTTCAATCTCTATAAGTATGTTAATACTGCTACAGGCGACCCAGTAACAGGGAAAGATGTCGGGCTTTTACCAGCGTAAAAGCGCGACATAGTCTACTCCATAATAACCCACTGCGGCAACTATTGCTGTTAACGCAATTCGTTGGCTCTTCTATAGCGGCCCTGATAGTCGAAAATTTTGTCCCGGATACGCCAGAAGTGGCGCTGTTTTTGCCCAATCAGAAAGTCTGGTGCGCGAAAGCTATCCTGTTGTTGCAGCAGGTCATCAATCGTCTGCCATGAAAGGGGAAGCCCAAGGGCGCGTTGGTGCTGACGAATGAAATGATGTGTAAATGCCGCACGTTGAGCTGCTGTTTGCAGCCGGAAACGCTCACTCAGTTCCGTTGCCTCTTCATCGTAATAGCGGATGTTCAGCCATTCTCCACCGGCATCGAACGTTTTTTCCAGTACCATGGCGGCGCAACGCAAAATAAGTGCGCCTTTCATTTTCATTGCTGCTTTTAATTGATCGTCAGGATCAACAAGGCAGGTATCACAATCGTGGCAGCGTCGGGCAGCAATATCGTTTTCCGCATCACAGGCGGGACAAGATTTGAAACGAAAACGAAAGGTACACTGATGACGCTCGGTACTATCGGCAATGATCCCCTGACAACGTCGGCCATAATGTTCAATGATGTGTCCGCATGCGTCAGTTTTCCCCCAGAAGATATTGGCGTATTGACATACCGGGCAAAAAACCTGCACTGGTACACTGTTACGATCCCCTTTCACAGCTCCTATTTCAGGTGTGAACAGGTCATGAGTATTCCCCGCATAATCGACAATTAAGCATTCTGTCTTTCCAGGCGAGAGGCGTAGACCTCGCCCGACGATTTGCTGGTAAAGACTGACTGATTCGGTGGGCCGAAGTATTGCGATCAGATCGACATGTGGCGCATCAAATCCGGTTGTCAGCACAGCCACGTTCACCATAAAGTGAATTTGGCGTGATTTGAAAGCGCTAATTAATCTATCCCGTTCGTCACCAGGTGTATCTGCCGTGATCAATGCCTTGCTCTCTGGTAGCAGTGCCATAATCTCTTCTGCATGTTCAACTGTTGCCGCAAAAATCATCACCCCCTGGCGCTCACGAGAGAAGTCGATAATCTGGCTGACAATCTGAGGTGTAATGCGCGCCTGCTGAGCGATCTCATGGTTTAATTCCACTGCGTTGTAATGACCATCGTTGCGCGGAGTCAGGCGACTGAAATCATATTCTACAACTGGCATATCCCAACGGTTGGGAGGAACTAAAAAACCATGTTTAATCATGTAACGCAGCGGAAGTTCAAAGATACAATCACGAAAAAAAGCATCATTAGTCCCCCGGACCATGCCATGATAATGATATTGGTAGATCCAGCCTTTGCCTAACCGGAAGGGTGTGGCGGTCAGTCCGAGGATACGTAATTTCGGATTGATCTGCTGCAGGTGGGTAATAATCTGTTGATACTGACTCTTTTTTTTGTCGTCAATGCGATGGCACTCATCGATTACCAGCAAACTAAACGGCAAACAGAACTGTTGCATGGCGCGAACCACGGATTGCACACTGGCAAAAATGACTTTACCGTCGCTCTGTTTTCGTTGCAGACCGGCAGAAAAGATAGCCCCGTTAAGACCTGATGCTTCGAATTTACTGTGATTTTGTGCCACCAGCTCTTTCACGTGAGCCAGTACCAGAACGCGGCCTTTTGCCTGGCGAGCAAGTTCAGCAATCACCAGACTCTTGCCTGCGCCTGTGGGCAAAACGATAACTGCCGGAGAGTCCTGATGCTGAAAATACTGGATAGCCGCATTTACGGCGTCCTGCTGGTAGGGGCGCAAGGTGAATGTCATAAAAAAGATACTGTTATGAGGGAGTACACCCGTAGAGTATGCCATGAAAAAGCGCATATTGCTGTGTATAATCCCCTGTGCAGTGGCTGTTACCCACTGTATACTGCCAGACGAATTTTACCCCGTCCTGATTGCTGGAGAAATGATGAAAGCGCATAGGCTTTCAGCCCGGTTTCCCTGCATCTCGTTTTATAATTTAAAGGTATTCCTGAATAAATGCGCCTTGGTAAGTTTTTGTCTCAACAGTTAGAAATCAGTCGGGCAATTGCCGGACGAGAGCTTCGCGCCCGTAAAGTTACGGTGGATGGTGAAGTGATCAGAGACGGTTCCTGGAAACTCAGCGAAGAGAGTCATGTTGAGTATGAGGGCAGGGTATTAATCCATTCAACTGGTCCGCGTTATTTCATGCTCAACAAACCACAAGGTTATGTTTGTTCAACCGATGATCCTGACCACCCAACGGTACTCTATTTTATCGAAGAGCCGATGGCCTATAAGTTACACAGTGCCGGACGTCTCGATATTGATACCACGGGTCTGGTGTTGATGACGGATGATGGGCAATGGTCACACCGAATCACCTCTCCACGCCATCACTGTGAGAAGTGCTATCTGGTCACTCTGGAAGATGTGGTTTCACCTGATACTGTGAAGCTATTTGCCGAAGGCGTGCGACTCCATAATGAAAAAACACTCACTCAGCCAGCACAATTAGAACACATTACTGAAAAACAAGTGAGACTGACCATACATGAGGGACGTTATCATCAGGTAAAGCGCATGTTCGCGGCTGCAGGAAACCATGTGGTGGCTTTGCATCGTGAACGCATCGGTGGAATAACACTGGATGAAACGTTGCAACCTGGGGAGTACCGGGCACTAACACAAGCTGAGATAGCCACCGTTGGCAAGCCAGGTTAATCGGGATGTGATTTGTTTACCAGCAACTATTCGTTTTCCAGGGAGAAAGTCATGGCAGATAGGAAAAATTCATCAGTAGGGTTGGTGATTATACTTGGACTGTTGTCGATGCTGATGCCGTTGTCAATTGATATGTACCTTCCTGCCTTGCCCGATATTGCGCGGCAGTATGCGGTTTCTTCGGGCAGTGTTCAGATGACGCTCAATCTGTACATTGTCGGTTTCGCATTCGGACAATTGGTTTATGGACCACTGGCTGACAGTTTTGGGCGCAAACCGATCTTGGTAGCCGGGACGCTAGCCTTTTCGTTTGCTGCCGCAGCATGTGCCCTTTCGCAGAGCATTGAACAACTGATCATAATGCGCACATTACACGGTTTGGCGGCAGCGGCTGGAAGTGTTGTCATCAGTGCATTAATGCGGGATTGTTATTCAAAAGAAGAATTTTCGCGCATGATGTCTTTTGTTTTACTGGTGACAACGATTGCGCCGTTGCTTGCTCCGATAATTGGAGGCTGGTTACTATTACTGGCCAGCTGGCATGCTATTTTTTGGGTTCTCGCTTTTGCCGGCATTATTACTGCATTACTGGTGATCACACAGCTCAAAGAGACATTGCCAAAATCGCAGCGGCAGGCGTTCCATTTGCGCACTACCCTGGGTAATTTTCTTTCATTATTTCGCCATCGACAGGTGTTTTGCTACATGCTGGCCAGTGGTTTTTCTTTTGCCGGTCTCTTCTCTTTTCTCAATGCAGGCCCTTTTGTTTATATCGAACTGAATCATATATCACCGCAACACTTCGGTTACTATTTCGCTCTTAATGTTGTTTTTCTGTTTCTAATGACGTTAATTAATAGTCGCCTTGTCAGGCGTTTTGGGTCGCTGGCAATGTTCCGGCTTGGTATCCTGATACAATTTAGCATGGGATGCTGGCTGGTTATCGTCAGCGCACTGGGGTTGGGTTTTGCACCGCTTGTTTTTGGAGTGGCGCTTTTTATCGGCTGCGTAGCGATGGTTTCATCTAATGCCATGGCGGTTATTCTTGAGGAGTTTCCTTTGATGGCGGGGACAGCGTCTTCACTGGCGGGAACCCTGCGATTCGGTGTTGGTGCGGTAGTTGGAGCTCTTCTTTCTTTGGTTTCATTTAACAGTGCCTGGCCAATGATTCTGTCTATTTTTCTCTGTGCCAGTAGCTCATTGTTGCTGTTCCTACGCGCCAGTTGTTTACATAAAAGCATGAAAAGCTGATTTCTTGATTTAATACGGATTGTAGTGACTTCTTTACATATTTTATCTTGTGCTTATGTTACTTTAGTGTAAATATACATATTAAATTTACTTTGTTTTGTTATTAAAATGACAATTAAGCAAAGTGAAAAATTCGATCGGGCTTTGTTGATCCTCGATACGAAATTACTCGTTGTCACTTTCTTTTTTTATACCGTTTTACTCGGATAACAGGAGAACTTTGATGCCGATCCAGGGAGATAAGGTGAATAAATTACAGCACTCCGTGGTACATCGATTACCGCAATGTTACCGTTGGTGTTCAGGCTTACCTGGCAGTACCATCGAACCTGTCACTCGTAATCATAATCATGACGATGATCTCGTTGCTCTGAAATTATTAAGCCATCATGGCGAGCAGGCGTGGGTTGTTATGTTGATTATTAAGGATGCTTTGGCACAGATACAACTAAATTGTGTTGTTCTTGAATGGCAGGGGGAACCTTGTTTGTTTGTGTCGCGTCACGATGAATTCGCCACCACCTGTCGCCTGAAGAATTTTGGTGTCGGGATTGCTGAAAACTTCGTTGCGTATCCTATTCAGTAACTGGTACCGATTAACACTATACTGTGTATTTTTTTCAATACATCGTGGTATTTTATGTTCACGGACAAACCCGATGCATGGCCCTAAACCTAATCCCCTGCAAATATAATTTGCACGGGATTAGGTACCTTATTTCTAATACAACGGCAAGTGCGTATCTACAGACAATAAAGGTATTTATTCTTTGTTGTTTTGTGATCTGGTGTGCAGATACAACCCGAGAGCTTCAATATTGCATGGGTGACTAAATAAGTAACCTTGCATGTAATCAACGCCTTTCTCTATCAACCAATTTGCTTGTTGTTCTGTCTCCACCGCTTCAGCGATGGTGTGTAACTTTATTTTTTTTGCCAGATGAATTACTGCATCAAGCACTGGGGACGTGACCGTCTCCATGCCAATACTCTGCACAAAGCCCCCATCAATCTTTATGTAATCAAAATTGAACTTTTCCAGGTAGATGAGAGCACTGTGCCCGGTACCAAAATCATCAATGGCGAGATCAATTCCGTGTTCATGTATCCAGTTAAAACGAGAGACAGCATTGTTATCATTCACCATTGAGCGTTCTGTAATCTCGAATACATAAGGGAAGTAGTTCGCTGGCATTGTCTCCAGCCAGTGGGTGATATCTTCACAAAAATTGTTCGAAGTCAGATGCAGAGGTGACATATTGACAGTTAACCGTGTTCCGGCAGGCAGCAAGGTTGCAAGCTGAGGAGCATCCCTGGCAATCAGCCTTAACAGATGACGAGTAAGCGGCGCGATCAGCTGTTGTGATTCAGCATAACTGATGAAAGTATCAGGAGGGATCGATCCCTCGGTTCTGTGAGACCAACGCAATAGGGCCTCCAGAGCGAAGACATTGCCCGTTCTGGTATCAATTATCGGTTGATAAACGACATGAAACTCACCACGCTTCATGCCTAATAAAATATCCCGCCCGGGATGTACCCGACGCGTGATCAGCAAAAAATAGCAGCCAGTAGTCAGCATAGAAAACACGACAGCGCAGAGCAGCAAGAGCAGCAGATCCTGATCTGCCAGTATTGAGCCATATAATCTCAGTGTTACCGGATAACCCGGCAGGGCAACAGTTTTTAGTGCTGAATCGGGAAGTAAGCGGGCAGGGATTACTTTTTGTTGCCAACTTGTTAGCGCTTCATTACCAGCGACAATGGCCATTCCGGTGATCTCCTGAGGTCGTGAAGCCAGGAGCAACCAGGGTGTGATATCAATATTCAGTGTGGTAAAAATACCACTACCATCAGAAGCCGATTTTATCCACAACACAATGGCTGGCTTTCCCGGAACCATAGGGGTATCGGGTATCAAACGAATATCGATGTCATTGTTGAGATCAGTATCTGGTGAAAAGTGACTGGCATAAATCCCCATGCTCCCTGTGGCTGATGAGCAATATGCTATTCCCTTGTTAACCAATAAAATTGCACGTACATTGGTTGCAAATGCCGCTCGCTGTGTCAGTTGTGAATTTACATCGTGGCAAGGGCGCTGTGACCAGTCTTTTAGCGGAATAAGGGAATTTGTCAGGTCTTCAAAAATATTACGAACATAGGTTTGTGAGTCATTTGCCAGTAGCACATGACTCCGATTACGCTGAAAAACCGCGGTAGCCAACGCAACCAAAATGAAAAAAGTAAACGAAACCAGACCAACAAAAACGCACCGTATCGCAACCTTTCCAGGGGGAGTGGCTTGTTTTGTGACAGAGGAAGGGAATGCCATAGAATATTCTCACGTTGTTGCCTGTGCTAAGTTGCGGTAACTGCAATAGAGGGTCAGGCAAAGTATTTATAGCAGTATAATCATAAGTGTATGCGTTGTTGGCAAAAATGTCAGGTATAAAGACACAATTGACGTCTTTGAGTCTAAAATATCCGAATAAGTAAATAAAAAAAACGCTACCATAGGCAGCGTTTAGCTGGAATTCGTAGTACCAAAATCAGACGTATCAACTCGTTGGAGTTAAAATCCGTCGGGCATCACGAAAGCGATTTTTCCAGTAAGAGTCGTTGAGATTTGAAATCATTACACCGGAACTGGTCGATGCATGAACAAAATTATCATTGCCGAGGTAAATGCCGACATGGCGACCAGTAGAACCTGCACGGAATAAGACCAGGTCACCAGCACGTAATTTTGCTCGTTGAATACGTTTGCCAGAGCCACTCATTGCATGTGTCGACCGCGGGAGGTCAAGACCGAATTGTTCACGAAAAGTTTTCTGGACAAAAGCTGAACAATCAATACCGCGTTTACTATTACCACCAAGGCGATAACGCACACCCTTCCAGTCGAAATACTGGTCCATGAGGCGTGACTTGACATCGACACTATTGACCAGTTTTTCAAATTCATCCTGAGACGCTTGCAGTAAAAAACCACCCTCGAGTTTAACTGCATGCGTCTCAGTTTGAGTATTCACACTGGCGTTAGCCAGGTTGCAGGTAGAAAATAGCGTTGTCAAAACAACAGCAGGTATTACCTTACGAATGTATCTCAGTATCGGTTGAGACTTGACCATTATGATTGTGATCCCTTGATGTCCTTAACGAGGATATCGTTAGAAAGTATTGATAACCCGCTTCTGCTGTCCGGTGAACTCTAACCGCAGAAGATGCTAAATCTGAGGCCCTGTATAATACTGTGGGGCTTATTGGGAAATGAGATTACCTGATCAGTCGCGGCATGGCGAGTATTTTTGCGGGCAATTTACCGAGCTTATGATGTTAATCAGGATTTTACGGTTTTTTTAACTGCAAAACAGCGCAGGTATGAAGTTTGGTTAAAAAAAAGTCTTTAATTAACAAGGAGAAATAAAGTTAAGATCGGAATAATCCTAAATTAAATGCTGGAATAGTTATCATGAATGAACAGGCTGCCATTTATCGTTATTTGCGCACAGAAATGATTCATAGCGGTCTCAGCAGGCGGGTGCTAGATAATACCGCGTGAATTAAATTAAGCAATATTTTTTTTCTGTCTATGGCCCGCTGGCGTATACCGGTAGAGTAACGCGATCATTTTGTCGCAGGCGGGGGTCAATAACCACCAGCTCATACCAACAAGAACGATACTGAGAGAACCTACAGCAACATCAGTAAACCAGTGTGCGCCAATCATGATGCGCGGCGAGGCGAATATTAGTACGATAGCAACAGACAGAGAAAAAAAACGCAGTGAGAAGTAGCGCAACATATAGCTGGCAAAAATCATTAGTAACATACCATGATCACGGGGAAAACTATCAGACGAGGCATCCTTTGTCGCAATTCCTGTCAGTTGAGTCACATGATGAACATCAGAAAAGAATTTCGTCGGGCTAGGATGAGAGACCGGTATCAAATGGCCCAGCTGATTTAAGATTATTGCGCTGATTACCATAGCAACACCTGTGACGAAGATTCGCCATTTCTCATCAGTTGGCGCTTTATGCCACAAACAAAAATAGAGTACACCCATCGCCAGCAAGGCTACACCGTCAAAATCGCGAAAATTAGTAATCGCGATGACCCACGAGAGCAACCGATTACTGACCAGTTGATCATTGAACCAGTAGAAAATGGATTTATCAATGGTGAACCAGACGCCATGATTGACAGGAAGATACCAGGAAAAAACAGCGTAAAACCCAACAGATTGAAAACAATCAGTAGCCACAGTTGTTTGGTAGACATGCAGGAAACACATCCATGTATGAGAATATCAGTAGTCATTATGACACAGTGCATGGGGGGAGAATGAGCAGGAAGTGCAGAAGTCACACCGCTGATCCGCTGTCATCGGCTATGAGGAGAGCCTGATCAACAGCAAATCAACGATTGAGGATGATCCGATGATTCATTTCTGAATGGCGCAGATAGCGCTATTCAGCACGCCCCATATAACGGCGCTCAGGGATATGAATGCGGATCCGATCTCCGTTACTGAGATATTCCGGGACCTGAATAGTTAACCCGGTACTCATTGTTGCCGGTTTGGTCCGCGCACTGGCTGAGGCACCCTTGATGCCTGGCGTTGTTTCTACGATGTCCATTTCAACCGTTTGGGGGAGCTCCAGGGCCAGTATTTCGCCATCCATGGTGAGCACCTGGATACCGGGAATAACGCCCTCAGGGAGGAAAAGGAGCTCTTCCTCTATATGTGCTTTTTTGAATGAATAAGGGGTATAGTCTTCGTCATCCATAAACACATACTCATCACCATCAAGATAAGAAAATGTCACCTGACGACGGTTGAGTGATATGGTATCGAGGATATCATCGCCTTTGAAACGCTCTTCGACTTTCAGCCCGGTGCGTACATCGGTGAATCTCATTTTATAGAGCGTGGAAGCGCCGCGCGCACTAGGGCTTTGCACATCAATATCTTTTACCAGCAGAAGTTTTCCATTATGGCTGACAGCCATGCCTTTTTTTATCTCATTTGCTCTTGGCATAATGCACCTGAATAGGAAGCGGATGTTTTGCCACAAGTTACTCTGAGCGGTAGTGTGAAGCAAGTACAGATTAGCAGGCAGACCAGGCTAAAATATGGCGTATGCAGGGGAGTTCGAGAGTGTTTGCCGCGAGTAATAATAACGTTAAATTCTCAACATGATAAACTGACAGTTCTTCAATCTTCACCGGGGTAAATTGTGGCAGGTGAAAACATGCGATGTCGTGAAGGATGTGGGGCATGCTGTATCGCACCCTCTATATCAACACCGATTCCCGGCATGCCGAATGGCAAGCCAGCGAACACTCATTGTGTTCAACTGGATGAGCATCTGCGTTGCAAACTCTTCGCTTCGCCAGAGCGACCAGCTGTTTGTGCGCGTTTACAGCCTGAATTGGTGATGTGTGGTGTCAAACGTGATGATGCACTCTATTATTTATCAGTGCTTGAAATTGCGACGTCACCGGTATGACAGTGTGCGGCTCTTTGCGATACGATACTGGCAACACTTTTTTTATTACTTCAGCTGCTTTACAGCACAATGACTACCCGGCATTATGCCGACGCCGCAGGTGATGCGTATGTCGGGACTAAGACGCTGGTAAGATGTCGTCTGGTATATTTAACCTGCTTCAGCAAATTTCAGCTATCATAATGTCGGAGAGATAAAGGTGAGAGATGAACCGATAAAATGTGCGTGGCATCAAAAAATTGTCACACCAGACTCGGGAAAACTTGCATCATTTTCACTGCCGCATCAGAATTCTTGAAACGTTTCAGCGTGCAATCAGCGAGAGTTGTCAGGCACGCGCCTAACTATGCTGAAACGATTCAATTTCAGCAGCGAGGAGAACTATGTTCCAGCTTGAATTATCTGCCATCCACCCAGGCGCCACCGCGCGGGATAAAGAGGATGCAATTCGTCAGGTGGCAGCGGAGCTAACCCGTGCAGGTAATGTAGGGGAAGGTTATGTAAATGGCATGCTGGCACGTGAGCAGCAGACCTCAACTTACCTTGGTAATGGCATTGCTATTCCTCATGGTACGACAGATACCCGCGATTTAGTGTTAAACACCGGTGTTCAGGTTTTTCAGTTCCCGCAGGGTATTTCCTGGGGCGAAGAGCAGACTGCTTATGTCGTCATCGGTATCGCAGCGAAGTCTGACGAACATCTGGCACTGTTGCGCCAACTGACTCATGTTCTCAGTGATGACAGTGTTGCTGAACAACTGAAAAACACAGATTCTGCAGAAACGCTGCGTAGCATTCTGATGGGTGAAAAGCAGGGTAGTGAGTTTAAATTTGATACTTCACTGATTACCACGGATATCGCTGCTGATGATCTGATGACACTGCAGGCAATCAATGCGGGGCATCTTCAACAGGCCGGTGCAGTGGATGTCAATTTCGTTGCGGACGTCATCACCCGACAGCCAGTCAATCTCGGTCATGGGATTTGGTTGAGCGACAGCACGGTTGGTAATTTGACCAGTGCGGTGGCAGTCAGCCGCAGCCAGACTCCTTTTGAGGTGAATGGTCAGAAAGCTGCGCTATTACTGACGGTTGCAGTGGTTGATGAACAAGCATATCCGGTGCTGGATTTTCTCGGGGCGTTGCTTGCAGCAGGTAAAGCGGAACGGCTGCTTACTGCTGATGCGGCAGGCATCCTGGCACTCCTAACCAGTGAGGTTGCAGAAGAGAGTAATACACTGACCGAAGAGTTTGTTATCCGTAATGAGCATGGTTTGCATGCACGACCCGGTACAGCGCTGGTTAATGTGATTAAGCAGTTCAATTGCGACGTGACTGTGACCAATCTTGATGGCAGTGGTAAACCTGCCAACGGACGCAGCCTGATGAAAGTGGTTGCCCTGGGGGTGAAAAAAGGTCATCGGTTGCGCTTCACTGCCAGTGGTGAAGAAGCGCAAAAAGCACTTGATGCGATCGGTGAAGCCATTGCCAATGGCCTGGGTGAGGGGGCAGCATGAGCAGACGTGTCGCCACTATTACGCTAAATCCGGCTTATGATCTGGTGGGATACACTCCGGAAATTGAGCGTGGCGAAGTTAATCTGGTCAAAACCACGGGGTTACATGCCGCTGGTAAAGGGATTAATGTAGCAAAAGTGCTCAAAGATCTGGGAATTGATGTCACCGTAGGTGGTTTTCTGGGTAAAGAAAATCAGGATGGTTTCCAGCAGTTATTCAGTAAGTTGGGGATCGCCAATCGTTTTCAGGTGGTAGAAGGCAGAACCCGTATTAATGTCAAAATGACCGAAAAAGATGGTGAGGTAACTGACCTTAATTTTTCTGGTTTCGAAGTGACGCCGCAGGATTGGGAGCGTTTCAGCAGTGACTCGCTGAGCTGGCTGGGACAGTTCGATATGGTTTGTGTCAGCGGTAGTTTACCCGCAGGAGTAAAACCCGAGGCATTTACTGAATGGATCAGTGCGTTACGTTCTCAATGTCCTTGTATCATTTTCGACAGTAGCCGCGAAGCATTGGAGGCAGGGTTGAAAGCTTCACCCTGGCTGGTAAAACCCAATCGTCGTGAGCTGGAAATTTGGGCGGGTCGTAAGTTACCTGATTTGCAGGATGTTATTTCAGCGGCACACGCATTACGGGAACAAGGCATTGCCCACGTGGTGATATCACTGGGTGCGGAAGGCGCATTGTGGGTCAACGCGTCAGGTGAGTGGATAGCAAAACCGCCTGCCTGTGAAGTCGTCAGTACTGTTGGTGCAGGTGACTCCATGGTTGGCGGACTGATTTATGGTCTGCTGATGCGTGAATCAAGTGAGCATACCTTAAGACTGGCTACTGCCGTTGCCGCAATGGCGGTCAGTCAGAGTAATGTGGGTGTTACAGATCGTAGTCAGTTGGCTGCCATGATGGCGCGTGTCGACTTACAACCTTTTAACTAACAGCAGGAGAGGTACAATGAAAACGCTGCTGATGATCGAATCAACGCTGGGACAGGCAACTCGCCATCTGGCAAAAAGCAGATTGCAGGCTGTCGCCACCGCACAAGGTGTCACCCTGACTGACAATGCGCAAGACGCTGAACTGGTTATCGTGACAGGAGCAACTGAGCCATCAGATGTCACTTTGAACGGTAAAAATGTGTATGTCGCTGACATTAACGATGTACTGAGTACACCAGAGAACGTATTCACCCAGGCGAAAACCGAAGCTAAACCTTGGCAGGCAAGCACAGCTGCTGCTCAACCTGCCGAAACCAATCGTCCGAAACGTATTCTGGCGGTGACTGCCTGTCCAACAGGTGTTGCTCATACCTTTATGGCCGCAGAAGCTATCGACACGGAAGCGAAAAAACGTGGTTGGTGGGCAAAAGTTGAAACGCGTGGTTCAGTCGGTGCGGGAAATGTTATTACCCCGCAAGAAATTGCTCAGGCTGATTTGGTGATTGTTGCTGCAGATATTGAAGTGGATCTGGCTAAATTTGCCGGTAAGCCAATGTATCGCACCAGCACAGGTCTGGCATTGAAAAAGACAGCACAAGAGTTCGATAAAGCGCTGGCTGAAGCGAAAGTGTATGAACCTAAAGCCAGCACTTCCGGGGCAGGTGAAGCCGAAGGTAAAAAAGAGAAGGCCGGTGCCTATCGTCACCTGCTGACCGGGGTTTCGTATATGTTACCCATGGTAGTTGCCGGGGGCTTGTGTATTGCGCTCTCGTTTGCTTTTGGTATTGAAGCATTTAAAGTCGCGGGCACTTTCCCTGCTGCCTTGATGCAAATTGGTGGTGGAACGGCTTTTGCGTTGATGGTGCCAGTGCTTGCCGGGTTTATCGCCTTCTCTATCGCTGACCGTCCGGGCCTTGCACCGGGTATGATTGGCGGGATGTTAGCATCCACGGTAAATGCGGGCTTCCTTGGCGGTATCATCGCGGGTTTCATCGCCGGTTATGCAGCCAAATTCCTCAGTACCAAGGTCAGGTTGCCTCAGAGCATGGAAGCGTTAAAGCCGATATTAATCATTCCGCTGATAGGCAGTCTGATAACCGGTTTGCTGATGATCTACGTTGTCGGCACTCCGATAGCCAAGGTCATGGAAGGATTGACACTTTGGCTGAATAATCTGGGTACCGCCAATGCCGTAGTATTGGGTGCTATCCTTGGCGGGATGATGTGTGCTGATATGGGTGGTCCAATCAACAAAGTGGCCTATGCATTTGGTGTCGGATTACTCAGTACACAAACCTATGCACCTATGGCTGCAATTATGGCAGCAGGGATGGTTCCACCACTGGCAATGGGTGTGGCGACGTTCCTGGCACGTAATAAATTTGATAAGGGGCAGCAGGAAGGGGGTAAAGCGGCACTGGTGCTGGGCTTATGCTTCATTTCTGAAGGTGCAATTCCTTTTGCTGCGCGTGACCCGATGCGTGTTTTACCCTGCTGCATCGTTGGCGGAGCCCTCACCGGTGCCATCTCAATGACAGTTGGCGCGAAACTGATGGCACCGCATGGTGGCTTATTTGTGCTGTTAATTCCAGGCGCTATCACCCCAGTTCTCGGATATCTGCTGGCAATTATTGCTGGTACGGCCGTTGCGGGTGTGGCATATGCCTTCCTGAAGCAGCCTGAAAGCAAGTTGCAACAGGCTTAAAAACAGAGTCGGGTCCCCGGCTGTTTCGGAGCCTTGCGTTAGATAGCGATGAAGTCCTGGCCTTAGGGTCAGGACTTTTTTTATAGCTGATGGCAAAAATGGTTACAGATGAATGGGCAGTGGAAAGAGGAAAAATCGGGAGAATGCGTTAGCGTTGCTGTGCTTTGAGCCAGGCAATTTCGTCTGGCCAACGTTCAGGATCGGTCGTTTCCAGTATCAGTGGAATGCCATCGAAGCGCGGATCTTTCATCAGCCAGCTAAAAACAGTATTGCCGATGTTGCCTGCACCCAAACTATCATGACGATCAACGCGGCTACCTAATGCGCTTTTAGCATCGTTCAGATGCATCCCTTTGAGATAATGGAAACCCACTGTCCGGTCAAATTCGGCGAAGGTGGCTATACAATCCTTCTCATCACGTAAATCATAGCCGGCAGCGAAAGCGTGGCAGGTATCGATGCAAACCCCTACACGTTGTTTGTCTTCAACATGGTCAATGATAGTGGCGAGTTGTTCAAAACGAAATCCGAGGTTGCTGCCCTGACCCGCTGTGTTTTCTATCACCGCTGTAACGTTGTTTGTGGCATCAAGGGCGATATTGATTGATTCTGCTATGCGTTTCAGACACTCATGCTCATCAATCTGTTTCAGATGGCTCCCGGGATGAAAGTTTAACAGTGTCAGGCCTAGCTGGTCACAACGCTGCATTTCATCAATGAAAGCTTCTCTGGATTTCTCTAGAGCCTCACTAACAGGATGCCCTAAGTTTATCAGATAACTGTCATGTGGCAGGATCTGTGCTGACGAGTAGTGGTATTGTTCACAGGCGGCACGAAAAGCATGAATTGTGGTGTCAGTGAGTGGTGCGGCTTTCCACTGGCGCTGGTTTTTAGTGAACAAAGCAAAAGCAGTTGCCTCCAGCGCATGGGCTCTGATGACGGCCTGATCAACGCCGCAAGCAGCACTGACATGCGCACCAATAAATTTCATGTAACGTCTCCTGAGAAAGAATGGCGGTGAGCCGTAAAAGGCCGACGACAAATAAAAGCATACTTTAACAGGAACGCTAAGCTACTGCTGTTGTAATAGCAGATTAATTGTTCCGCCCCCGACCACAAGCCATATAAACAGGATTGCGCCGAGTAGCATGGGTTTTATTCCCGCATGACATAAAATACGCAGTTGCGTCGAAAGGCCCAGGGCCGCCATTGCACTGGTCAGGAGAAAATTATCTGACTCTCTGATTATTGTAATCACCGGCGCAGAAAACCACTGCATTGAGTTGAGTATGACCACTGCAATAAACAGTAGCGCAAACCAGGGGAAGGGAATATTCCCGGACTGACGATGGTAACCGGGATGACGGCGTCGTATGAACAAGCCAAGCAGCAGCAGGAAGGGCGCCAGTAGCATGACGCGTAGCATTTTAGTGATTACTGCACTGTTCTCAACCTCAGCATTGATCGCATGACCAGCCGCAGCAACCTGTGCGACTTCATGGATGGTGGAACCGGTAAATATCCCCCACTGAGTAGCAGTAACAGCAGGATAGAGCTGGAGTATCAGCGAATAGAGTGCCGGATAGAGGACGATCGCCATGGTACCGAATACTACCACCGTCGAGACGGCAACAACCGGTTTTGAGTTGTCAGCCTGTACCACCGGTGCCGTAGCAAGAATGGCTGCAGCCCCGCAAATACTGCTTCCGGCACCTATCAGCCAGTATGTTAGTTTGTCAATACCCATACATTTACCCACCAGGCAGGCAAGAGAGAACGTGCTTATGACAATAGACAGGTCAATAAGCATTCCTGAAAAACCGACGTCAGTGATTTGCTGAACGGTAAGATAAAACCCGTAAAGAATAATGCCAAGCTTAAGGCAATGTTGTTTGACCCAGTGAACGCCGGTTTCGCAGGATGATGCAAGTAGCGGATAGACTGTATTGCCTGCCAGCATCCCCAGAAAGATAGCGAGCGTCAGTGAACCTAAACCGAGGCTGCGTATTGCAGGTAACTGACTGAGTAGCATAGCAGCTGCAGCGATAGCGAGCGTCAGCACTATCCCGTACAAGGTTTTTACATGTGAAGTGATTATTCCTGTTAGTGTCATCTGATGGTAGTCCCTGCAAATAAAAAAACAGCCTGACAGGTTATGACTTAAAATAAAAACAGGTTTTTCGGCTATAATTAACCACTTAAACTGTTAAGTGTGATTCTGCAGGATAACGGAGGGGTGAATTAGTGAGAAGTCGCGGTAACCCGCAACCCAAATTGTTCGAGTTGCGATACGTAGCTTTCTGTTTTTACGTATTACTGGGGTTGAAAAATGTTGATTGCCCATCAGGGTAACGGTGACAGGAGGGGATATGTTCAGGCGTATCGGACGTTGGGGAAGAATATTTCGCAAGGACACGCGGGTATTATGGTTTGCATTTAGTGATCCAGAAACATCATGGTGGATTAGAATCTCGACACTACTATTGGCTATTTACGCCATCAGTCCACTGGATCTCATTCCTGATGTAGTTCCTGTGGTGGGGTGGCTTGATGACATTATCATCATCCCCTTAGGTATCTCTTTTTTGGTGAGTAGATTACCCCAGGAGATAAAAAAACGCTGCTATGTACGCAGTAAAAATATCAATGCCTGTCGGTTGATAATGCTGATGATCGTGAGTGTGACGGTTATCTGGTTGATAGTGCTTTGGGTACGAAGGTGATGTGATGAGGCAGAAAAAAATACGTATTACGCTGCGCCAGTTAGCGGTATTTGTCGAAATAGTGAATTGCAGTTCAACGATTCAAGCGGCAGCAGTACTCTCTTTATCTCAATCAGCTGTTAGCGCGGCGTTAGTAGATTTGGAGGGGCATTTGCAGGTCAATCTGTTTGACAGGGTAGGGAAACGTTTGCTGGTGAACGAATATGGTCGTCTGCTCTATCCGAGAGCTGTCGCGCTACTGGAACGGACGAAAGAGGTCGAAGAGTTGTTTCATGAGGCGCAATCAATATTGCGTGTACATGCGAGCAGTACCATTGGAAATTATATTCTGCCAGCGATGCTGGCGCGCTGGCGACGAGAGCATCCTCAACTGCCTCTTGAACTGGCTGTGGGCAATACTCAGGATGTGGTGAATGCCGTAGCAGAATGCCGTGCTGACGTGGGTTTTATTGAGGGGCCTTCTCATCATCCTGAGATAGTTTCACATCACTGGCAGCATGATGAACTGGTGGTTTTCTGTTCACCAGATTCTCCTCTACTTGAAGCAGAGGTGAGTATTGAAAGTATTGCCCGCGCCGCATGGATTTTACGTGAACCAGGATCGGGCACCCGTGAGCTTTTTGATTTTTTATTACGGCCTCAGCTACCAAACTTTAATTTGTCGCTCGAGCTTGGCCATTCAGAAGCCATCAAACACGCAGTCAGGCATGGTATGGGCATCAGTTGTCTTTCACGACGTGTTATCGAAGAGCAGCTGGAGAGTGGTGCGCTATGTGAACTGAAAATTCCTTTTCCACCATTGATGCGTGGACTCAATCGTATCCATCATCGGCAGAAGCACTTTTCACAATCTCTGCTGACACTGCTGGAATACTGTCAGGTAAAATAGTCGGTTTGTGTTGTTTTTAGTCGAACCGCTGCCATATTGCTTATAATTGCGGGCAGATTATTAACCTATCTTATCTTGGAGGGGATTTACTATTCATCATGTCGGATTTTGCTACAATCCCGCCTCTTTTTTTTGACAGTACTGATAACGATGGAAATGGACAAATTAGCAAAGCAACCGACAGGATTACGTCGTGAATTGAGAACACGACATTTAACGATGATCGCTATTGGCGGTTCTATCGGTACCGGACTGTTTGTCGCTTCCGGCGCGACAATATCGCAGGCAGGACCGGGTGGGGCGCTACTTTCGTATGTGTTGATTGGTTTGATGGTTTATTTCCTGATGACCAGTCTCGGTGAACTGGCGGCTTACATGCCAGTGTCCGGTTCATTTGCCACCTATGGTTCAAACTATGTTGAAGAGGGATTTGGTTTCGCCCTGGGCTGGAATTACTGGTATAACTGGGCTGTAACCATTGCTGTCGATCTGGTCGCTGCACAACTGGTAATGAGCTATTGGTTTCCTGAAGTATCCGGTTGGATCTGGAGTGCGCTGTTTCTGGTCATCATCGTGTTGCTGAATATCATTTCGGTGAAAGGCTTTGGTGAAGCTGAGTATTGGTTCTCGATGATCAAAGTGGTCACCGTGCTGGTGTTTATCGTTGTGGGAGTTTTAATGATCTTCGGTATCTTCCGTGGTACCGAAGTCACTGGCTGGAGCAACTGGCACACCGGGGATGCACCGTTTGTTGGCGGGTTTTCGGCAATGATCGGCGTGGCAATGATTGTCGGTTTTTCATTCCAGGGAACTGAACTGATCGGTATTGCGGCGGGGGAATCACGTGATCCACAAAAAAATATTCCACGCGCAGTACGGCAAATTTTCTGGCGCATCTTGTTGTTCTATGTTCTGGCGATTCTGATAATCAGTCTGATTATCCCTTATACCGATCCGGCGCTGTTACGTAACGGCATCGAAGATATGAGCGTCAGCCCCTTTACACTGGTATTTCAGCATGCTGGTTTATTGTCAGCCGCCGCAGTCATGAACGCAGTTATCCTTACGGCGGTTCTGTCTGCGGGAAACTCAGGCATGTATGCTTCAACCCGCATGTTGTATACCCTTGCGCGCGAAGGAAAAGCGCCGGCAATTTTTGGTAAATTATCGAAAAACGGTGTGCCCCGCGCGGCACTGTATGCCACTACACTCATCGCGGCACTTTGCTTCCTCAGCTCGATGTTTGGCAATAAAACAGTTTATCTGTGGCTACTTAATACCTCCGGTATGACAGGGTTCATTGCCTGGCTGGGGATAGCTATCAGTCATTATCGCTTCCGTCGCGGTTATGTACTGCAGGGAAATGATGTTGCTGATTTACCCTATCGTTCAGGTTTTTTCCCGTTAGGGCCGATTTTCGCCTTTGTCCTCTGCCTGATCATTACGCTTGGTCAAAACTATCAGGCATTTCTCGCTGATCGCATTGACTGGTACGGAGTGACAGCAACTTACATCGGTCTGCCGCTGTTTCTGGCAATCTGGTTTGGTTACCGAATCGTGAAAAAAACGCACTTTATCCGATATGCAGACATGAAGTTTCCAGGCGTGAAACAGCAGGATTAATTGACTAATATTTTTGATAAAAAACATGAATCACCCGGCGTAAGCCGGGTTTTTTTTCATTGCAGTTGTGTGGCGTCAAGAAAACAGGGTGTTAATCTGTAAACAGCATTGATAATAATTATCGTTTAATTTATCGTTATGCGCTCTATTTTTGCTATGGAGTCAGGCATGTACAGTTTATTGCGAGTCACGGTAAAGCACGTCATGATGGTGGCAACGGTCATGATATCTCTCTCTGCCAGTACCCTTTGGGCTGCAACGGTAACCGACATTGCCGGGCGTGAAGTCACAATACCGGAGAAAACAGATCGCATTTTGTTGGGAGAAGGGCGGCTCTTCTATGCCGTGTCTCTGCTTGAAGGGCAAAAGCCGCTTGATCGTATTGCTGGCTGGCAGGGTGATTTCCGTAAGCTTGATACGCAAACATACGCACAGTATCGGGCCAAATTCCCTCAAATTGATGCCATACCGTTGATTGGCAACACCACCGCTGACAGTATCAGCCCGGAAAAAGTACTCACATTACATCCTGATGTTGCGATTTTTGGCCTCGCTGGACACGGTCCGGGACGCCATAGTGAATTGGTCAATCAGTTAGAAAGTGCTGGTGTCCCGGTGGTGTTCGTTGATTTTCGCTCAAACCCTTTGAAGAACACAGTACCCAGTATGCGTGTTCTGGGGAAAGTGCTTCACCGCGAAAAGGAAGCCGAGCGTTATATTAGTTTCTATCAGACTCATATGAAGCGTGTCACTGATATCACTTCTCAGGTGACTGCGGCAGAAAAGCCAACGGTGTTTATTGAATTGCGCGCAGCGGCAATGGCTGAATGCTGTGGTACAGCGGGTAAAGGCAATATGGGCGACCTGATTGATGTGGCCGGTGGCGACAACATTGCCCGTGATCTGCTGCCAGGACCGCTCGGTACCATCAATCTGGAAAAAGTGCTGGCCGTACAGCCAAAGATTTACATCGCCTCTGGTGGGAAAGCGGCTGACAGCGAGGGGCCGGGATTACGTCTTGGTGCCCAGGTTACGCCAGAACAAGCATTGAACAGCTTTCAGCCGTTGCTGAGTCGCAAAGGGATCAGTGAATTAGACGCGGTTAAGCAGGGCCGCAGTTATGGCATCTGGCACAATTTTTACAACTCCCCCTACAATATTCTCGCGGTAGAAGCTTTCGCCAGTTGGTTCTATCCGGATAAATTCTCTGCAAGTCTGCCTGATGAGACTGAAAAGGCTCTTTACCGGGAATTTCTCGCAGTGGAGCCGAGTGGCACATACTGGATAACAGCGAAATAACGTCAGGAAGATATGATGGAGATAAGCAGTAAAGTGGCTGAGGGTGGCAAGTGTTCATCACCCGCTAGCGTGATGGAAAAATATCAACAGCTCAAACATTATCGAATGTTGATGATCGGGGCCGTGGTGCTGGTGATACTTGCATCACTGATTTTCGATTTTACACTTGGCCCTTCAGGGCTCTCTTTAGAGACGCTTTGGCAAACATTATGGTCGCCTGGAAGTGCCAGTCCTGGCACGCGTGTGATTGTATGGGACATTCGTCTGCCCTACGCGCTGATGGCGATTGTCGTCGGTTTGTCATTGGGATTGGCTGGTGCCGAGATGCAAACCATACTCAACAACCCTCTTGCCAGCCCCTTTACGCTTGGTGTCTCTTCGGCGGCAGCCTTCGGGGCTGCACTGGCAATCGTTTTAAATATTGGTTTGCCCGGTATTCCAGGGCAGTGGTTTATCTCTGCGAATGCTTTTTTATTTGCGCTGCTGGCGGCTTTGTTACTGGATGCAATTACCCGCTGGACGCGAGTCGCGACCTCTGGGGTGGTGTTATTTGGTATCGCACTGGTATTCACCTTCAACTCTTTAGTTTCGATGATGCAATTTATCGCCAGTGAAGACACGCTACAAGGGCTGGTCTTCTGGACGATGGGAAGCCTCGCTCGCGCCTCATGGGAAAAGTTAGGTTGCCTGCTATTGGTTTTCGTTATCTTAATTCCTTTTTCTATGATGAGTTCATGGAAACTGACAGCGCTTCGTTTGGGTGAAGACAGAGCCGTCAGTTTCGGTATTGATGTGCGTCGTTTGCGTCTGGCTACATTATTGCGTATCAGTATCCTTTCCGGTTTGGCGGTGGCATTTGTCGGACCTATCGGATTCATCGGGCTTGTGGCTCCGCATATCGCAAGACTGATGTTTGGTGAAGATCATCGCTATTATTTACCTGCCAGTGCGTTAATTGGTGCACTTGTACTATCACTGGCTTCAGTGGTGTCAAAAAATCTGTTACCTGGCGTCATCATTCCAGTGGGTATTGTCACGTCGCTGGTTGGCGTACCTTTCTTCCTCAGTATTATTTTGCGTCACCGGGGGAATGTATGACAGACGGACTGCGTACTGCCGATTTCACCGCGGGGTATGGCAAAAAAACCATCATTGACAGGCTCTCTGTTCCCTCTCTTCCGCGCGGGAAAATCACCGTTTTGTTAGGCCCAAATGGCTGTGGCAAATCAACACTGTTGCGTTCGCTGGCTGGGTTGAACCGTGCGACGGGTGAAGTGTGGCTCAACGGTGAAGAGATACTTTCCAGACCATTTTCCCGTCGTGCAACAAAAGTGGTCTATTTGCCGCAGTCGTTGCCAGCCGGGGTACATTTGCATGTTCTTGAGTCGGTGATTGTCGCGCAGCGTGCAGCGGCAGGGGTGATGCCAGCTCATCATGAAGATGCCGTGATGTCACTGCTGGAGCAATTGGGTATCGCACATCTGGCATTAAACTACCTCGACCAGCTTTCCGGGGGGCAGAAACAGTTGGTGGGGCTGGCGCAGTCACTCATTCGTCAGCCAGAACTTTTACTACTGGATGAACCACTGAGCGCCCTTGATCTTAACTATCAGTTCCACGTCATGGATCTGGTGCGACGCGAGACTGAACGACGCAATATCATCACTATTGTAGTGGTGCACGACATCAATATCGCGCTACGGCATGCCGACCAGATTCTAATGCTGAAACAGGGTGAGCTGATTGCAAACGGTTTGCCTGAAACCGTTATCACGCCAGACAGCCTGGCACAGGTTTACGGTGTAAGAGGGCGTATCGAAGCCTGTTCTCAGGGGATAAGGCAGGTATTAATAGATGGTCTGGTTGACAGCAACTGCCCTGCGTAACTGATAATGAAATTTAAATAAATATAATAATATCAATATCTTTTTGTAAGTGAGCAAAATAACCATTTTATTTTACTGTCTCATGGAGAGAAAAATGTTCCGACTATCCAGTAAATTACAGCATGGGTTGTGTATTTCCGCACTGGCGGTTGCATCCCCCATTAAGGCCGATGATAACCGTGAGCGAAAAGAAGAAGACACACTGGTGGTGACCGCTGCAGCCTCTGAAGTGAACCTGAAAGATGCCCCGGCAAGTATCAGTGTTATCACGGCGGAAGAGATCAAGAAAAAGCCGGTACAAAACCTCAATGAGGTACTGCGTGGGGTGCCAGGTGTTCAGCTTACCAATGAAGGTGATAACCGCAAAGGGATTAGTCTGCGTGGGCTGGATAGCAGTTATACTCTAATCCTTGTTGGCGGTAAGCGGGTAAATTCACGTAATGCTGTCTTCCGGCATAATGATTTCGACCTGAATTGGATCCCGGCAGATGCAATTGAACGTATCGAAGTGGTACGTGGTCCGATGTCCTCCCTGTATGGTTCCGATGCACTGGGAGGGGTGGTTAATATCATCACGCGCAAAGTGGGCAAAACCTGGCGTGGTACGGTGAGTGCGGATACCACGATACAGCAACATCGTGACCGTGGTGACAGCCAGAATGGCAATTTCTTTGTCAGTGGACCTTTAGTTGATGGTCTGTTGGGCGTGAAAGTGTATGGTAATCTTGGCCACAGAGATAAAGACAGCCAGCAACACTCAAGTACCAGTACCACAGGATTAAATCCCCGAATTGAAGGTTACACCACACGTGATGGTAATGTTGAGTTTGCTCTTACCCCTGTAGACAGTCAGGATATTACCTTAGGATATGGTTTCGATCGCCAGGATCGTAACTCGGACTCGCTGGATAAAAATCGTCTTGAACGTCATAACTATGCTCTGACACACAACGGACGCTGGGACTTTGGTACCAGTGAGTTGCGTGCATATGGTGAAAGGGTAGACAATTTTACCAGTCGTACCAATATCATAGCAGATAACAATGCCCTGGAAGGGAAGCTGGCGCTTCCTTTGAGTGACTGGAATCAGCTGGTAGTAGTGGGCGGAGAGTTACGTCATGACAAACTTTCAGATCCGGTAAATCTGACCGGCAGCGGTAAAACATCGGCCAGCCAGTATGCTTTATTTATTGAAGATGAGTGGCGTATCCTTGATTCACTGGCGCTGACTACCGGGGTCCGTCTGGATGATCATCAGACCTATGGTGATCACTGGAGCCCACGTGCTTATTTGGTGTATAACGCGACGGATACCGTGACGGTAAAAGGCGGCTGGGCGAATGCGTTTAAAGCACCGTCATTGTTGCAACTCAGTCCTGACTGGCAATCTAAGTCTTGTCGTGGTGCCTGCAGCATTATCGGAAGTAAAGATTTAAAACCCGAAACCAGTGAAAGCTTCGAACTGGGCGTTTACTATGCAGGCGACTCAGGATTGCTCGATGGTGTTACCGGAAGTATCACCGCGTTCGATAACCATGTCGAAGATATGATCAGTATTGCCAGAACGGCCTCTGTCTCGCAGGCTCCCAGCTATCCTAACTTCGTTGGTTTCGATAAAAATGGTAAGCCTGTGTTCAGCTATTATAACGTCAACAAGGCAAGGATTACAGGCCTTGAGAGTGAGCTGAAAGTGCCGTTAGCCACAGACTGGAAATTGACGCTCAACTATACTTACAGTGATGGGCGTGATCTCAGTGCGGGTGGCAATAAGCCCCTGAAGGAGTTACCGCTGCATACCGCGAATGGTTCTGTTGACTGGTCACCTTTACCTGACTGGTCATTCTACCTGCAGGCAAATTACTCGGGTGAGCGCCGCACGCTAAAAAATGATGGTGCGACACCTGGAGGCTATGTACTGTGGAATGCAGGTGCCAGCTGGCAGGCGACTAAAGCGGTGAAAGTGAGAACCGGGGTGCTTAACCTGGGAGATAAAGACCTCAACCGCGATAGTTATACTTTCAATGAGGATGGGCGGCGTTTCTTTGCTGCACTGGATTACAGTTTCTGATTGTCTGACAGGGGCACATAAAGTGCCCCTGAATGCCATTACCTGAATAAATAACTGGCATGGAAACGCAGGTGATCTTCGATAAAGCTGGTGATGAAATAATAGCTATGATCGTAACCTTCATGCCAGCGTAATTGCAGAGAAAAGCCTTTCCTCCGAGCCACTTTCTCCAGACGAACGGGGCAAAGCTGCTCCTCTAAATAGCCGTCAGCGCTGCCCTGATCAATCAATATGGGCGGAATTTGAATAGCATCAGCCATCAGGTGACAACTGTCATACTTCTCCCACAGTGCTTTGTCACTGCCTAAATAAGCTTCAAATGCCTCTTGCCCCCACGGCACTTTAGCCGGGTTAACTATGGGGGCAAAAGCGGATACTGAAGCGTAAGCTGCGGGTTGCTGTAGTGCCAGCGTTAATGCGCCATGCCCACCCATTGAGTGACCCATAATCGATTGTCGGCCATTAATGGGAAAATGCTCCCTGAGAATTTTTGGCAGCTCATCTGAGAGATAATCATGCATATGGTAATGGTGATACCATGGCGGCTGGGTCGCGTTCAGATAAAACCCTGCCCCCTGACCCAGATTGTAGCGCTGGTCATCTGGCACATCTTCACCCCGGGGACTGGTATCAGGCATCACCAGAATGATACCTAACTCTGCAGCGAAGCGTTGTGCCCCGGTTTTCTGGCTGACATTTTCATCTGTGCAGGTCAGCCCGGCCAGGAAATACAGGACGGGTAAACGTGCGTCGGTGTCTTCCGCTTGTGGCGGAAGATAGACACTGAAAGTCATGTCGCAGAGCAGAGTCTCAGAACGATGCTGGAAACGGCGCTGCCAGCCATCAAACAGGTGATGTTCGCTGAGTAATTGCAGCGGGATAGTTGCTGTGTTCATTGCTAGTCACCCTGCCAGTCGAAGTGAACCACTGAACGAATCGATTTTCCTTCATGCATCAGGGAAAAGGCGTCATTGATCTCAACAAGTGGTAAGTTGTGTGTGATGAAATCCTGTAATGGGAATTCACCGTTAAGATAACGCTCAACAATTCCTGGCAATTGGGAACGACCTTTGACACCGCCAAAAGCCGAACCACGCCATACACGTCCGGTGACTAACTGAAACGGTCGGGTGGAAATCTCTTCTCCGGCACCGGCCACGCCGATGATCACCGACTCCCCCCAGCCTTTATGGCAGCATTCAAGGGCTGAGCGCATCACCTGCACATTGCCAATACATTCAAAGGAAAAATCGACACCGCCATCCGTCATTTCGATAATCACATCCTGAATGGGACGGTCAAAATCTTTTGGATTGAGTAAGTCTGTAGCGCCCAGCTTACGCGCCAGTTCATATTTACTGGTATTGATATCGATGCCGATAATACGTCCGGCTTTTGCCATGACTGCACCGATAATAGCGGACAACCCAATGCCGCCCAGTCCGAATATCGCTACGGTATCGCCAGGTTGTACTTTGGCCGTATTCAACACTGCGCCCATGCCGGTGGTAACACCACAACCAAGCAGACACACTTCTTCAAGAGGGGCTTCTTTATTGATTTTTGCCAGCGCGATTTCCGGAATGACAGTATGTTCGGCAAACGTCGAGGTTCCCATATAATGAAAAATTGGCTTTCCATCTTTGAAGAAACGGGTTGTGCCATCAGGCATCAGGCCTTTTCCCTGGGTACTTCTGATTGCCTGACATAAATTGGTCTTACCGGAGAGGCAAAATTTGCATGCGCCACATTCTGGTGTATAGAGAGGAATAACGTGGTCACCCACACTGACACTGGTGACACCTTCACCCACTGCCACAACGATACCACCACCTTCATGGCCCAAAATGGCCGGAAAAACACCTTCAGGATCTTTACCCGACAAGGTATAGGCATCTGTGTGGCAAACACCCGTGGCCACAATTTTTACCAGCACCTCTCCGCGTTGTGGTGGCATCAGGTCAACGTCTTCAATACTTAAGGGAGCGCCTGCTTTCCAGGCAACTGCGGCGCGAGTTTTTATCATTTGCATTGAATGGTCTCTTTTAGTGGTCATGCTAACGTGCCAGAGTCAGGAAATAGTCTGGAGGACACCCTTGCTTACTGATAAGGCGAAGTTTCTGCTCTGTTAAATGAGTGTAGCCAGTGACCAGCGCACTGACAACTGAACAGAAAACTTCCTTGCAACTTGAGAAGCGCATCACAGAAAGAGATTATATTGTTTAAGCCTGCCGATGCGGTATTCGCTGGATTATCAGGGCAATGTGTACCAGAATAACCCCCTGTAAATGGTAGTCAGACTCATTTAATATGAGTATTTATTGACCGGATGATGAGTAATTGCTATGACAACGTTAAGTCAGGAAGCCAACCTGGTACACGAAGCACTGCTGGCGCGTGGTTTGGAAACGCCCTTGCGGATCTCTACACTCGACATGGACGATGAAACGCGTAAAGCAAGGATAGCCAGCCATATGACAGAAATCATGCAGCTGTTGCATCTGGACCTCCAGGATGACAGCCTTGCCGAGACGCCTCATCGTATCGCAAAAATGTATGTTAACGAGATCTTCTCCGGACTCGATTACGCTAACTTTCCCAAAATCACATTGATTGAAAATAAAATGAAGGTTGATGAGATGGTGACGGTACGTGACATTACCCTCACCAGTACTTGTGAACACCATTTTGTGATGATCGATGGTAAAGCCACGGTTGCCTACATCCCAAAAGATAAAGTGATTGGTTTGTCGAAAATTAACCGTATTGTCCAGTTTTTCTCTTCCAGACCACAGGTTCAGGAGCGTTTAACGCAGCAGATTTTGTTAGCACTGCAGACACTTCTGGGAACTAACAATGTTGCCGTTTCAATTGATGCGGTGCATTACTGTGTTAAGGCGCGGGGCATTCGTGATGCGACCAGTGCGACCACCACAACTTCACTCGGCGGGCTATTTAAATCCAGTCAGAATACCCGGCAGGAGTTTTTACGTGCTGTGCAGCATCGCAGTCAGGCTTGAGTCCGGTGCAGAAAACGGTGCGGAAACTGCCCCCGCAAGTGGATAGTGAGAAGCGTGTAGTCACCCTCGATTTTATCCGTGGTGTGGCTATTCTCGGTATTTTTTTAATGAATATCGTCGCATTTGGTTTGCCTTCAGCTGCTTATATGAATCCGGCCTGGGCGGGGATGCCTTCACAGGTTGATGTCTGGAGCTGGGCACTGAGTGATTTACTGGCACAGTTTAAATTTCTGTCATTATTCGCACTGTTGTTTGGTGCTTCGTTACAACTGCTTTTACCTCGAGGTAAAAACTGGATACAAGCCAGGTTGTTCTGGCTGCTGTTACTGGGTTTTTTGCATGGTGTGTTGCTGTGGGATGGCGACATTTTGTTCGATTATGGTCTGACTGGCATGCTGGTATGGCGTTTGATAGATACAGCTGAAAGTTCGGCTGCATTATTAAAAAAAGCAGCGATTTTCTATCTTATCGGCTGTTTGTTATTACTGTTTTTTGGTTTCGTGACAGACAATAATAACCTGACGCACTGGCAACCGACATCAGCAGAGACCATGCATGAAATCATGTGGAAAACAGCGGGTGGACTTCCGGCAATGGAAAACCGTCTCACATATTTTTTTGCAGCGTTGATATCCTTGATTGTGCAGTACGGCTGGCAATTATCGGGGCTGATGTTACTCGGATCGGTTCTGGTGCGTAATGGCTGGTTACTCGGACACTGGCCAGTGGCGCATTATCGCCAGCTGGCGTGGAAGTTAATTGGTCTGGGCTGGTTGATTGAGATTCCAACGATGGTAGTGCAGTGGCAGACAGGCTGGGACTATGCTATCAGTGCCTATTTTTTACAGATCCCACGTGATATTAGCGCACCTGTTCAGGCACTGGGTTACGCTGCGCTCTGTTTTGGTTACTGGCAAAGCCTGGAGGGTTTTAAACTGAGTAACGCAGTGTGTTGTGTCGGGCGCATGGCGCTGAGTAACTATCTGTTGCAAACCTTACTGGCGACCAGTTACTTTTATTCAATGCAAAATTTCAATCACTACGGCCGTGCTCAATTGCTGTTGTTTGTTCCTGTGATGTGGAGCATCAATCTTCTCCTGTCGGTATGCTGGTTGTCGAGATACCCGCAAGGCCCGGTAGAGATGCTCTGGCGCAGCGTGACAAGGTTGACTGCTTATGGAAGAAGCAGAACCTGATAACGGTTATTTCTCAGGCAGGGTGGTGAGCTGCTCGGGAGTGACCGCAGGATAGCTTTGTGTATTTTCTTCCTGCGGCTGGCGTGCGGGAATTGGGATTAATGGCCCCAGAAAACGGGGTTCTCGCTTCATGATATAGAGATCAGCCATGGCACCAAGTCTTGCCATTACTTCCCGCAAACGCACAGTGAACATATTTTTAGGTGAGGGTACAGCGAAGCAGAGTGCCTGAATCCCCAGATGCTGAGCGATAAATAATGCCCTTTCACAGTGGAAACGTTGAGTAATGATAGTGAAGTCATTGGTATCAAAGACTTTCCGCGTACGCACGATTGAATCAAGAGTACGGAATCCCGCATAATCCAGTACAATATCACCGTGTGGTATTCCCGCAGCCATCAGATCACGTTGCATGGTTACGGGTTCATTATAGCTATGCTGGCCGTTATCACCGCTGAGTAACAGATAATTGACTTTACCGCTGTTGTAAGCATTAGTCGCCCCCTGAATACGATAAAAGTAGTATTGATTGGGTACACCTGAGCGATAATATTTGGCGGTGCCGAGCACAACACCAACCTGACGATGGGGCAGTGATTTCATATCCTTGTAGATATAAGGCGCTGTTTTCCAACTGATCCATTGATCTAATCCTAATATGGTCAGCACCAGTGCGAAAACTAAAAAACCCAAAGTGTAGGCGAAGCGTTTTATCATCTGTCTGTATACATAAGTAAGTCGCGTTTAGTCCATGACGTCTCTGTCGTCTTTCCTGACAATAGACCGCGGTATGATGAAAGCAGCGGATTGTATTCTGACAGAATAATACGTGTTTTACTATCGCCTGTCGCAGCGCCCCTCCGGGGGTGCGACAGGGGGATAAGTTACAGCGAGGTACGACGATAACGCCGGTATTGTGGAAGCCAGAAATTCTCTTCGATAGCTTTGACCAACGCATCCTGAGAAGTAACAATCGCCACGCCGGAGAGCTGGGCTGCTTTGGCAACGGCCAGTGCTATAGCTTTCGACACTGACTGAATATCTTTAAGTTCCGGCAGTACTGATCCTGCGCCCTGATTGACCAGCGGAGAACACTCTGCAAGTGCACGACTGGCAGCCATCAGCATACTGTCAGTAACACGTTCTGCCCCTGAGGCAATAACACCTAAACCGATACCGGGAAAGATATACGCGTTATTGCACTGTGCAATCGGAAACTTACTGCCTTGCCACATTGCCGGCGGGAAAGGGCTACCAGTAGTCACCAGCGCGGCACCACTGGTCCAGGTGATAATATCCTGTGGTGTGGCTTCAACACGTGAGGTGGGGTTGGAAAGAGGCATAATAATCGGTCTGGGGCAATGTTTATGCATTTCCCGGATTATTTCTTCAGTGAATAGCCCTGGCTGGCCGGATACCCCTATCAGAATATCGGGACGAGCATTGCGTACCACATCGAGTAACGACAGTGCCTCTGACTGGCTATCCCAGTGGCTCAGATCTGCACTTTTTTGGATTAATTTCTGCTGAAAATCAAGTAAGTTAGGCAGTTTATCTGTCAGCAGGCCGAACCGGTCAACCATAAAAATACGTGCCCGTGCCTCGCTATCACTCAAGCCTTCAGATTTCATCTGTTCAATGATCTGTTCGGCGATACCACAGCCCGCAGAACCCGCACCAAGAAACACCACATTCTGTTTGCTGAGTGTACTCCCGGCAGCACGACTGGCGGCAATCAATGTACCCAACGTGACCGCGGCGGTTCCCTGGATATCATCATTGAAACAACAAAGCTCATTACGATAGCGTTGCAGCAGTGGCATAGCATTTTTTTGCGCAAAATCTTCAAACTGTAGTACCACATTGGGCCAGCGAACTTCCACTGCTTCAATGAAATCATTAACGAAGGCATCATATTCGGCACCTGTAATTCGCGGGTGTCGCCATCCCATGTACAGAGGATCATTGAGTAGCTGTTGGTTATTGGTACCGACATCAAGCACCACCGGTAGAGTGTAGGCAGGACTGATACCACCACAGGCGGTATACAGTGAAAGTTTACCAATGGGGATGCCCATGCCGCCGATGCCCTGATCGCCCAGACCCAGGATGCGTTCACCGTCGGTAACCACAATCACTTTCACCTTCTGTTTAGTGGCATTTTCCAGCATATCTTCGATATGAGCCCGGTTAGGGTAAGAGATAAACAGCCCTCTGGCCCGGCGGTAGATTTCAGAAAAATGTTCGCAAGCACTGCCGACTGTTGGAGTGTAAATGATAGGCATCATCTCTTCGAGATGATTGCTGACTAAACGGTAGAAGAGAGTTTCATTTGTGTCCTGAATATTGCGCAGGTAAACATGCTTACTTTCATTATTTTTAAAATCGTCATATTGACGCCATGCGCGTTCCGCCTGTTCTTCGATAGTTTCAACCGTATCGGGTAACAGGCCGTTAAGGTTAAAATCATTGCGCTCTTCAACTGAGAAAGCGCTTCCTTTATTAAGCAGTGGAAATTCCAGTAAGACCGGGCCAGCATAGGGGATGTAAAGCGGTCTTTTACTTTCGTATTCGAGTTCCATTGTGTTTATTCCTCTGCAGGGTAAGAGAGTGAATCAAAATGGCTGCCTGACCAGGCAGCGGATCTTATCTGATTACGGTCGGGCTAAAATAATCTGTTTGATGTCCTGGCAGTTCAGAGCATTAAGTATTTGACAGGTGGCGGTCTGCTGACTCAGCACAGGCTGTCTGGTCTCTGCCAGCACGGCTCCACGAATCTGCGACAGGCTATAGCCTGACATTGTCAACACAATCATCGCTGCCTGTAACGGAGGCAGTGACGGATTGAATGCGGCATTCTCTGCATAAGCACCAGAAAATAGCGTACCATCATCGGTCACCAGTGCTACCCCACTATAGGCCTGACTGTAGGGCGCATGACTCCGATTCGCTGCGATAATTGCCGCTTGTTCCAGAGAGGTACCTTCAACGGCAAACCCATGTTGTTTCGTATCCAGCAGCAGATTATCGATATTCAGAACGCGTGGTCCAAAAGCATCAGGCAGGTAATCGCCAAGCGAAGCGACTGCATGCGGCAGGTGGATTTGTAACCTATCACCACTATTGAGTTCATTCATAAACTGCCGGCAATGGCCGCACGGTGTGTAATTGATGGTGACTGCGTCCAGAGCCTGTTCGCCATGTGACCACGCATGTACAATTGCTGATTGTTCAGCATGCACGGTTTGTTGTAATGGTGCCTGAGTGAACTCAAGATTAGCACCGAAGTAGATCCCGCCACTGGTACCCCAGGCAATAGCCCCGACATTGAAGGGTGATAATGGGGTAATCGCGTAACTGGCCGCCAACGGTAGCAGAGCCAGAGTTAACTGGCGGCGATCATTGTTGCAGCAGCGCTGTAATTCGGCAGCTTCTGTCGCCGTAAAAAAACCGCGAAACCCGCTATCCGTTACCTGCGCATGCAGTGCATCGCCTAGTGCAGCAGGAAGTTGCCTGACCAGATGTTCCCGTTGTAGGTGCATAACAACCTCTTTTGCTGAGAGTGAAAGTGATCACCCGATGGCATCATTGCCATCAGGCTTAATGTCTCTGCCTGATGACACTACATCAAGTGGTGTGGAACAAACTCAATAACAAAGGATAGATAAAGGGTGCGAGTAACGAAGTAATGATCCCGCAGACTACCAAAGCCAGCGAGCTCCAGGCACCCTCCTGAAAATCAACTTCAGCACAACGCGCTGTACCAAGAGCATGGGAAGCAGTACCAATCGCTAAGCCTCTGGTTGCAGTTTGAGTAATGCGCAACAGGTTTAATATCATGTGCCCGAACACAGCACCGAGCACGCCTGCGATAATTACACAAATCGCGCTGATTGCCGGAATTCCACCCAGATTTGATGATACGGCCATGGCAATCGGGGTCGTCACAGATTTTGGCAGCAGCGTGGCAGCTATCTGGGGTGTTGCCCCCATCCACAGGGCTATGGCTGTACCAGAAACCATGGCACTGATACACCCGATGAAGCAAATAGTAATGATTGACTTCCAGCGAGCACGAATTTGATGCAGTTGCTCATAAAGGGGCAGAGCCAGTGCCACGACAGCCGGCTGCAATAATTGATTCAGTATTGCACTACCAGCAAAATAGCGATTATAGGGAAGGTTGAGCAGCAGCAGTATGGGAATGATCGCCACCACCGAGACCAGCAGGGGATTAATAAGTGATATTTTCACGCGTGCTGCCAGCCAGCGTGAAGCCAGATAGACAGCAATGGTCAGCGGAAGTGACCACCATATATCAGCCATCATCTCAGTCATTTTTTCCCTCTCCGGTACTATGAGTCTCACGCTGCAGGCGCTGTGACACTATTCCCACCACCACGATTACTATTAGAGTACTGACCAAGGTTGAGACAACAATCGGGCCAAACTGAGCCATCAGAATATCGGTATAGCTCATCACGCCAACACTGACCGGAACAAACAGCAACACCATATAGCGAATGAGCAGGTGGCAGCCGGGTCTGACCCATTCAACAGGCAGAAGTTGTGATGATAACAGTTTAAATAACAATAACATACCAAGGATACTGCCAGGGATGGCACCATGCAGGAGTACAGCAAGCAGCGTACCTGCATAGAGGCAGAGATAGATGATAAGAAAGGCTCTGAGATAACGCCAGCCAGTATAGAGGAGTTCAGGCATCATAGTTCACTTTTCAGTTGATATCGCAGTCCTTGCAAAGGCTTAGCTGTCCTCAATGAACGATAACAGGATCCGGGAAAGCCCAGCGCTTTCCCGAACTGTCCGGGATGACTATTTGACCTGCATTCCGGGTATTGCACCACTGTCAGGGGTGAGAAGAAAAATCTCATCCCCTCCTGGCCCGGCAGCCAGTGCCATGCCTTCTGAAACTCCAAAACGCATTTTTCTTGGCGCAAGATTAGCAACCACCACGGTTAGCCGGTCAACCAGTGCATCGGGATCGGGATAGGCCGAGCGAATACCTGAGAAAACCTGTCGCTGTTCACCACCGAGATCCAATACCAGCCGCAGTAACTTGTCTGAGCCCTCAACCAGACTGGCACTGATAATTTTAGCTATCCGCAGGTCTATTTTAGCAAAATCATCAAATACGATATTTTCCTGAACCGGGGAATCTGCCAGTGGGCCGCTGGTCATTGCCGGTGTTGCAGCCACTTCTTCTTTTGATGCCACAATCAGGTTATTCACTTTGTCCATTTCAATCCGCTGATAGAGGGCTTTGAAAGGATTGATTGTATGGGCAAGCAACGGCTGATGGATTCCTTCCCAGGTCAGCGTCTGATTTAAAAACAATTCTGCCCGCTCAGTCAGTGACGGAAGTACGGGTTTCAGCCAGGTCATCAGCACCCTGAACAGGTTCAGGCTCATTGAACAAATCGCCTGCAATTCATTTTCTCGCGAAGGATCTTTAGCCACCACCCAGGGAGCCTGTTCATCGACATAGCGGTTAGCTAAATCGGCAAGGGCCATGATTTCGCGAATGGCACGACTATACTCACGGCTCTGCCAGGCATCACCAATTGTCACCGCTGCATCAGTAAATTTACGGTATAACTCAGGTGAGGCAAGTTCTGCTGAGAGCTTACCGGCGAAACGCTTGTTGATGAAGCCCGCGTTACGTGATGCGAGGTTGACGACTTTATTAACAATATCAGCATTGACACGTTGCACGAAATCTTCGAGGTTGAGGTCAATGTCATCAATCCGCGAGGAGAGCTTAGCGGCATAGTAGTAACGTAGGCTGTCTGCATCCAGATGCTGCAACCAGGTGCTGGCTTTGATAAACGTACCACGGGATTTCGACATTTTCAGGCCGTTCACCGTAACATAGCCATGCACGAACAGATTGGTGGGTTTACGGTGATCGCTGCCTTCGAGCATCGCGGGCCAGAAAAGACTGTGGAAATAGACAATGTCTTTACCGATGAAATGATAAAGCTCGGCAGTGGAGTCCTTATTCCAGAAAGTATCGAAATCGATATCACCCCGTCTGTCACACAGGTTCTTGAACGATCCCATGTAGCCGATAGGAGCATCCAGCCAGACGTAAAAGTATTTGCCCGGTGCATCAGGAATTTCAAAACCGAAGTAAGGCGCATCACGTGAGATATCCCACTGTTGCAAACCAGAGTCGAACCACTCCTGCATTTTGTTGGCGACCTGCTCCTGAAGCGCACCAGAGCGTGTCCACGCCTGAAGCATGCCGCTGAATTCAGGCAAATCAAAAAAGAAATGTTCCGAGTCACGTAACTCAGGTGTTGCTCCTGACACGGCGGACTTTGGATTAATCAGCTCGGTAGGGCTGTAGGTGGCACTACACACTTCGCAGTTATCGCCGTATTGATCGGCAGCACCACATTTCGGACAGGTGCCTTTAACAAAACGGTCGGGAAGAAACATGCCTTCCTGCGGATCATAGAGTTGAGAGATAACGCGAGTTTTAATGAACCCTTTATCTTTCAAACGCAGATAGATTTGATTAGAAAGTTCGCGGTTCTCCTCGCTGTGCGTAGAGTGATAGTTATCATAACTGATGTCAAAACCAGCAAAGTCTGTCTGATGTTCTCTGCGCATCTCATCAATCATCTGCTCAGGTGCGACACCTGATTGCTGTGCTTTGAGCATGATCGGTGTGCCGTGGGCGTCATCAGCACAAATGAAATAGACCTGATGGCCGCGCATTCGTTGGTAACGAACCCAAATATCGGCCTGGATATGTTCAAGCATATGCCCGAGGTGGATTGATCCATTAGCATAAGGGAGTGCACAGGTTACCAATATTTTTTTCGCGACTTGAGTCATAATGAGGCAGGTTCTTACTGGTTTGATAAAGGATAAGATGATGGTAACCGAAAGCTTGTCCCTGCGTAAACCATCCCGGAGTGTTAGTGCGGATTTTTCCGTAACACCGGCAGTCTGTTATGCTAAGAATACAACGTCAGGTGTATTACCGAATTTAAGGAGTCGTCATCTTGTCATTCTCTCAGCAGTCCCCAGCATCGGAAGCGTTGCGGGCGATGGTTACTGGTGTTCTCAGTACCTTTGAGCATCCCACGTTAAAACATAACCTTACTACCCTCAAAGCATTACAGCATTGCGCATTACACGATAATACCTTGCATATTGAACTGGTGATGCCGTTTGCCTGGCAAAGTGGTTTTGAGGCGCTGCAGCAACAGTGTGGTGAGGAATTACAACGTCTGACAGGTGCGGATGCTATCGAGTGGCGTCTGATACACCAAATCGCCACTTTGCAGCGGGTAAAAAATCAACCGGGAGTCAACGGGGTAAAAAACATCATCGCTGTCAGTTCCGGTAAAGGTGGTGTAGGTAAGTCGAGTACAGCGATCAACATGGCGCTGGCCTTGCGTGCCGAAGGGGCAAAAGTTGGGCTGCTGGACGCGGATATTTATGGGCCTTCGGTGCCGGAGATGCTGGGGTGCCAGGGACAGCGTCCTGAATCGCCGGATGGCGCACATATGCAGCCGGTTATGGCCCATGGGCTGGCGACTAACTCAATTGGTTATCTGGTCAATGATGAGAATGCGATGGTCTGGCGCGGGCCGATGGCCAGTAAAGCGCTATTACAACTGCTGAATGAAACACTCTGGCCAGAACTCGATTATCTGGTGTTGGATATGCCACCTGGTACCGGGGATATTCAGCTCACCCTGGCGCAAAATATTCCGGTGACCGGGGCTATTGTCGTTACCACGCCGCAGGATATTGCATTGATTGATGCGCGAAAGGGGGTGGTCATGTTCCGTAAAGTCGAGGTGCCTGTCCTCGGTGTTGTCGAGAATATGAGTATGCATGTTTGCAGCGAATGCGGGCATCAGGAGGCGATATTTGGTAGTGGTGGTGCAGAGCTGCTGGCGAAACAGTATCAGACGCAATTACTCGCCCGGTTGCCGTTACACATCAGCTTACGGGAAGACCTTGATCAGGGACAACCTACCGTTATCCGTCGTCCTGAAAGTGAGTTTACCGCCAGTTATCGTCAACTGGCCGGGCGGGTAGCCGCCGAGCTATACTGGCATGGTGAAGTGATCCCTGAAAGTATCGCATTCCGCGCGTTAATGTGAGCCGGGCGGTATTGGCTGATGTTGATTACCGCCCGCAAACCAGTCGTACATGGCGTTCACTCTCTGTGCCGTTACCACGGTATTCATAATCTATCATCCCAGCTTCGAACAGCTGGTCAATCAGGGTGAAGTTATCAAGTGGTGTGACATTACAACGCTGATTAAGCTGCCGGTCACTGAGGGTATAGTTGGGTTCACCGCGCGATATTTGGCGCAGATAGTCCAGCATACTCTGTGCTGCAGTACTGATCCCAAATGGTTCACTAAGTGGACGGGACATTGTCAGTCTCTACTCCCTGGTTAGCTATCAAAGAATTATTTATCGTGCCGGGTATGAATCGTACTTCATACCAGCAGTTCGCAGGAGGGAGGCAGACGGCAATGGATAACGCCAGGCAGTACTTCGATATGGAATTTTACGCCACTGATAGGTTCACCATCGAGATTAAAAGTCATGGTGTGTGGGGTTTCAATGGTCAGCCAGGGCAATGAAACCCGGGTAATCAGCGCCTCTTCCTGTTCACCGAAGGCAGAATTAAACAGGGTAGGTAACAACTCTCTGGCCGCGATGATGCTCAACTCCAGTTTGCCATCATTGATCAGCGCATCAGGGCATAAGCGTCGTCCGCCACCCGCCTGACGGCCATTGCCAATGCCTAACACCAGTGCATCGCCTGTCCAGTGGAAATCAGGTCCTGTCAGCTCACAGCGGTCTGCTTTCAGGGTGTCCATACGTAACAGCCCGTGAATGAAGTAGGATACCCCACCGAGAGCTGATTTTAATTTTTCCGGCGTTTCTGTGGTGATTCGGGTTCCAAACCCGCCGGTAGCCATATTGATAAAATAATGAGATTGATTGACACAGGCGAGATCGACCGCAACCGCTCTTCCCATCACTGCAAGACGCAGAGCATCATTCATATCCGCGGGGATTCCTGCACTGGTGGCAAAATCATTAGCAGTGCCGAGAGGAATAATACCCAGAGCTGGCCGCCGGTCGGCCGGAAAGTCGGTTAATGCGCTGGCGATTTCATTGACTGTACCATCGCCACCGGCGGCAATGACAGTCGTTGCACCAAGCTCAACCGCTTCAGCTACATAACGTTTTGCATCGCCATGCTCCCAGGTGGCACGTACCGCCAGTGAGATACCTTCATCACGTAACGCATTGATGGCCGTACGAAGTTCATCATTACCAGCCGCTTTGCCATTTAAAATAACAATAGTCAGGGTTGCTTGCGTCATTGTTTTTTCCTGTTTTGCCTGGATTCAGCAGAGGTTGTCATCAGTTATAGCATAAATTTGCACATTGACGCGATTGTAGTACCGGGGGAAAAGAGAACCCGTCCCTTTGGGGCGGGACGGGGATAATGAAGTGAACTTTTCTTTTGTATCGCTATTTTTACTTTTCGTTTTCTGACACCCATTATAGAGATACATACGGCACAGGTCTGTGATCTGAGGCGAAAAACAGAGAGAAGAAAAGTTTTTTCCTTACATCACAGTAGATTACGTAACAATAATGCAAAGTCAGTATCAACAGTTTCCGGTACCGGGATCCAGACAAAGTGGCCATTGCCGGGCGCAACATTTACCGCCTGTGCTTTGTCATTTTCCATTTCTGTCAAAGTGAAGGTGATATTACCCTGTGTGGTCATCATTTCGAGTGTATCCCCGACACTGAATTTATTTTTGACATCAATGCGTGCCAGTCCATCACGACGCTCACCGGTGAATTCACCAACAAACTGCTGAGTGTCTGATGCGGAAAAACTGCGATCATATGTCTGATAACTGTCATGGGTATGGCGGCGTAAAAAACCTTCGGTGTAACCACGATGGGCTAATCCTTCCAAAGTTATGGCCAGCGTTTCATCGAAAGGTTTGCCTGCCGCAGCATCATCAATGGCACGGCGGTAAACCTGAGCTGTACGTGCACAGTAATAAAAAGATTTGGTGCGCCCCTCAATTTTCAATGAATGAACCCCCATTTCCGTGAGTTGTCCAACATGGGCAACCGCGCGCAAATCCTTAGAATTCATGATGTAAGTGCCATGTTCATCTTCAAACGCCGTCATATATTCACCCGGTCGCGAGGCTTCTTCAATCATAAACACTTTGTCAGTGGGCGTACCGATGCCGAGCACTGGATCGACTTGTTGCACAGGAATAGGTTGATGCTGATGAACAATATCGCCCACATCATCCTGCTTGCCCTCTGCCACGTTGTATTCCCAGCGGCAGGCATTAGTACAGGTTCCCTGGTTCGGGTCGCGTTTGCTAATATAACCTGAGAGCAGGCAGCGCCCGGAGTAGGCCATACAGAGTGCGCCATGTACAAAGATCTCAAGTTCCATTTCCGGCACATGCTGACGAATATCAGCAATCTCTTCCAGCGACAACTCACGGGAGAGAATTACCCGCGTCAATCCCATCTGTTGCCAGAACTTCACCGTTGCCCAATTCACTGCATTAGCCTGAACGGAGAGATGTACAGACATTGCAGGAAAACGCTCACGTACCAGCATAATCAGGCCGGGGTCTGACATGATCAATGCATCAGGTCCCATCTCTACAACTGGTTGCAGATCACGGATGAACGTTTTTAATTTCGCATTGTGGGGAGCAATATTGACAACAACATAGAATTTCTTGCCCTGCGCATGGGCCTCGTTGATGCCGATAGCCAGGTTTTCATGGTTAAATTCATTGTTGCGGACACGCAAACTGTAACGAGGTTGTCCCGCATAGACAGCATCTGCACCGTAGGCAAACGCGTAGCGCATATTTTTCAGCGTTCCCGCAGGGGAAAGGAGTTCTGGTTTAAACATGATATCTCTATCTGATGGCAGATCAGGGCTCAGTGCCTGACTGTCGAAGTCAGGCATAAATAATCGCGTCGGTCAGTAGCCCTGAAAAATAAGCGGGTATTGTAGGAGTCAATACGATGAATGTAAATTGCCTCAGATCATAATGCTTACATCAGCTTCCCAGCGGTACCCCATGCCATAGACGGCACGGATAAAAGCCTGTTCGGGATCGAGTGCTTCCAGTTTGCGCCGCAGATTTTTAATATGGCTGTCGATGGTGCGATCAGTGACAACGCGATAATCGTCATAAAGATGATTGAGTAGTTGTTCGCGGCTGAACACTTTACCCGACTCCTGGGCCAGGGTCTTGAGCAAACGGAACTCTGCCGGCGTTAATTCGAGCGTTTCACCGTCCCAGCGGGCGACGAAACGACCCTCATCAATCACCAAACGTGACCGGGGTTCTGCTGATGTGGGCGGACGTAAACAACGCTTTAACACGGTTTTGACACGAGCAACGACTTCTCGCGGACTAAATGGTTTACAGATGTAATCATCTGCGCCGATCTCCAGCCCGAGTAACCGGTCAATTTCCTCAGTTTTAGCGGTAACCATGATAATGGGTAACTCGGAGAATCGTCGCACTTCCTGGCAGACACGCAGCCCATCAATACCTGGTAGCATCAGATCGAGCAGGATAAGGTCAGGCGCAGAGTGTCTCACCCAATATACCACTTCGTCACCGCGCAGAAGATGATGGGTGCGAAAGTTTGCGGCCTGAAGATAATCAACCAGAAGTTGCCCCAGTTTGGGTTCATCCTCAACAACTAAAATCAGAGGAGCCTCTGATGGCACGTTCATACCGTGTTTCTCCATTTACATTGTCACCATTCACCGAAGTGTATCGTAATTTTCAATCCGCCGGCAGCGGCATGTGTGGCAGAGATGTTGCCATCATGCGCTTCAACAATATTCTGGCAGATAGACAGACCTAAGCCCGAACCGCCACTGGCGCGATTACGCGACGACTCAGCGCGATAAAAACGGTCAAAAATATGCTCGCATTGCTCGTCAGTGATCCCGGGCGCTGAATCTTCAAAGACGATAACGATGCTGTTATGTCGGGTGGTGAGTTGGATATGTAAAGCTCCCCCCGGGTCGGTGTAGCGCAGGCTATTTTCCAACAGATTGGTAAACAGCTGTAACAGCCTGTCAGGATCGCCTAAAAACACGACACGCCTGGGTAGATCAAGCGTTATGTGCAGTCCGTTATCATGAAACCGGCCACTGAACTGGTTGGCAACCAGTTCAAGCAGAGAGACCAAATTCACCTCGCTTTTGCGGTAGGTCAATGCGCCTCGATCTGAGAGTGACAGCTGGTGCACGTCGTCGACCAGTTTGGTGAGAATCGTCACTTCTCCTAGCAGGGAACTTACTGTTCCCGGGGTGAGCTGACGAACTCCATCCTGAATCGCTTCCAGTTCACCACGTAAAATAGCCAGCGGTGTACGTAATTCATGAGAAATATCAGCCATAAATGCGCGGCGCATTTGCTCATTCTTCTCCAGCGTACTGGCCAGACGGTTAAAGTCCTGACCCAGTCTCCCCAGTTCATCAGAGGGCGTGGTATGGACCCGGCTGGTGAAATCACCTGCGGCCAGTTGATGAGTTGCTTTCACCAGACGACGCACTGGCGCCAGCATGCCACGGGATAAGATCCAGGTGACAAATGCGGCCATTAGCATCGTCAGGGCAACTATGATCCAGCTGGTTTGTCGCTGTTGACGGTCAAAGTTAATGTCGGCTCTGCGTGTCAGGCGTTCAGGCGGCGAGGTAATCACCCATCCGACCACCGTCTGATCGCTGATGGTCACCGGATGCCGTTTCCCTTCCGCAGGGATAGGTTCCCGCGGACCGTCGAGAATGTGATTCTGATTATCTGTTATCCAGAAAGGGGTGCGCCAGCCATGGGGCGGCAATGTTGAGGTGAGTTCAGGGCTTTGATCCAAGGTGCGCAGAATCTGAAAAACCACTTTATTATTGCGCCGTAAAAATAGCCAGTTGCCATGCTGTTCGTACTGATCCGCGAGTGCATTACTCAGCATTACCAGCCGCTGTTCATTCCCTTTTCTGATGTAATCAACAAAACCACGCTCGAAGCTCACTCTCACGCCCCAGTGCATGGTAATCAACACCAGCATACAAGTGAAAAAAATCGCCGCAAACAGTTTCGCGGTCAGCCCGATACGCAATCTGGCGAACATTACTTCTCCTTCCTGCGGCTGAGTTTATCCATATACGTATAGATAACCGGAGTTGTATAAAGCGTCAGTAACTGGCTCATGATCAAGCCACCGACAATAGTGATCCCCAGTGGCTGACGCAGTTCAGCGCCGTCGCCGGAACCTAACACCAGCGGTAGAGCACCAAACATTGCAGCCAGTGTTGTCATCATTATTGGACGAAAACGGAGCATACAGGCTTGATGAATGGCCTCACGTGCGCTTATCTGTTGCCGTCGTTGAGCAGCTAAAGCGAAATCGACCATCATGATAGCATTCTTCTTCACAATGCCGATCAGCAGTAAAATACCGATAAGTGCAATCAGGCTGAAAGGGGCATTGAACAGTTGCAGAGCCAGCAGCGCACCCAGCCCTGCAGAGGGTAGCGTGGATAGAATGGTTAAAGGATGAACATAACTTTCATAAAGCATGCCCAATACAATATAGACAGTCAAAATCGCCGCGATGATCAACATCAGCTGACTGTTCTGGCTTTGCTGAAACATTTGTGCTGTACCGGCAAAACTTCCCCGCACAGAGGAGGGCACTCCCAGCGCGGTGATGGTGCGCTCAATGGCATCGGATGCCTGAGAGAGCGAAACCCCTTCTGGCAGGTTAAATGAGAGTGTTGAAGCTGCTGACAATCCCTGATGATTAACAGATAAAGGGGCATTTTCCAGTTGCCACCTGGCAAAATAGGAGAGAGGGATGGCTTTTCCCTCTTTGTTGATGACATACATCAGGTTGAGAGCGGTAATGTCCTGAGCAAATTTCGGGTCAACTTCCATGACGACTTTGTACTGGTTCATCGGTTGATAGATTGTGGAAATCTGTCGTTGACCGAAGGCATTATTCAGCAGACTGTTAGTTTCACTGACATCGATACCCAGCCGCGCCATGCTTTCCCGATCATAAATTAACGCCATTTCAGAACCCTTATCCTGTTGATCAGAGTTCACATCGGCAAGCTCCGGCAGAGCAGAGAAGGCTTTACGGATACGCGGCTCCCACTGGCGAAGTTCACTCAAATCATCGGATAGCAGAGTGTACTGATAGCTGGCGTTGGATTGCCGTCCTCCGACACGCAGATCCTGCACGGCCATCAGAAAGAGATTAGCTCCGGGTTCTTTGGCGAGTTTAACGCGCAGACGAGCAATCACCTGTTGAGCATTATCACTGCGCTCACTCAGTGATTTCAAAGCGATAAACATCATGCCACTGTTGGTGCTCGAACCACCGTTAAAACCGACCACGTTATCGACCGCCGGGTCTTCCCGCACAATCTTCATAAAATCTTCCAGTTTTCCGCGCATCGCCTGGAAAGAGATACTTTGATCAGCCTGAATTGCACCCATAATACGCCCTGTATCCTGCTCAGGCATAAACGTCTTGGGGATACTGGTAAACAGCCAGATGCTTAGGGCAATGGTGGTGAGAAATAGCATCAACATCCACCTGGAATGGTTGAGCGCCCAGTGAAGAGTGTTGCCATACGCACGCTCTGTTTGACTGAACAATGAGGTTAAACGGCTACCTTTTTCCGCCGTTTTTGCCGGTTTAGTAAGTAGTCGTCCGCACATCATTGGCGTCAGACTCAGCGAAATGACCATGGAGATAGCAATCGCGACAGACAGTGTAATGGCAAACTCTTTGAAGAAACGACCAATCAGCCCGGCTGTCATCAGTAAAGGCAGAAAAACCGCCACCAGAGAGACACTCATTGAGAGAACAGTAAAACCAACTTCCTTAACACCGGATAATGCCGCCTGCAATGGCGGTCGACCATTCTCACGATGGCGGGAGATGTTTTCCAGCACCACAATCGCATCATCGACCACAAAGCCCGTGGCAATAGTGAGTGCCATCAGGGAGAGGTTATTCAGGCTAAAACCACATAAATACATGGCGGCAAAGGTGCCAATCAGCGACACCGGTACAGCCACAGCAGGGATCAGCGTGGCTCGACCAGAACGCAAAAACAGAAATACCACCAGGATAACCAGCGCTACAGCAATCACCAGCGATTGTTCCACCTCAGCCAGCGAGGCTCGGATGGTAGGTGAACGATCCTGGGAGACTTCGAGTTGAACGCTGGCTGGGATGATTCGACTGAGAACCGGGACTTCCGCACGGATACGATTAACGGTATCGATAATATTCGCTTCAGGCAGTTTTCGAATCATCAGTAAAATCGCCGGACGGGCATTAGCCATACCGGCATTGCGCACATCCTGTACCGAATCACTGAGTGTCGCGACATCCTGTAATCGGACTGCTGCACCCTGGTTGTAATGCACAATCACGGGGGCGTAATCCGCCGCGGTTTTCAACTCATCATTGGTTTTCAGCTGCCAGCGTTGCGCGCTGTCTTCCACACTGCCAAGAGGGCGTCGCTGATTGGCATTACTGATTGCTTGCCGCACTGCATCAAGAGATACTCCCTGATTGAAGAGTGATTGCGGATTGAGATCAACACGTACCGCAGGCAGAGAACTGCCTCCCACAGAAACATCACCCACACCTTCAATCTGTGAAAGTTTCTGTGCCAGCTGTGTTGATGCATAATCATACAACGCGCCCTGAGACCAGGTATCAGAGGTAAGGGTCATTACCATAATAGGGGCCGCAGAGGGATTAGCTTTGCGGTACGTAGGGCGGGAAGGCATGCCACTGGGCAACAAACTTTGCGCGGCATTAATTGCCCCCTGCACATCCCGGGCAGCACCATTGATATCCCGGTCATAATCAAACACCAGAATAATACGTGTCGTGCCCAGTGAGCTGGTGGAGGTCATTTCACTCACCCCGGCAATACGTCCCAGAGCACGTTCAAGTGGTGTGGCTACCGACGAGGCCATGGTTTCCGGCGAGGCGCCAGGCAGGGAAGCCGACACCATAATCACAGGGAAATCAACCTGTGGCAAAGGGGCGACAGGGAGCAGCCGAAAACTCAGTAACCCGGCCAGTAATATGGCAAAAGTACACAGCAATGTGGCGACTGGCCGGTAGATAAACAGTGCAAACAGGTTCACCGGGCTTCTCCCTGAGCTGTGTCACGTCGCAGCGTGTGTGCCAGCCTGTCAAATAACAGATAGATAACAGGTGTGGTGAACAGAGTCAGAACCTGGCTGACAATCAAACCTCCCACCATCGCGACACCGAGTGGATGGCGTAATTCAGCCCCAGTGCCCGAGCTGAGCATCAGCGGTAAGGCGCCAAACAAGGCCGCGAGTGTGGTCATCAGAATTGGACGGAAGCGTAACAGGCAGGCCTGAAAAATAGCATCGTGGGGGGACATGCCCTGTTCCCGCTCCGCTGCCAGCGCGAAATCGATCATCATGATGGCATTTTTTTTCACAATACCGATGAGCAATATGATGCCAATAATGGCAATTACATCCAGTTCATTTCCACTCAGTTGAAGTGCCAGCAAGACCCCGACACCCGCGCTTGGCAGGGTTGAGAGGATGGTTACAGGATGAATAAAACTTTCGTATAACACCCCCAGCACAATATACATCGCGACCACAGCAGCAATAATCAGCCAGACAGTAACGGAAAGTGCTGACTGAAAAGCCAGCGTGCTCCCCTGAAACTGGGTGACAACATCCTCGGGTAAATCCATGCCGCGTTCAGCCTGAGTGATGGCATTAACCGCTTGTTCCAGCGAGTAACCCGAGGTGACATCAAAGGCGATAGTCGTCGATGGGAACTGGTCGAGATGGTTGATACTCAAGGGAGCAAAACGCTGCTCCAGTTGTGCCACAGCATTCAATGGCACCATTGCACCGCTGCTGCTGGTGATACGAATATCATCCAGTGCCTGTAATCCAGGACTGTGGGTCGTATCCTGTTCAAGTACTACACGGTATTGATTAGCCTGGGTATAAATAGTTGAAATCAGACGCTGTCCGAACGCGTTATACAATGCATTATCAATATCTGCCATGCTCAGGCCAAGACGACTGGCGGAGTCACGATCAACGCGGACAAAGGCCTCGAGCCCTTTGTCCTGCCAGTCAGCACTGACACTGTGCAGTTCAGGCAAAGTGTGTAACTTGCTGATCAATTTAGGTACCCACTCACTGAGTGTGGTGAGTGAACTGGCCTGAAGAGTGAATTGATAAGGTGTGCGGCTAACCTGAGTGTCAATCGTCAAATCTTGTACGGGTTGCAGGTAAAGCTCGATACCCGGTAAATGTCGGGCTTGTGCCTGTAGGCGTGTTATTACTGTTCCGACACGATCTGCGCGCTCACTGAGGGGTTTCAAATTGATTTGCAGCTTGCTGCTGTTCAATGCCGGATTAACCCCATCATCCCCGACAAAGGTCGTGACACTCTCCACAGCCGGGTCGGCCATAATAAACGCACTGACTTGTTGCTGGCGTTCAGCCATCGCCGCCCATGATACGCTTTGCGGTGCCTGGAGTGTGCCCTGAATAATCCCATTATCCTGTACCGGGAAAAAACCTTTAGGGATAATTATCCAGAGCAACACAGTCAGCATCATCGTGCCAACAGCGACGGATAAGGTCGCCCAGGGATGGCGTAGTTCGCGCTTCAGCAATTGGCCATAGCGGGAAATGATGGCTTCAAAAAAGGCTTCACTGGCGCGGGAAAAGCGATTTTGCCGCCGTAAAGATTCGACACTCAGCATTCTGGCACACATCATTGGTGTGAGCGTCAGGGAGACCACTGCCGAAATAAGAATGGCAATCGCCAGTGTCACGGCAAACTCCCGAAACAGACGTCCTACAATATCTCCCATAAACAGCAGCGGAATCAGTACTGCAATCAGGGAAAAAGTTAACGAGATGATAGTGAAACCAATCTCTCCCGCCCCCTTGAGGGCCGCCTGTAGTGGTTTTTCACCTTTTTCGATATAGCGTGAAATGTTCTCTATCACCACGATCGCGTCATCTACCACAAACCCGGTTGCGATGGTCAGTGCCATTAAGGTCAGATTGTTAATCGAAAAGCCGAGAAAATAGATGGCAGCAAAGGTACCGATCAGAGATAACGGGACTGCGACAGCCGGAATGATGGTTGCCGGAACATTTCGCAGAAACAAATAAATTATCATGACCACCAACGCAAGTGCCAGTGCCAGTTCGAGTTGTACATCGGCGACAGAGGCACGGATATTGGTGGTGCGGTCAGAGAGGATTTGGACATCGACAGAGCGTGGCAGAGAGGCTGTCAATGTGGGTAACATCTGCCGGACACTGTCGGCAGTGGTAATGATATTTGCACCGGGTTGCCGTTGTACATTGAGTATAATCGCGGGTTTTTGATTTGCCCATGCCCCCAGGCGACTGTTTTCCGCGGCCTGAACTACCGTTGCTACATCTCCGAGACGGACAGGTGCCCCATTCTGGTAGGCTACAATCAACCTGCGATAATCCTCAGCGGATTTCATCTGGTCGTTGGCGGCTAAGGTGATTGAGCGCTCAGGGCCATCAATACTCCCCTTAGCGGAGTTAACATTGGCGCTGGTTATAGCGCTGCGAATCGTTTCACTGTCAAGCCCTCGGGAGGCGATAGCCTGAGCATTAAATTGCACCCGTACCGCGGGACGATTACCGCCAGAAAGGGTGACGAGACCGACACCCGAAACCTGGGAGATCTTTTGTGCAATCCGCGTCTCTACCATATCCTCAACCTGGGTCATTGGCAGACTGCTGGCTGTGACAGCCAGTGTCAGGACAGGCGGATCGGCAGGGTTCACTTTACTGTAAACCGGAGGGTTGGGCAGATCCGAGGGTAACAAATTACTCGCTGCGTTAATCGCAGCCTGAACTTCCTGTTCCGCCACATCATGGGGTAATGAGAGCTGGAATTGCAGCGTAATGACCGAGGCTCCGCCGGAGCTCTGTGACGCCATCTGTTTCAACCCTGACATCTGGCCGAATTGTTTTTCCAGTGGGGCAGTTATCGAGGAAGTCGTGATATCCGGGCTGGCTCCCGGATAGAGCGTAACGACCTGGATTGTCGGATAATCGACTTCAGGCAGTGCTGAGACGGGCAGTGCGCGATAACCCAGAATACCCGCCAGCAGAATCGCCACCATCAACAAGGTGGTGGCAACAGGGCGAAGAATAAACAATCGTGATGGACCACCACGATTTTCTGAAGGCGTGAGCTCCATTAGCGTTTGGCTCCTGTCGCCTTGATTGTCGGTGTAACGTCCGGAGTCGCTTGTGGCACGATGATCTCTACTTTAGCCCCTTCTGTCAGACGGTCGATGCCGTCAGTCACCACCTTAGTACCGACATCAACACCGGCAGTAATAACCACTTCACGCTGGTACTGTATCCCGGCGGTAACCCGCTTTTTGCTCACCTTGTTTTCATCGTTGACTGCCCACACAAAATGGCCGTCACTGTCCATTTGTAAGGCGGAAACCGGTATTACCCGGGCATTATTGAGCGTGTTAACTTTAAGACGTGCGTTGACAAACTGATTAGGGAATAAACTATCATCCTGATTATCAAAGCGGGCTTTTACTTTGATGGTTCCGGTGGTGGTATCAATTTGATTATCAATGCTTATCAGGCTGCCACTGGCAAGCAACGCACTGTTGTCCCGATTCCACGCCTCGACAGTTAATGTGTCATTGCTTTTACGCGCGGTTTGCAGTGTGGCAATGTTATTTTCTGGCAAAGTGAACAGCAGATCAACCGGGTGAGTTTGCGTGATAACCAGCAGACCGGTAGTGTCACTGCTGGTAATATAGTTGCCCACATCAACCTGTTTCAATCCAATCCGCCCGGCGATGGGCGCGGTGACACGTGTATAGGTAAGATTTAATTGCGCACTGGCGACGTTAGCTTCATCTACTTTCAGTGTTCCTTCTGTTTCACTGACTAAGGCGCGTTGGGTATCCATTTCCTGTTGGGAGACCAGCTTATTTTTTTCCAGTTGGCTGTAACGCGCCAGATCCCGTCTGGCATTAGCCAGCGTAGCCCGGTCTTTCGCCAGTTGTCCCTCAGCTTGTTGTACTGCAACCTGATAAGGACGCGGGTCTATCTCTGCCAGTAAATCTCCGGCTGAAACTTGCTGCCCTTCAGTGAAATGGATTGCCATGAGTTGACCATCAATCCGGCTGCGTACTGTCACCGTATTGGCGGCGGTAATAGTACCAAGCCCATTCAGATACTGAGGTACATCACGGGTATCGACTTGTGCCACCTGTACTGGTGATAACATGCCACTTCCGCCACGCCGTCCGCCATGTGGTCCTGGCAGCTGTTGTGAGGTGGCATTTGTATCGTTAGTCGCCACTGAATGCCTGGTTTGCCAGGCAAACCAGCCGCCTGCCGCACACCCGGCTGCAACAAGAACAAGTAATGATTTGGAAAAACGTGACCGAGCATTCATAGGAAAGTCAGTTCCTTACGGATAAAGGTGACATTACCCGGACAAGCGGAGTAACGGAATCTGCTAAGTTTAGCGAATATTTATCAGTTAATGGTGGAGGAAATAAGGATTCTCCGTAAATCAGGTAGATTGCAACTTGCTGTTGTCAGAGCAAAAGAGAGGAATTCTCTATCGTGATCTTCGCTGATTTTCTTCAGACTGCTATACTTACATGGCAAGTTTACGGCAGAAATACAGCCCCTCACTATTGAGGGTGTGTGAACATCTCTGTAAAACAATCCGTTATAAGGAGTCTTTTGTGCGTTTTTTATGTCTTGATATCCCCCGTTCTGATGCCACTCAGGAAGATTACCTTCCGTATCTCACTGAAGAGAGCCGCTACGGATGGAAACTGTATAAAGATGAATTAATTCGCGAAATTTATCTTCGTCGTGACAGACTTGGTGTGGTAGTGGCTGCCGAAAGCGAATCAGCTGAAGCATGCCGTAATGCACTTAATCAACTGCCATTGGTCAAGGCGGGTGTGATCAGCTGGGAGATCATTCCGATTGGCCTTGTAGTGGTCAACTAATTTTGGCCACACGACCTGACTGTTCGTGGAACAGCCGCTCTGATTCATTTGGCGTTAAGCCACCGTTATACCAGTGGGGCCGGATGGCACTGTAATAGCCCGTGATGTAGCTGATTATCGCGCTCTGAGCCTCGTTGAAGCTGTTATAGCCCTTCGTCGGCACCCATTCGGTCTTCAGGCTCCGGAAGAACCGCTCCATCGGGGCATTATCCCAGCAGTTACCCCGGCGACTCATGCTCTGCTTTATCCGACAGCGCCACAGACCCTGCCGGTACTGACGGCTGGTATAGTGGCTGCCCTGATCGCTGTGGAACATCACGCCTGTTGGCTTACCCCGAAGCTCCCAGGCCATCTGCAATGCTTTGACCGTGAGGGCCGGGTCCGGCGACGTCGATATCGCCCAGCCCACAGGTTTGCGGGCGAACAGATCCAGCACTGCTGCCAGATAAGCCCAGCATTTTCCCGTCCAGATATACGTCACATCGCCGCACCAGACCTGATCCGGCGCGGTAACCGCGAACTGCCGGTCGAGATGGTTCGGTATTTCAATGTGTTCGTTCCCGCCGCGTTTGAATTTATGCGCCGGGACCTGGCAACTGGCGATATCCAGCTCTTTCATCAGCTTACCGGCCAGCCATCGCCCGAGTCTGACGCCCTTAGCGCTGACCATCGTGGCGATACTTCTCGCGCCAGCAGAGCCACCACTGGCGTTCCAGACTTCACTGACGAGACTCCGTTTAACGGCACGCTCGGCGTCAGAATCCCTGCCATTTTTACGAATGTAGCGATAACTGCTTCGGTGAACACCGAACAGCCGGCCCAATGGCGCTACCGGGTAGTGCGCCCTCAGACTGTCTATTATCGTGAACTGTTCAGGAAGTCCGACATCAAGAGCGCGGTAGCCTTTTTTAGGATTTCATTCTCCATTTCAAGGCGTTGTATCCGTTTTCTCATTTCCCTGAGTTCAGTCTGCTCAGGCGTCAGAGGCAGCCCCGGGGGCGTTTTCCCCTGGCGCTCCATACGTAACGATTTTACCCGGCGGTTGATGGCGGAGAGGCTGACGTTCATCGCCTTAGCCGCCTCGCCGTGAGTGTAGTTCTGATCCAGGACCAGTTTTGCCGCTTCGACTTTAAATTCAGCAGTAAATGCTTTGCTCATTGGTTCACCTATAAGATGTTGAGGTGAGCATATCACCTCTGCTCAGGTGGCCAAATTCAGTGTGCCACTACACCCCTACACCGGGTGGGAAGGTCTGTTCTCTGCATAAGTTCTGACAGTTAAACTTTAACAGGTGATGGCGCAACGTACCCCGTCACCTGTTGGTTTGTTGGCAGAGTTGTTTTTATGCAAACAACAGCTCTGCCCAACGCGCCAGCCCTGCGGTGACGGATGAAAATCATCACCACTGGCCAGAGGAATACCGGGGGCAACAGTGCCAAGGGCCTGACGTACTAATGGTGAGCGCGCACTGCCACCAGTCAGATAGATGATATCCGGTTTTTTGGGACTCTCACGTAGCGTAAATTCCACTTGCTCCATCATTCTGCCAAGTGGTGTCACGATGGTTTTCTGCAATTCATTCCGGGTAATCTGACTGTTCAATCCTGCTTCAATAAACTCCAGAGAAGCGATGCAATCAGCACTTTGCGACAGGGCAATTTTACTCTCCTCTGCAGTTCGGGTGAGGCGATAGCCGAGTTTATGCTGCCACACTTGTAACAGACGTTGCACCTCATGCGGTTGACGAGCATCGCGTATCAAGGTCTGTAGATAGTGTCGGTTTGCCGGGGCATAAAACGCACTTTGTGCCGGAATATCATTGATAGCAACAGCGTTCCACCAGGGTTGAGAAGGTAATGCTGTCCCTTTTTGTGTTTCGCCACCCGCACCGAGCTGTGGCATCAGGTTTTGAACGCCAGCATGATATCAAGATCATTCCCGCCAACACGACACCCGTGATGTGCCAGTAAACTGGCCTGACGATTGCGTTGTTTACGCCACTGCGGGCCCATCAGCAGCAGGGAGCAGTCAGTGGTTCCCCCGCCTATGTCCACGACCATGACACAGGTTTCCCGTGTCAGGGTTGCCTCGTAATCCAGTCCGGCTGCGACAGGCTCAAACTGGAATTCAATCTCTTTAAATCCGGCGCGCTGTGCTGCACGATAGAGCAGACTTTCTGCCTGTTGATTAGCGTCGTCTCCGCCCATTCCCTGAAAATTGATTGGACGACCAATCACGGCCTGTTGAATGACCCCATCAACCTGCGTTTCGGCACGCTGGCGAATGGTGCTCATCATTGCGCACACCAGCTCTTCAAAAAAAAGCCGTCGTTGTGGAACCAAACCACTGACACCTAAAAATGATTTGGGGGATTTGACAAACCAGATATCCTCAGGCGCTGTCAGATATTGCTCAAGTGCTGCTTCGCCAAACTGCGCGCTCTACGCAGTCACCGTGATATCTTCCTGCTGGTTAAGTGAGCAGGCACGTCTCAATGCCAGTTGATGTGCCTGTTCAGGAAACGGGATGTTTTGATGTTTGAACAACCACTCGCTGATGACTTCTCGTGTGGGAGCCGAAAGCATTGATGGTAGCAGGGGGCTTTTTTTCTCTAAAAACAGTGATTTTGGTTCTCCGTTCTCCATGATCGCTACAGAGCAATTTGCCGTTCCGTAATCAAAACCGATAAACACAAACACATCTCCTCGGGCAAAGGGGCTGGACGCTAACCAGAAACCACGATAAATGCAACGACAAACCTGTGTTACGTTTTTTAAGGCCGTTGGGGCAGGTCCGGTTTAACTGGCCGCTTAGTTTCCACTGTCAGCCTGGGCGGTTGCGGTAGCAAAACGGGCATGCCAGTCCCTGAGACCCTGTTGCTGAGTGGTATCAAACACCACCAGTTTTCCACGTCCGGTATATTTGGCCTGATAACAGGTGAAGTCAGCCTGCGACATGACTTCATCAAGCTGGTGATTGTCGGCTGTGATATAGGTCAGCCCTGCACTTACCCCAATGCGATAGTAATGTCCCTGCCACTGGAAGCGGTAACGGCATATTGCCCTTATTCCGCGATGAATGATCTGCTCTGCCTGATTTTTGTTGGTGTTAGCCAGCAGAATGCCAAGTTCATCTCCACCAAGGCGGGCAATGGAATCTTTCCGGCGTAAATATTTTTTCATCAGTAACGCCAGTGACTGAAGCAATGCGTCACCTGCTGCATGGCCTGCGGTATCATTGACTGCTTTAAAGAGATCTAAATCGAGATAGACCAGCGCGTGTTGCTGATTTTCCGCCACTGCAGAGGCAATTTTTTCGTTGAGTCGTTGCTCGAAAAGCACACGATTTGGTAACTGCGTCAACATATCATGGGAAGCGTTGTAACTGAGTTTACGCATTATTTCCCGTGAGGCACTAACATCGTGGATCACCAGCACACTGCCGATTACCTCACCTTCGTTGGTGGTGAGGGGGGTGATACTGTAGTGAATATCGAATTGCTGCCCGTTGTGACTGTGCAGTATCAGTTCGGCATCGATATTAGGGCTGACTTTGACTTGTTGGACGTAAGTTAGCAGGCTGCGATCCGCTTGTTTGCCATCATGGCCCTCAGTGATGCACAGAATATCCCGCACAGGGAGTCCACTGGCGAGATCCTGTGTCCATCCAGTCATTCTTTCCGCGACAGGATTCATGAAAATAATACGCATTTTCTCGTCAGTAGAGATGACCGCTTCACCGATGGCATCCAGGGTGATGGTCATACGATCTTTTTCTCTGTGTAATGCCTCGGTCAGGCGGTGCAGCGGGGTAATATCCTGATTGATAACGAGTATTTTATCCGGTTTGCCTTTTCCATCGAGGAAGATTTGAGACTGGCTACGGATATAAATAATCTCCTGCCCATTGATAATACGAAACTGTATGTCTACCGGAGATTTTGCTTTAACGCCCTGCTGATATTTTTCAATAACACGTTGCCGGTCTGCCGGAACAATGCTTTTCAGCCATTTGAGGTGATTCACCTCCTCATCAGCCCTCAGACCATACAACTCCATCATTCGGCTATCCCATGTCATCTTCTGTAATTTAAAATCCCATTCCCAGACACCAATTCCTCCGGCTTCGTTAGCCAGGGTCATACCTTGCATTAATTGATGGTTAGTCTGTTGTGACGCGCGTAAACCCGAAATATCTTTTATTTGGGCAATAAAATAGAGCGGCTGGTTATCAGCATTACGCACCAGAATAAGTGAAAATACGGTCCAGACTATGTGGCCATCTTTATGAACGAAACGTTTATCAACTGTATAATTCTGTCTGTTGGTGTTAAGCATACTGGCGACAATTTTTCGATCACGAAGATGATCATCTGAGTGAGCCATCTGCCGGAAGGGTATATCAATAAACTCGTTTTTTGAGTAGACCAACAGTTCAGACAATGAAGCGTTGACTTGTAACCAGTGACCTTTTGGTGAGAGCAAGGCCATACCAATGGCAGAATACTCCATAGCATGACGAAAGCGTGTTTCGCTTTCAGATATGAATCGTTTCTCCTCTTTCAGTGAATGCATGATCAGTATCATCACGTGCACAGGAAAAACCGCCATCATGAATGGCAGAATATCGAAGGATTCATCCAGCCAGTAATTGTAAGGTTGCGGTGTCAGGAGGTGCAGCGCCAGCATTACCATCATCAAAACCAGGGTGGTAAATACCACCAAAAAAGCATCAAACCGTGGTAGTCGAACCGCACTATAAAAAAGCAATACAATGATAAAAACAAACGGCCAGGGTAAATAATTCAGTACCAGATAGACCAGTCCGAGCGTGATGATCAACGTTAAAAACGTCTCGCCCCAGCGTCTGAAATTCATCCGATGAAAAAGAGAGTGGTGCCATAACAGGCCAACCGGACCGAGTCCCAGCATGCCTATAGCTTCCGATGTTACCCAGGTGGTAAAAAAATGGTGTGGTTGCGTCACTGAGTGAGTAAAACTGACTAACCAGCAACTGACGATTCCGCCAATCAGCGGTGTAAACAGACAAACAGAAAGCACCATTCGGAACCAACTGCTCAGTGAATGCAATGGTGCTGATGAACTGAGCAGTAAACGAAGAAACAGGCCGCCGAGCAGTGCCTGAAACAGATTAATAAAAGGGAACAACAGCCAGGGTAGTGAGAATCCCATCACAAGGGCATCAGCACTGATTACGCCCAACAGACAGCTACTGAGCAACAGAGGAAGTATCTCTACAGAATAGCGGAATGTCACAATGGTCATCAGTGCGGTTGAAAACCACAATGGTGAAACGTCATCACTGATATTAATCAGCTCAAGACAGAAAAGCGTCAGTGTGAAGGAGGCGATGCCGAATAATAAGACAGAACGCCACAACGCAATGCGATTTAAGCTCAGTGTGTTCTCAGTCGCCATTCACCTGTCCAGCCAGAATACAGCCTGAGCTGTCGGCAGATTGATAATTATGTAAAGATACTAACATAAATTTTACTATCTATTTCTGCTTCAGCCAATGATCTATTTTTATACGTGAAAAATAAATCATCTTATACTTCACGTTCAGAGTCCCTCTCTGATCAAACGGAGAGAGAGCATAGGTAAATCTACACTGATTCGTTGGTTGGCGCTGGCAATGTTTTATCCGCAAAGAAAAATCAGGTAGTGAAACAATAAATCAGCGGGTGCTTTTTGCTGGTAACAGATGGCAGGACTCCTTATAATCGCGCTAACTTCTTGTTTCTTTACTCTGTGATAAGCAGTATCAGGTTTTTTAATCATGACTGACAAAGGGCACGCATGTGTCATTATTGGAATAGCTGGCGCATCAGCCTCAGGAAAAAGCCTTATCGCCAGTACCTTGTACCGCGAAATCCGCGAGCAGGTAGGTGATGAAAATATTGGTGTGATCCCTGAAGATGCTTACTATAAAGATCAGAGTCATCTCAGTATGGAGGAGCGGGTCAAGACCAATTATGATCACCCCAGCGCCATGGATCATCACTTGCTGTTGCAACATCTTCAGCAGTTAAAGCGGGCTGAATCTATCGATCTCCCGGTTTACAGTTATGTCGAACATACCCGAACTCCGGAAACCAGAAGACTCCGGCCTAAAAAAGTTATCATCTTAGAAGGGATACTATTGCTGACAGATGCCAAATTACGTGCAGAAATGAATTTTTCAATTTTTGTCGACACACCACTCGATATTTGTCTGTTACGCCGCATGAAACGTGATGTCAATGAACGGGGGCGTTCAATGGAGTCGGTGTTGACGCAGTACCAAAAAACGGTACGACCAATGTTTTTACAATTCATTGACCCCTCGAAGCAATACGCCGATATTATCGTGCCACGTGGCGGTAAAAATCGGATTGCCATCGACATTCTTAAAGCCAAAATTAATCAATTTTTTGAAGACTAACTGCCAGTTACGATGACGCTGTTGCGATTGCAGAGAGAGCGACTCAGGCGATTAACAGTCTCGTTGTGTGGCTACATAGGACGAATTCAGTATGAGACTATGCGATCGTGATATTGAGGCATGGCTGGATAACGGACAACTGGATATCTCCCCGCGTCCTCCGATTGAACGAATTAACGGTGCAACGGTGGATGTTCGGTTGGGGAATCAATTTCGTACTTTTCGTGGACACACAGCTGCCTTTATCGATCTCAGTGGTCCAAAAGCTGAAGTAAGTGCTGCGCTGGAAAGAGTGATGAGCGATGAAATCAATCTCGCTGAGGGAGAAGCCTTCTTCCTTCACCCTGGTGAACTCGCTTTAGCCGTTACCCTCGAATCAGTAACCCTGCCTGATAATCTGGTCGGTTGGCTTGACGGACGCTCTTCACTGGCCCGTTTGGGGCTGATGGTTCATGTGACTGCACATCGCATCGATCCAGGCTGGCAGGGGCGCATTGTACTGGAGTTTTATAACTCAGGAAAACTGCCTCTGGCACTGCGTCCGGGCATGCTGATTGGTGCGCTGAGTTTTGAACCGCTTACCGGACCAGCTGCGCGACCTTATAACCGTCGGGAAGATGCCAAATACAAAGGTCAGCAGGGTGCTGATGCCAGTAAAATTGATAAAGACTGATATTTTACTGAGGTAACCACTGGGCTACCATAGTGCTGTTGAAGATTGATTAATGGACTCCCGGCGCACGCTGCATGTAGCCAGCCTGCACTGGCCTGTCCCGTTTCCGTCGGCCCCTGAGTCAGTCGCCAGGAAGGAGAGACATGAAAAGATTTATCTCGATGCTGGCAATTCTGCTGGTGGTGATAATTACCGGGCTGAGTGCGCTGGTACTGCTGGTCGATCCTAATGATTTTCGTCACTACATGGTACAAGAAGTCGCGCAGCGTAGTGGTTATAAGCTGACTTTTAATGGCGATCTGCGCTGGCACGTCTGGCCGCAGCTGAGCATACTTTCTGGCCCCATCACTCTGAATGCACCAGGTGCCACTCAGCCGCTGGTCAATGCGGAAAATATGCGGCTGGATGTTCATTTACTGCCTTTGCTTAGTCATCAACTCTCGGTCAGTCAGGTGATGTTAAAAGGAGCGGTAGTTAATCTGACACCTGACAGTGAAGAGAAACGACTTCAGCGAGCTCCTGTTCCACCAGACAACAGTCGGGTGACAGAGAAACGCGCCGGGTGGAAATTTGCCATTGAGCGGTTGCATATCATGGATAGTCTGGTGATATGGCAAAGGAAAAATGGCGAACAGCTCAATATTCGTGATGTTAACCTGCGTTATACCCAACAAACCGATCGTCAGGCTCAGTTCGAAGTGGAAAGTCGCCTCAGTCGTGATCAGAAAGATCTGTTAGTGCAGGCTAAAGGACAGTTTGATACCAGTAATTATCCGCAGCAACTCTCAGGCTCTTTAGATGCTTTAACCTTCCAGTTAACCGGGGCAGATCTCCCTCCCTCTGGCATAAACGGGCAACTGAAGGTTGATGCGATCTGGCAGCGGGAAAAAGAAACATTGCAGTTAAAAAATCTGGCTCTCAATGTCAATGAAAGTATGTTGCAAGGGGAGTTAAGCGCTACGCTTGCCGGCAGACCGAAGATCACATTAGCACTACAATCACCATCACTCGACCTGGATTCGTTTTCAGCGACTGCGCCTTCCGCAGAACGCACCCCGGATGAACCACGTAATCCACCGTCACGTCCGGTGATCTCTCAGCCTGTCTCTTTCAATCCGCAGCAGTCATTTTTAAATCACCTCGATGGTTCTGTTTCACTGCAGGCAGAAGAGTTACGTTTCCACCATACTGAAGTAAAAAATGTTAATTTTGATGCAGATAGCAACAATGGGATTATGGAAGTGAAGTCGCTTACCGCTTCAATGGGCAAAGGGTCTGTGTCTCTTGCGGGTGAATTAGATTTTACAAAGAGCATCCTGGCTGTACGCCTTGCACCAGATATGAAGGCGGTACCAATTACTCCCTTGCTAGCATTATTGAAAATGCCTCCGGTGAGTAATGGGGATTTGACCGTTAAAGGTGAGTTCCAGGGGAATGGTTTTTCACCCGGTGAAATCCAGCGGAACTGGGAGGGGTCGGCTATGTTTAGTCTCGATGATGCCGAGTTGCAGGGAATTAATTTTCAGCAGATGATTCACCGTGCATTGGTACGTGGCAGCGACAGAATCCAGGAAAGTGACGATCAGAGTACTTTCCTGCGACAGGATATCCGCGGAAAAATGCAGCTGGATAGCGGCAAACTGTCACTGAGTGCCGTAGAAGGTAATATGCCGCTGCTCCGCTATCAGGGGGCAGGCTATGTCAATCTGCAGAATAAAACCATGGACATGACATTTAATTTTTCGCTTAAAGAAGGGTGGCGTGGTGATGCTGAATTACTTCGCTGGTTGCAGCGCACATCAATTCCTTTACGCATTTATGGTGAATGGACAGCGCTGAACTACTCATTACAAATCGATAAATTGCTAAGGCAATACTTACAAAATGATGTGAAGGATCGCCTGAAGAAATGGGCAGACAGAAGCGAACAACGAGATGAAAAGGCCGTAATTGATAAAGTGCTGCATGACTTGTAAACCGGGCTTTTTAGCGATACTGCAGTAGAGTTTTTTTAAGAATAGGCTGATACTGTTAGGTTAACTGGCTGAACGATAATGTTCAGTATCATCAATTGATAAGAAATGGACAGACTATGACCAGGCTTAAGGTGGTAATTCCCGTTGCCGGGCTGGGAATGCAGATGTTACCTGCAACCAAAGCAATTCCGAAAGAGATGTTACCTGTCGTTGATAAACCAATGATTCAGTACATTGTCGATGAATATGTGGCTGCGGGACTAAAAGAGATCATTTTGGTTACCCATGCCTCGAAAAATGCCGTGGCAAACCATTTCGATACTTCTTACGAGCTGGAAGCGTTACTGGAAGCTCGCGTGAAGCGTTCTCTGCTCAGTGAAGTTAAATCTATTTGTCCACCCGGTGTGACGATAATCAATGTCCGTCAGCCGCAGCCGTTGGGCCTGGCAAATGCCCTGTTGTGCGCCCGCCCGATGCTACACGATGCGCCATTTGCAGTAGTATTACCGGATGTATTACTGGACGACTCCACTGCCGACCCCCTGCGTTATAATCTGGCCGCTATGGTGGCGCGTTTTGAAGAGAATGGACGTACACAGGTTCTGGCCCAGCGTATGTCACCCCAGGACCTCTCTGAATACTCTGTTATCGAAACCCGTGAACCATTAGAGAATCCCGGACAGTATAGTCAGATTACTGATTTCGTAGAAAAACCTGAAAATGTTCAGGCGCTGAATTCTAATATTTCCGCGGTAGGTCGCTATGTACTCTCTGCGGATATCTGGCCGGAACTGGAAAAACTGACTCCCGGCGCCTGGGGCCGTTATCAGCTGACCGATGCCATCGCCAATCTCGCTAAAAAGCAGCCTGTTGAAGCGTTAATGCTCACCGGGGAGAGCTACGACTGTGGGAAAAAACTCGGTTACATGAAAGCGTTTGTGGCCTGGGGATTAAGAAATCACGGGCAGGGCAGAGCATTCCGTTCAATGATTCAGGGCTTATTACGCAAGTAATATAAACGGTACAACGAGATATAACCTGCAGATTGGATAGGTAATTTATGGCAATACTGGTTACAGGTGGTGCGGGTTATATCGGCTCCCATACCGTGCTGACACTGCTGGAGAGTGGTGAACAGGTCGTTGTGCTGGATAACCTGACAAATTCCAGTTCAGAAGCTTTATTGCGGGTAGAAAACCTGACAGGCAGAAAAGTCTCTTTCGTTGAGGGTGACATTGGTGATCGCGAGCGCCTGGCCCACTTATTTTGTCAGTATCAGATATCGGCTGTGATCCATTTTGCGGGGCTCAAGGCTGTGGGGGAGTCCTCACGGCAACCGCTTGAATACTACCAAAACAATGTCTCTGGTACGCTGATTTTACTTGACACAATGCGCAGTGCCGGCGTTCATCGGTTAATTTTCAGCTCATCAGCTACTGTCTATGGTGCCGATGCGCCTGTCCCTATCACGAGAGCTATCCCGTCAACAGCGCCAGCAGCCCTTATGGCACATCAAAACTGATGATCGAGCAGATTTTACGTGACTTCACCTCTGCTGAACCGGACTTTCGCGTCATTGCTTTGCGTTATTTAAACCCGGTAGGGGCCCATATTTCCGGGATGATAGGTGAAGATCCACTGGGTATTCCCAATAATTTACTGCCTTATATAGCACAAGTGGCAATTGGCCGACGGGACAGCGTCGGGATTTTTGGTAATGATTATGATACTCATGATGGAACCGGCGTGCGTGACTATATTCATGTGATGGATCTGGCGGAAGGTCACTTGCGTGCATTGCATAAATTTGATCAGGTGAGCGAGTATACCGTTTACAACCTCGGAGCCGAGAAAGGCTATTCGGTGCTGGAGATGGTGAATACATTTTCCCGTGTCTCCGGGCGCAAAATTCCTTATCAGTTTTTACCGCGCCGCGAAGGCGATTTAGCTGCATTCTGGGCTGATGCTTCCCGTGCGGAAAAAGATCTCAACTGGCGGGTGACTCGTGATCTCGATACGATGATGGCAGACACCTGGCGCTGGCAGTCACAAAATCCGCATGGTTACCAGGAACAGAAAGTCGTCCGTGATAAACGCTCGGGATAAAGTATCGCATGTGCTGACACCGGATTTATCCCGTCAAACTGTGTTGTTTTTCCTCAACTCTTTCGATAACTCTTCATCAACTACTAGGCTGAAATGTCACTCCTGAGTTAAGATAACAGAGACTTTAGCATGTGGTGCAGTTGGTTGCGCCACGAGTGATCTTCAGACAGGAGTATATAATGTCCAAGCAGCAGATCGGCGTCGTGGGTATGGCGGTGATGGGGCGTAATCTGGCCCTGAATATTGAAAGCAGAGGATATAGTGTCTCTGTATTTAACCGCTCCCGTGAGAAGACGGATGAAGTGATTGCAGAGAATGCAGATAAGAAACTGGTACCGTATTACAGCGTTGAAGAGTTTGTTGACTCGCTGGAAAAGCCCCGCCGCATTCTGCTGATGGTTCAGGCCGGTGAAGCCACAGATAAAACTATCGCGTCTCTCACTCCTCATCTTGATAAAGGCGACATCCTGATTGACGGCGGTAACACCTTCTACAAAGATACTATTCGTCGTAACCGTGAGCTGTCAGAGCAGGGCTTCAATTTCATCGGAACAGGTGTCTCTGGTGGTGAAGAGGGGGCGCTGAAAGGGCCATCAATTATGCCTGGCGGGCAAAAAGCCGCGTATGAACTGGTTGCACCTATTTTTGATAAGATTGCTGCCCGAGCAGAAGGTGAAGCCTGTGTTGCTTACATCGGACCAGACGGTGCCGGCCATTATGTAAAAATGGTGCATAACGGCATCGAATACGGTGATATGCAACTTATCGCGGAAGCCTACTCGCTGCTGAAAAATGCACTGGGATTGACCAATGACCAGTTAGCAGAGACGTTCAGTGAGTGGAATAAAGGCGAGTTAGGCAGCTACCTTATTGATATCACGAAAGACATCTTTGCCAAAAAGGATGAACAGGGACACTATCTGGTCGATGTTATTCTTGATGAAGCAGCCAATAAAGGGACCGGAAAATGGACCAGTCAAAGTGCGCTGAACCTCGGTGAACCGCTGTCTCTGATCACTGAATCAGTGTTTGCCCGTTACCTCTCCTCTCTGAAAACACAACGTGTTGCTGCGTCGAAAGTATTGTGTGGCCCGCAGCTAAAAGCACCTGCAGGTGAATCGGCTGCTTTCGTCGAAAAAGTACGCCGTGCGCTTTATCTGGGTAAAATTATCTCTTACGCGCAGGGATTCTCTCAGTTGAAAGCCGCGTCTGATGAGAATCAGTGGCAGCTGAATTACGGTGAAATTGCAAAAATTTTCCGCGCAGGTTGTATTATTCGCGCCCAGTTCCTGCAGAAAATCACTGATGCTTATGCTGAGAATGCCAATATCGCAAATCTGTTGCTTGCGCCTTATTTCAAAAATATCGCGGATGAATATCAGCAGGCACTGCGTGACGTCGTGGCGTACGCGGTTGAAAATGGTATTCCGGTGCCGACCTTATCAGCAGCGATCGCCTATTACGACAGTTACCGTTCCGCTGTGTTACCGGCAAACCTGATTCAGGCTCAGCGCGATTATTTCGGTGCTCATACTTATAAGCGCACAGATAAAGAAGGTGTGTTCCACACTGAATGGCTTGATTAAATCGTATTGAAGTACACAGCATAAGGCCCTCTGGTGAGGGCCTTATCTTTTTCGCTACAGCTTATTGTGCGTTTTGATGACGTTCACGCAGATTATTGATGACTGCGGAGAGATCCAGCTGTTGATCCTGCAGTAATACCAGCAGGTGGTAGATCAAGTCTGAGGCTTCATTTGTGAGTTCATGACGATCATTCACAGTCGCTGCCAGCGCAGTTTCAACCCCTTCTTCTCCCACTTTTTGAGCGATACGCTTAGTACCATGTGCATACAAACTGGCAGTGTAAGAACTGGAGGGGTCAGCATCTTTCCTCGAGGCCAGCAACTGTTCAAGCTGATAAAGGAAGGCCCAGTCTGATTGCGTCGGTGAGAAGCAACTGGAAGTACCCAAATGACAGGTAACGCCGGCTGGTTTAGCCATAATCAGTAATGAATCATTGTCACAGTCCGGGGTGATACTGATGACATTCAGAAAATGGCCAGAGGTTTCCCCTTTGGTCCATAAGCGATTTTTAGTACGCGACCAAAAAGTAACTTTTTCGCTCTCTACCGTTTGCCTTAGCGCGTCCTGATTCATATACCCGAGCATCAAAACTTCACCGGAAACGGCATGCTGGACGATAGCCGGTATCATTCCGGAGGTTTTTTCCCAGTCAAGGTTATCAAATTCTCGTTGTATTAACACGCACGGATCTCCACACCTTTAGCGATAAGAAATGCTTTTAGTTCGCCAATATTAATGATTTGTTTATGGAAGACGGAGGCTGCAAGTGCACCATCGACATCTGCATCACGGAAAGCCTCATGGAAATGCTCCATGGTGCCCGCTCCACCTGAAGCTATCAGTGGCACATGGCAGGCGGCACGAACCTTTTGCAGTTGAACAAGGTCATACCCATTTCGCACGCCATCCTGGTTCATCATATTCAGCACAATTTCACCGGCACCACGTTTCTGGACTTCTTCGACCCACTGCAGAGTCTCCCACTCGGTGACCCGGGTGCGTGTTTCATCACCGGTATATTGGTTGACATGATATTTTCCAGTGACTTCGTCGTACCAGGTGTCGATACCGACAACAATACATTGCACCCCGAAGCGATCAGCCAGTCGGGTAATCAATGTTGGATCGGCCAGAGCAGGGGAGTTAATCGAAATTTTGTCAGCACCGAAGCTGAGGATCTGAGCAGCTTCATCGACAGATTTGATGCCACCTGCGACACAGAACGGGATATCGATCACTTCCGCAACCCGTGATACCCAGCTTTTATCAACAACACGCCCATCTGAAGATGCGGTGATATCATAGAAAACTAACTCATCGGCACCTTCTGCGGCGTAGCGGGTCGCAAGCGGCACGATATCGCCGATTATTTCATGATCACGAAACTGGACGCCCTTGACCACCTGACCGTCGCGAACATCCAGACAAGGTATTATCCGTTTTGCCAGCATGCGATAGCCTCCCTGACAGTGAATTTATTTTCCAGCAACGCGCGGCCAACGATCACGCCAGAAGCCCCACTGTGGCGAAGATCAGCGATATCATTTAAAGAGCCTATGCCTCCGGAAGATTGAAACTCAATCGCAGGATAGCGGCGACTGATTCCCTGATAAAGTGAAACATTCGAGCCTTGCAGCGTCCCGTCACGTGAAATATCGGTGCAAAGCACGTGCTTCAAACCCTCTGCCGCATAGATATCGATAATATCTTCCAGCGTAGCGCCTGCTGCTTGCTGCCAGCCACTAACAGCAACTTCTTTGCGGCCGGTAGCATCAATACGGACATCCAGTGCCAGAACAATAGCTTCTGCCCCATACTGGCGAAACCAGCGTTGGACTTCATCAGGTGAGCTAACTGCTGTCGAACCGACCACGACACGCCTGGCCCCGGCAGTGAGTAAATCATCGACATCCTGCTGACGGCGGATACCGCCGCCAATCTGCACCGGAACACGCACCCCCTTCAGCAAAGAGGTTAACAGCGGGATCTGGCGTGCAGTCGGATCTTTCGCGCCGGTCAAATCCACCAGATGTAACAGTGAGGCACCCTGTTCCTGATAATCGAGCAAGCGTGGCAGAGGATCGCTGCCATAATCACGCTGCTGGTTATAGTCACCCTGATGCAGCCGTACGACATTGCCATCAATAAGATCTAACGCAGGAATTATCATACTGGTCACATCTCCAAAAAGTTTTTCAACAGTTGTGCCCCGGCGGCACCTGAGCGTTCAGGATGAAACTGCACACCAAAGAAATTATCACGCTGGATGGCCGCGCTGAAGGGCTCACCATAATTGCATTGCGCGATGGTGTATTCGTTGACCGCCATGGCATAGCTGTGAACGAAATAGAAGTAACTGCCATCAGGAATATTACGGAAAAGATGATTCCCCGCGCGTGAAGTAATCCTGTTCCAACCCATATGTGGCAGCGGCAGGCCATGGTCATGCATTTTATTGACTGGAGCATCAATGATGCCCAATGTTTTAATACCACCGCTCTCATCACTCTCTGTGCCGAGCAGTTGCATCCCCAGACAGATACCCAGTACTGGTTGCGTACACGCTTTGACCAACTTAACTAACACACGTTCGTACATTTGCGTCATTGCTGCTTCAGCAGTACCAACACCAGGTAACAGTAATTTTTCAGCCTGTAGCACAATATCTGCATCACGGGATATAACCGGTGCATATCCCAACCGATCAATCGCCCATTTGACCGATGAGAGATTGGCACAACCCGTATCCAGGATAACCACCTTCATCATAAGACCCCTTTTGAACTGGGCAGTGTATTACCTTCAACACGAATTGCCTGCCGCAGGGTACGACCAAATGCTTTGAACAGGCTCTCTACCCGATGATGGTCATTTTTGCCCTTGGTTTTCAGGTGCAGCGTGCACGCCATTGAATAGGAAAGTGAGCTGAAAAAATGCTCTACCATCTCGGTACTGAGATCACCGACCCGCTGGTAACTGAATTCAGCTTTGTATTCAAGATGAGGTCGGCCAGAGATATCCAGTGCGCAACGGGCGAGGCATTCGTCCATTGGCAGAATGAAACCAAAACGACCGATGCCGCGTTTGTCACCTAAAGCCTTAAGTAAGGCTTCACCCAGTGCAAGTCCGGTATCTTCGACGGTGTGATGATCGTCAATATAAAGATCACCTTTCACGTCGATATTCATACGAAAACCACCGTGAGTGGCGATTTGATCAAGCATATGATCAAAGAAACCCACACCGGTATTAATACGGCTGTTCCCTTCTCTGTCGAGCCAGACGTCGACGGTGATTTGTGTCTCTTTGGTGTTACGCTCTACCCGTGCATGGCGGTCTCGCTTTATCAGGCGTTGCGCGATGCCCGGCCAGTCAAGGCCATCATGTGCGTAGTGTAGCCCCTGGATACCCATATTACTGGCTAACTGTACGTCAGTCGCACGGTCGCCAATCACGTAGCTGTTGGCAATGTCTAAAACATTTTCTACCAGCCAGTTCCCGACCAATTTGGTTTTGGGTTTGCGACAATCACAATTATCTTCAGGGAGGTGCGGGCAAATTAGCACCGCATCAAACTCAATTCCTTGTGAACTCAGCACCTGCATCATCAGAGAATGGGGGCCATCAAAGTCTGCCTGTGGAAAGCTGTTTGTACCGAGTCCATCCTGATTGGTGATCATCACCAGGCGAAACTCCGCGGTCTGCAGTGCCAGCAGCGCAGGGATTACACCCGGCTCAAAGGCCAGCTTGTCCATCCGGTCAACCTGAAAGTCTTCCGGTGGTTCAGAGATGATCGTGCCATCACGATCGATAAAAAGCACTTTCTGACTCATGTTCACTCCATAGATGACGTAGTTACGGCCAGTGCTGCAATGGCACTCATCAGCCGTTCACACTCTGAGGCTGATCCAATGGAAATACGTAAGCAGCCCTGCAAACCCGGTTGCCTGCTTTGATCCCGCAGGATAATGCCCTGATCCCATAGCGCTTTAAACACACTGACGGCATCGAAAAAGCGAACCAGTAGATAATTAGCCTGACTTTCGTAAACAGCTTCAACCAGCGGAGAGCAACGCAGCGCCTCAGTCAGCTGCTGACGCTGCTGATTACACGTGGTGACGTGTTGCTTCATCAACGCAATACCCTCTGCACTGAGTGCCTGGGCTGCGATATCCGCTACGGGTGCTGCAAGAGGATAGGGCGCGATGACTTTCATCAGCACGTTGATAACCTCGGTATTGGCCAGCGTAAAGCCACAACGTAATCCGGCCAGAGCGAAAGCCTTAGATAAGGTGCGTAAAATCACTAAATGTGGGTAACGTTCCAGCCAGTCAGTCAGTGAAGCGTCGGGGCAAAAATCAATGTAAGCTTCATCGGCTACCACTAATGCTTTACCTGCCGTCATCTGCAGTAATTGCTGTAAATCTTCCCGGTTAAGTAAATTCCCGGTAGGATTATTAGGGCTGCAAACATAGACCAGATTAACACCGGAAAGGGCCGCACTGATCGCCGGAAGGTTCAATTGCCACTCATCGGTTAATGCCACTGTGCGATACTCAACTCCGGCAGTCTCAGCACTGACACTGTACATACCATAAGTAGGAGGGCAAAACAGGATGGCATCCTGTCCTGGCTCACAGAATGCGCGAATCATTAATTCGATTCCTTCATCTGCCCCGCGACTCACCAATACCTGATCGTTATTCAGCCCGGCATAAGCGGCATAGCTGTTGATCACTTCCGCTGGCTGGCATTCAGGATAACGGTTTAGTGTTTGCTGGCGGAGTGTAAAAGGCACAGCTTCAGGATATTCATTGGCGTTCAGCCAGACATCACCTTTCCCCCCCAGTCGACGGGCAGAGAGATAAGGGGTCAGGGCCTGAACGTTTTGCCGGGCTAATGATGTGACTGAAAAACTCATGATTGCTCCTTACGTGCTTTTACTCTCAGCGTGACTGCATTTTTATGTGCGATCAACTGTTCCGCGGCCGCGAGAGTCTCAATAGTAGATGCCAGGCGCATAAAACCTTCAGCAGTTAATTCCTGAACGGTCATACGTTTTTGAAAATCAGCAAGCCCCAGGCTTGAGCAGGTTGAGGTATAACCGTACGTAGGCAGCACATGGTTTGTGCCGGAAGCATAATCACCTGCCGACTCAGGTGACCAGTCACCGAGAAAGACGGAACCTGCACTGGTAATTTCATCGACCAGATTACGTGGCTGCCGTGTCTGGATAATCAAATGTTCAGGGCCGTAGCGATTACTGATAGTCACGCATTGTGCCAGAGAGTCAGCGACGATCAGGCGGCTACTGGCAAGTGCCTGACTTGCAGTTTCGGCACGCGGCAGAGTGGCGAGTTGCGCTTCAACGGCTTCTGCCACAGCTTGTGCCATTTCGGCTGAAGGGGTAAGCAGAATGACTTGTGAATCGGGGCCATGTTCGGCTTGTGAAAGCAGGTCACTGGCGACAAAATCTGGCGTGGCGCCTTCATCAGCAATGACAAGCACTTCAGAAGGGCCGGCGGGCATATCAATAGCTGCCCCATCCAGTCGCTGGCTCACCTGGCGTTTGGCTTCAGTGACATAGGCATTGCCTGGGCCGAATATTTTATCGACTTTAGGTACGCTGTCGGTACCAAATGCCAGTGCAGCGATAGCCTGAGCGCCACCTACCTGAAAAACCTGCTCAACGCCGCATAACTTAGCAGCATAGAGAATTTCGTCTGCAATTGGCGGAGGAGAGCAGAGCACCACTTCACGGCAACCGGCGATACGAGCTGGCGTTGCCAGCATCAAAACAGTTGAAAATAAGGGAGCTGATCCACCAGGGATGTACAATCCGACTGAGGAGATCGGACGAGTTACCTGCTGGCAGCGCACTCCGGGGACAGTTTCGATATCCACCGGTGGCAGCACCTGTGCACGGTGAAAAGTCTCAATATTGTTTAGTGCCACCGACATCGCCAGTTTTATATCTTCGCCCAGACGCTGTTCAGCAGCGTCCATTTCACTATGACTGACAGCCAGATCGCGGCGAGTGACTTTATCAAAAGTAGCATTATAGTGATGCAGTGCCTCATCACCCTGGTTTTTGACCTGCTGTAAAATGTCATTAACACTTTTGGCAATCTGTTCAGAGGCAGATATCGCCGGGCGAGTCAGCAACGCTTGTTGTTCTGCTGGCGAGCAGTCACGCCAGACGACAGGTGTCATCAGTTCGCTCATTGCTTACTCCATCATTTTTTCTATTGGCAGCACGAGAATGGAGCTGGCGCCCAGATCTTTGAGTTTCTCCATGGTTTCCCAAAACAGAGTCTCACTGCTGACCATATGCATAGCAACGCGACTTTTATCACCAGCCAGTGGCAAAATAGTCGGGCGTTCAGCACCTGGCAGCAAGGCGATAATATCTTCCAGACGGTCACCTGGCGCGTGCAGCATGATGTATTTTGACTCTCTGGCCTGGATGACGCCTTGCATACGCGTCATCAGCTTGTCAATTAACGCTTGCTTATCTGCCGGCATGTCGCCATCTCGCTGAATCAGGCAGGCTTTTGAACGATAAATAACTTCTACTTCACGCAGGCCATTGGCTTCCAGTGTGGCTCCGGTAGAAACCAGATCACAGATTGCATCAGCGAGGCCCGCGCGAGGTGCCACTTCGACAGAACCATTGAGCAGGCAGGATTTGAAAGCGATGTTTTGCGTGTCGAGATATTGTTTTAGCAGATGAGGATAGGAGGTGGCGATGCGGGCATTTTGTAAACATTGTGGCCCAGAGTAAGGGGCATCAACAGGCATGGCGAGTGAAAGACGACAGCCGCCAAAATCGAGGCGACGTAAAATGGAATAACGTGGGTCTTCACCCTGCGCCCGTCGGGTAAGCAACTCTTCTTCCAGAACATTCTCACCAATAATGCCAAGGTCAACAACACCGTCCATTACCAGACCAGGAATATCATCATCTCGTACCCGCAGAATATCAATTGGCATATTTTCGGCAAAAGCGATCAAACGCTGTTGATGCAAATTAATTTTGATGCCGCAGCGGGCCAGTAATTCACGGGAGTCATCACTCAGCCGGCCTGATTTCTGCATTGCGATACGTAAGCGAGTATTGTCTAACATCGGTTGTTGTCCTCTGTCCTTTCTGCTGTGGTCAGGAGGGGGCATCCCACTCCGCATTACAAACGTCCAAAAAAAAACCCCTGGAAGTCAATCTTCCTGGGGCTTTTTTAACACGCTGACCACCGGAAGATCTTGATTGTCTTCCAGCACACATCACCTGAAAGACTACTCAGGGTGATGGTGATGATGGTGGTTAATCAGAACGCGTGTCATATAATAGATTCTCTTACATACAGTAATATTTGTAGCCTGTAGAATAAGCTAACTGCCTTGTTCGCTGTGTGCAACTGTTTTTTCACTAAAAATGGCACCTTTATCATTCACTCTGCATAATTGTGCGGCATGAGGGGCTTAATTCATCAAGAGTTGATGAGGAATCATACATGAAAAGAGTATCGATCATCGGATTAGGCTGGTTAGGAATGCCCTTAGGGCTTACCCTGGCAGCGCGGGGATGGCAGGTGCAAGGTAGCAGAACCACTCCTGATGGTGTTGAAGCTGCCCGGCTCTGTGGCCTCGCAGGTTACCAACTGGTTATGACGCCTGAATTGATTTGTCAGCCTGAGGCTCTTGATGCCCTGATGCAGGCTGATGCGCTGGTCATTACGCTACCTGCCACGCGCACGGTGAGTGAGAGTGGTGCCTATCTTTCTGCTGTTCAGCAGCTGGTTGACAGTGCGCGTGCATATCATATACCGCATATTATCTTTACCAGTTCGACCTCTGTCTATGGTCAGTGTGAAGGGGGGGTGGACGAAAATCACGTAACGGAGCCACAGACAACAGCCGGAAAAACACTAGTTGAACTGGAAAGCTGGCTGCATGGGTTACCGGATATTAAAGTGGATGTCTTACGCCTTGCAGGGCTGGTAGGGCCACAACGTCATCCCGGACGATTTCTTGCAGGCCGACAGGAACTGACTATGGCTAATCAGGCGGTCAACCTGGTACATCTGGATGATGTTATTGAGGCAATCGCCACCCTGCTGGAAAGCTCGCGCGGAGGTCATGTGTATAATCTTTGTGCGCCGCATCATCCCTCGCGTGGTACTTATTATCCCCGTGTGGCTTTGCAGCTCGGCTTGACACCTCCCGAGTTTTTGCCTGCAGAAAATGAGAGCACGGGTAAAATTGTCGACGGTAACAGAATTTGTCGGGAATTGGGTTTTACTTATAAATACAGTGATCTGTATGTTATGAGTCAATCGTCATAACCCGTACAAAATCCACCGAAAAACAGTGGCCACAAAAATTAGCTGCCACCACTTGTTTTGCTCAGATGACCAGGGCAGAATACGCGCCCTGCAAATTAGGCGTACCCGCTGGTGGCTGGTTGTCGATTTCGCATTGTACTGAACGTCAGAGACAGAGGCCGGCAACGCCGGAAAGATATTCTTTAATTTATTTCGCACAGCGGTGTGATGCCGAGGAAACCACTATGGGTCTGCATTTTTTGACACCAGCATCGGCTGGTATACGTCAGCGTGACGATTACGGCGCTCAACAGGCGAATCACTTCCCTTTATCCTGCCTGTCTTCTTTATATCTCTCTGAAAAAAAACACTGTCGCATGACGCGAAGTTTCCCTGTAGTGCATTCCGGAAAGAGTGCTGCTGTAGGGAGGCTGAATAATGTCCACTAATCAGTCATCCACGCAATCTTCGCGTATTCAGCTGAAAAAAACACTGACACTGCTGCCCGTGGTGATGATAGGGCTTGCTTACATGCAGCCAATGACACTGTTTGATACTTTCGGCATTGTGTCAGGATTAACCGATGGGCATGTGGCAACGGCATATGCGTTTGCTCTGATTGCTATTCTGTTTACCGCGTTGAGTTACGGTAAATTGGTGAGACGTTTTCCTTCTGCTGGTTCGGCGTACACTTATGCGCAGAAAGCAATATCGCCTCACGTTGGTTTTATGGTTGGCTGGTCCTCGCTGCTTGATTACTTGTTCATGCCGATGATCAATATCCTGCTGGCGAAAATTTATTTTGAAGCACTGTTTCCTGAAATCCCATCGTGGACCTTTGTTCTGTTGTTAGTTGGCTTTATAACGTTATCTAACTTACGAGGGATTAAAACGGTTGCCAATTTCAACAGTGTGATTGTCGTGCTGCAAGTGGCTATTATGGTCGCCATCATGGGCATGGTGATTTATGGTGTTATGCACGGAGAGGGAAGTGGTACGCTGGTCAGTAGTCGTCCCTTCTGGTCCGACAATGCCCATATTGTGCCAATGATCACTGGGGCGACGATCCTCTGTTTCTCGTTTCTGGGATTTGACGGTATCAGTTCGCTTTCAGAAGAGACTAAAGATGCTGGCCGGGTGATCCCCAAAGCTATTTTCCTGACGGCGCTGATCGGTGGCATCATCTTTATCGTTGTCTCCTATTTTCTGCAGCTTTATTTTCCTGATATTTCGCGCTTCAAAGACCCGGATGCTTCGCAACCTGAGATCATGCTTTATGTCGCAGGGAAAAGTTTTCAGATTGGCATACTGTTCTTTTCTTGTGTCACGGTACTGGCATCAGGTATGGCTGCACATGCTGGTGTTTCGCGCCTGATGTATGTGATGGGGCGTGATGGTGTATTCCCCGAAAGATTCTTCGGTTATCTGCACCCGCGCTGGCGCACACCGGCACTGAACGTGTTGTTAGTCGGCGTTATCGCGCTCTCTTCTGTGACCTTTGATCTGGTTACGGCAACGGCGTTGATTAACTTTGGTGCTCTGGTGGCATTTACTTTCGTTAATTTGTCGGTGATATCCCAGTTTTGGGTACGAGAAAAACGGAACAAGAGCCTGAAAGACAACATCAATTTCCTGATACTGCCGCTTTGTGGTGCGTTGACCGTTGGTGCGTTATGGGTCAATCTTGAAGAGAGCTCAATGGTGTTAGGCCTGATATGGGCGGCTCTTGGGTTAATCTATCTGGCTGTAGTGACGCGTTCATTTCGTAATCCGGTGCCGCAGTGCTCGGAAGATATCGGATAAAAAAAAGGCGCTACGGCGCCTTTTTTTATGGTTGCCGTAACCTTCAGGATACCAGCTGACGGGCATAGTTAAACAAGGCCTGTAACTGACGCAGTTTGTCCGGATTAGCCTGGTGTTGTGTGCTCAGTACTTCGAGTTGCTGAATATACTGTTGCAAATAGTCAGCCGTAAAAAGCGATCTGCGATGGTTTAACCAACGGCGTTGTTCATCTTTATCAAGGGTTGCCGGGAAATTTCTGGCCCGATAACGGAACAACAATTTCTCAATACGGGGATCGTTAAAGGTCAGCGTCAACGCGGGCAAATGCTCAGGCGATGTCTGCTGGATGACCTCCATGGCTGAACGATCGGCTGCACTAAAGAAGCCATCATACAACTGCGCATCAACATTATCTGCGGAAGTAAACGGCGGTGCATCAGCATACAGTGCGACCAGTTTGTCGCGCACCTGAGGATTTGCGCGCAACTGACGTAAATTATCCAGACAGTGTTGCCTGTCTATATTCAGCCGCTGTGCGTCTTCGGGGCGTAGCGTGTTGGCCGGTGCCAGCACCGGGCATTTATTGATGTGTATCAGTTTCAGCGGGACGGGCGATTTATCTCCTAACTGATCCCGCGGAGTATAAAGTTGTTCACGTAGCGCATCGGCATCCAGTGTCAGCAGCGGAGTAATATCACCCGCCAAATCGACGCTGATCAGCGCATTTTTATTCACCGGATGCCAGGCGACAGGGGCTACCCAGCTGGTATTACCTCGCTGAGCACCGAACATACCAGACACATGCACCAAAGGTGTCATACCGGGAATATCAATCAGCGTCATTATCTTATTTTTATGACGATGAGCGAACAAAAAATCATACAGGCGGGGTTGCTTCTCTTTCACCAGTTTTGCCATCGCAATCGTGGCATAAACATCAGCCATAGCATCATGGGCCTGACTGTGCTCTATCTCATTGGTTTTACTGAGATGTTCAAGGCGGAAACTGGGTAATCCCTCTTCGTTAATTGGCCAGTGAATGCCATCAGGGCGCAGGGCATAGCAGGCACGCATTACATCGAGCAGATCCCAGCGACTGTTTCCTTGTTGCCAGCTCCAGGCGTAAGGGTCGTAAAAGTTGCGATAGAAGAGATTGCGAGTCACCTCATCATCAAAACGTACATTATTGTAACCGACGATACAGGTTTCCGGAGTAGTGAATAGCCGGTGAATCTCTTGACTGAACACCACCTCATTACTGCCTCGCTCACGGGTAATTTGCGGTGTGATCCCGGTTATCATTACCGCTTCGGGATCAGGAAGGTAATCGTCAGCAGGGTAGCAGTAGAAGATATCCGCGTCACCGAGAGGGTTAAAATCCGCATCAGTGCGAAGTCCTGCAAACTGTGCTGGCCTGTCGAGGGAGGGACTTTTACCAAACGTCTCATAGTCATGAAACAAAAAAGTGGGCGCGGTGGCATGCTTCACGTGCAGAAATCCTGTCAGTCATCAATCGGGCCATGGTAGAGCATTTTTGCCTTTAGCTGAAACAGTTATGGAAAAGTGATGTACCTTTTTTTACACTTGTCATCGCGGAAAAGTGATCCCAGTGTTAAATGAACGTACCGACCAGAGACCGGCGGTACATTAAGCCGATACGCCATTTCAGGAGAGCAGAGTGCGGCTGGATAAACCCCTTTCAGCGTTTGAGTTCACACTCTACAGGCACTATCGTGTCGTGCATGGCATCAGAATTGCCGTAGCGTTCGTCCTGACGTTTATGCTGGTCCGCCTCTCCGGGATACCTGAAGGAAGCTGGCCGTTGATAACACTGTTGGTGGTAATGGGGCCCGTCTCGTCATGGGGCAATGTCATTCCTCGCGCTATTCAACGTATCGGTGGAACGATAATTGGTTCTGTATCTGGTTTAATTGCCTTGCACCTTGAACTCTTCTCTTTCCCGGTAATGTTGCTCTGGTGTACCCTGGTGATGTTTGTCTGCGGTTTTTGACCCTGGGTAAGCATCCCTATATGGCGCTGTTAATCGGTATCACGCTGGCAGTTATCAGTAGTGCGGCGCCCGGTGATATGACCACTGCATTGTGGCGGGGTGGGGATGTAGTACTCGGTTCGATACTGGCCATCTTGTTTACGGTGATTTATCCGCAAAAAGCTTATATTCAGTGGCGTCTCGCGCTGTCAGATATCTTTCTCGAAACGGCAAAAATCTATCACGCCGGGTTTTCTGCCAATCTGATTGAAAAACCACGTCTGACCATGCCCCTGCAGCGGGTATTGACCGCTGTGGTAAAAATGAGAGCGATGCTGGAACCGGCCAGTAAAGAAACACGCATACCACGCTCGGTCTTTGAAGGTATTCAGACCACCAACTGTAATTTAGTTTGCACACTGGAATTACAAATCAACGCCTGGTGGGCCTCACGACAGTGTCATTTAATTTTGCTGGATTCCAGAATGATCAGACGCACTCAACAGATGACAGAGAACACGTTGCGTGCTCTTTCCGCTGCTGTTATTGAGGGGAGTACTGAAAAAATCGCTAAAAATAGCGATGAACTTGCCGAAATCAGTCATGAGCTACGGCAATTGCTGCATGATGTGGACAGCGACGAAAGTATTGAAACACCGGCATACGGTTATGTCTGGCTGAGTATTGAAATGACCCGCCAGCTGGAGCGTCTGTCAGATTTGATCAGGCTGGTGTTGAGAAATTAGTGAAAGGTAGCGAGATAATCAGCTTTGTTGGTGATTTACCACTAAATTAAGCCCCTGAAATTGGTGAAGCGTGCTACCCTGTGCCCGGTAAAGTAACAGCCCGATATTTGCCTTTGTTACCCTGAGGTAAGGAAAACAGAGGAAGTGGTGGCAGCGTGAGGTGGCGTAATTTCTACATTGATTTTCATCACCTTCCGGCGTTAAGCTGTTAGTAGTATTGATAATGATACCTGTGATAGCAGGCCCAGATGAAAGGTGTTTCCATGGAAAATGCAAAGCAATCATTTCAGGACGTGCTGGAATTCGTGAGAATGTTCCGCCGTAAAAACAAACTGCAGCGTGAAATTTATGATGTAGAGAAAAAAATTCGTGATAATCAGAAGCGCGTCTTATTGCTCGATAACCTGAGTGAATACATTAAACCAGGCATGAGCATTGAAGCGATTCAGGAAATTATCGCCAGCATGCGTAGCGATTATGAAGATCGGGTTGATGACTATATCATCAAAAATGCTGACCTTTCTAAAGAACGTCGTGAGCTGTCGAAGAAACTCAAAGCGATAGGTGAATTGAAAACGCAGTAAGTTACCGTTTCTCTGCCAGAGGCGGCATTTCGCCTCTGGTCAAAAAATCTGCTCTTTGCCTCAGATTGAGATTACCAAAATATGCCACAGTTGTATGACATATTTTGGTAATCAATGACAACAGGCTCCTCCTGCCTTGCCATTTCGTTCACCTGGTTAGTACCTGTGCCAGAAGGTTGTTCTGCCGGGGTTACATCATGTCACAAATATTCCGGGTTCCGCTGCGCCTGAAAGAAAGCCGTTGGTATGCAAAAAAAAGACGTTACCGCATATTGTTCTGGCGGGAAGTAACGCCGCTGGCCATCCCTATCTTTTTTGAAAATCTTTGTGTGTTGTTGATGGGGGTATTAAGTACCTTTCTCGTCAGCTGGATCAGCAAAGAAGCGGTGGCCGGCGTCGGACTTGCTGACAGCTTAAATATGATCATCATGGCGTTTTTCACTGCCATCGATTTGGGCACTACAGTTGTGGTGGCATTTAGCCTTGGCAGGCTCAACCGATTGCGCGCGGAATCAGCCACCCGTCAGTCATTGATATTGATGACGATACTCGCAACGGTACTGGCGCTTTTTGTCACCCTTTACGGTGACAAGGTGGTTGAGTGGATAGCGGGTAGTGCAGCCGATGAGGTCAAAGCATTGGCGCTGACTTACTTACAAACCACCGCCTGGAGTTATCCTGCTGCTGCAATCGCATTAATTGGTTGCGGGGCATTGCGGGGAGCTGGTAATACCCGCATACCGATGTTAATTAACGGTGCGATGAATGTACTGAATCTGCTTATCAGTGCACTGTTGATTTATGGCTGTTTTTCCTGGCAGGGAATTGGATTTGCCGGTGCCGGGATCGGGCTGACCATTTCCCGTTACCTGGGGGCTGCAGCTGTGCTGTTTGTACTGATGATCGGTTTTAATCCGCAGCTGAAAATCACTTTGCGCAGTTATTTTTGTAAACCTGAGTTTGATGTCATTCGTGAAGTGATGGGAATCGGTATTCCGGCAAGTGTGGAATCGGTTTTGTTCAATGGGGGGAAACTCCTGACGCAAATTTTTGTTGCAGGTATGGGCACGGATGTGATCGCGGGGAACTTCATTGCTTTTTCTATTGCCTCGCTGATCAATTTACCGGGCAATGCGTTGGCCTCAACGGCAACCATTATTGTTGGGAGTCGTCTGGGAAGAGGACAACTGCGTCAGCCGGAACAGCAAATGTGGTTCATCTTCTGGCTATCGACCTTTGGTCTGTGCGCATTAGCACTGTTATCGGTACCCAGTGCCGGGTTTCTCGCCTCACTGTACACAACCGATCCTCAGGTTATTCAGGTCGTCAAAGAGTTAGTCTGGTTTAATGCGTTGTTCATGCCATTCTGGGCTGCGTCCTGGGTTTTACCTGCGGGCTTGAAAGGGGCGCGTGATGCCCGCTTTACCATGTGGGTATCATTGGTCAGTATGTGGGGATGTCGTATTGTGGTAGGTTATTTCCTCGGTGTCTGGTTGGGTCTTGGGGTGCTGGGAATTTGGACAGGCATGGTGCTTGACTGGATGTTGCGCGGTACATTGTTTTACCAGCGCATGGCGAGTGGTCGTTGGCTATGGAAATACCGTTTACCAACGACCAGAGGTTAATGGCTGTCGCCTCCGGTGAGGAAGTGAGCCGGACGTTCTGTGCGAAAGCCCATCCCAATCAGGCGACCAAACAGAAAGGGCAGAAAAGGCAGTTTACGTATCACTTTCGCCATTGCTGAGGGCCTGGCTGAAGGGGGGCGGCGTTTTTTACGACTCATTTTAATCTGCAAAAACTGGGTGGCTGCCGTAGGGAATTGGCGTCGCTGTTGTACTTTTTTCAACTGCGAGAGACTGACTGCGCCAGATAACAGTGGTCGTGTCAGCAGGTTCGCTGTTGCCACCGCATCCTGAATTGCCAGGTTAACGCCGACGCCACCAATAGGAGACATGGCGTGAGCAGCATCGCCAATGCACAGGACGCCTGGTTTTGCCCACTCATCAAGACGATCAATCCGGATGCTCAAGAGTTTAATTTGCGACCAGTCACCAATCTCCTGATAGCGTTCTGCGGAAAATGGCGCAATGGTAGTTAACAGTGATCTGAAATGTACGATCCCCTGATCAATCAGGGAAGTAAATGGTCCTTTTTCAATCAGTAATCCACACTGCCAGTAGTCATCTCTGTCAATCACGATAAATCCCTGGCGACTACCCTGATGACCGGTCTCGATATCATGGTCTTCGGGACGCTTGCTTAGCTTAAACCACAGCACATCACGCGGGGCACCGAATGAGCGTCCGGTAAATTTTCCTTCCTCTCTCACCCGTGAGTGTCTGCCATCGGCGCCCACGACCAGCACGGCGTCAATAGTCAATATCTTGTCATCCTGCCGGGCGCGAATCCCCGTTACCACGCCGTTTTGGCTGATTAAGCTTTCAACTTCACAACACCGCAGCAGACGGAAATGACCGATGGAGAGAGCTTTTTCTGCAATAAAATTAAGAAAATCCCATTGGGGCATAAATGCAAGGAAGGGGCATTTTACCGGCAAACGGCTGAAATCGGCGATAGTGACGGACTTGCCGCCAATCGTGGCCTGCATTCGGCTCACTCGCTGATGTGGCAGTGTAAGCAATTCATCCAGTAAGCCAAGCTGGTTGATTATTTCCATTGTGGAAGGGGGCAGGGTGTCGCCGCGAAAATCGTGTAAAAAGTCTGCGTGTTTTTCTACCACAGTCACATCAACACCTCCACGGGCCAGCAGGTAACCGAGTAACAACCCTGCGGGTCCCCCGCCAACCACGCAACAGGTGGTGGATAAACAGTTTTGATTATTCATATGCCCCTCAGTGCGACGTAATTAGTCACTATACGGTAATAGTTCTCATTGCGATAAGAAAGTGTCGGATTGTGCGTTTTAGCAGCCAGCCCTGTCGGGTAGGTGGAAGCGTTTTAAGCCGTTTCTCGCTGACAAAACTACGCCTGATAGCGTGGGGTATGGTCTTTGCCCATGGTATGAGCTGAAATGTGATGATGGATAAGAATCTGTCTGCAGGCCAGGGGGAGTGTTACACTCAGCATGAAACACTCGACTGGCAAAGTGGGTGATGGCATTGTTGAACAGGACAGAGGCTGACATGAGAGAGGGTAAAGCGCCCGATTACCGTTATTCTTTAGCTAACGAGCGAACTTTTCTTGCCTGGATTAGAACCGCACTGGCTTTCTTGGCTACTGCTATCGGCATCGACATACTCCTGCATGAGCAGGGAAGTGCGGTTGTGCGTCATGCTCAGTGGCTGGTGAACGGTCTGGCTTTGGTTGCGGTTATAATAGGTGGCTGGGCATTTATCCGATAGTATCAAAATGAGAGAGCGATGCGCCTCTCATTACCGCTACGTTATTCGCCAGCGTTGATGTTGCTGAGCCTGGTAATCATTGTGGCTGGATTTTTTGTACTGATGTAGGCTTTATGAGTTGCGATGATGAAGGATTGGCAGCGCCACGTACAAGGCTTGCATGGTGGCGCAGTTCGCTCGGAATGACCACGCTGTTGTTATTACTGATTAAGCTGGGGCTTGCATCGGTACTGCCGCTGATCGGGCTGCTCGGTGTACTGTATGTTGTTCTGAGAGGCTTTTCTGTGAGTGGAACATTGCAATCATTCGGTTTGCCTTCATCATGGCGGCATTTGTGGCTATCAGTGACGGTGGTTTTTGTTGGCATCTGGTTTTTAATTGCGCAGTGAATCCCACCGCTCACGGGCGTAACAGTGAGCGGTGGCCTGTGAAACGCCGCTGCTCTAAGAGAGCCTGCCGGAGGATAACAGTGGTCTGGTGACGGCGGCAGATTCGAGTCTGTGATTCTCGCTAGTGATCAGGTTGAAAGTAGCAACAATTTCTTCAAGGATTACAGCTTGCTCCTGTAAAGAGAGTACTGCGCGCGATGACTCTTCCACCAATACACTGTTTTGCTGGGTGACTGAATCCATTTCATTTACCGCAATTGCCACCTGACTGATCCCCTTTACTTTGCTCATCAGAAGCGGCAGAGATATCAGCCATAATTTCTGTGACACGGTTTACGGCTGTTACTACATTACTCATGGTAGCATCGGCTTTCTGTGCAAGTTTGTACCCTTTTTCAATACCGACGACAGAAGCACCTATCAGTTGTTCAATCTCTTTTGCTGCCTGAGCACTGCGTTGTGCCAGATTTCTGACTTCTGAGGCAACAACTGCAAACCTGTTTCCTTGCTCACCAGCACGAGCTGCTTCGACGGCTGCATTCAGTGCCAGGATATTAGTTTGAAAAGCAATGCTGTCGATGACAGAAGTAATATCGGCTACTTTTTGCGAGTCGACAGGGATAGCCTTCATGGTATCTACAACTTCAGCGACAATCGCACCGCCATCATGGGTGATACCCGATGCCTCTACCACCAGCTTATTGGCATGATGGGCATTATATGCATTGTGCTTCACTGTGGCGGTCAATTCTTCCATGCTGGCTGCAGTCTCTTCGAGGGCGGAAGCCTGATCGGAAGTACGACTGGAGAGATCACTGGTGCCTGAGGAGATCTCTTTAGTGCCAGAGACAATCTCAGTCGAGGCTTCTCTTACGGCAGTGACAATATGGCGCAACGCATTTTGCAGGCTTTCCAGCGAGATCATCAGCGCCCCCATTTCGTTACGGGGCTGAGGAGCTATAATGACAGATAAATTACCCTGTTCCATCAGTTTAAAGTGCTGCTGAACCCGACGAATGGGTTTGAGGATGGCATTATTTACCAAAAGAACAGAAAGCATCAATAATAATAATGTTACAACAATCATGATAATACTTAATGTAATAATGGTGTTGTAGGTTTTGTTGGTTGAGTCTTGTTTTTTCTCATTACGATTATTAAAAAATTCAAGCAATTTAAAAACACTTTGATTGAATTCACGGTCTATTTTTCCAGCAGTTGATTTCGCAGAGTCGAAGAAACTGGTATCACCCGCCTGCAGGCTACTTTTTACTTTTAACATCAATTCATGATAATGGTAATAACTTGTTTTGACCTCGCCCCGCAATTCTGCACCTTTTTTAGTCAGTGACGGTTGCGAATCAGAAGCAGTAAAGCTCTCTTCAGCATAATTGATATAATTCAGCATTGATTGCATCGATGCATCACTATTGCGTTGGGCTTTGATATCATCCGTGACTGCCTGAGCAGCCAGGCGCATACCTTTCAGATTTGCATAGCTAATCATCAACGGAGTTTCTTCTTTCGAAGCAATGTAAATTGAAGAGTCGAAACTCGATTTAATTGATGTGACACCGTAAATAGAGATACTAATAGCACCCAAAAGCATAATAACTAATATGCCTAATATAAATATCAAGCCTGATTTGATGGTGAGATTTTTTTAACATGAGGAAACCATTAATTAAGAGCAGTACGTGTGGTATAGGCACTCAGCATAGTTTCTTGACAAATTTAGGATTATTAATTTTTTCTGAATGTACGGTTGTCTGAAATGATTTTTACTTTTCATGATTGAGAGAAGTGGAACATGAATGACAAGAAGAGCGCAGTGAGAGTGATACAAAAGTGTAAATGACAAAAAACCAGATGCGTTCAGACATCTGGTTTCTTAAATTTGGCTCCTCTGACTGGACTCGAACTTCATCTGTATCTCCTGTTATTACTGACTTTTTTTAAGTTAAATATATTTTTACCAACATATTTACCATCATTATTGTTTTCTTATCAATGAAATGTCAATTAAAATCAATTTGTTGTTGCCATAACTATCTATCTATACGAATCTTGTTTGATTATAATTGTCAACATAATGTTGTTGTTATTTTTATGAAAATAATTGATATAAAACAATTTGTTATTTCTTAGTAAAGAAATAATCTTTAGTCAAGATGAACGCTCTTACATCCAAGATCACTTCTCTGCTCTCACACCATTTTGAAAACCCGCCCCCTCTTTTCCACTTTCTCTATCATGTTGAATGGGTTAACTTTTATGAAACATGAAAGCAATCGGCAGAACAATGACTACACAAAAAGAAATGGAAGATATCAGGGCAGCTTTATCTTGGTTTGATGTGCGCCGATATGATGGCCTGAAAGATCTCACCCTAGAACAAATCTATGCAGAGCTTGAAAGACGGATGCTTGCTTACAAAACGAGGCAACAATGGGAAACAGCAGGCAAAAGTAATCAAATGCAAGCGATATACCATGATGCCAAAATCCGATGTGGTGATGTGATACTTAAATCGGACTGGATTTCAGACAATCACAGACTGTCACATAGCTATGCTGTCAGGCCGATGACCAGAGGCGCATTGTTCAACTATGGGCGGGCTATGTATCGGCTGGAGACTTCAGAGCAAACAGACCCTGTTGCAGTGAGTTCCGACTACATCTCTGAATATCTGAAACAGGGAGGGATGAACCCGACTAACAAGATGCTGATTGAAATTGATTTGGAAGAAGCCAGTAGTGACGATCTCGCAGAACATCTGAACGTACTGATTGCTCTATGGCAAAAGCACCTTAAAACGGCAAAACCACCTAAACGAACTTTTCGCTTTGGTCATAAGACCTTTGAAAGAATACTTGATTACAAAGTCATCCCTTTGATGGATTTGATCTCATGGGAACAGCTCTATAACGAAGGTAAGAACATACCTTTCAATATCTTAGCTGACATTCTACATGGTACTGGTGGGGTTCGGAGCCGTGATAACATCAAAGATACTGATTATGATTACGCGAAAAGTTATCTCGATAAGGATGATTATTTTAAGGTTTTAAATGATTTCTATATTAAAAACAATATGTTAAAGGATTGGAAGATCACTGAAGTTATTACATTTAACGATAAAGCTACGAATAAAAACAAAAAGTAAACACAAGGGATGTTCACAATCTGCGAACGTCCCTATAAAGAGTATCCCTCCAAAATTTCCGCGAAACTCACGGTTGGTCAACATCCCTAGTTTAAAACCAGTCAAAATCCTAGAATTATCTCCATCGAACAACACAGGAGATAAACATGGTTCAAAACAAAACAGATAAACATCCAAAACTTGTTCGGTTGCCCGAAGTAATAAGGAGAACGGGATTTGGAAAGACATGGATTTATACACTTATTAAGGCTGGTCGCTTTCCATCACAGGTTAAAACGGGTTTAAGGTCTATTGCCTTTATAGAAAGTGAGATTGATGCATGGATTGAGAAAATCATTTCTGATTCACGTCCTGCATCTGAATAACAAATATTTTAATAACAACAAGAGGAAATAAAATGAATAATCAAGAAATGGAAAGTATCAAAGAGTTATCCACAAAAACATTTTATGCTATGACAAAATATCTTTATGTGGCTGGAATGCTGATATATAGAGAGCAAGAAGATCATGAGTTAGTCGCATCTATTATGTTAGATAATAATAGAACGGAATCGTATCTTTCACATGTTAAAGATTATCTGGCTAAGCGTTTTGATGGACATATGGAAGAAGCGGGTAAAAGAGAAAGACTGATTTATGTTGATATGGATAAAGTTATATTGGAAATGAAAAGTGTCCATATAAATGCATTACTTTTTGGCATGAGCTAACAACAGCGTATTCGGCCCCGAAAGGGGTTAATAAAAAACACAATGAATTAAATAAGCATTTAACTATGAGGATTTAAATATGTCTAAAAATACGATGGGTATTAATAAATCAACCGAACTGTTCTATGACCTTGCATGCAGATCGTTTTCCGCAAGCTGGAATATGTTCATGGAAGTGAATGGCGATGGGGATGCTAATAATTATTTAGATGATCCAGATTTTATGAGTCCATTTATTATCCATGTGATTAATCATATTCAGAACAACTTTGAAAGGTTCACTACCCAAGAAGGTAATAGTGGTGATATTAATCAGGTTAACTTTGAACTGGTCGCTGCCATGTTAGTTGGGCATTCAGATAACTTTAGAAAGTAAGAACTATCTTGCCCCGGAAGGGGCTAACAAAAGATATAAGAGGAAAATAAAAATGATAAACAACAACGAACAAAGTTCTATGACAAATAAAATATCTATGGTTGTAAGCGTGTTGTGTGATGGATCTCCAGAAGTAATGAATACTATTCAAGAGCGTTTTGAAATATTTGTTGCTATTACTGGATATTCAGTAGAATAAATCATGGATGATAAGAATATACTTGATGAGTTAAATCGATTTATTAATAACGAGCTAGTAGATGATTTGGGGCTGGAGTATAGCTGTATCATCACCAATATCGGTTATAACAACTAATATTTTACTGAGTTTTAACTGAAAAGTAAGGATGAGAAAATGAAAGAGATTGTATTGAATAGTCATGATAAAACAAAAAATGAGATTATTGCTAATATACTACAAGGATTCTGCGATGAGATATATTCAATTCATGAAGAAGATCCTGAAACAGCGACCTATATTTTGAGTTGGGGGAAACTTTCAGAGGTTATTTATGATGTGTTGATAACTCGTGAAATAATGAAATACTCTATCAAAAATAATATATCTGGTATCAATAAAAATGATTTAAAGGAAGAAATCTTACATTGGCATCTTGAGCATATCATTGATCTCGCGTTTAAAAATATAGTTCAGGATGAAAATCAAGATCCTGTTTATCGGAAGCTAAAGTTCACAGTAATCTGATATTAAAATATGATGAATATTCCTTCTTGCAGAGGGAAATAATCCTGTAAAAAATCGGAGATAACCAATATGATTGATGAATTCCATGTTATGTATATGTATAAGAAAATCCAAGTTAAAGCCGCAACAACAGATATGAAAATACTTGAACAGCTTCTGAAGAAGTTCCGTCAAGTCGTTGCGGAGCGTCGGGAAGAATATTATCAGGAGATTGGTGATAAAAAGGCTCAGAAATTGAGGGCCAAGAGATTACAACAGTTGCTTGATAAAATGGGGCGTGATCGTGTATCACCCTTTGAGTTATAAAATAAAAAGACCATATTGGTAAATCTGCCAATATGGTTGGTAATCTTTTTATTTTAGACAGAGAACTTTCGGCGCTTTGTAGCTGATGCGTTAAAATCTAATGAGATAGAAGAAAGCTGTTCAAGGCTCTGCTCAACAGAACGCTGAAACTCCAGTACGGCCTCTGTGCGTTGTTTAATGACAAGAGCGAAGAGTTCATCAGGTGTTTTTTCTAACAACATTTTTCTGTAGAGAATGGATTCTTCTAACTTCTCCAGTTTGCCGGAAGCAAGAGCCGATGTATGACTGACAGGGTTGAGTTCCTTAAGAAACTGGTTAAGCAGGGATGTTTTCTTTCTGTCCAGTCTGAGTAGTTCAATATGTGCTGATTTAAATTTCTTGGCTTCAATTAAAGGTGAGCCATCTGTGCGTAGCCTGCGATATTCTGCTTTATATTCAGCCATTGTTGGATGCTGTTTTAATAATTTGATTGTGTTCAGATACTAGAATAAATGATCGTTATTTAACTTTACTTTTCTCATGTATATCTCGTAAATAAAATAGTGGATATGTTTATATTACGATATATAGTGTAAGTTTCAAATATGACCGGAAAATAAAAAGAATAATATTCAGATGAAAACTATATTCTATCTTTTTCATCAGCTTCTTCAGGATAATCATCAAAAATGCTATCTTCTGAAACAGAGTCCCAGTAAATATCTTCTTCGGGAGTAGAAAGTAAAGGTTTATCATCTTCTTTATCGATTGTTTTTTCTGCGCTGTTTGTAAGTACCGTATCTTTATAAACGGTGATGAATACGTTTTCTATACCTTCACTGGTCGTTCTCAGCGACTTCTTAACATATTCTTTCCTTGTGGCGTTTAATGTTCTGTACTGGCCTTTCAGAAAGAGATTTGCGTTTATCATTGTATGCTTCCCTTCTTTGACCAGAATGCCTTTATTTATTAGCTTATTCCAGCATTTACACACGTTAGATTTGCTCATATTAAGCTCTTCTGCGAGTGCCGACTGAGATATACTGGCAATGAGGTTTCCATGCTGCATGAGTTTACATAAGCGGATCATTATTGTGTATTCTGCACCAGACATATTTTTTCCGAGCTTTTCCAGATTATCAAGAAAAGCATGAACATAGGCTATTCCCGGTTGAATATCAGAACTTCTCTCTTTTTTTACATTTACGGTTATTTTATCTTTTCTGTTTCTGTTAAAAAAACTGTAAATCTCCAGTTTTTGTTTATCTGTAAAAAGATTTCTGCTGATATAGTCTTCCACTTCTTCACTGCTGGAGGTCATTATTGTATTGTAATCGATGCTCATGGTTTTTCCTTTTTATTATTGTTATTTTATTTATATATAATGCAGCATGAGCTTTTGTCAAAAATAAATGTGAAAAAAGGAAAAATAATCCACTTTTGCGAAATAGCGTTCACTTTTTTGGGGGATTTTAACTATCAAAAAGTTTCCACAGGAGAAACTTTGGTTTCCGTACAGGAAACTTCGGTTTCCACAGAAGAAACTTAAATTTCCGTACAGGAAACTTTTTTCATGAAATATCTTTTAAATATAATGGGTTATGTTTCCTTAATACTATAATATGTTTAATAACCTTAACGGGGAGTGTGCCGGTTAAATGGCACCGTCTGTTTTCTACTTTGTTTTTACTTGATGTTATAGACAGCAAGTGATTGTTTTATACAATCACGAAGCGCTGCTGATCTTTTAGTAAATATGCAATTGTTTTTCCTTTTATTTCATAGCGGCTACGCCGCAATTTTTCATGGATTAATCCATCATTAACAGGGATGAACCCTGTTTCAGCAATGTGATTGTTTGGGACAATCACGAAGTGCTGCTGTGGATATTGTTTTTCTGCAAACTTTAGAATAAATGCTATATATCGAAAAGGGATCTGATCTTCGGTAAAAGGATCCTTTCCATATCGCAATTAAATAATGGAAAATGTGTTAGCCATTAAATCCCATTGGATATCAGCGTCAGGGCGTAGCCGTGCGGCAGCACATGAGCGTTAGCTCATAAGATAAATATCTTTTCAAAAAGGATGACAAACAAAAAGTAAACCTGTGCTGAATGATGAGTTAAATTTGATTTTTTAATGGGAAATGGTATTTAAATATATAACAAACATAATAAATAGAGGTAAGAAATGGAAAACATAAAAAAAATAAGTATCTTTAAACCAAACGAAAAAATACCCTTTATTACATGTGTCGCAATAGATATGGAAGGAAGTGAAGACGGAATAAAGCTCATGCTGGAAAGTGGTGAAAGCATTTGCATTAAAGATTACGGTTTTTACGTCCTGTCAGAAGCTGACGGTGATTTGGACAGAGAACAAATGATAAACACCTACAGAAGGTTGTTTTCTGAACTCTGCGGGATAAGTAAAGTGACAGTAAATTCATTAATGTCCTGAACTTAATGTTCCGTTTATAAACTCCCCCTTTAAATATAAATAATAAATCGGTTAGTATTACACTAACTAAACCATTTAGATAACAAGGATAAAAAATGGATCGTCAATGTACGAATAAACTGACCCAAAGCCGCATAGTAAATCTTTTGTACTGCTTCATTCTTGAATTTCTCGGAAGTTCATATCAAAAGTAACCAGACATTCTGTGCGACCACAGATAAATATAGAAATGCGTTTAAAGTGATGTATATTTGTTTATTATTATTTTAATTTCTTCTTTATCTTCATCAGCTAATCTATCAAAGTTAATCACGACTGAGGCAAGTTGATCGTTTTCGACATAGAAATATGCCAATGGTACATTTAGCGTTTCTGCCAGCTTCTGTGCAGTATGGATATCCGCTTCATGTACACCTTTTTCGTATCGGTTGATGCGAGTACTTGCTACAAATTCATCGATCCCGGCAGCGATACCCAGCTTTTTTTGAGATAAACCAGCTGCAAGCCGCGCTTCTTTTAAACGCTTACAAAAGATGTCTCTATGGGATTCTCGCTGGATCATAAGCACTCTCATCATTAAGAGCTACGAGAATCGTAGTTTTTCCTTGTTTTCGATACTACGTTTAACGTAGTATCTGTCGGTGATGGTGTATTGGTCTATCGATACCGCAAATTTGAATAGTGTCTGATGCCATCAGTGACTGATGGCTGAACTGTTCATAAGTGTCATTACTTGAACCAGTACAAGTAACTTTTTATTTGTTATCACTGATGGGATATGAAAATGAAGAAGATCCTTCTTATGGCAGGCGCTGCGCTGGTTCTGGCGGGATGCGGTGAAAAAGGTGACTTTGAGAAGGCGATCAACGCGAAGATCGGTCAAACAAAATCCTGCTACTCACTGAATAACAACAACGTCAGTTTTCCGATCCACCTCGCCAAACCACAATTTGATGAGACAGGCACTGGAACGGGGTCTGTGATCCTCGACGGCCTCGTAGAACAGGGCTTAATGGCCTTTGTGAAGGGGTGGGATAACAATACGCTTGGGATAACAGATGAAGGTAAACAAGCCAAAATCTGGGATGCCAAAGAAGGTGTTTGTATTGGTCGCCGTGTTGTTGTTGAAGTGAAGGAATGGACTGAGCCGGGTAATGGTAATCAGAAAGTTGTTCGCGTCACCTATACATGGAAATTAACTGATGTTCCATCATGGGTGGACAAAAGCGCGTTCTCTGGTATGAAAGGGATGAACGGACCTTCTGATGGTGCCATGAATCTTGTTAAAACCAGTAATGGCTGGAAAGCGAACTAAGGGGCTATCATGGAAAACAAAACTATCCAGTGTCCGTTTTGCCTGAAAGAAAGCCAACGCGGAGTTCACGTCTGCACTGGCTGCATGGCAACTGTTCTATATGGAGTCTACCCCGGTTGGTATGCCTTCGTGGTTATATTATTGACTTTCGGCCTGTCTATACTGATCGGAATGTCTACAGGAATGGCGGGAGCTACTATCAGCCTGCCAATAATTGCAGCTGTTGGATTTATAGCTGGTAAGGCGATATTCTCTGATAATGTTGTGTTCAGGCGAAGGATGTAGATTGCTATAAATAAAGAACCACTATCAAGATATAGTCTGGTAGTGGTTTATTCGTGTAAATAAAAATTATTTTCCGATGACCTTATTGTTTATTAGCTGAGCGTGTCCTTGTTCCATTTCTTCAATGAAATCGTCTCCAATAGTTGGAAATCCTGAGATTAGAATTTCTTCCTCTTTGACCCTGAATATTTTATATAAATAACTGTGTTTCTTATAGGCGACATGAACTGATGGGCAGGGTCTGTGGTTTATAATATTTTTGCTAAGATCTTTATCAGCGATGATATTATATTGGTCGCCAGTAATATCAATCACAATGTCATCTATCTCAAGCCAGTAATGAGTAATCTGACTATTTTTACCTGTAGCAGCGCTTACACCCTTTATCGAAAGCTCAGGCCATAATGTCAGCAAATGATAATAGAGGAGCATCGAAGAAAGTTTACAACTCATAACAGGAAAACAGTCTATAACAAGGCTGGTGTTCTTTTTGTCGCAGGTCTCGATCAATTTTCGCAACTTTGTTGCTTCATCTTGGATTTCGGCAATCGTTAACAACGTTCGTCCTTAGTTGGGTAAGATTATTTATATTGATAATATACATTATTGGCTGAGAATAAAAAGGGGCTTTTATTCTCGTTCTCTGTGGCCCGGCGGTTTTAATTTTAATTTATTATTTCTTCTGGATAGTATAGATGGAGTGAGATCCAGACTATGATCGTGTTCCGGTATTTTATTTTTAGGACGGCTTGGGAAACGGCTGATCTCATCCTGTGTTGGCTTGTAGTCATCTTGGTTAAACTTGGCTTGTTTCTCATATTCATCGCGAGGAACACGACGGCCCAATACTTCGTCAAAGATGTAGTTTTCAGCAATACGTTTATCATGTTCTTCACTTGTAATATCCACTTTATTTTTGTTCGTTTTAGCCCATATGAATTTATCCCTGATAAAATCAACTAAAAGGGCAGTGAAACGATTAAAAATATTATCCTGACGTGGAGTAGCCTGTTTCTTCTTAACACTGTCGGGGGCGCTTCTGGATGCCCTGTTTGATGTTTTAGATGGAGATGTTTTCAAAATGGTTTTTTTGTCAGTATCAGAAACGATTTGTGCTGACTTATTATTGATGACAACTTTACTTACTTTGTCTTTATCACGATAGGATTTAACGCCACGCATACGAGTATTAGGTGCCGGGGCTACCAATACAGGTCGTGGTGTTTCTTTGGTAGAAGAACCGGAACGCGTTTCTGGTAATACAATCTCTTCTGGTTCAGCAAGAACAGCCACGGTGAAGCTTCTGACATCAACGACGATTTCAAGATCAATTTCGCTGAATGTTTTGTAGACTTCAACGACTTCTTGCTTAGCAGCATCACGAACAGCCTGTTCTGCGGCTCTTTGTTCCTGAGCGGCTTTACTACGCCATTTGGCACTGTGAATACGTTTCATTGCAGGGCGGTTTGTTTCAGCGGCTTTAGCAATCCATAGCGCTTTTTCTTCATTATCCAGAGCGACCGCTGCTTTCTCTGATGCTTCCTCATGCTGGGATTGGAGAGAGCGATGGTCAATACGTTCTGATGAACCAGCGGCAGCAAGGTAGTTGTTAGCCATAGATGCCCATGACTCACGCCAAAGAACAGACATTTTTCTGTCGTTCCAGCTTCTTTCTTTTTTACCAAAACCTTCCGGGCCTATGGTTTTTAATGTCAACATAACGTGAGCGTGTGGGTTATCACTATCAAGATCATGAAAAGCGATATCGGCAATCATGCCTTTCTCAACGAAATTTTTCTGACAATATTCGAGAACAAGTCTTTTCTTGTCATCATTATTTAACTCGGCAGGAATGGCAACATCGAAATAACGGGCTGTCTGACCGTTGTTCTGGCGCTCGACTTTTTCTACTTCATTCCATAATGCTGTAGAGTCTTTTAAGATATGGGAGGGAGCGTTAACAGGTGCTAATATGAAATGTCCGCATAAATCAGTACGGCGACTATAATCATAGGTATCACCTGTTCTTTCATCTGTGATTCTGCAACGAGCATGATAGGCAGCTTTCGCGACGGAAGATCTGCCCTCACTTCGTTTCACAATTTTAAAATCAAGATGAAAAATAGCCATACAATAAAAACAACCTCATATAAATTTAAATATCAAACCAAAAGATAAATCTCCAATAGGACTCAGATGGATTTAGTTTTTCGTAAGAAAAACTCTGGTGTTGACGTTGACCTTGGTTTTTCTTTTAGCCTGCGGCAGGCAACCGTCGGTAGACCCCACACGCTCACGAAGTGAGTGTATAGGTGGGCATTGCTTTATTTTTATATCTCCTAAAGGAGCTAAAAATAACGACAATGTAAAAAGTTTTTCTATACTTAAATAATAACTCTAGTTTTACGGGCTGTGAAATTTATAGGGCAAGAATCGGATGAACGGCTGAGGTATTACACGAATCTTAATAATTATGGTTTTAGAGAGTGCCCGTAAGGGCGAAAGTAGTATTTTCTCTCCCGCCGTAAGGCGGGAAAGTGAAATTTAGATAAAACAGTGAAAATAATAAACACTTTTACGTGTTGCACAATTCACAGGTTAAGAGCTGAAATAAGAATAAAAAAATTACAGGTAAAATTACTTTCATTGATTTGATAAAATAAGTAACGGGGAGAGTATCAGATAATTAATGTTAGTGATTGCACTCGTATGTGCTGCATGTTTTTATTTTGAACTCACTGACATCTCATTTTTAAAATCAAAAACACTATTTTTCGGGATGAATCCCATCATTAACAGAGCAAGCCTGTTCAGCAGGTGATTGTTTGAAACAATCATCTTGCGCGGCGTGATCCTGTTTGAAATGAAAATATTCAGTTTTTATTCTATAGTTTGACCTTTTCCTTTTTTAATTGTATTTCATGTTTTTAACAACCAAGAGGAAAATTAGTTATGACTACGGATGATAAAAACAGAAAACAAAGAACAGAAAAAACCATCAAGCAAAAAATAGCATCTGCACAGATGCGTTTGAATCGTTTAAAGAGTAAGGGAAAATCTCTGACCAAGAGTGCTGAGACACGCTTGAAGATCATCCTTGGCGCTGAAGTAGCAAAAGCTGTGGGCTGTAAAGTAGAAGAGGTGGATAAAGAGTTAATATTAGGAATGATATTGGAATTATCAAATATTAGCATTAAAGATAAAGCAAGATTAAAATTACGAGGGAAAAGATTTCTTGAGGATATGGTTGGCAGGCAGAAATAGCAAAAGTTTAAAGTAAAAATACAGTTAGAATATAAGATGATTATTTTGGCATTATATGGATACCTCCTATAATATAAATAACCGCATAATTATTGTCAAAATAATATAAAATCAACATCGAACCTGTAGAATTGAATTTATAACTCACCTGAGTAATCTATCTAACCGCAATATATCTGGCGACAACTTTTTAAATTTACCTGAATTCATTTAAAAAAGGGCCGCTAGGCCCTTTAAATTGTAAACTTCACGTTCTATTGTGTGAAGTAAATGTCTGATAGGTTAATGCTGAAAACCCTTTTGTAATATCAATTTCCGAGGTTTTTACCTTTGATAAACGCCCTTCGATAACATCCTTTTCAATTCTATCCAATTCAAAAACCACAAACTTTTCATTATTATTAGCATTATATGACAGAGTGAAAATTGATTTTATATTTCTATTGACTCTTCCCATTACCTGTAATGCTTTATAATTCCCGTAATCATTTAAATAAGGAAGCCAATTATAACATTCCTGCACTGGCCTTTTTAATTCAACAAACTCTATTGTATCCCCCTTAATTTTAAATGCATCAATATCATTACATGAGACATATTTGGATAAATTTTTTCTAGTCCATACTTGGAAAGCATCATTTGTAGTTCTATTAATTTGTTTAAAAGTTCCAGACTCAGCTGTCAAATCAGAATTAATATTAGAAAAATAAGTAACAAGCTGGGCAGAGCTAATGTTACGAATTGCACCATTGTAGATACAAAAACTATCCTTATTGTTGTCAAACATTAATATTGAAATATTCCCATCCAAAATACCTTTTAATTTTTCCTTATGCTCTAAGATGCTAGCAGTTATGCAATGTTTCCATTCGCTCTCATCACAATTTATCACTATCGCATAGAAATATCCGATTTTAACATTACCAAAAAAACGCAAACTAACTTTTGCCTGCTTTGGTAGCCCCAAACTAATTCGATAACTTTCATGGTCTGATACAAAATATCCGTTATCAGATAAAAAATCGTTCATCCAGTCATCTTTGATGGTCAAATTCATATGGTCCTCTCTGCATTTGCAATTAAAAATGCACCTTAAGCAGGTGCATTCTCCATCTTGGCAAAGTTTAAACTATTCTAAACTATTTAAATGTTCATATTTTATCGCGCATGCATATTTAGCAGGATTTTCATTTAACGGAGTTAATGATTCAAAATGAGCTTTCCCACATTTTATCTTTCCGTATTCATTATCTCTAAGGGTTAGTAAATTACTTTTTGTCTCGACGACAAAATAGACGTTGTCTTTACCATTCTTATTAATTACTAATGCCCAATCGGGATTATAGTTCCCCAAGGGGGTTGGGATCTTAAACCAGTTAGGAAGTTTAGCATATAGTTTCACCTCTTCCTGTATTTCTAAATCTTTAGCAAATTCTCTTTCAATATCCGAATCGATATTTATATATTCATAAAGTGATTTATTACCAGCCTTAAACATACGACGTGTATAACCAGTCAATTCTTTTTCATTAAATAAGCTTTGTGCATAATTTTCGGAAGAGATAGGATAATATTTTATACCATCAATAATGGATAAACTTTTTACGTAGTTAATTCTTGTAATTACTTCATTGATGAAGGAATTGGGATTTTTAATAAAATCATTTATCCGACCACTGTCCTTCAAAATCTGAACAAGGCTACGGCGGGTTAGTCCGGTTTTATCTTGTAGCACACTCAATGAATCAGGAAGTTGTTGTCCTGATACTTCTATAACTGAAGTTGTTGTTCCATTAGCCAATACTTTGACATCTAATCCAGATCTATCTTTAGTTATTACTGCTTTGCTGAAACTTAATGTGGCTTTATCAACAGCCGGCATTTCTTCAATAGACTTAGCACACGCCTCAACCAGCTTTTCCTCAGAGAAGTCGAGCTTATATACTGTTTTATATTTTATTCGCTTCCATAGCTCATTAAAATATGGCGAGTTGAAATTTTCTTTACGATATTTAACCCTCACTCGCTCTTCAGCATTATTTATATTCAGCCGGGTGTTAGATTTATGCAGAATAGCTTCAATGTGTTTTTGTACAGATAAATACTTTTCCATGAGAATAAATGTGTTTTCATGGAGTGCTTTCGACAACTTTTTAGAAATCTTCCCTGATTTTTCTAGATAACCTTCAGTTATGAGCCAAGTCCATATTTCATTTGATCCTAATACTCCTATAGCTTTAGATTCTGATCCAGAATTTGTAACCACATGGGCAAAAGCATCTTTTTCGATGATACCAAAACGAATACCTGTTTCGTTCTCAATTTCGCTCTGTAGTCGTTCAGCATAGGCTTCATAGTTTTCACTGGCAACGACTGTCAGAATGTTAATGCTGTCATCACGAACGCGTTCACCCTCTTGGTTAACGCACAGGCGAAGACCACGGCCTAAAGTCTGGCGGCGTTCTCGTTCACTTCCCATCTCTCGAAGGCTACAAATCTGGAATACATTGGGGTTATCCCAGCCTTCTTTCAGAGCGGAGTGTGAAAAAATGAACCTCACCGGGTTAGAGAAACTCAACAGCTTCTCTTTATTTTTCATGATGAGGTTATAACCACGCTCCGCATTTTCGCGGCCTGCATTATTGCTTTCGCTTGTTTCAGCCCATGCACCTTTTTTATCGATGGAGAAATAGCCATCATGAACGTCTTTCGCATGTTCTGGATGAGAAGGAAGCAAATCTTTATATGCGGGGCTTTTGATGGCTTTGAGATATTCTTCTTCAAAGATACGGGCATATTCACCCAGTTCACGAAGTCCTTGTTCATTATTTTGGCGATAGAAATCTAACTTTATCGGTGAAAAACAAGGTAAGAACCTTGATTTGCTGAGTATTCAGGCGAAGTTCTTTATCCAGATGTTCACGGATTGTGCGTCTAATCATATGGCGCTGGATGAGCATCGGATCAATATCACCCACGACATCACCTACTCTCATATAGTAGGCATTAGAAGGCGTTTCCAGTGTAAGATAACCTTCTTTGCCCGTGCGGATCTCGCTTATCCGGTATCCCCGATAAATATCACGTCCCGTTTCGTCATCAAGTGTCATACCGTCATACACGGCAATCTCAGAACGATTAACGCTCCCTTTTTTATCGGCTATATCAACAAGAACAGTACGCGCTAATGACATTTTTCTTATTGTTAATACTTACCAGTTTTACATAGGGGCTGTTGCTGGCATTCTGGACTTCAAGCCCAGCGACTTCGATCTGTTTGACCAGCTTTTGGTTGTAAGCATCAATGGCATCGAGGCGATACACCATATGGTGTCTATGCACATGTGTCGCCGAATAACGTAAAGTGAACATGGGATGCATTGCATCAAGTGCGGTTTTACCCGCACCATTTAAACCACCATCCACACTTTGTGGCTCGTCTACGATAATAATCGGACGTGTAGCACGGATCAGATCGATTGGCTTATCCAGATCATCAACGGTCGTTTTTTCACTGGACTGATATAGCTTGTTAACGTCTTTTTTGTTAATCGCACCCACCGTCATTACCATGATCTGCATAACAGAACTGGTTGCAAAATTTCGCACATCCGCAGGTTTAGACTGAATCATACAGATAGTATTCGTATGGAACTACCCGCATAGAGGCTTTTAAAATGTTCCTCAGTGATTTGTAGCGTTTTATAAACGCCTTCCTTGATGGCAACGGAAGGAACAACGATGATAAATTTGCTCATGCCATAGCGTTTGTTCAACTCAAGCATGGTGCGAAGATAAACATATGTTTTACCTGTCCCTGTTTCCATTTCGACAGTAAAATCATGGCTGTCAAGCACAGGTGAGGGAGGAAGCTGATTTTTCAACTGAATATTGTTTAGGTTTTTCAGCAGAATATCATCTTCGGGTATTTTCTGGGTTCACAGGCATTGAACCTGTTGCGCCTTCAAATGAAAGTGCACCCTGAGCAGGGGCCAGCACAGTCATCTCGCTTCCCCATTTCTCTTGCCCTTCAAACAAATCACAGACCGATGTTATGGCGTTTTGCTGATAGGTAAGGTCAGATTCAAAATGTAGTTTCATCGCATTCCCTTACAGGCTGTGTAGGTTAGTCAGGCCGTGTTGTTCCAGAATGGCGCAAAGATTTGTTTTAGCAACGTTATTTTCAAATGCGTCATCAAGGAAATAGCAGACACTATCTTTGCCAGCCATTTCGAGCTTTTATGCCAGTCAATGATCTCCTTGGTCAGTCCTTCAACTGAAGAGGCTGGAATTTGACTGGCAAAGCAGGTAAACAATTTGCCACCGTCAACACAAGAAACGGTCAACCCATCAAATTGTCGGGTTTCAATGTTTACACTCAGGTCAATGCCACGCTTAAGCATTAACTCTGAGAGCAAATCTTCATCACTACGGCCTAGAAGGATTGGGCTTACATAAGCATTAATTTGTTCTAATAGGGTTTCTGCTGTAGCTTCCCATGGTCGAATGTTTGATGTATCAAGTTTAAAGACACGAAAACCAACATCACCATTCCAGTTTGGATTATCATGTTGAACCTTTTTACCTGCACGACGGAGGCGCTCTTTGGTTAACTCACAGATAGTGTTTGGTAGCCTTTCTTGGACACAAAAATTATATGCCTGCTTTTGATCCTGATTATCAAAAGATAATTTTTCAGGCAACTGAACTAATATATATTTCAGAGAGGTGTTGTTTTCGGCATTATATTTGTAAAGGCTATGGCCAAAGGAGCCTGATCCAGCAAAGAAATCCATTACAATTTCGTTTTCTTTAATTCTGGAAATCTCCATGAGATATTTCAGAAGGTTTGTAGGCTTTGCAAAATCAAATGGTATACCAAGTTCTTTTAATTCTTTAGAACTTTGTCTGTTCTCCCATTTATTGATTAAATTTCCCGGAACCATTCCTTTTTCTTGCTGATCTTTTAACCAAAGCTTGTTGTATATGTTATATTTTGCCTGTTTTCCTTCTTCATCTAAAAGTGCTGATGTATTGGTCTCTTTGAAAACAATATTTCCGAGGTTGTATTCATCTTTATATCTTGTATACGTCCATTTCCATACTCCATCACCTCGTTCAGGAGTGATTTGAACACCCTCTTTCACACTGTTGGGAAAAGTGGAACCCGGAGGAATCACAAAACTACCATCTGGACATTCTATCCAGTAGCGTTGGTTAGCTCTGGCATCCAAGCTAGCTTTATAAAGCCTTTCTTCACCATAAATTTCACCATCGCGTATGCCGCCGCTTTGTTTTTTGTTGTAATAGGTTGCAATTTGTTCTGCACCAATCTTTGCTCTGAAATGAGCCGCTCTGTTGATATTTTTTGCGTAAACTAAGATAAATTCGACATTTGGCGTGAAAAAGTTTCCTTTTGCTCCGCCAGTTTTCATTAGTCGTGATATAGTTGATATGAAGTTGTCTTCACCAAAAATATCATTACAGGTAACTTTAAGATTCTCTATTTCTGAGTCATCTATAGAAATAAAAATAACACCATCATCACTAAGCAAGTTTCTCGCAAGCTTAAGACGAGGATACATCATGTTTAGCCAATCAGTATGATAACGTCCACTGGTTTCGGTATTTGTGCTTAAGCGAATTCCTGCTTCTGCTTGTCCTGTGATTTCAAGATAATTTTTCATATTATCTTGAAAGTTATCAGGGTAAACAAAATCTTTACCAGTGTTGTAAGGTGGATCGATATAAATAAGCTTAACTTTTCCAGCGTAGCTTTTTTGAAGAAGTTTTAACACTTCAAGGTTATCACCTTCGATCATGATGTTTTTAGCTGTTATCCCAATCGACACTTTCATCTTTACATGGACGTAAAGTGCCACGGGAAGGGGTTAGAGCAAGCTGGCGAGCCTGACGTTTACCATGCCAGTTCAGGCCATAGCGCTCTTCTTTTTCGTCTACATTTTCACCCAAAAGCTGCTTTAAAACATCAAAATCGATGCCATCCTTCATTGAAATGCATCAGGAAACAATGACTTAAGCTTACAGATATTATCTTCTGTGATATTCATTGATTGTAGTTCTGTCATGTCCGAAGTTAGTTTTTTCATAAAAAGTATCCGTCCTAAGGTCACGGGAAATCGGTGCCCGAAATTGGTAAACATTCTACGGTATGAATTCATAGCCATCAACCGAGTGATGGCTATTCAAATATATTCAAAACAATGGGTTACATGCTGTATATGTGATGTTGTTATCAAGCGGTTAGGCTTGGTTTTCTAGCCCAAAACGAGCACCGGTGGGCAAACTCAAACGGCCTGACCATACCGTTGCTGCTCGCATCAAGGTAGTCCGCCCACCACTGCAAGCATCAGGCGGCGCTGGTCAAGGTGCTTGGCCTTGTGGGTGTAAGCCGCACGGACGCTATTGCTTTCCTTGTGGCTCATCTGAAGCTCCACAGCGTCTTCTGACCATAAACCAGACTCAATTAAGGCACTACAGGCCAGTGTACGAAAGCCGTGTCCACAGATGTCCTGACTTCGTGTCATAGCCCATATTGCGAAGGGCTTTGTTGATGGTGTTTTCGCTCATGGGTTTAAAGCGAGTCATAGCAGCCAGTAAGGATTAGCCCGTCATCATGGCCTATCTTCATAAGTTAGTTGCCGGATCTCTTCCAATATCTTCAATGACCTGACTGGCAAAGGGGAACGAAGTGCTTACGCTTCATTTTGGCACCACGAGTCTGAATGTTTGACGCTTTCAATTGACTTCCCGCTGTTCGGGTATCACCCATAACTTACTTTTGAAATCAATTTCAGACCAGCGGGCGAAACGAAGCTCACTGGAACGAATGAAAATCATCAGATTGAGCTGAATAGCCAGTATGGTTAACCTGCGGCCTTTGTATTCGGTAATTTTTTCAGTAGCTAGGGGATTTCTTCCAGCTCCAGTGCCGGGCGGTGTTCAGTCTGTGGTTTCTGAACAGCAGCCTTCCATATCATAGGCAAGGTTATGGCGTATCAGTTTCTGCTGAACAGCATGGCGGAGGATCGCCGTAACGTATTGTTGAATGCGCATGGCAACTTCAAGATAACCAAGTGCTTCAACCTTTTTCACCGGAACCAGCAGATCACCCGTATCCAGTTCGGCAACATCTTTGTCACCAATTGTCGGGAAGACATAGGTTTCAAGGCGCTTCCATACGGCATCACCGATAATCTTCTGACCATTTTGTTCTTCGTAGCAAACCAAGCCTTAGCTACCATCGCTGAAAGTAACGTGTCTTATCACGCTTGGCCTTTCAGCTCTTTAACCTCTGCCTGTTTCTTTGCATTAGGGTCAATGCCCTGAGCAAGAAGCCTTCTGGCCTCATCACGGCGTTGTCTTGCGTCAGCAAGAGAAACAGCAGGATAAACACCGATAGAGAAGAGTTTTTGCTTCCCTTCAAAACGGTAGGCCATTTGCCAGTATTTCGAACCTTTAGGGGTAACACGAAGGAACATGCCAAAGCCATCGGTCAGCTTGTATTCCTTCTCAAGGGGCTTTGCATTTTTTGCTTTAATATCAGTCAGTGACATGAAAACGTCACCCCTCGATTGTTGGTAAAAGCGAAATCGAACCAGCATTACCAACATTTTTACCATCAAAATGAGTATGGCTTCGAGTGGTTTTTAGTGAACGAGGGTGAACGACTGAAGAAGGGATAACCAGTTGATAGAAATGCAGAAAGCAGACGTTAGTGAACGTCTGCTTCTCTTGAAATTGGCTCCTCTGACTGGACTCGAACCAGTGACATACGGATTAACAGTCCGCCGTTCTACCGACTGAACTACAGAGGAATCGCGAGAACGGGCGCATAGTAACGGGGTGAAGTAGTACTGTCAACACTAAAACAACACTCAGATACTGACTGCTCATATCATCAGCAATTTGCCGCAGAAATGGGCAGCCTTACCATCAGGGAGCTGCGGATGGCTGTAATCGCTCTGCCGGATCCTGACGATAGAAACCAACCAAAAGCTGATAGAAATCAGGAAAACGGTTGGTTAATAGCTCCGGAGCGCTAAAGAAGTATTCAGACATAACGGCAAAACATTCAGCCGGATCACTGGCGGCATAGGCATCGAGAGTGGTAGCTTCTTCACCAGTGAGTGCGATTTCTTCTCTGATAGAGTCAATGATTGTCCGTAGTTGATTTTCCCATGTAGGGAATTCGCGCAGTGGAATGGCAGGAATACCATTCATCATGCCACCACCACGTGCATCGAGTTTGTGCGCAACTTCATGAATGACCAGATTGTATCCGGAGAGATCATAGCTTTCCTGGATATCCTGCATATTGAGGACTATCGGACCCTGCAGCCAGCTCTGTCCGGACTCAATCTGCATATCGTTGTGTACCAGGCCCGCTTCATCCTGGCAGGTGTTTTCAACGATAAAGGGGGCAGGGTAGAGCAGCACTTCGTGAAAGCCATCAAGATAATGGAGTCCGAGCTGTAATACTGGCAGGCAAAATAGCAACGCAAGGCGGTACTCATCCAGCGGAGACAGGGTGACGCCCTGTAATGGACGCAACAATTTACGTTGCAAAAATATGTCACCCATCGCAATCAGTTGTCGTTTTTCCTCATGATTTAAGAGTGAAAATAGAGGGGTATTGAGTGCCTCCTGCCACGGTTGTGAAGGAGATTCCGTTTTCTTTGGCCAAAAACGCATGTCTGTCATCTCTCTGTGAGCCAGTACAGGTAGGGTAAAGACGCACCGGATGGCAGGTCAGGGCTGCTGTGGCTGGCTATCCAAATTAAAATAAGAGCAGGGGCTTTTGTCAGCAACACATCAAACTGTCATCAGTGTGATTTAGTATTAATGGTCTGTTGTATGGACCAGAGGCTCAATTGTAACGAATCATAAGTGATGATACCGCGATACTACACGCAAATTTCAGCATTATTCTTTACAGCGGCAAGAGAGTTAATTCACGATGGCATTGGAAAACGAAAAGAGTAGGATTCAGCTATTGAGTTTACAAGATTGGGAAATTCGCTTTAAGCAGTTGCTTACTGAAATCATGCCTCAGGATGACAAAGCCCACAATATTCACCATCTTTCTCGTGTATGGGCTAATGCCCGGCGGATCATGCAACAGCAGAACCAACAGGCAGATGAGCTGGTAGTACTGGCAGCCAGCTATTTCCACGATGTAGTAAATCTGCCCAAAAATGATCCTCAGCGTCATCTGGCGTCTTACCAGGCTGCGCAAAAAACCCGAGAAATATTGCAGCTCCACTTTACTGATTTTCCAGCAACATTGTATGACGCTGTCTGTCATGCTGTACATGCGCACAGCTTCAGTGCCGGGGTGACGCCACTGACTTTGGAAGCTAAAATCGTGCAGGACGCTGACCGTCTGGAATCGTTAGGTGCAATTGGCATTGCGCGGGTTTTCTATGTTTCAGGGGCACTGCAACGAGAATTATTTGATGATGAAGATCCGCTGGCGAAACATCGTCAACTGGATGACAGTCGCTGGTCGCTGGACCATTTTCAGAAAAAGTTACTCCGATTACCGGAAACGATGCAGACTGAGACTGGCAAACAGTTAGCACAACAAGATGTCCATTTTCTGGTGATGTTTATGGCGAAACTCTCTGCTGAACTGTCGGGGATTCATGGTCAGTTAGATGAGTCTGTAATGGCAGATTACAGTTAGTCATCGCCATAATAAAGCACCCCCAGTTTTATTAGTGAACGTCCCTGGCGCTTGCGGTGTTGGTTAGTATCACGTAAGGAATAAACGCAGCCACAATATTCCTGTTGGTAAAAACGCTCCCGTTTACTGATTTCAATCATACGGGAAGAGCCACCACCCTTACGCCAGTTATATTCCCAGTAAACAATGCCGGGCCATGCTGAGGCAGCGCGGACACCACAGTCATTAATTTGTGTCATGTTTTTCCAGCGAGAAATCCCCAGTGAACTGGATATAACCGAAAAGCCGTGTTCATGCGCATATAATGCTGTGCGTTCAAATCGCATATCGAAGCACATTGTGCAGCGTATGCCGCGTTCTGGTTCCCACTCCATCCCTTTTGCCCGCTCAAACCAATTATCCGTATCATAATCAGCATCCACGAAAGGAACGCCATGCTGTTCAGCAAAACGGATATTTTCTTCTTTGCGCAGAAGATATTCTTTTTGAGGATGAATATTGGGATTGTAAAAAAAAATTGTATAGTTAATTCCCGAGGCATGAAGAGCTTCCATCACTTCACCTGAACATGGGGCACAACATGAGTGTAATAATAATTTTTCGGCATTACCCGGTAATTCAAGTTTTGCTCGTGATGTCGCCTGCATGATGCTACCCCTGCTATAACAGTAAATTCAGTAGTGTAAGCACGAATGCCACACTTGTCATCCGCAGTGAATGCAATTATCTGATGATGACATCAATGATAATCTTCTCGCGGTAACGGCGAAGAGGGATAACGAGATGACTGATGTGCATGACAAAGCGACACGTAGCAAAAATATGCGTGCTATTGGCAATAAAAATACTGCCATTGAACGTCACATCAGCCAGGTACTTGAGCAGTGTGGATTCGATTATCGCTCTCAGGTTACTGATCTCAGCGGGCGACCAGATTTTGTTATCGACGACTATCGGGCGATCATTTTCACCCATGGCTGCTTCTGGCATCAGCACTATTGTTCTTTGTTCAGGCTTCCGGCGACCCGGACTCTTTTCTGGCAGCAAAAAATAGCAGCCAACGCCGAACGAGATAAACGCAGTATCGCCGATTTAAATTGTCATGGGTGGCGAGTATTGGTGATATGGGAATGTGCGTTGCGCGGTAGGTATCGTTTGTCAGCCAATGTGCTGATGCAGCGAATTGAAGAGTGGGTCTGCGCCGGACAAGGTAATGCCAGTATTGACACCACGGGCATCCGTGCTGAGTCCTGAGTAACTATGCCAGATCTCACCTTGGCAGATAATCTGATGTTTCACAGAAAGGGGATGTTCAGCTGCAACACAGTAACAAAAGGGGACTGGGGTGGTTATTTCCTCACCGCGACAGTAGGGCGCAGAAGGTGGGCATCATGCGTCATAACTCACACGCGGGCATGGAATAATTTTTGAGATCAGGGCGCGGTAGAGGCTGTACTCACTGTAAAAAATGAGTGACTGCAACTATCACAATGTTTTTTATCACGGGTAATGCTATTCACCTGACAGCCGTCTGTGATACATATGTGAAACTGGTATCAGGTAATCTGAGTTGGCACTAATGACAACGAGTATTAAGCTTACTGTTAAGCGACTCTATGCGATGCAAGATGATCGCATGATCAGCACCTGTGCGACAGTGAGGATTTATGCACGAGGGCAACTGATTGCCACAGAACAGATTAAAGGAATGACAGAGAGTGCGGTCTATAAATATATTCACCACGAACTGCAGCCTGAGAGTGCTGTCAGTGTTGAGTGGGAGTGTGATGGCATCGCCGATATGACAGTGGTGGTTATGCCGGAATGCCCCTGCTGCCAGAGATAACAGGAGCCTTATTTTGGCCGGAAGTAGTTTGTTAACATTATTAGATGATATCGCCACACTGCTGGATGATATTTCCGTCATGGGGAAGCTGGCGGCAAAAAAAACCGCTGGTGTTTTAGGCGATGATCTTTCGCTTAATGCACAGCAGGTCGCCGGGGTCAAAGTCAATCGCGAGCTGCCGGTGGTCTGGAAAGTGGCAAAAGGTTCGCTACTGAACAAAGTCATCCTGGTACCCCTGGCGTTACTTATCAGTGCCTGGCTGCCGTGGCTTATCACCCCATTGTTGATGATAGGTGGTGCTTATCTGTGCTACGAGGGTTTTGAAAAACTGGTACATACGCTGCATCGGGATAAAGGGGATAAGAGTCCGGAAGCCCGTGAGAAAAGGATTCTGCAGGTTGCTGAACAGGATGCTCTGGAATTCGAAGACAAAAAAGTAAAAGGAGCGGTACGTACCGACTTTATCCTTTCTGCTGAAATAGTCGCCATCACGCTGGGTGTTGTTTCACAAGCACCATTGATCAACCAGGTGATGGTATTATCTGGCATCGCACTGCTGGTAACGGTTGGGGTGTATGGCATCGTTGCAGCGATCGTTAAGCTTGATGATTTGGGTTATTGGTTGCAGGAAAAACAGGTTGCTGTGGCGCGTTATATCGGGGCCGGATTACTTGCCTTTGCCCCCCTGCTGATGAAGACACTTTCGGTAATTGGTACTGTTGCTATGTTTTTAGTCGGTGGCGGAATTATTGTTCACGGTCTGACTTTTTTGCATCACATGATCGATTTTGTTACGTCAGACTATGGTGTATTGATGACGACAATCATCAGCACAGTTGCTAACCTGTTAATGGGTGTGCTGGTCGGGGCTGCGGTGCTTTTTGCAGTCAAAGGGATCAGCAGAATGAAGCAGACAAAGTCAGCGTAATAAGATGAGGTGATGATGAGTATTACCAGTGATGACGATTTCGAGTTTGATATTGATGCACAGCTGGAAGACGCGCAGGAGAGGGCTCGTGAAAAAGCATTGACCTTGCCGTCGAGTGAAGAAGATGAGGGTGAGTGCGAAAGCTGTAAGATATGACCTACAGACGGGTGGCTGTTATTTCCTGACCACCCGTCTTTAAGCAGGGGATCAGACTTCCCCGCAGTTGTCTGCTTCGACTGCCTGATAGATTTGTTCAAGAATGTCAGGAAAGGCGGATCGTACGCGACTCCAGCCAGGAATGAACGGTTTTTCATTGGGGCGCTCCATAAACGCCTGCCCGGCATCAAGGATCGACTGGGTAAACATCTCTACTGCTGCTTCTTCACTGTGCTGGTCAAACGAAAGTCCATTCATTGTGGCATCGTGCTGATAGATTTCCATCATGTCGAGGGCATAACGGTAATAGGTGGCTTTCAGGACGCGGAATGAGTCACTGGTCAGATTCACCCCCATGGTAGCGAGTTTACGCAATAAAGATTGCACAATATCACCACTCATTCTGTGCAGACCCCCACTGCCGTCGGCTTCAGCGAGCGGTTGGTGTTTATGATCGTAATGATCAGCGATTTCCACCTGACAAGTTTGCCGGGTGGTGTAATCGCGATAAATTTCTGAAAGCACCCCAATTTCAAGGCCCCAGTCACCCGGAATTCTCATTCCGTTAAGCACATGCGTGCGCATGGCAAATTCACCAGAAAGTGGATAGCGGAAACTTGTCAGATAATCCAGATATTCAGAGTGTCCATAGACTTTCTGCAGCGCACGCAGTAAAGGACCAACCAGCAACCGCCCGACACGCCCATTGAGCTTATTATCAGCCACTCGCGCATAGTAACCTTTGCAAAATTCATACTGAAAGGCCGGATTGGCAACCGGGTAGAGCAGTCGCGCCAGCATGCCACGGTCATACGTAACAATATCACAGTCATGCAGGGCAACACAGGTTGAGCGTTCTGAAGCGAGCGTATAACCGGTACAAAACCACACATTACGCCCTTTGCCGGGTTGTGTCGGAGAAAGACCTTCCTGCTGCAAAATAGCATCGAGGGCGGTGAGACGAGGGCCGTCATTCCACAAAATACGGTGGCGCTGAGGCAGGCGGGAAAAAAACTGACGGGCAAAAAGAAATTGCTCGCGGTTTGCGCGGTCAAGACCAATGACAATCTCTTCCAGATAAGGAACTTTTGCCAGCTCATCGACGATATGGGTCAGGGCGGGCCCCTCCAGTTCAGAAAACAGCGAAGGGAGGATCAACCCCATTTTACGTCGTGCAGAAAAATGCACTAACTCACTCTCCAGAGAGGCCACTGAACGTTGTGTCAGATTATGAAAATTAGTTATCACCCCATTTTGATAAAAATCACTCATCGGTCACCTCTTGCACGGTCTCCACCGTGAGTTACAAAAAATCGCTATAGTTCGATAAAGTAATCGAGCCCTTCTGACCATCCCTCGGGGCCTGCATGTTGAGTATAGTAAACTCCGGATGTATTGGGATGCTGGAGCCTGACAGGTGCAGAGCCGGGGTTATGAATCACAATCGCATAGTCTGTACTTTCGAGCATGGGAATATCATTAGGGCCATCGCCTAATCCGATGGTGAGCGCCTTTGCGGGATAATGACCACGTATTTGCTTCAATGCTTCTGCTTTATTTTTTCCACTCGGCATGACATGCCAGAAACGTCCTCCTTTGATCGCATGCAGGCCGGCGCGTTGTAAGTCAGCGCTGAATTTTGACCACTGTGCAGTGCTGTCCTGCCAGATAAAGCTCTCTGAACCCTCACGCTGTTGAGCAAGCACCGCCTGCGACAAAGGAAGGCCCGTCCATTGCGCTACTGTTTCCGCAGAGACATCAGCGAAACCGGTAAACCGATAGTGATGGTGTTGGCGTAACTGATGCAGGGTATGACAAAGTTGCAGGTAGCTATTGTTTTGTGCTGCCAACGACGTGGAGTCAGCCTGACTGGCAAAGTAAACTCTGGCGCCGTTTTCACTGATAAAAGGGGAGCCGGCAATGCCAAGCTGTTGCTGTAATGGGCGAATTTCACTGGCAGTTTTACTTGAGCAAATCACAAGAGGGACAGAAGCTGCGCGCAATCGTGCCAGCCAGGGCGCTGCTGGTTGCCATTGATAGGTATGATGGTCGAGCAAAGAGCCATCCAGGTCAGTCACAATCAGCAGCGAATCGGTCAGCATTACCATCACTATTCTCTCATTAGCAGAACGGTCTTTGTGATTGAGTATAGATTATCGTGCAGTATGGTGCTGCAAGGTTGAACGGGTGCATGAGGTGAGCCCGCACTTTGCAACAGGAAAAAATAGGGTAAACTGTCGGGTATCACAGGATGGAGGTATGATGGAAATCAACGATCAGGTTACAGTGAAAACAGATGGTGGCCCGCGCCGCGAAGGACGTATTTTAGCCATTGAAGAGTTCAGTGAAGGCACCATGTTTTTAATTTCATTGGCTACTTATCCGGCAGGCGTGTGGTTTTTCAATGAAATGGGTCATCCTGATGGTACTTTTGTTGAGCCGCTGAACTGCTGATTAACAGCGAAAGGAGTGGCAGCTTAGCGTCGGGGTATTTCTGATAACACTTTCGCCAGCAGGTCAAAAACCTCGCTGAACAGATGTTCGCAGAAGGGTGCCAGTAGTGGCATCATCAGGCTCATAAACACAATTCTTAATGACAGCGTAACAGGGAAACCCACGGCGAAAACAGAGAGTTGGGGGGACATTCTGTTCAACAAGCCTAGTGCGAGGTTAAGGGTCAACAGCAACGTAATCAGTGGCAGAGCCAGACGCAGACCGTTGAGGAAGATAAGCCCTGCGGCTTTTGTCAGAGCTAAAAAAGCATTGCTATTCAGAGGCTCACCGCCAATTGGCAAGGTATGAAAACTGTCTGAAAGCAGAGAAATCAACCACAGATGGCCGTTAAATGACAGAAACAGCAGCACGGCGAGAATATCCAGAAAACGTGCCAGCACTGGCATGTTAAGGCGGCTGCCAGGGTCGAAGAAAATCGCGAATGAAAGTCCCATTTGCAGACCAATTACTTCACCTGCAGTGCGTACTGCAGCAAATGCAAGTACATAGTGAAACCGATAGCGATACCGATGAGAATTTGTTGCAGTAACAGCCAAAACCCGGTTAATGAAAACAGCGTTACTTCAGTCGTCGGGAGTCCAGGTAGTAGCACCCAGGTAATCATCACGCCCAGCCCTACCTTCACTCTGCGGCTGATCGCTTTGTCGCTGAGTACCGGGGCGGTCATTATTAGCGCCATAATGCGCGCCAGTGGCCAAAAAAATTGGCTGACCCAAAGAACCCACTGGCTACTGTCGAGGGTTATCATCAGCCTATGATCGTAGGTAGACTGTTAAACAGTGTGCGCATGTAATCGAGAACCAGATTGAGCATCCAGGGCCCTGCAATCACGATCGTCGCCAGAACCGCGAGAATTTTCGGGATAAAGGAGAGCGTTTGTTCATTGATCTGTGTGGCGGCCTGCAGCAGACTGATAATCAAACCACTGGCTAAAGCGGCGAGTAGCAGTGGCGCGGCCAGCGCCAGAGCGACCATCATCGCCTCGTGCCCCATCGCCATAATAGATTCTGGTGTCATTCTAGCTCCTCCACATCATAAATACGGTGATGCGCCGTGAGGTTAGTCTATGAATAAAAGCTTTGCGCCGGTGAACCGACTAATAACTGCCACCCGTCGACCAGCACAAATAGCATCAGTTAGAAGGGTAAAGAGATGGTCGCTGGTGGCACCATCATCATCCCCAGCGCCATCAATACACTGGCAACCACCAGGTCGATAATCAGAAAGGGAATGAACACAGTGAACCCTATCTGGAAAGCGGTTTTCAATTCGCTGGTCACATAGGCGGGCAATAATATACGCATCGGCACCGCTTCAGGTCCGGCTATCGGCGGCGTATTAGCCAGCCGGGCGAACAGTGCAAGATCGGCTTCACGCGTTTGTCGCAACATAAATTCACGTAACGGTTGAGCACCTTTATCAATCGCCACTTCCATAGTTATCTTATCCTGACTGAACGGCAGGTATGCTTCCTGATAAAAACGATCAAACACCGGACCCATGATAAAAAAGGTGAGAAAAAGCGCCAGCCCAAGTAACATCTGATTAGGGGGAGCAGAAGGCGTGCCAAGTGCGTTGCGCAGCAGACCGAACACAATGATAATCCGCGTAAAACTGGTCATCATTAGTAAAATGGCTGGCAAAAAGGTCAGTGATGTCAGAAAAACCAGAGTCTGAACAGGTAATGACCAGCTTTGCCCGCCATTCGCCAGCGGTTGTGATACCAGACCGGGCAACTGGGCATGAGCCAGTGGCGTTACTAATAACACCAGGCTGAGAATGATTAATCGTGCAGGTCGCATTATGTTTTTTCCCGCTATTCTTCACTAACCTTTGCAGCAACTGATTGAAGTCACCCCTGGCGTTAACGGGAGGGGCGCTCGTCACTACGGCAGGGGCAGGGGGTAACGTATGTAACAGCGTAATTTGCTGTGCGGTGACGCCGAGTACCAGTCGCGCATCGTCTACCTCAACTATCACAACCCGCTCACGCTGACCTACTGTGCAACTCTCTGTAATAGCAAGGTTACTTGAAGAACCATTGCGCCTTCCGGGGGTAAATCCCAAACGTTTTGCCAGCCATGCACAACCAAGAATCAGCAAAATAACCACGGCCAGCACACTGCTGACCTGTGCCAGCGATCCTCCGCTGCTGAAAGGCGCAGCAGAGGGGGTAGGCTATGTTGAGCCAGAGGTATGATCCATCAGCGGCTCAGGCGACGCATGCGTTCAGAAGGGGTGATAATATCGGTGATCCGTACACCATACTTATCTGCAATGACCACCACTTCCCCCTGAGCAATCAGGTAACCGTTGATTAAGATATCCAGTGGTTCACCAGCAAGAACATCAAGTGCCACAACTGAACCCTGTGTGAGTCTGAGTAACTCTTTGATAGTCATCTTTGTGCGGCCCAGCTCGACCGTAAGCTTGACAGGAATATCCATCATCAAATCGCTATCCTGCAGTGCGTTGCCGTTATCATTTTTATCGGATGACTTAAATATCTCTTCGCTGGTTTCGCTTTCAGTGCTGCTGGAAGTTTGCTCGCTCATCGCTTCAGCCCACAGGTCGTCCGCTGAAGGTTCGTCATCGGACGGTTTGTTGATATCACTCATCGGGCTGTTCCTCATTCATCGAATTCAAAATCGGGTTAATCAAATGTTCAACCTGAAGCGCGTACTGGCCATTGACACAACCATACTTGCTGGTCAGTACCGGGACGCCATCAACATGCGCGATAATACGCTCAGGTTTTTCAATCGGTAGCACATCACCAGGTTGCATTTTCAACAGTTGCGAGATGCGCAAAGAGACATCAGCAAAGTTGGCGATTAAATCCAATTCTGAGTGTTGTACTTGTTGTGCCAGTGTGTTCCGCCAGTAATGATCTTCCTCACGTGAGTTTTCAAGTGGCGGATTAGCCAATGTTTCACGCAGTGGCTCAATCATGCTAAGAGGAAGAAACAGGAGTAAGTTTTCCTGATTATATAGATATAGGGTTGAAGTTTGTTTTTGTGAGCAACAATAAAATTGTCTGTTTTTTTGATTATTTTCCATATCCTGATTCTTCAGGAAAAACAAAGTTGAACGTTGATTTTTTTCACAAAAATAAATCAGGCGCATCCTATTTTAGATGTTATTATTTAACTCCAGACAATGCATTGCTAAAAATACGCTCTGAACCTTCATTTAAGGGGGGGCTGATTTATACTCTGTCGCCTTCTAATCAACAGCAAGTGAAAAAAAGCAACGTCTACATTAGAGAGTGATTATTTTTAATTTTTGATGAGTTAATTTTTCTCATGCTGTGGTGATTTTACTATCCACTAGCCTATAGAAAAAAGGGTTTTCCCTTTTATCGTTGGTTCATTGGTAGGATAAAACGAAAACGTTACCACTACTCAACGCCACTGACAGCGTAGAGAATGTATTTTCGGACATTGCTATTAATATAGCAGAAGTGCTTCGGGAGATAATCCGCGCTGCAGCTGTAAAAAATAAGAGCACACACTGGTGCTCTTTGTACTAATCAGCCCAGCACATCATGCACACAGGCTTTAAATACTTTTACACCAAGCGCCAGGGCTTCGCGGTCAAAATGCATTTCCGGGTGATGTAGTCCCGGCGTCAGGTTGGCTCCTAGCCCCCAGAAACCGCCTTTGATCTCGGGACGCAACCGCAGATAGTGAAAGAAGTCTTCACTACCCGGGGTTGATTTTGGCTCGGTTAATCCGGCGTCACCAAATGTGCTGCGGATTGCACGGGAAACAACTTCCGTTGCCTTATCATCAATGATTGTGGCAGGCATCTCTTTAAGAATGCGAATTTCCACACTGACGCCGTAAGCTGCCGCGCTGTTTTCGATAGCACGCACCACCTGCGGTTTCAGAGTCTCCATAGCCTCATTTTCCGCTGCGCGTAAATCCCAGCATACCAACGCCTTGTCAGGAATAGAGTTGGTTACCCCTGCATCGCAGAGAAAACGTGTTGCCTTCGCACCCCAGGTCAACGACGGCGCAAGATGAATGCCGTTAACTGCCTGAACCGCATGCGCAGCAGCGTCCAGCGCATTTATTCCCAGATGCGGGCGTGCAGCATGTGCCGCTTTGCCAGTAAAAATCACCTCAATGGTAGCAGATGCCGAATAGTACATCGCCGGGACAGCCTTCCCCATCGGACACTCTTCCAGTGGCCGCAGATGAAAACCAAGCAGCATATCCACATCATCGAGTACTCCGCCTTCGGTCATCGCTATTGCACCGGTACCCAACTCTTCAGCGGGCTGGAAGATAAACTTCAGCTTGCCTTTTTTCACTATACCTTCAGCCATTACTTCCTGAGCTGTAGTCGGCACCACAGAAGAGTGACCGTCGTGGCCACAAGTGTGACGTGCGATGTGTTCGCCATCAATAATGTGCCCCAGTGCATCCATATCTGCACGCAGTGCCAGCACCGGGCCGGGTTTGCCGCTGTCCAATACTGCGATTATGCCGGTGCTATTATTCACCTGACGCGTGACCTGATAGCCCGCAGCCTCCAGCACGCCTGCGATATAAGCGGAGGTTTTGTACTCTTCAAATCCCAGCTCCGGGATCTGATGCAGGTAATTAAAGTGTTGTAATGTGAGTGACATATCGTACTCCTTACTTTTATTTACTTAGGCAATAAGGCGCATGATCAGCATGGCAATGATCGCGTTAAGAATGCTGACGGCCATCAGCAACGGCCAGTATTTCTTCGGTACATCAGCCACCCCCAATAAGCGCCCCATATACTGCAACTGCGACCCCATTAAAAAGATGGCGGGTGCCAGGATGGTGATCTGCCCGATATCAAGCTGACCTTTACTTAGCAGGCTGATGGCAACCCCAGTACCTGCAGACGATGAAAGCCATGCAGTGAATAGCACTGTAACGGCTTCGCCCGGCAGGCCGAAAACACCCATCACCGGTGCAAACAAATGACCAATGATCTGCATTACGCCGAGTAAATTGAGCATTTCGGCAATCACATAAGCCATTACTACATTCGGCATCAGGTTATTAATTGCGATATAAAAACCTTTATGTGCCCCGACAACGAAAATATCAAACGGGTTACCAGAGACTTTAGCGGTGTTATTCATTGTCGAAATCTCTCTTATAAGCAGTGTTTAATGTCAGCCGAACTATGGCAGCACCCACGAATTTCAGAACAAACATCAATAGCAGCGGAATGATGATCGGAATGGTGAAAGAAGCAAACATTGCAGAACCAATCGAAAAATAGTTATTAATTAATCCAGCCCCCGAATATTGCCATGTCCCCATAATCACCACATCCTTACGGGTAATTTTTCCGCTATCGTACAGTTCTTTAGTCAGCGCAGCACCAGCGTCTGTGCTTTGGAGATCGGTGATTAATGCCAGCCCGGTATAACCAGGGATGCCAAGCAGTGGTCTCAGCAGTGGCGTCAATAACTTGTGTGCCGCACGAATAGCACCGTAATGAGTGAAGATCTCCAGCAGGCCTAACGCCAGTATCACCGTTGGCACCAGTGACAATGCAAACAGGAAACCCGCTTTGGCGCTGATACCACCACTACCGATAAACGTGTTGGTTTCCGGTGACTTCATGGTGCCAAAAGTGCCGCCTAGTGTGGTGAAGTCGAAGGTTCCCAGCCATGCCATGCCGTCCACTTTAAAAAAGAAACCGGAAAACACCAGCAGCACAATGATCAACGAGATCCATGCACCCGGTCCTACTTTCCACTCATTTGCCTCATCATTTGCTGGTTTCTCCAGCGTCTTAGGTTCGCTCATAACATCTCTCTTTAGCTATAAATTCGGTGGTCGTGGTGTTTTAACTAGCAGGATTCGTGCCTGAAAATAAAAAAAAGAGTAAAAAAACATATAGTTATAATTTTCAGCAACACAATATTCTTCCCAAAAATTAACCGGGAATAACATTAGATTCAGTAAAAGCATTATTTAATTAACAGCGAATTTCGCCTCAATAAAATAACTTCTCACTATTTCAGGGCGCTATTTTGGTGCAATGGTATCGACGTTTTTCATTGCCTCCCTGCAGAAAATTGTGAATATTTTTTGATTATATCGATTAAAACGGCATGATAAATGCCTCCAAATGGCTATTATTGTTGCTTTCAGAGCAACAGTTGATAAAGGAAACGCCCTATGTTTCAGGACAAACAGGTCGGTTACCTGTATGAAGTAGGTATCCAGGGAGGTATTCGTCGTGCTGCCAATATCCTTGGTGTTAACCCTTCAGTTATCAGTCGCCAGATAGCCCAACTGGAGCGAGCGTTGCAGCTTCCATTACTGGAGCGGCGTGGAAGAAGTGTGGTACTGACGGAAGCCGGCCGCTTGCTGGCTGAGGACTATTTTGCCAGCCGTCAACGGAGGGAAAAACTGGAAAACCAGCTGAAAGATCTGCGTCACATGCGCAGTGGTACAATTTCAGTGCGTATTGGTGGTGGACTTATTACTGCCTTTATCGAAGGTGTGATGCGTGAATTCGCCCGATCTTATCCGCAGGTTTTCGTTGAAATCGTCGTTAGCAGTATGCAGGAGATGCTAAATGATATTGTCGGCGGCGAAGCAGATATGGCACTGGCATTCGGTCCAATAGGTACACCGGAGCTCAAACGCCACAGCTTTCGCTGGGGACCTATTTGTGCACTTGTATCACCACAACACCAGATCGCAGGGCGCAGCACTATCAGCATTGAAGAGCTGGCGAATTATCCGCTGATCGCGCTCACCGAGAACTTTGGCCTGCAGCGCCTTATGAATGCAATGTTCAAAAGTCAGGGATTACAGTTTCACCCGGCGTACCGCTGCAACCAGTTTTCTACCGCGATGGGCATGAGCCAGGCTGGACTGGGAATTTCCTTTATGACCGCTTATGCGGCAGCGGATCCCATCCGCCAGGGATCGCTGGTTGCAGTCCCGCTCGACCATCCTATAGCCAGTAGCGCGCAATGCCATCTGCTGCGTAACTCCGATCGACGGTTTACTCCGGCGGCTCATCATATGTGGCAGCTACTGCGTAATACCTTCAGCGGTAAATAAAGGAGCGCTGGATGAATAACTATAGCCATGAGCAAGCGCTTGAATCACCTGATGCCGGAAGAAGACTGGCTGATGAGTGAGAAACCGGAAATAAATACGAGAAAACGGGCATTTTTACGCATAAACACGCGCAAACCGTCGTCATTAAAGGAATGGTTCATGCTGCTATACATGGTCAGACGACATAAAAAGAAGCGATTGAATTTCCTAGCTATGAACAGGCTCCTGTCCACGTTTTTCATCGTTGCTAATCTGCCGCCATGATATCTTACGTGTGGGTTTCTCTATCATATAAAAGAATAAAAATCATTAACTTTCATAATGATAGAAATTTATGGTGATTTATTTGCGATACTTGCCGATAACTAGCGCGCCAGTTCTTGGCAACGATAGCAGAACTTCACTTTCGACTTCCAAACAGGTGTAATATCATATGAATATCTCTCAGAGGTTAACTCTGATTTGCTCCTTACTCACAGCCTCACTTATTGCAACAGTTGTTGTCTCCCTCATCGTTATTTCAGGTTTTCAATCACGTTTTCAGTATGTTCAGGCCAATGCAATTCCATCTATTATCGATCTCGGTGAACTCGTCAACGGGAGTAACAAACTTATTATCTGGATGTACCGGCATCAAACGGCCATAAACGATCAACGGCAGGCTGAAGTTGAGAAAGAAATTGATAACCAGTTGGGCGCTCTCTTTACACTCAACGGCTATTATCTTAAAAATGATATCTCCAGTGAGGAAGATTTGCGCATGACGCAAGCTGCTTCTCTTACCCTACAAGAATTAAAAAATAGATTTCCAATTTTTCTGCAAGCCTCACGTGCTCGTGATAACAGCATTTCATTGAATGCTCTGCAAAGCAGTGATGGTGTGGGACAAGCAGCACGAGACCTTATCGCTGGTTACCAGAAGCAATTGAAACTAATGTAGATATCAGCAATCAGCCCAGGGAAAAAAATGACCGGATTTATGAGCGTGTTTTCTGGAGTATACTGGCAAGCGCCGGGCTGATCATCATCCTGTTAGGCACTATGGCAGCGCGAACAATACGTCGTATACGAAAAAATCTAAACGGTATGCGGACAGTGATGGAAAAAGCCAGTGATAATCTGGATCTGACACTGAGAGCTGATGCGTCGCGCTCCGATGAAATTGGTATAACAGCAAAAGCATTCAACCACCTGGTCGCCACTATTGCTAAGTCTCTCTCATCGGCGAACGCATCGTCGCAATCTGTCAGTACAGCATCCGCCCAAATCTCAGCGGGAAATGAAGATCTTTCTTCACGTACCGAAGAACAAGCAGCTTCGCTGGAACAGACGGCTGCAAGTATGTCTGAACTCAGCGAAACTGTACGCCAAACTGCTGAGAATACTGGTCTTGCCAGCCAGCTTTCACATACTACCCGTCAGATATCTGAACAGAACACAGAAAAAGTACAGGACATGCTGAATACGATGTCTGATATACGTACCAGTTCGGCAAAAATTACTGACATTATTTCTATTATTGAGAATATCGCGTTCCAGACAAATATCCTGGCACTCAATGCTGCGGTGGAAGCCGCAAGAGCCGGTGAACAAGGGCGAGGATTCGCCGTTGTGGCAGGAGAAGTGCGTAATCTCGCTCAACGGTCAGCGACATCCGCACATGAAATCAGGGATATGATCGTGTCCTCAATAAAATTCGTTGACACTGGCGCAACCCAGGCCGAGGACGTTGGAAATAATATGAGCGATATGAATGATGCTATTCGTCAGGTGAGTGATTTAGTTAACGAGATCGCTTCGGCGGCGCAAGAACAATTGTCAGGTATAGAGCAAGTGCACAAGGCCGTCAGCCAAATGGATGATGTGACGCAGCAGAACGCCGCGCTGGTTGAAGAGGCCTCTACGGCATCCCATTCACTTATGGAGCAAGCGGTAGCATTGAACACTCTGGTTGCGGGGTTCATTCTCCACACTCCCTCCTCTGCGGCAAAGCCTCAGTTGCGGTCCGCTACACCACCAACAAGACAGCTAACTTCCCGGCCTGCATTGCCAGCGGATGTGAATGATAACTGGAAAAGTTTCTGACGGAAATTACCTTCAGGAACACTGATATCATTATCAAAAAGCACTGATAACCAAAAAAAACTGCGCTGGTTGATTTAACAACGCAGTTTTTTAGTTACTACAAGCTTAAAAAATATCAATGAAGGGTAATGCCTCTGAATGGTTGGAGCTCATGATATCCTGCCGTTATTTGAGGTATTTTCAGCAACTAACTCATTTTCGCGTTCCGACGAGGTCATGTGCTGCTGTTATTTACTGCACCAGTTGCAGAGCTGCGATTTATACAGACTGAATTTCGGGGCGGTAGCAGCCACATCAATGCGTTCAGCTAGTTTCAGGGCTTCGCTACGAAATTCAGGCTAATGTCGTTTGCGGGGCTTTTTACTGGAGCGAATAAAGGTCAGCAGGGTGAGTTTCACGGCCATCCCGGGTAAATGATCGTCCACGGTAACTGTCAATACGTTCTTAAAACTCGTGGTATCGTTCAAAGGGCAGTGCGGAACGATGAGCGCGTTTACCTGTGGTAATGGCACCTGACATTTCCTGAGCAAGATTGTAACCAAGAGTACCCTGTAGAACGGCGTAACGCATAATGGCGGAGGTACGTTGTTGAAGACGCAAGGCCCCTTCATTGAAACCTGTATTCTCAAGCGCTTTTATCGCCACCAACAGGTCGCGGGTTTTCAGTTCAGTGATATGGCGATTATCGGGAAAAGATAGGTTTCCAGCTTGCGCAGAATTTTCCCTTTGTATTCTTCTGACCATTTTTTATTGCTCACATGCCATTGTCTGGCGACCGCTTCAAACGAAAAAATGCCGGTGTTTTCCTGTTCATCGTCCTGTTTGTTCACAACAGGGTCGGTTTCTTTCGCCAACAGCTTTTTTGCTTACCGCTAAAACGGTACTGCATGCGTCAGTATTTTGAGCCGTGAGGGTGTATGAGCAGATACATACCGAAGCCCTGAGTGAGCTCAACGACTTTCCCTGAAGGATTTGTATTTCTTATTTTTATATCGGTAAGCACCACAGGACAGCCCTTTGTCTTATGGTATAAAAAACATCGTACCTGATGTACCAGCAAATGCACCATTAAATAAGGGTAGATGTCGTACTTTATCGAACGTGATGGAAAATGGGAGAAAGGATGGAAGTAACGCCTTCAAGACATCTTACAGAATCATTTTAAGGCGAGATGGTAATTCACCTAACTATATAATTAACGGTCTGATTACGACATCGAAAGGATGGGAGGAAAACAATAATGTCAGGTATGACTTGTTAGGCAAGGCCATGCAATCTGCCGGAATAGATAGTGGTATGTCTCAAAATGAATTCACTGTTAATGGATATCAAGGTGGATGGAAAGAAGAAACTGGCAAGTATTCTAATATTCATACAAAGGGATTACTGGCGTATCGTGTAGGGTTCAACAGCGCTTTATACTCTATATATTTACGAAGGGATGGAACTTTACCTATGACAGGTGATTTAAATCTCGGCGGGAAGAGTATTAATAACGTTAAGGATCTTAAAGCAACAGGCTCAATTGAAGCAAAGAGTGCAACACTTAATAATGATCTACTCGTGTTCGGAAACTCAACAATGCTTGGTGATATTACGTCTTTAGGCTCCAAGGTCAATATACAAAATGGTGATTTAACCATTGGTCCTCGTGCTCAAACACGTCTTTTTGCAAATGGTGACGCTTACTTAGGGGGCTATACCCGAATCCAAGGGGATGTTGATATTCATGGCTCTGCAAATGTAGGGAGTAATTTACGTGTTAATGGCTCTGCTCTAATTGAAGATTATATCAGAACAAGAAGTTATGTTGAGGCGGCGGGAAATATTTTTTCTGGTGGCAGCATAAGTGCAAGTGGGAATCTGAACGTCACCAAAGATTTATACGCAGGTTCGTTATTTTCTTTTGGCAACGTAGAAGCATATGGGACTACAACGTCAAAATATTTGAAACCAACATCTACAGAATCAGAAAAGTCTCATTGTAGCCCAAATGGGTTGATATCTAAGGATTCAGAAGGTGGACTATTAACTTGTGTCAGTGGAGTATGGAAATCGCCAACCCCACTTGCTGCTTCTGGTATTTTTGTCACCAACAGCAATAAATACTATCCATGTTCTTTTCCAAACAGAGCTACAGGGACTTGTTCTTGTTCCCCGGGTCTTACTGACTTGATCATCAATACAACATCAAGTACGCAGTGTTCTGGAGGTCAGAATGATCATTGCACTACATCGTATACTTATTTTCATGCATGCTCTTGAAAATCTAATAAATTAGCGTTCCTGAGTAAACTGAAAAAATTAGCATGAGGAAAAATTATGTGCTCTAAAGAAAACGCCGATAGGGAAAACCAAAAGGCTCACTACAAAGATAGACTAAAGCTTATAGAAAATCTAATCGAGGAAACCAATAATGAAATTGATGATTGCAGATATCAAGTCTTTTTCTATAATTCGAACAATGAACCCTGCACAAGACAGGAGAAATTGATAAATCTTAATTACAAAAAAGCATTTCTTGAGCGATTATATGCAGCTATGCAAGCAGCTCTAAAAGTGTGAATTTGATATATAGCCATATATTTAAACGCTTCATCCACAAGTTATATTCAGAAAAAAAATACGTTTAGTGAAATCTTTAGAATAAATTTGACTTATGGGGACATTAATTATATATATTACTTATCACTATAAAGGTGATGCCACTAACACGGGTGAATAACTCCATATTCAATCTTGTAACACTGTGTTGCTGGATTTTAATAAAGTCAAATAAGCTCGAAGAAAACTTAAGGCTAGATTATCCTGGTCTTTTGTTTAAAATCAAGCTATCTTTAAATACATTTTCGAAATATCAATGTATCTCCTAAAGCTAAAGCTAAAGTTAAAATCATTTATGGTCGGTTAAGTAATGTTATATAACAACACTTTACCTATAGTTTTAGTAATGATGAACTTAGTTTCAGGTAACCCGTTTATCCGCTAATAGTATACAAAAGAACTAAGAAGGGTTGTGTTATATTATAAATGATTTATTTCTTTTATATCTTTCCCGTTAACTAAGGAGATATAAGGAAATGAAAAAAACAGTATTAATTAGTAGCAAAAGAAACAAGAAAGGGTTTTCTCTATTAGAGTTACTGTTAGTTCTTGGGATAATTTCAGCACTGGTCGTAGCTGCATTTATAGTTTATCCAAAGGTACAGGCATCTCAAAGAGCACAGGCCGAATCCAATAATATTGCCACCATTCAGGCTTGTGTGAAGGCTCTCTATACGTCCGCCTCCAGTTTTACTGGATTAACAACCTCTGTCGCTGTTCAGGCAAAGATATTCCCTGATAACATGTTAAGTGTAAGCGGTTCTGATACAGCAGCAAAACCCATCAATGCGTTTAAAGGTGATGTTCTCGTCGCATCTGATAGTACCGGTCCGTCGAAAACAAGTTGTTCATCTTTCACAATCACCTACAAAAACGTTCCAGCGGCAGAGTGTACCAAGATCATAACTGCGGCTGCGGGTAATTTTATGCCGCAGGAGTTGGAACCTCAGGTAATGTTAAAGCAGCAGGGGCAGTTTTGAATGTAGCAGAAACAGCTTTACAATGCGAAGCAGGTGGAAACGATAATACCTTGATATTCACTTCAATTTAATTTCAATTTATTACGAATTAAATCCAAGAGCACTAAGTATATATTTTGATTTGTTCTATGGCCCCAAATACGTGGGGCCTTAAATTTTTATAGCTCCGGAAGCCAGAACTGGAGAGTCAAAACGTTTGTTTCTCCCACCCTCACATTATAGAGGCAAAGCTCAACCATTTTTCCTTCAATATCCATCAGTGGATACAATGTGTTTACTGTGGTCCCTAAACTATTATGCCAGTTGCAAAGAGTTATTTTCGAGCTATTTTCACCATCAGGAGAGAAAAAGACCGTTTGCTTTTCTCCTGAGTCATTGTATTCAACATTGAGTGTTAAGGTTTTGACTTCTGCCAGTTTCGGGAATTTTTCAGGGGTTAAGCTTACCGAAACAGATAAAGTTTCAGTTGATGGGATAACGTAAGTTCCTTCACCAAGAAGTGTACGGCCTCCAAGGCGTGCTGTGATTGTCATAGTTCTTACCTGTTATTCATGTAAAAGAAATGAATTGCAGCTTATACTTTAAGTTTCAATGTTGATTTCGCTTCACTTTTCCATCTTTGAGGATAAATGTTATCTCTCCATCCCAGAACTCTGCGATGAATACCTGTTCTCTTTCTATTCCAGATTTTTTGAGTAGGTTATCGAGCCACTCTTCGTCTTTCTCAATCCCGTTGAGTTCTGAAAGGCGTGCTCTTCCATCTTTCATAAGAATTATTGACGGCATTTTACCGCCTTCGCAAACCACAGACAGAGAACCACTTGGCTCTATTTGTGCGTAGCGTATTTCCTGAAATGAATGTACGCCCTGAGAGTGGAGTTGAGACGCGACATTGATGATATCTATTTTATTTCGACGCCTGAGTATATTTTCCATCAAAAACTTACCGTTTTTAATGATAGGGATTGGCTCACCAATGGTAAATGACCTGAAAAACCAGACGTGTTTACTTACCCAATTGAGTAAAGAAATAAGAGCAACACCAATAAACAATGTAATGATGTATTGATGCATAGGTATAGCATCACTGTATATAACGCCACCTATAATCCCGCCAAGAACAAAGTTCCCAATGAAGTCAACTGGAGTCATTTGTGAAAGCTGGGTTTTGCCAGAAAAGTTCAGATGAGATATGACAACAACAAACCCGATAACAAACTTAAGCAGAACAAGCCCGTAGTATTCCATGTTTAAGTCCTTGTTAATGTAGGAGGGGCATAGTCTATGCCCCTTTTTATAACTTTAGCTTTTAACTTTGTTGTAGATGTATAGAACAACGATAGCGCCAATCACTGCCACGACGAAGCTACCGAAGTTGAACCCATCAACCTTACCGAATCCGAAGAACGTGCTAATGTAGCCTCCTACAACAGCACCGACGATCCCCAGAATAATGGTGACGATAATCCCTACGTTTTCTTTACCCGGCATAATCCATTTTGCGATGATACCAGCGATAAGGCCGAAGATAATCCAAGATAAAATACCCATATTGGCTCCTGTAATTACTGTTTGTTTTCAGTTGGGGTAGAATCAGCTTGTGCTGGGGTATTATCCTTTTTCATGCTGTCTTTGATTTCTTGGGTCTTCGCTGCAGCATCAGTTGCCAGCTCGTTAGCACCGGAGATGGCTTGTGCCTTGATCTGTTCAGCCTTCTCTACTACCTGATCGCTTTTTTGTTTAGCATCGGCTTTAACTTCATCTCCTTTGGCTTTAGCCTGATCAGCTAAAGATTGTGCTTTAGCGTTAGCTTCTGCCTTGATGGATTTTGCCTTTTCAGTGAGTTGATCTGCTTGCTTATCGGCTTCCTGCTTAACAGCATCAATATGCTTATCCGCTTCATCTTTAATGGATGAGGCTTTGTCAGCAGCAGCATCTTTGTTCTGGCTGGCGGCTTCCTTAGCTTGATTGAGGTTGCTATCCACTTTCTTATCAGCGTCATCACAACCACCAATGAGAAGGGTAATTGCTGCAGCCAAAATCGTTTTGTTCCATAACTTCATAGAGAATCCCTCTTTTATTCGTTTTTGGTATATAAATAACAGTTCTTTGTAGAGCACGTTCACAGTTGCTAGTGTTCGCAACATTATTTTTATTTTATCAAATATAATGACATATTGAGTCAGGTCAAGAAGAGACCTGTTTTCATTTGAAATGATTTTTAATTTCGAAGAAGAAAATAGTTAAGTAATGGTAATTTAATCAATAAGTTGGCAGTTAGTCGTTGTATTTAAAACAGGAGGTTTTTATGGGCAATTTATTTACGCGTATCTTATTTGGAGCAAGATGGATAATGGCTCCGGTATATCTGGGACTATCTGCCAGTCTGATAGTTTTAGCCTATAAATTCTTTGTAGAGTTGTATGAGATAGTGTCGAACGTAGCTCATTACAACAATGAAGAAATAATACTTAGCCTGCTATCACTTATCGAGTTCGTTCTGATCGGGGGATTGCTTGTTATGGTGATTTTTTTCCGGCTATGAAAACTTTGTCTCGCGGTTGAATGTAAAAGGGGCAGATAATGAGTTGTCATGGATAGGCAAGATGGATGTGGAATCTCTAAAAAATAAGGTTTTCTTTTCAGTAGTTTCAATATCTACTATCCACCTATTAGGGGTGTTTATGGAATCAAAGAATATTCCTAATGATAAAATAATCATGTATATGGGACTTCAACTTTGCTTTGTTATCACAGCCCTGTTAATGCAGGTATTAGAGAAGCTGTCTAAAAAGCAATAGGCAACATATTCGGGTGAGCTATCTTGCCCGAATGATATTTATAAGAAACACTCAAATTATCTGTTTTTACAACCTTGTCCCCATCTTACAAATATTTAAGAAAATTAGGCAATATAAAATATCTTTCTTCCATTACCTTTACTTAATCATAAAACGAATTTATTTATGAATTAACGAATTAAATAATATAAAAGGAGTTTGTAGTGGGAAAAGAAGATAATGTATTCATGAAAAATAAAGAAGGTAAAAAGCTTAGAACAGAAAAAACTTTAGAGCAAAAAATAGCTTCAGCACAGATGCGCCTTAATCGCCTAAAGAGCAAGGAAAAATCTCTGACCAAGAGTGCTGAGACACGGCTGAAGATTATTTTAGGTGCAGAAGTAGCTAAAGCTGTGGGGTGTAAAGTAGAAGAGGTGGATAAAGAGTTTGTATTAGGGATGTTATTACAAGCTTCGAACATTAATACAGATGCTAAAGCAAGAATTAAATTGCGAGGGAAAAGATTTCATGATGATTTGGTGGGTAGGCAGGAATAAGTTTCTGAACACTATTTTTATCTAATAGTGCTGAAGTGGCTAAAGACTTAATATTATGACGGATATTACAAGCATCGAAAATTATCATTGTAGAAAAGCAAGAATAAATTTACGATAAATAGATGCTTTAGCTTGACATGTATAACTTCATTGTTTATTTAATGGTAGGTGTTTTATCCTATATTGATGTTCCGAGCGCCCCAATAAGCTGTGAGCCGATCGATCCAGAGTGAATAGGATAGAAATAAAAATGCTATTATCTATCTCTGGCTCTTTTATAGGAAACAGCAACGGGGAAAGGAGAGTCAACTAATAGCAGCATTTTAAAATGCTCTCTGGTTGTTATAAACCTTATCCTGACATTAAGAATTAACATGAGATACAAATGAGATGAAAATTCAGGAACTTTGTTTGATCCTCTAACTCTATGGGGATTGTGGATATTTTTTCAAGAAATATCAAAATATATTTGACAAATCTACATTTGATATTATTTTTAATAAGTGTTCCTTGAGAACACTCACTTCATGAAGTGTCTGATTGCCCCATATATGGGGAGATGTTTACAACCCAATGGGCTGATTGATTTGCCCCAAGTGTGGGGATATGTATTCTCTCCAATGGAGAGTTCGCTTCAAGTGAAAAGAAAAGGGCCTTACGGCCCTTTTCCAATTATAAAATATTATCATCCAACTTGTTTAATCAGTTCAGCTATTCTGTCTGCAGAAAATTGTGTTCTGAATTCAACTTTTACAGATTTACTTATCTGATTGAAGAGTTCTTTAGTATGTTCAATTTTTCGCTTCTCTTCAAGCCGCAAGCTATCTTTTCCATCTACATTTTTGGTTTCAATGATAAAGTTTAAGTAATCACCGCTTGTTGTTTTGACGACATAAGCAAAGTCTGGGGAAAACGTGTATCCACCTGCTACCGGAATTTTAATAGAGTTTTTCGGTATCTTTGTAAAAACAGCTACAGAGTGGATCTCTCCATCTGTTATGTTGAGTCTTTCAAGCTCTGAGTCATAAAAGACTTCTTCAAAAAAATAAGAATCCAATGGTGGTTTTGTATTATCTTGCAATACACCAAGGTCGCTTGATAATACTACATTTAGAGGATTGCCGTCAGCATTAGTGAATTTTGTAGGATGAATAGAACCTGAAATCACATTGTAGCCAAGACTGAACTTGTTAAATGAATTGTTCAACAAATATTTGCTAAAGCCAGATTTAATCTTTCTGATTGTCTGAATGTTCAGATAGTCAGTGATATTGATAGTATGTTTGATATCACAAAAAACCTTATGCAAGGTATCGTGTTTAGCAAAAATAGTTTGTGATAAGTTATCAAGAAACTCTCGATAGCTCATTGTATTGATTTTAGCAAAGTTATAATCATCACTGACGATACTTTTCGACATTGCCGTATCATTATGAATATAAATTCTATCAATGCGAGTATGAACGCCTGATTTAGTGAATCTTTCTGATTCTTCGAGCATAAATGACTTGAAAATGGATAAGAATTCATTTTCGCTATTTATTTTATACTCAATCACTGCTTTTTGATTTATCAAATCCCATAGTTCTTTCAGCTCACTGAACTTACCAACACTAATTTTAGTCCGTCTTTTCCCATCAGTGGCTTTTTTAATTTTGCTTGGTTTCACTCCTGTAGGGAATGCTGCCGGATATTTGGCTTTTAAGCGGCTATAGGCATCTGAATCTTTGAAGTTGTCATTATCATCAATGATCCCATCATCAAAAACTTCATTCATGAGTGTTCTGGATGATAGATCAGGATACTGAGAAAGGATTTTATCCTTAAGTTCTTGAGTAAACTTACTTGGAACAGTTTCTTTGAAGGAGCTATCGTTGACCTCTTTGACAAGAGAATCGACAAAATCCTTTTCCGTAAAATCAACATAATAGTTCAGAGTAAAATTGCGATCTTTCACACGGCACATGTATTCATTCACAGGAAGACGCAAACCGCGCCCTACCTCTTGAAGTTTAGATGTGGTGCTACCACTTGAACGTAGTTTACAAATCTGGAATACGTTAGGGTTATCCCAGCCTTCCCTCAATGTCCACTTAGAAAAAATGAAACGGCGAGGATTATCTAAAGATAATAAAAGCTCTTTATCATGAAGGATTTCATTAATTTCTTGCTCAATTTTATCATCCTTATCACTGTTATCTTTTGAAAAATAACCACCATGAACAGAAGATATATCATTAACAGTTTTTTCAAGGTAGTTTCTATAAAACTTATCTTTCTCTGTTTTTAACAGTTCATTAGCTTCTGCAAAAACATATTCTTCGAACTTAGTTTTCAGGCTTCCGGCAATATCATTACCATCACGATAGCCTTCAATGTCATCAATGAAGAAAAGAGTTAGAGGCTTTATGCGTGGCCTTTGTGTAAGATACTCTTTTTCTAACTTAAAATGCTCTTTGACAGCTTTAAGCATCATGTTATCTGCAAGCGTCTGATCGTAAGAGTAGGGGTTTATTGAACTACCAATTTTTAGTTCAATACCATTACTCAATACAGCAGTGCTCTTGTTTAAGGCATCAAGAGTTATATCATGGATCGCACTATGCGTCTTAGATAGTGATTCACCTTTGGCTAACTTGAACTTTTTTCTATTGCCATTTTCATTCAGTTCAAATGTAGCTTCTTTGCCGTCAGATTTGACGAACTTGAGATTAGCGCTACCATCACCAACAATATCTTCAATGTAAGCATCAATACCTTTAACAAGATCTTCATTGAATACATCCACGGCTGTAAGACGATAAACTAAGTTCTTATAGCCTTCACTAAAGGTTGCGCCATAGCGGATGATATATTGTGCATTAAATTTTTCAATATTTTACCATGTCTTTTTAGCCGTAGGAAATTTATGAGGCTCATCAATGATAATGAATGGTTTTATCGCACTAAGTGCAGAAAATGGGGTATCAAGCAGGTTATCAAGCAAGCCAACATCATAAGTATCAATTAAAGACTTAGAGTTAATCATCCCTGAGTTGATCACAAGAACGTGTATATATTTCTTATTGAAATTACTTGCTTCAACAAAATCATGGATTGCTTGAGGCATATACGATTTTGTGTTTTTACCCGAACTTTTCTGGCTTTCAACAACGTAAGTCTTTAGTTCACGCTCGTAATCGTCTCTAAAATGTTCTTTTAAAGCATCGCTTTTTAAAAAGTTAACTGTTCCAGCTTTGATTGAAAGAGTAGGAACAATAATAATGAATTTATTAATTCCAAAGGATTTGTTCAGGTCAAAAATTGTTTTGGTGTAAGTATAAGTTTTACCTGTACCTGTCTCCATAGAAACATCAATTACGTTGCTTTTAGCATCGTAATTATCTTTTGAATGCTCAATACCATTGAACTCCTGAACATTTTCAATGTTGTTGTAGTATTGTTGTTCAGATAGATTCAGTTCTGCATTAGCTTACAGGCGAATAGCAACATGATCCGTCTGATGAGGTATGGCGGATACAAAGACATTCATCACCGCATCAACGCCAGCCTTTTGATGAGGTAAATTCTTTTCGCATGTGAACCCTTTAGACATGATTAGTTCCTTACCACCAAATCTAAATCAATAGATTTTTTATAAGCATAACTTTTTAGTGCTTCATTGAGTTCCATCTGTTTCGCACTTTCGAAGTTGCTGCCATAAAATATAACTTTGTTAGGGGCAAAGTCTTTGTCAGAATCCAGCTTTTGAAGTAAAGCTTTCAGTGCTTCACTGGTGAAATTAGGCGCAATCAGATACACACGACCATCGCACAAGTGCGCTTTATAACCATTAAGATCAACATCTTCAATAGGTGTTGTCAACGAACTGCCATCATACAGGCACCATGTAGTCAGTAAGGAGTCATATTGTTCAGGAGTCAATACTGCATCATCAAAAAATGTATGGTTAGAAAGCGTTAGCTCAGATTCATCTTTCACCCGAAAATCATCAACTGTTTCAAATGATTTGAATCCTAAATTTCCTTTGTAATCAATATGCTCTAAGCCTATTTTTTCACAAGCTCTTTTCAGTCGTTCTTTTGTAATATCAAAAATCGTTTCAAAACCTGATTTAAATGCAATGCTATCTTTAGAGCATTTTTCTGGGATCTGAACTGTTATGAAACTTCTTTCTGAATTTTCCTGTGCATTAAGTTCCATGACTGCATGGGCTGTCGTGCCAGAACCAGCAAAGAAATCAAGAATAATGTCGTCTTCTTCAGTACCTAAAACTATACACTGCTTCATTAGTTCTAATGGTTTAGGGAACTGTAAAACTCCACTCATTTGTAACTTACCTGATTCAATAGTCCCTTGTTCATTTATAAATTTAGTATCAAACCAAATTGATTTTGCCTTGGTGGTACTTTTCCTTGATTTTTCATAAATGTTCCAGCCGCCATCACGTTTCTTTTTTGCCCAAACGGTTTGTGGTTCACTTTCAATACCTTCTTTCTGGAGTTTATCTTTGCCCCATCTCCAACAGCTCTCCACACCTTCACTATTCATTGGATATACAGGAGTTGTACATTCTAGAGTTTCAGTTAAGGATATTTTTGAAAGACCTTCTTCATTTATATGATTTTCATCGACATAGATGGGATAGAAAAGATTCGGTCGATTATGTTTTCCAAATTTAGGATTGCGATTTCTAAGTTCCCAAAGATCATATGCACCATAAGAATCCTCAAATGGGAGCTTTCCGCCCACCTTCTCTAACTCTCCGAGATTTGATTTATTTGATTTATAGTAAACTAAAATATACTCATGGCATTTAGCTATTTCCTAGTAAGTTTGACCACGCTTATTTGATTGTACTATTATTTGAGATAGAAAATTTTCTTCTCCGAAAATTTCATCACATAAAAGTTTTAATTGCGCGATTTCATTATCATCTATTGAAATAAAAATAACGCCATCTTCGCGGAGAAGTTCACGAGCAATATAAAGACGGGGGTAAATGAATGTCAGCCATGCACTATGACTACTTGAACCTTTGACAGTAAAATTGAGGATGCGTGTAGCCTCATCAAGATCGATCCCTGCCAATTCAGAAAGCTGTTCTGCCGTGAAATTACGCTCGTCATTATATACAAATCCATCTGAACCAGTATTATATGGTGGATCAATATAAATCATTTTAATCTTTTCAGAATAAGCATTAATCATGTGCTTTAATACTTCGAGATTATCCCCTTTGATTAACAGATTCTGACTGTTTTTGTTCTCTACACGTTGGTTATGATTTTTATCTTCTGCCAACAAGGTTTTGGGTGGTAGGTTAGCCAACAGACGGGCATAGGACTTACCCAGCCAGTTTAAGCTGTATGACTCTTTGGGAGTTCAACATCCGATGATTTGACGATCTCAAGCAACTTTTCTTGAATGAAAACCCCGTTTCTATCAAAACACTGCGGAAAGTTAGCCTTTAAAACAGCAATTTGCTTACTGTTAGCAGTTTCAACTTCTGAAAAAATCGTTTCTTTTTGCATATCCATTTTAATCCTGATTATTTATTGTTCGATTTAGTGGTTTTTTGATTGAAGCTTCACATAAGCCTATGCGTAGTAGTTCTGCAGCTGCACCATCTATGCTTCTGAAGACTCGTGCTTCGTAAGGCTGTCTGGAGCTACATAAGACTAATGGCTTACCTTCCCACTCTGAACCATCAAAAATCACGGTATACTCGCCTTTAGAGCCTTCTATTGTTGCTCTATCAAGTAGACCTTATTTGACTCTTTCCTTAGCCATCGAGCTAAGGACAAAATTTCCACCATCAAGACCAGATATCATGGTTATTCCTCGGTATTTAATACTGCTACGATATCAAATATTGCTGAAAAATCATAATAGAATGGTGTAGTAGCCATCAATCAATGATGGCTATTCAAATATATTCAAAACAAAGGTTCACATACTATTATGTGATGGCTTATCAAGCGATTAGCCTTAAATTTCAAACTCACAACGATCACTTGTGGGCAAACTCAAACGGCCTGACCATAACATTGCTGTTAGCATCAAGGAAATCAGCCCACCACTGGAGCATAAGGCGGCGCTAGTCAAGGTGCTTGGCTTTATGCGTATAAGCAGCCCGGACACTATTGCTTTCCTTATGGCTCATTTGAAGCTCTACAGCGTCTTCTGACCATAAACCAGACTCAATTAAGGCACTACAGGCCAGTGTGCGGAAACCGTGTCCACAGATGTCCTGCTTCGTATCATAGCCCATATTGCGAAGGGCTTTATTGATGGTGTTTTCGCTCATAGGCTTAAACGAGTCATAACAGCCAGCAAAGATTAATCCGTCATCATGACCTTCTTCATAAGTCAGTTGTTGGATCTCTTTCAGTATCTTCATGGCTTGCTTACAAAGGGGAACGAAGTGCTTACGCTTAATTTTAGCCCCACAAGTCGAATGTTTGACGTTTTCAATTACTTCCCGCTGTTCCGGTATCACCCATAACTTACTTTTGAAATCAATTTCAGACCAGCGAGCGAAACGAAGCTCACTGGAGCGAATGAAAATCATCAGATTGAGCTGGATTGCCAGTATGGTTAACCTGCGGCCTTTGTATTCGGTTATTTTTTTAAGTAGTTGGGGTATTTCTTCCAGCTCCAGTGCAGGGCGGTGTTCAGTCTGCGGTTTCTGTACAGCACCTTCCATATCATAGGCGGGGTTATGGCGTATCAGTTTTTGCTGGACAGCATGGCGTAGGATCGCAGTAATGTATTGTTGAATGCGCGTGGCAACTTCAAGATAACCAAGTGCCTCAACCTTTTTCACCGGAACCAACAAGTCACCCGTATCCAGTTCAGCAACATCTTTATCGCCAATAGCCGGGAATACATAGGTTTCAAGACGTTTCAATACGGCATCACCGTAATCTTGTGACCATTTAGTTTTCGTGGCAAACCAAGATTTTGCCACCACAGTGAAGGTGCGCGTCTTATCACGCTTGGCTTTTAGCTCTTTAAGCTCTGCCTGTTTCTTTGCATTAGGGTCAATGCCCTGAGCAAGAAGCCTTCTGGCCTCATCACGGCGTTGTCTTGCATCTGCAAGTGAAACAGCAGGGTAGACACCTATAGAATAGAGTTTTTGCTTCCCTTCGAAGCGGTGTGCCATTTGCCAGTATTTGGAACCTTTAGGGGTTACACGAAGGAACATACCAAAGCCATCAGTTAGCTTGTTTTCCTTCTCAAGGGGTTTTGCATTTTTTGCTTTAATATCAGTCAGTGACATGAAAACACCCCCTCGATTGTTGGTAAAAGGGAAATCGAACCAGCATTACCAACATTTTTACCATCAAAATGATATGGCTTCGAGTGGTTTTTAGTGAACGAGGGTGAACGACTGAGAGGGGATAACCAATTGATAGAAATGCAGAAAGCAGACTTTAGTGAACGTCTGCTTCCCTTAAATTGGCTCCTCTGACTGGACTCGAACCAGTGACATACGGATTAACAGTCCGCCGTTCTACCGACTGAACTACAGAGGAATCGGTTGATGGGTTGAATCGTAGCGGCTCTGTGTGCCGATGTCAAAGAACAAATGACAATTCTGTGCTGTTTGCTCTGAAAATCAGCAGCTTGCTGCTTTTTCGCTCTTTACCTTTTGTTTGAGGTCAGTTGATTCAGAGACTGATGCGCAGGGGTGAGAAAGTGTGTCTGAGAAGGTTTGTGTCAGTAGTTGATCTGTGTTGGTATGTCAATTGCATAACAACTACAGCACAAATGACACTAACAATAAGCTGATAGGCGTTTATCACCGGGAGCTGTGGGGGAATCATGAATTTACGGCGACTTAAATACTTTGTAAAAATTGTCGAAATCGGTAGCCTGACCCAGGCGGCAGAAGTTCTGCACATTGCCCAACCTGCGTTAAGTCAGCAGGTTGCAACTCTTGAGGGAGAACTGAAACAACAGTTATTGCATCGCACAAAAAGAGGGGTTACGCCTACAGACGTAGGACAGGTATTGTATAACCATGCTTGTGCTATTTTGCGTCAGTGTGAGCAGGCACAAACTGAAGTAATCAATAGCGGACAACAGCTCAAAGGGAAGGTGATGATTGGCCTGGCGTCAGGCTCAGTAGCGTGCTCGTTGATTATGCCATTATTACAGAGCGTGCGTGAGCAGTAACCAGACATTCAATTAGTACTGCATGAAAGTCATGGTGTCGGCCTTAATGATAAGCTCTCTCAGGGGGATATTGATCTTGCGCTGCTCTATGATCGCGGTCCGGTCGCGGGCATCACTTCGTTTCTGTTATTGAAAGAACCGCTATATTTGATCGGGAATGGACAATATCCGGGTAAAGAAATTGTTCTGACACACCTGGCAGAAATGAATTTGTACTTACCAGCTGCTCATCATGCTTTACGGCAACGTATTGACGAGCTGTTCGCACTCCGTCACCTTCCTTTGCACATTATTGGTGAAATCGAGTCTCTGGAAACCCTTACTGCTGCACTTTCAGGTGGCAATGGTGTCAGTATCGTACCGGAATCGGCAGCACTGGCACTGCAAAATGCCGGAAAAGTATGGGCATCTCGAATTACCAGTCCGCATGTCAATCTGCATTACACCTTGAATGTTTCAGCCAGCCGGGTACTTTCGGCTCAGGCACGAAGCGTGAAAAATTTACTGGTTTCTCAGATTAGAAAACCAATGATCATGGACCGCGAGCTGTTACTGGTCAGTTAGCGTGACGAGTTGTTGCCAGGAAGAAAACGGGGAATCGCAGGAATATGCCATAATCGAGGGTACTGCGTTACTGAAAACCGGCAGGAAAAAAAGGATATCCGGATTGTACCTTTTGAATCTGCTTTTAGTACACAAGCTGCTGCTCTCAGCAAGAAGGTTGGCTGGCCTCATCGTGAAGAGGACTGGCTTGCTGCGTTGCAACTGGGGGCGGGAATTGCGGCACTGGCAGATGATAAGCTGGTAGGGACTGCACTCTACTGGCGTTGGGGGCAGAATTATGCCTCTCTGGGGTTGGTTATAGTTGATCCTGCCTGGCAGGGACGAGGTATCGGACATCAACTGGTTGGCAGTATCGTGACACTATTATCGGATTGTACAATCAGACTTAGCGCAACCTCCGCCGGACAGACTTTGTATGAGAAACATGGTTTCGTTGCTCAGGGACATATGCAACAGTGGCAGTGTTTGTCATTACCTCGGGTCCAATCACCTGAGCTCAGTGAAAAACAAGTGCTGAGAGAGGCGAGTCACGATGATCTCTTGAGGCTGACTCAATTAGATTTTTCAGCCCACGGGCAGTATCGTCCCCGGTTACTTTCATCGTTACTTCAGGGCGAGCCGCGCGTTATTGTCCTTGAAGAACAAAGAAAGGTTCAGGCCTATGCTGTGATGCGGCGTTTTGGTCTTGGTCAGATGATAGGCCCGGTGGTCAGCCAGACGTTGTCTCAGGCACAACAGCTGATGGCTTATCTTATGGCAACCCAGCAGGGATGTTTCGTCAGGAGTGACATTGTCGAAGAGACGGGGCTCGGAGTGTGGATGCAGGAATCAGGGCTGCAACAGCGGGATCGTACAGCGATAATGGTACGCGGAAGTGGCTGGCAGGCCACAGGGATGAGAAATATAGCGGTGATGAGCCAGGCAATGGGCTAGCAAGGTCACAATTGATGGCACCACGCGAATGGCCCACCGCCGAAGATAACGGTGAGCTATGCCCAGTGTCAGTTTTTAACAATATCCCACCATAAATTATGCAGCCCATAGAAACGTTCACCTGGTCGGGGTTTTTTCTCCCAGGGCTTGTCAATGATGAAGTGTAGATTTTTAACGTCCCCAAGAGACCACATATCAGGGTGCTGGAACGGCAGAGTTTTTAATGCATTATAGATATAGGGCAATGGTTTCCATCGCTGATGGTAGTACTCGTTAAGAAAATCCTGCTCGGCGAAAATAAATTTTTTCAGATCATCATAACTGTGTAATTTCGCCACCATGTCGTCATAAACTTGCTGGTCGGGTTTCAGGACTAACAGGCCACCGTTGAGGTAATTATCAACCTTATCCGTCTGCTCCGTATGTTCGATGCCTGTACACCAGCTGTAAAAACAGTTATCCGGTTGCCAGCTTTCCGGGTAACTGGCGATGCGTTCTGGATTACAGCGACAGGCATGGCAGGCGGCAATCTGACCCTCATCCAGAGCCAGATCAAACAGTTCGTCCATATTATTAATCACCAGCATATCCGCATCGAGAAAGACGACACGCTGGTAATCTGTCAATTGCCAGACAGCCAGTTTACTCCAGACCTCAGCAAACCGCGCGTTTGCATAATTTTCTTCCGCGCCCTCACGAGGACGCAGTGGTGTAACTTCGTGGAGTAATGCACCCCTGCTGATAAGTTGCTGACGGTCAGCCTCAGAGATAGACGGAGTGACCAGCACCACCAGTGGATAGCGACTTTGTACTTTTTTCAGTGAAGTCAACAGCGCTTCAACGCCGATAAGATATTCCGGCTGTGTAAGTAGCGTGGTCCAGGCATTCATCGCTTGGCTCCTGTTTGATCGAATAAAGAATCAATAAAGGTGTTAGCGAATTTATTTCCAGGGTCAAGTTGTGTTTTGACAGAAAGAAAATCACCCCAGTGTGGGTAACAGCGCGACCAGTCATACAGTGAAGCATCAAAATATTTACCCCAGTGTGGTTTTCCGCCTTCTTCCGCTAACAAAGCCTCCACGGCAGTTAAAAATGCCAGGCCTTCAGCAGAGAGAGAACCATCTTCGGCATAATAGACCACAAAACCAAAGTAACAGGTCTCTTCGCCAAATGAGGGACTTAACCAGGCTTCCGAAGCACCCGTACAGCGCATAATTACCGGATAATGCATGTGTGGCTGGGTTTCGGTATGCCAGCGTTTGATTTTCTGCACAACGTCGGGGACACGCGATAATGGAATACCTATTTCAACATTAATTTGTGGCGTGGCAATGCCGCGACAAAACACCTGATAGATATCACCCGTGACATCCGAAAAATCTTTAAAGCGTGTTACCGTGCGGAAGGGTTTACCATTATCATCAACAATCTGAGTGTCACTGCGCATGTGCTCAAGAGTTTGATCGATGGTTTGATTCATTGCGTCACTGGTGACTTCGCGGGAAAGCAACTGGTTGTTGTTTGCCAGATAACTGGCCATCTCTTCGGCTGATGCTTCGCGTGAATTCCATACATGAACTTGATTTTCTTCAGGAAACCACCAGGCTTTGCTCAGTACATATTGGTGATTCCATGCTGCAATATCATGCTCAAGATCGTCTGCATTAAACGCATGTTTGAAACAGGTATAAACACGTGAGGGCTGGGTACGCAGAGTAACCTGTGTGACCACACCTAACGCGCCGAGACCTGACTGCACAGCTGGAAACCAGTCATCACCACGGACAAATTCACGCACTGAACCATCAGCTAATACCATGCGAATCATTAAGGCTTCATCAGCGATGGAGCTCTGTTGTAATCCCTGGCCATGAGTGCCTGTTGCCAGTGCGCCGCCGAGAGTTTGTGCGGCGATAACACCCGGTGAAGAGGGGAGCATTCGCCCCATGTCGGTTAATGTTGTGTATATGTCTTGTAATAGAGTGCCTCCCCAAAAAGTGGCACTGTCTGCTGTTGAACTTATCATGCCGCTCAGTTTGCTGAGGTCGATGAAAATATCAGTGTCTGCACTGAGGTCCAGCATCCTTCCGGGCGACATTTTGCTGCCGATCATGCGAATTCTACCCGGCGCGTCGCTGATCAACTGCCGGAGAACCTGTTCATTTTCAGGCTGGTGAATCTGTTTTTTCTCACCGAGAACGGCATTGTTTGCCCAGTTCCATAAACGATGATCATCATCGTTTAAAGTGGTTTCGCGACGCGGATATCCGCAATATGGGGTTACCATTCAGTAGCTCCTTTCAGCAGAAAAAGGGATGACAATTAGGCCTGTAACTCTAAGCGTAGCCGATGATACAAGATATTACCGTTAAAATTTGTACGGGTGCGTTTTTTTTGTATCGTTTTAGCGATTGCTGTGATGGAGAACAGGCAACAAAAATACTCTGTAGTGTTGCCTGTCAGCGCAGTTAGCGGGCGCGAGAGTCAATGTTTGGCAAAAACCAGGTGAGTAACCCTGCCAGTGGTAAAAATGAGCATAACCAGTAGACATGCTCGATACTGGTGCTGTCGGCCAGTGCGCCCAGGCCTGCCGCAGCGATGCCTGCCAGCCCGAAATTAAGGCCATAGAATAGCCCACCAATCAAACCATGCGTTTAGGTGCAAGTTCCATGGCATAGATCAAAATGGAAGCAAAAGCACTGGCCATAATGAGATTAATCGCGATAGTCAGTAACACTGTCCACATAAAATCGGCGTAAGGAAGTATCAGTGTCAGCGGCAGGGGGCCGAGTATCGAGATCCAGATAATTTTATAACGTCCGATGCGATCACCGATAACACCACCCAGCAGAGCGCCCAGCGCGGAAGAAATGAGAAAAATAAACAACGTCAGTTGTGAGGTTTTTACCGAAACCTGGAAGTGGTCAATCAGATAAAAAGTATAAAAAGAGCGAAAACTTTCTATATAGGCATTTTTGGAAAACATCAGCAGGGTAAGCACTATCAACCCCGGAACGACAATAGAGCAGGGATAGCTGACGCTATCTGACCCTGTAGCTACTTTGACCGCTCGCAGTTGTATAAAATGGTGTTTTATCTGATCATGTTGTCGGGCTATCCAGACCATCAACACAATAGCCACCAGTGCCAGCACAGCGACCCAGGAGAGACTATGCTGGCCATTTTTTACGATAATCAACGCAGCGAAAAGCGGTCAGAGTGACCCACCCAACTGTCCCCCCACCTGGAAGATACCCTGTGCCAGTCCTTGCCTTCCGCCAGCCGCATAACGAGCCATTCGTGTTGCCTCAGGGTGAAAAATCGATGAACCAACCCCAATCGCGGCAGCAGAAAGAAGAATGAAATGGTACTGCGGTGCATAAGCCAGGCCGAGAAGCCCGCTAAGGGTAAATAGCATTCCTGCTACAGAAGAGTAGGGAAAAGAGTGGCGATCAGTAACAGCACCAATCACGGGCTGTAACAATGAGCCGGCAATTTGAAAGGTAAGGGTTATCATGCCAATTTGGATAAAATCCAACTGATATTGTTCGCGCAACAGTGGATACATTGCGGGAATAAGTGATTGGATTAGATCGTTAATAAAATGGGTGCCAGCAAGCACAATCAATACGGCAAGATACGTTTTCGGGGCAGTTACTGTCGCTGTGCGTTCCATAGTTATCCTGAGTAAGGAAAAGCTGACAGTTTACTGCTGAGTCAGGTAAAGGAACAGTGGGAAATGCTGTATGCCTGTAGGGCGTTTTCTGGTGTGTCCTGGTATCTAATGACACATTTTAAATTGAACCTTCTTCAGAACGTGCCGGTAAAAAAGCCATCATTTTCATCTCGATGGATCAATCATGCGCGTATCAACCCGGCTAACAGTAGGCTATTCATTACTTATTCTGATGTTTATTCTCTGCTCAGTCGTGGCCTTTCGTGGCCTGAATCAGGCCAGCCAGAGCATGAAAGATGTAGTGGGTTACCGTTTAACTAAGGTGACACTGGTCAACGATATGGGTACAACACTGCGCAATATGTTAGTTGAAATCAGAAATATGGCACTGTTTTCTGATCAACAAGCAGTAGAAAATGAATTAATACGTTTCGGCGAGCAGAAGAAAATTAACCTGCAAAAGCGCGATGCGCTGTTCTCGCTGATTAAAGCTGAAAACAGCGCCGAAGAGATTCGGCTGCTGGACCAGGTAAGCGGAAGTGAAGACGCCGCTTTATCGGCACTTAACGAAGCTGCTGGCATGGCACAGCGACGCCAGCTGGAGGGTTTTGCGGATTTTCTGACCAATAAGTGCGTCCGCCACAACAAATTCTTATTGGCAGTTTAAATGCTCTGTCAGCGCAACAAACCAAAAGCGCAGAACAGATAGCGCAACGCAGCGACAGAGCAATAGAACGCATAAGTATTACGCTGAGCATTTTGATTATCTTATCTGTCCTTGCGACCCTGGTGATAGGAGTGGTGACAGTAAGAAAACTGAGTCGACAGTTGGGGGGCGATCCAACCGTTGCTCAGCATCTGGCAGCATCGATAGCTCATGGCGATTTAACCATGCCGATTTCATTACGTGAGAATGACACCACCAGCCTGCTCACCTCATTAAAAACAATGCAGAGTAATCTCCATCAGTTAGTGTCACAAATTCAGGCTGCGTCCTCTTCGGTCGTTCAGGCGAGTGACGATATTGTGCTGGGTAATAGTGAGCTTGCAACCCGTAGTGAACAGCAGGCGGCAGCGTTACAACAGACATCAGGTAATATGGCTATGCTTACTTCTGTGGTTGATCAAAGTGCAGATAGTGCTGAACAGACATCACTGATGGCGCGTGAAGCGGCACTGCGGGTACAGCAGGGGGAGTCAGAGATTATTCAGGTTGTTGACGCCATGAGCAACATATCACACAGTGCCAGTCGGGTGCGGGACATTACCTCCACCATTGAGGGTATTGCATTTCAAACCAACATACTCGCACTAAATGCCGCCGTTGAGGCAGCACGAGCAGGTGAGCAAGGCAAAGGCTTTGCCGTGGTTGCGGGAGAAGTGCGTACACTTGCTCAGCGTAGTGCTGCAGCGGCAAAAGAGATTAATACATTAATTGAACAGGTGGTTGACCAGGTCAGTAAAGGAGTTGAAATTGCGGGGCATACACGGCAAGGCAGTGTTGAAATTGTGGCTCAGGTACAAAAACTAACGGCGGCAATGGAAAAGATAGCTGGTACATCCTCTGAACAACGTGCAGGAATCTCTCAAATTAATGACGCCATCAGGCAGATGGATGATATGACCTCAAATAACAGTGCCATGGTCAATACTACCTCAGGCTCAGCGCAATCACTGGCGGAACTGGCCCGTGCCTTACAAAACACAGTATCCACATTCAGGGTGTGATCACTTAGATGTCGCTGATGATTAAATACTGCCAGGTTTAAATCAACGGTTACTACGTTCACAGTTTGTCCGGCACCGGTTGCCGGACAAGACAATCTAAGCCCACAGGGCAGAACAAGGATGTTATAACCAATCCCTCTTACCTCTGACCACCTTTCGCGCGGTAATCTGTACGCTGATACTAATCGTCTGTTATCTGCAAACCCGCACGACGCTCAGGGAGTCAGCACCATGAAGATTGATAAAATGACACTGCATGGCTTGATAGCGAGGAAACTTTCTCGGGCCGGGCTGAAGAAGGATGATGCGATAATCATGGCGGATGTGTTGCTGTTCGCAGAGTCACGTGGTATCGCCTCCCATGGCGCAGTGCGTGTGGAATATTATGCCGAGCGCATTTTTAAGGGCGGGATGAGCCGGGATCCTGACTCTGTATTTGAAAAAACCGGCCCCTGTAGCGCGATTTTACATGGTGATAACGGTCCCGGGATGGTACTGGCAAAGCAGGCGATGGAACACGCCATCACTATGGCACAGCAGCAGGGTATTGCGGTGGTTGGAGTAAAAAGAATGAGCCACAGCGGGGCGATCTCATATTATACCCACATGGCTGCTGAGGCCGGGTTGATAGGGCTGGCGATGTGTCAGTCCGATCCGATGGTGGTACCTTTTGGCGGTGCCGATATCTACTATGGCACTAATCCTATTGCTTTCTCGGCACCCGCTCGTGAAAAGATTCTGACGTTTGATATGGCAACCTCGGTGCAGGCCTGGGGAAAAATTCTCGATATGCGGGCGCGAAATAAACCAATTCCCGATACGTGGGCTGTTGATGCCCGAGGTAAACCAACCACTGATCCCCATCAGGTCCGCGGATTGCTGCCAATTGCAGGCGCGAAAGGATATGGTTTGATGATGATGGTTGATCTGTTGTCCGGCGTCTTACTCGGGTTGCCTTTCGGTCGAAGTGTCAGTTCGATGTATGCTGATCTCAGCAAAGGTCGTGATCTTGGGCAGCTTAATATTGTAATTAATCCAGCCTTTTTCGGTGACAGGGCACAATTCCTTGATAATGTGCAGCAGGTTATGGAAGAGTTGACGCAGCTTACACCAGCAGAAAATGCCGGGCGTGTTATGTACCCCGGAGAGATAGCCGACCTGGAACAGCAACGGACAGATAGGGAAGGCATTGATATTGTTGAAGCGATATATGCCTACCTGATGTCTGACGCGGTGTGGATTAATTCCTGTGATGGCAAAGATCCGTTTGCTGAGAATCGACCAATGACCTGACATATGAAGGCGTAATCTGCATTACAAGCCACAGTTGGTTAACTATTAGCTTCAGTCGCCAGCTGGCTTCGGGTATGCTGAGCGAAATAACCACTCCATTAAATGGTGCCATCATAATGAAAACTATCGGGTTGCTGGGTGGAATGAGTTGGGAATCAACGCTCAGCTACTACAAAGCGATTAATGAAGGAGTGCGTCAGCAGCTGGGCGGCTTAAGCTCCGCAAAGATTATCCTCAACAGTGTCGATTTTGCTGAGATAGAAACACGACAACATGCAGGTGACTGGCCAGCCACAGCACAAATATTGATGCAGGCAGCACAAGCAGTTGAACGTGCTGGCGCAGATTTTCTGTTGATCTGTATTAATACCATGCACAAAGTTGAACCACAAATCAGTGGCAGCATTGCCATTCCGGTAGTGCATATTGCGGATGCAACAGCTCTGCGTCTGCGTGAGGATGGGATCACTCGTGTCAGGTTGCTGGGAACCCGCTTTACCATGGAAGAGGACTTTTACACTTCACGACTGACAGAAAAATTTGACCTGCAGGTCGTAACGCCAGATCAAGAGGCGCGCAATCAGGTACATCAAATTATTTACAATGAACTGTGTCAGGGCATTGTACGTGAAAAGTTCCGGCAAATTTACCAGCAATCATTAACACTCTGCAAGCGCAAGGATGCCAGGCTGTAATTCTCGGTTGCACGGAAATAGGGCTACTGATAGCTCAGAAAGACTGCTCACTCCCTCTGTATGACACCACGCAATTACATGCAGAAAGAGCGGTTACTTTGGCATTGAGTTGATGAGTACAGCCTGTCATCGGGAGGAACATAATCACGCTGCTCTGATTACGCTCACTCCCGTTTATGAGTTGGCCGCAGAAATTGCTTCTGCGGCCATCACGGCATCAATATCTTTATACGCCATCGGAATTTCATCAATCACATTGCTGTCTTTTCGGCACTGCCAGTGCGGCATTAGAGTACGGTAACCATAATGATCCTTTTTATTGTGTCGTTATTGCAGTAACCCAAATTAAAGATAGATGCTTGATGTACTCCGCTGCGTACTCATTGTTGACAGCGTTGTTACGAGATGAGTTGAGACTCATGAAATAAAAAATTCACACAACCGATTGTATTTTATATGTATTATCCGGTTTTATGAGATTCAGCGAAACATCATTAGACAACAAATTTTATTTTGACAGTTACCTGGTTTAATACATGTTATAGCAGGTTAGACGCATGAGTAGGGCTGGGCTGCGCCAGGTCGTGTCAGTGGTGGAAACCACCGTGCTGGAGGCGTATATCAGCGTCTTGCGCCATCGGGACGGCGAGGTATCACCAGCCTGTTAAACCGCAGCGCCAGCATACTCAAACGCGGTGCGGATGCAGCCAGCCACCCTTGGGAGCTACTTAGCTTCGCCGCTGTCGCTAACGTACGTGCGGCACTGATGGATGGCAGTTACGCCGTGCCGTCGGTGAATATGGCGCAGTCAGTATTTCGGGGCCTCGCGCAGACGGCCTTTAACCTCAATTGCCTGGAGGCGGACACACTTGCCCGTATCCGGGCAGTTAAGCGCGTAAATGGCGATAATCAGCGCAAGGGCAGTACACTTAGCCGGGAAGACGTTCGCGCGCTTATTCAGGCTGCTAAACGGCACGCTCAACGTATTCGTTGTTGTCGTGATGCCGCCATTGTAATGACGCTTTGCGGTGCGGGTTTGCGGTCCGGGGAGCGGGTCAGCCTTGAGCGTCGGGACTATGACAATGGCATCCTTACAGTCAGGCAGGGGAAGGGGTGTAAATACCGGGAGATATACGTGGCAGCACCGGAGTTAAAGTTTACTTCTGCAATCCTCAGAGTCCCTGGCAGCGTGGAACAAACGAGAACACTAATGGACTAATTCGACAGTACTTTCCCAAAAAAGACATGTCTTGCCCAATATACACAACATGAGCTGGATCAGGTTGCAGCTCAGCTAAACAACAGACCGAGAAAGACACTGAATTTCAAAACACCGAAAGAGATAATTGAAGGGGTGTTGCGTTGACAGATTGAATCTACAGTAGCCTTTTTTAATATATCTCTCTCTATTTCAGCATGTTGAAGTCTTTTCTTCAACTCACGTATCTCAATCTGCTCAGGTGTCATGGGTGAAGCTATGGGTGATTTTCCCGCTCGCTCTTCTTTCAGTTGTCGAACCTATTTATCCATCGTGGATTTGCCGACATTCATCGCAGTGGCAGCGGCGGCAACGGTGTAATGCTGATCAAGAACTAACTGAGCTGCTTCGAGGCGAAACTCGGGGCTGAAATTGCGTCTGGTACGTCCAGTCATAATGTCACCTATTTTGACTATGAGGTGATGATATCACCTCTATTCAGGTGGCCAAATTCACTATGCCACTACAATTTCCACTACAATGTTCAGGAATGGTGAGTATGAGCAGGAGATGAAAGGAGACCTCCATGAGGCGTTATCTCTTGCTGTTGATAGGCTTAAAATCACGCTTGCGATACATGAGTGATCGTAACTATCTGTTTTTGATGTTTTTTCAATCACTCTTGTTGGTGATTTTTTTACTACTACTTGCCCAGCATTGAGTTTTTCATAGCGAAGTATCATGGTAAAATTCTGTCATCTATTTATAAATAGCTAGTGCGCAATACTGGTCATTGCTCGATAGTAAGGATATCGATTTGGACATTCAGATTACTCCTGTCTTGATTACGTTAGTTTATGAGGCTCTTTTGAGATCATTTTGGCGAAAACCTGCGTTGAAAAAATTTTTGTTATCTTGCCATATCTCAGAAAGTTTTATATCAACATGGCGTGAGGATGAATCAAAGCGGAATTTTTTAGACCGCTTATTCCAAAAATTGCAGAGTAATCCTAAAGGGAATAGTGTTATTTTTATAATGGCAATTAATTTGTCTGAGCAAATATCATTTCCCGATTTAAGGGGGTGGGAGGACTCTCAGTAAATGATATTATCGGCAAATAAATCAGTTCAAGAGTTAAGAGTATATATCTCAAAACAGAAAGAGAAAGCTCAAAATGAGAAAGAAAAAAAAGAATATAGAGACCGGTCGAAAAAAAAAGGGAAGAAGTAAAACGTTCTGAAACTGATTTGCTAAAATTAAGATCAGAGTTTGAAAGTTTGCATAAAGACATTGGAACACAAAATGGTGGTTATGCATTTGAAGAATGGTTTTTTAGGCTTGCTGATTACTGTGAGATAATTAGCAGAAAACCATACAAAACTAATGGTAGGCAGGTGGATGGTGCGTTAACTATTGAGGGAACCACATATATAGTTGAGTTGAAGTTCCAAAAATCACAGTCTGATGCTATAGACATTGACACTTTGAAAGCAAAAGTTAACAAAATGGCAGACAATACTATGGCAATAATGATATCGATTTCTGGATGTTCATCAGTTGCTATAAAAGAGTCATCTGGTAGTGGCACCCCACTTATATTGCTAGATTATAGCCATTTGTATTTGTTCTTATCTGGTGGTATGAAATTTGACGATATAATTTCACGAGTAAGAAGACATTCATCACAAACAGGGGAAGCATATCTTGCTATTAGCTCTTTTGGTGGACTTTAAGAATTGATATATAGTTTACTTTCTGATTAGCATGTTGATGTCTTTTCTGGTGTCAGGGCCTCAAGGAAAAAACATGTTGGGTGTGTAAGTATCCCTGTAAAAAGAACCATTCACTTTTAGAGATCTTCCGACATACTGATTATGTCCCCAAAAGGAGATCACCATGCGTAAAGTACGATTCACCGAACACCAGATTATCGCCGTTTTGAAGTCTGTTGAAGCCGGACGAACGGTGAAAGATGTCTGCCGTGAGGCTGCTATTTCAGAAGCCAGCTATTATAACTGGAAAGCCAAATATGGCGGGATGGAAGCGGCTGATATCAAGAAAATAAAAGAGCCGGAAGACGAAAACCACCGCCTCAAACAGATGTTTGCCGACCTGAATCTTGAGAACCGGGCACTGAAAGACGTTATTGAAAAAAAGCTTTAAAGCCAGTGATAAAGCGTGAGCTCGCCAGCTATCTGGTCTCGCAGTTTGCGATGAGCATACGTCAGGCATGCAGGACGTTATCACTGAGCAGGACGGTATTTTTCTATCAGCCTGATACCCGGCGTGACGAATCCGTGGTTCAGGCACTGACGGAAGCGGCTGAACGCTATCCCCGCTACGGATTTAAGAAGCTTTTTCAGGTACTTCGCAGACAGGGTAATGTCTGGAACCATAAGCGTGTACACCGGATTTACTGTCTGCTAAAACTGAATTTTCGTCGTAAAGTAAGCAACGTTTGCCGGTGCGTGATCCAGCTCCGCTGGCAACACCGGAAGCACCTAACCAGAGCTGGTCGATTGATTTTATGCACGACGCACTGACATGTGGCCGACGTTTTCGGACTTTCAAAGTCGTTGATGATTTTAACCGTGAAGCTCTGGCTATCGAAATAGATCTGAATATCCCGGCGCAGCGTGTCGTTCGGGTACTGGACAGAATAGTGGCAAACCGTGGATATCCACTGAAGATGCGGATGGATAACGGACCGGAACTGATATCGCTGACTCTGGCGCAGTGGGCAGAAGAGCATGGCGTGATACTGGAATTTATCAGGCCGGGTAAGCCAAGAGAGAACGCATTTACAGAAAGGTTTAACCGAACGTACCGGACCGAAATACTGGATTTTTATCTGTTCAGAACGCTGAATGAAGTACGGGAAATAACGGAACGCTGGCTGAATGAATACAACAGTGTGCGACCTCATGAATCCCTGAATAACCTGACGCCGGAAGAATATCGGCTGATGAATGAGAAACCGGAAATCTCAAAAAGTGCATGGAACTAATATTGGGATACTTACATATTCAGTCGGCGAGTTTTGGTGATTTCGGCCCAGTCTTTCATCTGCAACCACTCTTTGGCGATCAGCTCAAAGGTGTTAGAAACGTCATTGACCTAGCGGATCTTATCTAACTGGCGAGCCTGAGTAGGGCTAACTCCATCTGCGACCTGCTTACGCACTTGCTCGCATTTCTCACGGGTTTCGGCAAGTTTGAACATCGGATACTCACCCAGCGCAAACATACTGGATTTACCGTTGAGTTTAAACCGATAGCGCCATGCCTTTTTGCCATTGGGTTTCACTTCGAGGTAGAGACCGTTGAACTTATTGAGTCGATAGTGTTTTTGTTTCGGCACTGCCAGTGAGGAATTAGAGTACGGTGACCATAATGATTCTTTTTATTATGTCGTTATTGCAGTAACCCAAAATAAAGATAGTTGTTTGATGTACTCCGCTGCGTACTCATTGTTGACAGCGTTGTTACGAGATGAATTGAGACATTGTAAAATGAAAAATCCACGCAATTGCGTGGATTTCACAGGGATTTGCCGTTTTTATGAGATTCAATGAACCCCCATGACACAACAAATTTTATTTAGACGTTAAACAGGAAGTTCATTACATCGCCATCTTTGACGATGTATTCTTTACCTTCTGAGCGCATTTTTCCGGCTTCTTTAGCACCTTGTTCACCCTTGTAGCTGATGAAATCTTCATAGGCAATTGTTTGAGCGCGGATAAAGCCTTTTTCAAAGTCGGTGTGGATTTTTCCTGCCGCCTGGGGTGCGGTAGCGCCAACAGGGATTGTCCAGGCACGCACTTCTTTTACGCCAGCGGTGAAATAGGTTTGCAGATTTAACAGTGCGTAACCGGCACGAATAACCCGGTTCAGCCCTGGCTCTTCCAGTCCCAGTTCTGCCATAAACTCTTCGCGGTCAGCATCTTCCAGCTCGGCAATGTCAGCTTCAACCGCAGCGCAGACAGCGACCACCACAGAACCTTCGGCATCAGCAATCTTCTGCACTGTGTCGAGATAAGGATTGTTTTCAAAACCATCTTCGTTGACGTTGGCAATATACATGGTGGGTTTCAGCGTCAGGAAACTGAGATAACGGATAGCCGCTTTATCTTCTTCAGTCAGGTCCAGGGCACGCAACATGCCGGCATTAGCGAGATGTGGCAGACACTTTTCCAGTGCCGCCTGCTCTGCTTTGGCATCTTTATCGCCACCTTTGGCTTTTTTCTGCACACGCTGCAGCGCACGTTCACAGGTATCAAGATCGGCCAGCGCCAGCTCGGTATTAATGACCTCGATATCGTCAGCCGGGTCCACTTTATTATTGACATGGATGATGTTGTCATTTTCAAAGCAACGCACCACATGGCCAATCGCTTCTGTCTCACGAATATTGGTCAGGAATTGGTTACCAAGACCTTCACCTTTCGATGCACCTTTCACCAGCCCGGCGATATCAACGAATTCCATTGTGGTCGGCAGGATGCGCTGAGGTTTTACGATTTCAGCCAGTTTATCCAGACGAGGGTCAGGCATGGGAACAATACCGGTATTCGGTTCAATGGTGCAGAAAGGAAAGTTTGCTGCTTCAATACCTGCCTTGGTTAATGCATTGAACAGTGTCGATTTACCGACGTTAGGCAGGCCAACTATACCGCATTTGAATCCCATGTTTAAATCACCTTAATCGCTAACATACTGACCACAGAAAACGATCAGTCGCTTATGTAAATTGAAAACGCTTTTGACCGCGCATTATACACAGTTTTTCTTTTATCATGACGCTGAATTATCATCTTAGTCAGGCTGAAAACAGGTGGAGAGTGTCATCCTGACAAAATCTGACATACACTACTTCCGTAGCACAGCTCACTTACATACAGACTTTCTGATCTACTTTTATTATCTGGAATTAGCATGTTTAATTTGACTCGTACCCGCCTGACCGAGGTGAAAAACGATATTCTGGCGGGCGCTGTAGTGTCGGTCGCATTGATCCCAGAGGCAACAGCCTTTTCATTGCTCGCCGGGCTGTCACCGATCATCGGTCTGCATACAGCCTTTATTCTCGGTTTAATTACAGCACTGGTGGGCGGGAAGCCCGGCATGATCTCTGGTGCGGCAGGCTCAATCATCGTGGTGCTGGTCAGTCTGATTCAGACGCATGGTTATGAATATGTGTTACTGGCAACCATCCTCGCCGGGATTATCCAGTTGCTTATCGGGTTATTTAAACTGGGTAAGTTTATTCGTCTGGTGCCTCAGCCTGCAATCTACGGGTTTGTTAATGGCCTGGCGATTGTCATCGCGTTGGCGCAGATACCTATGATCAAAGGGCAGGGGCCATTGATGTATGCGCTTGTAGCGCTTGCTATGCTGATTGTCTGGCTGTTTCCAAAATTCACTAAAGTGATACCTGGCTCACTGACTGCACTGATTGCTATTAGTGCGATTGCGATTGGCTTTGGGCTCGATACCAAACGGGTAGGTGATTTAGCCGACATCTCCGGCACATTGCCTGCGTTCCATTTGCCTGATGCACCGCTAAGCTGGGCAACACTGAAAATTGTGCTGCCATATGCGGTGATCATCGCCCTGGTCGGTCTGATTGAGTCTTTACTGACTCTGGCGGTGCTGGATGAAATGGGTAGTAAAAAAGGGCGGGGTAATAAGGAGTGTGTTGCGCAGGGAATAGGTAATACCTTGTGTGGTTTTTTCGGCAGCTTTGCTGGTTGTGCGATGATCGGTCAATCGATTATTAATTTCACTTCCGGGGGGCGTGGGCGTATCTCCAATCTGGTCGGCGCGTTGTTACTGATCCTGTTTGTGATCAGTCTTTCACCCTATATCGCAATGTTACCTGTGGCGGCACTGGCTGGCATCATGTTTGTGGTGTGTATTAATACTTTTGAATGGAGTTCATTTAAGAGACTGAAACGCATGCCAAAAGCGGATGCCCTGATCATGATTATTGTGACACTGGTGACCATCTTTACTGATTTAGCTGTGGCGGTGATTGTCGGCGTTATTGTGTCGGCGCTAGTCTTTGCCTGGCAGCATGCGCGTATTACGCTGATTGGTCAGTATCAGTCACAGGGTGAACAGTACTATCAACTCGAAGGTCCGCTTTTTTTTGGTTCAGCGGCGAGCCTCAACGAGCTGTTCAGACCGGAAAAAGACCCCGAAAGTGTGATAATCGATTTTGCCCGTACCAGGGTGATGGATTCGAGTGGTGTTGAAGCGATCGATAAGCTGACCACGCGTTACGTTGAGGCGGGAAAACGAGTCAGATTACGGCATCTTAGCGCTGACTGCATCAGTTTGCTGAAAAAGTCAGGTGCTTTCTGCAGTCATGAGCTGGATGATCCTGATTATAAAGTTGCCTCAGATAACGAATAGCGCAACTCTACCCGCCAGCTGGTTGTCAGCTGAGCGGGTTTTATCCTTTGAAAGCATGAAGACGGTTCATTGCCTTTATTTTTCCCTCTTTTAACCACACTTCAGTGCAGCGCACAGCTTCATCTACCGCATTATCGATGAGTGTCTGTTCCTGAAGCGGCGGTTTGCCGAGCACAAAACCAACCACTTTATTACGATCTCCGGGGTGACCGATGCCGATGCGCAGTCGATGAAAATTGGCATTGTTGCCAAGCTGGCTGATGATGTCTTTTAATCCGTTATGTCCACCATGCCCGCCACCTTGTTTAAGTTTGGCGACGCCTGGCGGTAAATCCAGCTCGTCATGTGCAACGAGAATCTCCTCAGGTGAGATACGGTAAAATGATGCTATTGCTGCCACGGCCTTGCCACTAAGATTCATAAACGTGTTTGGGATCAGCAGACGGATGTCCTGGCCATCACTGAGCAAACGCGCAGTGTGACCAAAAAATTTACTCTCTTCTTTCAAAGTCAGATTGTGACGCCGCGCTAATAATTCCAGATACCATGCACCCGCATTATGCCGGGTGGCTGCATATTCACTGCCGGGGTTGGCAAGCCCGACGATCAGTTTGAATTCACTCACTTATTTTTTCCATCAACTTATCGCTGTTTATACAGTTTACGTTGCTGTGTAGAAGAACTCAAAGTATCGCTCTCTGATTGCGGGATTTGATAGAGGGAAGACAGAGATAAAATGTGATCAGACACGCAACGAACAGATCACAGACAACATAAAATTAAATTACCCGTTCAGCTAATGTAAGGCTGTTTTAAGCGGGTGCCGCGAGTTGTATTAGGGAAAGTAATGCAACTTACCCACCGCATGGAGAGTGTGTTTCACACGAGCTGGCGAGGCAAGAAATCCGTCAGCGGGGGGATATATGATGAAAAGTCACAAGATAGATCTGGCAGGTAATGTATTAATGGCGGTAGGAATGATTTTGATGTTTCTCGGGATAGGTTATGCGATTGCGCATGATATCATCGCGCTGGAACTACCACAGTACGCGGTTTATCTGGCAATAATGCTCATTTTCGTCGGTGCATTGTTATGGCTGTTGGGGGCATTACTGGGCGGACATGAAAAAATTACTAATCGTTACTATTGGATAAGTCGTTACGGTAACCGGCGCTGAGCCTTGATACTCTTCTGTGCTTGCATATGCAGCAACGAGGCGTGTATGGCTCCGCAAGAGCAGAGATAATCCTCGAGAATAAGTAGCGAAGCGCGGGATGGCAAAAACGTCATCCCGCGAATGAATGCTTAATGTTCAAACATTGCAGAAATAGACTCTTCGTTACTGATACGGCGAATAGCCTCTGCCAGCATCCCTGACAGGGTCAGAGTACGCACATTAGGCAGTGCCTTGATTTCAGCTGAAAGTGGGATGGTATCGCACACCACAACTTCGTCAATCATGCAATTACGCAGATTTTCCACCGCTTTACCTGAGAAAATAGGATGGGTAGCATAGGCAAAAACACGTTTTGCACCGCGCTCCTTCAGAGCTTCCGCTGCCTTACATAAAGTGCCACCTGTATCGATCATGTCATCGACCAGTACACAGTCACGACCTGCCACATCACCAATGATATGCATTACCTGAGATACGTTTGCACGTGGACGGCGTTTATCGATGATGGCCATATCCGTGTCATTGAGCAGTTTGGCGATTGCCCTGGCTCTTACTACGCCACCGATATCAGGAGAAACCACAATTGGGTTTTCCAGTCCGATTTGTTGCATATCTTCCAGCAGGATCGGGCTGCCGAAGACATTATCGACCGGAACATCAAAGAATCCCTGAATCTGTTCGGCGTGCAAATCAACAGTGAGGACGCGATCGACACCAACACTGGAGAGGAAATCCGCAACGACTTTAGCCGTGATCGGCACGCGGGCAGAGCGTACGCGGCGATCCTGACGTGCATAACCAAAGTAGGGGATAACCGCAGTGATACGACCGGCTGACGCGCGACGTAGTGCATCGACCATCACAACCAGTTCCATCAGGTTATCATTAGTAGGGGCACAGGTAGACTGGATGATGAAAATATCACCGCCGCGTACATTTTCATTAATTTGTACGCTCACTTCACCATCACTGAAACGACCGACAGCAGCGTCGCCCAAGTTAGTGTAAAGGCGGCTGGCAATACGTTGTGCCAGTTCCGGTGTGGCGTTACCAGCAAAAAGCTTCATATCAGGCACGAGAAGAACCTCAGGCTTTGCGTCCAGAGAATGAATGCATCGTTAACAGTACCGGGCGAAAAACTGTTAATGATCGTTTCATACCAAAATAATCAAACCACAGTCGTATTACTACTATCATTGTGGTTTTAATTGCTCACTAAGCAAACGGTGTAGTGGCGAGACATTAGCCCCTCGCGCAACAAAACCACGCCATTTACTGGGTATATTGTTCAGCACCTGACGTGCGGCATGCTCGGTATCGAATTCTGCAAACACACAGGCTCCTGTTCCGGTCAGGCGTGACGGCGCGTATTCTAGCAGCCAGGAAACAAGCTGTTCAACCTCGGGGAGGCGTTTTCTCACGACTGGCTCACAATCATTGTGATAATTATCGCTCAGGAGTTGCGCTAAATCACGAACCGGGGTGTTACGAATAAGTTGCGGGTCATTAAAAATCAAAGGGGTTGACACACTCACGCCGGGGTGAATCACCAGATACCATCTTTCATAAGTAACCACCGGGGTTAATTGCTCGCCAATACCCTCGGCAAAGGCAGCGTGGCCAGCCACAAAAACAGGAACATCGGCCCCCAGTTGCAGACCAAATTCGGCGAGTTGGGTGAGAGTGAAGTTCAATTTCCATATTGCATTCAGCGCCACCAGTACGGTTGCGGCATTGGATGATCCTCCGCCTAAGCCGCCGCCCATTGGCAGACGTTTGGTGATGCTTATTCTCACCCCGTATTTGTCATTTATGCGTTGCTGTTTTATAGCTTCAGCCTTCAGCAATCGTGCGGCTCTGGTAAGTAAGTTATCTTCATCATCTACACCGGAAAGCGGGGTGTCCAGGGTAACCCTTCCGTCCTCTGTTGGATAAAGTGTGATGTCATCACCGTAATCAAGGAATTGAAACAGTGTCTGCAGTGTGTGATAGCCATCTGCCTGGCGACCTGTGATATATAAAAACAGATTTAGCTTTGCCGGGGCAGGCCAGATGACAGGGAATGCAGGTTGGCGGTTACTCATTGCACTGTCCAGCTGTCCATTTTCAGTTTAATTCGCTGCCCAACTTGTTGTAACTCTACATTAGAAGGGAGCGCGGGAGTCTGCTGAGTATCGTAACTCTGCCAGTTGACTTGCCACTCTTTGTTACCTGAGTGATAACTCAGTTGTCGTAATCGATATTGGCTGTCCAGTGTGTATTGCGTTGAACTGCCGGGTAAACCGAGAACCCACTGACGCAGGTTATCAAGAGGGATCTCCATTCCGGTCAGGGTGCTTAACATTTTTTCAGCATCATTGCTGGTGTAGCGTTTGCCATTGCTGTCTACTAATTGTACAACGCTGCCCTGGGCATCCAGCTGTAATTCGGTGGTACCCAGCGGGTTGGTCAGCAGCAGACGGTAGCGGTCGCTTGCGGTTTGCTGCCAGTTGAAGCGTGCATAGACTCTCTGGTTATCACTGATGTAGGCAAAAGAGCCACGGGTGCTGAATTGAGTAATTTTTTTCAGTGTCTGCTGTTGACTCAGCCATTGTGGTGCCGTTAGCTCGGGGCCTGGCTTCGGCGGGGAGGTGATTTGACAGGCAGCAAGTAACAGTGCGCTCAAAGGCAGTAAGCGCAAAAAACGGTGACAGGTAAACGACATAAAAAACCTCTGGTTACACAAGTGGTAGCAGCAAATGGTGAATCATCATAACACTGACGCTAAACGTTTCATTGTTAGCAGGTCAATCGCCGATTGTCGCATTAAATCCCTGATAGTACTATCCTCTTACTATGAGCGGTGAAGATGGCTTTTCTTGACAGCGCTCATCTTGTAGAATGCCCGACATAAAACCCTATCAACTGTGGGATAACCCCGTACAGATCACCATGACGCTGCTGGCACTCGGAATTAATCACAAGACAGCGCCTGTCGCACTACGCGAGCGCGTCACGTTTTCACCTGATACGCTTCACGACGCGCTGGCCAGTTTACTCGTCCAACCGCCGGTTCAGGGGGGGGTTGTGCTCTCTACCTGTAATCGCACTGAGCTTTATCTTAGTGTTGCACAGAATGATAACTTGCAGCAGCAGTTGATCAACTGGCTGTGTGAGTATCATGGTTTGGCCGAAGAGGAAGTCAAACATATTCTCTACTGGTATCAGGGTGATGAAGCTGTAAGCCATTTGATGCGTGTGGCCAGTGGTCTGGATTCCCTGGTTCTGGGTGAACCACAAATTCTTGGTCAGGTAAAAAAAGCTTATGCTGATGCCTGTCGGGAGCAGGCTTGCTCCAGTGAGCTGGATAAAATGTTTCAGAAATCGTTCACGGTGGCAAAACGTGTACGTACCGAAACAGAGATAGGCAGCAGTGCGGTTTCGGTGGCTTTTGCAGCTTGTACACTGGCCCGACAAATTTTCGAATCATTATCTTCGGTCAATGTTTTGCTGGTTGGCGCCGGTGAAACCATTGAGTTAGCTGCCCGTCATCTCCGTCAGCACAACGTAAAAAAATTAATCATCGCTAATCGCACACGTGAGCGTGCACAGGCCTTTGCGGATGAAGTAGAGGCTGAGGTGATAAGCCTGCCTGAAATCGATACCCGTCTGTCAGAGGCAGATATTATCATCAGCTCGACAGCAAGTCCGTTACCCATCATTGGTAAAGGTATGGTAGAACGGGCGCTAAAAAAACGCCGTAATCGGCCCATGCTTCTGGTAGATATTGCTGTACCACGTGATGTTGAACCGGAAGTTGGCGATTTAGCTGATGTCTATCTCTATACAGTTGATGATCTGCAGGCGATTATTCAAAATAATATGGCTCAGCGCAAAGCAGCCGCAGCAGAAGCAGAGATAATTGTCTCTGAAGAAAGCAGTGAATTTATGCGCTGGCTACGGTCACAGGAAGCAGTTGATAGTATTCGTCATTTTCGTTCATCTGCCGAACAGATACGCGAAGAGTTGGAAAATCGCGCACTGTCTGCTTTGCAGCAGGGCGGTGATCCGCAGCTTATTTTACGAGACCTGGCGCATAAGTTAACAAATCGGTTGATTCATACTCCAACCAAAGCATTACAACAGGCGGCGCGCGATGGTGACAGTAGCCGGCTGAAAATTTTACGTGACAGTCTCGGACTGGACTAATATTCTCGCCTTTTTTAGTAACAAGGTAAAACACGATTAATGAAGCCTTCTATAGTTGCCAAGCTGGAAGCCCTGCAGGAACGTCATGAAGAAGTAGAAGCCATGCTTGGTGATGCAAGCGTGATTGCTGATCAGGAACAGCTTCGGACACTCTCCCGTGAGTATGCGCAGTTAACCGACGTCAGTAAATGCTTTGGTCACTGGCGTCAGGCGCAGGAAGATATCGCCACTGCGCAGGAGATGCTTACTGATGCTGAGATGCGCGAGATGGCGCAGGAAGAACTCAAACAGGCCCAGTCCAGCAGTGAACAGCTGGAACAAGAGTTACAGGTACTGCTGCTGCCGAAAGATCCTGATGACGAACGTAATTGCTACCTGGAAGTGCGCGCCGGGACTGGCGGCGATGAAGCAGCTATTTTTGCCGGTGATCTATTCAGAATGTACAGCCGCTATGCGGAAGCTCGTCGCTGGAAAATTGAAGTAATGAGCGTCAATGATGGCGAACATGGTGGTTATAAAGAATTGATAGCCAAAGTGATTGGTGATGGTGCTTATGGCCGGTTAAAATTTGAATCGGGTGGACATCGCGTACAGCGTGTACCGGAGACTGAATCGCAGGGCAGGATTCATACCTCGGCCTGTACAGTGGCAGTGATGCCTGAATTACCCGAGGCTGAATTACCTGATATCAATCCTGGCGATCTGAAAATTGATACCTTCCGTTCATCGGGAGCCGGTGGACAACACGTCAATACCACTGACTCTGCTATTCGTATTACTCACTTACCTACAGGTATTGTGGTGGAGTGTCAGGATGAGCGCTCACAACACAAAAATAAAGCAAAAGCTCTCTCGGTGCTGGGGGCACGTATTCGTGCCGCAGAGATGAGTAAGCGTCAGCAGGAAGAAGCCTCCACCCGACGTAATTTGTTGGGAACTGGCGATCGTTCTGACCGAAATCGCACTTATAATTATCCCCAGGGGCGTATCACTGATCACCGCATTAATCTTACTCTTTACCGTCTGGATGAAGCGATGCAGGGCAAGCTGGATATGCTTATCGAACCGGTGGTTCAGGAGTACCAGGCTGATCAGCTGGCCGCATTGTCAGAGCAGGATTAATGGACTTTCGTCAATGGCTGAGTATGGCTATAACCCGTCTTACCAGCAGTGAAAGTGCTAAGCGTGATGCGGAGATCCTGTTGTCGCATGTGACAGGGCGCTCACGCAGTCAAATCATCGCCTTTGATGAGACCCGTCTGACGGCGGCACAGCTGGAGAGACTGAACCTACTGCTTGCGCGTCGTGAGTCAGGTCAGCCGGTTGCTCATATTATCGGTGAACGGGAGTTTTGGTCATTACCTTTGCTGGTAACGCCCGATACGCTGATTCCCCGTCCGGATACTGAACTACTGGTGGCTGAGGCCCTGTTGCATATCGGAACAGGTCAGCAACGTGTTCTCGATCTCGGTACAGGGAGTGGTGCAGTTGCGCTGGCACTGGCCAGTGAACGTCCGGATTGTCATGTTACTGGTGTGGATCGTATCGCAGCTGCGGTTGAACTGGCAAAGCGTAATGCTGGAAGGCTGGGACTTTCCCATGTCAGCTTTTACGTCAGTGACTGGTTCTCTGCTGTCGAAGGGCAGCGGTTTGATCTTATCGTTAGTAATCCTCCTTATATCGATGGTGATGACGAACATTTACAGCTTGGAGATGTGAGATTTGAGCCCCACAGTGCGCTGGTGGCCGAAGAGCATGGATTAGCGGATCTGCGCAAAATAATTTTTTCTGCTCACAAGTATCTCAATCTCCAGGGCTGGTTGATGCTTGAGCATGGCTGGCAGCAGGTTGAAATGGTGCAAAATATGCTCGACAGTGCTGGATTTACCGGGATAGTGACGATAAAAGATTATGGCGGCAATGATCGGGTGACCCGCGGAAGAATAAGTCAATTATCAGGAGTCAGCAGATGATCCATTATCTGTTAATAAAAAAAATCCATCTGCTGACCGTCACGGTCAGTGTTGTTTTGCTGCTATTGCGCTTTTACTGGTTGCAGCGCGGATCACTGAAATTGCAGCAGCGTTGGGTGAAAATTTTACCTCATATTAACGATACTCTTTTATTGATCTCAGGTGTGGTGATGGTGGTCCTTGCCCATTATTATCCTTTTACCCCTCAGGGCGAATGGCTGACGGAAAAGCTGTTTGGCGTTATTATTTATATTAGTCTGGGGTTTGTGGCGCTCAGCCGTCGCCCCCGTTCACAGGGTGTTCGCTGGTCAGCCTTCATCCTGGCGCTGATTACGCTTAGCATAATTGGCAAACTGGCTATAACAAAACTGCCATTGCTGGGGATCGTATGAAGGCAATAGCTGATATTGATTTTTCCAGACAGTCATTATTTGAAGCGATGACTGATGTGATGCAAGTCATGCGTGATGATTTTTCCGCCCCAGTAGTAAAACAACAATTAGACGCATTGGTGCGCGAAGCGCGTGCCATGATACCTGTGCGAATTGCTCAGGATCAACAACTTGAGAAATTGATCGAGTTGTTCTGGCATCAATGGGGTTTCGGAGGCGCGAGCGGAGTCTACCGGCTTTCTGATACATTGTGGCTTGATGAAGTGTTACAAAGCCGTAAAGGTACAGCAGTGTCGCTGGGTATCATCTTCCTGCATATTGCTCAGGCACTTTCTATTCCGATCATCCCGGTCATTTTTCCCACTCAACTCATCTTACGCGCTGACTGGCTGGATGAGGAAATGTGGCTGATTAACCCGTTCAATGGTGAAACATTATCTGAGCATACACTTGAAGTGTGGCTGAAAGGTAATATGGGACCGGTTGCAGAATTATACGACGATGATTTACAGGAAGCAGACCCTCATCAGGTGTTGAATAAAATGCTCGATACGCTTAAATCAGCGTTGATGGAGGAGGGGCAAATGGAGCTGGCATTACAGGTCAGTCAGGTACTTATCCAGATGGATCCAGAAGACCCGTATGAAATCCGGGACAGAGGATTGATTTTTGCCCAGCTCGATTGCGAGCACGTTGCACTGCACGATCTTAGCTATTTCATAGAGCAGTGTCCTGAAGATCCGGTAAGTGAAATGATCAGGATGCAAATTTACGCTATTGGACAAAAACAAGTGACATTACATTAGCCTGATACGCTTGTTTAATCATCTCATTTAGGAGAATCCATGAAACAAAAAGTGGTGAAGATTGGTGATATTCCGGTCGCTAACGACCTGCCGTTCGTTCTTTTCGGTGGCATGAATGTGCTGGAATCACGTGATTTAGCGATGCGTATTTGTGAGCATTACGTCACAGTCACTCAAAAGTTAGGTATACCTTACGTTTTCAAAGCCTCATTTGATAAAGCGAATCGCTCTTCCATTCACTCATACCGTGGTCCGGGTCTTGAAGAAGGGATGAAAATCTTTCAGGAGCTGAAAGCGACATTCGGCGTGAAAGTGATAACGGATGTCCATGAAGCCTCACAGGCACAGCCTGTTGCTGATGTGGTTGATGTGATCCAACTGCCAGCGTTCCTTGCCAGACAGACCGATCTTGTCGAAGCGATGGCGAAAACTCGGGCGGTGATAAATGTCAAAAAACCGCAATTTGTCAGTCCAGGGCAAATGGGCAACATCGTAGAAAAATTCGCTGAGGGCGGTAACGATCAGGTTATTCTCTGCGATCGTGGAACTAACTTTGGCTATGATAACCTTGTAGTAGACATGCTCGGGTTTAATGTGATGAAGCAGGTCTCACACGGCAGTCCGGTTATTTTTGATGTGACACATGCACTGCAATGCCGGGACCCATTTGGCGCCGCCTCCGGTGGGCGGCGTGGGCAGGTCACGGAGCTTGCCCGTGCGGGCATGGCAGTTGGTTTGAGTGGTCTGTTTATTGAAGCGCATCCTGATCCAGCCAATGCACGTTGCGATGGGCCTTCCGCGCTACCGCTCGATAAACTGGAACCCTTCCTGACACAGATTAAAGCGCTGGATGATTTGGTGAAAAACCTTCCCCCGCTGGATACCAGTCATTAAGGCAGCTACTTAAAAAAAGCCTGTTTCTCGCAGGCTTTTTTTATACCAGTATTTTCTTAAAGCAAGCTGACGGGCTCGCTAACATGATACCGGTGATATACGCTGATGGACTGGGTGCTACTGAATCTGCAGTCAGTGTGAGTATAAAAGAAAAATTATTGAGGAAGAGTTATGTCATTGAGAATGTCTGTGTTAGCAGCTGCCGTAGTACTGGCTGGTTGTACCACAACCCCGACGCAGGTCGGAGGCACATCTTCACTTGCAGGCCGTCATTTTGAGTTATCCCAGGCAGATGGACAACGTGTTTCCGAGCCTGCGCGTGTACCGGAAATTGCTTTTGATGACACGCTGCGTGTCAGTGGAGCTGTGTGTAATCGTTTTTTTGGTCAGGGCAAAATCAGTGAAGGAAAATTACTGGTTCCCCAACTTGCTTCAACGAAAATGTTGTGTAGCAGTGAACAGCTTAACCAGTGGGAAAACACATTAAGTAATTTATTAATGGAAGGAGCAGTAGTTACACTGGACAAGCAGACGCTGACATTGAGTGGTAACGGGCATACCTTTATTTATGTCGAAGTTCAGAAAAAAAGCTAACAGCCAAAATGGCTGTTAGCTTGTGGTGAGAAGGTTAAAGCATGATTGTCATCAGATAACCGACAAATAAAGCCAGATGTGCAGCACCATTCAACACGTTCGTTCTGCCAGTAGAGAATGACACCTGACAAAGTATCAGTGCTGCCACCATCATCACCATTTGCGGCGATTCAAGCCCGAAAATCAGTTGCTGCCCGGTCAGGGTGGCAATGATAGTCACTGCGGGTACAGTCAGCGATATGGTTGCCAGTACCGAGCCGAAGAACAAATTCATCGCACGTTGTACCTGATTTGCCATTACAGCTTTAATGGCGCCCAGCCCCTCCGGAGAGAGTATTAACAACGCAACCAGAAAACCGGTGAATTGCGCAGGAGCATTGAGTTCCGTCAGCAGTGATTCCAGTGTGTTTGCATTCATTTTAGTCACACTGATCACCGCCACCAGATGAATAATCAACCAGACAGTGTGCCATAAGCTAGAGTGAGCGGAAGGCTTACCGTGATGAGGATCATCGTCATCACCGTCGTCTTCGTGTTCGTAAACAAACAGACTTTGGTGCGTTTTGGTCTGAATAAGCAGGAAAACGCCATACATTGCGGCGGAAATGGCCGAAATAAGTAAGGCCTGGGAGACAGAAAAATTACTACCGGGTAAAGAATTGGGGAATATCAGCACCAGGATAGCTAAAGGGAAAATGGCAATCAGATACTGTTTAACACCCACGAGATTGACATATTGGGTAGCAAATTTTCTGCCTCCCATCAGCAGCGCTGCACCAACCAATCCACAAGTAACAATCATAATAATGGAGTAAAGCGTGTCACGCATCAATGCAGGGGCGGCATCTCCTGTGGCCATCAGCGCAGAGATTAGACTAACCTCCAGAATCACTACCGAGAGGCTCAGAATGAGTGAGCCGTAGGGTTCGCCCAGCCGGTGAGCTAAAACGTCTGCATGCCTGACAACGCTGAAAGCGCTACTGAGTATCGCGACCAGCGCGAGCAGATTAATGCCTACTACCAGCGGTAATGAACTCGCAGTACCCCAGAACCATAAAATGACCAGGGCAGCCAGTGGGAAGATAAGTGAATATTCAGTATGGCGGGTTTTTACGCCCTCGTGTGTACCCATAGGCAAATCATCCTTATTCAGTTAAACACTCATCAGTTAAGATTAGCGAGGTAAGTAATCAACAAAGTATAGCGTGAAAGTTTCAACTTTCGTTACACTTTACACATTTTTACTATTTATGTCTATCATGGTTTGCATTTAAATCAGGGTTATCATATAAGTAAGGTGAAGTTTGCATCTATATGATTTAAAATAGGTAAATTAAATTAAAAAAAATAAATCATATTGATTTATGGGTATTATTTAGCTTTGTGTGTGGTTTATATGAGGGTTATCCTGTTTTTGTGCTCTTAACAATGGAAAAAGGGCGAACAACTGTTTTTGTCGTAAAAAAACGATTACCACAGGGAAGATAATGTACTGCGGGGTCAATAGAACCTTACGGCGAGATAAAATATAAACCAGAAATTGATTGCGGGTTGCTTGATCGTGTCAGCAGATTGGAATTAGGTTTCTGATAGTGTCGGATGTTGAGTATCGAAGATTAAGATGGGCAGGGAGGCGTCGAGCTGATGTCAGATGAGTCGTGGGGTGTAACAGAGTTAAGTGGGCATATTGACGCGTGAGTTTTTAAGACAGGCAGATTGTAAAACAGCTTTTGGTGCTATTGATGAAGCACTTTTATGGAGCCAGGAGCAACGTACCAATTCGCTGAAAGCGACACTAGGCAGACGGCCTGATAATAGTGCTGTTTGGGTCTTTGGTTACGGATCTCTGATGTGGAATCCCGTGTTTGAAGCCGCCGAACAGGCGGAAGGCGTGCTGACAGGATGGCATCGCACTTTTTGTCTGCGACTCACGGCAGATCGCGCAACAGATTGTAATCCCGGTCGTATGCTGGGACTGGAAGCTGGCGGCGATACGCAAGGTGTGGCATTTCGACTCCCTGAAGCGACCTTAGAACAGGATTTGGATCTGCTATGGAAACGGGAGATGCTAACGGGCTGTTATCTTCCGACATGGTGCGACCTGAAACTCAAAGACGGGCGCGACGTCACTGCTTTGGTGTTCATTGTAAATGTGCATCACGCTTTCTATGAAGCAGAAATAGAGCCTCAGGTTATCGCACCTTTGATTGTCGGTGCCTCGGGGCCTTTAGGCAGCAATGTGGAATATCTTTTTGCACTGGAAAAGACGCTGACAGAGAGAGGGGTCGTGGATAACACGCTGAACGAACTGTTAGCATGCGTACGCCGGATACTGAAATGTCCGGGTTCTGTAATTGCTGATTAATATCATCTGTCTGAATGGCCAGTTGCCGCGGCAACTGCGCTTTTGTTCAACGCTTCTGATACGAAAAAAATGATTATTCGTCCACATCGTCACTGGTTTATTCGTTTGTTCGCCTGGAATGGCTCGGTACTGCCTGATATTTTATTTCGTCTTTCACTGAATTTGCTGATGTCGGTGATCGCGATATTTTGTCTCGACTGGTATGAAACACTGGGTATCAAGCTGACACTAGCCCCATTCAGTCTGTTGGGGGTTTCAATTGCTATCTTTCTCGGTTTTCGTAATAGTGTGTGTTATGCCCGCTATACTGAGGCACGCATGCTTTGGGGCAGTTTGCTGATTACCTGCCGGACTATTTTGCGTCAGGTGCAGGCGATTGCTCCTGGCGATGCGCAACGCATCTCAGTACTACTGATGGCGTTTTGTTATAGCCTGAAACACCAATTACGCCATAGCGGCCCACGGGATGACCTCTACCGGTATCTCGGGGATGAAACAGAGGATGTTTTGCGGCGCCGTGCACCGACCAATGTTATTGAATTGAAAATATCACGCTGGCTGGCTGAACTACGTCATACCGGACAGGTTTCTGATGTGGTTTATGTCCAGCTCGACAATAGCATTCACCAGTTGTCCATGGTTTTAGGGGGATGTGAGCGACTTGCCAGCATGCCTGTGCCTTTTGCATACGGACTTTTGTTACACCGCACTGTTTACTTATTTTGTACGTTGTTACCTTTCGCTCTGGTACCTGATTTGCATTACATGACGCCTCTGGTTTCAGTATTTATCGCTTACAGCTTTCTTTCGCTGGATACGTTGGCTGAAGAGTTGGAAATGCCCTTTGGCTATGCAAATAATCATCTGCCGATGGATGCTATGTGTGCCAACATTGAAATCAATCTACTTGAAATGAACAATCAGCGTGAACTGCCAGACACCCCCCAGCCAGATCGTTATTATCGGCTTAGCTAGTGTCGCTGATTTACAGTTGTTAGTATTTTATCCTGTTAATCTCCCTAATCTCTCCATGATTACTACTTATTTATGTTCTATGCTGGTTATCAATGAGATAAACAGATTGATTAGATTCAACAGGAAACTTCTCTGAATCTATCATCACAGCACCAGGAATGATTGCCTGGTAATAAGGAGAACACAATGCGTAAATTAAATTCACTGGTGATGGCGGTAGCACTGGCAGTCGGTGCAACCAGTCTGGTACACGCGGCAGAACAGCAACAGACCCCACCTCCACCGACTGAGCAGGCGGGAAAACCGCATCCTAAACCCCCACGTCATGGCAACCCCATGCATGAGATGTTTAAAGGGTTGGATTTAACTAAAGAACAGAAAGAGCAGATGCGTACTATCGTTAAAGAAGCGCATCAGGAAGTGAAGCGCCCTTCGATTGAAGACCGCCGTGCATTGCATGCGATTATCGCCTCAGATAAATTTGATGCAGCAAAAGCCGATGCTCAGGCAACGACCATGGCTGCTGACAGTAAAGCGCGCGCACTGAATATGATGGCAACACAGAACAAGTTATATAATATTCTGACCACAGAGCAGAAAAAACAGTATAACGAGCGATTTGAAAAACGCCTGCAGGAAAAACCTGAGCAGCCTCATGACAAACCCCCTGTTGATGCACCTTAATACACTGCTAAGTCTCTGATCTTTATCTACGGTTGCTGCCAGCCTTCAACAGGTGGCAGCGACTGCTTCATGCCAAAGTAATCGCTTCATAACGTCCTGAAAGTAGTGGCTTGCATAAAATTTTATAGCCATCGCTGTCAAAGCCAGAGTGGCATTGTTTCAGTTTTCTAGCCTGAGCAAGTGTGCTGGCAGAACCGAGGTAAAACCAATGATTAACGACATGATACTGCCGTAGGGTGGTACTCTCTTCCATGACGGCTACAGCCCCTTTCCATGGCCAGCAGGTAATACGCATGCCTTCAAGAGCAAGAGCCATTCGTGCATCATGCGCTGAAGGAGTATCCTTGCCATAACATACCCCGGAACATCGGCCCAGACTGGCCCGAAAGCAACGCTGATTAGCTGGCCGCGATTCAAGCCCCATCCTGACCAGACAGAGTTGTTGAGTATCTGCAATCTGATGTAATGCTTCCAGCGCCCGGTGCCGGTTAGCAAATAAGCCAAAAAGATTTTCTGTATGAGCGAAGTTCACTGTTTTGGCATACACAAGTTGTGGATGATGCTCAGTCAGTTGTAATGAGCACAATTGACGATTCTTACGCAATCGTTTATTGAAAAGTGGCTGGTATGTTTTAATCATACTTGCCTCAAGCAGCAGTGCACCAAGCTCACCAGCTGTAGGGATAAAAGAGATTTCACGTGTTTGCTGCAACAATCTCGCCTCTTTGATATTGCGAAAATGAGATAAAACACGAGTGCGTAAGTTGATACTCTTACCGATGTATAAGGGCAGCTTCTCGCCATGAAAAGTATACACGCCTGGAGTATTGGGCATGCCTGCCAAAGACTCGCGCAAATGCTCGGGGTAATTGTAGTGTTCTTCGGGCATGTGCGCAGAAAAAGGGCGATGATAAAGAGGTGGCACATTGGGCTCCTGTAACTGATGATATATACAGTATAGTCAGTATGCAGTAGTTAATGCCATTACTCAGTGTAAAGATCGCCAGCAGAGAAGCGATCCCATCGAGAGAATAACTACACCAATCCAGAACATTAGCGAAGGGTTCAATCCCAGTAATTGAGCCGCAAGCAGTGCAGAGAGAACAGGGGTGAAATAAGAGACCGAAGTGAGTAAAGGGAGGCTGCCATACTGCATGCCCCTGTTCCAGCCTGAGTAGGCAAATGCAGTAGAACATGCCATCACCGTCACCGTAACAAGCGCAGAACCACTGAAATTGATATTGAACGCCGTATCTTCGAAAAAGAATTTTACCCAGAGTATCAGCGCGGTGATAACGAAAAACAGTGAAACTCCGCTGGTTCCTTTTGCCCAGCGACGAGTGACATTGTTATATAAGGCCCAAGCGAATGCCGCAAAAAAAGCCAGAGAATACGCAGCCGGATTTTCAGTTATATTTTGCCACAGAGCTTTAGGTGACCACTGCAGATTGTCATTCATCACCAGTAATAATCCGAGCGTGCATAGCACCAGTCCGAGCCATAACCAAAAAGTGAAGCGCTGTCGATTGAATGGAATAGCCAGAATTACAGTCAGGCAGGGCCACAAGTAGTTGATCATCCCCAGCTCGACCGCTTGTTCACGTGTGCGAGCCAGACCAATGGCGATAGCCAGGGCAATTTCATAACTAACGAATAGAAAACCACCTGCTATCAGATAAGGCAGGGGTAGCGTTCGCCCGGCGCGTACACCACCGGTAATACAAAGTAACACCGCGCTACCAGTGTAAATCAAAGCAGCCCCCAGTGTTGGGCCAAAATGTTCACTGATGGTACGAATTAATCCAATACTCATGCTCCATAAAACAATGGCTGTGAGTCCGGCTACGGTGGCTTTATGTGATGGCGTTATCATGCATTTCCTGAGTTTTCCCCGATAGTGTGTATCGGGGAAAGCGATTATTGCCAAAAGGTATCAAACACAGTGATCGGTGGATGGCGTTTATGTTCGGTTTTCAGGTACCAGGATTCAATAATTCTGGCTGCTTCTTCAGGCACTGTTTCACCTTCCAGATATCTGTCTATCAGGTCGTAACTTACCCCCAGTGCCACTTCATCCTGTAATCCAGGACGCGAGTCTTCCAGGTCGGCGGTCGGATGTTTGAGATAAAGATGTTCAGGGCAGCCCAGAGCTTTGAGCAAGTATTTACCATGGCGCTTATTCAGACGAAAAATAGGATTGATGTCTGTACCACCATCACCATATTTGGTAAAAAATCCTGTCACGGCTTCTGCTGCATGATCGGTGCCGACCACAACCCCGGCAGTCATACCGGCAATGCTGTATTGTGCCTTCATGCGCTCCCGGGCTTTTTCATTGCCACGGACAAAATCAGAAAGGGCAATACCCGCTTCGCTCAGGGCTTTTTCACTTGCTAAAACAGCGGCTTTAATATTAACAGTGACCACGCGATCAGGGTTGATGAATCCGATAGCATCCTGACAGTCACTCTCGTCAGCCTGTTCACCGTAAGGGAGCCGAACAGCAATAAACTGGTAAGCGGTATCACCTGTTTCTGCACGAAGTTCATTGATAGCTTGCTGGCAAAGCTTGCCTGTTAAGGTTGAGTCCTGCCCACCGCTGATGCCCAGCACCAGGGATTTGATAAAAGGGTAGCGTTGCAAATAACGTTTCAGAAAATCAACGCTGAGACGAATTTCTTCTTCAGCATCAATGGTGGGTTTGACGCCAAGTGAAGCAATAATCTCTTGCTGCAGAGCCATAATTTTCTCCTCAGAGTGGCAGGGTGAAATTGTCAGGGACAGATTTATTGTGCTAAAAGTAGCGCGATGACAACAAAACGACAAGAAACAACTGTGTACCGGTGGTTTTATCTGCGAGAAAAACTACCATCGGTACAATAAGGGGAAAAATGAAAGAGATGGCCGCAGCACTGATTGCTGTTTTGCTGTGCCTGTTGCAGACGGGATGTTCTGCTCATGATCAGCCGGCAAACGATAGTAAATACTCAGTTATGGGTAGCGTCAAAAAAGGAATGAGCCGGGAAATGGTAAAAGAGCGCGCAGGCTTACCTGCGACTGAAATCACCATGCTCTTTGCTAAAGGAACTTGCCAGACCTATCTGATACGCGGACAAGATGGAGAGCAAATGACTTATTTTGTCAGCTATAATGACAGCGGGAAAGTAATTAACTATGGTTTTCAAAGCTGTAGCGAGTATGACGTCAATCCGGATTTTACCTCCTGATAAAGACGCTGAGTTACGTGCTAAAGGTCACACACGTTTCTTATCACAGGTGTGACCAGATTTTTTAAAGCCCGGCAGGACGAGGCACTTCGAGGTAACGTCCGTTGATATCCCTGCGGTAATAGTGTCCATCGGAGACATAGAGGCGTTCACCGTTGTAATCCAGCACGCGCATTTGTCGGTTGAAACTGTCATCGAGTGGCGGCTGAACCATCAGGTAACTGTTATCATTCTGCCGCTGATAGTAATTACCATTCAAAGCGTAATAGGTCAGACCACCAATCAACACGGCAACAGCGGCGCCGGGCAAGATTGACAATCTGCCAGGATGCCGGTGCTGCGCATGAGGCTGGGGACGTCTGTCCGGGCCCCGGTTGTGCAAAACTACTGAAGGGTAAAAGTAGTGATACCGTCAATAGTAAAAGACCTTTTTTTAGCTTCATTGTTACCTCCGCGAATCTCACTTCATGATTACGCTGGCAACATTAAAAATCAATCAGATACATCTGGCTATTCTCTCTATCTTACAGCTTTTAAACAGCATTAATATTTTCTCCATGATTTCTGCTATATTTAGCAAAGTTAGCAGAAAAATTGAGCGAGCAGAATAACTATTGGATTAATCTCAGCATGATATTATTTACTATCTTTTTTATTCTCCATGAGTTTCAGTGGCTGACAATCCGAAAAATAATTTAAGGATGAGCTTATTTCGACCGGGTGAGCATTTTCAGGCGTAATGAGACAGTGGTAACTGAGCAAATTTAGTTCGCTGAGAAGGCTGATAGCATGTTGCGTATTATTTGCATTCAACTTCCTGATTTTATTGGAAATGTGATATTTCACTGTGGTTTTTTGAATGTGCAAAATATAGGCTATTTGGTCATAGTTTTTCCCGATGCTAACGAAAAATATTACTCTTTTCTCTTGTGTGGTCAGCTTAAGGTAAGGCAGGTCTTTGCATGACGAAAGTGTAGTGGCTTGATAGAGGTTGATCGCAGCCTGGTGGGTTTCAATTAGTAGAAGCTGAAGTGATGCTGAGTGTTGCATAATTCTATTTCTGGTAATCTGGTGGTGCTTGTAAATTATGAAAGACAGCAAGACGAGATTATCATGGTAATCATGAAGAACGAATGTGTACCCATGAGTAATATTGTGTGCTCTTGAATAGGTGAATACGGTGGTGTTATTTTTATTTTCACTTATTTTTAAATCATCCTGCCAGGAGAAAGGTGAAATTTTATTTTTTGCTGTAATAAATGCAGGGTCGATATGTTGAAAGCATTCCTCCTGATAAATATCAAACCATATTTTATTATCAGAAATGATAGAGAGCTGACTGGTGTTTTTTTTATTTAATATTGCGTATGCGAAAGATGTATTTTCCAGCTGGTTGAGCTTACTTATGAAATGATTTTCTATGATGCGGTTTTTGATTGGATCTGCAAAAAAGTATCTATCAATGCTGATTCCTCATTTTTTATACTCTTTTTATCAACAAATATGCAGAGAATAAAGAAAAATAAGTATCGTCATCCGGTTGCAGAAATAGAGGAAGGCAGAGTGGGACTGACGCCTGCCGTCTTTTGGCTGGCAGGCGTAGGTGGGGGTTATGACTGTGTTAGCTGATCATCATTATCATTGGCGTTCAGGCGTTGTTTATCTGTCTGCTTTAACCACTGGCTGGTAAGTGTCCCTGCGGTCATCGAACCATTAACGTTCAATGCAGTGCGTCCCATGTCAATCAACGGCTCAATCGAGATAAGCAGAGCAACAAGGGTTACTGGTAAGCCAAGAGTAGGTAACACAATGAGCGCAGCAAATGTTGCGCCACCCCCCACACCTGCTACTCCGGCGGAACTCAGCGTTACAATACCAACCAGTGCAGCTATCCATAGTGGATCGAAAGGATTGATACCGACCGTCGGTGCAACCATTACAGCCAGCATTGCCGGATACAGACCGGCACAACCGTTTTGTCCGATAGTAGCACCAAACGAAGCTGAGAAGCTGGCAATAGAGTCTGGTACTCCCAGACGGCGAGTCTGAGCCTCGATATTAAGAGGTATGGTTGCAGCACTGGAGCGGCTGGTGAAAGCGAATGTTAACACAGGCCACACTTTGCGGAAAAAGCGTAGCGGATTGATGCCATTCACCGAAAGCAGTAACGCATGAACTGCAAACATAAGAGCGAGGCCAAGATAAGAGGCCACGACAAAACTACCTAACTTGATAATATCAGCCAGATTCGAACTGGCGACGACTTTTGTCATCAGTGCGAGCACCCCATAGGGAGTGAGTTTCATTATCAGACGGACAAGTTGCATCACCCAGGCCTGAAAGGTGTCAATGGCGCTGAGTACGCGTTCACCCCGTGAATGATCGTCTTTAAACAGCTGCAGCGCTGCGACACCGAGGAATGTAGCAAAAATAACGACGCTGATGATAGAGGTCGGATTTGCCCCTGTCAGTTCGGCAAAAGGGTTTTTAGGGATAAAAGAGAGCAGTAGCTGTGGGACGGAAAGATCGGCGACTTTTGCAGCATAGGTGTTCTGAATGGCGCTCAGACGTGCACTCTCTTGCGCGCCCTGAGTCAGGCCATTTGCATCTAAGTTAAACAGCCATGTGACCAGAACTCCAACTAATGCCGCAATGGCGGTGGTGAATAATAGTACGCCGATGCTCATGATACTGATTTTGCCGAGTGATGAGGCACTGTGTAATTTACCAACCGCACTCAGAATTGAGGCAAAAACGAGTGGCATCACGATCATTTGCAGTAACTGGACATAGCCATTACCTACGATATTGAACCAACTTATTGACTGTTTGATTATATCGCTACCGGCACCGTAGATAACTTGTAATGACAGACCAAAAAGTACACCAATGATCAGGCCTGTCATGACTTTTTTCGACAGGCTCCATCGATTTTTTCCACACTTAGCAAGGAGGATCAGTAGGATAATAAATACGAGCAAGTTGATTATTAATGGCAGGTTCATCCTGGATTCTCCAACAATACGAAATAGATGACGTACATGGCACACTGCAACCCTCTATTTTTTGCTTATTCGCCAGAGGGGATAATTAATGCAATGCCAGACAAATAATATAGCTGATCACGGAGACTGCAGAGAGACACAGTGACTAAAGCGGGTGTCTGCTGGTCAGTCGGGATGCCACAAGCGGCGAATCCTATCAGGTTATCAATGTGATGTTTATAACTATATGATATGAGATATGCGATTCCGGTAGTTGATATTGTCATTTAAACTACTTCCCTGCAGGACAAAAAAAGGTCATGTTTCCCGACGAGAAAATGTTGTAGTGTAATTGAGCGATACGTTTCAGAAAAATCACCTGCAGGCAGGTAAATTGTTATATTAAATTTTTGTGACAGCCTGTTAAGTCTTAATATCTTCCGCTATGTTGTTGTAAATCATAAAGAGGGCATAAGAATGAGCGAGACGGTTAATTTAACAATCAAGATTGATCCCACCCTTAAAGAGCACATCAAACAATTAGCTGCAGATAACCAGACTTCAATGAGTCAGGAAATCGTTAACCGGCTACAAGCCTCGCTGCAGCCTTTAGATCAGACAGAGTTGGACAGCCAGCACACAGAAGAAGCGATTACTGAACATCTGAGTGCAAGCGAAATCAAACAGCTGCGCGCATTGCTGAAAAAACAGAGTAAGAAGAAGAAATAATAAGTAAAATTATCCAATCAGAGTGCCAGTAATGGCACTCTGATTGTCTTAATGCTGCATCTCCAACTGAAATTGTTGTGCCCGCAGTGCCAGCCTGTCAGAAAGTTTGCGCAGATGCGCGGCTGCATCGACTTGCTCCAGGTGATGCTGTTCACTTTGCTGAAGCTGCTCGTTCATCTCTGTGACTTCACGTGCTATCTTGCTAACACGATGGCTTTGTGCCGATATATTGTGTTCCAGTTCCTTAAGCTGAGTCACTACGGTGGAAACAGCTTCGGTGATTTTGCCAAAAAGACCTTCCAGTGTTTGCACTTTGCTGAATCCGTGCTTGATATGATGTTGAGTATCCTGAATCAAATTATCAATTTCTCGTGTTGAGACACCACTACGCTGAGACAGCAAGCCAATCTCTTTTGCCACCACGGAAAAACTACGACCATATTGCCCGGCATGGGACGATTCTATTGACGCATTCAACGCCAGCAGACGGGTTTGTAACGATAAGTTGTCTAAAATATCAACAATTCCAGAAATATCACCAGATGCCCCGACAATCAGTTGCATCTGATGCTCCATACTGTCGACTTCCTGCGCGCAATCCTGCATCAACTGATCGGCTGAGTTAGCCTGTTGCGTGGCCAGCTGTGAGAATTCAGCACCACTTTCAACTTCTTCTGAAACACGATGTAGTCGCTGAGAAAGATGCAGGAAATTAGCATTTTGCTGTTGATTTTGCAGCATTATGTGCTTATTGTGATGCTCCATCTTTTCCGTGCCGGTTGCAATACTGTCGGCAACGGCAGTGATATCAGCAATGATCTGACGTATTCCTATACGCATCGCAGCAATCGAACGGAAAAGCATATGCGTTTCCTTCAACCGATAACGCGTTGATGACACCTACTCCATTAAATTACCTTTAGCAATTTTATTCAGGGAGGCATTGGCCTGACGCAGAGGGATCAGTAATCCTCGTACCATCAGCACTGAGTCTGTCAGTAATAATGCAATCAGAATCAAAGTGATGAATACGGCAGTATTGCGACTCTGCCCAAGGAGTTGGAGTGTAACCTGGTTAGCTAAGGTAAGATCTTGATTATACGTTGTTAACTCATTTAACCAGGCACTATTAAATTGTTGCTGAAAAGCTTGCATCGGTACCATGAAAAAAACATCAGTATCGTTCTTTTCGATGCCAGAAAGCTGCTCTTGTAATCCACCAGAGAGAAGTGTGAATCCTTGTGCCAGAGGGCTGTCAGGTGCAGCATGATATTGTTCAAAAAGCCCCTGAGCATTGCTGAGTGACTGGCGTGCGGTGGCGGCGAGACTTTTCCAACTGTCAACGGAACCACTTTGTTTATCTTGCATCAGATAGATACCAGCACGATGGCTGTTATCACTGGCATTCAATAACTCAATTCTGGCTTTTTCCAGCAAGGCGAGTTGCTCTCTGAGATGGGTCGCCTGATTGAGTGATGTGCCTATAGTGGTAACGTGTTGATTAAAAAATACCAGGCTGGCTGTTTGTACCGCGCAAAAAGTGATGCAAAACAACAGGAAAAAACTCATCAGGCTATTAAATTGCAGAAAAGGAAAAAACTGTCTTTGACGACGATGTAAGAAGTCTAAGATTACGCGGAGTGTTCGCAGCATCGGATATCCCCTTGATAAAAAGAGGAGTATCCGTCATTAATGTGACTTTTTTGTGAATTTTGTTATTTAATTGAATTATAAGATAGCGCGATTACTTCTGTCACAATGTATAAGTTAAAGGACGGCGCGACAATATCCTGAACCTTCCGCGATCGTAGAGTGCCTGTTTATTTGCAAAAAGTGACAGCGTCACTAATTGTTACTCACCGAGCAGATGATATCCCGTCAGTTCATCCAAAGAAGAGAGCCTGACATTGGCGAGCGACCAACGCGGATCATTCGAGTGTGCTGCATCAGGGATGACAATTGAACGCATGCGCGCCGCTTTACTGGCGATCATCCCATTGATTGAATCTTCCAGTGCGACACAGTTGACCGGCTCCACTGCTAAACCTGCTGCTGCGTTCAGATAAACCTGTGGATGAGGTTTACTCCAGGGTAGCGTCTCTGCGGAGGCGATAACATCGAAATACTGTCTGATCGCGAAAAGTTGAAGGACGCGCTCGATCATAAAGAGAGGTGAGGCAGAGGCCAGACCCATTTTCAAACCTAACTGCCGGCACAGTTCCAGCGCATGGATTACACCTGGAAGCAAGGGTTTCTTTGATTCAACCAGTTCTAGAGTGCGATGGATAAACTGTTGAGTAATGGTCTGTTGATCACCTCCCTGGCCGACGAGCAAGTCGTACCACATTTTAACCACCTGGTCGATGCGCAGACCGGTGGTATCAGTCAGTTCATTTCTCCGGCTAAGATCGAAACCGTGCGATGAAAATATCTCCTGTTCTGCCTGATACCAGAACGGCTCTGAATCATTAAGTAAACCATCCATATCGAAAATGACAGCGGAAACAGGATTTGTAGCAGACATGCCAGATACTTCTTGATGATGAAATGTAAGAGATTACTCTAGCATGAAGCAGGACATACCGTTAATCTTCAGGGAAGAGAATCACACTAAAGGTGATGACAGTAGTTATTTTTCATATCAGGCAAAGAGTGTCCCAGGCACTTATAAGAAGGATTAACCGGTAATGACTTATCAACGAGCGGCTCAACTGGCTATAGTGAAACGGCTTTTAGGCTGGTGTATCTTTTTGCCAGCGCTACTATCGACAGTAATCTCTGTTATGAAATTTATTGCTGCCAGACCAGAGCAGAAAAATGGCATTGAAGCAGTGATGTCTGATTTCAGTCAATTATTTATCAACATGGTACAGTTCAATACACCCTTCCTGAATTTCTTCTGGGAAAACTCACCACAACCAGATTTCATAGCAAAAAGTAATGTGGCATTTTGGCTGATTTATGCGGCAATTTTCGTCGGGCTTGCATTACAGGCATCAGGTGCAAAGATGTGGCGGCAATATGTTTTTTTACGCGAGAGTATAACTAATCAATTGATACTGGAAAAAACGCGTGAGGATGGAGGCAAAAATCGTAAGCAGCTGGAACAGAGAATAGTTGTGCCACATCAGACCTTTTTGTTGCAAATATTTCCTTTGTATCTGCTTCCTCTTTGTCTGATTTTTGTGGGGTATTTTTTGTTGAAATGGGGTGGTTTTTTAGCGCACTGAGAGTGGCGAAAACAGAGAATAAAGTCGTTATGGAGTTAGCGGAAAATTTTTTCTGACTGAGAAAATTACGCAATTAGGGCTGCAAAATCTGCTGAAGAACATTATACTTAGCGCATGCAGCAACCGGTGCCATAGCAATACAGAATAACCAGATGAAGGATTCTGAAGGGGGGTATGGTCAGCGCCCTTGTGTTGTTTTGGTGGATTTCTGCCAGACCCACTCTCATAACTTGTTGTACGGACCCTATTTTAATGAAAAAGCTCAATACGTTCACCGCCATTTTACTGCTTTCGGGCGCTGCATTGTGCCAAACTGCGATGGCGGATAATAACGTCTTCACTGTGATGGACGATCCTTCAACTGCAAAAAAACCTTTTGAAGGTGCAGCAGAGGCAGGTTACCTGGCACAAACGGGTAACACTACCAGTTCTTCTCTGACAGCTAACACTAACATGACGTGGTATCAGACCAGCACGGCTTACAGTTTGTGGGGCAATGCCAGTAATACCTCTTCAAACGATGAGCGGTCTTCAGAAACCTATCAGGTGGGTGGACGTACTCGCTATAACATGAACACAAACGATTACCTGTTTGGTCAGGCTAGCTGGCTCAGCGACCGCTTTAATGGTTACGACGGTCGTTCAATTTTAGCGATGGGTTACGGACGTCAGTTACTCAATGGTCCTATTCATTCTCTGCGTGTGGAAGCGGGTCCTGGTGTTCGCTATGACGATTATCATTCGGGCGGCCATGAGACTCAGGCTCTTGCCTATGGTGCGGTGAGTTATCAATGGCAATTAACTGATAATACCAAATTTGTGCAGGGTGTATCGGTGTTAGGCAGTGATGACACGACGCTGAACTCAGAAACAGGGTTACAGGTGGCTATCAATCAGGACTTTGCCCTCAAGCTTGCTTATAACGTTACCTGGAACCAGCATCCTCCGGTATCGGCACCTGATCGCACGGATACCAAAACCACTATCACACTTGCCTACTCTTTATAATCTGCGTCATACGACGAGCGCCATATTGTAACGTAGACACTCAATATAATCCGTGTAGGATATTCAAGCCCCATAGCGTTGTTATGGGGAATGGAACAACAGATGGATGGTGGCTGACTCACAACCGTGTGTGAACTCAGATCCCACCATCTTTAATTGCTTTTTTAATTCACTCTGCACGTAACCTTACGTAGGGGTTACCACTGCATTAAAGGATTTATCATGCCTGTAATTACCCTTCCCGACGGGAGCCAGCGTTCTTTCGACCATGCAATCAGTGTCATGGATATAGCCCTCGATATCGGTCCGGGACTTGCTAAAGCCTGTATTGCCGGACGTGTCAACGGCCAGTTAGTCGATGCAAGCGATCCTATTACTGAGGATAGCAATGTAGCCATTATCACGGCGAAGGACGAAGATGGTGTTGAGATCATTCGCCATTCCTGTGCGCACTTGTTAGGGCACGCGATCAAACAATTATGGCCAGATTGCCAGATGGCAATTGGTCCGGTAATTGACAATGGTTTTTATTATGACGTTGATCTCGACCACACGTTAACCCAGGAAGATATCGCTCTGCTGGAAAAACGCATGCACCAGCTTGCTGAAACAAATTACGATGTTATCAAGAAAAAAGTAAGCTGGCAGGAAGCGCGCGATACGTTTGCCGCACGCGGTGAAACGTATAAAATGGCGATCCTTGATGAGAATGTTAGCAGAGATGATCAGCCCGGTTTATATCATCACGAAGAATATATTGATATGTGCCGTGGGCCTCATGTGCCAAACATGCGTTTCTGCCACCATTTTAAGTTGCAGAAAATCGCTGGCGCTTACTGGCGTGGTGACAGTAACAACAAAATGCTACAGCGAATCTACGGAACCGCCTGGGCAGATAAAAAACAGCTCGCCGCTTATCTGCTGCGCCTTGAAGAAGCAGCGAAGCGCGATCATCGTAAGATCGGTAAACAGCTTGATCTCTATCATATGCAAGAAGAAGCTCCGGGTATGGTCTTCTGGCACAATGATGGCTGGACAATATTCCGCGAACTGGAAGTATTTGTCCGCAGCAAACTGACAGAGTATGACTATCAGGAAGTAAAAGGTCCGTTGATGATGGACAGGGTGCTTTGGGAAAAAACAGGGCATTGGGAGAACTATAAAGATGCCATGTTCACTACTTCATCAGAAAACCGTGAATATTGTATTAAGCCGATGAACTGTCCGGGCCATGTGCAGATTTTTAATCAGGGATTAAAGTCGTACCGTGATTTACCTTTGCGTATGGCAGAGTTCGGCAGTTGTCATCGCAATGAACCATCAGGCTCACTGCACGGGTTGATGCGTGTACGCGGTTTTACGCAGGACGATGCGCATATCTTTTGTACCGAAGCGCAAGTGCGCGATGAAGTTAACAGCTGTATTCGTATGGTTTACGATATGTACAGCACATTTGGTTTTGAAAAGATCGCGGTGAAACTTTCCACACGTCCTGAAAAACGTATCGGTACTGATGAGTTGTGGGATAAAGCTGAAGCAGATTTGGCAGGCGCTCTCGAAGAGAATCAAATTGCTTTTGAATATCAGTCGGGTGAGGGGGCTTTCTACGGGCCAAAAATCGAATTTACCTTACACGATTGTCTCGACCGTGCGTGGCAATGTGGTACAGTTCAGCTCGACTTCTCATTACCATCACGCCTGAACGCTTCTTATGTCGGTGAAAATAACGAACGGCAGGTGCCTGTTATGATCCACCGTGCCATTCTTGGCTCTGTGGAGCGTTTCATTGGTATTCTCACTGAAGAATATGCCGGTTTCTTCCCAACCTGGCTGGCGCCTGTACAGGTCGTGGTAATGAATATTACCGATGGACAGTCCGAATATGTTGCAGAATTGACGCAAAAGCTGCAAAATGCAGGGCTTCGCGTAAAAGCTGACTTGAGAAATGAGAAGATTGGCTTTAAAATTCGCGAGCATACGTTGCGTCGTGTTCCCTATATGCTGGTCTGCGGTGACAAAGAGATGGAGTCAGGTCAAGTGGCCGTCCGTACTCGCCGGGGTAAAGATCTAGGCAGCATGGATGTCAATGAAGTGATAGCGAAGCTGCAGGAAGAGATCCGCAGCCGTTGTCTTCAGCAATTGGAGGAATAAGGTATTAAAGGCGGAAAACGAGTTCAACCAGCGCGTCCTAATCGTATTAACAGAGAAATTCGCGCCACAGAGGTTCGTCTGGCGGGTATCGATGGCGAACAGATTGGTATTGTCAGTCTGAATGAAGCGCTGGAAAAAGCAGAAGAAGCTGGCGTTGATTTAGTCGAGATCAGTCCTAATGCAGAGCCGCCGGTTTGTCGTATTATGGACTACGGCAAATTCCTCTATGAAAAGAGCAAATCTTCTAAAGAGCAGAAGAAGAAGCAAAAAGTTATTCAGGTCAAGGAAATTAAATTCCGTCCTGGAACCGATGATGGCGATTATCAGGTAAAACTACGCAACCTGATTCGCTTTCTCGAAGAGGGCGATAAAGCCAAAATCACGCTGCGTTTTCGTGGTCGTGAGATGGCGCACCAACAGATCGGTATGGAAGTGCTTAACCGCGTCCGTAAAGATTTGTGTGATGATATGGACCTGGCTGTTGTCGAGTCCTTCCCTTCAAAAATCGAAGGGCGACAGATGATCATGGTGCTCGCACCCAAGAAGAAACAATAGGCCTGTAAAGCAGGGGTGGGTATTTCTGCAGTGTATTCTGTGAGAACGCCCACTCTTCGCCTTTTTGTTTCATTATATCAACAATGCGAAGTGGAAACATTCACATGCCCAAGATTAAAACTGTACGTGGCGCCGCGAAACGTTTTAAAAAGACTGCTTCTGGTGGTTTCAAACGCAAGCACGCTAACCTGCGTCATATTCTGACTAAAAAATCAACAAAACGTAAGCGTCACCTGCGTCCGAAAGGAATGGTATCAAAAGGTGATTTAGGTCTGGTTATAGCTTGCCTGCCATACGCATAAGTTTTTTTAACAGAATATTAAACAGGAGAGCTAAATGGCTCGTGTAAAACGTGGTGTCGTTGCTCGTGCACGTCACAAAAAAATCTTAAAACAAGCTAAAGGTTACTACGGTGCACGTTCTCGTGTTTACCGTGTTGCTTTCCAGGCGGTCATTAAAGCGGGTCAGTATGCATACCGTGACCGTCGTCAGCGTAAACGTCAATTCCGTCAGTTGTGGATTGCTCGTATCAACGCGGCAGCTCGTACCAACGGAATCTCCTACAGCCGTTTCATCAATGGCCTGAAAAAAGCCTCAATTGAAATTGACCGTAAGATTCTGGCTGACATTGCAGTATTCGACAAAGTGGCATTCTCTGCTTTGGTTGAAAAAGCAAAATCAGCACTGGCATAAGCCAGAATAAAAGAGAGGGAGGTTTCTCCCTCTTTTTTGTTGGATAAACAATTTGATAGCAGGTATGATGCCGTTGAGTAACGGGTTGCTTTATATAGTTGTGGACCATATTTAAATGTACAAAAAAGTCTTATTTCGTTTCTTTTTTTACTTTACCACCTGATTCAGGATGGCTTGTGCGCGAAGAGATGAAACGAAATAATGCACATCAGGCCTCCCACAGCGGAGGCTTTTTTATTTCTTATAATGTCCAGGGCGGGTTACCGTCCCCGGAAAATAAACAAGTTATGCTGGCTGGAGGAAGAGGAAAACATGTCACATCTTGCAGAACTGGTGATGAAAGCAAAAGCTGCCATTGCCGATGCCGATGATGTAGCCGCATTAGATACGGTACGTGTCGAGTATCTTGGCAAAAAAGGCCATCTGACGCTTCAAATGACCACATTGCGTGAGTTACCAGCAGAGGAAAGACCCGCCGCGGGTGCACTGATAAATGAAGCGAAACAGCAGGTTCAGGAGGTGTTGAATCTGCGTAAAACCCTTCTCGAAAGTGCTGCTATTAATGCGCGTCTGGCCGCTGAAACGATTGACGTCTCTCTTCCTGGTCGCCGTATCGAAAATGGTGGGTTGCATCCGGTCACGCGGACTATCAACCGCATTGCTGACTTTTTCGGTGAGATGGGTTTCGCGGTGGAAACCGGGCCGGAAATTGAAAACGATTACTATAATTTCGATGCATTAAATATCCCGGCTCACCACCCGGCGCGTGCCGATCACGATACGTTCTGGTTTGATGCCCAGCGTTTATTGAGGACGCAGACATCGGGTGTGCAGATTCGTACCATGCAAAATCAGCGCCCACCAATACGTATTATCGCGCCGGGAAGAGTGTATCGTAATGATTATGATCAGACACATACTCCCATGTTCCATCAGATGGAAGGGCTGATTGTTGATACCAATATCAGCTTCACTAATCTGAAAGGCACGCTACACGATTTCCTGCGTAACTTCTTTGAAGAAGATTTAACTATCCGTTTTCGACCCTCCTATTTCCCATTCACAGAGCCATCCGCAGAAGTTGATGTCATGGGAAAAAATGGCAAATGGCTTGAAGTGCTCGGATGTGGAATGGTACATCCTAACGTATTACGTAACGTTGGTATCGATCCGGAAGTGTACTCTGGTTTTGCTTTCGGCATGGGGATGGAACGACTGGCGATGTTGCGTTATGGCGTGACGGATTTGCGTTCATTCTTTGAAAACGACCTGCGTTTTCTGAAACAGTTTAAATAAGGTGGCTGATAGCAATGAAATTCAGTGAACTTTGGTTACGCGAATGGGTAAACCCGGCAATTGACAGCGCAGCGCTGTCTGAACAACTGACGATGGCCGGGCTGGAAGTAGATGATGTCATACCCGTTGCCGGCACCTTTCATGGTGTGGTCGTTGGTGAAGTGATGCAGTGCATGCAACATCCGAATGCTGATAAACTTCGGGTGACGAAAGTGGATGTGGGTGGTGACAGGTTACTTGGTATCGTTTGCGGTGCGGCTAATTGTCGTCAGGGACTGAAAGTCGCAGTAGCAACCGTCGGCGCAGTTCTGCCGGGCGATTTTAAAATCAAAGCGGCGAAATTACGCGGTGAACCATCAGAAGGAATGCTCTGTTCTTTCTCCGAACTGGGCATTGATGTAGAGCAAAACGGCATCATTGAACTGCCAGCCGAAGCCAGTACCGGACAGGATGTACGTGATTATCTGCAGTTGGATGATGTGATGATTGAAATCAGTGTAACCCCTAACCGTGCTGATTGTCTCGGCATGGTGGGTGTCGCACGTGATATCAGTGCTGTCAACAAATTGCCGTTGACCGAGCCTGATATTGCCCCTGTAGCAGCAACCCATCAGGCTTGTGTTCCGATAAAGGTAGAAGCTGCCGCAGCTTGCCCTCGTTATCTGGCAAGGGTAGTAAAGGGCATTGATCTCCGTGCTGAGACACCTTTATGGATGAAAGAGAAGCTTCGTCGTGGTGGGATCCGCTCGATTGATGCCGTGGTTGATATCACCAACTTTGTTTTGCTTGAGCTCGGACAACCAATGCATGCTTTCGATCTTGACCGTATCAATGGCGGGATTGTAGTGCGTCATGCTGCACAGGATGAAGTCATCACGTTACTGGATGGCAGTGAAGTGAAGCTAAGCAATGACGTACTGGTGATAGCTGATCATGAAAAGGCACTGGCGTTAGCCGGTATCTTTGGTGGCGCAGAGTCAGGTGTGCGTGAGGAAACAGTAAACGTATTACTTGAATGTGCTTACTTCGACCCTCTGGCTATTGCAGGGCGTGCTCGTCGCTTTGGGTTGCATACCGATGCTTCACATCGCTATGAACGCGGTGTGGATCCAGAGATACAATATAAAGCAATATCACGCGCAACACAGCTCTTGCTGGATATCTGTGGTGGCGAAGCCGGACCCGTGGTCGAAGCTACGGATAATCAGATGCTACCTCAAAGCGCTAAAATAATTTTACAGCGTGAGAAACTTGACCGTTTGATTGGTCATTTTATTGCTGATGAGGAAGTTAATGACATCCTGGTGCGACTGGGTTGTAAAGTTTCTCTGCTTGCTTCAGGAAAGTGGCAGGTGCTTGCGCCTTCCTGGCGTTTTGATTTACGTATTGAAGAAGATCTGGTAGAAGAAGTTGCCAGAATTTATGGATACAATAACATTCCCAATATTCCGGTGAAAAGCGACCTGGTGATGACACGCCATCGTGAGGCTGATCTTTCACTACAGCGAGTCCAGACCTTACTTGTTGATCGTGGTTATCAGGAAGCGATTACTTACAGCTTTGTCGATCCTAAAGTGCAACAGTTATTGCACCCGGGTGAAGAGAGTCTATTACTGCCAAACCCCATATCAGTGGATATGTCAGCGATGCGTTTATCGTTGTGGAGAGGGTTGCTTTCTGCTGTGATTTACAATCAAAATCGGCAACAACCACGGGTACGTTTGTTCGAAAGTGGTTTACGTTTTGTGCCTGATACAGCGGCGGAGTGTGGTGTGCGCCAGGAGATGTTGCTGGCAGGTGTAATCGCCGGACCTCGCAATGAAGAGCATTGGGATCTTGCACGTGAGAACGTAGATTATTATGATTTAAAAGGGGATGTTGAAGCGTTACTGGAATTGACAGGTAAAAATCACCAATGGTCATTTCAGGTAGGTGAGCATCCGGCATTACATCCTGGTCAGACTGCTGCCATCTATTTAGGCTCGGTACGTGTTGGTTATTTAGGGGTTGTACACCCGGAACTGGAACGTAAACTGGATTTGAATGGCCGTACTGTGCTTTTCGAACTTGAGTGGCAAAAAGTCGCAGAGCGTATGCTACCTGATGCAGTAGAGGTCTCACGCTTCCCGGCTAACCGCCGTGATATTGCTGTTGTGGTGGCTGAGAGCGTCCCTGCTGCTGATGTGATTAATGAGTGTAAGAAAGTTGGCGTAAATCAGATAGTTGGCGTAAACTTATTTGATGTGTACCGTGGTAAGGGGATTGAGCCTGGTTTCAAAAGCCTCGCAATCAGTCTGACGCTACAGGATGCAAGCCGTACACTTGAAGAAGAAGAGATCGCTTCTGCCGTTATGCAATGTGTAGAAGCACTGAAAGAGCGATTCCAAGCCTCCTTGAGGGATTGAACCTATGGCGCTGACAAAAGCTGAAATGTCCGAATATTTGTTTGAAAAACTTGGATTAAGCAAACGAGATGCAAAAGATTTGGTCGAGCTTTTTTTTGAAGAAATTCGCCGCGCGTTGGAAAGTGGTGAACATGTGAAGTTATCTGGTTTCGGTAATTTTGAACTTCGTGATAAGAATCAACGTCCAGGGCGTAACCCGAAAACTGGCGAAGATATCCCTATCACGGCACGGCGGGTGGTGACTTTCCGGCCTGGTCAGAAACTCAAAAGCCGCGTAGAAAACGCCTCACCCGAAGAAGAGTAAGTGCAGTATGATAAAAAGGTCGCGGAGGCGGCCTTTTTTATCATCATTGATAACCGTGGCTGTGAAATGCCACCCCGAGCGTAGTGCGTCATGCGGCTGAATTTTTATGCAATGCATCACAAACAGGTAGTGCGAAAACAACGTTGTTTACTGCTTTGGTTAATCCTGATTCTGTTATTTTTGCTCACCTTCTCGCTGTGTGCAGGAGAGCAGTGGATCCCCCCCTCTGAATGGTTTACTGCAACAAATAAACTTTTTGTCTGGCAATTACGTCTGCCCAGAGCACTTGCTGTAATGTTGGTTGGCGCCGCGTTAGCCGTTTGTGGTGCAACCATGCAGGCACTGTTTACTAATCCGCTGGCAGAGCCAGGCCTGTTGGGTGTATCAGCAGGAGCGGGGCTTGGTATGGCATCAGGGCTGTTTTTCGGGGTTGCCGCATTCTGGCAATTTAGTCTGTTTGCGGTCACCGGAGCGTTACTGGTGACAATGCTACTGGTGCAATTTTCGACGTTATGGCATTTGACTAACAGCCGGTTGCTTCTGATTGGTGTTGCCATTGGCATTGTCTGTAGTGCAGTGATGACATGGATTGTCTATTTCAGTACCTCAGTCGATTTACGCCAATTGATGTACTGGATGATGGGGAGTTTCAGTGGAGCAGACTGGCGTAATAGCGCCTTGATGTTTTTGTTGTTGCCAGTATTGATAGCATTATGCTGTTGTGGTAACGGGCTTAATTTACTGGCCCTGGGCGAGAACAGTGCCCGGCAACTTGGATTATCAGTGGTACGCTGGCGTCACTTTTTAGTGATTGCAGTAGGGTGGTTAACTGGTGGCAGTGTGGCACTGGCTGGTGCAATAGGATTTGTTGGTCTTGTGGTTCCTCACCTACTGCGTTTAAATGGTTATCATGATCATCGGGTCTTGCTACCCGCGAGTGCGTTAACCGGGGCTGTCATTCTGTTACTGGCGGACATTATTACCCGGGTGGTGTTAGTTTCAGCTGAATTACCTGTTGGAGTGGTGACCAGCACCTTTGGTGCGCCTTTTTTTATTTGGCTACTGCTTAAAAAGCAGCGTTAGCAATGATGATGGAGAAACCAATGAGTCTGTTTGATACCCAATTAACTACGTTACAAGGTGAGGAAACCACGCTGGGAAACTGGCAAGGTAAAGTATTACTGATTGTCAATGTGGCCTCTAAATGTGGTCTGACTCCTCAATACACTCAACTCGAAATGTTACAAAAACAGTGGCAGGATGCCGGATTCATCGTGCTGGGGTTTCCGTGCAATGCTTTTTTAGGCCAGGAGCCCGGCACTAATGAAGAAATCAGCAAGTTTTGCAGTATGACTTATGGCGTGACATTTCCCATGTTCAGTAAAATTGAGGTAAATGGACCAGAACGGCATCCGCTTTATCAGCAGTTGATTACTGCTTGTCCGCAAGCCACCGTGCCTGAGGGTAGCGAGTTTCTCGCTAAAATGATCAGTAAGGGACGTGCACCACAACAGCCAGCAGATATTCTATGGAACTTTGAGAAATTCCTGGTCAGCCGTGACGGGCAAGTTCTGCAGCGTTTTTCACCGGACATGTTACCCGATGATGCACATATCGTTGATGCGATCAAACGGGCGTTATAGCGCACTATGCTGTTGAGCTGCAATGATGTAGCAGTTCCCGGTAGAGTTGAGGCATTTTCTGCTCATATTTGTGCGGGGGAGGTGGTGCACCTTGTCGGGCCTAACGGTGCTGGTAAAAGCACGTTGCTTATGGTGCTGGCGGGTCTGCAGGTACATTTGGGTACAATTATTTTTTCTGGAATCCGTCTTGAAAAATGGACGCCAGCAGCCTTAGCAAAGTCCAGGGCATGGCTCAGTCAGCAGCAATGGCGACCGGATAATATGTCTGTCTGGTATTACCTCGACCTGCACTTGTCAGGATGCCCGGAGCCACAATATGAGACTGAAATACTTTACTTTTACCGGGAATTGCAGATCGAAGCATTGCTCAGTTATTCAATAAGCCGCTTATCGGGAGGTGAGTGGCAGCGAGTGAGACTGGCAGGGATTTTCACTCAGTTAATGCAGGCAACCGGTAAACTATTGTTGCTGGATGAACCGATGAGTGCACTGGATTTGACTCATCAGCAGGCACTGGATCGTTGTCTGCGCAGAATGACACAAAAGGGAATTGCGGTTGTAGTCAGCAGTCATGATATTAATCATACACTGCATAATGCCAGTACGGTTTGGTTGATAAACAAAGGGACAGTGATAGAAAACGGAGAGCCAAGGCTTGTATTGACACCGGAGCAACTTACTGCTGTTTTTGGTGTTAATTTCAGGTTGTTAGAGCAGGAACAAAGGCAATGGATCCTGCCTTGTGACTAACATAGTCTGCTTCAGAGTATTCAGCCCCCAATTTATTACTTTTTTGTAGTGTTAACGTTTAGAAAAGATGCGGTGTAATGATAATCAGAAGGAGAAACCCTTTGTGCTATCGTCCGTGGATATTGAGGGAATGAGTTGCCTCATCAGGGGGGAAGCAGGTAGAGTAAAATATCATCTTCAGGGAATATGGATAATGCGTTACGGGCTTCTGTTTATCGTCATGCTGTTGGTAGGTTGCAGTCATCACCCTGCTCCACCTGATGGAGAGTTATCTGATTCTACGCGTGTAGTCAGAACGCTCAATGATCAGCTTCGCCACTGGCATGGTACACCTTACCGCTATGGAGGCCTGAGTAAGGCGGGTATCGATTGTTCCGGATTTGTCTATCTGACATTTCGTGAACGTTTTGACCGGCAATTGCCACGTACAACTGAGGAACAAACTGTGCTTGGTAGCCGGATAAGCAGGGATGATTTATTGCCCGGTGACCTGGTTTTCTTCAAAACAGGCAGTCAGGGTAGTGGGTTGCATGTAGGAATTTATGCTGACAATAAACAGTTCATTCATGCATCTACCAGTAAAGGCGTGATCCGTTCTTCTCTTGATAACAGCTACTGGCGGCGGGCATTCTGGCAAGCCAGGCGACTATGATTAAGTGTGTTAATGAAATGAAAAATTTGTATTTCAGTAAAATTAACTGTAAGTTAACCTTATGCTTCCGGGGTGCTGTACCGCCTTTTTCTGCGTAACTATCAAAAAAGAAAATTAATTGCTGTAATGATAGTAAATAATTTTCCTCTGAATAAATAACGTATTTTACTCAAAGAAAATGATACGTATAGGCACTACAGACATTTTAACTAAATGCTGTTGGTTGCCAGGGATTATTCTGTTCATGTCAGGGAACGTCGACAATGAGCAGAATATAAAGATGATTATTCCTATTATGGAAAATATAATGAAAATCCATCTGGATGCGGATTATAACTCTCATCGGGTCTTTTACCCGGTCTATCGGTTTAATGGTAACCTGACAGCCATTGAGCTGAAAACCTGCTTCAGCCATTTATCAGCGAATGTTGTCATTCCTCAGGATATTCTTTTACCTCAGCTTTCAATGGTACAAAGGTCAAGATTATTGCAGGATGAAATAACATGCGTTAAAATAACCATGATTTTTTTTCTAAACAAGATGTAGCCATCGTGATGAGTATTGATGCCCAGACTGCTGATATACTGGCAGGCAATGAGCTGCTGATGAGTAAATTTAGTGAATTACCTTATCTTGAGCTTGAACTGGACGAATCTTTTCCCGGTCTGAGTCAGGGAGAGAGTAATCCTCAACTGGCATTTCTCCATCAACATTTCGTATTGAATCTGAGAAACTATGGCGCGGGTAAAGCATCATCTAAAGCGGTATTTGATGGCTTATTTTCCCGAATAAAAATAGATAAAGGTTTTATTCAGCAAACAATGATGAGAAATGTATCACCTTCATTTATTAATACCGTTTTTTATCATATCCGTCCTTATTGTCAGCAAGTAATATTACCTGGTATTGATGATATGAAAATGTTCAGGCAGGCATATCATTTTGATGTTGATGGACTAACCGGGAATCTATTCACCTCAGTCAATGAGACAATGCTGGGGAAACTGACTCAATTACCTGAGGTATTTTTACAATCAGTCAGATAACATTTATGTTTCTTTGAATCAGTGGTTTTCATTTGTCGATTTTATGTAAAGGAATATATAACATAACAAATTTCTATAGTTATGAAATTATGAGGCAAGTATGCATTTTGACAGTTTCTGGGCTGATAAACTCGAGGGTTTTTATCACCCCTCGCTACCCGTACCATTAAAGGGTGCACGCTTATTGCATTACAGCGAATGTTTAGCCAGGGAACTGAATATAGACGATTTCCCGCACAATACTGGTGTGTTACAAGCCTGCGCTGGTGAACGGATATTACCGGGCATGAAACCGTTGGCACAGGCTTACAGTGGTCATCAATTTGGTGTATGGGCCGGGCAACTCGGGGACGGGCGAGGAATGCTGCTGGGAGAGCAGTCTCTTGCCGATGGACGACGTGTGGAGTGGCATCTCAAAGGTGCAGGAAAGACAGTTTATTCGCGGCAGGGTGATGGACGGGCAGTATTACGATCTGTCATCAGGGAGTTTCTGGCTTCTGAAGCGCTCTACCATCTCGGTATTCCGACAACCCGGGCGTTGAGTATTATCACCAGTGAAGAACCGATAGAACGTGAGTCAACTGAGCGCGGGGCTATGCTGCTACGTGTTGCCGGAAGTCATGTGAGGTTTGGGCATTTTGAGCACTATTACCACCAGAGAGCACCAGAAAAAGTCAAGCAGTTGGCTGACTACGTCATTGAGCAACTTTGGCCAGAATTAGCTACTGAAGCAGAACAGTATCGACTCTGGTTTACTGATGTGGTGAGACGTACCGCGCGCCTGATTGCCTGCTGGCAAAGCACAGGGTTTTGTCATGGAGTGATGAATACCGATAATATGTCTATTCTGGGTATCACGCTTGATTATGGGCCTTACGCCTTCATTGATGGCTATCAGAGCGACTTTAGCGCTAACCATTCAGATTATCATGGACGTTATCGTTTTGACCGCCAACCACAAATTGCGTTGTGGAACCTGCACTGTCTGGCACAGGCACTTTCCGGTTTGATAAAAGATGAACAGTTGCATCAGGCGCTGGATGAATATGAACCTGAGTTGATGCGTCACTGGGGCGTTTGTATGAGGGCTAAGCTCGGGTTCGGGGAATCTCATCAGGAAGATAACCAAATTTTGACTCAGTTACTCGCGCTGATGCATCGTGAGCAAACTGATTATACCCGTCTGTTCAGGATGTTGTGTGAGACAGAACAACATCAGCAACAGAGCATATTGCGTGATCAGTTTATTGACCGCAGTGCATTTGATGATTGGTATCAGATTTATCGAAAGCGGCTGCAACGGGAAACCGTGGATGATGTTGAACGAAGAAGCAGAATGCGGCAACACAATCCCTCACTGGTGCTGCGTACTTACCTGGCGCAACAAGCTATTATGTCGGCGGAACAGGATGATGTATCGGTATTACAACGGCTTCATCAGGCGTTAAATACCCCATTTGAAGATCATGATGAAATCTTTGTTCAGCTCCCCCCTGCATGGGGTCGCAATTTACCCCTGAGTTGCTCAAGTTAGCCTCCGCTGCCAGATACTGGAACAACGCTTTCCCGTGGTGGATAGTCTACGCCGCTCACGCGAGAGCGGCGTTTCTGATTAAGTAGTCACAACCCTCTAATGGCTGTTAACTTCGGCTTCATCAGCAATTTCTGCCAGCTCGTTTTCAACGTCATCACCGGGTGCAGGGACTTCATGAATCCAAACGGATAACAAACGAAATGAGACTGCAAGCACCACAGGACCAATAAATAATCCTATCATACCAAAGGCGACGAGACCGCCTATGACGCCCGACAGAATCAGTAACAGTGGTAAATCAGCTCCCATGCGAATCAGCACGGGTCTGAGTACATTATCCAGAAGTCCGACAACACAACTCCACACCAGCAGCACTGTACCCCAGGTAGAATCACCACTCCAGTAGAGCCAGATGATTGCCGGAACCAGGACCACTAAGGGGCCTAATTGTACCAGACAGGAGAGAAACATCAGTACCGTTAAGATAGTTGCATAAGGAATCCCCGTCACTGCCAGACCAATTCCACCCAGCACAGCTTGCACTAATGCGGTGACTACCACGCCGAGCGCAACAGCCCTAACCGCCTGACCCGCCAGCAGCACTGCCGCATCACCCCGCTGAGAAGCCAGACGAAAGGCAAAATGACGAATACCATTGCCAACCTGTTCACCACGCCAGTAAAGCAGAATACTAAACAACAGCATCAGTGCGAAGTGTAGCATAAAGCGACCAAAATGCCCGGCCTGGGCAAACAGAAAAATACTGGTTTTGCCGATATAGGGCTGCAGTCGGGCAACCAGTGCGCTTCCGCCGCTGTCCAGCAGTGTTTTCCAACCTTGATAGAGCTTATTACCGACTAACGGCAGATCATTGAGCCACAGTAATTCAGGGAGGTGAATGTTTCCCGATGTGGCCCATGCGATGAGAGGGGCGCTGTTGTCGATTAATCCACTAACCAGCAGAGCAACCGGAATGATGAACAGCAGGACTAATAATACCGCCATAACGATGACGGCTGGCAGGCGTTTGCCACCCAGATAACGCTGGATTCTGAGCATCAAAGGCCAGGTGGCGATAACGACCATGCTGGCCCACGCAAAACCGAGAATAAAAGGTTGTACCACCCAGAAGCAGGCGATGAGCATCAGTGAAAGGAACATCAGAGAAAATACTATCTGTGGCAAATCCCAGCGCTTTTGTAGTTGATTCATCATTGAACAATAACCTCGTGGATTGGAACGACAGATACCAATACATTGGTTCTGCAGTAAACTCACAACCTCGTTATTAAACGCATTTATCGATCAAACAGCACGTTATTCTTTTATAAAGGCCTGATGTGAAATAGCGACAGGCCATCAGAAAATATGATACAACGCCTGTAATTATATTTGCTCAATTTGATCTGGTTTACTGGTTATGATCCCACAACTTACTGCGGCAGCTAGCTTGTCGCCTGTCGTCACTGACTTTATTGATGCCTTAAAAAAAACAGGTTTTCGCGGAGATATTACGACACGCTACGGTGATCGCCTCACGCTGGCAACGGATAACAGTATCTATCAGACGCTGCCCGCAGCAGCGCTGTTTCCTCGTTGCGGGGATGACGTTGGTTTGATAGCTCGTGTTGCTGATGATGAGCGGTTCCGTGCACTGAATTTTACGCCTCGCGGTGGAGGTACCGGAACCAATGGCCAGTCTTTAAATCATGGCATCATTGTTGATATGTCGCGCTACATGAACCAGATTCTGGAAATCAATCCGCAGGAAGGGTGGGTACGCGTTGAAGCCGGAGTCGTTAAAGATCAGCTAAACGCAGCGCTTAAACCTTATGGCTATTTTTTCTCTCCCGAACTTTCCACCAGTAATCGGGCAACGCTCGGCGGGATGATCAACACCGATGCTTCTGGTCAGGGTTCAATGGTCTATGGCAAAACTTCTGATCATGTCTTGGGACTTAAAGCGGTGTTACTGGGAGGAACAATTCTCGATACAGCGCCAGTGACCGTGGATTACGCTGAGAAACAAGCCGGGGAAAACACTATCGTCGGCAATATCTATCGAACAGTACTCGCCGTATGTCGTGATGAGCGTGCATTAGTGCTGGAAAAATTTCCTGAACTAAATCGTTTTTTGACTGGTTATGACCTTAAACATGCTGTCAGTGATGATCTGCAGTCCGTCGATTTAACCCGGCTGTTATGTGGTTCAGAAGGTACTCTTGCCTTTATCACTGAGGCCCGCCTCGATATTACGCCGATTCCGCAAGTCCGGCGTCTGGTTAATATCAAATATGAAAGCTTCGATTCTGCACTGCGAAGTGCACCTGTACTGGTCAAAGCTGCTGCATTGTCGGTGGAAACGATAGATTCAAAAGTACTCAATCTGGCCCGCGAAGATATCGTATGGCATTCGGTTGCCTCACTGATTACCGATGTTGTCGGACAAGAGATGCTGGGATTGAATATTGTTGAGTTTGCCGGCGATGATGAAGTATTGATCAATGGGCAGGTTGACGCACTGTTCCGACAGCTGGATAGTTTGATGGCACAACGTTCGGGCGGTGTGATTGGCTATCAGCTTTGTAACGATTTGCAGGGCATAGAACTGATTTATGCTATGCGAAAAAAAGCAGTAGGGCTATTGGGCAATGCCAAAGGGCAGAAAAAACCCATACCGTTCGTGGAGGATACCTGCGTGCCACCTGAGCACCTTGCTGACTATATTACCGAATTTCGTGCGCTTCTTGACGGTTACGGGCTTAATTACGGTATGTTCGGGCATGTGGATGCCGGGGTACTGCATGTAAGACCCGCACTGGATATGTGTGACCCACAACATGAAGTATTAATGAAGCAAATCTCTGATCAGGTAGTCAGTTTAACAGCTCGCTATGGAGGGTTATTGTGGGGGGAGCATGGGAAGGGCTTCAGAGCTGAGTATAGTCCGGCTTTTTTTGGTGATGCGCTTTTCCATCACTTACGTCAAATAAAAACAGCGTTCGACCCTCATAATCGACTGAATCCGGGAAAAATCTGTACTCCGGTCGATTCAACGGCAGAAATGATGCAGGTTGATGAAGTGAAACGGGGAACTTTCGATCGGCAAATTCCTGTGGCGGTAAGGCAGAGTTGGCGTGGTGCGATGGAGTGCAATGGTAATGGCGTATGTTTCAATTTTGATGTCAAAAGCCCGATGTGCCCTTCAATGAAAATCACCTCCAACCGCCTGCACTCGCCCAAGGGACGTGCCACTCTGACTCGTGAATGGCTGAGACTGCTTTCTGAGCGTGGTGTAGACCCTAAACAACTGGAAAGCACATTAGCGGTCAAAAGTCTTTCTATGCGGGGAATGATACAGCGATTCGGCAACAGCTGGCGTGCGAAGCGAGGTGAGTATGATTTCTCTCATGAAGTCAAAGAGGCAATGTCAGGGTGTCTGGCGTGTAAAGCCTGTTCCACCCAGTGTCCGATAAAAATAGATGTCCCTGCATTCAGAGCGCGCTTTCTTCAGCTTTACCACACGCGTTATTTACGCCCGGTCAGTGATTATCTGGTTGCTGGTGTAGAAAGCTATACGCCATTGATGGCTAAAGCACCGAATGTAGTTAACTTTTTTCTGCGACGTCCGCTGATACAAAAATTGAGTCAGCATACGCTGGGCATGGTTGATTTACCGCTGCTTTCGCACCCTACGCTGAGTCAGCGACTTAAGAAGCAGCCAGCCTGTTCATTGACACTGGAACAGTTAGAAGCGATGAGTGTAAAGGAAAGGCAGCATCATGTTCTGGTGGTGCAGGATCCATTCACGACATACTATGAGGCACCGCTTATCGATGATTTGGTTAGCCTTATTATGCATCTGGGCTATCAGCCCGTTGTGCTGCCCTTCGTACCCAATGGCAAAGCACAGCATGTAAAAGGTTTTCTTCGCCAGTTTGCACGAACGGCGGCGCACAGCGCAGAATTGCTAAACCGAATTGCCAGTTTATCACTGCCGATGGTTGGAGTTGACCCAGCGCTGGTGCTTTGCTATCGAGATGAATACAAAGAAATATTGGGTGATAAACGCGGTGATTTTCATGTACAGCTGGTACATGAATGGCTTACTGAAGAGCTGACCTCGCCAGCTTCGCTGGTTGCAGAGGGAGAACCCTGGTACTTATTTGGCCACTGCACAGAAATCACTGCGTTGCCATTATCCAGCCAGCAGTGGCGAAATCTTTTTGCGAGATTTGGTGCCAGGCTTGAAAATATCTCCGTGGGTTGTTGCGGGATGGCAGGCACCTACGGACATGAAAAAAAAAACCGCGAAAACTCACAAGGCATTTATGCTCTTTCGTGGCAAACCGCGCTGGAAAAACTACCGCGGCATCGTTGTCTGGCAACGGGATATTCATGCCGCAGTCAGGTGAAACGAATGGAAGAGACAGGAATTCGCCATCCATTACAGGCTCTGCTGGAAATAATCACTCACCGTGAGCAACAACATACCGGATACACTGGCGAACAGTAGTAGAAAACATACTAATTGTTAACATCGGGCACACTGAGTGTGCCCGGCTATGCAGGGCAATGGCCACTGAATAAAAGGCGCATACTTTTCGTATTGTCTGACTCAACTATGCGCTATTTTTATTATTGACTGAGCTGAAGCAGATTAAAAATATAATGATAATCATTATCGTATAAATAGCACCTCACGATGCTTACGATCAGCTTTTAATTATCTATCGGTGCTGCCTTTGAAAAAAATTGGTGTTCTCGATGAGGCGACAAAAAAAACAAATTCAGCAACCAAAAAATGCGTAACATAGCGATGGATATTTTTCAGTAATCTTTAATTATCAATTATTTATTTCACTATGATTTGTCGCTTTAGTGTAAGTTGTGGCGACAAAAAATGAATAAAAAAACGCATAAAACGCACAATAAATGCTTCAATTCTTAATCCCCTGTAAAACATGAGGTTGAAGCTATATTTAATATCACTAACATAGAGGGCCTGGCCCGGGGCTGTCTATATCGCGAGGTAAATTATGCCAACAGCAACAACATCATCTTTTTCACCCGATGACTTTATCTGGAAAGGACTGACACTGACAGACAGTGCCGCCAGACAGATTCATACTCTGACGGCAGGTTCGCCCGAAATGAAAGGGCTTAAACTTGGCGTGAAGACATCGGGATGCGCTGGTTTTGGCTACACCATGGATCTGGTCTCTGCACCAGCCGAGGACGATCTTGTTTTTATCCATCAGGGTGCATTGCTGTATGTGCCTCTGGAGGCAATGCCCTTTATCGATGGAACCGAAGTGGACTACGTTCGCGAAGGTTTAAATCAAATTTTTAAATTCAATAATCCTAAAGCGCAGCATGCCTGTGGCTGTGGCGAGAGCTTTGGCGTTGAGTAATTCTATGTCCCGAAATAGTGAAACAACTGATGGTGTACAGATCTGGGAAGGAAACCAGCAAAAATATAAACAGGGTTTCTACACAAAGCTAGAAACTGAAGAGTTTGCGCATGGGATCAGCGAAGAGGTTGTTCGTGCCATCTCAGCTAAACGCAATGAACCAGAGTGGATGCTGGAGTTTCGTCTTAAAGCCTATGAAGCCTGGCTGAAAATGGAAGAGCCACACTGGCTGAAAGCGGATTACCCAACACTTAATTATCAGGATTACAGCTATTACTCTGCGCCATCCTGTGGTAACTGCGATGCAGATTGCCCTTCAGGTCCCGGTGCGACACAGGTTTCAGCTGAGGCCTCAGGCAGTTATCTGACCGAAGAGGTGGAGAAGGCCTTTAATCAGTTAGGTGTACCGGTAAGAGAGGGGCAGGAAGTTGCGGTAGACGCAATTTTCGATTCAGTTTCTGTGTCTACCACTTACCGAGGGAAACTGGCTGAACAGGGCATCATTTTCTGCTCTTTCGGCGAAGCCATACATGACCATCCTGATTTGGTTCGTCAGTACCTCGGCAGCGTTGTGCCTTCTGATGATAATTTTTTTGCTGCGCTTAACTCTGCAGTGGCCTCTGATGGTACTTTCGTTTATATCCCGAAAGGGGTGCGCTGTCCGATGGAGTTATCGACCTATTTTCGCATCAACGCGGCAAAGACAGGTCAGTTTGAACGTACTATTCTGATTGCAGACGAAGGCAGTTACGTCAGTTACATCGAAGGCTGTTCCGCGCCGGTACGTGATAGTTATCAGTTACATGCTGCAGTAGTTGAAGTGATCATTCACAAAGATGCTGAAGTGAAATACTCAACGGTTCAGAACTGGTTCTCCGGTGGAGAGGCTGCTGGTGGGATCCTCAACTTTGTGACTAAACGTGCATTGTGTGAAGGTGAAAACAGCAAAATGTCATGGACCCAGTCTGAAACTGGTTCAGCGATCACCTGGAAGTACCCCAGTGTTGTACTCAAAGGCGATAACTCAATCGGTGAGTTCTTTTCTGTCGCATTGACCAACGGTCATCAGCAGGCAGATACGGGTACAAAAATGATTCACATCGGTAAAAATACCAGCTCGACCATTATCTCCAAAGGAATATCAGCTGGTAAAAGTCAGAATGTTTATCGCGGGTTGGTAAAGATTCTGCCGGGAGCCGTGAACGCACGTAATTTCACCCAGTGCGATTCGATGCTGATTGGTACTGAGTGTGGTGCGCACACTTTCCCGTATGTTGAGGTACGCAATAATAGTGCTCAGCTGGAACATGAGGCCACCACTTCACGTATCGGTGAAGATCAGTTGTTCTACTGCCTGCAGCGTGGGATCAGCGAAGACGATGCAATTTCGATGATCGTTAATGGCTTCTGCAAGGATGTGTTTTCGGAATTACCCCTTGAGTTTGCTGTTGAGGCGCAAAAGCTGCTGGCTATCAGTCTTGAACACAGTGTGGGTTAAAACGCATACAGGCGACCATCGTCGGTGCAAACGGCACCACCAGGAATGAAAATGTTAAGTATAAAAAATCTGCAAGTCAGCATTGAAGACAAAGAGATCCTTCGCGGTCTGAACCTTGAGGTCAAACCCGGTGAAGTTCATGCCATTATGGGTCCCAATGGATCAGGTAAAAGTACACTTTCAGCGACACTGGCCGGTCGCGAAGAGTATGAAGTCACGGGTGGTAGTGTCTCTTTTCGTGGTAAAGATTTGCTGGAGTTATCGCCGGAAGAACGCGCGGGAGAGGGCATCTTCATGGCTTTTCAATACCCCGTCGAAATCCCGGGAGTCAGCAATCAGTTTTTTTTACAAACAGCAGTCAACGCGGTACGCAAATACCGTGAACAATCAGCGCTCGATCGCTTCGATTTCCAGGACTTTATCGAAGATAAAATTCAGCTTTTGAATATGCCGGAAGATCTGCTGACTCGCTCAGTCAATGTAGGCTTTTCTGGTGGTGAAAAAAAGCGGAATGACATTTTGCAAATGGCGGCACTGGAGCCTGAATTGTGCATCCTTGATGAAACCGATTCAGGTCTGGATATTGATGCATTAAAAATCGTGTCTAATGGTGTTAACAGCCTGCGGGATGGTAAGCGTGCATTTATTATTGTAACGCACTACCAGCGCATTCTGGATTACATCAAGCCGGATCATGTGCATGTCCTCTATCAGGGGCGTATTGTCAAATCGGGCGATTTTACCTTGGTTAAACAACTTGAGGAGCAGGGCTATGGCTGGCTTACCAACCAATAACGACAGCCGCCTGCAGCAGTGGCATCAGCTTTTTATCCATAAAGAGCATGCTCGTTCTCATTCGGCCCAACAGCATTGGGAACAGGCGTTACAACTTGGCATACCCACTCCACGCCATGAAGACTGGAAGTATACACCACTGGATGGCGTGCTTTCGCAGCAGTTTGAGCGACCAGTTAACGCATCGCTGGCAGGAAACCAACTTGAGCAGTTAGCCTTACCTGTTGAGGCTATCCGTCTTGTTTTTGTGGACGGACGTTTTAATGCAGCATTGAGTGACCCGCTTACTGAAGGGATCTCAATCAGCGAGCAGGGCAATGCAGAACCACTACCGGCACCGATACAGAAAGAGTTCTTTTTACATCTGACGGAAAGTCTCGCGGAAGAGATAACGTTAATACGTGTTGCCTGTGACAGTCATCTGTCCCAGCCGCTTTATTTGCTGCACCTCAGTAGCCATAATTCGCAGGATAAGCTGAATACAGTCAGCTATCGTCACCATCTGCATCTTGAGAATGGCGCGCAGGCAACTGTTATCGAACACTATTGCAGCCTGCATGGAGGGAGTCATTTCACCACAGCGCGCTGCAGTGCATCGGTTGCCGATAACGCACAGCTTACCAACTATAAGCTGGCGTTTGAGCACGCGGACAGTGTCCATTTTGCACATAATGATTTTGTAATCGGCCGGGATTCACGCGTCACTACGCACAGTTTTCTGCTTGGTGCAGGGCTTTGTCGTCATCAAACCAGTGTGCAGCTGAATGGTGAAGGTAGCGAGTTATCACTCAACAGCCTGATGCTGCCTGTTGGCAATGAGATTTGCGACAGCCGGAGCTATCTTGAACATAACCTCGGCCACTGCCAGAGCCGGCAACTGCATAAAACTATTGTGCGTGACCAGGGGCGGGCGGTGTTCAATGGCATGATCAAAGTTGCTAAATACGCATTGAAAACCGACGGACAAATGACCAATAACAACTTGTTATTGGGTGAGCGTGCCGAGGTGTATACCAAACCCCAGCTTGAAATCTACGCCGACGATGTGAAGTGCAGTCACGGTGCGACCACCGGGAGAATCGACGATGAGCAGCTGTTTTACCTGCGTTCACGCGGAATAGCTGCTGCTGATGCTCAGCAAATGATTGTTCATGCGTTTGCGGCTGAGCTGACAGAGGCGATAGAAGATGAAGCGTTGAAAACCGCCGTGATGCAGCGAATTGCACTGCGCTTTCCCGGGAGTCAAGCATGAGTTTGGATGTGACAGCCCTCAGAGCACAATTTCCAGTCTTATCGCAACAGATTAACGGTTATCCGCTCGCCTATCTCGACAGTGCGGCGAGTGCACAAAAACCGCAAAGCGTGATTGATGCTGAGCGTCACTTTTATGAAACGGGTTATGCTGCTGTGCACCGCGGGATCCATTCGCTTAGCGCCAGCGCAACGACAGCGATGGAGTCTGTTCGCGCCTCTGTAGCGGATTTCCTCGGGGCCGGAACGCCGGAAGAGATCATCTTCGTTAAGGGTACCACTGAGGGGATCAATCTGGTTGCCAATAGCTGGGGAAACATGGCGGTCAGTGCAGGTGATAATATTATTATCACCGAGATGGAGCACCACGCGAACATTGTTCCGTGGCAGATGCTGGCAGCGCGTACCGGTGCGGAAATTCGCTTCATTCCTCTCACGGATGAGGGCGAGTTAGATCTGGCCAAACTTCCGGCGCTACTGGACAGCCGGACGCGATTGCTTGCTGTCACTCAGGTTTCCAATGTGCTGGGAACTGTTAATCCGGTCAGAGATATTGTTGCCATAGCCCGTAATGCCGGGGTGGTGACCCTGGTTGATGGTGCCCAGGCTGTTATGCATCATGGTGTTGACGTAAAAGAGATCGATTGCGATTTTTACCTCTTTTCCGGACATAAGTTATATGGTCCTTCTGGCATCGGAGTATTGTTTGCGAGAAAGGCGCTGCTGGATGTGATGCCCCCGTGGGAAGGGGGAGGGGCTATGATCAGCGAGGTGAGCCTTACCCATGGCACAAGCTATGCGGCTGCGCCATGGCGTTTTGAAGCTGGATCGCCTAATACTGCTGGCATCATCGGGTTAGGTGCTGCTATAGAGTGGGTAAATCGTCAGAGCCTTGATAACATCGCTGATTATGAAGCCAGCCTGATGCGTTACGCACTGAAGGCGCTTGCCACTGTCCCTGACCTCGTTATCTATGGTCCACAGCAGCGAGCAGGTGTTATCGCATTCAATCTTGGTCACCACCATGCTTATGATGTCGGCAGTTTCCTTGATAACTATGGCATTGCCATTCGTACCGGTCATCACTGCGCTATGCCATTAATGGCGCACTATGGTGTCCCGGCAATGTGCCGTGCTTCTTTTGTGCTTTATAATACACACGAGGAAGTGGATCGGCTGGTTGCAGGTCTGCAACGTATACATCATCTGTTGGGGGGCTAAGGCCCCCCAATCTTTAAGGGAGTTTCCATGGCAACATTGCCGGATAAAGAAAAACTACTGCGCAACTTTTCCCGCTGTGCAAACTGGGAAGAGAAGTATCTCTACATCATCGAGTTGGGCGCTATGCTTCCGGCTGCCACGCCATCATTGCACCAATCTGAGAACCTTATTGCTGGTTGTCAGAGCCAGGTCTGGATCACGATGTCATGCAACAGTAACGGTGAATCAGAACTGATGGGTGATAGTGATGCTGCTATCGTCAAAGGATTGGTGGCAATCGTCATCATTCTGTACCACGGGTTAAGTCCACAACAGCTATTGACGATAGATATCCGTCCATGGTTCGAACAACTGGCGCTGACTAACCATCTGACACCGTCGCGTACACAGGGTCTGGAAGCGATGATAAGGGCTGTCAGGCAAAAAGCTGAACACCTGATTACCTGAGCTGTTAAAAAGCATTAGCGTGTTTCCAGAGCAGCAGCAGAGGGAGAAAAAGCTGCTGGAAACAGGATAAAAAAAAATGGCGCACTGATGTGCACCATTTTTCATTACCAGGGTTCTTATTTACGGTAAGAACGAGTCTGGTTGTCCAGACGCTGGTTAGCACGAGCTGCGTCGTCTTTAGCTGCCTGAACGTCAGAACGCATTGCGTTCACATCACCGCTCAGCTGGTCAACTTTGGCGTTCAGAGTCTGAACGTCAGAAGAAAGCTGATCCAGTTTAGTGTTGTTTGCACAACCTGCCAGCATAGTTGAAGCCAGAACTACCGCGCCCAGTACCAGTTTAGTACGATTCATTATTAATACCCTCTAGATTGAGTTAATCTCCATGTAGCCTGATAAGTATTACACAAAGTTTTTTCTAATGAGAATATATTTTTGATGGTTAAGTGCGGAATTTTGATTGTTCGCTCAAACTTACACCGCTTTTAGATTAAAGAGTACAATAATGGGCGAAAGCACATTTTTTAGTTATAGAACTGCAGAAATAAAAATCACTTTTACTGGCACTCTTAATGCTAAAAAATGGGTATGGCGCAATGACGAAGACAAATAAAAAACGCCTCAACGAGGCGTGTTTACATTCAGATACTGTTTTTAATTATAAAACGTGAACTGAAGCGGTATTGGTAGTGCCACTTGGAACCAGTGCACCAGAGACCATCACGACAACATCGCCTTTTTGAGCATACTCACTGGCGAGTGCGATTTCTTTACCAACACGGTAGAAATCGTCTGTTGAACCAAACTGGTCAACAACTTTAGTGACTACACCTTTAGTCAGGATCAACTGACGGGCAGTTTGTTGATTGGTCGTCAGGGCAAGGATGATGGCATTAGGGAAGTATTTACGTACAGCTTTTGCTGATTTTCCACCTTCAGTAGCGACTACGATAATCGGTGCTTCCAGATTTTCCGCGGTTTCTACAGCACCACGGCAAACAGCTTCTGTGATGCGCATTTTACGGTTTTCTACCTGTGCATCGATACGGCTCTTCATAACGCGATCAGTGCGCTCACAGATAGTCGCCATGATGGTGACGGATTCAAGCGGATACTTACCTTTAGCACTTTCACCTGACAGCATCACAGCATCGGTACCATCGAGAATGGCATTGGCGACATCACCGGCTTCTGCACGAGTAGGGCGCGGGTTTTTGATCATTGAGTCGAGCATTTGTGTGGCAGTAATAACAACTTTACGTGCACGGTTACACTTCTTGATCATCATCTTCTGAGCGAAAATAACTTCTTCAACAGGTATCTCTACCCCAAGGTCACCACGCGCTACCATGATGCCGTCAGAAGCATCAAGAATTTCGTCAAAATTGTTCAAACCTTCCTGGTTTTCAATTTTTGAGATGATTTGGATATGTTCGCCGCCGTTGGCTTTGAGATGCTCACGAATTTCAAGCACGTCGGAACGTTTACGAATGAAAGAGGCAGCAACGAAATCAACACCTTGCTCACAACCAAAAATAAGGTCGCGCTTATCTTTTTCTGCCAAAGCAGGTAACTGGATAGAAACGCCAGGCAGGTTAACGCCTTTATTTTCACCCAGCTCACCATTATTCAGTACCGTACAAACAACAGTATTTTCCGTAACTTCAATAACTTCCATGCCGATCAGGCCATCATCAACCAGTACGGTATTACCAATGCGCAGATCATTAGCAAATCCCGCATAAGTGACCGCAACGCAGGTTTCATCGCCAATGACAGATTGATCTGTAGTGAAAGTGAATTTTTGTCCGGCTTTCAGACTGACATCGTTGCCACCGGCCAGCTTGATGGTGCGAATTTCCGGACCTTTGGTATCCAGCAGGATGGCAGCCTGGTGGCCGGTTTTTTCCATCACGGCACGCAGGTTAGCGATACGCTGCCCGTGCTCTTCATAATCGCCGTGAGAGAAGTTGAGACGCATTACATTCATGCCTGCATCAAGCAGTGAAGTCAGCATTGCTTCTGATTCGGTTTTTGGGCCAATGGTACATACAATTTTGGTCTTTTTCATGACGAGTTATCTGCTAAGTTGTGTTGAATTAGGGATCAGGAACTTCGCTGCGGATGTGAGGGCCGCGAAGATAAAATTATGGCTGCTCAAAGCCAGCCTGTTAAAACGGTTGACTGCACAAACATATATCAGAGGAGAGAAAAACAGGTGCTGTAAACAGGTATGGTACTGTGTTCCATAACGGAAAACTGTTTTAGATAATTTGAATACCATACGCTGAAACCATGATTGTGAAACAACGTTCTGCATTATAGTCGCTAAGTATACGAAAACCAATCAAAAAACCGAGCAGATGGCTTTTGTATATTGCGTGAGATCAGACTTTTACAATAAAGTACTAAATTAAAGCTGTTTTCAGCGTTGCTAAAGGTGGGAAAAGGGATCGAATGAGGTTGTTGCATTGATGTGGTGCGTTCTAGAGGACTCGAACCTCCGACCCCCACCATGTCAAGGTGGTGCTCTAACCAACTGAGCTAAGAACGCAATGGTGCGACCGAGTGGACTCGAACCACCGACCCCCACCATGTCAAGGTGGTGCTCTAACCAACTGAGCTACGGTCGCAAAGTGGTGCGTTCTAGAGGACTCGAACCTCCGACCCCCACCATGTCAAGGTGGTGCTCTAACCAACTGAGCTAAGAACGCAAACCGCTGCCACAGATGACATCGGGAACGAATATTAACGACAGCCAATGGTGCTGGCAAGGAAAAATCGCGCTTTTTTCCGCATAATGGTAGCTCAACCGTACAGAAGCAGAAAAAATAGCCGTTCATTGCGCATCTTTTCTACGACTCATCAACGTGCGGCACGTTGCAAGGTTATGCTAGCCGGTTGATGTTGCAGATATCGCATACGCCAGACCATCATAATAGCAGCACAAGTAAGACCAATAATGAAACCTGTCCAGAAACCTGCCGGCCCCATCGCAGGCACCAGCCAGTCTGTCAGTGCTAACAGATAACCAATGGGGAGTCCTAATATCCAGTAAGCGATGAAAGTAATGAAGAAAATAGCGCGAGTATCTTTGTATCCACGCAGGATGCCACTGCCGATCACCTGGATAGAATCGGACAATTGGTAAATAGCCGCGAGTAACATCAGGTCAGCGGCGAGGCTGACGACCTCGGGAGCATCACTATACAGCAGAGCAATGTCCTGACGGAAAATGATGGTGAGGGTGGCTGTCGTCAGTGCAAGCGCAATACCGACTCCCTGTGCGCTCCATGCGGCGATACTTGCAGTCTCGACAGAGCCTTGTCCGAGTCGAAAACCAATGCGGATGGTCGTTGCCACGCCGAGTGACAGCGGCAGCACAAACATCAGTGAACTAAAATTCAGTGCAATTTGATGACCTGCTACGTTAGTCACGCCTGTTGGCATCAGAAGAAGGGCGACCACCGCAAATAATGTCACTTCAAAAAACAGCGCGAGGGCGACAGGAAGGCCCAGCGTACATAACCGTTTGAGGATGATAAAATCGGGTGGGCTGAAGAGCTTTTCTGTGCGGATATCACGCACAAAAGCGGCCTTCCTGAGCCAGAGCTTCATCGCAATAAACATGACCCAGTAAACCGAGGCTGTGGCTACACCACAACCGACCCCACCGAGTGCCGGCATACCGAAATGCCCATAAATGAAAACCGTATTGAGGGGAATATTCACCAGCAGACCAATAAACCCCATTATCATTCCGGGCATGGTGTGAGAGAGCCCTTCACACTGATTACGCGCAACCTGAAATAAAAGATATCCCGGAGCCCCCCATAACATGGCTCGAAGGTAACCTTGTGCTTTTTCAGCGAGCAGCGGATCATTGTTACGCTGCATGTGTTGGATAAGAAAACCCGAATGATAAAGTGCCAGCATAATGATGACGGACACCAGAGCTGCAAGCCAGTAGCCCTGATGTATTTGATGGGCTATGCGGTGACGTTGTCCGGAACCATTATATTGTGCAACTACCGGGGTTAAAGAGAGCAAGAGTCCATGACCAAAAAGGATTGCCGGAAGCCAGATAGAGGTGCCAACTGCCACTGCTGCCATATCAGTTGCACTGACTGAGCCTGCCATAACTGTGTCAACAAATCCCATTGCTGTTTGAGCCACTTGCGCCAGCATGACCGGGATAGCAAGAATAATAAGCTGCCGTGCTTCATTGAGGTACTTCTGCACAAAAACACCTGTTTTTCAATAAGAAGAGGGAAGGAGGTAATGTAGTGATTAGGCGATATGACAAGCACTACAGTCAGACATAGTGTAATCTGGCTGGCATAAATAACCAATCTAAACCTACATTAAAAAACGAGATGTTCGGGAAAATTAAAGCTCACAAAAGTTGGTTTTAAGCCAAAGACAAGGCACACTAACAGAATATTGAACAACGGGAGTCGGAGCAGATCATGTTCACCGGAATAGTACAGGGCACTGCAGAGGTGCTGGAAATCGAAACACACCCCAATTTTCGCCGTCATACCCTGAGGTTACCTGTTGAGTTATTGCCAGATCTTATTCCTGGTGCCTCCGTTGCGCATAATGGTTGCTGTCTCACGGTTACAGAGATTGAAGGTGACAGCGTCAGTTTCGACTTGATCAAAGAGACACTAAGACTGACCAACTTAGGAGAACTGGTAGTCGGCGATAGCGTTAATGTAGAGCGCGCGGCAAAATTCAGTGATGAGATTGGTGGACATTTGATGTCAGGTCATATTATGGCTACAGCCGTCATCACCAAAATTGTCAGTGCAGAACATAACCGAGAGGTTTGGTTTAAACCGGCAGATGCTGCCTTGATGAAGTACATTCTGCACAAAGGATTCATAGGGATTGATGGTATCAGTCTGACAGTAGGCGAAGTCACCAGTAGCAAATTTTGCGTTCATCTGATCCCCGAAACTTTGTCACGAACTACGCTTGGCAGTAAAAAGTTAGGAGGCAGTGTCAATATTGAGATTGATCCTCATACTCAGGCGATAGTGGATACAGTGGAACGTGTGCTGGAGAAGCGCGAGGGTTTGCTCTCCTCCTGAGCAAGTCATCACCGGCCATCAGGCCGGTGATGACAATCAGTGCGGCACGCGTAATCCGCCTTCAAATCCACGACTGAAGACAATCTGCCAGAGTTGAATATCTCTGGCGCGGAAGGCACCAGCACAGGCATTCAGGTAGTAGCTGAACATACGGCGAAATCGCTCATCATAACGAGTCGAGAGTTGTGGCCATGCGGCGAGAAACCGCTGATACCATGCCATCAATGTCAGATCATAGTCTGCACCGAAATTGTGCCAGTCTTCGACAACGAAGTGCTTTTCATGTACTTCAGCGATTTGTCTTACTGAGGGCAAACAACCATTTGGGAAAATATATTTCTCAATCCAGGGATCCACATTTTCATCAGTTTTGTTCGCGCCAATCGTGTGTAGCAGGAACAGACCATCGGGTTTGAGATTGCGATCAACCACCTCAAAGTAGACCGGATAATTTTTTGGACCTACATGCTCGAACATGCCGACTGAGACGATACGGTCAAATTGTCGGTTTAGATCACGGTAGTCTTCCAGTACCACCGTGACATCCAGCCCGTTACACCTCTCGCGGGCAAGTTTTTGCTGCTCGGCTGAAATAGTCACACCATAAACACTGACGCCGTAATGGGTAGCGGCATACTCAGCCAGACCTCCCCAACCACAACCAATGTCGAGCAGTGTCATGCCGGGTGCAAGTTGCAGTTTATCGCAGATCATTTTTAGTTTAGCAGTCTGCGCTTCTTCCAGCGTCTGCGCTGTGTGCCAGTAACCACAAGAGTATTGCATATAGGGATCGAGCATCAGACTGAAAAGATCATTACCCAAATCATAATGTGCTTTTCCCACTTGCCAGGCCCGTTGTTTCGTTTGATGGTTGACCAGACGTGCCGCAAGTACGCGGAGAGTATCTTTGAAATGATGGGGAAGTTGCTGATCTAATTTTGCCTGCAGTACGCGATGGAAAAAAATGTCCAGTCTGTCGCATTCCCACCAGCCGGCCATGTAGCTTTCACCAAGACCTAGTGAACCTTGCTGCAGAATACGTTTGAACAATGCACTGTGACGAACTTTAAAGTCCCACGCTCTTGTGCCGTTAATGACAATATCGGCTGTGCTGAGCATCTCTTCGACAATCCGATACCAGTGGTTTTCTTCCAGACCTACTTCTTCTAAACAAGATGAACTCATAATTGCTCCATCACCCGTGCCAATAAAATCTGCGAGCATCAAACTTGCAGGACTATGACGTTGCACAGGGTGAGGGCGAAACCCTGTGGCTAACATCAGGTTTTCAGAGGAATGAAATAAAATCTAAACAGGTCAAACAGCCACGCAGACAAAGACCAGAAAAATAAAATTGTAATAATCAATCAGAGCAATGAACTGGACGACGACACCGATTTTCCCAGTATAAAGAGTCATTGCCCCTATTGAATAACTTATTCTTAGTAGGCTAATTATCACATGATACTGATGAAATTTATACACTAAAAATGTGACAGAACGGCGATAATGTGGCGCAAAAGAGAAACGCTGCGTACCCTGAGCGAGTGGTTGTCAGTCAGAGGTACGTAGTATCAATTCAGGCCAAATGAGGGCCGTCACACACCGAGTGACGCTCGATCAACTGGGGATAGACCTCAAGTGTCTGGGCTACAGTGCGTTTGCTGGTAATGCGGTCGAGTAATAAATTAAAAGCGGTTTCACCTAACTGGATTTTTGGCTGGTGGATGGTTGTCAGTGGTGGTGTGAAAAATCGTGCATGACGAACGTCATCATAGCCAACGATGGAGATATCTTGCGGAATGCGCAGCCCCTGTTTTTGCGCGGCACAAATGGCTCCCATCGCCATAATATCGCCCCCACAAAAAAGTGCAGTAGGGGTCTGCGACAGTTTTAATAACTGTTCCATCGCCTGGTAACCCGATTCGGCTTCAAAATCACCCTGTAAAATCCATTCCGGGCGTATAGCCACTCCTGTATCGTCAAGGGCTTTAAGGAATCCGGCCAGACGTCCGCCACCGGTATTGCGCTCCCTTTGGCCGGATATTGCAGCGATGTCACGATGGCCGCGGGAGATGAGATACTCACCCACCTGATAACCCCCAAGGAAAGCATTGTCCAGCACGGTATCGGTAAAATCCGTCTGCGAGGCGCCCCAATCCATCACTACCATCGGTATAGAACGGTGAGCCTCAAGCATGGAGAGTAGTGCGGCAGGATATTCAGCACACATCACCAGTAAGCCATCGACGCGTTTTTGTGCCATCATTGACAGGTAGGCCTGCTGTTTTTTGAAGTCATTGTGCGCGTTAGCGAGAATGAGTGTATAGCCACGGCTGAAGCAGCACTTTTCGACCGCCTCGATAATTTCCGCAAAGTAGGGTGCTTCAGTCGAAGTCGCCAGCAAGCCGATAGTGCGCGTGTGATTGACCTTGAGACTCCGTGCAACGGCACTGGGTGAATATTGTAATATTTTTATCGCATTCCAGACGGCTTCTTTGGTCTCATCAGCAACAAAACGTGTCTGATTAATGACATGGGAAACTGTGGTTGTCGAGACGCCAGCATGCTTCGCCACATCTTTTATCGTTGCCATGAGTTGAAACTCCTTTATCCATTCGTGTGGTGTCAGTGAAGAGAGAGGGCCCTGCCTGAGGCATCTGGTGACAATCCAACCGGGAATAAAGGATCCGTCCGTCTGCGAGGGCCAATAGGGTGAGCACACGAGGTGCGGGATTCTATCAAGGCCGGAGCAATAAAACGAGCAATTTACCAGCCCCAGGAGCGCGAGACCGCAGGTGAATGTCAAGGATAAAAAACAGGGTAACTGTTCATCGCACGCTACTCAGGGTACACTGACAAGCACAGCTGTGCGGTGTCATCTGACAGACGATAAATTTATCGTGGCGCAAAACTGACTTTGAAAGAATCAAAATAGAGGGAGAACGCATGAGTACTGAACTGAAATATTCCTTGTTTACCACCTGCTGTGCATTGCTGGTGATTGTTGCTTTTAGTTTTACTGCGGCTATGCACTGATAGCCAAAAATGCGCAGGTGAAATTTTCACCTGCGCATTACTCATCTGAAACCGGCTGAGTATGGGAAAAAACAATCAGCGAATGCTGGTCGGGGTCATAAAACGGCGTGCGCCAATATAGTGATTTTGCCAGTATTCATCTGCAAGTGCCGTGACCTGAATATCTTTTCCGCTACTGGGTGACTGAATAAACTTACCGCCACCAAGATATACACCGACGTGATCTGCAGTACCTCTTCCGTTAATCTGGAAAAAGACCAAATCACCTTTTTCTAATTCATTACGTTTTACAGGCGGTGCATCGCGCAGGTGGTACATCTCGTTAGCGGTACGAGGGATTTTGAATTTGAGCAGATCTTTATAGGCGTACCATACCAATCCACTGCAATCAAAGCCGGTTTTGGGTGACGCTCCTCCCCATTGATAGGGTTTGCCTAGTTGTTTCATCAGTTTATTAACCGCAGTTTCCCGTGCTGTCTGATAACGGGCACGGTGAAATTTACTGAGAACCGGTTTCTTATTCAAGGCGACTTTGACCGACTGCTTACTGTGCTTTATTTCGCTGTTTTGCGCTCTTTTGCTTATTACCCGATGTTTCTTTACTGAAGTCGTGGTATGGGTTACAGAACGTGAGGTGACTGATTGGGGCTTCTTCTTTTTTACATCAAGTGCTGCAGTAACTCGCTGTTTCCCACCACTAACCGTTTTTTCTGGCGTAGTAGTTTTATGCTGACGTCGTTTGCGGCGATCATTATCTTTAACAGATTTTGCATCGCTTTTTTGCTGACTGGCCACTGTTGCTGCCTGTGGAGAGGCATGCGCCATGCCTGAGGTAAACTGAAGTGATGCCAGCAGCAGAAATGTGCAGAGGAAACGTATCATATTCAGCATTCAGTATAAGTGTTGTGCTCATTCAGGAAACATCCGTAAAGTGAAGGATGCATAATTTTCTCATAGTAATCTACTTTTTTAACAAAAGGTATGCTGATTTTGTTTCAAGGCTCTACAGGGCAGGAGAGCGAAAGCAATCACAGGTAAGTTTATCTCTACCGCCTGATTATTGCTCTCTTTTAGAGAAAAGAGAGCGACTGACGAAAATGTCATTTTCATGAAAGCACTTCACCCGGTACAATACGCAGAAGTCACACAGTTGAGGAAGCACCGCAATGAGCACTATTGAAAAAATTGAAAAACAGATCACTGAAAATCCGATTTTGCTATATATGAAAGGTTCTCCAAAACTGCCCAGCTGTGGTTTTTCAGCGCAGGCAGTACAGGCGCTATCAGCCTGCGGTAAGCGTTTTGCCTATGTGGATATTTTACAAAATCCGGATATTCGTGCCGAGTTACCTGCGTATGCTAAGTGGCCGACCTTTCCACAGTTATGGGTTAATGGAGAGCTGGTTGGTGGCTGCGACATCATAATTGAAATGTTCCAGCGCGGTGAGCTGCAACAATTGATCAAAGAGACAGCGCAAAACCACACCGCAGACTAGTATTTTATCTTACGCCATCTGTCAGCTTATCTTGTGACATTATGGCGTAAGAGGCCATCCCCCGAGTCGTTTCCAGCGATTGACGAGTTCACAAAAAAGATCTGCCGTTTGCACCGTATCATACAGTGCGGAATGTGCCTGGGCATTGTCGAAGGGTATCCCGGCTGTGGCGCAGGCTTTAGCCAGAACGGTTTGTCCCAGCACCAGTCCACTCAATGCTGCCGTATCAAAAGTTGCAAACGGATGAAAAGGATTTCGTTTCATAGCCGTACGAGTCACGGCGGCATTGACAAAATTAAGATCGAAGGTCGCATTATGGGCAACCATGATAGCCCGGTTACAGCCATGTTCTCTGATACCTTTACGTACCATCTTGAAAATAGCATGTAGCGCAGCATATTCACTGACCGCACCGCGCAGCGGATTTGTTGGATCAATACCATTGAAGGCTAATGCCTCCGGTTGCAATATCGCGCCTGCGAAAGGTTCGATATGAAAATGAAGTGTCTCATCTTTCAGTAGCCAGCCATTGTCGTCCATTTTCAGGCTGACAGCTGCGATTTCCAGCAGTGCATTAGTTTTTGCATCAAATCCGGCAGTCTCAACATCGATTACCACCGGATAAAAACCACGGAAGCGACTACTCAGGTTGTTCTGTTCATTGGTTTCAGACATCAGAATCTCATCGTAAGGTAATTCGGTGTGTAGTATGGCAAATTTTTACTGTGAAAACAGTATCGGCGGGTACGGGAGCTCAGTTCAGAGCTCCCGTAATGTCATCAGTTACCTAAACCTGTACCAGCATCTTTATTTTCGATCAGTTCAATTTTATAACCATCAGGATCTTCGATAAATGCGATGATGGTCTTTCCGCCTTTAACCGGCCCCGCTTCGCGCGTGACATTCCCACCTGCTGCGCGGATCCGCTCACAAGTTTCAGCAGCATTGTCGACACCTAATGCGATATGTCCATAAGCGGAACCCAGATCATAATGGTCAACGCCCCAGTTATAGGTCAGTTCGATAACCGCACCTTCGCTTTCGTCAGTGTAGCCCACAAAGGCGAGTGAATATTTATATTCAGGATTTTCACTGGTGCGTAGCAGACGCATTCCCAGCACCTGAGTGTAGAAATTGATGGCACGTTGCAAATCCCCAACACGTAGCATGGTGTGCAATAAACGCATGATGGCCTCTTTGTCGGATAAATGAATACACACTTGTCAGTGCTATTTTACACAGAATTACCGATTTCTGCTCTGAGTATCCACGGTTACACAGAGGATAGTCCGGGATAATCCGTATAGCCCTCAGCACCACCACCATAGAAGGTATCCGGATTCGGTGTGTTGAGAGGTGCGCCAGCTTTGAAACGTTCAGCCAGATCCGGATTAGCAATATAGTCGCGGCCAAAAGCAGCAGCATCAATTAACCCCTGCTCAATCAGCGTCTCATCTTTCTCTGGCGTATAGCCACCTGCGGCAACTATCACCCCGGGATAATGTGCGCGGATAGCGTGGCGGAATGCTGCAGTATAAGGCTTGCCTCCCGCCCAGTCGGGTTCGGATATGTGCAAATAGGCAAGGTTGCGTTTAGCCAGCTCACCAATCAGGTACAGAGCAGCCTGCTCCTGGTCTTCGCCATTATCCAGACCATTGAAAGGACCGAGTGGGGAAATACGAATACCGATGCGATCTGCCCGCCACGCTGCAATTGCGGTATCAACCACTTCCAGAGAGAGTCTGCTGCGATTTTCAATACTCCCACCATAAGCATCTGTTCGGTGATTGGCGGAAGGAGAGAGAAACTGATGCAGCAGGTAACCATGAGCGGCATGTAATTCGACTAAGTCAAAATCGGCTTGTTTTGCGTAACTCACCGCATGGCCGAAGTCGGCGACAATAGTCGGGATTTCCTCAAGAGTCAACGCACGGGGTTCTGAGGTATCTGCACGTACTGTTTGGCCTTCTGCATCACGCAGCGAAGTACGTACATCGGCTTTAATTGCTGATGCTGACACCGGAGTATCTTCATTTGGCTGCAGGCTTGTATGTGAAATCCGCCCGGTATGCCATAGCTGTACCGCACTGTGACCGCCTGCCTGGCGAATACCTGAGGTTATCTGTTTCCATGCGTCACGTTGTTGTTCTGTGTGAAGTCCAGGCGCTCCGGCATAGCCTTTTGCCTGAAAAGAGATCTGCGTTGCTTCGGTGATAATCAGTCCGGCTCCGGCGCGCTGCTGATAGTATTCGGCCATGAGAGGAGTGGGAATATCACCAGGTTCGATACTACGTAGCCGGGTCAGAGGTGCCATAAAAACACGGTTTGTAGTGGCACACTGAATTTGGCCACCTGAGCAGAGGTGATATGCTCACCTCAACATCTTATAGGTGAACCAATGAGCAAAGCATTTACTGCTGAATTTAAAGTCGAAGCGGCAAAACTGGTCCTGGATCAGAACTACACTCACGGCGAGGCGGCTAAGGCGATGAACGTCAGCCTCTCCGCCATCAACCGCCGGGTAAAATCGTTACGTATCGAGCGCCAGGGGAAAACGCCCCCGGGGCTGCCTCTGACGCCTGAGCAGACTGAACTCAGGGAAATGAGAAAACGGATACAACGCCTTGATATGGAGAATGAAATCCTAAAAAAGGCTACCGCGCTCTTGATGTCGGACTCCCTGAACAGTTCACGATAATAGACAGTCTGAGGGCGCACTACCCGGTAGCGCCATTGTGCCGGCTGTTCGGTGTTCACCGAAGCAGTTATCGCTACATTCGTAAAAATGGCAGGGATTCTGACGCTGAGCGTGCCGTTAAACGGAGTCTCGTCAGTGAAGTCTGGAACGCCAGTGGTGGCTCTGCTGGCGCGAGAAGTATCGCCACGATGGTCAGCGCTAAGGGCGTCAGACTCGGGCGATGGCTGGCCGGTAAGCTGATGAAAGAGCTGGATATCGCCAGTTGCCAGGTCCCGGCGCATAAATTCAAACGCGGCGGGAACGAACACATTGAAATACCGAACCATCTCGACCGGCAGTTCGCGGTTACCGCGCCGGATCAGGTCTGGTGCGGCGATGTGACGTATATCTGGACGGGAAAATGCTGGGCTTATCTGGCAGCAGTGCTGGATCTGTTCGCCCGCAAACCTGTGGGCTGGGCGATATCGACGTCGCCGGACCCGGCCCTCACGGTCAAAGCATTGCAGATGGCCTGGGAGCTTCGGGGTAAGCCAACAGGCGTGATGTTCCACAGCGATCAGGGCAGCCACTATACCAGCCGTCAGTACCGGCAGGCTCTGTGGCGCTGTCGGATAAAGCAGAGCATGAGTCGCCGGGGTAACTGCTGGGATAATGCCCCGATGGAGCGGTTCTTCCGGAGCCTGAAGACCGAATGGGTGCCGACGAAGGGCTATAACAGCTTCAACGAGGCTCAGAGCGCGATAATCAGCTACATCACGGGCTATTACAGTGCCATCCGGCCCCACTGGTATAACGGTGGCTTAACGCCAAATGAATCAGAGCGGCTGTTCCACGAACAGTCAGGTCGTGTGGCCAAAATTAGTTGACCACTACATGAAGCCGGCAACGAGGCAATACGCGTGCTGGCACAGACAGAGGGCATATTTTTAGATCCGGTATACACAGGTAAAGCAATGGCAGGGCTGCTGGAAGGCATAGCGCAGCAACGTTTTCCAGCCGAAGGACCGATTCTGTTTATTCATACTGGTGGCGTGCCGGCGCTGTTTGCTTATCAGAATTTCTTCTAAATTACATTAAAGGGTTTTAAAGGAAACCTGGCAGAAATGCCTGTCGTCACCTATTCTGCCTGTAGGGAAAACCAGATTTTTCAAATTATTACTATGTGAGGTTTTAAATGACTTTATTTCGCGTGGGGCGTCAGATAGCCCTTGGCATGTTATCGCTGATTGTCACCTTAACTACGGTTACACCTGCCAGTGCTGCTGAAGAAAATTTACTGCAACAGATAAAATCGCGCGGCACACTGCTGGTAGGTGTTGAAGGCACTTATCCGCCATTTAGTTTTCAGGACGAACAGGGAAAACTCACTGGTTTTGAAGTGGATTTTGCTGCATCGCTCGCACAACACATGGGCGTGAAAGCCGTATTTAAACCGACTAAATGGGATGGCATGCTGGCATCGCTGGATGCTAAACGCATTGATGTGGTGATTAATCAGGTGACAATTTCTGATGCCAGAAAGCAAAAATATGATTTCTCAACACCGTACACCATTTCCGGGATCCAGGCGCTGACAAAAAAAGGGCTTGCCGGCAGCATTACTCGTCCTGAAGATTTAAGTGGTAAAAAGGTAGGTGTTGGTTTAGGGACGAATTACGAACAATGGTTACGTCAGCATGTTAATGGTGTTGATATCCGTACCTACGATGATGATCCTACCAAGTATCAGGATCTGCGTGTCGGACGAATTGATGCCATTCTGGTGGATCGTCTTGCTGCACTGGATTTAGTGAAAAAAACCAATGATGCACTGGCAGTTGCCGGCCCGGCATTTTCCCGCCAGGAATCAGGTGTGGTTATCCGTAAGCAGAATCCACAGTTATTAGCCGCGATCGATAGTGCAATCGCTGAGATGCAAAAAGATGGCACGATGAATAATCTGGCTGTGAAATGGTTTGGTACGGACGTCACTCACTGATGTCAGATAGTCTGCAATTGGTGCTGGATTCAGCACCACTTCTTCTGAAAGGCGCACTCTTCACGCTGCAACTCAGTATCGGTGGCATGTTCTTCGGCTTATTGCTGGGAGGTGTGCTGGCTTTAATGCGCCTTTTATCACTGCGGATACTATCTTTTTTTGCCCGCTTTTATGTCTCTTTATTCCGTGGTACTCCGCTGATTGCTCAGCTTTTTATGATTTATTATGGTTTACCACAATTTGGTATTGAACTGGATCCGATACCTGCAGCGATGATTGGATTGTCACTGAATATGGCGGCGTATGCTTCGGAGTCACTGCGTGGTGCGATTGCTGCCATCGATCGTGGACAATGGGAGGCCGCTGCCAGCCTTGGTATGAACTATTGGCAAACGCTGCGCCGCGCAATATTGCCACAGGCAGCCAGAACAGCATTGCCACCGTTAGGTAATAGTTTTATCAGTCTGGTAAAAGACACTTCTCTTGCAGCCACCATACAGGTACCTGAACTATTTCGTCAGGCACAGCTCATTACTTCGCGTACGCTCGATATTTTCACGATGTATCTGGCGGCCTCGGTGATTTATTGGCTGGTGGCTACCTTGTTGTCGCTGCTACAGGAACGACTGGAAGCGCGGGTTAACCGACAGGAGAAAGGGGCAAGATGAGTACCATATCAGCGACTAATCTGGTTAAACATTTTCAGCATCGGAGGGTGTTAGATGGTATAGACCTGCAGGTTGAAGAGGGTGAAGTGTTGGCCATCGTCGGGCTCAGTGGCTCAGGTAAAACCACATTACTGCGCAGCCTCATCTTACTCGAAGAGCCGGACGGTGGTGAGATCAGTGTCGGTGGAATTCATGTCGATACTTCGCGGCCTTTGCGCCAGCAGCGGGATAAGATCAGACAATTACGCCAGCAGGTCGGTTTTGTGTTTCAGAATTTTAATCTTTTTCCGCACCGTACGGTACTGGAAAACATCATTGAAGGCCCGACTATCGTCAAAGGGGAAAGCAAACAAGAGGCGGTGAAGCATGTTCACTTTTTACTGGAGAAAGTGGGTCTCCGGGGTAAAGAGAACAGTTATCCGCGCAGTTTATCCGGTGGGCAACAGCAACGAGTCGCCATTGCGCGTGCACTGGCGATGCGACCCCGGGTGATTTTGTTCGATGAGCCGACTTCCGCGTTGGACCCCGAGTTAGTAGGAGAAGTATTGAATACCATTCGTGCGCTGGCTGAAGAAAAACGGACCATGATTATTGTCACACATGAAATGCGATTTGCATGGGATGTGGCCTACAGGGCTATCTTTATGGAACAGGGAAAAATCGTCGAAGAGGCTGCAGCGGCAAGCTTGTTTTCGGCTCCTCAACAAGCCCGTACACGGGAGTTTCTTGATAGTTTTCTTATTCAAAGTGTGGGCGGGTATCGCAGCTGACCTCACCTGTATATGACAGTGATCATTCGGAGTAATCCCCCCACCGACCTACAGCGGGGGGAGGCTGATTAGCTGATGGTCATCAGACTGGCATTGCCACCCGCGGCAGCAGTATTGACGCTGACAGCGCGTTCTGTCAGTAATCTTTCCAGCACTATCTCTGTGTCTCCATGCGCTAAACCCTGCAATGAGATAATGGCACCGCCCCGTTCTGCCAGTGAACGTGACAGCGTGGCAAGACGGTCTGCATCGCCATGATAAATTACCGCTTCAATAGCATGCTGATTATCGAGGCCATTGGCTGTCAGGGTAATTTTGCTTTGCACCTCTGGAGGAAGCTTATCGTACAAAGTTTGTGCCACATCGCTGGCAGACCATAGCACCCGGCACCCTGCAGAGAGTACTGCGGCCAGTTGTGTTAACATATCCTCTTCTCTATCGGCGCAACACAAGATCTCACCTTTGGGTAACAACGTATAATTATTGCGCTCTCCGGTTGGACCGGGCAGGTGTTGGATCAAGCCACACTGGCATACTGCAGCATAATGTGCGCACAGGGTCGCCAGCTCGCTGTTTTTCTCAGCCCAGTCAGCCAGCGCCTGAAGTGTGGTCTGTAATCCTTCGCGTAATACCTTAGTAGCAGCTCCATCGGTAAAGGGTGTCAGGCAGGCTTTGACTGCCTGCACGGGTCGACTGGCAAGCAGGCGATAGAGATAAAGAGGTCCGCCTGCTTTAGGCCCCGTACCCGACAAACCTTCACCACCGAAAGGTTGCACGCCGACCACAGCGCCCACCATATTGCGATTAACATAGAGATTACCGGCGCGAATACGTCCGGTAACCTGATTAATTGTTTCGTCAATACGGCTGTGGACTCCAAAGGTTAATCCGTAACCACGGCTGTTAATTGTGTCAATCAATCCCGGTAACGACTTGCGGGAATAGCGAACAACGTGCAATACCGGGCCGAACACCTCTTTGTCCAGGTCTTCAACCGTATTTAGCTCAATCAGTGTTGGCGTAATAAAATAGCCTTGTGAGCAGAGTGCCTGTGCATCCGGATCTGGCAGTGAGGCCTGATGAACAGTCATCCCTTGTTCGCGCAGATTATCAATATGCTGATTAATTTGTTGGCGGGCCTCAGCATCAATCACCGGACCAATATCAGTTGACAGGCGTTCAGGGGGGGCCATACGGCATTCGGCCATTGCTCCGCGTAACATCTGCAGGGTGTGATCTGCAATCTCATCCTGCAGGCAGAGCAGGCGCAGTGCTGAGCAGCGTTGTCCTGCGCTGTCAAACGCAGAAGAGATAACATCAGTGACCACTTGTTCGGTGAGTGCTGAAGAGTCAACTACCATGGCATTGATGCCCCCAGTTTCAGCGATCAGAGGAACAGGATGTCCCTGTTCATCAAGTCGTCCGGCCAGCTGATGCTGCAGCAGACCTGCCACCGCAGTAGAACCGGTAAACAACACTCCACGAATTTGTGTATTGCCCACTAACCGGGCACCAACTGACTCTCCATTTCCAGGCAGCAGTTGCAACACGCCTCGGGGAATACCCGCACTGTGCAGCAGTGATACTGCAGCCGACGCGATCAACGGGGTCTGTTCTGCAGGTTTAGCCAGGACAGTATTGCCTGCAGCAAGGGCTGCGGCGATTTGGCCAGTGAAGATAGCCAGTGGGAAATTCCACGGACTGATACAGACCACCGGGCCAAGGGGCCGATGTCCAGGTGTATCAAAATGTGCCTCAACTTGTTGTGAATAGTAGTAGAGAAAATCTATCGCTTCACGGATTTCAGCAATCGCATTGGCGAACGATTTTCCCGCTTCGCGCACCAGGATACCAATAAGTTGCTGATGTTGAGATTCCATCATCTCTGCAGCCCTGCGTAGCAAGGAGGCGCGTGTTTTGACCGGAGTTGCTCCCCAGATTGGCACACTATTCACCGCACAGGCGACAGCTGTGTCAACCTGATCGTCAGTCGCGTGCTGAACGTAGCCTACGATGTCAGCATGACAGGCCGGATTGGTAACCGTAATTTGCGGGGTGGCATTTTCGGTTACCTGTTCGATAGAAGGCAGACAAATAAATGGGTCAATGGCACTGTTCAGCAGCGCCGTTGAAAGGGAAGCGAGTCGATGTTCGTTAGCTAAATCCACCCCAGCCGAGTTAGGTCGCTCTGCACCATACAGATCGCAGGGCAGTGGAATTTTCGGATGAGGTAAGCCGGTCATCCCTTCTTCATGCGCTAATCGTTCTGTTTCACTGATCGGGTCGGCAATCAGCGATTCAATAGGCAGATTAGGGTCAGCAATACGATTCACGAATGAGGTATTAGCGCCATTCTCAAGCAATCGGCGCACCAGATAAGCAAGCAGTGTTTCATGAGTGCCAACAGGCGCATAAATACGACAAGGGCGGTTCAGTTTCCCGTCAGCTACCGGCCCGACGACCTGTTCATAGAGTGGTTCGCCCATTCCGTGCAAACATTGAAACTCATATTGGCCAGGGTAATAGTTATTGCCTGCCATATGATAGATAGCTGCCAGTGAGTGTGCATTGTGGGTAGCAAATTGCGGATAGATCAGATTGGGTACAGAAAGGAGTTTCTGAGCACAAGCGAGATAAGAAACATCGGTATACACTTTTCGGGTATAAACGGGATAGCCCTCAAGACCATCAACCTGCGCGCGTTTAATCTCACTGTCCCAGTATGCGCCTTTTACCAGACGGATCATCAGGCGACGGCGGCTGCGTTGGGCAAGTTCAATCAGTGCGTCGATGACCAGCGGACAACGCTTTTGATATGCCTGTATAACAAATCCGATGCCATTCCATCCCTCCAGCTCAGGTTCGAAGCAGAGTTTTTCTAATAAATCGAGAGAGAGTTCCAGCCGATCAGCTTCTTCTGCATCGATATTGATCCCGATATCGTACTGGCGCGCCAGCAGTGTTAACGACTTCAGGACAGGGTAAAGCTCTGACATCACACGATCATACTGTGCACGGCTGTACCTCGGATGCAACGCTGACAACTTAATGGATATGCCGGGACCTTCATAGATCCCGCGTCCGTTTGATGCATGACCAATCGCATGTATCGCCTGCTGGTAAGAGAGCAGATAAGCTTCAGCATCACGCTGTGTCAGTGCCGCTTCACCGAGCATATCGTAAGAGTAGCGAAATCCTTTTTCCTCAAGCTTCCTGGCATTCGCCAAAGCCTGAGCAATTGTCTCACCCGTGACGAATTGCTCTCCCATCAGGCGCATCGCCATGTCCACCCCTTTACGGATGAGAGGTTCCCCACTTTTACCGATAATACGATTCAGTGCGCGAGATAAATTGGCCTCATTGTGCGTGGCAACCAGACGCCCGGTGAATAACAGTCCCCAGGTGGTGGCATTGACGAATAATGACGGACTGCGACCTAAATGTGACTGCCAGTTTCCATGACTTATTTTGTCGCGAATTAAGGCATCCCGGGTAGGTTTATCCGGTATGCGTAACAGCGCTTCAGCAAGACACATCAAAGCGACACCTTCCTGAGAAGAGAGCGAGAACTCCTGTAGCAAACTTTGCACCATACCAGCGCGGCCTGTTGCCCCTTTTTGGTGCCGTAACTGGTTGGCTAAGGTTCCTGCCAGCTGTTGCACTTTATCGCGAAGGGCTGCAGGCACACGCGCCTGCTCAAGCACCATGGCAACAGCTTCCGGTTCAGGTCTGCGCCAGGCTGAAGTGATTGCTGCCCGGATGACTGACTGAGGTAATACCTGCTCGGCAAAATCGAGAAAAGGTTGTCGTAACGTCTCTTCAACCGTGATCTCTGGCTCGGAAGCTGCAGTCAAAGAGATTGATTCAGGTTGTAGATTGCCATTTTCCAGTTGGTCGAGGAAATTGAAAATGGCCTGTTTAACCAGCCAGTGGGGGGTGCGGTCAAGCTGTGATGCGGCCTGTCGGATACGCTCGCGGGTGGCATCGTCAAGCTTGACTCCCATGGTGGATGTGCTCATAGGGAAACTCCTGAATCAATGGTGAATATAAGGCTGCACGGCGAAATGAGCCATGAAGCGTTGCTGCATTCTGGTTAAATACTGTACAGAGAGAGTGACAGTGTCTCTGGCTGTCATGCAGGAAAAATCTCTGTAAAAGCTAACCGGTTACACCTGGTGTAACCATGGGTTTTTTGTTCCCTATAATCAGGTTGTATCCCTGTACGGTATTCATTGCAAAATTCCCGCCAATGTTGAAAAAGCGGAGAGTTAATCGATGTTATATCGGGTGTTACCAGGTAATACCAGCAAAAAATCATAATAGAAAAGAGTGACGTGAAATTAAAATGTTTGTTAATTTGAGTGGGTTACGGCATGATGGCGCGCCAGATGTAATGAAGAGAGTGACTGTCTTTAGGATTAAAGTGCAAAAAATGAGGGAGATTCTCTATGCTAATCAGTACACCACTATTATTCACCTTTTGTATCTACATTTTGGGCATGGTGTTAATTGGTTTTATTGCGTGGCGTTCAACAAAAAACTTCGATGATTATATTCTGGGAGGACGGAGCCTCGGGAGTGTGGTGACGGCGCTGTCGGCGGGCGCTTCAGATATGAGCGGCTGGCTATTAATGGGGTTACCCGGTGCTGTGTTTCTCTCCGGTGTTTCGGAAAGCTGGATAGCCATAGGTCTGCTTATCGGTGCCTGGCTTAACTGGAAATGGGTTGCCGGACGTCTTCGGGTACAAACAGAGTATCACGATAACGCACTGACCTTACCTGATTACTTCTCCAGTCGTTTTGAGGATCGCAGTAAAATTTTGCGTATCATTTCTGCACTGATTATTTTGGTATTTTTTACTATTTACTGTGCATCAGGAATAGTTGCGGGTGCCAGATTGTTTGAAAGCACGTTCGGGATGGATTATCAGACCGCGTTGTGGGCCGGTGCTGCCGCTACCATTATTTATACATTTGTCGGCGGTTTTCTGGCGGTGAGCTGGACGGATACCGTTCAGGCCAGCCTGATGATCTTTGCATTGATCCTGACACCCGTGATGGTCATAACAGCCAGCGGGGGCTTCAGCGAAGCGTTGCAGATTATTGCGATAAAAGATATCCATAATCTGGATATGATGAAGAATCTCAATACCATCGCCTTATTGTCACTGCTTGGCTGGGGATTGGGTTATTTTGGTCAGCCCCATATTCTCGCGCGGTTCATGGCTGCAGAGTCACACCATAGTATCCGAAGAGCCGGGCAAATTGGTATGACCTGGATGTTTTTTTGTTTAGCTGGCGCGGTGGCTGTGGGCTTTTTCGGCATTGCATTCTTTGCGAAAAATCCACAACTGGCAGGGGCGGTCAGTGCTAATGGTGAGCGGGTGTTCATTGAATTGGCTCGTCTGTTATTTAACCCATGGATTGCGGGCATTCTGTTATCTGCAATTCTGGCGGCTGTAATGTCGACGCTGAGTTGTCAACTCTTAGTCTGCTCCAGTGCATTAACGGAGGATTTATATAAGAGTTTTTTCCGCAAAAATGCCGGACAGCGTGAGCTGGTATGGATTGGCAGATTGATGGTACTGGTTGTTGCAGTGGTTGCTATTATTCTTGCCTATAACCCGGAGAACCGTGTCCTTGGCCTGGTGAGTTACGCCTGGGCAGGATTCGGTGCCGCTTTTGGTCCTGTTATTCTGCTTTCACTGTTCTGGAAACGGATGACACGTAACGGCGCACTGGCTGGTATGCTGGTGGGATCTGTTACTGTGGTGGTCTGGAAAAATTACGTGCCCTCGCTATTTATTAAACTGATTCCCGGATATGCCGACTGGTCCGGATTATATGAGATTATTCCTGGCTTTATTTTGGCTATGCTGGCAATTGTGCTGTTCAGTTACATCGGCAGTAAGCCCTCAGCGGCGGCGCTGCAACGTTTCAAGCAGGCTGAATACCACTTTTCCTCGCCATCATAACATTTCAGGGTTGCTGACGGGTCACAATGCTGACCCGCAGCAGAGCATGCATTCCTAAAACATCACTTGCTTTTTTTTGGGCGATAATGATAATCGCTATCGTTCCTGTTTACCTTTCTTTACCAACCTTTTACAAAAAACAGAGGCCAGAGCCATGTTCGTTCCATTCTTGATTATGTTGCGTGAAGGCCTGGAAGCAGCACTGATTGTCAGTCTGATTGCCATTTATCTGAAGCGTACAGGGCGCAGTCAGTGGTTTCCCGCAATGTGGATCGGTGCGATAACCGCAGCATTAATCTGCCTGGGACTCGGTTATTTCATCAATGAAACAACCGGAGAGTTTCCGCAAAAAGAGCAGGAGCTGTTTGAAGGCATTGTGGCGGTGATTGCTGTAGTCGTGCTGACGTGGATGGTGTTCTGGATGCGTCGGGTTGCCCGTAATATTCGGGGAGAGCTTGAGCTGGCGGTGGATAATGCGTTGGCAAAAGGCAAGGGCAGTGGCTGGGCACTGGTTACAATGGTTTTCCTTGCTGTGGCGCGTGAAGGGCTGGAGTCAGTATTTTTCCTGCTTGCTGCTTTCCAGCAGGATGTCGGAATCGCAGCGCCAATTGGCGCAATGCTTGGCTTACTGACAGCGATTATCCTCGGCGTCGCGATTTATTGGGGCGGTGTTCGTCTTAACCTTGCGGCGTTCTTTAAATGGAGCAGTGTATTTATTTTGTTGGTGGCCGCAGGGTTGGCTGCCGGTGCGATCCGCGCATTTCACGAAGCCGGGTTATGGAATCATTATCAGCAACTGGCATTCAACCTTAACGATTATTTGTCGACCAGTACGGTTACTGGTACTTTGCTGGAGGGAATTTTAGGATACCAGGAAGCCCCCAGCGTCAGTGAAGTCGCGGTATGGCTGGCCTACCTGATTATCGCGTTAGTGTTCTTTTTAAAACCCGGTACCGCATCACAGCGTGAAGCACGCGCTTCACACTGACCATTATCAGCGCCATCCGTGGCGCATTTTTGCAACAGGGAGCCATTATGACCGTATTCTTTCGTCCTTCTGCATTATCTGCAGCGATGTTTTGCCTGCTTACTTCATCTGCTACCGCTGTTTTGGCGGCCGATATTCCACAAGTGAAAGTTGAAGTCACTGACAAACAATGTGAGCCGATGACACTGACTGTTAAAACGGGCAAAACTCAGTTCATTGTCCATAACAAAAGCCAGAAGGCACTGGAGTGGGAAATTCTTAAGGGAGTCATGGTGGTTGAGGAGCGTGAAAACATCGCACCTGGTTTTACCCAGAAACTGACTGCCAATCTCGAAGCGGGTGAATATGAGATGACCTGTGGATTACTCAGTAACCCGCGTGGCAAGTTAATTGTTCAGGGAGAGAATGTTCCTGTTGAAGGTAAAGTGGATGTGATGCAGCTAGTCGGGCCGATTGCAGACTACAAATTTTATGTCACTCATGAAGTTAACCAGCTGGTAGCAGGAACCAAAGCATTCTCTGAGGCAGTTAAAAGTGGCAAGCTGGCAGAAGCCCAGGCACTTTACGCGCCGACACGTGTGCATTATGAGCGTATTGAACCGATTGCGGAGTTGTTTGCTGACCTCGACAGTAGCATAGATGCCCGCGAAGATGACTACGAACTGAAAGCGAAAGATCCGAAATTCACCGGGTTCCATCGTCTTGAAAAAGCCCTGTTTGGAGATAAGAGCACGGAGTGGATGAGCGACTATACTGATCGTCTGTATGCCGATACCCAGGAACTGCAGAAACGTATCAGTGAGCTGGCTTTCCCGCCTAGCAAAGTCGTTGGTGGTGCTGCTGCGCTGGTGGAAGAGGTGGCTGCAACCAAAATTTCCGGTGAGGAAGAGCGCTACAGCAGAACTGACCTCTGGGATTTCCAGGCGAATATTGATGGTGCTCAGAAAATCGTTAATCTGCTGCGTCCGTTATTACAAAAAGCAGATGCTCCGTTGCTGGAAAAAGTCGATGCTAACTTCAAAAAAGTTGATGCAATTCTGGCGAAATATCGTAAAGGTGAGGGATTTGAATCTTATGACAAGCTTACTGATGCTGATCGTACTGCATTGAAAGGCCCGATCACCACATTAGCTGAAGATCTGGCAAAACTCCGCGGCACACTGGGACTGGATTGATAAGCCATGAATAAACAACCTGACGATAACGCGGCCGAGCCTTCCCGTCGCCGTTTATTAAAAGGGGTTGGCATTCTGGGAGGAGCACTCGCCGTTGGCGGCGGGTGTCCGGTGCATGCGGCACCTCCACCTGCTGCTGCAGCGCAATCAGACCGCACCGGATTACAACGTGACAGGGTACAGTCTTTTTATGGCAGGCACCAGGCGGGGATTGTTACGCCACAGCAGGCATCGATGATGCTGGTAGCGTTCGATGTGCTGACAGATGATCGCGCCGGACTGGAAAGATTACTTCGGCTGCTGACTGAACGTATCGCGTTTTTGACTGCGGGTGGTAAAGCACCTGAGCTGGCTAACACGCGTTTGCCGCCGCCTGATTCGGGTATTCTCGGAGATTATATTTATCCTGATAATCTGACAATCACCGTTTCAGTGGGCTCATCACTGTTTGATCAGCGCTTCGGGCTGCAGGCATTGAAACCGAAAAAATTGCAGAAGATGACGCGTTTTCCCAATGATGCCCTCAATAACGCGTTGTGTCATGGAGATTTACTGCTGCAAATCTGTGCTAACTCCGGCGATACCGTGATTCATGCGCTGCGCGATATCATTAAGCATACGCCCGACCTTCTTGCAGTGCGCTGGCGGCGTGAGGGCTTTATTTCTCCACATGAGGCACAAAGTGAAGGTAAAGAAACGCCGATTAATTTGCTGGGTTTTAAAGACGGTACCGCCAACCCTGATACCCATGATAATTCACTAATGGATAATATTCTTTGGGTCAACGCCGACCAGGGAGAACCGGCATGGTGCGTAGATGGAAGCTACCAGGCAGTACGTATTATTGCCTTTCGGGTAGAGTTTTGGGATCGTACTCCGTTGCACGAACAGCAGACGATTTTCGGGCGGATGAAGCACAGCGGTGCGCCTTTAGGTATGCAAAATGAGCACGATGTCCCTGACTATGCTGCTGATCCTGAAGGAAAATTGACACCTCTCGATGCGCACATTCGTCTGGCAAATCCGCGGACACCTGAAACAGAAAAAAATCTGATGTTGCGGCGCGGCTACAGCTACTCTTTGGGCATCTCTAATGCAGGGCAACTGGAGATGGGGTTACTCTTTGTCTGCTACCAGCATGACCTGGAAGCGGGGTTCCTTACTGTGCAGCGACGACTTGATGGTGAAGCCTTAGAGGAGTATATCAAACCCGTTGGGGGAGGTTATTTCTTCGCATTGCCGGGCGTGAAAGATAGCACGCAGTATCTTGGTGAGGCATTGATCAGCGCCTAACCACAGGCAGACTTTTCAGCATGCGACAAGTCTCTCACTTTGTTCTATAGTAAAAGTACCTGCCATGGTTTGCTGGTAGGTACTCATCACTATCTGTAGTCAGCTGAGTTAAACTTAGACTGGAGAGTACGAATGGTAATACCTTGTACTGAAACGTTTTGTTTTCTCATCAACCACTCACTATCACTGTTTGGTCGCCTTCCTCCACCCTGTGTCCATTCCCGGACTTTTTTATATTCTTATCGTCACCAGCGCCTGTTGGCAGATGGTGTGTGTCGGACGACGGCTTATTGAGGAAGCCATGACAGACCTCTAAAGCGTTCAGGTAATCACATGCAAAGCATGTGTGGAATGAAACCAAATGTAAGGTGTCACTATGGCAAGACAAAAAGCAGTGATCAAAGCACGTCGTGAAGCGAAACGCGTTTTACGTGGGGATTCTCGCAGCCACCGGCAGCGTGAGGAAGAATCCGTCAGTTCGCTGGTGCAAATGGGGGGGCTCGATGCGATTGGTATGGCTCGGGATTCACGTGACCATGCCCCGATCAGTCCGCGTAATGCTGCTCAGGCGGATTATCTCGAAGCGATTGCCCATAAACAGCTGATTTTTGCCACCGGGGAAGCCGGTTGTGGTAAAACCTGGCTCAGTGCGGCAAAAGCCGCTGAAGCGTTAATTAACAAAGATGTCGAACGTATCATTGTGACTCGCCCGGTACTACAGGCTGATGAAGATCTGGGTTTTTTACCCGGTGATATTGCTGAAAAGTTTGCCCCTTATTTTCGCCCGGTGTATGACGTGCTGGTGAGACGATTAGGTGCGTCATTTATGCAGTACTGTCTGCGACCTGAGATCGGCAAAGTTGAAATTGCACCTTTTGCCTACATGCGTGGACGTACCTTCGAAAATGCGTTTGTTATCCTCGATGAAGCACAAAATGTCACCCCGGCACAAATGAAGATGTTTCTTACCCGATTGGGTGAAAATGTTACGGTGGTGATTAATGGCGACATAACCCAGTGCGATCTTCCCCGTCATGTCCCTTCCGGGCTGGCTGATGCCTTGGCACGGTTTATCGACGATGAGATGATAGGTATTGTGCGCTTCTATACAGAAGATTGCGTCCGATCGCCATTATGTCAGCGAACGTTAAAAGCTTACAAGGGAGAATAACGGGTCATTAATATTACCTTGTACGGTTAACATAAGCCGACAGGCGTCCTGATGTTGTTGCGACTGTCGGCCTTTAATGCCCCGGCTTCCCTATACGATTTATAGTCCTCGTTTCAGCTTAGTTTGTAACAAATGGAGTTGTTGTTAATTGATAGCCATCCTCAGTTCATTTTTTATTCTTTTCTTTGTAATCAAATAATCACATAACCCGGCGATAACTAGTGCCAGCAAATTCGTGCTTAACTAATGGTTATCTTGATGAATCGCTCACTTGCCATCGTTGATTCTGACGCTGTCCCTTCGGTTGAAACTCCTCATGGACGTCGTGTGCTCAGTGTAAAAAAACTGAGTAAATCCTATCAGTCTAATCAGATGGTGCTGGATGATATAAATTTCGAACTGCACACCAAAGAGCTGGTCGGCGTAATCGGGCGCTCGGGCGCTGGAAAATCGACTCTATTGCATATTCTTAACGGTACACATGCTGCTTCTGCTGGCGAAATCCTCAGTTACCCGGAAGTGGGTTCACCGCGTGATGTCGCGCAATTACGGGGGCAATCCTTAAATCAATGGCGTACTCAGTGTGGAATGATTTTCCAGGATTTCTATCTGGAGCCGCGTCTGGATGTCCTGACCAATGTTCTGCTTGGACGTTTAAGTCAGACTTCCATGCTCAAGTCATTATTAAAGATATTCGCAGAAGCAGATCGAGCGAAAGCTATCGCACTGCTGGAATGGATGAATATGTTACCTCAGGCACTGCAGCGTGCTGAAAATCTCTCCGGAGGACAGATGCAGCGTGTTGCTATCTGTCGGGCATTAATGGAAAACCCCTCCATTTTGCTGGCCGATGAGCCAGTGGCCTCACTGGATCCTAAAAACACACAGCGGATTATGGAAGTGCTGCGGGAAATTTGTCAGCAGGGTATTAGCGTGATGGTGAATCTGCACTCTGTCGAACTGGTGAAAACCTATTGCACCCGGGTGATTGGTATTGCTGGTGGTCGCATTCTGTTCGACGGTCATCCGTCACAACTCACTGATGAATTACTGCATCGCTTATATGGCGAAGAAATTAATCAACTCCACTGAAGTTTATTTTAACGTTTGACAACACAGGCCCTGATAATGAAAAAACAGCTGAAAGTTGCGTTACGGATCTCCGCAATCATCACGACACTCGCCGTTGCCGGACAAATTCAGGCAGCAGAAACGCCCCGTGAATTAAACCTCGGCATCCTGGGGGTACAAAATGCTACCCAACAGATAGGTGATAATCAGTGTGTCAAAACCTTCATGGATAAGGCTCTGAATGTAGAAACTAAATTACGTAATTCATCTGATTACTCCGGTGTGATTCAGGGTCTGATTGGCGGTAAAGTCGACCTGGTACTGAGTATGTCCCCGTCCTCTTTTGCCTCGGTATACATGAACGACCCTAAGGCTGTTGATGTTGTCGGCCTGGCTGTAGATGATAAAAATCAGTCTCGTGGCTACTATTATGTGGTGGTGGTTAAAGCTGATAGCCCTTACCAGAAACTGTAAGATCTGAAAGGTAAAGCGTTTGCCTTTGCTGATCCCGATTCAACATCGGGTTATCTGATGCCCAACCAGGAGTTCAAACAGAAACTGGGCGGTAACGTCGATAACAAATATAATAATTTCTTCTCAAGTGTCACTTTTTCTGGCGGGCATGAGCAGGACATCCTTGGCGTACTGAACGGTCAGTTCGATGGTGCTGTCACCTGGACGTCAATGGTGGGTGATTATGATACAGGTTATAGCGTAGGGGCTTTCAACCGTCTGATTCGCATGGATCATCCTGATCTGATGAAAAAAATCCGCATCATCTGGCACTCTCAACTGATCCCTAACGGCCCTGTGCTGGTCAGCAATAAGCTTCCGGCAGAGTTCAAACAGAAAGTTATTGATGCTGTGAAACGACTGGACAAAGAAGATCATGCCTGTTTTGTGAAGGCGATGGGCGGTACACAGCATATCGGTCCCGGTTCGGTGGAAGATTACAAAATGATCATCGACATGAAGCGTGAACTGGTAAAAGCACGTTAATCTCACCTGATTTACCGCATTCGGGAGCGAACCCGAGTGCGGTAAGCCACATTCGCTGATACCCCCGAAGAAAACAGGCTACTGCAAGAATGATAAATACTGAGTTTGAGCGTTACTATCGGCAGATAAGAGTACAGCAAAAACGCGATACTCTGGCTGGGTCCTTACTGATTCTGGGGCTCTATTTTGCTTCGGGCTATGTGGCCGAGTTTAATCTGCTGAGTCTCTGGCATGCTCTGCCTAGTCTGTTTGACTATATTATTGAAACTTTACCAGAACTCCATCTGACAACACTGTTCAGTGACCGGCAAACCAGTGGTTCGCTTGCCTACTGGGGATATCGCTTGCCTATCCAGATCCCTTTAATCTGGGAAACACTCCAGCTGGCACTCGCCGCAACACTGGTGTCGGCAGTGACCGCAACCATTTTTGCTTTTCTTGCTGCCGAAAATAGCTGGGCACCCCGATATGTGAGGATCGGCGTGCGTGCGCTGGTGGCTTTTTTGCGTACCATGCCTGAGCTGGCATGCGCAGTGATGTTCGTGATGGCTTTCGGTATTGGTGCTATTCCGGGATTTCTTGCGCTGGCACTGCATTCCGTCGGTAGTCTGACAAAATTGTTCTACGAAGCAGTGGAAAGTGCTTCAGATAAACCTGTCCGTGGCCTGGTGACGTGTGGCAGCTCTCCATTACAGCGTGTGCGCTTCGCACTTTGGCCACAGGTAAAGCCGACATTTCTCTCTTATATGTTTATGCGTTTTGAAATTAACTTCCGTTCCTCGACGATCCTTGGTCTGGTAGGGGCCGGGGGAATTGGCCAGGAGTTGATGACCAACATAAAACTCGATCGCTATGACCAGGTCAGTATCACGCTATTACTGATTATCCTCGTGGTTTCACTGCTGGATGTGTTCTCTGGCTGGTTACGGCATAAAGTGCTTCAGGGGGCGTAATGCATTTCTCCTTTCTTGAACGTGATGTGGCGCTCAGTCGCCAACAACACCCCGCATTATACAACCAGCAATGACGCTATCTGCGCAATATTGCGGTGTTGACGTTACTGGTTTTGGGCTATTACTTTTGGTTTTTTTTCACCTTTGGAGTAGAGTCATCGAGGTTGCTGCATGGTTTGAGTGAACTGTCACGTTATGTGATACGTATGTTCACATGGCAGGATTTTTTTAACTGGCCGTTGGGTTACTATTTCACTCAGGTAGGTATTACCCTGGCGATTGTCTTTTCGGGCACGCTGACAGCAACGCTGCTGGCTTTACTGGTCTCCTTTTTTGCCGCGCGTAATATCATGCAGCAAGGAATTAACCGCTTTATTGCCTTTTTTGTGCGGCGTCTGTTTGATCTGTTACGCGGTATAGATATGGCAATATGGGGGCTAATCTTTGTCAGAGCAGTGGGGCTCGGGCCACTTGCTGGTGTGCTGGCGATCATTATGCAGGATACCGGTTTACTGGTGCGGCTGTATGCTGAAGGCCATGAAGCGGTTGATCGGTCACCTCGCCGGGGCCTTACAGCGGTAGGTGCCAGAGCGATACAAAAACATCGATTTGGTATTTTTACTCAATCATTTCCCACCTTTCTGGCATTGAGCTTGTATCAACTGGAGTCAAATACACGTTCAGCATCAGTACTGGGATTTGTCGGGGCAGGTGGCGTGGGGCTGGTCTATGCAGAAAATATGCGGCTGTGGAACTGGGATGTGGTGATGTTTATTACTCTGATTCTGGTCTGTATTGTGATGATAATGGATGCAGCTTCAGCCTGGTTGCGTCGTCGTTATATCACTGGCAAGCCTGTGCCGCTTTTTACACCATCGAGGATAAGGCCAAAAGCATAGTGCGGCTTGAAAGGACGGGGAATTGTTAATTGCGTGTTCAGTCTACCGATTAGAATGTTCATTAGTGCAGGCAAGCGTGTCAGAGTGAGGCATTATGTTACCTCACTCTGCCTCTTTTAATCAAAAAAGCCCTTCAAATGTATTCCAGCTATCACTGCCTTTGACTTCTTTCAGGTAGTAGGCATAGTTGGCGGTTACACAGTACATCAGAATTGTCGCCATAGTTATGCCAAAAGAAAGTGAGTTAGGAAACTGATAACCTGTAATAACTTCAATAAATATAAAGACTATTTCGATACCGATAGAAACAGCGAATATCATCAAGCCTTTTTTCCATAACCCTAAAATCAGGAAATAGATAATTCCAAAGAAGAAGGCGAAAAAATTAAAAGTAATGAGACTACGTTGAGTAAAGGGTAATGCTTTGTAAGCAGCTTTGTGTTCTGCAGTAGCAGGTGCCCCATATTTTTCAAAGAAAGCAAAGCTTTTTTGCCATTTTTCAGAAAGTTGTTTCGTTTCCATGATTACTCTATTCTGATAATTGAGAATATTGTCGATTTTAATAGTTCATTAATAACATTGATTTTACAAAACAGGCAGCGAGGCCTCATCTGAAATATTCTCTCAGGATTGAGTTGATGCCTGTGTAAAATTGTCAAATCGGATTTAAAGAGAACAGCCATCACTGGCTAAACTCTTGTTGATTATTTTAGCCACATTGGATAACACACTTCAAGTATTTCAGAAAATAAATTAATAGATGAGATAGAGGAAGGTCTCATTTACTTTCAATATTGTTTTTTTTCGCGGAGATAGCAGGAAAAGCGGTCAGATGAATGGAACTAAAATTATTTTTATAAAATCATAACTTTCATGTATTTACGTCAAGTTTTAAATGTGGTTTCCCTATTGAAGCATTAATCTTATTTTGTCCGGATAACACCTGAAATAATCTTAAAATTCCGGAAATAAATATTTTTCGATAAGTGAAGTTTTTGGTTATGCTAAATGAAAATACGTCGGAACGGTAGATTACAGCGCGTCTGTTTACCCCTGTTAGTGACAAAGGATCCAGAGTGAAACAGAAATATCAACGAACCGCTTGTGGAGCGTGATGTGATTACTGTGTAACCAAAGTGACATCAGATAATAAAAAAAACAATGGTTTGATAAAGAAGAGTAAAAACAAAAGGCCCGGGTTTATAAAAACCAGAGCCTGAATGATGGCGGTGAGGGGGGGATTCGAACCCCCGATACGTTGCCGTATACACACTTTCCAGGCGTGCTCCTTCAGCCACTCGGACACCTCACCATCGGGAAACTCATTACCTGTGACGGGTAACGGGGCGCTACTATAGGGAGTCTCTTGAGATGGGTCAAGATAATTTTCAGGCATTATGCACAGACGGTTAACTCCTGAGCGAATGGCGTCATATACCTGATAATTCCCCCGTAAGGGAGGCTCGTATTCTCTGCGTATAGAGTGTACTCTGCTGCTTTTTCCGTACGGTAGATGCTTTCAGTTCTGTAACCTGCTCAAAGCGTTGACCTGTACTTTATGATTAATCTGCCGTCGTCTTCCTGAGGTCATCGTATGAATGAATTTTCACTAATCTGCCGCATTCTGGGCTCACTGTTTAATCGGTCGCCTCAGGATCCATTACTCACGCCGCTAATGACCTTGTTGCGTGAAAAGAAACTGGCCAGCCAGTGGCCACTGGAGCAGGATGATCTACTGGATAAACTCCAGCAGTCCTCTCAGTCAGAGGATTTGCAAAACGATTATCAGCAACTGTTCATTGGCGCGGAGTGTAGCGTGCCACCTTTCGCTTCGCACCGGCAGACACAATTCAGTGAAGACGGGTTGCGTACATTTCTCACAGAACGAGGAATGCCAGTTGGTGAGCTTCCGGTGGATCATATTGGGGCTATCCTGCTGGCTGCCTCCTGGCTTGAGGATCAGCGACAGGATGATGAAAGTGAGGCACTGGAAATACTTTTCACCACCTATTTACTCCCCTGGTGCGGCCCCTTTCTTGGCAAGATGGAAGCACACGCTACCACTCTGTTCTACCGTACCCTCGCGATCCTCAGTCGTGAAGCAATTCAGGCTCTGTATGATGAATTACAGGATGCAGAGTAGCGCAATGAAGGGGATTACCTCCCCTTAGCGTGCTATGCGCGCACGCCGGGCGTGCATACGCAAACTGCGGAAGTTGATAACAGCAATCGCTGTGCCACTGATAACCAGAACTGCCCCGGCCACTTTAAATGCATTAAGGTCATCACCCAGGATAGTCACACCCATGATTATGGCGACCACCGGTGTCAGTAATGAGTAGGGTAAAACCAGATTGACGTTATAGCGTCTTAGTAACCCGTACCATAGCGAGTAGGCGATAACAGAGGAAAAAACTGCACTGTACAGAATCGCAAACCAGCCACGCCATGATGCATTGACCAGATAGGTCATTTGAGCAGATTCTGTCAGGTAAGAGGCGAGACCAACAATCGGAATTGCCAGAAAAGAGAGCCAGCCAGTGAGCGTCAATGGAGTAATCGAGGGGGACTTTTTAACAATCATATTACTGATGGCCCAGCCTGTGGCACTGCAAAGCAACAGACATAAAACCCACCAGTTTGGAATACCAGGACTGCCAGATAGCACCACGACACCGGTCAGAGAGACTACGATTCCGACAATCTGAATCATTGTCAGGCGTTCTTTAAGTACCACACTTGTCAGTAACATAGCTATCGGTGTACCTAACTGAACAATAATCGCGCCTGTACCAGCATCAGTGTATTTCAACCCGACGAACAACAGTGAAAAGTGCATAAAACCGAATGTGAACGCCAGAGGCACTAAATAACATAACTGATGACGCGTTACGCGGGTAAACGGAATGAGGATGACCGACACGACGATAAAGCGCATCATCGTCATAAGCAGTGGGGGAAGATCCTGCAAGCCCCATTTGATGGCAATATTATTGAATGCCCACAAACAGACCACGAAAACAACCAGAAGAAAATCGTGTAGCTTCACAATGACGTCCTTTGAGATCGGATCTCGTTATAGTAATGACAATATGTAATCTATCGAATGCGCAGGCCGGAAACCCTCAGCCGTGTATTTGCTGCACCCGGTAGCGCCAGTTAAGCAATGGTGTCACAGTAATACCGTGTACTACCACACTGGCGACAATCAGAGTAAAAGCCATATCACTCATTTTAGTCATTTCACTGCCAGTGAGTCCAAGCATATAGGCGAAAGCGATGTAATTAATGCTACCTATTCCACGTATCCCCAGCCATCCGAGCAGCAGACGCTGTGACGTTGCCAGCTGACAGCCTGCGGTCGCTATCCATACGGCCAGGGGACGGATAACGACAAACAATAACAGAGCCAGCAGTAATCCTGTGCTGTTCCAGTGAGCTGCCAGTGTGATGCCTAATGTAATGATAATTGCGGCAGCAAACAGTCGTTCAATGGTGTCGCCAAACGACAACGCGTCACCGACGACCAGCCCGATACTGCGTGCAGCATTGGGGGCAGTATCTTCATGGCGTATATGGGGGTTAACCAGTACTTCAGCCGGTGGTCGGTTATCAGTGTCTGAAAAATCGCTGGCCGGTTGTAAGCGAATTACCCTGATTTCGGCACGCCGTAAGCCAACACCGGCAGCAAAAGCCGCAAGAAATCCGGACGCCTCGATCGCTTGTGCACAGGCAAAGCTCAGGGCAATGAGAGAGAGCGCCAGCAGGTCATTCGGGGCTGCATCTTGCTGTGTCAGCCGTAAGTGAGTGGCATATTGCCCGATAAAACGGCCAATGAGATAACCCACTGTGGTGCCTCCCAGAAGTGCCCATAACACATCGACAGAAAACCAGTGCAGCAGTGACATCGCGGAAGGCCCTTCAGGAGAGAAGTAGAACATTACTGCCAATAATAGTAGAGGAAGTGCACTGCCATCATTCATACCCGCTTCACTGGATAATGAAACCCGCAATTGATCACTGTCACTGGCATCATTCACCGAGATTAAACTGGCCAGCACCGGATCTGTTGGTGCAACAATTGCGGCGAAGGCAAGTGCTAATGGCCAGCTTAGTGCAGTGAGGTAATGCGCGGCAAGAGTGGTTGCCGCGACAGTCAGCAACATAGCAGGAAAGGCCAGACGAAGACCCACCCGCCAGCCGGACGCACGGAATGGGATACGCAGTTTCAAACCGGTGATAAACAGGGATGCTGCCATGGCAATACTGGTGATATCCGCGGTTAATCCAGCCTGAACAGCAATATCGATTTGCAACAGATCCAGAATCCAGGGGCCGCAAATGATGCCGATTACCAGGTAGAGGGTAAAAACTGTAACAGGACCGCGATTTATCCATCCTGATGCCAATGACATAAGCAGTAATACCAATCCGATGATAGCGGTCCAGCAGTAAAAACTCATCTTTGCAACCTTTCAGTGTTTCAGTTTAATAAGTATGGTCGTTTCTCAGAGAAATGATAAAAAATGTCTCTGTAAAGATGGTTTTACTTTTTGTGCCTCATGAAAACACAGTGCTCTATACAGCATTGCTACGTCAGCACAGGGGGTGTAGTGTTGACTCGCTGTAATGCGGCGGGTGTTGGCCTGCCTGATTTGCAAATTTACTTAATTGCAGAGGTTATTTTGTCACAGAATCGTCCCGAACAACGACTGAGAAGGGGTCGTAAAACCCCCGCCGTACGTACACTTTTACAGGAAAGTGCATTGACACTGAATGATATGGTATTGCCAATTTTCGTGGAAGAAGAGACAGAGGATTACACGCCAATCAGTGCAATGCCTGGTGTTTTTCGTATTCCCGAAAAAAAATTAGCTTTTGAAATAGAGCGCATTGCTCGTGCCGGGATTCGTGCTGTGATGACATTCGGTATTTCCCATCATACTGACGCACAAGGGAGTGATGCCTGGAAGGATGAGGGGCTGGTGGCGAGAATGTCGCGTATTTGTAAAGATACAGTACCTGAAATGATAGTGATGTCAGACACCTGCTTTTGTGAATATACCACACACGGACACTGCGGTGTGTTGCACGATTCGGGTATGGTAGATAATGATATCACGATAAAAAATCTGGGCAGGCAAGCTGTGGCTGCTGCTCGCGCTGGTGCTGATTTCATTGCACCTTCAGCGTCGATGGACGGGCAGGTTGCCGCTATCCGTGCTGCACTTGACAGTGCTGGTTTTATAGAAACGGGTATACTGTCCTATTCGACCAAGTTCGCTTCCTCTTTTTATGGCCCTTTCCGTGAAGCAGCTGGCACCAGCCTGAAAGGGGACAGAAAAACCTATCAGATGAACCCGATGAACCGACGCGAAGCGATTCGTGAGTCGTTGATCGATGAAGCGGAAGGCGCTGATGCGCTGATGGTCAAACCTGCTGGCGCTTATCTGGATATCATCAGAGAAATTCGTGAGAGATCACTTTTACCGCTTGCCGCTTATCAGGTCAGCGGTGAGTATGCCATGATAAAATTTGCCGCAGCTGCAAATGCAATCAATGAGCGTGATGTAGCAATTGAAAGTTTAGGGGCGATAAAGCGTGCCGGAGCTGACATGATACTTAACTATTTTGCACTGGAGATTGCAGAAAAAAACTGGATCTAATTTACGCTACGTTTTTATTCAGGCAAGCATCGAAGATACTTGCCTGAATGGCGGAGAAATGAGGTAAATACTGTTATGTTTCCTGAGTTACAGTGTCAGCTCACCAGAGACTGGACTCTTTTTTAAAGTGATTTTGTTGGCATAGGCGGCATAAGAAAAATAGTAACTCATATAGTTTTTAGCTAACTCTAAAAATTTTTCCTCAATAATGATTTTTTTATCATTAGTATAAGAAAAAAGACCTTTCGCAGCACCTTCTTCAAACACTTTTCTGATCAGGCTGCGGGAAACTGAGCAGAGTTTAGCGATTTCCTGTTGTGTGTTCTCTATGATGTAATCATCACTCATCATTGCCAGTCGGTACAACAGAAGAATGATCATGTGACCGCCATCTTTTTTTACAAAAATAGAGCAGTCATCAATCAGATTGAAGAGAAATATTCCATCTCTGATAATGTCACTATAAGTTTTGAAAAAATCAGTTGTATCGTAAGGGATCTCTTTACCGGAAAGGAATATATCACTCAATGGTGAAATCAGAGTCAGTGTGAGTTGGTTTGTCTCAGTGTATAACTTTTCGGTCATGCGAATTATTTTTTTTCTTTTATCATTTTCACTTGGCTCAAGTTTTATTCTGCCTGACCACTTCAAAAGTGTAAAAAAGCTATCGAAAGAGTTGTCACTCAGTAAATTAAATTTATTGAATACCTGTTTAACATCAGTGATGGTGATTTCAGGGTGCAGAAAAAACTGAGAAAGAAAAGTTTCGCACAGAATAAAACTACTGGTTTTGAATAAGTATTTGAGAAATAGAGGTGATCTTTGATATTCGTTAATCACTAAATCATGATGATATAAAATTGCCTCATGAAGCTTGTTCGACCGGCGTATTAAATTCTGGGAGTGTGTGATGCTGTCTAATGTGTTGTGACGGGTAATAGGCCACCATGTTGTTATTTATTATTAACCTTCCAAACAGTTTAGCACAGTATTGGAAAGTAATTTATTTACATCATGCTAACATAAAAAACATCACAACCTACTGTTTTATCTGTTTAATAATTGATTTTAAGCAATCATTTAACCATATTTTAACCTAAGTTTGAGGGCAGGTTCATGATTTCATATAGAAAAAATGGTTTCTTGTAATATTGCATGATGAAAATGGAGAGCCCCAACATTTCTGATTGGCTAATTTTTCGCAGAAACGTGATGGAATCAAATGAAATTTTATCGTCTGCGCGAATAAAAAGATTGATGTTTTCATTTTAAAAATGTTAAAACAACATTTAGTTTAATTATAAAGGAATTAACTAAGTTTATTTTTTAAAAACTTATAATCTGTAATGGATATTATTCTTAATATAATAACTTCGATAAGGAAATTGAATAATGTATAAGTTGAAATTATTATTCTTTTTTTTGGTATCAAACAGTATTACTTCTGTATGTGCCCACCGGTTAAGTTTTTATGGTGAAGTTGCACGACAAACTTGTATAGTTTCTGTTAGTGGGGGGGGAGACTATCCGATTGTCTATCTGCCTGCAGTAGCGGAATCTCAAATCGGTCGTTCGGGTGCGATAGCGAGAGAGACAGCATTTACTATCACCCTTGGCGCTTGTAGCTCGCCAGAAGCAGGGGGGCAGAGTGTTGAGACACTTTTGATGGCTCATCACATCACTGAAGCCGGTAATCTTGCGAGTACAGGGAGTGCAGTAAATATAGCTGTTCAGATCACAACGCAAGAGGAAAAGATGCCACTGAACTTCTCTCCCGGAAAACCGGTCATGACGCAGAAGTTAGCCCTGGATGCAGAGAACCCATTTGCCATACAGCGTTTTACAGCCCGTTATGTAAGTGAAGCAGGGGTTAAAGTTCAGGGCAGCGTGATTAGTGCAATGCATTATCACATTTCATACTTATGAGTTTACTGTGTAACGACTACGCATTGGTAAATGCTAAAAATCCCACGTACTTTACGCTGAAAAAAAAACATATTGTGCGATTGATTTGACTTAATTATATAATCGCACATTTTAATAAAAAAATCATGTCCGGTTCTATAGTATTCACTGTGGGAAATGGAACGATCAAAAAACAAATTTATAAAATTTAGATAATAGACTAAAAATTTAAATTATGCCTTTCTGTTTTTTAAATGCCCCTCCTTTTATGAAGGGATCATATAAATATGATTCTGTATGATAATTATCGTGTTTTTTTTCATCATGATAATTATCGTGCTTGTGCTTTATATTTTGCTTGCAAGATATGTGTATTAACCTGTGATCAGACAGGCGAACTCCGGGTATGTCTTAATTCAGGAAAATTCATGAAGCAGTAAACTACTATAAATCGTTTGGTTGCTTTAGAAATAGGATGGAAATATGGAAATACGTAAAAAAGGTGTCGACTGGAGTTCGTTAATTCCTGGTGTTCTTTTTATAATAGTTGCACTACTTTCGTTCCAGAATCCGGCGGGTAATCTGCTGGCTATTGTATTGGTTTTTGCTCTGTTTGCCATACTCAAAGGACTGTTTGATATTGTGCATAGTCGCCAGCTGAAGAGACTGACCGGAATAAAATCCTGGATACCTGCGGTAATCGGTTTTCTGGATATTGTGGTTGGAAACTATTTTTTGGCTAATCCAGTGATAGGGGTTGCTGTACTGCCATTTGTTTTCGCTATCTGGTTTACGCTGAGTTCACTATTGAGTTTTGCCACGCTGGATATTGCCAGAGCAGTCAGTACGGCATGTTACTGGTTTTTCTTTATAATCAATTTATTATGCCTGGCGGTAGGTGTCATTCTTCTGTTCAATCCACTCTCTTCTGCACTGACACTAAGCTTTATGGTTGGCTGCTATTTTTTGTTATTCGGTTTGTCGCGTGTGGTTTATGCATTCAGAGCTGCGTGATCATTGAGGAAGTAAAACATCTGTATCGGCAACGTTTGCCGATACAGATGCTGCATTGAACTTAATTTCTATGGCACTTTTATGCCGACTTTACTGATCCCCTGGCTATCTTTTTCAGCTACGGTCCAGATGACCTCTTTCCACTCAACCTGGTCACCAATCACTGGGGCACCTACGATGATTCCGGCGAGTAAATCACTGAGTAATTGTTGACCATCGAACTCGTTATCCAGTTCAATCCCATAGATATCGGCAATATCGGCAAGTCTGGTATTCGCCTGCAGAATAAAATCGCCAAAAAAACGCGGGTCGAGATCGAGATTCGGTGACTCGCTAAACAGTTTACCAAGCTCGGGTAAATCGCATTCGCGACCGATGATACACAGAATGTCACCTTCACGTAACCGGGTCAGACTGGTGGCTTTTAACAAGACATTATCGCGAAAAAGGGCGGCAATATGTGTATCACGAGGCATGCGAAGGTCCCGTACCGTACTGCCGATACACCATTTATCGGCGCCTAAACGATAGATAAATTGTTCCCACGGATTATCAGGATGTAAGTCCAGACCGATACGGGCAATCGGTGAAGGAATGGGCGGCACAATTACACGCGCCTTGCGTGCGGCTACCCCCAGAGAGGTTCCCTGGAGAATTAGTGATACCAGCACGACAAAAAAAGCAATATTGAAAAACAGTGATGCATTATCAAGCCCGGCCATCATAGGGAAAACTGCCAGAATTATCGGCACGGCACCGCGCAGTCCAACCCAACTAATAAAATAGCGTTCACGGGTACTGAAACCACGGAAAGGCAGCAGGCCGACGAAAACAGAGAATGGGCGGGCGATAAGTATCAGCCATAAAGATAGCAGTAATGCTGGCAGGGCTATTTTCCACAGATCAGAAGGGGTGACCAGCAGTCCGAGAACAAGGAACATACCAATCTGGCTGAGCCATGCCATGCCATCGAAAGTTTGCAGAATGCCATGACGATTTGTTATCGGACGATTGCCAAGCACGAAACCGCATAAATAGACTGCCAGAATACCACTGCCTTCAAGCACCGTGGTCAGGGCGAAAATTAAAATCCCACCACTTAATGCCAGTAACGGGAAAAGTCCATTTGCGAGTGAAATGCGGTTGATTACTTGCAGTAAAGTCCAGCCGCCACCCAGACCTAATAGAATGCCAAGACCAAATTGCTGAACCAAATGAACAATAAAAGACCATCCCAAAGTGCTGTCTCCCTGCTGCAGCATTGAGATCAGCGTGATGGTAAGAAAGACAGCCATGGGGTCGTTACTGCCAGACTCAATCTCCAGAGTGGCGCTGACGCGCTCATTTAATCCTTTACCACCTAATAACGAAAATACAGCCGCGGCATCAGTGGATCCTATGATGGCACCAATTAAAAAACCTTCAGGCAGACTGAGATGAAATAACCAAGCTGCAGCCAGCCCCGTCAATCCTGCGGTGATAACAACGCCCACCGTTGCCAGTGATAGTGCTGGCCCCAGCGCGACTTTAAAAGAGCTGAATTGGGTTCGCATGCCTCCATCGAGCAGGATCACTGCCAGTGCGAGGTTGCTGATAAGATAGGCGGCAGGGTAGTTATCGAATGCAATACCGGCAGGCCCATCTACACCCGCCAGCATCCCCAGCACCAGGAAGATAGCCAGAATGGGAATGCCCAGCCGGGAGGAAAAAGCACTGAGCAAGATACTTGTCGCGACCAGGATGGAACCGATGATAAATAAACTGTAAATGGTACTGGCTTCCAATGTGGGTCTCCTGGTAAGTCTCGTTTGAGAGGGTCAGTGTCTGTAAAGCTGCAGTGTAAGTCAAAATAAACTGACTCTGGTGCTTTAGTGTCCAGGTGTGGTTTTTTTGATATACTACGAGGGATATTATCAGATATGGTCTACCTTTTATCGGAAACTATCAGCGGATGTGGGGTCTATCGATTGCTCAATATTCATATCAGAACACATCAGATACTTCGCCGCTAAATAGTTACTATCTGGTTCTGCAGAGATTTTTAAAGTACGGAGCGGAATAGCTCGAATTTTCATCGCTGATGCTATTAATCACGCCAGATTAATGCTGTATTTCCTGTGAGGAAAATGAGCGATATTACTTTTTGGTCGCATTCATTTTTCGATTAAATAGTTTTTAATGCGATACAGGAGTAGTGCTATTTTAGCTTGTTTTATGAATTATATTTCCTTTAAATGACAAAATAGTGTTTGATAATTTCTGCTCCAATACAAATAATTACATTTTAACAACGAGTTACCGCTTTTTTGCACAAATAAAATCTTAAGTGTGGTGTCAGAATAGTTAGCTTACTACCTCCAGTAGTCGTTTTTGGCCTTTTCGTTGACTTGCTGGTGATAAGTTAAGCCCCCAACATTCTGCTGTCAGGATAATTATATTCAATGGAATTCACGATGAACCCTGTGAAAACGATTTCAATTACTGCTTTATCATGTTTAGCGCTACTGATCTCTACTGCCCATGCGAACCCTCTCACTCTTGGTGCATCGATGGTCTACGACAAAAACCCGTATAAACAAGGTAAGGCGCGTTACTATCCGGTGCCGATCATCAATTACGATGGCGACCGCTTGTATCTGCATACGGCACAGGCGGGTTACTATTTGTGGAAAGATGAGCAAGATCGCTTATCGTTGACGTTACTGGGATCGCCACAACATTTCGCTACCCGTGATACCGATAGCCACCAACTTAAACAGCTGAATGAGCGCCATATGACGGTAATGGCAGGTATGGCCTGGCGTCATACTGCCGACTGGGGGGTTATCAGAACACTGTTTGCCGGAGATCTCCTTGATAACAGCAACGGCTTTGTCGCCGATGTAGCTTATCTTCATCCATTCAGGTTGGGAGCACTGACGCTATCTCCGGGGATTGGGGTGTTATGGAGTAGTCAGAATCAAAATCACTACTATTACGGTATTTCTAAAGCTGAATCGAAACGCAGTGGTCTGGCCAGCTATCAACCTGATGATAGCTGGCAACCTTATGCTGAAGTCAGTGCGATATACGCTATGACGCCTGAATGGAGGGCATCGCTTTCTGGCCGCTATAGCCGACTGAGTGATGAACAAAAGAATAGCCCGATGGTAAATAGCAGCTCGCAGCTGGGGCTGTGGGGTGGTATCAGCTATACCTTTTGAGAATGGCGGCTGATGCCGCCATACTTATTAACGCTTAACGCGTTGAAAAGTAACCGCCAGCCGCGCCGGTGATTCCGGACGACTTTGCATGGGGGTCGTAATACGTGCGGTTTCAACACACACCATATGACGATACCCTTCGCCTGGCATATCTGCCATGCTACTGGAGAGCGCAGGGCCGGGATTCCACGTCACGACATCACTGTGGTGGTGGTGGTGAATTTCCAGTGTACTGCCTGTGGAATTATCGTGAATAATAGAGCAATCTTCCGGTTGAGTATGAATTCTGTCAACACGATCAGGATAGGTTTGCTTCCCGCCCGAAAGATCTCCTTCAGTGCTCTGATTTACTTTATCGATAAAAGTATTCCCCAACCCTGAAACGCTGACTTGCTGAATGTCATTAACAGCAAAGTAACTGTGAAAAGCGGCTGTGGCATCAAAGTCACCGTGGGCTTCCATTTCAATTTCACAGCGCTCGCCAAGGCGAAAACGTAGCAACAGCGTAAAATCATGTGGCCACAATTTTTTGCTTTGCTCAGAACTATTAAGCGTCATTGTCAGCAACACGTTACGTTCATTTTCATCATGCGCAGTCAATGACCAGGGAAGAATGCGGGCAAAACCATGAGCAGGCTCACCTGCCGGTCCAAACCATGGCCAGCAGACAGGAACGCCTCCGCGAATGGCTTTTCCTGCTGTGAAAGGTGATTTTTCACTCAACCAAAGCAACGGTTTTTCACCACTCGCTTGCCAGGCGATTAGATGCGCGCCCTGAACGGTTATTGCTGCTCTTACTTCAGGATGAACAATCACAATAAGATCAAGAGAACCGATCTTACGTAATGAGAGGTAAGGGGAGATCTGCTTAATAACTGGCAGCGTATAGAGTGTTTCGCTCATGGAGGATCCTTTTCTGTGGTCGAAAAAAAGGGCGACCTTCGTGTCGCCCTGCAATTAATCACCTGTCTATGCGCTTATTTTGCGATGTGGGTGATCAGATCCAGTACTTTGTTAGAGTAACCAGTTTCGTTGTCATACCATGAAACCAGTTTCACAAAAGTATCACTCAGAGCAATACCTGCTTTGGCATCGAATACAGAAGTCAGTGCTTCACCGTTGAAATCAGTAGAAACGACTTCATCTTCAGTGTAGCCCAGAACGCCTTTCAGTTCGCCCTGAGATGCTTCTTTGATTGCATCACAGATTTCTTTATAAGAAGCTGGTTTTGCCAGGCGAGCTGTCAGGTCTACTACAGAAACGTTAGGAGTAGGAACACGGAAAGCCATACCAGTCAGTTTGCCATTCAGTTCAGGAATGACTTTACCTACCGCTTTAGCCGCACCAGTTGATGATGGGATGATGTTCTGAGAAGCACCACGACCACCACGCCAGTCTTTGTGTGAAGGGCCATCAACAGTTTTCTGTGTTGCTGTAGTAGCATGAACAGTCGTCATCAGTGCTTCAACGATACCAAATTTGTCGTTGATCACTTTTGCCAGAGGTGCAAGGCAGTTAGTGGTACATGAAGCGTTAGAAACGATTTCCTGACCTGCGTAAGATTTGTGGTTTACACCCATTACAAACATAGGGGTGTCATCTTTAGAAGGACCAGTCAGAACAACTTTTTTCGCGCCAGCCTGAATGTGCTTACGAGCAGTTTCGTCAGTCAGGAACAGACCTGTTGCTTCAGCAACAACATTAACACCAACATCTGACCATTTCAGGTTAGCTGGATCTCTTTCAGCGGTAACACGGATGGTTTTGCCGTTAACAACCAGATGGCCATCTATGACTTCAACTGTGCCATCGAAACGGCCATGAGTAGAGTCATATTTCAGCATGTAAGCCATGTACTCTGCGTCGAGCAGATCGTTAATTGCTACGATCTCGATATCGCTACGTTGCTGAGCAGCACGGAAAACGATGCGACCAATACGGCCAAAACCATTGATACCTACTTTGATAGTCATATATTCCACCAGCTATTTTTTAGTGAATAAAAGGTTGTCTGTAAAATTACAAAAACCTTTCCGGGCGTCAAGCGGAATCGCTTCAATCGTTGCGACAAATCAAACCAGACGGTGTGATTTTCGACAATAAACGCGCTTCCCTTTCAGCTCCAGTGTGTGATCACCGTCTATTTTAACGCATCTCACCCGGGAAGAGGAATAAAAGGTGACAATTCTCACACATTTATCTTTCTCTCGCTTTTATTGCTGTTTTTTTATCCGAAAAAAGCTCACCCCGCAGGGGCAGATGTGCCACTATACTTACTACTCGATATCAGAGACGTAGCGACAGGGTGATCACAGTGGAAGATACAAATGCACGTATAACGGCACTGAACGAGATGCAGCGTTATGTGACACAACAGCGAGGCACTGAACCCCCTTTTACTGGTCGTCTGCTCCACAACAAAGCAGAGGGTATCTATCATTGTCTGGTCTGCGAAGCGCCGCTTTTTTTGTCGGAATCAAAATATGACTCAGGCTGCGGCTGGCCAAGTTTTTATCAGCCTTATGATGAACAGGCAATTCGCTACCTTGAAGATGACTCTCATGGTATGCATCGCATAGAGATACGTTGTGGGCAGTGTGACGCGCACCTGGGCCACGTCTTTCCGGATGGCCCTGCTCCCGGAGGAGAACGTTATTGCGTTAATTCTGCTGCCCTGAATTTTACTGACGGCGAAGGAAATAACACGGCAGGGTGAGTCTCAGGTTGATCTGAACTGGCAGAACTGAGAGTTGCCTGTGCCACGATGAATGAAAACGATGAAGGAGGGTTAGTATGCATCAGGGACAATGTTTGTGCGGTTCAGTCAAAATCACCACCAGCAAGCGGACCGATAACATTGATGTTTGTCATTGCGGCATGTGTCAGCGCTGGAATGGTGGACCTGGATTCACTATCGATTGTGACGACGATATCAGGGTTGACGGGGAAAATGCAGTGGTGCGTTTTGCATCATCAGCGTGGGGAGAGCGGGCGTTTTGCAAACAGTGTGGTACCCATCTTTTTTACCATCTCCATTCACCGTCAAAGTATTTTGTCTATGCGGCACTGTTCGATGAAAGTAAAGATGCAACCCTCGCGACTCAGATCTATGTTGATAGCAAACCAGCTTATTACAGTTTCCGCGAAAAAACAGTGATGCTGACCGAGCAGGACATTATTAAACTGATGCAGCAATAACTTTTACCAGGGGGTGATATGGATCTTAATCGTCTGCTTGCCCAGCTCGGCCCGACACAGTATAAGCAACTGCGTCAGGCGGTGGAAACAGGAAAGTGGCCAAATGGTGTTGCGCTAAACAGCGAACAAAAAGAGAACTGTCTGCAATTGGTGATGTTATGGCAATCTCGTTATAACACGGAACCCCAGCATGTCAGCATCGCTGTTGGTGGTGAACTGGTGCTCAAAACCCGTGCAGAACTGCAACAACAATTGAGTACTACAACAAGTGAGATATCCGGGACGAAGTAATCGCCCCGGAGAGTGTCACTCAGACGATGATAGCACCAGCTTGTCTCATCTCTTCAAGGGCGTTATTACTGTCTTCGGGTAATAAATTGACACCGCGGCAACCGGCAATAATGACGCTGACGCGATAACCGAGCGACAGGGCATCGAGGACACTGTATTTAACACAATAATCCGTCGCCAGCCCCATCACGGTCAGCTCATCAATCTCCCGCTCTTTCAGCCAGTGATCAAGACGCGTACTTTGACGGCGTCCGTTGTCAAAAAACGCACTGTAACTATCAACCAGCGGAACTGTGCCTTTATAAATGCAGGTGGTCAACAGATGCTCATCGAATCCCGGGTGCAATTCAGCCCCTGAGGTTTTCTGCACACAATGATCAGGCCACCAGACCTGAGGAAGACCATGCAGTGTACCCAGACTACCGACAGGTTGGCCTGCATTCGAGGCAAAACTACCATGATCAGCAGGATGCCAGTCGAGTGTCGCGATGATTGGGTATCCATGCTGGTGAAAATCATGAGCATAACGATTAGCGACGGCTATCACCAGATCGCCTTCGTTAACTGCCAGCGCGCCCCCCGGACAAAAATCATTTTGTAAATCGATCAGCAGCAAGGCTGGTTTCATTTCTGGATATTCCTTTTAATCATCAGGGGTCAATTCACCACGCAAATTTTGTTGCATCATTTCTCTTATTGTCTGCGGTTGCTGTGTTTTGCTGAGTAAAAGATGAAGTTTAGTCAAAGTGGCTTCAACTGTCAGATCATAACCACTGATAACTCCTGATAGTGCAAGAGCATTACCTGTGGCATACCCGCCCATGTTCACTTTACCTGAGATACATTGTGTCAGATTAACCACAACGATACCTCTTGCTGAGGCGTCAGCCAGCTCATGGAGGAAAGCAGGATCCTGCGGCGCATTTCCGACGCCATAGGTGCGCAAAATAAGTGCCTTAACCGGTTGTCGCAAAAAGTTACTCACTACGTTAGCGGAGATCCCTGGATAAAGCGTCACCACTCCTACGGGTTGTGGTGTAATAGGGTGAACGATCAGCGGGTTGTCTGCAACTGCTAACTGTGTATTCTGGATGCGCCGAATATGAATCCCGGCTTCGATCAGCGGGGGGAAATTCGGTGAGGCAAACGCGTTGAAACCGTCAGCATGTGCTTTGGTTGTTCGGTTACCACGATACAATAAGTTATTGAAAAATAGAGTAACTTCATTGACCGGATAGTTTGCAGCAATGAATAATGCATTAAGCAGATTCTGTTGTCCATCAGAGCGCAGGGTTTCCAGCGGTATTTGTGACCCTGTCACAATCACCGGTTTAGCCAAATTTTCCAGCATAAATGACAGGGCTGAGGCGGTGAACGCCATGGTGTCAGTACCGTGCAGAATCACAAAACCATCATATTTATCATAATGTTGTTGTATATCGTCAGCAATGGTCTGCCAGTCTCGTGGTGTCATGTCTGATGAATCCATCAGCGGCGAGTATTCATGAATGGTGAAATGCGGCATCTCAGGACGATGGAACTCCGGCATCTTCGCCAGTTGTTGCTGCAGATATCCCGAAACAGGAATATAACCATGAGATGAGCGTTGCATACCTATCGTACCGCCAGTATAAGCAACGTAGATGTTTTTTTTCTGCATGGGGGAACCGAAAAAAGTAAAAAAAGAGTATAAGTTCAACGCTGAAAAAAATCATCCTGGCAGAGATTACTGTACCAGGATGATAGCAACAAAATGTGCTACAGCCGTGATTGGCGAGTGAGGTTATTTGACCTGCTCACAAGCCAGGCAAAGTACATAGCGATTGCCGGGATCATTCAGGGTTGCATCCAGTGCGGTGTGCTGCCTGACCGTGTTCATCAGTTCGACGGCAGGGGCAGGAAAATAACTCTTTAATACACCTGGTAATACGGCGTAAGCAGAAGTGCTGATACTGTTAACCAGTAAGTCGAAGTAGTCCGGCGTTGTCTGCCTCCAGCTTAAATGTGCAGTTTTTAATCCTGCTAATTCAGTGGCTTTACTGACCGCATCGTCGAAATCACCGAGACTATCAACCAGACCGTTCTGTTTTGCGTCGCTGCCTGTCCAGACTCTGCCTTGCGCAATGGCGTCAATTTGTAAAGGCGTTTTGCCGCGAGAGATGGCAACAAGAGAAAGGAAACGCTGATAGCCGTTCTCAACACTCTGTTGCATCATTTGCTGCACTTCTGTCGGCAGTGCGCGGGTCATTGAAAGTCTTGCCAGCGGGGAGGTATCCACCCCATCACTGTGTACCCCTATTGCATCGAGCGTATTCTCAAAGGTATTGATCACGCCAAAAATACCGATAGAACCTGTCAGGGTTGATGGGCTGGCAATGATATAGTTTGCCGGCGTTGAAACCCAGTATCCGCCTGAAGCTGCCATTCCGCCCATCGAAACGACTACTGGTTTCCCCGATTCTTTAGCCGCCATCAACTCTTCCCGAATGATTTCCGAGGCAATCACACTGCCACCGGGACTGTTGACGCGTAAAATGATTGCTTTAATTTTGGGTGACAAGCGTGCCTGACGAATTTCTTGTGCGGTAGTATCAGCGCCGACATTACCTTGTTTTTCCTCACCATCCATAATGGCACCGTTTACCATAATCACCGCGATATTAGCTTCTGCAGCTGATTTTTCCGAAGCGCTGTGCAAAGGATAGTCATAGATGCTGGTGCCGATAAACGATCCTGTAATGTTATTATGACCGAATACATCAGCAAGTTGCTTTTCTATCTCATAACGGCTGGCAACGACATCAACCAGTTTTGCCTCCCTGGCAAGGCGAGCTGTATCTCCGCCGTTAGCTTGTAGCGCAGCGAGGATGGCCGTTGCGCCAGGGAAAGCTTGCCCGGGAGTTAACTGACGATTTGCAGCGACCGTATTCAGGTAATTGCCCCATAGCTGGTTGATCCAGCGTGAGTCAGCTTCTCGTGCCTCTGGGGACATATCATCACGTAAAAAGGGTTCAACAGCGGATTTATAGGTACCGACGCGGAAGACATTGGTGGTCACCTTTAGTTTATCCATCAGTGACTTATAATATATACCTTCGGTTGCTAAACCACGAAGTTCAACGCCCCCTAATGGGGATAAATAAATTTTGTTGGCAAAACTGGCAAGGTAATATTGTGCTTGTGTGAAGCTGTCACCAACTGCATAAACTGGTTTGCCACTGTCACGAAATTCACGCAGGACTTTTCCCACATACTGCATCGAAGGGATGTCACCTCCGGTAAAGTGTCGCAAATCCAGCACGATACCTGTGATTGCATTGTCATTTTTTGCCTGTCGTAGCATATCGACAATATCAAACAGAGAGTTCTCTCTCATGTCATCAGTCCCCAGTAACAGACGACTAATTTTACTGATTTTGCTATTCAGCGCCGGTTTATCAACAATAGACCCGCTGATATCAACAATCAATGCACCTTTAGGAATGACATTACTTTCATTGTTCAGAGTGTACCCAAGATACACAGAGGCCACGATGAGGAGCAAAACGATTAAAAACAAATTCAGAATAACTTCCCTGATAAAATTAATCAGTCGCCAGAATCCTTTAAACAAACCAGCAATGAGTCGCCATAAAGAGCGCATGTTGTCTCCGTTTCGGTATTGATGAAAACAGACTGAGTGTCAGTCAGGGACATTTCACGGGCATTGTCCGGTGACAGAATTGACATAAACAGTCCGTTCCGCTGTGCGAGGCACGTTACATAAATGTGAGTTTTACAGTCTATCCTAAATGAGCTGACGGGCGAATGTCAGCATAAAAGTATCAACTGTGATAAATTCACACCTCTGGCTATTTGATGATTGATCTACTGTTTTCAGGAGAATGCATAATGACCGCTCTGGAATTGTTACTGCAACGTCGCTCTGCCTCACGTTTGACAACACCGGCGCCTCAGGGCGAGGCTTTGGAAAATATTCTTCAGGCGGGTGCGCGGGCCCCTGACCATGGTGCTATGCATCCGTGGCGCTTTATCATCATCCAGGACGAAGGATTAGTGCGTTTCAGCAAGTTACTGGAGCAGGTGACACGTGAGAGTGGCGGTGATGCGAAAGCCATTGAAAAAGCTGAAAAAGCACCATTTCGTGCACCACTGGTGATAGCGGTTGTCGCGCATTGTGAAGAAAATCCCAAAGTCCCGCAGTGGGAGCAGGTAGTTTCAGCGGGATGTGCTGTGATGGCGATGCAAATGGCGGCTTTAGCTCAGGGATTCAGTGGGATCTGGCGTAGTGGCGTATGGACCGAAAATGCTACCGTCAGTGCAGCTTTTGGTTGTCGCCCACAGGATAAACTGGTCGGGCTTCTTTACCTCGGCACACCACAGCACAAAACAGTTTCTGCGGTATTACCGACAGACCTGACTCCGCTTGTGTCTCATTTCTGAATCAAAACAGCGACGCTGCGCTGCGGGTCTTTCCGACGATGCGCAGCCATGACAATGAATTTTACTGAACAGTAAGCGCGGAAGGGAGCACTCAATACTATGGATAATCCAGTACGACTCACACAATACAGCCATGGTGCTGGTTGTGGTTGTAAAATATCACCAGAAATTCTCGAAAAAATTCTTCACACCCAGTCACCTCAATTTCATGATCCGCAGTTGTTAGTCGGTAATGAGACGCGTGATGATGCCGCCGTGTATGATCTCGGCAACGGTACTGCGGTGATCAGTACCACCGACTTTTTTATGCCTATTGTGGACGACCCTTTCGATTTTGGCCGTATAGCGGCAACCAATGCCATCAGTGATGTGTACGCGATGGGGGGAAAACCGATAATGGCAATTGCCATCCTTGGCTGGCCTGTGGCTACTCTGTCACCCGATATTGCCAGCCGGGTGATTGATGGCGGACGTGCCGTGTGTGTTTCTGCCGGAATCTCACTGGCGGGGGGGCACTCTATCGATGCACCTGAGCCTATCTTTGGGCTGGCGGTCACCGGGATAGTACCGGTCAGACAACTGAAAAAAAACAGTTCAGCGCAAGCCGGAAGCCGCTTATTTCTTTCAAAACCATTGGGTATAGGTATATTGACCACGGCAGAAAAACGCGGAGTACTCGATGACAAGCATAAAGGTGTGGCAACAGAGGTCATGTGTCAGCTGAATAGTGCAGGTGCGCTCTTGTCAGAAAATCCTGGAGTGCAGGCACTCACTGATATCACGGGTTTCGGTTTGCTAGGTCATTTAGGTGAGATGTGTCGTGGGGCGAACCTGCAGGCAGACATCTGGTTTGATCAGGTGCCACGTTTACCTGGCGTGGAAAACTATATTAATGCCGGGTGCGTGCCTGGTGGCACGTCGAGGAATTTTTCCAGCTATGGGCACCAGGTCGGTCATATGAATGACTTTCAGCGTCAATTGTTGTGCGATCCTCAGACCTCCGGTGGCTTATTATTCGCAGTGGAGAGCGCTGAGAGTGAGTCGTTTCTTATCCAGGCCAAAGCGGCGAACCTGTCACTCACTGAGATAGGTGAGCTCCACGCCAGGCGGCAGGGACGTGCATTGATTGAAATCTGTTAATGGAATAATGTGATCTGACGATGCGTTTATTTATTGCTGAAAAGCCGAGTCTGGCTCGTGCGATAGCCGATGTGTTGCCAAAGCCACATCGTCGCCACAATGGCTATATCGTTTGTGGTGACAAGATGGTGGTCACATGGTGTGTCGGGCATTTACTGGAGCAGGCGCAACCAGACAGCTATGACAGTCGCTATGCGCGCTGGACGCTTTCTGATCTCCCTATTGTGCCAGAAAAGTGGCGGTTACAACCGCGGCCCTCCGTGGCAAAGCAGCTGAATGTGATTAAGACATTACTCTCTTCTGCCAGTGAGGTGATACATGCCGGAGACCCTGACAGAGAAGGTCAGTTACTGGTTGATGAGGTACTTGATTATCTCGAATTGCCTGCAGCTCAGCGGCAGGGGGTTCAGCGTTGCCTGATCAATGATCTTAATCCGCAGGCGGTTGAAAAAGCCATCTCACGCTTACGCGAAAATCGTGAATTTATTCCACTCTGTGTCTCTGCTCTGGCCCGGGCGCGTGCTGACTGGTTATACGGGATCAATATGACCCGTGCGTATACTATTCTTGGACGCAATGCCGGATATGATGGGGTACTTTCAGTCGGCAGAGTACAGACGCCAGTGTTAGGCCTGGTGGTAAGACGCGATGAAGAGATAGAAAATTTCGTTGCAAAAGCTTTTTTTGAAGTAAAAGCCCATGTTGTGACGCCGAAGGATGAACGTTTCACCGCCTTATGGCAACCCAGTGATGCCTGTGAAGCTTATCAGGATGAAGAGGGGCGTTTATTACATCGTCCTCTTGCCGGGCACGTCGTGGAGCGAATAACCGGCCAGCCGGCGTTGGTGACCAGCTGGAGCGATAAACGTGAAAGTGAAATTGCCCCTTTACCTTTTTCTCTCTCTGCGCTGCAAATCGAAGCGGCTAGACGTCTCGGTCTGAGTGCACAGTCAGTGCTCGATATCTGCCAGAAATTGTATGAAACCCATAAACTGATCACTTATCCGCGATCGGACAGTCGCTATCTGCCGGATGAACATTTTGCTGGTCGCCATGCCGTGCTGAATGCTATTGCAGCCCATTGCCCGGACAGTGTTATACCTGATTGCTCTGATACACAGAGAAAAAACCGCTGCTGGGATGATAAAAAAGTCGATGCTCACCATGCGATTATTCCAACCGCGAAAAGCAGTGCGGCGAACCTGAGTGAACAGGAGCGGGCGATTTATACCCTGATTGCTACTCAATATTTGATGCAGTTTTGTCCGGATGCTCAATATCGCAAGTGCAACATTGAACTGGAAATCGCTGGCGGGAAATTTATTGCTAAAGCTCGTTTTCTGGCGGAGGCTGGCTGGAGAGAATTACTTGGCAGCAAAGAGCGCAACGCTGAAGATGAAGGTCATGTGTTGCCGGTGTTGAGTAAAGGTGACGTGCTATTGTGTGAGCACGGAGAAGTGGTAGAGAAGCAGACCCAACCTCCCAGAGCATTCACTGATGCGACTTTACTGTCAGCAATGACAGGCATAGCGCGTTTTGTTCAGGACAGCAGCCTAAAAAAAGTGTTACGAGCCACCGATGGATTGGGTACCGAAGCTACCCGTGCAGGGATTATTGAGCTACTCTTTAAACGCGATTTCTTAATCAAGAAAGGGCGCACTATTACAGCAACCCCGGCAGGACGAGCATTAATCCATGCGTTACCTGATATGGCTGCACGGCCTGATATGACCGCACATTGGGAGTCAACGCTGACTAAAATCAGTGAAAAGCAGTGTCGTTATCAGGATTTCATGGCACCAATGGTCGCAACACTAAACACACTGATTGCTCAGGCCCGGCAGCAAACATCAGCGGCAACTTTTCGTGGCTTGTCTGTGGAAAAAGCAGCTGACCGTGCCGGGACACAAGCGAAAAAGAAACGTAAACAGAAGGTGAGCAAATGAAAAAATACCTGTTACTGTTCCTCGCGGGTGTTGGGGGCATTGTGAATGTACCAATTTCTGCTGCGCCACCACTGTTGCAGACAGAAAGCCGATTATCAGGTAACGATATTGTGGTTGCGCTGCCTGAGGATACGCTTTCGCGCCGAGGTAATGACACGAATAGCGCCCCTTGTCTGCGCTGTTGCACTTATGAGAACCGTAATTATACGGAAGGGGCAATGGTAACTATGGCAGGGCATCTTCTACAGTGTCAGCGCGATGAACGGAGCCTGGGAACGAATAATCTTATCTGGCGCGAAGTCAGATAATCATGATTACCACCAGTGTCAGGTGATTACTGACACTGGCATCATGGCCGTTTTACCCTTTTACAATGTCGAATTCCGCCCAAACCGGAGCATGGTCTGACGGTTTCTCCATACTTCGAATCTGATAATCAATCCCGGTGGCAGAACAACGCTCAGCCAGGGGCTGGCTGGCCAGCAGTAAGTCAATACGTAAGCCGCGATTATCATCAAATCCCTTTGAGCGGTAATCAAACCAGGAGAAGCGATCCTCAGTTGTTGCGTTGGCTGTCCGCCATGTGTCGACTAATCCCCACTTAAGTAAACGCGCCATCCATTCGCGCTCTTCGGGCAAAAATGAACATTTACCACTGCGAAGCCATCGTAGCCGGTTGGCCTCACCAATACCGATGTCGGCGTCGGTAGTGCTGATGTTCATATCGCCCATGATCAGTAGCTGATCATCAGGGCTATGGTGCTGTTGCAGATAATTCTGTAGGTCGAGGTAAAATTTTTCTTTTGCCGGGAATTTGGTTTCTTGGGTACGACTTTCACCCTGAGGAAAATAGCCATTAATCACCGTGACAATGCCCGTTGAGGTAGAAATGTCAGCCATAATGATTCGGCGTTGAGCATCGGCCTCATCTTCAGGAAAGCCTTTGCGCACCGCTGCTGGTAATTCGCGCGTGAGCAATGCCACTCCGTAGTGACCCTTCTGACCATGGTAGTAAACGTGGTAACCCTTACTCTCTATTTCGGCATAGGGAAACTGATCATCATGAACTTTAGTTTCCTGCAAACCAATCACATCGGGCTGATGTTGTTCGATGATCGCATCCAGTTGGTGTGGTCGTGCTCGAAGGCCATTGATATTAAAAGAGACAAATTTCATCGAATCACCATAAAAAGTGAGTAGCAGCCGATGGTAACAGGCGGCAATGTTGATGTCATCCGCCTCAGTTTCGGCTGGCATAAGGTATGTTGCCGCAGAGGGGCTGATATCAGCCCCCGAAAACTATAAAATGATTGTCCGGTTACCGTAAACAAAAACACGCTGTGCCAGTACCTGATACAGCGCTCTGCTCAGAGCATTTTTTTCTACATCCCGGCCAGCACGCATCATATCTTCTGCCGTATAAGTGTGATCGACATGAATCACGTCCTGCATGATGATCGGACCTTCATCAAGATTATCATTGACGTAATGCGCAGTGGCACCAATGATTTTCACACCGCGTTCATAAGCCTGATGATAGGGGCGGGCACCGATAAACGCCGGCAAAAATGAATGGTGAATGTTGATGATTTGATTGGGGAAACGCTGCACAAAACCGGGGGTGAGGATGCGCATATATTTAGCCAGGACAACATAATCGGGTTGAAAGCGTTCAATTTCGTCCGCCATACGCTGATCATGTTCTTCACGCGTCAGCCCTTCATGGCTCACCAGTGAGAAAGGGATGTCGAAACGCTCCACCAGACTTTGCAGGGTATTATGATTACCAATAACCGCAGCGATCTCCACATCCAAACCACCATAGGTGCTTTTCATCAACAGATCACCGAGGCAGTGTGCTTCCTTAGTGACCAGAATAACGATGCGCCGACGTCCTGCGGGGGTGAGTTCACGTTCCGAGCCGACAGGCAAAGCGCTGTCGAGGTCGAAAAGCAGCGTAGTATCATTGAAGATACCTTCCAGTTCGGTGCGCATAAAAAAACGGCCAGTGCGATGATCAACATATTCGTTGTTTTGAACAATATTCAGTTCATGCTTGTAACAAATATTAGTGATTTTCGCGATCAGTCCTTTAGCATCCGGGCAGATGGTTCGTAACACTTTTCGTTGTAATGTTGGCGCGTGCATTCGGGTGATAATCCTGTTGGAACAAAATAGATTAGGGATAACAACTATTTACCGCAGCATTGTTTAAACTTTTTTCCGGACTGACAAGGACAGCGACTGTTACGCCCTGTTTCCGGGAACTGGCCGTCGATATAGTACCAGCGATCTCCTCTGCGAAGAAAGCGCGAGCGCTCATAGATCGTTCTGGTTTGATTATTTTCACAGTATCGGGCGAGAAAAGTAACAAATTCCTCATCACTCTGTTGTTCACTCTATTCAATAATCTGCAGACCGAGCCATTCGGTACCCGAAAAACTGTGTTGTAAAGATGGAATCAAATGCTCTGGCTGGCAATCAGGGTGCCAGGTGTTCACCAGGTACTCAACATTATGCCTGACGTATGCGGTGTAACGTGAGCGCATCAGTTTTTCAGGTGTAGGTGCTAAGGCCTGCTGGTCAAGATAGGGCGCGCAACAAGACTGATAGGCCTTTCCACTGCAGCAAGGACAAGGAAGTGACACACTCTGACTCCTGAAGGATAATGACGATGGCGCCATCATAACGAAAACGAAGGTATGCTGTCATGTGGCAGGCGCAGGTTTACACCTGCATACGTCTGTATTCAGAAAAAAATGGCTATTTTATCCGCCTGTCGCAATCAAACAGGAAAAAAAAGCGATTATGAGCCACTATTAGAAGGAGCGATGAACTGAGGGGAGAAAATGGATAAGCCATTAGCAAAAAAACAAATTTTGATTGTTGAAGACGAAATGGTTTTCCGCTCCCATCTTGAAAATTTTCTGTGTGCGTTAGGTGCCAAAGTGTTCCTGGCAGGAGACGGGATTCAAGGGTTAGTTACGCTGGCGCAGAATGATATCGATCTTATTTTGTGTGATTTGGAAATGCCCGCCATGGGTGGACTGGCTTTTCTGCGTAAATTACGCAGTAACGGCAGTGATACACCGGTACTGGTTATTTCAGCCACTGATAAGATGGCTGATATTGCCAGTGCACTGCGACTGGGTGTCCAGGATGTATTACTCAAACCGATTGAAGACTGGCCACATCTGCGTGAGGCGATTTACGCCGCCTTGTATCCGTCGATGTTTACCTCAAAGGTTGATGTTGATGAACAACTTTTCCGCGACTGGGATGTGCTGGTAGCGAATCCTCTGGCTGCGACACAACTACTCAACCAGTTACAACCTCCGGTGCAACAAACGTTTTCTCATTGTCGGGTCAATTACCGTCAGTTGACCACCGGGCACCGGGTAGGTTTGGTTTTGGATATTGCGCCATTATCGGAGCATGAGCTGGCATTTCATTGTCTGGATGTCAGCTGTGCCGGGGATAACGGTATTCTGGCTGCCTTGCTGATGAGAACCCTGTTTAATGGTCTCTTTCAGGAGCAGCTCTCAGGTCAGGTGACACGTATACCTGAGTTAAACGGCTTAGTCAGACAGATTAATCTGCTGTTCCATCAGGCAGACCTGCAGGGAGAGTTTCCGCTACTTGCCGGCTATTACCATCAGCATACTCATGAGTTAATTTTAGTTTCTGCCGGACTCTCTGCCACATTAAACGCCAGGGGGCATCAGAGCAATCTTTCCGCTGGCATACCGCTTGGTAAGACAGGGGATTTTCACCTCACCCGGCTTAATCAGCATGCAGCACAGTGGGAATGCAAAGTGCGCGGGCAGGGCGGGACACTGAAATTGATGCTGTCTGATACCACCGCACCGGCTTCAGAGGTTTTTTAGAGCCATAGCAGACATGACGGAAGATAAGCTTTACAATCAGGGGATAAATCTTATTTTTCTGATGATCACACTGCATTGCAGAATCTGGCAGTGACAACCTGATATAATCGGCGCGTTTACCGTTGACTGTTCAGGTTAACAACCTGTAGTGCCTAATGAGAGGTGTTTTGATGTCTTCCAGTAATTTAAAAGTCAAGAAAGCGGTTATCCCGGTAGCTGGCCTGGGAACAAGAATGTTGCCGGCGACGAAAGCCATTCCCAAAGAGATGTTGCCACTGGTTGATAAGCCCCTGATTCAATATGTCGTCAATGAATGTATTGCTGCCGGAATCAATGAAATTGTGCTGGTGACACATTCATCTAAAAACTCTATCGAGAACCACTTCGATACCAGCTTTGAACTTGAAGCGATGCTGGAAAAACGCGTTAAACGCCAGCTTCTCGAAGAGATACAATCCATCTGTCCTCCTCATGTCACTATTATCCAGGTCAGACAAGGATTAGCTAAAGGACTGGGACATGCGGTGATGTGTGCTCATCCGGTAGTGGGTGACGAGCCAGTGGCGGTAATTCTGCCTGATGTGATCATTGATGAATATGAGTCTGACCTGCGCAAAGACAATCTGGCTGAAATGATTCAGCGTTTTGAGCACACCGGACACAGTCAAATTATGGTTGAGCCAGTGGAAGATGTTACCGCCTATGGTGTGGTCGATTGTCAGGGGGCCTCACTTGCTCCAGGTGAAAGTGCTGTGATGGTGGGGGTGGTAGAAAAACCTGCTGCTGCAGTAGCGCCATCCAACTTAGCGGTAGTCGGACGTTATGTACTCTCTGCGGCAATATGGCCATTACTGGCAAAAACTCCTCCAGGCGCAGGTGATGAAATTCAGCTGACGGATTCTATTGCGATGCTGATGGAAAAAGAGAGCGTCGAAGCCTACCACCTCAAAGGTGTCAGCCACGATTGTGGTAATAAATTGGGCTACATGCAGGCTTTTGTTGAATATGGCATGCGGCATGAATCTCTGGGTGAAGATTTCACTACGTGGCTGGAGACAGCAGTAGGCAATGAGAAATAATCTGGCTGATGGAATAAAGCAATGAAAGTGACTGTATTTGGTATTGGCTATGTAGGGTTGGTGCAGGCAGCTGTACTGGCGGAAGTCGGACATGACGTGTTGTGCATTGATATCGATGCGCAAAAGGTTGAAAACCTTAAGCAAGGGTTAATTCCAATTTTTGAACCGGGATTAGCTCCTTTAGTCAAACAGAATTACGAGGCAGGCCGTTTAAAATTCTCAACCGAGGCAGAGGAAGGCGTCAGGCATGGCATCATGCAATTTATTGCGGTTGGTACGCCGCCTGATGAGGATGGCTCTGCAGATTTACAGTACGTTACTGCTGTTGCGCGCACTATCGCATCCCATATGACAGAACATAAAGTGGTGATTGATAAATCCACCGTTCCGGTTGGCACCGCAGACCAGGTTCGCGAAGTGATGCTGAAGACGCTTTCGCAACGTAGTGTGTCACTGACATTTGACGTGGTTTCAAACCCTGAATTCCTCAAAGAGGGGGCAGCAGTTAGCGACTGTATGCGTCCGGAGCGGATTGTTGTCGGTACCGATAATGAACAAGTGATTGATTTGTTACGTGAGCTTTATGAGCCATTTAACCGCAATCATGATCGTATGATTTTGATGGATATTCGCAGTGCTGAGTTGACCAAATATGCGGCGAATTGCATGCTGGCCACAAAAATCAGCTTCATGAATGAGATCTCTAATCTGGCCGAACGCCTTGGTGCTGATATCGAGAAAGTTCGCCAGGGAATCGGCTCTGATTCACGAATTGGTTATTCATTTATCTATCCAGGGTGTGGCTACGGTGGATCCTGTTTTCCTAAAGATGTACAGGCACTGATTCGCACCGCAGAAAAACTTGGTTATCCCCCGCGAATATTGCAAGCCGTTGAAGCGGTTAATGAGGCGCAGAAAACTAAATTACCAGCGTTCATTAAACGTCATTTCGGTGCAGATTTGCAGGGTAAAACGTTTGCAGTATGGGGACTTGCGTTCAAACCCAACACAGATGATATGCGTGAAGCTTCCAGCAGGGTGTTGATGGAAACGCTCTGGGAAGCCGGGGCGACAGTACAGGCATTCGATCCTGAAGCCATGAATGAGACTCAGCGTATTTACGGCGCCCGTGATGATCTGAAACTGATGGGAACCAAAGAAGCGGCCCTGCAGGGTGCTGACGGACTGGTGATTTGTACTGAGTGGCAAAATTTCCGGGCACCTGACTTCGATGCTATCAAAGCCGCATTGAAACAGCCGGTTATCTTCGATGGACGTAATATATACGATCCAGAACGGCTGCAGCGTAAAGGCTTTACTTACTATGCCATCGGACGTGGTGCAACGATACAACAAGGATAATCAACGAGGTTTGTATGAAGTATCTGGTTACCGGTGCAGCTGGATTTATCGGGTTTCATGTCACCCGCCGCCTTCTTGATGCCGGTCACCAGGTTGTCGGTATTGACAACCTGAACGATTATTATGATGTAAACCTCAAACTGGCACGTTTGAGCCAGCTTACTGCTGATGACGAATTCCGCTTTCTGAAGCTGGATCTGGCTGACAGGGAGGCGATTGCCTCGCTGTTCGCGAGTGAAAATATTGAGCGAGTGATCCATCTTGCTGCTCAGGCTGGGGTCCGTTACTCGTTGGATAACCCTCATGCCTATGCTGAGGCGAATCTTATCGGGCACCTTAATATTCTTGAGGGGTGCCGTCATCACAAAATACAACACCTGCTGTATGCGTCTTCCAGTTCGGTTTACGGCCTTAACAGAAAAATGCCATTCTCGACATCTGACAGTGTTGATCATCCTGTTTCACTCTATGCGGCGACCAAAAAAGCCAATGAGTTGATGTCGCATACATACTCACATCTCTATGGATTACCTACAACCGGGCTACGTTTTTTTACCGTTTATGGTCCCTGGGGTCGTCCAGATATGGCGTTGTTTAAATTCACCAAAGCGATCCTGGCCGGTAAGAGTATTGATGTCTATAACCACGGTAAAATGCATCGCGATTTCACTTATATTGATGATGTAGTCGAAGCTATTATGTGCTTACAGGGAGATATCCCACAGCCTGATGCGAACTGGCGTGTTGAAGGGGGCGACCCTGCCGGCAGTTCAGCCCCATACCGTGTCTATAATATCGGCAATGGTAAGCCTGTGGCGTTACTGAGTTATATCGAAGCGTTGGAATTGGCGCTGAAGTGTAAAGCAGTTAAAAATATGCTGCCAATGCAGCCGGGTGATGTACTTGACACTTACGCAGACTCCCGGCCACTATTTGACGCTACCGGTTTTGTTCCTCAGGTCAATGTTGAGCAGGGTGTGGAAAAGTTTGTACAGTGGTATCGTGAGTTTTATCAGATTTAATTTACAGCTCAAAATAAAAAGGAAGACCACGGTCTTCCTTTTTATTTTAGGGTGAATCACCCGTTATCCTGACTTGATTAGAGCAGGAAATCGTCGAGAGTTTTACCCTCATTTTCCATGGCGGATTTAATCATCGCTGGTGTTCTCCCTTGACCTGTCCATGTACGTGATTCACCATTTTCATCAGTGTATCTGTATTTAGCAGGACGAGCAGGGCGTTTTGCTTTATTGGCTACTTTCGTTACGCTAGTGGCTGAAAGAAGCTCATTCGGGTCAATGCCGTCTGCAATTAACATTGCACGATATTGCTCAAGTTTACGCTCACGCTCAGCGTTCTCCTGTTGATAGAGCGCTTCATCTTCACGGCGTTCATTAACTACGACGCTCAATTTTTCCAGTATTTCTTCTAAAGTTTCCAGACTGCATTCACGTGCTTGTGCTCGCAGACTACGTATATTACTCAGAACTTTTAAAACATCATTCATTACTAAAATCTCGAAACCAATGGGGTGAGGCTAATAATAAAGACACGGTTTAGGTTCTGCAATGCTTAAATTTGTAAGCAAGTAAAAATATCTTAAGTTTGCTTCAGCATTTCAGGTAAAAATAAATAAAGTATGAGAGTGCGAAAGAAAAAATTAAGCATATCTTATGTGATTGTGTTTTAGCTATAATTAACAGCTTCACGCATTTTCCGGTTAATATGGATAGTTGAAATCTTTCTTTTTGCCGATGGGAAGATGAACATAAAGATGTAACTTATTTTCGTGCTGTTTATAAGAGAGATAATAATTTAAATCGGATATTTTCCTCGTTATCAGGTGCTTTCAAACGCTTGCGTTTGCTCCGTGAGGAGCGGCTGCGGTCAATGTTATGTTATGATATAGCTAACGCCGATTTTACTCAGGACCCCTTTTTACATGGCTCAGTTGTATTTTTATTATTCCGCAATGAATGCAGGCAAATCAACCGCACTGCTTCAATCCTCGTATAACTACCAGGAACGCGGGATGAGAACCGTCGTTTATACTGCGGAAATTGATAATCGCTACGGGGTTGGTAAAGTCAGTTCGCGGATCGGACTCTCTTCTCCAGCAAAACTCTTCAATGCTGATACACCGATGTTCACTGAGATAGCACAGGCTCATCAAGCCAGTACTATCGATTGCATACTGATTGATGAGTGTCAGTTTCTTACCCGCCAGCAAGTTCAGGCGTTGACAGACGTGGTCGACGAGCTGGATATACCGGTGTTATGCTATGGATTACGCAGTGATTTCAGGGGCGAACTCTTCAGTGGCAGTCAATATTTACTCGCCTGGGCAGATAAACTGATTGAGCTGAAAACAGTCTGTCATTGTGGCCGCAAGGCCAGTATGGTATTGCGTCTTGATGAGCATGGGCTAGCTTTTAGTGAGGGGGAGCAAGTAGTTATCGGCGGTAATGAGCGCTATATCTCGGTGTGTCGTAAGCACTACAAACAGGCCATCCAGACCAAAGAAGTGGTGCGGTAAAAAATTACTTTGTTTGTGGTTTCGATAACGGCGTTGTGGAGTAAATGTGGTATTGCTGTCAAAAAAGCCCACCACAACGTGGCGGGCTGTAAGTGTCAACTTAACACATATTATTTTTTAACTCTCTTTTCGGCCTTTTTGCTTTCACTGACTTCGACAGTCGCCGCTTTTGGTGTTTCCTCAAACGACTCGGTGAACTCACGGCCATAGAAACTGTCCAGCATAATCTGTTTCAGTTCAGAAATCAGCGGATAACGTGGGTTAGCACCGGTACATTGATCATCGAAAGCATCATCAGACAGCTTATCAATTTTCGCCAGGAAGTCAGCTTCCTGTACACCAGCCTCACGGATTGATTTTGGAATGCCCAGTTCCGCTTTAAGACCTTCGAGCCAGTTAAGCAATTTTTCAATTTTCTTCCCTGTGCGGTCGCCTGTGGCAGTAAGGCCAAGATGATCGGCAACCTCAGCATAGCGGCGACGAGCCTGAGGACGGTCATACTGACTGAACGCGGCTTGTTTGGTTGGGTTGTCATTAGCATTGTAGCGAATGACATTACAAATCAGCAATGCGTTGGCCAGACCGTGAGGAATATGGAACTCAGACCCTAATTTGTGTGCCATAGAGTGACATACACCGAGGAAAGCATTTGCGAACGCAATACCAGCGATAGTTGCAGCATTATGTACGCGCTCACGAGCTACAGGGTTTTTAGCCCCATCGCGGTAGCTATCTGGCAGGTGTGTTTGCAGTAATTTCAGTGCCTGCAGGGCCTGACCATCGGAATACTCGTTAGCCAGTACCGAGACATAGGCTTCAAGGGCATGCGTTACCGCATCGAGTCCACCAAAGGCACAGAGAGATTTCGGCATACTCATCACCAGGTTGGCATCAACAATCGCCATATCCGGGGTCAGTGCGTAATCTGCCAGAGGGTATTTCTGTCCGGTAGTGTCATCAGTCACCACCGCGAAAGGTGTCACTTCTGAGCCGGTACCTGATGTGGTGGTGATGGCGATCATTTTCGCCTTCACACCCATTTTGGGGAACTTGTAAATACGTTTCCGGATATCCATAAAACGTAACGCCAGCTCTTCAAAGTGCGTTTCAGGATGCTCGTACATGACCCACATGATTTTTGCTGCATCCATCGGTGAACCGCCGCCTAATGCAATAATCACATCAGGTTTGAAAGAGTGCATTTGTTCGGCACCTTTACGTACAATGCTCAGTGTTGGATCGGCCTCTACCTCGAAGAAGACTTCTGTTTCGATGCCGTGTGAGGTGAGGATGGCAACGATCTGATCTGTATAGCCGTTGTTGAACAGGAAACGGTCGGTGACGATGAAAGCACGTTTCGCACCGTCGGTAGCGACCTCTTCCATGGCAATAGGCAGCGAGCCACGACGGAAGTAGATTGATTTGGGAAGTTTATGCCACAACATATTCTCAGCTCGCTTGGCCACAGTTTTCTTGTTGATAAGATGTTTTGGTCCAACATTCTCAGAGATGGAGTTCCCACCCCATGAGCCGCATCCCAGGGTCAGGGACGGTGCGAGTTTGAAGTTATACAGGTCACCGATTCCGCCTTGCGAAGCAGGCGTATTGATAAGAATACGTGCAGTTTTAATTTTGTCGCCAAAATAGTTGACGCGCTCACGTTCATTATCCTGATCGGTATACAGACATGAAGTATGACCGATGCCGCCCATGGCAACTAACTGTTCTGCTTTATCCACCGTATCGGCAAAATCTTTTGCACGATACATAGCGAGTGTCGGAGAGAGCTTTTCATGCGCAAACGGTTCAGTCTCATCGACCAGTTTGACTTCACCAATCAATATTTTGGTATTGCCTGGAACAGTGATACCTGCCATTTCGGCAATTTTGACTGCTGGCTGACCCACGATAGCCGCATTCAGTGCGCCGTTTTTCAGGATGATATCCTGGATGGCTTTCAGCTCTTTACCCTGCAGCAGGTAACCGCCATGACTTGCAAAGCGCTCACGTACAGCCTCATATACGGAGTCGACAACAATGACGGACTGCTCAGAAGCACAGATCACACCGTTATCGAACGTTTTGGACATCAGAATAGACGCAACCGCACGCTTGATATCCGCTGTCTCATCAATCACCACTGGGGTATTACCGGCACCCACACCAATCGCAGGTTTCCCGGAACTGTAGGCGGCTTTCACCATGCCTGGACCACCGGTTGCCAGAATGAGGTTGATATCAGGGTGATGCATCAGTTGGTTTGATAGCTCGACAGACGGTACATCAATCCAGCCAATTATATCTTTAGGCGCACCTGCGGCAATCGCAGCCTGCAGAACAATATCAGCGGCTTTATTCGTTGCATCTTTTGCGCGGGGGTGCGGAGAAAAGATAATACCGTTACGGGTTTTCAGGCTGATAAGCGCCTTGAAAATAGCGGTTGAGGTTGGATTAGTGGTGGGGACGATACCGCAAATCAGGCCAGTAGGTTCAGCAATAGTAATGGTACCGAATGTGTCATCTGTATCGAGAATGCCACAGGTTTTTTCATCTTTATAGGCGTTGTAGATATATTCTGAGGCAAAGTGGTTTTTAATGACTTTGTCTTCGACAATACCCATACCTGATTCTGCGACGGCCATCTTGGCCAGCGGAATTCTGGCATCGGCGGCAGCCAGTGCGGCAGCGCGGAAGATTTTATCAACCTGCTCCTGGGTGAAATTGGCATATTCACGCTGTGCTTTTTTAACACGTTCAACCAGTGCGTTAAGTTCAGCAACATTAGTAACGGCCATAATGCTCTCCTGATGAAAGTTTAAACTCTATTAGTAAACAAGCCATCAGTGCGACTGGAAATTGCGACACAAAAAAAGTGTTGCGTTATTGCCAATAATACCTAAACAGGTTTACTTAAAGAGTTTGGCACTTTACTACCGGAAGCAAGAGAGAGAAGCGAAATCCCTTGCTGCTAATAACGAGCTTACTCACTATGTCATTGGTATATTTTGATCTGGATCATGTTTTTTAAAGGCTGATTCCATTCAGCGAGGGGGGATGTTTCTTTTCGGGTAATGAGAGCGTATTGGTTTTCCATCGCTTTCCGCTATTGCGGTGGAATGATTTTATTATTGAATTTTCTATGGTTTAAAAAACTATTTGGTAACTAAAATTAAGTGCTATAAGCTACCTTTCACCGATGGTAACAGTGTCATTTTTGTTTTACATTAGCGGGAAATTTAGCCCGCCTATCTGGAGAATCACTTGAGCCCGACCTTGCTGGATCTTTCTAGTTATATCAAATTTTTTGTTGGCTTATTTGCTCTGGTTAATCCGGTTGGCATTATTCCTGTTTTCATCAGTATGACCAGTCACCAGGTACCTGCAGCCAGAAATAAAACTAATCTGACCGCCAGTCTTTCTGTGGCAATTATTCTGTGGACCTCGCTGTTTCTCGGTGATGGAATTTTGCACGTGTTTGGTATCTCGATTGATTCTTTCCGTATCGCGGGCGGAATTCTTGTTGTCACTATTGCGATGTCGATGATAAGCGGCAAATTAGGCGAGGATAAGCAGAACAAACAGGAGAAAACCGAGACAGCGATAAGGGAGAGTATTGGCGTTGTCCCTCTTGCACTGCCTTTAATGGCAGGGCCTGGGGCGATCAGTTCGACGATCGTATGGAGTACACGGTTTACTGGCTGGCAAAATTTACTTGGTTTCAGCGTGGCTATTGCATTGTTTGCCGGATGCTGTTGGCAACTGTTCCGCCTCGCCCCTTTACTGGTTCGCGGGCTGGGTCAAACAGGAATAAACGTAGTGACACGAATCATGGGACTCTTGTTGATGTCGCTGGGGATAGAGTTTGTTGTCACGGGTACTAAAGCACTTTTTCCTGGTCTGGCTGGCTGAGCAGGAAAAAGGGGTTCGTGGCTGAGATTTATTCACGCCATAAAATGTGACACAGTTTGTGATCTTTTTCCCGGCAAAGCAGAATATGGGCAAAAACATCATCAACTGGCTCACCCTCATCGGGACCCAGTCCAATAACGACCTCTGCGAAAAAATCGGGATTAACGTCAAAATCAACATGCTGCAGCCACTCTTCAGAGGGGTCAAACAATTCAGCCCCGCCACGAGTTTCAAATTGAAGGTTGAAGAGAATGATATCAGCCGGATCAAGGTTATCACCGGCCAGTTCGAGGAAGATATCGTATGCCTGTTCCAGGGTCTCATCTTCACTCAGGCGATTGTCTAAATTCATCACGTATCCTGTTGCTGATAAAGCAGAGTTCCAGTCGCCTTTTTACAGTAACGGACTGAAGAAGTAAAATAAGCGTTCAACAACACGTTGCCAGACCGCCCGACGGCCCCATTTTCTGGCATCAAGTAACTGAGAACGGGCAATATAATCAGACTGTACGGCGGCTAAATCATCACCAAAAGCATGGTCATCAATCACAAGGGTGATTTCAAAATTCAGCCACAGGCTGCGCATATCGAGATTAACGGTGCCAACTAAACTCAATTGGCCGTCAACCAGCACGCTTTTGGTATGTAGCAGGCCACCCTCAAATTGATAAATTTTCACCCCGGCATTCAGCAATTCGGCGAAAAATGCACGGCTGGCCCAGCCAACCAGGAGTGAGTCATTGTCACGGGGAACAATCAATTTCACATCTACACCCCGTTCAGCTGCGGTACAAATCGCATGCAGTAAGTCATCACTGGGAACGAAGTAGGGAGTTGTCATGACTAGCTGTTCATGGGCCGCATAGATAGCCGTCAGCATGGCCTGATGGATTAAATCTTCAGGAAAACCGGGACCAGACGCAATAATCTGGATAGTGTGTCCACTGGCTTGCTCGAAAGGCATGATATTTTTATCAGGCGGCGGAGGCAGCAGGCGTTTGCCTGTTTCGATTTCCCAGTCGCAGGCATAGATGATACCCAGCGTTGTAGCCACCGGACCTTCCATTCTTGCCATCAGATCAATCCATTGCCCGACCCCGGCATTTTGTTTAAAAAAACGGGGATCCACCAGGTTCATACTGCCTGTGTAGGCAATATAATTATCAATCAACACGATTTTACGATGCTGACGCAAATCCATACGGCGCAGGAAAACACGTAACAGACTCACTTTGAGCGATTCAACGACTTCGATCCCAGCCTTACGCATTCTGGCAGGCCATTCGCTACGAAAAAATTGCACACTTCCGGCAGAATCGAGCATCAACCTACAATGGACCCCACGAATCGACGCATCAAGTAAGGCGTGCGCAACTTCATCAGCTAACCCACCCGGCTGCCAGATGTAGAATACCATGTCGATACGTTGCTCAGCTTGCTGTATATCCTTGATCAGGGTATGCAGTGTTTCATCTGTTGAAGTCAGTAACTGCAGCTGGTTTCCCTTCACACCTGCAAGACCCTGACGATTTTCGCAAAGTTTAAACAGTGAGCGCGCTACCTCACTATTTTTATGCGTGAAAATATGATGACAGGATTTCAGATCATTCAGCCAGCGAGCAGTCGATGGCCACATCGTTTTTGCCCGTTCCGCACGCCGTTTTCCCAGATGAAGTTCACCGAACGAAAGATAGGCGAGAATTCCTACCATAGGAAGAATATAAATGATCAGCAACCAGGCCATTGCTGAGGGTACAGAACGACGTTTCATCAGGATGCGTAACGTGATTCCGGCTATAAGCAACCAGTAGCCAAAAATAAGTAACCAGCTGAGCAGCGTATAAAATGTTGTCATATCTGTGAAGGTCCTGTTCACACGCAATAAAAAAAGTGGATGCTGTCAGTGGTGCGAAGCACTGTTTTTGCATAGTCAGTTGTGTCAGAGCGGTTGGCTGGCAACGGTTCGCTATGGCGCTCTTTTCCGACAAAGACAAAGTTAAATAGCGCCCGGCTCACGGGCGCCAGAAGAGCACTCTCCTGGCAGAAGGTGATATGACTTTTCCTGTCATGTCAATGCGCAGCCACCTGTGTGGATACCAGGTATAAACTAGAAAGTGCGCTTAAAGGGTTTTACGCTGACGTTACGATAGACGCCAGCCGCAAGGTAAGGGTCATCTTTCGCCCAGCGCTCAGCGTCGGTAAGTGAAGGGAACTCACCGATAATCACGGAACCTGTATAACCAGCCTCTCCAGGCTCATCGCTTTCTATCGCAGGCAGGGGGCCTGCGATAATCAACCGACCTGCGTCGCGCAATTGTTGTAAGCGGACAACGTGTGCGGGGCGAACTTGCTGGCGATGAGCGAGAGAATCAGGATAATCTTCTGCATAAATTGCATACAGCACAGTGACGGTTCCTTTTCATTGAAATACTGAAATATTAACTTAAGCCATCGACAGATTATCTGCAAATAAAAAGCAAACCGATGGCGAACAATTGTTACGTAAAATGTGTTGTGGGTGGAAGTGTGTTGAAACTGATTGCTATTTGCATTTACACTTAGCCATCCTATTGATGCACAGAAACACAATGATGACGCTGACTGAACCTTCTTTACCACGCCGACTCTCTCTGCCTGTCCTGTTTTCAGTGACACTGCATGCTGCAGTGATTGGCGGGATACTTTATATGTCGTTGAATCAGTCTCATCAGGCTCCGGCTTTGCAACATGCTATTGAGGTTTCGCTGGTGGCGCCCGAAGTGCAGCCAGAAGCGCCAGCAGCACAGCCAGAAGCGCAGCCGGAACCAGTAAATGATATAGTTCCTGAGCCAGAGCCGGTGGTGCAACCGGAGCCTATACCAGAACCGATACCAGAACCGAAACTTCCGGATCCGGTGCCGATTGTCAGACCGGAACCTAAACCGGAACCCAAGCCAAAACCTAAACCGGTTAAGAAGCGGGTTGAGAAAAAAGAGGTTAAACCGGAAACACGTCCGGCACCAGAGGTCACCCCCTCTCCGCTATTTAACGAGATGAATACACAGAGTAAACCTGCTACTGCGCCCCAACTCTCCACATCACCCGCATCCTCTGCCGTTCCGACCGGGGGACCGAAAGCATTGAGAACTGGTAAACCTACTTATCCTTCACGGGCACAGGCACTGAGAATCGAAGGAAGGGTGAGGGTGCAGTATGATGTCGACAGTTCAGGTGCGGTAGACAATATTCGTATTCTTTCCGCGGAGCCACGCAATACTTTTGAACGGGATGTGCGTCTCGCGATGAAGAAGTGGCGCTATGAAGCGAATCGGCCAGGTAAGGATTTGACCATGACAATCGTCTTTCGCATCGACGGTGGAGCGTCGATGGAGTAACCGGAGGCTGGCTATATAAGGCGACTGATTTGCAGTAAAAGGGGGCAACAGTATTCACCAGAAAGTGAGGGCTCTGTTGCCTCCGTGATATCAGCGTGACTTTGAGTGAAGCGCGGTATCTGATCCGAAGTGACGTTTTCCTTCCGGCAGAGGTCGGGCTTTACTGTCTGCGTCCACTGCAACATAAATAAACACCGCCTCGGTAGCACAGTAGCGCTGGCCAATCGGCTCGCAGGAGACTTTTTTCACCCAGACTTCCACATTGATAGTTATGGAGCTGGATCCCGTGCGGATACAGCGCGCATGACAACTCACCACATCGCCAACTGAAACCGGTTTCATAAATGTCATACCATCGACCTGCACGGTTACGACTCTGCCGCCTGCTATCTCTTTAGCGAGAATCGCGCCTCCCATGTCCATCTGTGACATCAACCAGCCACCAAAAATATCACCATTAGGATTGGTATCTGCAGGCATTGCGAGGGTGCGTAACACCATCTCACCGAGTGGCAGCCGTTCACTATTTTCAGTCATCATCAAGTATCTCTGTACAAAAAAAGAACAAAAAAACAGGAGTCCTGATCATTGGGATGAATCAGACTTGTTCTCAGTAGGGAGGTGCCGATAGATATAGGCACCATAGAGTAACGTGAAGACCAGAGTCATTCCCGTTAATCCGAATACTTTGAAATTCATCCATGTTGACTCTGGAAGCCAGAAAGCGACATAAATATTGAGTAACCCGCAAATGAAGAAAAACAGTGCCCAGGCAGTATTGAGTTTTTTCCACACGGTAGAGGGTAAAGTGAGCTCTTTACCTAACATGCTCTGAATCAACGGTTTCTTCATGAACCATTGGCTGACGAGCAAAGCGATGCCGAACAGGCCATAAATAAAAGTCACCTTCCATTTAATGAAACTGGCATTGTGGAAAATCAGGGTCAGTGTTCCGAAAATCGCGACCAGAACAAAGGTCACCAGGGTCATTTTTTCCAGCTTGCGATAAAGCGTCCAGCTCACCACCAGTGCCACGCCAGTGGCAACGATTAATGCACCTGAAGCGACAAAAATATCGTAGGTTTTGTAAAAAATAAAAAAGACCACAAGGGGCAGAAAATCAAGAAGTTGCTTCATAGTAAATTCCAGATAAGAGCGTCATAAACCGGGTGAATAGTTATGCTGGTGATTGACTGCGCAAAAGCATATATAAACGAAACAGGTAAATCAGCAGCGCTGCTGAGATTAAATTACTCAGCGTACCAATAAGAATGGTCGCGGTCTGCGCTGGCAGGCTGCCAAGGTGATTAGCCAGCATAAGGTTCAGTAGTTTAGCGAGGATCCAATAGGCAATCACCGGAGAAACCAACTTCAGATGACGCCAGCCCAAACGTATGCTTAGTCGCAGAGAAGAAAATACGCCGATTTTTTCGCTGTAAAGGATCACCGGTGAAAGGGAGAGTAGTACAGCTAAAATCACACCGGGAAGCACAAACAGAGCAAAACCAAACTGAATCACCAGTGTCATCACAAATGCCAGCAACAACAGGCTTAATAAACGTGGAAGTGAAGCTGCCATCGCTTGCAGGGCGCTGACCCGACTCCCGGAAGATATGATGGATAACAGACCCAGAATACCGCCCAGCAATAATGTATTGCCCACCAGATTAGAGATTGTTGCTGCTGCAGAAATTCCCAATAAAGTAGTACGGTCCTCATCCGAAAGATTATTCAATAGATCAACCAGACTGGGGGAGTCGGTGGTCTCTGAACCCATTAGAGCAACAATTTTCGCTGCATCAGGTGCCATTACCTCAGCGAGGACGGTGTGGACCAGCGAGGCAAACAGGGCAATCAACACAACAGTAAGTAGTTGGTTGCGTAAAAAATTTCCGGTGTCACGGTATAATGACCCAGCCGTGATTGACATGAAGACTCCTTTGTAAACCCGTCAGCAATAGTCCACTGATTGTACCTTGTCTCTGGCGTAGAGACACCCTGACTTACATAACTTTCTTTTTGTCTGTCCTTTGTACAATGTTAACCCGATCTGAGAAGGCAGATCGGTCATCATAAGATGGCCAGCTGCCAGCGGCATCACTGTGTTGTTGTAGTTATAAATTAATCTAGATCAACTTACTGTTTTTTAACAACTTTAAATAAATTGATCCAGATGATTTTTAGTTTGTTTCAGGGTAAAAATAGCGCCAGAGAATGACACGATAAATCCTGCAAGGAGTTCATATGAAATGTAAAGCACTGGCGCTCGCGGTTATGACATTGCTTCCGGTAGTTGCATCCGCTCACCAGGCGGGTGATTTCTTTGTCCGTGGTGGTACGGCAACAGTGCGTCCCACCGGAGGCTCAGATAATGTCCTCGGTCTGGGGCAGTTTGATGTCACTAACAACACTCAATTAGGCCTGACGTTTACCTATATGGCGACAGATAATATCGGGATTGAGTTACTGGCTGCCACACCGTTTCGGCATAAAGTAGGACTGGCGCAGACAGGCACTCTGGCGACTGTTCGTCAGCTGCCACCGACGCTGATGGCACAATGGTATTTTATGGATAATACCAGTAAGTGGCAGCCTTACGCTGGCATTGCTGTTAACTATACGGTGTTCTTTAACAGCGACTTCAATGATACCGGACGTGCAGCGGGTCTGAGTAATCTCAGCGTGAAGAACTCCTTGGGTGTGGCGGGGCAAGTGGGTCTTGATTATCAGCTGACCCCGGAGTGGATGCTTAACGCATCACTGTGGTATATGGATATCAACACCAAAGTCCGTTTCAACGCAGGAGAGTAACGTCAAAGTATTGATACCAATATCAATCCTTTCGTGTTCTTTTTCGGTGCCGGTTACCGCTTCTGATATTCGTCTATTCGTCGTACAAAAAAAGAGAGGGCACCTGATGGCGCCCTGTCTGATCTGGCTCTTACTTGATCTGCATTCTGTCGCTGACCGACACAACTCCTTTCACCACACGCGTCACTTGCACGGCACGTTGCGCCATTGATGCAGAGCTGACAAAACCACTCAGTTGTACACGGCCTTTGAATGTCTCAACGTTGATTTCTGTTGATTTCAAAGAGGGATCTTGCAGCAGAGCGGTTTTGACTTTCGTCGTAATGACCGTATCGTCCAGATAACCACCTGTTCCTTCCTGGGTTTTAGTCGGCGCACATCCGCTGAGCGACAGAGCGAGCATCGCTGCGACGAAAACACCTGACACTATTCTGAATAATTTCATTGTTGTTATCTCTCTGTTGTGGATAAAAAAGGCGTCATACGGTAACGCCAGCACTGAAAGAAGTGTTGTTCAGGAATCGCAACAGGTCAAATCAACAGAGTAAAAAGAGTTAATCCGGGAAAGATTAGATGGCATTGTGATTATTCAGATCCTGCAACAACACACTTCTACAAATTGCGTTGATGAACATAATTATAACAGCTGAACTGCACTCTTTAACGATACAAGCTGCAGAGAAAGGGTAAAGCCAGATAATCTTCTGGCTGTTTATCCTGCGTAGGGGGGCACTTACCGGCAGCAAGACGCGGGCTACAGAACGTCAGGCTAACGCGAATATCATCGAAAGCTGCCTTATCCATGATGGTAAGGCAGGCTAAAGATTAATCGTTACTGTCCTTTCGTGTTGCCGCTTTCAGTGCACTGGCAAAGTGGTGAAGTTCGTCCAGCATTTTTTGCGGTTCTTGCTGATGCTGTTCAATCAGTTTTACAATAGCGGAACCGGCAATTGCCCCGGCAGCCCCTTTGGCGATTGCTTCTGTTACCTGAGCCGGTTCTGAAATGCCGAAACCTAATAGTGGCGGGGCAGCATGATATTCATGAAGTTTATCAATCAGATGTTGCAATGGGAGACTCGCGCGACTCTCCGTGCCTGTTACCCCGGCGCGCGATAGCAGATAAGTGTATCCACGACCGTGGGAGGCGATTTCACGCAACAAATCATCGCTGGCATTAGGGGGGCAGATAAAAATCGGGTCAATATTGTGCCGTAATGCGGCTTGCCGGAAGGGGGCTGATTCCTCGACCGGGACATCGGCAACCAGTACTGAATCAACACCCGCTTGCGCGCAGCGCGCATAAAAGTTGTCGATACCATTGGAAAAAACCAGGTTGGCATACAGGAGCAAACCTATCGGCACATCAGGGTGCTTCTGACGGATAGCGGTTAGCATATCTAAGCAAATGGCTGGCGTCACTCCAGCTGCGAAAGCACGTAGTGTTGCAATCTGAATAGTGGGTCCATCCGCAAGTGGATCTGAAAAAGGAATACCCAGTTCAAGTGCATCGGCACCAGCATCAACCAGCGTATCGATAATCGCCAGGGAGTGCTCAGGTGTCGGGTCACCGAGGGTAACAAAAGGGACGAAAGCGCCTTCATGCGCACTTTTCAGGCGGCTGAAGCATGATTCGTAACGTGACATTATAATTCTCCTTTTGCTTTCAGGATGTCATGCACCGTGAAAATATCTTTATCGCCACGCCCTGAAAGATTGACGACCACTACTTGTTCTTTTTCCGGATCTTCACGCATCATACGGAGCGCATGTGCTAGGGCATGAGAGGATTCCAACGCCGGAATAATTCCTTCATGACGACAGAGTGCTTTAAATGCATCAAGCGCTTCATCATCTGTTACTGATACATATTCCGCCCGGCCAAGGCTGTTAAGATGGGCATGTTGTGGCCCCACAGAAGGGAAATCAAGTCCGGCGGAGATAGAGTAAGACTCTTCAATCTGACCGTCATCAGTTTGCATCATCGGTGATTTCATACCGAAATAGATACCGACCCGACCATGTTTCAATGGCGCACCATGTTCCCCGGTATCAATACCATGACCGGCGGGCTCGACCCCTATCAGGCGCACATCAGTGTCGTCGATGAAATCAGCAAACATACCAATTGCATTGGATCCTCCGCCTACGCACGCGATCAGGGCATCCGGCAGGCAACCTTCCTGTTCAAACAGTTGCGCTTTTGTTTCTTCACCAATCATACGTTGAAATTCACGCACGATGGTGGGGAATGGGTGCGGGCCAGCTGCTGTGCCAAGCATATAGTGTGCTGTTTCGTATGATCCAGACCAGTCACGAAGGGCTTCATTGCAGGCATCTTTCAGCGTTGCTGAGCCACTGTGCACCGGGATCACTTCGGCACCCATCAGACGCATTCTGAAAACATTCGGAGACTGACGCTCGACGTCTTTAGCCCCCATGTAAATGCGGCATTTCAATCCCAGCAGTGCACAGGCCAGTGCGGAGGCAACACCATGCTGTCCGGCACCGGTTTCTGCAATGATCTCTTTTTTCCCCATGCGTTTAGCCAATAGTGCCTGACCAAGTACCTGGTTAGTTTTATGCGCACCACCATGCAGGAGATCTTCACGCTTAAGATACAACCGCGTGGCTGTTCCCCGGGTAAGATTGAGACAACGGGTCAATGCGGTCGGGCGTCCTGCGTAGTTAACCAGCAGCGAATGAAACTCTTCATGAAAGGCCGGAACACGCTGTGCGTCGACAAACGCAGCCTCCAGTTGTAATAGCGCCGGGACAAGAATTTGTGGAACATACATTCCTCCAAACTCACCAAAATAGGGATTTAATAGTGTCATAATTTAGCTTCACTTATCGATTCGATGATGTGGAGTGTGCTGCTGTTAGCACCAGGATCAGTACGCTCTCAGCGTGCGAAAAACTGCAGCCAGTTTTGATGCATCTTTGATACCTGGCCTGCTTTCTACCCCTGAATTAAAGTCGAGTCCTGCGCATCCAAGCTGGGTTGCCTCAACACAATTATCAGCACTGAGGCCTCCGGCGAGTTGCACATTATGCAGATCCTGGTTTGCCAGTAACGACCAGTCGAAACGCTTACCACTGCCGCCATTGGCGTTGTCGAACAGATATCTGTCCACATGAGGCCAGCCACGAGCAGGCAGTTCATCCGTAATGGTTAATGCTTTCCAGATTTTTACTGTGGCGGGTAATTGTTCACGTAATGCTGTGACATAATCTATTCCTTCATCGCCATGGAGCTGAACGGCAGTGAGATTTAGCTCATGAGAGTAAGTGACAATGTCACTTATTGAGGCATTGCGAAATACGCCGACATAGCGCAGATCACTGCCTTCTGTCACCGATTTTGCCTGCTCAAGTGTCACATTACGAGGTGAACCGGGGACAAAGATCAGTCCGCCATAAATTGCACCCGCTTCGCGGCTTGCCCGTGCATCTTCCGCCCGGGTCAGACCACACACTTTGTTGTCACCAAGAATGACGCGTCTGACGGCTTCGTCAAGATTTTCCTGGCTCATTAAGGCTGAACCAATCAAAAAACCATTTGCATAGTGGCTAAGTTCACGCACTTGCGCATAACTGTGAATACCCGATTCACTGATAACCGTCACACCCTGAGCCACCTGAGGTGCCAGCACGCGTGTACGGTTGAGGTCTATCGACAAGTCGCGTAGATCCCGGTTATTGATACCAACCACTTTTGCCCCGAGCGCAGTCGCACGCTGTAGCTCTTCTTCACTGATGGCTTCGGTAAGTACGCCCATGTTCAGACTGTGGGCCACAGCCGCAAGCTGGCGGTATTGGTCGTCAGTTAACACCGACAGCATCAACAAAATCGCATCTGCCTGGTAAAAGCGGGCGAGATAAATCTGATAAGGGTCGATGATAAAGTCCTTACAGAGTACAGGTTGGGTCACAGCCGCACTCACTACAGGGAGAAACTCAAACTGCCCCTGAAAATATTCTTCATCGGTCAGCACCGAAATAGCCGCAGCATAGTTCTTGTAGACCCCGGTGATTTCATCGAGATCAAAATGTTCGCGTATCAGTCCCTTTGACGGCGACGCTTTTTTGCATTCAAGAATGAATACGGTACGGGCGCCACGCAACGCATGATAAAAATTGCGCGTTGCAGGCTGAATCTGATTCTGAAATGAAGAGAGCGGTTGTTTCTGTTGCCGCTGCGCCAGCCATATCGCTTTGGCCTGGACGATCTTATGAAGTACGGTTTCCTGCATGATTATCCTCTTGCCGCCAGTGCGGTAACACGCTCGTAAGCTTTACCACTGTGAATGACATCCAATGCCTGTCGGGCATTTTCGCGTAAATCTTCGTGACCAAACATTTTCAAAAGCATTGCCACGTTGATAGCAACGGCGTCTTCATGTGCTTTTTCGCCGTGTCCCTGCAGTAGCCGTGTCAGGATATCACGGTTTTCTTCTGGTGTGCCCCCGGCGAGAGACTCCTGCGGGTGAAACTCTAAGCCAAAATCCTCTGGTGTCAGCTGATAGTGGGTTATCTTACCGTCACGCAGTTCAGCCACCTCTGTTGGGCTGTGAACGGCTATCTCATCCATTCCGCCACCGTGTACTACGGCGGCTCGCTGGTAACCGAGCATTTTCAATGTTTGCGCGACTGGTGAAACCAGCTCAGGGCTGTAGACGCCAATCACCGCCAGAGGTGGCCGTGCCGGGTTGATTAACGGGCCGAGTACATTGAACAGCGTACGGGTTTTCAGTTGCTGACGCACGGGCATTGCATGACGAAACCCTGAGTGATATTGCGGTGCAAACAGGAAACAGACATTGAGATCATCAAGTGCCTGGCGCGCATCGGCGGGTGACATATCAAGGTTAATGCCAAACGCGGCCAGCAAATCGGAAGATCCTGATTTGCTGGAAACGCTACGATTGCCGTGTTTAGCAACTTTCAAACCACATGCAGAGGCAACCAAAGCACTGGCGGTTGATATGTTGATACTGTTACTGCCATCACCGCCTGTACCAACGATATCAGCGAACAGATAGTCAGGTCTGGGAAATGGCCGGGCATCTTCCAGCAGTGCAGTGGCGGCTCCGGCGATCTCTGCGGGTTGTTCTCCACGCACTTTCATCGCCATTAATGCCGCAGCCAGTTTTGTAGGCTCCAGTTGTCCGGTGATGATTGCTGAAAACAGCAGATGGCTTTCATCCTGAGTCAGCGCTTCAGCCTGATAGAGTTTTTCCAGTACGTTATTCATATTATTCTCCTGATCCCTCTGTCACAGAGGCTAAAGCCCAGTTCAGTGTCTGCTCCAGTAAACGGGCGCCCTGGGTGGTCAGAATTGATTCAGGGTGAAACTGGAAGCCACACACACGATCGCGATCATGCCGCACCGCCATCACCATGCCGTTGAATGAGGCATTCACTGTCAGTGAGGAGGGGATGTTGCTGCCGACCAGTGAGTGATAACGCGCGACCGGTAGCGGATTACTCAGACCAGCAAACATCCCCTGATTGTCATGTGTAATCGCGGAGGCCTTACCGTGTAGGATTTCACCTGCTTGTCCGACATGACCGCCATAACATTCGACAATCGCCTGATGCCCGAGGCAAATGCCAATAATCGGCAGCTTGCAGCGCAGTGCACTGAGAAGTTCCGGCATGCATCCTGCTTCTGAAGGCGTGCCCGGGCCAGGAGAGAGCATCAGCACCGGTTGTGACATACTTTTTAACTTTTCAATCAGCACACTGGCAGGCAAATGATTACGGTAGACCTGGACCTGATGTCCGAAAGTACGCAACTGGTCGACCAGGTTATAGGTAAAAGAATCAATATTATCGAGCAAGAGAATATCGGCCATCAGAATGTCTCCTTACAGCCATGAGCAGTAGCAATAGCGCGTAATACTGCGCGGGCTTTATGGCGGCTTTCGTCGGCCTCCGCCTGAGGCACGGAATCGAGTACCACGCCTGCACCGGCCTGGACCGTGGCAATTCCGTCTTCTACCCACGCAGAGCGGATGACTATGCAGGTATCGAGATCGCCGCTGGCAGTAAAATAGCCCACTGCGCCGCCATAACTGCCTCGCCGGGTGCCTTCAGCTTCGGCAATTAATTGCATTGCACGCACTTTAGGGGCTCCACTGAGTGTGCCCATATTCATACATGCGCAATAGGCATGTAAAACATCGAGGTCGTGGCGCAGTGTACCCACCACACGAGAAACCAGGTGCATTACGAATGAGTAACGATCTACCTTGGTCAGATCGGCTACATAACGAGTGCCTGCGGTGCAGATGCGTGCCAGATCGTTGCGGGCGAGATCGACTAACATTAAATGTTCCGCCATCTCCTTGTGATCGGCGCGCATCTCAAGTTCAATGCGGCTGTCGAGATCACGATCCAGTGACCCATCTTCTTTTCGTCCGCGCGGACGAGTGCCGGCAATCGGATAAATTTCAATCTGTCTGCTGTGTGCATCATATTTTAATGCGCTTTCAGGAGAGGCTCCAAACAGACAAAACGCTTCATCCTGCATGAAAAACATATAGGGGCTGGGGTTACTATTTTTTAATGTATCGTATGTAGCCAGTGGCGAAGGGCACGGTAATAAAAACCGACGGGAAGGGACAACCTGAAAAATTTCCCCTTTCCGGATAGCCTGTTGCATTTTACTGACTGTGGCGCAATAGGCTTCGTCGCTTTGACTGGTGCTCAACGTCATGGAAGGAAGGGTTTGTACCGCCAGAGGTGGTGCGGGTTGCAGTAATTGCGCAGTAAGTTGTGCAATACGGTCCTGTAAACGCAAAAACTCACCAGAGTCCGCTGAAAACAAACTGGCTTGCAGACGCGCACTGTGGTGTTGATGATCGATCACCAGTAAGGTTTCAGCAAGATAAAAACAGTAGTCAGGACAATTTTGATCCTGCTGCAGTGGTGGCAAAGCCTCAAAGCCAGCCACCAGATCATAAGCGAACAATCCTCCCAGCAACACTGCTTCCCGCTCTTCCTGCGGCGCATTAACCAGTTGGCTGATGACGCGCAGTGCATCGAAAACAGAGAGTGCTTTCAGGCGTGAGTCTTCATCCTGTTCAAGAGAAACAGTGGGAAATGTCAGTTCCCGTGATTCAGGGCGTGAAACTGAATGAATGGCTGGTGGGAGTGCTTTATCCAGCAATGTTAATAGTGCCTGTCCATTAATTGACAGTGCTTGTACGGTGACACAATTGCCCAGCGCCGTGATACGCAACGCGCTGTCGACAATCAATAAACTTTTTAGGTTTTTTTTGCTCTCAATGTCAGCTGACTCAAGCAGCAAGGTAGCCGGTCGGGCTGCACAGAGCTGGTTAAATACCGCGGTAGGGTCTTCGCGGTAAGGCGCGTTGCCAGTAATCAACTTCACTGAAGGTTTGGCATTTGGCATACGATCAGTTCTCTGTTTTTGCTCAAAAAAAAACCCGCTATTGGCGGGTTAAGGTAGATGCACAAGATAACAACATGCCTACTCATCGCCCTGAGGGGGATAAGCTAGCCACCAGCTATGAAATGCGTGCAGTGATGTGTTCATTGTGACTACCTCGCTTTGTGAACCTGTGTACTAGTTAACTGGTTCATGATTAAAAAGTCAATACTCTTTTTCGTCATAGATGAAAAAAGAGTAGTATACCATTCATTTTATAACGGGTCTGCGCCGGAGCTATTTTGCCAAACACTGCCGTATCAAGCGCTTTTACGCTTTATGACTTACATACACACACTTCTGCCTCTGATGGCATATTAACGCCTGAGGCACTTGTCCAACGTGCAGTGGATTTCGGAGTAGGGGTGCTGGCGATAACCGATCACGATACCACGGCCGGTATCAGCGCAGCTCGCGACGCGATTCAGCAGCTGCAACTGCCACTGCATTTAGTGAATGGCGTGGAAATCTCAACCCTGTGGGAGAATCATGAGATTCATGTCGTTGGGTTAGGGATAAATCCCGAAGATCCGGCGATGGTGGCCTTGTTACAGCAACAATATAACCGACGGATAGACAGAGCTACAGCGATAGCCGAACGCCTGGCGAAAGCCCAGATTCCTGATGCACTGGCTGGTGCGCAGGCGTTTGCCAGCCAGGGCGTGGTGACCCGGGGACACTTTGCCCGTTATTTGATTGCTCAGGGTAAGGCGGAGACAATGGCACAGGTGTTTAAACGCTATCTGGCTCGCGGCAAAATTGGTTATGTACCTGCGCAGTGGTGTACACTAGAGCAGGCTATCGCGGCGATACATCTTGCAGGAGGATGCAGTGTTTTGGCCCATCCGGGGCGCTACGACCTCTCTGCCAAATGGCTGAAGCGATTATTGGGTGCGTTCTGTGAAGCAGGAGGTGATGCCATGGAGGTCGCACAGTGTCAGCAGGCTCCTCAGGAACGTTCTCAACTGGGACGCTATGCGCAGGATTATCAGTTAGCCGCTTCTCAGGGATCTGACTTTCATCGTCCCTGTGCCTGGATAGAGCTGGGCAAGAAATTATGGCTTCCTGGTGGCGTGGATGCGGTCTGGCAACGTTTTCCCAATCTTTCGGTCTGAACCGGCGAGCGTTAAATCAACGTTACGCTGTAACGAGGTTGTTATGAGTCAGTTTTTTTACATTCATCCGGAAAATCCGCAGCCCAGGTTAATCAAGCAAGCGGTTGAACAACTCAATCAGGGTGCCGTTATCGTTTACCCCACCGACTCTGGCTATGCGCTGGGGTGTCGGCTGGAGGAGAAAAATGCCATGGAGCGCATTTGTCGTATCAGGAAACTCGAGGGTGATCACAACTTCACCCTGATGTGTCGCGACCTCTCTGAGTTGTCAACATACGCACACGTCGATAACAGTGCTTTCCGTCTGATCAAAAATAATACTCCCGGTAACTACACGTTTATTTTAAAAGCGACAAAAGAAGTGCCACGACGATTGATGAGTGAAAAACGTAAAACGATTGGGTTGCGTGTGCCTTCTAATCCTATTGCTCTTGCGTTGCTCGATGCTCTGAATGAGCCGATGATGTCAACGTCATTGATTCTTCCTGGCAATGATTTTACCGAGTCAGACCCGGAAATGATCCAGGATGAAATAGGTCGACAAGTTGATGTGATCATTCATGGAGGTTATCTCGGTCAGCAACCTACAACGGTCATTGACCTGACCGATGATGCCCCGGTGGTTATTCGTGCAGGTGCCGGAGATACACAGCCATTTCTCTGAAAGAACAGAACAATCACCGGACCGGGATGTGGCAATAGCCCGGCTCGGTGATTTGCGGTTTGTAATCACATGCAGGCAAGTCGATCATCAGCTGACTCTGCCGCGTACAGAAAAGTTTTATTAAAATCCTTCGTTATAAGCGTCGTATAGCATAACATGCTCGGCTGACGGCAAACGCCTTACCCGAGACGCGAAAGCCGTGCGGTAGATGACGAGACGTATTGTCATAACAATCATGACGCCTGGGAAGGCGACAGAGAGGAAGCTCAATGAGCGAAAAATTACAAAAAGTGCTGGCACGTGCCGGACACGGGTCACGGCGTGAAATTGAAGCGATGATCGCAGCCGGACGAATCAGTATCGATGGTCAGCGTGCTACGCTCGGTGACCGGGTAGAACCCTCCAAAGCGTTAAAAATTCGTATTGACGGGCATCTGGTCTCCATCGCTGAATCATTCACCGAAGTATGTCGTGTGCTGGCGTATTATAAGCCTGAGGGCGAGCTCTGCACCCGCAATGATCCAGAAGGTCGCCCCACAGTTTTTGACAGGTTGCCTAAGCTGCGTGGCGCACGCTGGATAGCAGTAGGGCGTCTGGATGTGAACACGTGTGGATTATTGCTTTTCACCACCGATGGTGAACTGGCAAACCGGTTGATGCATCCAAGTCGCGAAGTGGAAAGAGAGTATGCTGTGCGTGTTTTTGGTGAGATCGATGACGACAAGCTGAAACAACTGAGTCGCGGTGTACAACTTGAAGATGGGCCAGCGGCCTTCCGGACGTTGAAATTTGTCGGTGGCGAAGGAACCAACCAGTGGTACAGCGTTACCCTGACAGAGGGACGTAACCGTGAAGTACGTCGGTTATGTGAATCAGTCGGTGTGCAGGTCAGTCGGTTGATACGTACACGCTATGGCGACATCACATTGCCGAAAAACTTACCACGAGGTGGATGGAGTGAACTGGATCTGGCTCCGGTTAACTATCTGCGTCAGATGGTGGGCTTAGCACCTGAAACCGTCAGTAAAATCCCGGTAGAAAAAGATCGCCGCCGTACCAAAGCGAATCAAATTCGCCGGGCAGTCAAGCGGCACGCCAAAATGAGTGGCGCACCACGTCGTACCCCCGCCAAAAAGTAAACTCAGACTGGTAATCACCTTGTGTGATTACCAGTCAATCCCTTGCTGAGCCTGGACCCCCTGATCGAACGCATGTTTGACCGGGCGCATTTCACTTACTGTATCCGCCAGTGCGATAAGATCACGATGACATCCACGCCCTGTAATGATCACACTTTGCCCGACGGGGCGCTGACGAAGAGCATTGATTACCTGCTCAAGGGGTAAATAACCAAAGCTTACCATGTAGGTTAATTCATCAAGCAGCACCAGATTCAGTGTATCGTCGAGCAGCATTCGTTTGGCGTGTTGCCACGTAGCAAGACAAGCCGCAGTGTCGTGCTCTCTGTCCTGAGTATCCCAGGTGAAACCAGTGGCCATGACCTGGAATTCAACCCCCTGGAATTCAACCCCCTGGGGTTCAAGCAGCTGCCGTTCACCGTTGGGCCACTCACCTTTAATGAACTGAATCACGCCGGCACGCTGTCCGTGTCCCACGGCGCGACAAACGGTACCAAAAGCAGCGGTTGTTTTGCCTTTGCCATTACCCGTAAACACCATCACGATCCCACCTTGTAGGGTGGCTGCAGAGACGCGGGAAGCAACCTGCTCTTTGAGTTTTTGTTGGCGCTGACGATGACGATCTTCGGACATTATTGTATAACTCCCTCAGGTGTGAAGCTTTGTGCATCAAAAGTTTTGCCGGTAATACCCTGACTGTTATCGCTCATTAGCCAGAGATAGAGCGGCATGATATCTGCTGCAGTCTTCAGCACCGCAGGGTTTTCATCTGGGGCTGCCTGTGCACGCATTGCGGTGCGTGTCCGGCCTGGGTTGATACAGTTAACCCGCAACTGCTCCACCGGGTACTCATCAGCCAGCACTTGTGTCAGCCCCTCAGTGGCGAATTTCGAGACAGAATATGCCCCCCAGTTAGCACGCCCCTGACGACCGACCCCGGAAGAGGTAAACACCACGGTACTGCCATGGGATGTAAGCAGCAGAGGTAACAGAGCTTGTGTCAGATAGAAGGCGCTATGCAGGTTAATTTGTATCACCTCTGACCACAGTTGCGGATCATAACTGGCAATCGGCGAGATCTCACCGAGAATACCGGCGTTGTGTAATAAGCCATCAAGTTTCGGCACCGTTCCTCTAAGCTCAGTGGCAAGTAGCTGACAGGCTTCGGGAGTGGCTACCGCCATGTCGAGCAGGGCAATATGCGGCGTTTTTCCGCCTTGTTGCGTGATCTGCTTAGCGGTATCAGCCAGTTTGCTGGCACTTCTACCCAGTAAAATAAGTTGTGCTCCGTGCTGCGCATAGCTCAGGGCTGCTTGTCTGCCTATTACGTCACTGGCTCCGGTAACCATGATAGTTCGGTGTGACAGGTAATCTTGCTTGTCAGTTCCAGACACGGGTGCCTCCTGGTAACAAGAAACGGTGATACCGACGGTTTGTATATCACACAAAGGAATGAAACATAGCACAAGCCTTATTTTTGGGTGGCATAAAATGGTATCTGCGAGTGGGTTCGGAGGATTTTATCGCTGAGTTGTATTTCCTGCGTTACACTAGCTTTTTTACTCCTGGATGTTCAAGTTAAGGCGGTTTGAGTGGAAATACTCTCTTATTACGGACTTTTTCTCGCAAAGACGGTGACGGTGGTGGTTGCCATCGCGGTGATTGTGATCCTGATAGCTAATGTATTGATGCGTAAGCGATTAGAGGCCGGGCAAATCGATGTCATTGATTTAGGTGAGCGTTACAAGGCGATCAAAGAAGAGATGCAGCTTGCCACGATGAAGCCTTTTCAGCAAAAAGCATGGCATAAAGCACAAAAGAAAAAAGAGAAGCAGGAAGAGAAAGCAGCACGTCAGCAGGCAAAGTCAGCGACCACAGAGAGTAGTGCAAAACCTGTGCTCTACGTACTGGATTTCAATGGCAGCATGGATGCTCACGAAGTTCGTTCATTACGTGAAGAGATCTCATCGGTTTTAGCGGTTGTTAGGCCTCAGGATGAAGTGATGCTTCGACTGGAAAGTCCGGGCGGGGTTGTGCATGGATACGGTTTGGCCGCGTCACAATTACAGCGTTTGCGCGACAACGGCGTACCACTGACAGTTGCAGTTGACAAGGTTGCCGCCAGTGGAGGCTATATGATGGCGTGTGTAGCCAGTCAGATCGTAGCCGCACCATTTTCTATCATCGGCTCAATTGGTGTTGTGGCACAGATACCTAATTTCAATCGATTGCTGAAACATAACAACATTGATGTTGAGTTGCACACGGCTGGCGAATACAAACGCACCCTCACCTTGTTCGGGGAAAACACTGAACAGGGCAGAGAGAAGTTCCGTGAGGATCTTAATGATACGCACCTTCTGTTCAAGCAGTTTGTAACCCAGATGCGTCCGTCACTGGATATCAACACGGTAGCTACCGGAGAACACTGGTTTGGTTCTCAGGCGCTGGAAAAAGGGCTGGTGGATGCCATTGGCACCAGTGACGACCTGATCATCTCACGGATGGAGAAATTTGAGGTGATAGGAATACGTTACGTCATCCGCAAAAAGATGCTCGACCGTTTTACGCAGAGTGCTGCACAAGCGACAGAACATCTGTTATTGCGCTTTTGGCAACGCGGCTCAAAACCGCTTCTCTGATCTCAGATTCAGTGAGTAACCCAATGTGGGTTATTCACTAAGTCGGTAATGGGGAGAGAGCGCTACCGCTAACGCTTTGAACACGTTAAAAACAGCCGTGGTGTCAGCAGTAGGCAGGCCGTCTGCATCAAGAAAATATTCACCTTTGAATATCAGCACATCATCCCGTTGTTCAACACTCGTTGCCTGCATACCGGGCAGGTACTGCTGATGCTCAACAATCATCTCATTGGCTAATTTCAGCAAAGCTACAGAGTCGATGAGTTGCTGCTGCTGTTTCTCCTGCATAAATAAGTCCTCTTTACTTTCAGACAGTAGTTGTCATTATCTTAACGCTACCTACCGGTACCAGCAACCCGGCTGCAGGTTATAAAATGGTGAGGTAAATATGCTTATTTACTGGCGAAATTCTATCTCAGATGCTAATTAAGTTGCGTGCAGGATTTTATCAGGTAGAGTGTGGGCGATTTGTCACTGAGGCATCGCAGCGCAGACAAACGTTGCACAGTCCTTCTGGAATAATAAATTAAATCATTGAGTTGACTGAGTTCAGAGAGCGAAACATGGGGCTAACATTCATCTATGAGCCGCCGGTTTTGAATTATTCAGCGGAATTTTTGTCTCTGGGATGCAACGACAACTTACATTTCAATGGTTCAGTCAGGTGAAGGTAAATATGGGCAAAGCTCTCGTAATAGTTGAGTCCCCGGCAAAGGCTAAAACAATTAACAGATATCTCGGCAATCACTTTGTAGTGAAATCCAGCGTCGGGCATATCCGGGATTTGCCGACGAGTGGCTCGACAGTGAAAAAGAGCGCTGACTCTACAACCAGTAAGACTACAAAAAAAGTCAAAAAAGATGAAAAATCAGCGCTGGTAAACCGGATGGGGGTCGATCCCTATCATGACTGGCAAGCGAATTATCAAATTTTGCCCGGTAAAGAGAAGGTAGTTGCAGAGTTAAAATCACTGGCAGAAAACGCTGATCACATCTATCTGGCAACCGACCTTGACCGCGAAGGAGAAGCGATTGCCTGGCACCTGCGGGAAGTTATCGGTGGCGATGACAGCCGTTTCAGCCGCGTGGTTTTTAATGAGATCACTAAAAACGCTATTCAGCAGGCTTTTGAACAACCCGGCGAACTGAATATCGACCGTGTCAATGCGCAGCAGGCGAGACGATTTATGGATCGCGTGGTGGGCTATATGGTTTCGCCCTTATTGTGGAAAAAAGTTGCGCGAGGGCTATCCGCCGGACGCGTGCAGTCGGTCGCCGTCAGGTTGCTGGTGGAGCGTGAACATGAAATCAAGGCTTTCGTACCTGAAGAGTACTGGGAGCTGCACGCGGATCTGAATACCCCGGATAGTGTACTGCTGCCGATGGAGGTGACGCATTTTGCAGGAAAAGCGTTCAAACCGGTTAATGGTGATCAGACTCAGGCTGCGGTTGACGTATTGCAATCAGCTACATTTACGGTGGCTGAACGAGAAGATAAACCGACCAGTAGTAAACCTGGTGCTCCTTTTATCACCTCTACCTTGCAGCAGGCTGCCAGTACGCGCTTAGGTTTTGGTGTTAAAAAAACCATGATGATGGCACAACGGTTGTACGAGGCAGGCCATATCACTTATATGCGAACTGACTCGACTAACCTCAGCAAAGACGCCGTGACAATGGTTCGTGAGTATATTACCGACCAGTTTGGTGATCGATATTTGCCTGCGGCACCTAATTCCTACACTAGCAAAGAATACTCGCAGGAAGCTCACGAAGCCATTCGCCCTTCGGAGGTGAGTATCCTCGCTGAGCAGCTGACTGAAATGGAAGCAGATGCGCAAAAATTGTATCAGCTAATCTGGCGTCAGTTTGTTGCTTGTCAGATGACACCTGCACAATATGATGCAACGAAACTGACGGTAGCTGCCGCTGATTATAAGCTGAAGGCACGTGGTCGCACTTTGCGTTTCGATGGCTGGACACGCGTAATGCCTGCCTTGAGGAAAGGTGATGAAGATCGTACGCTGCCAGCGGTTGCTGTTGGCTCTGTGCTCGATCTCCTGGCTCTGCATCCCAGCCAGCACTTTACCAAGCCACCAGCACGTTTCAGTGAAGCCACTCTGGTTCGGGAATTGGAGAAAAGAGGGATAGGGCGTCCTTCTACTTATGCTTCGATCATCTCCACCATTCAGGATCGTGGCTACGTTAAAGTAGAAAATCGTCGTTTCTATGCAGAAAAAATGGGAGAGATAGTCACCTCGCGACTGGAGAACAGTTTTCCTGAGTTGATGAACTACGACTTTACTGCGCACATGGAGGATAGCCTCGATAAAGTGGCCAGCCATCAGGCGCAGTGGAAGCAAGTACTGGATACTTTTTTCGCTGAATTCAGTGAGCAGCTGGATAAAGCTGACAAAGATCCTGATGAAGGTGGAATGCAACCCAACCAGGTGGTGCTGACTTCGATTGATTGTCCTACCTGCGGGCGCAAAATGGGTATCAGAACAGCCAGCACTGGCGTATTCCTTGGTTGTTCTGGCTATGCGTTACCCCCTAAAGAGCGTTGTAAACAAACCATCAATTTGATCCCCGAGAATGAGGTGCTCAATATTCTTGAGGGAGATGATGCAGAAACTAATGCGCTGCGCGCACGCCGCCGGTGTACCAAATGTGGTACAGCAATGGACAGTTATCTGATTGATGGTCAGCGTAAATTGCATGTATGTGGTAATAACCCGGAATGTGATGGCTATGAAATCGAAGAAGGCGAGTTTCGCATCAAGGGTTATGATGGACCGATAGTTGAGTGCGATAAATGCGGTTCGGAAATGCATCTGAAACTGGGGCGTTTTGGCAAGTACATGGCGTGTACCAACGAGGCGTGCAAGAATACCCGTAAAATATTGCGTAATGGTGATGTCGCACCACCGAAAGAGGATCCGGTGCCACTTCCTGAGCTGGCATGTAAAAAATCTGATGCCTATTTTGTGTTGCGTGACGGTGCTGCGGGTGTTTTTCTTGCGGCTAATACCTTTCCGAAATCTCGCGAGACAAGGGCACCATTGGTAGAAGAACTACACCGATTCCGTGACCGATTACCTGAAAAATTACAGTATCTTGCCGATGCGCCGATAACAGATAATGAAGGAAATAAATCCTTTGTACGCTTTAGTCGCAAAACTAAAGAGCAATACGTCAGTACTGAAAAAGAGGGCAAAGCCACAGGCTGGACGGCGTATTATGTTGATGGAAAATGGAAGATCACAGAGAAAACATCTGCAAAAAAATAGCCGATGAGTGATCGTCATTCATTTTTTGCGATTTGAATGATGCTATTAATTGTGTTGCGCAGATAATTTTATCAGCGCAACTAAACAATGATGTTGTAGCCTGTCGACGATAATAATAGTAGTGGATTGGTATAGCTGATGCCTGCTTTAACAAAATGTTGGCAACAATAGTCATCATGTAGATGACCTACGCACGTTGTTTTAATCTGGGATGGAACACAAAATGAAATTGCAGCAATTGCGATATATTGTTGAAGTGGTCAACCATAATCTTAACGTCTCTTCCACTGCAGAAGGTTTATATACCTCTCAGCCAGGGATTAGCAAGCAGGTACGAATGCTCGAAGATGAGCTCGGGATTCAGATTTTTGCTCGTAGTGGTAAACATCTGACCCAGGTGACACCTGCCGGCGAAGAAGTCATTCGTATTGCGCGTGAGGTGCTCTCTAAAGTCGATTCAATCAAGTCGGTAGCAGGGGAACATACCTGGCCGGATAAAGGCTCCTTATTTGTGGCGACGACGCATACTCAGGCCCGTTATGCTTTGCCTGACGTGATTAAAGGGTTTATCTCACGATACCCGCGTGTCTCTCTGCATATGCATCAGGGCTCACCGGCGCAGATAGCAGAAGCGGTAGCGAAAGGAAATGCCGACTTTGCTATCGCAACTGAAGCACTTCATCTTTATGATGATCTGGTGATGTTACCCTGTTATCACTGGAACCGGGCGATTATCGTTCCACCTCAGCACCCCCTTGCCCAGGAAAAAAACATCTCTATCGAAATGCTCGCTGAGTACCCCTTAGTGACCTACACCTTTGGGTTCACCGGACGCTCGGAGTTGGATACTGCATTTAGCCGGGCGGGTTTAACACCGCGTATCGTGTTTACCGCGACGGATGCTGATGTGATCAAAACCTATGTTCGTCTGGGACTCGGGGTGGGAGTGATTGCTAGTATGGCGGTTGATGCTGTAGCAGATCCGGATTTGGTGAAGATTCGTGCCAGTCATATCTTCAGTGGCAGCACGACTAAAATCGGCTTCCGGCGCAGTACATTCCTGCGTAGTTATATGTATGACTTTATCCAGCGTTTTGCTCCACACCTATCTCGGGATGTGGTGGATAAAGCCGTAAGCCTGCGTTCCGGAGAAGACATCGAGGCAATGTTCCGAGATGTTAAATTACCCGAACGCTAAATCACATCATTCCATCAGGGCACAGGGTGCCCTGATGCGGCTTAGATTTTCGGTAACAGATGTCCCATTTTTGATGCTTTCACATCCAGATAATGTGCATTTCTGGGATTACGTCCCACTACCAATGGAATGCGTTCAACGATATTGATACCGGCATCAGTCAATACAGCTACTTTTGCCGGGTTGTTGGTCAATAAACGAACTTCGTTGATCCCCAGTATTCTGAACATGTCGGCACAGAGTGTGAAATTCCGCTCATCGGCTGCAAAGCCTAGCTGATGGTTAGCCTCTACCGTATCATAGCCTTCATCCTGTAGCGCATAAGCACGAATTTTATTCAGCAGACCGATATTGCGACCTTCCTGACGGTGGTAGAGTAAAATACCTCTTCCTTCCTGACTGATCGCCTGCAGAGCGGCTTCGAGTTGAAAGCCGCAATCACAACGTAAACTAAACAGGGCATCGCCGGTGAGACATTCTGAATGCACTCGTGCAAGCACAGGGGCATCGCCGCTGATATCACCATACACCAGTGCGACATGATTATGCCCGCTTGACAATTCCTCAAAGCCTACCATCAGGAATTCACCCCACTGCGTAGGAAGCCTGGCTTCGGCGACCTTCTTAAGCTGCATACCACTCTCCTGTTACTCATTTGATGTGATGCACATCATTTTTATGTCGTAACCGACAATTCTGCCACAGGGAAATGTAAAATTTTAACTGGTTGAAAGTTATGTTTTTTATGTGATGTTATCTATACTGTAATTCTGTCGGCGTATAGCTGGTCGACCTTTCAGCGAGCATGTTGAACGGTGGCAGTTCTGCCACGTCATCTTTGTTACTGTTTTCCGTGTCACGGATGGGGTGTACCGGCCAATCAAAGCCGGGGTGAACATCAGCCGTTATGAGAGAGAATCATGGGTCAAATTGTTATCAGAATCACCTGCGCAGCACTAATGTTAATGATCATTCCCGGTTTTTTATGGGTCACGGGTTGGCAGTGGCAGCCAGACGATATCACTTCTATTGATCGTCTGCTTTACGCTGTCACTGAGACAGTGACTCGTCCATGGGGGGCACTGACCGCTGTTGTTCTGCTTATCTGGATTATAAAGCGTATCGCTGTCCCGCGTACCGTTGCCTGGCGTTTAGCGATAGTTATGGTATTGACAGTGCTTGCAGCACAGTGGCTTAACAGTGCGATAAAACAGCAGGAGCAAGAGCCACGCCCCTACGTGCTTTGGTTGCAACAACATCACGATGTACAAGCAGACGCTTTTTATGCCCAACCCAAAACAGAACGCACCCTTGAGGTTGAACGAACCACCGTATCATCAATGATACCTGGCTGGTTGCAGCAACATTGGGCTTTTGAAACCGGCTATTCCTTCCCCTCCGGCCACAGTACATTTGCGGCAGTCTGGGCGCTGATGGCGCTGCTATTGCTATGGTCTGGACGCTATTATCTGACATTGGTGATAATATGGACATGGTCGATAAGTGTAATGGTCAGCCGTATGATGCTGGGTATGCACTGGCCGCGCGATGTGATTGGTTCAATTGGCCTTAGCTGGGCATTAGTTATTGTTGCCGCATGGGTGATGTACCGTTATTGTGGGGCATGGCGTTCAACGCGTTCTGAACCTTGACGTGTTATCTGTGGGTCTCCTCAGCAGATGGTCTAAATATGATTGATATCATGTTGTTCTCTGCATGGGTGACAACAGTAGAGCAACGAGGAGTTTTTTTTGGCATAATCCAGGATGGATCTCTCTAACGTATGGGAAAAACCGTGAAATATTTGCTTATGTTTTTAGTGTTGCTGGTTATTTTCGTTATCTCAGTAACGTTAGGTTCACATAATGATCAGGTGGTGACATTTAATTATCTGATTGCACAGGGCGAGTTCCGGATTTCAACACTGCTTGCTGTACTTTTTGGTGCAGGATTTATTCTTGGCTGGACTATAGTTGGTCTTTTTTGGTTGCGGCTCAGAGTATCACTGGCAGCCTCGACGCGTAAATTGAAGCGGTTGCAGAGTCAGTTGCAACAGGTGCAAGAAACACCTGCCACCTCTTCTGACAAGGCTTAACCGCAAATGCTGGAACTGCTGTTTTTGTTACTTCCTGTCGCTGCTGCCTATGGCTGGTATATGGGCCGCAGGAGTGCGCAACAGGATAAACAGCAAGAGGCGGGACGGTTATCCCGCGACTACGTTGATGGGGTTAATTTTCTTCTTTCAAATCAACAGGATAAAGCTGTCGATCTGTTCCTTGATATGTTGAAAGAAGACAGTGGCACTGTTGAAGCTCATCTGACACTGGGCAACCTATTTCGATCGCGAGGCGAAGTCGATAAAGCAATACGTATCCACCAGGCGTTGATGGAGAGCGCTTCTCTCAGTTACGAGCAACGTTTACTGGCTATTCAACAATTGGGCAAAGATTACATGGCTGCAGGTTTTTACGATCGGGCAGAAGAAAACTTTAACCAATTGATTGATGAAACAGATTTTCGCATCGGGGCTCTGCGGCAGTTACTCCTGATCTATCAGGCAACCAGTGACTGGAGTAAAGCGATAGATGTCGCTGAACGACTGGTAAAACTGGGTAAAACCCGTCACCAGATTGAAATTGCTCACTTTTATTGCGAGCTTGCCCTGCAGATGATGAGCAGCGATGATCTTGAACGTGCAATGGCATTGTTGAAAAAGGCTGAGGTTGCAGACAAAAAGTGCGCCCGCGTATCGATAATGATGGGGCGTATTTTCATGGCTAATGAAGAGTACCCCAAAGCCATCGATGTGCTTGAACGGGTGATTGAGCAGGACAAAGAGCTGGTCAGTGAAACACTCTCGATGCTTAACACCTGTTACCAGCAGACTGGCTCAACAGAGGAATGGGATCAATATCTGAAACACTGTGTAAATGAGAATGCAGGGGCAGATGCCGAACTCTATCTGTCTGATATCATAGAGCAGGATGAAGGTGGTGAGGTAGCTCAGCTTTATATTAACCGACAATTGCAACGCCACCCAACCATGCGTGGTTTCTATCGCCTGATGGAGTTTCACTTGCAGGAAGCGGAAGAGGGACGCGCTAAAGAGAGTCTGCTGGTTCTGCGTGATTTAGTGGGGGAACAGATACGTACCAAGCCGCGTTACCGCTGTCATAAATGTGGCTTCACAGCCAATGCCTTATACTGGCATTGCCCCTCATGTAAAACCTGGTCTTCAGTAAAACCCATTCGGGGTCTTGACGGGCAGTAAGTTGCTCACCCGGCCTCGCCAGTAAGTAACGACCGCGATTAGGCGAGATCGCGGGATTAACCACCTGTACAGTCAGCAGACAATTTTTACCCTGAGCATCGCTTCAAACCAAGGGTAAAACTCGGTCGCACTACTTTAGTTACAACATACTATATGGGTAACTGTGAGACGGCCTGAAAAATCGAGCGTAAAGGCTTATCAGGAGAGAAAGCAGGGGGGTAATATGGGAATTTATCACACTGACAGGTAGAATAGGGCCATAGTTGAAACAACGCTTTTCAGGTAAGGAATTCCATGCAAGTCCGTTTCCCCATCACATCGCCCATTGTTCTGGCACTGGACTATGCTGATCTCACCAGCGCGTTGACTTTTGTCGATGGTATTGATCCGCAAAGTTGCCGTTTGAAAGTAGGTAAAGAGATGTTTACCCGTTTTGGACCACAATTGGTTCAAAACTTACAGCAGCGCGGATTTGATATTTTTCTTGACCTTAAATTTCATGATATTCCGAACACAGTAGCCAAAGCTGTTGCAGCTGCAGCTGACCTCGGGGTTTGGATGGTGAATGTACACGCCAGTGGTGGGGCTCGTATGATGAGTGCCGCACGCAGTGCATTAGCCAGTTTTGGGAACGATGCCCCATTACTGATAGCCGTCACCGTGTTGACCAGTATGGAAGCAGAGGATCTTCACCAACTAGGCATCGAGCGTTCACCTGCTGATTATGCCTTACATCTGGCGACACTAACGAAGCAATGTGGTTTAGACGGCGTAGTTTGCTCAGCGCATGAAGCTGTTGCATTGAAAACGGCATTAGGGTCTGATTTTATTCTGGTGACACCGGGTATACGCCCGTCAGGATGCGATGCACAGGATCAACGCAGAGTCATGACCCCGCTTCAGGCTCAACAGGCTGGCGTTGATTATATGGTGATAGGGCGTCCGGTTACCCAGTCTGTATCGCCTGATGCAACTCTCCAGGCGCTGTTATCTTCATTACAGGAGCAGCGCTGATGACAGAAGAGAACAGGCTGGTCTATTCCACAGCTACCGGACGCATCAACGAAGAAAAAGTAGTAGCTGCCAGAGTTAAGGGCGATGGCATCATCAGGATACAGCGACAAACCAGTGGCAGAAAAGGAAAGGGGGTCTGTCTGATAACGGGTCTTGACCTGGATGAGGCTGAACTTAATAAGCTGGCTGCGGAATTAAAAAAGAAATGTGGCTGTGGCGGGGCAGTAAAAGAAGGGATCATTGAGATCCAGGGCGATAAACGTGAACTTTTATGTTCGCTGTTAAAAGCTAAAGGGCTGACAGTCAAGCTGGCCGGAGGCTAAGATCGCCCTAACCACTCAGTGAACCCGCTCAATGTGACAGGTTATGAAACCTGTCACATTGAGTTTGGTGGTAACTGGCTTATCATCTTTTGCCTATGACTCTTAAACAGCATAATGCTAACAAGACACTGGATAGCAGTAAGCTGCAGAATGAATACCTAAAGGTTGCATAAAACAATTCGCTGTCGGTAAAAGTACTCCATTGAGCAACCCTATCGTTGAAAATTGCCACATTAGCAAAAAAACCATTAATTAATGCGTGCAAGGTGATGACAATCACCTTCCAGCAGCGGTTAGTTTTTTTCATCAAAAAGAGAATAAACATCAAAGGAAGTATATCTAACACATTGATCATTAAGATGTCACTCAGGGAACAGTAAGACATATAGACACAAACGGTATGGTCCCGGGTGAGAAAGAAACGGTATTCCCAAAGGTCATGAAAACGAAAATCATTCTGATTCATTATCAGCTGAATAACCATGATGTAGTGCTGTATTGAACTAAAAATAAAGTACAGTCCGACGATAATAGTATTAGGGTAGTGTGAAAAACGCATAAGGGGCTGCTGTGAACTTTTATTTGATAATGAATAATAGCATTATTTAACCTTTAGAATAATCTTTTTAATTAGAAATAACCCTCTGTCCGGGATGGCAAAAATAAAGCTTAGCGTTAAAATGGAAACAAACCTTTTTTCGTTTTTAACCCTATAAATCAATCTATTCAAATTTAATGCCTGATGTTTGATATAGGCTTGTTATTGTTATTTTTTTATGTGGGCTGGCTAAGAAATTAACTCATAGGTAATGTGAAAAAATTGTTATAGCAATGATTGCGGATATGGAAAAGAACATTCCTCTACTCATGTGAATGACTTTATTTCGGGTGTTGTAAAAAATTGATGATATTGTATGTTTACTCGTGAGTAAAATTCACGATACTATCCTGAACCGGACCCCGAGAACAGTACCTCAAATTTATTGGATATCTTCTTAATAAAAATGGATGGTTTTATGGCAGTTTTTAATGGTAAGAAAAGCATTGTATTTGGTATCACTGGTGGTGCTGCAGGACTATTGAGTTCGTTAATATACGGCATGTTAAATATAACCACTGCCAGTTCTAGCTGGACAATCTCAAGTGCTTTGGATGCAGCTTTGATTTCAGTATTCATTGTGATCGGTCAGTCCTATTATCAATCGAAAACGATACCTGATACGTCGAAAATGTTATCTGTATTCATTCTCGGTGCAGTATGTGGTTTTTTCGGTGGTTTAGTTGCCTATTATTTCATTGTAATTACTGGTACAGGGAGCCTTGGCCGTGTTATCGGTTGGGCCATCAGTGGCGCTGTCTGTGGATTTGTAGTTTCCAGAAAAATTCCTAACATGAGCGCGATGCTGGCTACTGCCGCAGGTGCTATAGGTGGCGGTGTTGGATGCTTATTAATGTACCTTAATCTCGGGTACACAACCGGTGTCATTGTGACCGGAGCTGCAATAGGGGTTGTTGTTGCAAGTGCTGAAGTTATGTTCCGTAAAAGCTGGGTCGCTGTGACAGTTTACTCTGAACCACTGAATGAAAATGGTATCAGTATGGCGAAAAAGACAAACCAATACGTCCTCAATCTGGGTAAAGACCCCATTCAGGTAGGTTATTCATCGGACATGGATATTTTGGTGAAATCTAAAGGGATTACTATGAGCAAAGAGGTCGCCAAAGTGACAATGGAAAATGATAAATACTATCTGACTTACGTTAAAAGCGGCGAGAAGAAAGAAATATTGAAAGGTGAGAAAGTGATAATCGAAAACTGTGAAATTGAGTTTTGTAATTAATCATCCTTCATTCTTCACAGGCTGGGATAACAGCCTGTGAATATCTCTCCATGTCATCAACGCTATTTTTCATTCATTGCGGTGTAAACAAAGCGCCATCAAACAACATCTCTTTTTAAAGTCAGTCACATTCAAAAAAACTTTCAGCTGGGTTTACGCCTCTCACCAACAAGTGCATAAAATATAACATATAGTTCACTTCGACAATCCAACAGACCAGGTTATTCATTCTTATTATCTGAGTACCGCACTACGTGACAGTGTCACACATATCAGGTTCCAGAGTGCAATAAACTGAGTTATGATGCATTGTGACGCTGTCACAATGCATCATCCTGCCTGTTCCCAACCAGAAAGGTTATATTTTAGCCCCCAGTAAACGCTGCTCTGTGCGGTGTTGATTCCAGCTGGTAAGAATAAAAGTAATAATAAAGATCAGTGCGAACAGCACAACAATAGTTGGCGCGGGGGCACTGTCGATGAAAAAGGAGAGGTAGATACCCAGAAAGGCTGTGATTACCGAGATGGACATTGCCAGTAACAGCGCCAGATGAAAACGACGAGTCAGTAAAATAGCAATTGCACCAGGCGCAATCAGTAATGAGATAGATAAGATAATACCCACTGCTTTCAGTGTCGCAACTATGGTTAATGAAACCATAGCGAGCAGACCATAATGTAGCCAGCGAACAGATAACCCGCTAATTTGTGCCTGCTGGTTGTCAAAGCAGTAAAGCAGAAAATCACGCCATTTCAATGCCATGGTGATCAATATCACTCCTGCGATGATGCCTGTATAAACTATATCGGTGATACTCACGCCTAACATATCACCAAACAGAATATGGTTGAGGTGAACTTCTGGCTTAACCGCCAGATAGAGAATCAAACCACAGGCGAACATACCGGAGAAAACAATACCCATCACTGTGTCCTGCTTGATTCGGCTGTTTTCTTTGATGTAGCCTGTCGCGATGGCGCAAAACAATCCGGCGCCGAAGGCACCAAAACCAAGCGGAATACCAGCCATCCAGGCAAGCACAACCCCCGGAAAGACAGCATGACTCATTGCGTCCCCCATCAACGCCCAGCCCTTGAGCACAAGAAAAACAGACAGTAACGCACAAGGCAGCGCAACAATCATTGCTATCAGTAAAGCATTTTGCATAAAGCTAAAACTGAAAGGCTCAAATAACATCATATCTGACTCCTGATACGGCGACTGGTTCTGCGTCGGGTTGCAATCACGCCGTGAGTCGGTGCAAAAAAGAAGGCCAGTAAAAAGAGGAGTGTTTGCGTCACGACAATGATTCCACCAGTTGCCCCATCCAGATAGTAACTCGCCCAGGCTCCAAGGAAACTGGTGATACTGCCAATCAATACCGCAATGATGAGCAGACGTGGAAAACGATCGGTCAGCATCCATGCGGTAGCGCCAGGAGTAACCACCAGGCAAATTACTAAAAAAGCCCCCACCGTCTGTAAGGCAGCGACTGTACACAGCGACAGCAGCGTAAAAAATAACAGTTTCAGGCGGGTGGGATTCAGTCCTACCGCCCTGGCATGATTTTCATCGAAGAGGGTCACCATAAAATCTTTCCATTTGAACAGCAGGACGATAACTGAAACGACGCCAATAATGGAAAGTTGCACAATATCAGCCGGGGCGATAGCCAGAACATTACCCAGTACTATCGTTTGAATATTTACTGAGGTCGGGTTAAGAGACACCATAAACAATCCTAACCCGAAAAAAGAGGAGAAGATTAATCCGATAATCGCATCTTCTTTCAGGCGGGATCGCTGGTTAAGAAAAAGCATACTTCCTGCCGCTAAACCACCGGAGAAAAAAGCACCGAGTGAAAAGGGTAACCCAAGCATATATGCCCCGGCGATGCCGGGTACAATCGAGTGTGATAAGGCATCACCTATTAACGACCATCCTTTGAGCATCAAATAGCAGGATAAAAAAGCACACAATCCTCCGACCATAGCTGATACCCACATGGCACTCAGCATATACTGGTAGCCGAAAGGCTCAAACAGCACATTCATGATGTAGATTCCTGGCTTTTATCGGTGGGACGAGCAGCAACAAATGGACGTTCATCATCAGTAATGATGCACTCTTCAGAACCATCCAACACTACATGACGTAATAATCCGCTGAAAGTAAGCTCGATATTTTCTGCGGTATAGGTAGTTGCTGTTGGACCACTAGCAATGATGGTACCTTTCACCATCACGGTGTAGTCACAAAACTCGGTCACAGAACCAAGATTGTGAGTTGAAACGAGCAGTGTTTTTCCTTCATCCCTTAGCTCACGCAGCAAACTGATTATCTTGGTTTCTGTCTGGACATCTACACCAGTAAACGGTTCATCCAGTAAGATCACCTGACCTTGCTGTGCGATAGCGCGAGCAAGAAAAACCCGCTTACGTTGCCCACCGGACAACTCGCCAATTTGTCTCTTTCGGTAATCCAGCATGTCCACCCGGGCGAGTGCCAGGTCCACCCACTGATGGTCACTATCACGTGGCCGTCTTAACATTCCCATATGGCCATAGCGTCCCATCATGACCACATCTTCAACCAGTACCGGGAACGTCCAGTCTACCTCTTCAGACTGGGGAACATAAGCCACGATATTACGTTTCAGAGCCTGATGCGTTGGCATGCCCATCAGGCGGATATCGCCTCTGGCTAACCTGACAAACCCCATAATCGCTTTGAAAAGTGTCGATTTTCCTGACCCATTAACACCAACCAATGCAGCAATAGAACCCGTGGGAACAGAAAAACTGGCATCATGCAGGGCGGTATGTCCGTTCCGGTACGTCACAGACACTTGTGTAACAGTAATACCGTGCTCTTTCATCACTTATTGATCCCTTCCTTGATCCCTTTTGCTACAGTTTTCGTGGTGACAATTAATAAATCAAGATAGGTGGGGACCGGGCCATCAGCCGTACTAAGAGAATCGACATACAACACGCCGCCATAATTTGCTCCCGTCTCTCTGGCCACCTGGCGCGCTGGTTTATCTGAAACTGTACTTTCACTGAAAACGGCCGGAATCTGGTGTTTTCTCACCTGGTCAATAACATGCCTGACTTGTTGAGGTGTTCCCTGTTGATCCGCATTGATTGGCCACAGATAGAGTTCTTTCAATCCCAAATCTCTGGCCAGATAAGAGAATGCCCCTTCACTGGAAACCAGCCAGCGTTTGTTTTCCGGCAGTACGGAAATTTGCTCACGCAAGGGTTGCAAGGTAGCGGTAATTTTCTGTTTGTAAATCTCCGCATTGCGCTGGTAAACCGAGGCATTTTTCGCGTCGTACTTCACTAATGCATCCCGAATGTTATCAACATAAATCAGTGCATTGTCAGGAGACATCCAGGCATGTGGGTTTGGTTTACCGTCGTAGGGGCCTTCGGTGATGCCCATTGGGACCACCCCCTTAGTGACGACAACTTCCGGTACTCCCTTCAGATGCTGGTAAAACCGCTGAAACCATAATTCCAGATTCATACCATTAGCCAGAATTAATTGCGCACCCTGAGCGCGTTTAATATCCCCCGGTGTCGGTAGATATTCATGAATTTCTGCTCCTGGCTTAGTGATTGAAGTTACCTCTGCCGCATCACCGGCAACATTTTTTGCCATGTCAGCGATAACGGTAAAGGTGGTGATAACTTTGAATTTATCACTGGCGACAACCCTGGCAGGGATCAGGGTGAGTAGCGATAAAACGCTTACTGCCACAACAACTCTTCTTAGTAACGACATGACCATTCCTCCGGAAACGAAATTACGCTAATAGCAATGACTAAGATTTATAGCACAGGCTATCTTAAATGAAAATAGTTATCAATTAAGTACGTTGGATTTTAAGCAGTGGGAATTTATGTGGGAAGCGTAGGGGGCGGACAGAAGCTGAAATTGTTGGTCATTGGCTGGCAAAACCTTCTGCATGAGCCAATGGTACATATCCGTGCCATGTTCTGACGATCATCTGTTTGTTCGTATTGTTTGGAAAACAGTAAGCATAACAGGTCATGAGAGAAGGGGGAGAAGAGAAGTCTTAGACGATAAAGCTCATACACGCGGCTTGCTGCGTTAATGGCTGCCTTGAAAGGCAGCCATTAATCTGTCAGCTTAACTTAAATTTGATCACGCTCTGGTGCAAAATGGCTATCTGATCCTTTAACTCATTGCACGAAGCACTGGCTTGTTGTACCAACCCATAGTTGAGTTGAGTCACTTTATCCAGTTCAGTAATTGCGACGCCAATTTGAGAAATACCAGATTCCTGCTCTTTTGATGCGACAGAAATTTCATTAATAATGTCACTGACATTTTGGGAGAAATTCACCACTTCATTAATACTGGAGGTAGCCGTTTGTGCCAGATGTGAACTTTCCTGTACGCGAGTTGACGAGTCTTTTATAAGCATATCAACATCTTTTGCTGCATTCGCACAGTTTTGAGCAAGATTTCTGACTTCACCAGCCACAACGGCAAACCCTTTACCACTCTCTCCGGCACGCGCAGCTTCAACAGCAGCGTTCAAAGCGAGAATATTGGTTTGGAAAGCAATATTTTTAATTAAGTTAGTAACCTCGGAAATTTTATTGGCACTGATTTCCATTTCATTAATCGTATTGCTGACATTGGAGACAATTCTGCCACCTTCTTTAGCGGATTCAGCGGTTTTAATAGCTTCAGCTGCGGCTTGATTAGCATTATCAGCATTCATGGATACGGTATGTGTGATTTGTTCCATACTCGCAGCGGTCTCTTCCAGAGAAGCTGCCTGCTGTTCTGTGCGCGATGAAAGATTGTCATTGCCATCGACCAGTTTGATAATCTCTACAGAGATAATTTCAGAACTCTCGCGAACGGTTTTCACCGTGTGGTAAATCGACTCTTTCATTGTTTGCAAACCATCAATGAGAGTACTCATTTCATTTTTGGCTGCCGGATCGGATTCGATGTCATGACTCAGGTCACCATGAGCAATGTTATTGATGAAAAACAATGCGTTGTTCAGTGGTTTGAGTAATGTTGAACGCAAAACATACCAGCATACAATGGTAACTAAAACAATCACCACCAGAATAGAAATCAATATTAATACGATAGTATTGAATAAAGATTCGCTGCTGATATAGGTTTTTTTGGTCACTTCATTTGCTGCTGTTCGCCATGCATCATAATCCTTTAGCATCAGGTTAAAGGTTGGAGTAAGATTATAACTGAGTAGAATAGCCGGATCTCGTTTGTCGGTCAGGTTGATAATGTTCTGTAATTCCGCATAGAATTTTTTATAAGACACATCAAGATTTTGTGTTAATGCAGGGTCGATACCTGCAATCTCTCCGTACTGATTGAATGCGTCATACCATTTTTGTATTTTGACAAGTTCGTCTTTAGATGCCTGAATCGAGTTATTGGCATTTTCACTATTGACGCCGTTGTTTTGCATTGCAATAACTGTTCGGTTAATATTTGAGCGAACGGCATTCATCGCAAACTATGTGTTAGTGATCAAGGCAATTTTTTCATTCGAATTGGTTATCGACGAAAGATTTATTTTGTTGTTGTAGCCATTGTATAAATTGAAAGTGATTGTGAAAAATTGCAACAGAAAGAAAATTGCGATAGTGCCCAGTATCATCTGGGATGTTTTGAATTTTTAAACATTTTCCTGCCCCGTGAGAATGCCAATTTCATCGGATATCGGCACTCTCTGGTAGGACTTTAGGTGATTTATAAAAATTATTTTTCAATTACAGCTTGTAATAGATATTCATCAATATTATTTCAAAATTAGAATGTTTCCTATAAAACAATTTTAACTGGCTTTTTCTTTTTCATGAAAACGGATAGAGAAAGACACAGTGGCAGACAAAAAAGTCTGCTCTGGCCTGTTAATTTACACTAATCTTTGCTCAGCGTTATTTTGTAAGTGGTCATTGTTCATCTATCCATTATCTCTTTTTTGAAAGGGGCTACACGCCGCGAAGTGCAACTTTTCCGCCTGATGTGTATGTTAAGATTATCTTAACTAATGGTGTTGTGTTTTGATAATCTTGTTATCAGTAAAAATCACACCTGATAACAGAAAATAAAAATATAATTTAATTGTTTTTTTATTATATTAAACAACGCATAAGCTACCTGAACCCGTCCCACAGGGAAGGGGGGGGGATTACAGTCAATAGTGTCGCTTGGCATCAATAACTGATTTCATTTCGTTAGCTTAACGGTCAACGCCATCAAAGCGCTGCCTGCTGTAAATAAAGCGATGATCCAGCTCATAGTCCAGGGGGTGCCATCACTGAACATAGCCAGAAGAAGCGAAGAGATGATGCCACTGCCGTATTGTAATGCTCCCAATAGTGCTGATGCTGAACCAGCCACTCCGGGCACAGTATCCAGAGCACAAGCGGTTGAGGTTGCTGCAATGATGCCATTCATAGAAAAGAAGACAAAGACCGTGGCGATAACCATGCTGATCCCCCCTACATTGAGCTTTGTTGTTACCGCCAGCATGATGGCTGCAATGGTGGCAATTAATACTGCCTTTTTGAGTAGAGTTTCAAGCGGATAGTGGTGTACCAGGCGTCGGTTAATCATGCTTACGGCCATTAATCCAACAATGTTATTTGCAAAGAGCCAACCGTAGTATTGCGGATCAATACCGAAGTAAGTGATATAAACAAATGGAGAACCAGTAATGAAGGCGTAGGCTGCGACGTAATAAAATGTGAGGAACAGGGTAAACTGCATATATTTTGCGTTGGTTAACAGGGCATAATAGTTTTCAAAAGTGCTGATTACCGTAGTTTTTGAGCGCATTTCGGATGGTAAGGTTTCTGGTAACCAGAATAAAGATAGCAGCATTACTGTACCGATAATTACTAACAGCCAGAAAATAGCATGCCACGAAGAGACTTTAATCATTTGCCCGCCAATCAGTGGCCCGGCAATAGGTGCGATGGCCATGATGATCATCAGAGTGGAGAGCATTTGTGCAGCGCGAGTGCGGCTATACAGGTCACGGATCATCGCTCGTGCCAACATCGGGCCAGTACAAGCGCCTAAAGCCTGAAAAACACGCCAGAAGACAATATGCACAATATCTGTTGATAACGCACAGCCCGCAGAGCCTATGATAAATAGCACTAAACCAATGAACAGTGGCAAACGGCGACCATACCGATCGCTGACTGGTCCCCAAATCAATTGAGCAATGCAGAAGCCGATAAGAAATCCTGTGACTGTCAGCGCTGTATCACCCTGTAAATCTTTTGCCATCACAGGCATGGCCGGAAGATATATTGCACTGTTCCTTTCACTCTCTGGCGTAGCCACATTCGCATATGCGCAAGAGGAACTCACGGTCAGTAAATTAGCGATTGACCAGGATACAAAAACAGAGTTCCTGAAAATGGTGGATAACCATCAGTTACCTAAATGGGTCACACGAGGGGGAACCAACTCCCCGGGCAGGAAAGTCAGCATCGCCGGTAATCAGTATCTGGTACTGAGCTCATGTAAACCACATGATTGCAGTTCTCAACGCATCGCCGTGCTTTATGCGATGGCAACAAAAAAAGTCGCGGGTGTTTTCTCTGTAGTGGATGACAAAACAGGAAATGAAAAACTAAAGTGGTTGAATATACCTGATAACCTGTCAATTGATGGCAAAACAGTCCTGCTGGCCGCACTGACAGGAAGTCTTGGTAATCACCCTGATAGTTTCAATTTTAAATAGGCGGGGAAGAATCGGTTTCAATGATTGATGACATTTACAGCAGGGATGCTTCCTGGAGGCAACGATACATATTGGCGACAGGTGCCAGCAGGTGATTCAAAGCAGTATGGTGTGCACGAATCCTATTTAACATAATATACATTATACGCACCAATGCTGTTAGAGCAATTATCGTCAAAGTATGACATAAATATTGATTCAAAATAACAACCCCCTAAATTCAGTAGATCTAGATATTAGCATAATAAAAATATGGACTAACTCATTGGCAGTAACTGTTAGAACCATAACGGTAATGCCCGCAGTTAATTATGTGCGCTTTTCAATCAAGGAAAAATAATTACCAACTGCCTTTATAACATATTTTTTTCGCTCGGTATCATGCATGTAGGTTTCAATTAAATTAACAGCTAAGGCATCGCTCCTAACAATTGACTTAATGATATTGTCTATCCCGCCCTGAGGTCCATTATACTCTCTGCGTACTGATTTTCTTATCCGTGCTTGTGAAAGTAGCGGAGCCAATTTTGATAATTCTTTCGGATCTGCTGCCATGGCATTTTGCCGCGCGCCATCAACTTAAGGTGCTGGACTCCCAGGCAGACGATGACGAAAGTTGGCAACGTCGCTGGCGTAGAGTTGATATTTCTGGTGATACCATCGCCTTTCTGCAGTACACCTCTGGCTCCACGGGTCAGCCGAAAGGAGTAATTAATCGCCACAGTAATCTGCTGGCAAATCTGACGTTTCTGCACTGCCTGACTCTTCCAGCGCCCGATAGCGTGGTTGTTAGCTGGTTGCCGCTGTATCATGATCTGGGCCTGATTATGGGCATCCTGTCGCCATCACTTGCCGGTAATACCGCAGTGTATCTGCCGCCGGCTGCCTTTGTGAAAGATCCGTTACGCTGGCTGGAAATCGCCAGTGAACAGCGTGGCACGGTGCTGCCCTGCCCCAACTTTGCTTTACAGCGTTGTACTGAGGCCGCTCTTCAGCAGCCGGAACGCGTGGCGAAGTTTGATTTGTCATCGGTTGTCAGCATTGTGCCTTCTGCTGAACCCGTGTCTCCCCGGCATCTGGAAGAATTCTGGCACTGCTTTAGAGCCAGTGGCCTGTGTCGTAATGCACTAAAACCTTCTTATGGTCTGGCGGAAGCGACCCTGATTGCCGCAGGGAACAGTGCGCCAGAACCGTGCTATCTGGATCTCGACAAACAAGCACTGCTGCACCACAACGTGGTGATTGTCGATCACCCCAGCAAGCATACCCGCCGTTATGTCGGCTGTGGTAATGAGTTTGGCGGCCAAATATTGCGCATTGTTGATCCTGCCAGTCAACAGCCGGTCAGTGACGGTAAAACGGGGGAAATCTGGATTAGCGGCCCTGCCGTAGCACAAGGTTACTGGCGGCGAGCGCAACTAACCGCAGAAACATTTGGTGCTCAACTGGCAGGGGAAAAACATGACAGGCGCTATTTACGTACCGGCGATCTGGGTTTTATTCATCAGGGTCAGCTATATATTACCGGCCGTCTGAAAGACATCCTGGTCGTACGCGGCGAATGTCACTACCCGAACGATATCGAAGCCACCGCCATTGCCGCCCACCCATTGGCGATTGTCGATGGCGCTGCGGCTTTTTCCTGTGATCATCAGGACGAAGAGCGTTTAGTGGTGGTGATGGAAGCACGGCGTGATGACGATGCCGCTATGCAGCAGCTGGCAGTATGGCGGGTAGTTCTCATTCGTAAAGGTACACTGCTGCGCACCACCAGTGGTAAAGTGCGTCGCCGCGCCCAGCGCGAGGCCTGGCTTCAGCAGAAACTGCACACTATTTGGAATGAACGGACATCACAAGATAATAGCACCACAGAGAGCAATGAACTGATCGGCTGGATCAGCCAGCAGGCGGCGGATCTGCTCGGAAACGTGACCGCACGTAATATCGACCCACGTCAGTCGTTATTCAGCTACGGTCTGGACTCTGTGGGTGCCACTACCTTGCTGGCGAGGATCATTCAACACTATAGCATCGATTTACCTGAAAGCGCGTTGTTTGACAGTCCAAGCGCCAGTGCACTGGCTGCCCGCATTGCCGCTTTGCAACAGCCGGTTGTCAAACCGATTGCCGCGCTACCGCACCAACCTGGCGATGAAGCGGTAGCGATCATCGGAATGGCATTCCGCTTGCCCTCCGCTGATGGCGAAGAAGCGCAAAACGACGAACAGTTCTGGCAGATGCTGATGGAGGGGCGTTCGGCAATTCGCCCGATGCCTGCTGACCGTTTCCGCAATCATGACAACATTCCTGGCTTTGGCGCATTTCTCAATCGACCGGCAGATTTTGATGCCGCCTTTTTTGGTATGTCACCTCGCGAAGCAATCAATACCGACCCGCAGCAAAGAATGTTGCTGGAAATAAGCTGGCACACACTGGAAGATGCGGGTATGCGCCCTTCTCTGCTGAAAGGCGCAAATGTCGGTGTGTATGTTGGTATCGGGACTGGTGATTACGCCCACCTGCCATTTATCACCGGTGACAGTAGCCACCTTGACGCTTACTACGGTACAGGTAACTCGTTCGCCGCCGCCTGTGGGCGTCTCTCTTATTTTTACGGTTGGGAAGGCCCCTCGGTAGCGGTGGATACCGCATGCTCTTCGGCGCATAGCGCATTGCATATGGCCTGTCAGGCACTGCGTCTTGGTGAGTGTGATATAGCAATGGCAGCTGGCGTTAAATTGCAGTTACTGCCAGAAGTTGATGAAGTACTGCATAAAGCCGGGATGCTGGCTCTGGATGGACAGTGTAAAACCTTCGACGCCAGTGCTGACGGGTATGTACGCGGTGAAGGCTGTGTTGCCTTCCTGTTGAAGCCGTTGTTGCAGGCAGAAGCTGATGGTGACCCTATTCGCGCTATTATCCGTGGCAGTCTGGTACGTCAGGATGGTGCCAGCAGTAGCCTTTCCGCGCCAAACGGTGCCGCGCAGCATCGTCTGTTGCAACGAGTATTACAGCGCGCTGGTCTGCAACCGGATGATATCGATTATGTAGAATTGCATGGTACGGGTACCCGCCTCGTCGATCCGATTGAGTATCAGTCTGTTGCTGAAGTGTTTAGCGGACGTCAGGCTGCTGACCCGCTGTGGATGGGGTCAGTCAAAACCAATATCGGCCATCTCGAAGCTGCTGCTGGTGCGTCAGGATTGGTGAAAGCGGTACTTGCGCTGGAACATGCCATGACCCCCCCACATATTGGCCTTAATCAGCTGAATCCGCTCATTGATCTGGATGTTATCCCCGCGCGGCTGCCGTTGCAGCCTCAGCCATGGCCGCAGCGCAACCAGCCGCGTCGCGCTGGCGTCACCTCGTACGGCTTCGCGGGTACACTGGCGCATGTGGTGCTGGAACAGGCACCACCGCATGTCAGCAGAGTGGCAGAGCAGAATAATGAACCGCAACTGTTGTTGTTGTCAGCGCAAAGTAGTGATTCGCTGGAGCACTTACGCCAGCAGTGGCTCACGTTGCTGGACTCACCACTGTCACCGGCCTCTCTGGTTGCCAGCCAGTCGCGATTGCGTGAACACCATGCACTGCGCCTGCATTTGTCGGCGGTGACCGCCAGCAAATGCAGGCGGCATTGCTTGATGCTACGCCGGGAGAAGCCGTTAATGTTGCACCGCGTATCGGCTTTATGTTTACCGGACAGGGTGCACAGTATGCAGGTATGACGAGCGATCTGTACCACAGTGAACCCGCCTTTCGGAGCGCTCTGGACCAGGCTGAAAAGGCTATCGCGCCCTGGCTGGGGGAATCACTGCTGAGACTGATGTTTGCTGATGACAGCAAACGACTTAATCAGACTGAGATCACGCAACCCGCGCTGTTTGCTGTTGGTTATGCGTTGGCACGGTTGTGGCAAAGCTACGGCGTACAGCCCGTGGTCATGCTGGGTCACTCGATAGGCGAATTTGCTGCACTGGTGATTGCCGGTTCTCTGACGCTGACTGATGCCGCACGTTTGATCGTACAGCGTGGTGCATTGATGCAGGCGTTGCCTGCGGGCGGCGGTATGCTGGCGGTACGGCTCAGTGCTGTCGAACTGGAGCAAAGGCTGGTTTCTCTGGTGGCTGAAGATGCTGCACAGGTCGCCATTGCCGCGATGAATGGCGAAGAAGATTGCGTGCTGTCCGGTGCGCAAGCGGTGCTGGATTCGCTGCGCGATGGTCTTGAACAGGAAAATATCAGTACCCGTCCGTTGACAGTTTCACACGCTTTCCACTCACCTCTGCTCGACCCAAAGCTTGATACCTGGCAGCAGCGGTGTGCTGATGTGGCTACCTTGCCACCTGCTATCCCCCTGATTTCCAGTCTGAGTGGTGAAGCGATGCAGTATGCTCCTGACGCCAGCTAATGGCGACACCATGCGCGCCAGGCTGTACGCTTCTACCAGGCGTTGGATATCGCGGCTCAGCAGTGTGATGTGTTACTGGAGATTGGCCCACACGCTATTCTTACCGCGTTAGCGCAGCGTCGGCTACTGAGTAACCGTCCTGCGCATCCGGTGACGGTGGTTGCCAGTCAGCGTCGCAATAGCGAACAGCTCAGTTGCTGGCGTGAAGCGCTGCGCGATCTCTATCTTGCCGGAGCTTCGTTCCGCTGGGACGATCCGGACTGCGCCACTTTCAGTGCTCCACTGTTGTCACCACGCCAGCTGCCGCGCTACCCGTTCCATCGCCAGACTTACTGGCTGGATTACGATGGCGATGCGCCGCGCGAACCGTTACCTCTGCAACCCATGCCGGTGCACATTAGTGCTGAAACCGTGCCACTCTATACTCAGCAATGGGAAGTCATTGACACACCATCGCCCACCCTCCGCGAACGTCGCTACTGGCTGCTCGGCGATGAACACAGCTGCGATCAATTGGCAGACAGTTTCACGGCGATTAAAGTTGATGCCCTGTTTTGCGACAGTGCTGAACAGCTGGTAGGTGAGTGGCAACAGGATGATGTTGCGCTGTTTATGCCACCTCCGGGTGATGCCTGCTGGTCGTTAATTTCGTTGCTGCAACAAATCCAGCAGCTGAAAGGTGCTTTGCGTCTGATGTTGGTCACGCGCAATGCCCAGACACCACAGCAGGCAGTCTGCAATGCTGATCAGGCTGCGCTGTGGGGGGCGGCCCGTGCCCTGGCGATTGAGTACCCGGCTTGTAAATGGCTGATGCTGGATATGGAAGCGGAAACGGGTATCTGGCAGGTAGCCAATGCGGTACTGCGTGCTACCAGCTGTTTTGGTGAGGAAGATGCGTTGTGCGTGCGTCAGCAACAATGGTTGCATCCGTGCCTGACACCTGTCTCTCAAAGCGATCTCGATGTGCGTGATGAATTTAGCATTGCGCCCGATGCTGTAGTGTTAGTCGTCGGTGCCTGGGGTGCGCTGGGGCGTCATATCAGCGAATGGCTAATACGCCATGGTGCGTCTCATCTGGTGCTGACTGGCCGTCAGGCTCCGCGCCGCAATGTGCAGGCGTGGCTGCAGCACTGGCGCAGTCGTGGTATCACTATCACCTGCGTAGAAACCGATATCACCCAGCCTGCTTCCGTCGCTGCGCTGTTTGCGCGTATTTCTCAACTCGATCACCCTCTGGTTGGTGTGTTCCACTGTGCTGGTGTTGGCCGTTTTAACCCTCTCGACAGTATCACTCTCGACGATTATCAGACTGTGGCCGCCGCGAAAATCACCGGCACCCGCCTTCTGGATGAATATTCCCGACAATTACCATTGCAATGGTTTGTCTGTTTTACTTCAATTTCAGGTGTGTGGGGCTCGCGCCTGCAAATCCACTACGGCGCGGCGAATGCCTGGCAGGATGCTTTGATGCGCCAGCGTCGCTACCTTGGTCTGCCGGGTCTCAGTATCTCATGGGGACCGTGGAGCGGCGGCAGCGGGATGTCTGAAGTGGATGATGCATTGCTGCAGTACCTGCGTATGGCCGGTATTCAGCGTCAGCCGCCAGCCCGTTACCTGGCAACGCTGGATAAACTGTTTAGTGTCGATATGGCTGATGCACAGTTCCCGGCGGTATGGCTGGCCGCAGAAGTAGACTGGCAGAAGTTTGTCCCACTCTTTGCTCTCTATAGTCCGGTTCATCTGTTCAGCCATTGCGTGGCTGAACAGCAGGACGCCGCACCGCTTCAGGATCTTCAGGCACGTAATCTTCAGCAGTTAAGCCGTGGTGATCAACATCAGCTGATCCACGATTTTGTGCGCAACGAGCTGGCGCGGACTTTGCGCATCGCACCCCATGCGATTCAGCCAGACAGTGAGCTGCTGGCGTTGGGTATGGACTCGATTCTGATTATGGACTTTTCGCGCCGCTGTGAGAGCGAGCTTGGCATCAGTTGTCCGCTGAAGGCACTGTTTGAGCACAGTACCCCTGCACGCCTGATTGCCTGGCTGACCGAACAGTTGGACCACGCCTCACCCGCCAGTGTCACTGCCGGAATGACCATCATTCACCATGCAGAAGCTCGTTTCGATCCATTCCCGCTGACTGAGCTGCAATATGCATACTGGATTGGTCGTCAGGACCATTATGCGCTGGGCGGGATTGCCTGCCACGCCTACCTTGAAGCTGATGCGTCACAGGCTGTTGACATCGCTCGCCTGCAGCGCTGCTGGAATTTGCTGGTTGAACGTCATGATGCGCTGCGGCTGGTGATTGGTGAGGATGGCCGCCAGCGCGTATTAAGCGCAGTACCAGAGTATCAGATTGCTGTTGCCGACCTGCAGCATGCCAGCCTCGCACAAGTAGAGCAACACTGTGCAGAATGGCGCAGAGTGTTGTCGCATCAGGTACTGCCAACGGAACAGTGGCCGCTGTTTGATATTCGTCTTAGTCTTCTGCCTCAGGGTGCCAGCCGTCTGCATATCAGCATTGATATGCTAATCAATAATGCGACCAGCAGCCAGATACTGTGGGATGAATTAGTCGCACTCTATCGTGCTGAGGGTGATTTACAACAGGCTGGCCTGTCGCCGTTCAGTATTCACTTCCGCGACTACGTGCTGGCGAAACACAACCGGGAAGGCGCACGCCTTGAGCAATGGCAACAGGATCGCGACTGGTGGTTGCAGCGTCTGCCTACGCTGCCTGCCGCGCCACAGCTACCTCTGGTGGCAGAGAACCTGACCCAGGTGCACCCACAGTTCAGCCGTCGTCAGCGTATACTGCCAGCAGAAGGATGGCAGACGCTGCGTGAACGCGCATCACGTTACAACGTCACGCCAGCTTCACTTCTCATCACGGCCTTCTCGGAAGTGTTGGCCAGCTGGAGCAGCGAGCCTGTTTTCAGCCTGAATCTGACCATCTTTGACCGTGCCGTGGCATGAGGATGTACCACACATGGTGGGTGATTTCACGGCTGTGACCCTGTTGGCACTTGATCATCAACAGCCACTGAGCTTTGCCGAACGCGCCTCTCAGGTCAATGGCGAGCTATTAGAAAGCCTGCAACACCGTAGTTTCAGTGCCGTCGACGTATTACGTGAATGGAACCGTGGTCGTGAACAGCAGGCTTTGGTTGGCATGCCTGTGGTGTTCACCAGTCAGTTGGGAGTCAATGACCCGACTAAAGGCGCCGCGGCGAGTCCGCTGGGCGAGATTATTTAAGGCATTAGTCAGACGCCGCAGGTGTGGCTCGATCATCAGGCCAGCGAGCAGGATGGCGCGCTGGTATACAACTGGGATGCTGTTGATAACCTGTTCCAGCCCGGAGTGCTGGATGCAATGTTTGATGCTTATGCCCTACTGCTTGAGCAACTGGCAGACAGTGACACGTTGTGGCAACAACCACTGCCTGCTCTTTTACCTCTTGCGCAGCAGCAGGTGCGTCAGGCGATCAACGATACCGCTGCACCATTGTATGAAGGAACGCTGGATGGCCTGTTCTTCCAGCGTGCAGCTGAACAACCAACCGCCACCGCACTGGTTAGCAGCGAAGGTCGCTGGAGTTATCAGCAATTGAGCGAGTGGAGTATGGGGATTGCCGGACAATTGAGAGCTGCAGAGGTCAAGCCTGGTGACCGCGTGGCGGTGATAATGCATAAAGGCGCTGCGCAAATCGCCAGCTGTCTGGCGATTCAGGCAACAGGCGCAGCCTATGTACCGCTCTCTGCTGATACACCTGTAGCCCGTTTACAAACTATTATTTCCGGCAGTGATATACGCGTGCTGCTTACCCAGCCTGAGTATCAGGCACAACTGACGTGCATGGCCAGCACGGATGAGCATGCTGATGATACGAAAAGGGTTAACCCTCTGTTTGTTACTTTGGTAGTCGATGCTGCAGAGCCAGTTTGCGGCGATACGCTACCCGTTACCGGCCTTCAGGCTACTGATGCCGCTTATGTGATTTACACTTCAGGTTCCACTGGCGTGCCGAAAGGCGTACTGATTGACCATCGCGGTGCGGTGAATACGGTGCTGGATATCAATCAGCGTTTTGGTATCACAGCGAGCGATAGCGTGATAGGACTTTCAGCCCTGTGGTTTGACCTGTCAGTATGGGATATTTTCGGCACTTTAGCCGCTGGCGGTACGCTGGTACTACCGGAAGCCGATGCAACGCGTGACCCTGCTCGCTGGTTATCATTAATTAAAAGTGACAACGTCACAGCATGGAACTCTGTACCTGCTTTGCTTGACCTGCTGCTGGCCGAAGCTGATTATCATCAGCACGCTCTGGCGGGGCTTCGCTGTGTATTCCTTAGTGGTGACTGGATCCCGCTGAATTTGCCTGCGCGACTGCAACACCATGCGCCAGAGGCTACGCTGGTGGCCATGGGTGGCGCAACCGAAGCATCAATCTGGTCAAATTGGTTCATTGTCGGTGAGGTACAGCCACAGTGGAACAGCATTCCTTATGGATATCCACTGACTAATCAGGCATATCACGTACTGGATTGTCACCTGCGTGATCGACCGGATTATGTCACCGGTGACCTGTTTATCGCGGGTTGTGGTGTCGCACTGGGTTATGAAAATGATGCTGAACGCACCGCTGCCAGCTTTATCGAACATCGTGGCGAACGACTGTACCGAACCGGGGATCTGGCGCGTTACTGGCCGGATGGTACGCTGGAGTTTCTCGGCCGTTGCGATAACCAGGTGAAAATTGCCGGTAATCGTATCGAGCTGGGTGAAATAGAAGCCGCATTACAACAGCATCCTGCAATTCGTGATGCAGTCGTTGATACCATCGACAACGCACACGGTGAAAAACGTCTTGCAGCCTAGCTGGTACTGTCTGCAGAAACACAAAGCCTGAGCCAACAGCTAATTGCTGAGGCCGCTTTACAGGATGGTGAACAGTTGATCGCCGCTGCCCGTGACCTGTTGGCGGAGCAACCACTTTGCCCATCTGTCGTTGAGTTGCAACAGTTTTGGCGGCTGATCGATCAGCTTGGCGAACGTATTATTGCCGATACGCTCGCTGTGGCGGGTGATACTGTGGTAAACCCTGCGGCTGAATATCGATCGCTGATGCAACAATGGCAGGCGGTGCAGCGCAGTACGCCGGAGTGGAAAACGTTGTTGAGTCAGGCAGCTTCTGCCGGACTACCGCGTGAGGCGCTGCTGCGTCTGCAGAGTGGTGCAGCCGATCGTCTGCGTATTCTGCGTGGTGAAGCCAGTGCCATGGAACTGTTTTACAGCGACGATGATGCCCTATCACCGGAACAGCTGACACAGGTCAATCCGCTCAGTGCGCCGATCATCAATGCACTGGCTAACCTGATTCGTCTTCTGACGCAACAACTGGGACGCACGCCGCGTATTCTGGAGCTGGGAGGACGCAGCGGCGTGGCAACGCACGCGCTGCTGGCGCAACTGATGGATGTGAAGCTGGAGTATCACTTCACCGATGCATCACGTCTGTTGGTTCAGCAGGCAAAAACGCGTCTCAGTGCATCTGCCCATCCGCTTTATTTCAGCGTGCTGGACAGTGAACAGCCGCTTATTCAGCAGGGCGCCAATCGTCACCACTACGATCTGGTTCTGGCATTTAACGCGCTGCATCGTAGTCATAATGTGCCGCGTTTGTTACAACGTATAGCCAGCCTGCTGCGTCCCGGCGGCTGGTTACTGGCACCGGAAATGACGCGCAATAGTACTTTCCAGCTCGCCACCGTAGCATTACTGGAGGCGGGCTACAGTCAGCTGGAAGATAGTCGTCGTGAGAATGGCTTGCCGCTATTCAGTGCGACACAGTGGCAGCAGCAGCTGGCGCAACAAGGCTATATCCACCAGGCTGCATTGTCGATGCCGCAGCTGGACAATAGCGGCATGCATCTGGTGATGGCACAGATGCCGGCTAGTCTGTGGCAATTTACGCCAACCAAACTCAGTGACTATCTGGGAACGCTGCTGCCGGGTTATATGGTGCCGCAAATCCTGATTGAGCTGGATACACTGCCGCTCAGTCCGACCGGTAAAGTTGCACGTGCCTTGCTACCACGTCCGCACAGCGACGACAAGGTGTCATCGGGTCATTCTGCGCCACAATGGCAGGGAATGGACGCCCGTCTTGCTTCACTGTGGGCCGCGCTGCTCGACGGTGATATCCCCGCCGCTGAAACACATTTTTTTGAATCTGGTGGCGACAGCCTGACGGCGGTTCGTCTGGTGGAGAAAATCCGCCATCAGCTACAACGTCAGGTGGCGCTGCGTGATCTGTTTGTTTGTCCACGGTTCGCCGATTTTGCCGTCAAAGTCGCTGCAGCCCCGTTGTGGGAAGAGGAACAGCAAGAGTGGCAGATGGATGATGCTCAGTGTTATCAGCCATTCCCGCTTACTGATGTGCAGCAGGCGTATTGGGTTGGCCGTCAGAGCGGCCTGACGCTTAGTGGTGTTTCCACCCATCTGTATGTGGAAATTGACATTGACGATCTTAGCCATCATGCGCTGCAACACGCCTGGCAGCAGCTGGTGCTGCGTCACGAAATGCTGCGTGCAGTGATCGATGATGCGGGGTATCAACGGGTACTGCCTGACGTGCCAGAATATCAGATTACCTGTCAGGACCTGCGTCATGCCAGTATCACTGAGCTCGAACAGTGGGAACAGCAGGTGCGTGGCGATCTCAGTCATGAGGTGCATGACACTTCGCGCTGGCCATTGTTTAGCGTGCGAGCCGGGCAGTTAACCGACCAGCGTATTCGTCTATCCATCAGTCTTGATAATCTTATCTGTGATGGTCGCTCCATGGTGATGCTGCTCTCGGAATGGGCGCAGCTGGCGCGTCAACCGGAAAGCACGTTACCGCCGTTGACTATTCGTTTCCGCGACTATGTCCTCGCTCAGGAGAAGTGGCCGCAACGCGCCAGCTGGAACAACGCACTTAGCTATTGGCTGGACCGTCTGGAGTCGCTGCCTGCCGGCCCGTTGTTGCCGCTGGCGCAGCAGCCGGAAAAACTGACAACTACACATTTTATCCGGCGTGAAGCTCGCCTTGGTGAAGAACACTGGAGCCAGCTGCGTCAGCGCGCCACCGATGCGGGCATCACGCCAAATGCGCTGCTGTTGACAGTATGGAGCCTTGTGCTGGCAAACTGGAGCGCGGAACCGCATTTCACCCTCAATCTGACGTTATTCCAACGCCCGGATATTCATCCGCAGCTCCCCCTGCTGGTTGGGGATTTTACCTCACTGAGCTTACTGGCCTGCGATATGCAAGGTGATGCCGATTTCCTTCGACGTGCCACCGTATTGCAACAACAGTTGTGGGATGACCTCAGTCACAGTGAAGTTTCTGCTGTACGTGTGCTACGTGAAGCAGCACGTCGAAGAGGTCGTGTTGATGCGCTGGTGATGCCAGTGGTGTTCACCAGCGGACTCGGCATTGATGCACAGGGGAGCGACCGAAGTGTCGCTGCCGACTGGTTGGGTGAGTTTGGCTGGAGCGTCAGCCAGACACCGCAGGTGTGGATTGACCATCAGGTAGTGGAGCGACGTGGGGAGTTGGTTTTCAGCTGGGACTGCATTGATGCGCTATTTCCTGCAGGGATGGTCGACGAGATGTTCGCAAGCTACCGTGAATTACTGAGCGGACTGGCGGTGTGTGACGACCTCTGGCAACAAAATCTTACTGCCCTGCTGCCGGTTAACCGGTGGCAGACGCTTGCCTCGCAGCCACTGACAGAAACCGCGAATGACAGCCAGCCGGATGTTCGAGTGCATGAGAGTCACAGTGATGCGTTGAGCGAGCTGATTTGTCAGCAACTGCAGCAGATCGCCGGACTCGATACGGTGCCGGAAAACAGTAACTTTTTTGAAGCGGGTGCAACCTCGCTGCACTTGATCCGTCTGCGTCAACAGTTGCAGCAACAACTGAAGATCCCGCTACCAATAGTGGAGCTGTTTAACCGTCCTAATGCACGAGCACTGTCAAACTGGCTTACGTGTCAGCAGGAGACGGCAGCAGAACAAAGTAGTCGGGATATTGCTGAACGGCGTCAGGCACGTCAACGTCGTCGCCAGCTACGGCAACGTTGAACAACCAACAGCCAGTCCGGGCATTTGCCCGGTGTCAGCACGATACTTATACATTTTTGTTTGCCTAAACATGGAAAAGCAACCGCATGAACTCATTCGATTCCGAACAGTTTTCCCGCCAGTATGGTGACACCCTGCCCATTGCTATTATCGGCGCAGGCTGCCGTTTCCCGCGTGCGGCATCTGTTTTTTGAATTCTGGCGCCGCATTGCGGATGGTGAGGAGTTAATTTCTCGTTTCGATGCCGATGCGCTGCAGAGAGCAGGTGTCGACCCGTCATTGCTCAAACGTCCGGATTATGTGCCAGCTGCCTCCGTGGTGGAAGATGCTGACCTTTTTGAGTGGCAGTTCTTTGGTTATTCGCGCCAGGAAGCAGAAAATATCGATCCGCAGCAGCGGTTGTCCCTGATGTGTGCGTGGGAAGCTCTGGAAATGGCAGGTTACGCCTCCTCTACCCTCACTGCACGAACGGGGGTAATTGGTTCATCCCGTATGAGTACTTACCAGCTGTCGCAGCGTCAGGATGCACAGCAGATTGCTTCACCTCAGGTATTTCAGAAACTGATGGGGAACGACAAAGATTATCTGGCGACACGCGTTGCTTATAAACTCGGTCTGCGGGGCCCTGCGTATACTGTACAGACCGCCTGCTCCAGCTCCCTGATCGCCATTCACCTGGCCTGTGAAGCGATCGCCAGTGGCGATGCGGAGATGATGCTGGCCGGTGGTGCAAGCCTCAGTTTTCCGCAACAGGCAGGTTATTTCTATCGTCAGGGCATGATCTTTTCTGCCGATGGTCACTGTCGGCCTTTTGACGCCGAAGCCAACGGCACGCTGGTCGGCAACGGTGCGGCGGTAGTACTGCTGAAGCGACTGGATCGCGCTATTGCGGATGGCGACCCCATTCTTGCAGTCATTCGCGGTACTGCGATTAATAACGATGGTAATGATAAAGCCGGTTACACTGCACCCTCCCTAAGCGGACAGCGCGATGTTATCCGTGATGCGCTCGCGATGGCAGATATTGATGCTGATACCATCGGCCTTGTGGAAGCTCACGGTACCGCAACGCCGCTCGGTGACCCGCTGAAAATCAGCGCACTGACTGAAGCCTGGTCCCCCCAGCCACAACAGACGGCCATTGGCTCCCTGAAAAGTAATGTTGGCCATCTTGATACCGCGGCTGGTGTTGCCAGTATGCTGAAAGCAGGACTGGCAATCTGGCAGCGCCAGATTCCGCCAAGTCTCAATTTCTCTCAGCCTAACCCAGCGATTGACTTTGCCTCGACACCCTTTTACGTGCCGCAGCAACTGAAGCCGTGGCACTCAGAAACACCACACCGTGCTGCCGTCAGCTCGTTTGGTATTGGTGGCAGCAATGCGCATGCGATTCTTGAAGCTGCACCCCAGATGGATGCCAGCCGCGACAACGATCGACCGCTGCATCTGCTGCTCTCTGCGCGTAGTGAGAAAAGTTTGTACGCGCTGGTACAGCAGTACGTGGTGCGCCTTAGCGACCGCGAAGCCAGTTTTGATATGCTGGCGTACGCCGCCACCAGTTTTTACCACCGTTCGCTGTTTAATTATCGGCTGCTACTCAGTGCCAGTGATATTGATGGCTGGCTCTCACTGCTGTTAGATATCGGAGATGGAGTTGCGAATCTGCAGCAGGTGAATAGTGATGCCGGGATTGTTGCATATTGTGTTAGCAACGGTACGAGACTAACGGCTGAGCTGCAGACACAGCTGGGACAGAAAATGCCGGAATGGCATGGACTAATCACCAACTCAGAGCAGAGATCTTTATTGCCGGTAACCCCATTTGATGGTGAGCGCTGCTGGCATTAGAAGGAAAACATTACCTCTAACGGCTACACTGCTGACAACAGCAGTGAGCTGCTCCGCTGGCAAGCACTGTGCGATAGCGCTCAGCAGACAGCCACTGAACGAGGCGCAGAGTTGGATTTGTCTCTGCTGGAAGAGGAAGACCGTTGTGTCGATGCTCTGCATCAGCATTATGTCAGCCAGATGCTGCAACATATGCAGTTACTGCAACGACCGCAAGAATATTTCAGTATCCACCAGCTGATGAAGCTGGCGGGTATTCCTTTACGCTATCGTGAACTGATGCAGCGTCTGTTGCGCGACCTCTCAGCCAGTGGTGCGCTGCAGCAAAGCTGGCGGAATGGTGAATTATGCTACAGCGAGCTGTCTCTCGCGGAGATTAATGTTGATGATTGGCTAACGCGTATGCGCGCCGCTGGCTACAGCCACCTGGCACAGCTGATCGCGCGTACCGGGCCACAGCTTGGCGCGATGCTGCGCGGTGATGTTGATCCGGTGAGCGTGGTTTTCCCTGCGGCCTCTACCGCCGATGTCGAGCATATGTACCGGGAACAGCCCTGGTCACGTTACTTTAACGCGATAGCCGCTGCGACGATGGCCACTCTGGCGAGTCACAGTGAACAGCCGATCGCTATTCTGGAAATTGGTGCGGGTACCGGAGGTACCAGCCACGGGATTTTGCAGGCACTACCGGAGGGCAGTTGCGAGCACTATAGCTACACCGATCTTGGCCCGCTGTTCCTTCAGCGGGCGCGAGAGAAGTTTTCCGCATACTCGTTTATCAATTATCTGCCGTTTGATATGGAACAGCCTGCACTGCAGCAGTCGCTTCCGCGCCAACAATATGATGCGATTGTCGCTGCGAATGTGCTGCACAACTCGGCGGATTTACGCCAGATGTTACGTAATTTGAAAAGCGTACTAAAACCGGGCGGTTTGCTGCTGATGCGTGAAATTACCGCGCCGAAAAAGCTGTTTGACTTCGTTTTTGGTGCGCTGGTGCCGCCGATTAGCGATAGCGTCTTGCGTCATGGTGAGCTCTTTGCGTCCCAGCAAGACTGGCAGGCGGCATTAGAGGATGCCGGGTTTGTTCAGAGTGCCGCCTTCCCTGCGTCAGATCAACCAGCAGCAGCGCTCGGTGAGCAGATTATTGTTGCGCGTATTGCGAGCGAGCAAGCAACAATATCGTCCTGCTCATCGCCAGCGGTGCAAAGCACCCTGACTGTCAGTATCGCCAGCGATTTGCCGGACCACCAGTGGTCAGAACAGCAGATGCTGAATGCTGCACTGAAGGCGCTGAAACGTGATCACCCTGTTCGTCTCAGTCATGTCCAGTGGTACTGTGATCCACAAGGTGCAAGCGATCCGCTCACTGTTAGCCTGTTTCAGCAGACGCACAGTATAGAAGCAGTGAGTGAGGGACGGTTGTTGTTCACGGCTCAGCTCAGTGCGGCTCGTGTTAACAGTGTCGACGTTGTGCCGCGTTCCCGGCACCTGACCCAGCCCTGGCGGCAACAAGGCGCACTGTATCACTGGCAATGGCAACCCGTTGTGCTGCCGCAAAGCGGTACTCAGCTGCCATGGCAGATTCTGCAGGTTCCAGCCAGCAGCGAGCGACAGGAAAGTTTCTTTAATCAGTTACAGCTTCAGCTTGCCAGCGGTAACGATTTGTTGTTGTCTGCGTCGGGTTTGTTGCATGCGAAGGATACCGAACATGCGGCCAGCTGGTTACCAGGTCTGCTGACCGTCGCGCGTCATGAGTACCCTCAACGCAAAATCACATTAATCGACAGCGGCGACCTGGCGCTGGACGAATCACTGGTGGCAAGATTACTGGTCTGTGACGCGGACCAGCTGCGCTGGCAGGATGGGGGCTGGTACAGCGCACAGTTACAGTATTTGCAGCCAGCGCAGGCTATCACCCACAGCACGGGTTGTCATGTACTGGTCGGTGGTCTGTCGCCTTTGGGGTTGGTACTGGCACAACAGCTCGCTGATCAGGGTGCGGAAAAACTCGTATTGCTGGTACGTCGGGTGCCACAGATTGATCAACAGTTGCAATTGGAGGCGCTGCGTGAACGTGGTGTCAGTGTCATTATCGATCATGAAGCTGATATCCACGATATCCACTCTTTCAGCAATGCTCTGGCACGTCTGGCGGCACACCATTTGCCAATTGACACAGTGTGGCATCTGGCTGGTGAGGCGAATGATATGCCTATTGCGCGTCTTGACTGGCATACCCTGCAGCAGACGCTGAGTATCCGCCTGAGTGCGGCACAGTTGCTTGATCGCTGGCAGGATCGCCTGCAACCTGCGCATACTGTTTACTACTCTTCCGCTGCCACGGTACTTGGACCTCATGGGCAGGCAGCTCATGCGGCCGCTTGTGGTGCACTGGAAATGCTGGCTCAGCAGCGCTGCATGCGCGGTCACGATACGCTGGCGGTTGCCTGGGGTTACTGGCAGATAACCGAATCGGCTTCAGCGGCACTGGTCGCTAAACTGGCTGAAGGCGGTATGGCGGCACTGGAGAGTCGCAGCGCTCTGGGGCTGCTTAATGCGGCTCGTGGTGGCGATCAGTCAGTCGTTACTGCAATGGATGTTGACTGGCAAAAACTGGCACGCAGTGCACTGACTGCCGATAAATATTGCTTTGCGGCGTTGCTGAATCAGTCTGATGCTGATAGAGCGGCTCATTGTGCACCGCAGAGTAGCACGGCCAGTGCTTCTGTGGCGCCGTCAGAGCAGCCACTGGAGCGTTATGTGCGCGAAACGCTGGCGCAGCAACTTAACTGCGATGAGCAACTGATTAAGCCGGAAAGTAACCTGGTATAGCTTGGGCTCGATTCACTGCTATTCCTCGATTTGAATGAAACACTCGGACGCGATCTCGGTGTGAAACTGAATGCAGAAAGTGTATTTCGTGCGGCCAGTGTCGATGAATTAGTCGCCGCCCTGCGTCAACAACTGGAGGTGCAGCCTGAGAACAGCTCATTGTTGCGACGCGCGTTGGATGAACTGGAAAGCAACCAGCCAGGCTGGCTTGATCAGCGCGGTGATATTCAACGCAAATCTGTTGCCAATGAGACGTTACCTTTGACGCCCTTGCAGCGCTTACGCTGGCATCAGCACAGTATCGCACCCCGTCTGTTGTATGTTGAGTACAATAAACCGCATGACTTCCCGCTGGATGCTTTCGCTGAAGGCTGGCAGCGCCTGCTGCTACGTCATCCGATGCTGCGCGCTGCGATTAATCATCCGGGGGAGATCAGCGTGCAGGATATGGTTGAGCCACTGCAGATACAGCATTACGACTGGCGTCAGCTCTCCGCTGAAGCGCTCGAGGCGGCACAACAAGCCCTGCGTCAACAGCTGTCAAACTATCAGTTCGATCTGCAGCAACCACCGTATATTGTACTGGCGGTCAGCGAAAGCGCGCAGGGGTATCGTATCCATATCACGCTGAATACTCTGCTGGTTGATATCGAAAGCTTCCGGGTTCTGCTGCGCGAACTTAGCAGTTATATTCATCACCCGGACGTTTTGCTGCCACAGTTGGCATTTACACCGCAGGATTATCACTACACTCTGCTTGCGCTGGCAAACACCGTTGTAGCACGAACTCAACCGCGTGAATTGCCTGCCGCACCCGAACTGCCATGGCAGGGTCAAGCGGCAGGTCGTTTCATCATCTGGCGGGCTACACTGCCTGCCAGTCAGTGGTTACCGCTAAAAAATCGCTGGTGAACAATATGGCGTCAGCGGTACCGATTTACTGCTGGCGGCATGGGGACTGGTGTTGCGCGACTGGGCCGGCCGGCCACGTTTTTCCCTGCGTCTTGACTTCACCGACCGTTTGCCACTGCATACCCATGCCTCACAGTTGATTGCTGATGCTACGACTGTCGCACCGATAACATTGGATGTCGAACATGGCAGCTTTGTGGAGTTGGCGCGTCAGCTTGCCGAACAGCGCGAGCAGCATCTTGCTCAACAGTTACCGGGCAGTGAGAACGAAGCGCACTGGCTACAGTTGCTGCCAGTGGCGTTTACCAGTCTGCTTGGTGTTCGTCAGGCCTATTCGATCCCGGAAACTTCTGACCCGCTGCTGGGTATGCCGGCGTACGAATATGCCGCACAACCCCTGACTCCTCTGCATCTTCAGGCGCTGGAGGAAGAGAGTGCGCTGCTGTTTAATATCGATTTGTTGCGTGGCTCCTTACCGAAATCTTTCGGTGATATTACCATCATGACGCTGCAACAGTTGCTGGAAACACTGGCAGAAGTACCGGAAGCCTGGCTTGTGCCATTAGCCGAGTTGTTGCCACCGGATGAGCAGATTGTTGCGCTTGCGCAACAGGCGAGGAAGGAGGCGTGATGAAAAAGCCGTATCGGGTTATTGTCTGTGGTACGCGTTTTGGCGAACACTATCTGGCGGCGCTCAGCCGCCAGAGCAATGAGTTTCAGCTGGCGGGCATTGTGGCGCATGGTAGTGAACGTTCGCGTTTACTGGCGCAAAAACTGCAGGTACCGCTCTACACACGGATCGAACAGTTGCCTGCCGACATCGACCTCGCGTGTGTAGTGATCCGTAGTCGGATCGTTGGTGGTGAAGGTTCTGCGATTGCAGAACAACTGTTACAGCGCGGTATTGCTGTGCTGCAGGAACATCCCGTGCATCCCGGCGATATTCATCGTTTGAAGACGCTGGCGCAGCAGCATGGTGTACGTTATCACATTAATACCATGTATCCGGCGTTACCCGCCGTCGAGTGTTTTATCGACTATGCGCGTCAGAGTGCCAGTCGACATCGGCCGGCTTTTATTGAGCTGACCACCAGTTTGCAACTGCTCTATTCGGCGCTGGATATTATTAGTCGCGCAATTGGTGGCCTCACCCCTGTCATCTGCCATACCCACCGATTACCGGAGCGTGGTCCCGGCGCACCGCTGTGGCCGTTCCGACAGATGCAGGGAGAATTTGCGGGAATTCCTGTCTGTATTAACCTGCAAACCACCCTTGATCCCCGTGACCCGGATCATCACAGTCTGGTGAGATAGTGTTGCCGCCTCCTGGCTGTTGTCACCGGATTTGCATCTCAACAGCCATTATAATCAGCAGCCAACAGGTATCGTATTTGGCGCACGGGAAGCCCCGAATCTGATTGAAGCAACACGTCACGATTTCCCTGTTGCAATCCTCAGCGCGCTGCGCCATTTGGTGGCGGATGAAGAACCGTGGTGGCAGAGTACATTATGCTGGCAGCAACACGGTGAAGCCTGGATTACGTTGATGCGTAATGCGGGTGTGCCACAAACTACTGCGTTTTCTCCGCCAGTCAAACCTTTCCCAGACCCGCGTAAGTACGCGATGCAACTTGTTACGGATACCCTGCATGGAAAATAGTGATGATGCATACCAACAGCTAAGCGAATTGCTTGACGCTGCCGGCCTGGCTGAACATGCGCTGTTTCTTAACTGGGGCTATCAACCCAGCGAAGGCCCTGTGCTGTCAGCTGGTGATTCTCAATCTCAGTTGGTGTTGCAGTTGATCGGTGAACAGCCTCTGGATGGCCTTCATATTCTTGATGTCGGCTGTGGGCGTGGCGGTAGTGCTGGATTAATGGTTGAAAAAGGAAGACCGCTAAGCGTGACCGGTATTGATCTCAGTAGTAGCAATATCAATTTTTGTCGTCACCACTACCGTCAGCCACGATTGCGTTTTCAATTGGCCGACGCCTGTCAGTTACCTCAGGCTGATAATAGCATTGATATGGTACTGAATATTGAATCCTCTGGTGCATATGCCGATCTGGCGGCTTTTTTCGCTCAGGTCTGGCGAGTCCTCAAGCCGGGTGGCGACTTCTTCTACAGTGATATTTTTGCCCGACAGTCTTTGTCAGATATTGAAAACACGCTGGTACATTTGGGATTCAGTAAAGTTAAAGGTTGGTCGATTCGTCAGCAGGTCATGGCGGCACGGCGCAGCGCAGCGCAGGCGATAAGATTATTGACCGCCTGCAGCAGGCAAGTCTCATGATGAGCAACTCTGCGGATGTTGCCGGTCTGCGCAACTATTTTGCCCTGCCCGGCACGCCAATTTATCAGGCTCTGGAAAGGGGTGAAGCTGACTACGTTTGTTATCACTGGCGTAAACCTGAGCAGGCTGATATGCCTGCTGCATTGCCGCATCACCTGGTTGCTGCTTTGCGCCAGCGTAGTCAGCGGCTTGATCAAGCTGTCAACGGGGACGATAACCCCGCATTTCCATTGGGAAAACCAGACGTACAGGCGGCGCTTAACTTGTTTGCACTGCCTTATGCCGGTGGTGGCGCGTCGGTATATCGCGAATGGGGCAAGGGTGACGACTGGCCTGCTGACTGGCGATTCTGCGCGTTGCAGCTGGCCGGACGAGAAAACCGTATTGATGAAATAGCTCACTGTAGCATGGATGATCTGCTGGCGGAACTGGCGCAGCAGATTGCGCCGTATAGCCAGCAACCCTGGGCGTTATTGGGGTGCAGTTTGGGTTGTAAAGTAGCCTTTGAACTGGCGCGCCATTTCACCCGTCTCAATTCTCCCCCCCGGCTGTTGTTTCTGATGGCCTGCCCGGCGCCTGATATTGCACCAGGGCAACGAGTATAGGAATGCAGTGATGCGGATTTTGTCGCTGAAGTACGTCGTCTGGGTGGCACACCGGAGAGTATTCTACGCGATGAAGAGATGATGCAGACTGTTGGCAAGGGGCTGCGCGCCGACTGCGCGCTTGCGGAGCATTATCAGGTTAACAGCAGTGTTACGGTGGCGACACCCGCGGTGCTGGTAGTGGCAGAAGATGGCCCGCTGGTGCCTGTTGCCAGCATGCTGCGCTGGAAACAGCACTTTTCAGGGCATATCAGCATTAAACACGTGACGGGTGGTCACTTTTTCCTGCGTCAGCAGCGTGTCACCTTACAGCGCTGGCTGACTGATGCCCTGCAGCAGACTCCCGCGACGCCCCTGGCCACACCAACGCGCTGGCTACCGTACGGTTTACCCCGGGCAGATGCCGCGATGCCGGTATTTTGTTTCCATCATGCCGGGGGTAACGCTGCCACCTGGCGCGAGTGGCAGGAACCGGCGCGTCAACTTGGTTTGCTGTTGTGTCCAGTTGAGCTGCCTGGCCGAGCCAGCCGTTTTAGTGAAGTGGCACGTACGGATGTCGGGGCTTTGGCTGCTGAGTTACACGCAGTGTTATCACCGTTCTGCCAGCAGCCTTATGCATTGCTGGGACACAGTTTGGGTGCGCTGATGGCTTTCGAGCTGGCACAGAGGTTACCTCGCGAAACATTACAGGGAGTCTTTGTTTCCGGACGTCGCCCGCCGCATCATCCGACACCATCCCCATTACGTCATCTGATGGATGACGGTGAACTGGCTCAGGCACTACGGGAGATGGAGGGTACCCCGCCGGATGTGTTGCAGCATCAGGAGCTACTTGAGCTGTTCCTTCCCGCATTGCGCGCTGATTTCACGTTGACCGAGTGCTACGCCTGGCACCAGGATAAGACTGCGCTGAATCTACCGTTACAGGCGTTCTGCGGTGACAATGATGCCGAAGTCAGTATTTCCACCATGAACGAGTGGTTGCGCTATGGCAATGATCGCAGCAAGTTGTATTGTTATCCTGGTGGTCACTTCTATTTGCAAAACCATCGTAATACGATATTGCAGGTTATCGCTGGCTGTCTTAATCTGCCCTGATCGTGTGATCGCTGGTACTGCGATAGCGCCCAAGTGTCTGACCATACTTGCGCTGAAAAAAGCGAGTCATATGGCTGGCATGAGAGAAACCGCAATGTAGCGCAATATCATTCAATGACAGCGGACTGCTTTCCAGCAGCCGCTGTGCTTCCCTCAGTCTGCACTCAATCACATAATTCCATGGCGTAATACCAAACATGGCACGAAATCCTCGCTTCAGTGTCATCTGACTCAGCCCCGCATAACTTGCTACATCGTCGACTGATAACGCCTGGCAGCATTTTGACCAATGTAATCGCGTGCCGCGATAAGGCGTTTGCGCTCACGATGATAGGTGCGCATCACAGGGAGATTCTTTTGTGTCAACTGTTGCTGCTGTAGTTCATTCAGTGCCAGCCATAACGTCTGCAGCGCCAGCCCCTCCAGATGTAGCAGCCCAAGCGGTGAATGATCGTGCAATCCCTGCTGTAGCGCTTGCATCTGGCGACTCATGTCATCGGTCAGTACGGCTGAGCGTACCCACGCCTATTCATCCACCGGACCCAGATCACAGGCTGCGACCTGGGCGATAAGTTCTGCAGAGAACTCAATCATCAGCAGATGGTAAAAATGATAACGAGGGAAAAAGTCATAACCGTAGCACTGCTCCTGGGAACAGGAAAGCCATAACGATTGTGGTCGGTAGTGCTGAGGCCCTTGCTGGTTCAGTGTGAAATGCCCTGCACCTTCCTGCATCAGTACCAGCGACAAATGCGGGCCATACTCGCTCTTGAATTCGACATCGTGCTCCAGCGTTGCCTCTATGCAGCGCAGACTAATGCGTGGTGTGAGTTGCAGGAATTCCATCGGTGGCAACTTGGTATTATTCAGGTTATGTCCTGTCATAGCCCCTCTAATGATAATGATTTTTATTTCACTTTATCGTGCAATTTCTGCACGTAAGGTGCAACATTTTTTACGCCTTCCTGGCATAGACTCAGGTCGATTCTTACGATTCAGGGATGCACACATGCAAATTTATCGAATTACCCCTCTGATTATCAGCAGCTTGCTGCTGGTGTCTTATGCGAATGCCGTCGAAACCACCATCACTGATAATAAAGAAGAGACGCTGGTTGTCAGCGCCAGTAAACAGTCAGCTAACTCAGCTTCAGCGAAAAATGTGTCGTCAGTGAAAGTCACAGCACCAGAGCTGACCGATGCAAATGTCACGAGCACCGGGCAGCTGTCACGGGTATTGCCAGGTGTTGAGATAGGTAACCAGGGGAGTCTGCTATTCCCCTCTATCTCTTTACGTGGTGTCTCGTCTGCTCAGGATCCCTATAACCCGGCAACACCCTTTTATGTCGATGGTGTACCACAACTGTCCACTTACGCGATACAGCAACTGAACGATGTAGAGAGCGTGGAAATGCTGCGTGGTCCACAGGGAACACTGTATGGCAAAAGTGCTCAGGGCGGGATTATCAATATTGTCACCCAGCAGCCAGACAGTACCCCACGTGGCTATGTGGAAGGTGGTGTCAGTAGCCGTGAAGGATACCGGGGAAAAGTTAATTTGAGTGGCCCTATCCAGGATGGTCTGTTGTATGGCAGTGTCACTTTGCTGCGTCAGGTGGATAATGGCTCAATGACCAATCCGTCCACGGGTACAGATAATCTTGGCGGCTCTCGTGCCAATATGGGGAATGTTCGTCTGCGTCTCGCACCGGATGAGCAGCCATGGGAAGCCACAGTCGGTATTACTGAAGAGTGTACTCATGCAACCCAGGATACCTATGTGTTGTTTAATAACCCTAAATCACGCACCCTGGAGATCAGTGACGGTTTTGGCGATCCTTACCTGCGTCGTTGTACCCATAGTCAGTTATTGAGTGGTCGTTACACTACAGATAACTGGGTGTTTACGATGATGAGTGCATGGCAACAGCAGACGTTCGACCGTAAATTCCCGTACAGTGTTTCTCTGGCTAAATTTAACGAAAACTGGAACCAGAACGTGCAGGAACTGCGTGCTGCTACGCAGGGGGATAATAATACCATAGATATGGTGTTTGGTTTGTATCGTCAGGATACTAACGAAAGACTGAAGTATGGTTATGATTACGCCGGTTTCACTATCGCAAATACCCGTGCAAATACGCAGGCAGAAACGCTTGCGGCATACAGTGATCTCACCTGGCATGTCACCGATAAGTTTGATCTCGGCGGTGGTCTGCGTTACTCACATGATAAAGCGAAAACACGTTACACGAATACGGGAATAAACACCTCGGTTTTCCAGCCCTACCGTTTTAGCGCGGATGGTGATACACAAGATGATCAGGTCTTAGGTCAGCTTTCAGCGGGTTACCAGTTTAGTCCAGCACTGCGCATCTATACCCGTATCGCTCAGGGCTATAAGCCGACCGGTTATAGTATCCCCCCGCCAACCAGCAACGCGGCCGTTCCTTATGATGCTGAACGTTCAGTGACTTATGAAATTGGTTCACGCTATGAACAAGGTCCTGTTCAGTTGCAGGGAGCCGTATTCCACACCCATACCAAAAGTATGCAAATACTGAGCGATGGCAGCATTGGTTACCAGACACTGGTTAATGCTGGCAGCGCAGATGCTACCGGGGTAGAGCTGAGTAATACGTGGCAATTCACGGAAGGCTGGTCATGGAATATCAATGGCAACTATGTACGTTCCGAGTTCACCCGTGACAGCGAGCGATATGAAGGAAAACGTGTACCGTTTGTCCCGCGTTTTGGCGCAGGCACCAGTATCACCGGCACCATTGACACGCCATTTGGAGCAGTAATGCCGCGCGTGGCGCTGAATGTCGTTGGGCCGCACTACTTCGATGGTGATAACCTTTTGCGTCAGGGCGGTTACTCTACAACTGATCTTCGTCTCGGCTGGCAGGCCACTAACCGCGTCAACGTGGCGGCCTATTTGGATAACGTCTTTGATCGGCGTTATCGTACTTATGGCTTTTTGAGTGGCAACACCGGTTATGCCCAGGTCAATGAGGGTCGTACTGTGGGTATAGATGTCCGTGTCGATCTGTTCTGATAGTCAGCGGTGGTGAATACCGTCATGGTATTCACCCGTTATCAAACACCTTATCCTGCAAAATGGCGGAATTCTGGCTTTGAAGAGCTGGCGATTCCTCCACATCCCCCCTATTTATGATTGTTTCATTCATCAGTGCTATCACTTAATTTAAGTCAAACATTCGTTTTTTTATACTTTTCAACCAGTCCCGGCAGAAAACCGCATGGCAGAGGAGAAAAAAAAAGAGTACTGTATATAAATACAGTATATCGAGGTGTGTATGTTACTATTTTACGCAACGGTTATTCGCCAGGACGATCCGCTTTTGCCGTTGTTTACTGAACCATGCCAGGCAGGATTCCCTTCCCCGGCTCAGGATTATATCGAAGCAGAGCTTAATCTGAACGACTACTGTATCAGGCATCCGGCAGCAACTTTTTTTGTTCGGGCGCGTGGTGAGTCAATGATTGAACTTGGATTGCACAGTGGCGATTTAATGGTGGTTGATAAATCAGAACAACCTTGTCATGGCGATATCGTGATTGCAGAAATTAATGGTGAATTCACGGTAAAAAGGTTGCAATTAAAACCACGTCTGGCTTTGCAGGCGATGAATCCGGCATTCCCCACCCTTTACCCTGATGCCGACAGTCTGCAGTTGTTTGGTGTGGTTACTGCGTTCGTGCACAAAACACGTCAGGGATCGTGATGTTTGCGCTTGCTGATGTCAACAGCTTCTATACCAGTTGTGAAAAGCTGTTTCGTCCTGACTTACGCCATCGTCCTGTGGTGGTATTGAGTAACAATGATGGTTGTGTCATCGCCCGCTCGGTTGAAGCCAAAGCGCTCGGTATTAAAATGGCTGAACCGTGGTTTAAGGTACAACAACGTCATCTGGCTGACAAAGTGGTGGCTTTTTCCAGTAATTACGCGTTGTATCATTCACTTTCTCAACGCGTGATGCGCTCTCTTGAGCAGATGGCTCCGCGTTGTGAACAATACAGTATTGATGAAATGTTTCTCGATCTTCAGGGGGTGGCTACCAGTACAGATTTGCTGACTTTTGGCAGAGCGGTGCGCAGTAACATTCTCCGCTGGACAGGGTTGACCCTGGGGGTCGGAATGGGGCCAACCAAAACACTGGCTAAATCGGCACAATGGGCTTCAAAAGAGTGGCCACAGTTTAATGGTGTGCTGCTACTGAGTGCTGAAAATCGTACCAGAACTGAAAAGTTACTGGCCCGGCAACCCGTAGATGAAGTCTGGGGAGTGGGACGTCGGCTGGCGAAAAGGTTGCAAACTTCCGGAATTCATAGCGCGCTGGATTTAGCTAAAGCTAATCCGGCTACATTACGACGCCAGTTCAGTGTTGTGCTGGAACGGACCATTCGTGAGTTAAATTGGGAAAGCTGTCTGCTGCTGGAAGAGATCCCGGCCCAAAAGCAGCAGATTATGGTATCGCGTTCTTTTGGTCAGGTGATCACTGATTATGCCAGCATGCGTGAGGCAATAGTGCTTTATGCGCAGCGGGCAGCTGAAAAATTGCGTGAAGATAACCAGTATTGCCAGCAAATTTGTACTTTTATCCGTACATCCCCTTTTACCCATGCACAAAATGTTTACAGCAATCAGGCAACAGAGAGACGAGGAATAGCAACTGATGATACCCGCGATATCATCGCCAGTGCGGTAAAGGCGTTAGATAAAATTTGGCGTAATGGACCGCGTTACATTAAGGCTGGCATCATGCTGACCGAACTCTCTTCGTCACACATTGCGCAGTTGAGCCTGTTTGACGAGGCATCGCCCAGAGCAAACAGTGAAGCCCTGATGAGTGTGCTGGATAAACTCAACGGCCAGGGGGACCATCTCTGGTTTGCCGGACAAGGCATCAATCAGCAATGGAAAATGAAACGCACGTTGTTGTCTCCTGCTTACACCACTCAGTGGCTTGCCCTGCCTGAAGCACGCATCGGGTAGCTAACAATATGAGACTAAACGATAATACGTGCTTTGTGCTGACTATCTCCTGTCGTTATGGGTTCACTCCCGGTTAAGTTGCAGGCTGACATTATCAATGGCCTCCACAACTTGCGTGGCATGATGTTGTATATCAATGATCACCTTACCTGCTTCCTGAGCCAGAGAGACACTTTCATTAGCCCGCTGAAGATTAGACGTGATAGTTTTCAGTGCAGAATCAGTCAGATGGTGATTGTCTTCCACTACCCCGGCGATTTTCTTACTGGCATCGTCAATGTTAGCGGCCAGATGACGAACTTCCGCTGCAACCACGGCGAAACTACGACCATGTTCGCCAGCCCGTGCAGCTTCGACAGCGGCGTTGAGCGCCAGGAGATTTGTCTGGCTGGAAATGGAACGAATTGTGGTGACCAGAGCACCTATTTGGGCTGACTGATCGCTAAGCGTAGTGACATCAAGTGAAACCTGATTGAGGCGATCTGCAATCTCCTGCACTCTGGTGACGCTTTTTTCAATCACTTCAACACCAAACTGTGTATTTTTGCGTGTCGCACAGGCGGCATCGTAGGCATGTAATGCTGCCGCTTTTTCCTGTTCAATTTTCAGCACTTGAGGCGTGACATTGGTGGCAAATTTTAATATCTCATACAGACGATGATCGTTATCGAACACCGGATTGTACGTTGCCCGTAACCAAAGTGGATGACCTTGTTTGTCAATGCGCGGAAACTGACCGGAGACATAATCTCCATGACGTAACTTATCCCAGAACTGTTTGTACTCTTTGCTATTACTTACATCGGTGGTACAGAACATACGGTGGTGACGGCCCACTATTTCATCAAGCTGGTATCCGGTAGCTGTATGAAAATTATCATTCGCCCTGAGTATTTCGCCATTTAAGTTAAATGCAATCACCGCCATTGAACGATTGATTGCATCTGTCATTCCATTCTTCTCCTGAGCATCCAGAATTCGCGCAGTGACCACCGAGGCGAGTTTTACCACTTTAACCACGCGTTGCCGGCGATCTTTCACCGGGAAGTAGGTTGCTTCCATCCAGACTGGTTGATTATCTTTAGTGAGTCTCAAATAGGTGCCGCTGAAGCTCTCTCCGTTGCGCAGTCTTTGCCAAAAACTCAGATACTCCTGCGATTGACTGAAGGTCTCAGGGCAGAAAAGGCGATGATGTTTGCCAATCAGTTCTTTTGCTTAGTAGTGCATGGTGTTAAGAAAACAGTCGTTGGCAAACAGAATATCACCCTGTGGTGAGAATTCAATTCTTGCCATCGCCTCATTTATGGCCTGCAATGTGGCTTTTGCCGATGAACGGCGAAAAAAACCAAAACCTGATGAAAAAAAAACGCATGGAAATCGCCTTATGAAGATTACAGGGTCGCCCTGTACTTTGTTGTTATTATATTAATCAACCCACTTGCTATTATATAGCGCACAAGCTATTAATGCGCAAATTTTTAGTCAGATAGAGACACCAGGCGGTACTATCATTAAGCGCACATAGCCACCTGGTATGAATGCTGATTGGTGTTGATAAGTAGCAATAAGACGCACATTATTTGGACATACCCACCTTGCTAACATGCGGCTAATCAGCGGAAGGTAAAAAGTGATATGAGAAAAAAAGCTTGCGATTGATGAAATAATCACTGCTTTACCCCCTTATTTGCGGCGTTGGTGGTAAGTCAAATCGCCTACAGTAGATACCTTCCCGGAAAGTAACCCGGTTCACTATAAGGTAGTTGATTGTGGCCAATACTCTTTTACGCAGTGGTAACCTGGATTCTGTGCTGGCACTCGGCGAGCGCGGACAGGCTGTTTACCTCTCCGCGATGCAGTTGCGCGAAACGTTGCGTCTCAGAAATCAGCATATGGTATCTGAGTGTCTGGCTGTGCCACAACTGGATGATGAAGGCAAACGACTGGACTGGTACACCACGCGCGAGGGTGCGGTAACCTCCTGGGCAGCGGCGAGTGATCGGGCGCGTAAACAAGCACTCAATGAGCTTGAAAACTGTCAGAAAGCAATTATTGCACTCTGCCAGAAAGCAGAGAAATCGCCTAAGGCTGCAGAGCGGCATTTTGGTGCTCTGCTCGCTCATACCCTGCAATTTCCGGATAAAAATGTCGTCCATCTGGTGGGGGGAAAACCCGTGATTACCTTCTGGGGGTTCGTGGCGCTGGATACCAGGTCGCCTCTGGTTCCCCTGGCGATGCTGCGTGAACCGGAACCTGTCGAAGAGGCACCGATTATTGAGCCTGTGGTTCCTGCGGTACAAAAAGAAGTGACGGTACAATCGCTGCCAGAACCTCAACCAGTCATCGCAGTCGCTGAGACAACACCAATCACCGAAATACCATCAACACCTGAGCCAGAGAGTTCACCCACAGCACGGCGGTTATACTGGCGTTATGCTGCCCTGCTCCCTGTCGCTGCGGTGGTGAGTGGCTACTTTTTGTATCTGCATAAAACCCCGACAACATCAGCCGAATCAGTGGCAAAAAGTGACGTGGCAGAAATTGTCCATTCGCCGCTGCAGTGGCAAGGGGTGCAGCTACCGCTGCAGAGCGCGACGGTGATTCCACCAGTAGTAACAGAAATCCATAAACCACAGGAAACAGAGACGGTAAAAAAAGATCTGAACGCTGAGAAAAACCGCCTTGTCATGCCACCTGACTCGCTGAAAAATGGCACTACTGAGTTTCTCAATGGGCGTTGGAGAGTGACTGCGTCCAGTGATACGACAGAGACTGCGAATACAGCGTCTGCACGCTACCAATTCGCCCAAGGAAAGCCTGCGTTCGATTTACGTTATCAGTTTAATAAAGGGAAAGGTACGGTCAGAGTGGATCAAGGTGAAGGCGTCACTTGTCAGGCGAATGTCAGTGCTGCAGTGATGAAAACCGGTAATTTAATTATCAACTGTCGAACTAAAGCGCGTTGCAGCGATGGTTCGCGTTACACTTTACCGGAAATAACCTGTAAACAGTCTGCCAGTGGTCCCGCTGATTGCAGTGGTCAGTATGACTCTGATACCCCGTTAACCATGATCATGAAACGCGAGAGTAAAAAATGACCCTGGCGACCATTACTGCCTTTAATCCTGTTACCACGCTGATTCAAAACAATGGTATCCAGTTCCTTAATTTTGCTCTTACGCCGGATCTGGGAGCCGGAACTGTCGGCCAGTTTGTCCGCAAAACGGCCAACGGCCCGTTACTGCGTTTAAGTCTGGAGGATGAAACCGGACGCTATGTGTTGCCAAATGTGCAGGGTGGGCATCCTGAAGTGGTGAAACCAGAATGTGGTTTTGCGCTGGCTCAATCACTGCGTTTATTAAATGATATCTGGCTTCCTTTGCCTTTTTTCCGCGTCAACCTGCCCCGTACTTTTGTTGGTGGCCCGGATAACCGGGCAAGATTGCGTATCGTTGCCCTCGACTCTCCTGATGCGCAAGGGAAAACCCATCGTCTGGTGCTGGCTTTTGAAACGCGTACTACGCCTGGCGATCGTGATGAGTCACTGGCGCTTACCGAAAATGATGCGCGCAGCGGAATTCATTTCGCACTGGCGTACCGCAGCCATGAGCTAGGTGAATTTCTCGACCATACATGGATAGATGGCTGGCTAAGAGAGACATTTCAGCAGCAGGCGACCCGTCTGGAACAACGCTCAGCAGAAAGCATTGCAACCGCATTGCGAGAATTTGAATATCAGGCTCACTATCTCAACGTGTTGCATGTGTTGGGTGAACAACTGGCATTACCCCTGTTAAAGGTCAGCACGGCGACGCAACAGCCCCCCCCGGTGCCGGTTGATTTAATTCTTGATGCTGGCAATGCCCACACATGCGGCATTATGGTCGAAGATCATGAAAATGATCATCAGGGTTTAAAGCACACATATGAATTACAATTGCGTAACTTTACTCACCCGCACACAATCTGTGATGAATTATTTGAAAGCCGTGTAGAGTTCTCTCAACCGCATTTCGGTAAACAAAATTTTTCGGTTGAGAGTGGGCGCAGTGATGCATTTCTCTGGCCTTCGATGACGCGTGTTGGGAGCGAAGCCACAACGCTGGCAGTACAACGCGATGGCAATGAAGGCGCATCGGGAATTTCGAACCCACGGCGTTATTTATGGGATTGTGACAGGTATGCACCCGGCTGGCGTTTTGGTCAACGTTCAGGTCCCTCGGCCAGTGAGGCGATGGCCATTGCTCCACCGCTGATGATGCTGATGAACGATGAAGGTGAACCCTTATATCAGCAGCCCGTGGAGGAGCGTCTTCCGGTATTTTCAGCGCATTACAGTCGCAGTTCGATGATGCGATTTATGTTGATCGAGCTGTTAGCACAGGCATTAATGCAGATGAACAGCCCTCAGCAACGGCAAAAAATGCTGCATAGTCAGGCCCCTCGCCAGCTGCGCCATATTATCCTGACATTACCTTGCGCCATGCCCCATCAGGAACGGGAGATTTTGCGGCAGCGTATGCAGGAGGCGATTGTGCTGGTATGGAAATCAATGGGATGGCACGACAGCGATGATGGATTGCCTGCATCCGGTGCCGGTACGCTTTTCCCGGTGCCTGATATTCAGATGGCCTGGGATGAAGCAACCTGCGGTCAGATGGTGTATCTCTACAACGAAACCCAGGTCAATTTTTCCGGACAGGCGGCCGACTTTTTTGCCAGCCAGGCTCGCCCCGACAGACCACTGGCTCCCGGAGAGCAACCCGGCAGAACACTGCGTATCGCATCGATAGACATCGGTGGAGGAACGACAGACCTGGCAATTACAGCGTTCAGCCTTGATGAAGGGAACAGTCATGATGTCAGTATTGTTCCTGAACTTCTGTTCCGTGAAGGCTTCCGGCTTGCCGGTGATGATATTCTGCTGGATGTCATTCAACTCTATGTATTACCCGCTCTGCAATCTGCCCTGACAACCGCGGGAGTCGCTGACCCTAAGCTTACCATGACGCGCCTGTTCGGACAGGAGGGGCGTATTGACGGTTATTCAACGTTGCGACAACAGGTGACACTACAAATATTTATTCCTCTCGGACAGGCGATTCTTCAGGCATATGAAAACTATGATCCTGAACAACTGGAAGCTGAAGTCGAGGCACTTTTTGGCGAGTTGTTACCTCAGCCACCCACAGCCACCCTGCATCAGCAAATCAATGGTGAAATTCAGCGTGATTTACCTGGGGATGCTCCGACATTTGATATTTTGCAAGTGCTGATGGTGGTGAGCCTCAATCAGTTACATGGTGAGTTCCTCAGTTCCAGGTTACGTATTTGTCAGCGTTTACGTTCACTTGCCGAAGTGGTGGCGGTACATGATTGTGATGTTTTATTGCTCACCGGACGTCCTCCACGTTTCCCGGGCATCCAGGCGCTGTTTCGTCACCTGCAACCCCTACCCGTCAACCGAATGTTGTCGCTGGATGGATACCACACCAGTGACTGGTACCCTTTCAATAAGCAAGGAACAATAGATAATCCTAAATCCACTGCAGCGGTGGGGGCTATGTTATGCCTGCTCTCTCTGGAGTTACGACTGGCCAACTTTTGGTTCAAAGCTGCTGATTTTGAATCTTACTCTACGGTGCGCTATCTGGGTGTGCTGGATAGTAATGAAATGCTCTCAGAAGAGAATGTCTGGTATGCCGACATCGATTTGGATGATACTCAGGGGCGTCTGGAGCAGCAGCAAAGCTTCAGAGTCCGTGGTAGTGTGGCGTTAGGTTTTCGTCAGTTGGAAAATGCCCGCTGGCCTGCGGCACCTTTGTATATGCTGACACTGGCTGATGCTCAATTGGCAAGGCGTATTGCCAGCGATGAAATGCTAAAAGTGAAACTGGCGATGGTGAAACCCGCTGGCTCGCCCTATCCTACACAATTTATGCTCTCGGAAGCCCGACTAAGTGATGGCTCTGCAGTACCACTAGAGCAGTTGCAACTGAAACTGAACACTTTGCCAGGCAGTGGTTCAGGCATTACTCACTATTGGCTCGACAGTGGAAGTGTATTTAAAAAATGAAAGCACCGATAACTGAAAAAACTACCCGGCAGCGGCGTAAAACGCTCGATACTTTACAGCAGAGTCTGTCGCAGGCACAGACATGGTTGTTGGCAGCCCGGAAAGAGAATGATGTGCTGGAGCGGGAGGCCGAATGGCTGACTCTGCGTCTGGCACGTACCAGTGAGCAAGTGCAGCGGCTGCAGCAGCAAGAAGAGCGTCAGGATGCCATTGGCTTTATCGGCGCATCGCTGTCAGGAAAAGCCTGGCTGGCGGAAGGTGTAGCGCAAAAGCGGCACGAGGAAAACAAGCCTGTCTCTGGTGTCTCATCACATTTTACCAGTGATGTGCACCCTCCTCTGACTTCATTACGTTTCAGCACCTCTGCAAGCGCGCCGGCGGCGGCACCGCTACAACTCACGTTACTTCAGGAACATGAAGTGATCGTTGTCTTGATCATGGCATGGCAAGAAAGACATACCACTAAAAGCGCATTTCCGGTCACCGGAACGATGACGTCAAAGATGCAAAGAGCATTAAACGCGCGTCAGACGACATTAACCGGGGGGATCACTGAGCAGCAAGTGATTGCTTTATGGGAGTCACTGGAAATTCTGAATGCAGGGCGTCAGGTATTGCCTGACCTCGGTGTGTGGTACGGCTTATGGCAGATATTACCCTTCCTGACGATTGAGGATCGGGCAACGCTTCTGGCTCCCTGGTGGGGAGAGGATGAAACCCTGACACAGTTATACCGCCAACTGGCCTATGCGTTGAAACAGATGGCATTCTCAGAAACTGTGTTCGCAAATGAAGACCTGATTGGGCATCCGACAGTCAGCTTATTTAATGGCACACTGCCCGTACAGGATGTCGCAGGAAACGAACAACGGGTTACTGTCTCAGTGAAAAAGGGTCGTTCATCTCTCAGCCATTTTGAGATCGCCACCCTCGACTTACTGCTACTGTGCCGTGAAATAGTTTTCTCATCTCGGCATGAAGATGAGGTTAAGCCACCGACGGAAGCGGACAGAGTTATTTATCCTTCAGAGGAAAAAGTTGTACTGAAACTCTCTGACCCGGTGGTTGATTTTCTGACGGCAAGAAAACGCTATAGCCTGTTACGCAATGCTCAGTATCAGGAGATGGATTTGCTGGTGGTGTGAAGTGCTGCTGGCAGTAAAAACGGTGCATTACAACTTGCTCCGTTACTCAAGCAGTGGGTGATGAAAAGTCAGGGAGAGACCGCCCGGTTACGGAGCGGACATAAACCCGCATTAATATGGGCACTGACTCCCTATGATCTGAGACTCACGCAGGATGTACACTATGATGCCGCAGTACAACGCTTTGTGGGTGAGTCGGGAGATACATGGGGCTCAATGCTGGTGATGGATGAGAAAGAGCGTCAGCGTATGGTGAACTGGCTGGGTGCAGCATTACACAAAGAGAGGAAGTGGCAGCGTATTACTCAGCGTAGCCTGCAGATAAAACGTGAACTTGATGTAGTGGCACACTTAATTTGGCCACCTGAGCAGAGGTGATATGCTCACCTCAACATCTTATAGGTGAACCAATGAGCAAAGCATTTACTGCTGAATTTAAAGTCGAAGCGGCAAAACTGGTCCTGGATCAGAACTACACTCACGGCGAGGCGGCTAAGGCGATGAACGTCAGCCTCTCCGCCATCAACCGCCGGGTAAAATCGTTACGTATCGAGCGCCAGGGGAAAACGCCCCCGGGGCTGCCTCTGACGCCTGAGCAGACTGAACTCAGGGAAATGAGAAAACGGATACAACGCCTTGAAATGGAGAATGAAATCCTAAAAAAGGCTACCGCGCTCTTGATGTCGGACTCCTGAACAGTTCACGATAATAGACAGTCTGAGGGCGCACTACCCGGTAGCGCCATTGGGCCGGCTGTTCGGTGTTCACCGAAGCAGTTATCGCTACATTCGTAAAAATGGCAGGGATTCTGACGCCGAGCGTGCCGTTAAACGGAGTCTCGTCAGTGAAGTCTGGAACGCCAGTGGTGGCTCTGCTGGCGCGAGAAGTATCGCCACGATGGTCAGCGCTAAGGGCGTCAGACTCGGGCGATGGCTGGCCGGTAAGCTGATGAAAGAGCTGGATATCGCCAGTTGCCAGGTCCCGGCGCATAAATACAAACGCGGCGGGAACGAACACATTGAAATACCGAACCATCTCGACCGGCAGTTCGCGGTTACCGCGCCGGATCAGGTCTGGTGCGGCGATGTGACGTATATCTGGACGGGAAAATGCTGGGCTTATCTGGCAGCAGTGCTGGATCTGTTCGCCCGCAATCCTGTGGGCTGGGCGATATCGACGTCGCCGGACTCGGCCCTCACGGTCAAAGCATTGCAGATGGCCTGGAGCTTCGGGGTAAGCCAACAGGCGTGATGTTCCACAGCGATCAGGGCAGCCACTATACCAGCCGTCAGTACCGGCAGGCTCTGTGGCGCTGTCGGATAAAGCAGAGCATGAGTCGCCGGGGTAACTGCTGGGACAATGCCCTGATGGAGCGGTTCTTCCGGAGCCTGAAGACCGAATGGGTGCCGACGAAGGGCTATAACAGCTTCAACGAGGCTCAGAGCGCGATAATCAGCTACATCACGGGCTATTACAGTGCCATCCGGCCCCACTGGTATAACGGTGGCTTAACGCCAAATGAATCAGAGCGGCTGTTCCACGAACAGTCAGGTCGTGTGGCCAAAATTAGTTGACCACTACATGATGAGAATCTTCTTGGTCGCTGGTGTTATCAGGACGAACAGGATAGCCCGGAACAGCGGCTGGAAATCGCTGACCGCTTACTGAAAGCCTTACAGACCCGCACGGGTGTTCACGGGGAATTACTTGAGCGTTTGTTGCCCGCGCGTGATGCAATACGTGAAGCCTACAGCAGTACAATCCACATAGAGATAAAACCGAGTGAGCCGGTTCATCGTGATCCTTACAGTATTGGCATGGAGATTGATCTTTTAAGTGACAGCGTCACGAAATTGAGTGCGGAGACGGCCAGTTCGCCTGCTCTGCAAGACACTGAGTTTGCCGGAATTGTGTACCATTTGTGGTTACAACAGCTGCGTCAGTTACCAGAAAACAGTACGTTATGCACAGTGTTGGGTATTTATAAACCGGTACTAGAAATGTTAACCAGTGAATTAGTCACTGCCAGTATTCGCCAGGATATTCCGACAGCACTCGCTGCCGCTGTCAGTCGTTTCGCCGCAGGCGAGCTTCCTGCCCAACATCTTGCTGACCGGCAGGTGTCAGCCGTGCTTGGCATTATCGGGGATTTTGTCGCCTGGCTGGGTTTTTTGCAACGTCCGGAATCAGAGCGACCAGAAAGTAAAGTCAATCATGGAATGACCATATTTGCCAGACCGCAAAGTGCCGTTGATGCACCCGAAAAAGGCAAACGTCTCAGTCGCCTGAGTGCCACGCCGAAAAACCATGGCGCATTTTATTTATGACTGGTTAATTGGTCTGAAAACAGTGATTGTCGAAAATGCCGGATACTCTCCCGCGCAGCAACTCGATAGCGTATCACAGCAGCAGTTGCAGGATCTCCTGGCACAGATTAAAAGGGCTTAGGATACGCCATCAACAGCGTGATAATACTATCAGAGTGCTGCATAATTACGGGGCTGATACAGCACAGTCAACTGTTGACAGAGATAAATCATGGATGCCACTAAATGAAAGAAAAACGTTTTTTCAATATACCGACTTTGCTCACAATGACTTTATTACTGTTGAGTAGCAAGCTCTGTGCCGCATTGCCGGATAGTACAGCGCTGCGTGCCATGGCACAGCAGGAAGAGCAACGCTTACAGGCACGTATCGGTATTGCCCTCATCGACACCGCAGATAGTGCACAAGTCAGTTATCGCGGAGATGAGCGTTTCCCGATGAACAGTACACTGAAATCACTACTCTGTGCCGCGTTGCTGGCGCAAGTGGATAAGAAAAATGTGGTGCTGACAGAGAACGTACAGTTTAGCCGGGAGCAACTGATCAGTTATTCACCAGTGACTGAGAAATTTATCAAACCCAACAGTATGAACTTGCAGACACTGTGTCAGGCAGCCGTCAGTCACAGTGATAATACGGCGGCGAATTTGATTGCGTTGCGTGCCGGAGGCCCGGCTGCCGTGACGCAGTTTTTACGTTCAATCGGTGACAATGTCACGCGAGTTGACCGGCTGGAACCTGAACTAAACAGTGCTATTCCGGGAGATCCGCGCGATACCACGACGCCGCTGGCTATCAGCCACACCGTGAATACTTTGCTGCTCGGTAATGTGTTGTCATCGTCATCACGGCAGCAGCTGACACAATGGATGGTGGAAGACAAAGTGGCTGACGCCCTGCTACGCGCAGCCTTACCGGCAGGATGGAAAATTGCTGATAAAACAGGAGCAGGAGAACATGGCTCACGAGGGATTATCAGCGTTATCTGGCCCCCTCAACGCTCTCCTCTGCTGGTGACTGTTTATATCACCGAAACAGCAGCAACCATGACAGAGCGTAATCAGGCGATTGCGCGCCTCGGTGAAAAAATTATTGCCAGTTTGCATTAGCCATTAACCGGCCACAGAGGCAGCATAGGGATGTTGACTGTGCTGCAGGGTTATCATTAGCCAGACGGTTTGTGCAATCTGCGAGATAAAAATCGGCCAGCGTCATACTATTGCTGTTGGCCGATGTTTGATCCCCCGAGTTCTGTCTCTCACCGCTGAATAAAAGCGTAGCGAGTTATAACGAAGCCATTACATCATTTCGCAGATTAATGATATGTAGTCGTACTGAGGCCAGACTTTTTTCTTTATCGCCTTCACGCATGGCGTTTAACAAGTCGAGATGCTCGCTGTGATTTTCCTGTTGACTATGAAGAGGGCTGTGCAGACGAAACAGACGGACATTAACGCGCAAGCCTCTCAGCACCTGCGCGAGCACCAGGTTACCACTGGCTTCTGCGAGCGTATTGTGTAGTTTTTCATCAAAACGCCAGTAAAGGTGTTCCGGCACATCGACAGCTTTAATCAATGCATGAAGCTCATCTGTCAGCGCATCAAGTGTAGACAGTGAAATTTTGCCAATAGCTTTACTGACAGCCTCTGCTTCGAGAATCTCTCTCAATGCCATGGTATCAAGGTACTCTTTGATATCAATAGTACGCACGGTATAAGAACGCGCACCTCGTCGCTCAAGCAGATTTTCACCGGCCAGCCTGACCAACGCTTCGCGCATTGGCGTGCGTGAAACCTGTAACTCATCGGCAAGACGTGATTCAAGCATTTCGCTATTGCCGGGGATCTTACGTTCGAGGATCAGCTCCTTCAACAATGTATAGACTTGTTCAGATAGACTGGCTGATTTCATGTACAACGGCTTGGCTGCCATGATGGCAGTAAGCGTATGATCCTGGTAATATGTCATCTTGCCGCTGTTTCCCCACAAGTAAAATTGTTCAGCAGTTTACCTGATTATTCCTGAGTTAGGAAAGGCGCCTGACAGGCGAGAAATTTACCGTTGCCTGGTTTGCCGAGGTAATTCCCCTCTTCCCAGACGGTAACTCCTCTGACAAGTGTCAGCGCGGGCCAAGCTTGTAATCGCATCCCTTCATAAGGGGTGTGAGCCGCATTGCTGTGTAACTCGCTGTGGGTGATGGTTTTCCCGATACCCGTTTGCCAAATCACCAAATCCGCATCTGAGCCTACAGCGATGCTCCCTTTCTGTGGGTAAAGGCCATATAACTTTGCCGGTGCGGTTGCCGTGAGATCAACAAAACGTTGAGCGGAGATACGCTGTTTCAGCACACCTTCACTCATCAGTAAGGGCAAACGGGTTTCCAGTCCGGGAATACCATTAGGCACTTGATCGAACGAGGCATTTTCTCCATGTAATTTTTTTCCTTTGGGATCGTCATAATTAAACGGGCAGTGGTCAGAGGAGAAAATCGTAAAGGTACCGTTGGCCAGTGCCGTCCATACGGCATTTTGACTGTCAGTATCGCGTGGTGGCGGGCTGCAAATACATTTAGCACCCTGAAAACTGTCATCAATTCCTAAGTCTTCTGCGGTCAGAAACAGATACTGCGGACAGGTTTCAGAAATATTGATACCCTGCCCGCGTGCCCGGTAAATCTGTTCGATAGCAGCCCGGCTTGAGACATGCACCAGGAGAATCGGCACATCAACCAGCTCAGCCAGCGAAATGGCGCGGTGAGTTGCTTTACGTTCACCAATGCTGGAGTGTGCTAACGCATGATATCGCGGTGCTGTTTTACCTTGCTGCTTTAGTCGCTCGGTGAGCCAGGTAATGCAATCGTCATTTTCGGCATGAATCATTGAGATAGCACCCGCACCTCTCACGGTTTCCAGCACATTGAGGATCTGGTAGTCAGAGAGTTTGAGTGCTTCATAAGTCATATAAATTTTGAATGAGGTATAGCCAGCCTCTGTCAGTTGAGGAATCTCTTCGATAACAGCAGGCGTTGCATCAGTGATGATGATATGAAAAGCGTAATCGACAGCCGCTTTGCCTTCAGCACACCGGTGATAAGCGCTAATGGCATCGTGCAAACTTTGCCCCTTAAATTGCATGGCGAAAGGGATAACCGTTGTGGTGCCACCGCAGGCGGCAGAGCGGGTACCACTGATGAAGTCGTCAGCGCCTGCTGAGCCGTCGGTAGAAGGTTGATCAAGATGACGATGTGCATCCACCCCGCCAGGGGTCACCATTCTGCCTGCTGCATCAATAAGTTGTGTGGCGGGCTGCTCAAGCGTTGAGGCAATCGCGGTAATACGACCGTCCTGAATACCGATGTCTGCACGATATCTGTCTGATGCGGTAATAATGTCTGCATTTTTAATGATCAGATCAAACGATTTCATGGTAATACCTCATGACGGGTGGTGGAAACCTTCTCCTTCGAGGGGCCTACAGGTTCGCTGCTTTGAACGTGATTCTGATAAGCGCGCGCATAATGGCGTTCAATTCTGCGTTGGATGAAATCCCATAATGTGGTCAATTACAGATAGTAGGTTGCGGCCACCATAAAGAGTTCCAGTACCATAAACTGCTCCTGCATCAGGATTTGCGTACGACGGAGTAACTCTTCCACGGAGATCACCGAAGCCAGTGAGGTGGTTTTGAGTAACCCATTGAAACTGTTACCCAGTGAAGGAAGGATCAGACGCATGGTTTGAGGAAAAATGACATATCGTGCAACATTGAAACTGTTAAAACCAAGTGCTTTTGCCGCATTGATCTGGCCTTTAGGAATGGCCTGTACCCCGCCGCGAATGATTTCCGCCAGATAGGCGGCTTCGTTGAGTACCAGGCCCGTTATTACTGCTTCAATCACCCCCATACGGATACCGATTTGTGGTAATCCGGTATAGATGATGATCAATTGCACCAGTAAAGGGGTGCCGCGAAACACCCAGATATAGCCACGGGCCAGCTGATTCAGCCAGGACCAGGAGGAGAGTCTGGCGATAGCCAGCAACATGCCGAGTAACAATCCACCTGCCATCCCTGCGAGTGTTAACAATACGGTGTTTACAGCACCGAGAAAGATGAAATAGTTGGTGAGATAATGGAAGTACCTTTCCCAGCTCCAGCCCTGAATCATATCAATTTCCTTCTGTTACGCGCCCGGACCATGGACACTGAATGTGCCACTAATCATCTTCGCACCATATTTGTTGAATAAAGCAGGCAGAGTGCCATCGGCGTTCATTTGGTTGAGCGCCTCGGCGGCGGCGGCGGCTAACACGGGATCTTTAAAGGCGATCGCGACAGGCGTTGCTTCCATACCGGAAAGAACCTGTTTGAAGATACCTTTATGCTGGTAGTCAGCAGCAACTGCATCAATGCTAATAACAGCGCTAACCTGGCCTGCGCGAAGTGCCTGAAAAGCAACGCTGAAATTATCAAAAGTGTGTATCTCAATCGGCTTCAGATTTTTCTCTTCGCGGGTTTTACTGATTTTTCTGATGGCAGCTTCTTCGAATCCGCCCATTTCTACCCCGACACTTTTTCCGGACAGATCTTCAACACGTTTGATGGAGTCTGCTGCCGTCGGCACAACAGAAATACTGATCGCCTGATTTTCGTAAGGGATCATGTACATAATTTTAGCGCGGGCGGGTGTATAGAAAATACCGGTATTGATCATATCCCAGCGCCCACCCTGCAGGCCTGGTACCATCGCTGAGAATTCAATACGGGTGTAGTCAGGTTTGAGACAGAGCCGTTTGGCAATCTCCTCACCTAATTCCACACGCATACCTTTTAATTGCCCTTGCCCATCTACATACTGCATCGGCGGCAGTGTCGGGTTGGTGGCCATTTTCAGCGTTCCGGCAGTGACCAGACTGGCTTGTTGTAATGGGATGCAGGCTGCGAAACTGTTCTGCGTGAACAGTGTGCCAGTCATGAGTGACAGTGCAATTAACAGCGTTGATTTTCTGTTCATATAGCCGTTCTCCGGTGTGAAATTAGTGTGGAAAGGGATTTAAAACAGCAAGTTTGCCTAAGGCATCATGGAGCTTATGTTGCAGGTCATCAGTTAATGGCAGCCTCGGTGCTCTTGGCTGACCGACATCCAGCCCCATCATTGACAGGCCAGCTTTGCTGGCTGCTACGAAAAAAGGCCCGCCCACGGCACGAACCACAGGTAAGATTTGGTGGTAAATTGCCAGCGCGCTATCACGATCTGCTCGTTCCACGGCAGCTTCATATATTTTTGCACAAGGACCGGGTAATAAATTAGAGGCAACGGCTACCCAGCCACAGGCTCCGAGCCAGAGTGATTCATAGCCGAGAATGCCAGCAAACACATTCATTTTGTCGCCACACAATTCGATGATGTCACGTACACGGGTAACTTCGAGAGTTGACTATTTGATATGGCTGACATTATCTATCTGAGCTAAACGGGCGACTGTTGCGGGCAGCAAATCAACATTGGCGGTGGCAGGATTGTTATAAATCATGATGGGAACAGAGATAGCCTCTGCCACCGTCCGATAATGAGTGAAGAGCTCATCTTCATTAGGGCAACTGTAAAACGGCGGAATAATCATTACCCCGTCAGCTCCCATACTTTCTGCTTCTTTACTTAACGCAACACACTCAGGTGTCCATTCGGCACCCGTCCCCAGCAGCACCGGTACACGCCCTTTGGCAGTGCGAATCACCGTTTCGGTGACCAGTTGCCGCTCATCCCGGGTCATGGATAAAAACTCACCGGTACTCCCCAAAGGAATAAGCCCATGAATACCCTGTTCGATTTGCCATTCAACCAATCTTTCCAGGGCTGGCACATCAATTGCTTCTCCTTGTTCAATGAAAGGCGTAATCAACACCGTATAAGTACCGCGAAACGTCGTTATGTTAAGTTCCTTGAGAAAATACTTGATGTACACATTATGTATACCGTATACATAATGTGTACATCAAGCGGAAGCGGATTACAAGCGGTATGGAACTTCAATCACCTGATATCTCACCGGTTACTGATACCATCACGCTCTGGTTTAACGGTCGGGAACTCTCTGCCTTGCCAGGCGAAACCATTGCTGCAGCGCTGGCGCGACAAAATATTGTCGCAATACGTGAAACCGTAGAACATGAGCAACGCGGTTTGTGGTGTGGAATGGGGGCCTGCTACGAGTGCGTGGTCGAGGTCGATGGCAAAGGAGCTCAGCGCAGTTGTATGACACCTGTCAGGGAAGGAATGCAGGTACACAGTCGCCAATCGACACCTGCGAAATTGGCCCCGCTGGCAGACAGTCCCACTCAGACTGCACCTGAGACGCGTGAATGTGAGTTATTGATCATTGGTGCCAAACCTGCGGGATTAGCAGCAGCAAAAGTGGCGGCGACGCAAGGCGTGCGGGTGCTGGTAATTGACGAAAGACCACAAAGTGGCGGACAATTTTTCAAGCTGCTGGCCCCCTCGCACGTGCTGCATGGCAAAGCGACAAAGCAGTCACGTGCCGGCAGTGAACTGCTGGCCGCAACACTCGCCTGCGGTGCTGAAATCCTTCAGGAGGCGACCGTCTGGAGCGCATTTTCACCACAGCAAGTGGGTATTCTGTATCAGGGGAAATACCAGTTAATTCATACTCAACAACTCCTGATAGCCTCGGGTGCCTTTGAGCGTCCTGTGCCGTTTCCTGGCTGGACGTTGCCGGGAGTGATGACCACCGGGGCCGGACAGACGCTGGCAAAAGCCTATCGTGTGGTACCCGGGCAACGTGTTGTTGTCAGTGGTAATGGACCGCTTAATCTGCAGTTTGCTGCAGAACTGGTTGCTGCCCAGGGGCAGGTGGTTGAAGTATTGGATCGCGCCCGTAAGCCCGGTTTCCGGGTGTTGCGTCACTTGATGACCATGCTCACGCTGTCGCCAGATTTACTGTTAAAAGGTCAGTACTACCTCAGTATCCTTAAAAAACACCGTGTCCCGGTACGCTGGGGATATGAAGTGATTGCGGCACATGGCAATCAGCGGCTGGAGCGAATTACTGTGATGCGCGTTGATGCTACAGGACAGCGGATCCCTGGTTCGGCGCGACAGATACCCTGCGATGTTCTCTGTCTGGGACATGGTTTTATCCCTGCCAGTGATCTGGCCCGTAGCCTGGGATGTGAACAACAATTAACTGATACGCCCTTTGGTAGCCCGATAGTTAAAACCAATGATGAGGGAGCGACCAGCATCGACGGGGTATATGTTGTGGGTGACGGTGCAAAACTAGGTGGTTCAGTGATCGCTCTGTGGCGGGGTGAACTTGCCGGGTTGCGTATCGCCATGAGCCTTGGCCTGCACGTTGATCACGCGAAAATTTTACGGCTCAGGAAACAGATAACACGCGCTGAACGATTTCAGAAAGCACTTTGGGAAGTCTATCGTGCACCACCTGTGACAATGTCACAAATAGAAGATGAGACGCTGATTTGCCGTTGTGAAAATATCACGTTGGGTCAATTGCGTACTGCAATTGCGGCAGGGTGTGATACTCCCGCAGCACTGAAACGTACACTGCGTACTGGTATGGGATTATGTCAGGGAAGAACCTGCGCGGGTATGGTCGCGCAATTAGTCGCTGAAACCACGGGACGTAGCAGTCAGCCTGTCGATTTTTATGCGCCCCGTTTTCCGATACGTCCTGTTCCTGTGGCTGCGCAGGCGTTTGAAAAACCTGAATGGGGTGGACATAAGCCAGCCATCACTCCCTACCTTGCGCACCCGATTGAAACTGCCCCCCAGTCAGTGCAAAAAACCGATATCTTGGTTATCGGGGGCGGCGTAATGGGCAATTGCCTCGCTTATTACCTTTCAAAAGCTGGTGCTGAGGTGATGGTAGCAGAACGTGATGACATCAACCTTCAGGCATCAGGGGCTAATGCGGGCAGCCTTCACGTACAACTACTGTCATTTGATTTTGGTGCTAAAGCACAACAAGGAGGGGGGCCTGCCGCACAAACGCTACCATTGGGACCCGCTTCAGTCATGCTCTGGCAGGAAATAGAAACAGCCAGTGGCCAGTCGCTGGAAATAAAAATTACCGGGGGATTGCTGGTCGCTGAAACCCCGGAAGAGCTGCGTTTTCTCGAACGGAAAATTGCCCTTGAGCAGCAGTATGGGATTGATGCAGAACTGCTTGATGCCACACAGCTGGCACGTTTATCCCCTCACCTTTCCCCCTCATTATTGGGGGCTGAGTACTGCCCCCTGGAGGGAAAAATTAACCCGTTACGTGCCACCTATGTTGTCAATCAAATGGCACGCCAGCAAGGTGCTGTGTTTCAGCGTGGCACTGATGTGACCGCCATTGAGCGTGGTAAACATGGCGGTTTTCGGGTCATCACCAGCCGTGGCGTGATTGAAGAGTCGCGGATTATCAACGCTGCAGGTGCCAGGGCTCCGCAACTGGCCGCGATGGTGGGGGGCACGCTTCCGGTGAAAGGCGCACCTTTACAAATGATAGTAACTGAACGCGCTCCGGTGCCGGTGGATCACCTTATTGCACATGCCGGACGTCATCTGAGCCTGAAACAAAGCGCACATGGCAGTTTACTCATCGGGGGGGGCTGGAGTGCCCAATTCAATGCCATTATGCGCATGAATCAGCCTTTACGCGAAAGTCTGGAAGGTAATTTATGGGTTGCACGGAATGTACTACCGGCTCTCGAAGGGCTGCATATGGTACGCAGCTGGGCCGGGATGAATATCAACATTGATGGTGCACCGATTATCGGTGAGATCCTCGGCATCAACGGTTTTTATAATGCAGTGACCTCGAATGGTTACACGCTGGCACCCGTTGTTGCCAGCAATCTGACCCAGTATATCCTCCAGGGGCGCAGTGATTTTGACCTGGCGCCCTACCATATTTCCCGATTTACCTCGAAGGAACTTAGTTTATGAGTAAACCACGCCATACTGAGTGGATTGAACAGCATTTTCCGCAGCAGATTCAATTGTTGAAAACTCTGGTACAAACACCATCTGACAACCCTCCAGGTGATTGTACGCCACACGCATTAATCACTGCGCATTGCCTCACTGAGCTGGGGTTTGAAGTAGAAAAGCATACTGTGCCGCAAAATATTGTTGAGCAGGCGGGAATGCAGAGTGCGACCAACCTTGTGGTGCGGCACCGCTTTGGTCCCGGCCCTACCATCGCATTGAATGCCCATGGCGACGTTGTTCCTCCCGGGGGCGGCTGGCATAAAGATCCTTACGGTGCTGAGATTGAAAATGGATTATTATATGGCCGCGGTGCCGCCGTATCGAAATCGGACATTACCACCTATGCTTTTGCCCTTCTCGCCTTGATCAACAGTGGTCAACCCCTGCAGGGTACAGTCGAATTGCATATCACCTATGATGAAGAAACCGGAGGCGCTACAGGGCCGGAATGGTTGCTCAGCCAAGGGATAAGCAAACCTGATTATGTGGTGTGTGCGGCACTCAGTTATTTTGTGGTGGTGGCGCATAATGGTTGTCTTCATCTCGAAGTTACGCTCCAGGGGAAATCAGCGCACGCAGCCTTTCAGCAAAGTGTTAGTGACGCTATTGAAGCAGGCACTCGCTTGATGACGGCACTTTATGACTACCGCGATACCCTGTCTGATACGCATTCTTCTGTCGAGGGTATCGACACGCCAACGCTGGTTATCGGTCTGGTTGAGGGGGGCATCAATACCAATGTGGTTGCAGATAAAATGTTCATCCGGCTTGACAGACGGATTCTTCCTGAAGAAAGTCCTGAGAATGTCGAACAGATATTAACCGCCCTGATAGAAGCAGTGACTGCGCAGTCAGAAGACGTAGAGGTGACCGTTAGGCGTATTTTACTAGCTGCTCCTTTTACCCCCAGCCCTGAAAGTCTCGCGCTGGCTGACATTTTCAGTCAGCAGGCGCAGGCACTTTTACAACACCCTGTACCGCATGTTAGGTTGCCACTGTATACCGATGCAAGAATTTACAGTGATGCCGGGATTCCTACCGTGATGTATGGTGCTGGTCCACGCTCTTTCCTTGAGGCGCATGGTCATCGGGCCAATGAGCGCGTGCACCTTGATGATCTGAAACTGGCAACCCATGTGGTTGCCAACAGCCTGTTGCAACTTCTGCAGAGGCGTGAAGGATGATTACTGTACAGCAGGTTGATAAATATTACGGTCATCATCCGGTACTCAAATGTTGCTCTTTTGAGATAAAACGCGGTGAGGTGGTGGTGATTTGTGGCCCCTCAGGGTCAGGAAAGTCAACCATGATTAAATGCCTCAATGGCCTTGAACCTTTTCAAAAAGGGGCTATTGAAGTGAATGGTATGGTATTGAATGATAAAAAAACTGACCTCCCTCGTTTGCGTCAAAAGGTAGGTATGGTATTCCAGTCATTCGAGCTGTTCCCTCACCTCTCGGTGTTGGATAACCTGCTGGTGCCACAGATACGTATTTTACATCGGGCGCGCGAGGAAGCGTTAACTATTGCGCAACGCTTATTGCGCCGTGTTGGTATGGCTAAACACAGCGCTAAGTATCCCTTACAGCTATCAGGCGGACAACAGCAACGTATAGCCATAGCCCGTGCACTGGCAATGGGGCCTGAAGTGATGCTTTTTGATGACCCCACTTCTGCGCTCGATCCTGAAATGGTATCCGAAGTACTTGCTGTAATGGCAGAAATGGCGAAGGATGGCATGACGATGTGCTGTGTCACTCATGAACTTGGTTTTGCACGTAAAATTGCTGACAGAATTATTTTTATGGATGCCGGTGAGATAATCGAAAATGTCGACACGGAAACTTTCTTCACAGCACCTGCATCGCAACGTGTGAAAGCGTTTCTTGATCAAATGATCGCGTATTAATCCATTCACCCCGGATTGAGATAACGTTCAACCAGATGTAGTCTGACAGATATCTGTATAAAAAACGGGTGGCTGTCAGAACAAGTCTGCAAAATCCTTGCGGAACTTATTGCAAGTGATGTCGATGCTCTTCCTGTCAGCCACCGCCTCTTACTTCCGCCCGACACCTGATACAGGTCAATGGTTATTTAGACTGTTGTTTTTTATCTGTAAGTTATCGGGTATCAAACTGATATCAGTTTCGTTAATTCTTTTATTTGCCGCACCAGTAGCAGAACTTTGTTTGCAGAGTGATATCATATTAAAAAATATAAATTTTTAACATTAGTTATATAAAATAATCTGCTCAATGAGCATACCTGGCTCCTCTGAATTAATTCTTTGAATAACTTTTCCCTGGTGTTTTTCTATCAATTTGAATTTAAAAAGAAAAATATATTTATTGTGCTTATTATTTATCATTTCCCTCTGATGTATCTGAGGGTTGATGTCTGTTGGTATGACGTTATAAAGGCATTGTATTTTCTATTGTTAAGGTAATCATGAGTAATAAATACTTATCACTCTGAAACACGGTTAGCTTATAATGACATTAATTATTTGAATGAAAAATGTAAGGGAGAGTCATGGCATACCATGTGAAGCAAAGTCTGGAAGAACTGATACCCTTGCTGGAAATGATAGATACCCCCTGGGCAATCAGAGATGACCATTTTTTGAATGTTTATATGAATAAAGCGGCACTGGAGTATAATACGATCCCTAAGGGATTCGATATTGCTGGCCGGCATGATTCAGAGATCCCGGTAGGCTGGAGTGATTTTGCCAGACAGTACCAGCTTCAGGATGAAAAGTTGATTGATAGCAGGCAACCTGTTTCAATTATCGAAACCTATCACTGGTATGGTGAAAGCCATCTGACGCCCTATGTCTGTGATAAGTATCCGGTATATCTTGAAGATAACATTATCGGGACAGTATGGAGTTCGGTACCGTTCAAACTGTTTACTCCTCTTGAATATGTTGATAACAAACCGGGTAAATTTCTGAGCAGCGTCCCGCCTACTGATATTTTTACTACGGCAGAGCTTCGTATCGCTTTTTTCCTCATTAATAAAAATTCTGCTAAGCAGATAGCCAGACGTTTGTCTCTGGCTGAAAGAACGATTCAAAATCATATTGCTGCACTTTATCAAAAAGCCGATGTTTCATCACTCAGCCAGTTTCTCGAGTATTCATCCAATATCGGACTGGATTGTTATTTACCCGCAGAGTTTGTTTTCCGGGGCACTAAATACATTTAAGGACAATAAAGTTATGTCGCAAGGAAATCAGAGAGATGAATATGCACTGAAGCGTATACCACTGAATAAGCGGTTACCCTTTTGGGGGGTCGCACTGGTTCACGCAGGGATGCTCACCGCACTGGATCAGTTTATGTTGGGTGCCGCATTAGGCCATGAAATGTCGGTTCTTGATGCGTATATTGCCATTGGTATAGCCAGCTTCATTTGTGGCCTTATCACCTATGGTATGGGATTGGCAGGGATGAACGAAGGAATGTCATGTAGCCTGCTTTCCCGGTGGTGCGGTTTTGGTCGTATTGGCTCCGCATTCATAGGCATTATGATAGCTATCAGTCTGTTAGGGTGGTTCGGTGTTCAGACCGCTCTGTTTGGCAAATCACTGGATTTTGCCCTGGGACACCGTTTGGGATTTAATACATCAGTGGCTATTGTTGGTATCGGACTGACCATTTTGGTGGCAATTGGGTTTAAAGCACTGCGTTTTATTGCCCGAATCGGTGTACCGGTGTTTATCGTTGGTATTTGTTATGTCTCATGGCTCGCTTTGTCAAATCAGGATATCAACGTACTGCTGCAAAGCAAACCCGGCGGAGAGGTGGTCAGTATCTCTGGTGCGATTACAATTATCATTGGCGCCTATATTCTTGCTGCCCTGCAGACACCAGATATTGCCCGGTATTCCAGTAACCGCAAACAGGTGCTGGGAATGACGGTAATCACTCTTTTTGCTGGTGAATTCGTGCTTAACGGATTGGCCATTGCGCTTGCCCGCGCGTTAAATGTATCCGATGTGGTATCAATTATGTCGATGGCGGCCGGTGGGGTCGGGTTAACTATTGCCATCGTTTCAACCCTCCGGATCAATGATCTGAATCTCTACTGCTCTTCATTAGGGCTGGCGAATGCGATCGAATCTGTTTTCGGCATAAAAATAAACTATATCTTCACGACATTGGCTATTGGCATACTGGGTACAACACTGTCGCTGATGGGGATTCTTGATCGCTTTATCGAGTTCCTGGAGTTGATGGGAATTGTCTTTCCTCCTATCGTCGGCATCATGCTGGTTGAGTACTTCGTCATCCGAACCTACCGCAAGACGCTTGATGAATCCCGTGCTGTAGGGCAACTTCCTGGTGCTGACGATACGCCTCTGATCGGTTGGGCGGCGATTGCTGCCTGCGCAGTAGGTGCAGCGGTTGGATTTTTTGTACAGGCAGGTGTTCCGGCTTTAAATTCTTTGGTGGTCGCCAGCGTATTTTATGGTGTTACCCGCGTTATTGTGAGGAAAAAACATCCACTTGTCTGCGGAGTTTGAACCGCAATCTGCCTCTGTTGTCATTTTTGTTATGATGCTCAGTTAATCCACCTCAACAATCCTGACTGTTGATAACACAGTCAGGATTGAATTGTCTGTTAAATTAATCCTGCATGACGAAGTTCGCTTTTCAGATAAGCATAATAGACGGGGGCAGCAATAACTCCAGCCAGGCCAAATGCAGACTCAAAAATAAGCATTGCCAGAAGAATTTCCCAGGTACTTGCGTTAATGCGCGTGCCAAAAATTTTCGCATTAATAAAGTACTCGAGCTTATGCACGACTATAAGAAAAATTAATGCGATGGCCGCAGCTTTGATCGATATTGATAACCCGATCATCACAATCACAGTATTCGAAATAAGATTACCGATAATGGGCAGTAAACCGGCTACGAATGTCAGCACAACAACGGTTTTAGCAAAAGGAAAATGCAAACCAAAAACCGGCAGGATACCAAACAGAAAGGCTGAAGTGAGAATAGTATTAACGAAAGAGACTTTGATCTGTGCGAATACCACGTTATGAAAGGAGGTCGCCAGTAAAGTGAGTCGTTGCATTAATGCCGCTGACAGAGGTTTAGCATTTGGCTGATGCTGACGGGTGCTCCGTAATGACACAATGGCGCCCAGCAGCATGCCTATTAACATCGTAGCGAATGTATGGGCTGTAGTTTTACCAAGATCCTGTACCACCACCAGATGTTCACGAATCCAGTTAATCAGTAAACGTTGAAGTTCATCAATGTCAGATGGCAGATATCGTGTGATCACAGGAGATAGGGTACGTTGGGCATCTTCGAGTAATTTTGACGCCGCTGCATGAAAAGCTCTTGGGTTTTCAAAATCATGCAGTAAAAAGCTGATTAGTTTAGTGATACCCAAGGCTAACGCGACAACAACAATGGTAGCTAATAAGAAAATAACGATCCAGCGTGCCAGAGGTCCTTTTACCCAACGCTCTACCTGAGGGGCCAGGGAAATAACCGATTCATAGACAATAAAACCCGCAATGAAACAGGGCAGCAGGTGCAATGGAAAAATCAAAAAAAGTGCAACAGCAATTGAAAGATAACTGGCGATGTTGCAGTGACGATGCAAGTCCCGAATCATTGGCATGACATCCCTTCAGTTGGCAGTCTATTAGTTAAATCCAGAGCGGTATATTGTCTGGTTTTGTCCTGACTGAAAACTGTTTTATAGCATCATGCCCGATTCGGTATTACATCACTGGCTGAGCCTGCCGACGCCAGGCACCAGGCGACTGACCAAACTGGCGTTTAAAACTACGGTTGAAAGATTGCTGTGAGTCAAAACCAAAAGAGATTGCGACATCAAGAATCGGCTCACCACCCTGAGCAAGACGCTCAGCGGATTTCGCCAAGCGGTGTGCGCGAATGTATTCCCCAAGTGCCTGGCCTGTATGCTGTTTAAACATACGCTGTAAATGCCATTTGGAGTACCCTGCCCGTGCAGCAACAGTATCCAGGTCCATTTTTCCTTCAATGTGTGAATCAATCCAGTCAACCAGGTCGTTAATAAATTCATCATGGCGCATGAGCATTTCTCCACAGAGCATAAGAGGTAAGCATTTCCATCACGCTTAAAAAGCAACAATGAAAAGAACATATTTTAAAGTAGTACAAGTTAGTTATTAATGCAAGTATTACTGTTGCATATTATCGGAGGTTTTAGTGTTTATGCTGGACAATAAATGCAAAAAATAATTATAGAACAAGAAAAAAAAGATGAAGGAAGGGAAGCAATGAAAAATCATTTTTAATTGCAGGCAGAAGTTGTCACCGTGTCTTGGTGCTGGCCCTTGTTGTGATGGCAAATCTCCCTGAGAGCATCTGCGACAGTACGTTTAGCCAGAACGGCTTTGGTCGCCTCATCTGCTTCTTTAGCCAGTGCTTTGAAAAACCAGCACGTGTTGGCACTGACTACACAACGAGCCGGAACTTCTTTGCGTTCAGCCAGCAAAGGCTTATCTTCGGTTACTGCAATGTAAATATCGCACAGGGTAATGGTCTCTGCTGGCCGACCAAGACGAATGGTACCGTTACGACCCAATGTCGAGACGATGATACCTTCACGGGTCAGCGGAACCATCATTTTTCTGACAAAACTCGGGTTCGCGTCCAGGCCTGCAGCAAGGATTTTACTGGTGCTACGCTTCCCTTCCCGCTCTGCCTGAGCGATACAAAGCACCATCTGTAGCGCTGTTGGAAAACGAATATCAAGCATAAAGCGCTCCTGTCATCATGCAGAGTGGTGAGACAACCTTATCGTATGCCCCCGGTGATAAAAATGATTTCAATAAAACCTCTTATTGTGCTACAGAATACCAAATTTCCCATGGTTTAGACATTAAGTGGTAAGCGATTTGGGCTGTCGTAATCTGCAACGATACAGCGACAGCCCGAGGTACGCAAATGAGTGCTGTTTGTCGATTTATTGCAAGCTGTTGTACAGAACGCTAATAATGTCGCCTTCTTCTTTCTGATGGCTATTCGTTCGTTGAACTCACAACCGACGTCTCCAAATATGCTGCACTATTTTTCTGGCAGTGACGTTGAATCCTGACTTATATATTGATAGATAACGGATAAGTCTTGTTCGCCATAACCTTCAGTGACTGCTTGTTGCCAGAGTGTGGCAATAGTCTGTAACACTGGCAATGTTGTTTCCGGGGCTGCCTGCAATGCGAGGTTTACATCTTTGAGCGCATGAGTGAGCTGCATTTGTGGCGTATAATCTTCCGTCGCGATCATACTTAACTTCCCCTTTATATAGGGGGCTGCCAGGGGACCTCCGTCGAGAACCGACCAGAAATCTTCTGGCGAAAATCCTAATTTTGCTGCCAGAGACGTGCTCTCCGCAACGCCTTGCATCATAGCAATTAGCCAGGCATTAACGACCAGTTTCATTCTCGACCCCATGCCACATGGACCTAACCATCGTGTTGACTTGCTGATGGCATTAAAAATTGGTTCGAGGCGGGGTGCGCAGGCAGTATCACCACTGGCGAGAATAGTAATCTGTGCTTGTTCTGCGGGGGTTTTCGTACCAGAAACCGGCGCATCGATAAAACTTACATCGGGACGAAGTCTGGCAATCAACGTCATCAATTGCTGTATTGTTTCGATACCGATGGTTGCCATCTGAACAATGATCGCTTTTTCCGGTAATGTGCTCAATATCGATGTCACTACCTGCTGCGTAACCTCTCCGTTAGCTAACATGGTAAGGATGACATCTGCCTCTTTAACTGCATCTTCCACGTTGTCTGCCAGCTGTAAACCAAATGCAACCAGATCTTCTCCGCGTGATTTGCTACGATTCCAGCCAAAAGTGGTGAACTGATGCTTGAGCAGATTGGTACAAAAAGCATGTCCCATGGCACCTAAGTCTAAAACGGCTACGCGGTGTAGCTGATTCATATTTTACTCCTTGATAAAATGTGATTATGAGATAACACAGTTGTACTCTGGCGTATTATTTATCCAGCGGTTTGTTCACTTTGTTACGATTGCCTGTTGATGATATGACGCCATAAATCGGAAAAATCAATTAACATCGTTTCTGGACGACCAGGCAAAACCGCCTATAATTAAGAGCAGTCGCACCATACTGTTTCTGCTGCAGGCTATGTTATTCGCCGATACAGACGAATGAGTATTCGTATGGTGTGTTTGTTCTGCTTATGGTTTGGCTCCGGTAAAATTAATTTTCCACCAACATACTGTATATCCTCATGCAACCAACAACAGTTTCACGCAAAACAGCCTGGCTACGGGTTATACTGCTGGCGATCGCTGCTTTTATATTCAATACCACTGAGTTTGTGCCAGTTGGATTACTGTCGGACATTGCTGCCAGCTTCTCTATGAGCTCTGCGCAGGTAGGGCTGATGCTGACCATTTATGCCTGGTTGGTGGCGCTCATGTCGCTCCCGATGATGCTATTGACGCGACAGGTGGAACGCAGGCTGTTGTTGATCGCGGTTTTCGTGCTGTTTGTAGCCAGTCATGTGCTTTCCAGCTTTGCCTGGAACTTTACAATACTTGTCACCTCTCGTGTGGGTATTGCTCTGGCCCATGCTATTTTCTGGTCAATTACTGCCTCACTGGCTATCCGGGTGGCACCTGCTGGTAAGAAAAATCAGGCACTGGGTATGCTGGCAACGGGGACAGCCCTTGCAATGGTACTCGGACTTCCCATCGGTCGCATGATTGGCCAATATCTGGGCTGGCGGATGACGTTTGCCGTGATTGGTGCCGTGGCTCTGCTCACTATGGTTTTCTTAGCCCGCTTACTGCCTAAATTACCCAGTGAACATTCTGGTTCACTGAAAAGTGTTCCACTATTATTTAAACGCCCGGCGCTGGTCGCACTTTATTTGTTAATCGTGATGGTGGTTACCGCACACTATACGGCATACAGCTATATTGAGCCTTTCATTCAGCACATTGCAAAAATGGGTGAGAATTTCACCACGTTTCTGCTGCTGATTTTCGGGGCTGCTGGTATTTTCGGTAGCGTATTTTTCAGTACGTTTGGTAACCGATTTCCGGCCACTTTTCTGCTCACTGCCATTGGCCTTATTTCACTGTGTATGTTGTCGCTATATATCGCAGCAACACATGATATCGCAATCTCAGTATTGTGTATCTCATGGGGCATGGCGATGATGGTGATTGGTCTGGCTGTGCAAATTAGGGTACTGGCGCTGGCACCGGATGCGACGGATGTTGCGATGGCGTTGATGTCAGGAATCTATAACCTTGGCATTGGTGCGGGTGCTCTGCTTGGTAATCAGGTCAGTTTACACTGGGATATGGATAAGATCGGCTATGTCGGTGCGTTGATTGGCCTCGTTTCTCTGGTGTGGTGCGCGTGGAGTATGAGACGGTATCCACAATTGCGTATCAACGGTTAGCGGTACTAAAAAAATCCCTGCAACGCAGGGATTTTTCATTGCTGGTGTATACTTAGTTTAGAGTATAGTCCAGCGTGATGTCTGCATTCAGCAGTTGTGAAACTGGGCATCCCTGTTTTGCCTGAGTGATGATTTTATCGAAAATATCAGCATCAATGCCAGGCAGTGTAATGCGGGATGACAGCGCTACCCTAGTGATTTTAAATCCCCCATCGACTTTATCGAGAGAAACATCCGCTTCGGTATCAATACTTTCCGGGGTGAACCCCTCATTTCCCAGCATTAAAGAGAGTGCCATTGAAAAACAAGCAGCGTGGGCTGCACCAATCAGCTCTTCCGGGTTTGTACCCGGTTTATCCTCAAAGCGAGTGTTGAATCCATAAGGTTGGGCATCCAGTGCTCCACTTTCCGTTGAGATGGTTCCCTTACCTTTTTTGATATCACCTTCCCAATGTGCCTGACCTTTTTTATGAATTGTCATCATTGTTCTCCACTTTGTTTATTACCAGGCTACAGTATAGACGTTGTGGTGTGATTCGCGACAAAGACGCGTGTATTAGCGCCACGGAGTGTGATAGTTGGCACTCAATGGTGTATACAGAAGCGCTGACATCTTGTTTTCGGAAGGACAACACATTGAAAAAAATATTAATTATCGGTGCATCACGTGGGCTTGGGCATGCCATCGTTGAAACGTTTATTGGTCACGACTGGCATGTGACTGCAACAGTCCGCGATCAACGTATGCTTACCCCGCTACACACGCTTGCTGAACGTCATCCAGGTCAGGTTACCATTGAAACACTCGATATCAATGACCAACAACAGCTAATGGATCTCGGTGAAAATCTGGCAGGACAGGTTTTCGATATGTTGTTTGTTAATGCGGGTATACCGAATCAGGACCCGACTCAAACCATTGCCGAGGTCAGTACTGATGAGTTCATTCAGGTCATGGTGACTAATGCTTTATCCCCGATGAGGGCGGTGGAAGCATTACAACACTTGTTACGTGATGATGGGCTCATTGGAGTCATGTCTTCGGGTCAGGGTAGCATTACAAATAACATAGCCGGGCACCGGGAGTTATACCGGGGCAGTAAAGCCGCCCTGAATATGTTTATGCGAAGTTTTGCCGCCAGACAGGACGCAGGCTCCCGCCCCCTGATGGTTATGGCGCCAGGCTCGATCAAAACAGCATTAGGGGGTGATGATGCGCCTTTGACCATTGAAGAGACGATACCTCGCTTAGTGGGGGTGTTGCTGGAAAAACAACAACGGCCGGGGCTGGAGTATCTTGATTACCAGGGCCGTACTGTTCCCTGGTAGTAACAATCAGAAGCAGAACGAAATATTTGGCACTTCCAGGAATCTTTTTCAATAAAGATATATAATGATTTCTATAATTATGTAACAGCGAGGTAATTATGTTTAATAAAGGGGATATTGTTCAGCCTAAACAGGGTGGCCCGAAAATGGTTGTGGTTGATGTTGTCGGAGAGACGTTATATTGCCAGCGCCTTGATGATACTGCTGATAAAAAAGTAGAAATATCATCGGGTTTGGTCAACCATTATCATGAAGATGGTGATTTTGGCGTCTGCTGAGATCTGTTTTCTGGCAGGGATGCTGGTAAGCTTTTTACCCCGCTGGTTGATGAAACCACTTAACAACGCGTGTTTTTTATTGCAGATAGCCTTATCAGCGAGTTTTATTAATTCTGCGAAAAATGGTAAATTGACATCAGTCAAAATAACCATAAGCAAATTACTATGATCCCTGAAAAGCGTATTATCAGCAGACGAATTCAGTCTGGCGGTTGTGCTATACACTGTCAGGATTGTAGCATCAGTCAACTTTGCATCCCTTTTACCCTGAATGAACATGAGCTTGATCAGCTTGATAATATTATCGAGCGGAAAAAGCCGATCCAGAAGGGACATACTCTTTTCAAAGCTGGGGATGATTTAAATTCACTGTATGCTATTCGATCCGGGACGATTAAAAGCTACACAATAACAGAACAGGGGGATGAGCAGATTACTGGCTTCCATCTGGCTGGCGATTTGGTCGGTTTCGACGCAATCAATGGCGGCCAACATCCGAGTTTCTCCCAGGCGCTCGAAACCGCGATGGTTTGTGAGATCCCATTTGAGACACTTGATGATTTATCGGGGAAAATGCCCAATCTGCGTCAGCAAATCATGCGTCTGATGAGTGGTGAAATCAAAGGTGACCAGGAGATGATTCTGCTGCTTTCCAAAAAGAATGCTGAAGAGCGGCTGGCCGCGTTTATTTATGGATTGTCTCAGCGTTTCGGTAAAAGAGGTTTTTCACCGCGTGAATTTCGTCTTACCATGACACGTGGTGATATTGGAAACTATCTTGGCCTCACCGTTGAAACCATCAGTCGCTTGCTGGGGCGTTTCCAGAAAAGTGGCATGCTGGCAGTCAAAGGTAAATATATCACCATTGAGAATCACCCCCTGCTTGCTGAACTGGCCGGACAAAGCCACGCCTGCGCCTGAAAAATCACACCTATCTCCGCGCGGCTGGCGATAGGTGATTTTTTTTACACCATGCCACGCATTGTAAAAAATTATTCTGTGCCTGACCACTGATACGCTATGCTGTTGGTAACTGTACCGATGGGAGATCATCATGGCAAACTACCAGCATATTCTTGTGGCTATCGATCCTGAACAGGACGATCAACCTGCACTCAGACGGGCGGTTTATCTTAATCAGCGTCTGGGCGGAAAAATAACTGCATTTCTCGCAGTGTATGAATTTTCCTATGAAATGACCACCCTGCTCTCTCCCGATGAGCGCAACGCGATGCGCAAAAGTGTTATCAGTCAGCGCACTGCATGGATAAAGGAACAGGCAGCTTCATATCTTGCCGCAGGGGTAGATATTGCTATCAATGTGGTGTGGCACAGTCGACCTTTCGAAGCAATTATCGAAGAGGTGCAGGAAAATCATTACGACTTATTGCTTAAAATGGCTCACCAGTATGATCGTTTAAAAGCCGTGGTTTTTACACCTACCGATTGGCAATTATTGCGTAAATGCCCCTGCCCGGTGTGGATGGTCAAAGATCAGCCATGGCCAGAAACAGGTAAAGCGGTTGTGGCAGTCAATCTTACCAGTGAAGTCGCACACCATGATCCCCTTAACGAGAAACTGGTCAGGACTACTATCGAGCTGGCAGAAAAGGTAAACCATACAGAAGTGCACCTAATTGGCGCTTATCCAGGCACACCACTTAATATTGCGGTTGAACTGCCTGACTTCGATCCACAGTCCTATAATGAATCGGTACGAACGCAGCATGTAATCGCAATGGAGACCCTGTGTGATAAATTTTCCCCTGCTCCGCTCAGTTCTCATGTTGCTGAGGGCGTGCCGGGTGAAGTGATCCCTAAGTTAGCCGATGAACTCGATGCCGGAATTGTGGTGCTTGGCAGTGTGGGACGGACCGGTCTGTCTGCCGCTTTTTTGGGTAACACCGCTGAACAGGTGATTGATCATCTGCGCTGCGATGTGCTGGTAATTAAACCGGATTCTTTCATCACGGCGTCACTGCAGGATGCACGTTCAGACGAAGAGTGATGAAATCAAAAAGGTGCAATGATTGCACCTTTTTTTATTACTCAAATATTTATCAAAGTGCTTTCAGAATCGCATCTACTGTTGCTTTCGCATCGCCGAACAGCATCTGGGTATTCTCTTTGAAGAATAATGGGTTTTGTACTCCGGCATAGCCAGTATTCATTGAACGTTTAAATACCACCACGTTTTGTGCTTTCCAGACTTCCAGTACCGGCATGCCTGCAATAGGACTGCGTGGGTCATCCTGCGCGGCAGGGTTAACTGTATCATTCGCGCCGATCACCAGCACCGTATCGGTATCGGAGAAATCGTCATTGATCTCATCCATTTCTAACACGATGTCATAAGGAACACGAGCCTCGGCAAGCAGAACATTCATATGACCGGGTAAGCGCCCGGCAACAGGATGGATACCGAAACGGACTTTGATGCCACGAGCACGCAGTTTTTCTGTGATTTCAGCCACAGGATACTGGGCCTGAGCAACCGCCATTCCGTAACCAGGGGTGATGATGACTGAAGATGAGTTTTTCAGCAGCTCAGCTGTACCCTCTGCGTCAATTTCACGATACTCACCTACCTCTTCATCGCCACCTGATGGGCCAGCATCATTACCAAAACCACCCGCAATAACGCTGATGAAAGAGCGATTCATCGCCTTACACATGATATAGGAAAGGATCGCACCAGAGGAACCAACCAACGCACCGGTAACAATCAGCAGGTCATTACTGAGCATGAACCCCGCTGCTGCTGCTGCCCATCCTGAGTAGGAGTTGAGCATCGACACCACCACTGGCATATCGGCGCCACCAATAGAGGCAACCAGATGCCAGCCAAAAGCAAACGCAATCAGTGTCATGATCAATAAAGCCAGTACCTGAACAACGGTGCTGTCAGTACGTACAAATGCGATCATCAGACACACAGAGATAACGATCGCCAGCAGATTTAGCCGATGGCGATGAGGTAACATCAGTGCGCGTGAAGGGATCAGTCCACGTAATTTACCAAAGGCAACGATAGAACCGGTGGAAGTCACCGCCCCGATGAAAATGCCGACAAACACTTCCGTTAAGTGGATATTTTCTAAAATGACGTCGTTGCCAGGTGTATGGTCAATGTAGCTGTTGAAGCCAACCAGTACGGCGGCAAAACCAACGAAACTATGCAGAATAGCCACTAACTCTGGCATCTCTGTCATTTCAACTTTACGTGCTAATCGGATACCGACCGTACCACCAATTACCATGGCGATAATGATCCAGACGACATTACCACTATCAGGCCCGAAAATGGTGGCCAACAGCGCGATCGCCATCCCGATAATACCAAACAGATTACCCTGTTTAGAGGTTTCATGTTTTGACAGCCCTGCGAGGCTGAAAATAAACAGTATTGCGGCAACAATGTATGCTGCCGTTACTAATCCGCCAGACATTGATTATCCCTTAGTTCTTGCGAAACATTTTCAGCATACGCTGAGTCACAGTAAAGCCACCGAAAATATTGATGCTGGCAATCAACACCGCAATAAACGACAGGACACTTACCCATCCACCATGGCCCATTTGTAAAACGGCGCCAACAACAATAATGCCTGAGATGGCGTTCGTCACCGACATCAATGGAGTGTGCAACGCATGGCTGACATTCCAGACCACGTAGTAACCAACCACGCAGGAGAGAGCAAATACGGTAAAGTGTGACAGGAAAGCTGCAGGCGCTACACTGGCGAACCAGCCGAATAAAATCAGGGCAATGGCGAAAATCAGGGCATTGCGCAAGGATGAGGTTTTTTTCTCTGCCACTTCAGTCTTCACTTCAGCTGCAGCAGGCGCCGCTTTAGGGGCCGCGGAGACCTGAATCGGTGGAGCAGGCCAGGTGATTTCACCTTCGCGTACCACTGTCACACCTCGTACGACAACATCTTCAAAGTTAATATCGATTTCACCATTCTTCTCTTTGCAGAGCAGTTTCATCAGATTAACAAGGTTAGTGCCGTAAAGCTGTGATGATTGGGTTGGTAAACGGCTCGGCAGGTCAGTATAACCAATAATTTTAACGCCGTTATCAGTGGTCACGACCTGATCTGCAATTGTCAGCTCACAGTTTCCCCCGGTTTGTGCGGCTAAATCAACCACCACACTACCCGGTTTCATCGAAGCAACCATCTCTGCGGTGATCAATTTCGGTGCCGGGCGTCCAGGTATCAATGCTGTCGTCACGATAATGTCGACTTCTTTTGCCTGAGCAGCAAACAACGCCATCTCTGCTTTGATAAAAGCTTCAGACATCACCTTGGCATAACCATCACCGCTACCAGCTTCTTCCTCAAAATCAAGCTCAAGGAACTCAGCGCCCATACTTTGCACTTGTTCTTTCACTTCGGGGCGCGTATCGAAGGCACGCACAATAGCCCCCAGGCTTCCTGCGGTACCGATAGCCGCAAGTCCGGCGACACCGGCACCAATAACCATGACTTTCGCCGGTGGAACTTTACCTGCAGCGGTGATTTGCCCTGTGAAGAAGCGCCCGAATTCGTGTGCGGCTTCGACGATAGCGCGATAACCCGCAATGTTCGCCATTGAGCTCAACGCATCAAGCGACTGAGCGCGGGAGATACGTGGAACCGCGTCCATTGACATCACCGTTACTTTACGCTCAGCAAGCTTTTCAAGTAACGCTGGATTTTGAGCAGGCCAGATAAAGCTGACCAGAGTGCAGCCTTCACGCATCCCGGTAATTTCGTCATCATCAGGTGCATTGACCTTGAGGATAATATCCGACTGCCACGCCTGAGACCGGTCAGTGATGCTTGCGCCTGCCGCTTCATAAGCTGAATCATCAAAACTGGCAAGTTTTCCTGCGCCATTTTCGACTACCACGTTGAATCCTAAGGCGATCAACTGCTCAACCGTTTTCGGTGTTGCAGCAACCCGGGATTCACCAGGTAACCGTTCGTGGGGTATTCCAATTTGCATAGTATTCCCTTTTATTAACATGGATGATGCTGGTCAGTACCGGTGCATCGTTAACAATGTAAAATTACACTGGTAACCTACTCAAAACTGCCCGACTGATCCAGCATCATGACACTTCTCTGCGCTGATTTTGAATAAAAAAGAATGAAGAACACGCGAACTATCCGTTTTTCCTCTACTTACCGTCAATAGTGACGAATAATATCTTGTTTTTGGCTGTAGAAACATTTGTTCATATAGCGTTAAAAAGCATTATTTAACAATGGATTAATAATCAAACGGATAACAATACCTTAAATTTCAGGTAAATCAAGCGGCTCCACTGAGATTTGCTGTTCTCTGGCTATGGAGTCCTTTTTTATCCGCTACCAGGGTGAAATCGCGAAGACAGCATGCATTATTACATGCAATAATCGGGGACTATGCTCTGAGACTATTTCAACCTATTTTTGTAAGGCGAAGGATATTTATGAAGCTTAGGAATACCATTCTGGCGTCGGCACTGTTGTCCCTCACTTCCCTCTCAGCGTTTGCTGCGCAGGAACTGACGCCAGAAAAAGCAGCCTCTTTAAAACCTTTTGATCGTATTGCTATTTCAGGGCGCTTTAACGCGATCAATGATGCGAGTGCGGCGGTGTCTAAACGCGCGGATGAGATGGGAGCAGCCTCTTATTATATCCAGGGGATTACTGATATTAATGGTAATGGCGGTAACTGGCGTGTGGTTGCGGATATCTATCATCAGGATGCGGCACCAGCAGAGAAATCACGTGACCGTATCATCAATGGCCTACGTGAACTGAGTAAGGCCGAGGCCTTCAAACTTGAGCCATTTGATACCGTTTCTATCAATGGTTTTTATCGTAGCCAGCCTGATGTCAACGATGCGATCAGCAAAGCAGCAGCAATGAAAAATGCAGCCTCTTTCTTTACTGTGCGTCAGGTTGATACCAATGATGGTGGTAATCAGTTCATTACCGCTTATATCTATAAAGCGGATGCACCTGTACGTAAAGTGCAGTCACCTGATTTGATCCCGGCCGATTCTGAAGCTGGTAAGGCTGCCCTCGCCCGTGGCGGTGACGCGGTGAAGACAGTACAGATCCCGGGTATTGCCTCTTCTGAAACGCCAAGTAACAGTGTAGGGCGTTTCTTTGAAACCCAGAGCAGTAGCGGAGAGCGCTACACGATCAAGACCCCGGATGGCAAAAGTGTGCAGGAAGTGAATAATGTCACTGCCGCACAAATGCAGCCTTTCGATAGTGTAACCTTCACCGGACATTTCGGTACACCGACAGAAGTATCTGATGCTGTTGGCCGTGCAGCAATCGCTAAAGGTGCGAAGTACTATCACATCACCCGTCAGTGGTCTAACCAGAGTGGTGGTAACCTTACTGTTTCAGCCGACCTTTTCAAGTAAGCTCCTAACATATGGCGGTTCCGGACACGGAAACCGCCAATAACGTGTAACAGTATTAACTCATCTCTGCGTTATCCCACTTTTGACAGAATCGTGCGATAGCATCTTCATCGTCCTGCTGAAAATCTGCCAGTCGTTCAATGATCGTTGCCAGAGGCCAGTCCCACCAGGCTATGCGTTGCATAACAGTGACAAGGCCACCGGTCAGCCGTTGCCGGATCAGTTTAGCTGGCACACCCCCGACGATGTTATAGGGTGCAACGTGTTTACTGGCAGCAATTACCGCGCCATCACCGATCGTAACACCCGGCAAAACAATTGCCGCATGGCCTATCCATACATCATTACCTATGGTGACAATGTCACTTCGTCTGTGTGAAAAAAACGCTGTATCACGTTGTGCAGCGGAAGAGTAATATACAGGGCAATAGGTGATTCGATGTTGTGAGGGGCGAGTCATAGGATGGTTTGGTGCTCCAATGCGCACATGATTAGCGATGGCAACAATCTTACCAATCCTTGCATCCGCGATAGTACACTGCTCGCCAATATACGAGAAACCGCCTAAATGACTATATTTAACACGGCTGTTTGCCAGCAGCTCACACTGCTGACCAATCTCTGCTTCTCTGAGTGATACCGTAGGCGCAATCCATGTTTCTGCCAGTTTTATTGGTTTCATCTTTTCCCTTACTGATGTGAACGATAAACAAGATGCTTCCTGTTATAAATGTACACTGTGTAAAGAAGATGACGAGGCGTCTGTTGCCGAAAGCCAGAATGATAATTTGGCTCATCACACCAGGTAACTCAAAAAAGAGGAAAATTGCAGCACTGTCGCGGAACATCACTGCGTGAAAACTAAGCGTGCTTATTCAGCTTCCGCTCAGAAAATATCTGCACATATAGACGGTCATTTTGTTGCGTAAGAGTTAATCTTAGACTGGCCTTCTGTTGTATTTTTTTCAGTTGCTGTTGAGTAAGTTCATAAGGCAATTTAATTTTGAAACAACTGATGCCTTGTTGCACAGCCAGCCCGATGAGGCGGAGAATATTGAATTCATCACTTATCTGAGTCGAAATAACCTGTAATGCGAGCTCTTTAAGATTCTCCGGGTCATGCCGGGGTAACAGAGAAGCCTTTTTCCGGGTTACCATGCCCACTAACGGAATAACGCCATAAATTGCATCAACAAAGCGCCAGTGTTTTTTACAAGCTGCGCTTAGCAAATCGGTATAATTAAAATATATAAGACTATGATTTTAATAAAATCATTTGTGGGTTGCGACATCCTCATACTCCCTTGAGTTTTCCCGTCCTGCATCATTAGCAACTTTTAAAAAGAACGTGGCATAATTTACGACAAACAGGCTGGGTTGGTTCAATCCACCCCAAAAAAAACCTCTGATTTTTCAGTGAAAGCGGGCGTGATGAATAAAATTGTATTTGTGGAAGATGATCCTGAAGTTGGCGAACTGATAGCCGCTTACCTAAAAAAACACGATATTGATGTAGTCGTAGAAAGCCGGGGGGATCGTGCTGAAGCCACCATAAAAGCGGAAAACCCTGATTTGGTGATGCTCGATATTATGCTGCCAGGCAAAGACGGGATGACCTTATGCCGTGATTTACGTAGCACCGGGCTTTGGAATGGACCACTTGTTTTGTTGACATCACTGGACAGTGATATGAACCACATTCTGTCACTGGAAATGGGGGCGAATGACTATATTCTCAAAACCACACCGCCGGCAGTGCTGCTGGCCAGGCTGCGATTGCATCTGCGTCAGGCTGCGGTGACAGGGCTGCCGGGTGAAGAGCTGAACTCCCCTGCTCTGCCACAACATGCACTGCGTTTTGGTACGTTACAGGTAGACCCGGTGAATCGTGAAGTTATTCTGGAAAATCAGACTATTGTACTCTCCACGGCAGATTTTGACTTATTGTGGGAACTGGCAACTCATGCCGGTAAAACTCTGAACAGAGATGCACTGCTGATGAGTCTGCGTGGCGTCAGTTATGATGGTATGGACCGGAGTATTGACGTGGCCATTTCACGCCTGCGTAAAAAGCTTCTGGACAATGCCACCGAACCTTACCGAATAAAAACGATTCGTAACAAAGGTTATCTCTTTGCGCCTCACGCGTGGGATAAAGTATGAAAAAGCTTTTCATTCAATTTTATTTATTGCTGTTCGTCTGTTTTCTGGTCATGGCGATGTTGGTTGGTCTGGTATATAAATTTACCGCAGAGCGTGCAGGTCGCCAGTCAATGGATGATTTGATGAAAAGCTCTCTATACCTGATGCGCAGTGAACTTCGAGAGATCCCACCGCGAGACTGGAATAAAACCATTGATAATCTCGGCTTAAATCTCTCTTTCAAGTTACATATCGAGCCAATGAGTAAATATGAGCTTGATGAGACCACTCTTCGGCGTCTGAAAGCGGGTGAAATTATCACCCTGGATGATCAATACACTTTTATTCAGCATATTCCCCGCAGTCATTATGTTTTGGCGGTAGGTCCAATCCCCTACTTGTTTTTCCTGCATGAGATGCGTTTGTTTGATATCGCACTGATGGCTTTCATCGGCATCTCGCTGGCGCTGCCAGTATTCATCTGGATGCGTCCCCACTGGAAAGAGATGTTGCGCCTTGAGTCTGCCGCACAACGCTTCGGGCAAGGCTATCTGGATGAACGAATTCACTTTGATAACACCTCAAGTTTGTTACGTCTCGGGGTCGCATTCAACCAGATGGCCGATAACATTCATGCGCTGGTTGCCAGCAAAAAACAGCTTATCGATGCTGTGGCTCATGAATTAAGAACGCCACTGGTACGTTTGCGCTACAGACTGGAAATGAATGAGCAGCTGCCTGAAAATGAAGTCGCCGCATTTAACCGGGATATCAGCCAGCTCGAAGGACTAATTGAAGAGCTTCTCACTTTTGCCCGCCTTGATCGGCCAGAGGTCACACTGCAAAAGCAATCGCTCGATCTCTCTCACTGGCTGACTGAACATATTTATGATGTTCGTTATCTCAATCCGGATAAAACCATCCTGCTGGAGATCCCGGAACAGTTACCTGTAATCAACCTTGATGGCAGATTGCTGGAGCGTGTACTGGATAATTTGGTGAATAACGCCCTGCGCTATGCAAAGCAGCAATTACGGATAAAAGTACAATTATCTGAGAAGATGATTTATCTGCAGGTCGATGATGACGGGCCAGGTATTCCCGCTGAAGAGCGATTGCGGGTGCTGGAACCCTTTGTCAGACTTGACCCGAGCCGTGATCGCGCAACCGGTGGATGCGGGTTGGGACTGGCAATTGTACACTCTATCGCCCAGGCGTTTCATGGTGAGGTGATCATCAGTCGTAGCGCCGAAGGTGGTGCAAGTATCCGTTTTGGCTGGCCTTTACAGCTCCAGGATGTACTGCATTAATCTGTTTTTTTTCATCTCTGAGGTAATTATATGACCCAGGCATACCAGCAACTGACCGCGACATTTACCCGTTTGCATCACATGGAACATCTTCAGGCGATGGCGAGTTGGGACATGATGACCATGATGCCAGCAGCTGGCGGAAAAGCACGCAGCGAAGCACTGGCTGAGCTGGATTTATACCGACATGCTTTGCTGACGGATAAGCGTGTCGAAAATTTGCTGCAGAATGCGAAAGAGGAGTCGCTTGACGAGATCCAGCGTATTAATCTATTAGAAATGGAACGTACCTGGCAAAAATCAGCCTTATTACCCGCCGCATTGGTTGAGGCTAAAACGCTGGCCGGTGCGCGATGTGAACAGGCATGGCGTCAGCAACGTCCGGCGAATGACTGGCGCGGGTTTGCCGAAAATCTGCGTGAAGTTGTCACTTTAAGCCGTGAAGAAGCGCGGATTTATGCTGATGCTTTTGGCTGTTCTGCCTACGATGCCCTGCTGACACATTACGAACCTGGCATGACCAGTGCAACCCTCGATAGCCTGTTTCAGGAGATAAAAACCTGGCTCCCGGGCTTAATAAAAGCGGTAACAGAAAAACAAGCCAGACAATCAGTAGTGATAGCTGAAGGCCCGTTTGCTATTGAAGCCCAGAAAAAGCTGAGTATTGGGGTAATGTCACTGCTGAATTTTGATTTTAACGCCGGTCGACTTGATGTCAGTGCACACCCATTTTGCGGCGGCGTGCCTGATGACGTAAGGATTACCACCCGCTATAAAAGTGATGATTTGATCAGTGCCATGATGGGGGTAATTCACGAAACCGGGCATGCCCGCTATGAGCAGAATCTCCCCAAACAGTGGTCAACTCAACCACTCGGCAAAGCGCGCTCAACAGCTATCCATGAGTCGCAAAGTTTGTTTTTTGAGAAACAACTCGGACGCAGCGAAGCGTTTTTATCACTGGTTTCTCCTTTGGTATGTGAACACTTTGGTCAGCATTCTGCCTGGGAGACGGTTAACTTCACCGCATTAAATCAGCGTGTTCAGCCCGGTTTAATTCGCGTCGATGCTGATGAAGTGAGCTATCCGGCACATATCATTGTGCGTTATGAAATTGAAAAAGCCTTAATCGAAGGCGATATCGAAGTTGAAGATATTCCCCGTGTTATGGCAGGAAAAAATGTTCACCTTGCTGGGTATTGACACCACAGACAATTTTCGTGATGGCTGTATGCAGGATATCCATTGGACCGATGGTTCTTTTGGTTATTTTCCTACCTACACGCTGGGAGCCATGTATGCCGCGCAACTGTATCAGGCAATGAGTCGCGCATTACCCGATCTACCCGCCAATGTGGCAGCTGGCAACCTGCAACCTCTCTTTGACTGGCTGAACCAACATATATGGCAGCATGGCAGCCGGTATAGCACAGAGGCGCTCATATACCAGGCGACAGGTGAGGCACTTAACCCTCACTGTTACCGCCGTCATCTTGAGTCACGTTACTTGTAATACGGGCGGCTATGGCTTTGTACAATCGGTTACATTGCGATACCAATCACTCACTGAACCCTTTTTACGTTTCCCATATAGTTATTTCACCGGCCCCGCAGTGGGCTGATAAATTAACTAACATTAGAGGTTTTTAAGATGAAAAAATTATTTGCTCTGGTTGTAGCCACTGCTATGGGTCTCTCTTCTGTTGCCTTCGCAGCAGAAACTACTACTACCGCACCTGCTGCTGCTCCTGCTGCCAGTGCTCCAGCAACAACCGCAGCACCAGAGAAAGCTCATGGTGAAAAACACCATAAAAAGCATAAAAAAGCCGCTGAGCAGAAAGCTCAGGCAGCCAAAAAGCACCATAAAAAAGCAACTGCAGCTAAACCAGCTGCACCTAAAGCCTAAATAACGCAGGCTGATATTGTTGCTGATAAACACCCGGTTTAGCCGGGTGTTTTTTCTGGAGTGACTGCTCATGATCCGTCGCTATTTATTTGAAATTATTTTCCTGCTGGTAGCCCTGTGTGGTGTGGTCGCAGTCAGCTTTTATTTGTAACCCGCGCTGTAGTCTGATTAATACCTGCTATTTTTAATTGATACAGATACAATAATGCTGTGTCTTATTTTTGCTAAAAAAGAGTGGACTATGCGTCTGAAAACCTTGTTCGTTATCAGTTGCCTGTTTGCCTGTGCGACAAGCTTTGCCGCGAATCATGCTGAAACCACCACGCTCTTTTTTGGCAAAGATCAACGACAACCTATTCATCAAACTACCCTTCTACCCTGGTCAGCTATCGGACAGCTCGAAACAGCCAGTGGAAACTTGTGCAGTGTGACATTAATTACGCCTAATCTGGCACTCACTGCCGGGCATTGCATGCTGGTTCCTCCTGGCCTACGTGATAAGGCAGTGGCATTACGTTTTATTCCACAGGGTAAAGGTCAGTGGCGCGAGACATTTCGTGATATTGATACCTGGGTTAGTCCGGAACTGGTAAAAAAACTCAAACCGGATGGCGAAGGCTGGATTGTTCCTCCGGCTGCGGCTGTTTTTGATGTTGGTTTAATTATCCTCAAGACCTCTCCGGCAGATATCACTCCTATCCCCTTGTTCGCTGGCGATGCTAAATCGCTGATGACCACATTGAAATCGACGCAAAATAAAGTGACGCAGGCGGGCTATCCTGAAGATCATCTCAATACTCTGTATGCTCACCGTGATTGTTTAATCACTGGCTGGGCACAGCAAGACGTCCTGGCACATCGCTGCAATACATTGCCTGGAGACAGTGGCTCACCATTGCTCATACAGAAAAACGGACAATGGCAGCTGCTTGCAGTACAAAGTTCCGCTCCCGCTGCTCAGGATCGCTATCTGGCAGATAACCGGGCGATTGCAGTGACTGCATTTCGCGACAAACTTCCGTGGTTGAAACTTCCTCTGAAGGCAGAGTAATTGCGGTGTCCCATCAACCGTTGAATGACGCAAATTTAGCAGTCAAAAGCGCAACTCAAGCCTTTTGAGATTGAAAAAAATAATAACGCAGACGACCGGGCTGATTAGCGAAGCAGGCAAATTCGTAATATTTTCGACCGATACTAACCGCGACTATTACTGCTATAAAAAAATCAATTTACTTTTCATTATCAGGCCTGTTCCATGGCATTTTTAACAATAAATTTGCCATTCCACATAAACCACTTACACCTGCAAAGAGTAACCCTGCACCCACAAAACAAGACAGTAAAAATAACCTGCTATCTGCGGTGTACCCTAATATAACGCCGACAAGAACCAGTGTACCCGCAACAATCTGAACTTATCTCATGACAGGCAGAGGTTGTTTCTTGTCTTCAATGGTCGGGAGGTTAACGCTCTTCCAGGCGTTAATGCCTCCGGCTATCAGTAAAGCCGGCGCAGGGCTTGCCGCTTTCATAAGCGCATTGGCATTTTGAGCCGTGCGCCCTCCTGACAGGCAATGAAAAATAACAGGTAGACTATTATCTGTACCCTCCAACTTTTTACCTGCCTTAATATCGGTAAGAGGAAGTGAGCGCGCGTTTGGTATGTGCTCACGCAAGTATTCATCGGAATCTCTAATATCAATGAGTACAGCCCCTTGTTCAATAAGCTTTTTTGCTTCTTGCGGTGATACTGATTCTGGAGTCATTTGAAATCCTCGGGACAATAAATGTCCTTTAACGTGGAGATAACCTTTTTCACTGCGTCATTTTTGATGGAATATTTCACTTTTTGCGCTGCCCTTTCAGACTCGATTAAACCGTCTTCTTTCATTTTTGCTAAGTGCTGAGAGGTTGCTGAAGGCGTTAAGCCGGTCAAATGCCCCAAATCACCTGAGGAGGTGCCGGGATTATCAATCAGAATACAAAGGATCAACAGTCGATTGCTGTTGCTCATCGACTTGAGCAGCGTTGTTGCCAGCAAAGCGCTTTCTTGTAACAGGAGCAGAGGTGTCTCTTTCATTTCTTTATTTTAGCATTTTCTAAATTTAGAATATACTAAATAAAATAGTGCTCACACGCAATAAACACATTTTGAGGGCAGCATGATGTCCGCAGTTTGCACAAAGCTTCCTGTCATGCCTGATGAAGAGGCGGGCTTAACCTAGGATATTTTCAGTTTTTCAGGCGGACTCTATCACTTCTTTAGTCCGAAACGTTTCCACATAAGGCGTTTATAGCATTTAGTACGGCCTCCCGTGTTTCATTGATCCTGGTAGCTGCGTAGATATCAATATTCAATTTTCGGGACTCATCTTCCGTCAGTTCGCGATAGCACAGCCCTTCCTGATTGAAGGTGCATTTCGATTGAGGCATGAGGGCAAATCCTTTCCCTCTTGATATGTGAGTGAGCATAACAAGTGAGTCATCAGGTTCTTTAACTCTCCTCAGAGGGATAGTCAGCTGTTTGAAAAATTGTTCACACTTGTCATAGAATGTGGGGTTTGCGCTTCTGGAGAACCAAAAAAGAGGTAAGTCATTGATATCTTTAAGTGATGCCTTTTTTTTTCACACTTGCCGGGTGTGTTTCTGGCATCACTATTAACAATGGTTCACAACAAATCCACTGGTACTGAATTATATCTTCATGGCCTGTTCCTTTTTCCCCTATGAGCACAAGATTAAGTGTATTTTGCGACAAGCAGGTGAGGAGCTGCGCAGAAGTCAGACTGGCTGTTTCGACATCGTCACTGGCATCCAGTTCGAGAAGCTGTCTGCTGACGGAATCGATAAACTCAAAATTGAGTGTGCGGGTAAGGCCAAACCGTATTTGCCCCTTCGATGTGAGTGAGCCGAATTTGAGTTCATTGAGCTCCTGAAGAATCTTCTCAGCTTTTATTATCAAGGTCTGACCCGCCTGCGTCAGGCTAACTTTGTAGTGGCACACTGAATTTGGCCACCTGAGCAGAGGTGATATGCTCACCTCAACATCTTATAGGTGAACCAATGAGCAAAGCATTTACTGCTGAATTTAAAGTCGAAGCGGCAAAACTGGTCCTGGATCAGAACTACACTCACGGCGAGGCGGCTAAGGCGATGAACGTCAGCCTCTCCGCCATCAACCGCCGGGTAAAATCGTTACGTATCGAGCGCCAGGGGAAAACGCCCCCGGGGCTGCCTCTGACGCCTGAGCAGACTGAACTCAGGGAAATGAGAAAACGGATACAACGCCTTGATATGGAGAATGAAATCCTAAAAAAGGCTACCGCGCTCTTGATGTCGGACTCCCTGAACAGTTCACGATAATAGACAGTCTGAGGGCGCACTACCCGGTAGCGCCATTGTGCCGGCTGTTCGGTGTTCACCGAAGCAGTTATCGCTACATTCGTAAAAATGGCAGGGATTCTGACGCCGAGCGTGCCGTTAAACGGAGTCTCGTCAGTGAAGTCTGGAACGCCAGTGGTGGCTCTGCTGGCGCGAGAAGTATCGCCACGATGGTCAGCGCTAAGGGCGTCAGACTCGGGCGATGGCTGGCCGGTAAGCTGATGAAAGAGCTGGATATCGCCAGTTGCCAGGTCCCGGCGCATAAATTCAAACGCGGCGGGAACGAACACATTGAAATACCGAACCATCTCGACCGGCAGTTCGCGGTTACCGCGCCGGATCAGGTCTGGTGCGGCGATGTGACGTATATCTGGACGGGAAAATGCTGGGCTTATCTGGCAGCAGTGCTGGATCTGTTCGCCCGCAAACCTGTGGGCTGGGCGATATCGACGTCGCCGGACTCGGCCCTCACGGTCAAAGCATTGCAGATGGCCTGGGAGCTTCGGGGTAAGCCAACAGGCGTGATGTTCCACAGCGATCAGGGCAGCCACTATACCAGCCGTCAGTACCGGCAGGCTCTGTGGCGCTGTCGGATAAAGCAGAGCATGAGTCGCCGGGGTAACTGCTGGGATAATGCCCCGATGGAGCGGTTCTTCCGGAGCCTGAAGACCGAATGGGTGCCGACGAAGGGCTATAACAGCTTCAACGAGGCTCAGAGCGCGATAATCAGCTACATCACGGGCTATTACAGTGCCATCCGGCCCCACTGGTATAACGGTGGCTTAACGCCAAATGAATCAGAGCGGCTGTTCCACGAACAGTCAGGTCGTGTGGCCAAAATTAGTTGACCACTACAACCTGCCACTTTGATGGAGGGGCTAAGTTTCAGTCTGGTTTCTATGTTTATTGGCCTATTGATCTCTTTATGGTTTGCAAGTCAGCAGAAATACCTCGAAACACTGAATATTGCAATTGCTGTTCTGGTGACACTATTTGCCGCAGAGCATGCGGATCTGAGTGTCGTGGTGATTGTTGCTGCTTCACTCTCTGCCACGCTGGCCACGCTGGCCACCCTGCTACTGCTGGCCCGACAAAACAAACAAGGAAAACCCGATGCAGCATAATATCTATCTCACTATTTTGCTTTGTGCGTTGGTAACCGCATTGATGCGCACTGTACCTGCAGTCTTGCTGTCACGTTTTCGTCTTCCAATGGCAATTCAGCATTGGCTGGCTTTTATTCCGGGTGCGATTATGGCGGCAATCATCTGCGCTGAACTGGTTGAAAAACCAGCGTTTAGCAGCAGCGGAGTGAGTCTCTCTTTGCTCGCGGCGTTGTTTGCCACGCTGGCTGGCGCGCTAACCCGTAGCCTTTTCGTTACCGTGCTGGCAGGGATGTCCGCTTTTATGGCGTTACGCTATTTTTTTGCGCTTTAATTAGCCCTGCTCAACGATGATATTGCGCTTGGTAAGATCTCACTAATAAACAAAATGTTGAACAAAAACCCTAATTAAGCAATCCAGTTCAACATTATGTTGTAAGTGATACATTCCGCTGCTAGATTAGAATCCACGTTTAGTTGAATGAAATTAAGCAGCGTACGACGATGATATCCACTTCAGTTTGCGATGAAGATAATCTGTTAGCTATCCTGGCGGCCACTACGCGTGGCATTGGATCATTGTTGCCACAAAGTACCGAGCTGGTGCTACATGATCTACGAACACCCGAATACTCGATAGCTGAAATTGTTAATGGTCACGTGACCGGTCGTCGCCGGGGAGAGTCAATTCTTGCCGGTTTGCGAACAGATAAAGGTTTTCTCGCGGCGCTGCAGCGTCAGGATGAAGCCTGTACGTTATTGCTGGATTATCAGACTACCAATAAATCAGGTCAGATGTTGCGTAGCAGTACTATGCTCTATCGCACTACTTCTGGTAAGCCTTTTGCCGCATTGTGCATCAACTGTGATATGCATGCTTTTCCACAAGCAATTGCGCTGTTGCGCCAGCTTTGCCCGCCTGAATCTCCACGGGTAACCAATCCCCTCGATGACGATGAAAAGCCAGAAATGCCCGAAAGTAACATTAAAAATCTTATGCAAACTATCATCGGGCAAGCGACGGAACGTCATCCGGGAAAAGGGCGTCGTGATATCAAAAATGCCAATCTTCTTGCGGTACAGCGAATGCAGGAACGTGGCATTTTTCTGATAAAAGGAGGGGTAGAAAAAGCCGCAGCTGCGCTTTCTGTCACGCGTTATACCATTTATAACTATCTTGACGAGTTGCAAGCCAGCCGGGGAGAAGAATCACCATGAAACGATACACCAGCCACCTGCCCTATCCGTTTTCGCAGGCTGTTGAAGTTCACGGGATAATTTACCTTTCCGGCCTGGTATCTATGGATAGACAAGGGCAGCCAGTGTATGGCGACATTAATGAACAAACACATCAAGTGATGAAATCTATTCAGACGACTCTAACAAACTGTGGCTCTGCACTGAATAAAATAGTTAAAGTCACGGTCTGGTTGTCTGATATGCGTCACTTTGCCGCGTTCAACCAGGTTTATGCCAGTTATTTCTCCGGGGGATTTCCCGCACGTACCACAGTCGTCAGTCAGCTGGCCTTCGATCTTGACGTTGAAATTGAAGTTCAGGCACTGGCATGAGGTTACTAACCAGTCAAAGAGAGCTTAATCCGATGATGTTATCCACACCATTGAGTATAACCACACCCCTGATTAAATCACTACCACTGAGTCAGTTAAGTGACACCAATGTCTGGCTGAAAATGGAGGCGTTACAGCCCTCCGGTTCATTTAAGTTACGTGGGGTTGGTCTTGCCTGTCAGCATCATTATCAGCAAGGGGCGAAACGTTTCATTACTTCCTCTGGTGGTAATGCCGGTCTGTCGGTTGCTTATTCCGGGCTACAGCTTGGGGTGGAGGTGTGTGTTGTGGTACCTGAAGCGGCCTCACTGCAGGCACAACAGTTGCTCAGGTTGCATGGTGCTAAGGTCACCGTTTTGGGACGTAGCTGGAGTGAAGCGCATGCATACGCACTCTCACTGGTCAGCGAAGACGATGCCTTCATCCATCCGTTTGATGACCCCTTGTTATGGCAAGGTCATGCTGCAATGATCGATGAGGTCATCGCCGCTGGTGTTAAACCGGACGCGGTGGTGCTTTCAGTGGGAGGTGGTGGATTACTCGCTGGCGTGGTCGAAGGATTGCAGCGCAATCAACTTGATAAAACGCATGTTTTCGCCGTCGAAACCAGTGGAATGGCCTCTTATGGTGCAGCATTAGCAGCCGGTAAACCAGTTACCTTACCTGAAGTCACAGGGATTGCCACTTCACTGGGAGCTCGTCAGGTCTGTCAACAAGCCTTTGACCTGAGTAAAAAACAGCCTGTTTCTGCCAGCACTGTCACCGATTATCAGGCTGTCAGTGCCTGCCTGGCGTTGCTTGACGAGCACCGTATTCTGGTTGAACCTGCCTGTGGCGCGGCGCTGGCTGCGTTGTACCAGCGATCGTTAGAGTTACAGCACTATGAAAATGTATTGGTAATCGTCTGTGGGGGCGCAACCGCCTCGCTCAAAGCATTACAGCAATTCGTTGCGCAGACTGAAAATGGCTGACAGCAGGATATACCAAAAAGTTAGCAATTGTTTCCAATATTCATATTTTTGTAAATAAATACAAATGATAGTAATTAGCATTTATGATGAGGTCGAATTCTCAGATTTTGCGACACTTTTTATTTTAACTGGCTAAATACTCTGGAAATCACTCAATGAAACAATTCGCTAATTCTCGTACCAGGCTGGGCAGTATATCACTTGCATGCGCTATGGTGCTGCCCGTCAGTTTCACCGCAATGGCTGAAGAGTCACTGACGCTTTACACCACCCGTGAACCCGGATTGATTCAACCACTGCTGGAAAGCTGGACACAGAGCAGTGGCATTAAAGTGGATACGGTTTATATCAAGGATGGCATGCTGGAGAGAGTTAAAGCAGAAGGAAAAAACTCTCCGGCCGATCTGTTGATGGCAGTTGATGTGGGTAATCTGGTCGATTTGGTCGAAGCTGGTGTGACGCAACCTGTTGTCTCTGATATTTTAAAAGCAGCTATACCAGCCAACTTACGTGGAGAAGATAACCAGTGGTTTACCCTCTCAATGCGTGCACGAGTGCTGTACACCGAAAAAAAATGCCTATCGATAACTGGCATTATGAGCAGCTTGCCAGCCCACAATATAAAGGAAAAGTCTGCCTGCGCTCAGGCCATCACCCTTATAACACCGCGCTGATTGCCGCCATGATCGCGCATCATGGTGAAGCAGAAACAGAAGTCTGGTTACGTGGAGTGAAAAATAATCTGGCACGTAAAGCCACTGGCGGTGACCGGGATGTTGCGCGTGACATTCTCGGTGGTATCTGTGATATGGGGCTTGCCAATTCATACTATGTCGGAAAGATGAAGAGTGCCAAAGAGGGCACCGATGCCCGCAACTGGGGTGATGCGATCAAAGTAGTCAAACCTACTTTTGAGAAAGGTGGAACGCACGTCAATATCAGCGGCGCTGCTATCGCCCGCTATGCGCCTCACAAAGAGAATGCCGTCAAATTGATGGAATATCTGGTTTCCGCGCCTGCACAAAAAATCTATGCACAGGCCAACTATGAATATCCGGTGCTCAAAGGTGTCGCTCTTGATCCTATCATTAGTGAAACCATTGGAGAGATCAATGTTGACACTATTCCACTCGTCGACATTGTCAAACATCGCAAACAGGCCAGCCTGCTGGTAGATAAAGTTGGCTTCGATCAGTAATACCTGGTTAGCGGCTTTGGTTCGCAGTCTGCCCCGCAGACTGCAACCACTGTTGACACCACTTAGTCTCAGTGCAATCGTGATTGCACTGGGCGTCTGCACTCCGATCCTTGTACTGATTTGGCTTGCATTTCAGACCGGTCTTTCTCACTGGCAACATCTGCTGAATTTCGTACTGCCGGTGGCAGCCATGAACACGCTGTTGCTGCTGGCTGGCGTTGCGTTAATCGTCACGGTTGTTGGCGTTGGCTGTGCATGGGCGGTGACTGCCTGGCGTTTTCCTGTTCAGCGCCTGCTGAGCTGGGCGTTACTTTTACCATTAGCAATGCCAACCTACATTGTTGCCTTTGCGTGGCTCGACTTACTGCATCCTATTGGCCCGCTGCAGACAGCCATTCGATGGTTACTGGGGTATGACAGCCCGCGTCAGTTTCGACTACCTGATCTCCGCTCCCTGCCGGGCGCGATAATTCTGCTCGGACTGGTGCTCTATCCCTATGTCTATCTGACCACCCGCGCTCTGTTTATCGTGCAGCCGCTTAATTCACTCGAAGCGGCGCGAACCCTGGGATGCAGTGCCGGTGGCGCTTTCTTCCGCGTCGCGCTACCCATGGCGCGTCCAGCTTTGGCTGTAGGGCTGAGTCTGGCGCTACTTGAAACCATCAACGACATTGGTGCATCAGAGTTTCTTGGTGTTCAGACCATGACGGTAGCGGTGTACACCACCTGGATAACACGCTCTGATCTTTCTGCAGCAGCACAGATAGCCAGTTTTTATGTTGCTACTGATTTTTTCTGTTTTTTCACTTGAGATCTATGGCCGTAAAAAGCAAGGTTTTAGCAGCAGAAATAGCCGGAAAATGGCCCCGACTAAACTCTCCGGATGGCGTGGCTGGCTTCTCTGTACGCTGGTTGCGTTACCCGTGGTGCTGGGCTTTATTGCCCCGTTTGTTTTTCTGCTCTGGGAAAGTGCTAAACGTTTGATTGACAGTTCACCATTATCTCCCCTGCTGCCTTCGGCATTACAAAACACGCTGGCACTGGCTGCTGGCGTGACTTTTGTCGTGATGATCGTCAGTCTCGTCGTGGCGTGGAACGCCCGTGTTATGGCAGTGGGTAATCCCTGCCAGAGGGTACGTCGTGGCATTTTACGAATTGCCTCTCTCGGATACGCATTGCCAGGCACACTGCTGGCCAACGGTTTTCTCACCCCAGCACTGGCGCTGGATAAGTGGATTGCCAGTGTATTTGATATCCGGGGTTTACCACTGATGTCAGCCGGTATTTTTCTGGTTATTTGTTGTGCAATTCGTTTTCAGACCATCGGCATTGGAGCACTGGATGCCGGACTTATGCGTATTTCTCCTGCGCTTGAACAGGCATCGCGCTCTTTGGGTGAAACCGGAGGCGGTACTTTTCGACGCGTGCATTTCCCGCTACTGCATCCCGCGCTGGTGAGCAGCGCATTACTGGTTTTCGCTGATGCAATGAAAGAACTGCCCACCACTCTGTTGCTGCGGCCAGTGAATTTTGAAACTCTCGCTACGCTGTTATATGCCGAAGCGGCGCGCGGCACTTACGAAGAGGGTGCCGTTGCGGCCTTATTGATTGTTATCGTCGGTATCCTGCCTGTAGTGTTACTGATGCGCCATCAGATACGACATTAGGAAAAGAAAATGTCACCAGCTGCACTCTGTCTCGACAATATTTATGTTGCCTATGGCACCAGTCAACCTCCGGTGTTGAAGGATTTCACGCTATCGGTCAGTGAAGGTGAACTGGCCTGTCTGCTTGGGGCTTCAGGTTGTGGGAAAACCACAGTTCTGCGCGCTATTGCTGGATTTGAACGGTTGCAGTCAGGAACCATTTCTGTTGGCGCGCTGCGGGTCGCTGATAACAAACTGCATCTTCCACCAGAGAAGCGTCATACGGGGATGGTTTTTCAGGAGTATGCTCTGTTTCCTCACCTGACAGCGGAAGAGAACATTGCTTTTGGCCTGCGCCACCTCCCCCGTCTGCAGCGTCAGGCGCGGGTTGACAGGTTGTTAGCCATGGTCAGTTTACCGCAACACGCAACCCATTACCCTCATCAGCTTTCAGGTGGGCAGCAGCAGCGGATCGCGCTGGCCCGGGCACTGGCGCCTGAACCAAAAATCTTAATGCTGGATGAGCCGTTCTCCAGCCTCGACAGTCAGCCCCGGGAACGCATCGGTTCTGATGTAAGGGACATTTTACGTGAAGCAGGTCAGACAGCCTTGATGGTCACCCACAGCGAGGCAGAGGCGTACATGATGAGTGATACCATCGGCGAGGTGTGTAATGGTCAATATCGTGTAATAAAAGGATAAGGCAGCCTGTCTGTTTTAGGTTGAATCATACGGATATTAAAAACTCAGGTAGGACAGGATCTATGCATCCTCTCTACCGTTTATAATTTCAGACAGTGACGCTGACCATATCAGATAAGGAAAATCCTGAATCGCTGCTCAAATCTAACAATATAAAGTGTTGCACAGACATCCTGTCTGAAACGCATTGTCAGCAGCAGTGTGCTACATTTCCTGGACAAACATCACGGCATTCCCTTCGGGATCGATCAGTTGTGCCAGTTTCACGAAGCCCAGGTCCTGCGTTTCACTGGGGCTAATACCCGCGTTGTGACAAGTAGCCCTCTGTGTTTCAATATCAACCACACCACAAACGACAAACGATTTACCCGCAAGCGTTGGGTCCGGTGCAGTTGAAACCTGAATCCACGCATTGTCTACCAGTTGCCATTCAGCGATGCCCTAATCAGGTATTACATCTGGTTTACGCCCAAGCCATTTCGAGTACCATTCAATAGCACCAACAAAATCATTCACATGGAGAACGGAGATGACATTTGTAAAATTACTCTTCGACATTGACTCATTTTTCTTATCAGTTTTTCAGGTCCATTGTTAACATAAGAACTCAAAATCTCCGGCCGGCCCAGAAACAGTACCACAATATGGTAGCTGTTCAACCAAAACGTAAAGCACGCGATGTTAGCCTACATCAGTTTCAGAACGATGGATAATGATACAGTTTCGGCCACATATCTGTAGCGGCTTGCAATCGAAATCCCTCCGACTCGCAATCAGCGCAAATTTCGGCTCACATTAGGTGATAATTGGCTCGCATTTATCCTGCCTGGCTCGCAATCCATTTCGCCGGGCTCACAATAACTGTAAATCAACTTCGTCATATTGGCAGACCGACCGCCAGCATTCTACTTTCCAGTTCAGCTGGTCTCAGATATTTATTTATACTGGTTAAAAATTGTTGTTTCGGTTTGATTAACGTTTACCTACGTATAATCGCAGCAATTGGAGCTAACTCAGTAAATAGGAGCAAATAATGGAACAAAACCAACCAGCACAACCTTCACGCCGTGTAATCCTAAAACAAACTCTTGCAGTATCTGCTTTGTCTGTCACCGGGCTGGCGGCCTTATCGGTACCAACTATCTCTTTCGCCGCATCACTGAGCAAAGAAGAACGTGACGGTATGACTCCAGATGCAGTCATTGAACATTTTAAACAGGGCAACCTGCGCTTCCGGGAAAATCGCCCGGCTAAACATGATTACCTGGCACAGAAGCGTAACAGTATTGCGGGTCAGTATCCTGCTGCGGTGATCCTTAGCTGCATTGACTCACGTGCGCCGGCGGAAATTGTGCTCGATGCGGGGATCGGTGAAACGTTTAATTCCCGCGTAGCGGGTAATATAAGTAATCGCGATATCCTGGGCAGCATGGAGTTTGCCTGTGCAGTTGCCGGCGCGAAAGTAGTGTTGGTTATGGGACACACCCGCTGTGGCGCAGTACGCGGTGCTATTGATAATGCTGAACTGGGTAACCTGACGGGGCTGCTGGGTGAAATTAAACCCGCGATTGCAAAAACGGACTACAGCGGTGAGCGTAAAGGTAGCAATTATGATTTTGTCGATGCGGTGGCACGAAAAAATGTCGAGTTGACTATCGAAAATATCCGCAAAAACAGCCTGGTGCTGAAACAACTGGAAGATGAGAAGAAAATTAAAATCGTTGGCAGTATGTATCACCTTACTGGCGGTAAGGTTGAGTTTTTCGAAGTATAACTGTAGCAGTCTGAGTCCGAAAACAGTCTGCCTCACATTACATTAAGAACTCATTAAATTTTCTCTTAAATGAGAATGTATTTTTTGAGTGAACCCAAAACAAACAATTCTCTGAGACAGTTTTTCTGTCTCATTTGGGTTGTTTTTGTCTCATCCTGATGTTACGTTTTCCTCATCTGGAGTTAAACGAGACAGTTTTCATCGTTATGGCACTTTACGGCTATGCCCGCTTTTCAACGAGCGACCAGGATCTGACCCAGCAGACACAAATTCTGCGCGCTGCCGGCTGTGAAATCATTCGTGCAGAAAAAGCCAGCGGAAGCAGCCGGGCCGGAAGGAGCGAGTTGCAGCTGCTGCTGGAGTTCCTACGCCCCGGAGATACGTTGATGATGACCCGCGTGGATCGCCTGGCCCGCAGCATTAAGGACCTGCAGGACATAGTGCATGCCCTGAATCAGCAGGGCGTCACGCTCAAGGCAACAGAACAGCCAGTGGACACGCGTTCAGCAGCGGGAAAAGCCTTCCTTGATATGCTGGGCGTTTTCGCTGAGTTTGAAACCAACCTTCGTCGGGAGCGCCAGATGGAAGGCATTGCCGCTGCGAAAGCCCGGGGCGTATACCGTGGAAGAAAACCTTCCTTAGATCCTGCTGAGGTATATCGTCTGTATACTGCTGAGAAAATGGGGGCCACGGCTATCGCCCGCCAGCTCGGGATTGGGAGGGCGTCAGTCTACCGGGCGCTGGAAAATTATGAGCAGCCGGCGTAGTGCTATTCCCCCTGATGCCCTGTTGCAACTACGGCAACGGCTCGATCGCCTGCCGCCAAAAAGCCCTGAACGTGCCACTCAGATTGCCGCTACCGCCCAGCTGTATGATATTTCAGTCACGACGGTTTATCGCGCTCTTCACCTTGTTCTTAAACCACGAACAGCCCACCGCAGTGATCATGGTCAACCCCGGGTTACTGCCACCGTCCGAGCTGGAGCATTACTGTGAACTGATTGCTGCACTGAAATTACGAACCACAAATAAATCCGGCCGCCATCTGTCGACCGGAGGGGCAATACAGTTGCTGGAAGAACATTGCGTGGTGGATGACCGGAGCGGTGTTGCATACCAAGAATGTAGGTGTGTGTACGGTGAGGATGCGGAATCAGCGCTGCGTTTTCTCTTTAACGCCATGGCACCAAAAGTCAGGTCTGATTTTCCTTTTCAGGGCCGCCCGAAATTGTTGTACCTCGATAACGGACCTGTGGCCAAAAGCCATGTCTTCCAGAATGTTATACAGTCCCTGAAGGTTGACTGGCTGGCGCATATGCCGACAGGCAAGGACGGCACCCGGACGACGGCACGGTCCAAAGGTAAAGTCGAGCGCCCTTTCCGGACCGTCAAGGAGGCACATGAAACTCTGTACCATTTCCATAAACCGGGGACGGAGCTGCAGGCCAACGAATGGCTCTGGAACTATATGAGCCGTCATAACGCGCAGCGTCACCGCAGCGAGAAACACTCCCGACTGGAGGACTGGCTGGCAAATATATCCCGGGAAGGTGTGAGGGATATGTGCAGCTGGGAACAATACTGTCGGTTCGCCCGGGAGCCGGAATCCCGCAAGGTGGGGGGCGATGCGCGGATAACGATAGACGGCACCGCATGGGAAGTTGAACCGGATATGGCGGGTGAAACCGTCATTCTGCTGTTGGGGCTGTTTGACAACGAGATGTATGTGGAGTTTACCGGTGAAACATGGGGGCCTTATTATCCGGTGTCGGGGCCTGTGCCGCTACACCGTTACCGGACGTTTAGGTGTGGTAAAGCGGCTGAACCGGCCGATCGTATCCATGCTCTGGCCAGACAACCGAACATCCCCATCAGCGCATTGTCCGGCAGCGATCTCCGCATGGTCAGTGATGCATTGCCGCATCAGCCCTTTGATACCCGAAAATTTGAATACCACTTTCCCACCGTTATTGCGGCAAAACTGGCAATTGCCGACATTGTGGCAAGCGGTATGGCCAGAATGTCGGATGAAGACCGGGCGTTTATCGACAGTATTCTGACTGAGACGCTTAACCGTAGTGAAGTACTCGCGCGCATCAGAGACTATTTTCGTAAAAGACAATAAGGAGAAGACCATGCGGGTTGAAGTGATAGAGCATTATGGACTGACGCAGTCTATTTAACAGGCCGGGTATTATGAAACCGCCCACCATAGGCAACTGATGAAAGACATTAAAGGGGCAATACGCGAAGGACGACTGATAGCCGTTTGTGGCACGGTAAAACCGTCACTCTGCGACGCCTGCAGCAGCAACTGATGGATGAAAATAAAATCGTTGTTGCCCGTTCACTGTCGGTGGACAAACACAGCGTCCGGCTCGCTACGCTGATTAACGCCCTGTTTTATGACCTGGCACAGGATAAGCAGGTGCAGTTCCCCAAACAGGGTGAACGCCGTGAGCGAGAACTGCAGGAACTGGTCAAAAAAGGCAAACGCCCGGTGGCGCTGTTTGTTGATTAGGCGCATGACCTGAACGGTAATACACTGACGGGGCTCAAACGGCTGATGGAAGTGGTTGAAGACGGCGGTGGACGGCTATCCGTCGTTCTGGCCGGTCACCCAAAACTGCGTAATGACCTGCGTCGTCCGACGGTGGAGGAAATTGGCTATCGTACCGATATTTTTACACTAGACGGAATCGCCGGCAGCCAGCGTGAATATATCCAGTGACTGCTGAAGACCAACACCGGTAGGAGTAAGCCGGAAGATATTCTGACGACCGAAGCCGTTGGCCTGCTGGCAATGAAACTGCGAACACCGCTGCAGGTCCAGTTGCACCTGACGCTGGCGATGGAAGCAGGATACCAGACGGGCGAAAAACCGATTACCGCCACGCTGGTTGCATCCGTGCTGTCACGTCAGCTGGATGATCTGGAGCCGACGCTCACCCGGCATGGTTACTGGTTGAAGGACATGGTAGAGCAGTTCGATGCAAAACCTGCTGAAATCAGGGCGTTATTTAACAATCAGTTAGACCCTGCCCGCACGGCCGAATTACGCGACAGAATGCTGGCGGTCGGTCTGCCAATTTGACGAAGTTGGTTTACAGTTATTGTGAGCCCGGCGAAATGGATTGCGAGCCGCTACACATATCCCTTCAATACCCGTGCAGGATTTTATATCAGACCAGCGAAATTATTTTTTTTGCTTTTTCGAAATGGTCGAATTTCATCTCCATAATCCACCAGTGGGCGACTTCCATCAGTAATTCCGGGTCAGTATTTTTGATGGAAAAAAAAGCATAGACTGACACACCCACGTTGTCCCCTTTAGCTGCAATCTTCTCATCACAAACTCGTACTATTTTCTTGCGAATATTGTCTCTCATTATCGTCCTTTTTACCAATGTTCACCCTGCGGTGAAGAATCAACTGACCTTTTTGATTGCTTGAACTCTTTTTGGCTCAGAATGAAATATTTCCCTCTCTGAATTTCCACCCTTTTGTTATTGATTCGATATGGCGAACTCCAGAAATAGAATAAGCACCAAGGATCTCCATCTCTTTAGGTGAGCTGATTAGCAAAAACTCACCACGACCAAAAAGGCTTTCTAAAGAACCGACAAAACAAGCTCCATTTATCCAGACCGGCAGCGTTGCTACTGGCTGAGTGATATAGTTTCCGGCAATATGAGCGCTATAATTTTCGGCATCTTCAGATGATGTGCCTACCGGCACCGGGCAAATTGTCATATTCTCTTGTTGTTGAGATTGTTTATGATAATAAAAACTCTCCGTATTGAGGACTTCAATCAGCCTTTTTTTATCGTCAGTATTTAACGCAGGCTTAAGCTCACCTTCTTCACTTTCTGGTTGTATAGATAAATCATCATATTGATATTTATAGTTAACAGTAATATTTGGAATTTTATTCTCTGTGTTAAATGGTCGTAATAAATAAAAATTATCTTCGCCGTACATACCGCTGAACCAAAGTGCATAAACCTGATCTTTGATACGTATCCACTGCCCCCCCTCATTGGCGCCACGTTCGATTTGTAAAAAAAACTCACCGCTGATACTCTCATTATCATAATGATTTAAAGCAACAAATCTATCGCCTGTACGTTTCAACACTCCGGTAGTACTGGATAAACTGGTCCCTCCGGTGTAGGCATTAAGAATAAGATCGCGCTTTCCGTCGCCATCAAGGTCGACAAGTTTATAATCTACCGATCCATTTTCAGAGTAATAATTTATAGAGGTATTGATAAAGGCTTGCCATTCATCGTCGCTGATTTCAGATGAGGGTTTTTTGACTACCTCTTCTGATGTGTGGGTGTGCATTGTAAAGTCAGTATAGTCATATAAAGGGAAGTCATCCCCAATGGTTTCCAGTCGGTATCCGGGGGTGTTTTTAACCTTATAGCTGATGGTGTTATACAGTAATTCTAATGCCTTATCATCGGACTCGACACTGTTTTGGTTTACTGGTTTGAAAGCAAGAAGACCGGGCGTGATACAGATTAAGATTGCGAGTAATACTCTCCGTCGCATCATACTCTCCCTGATTATTTTATCGTTACTTATGCTGTTATTCGCAATGCAGACAGTGCTATAACCATTTTAAAATAAAGCGATTAAAATGCTAATTCCGGCTTTTTATCCATCTTTCGTGACGAAAATGGATAAAAGCCGACTGTAACAATATGCTTTATTGCGCAATATCTTCCATCGCCTGCTGAATACGTTTTTCTGATACCGGATAAGCCGTGCCTAGCTGTTGGGCAAAATAGCTGATGCGCAGTTCTTCAATCATCCAGCGAATTGCGTTTACGGTATCATCATCACGTTGTGCAGGGGGTAACTTCGCCAGCCAGACGCGCCAGCGTTGTATCAGCGCATCAACTTTGACCATACGTGCACGATCACTGTGTGGGTCAACAGGCAGTTTTTCTAGCCGCCGTTCTATTCCCTGTAAATAGCGCAATGTATCCGGCAAACGTTGCCAGCCTGTTTCAGTAACAAAACCACGATAAACTAACCCGTCAAGCTGCGCCTTAATATCGCTGAGCGCCAGCGCCATACTGATATCGACGCGCCTTTTCAGTTTTTTGTTAATGGTAAAGACACTGGTGAGAATCTGCTCAACCAGACTGGCGATAGTCACCACCACCTCATTCAGTTCTCCCCTTACCTGCTGGTGTAACTTGTTGAAGTCAGCTTCGTTCCAGATCACGCCGCCATGTCGGGCAATCAGCTGATCCACACCACAAGTGATGCAGTCATCGATCAACTCCAGTACTTTCCCGTAAGGATTAAAATAGAGCCCCAGTTTGGCTTTGTTTGGCAGCTTTTCATGCAGAAACTTTACCGGAGAGGGAATATTAAGCAGTAATAAACGCCGTAATCCCTGCCACATGGCTTTTTGTTGCGCAGCTTCTGTTTCAAACAGACGAATAGCCACACTGGATTTTTCATCTACCAGGGCAGGCCAGGCTTTTACGCTATAGTGACCGCGTTGTTGTGCAAATTGTTGTGGTAGATCACCAAAACTCCATGTCTGCAAATCGTGCTGTTCGATACCTGCATCAGCAACCTGAGTCAGTGTTTTCTGTACCTCACCTTGCAGCTGTTGTTTGAGCGCGCTCAGGTCATTGCCTTCCGCCAGTTTTTGATTTTTATAATCAATTATCCGGAAAGTCATTTTGAGATGATCAGGGACCTGTGACCATTGCCAGGCATCACGTTCAAGGGTAACACCACTCATACGGCGGAACTCACGCTCCAGAGCATCAAGCAGCGGAGCTTCTGCTGATGTGACCCTTTGCAGGAATGCGTCAGCATAATTGGGGGCTGGCACAAAATGGCGTCTGAGTGGTTTTGGTAGCGATTTGATCAGAGCGACAATTAACTCGCGGCGCAGACCGGGAATCAGCCATTCAAAACCTCGCTCTTCGACCTGATTCAACAATGGCAGCGGGATATGTACGGTGACACCGTCTGCCGCATTGCCGGGTTCAAATTGATAAGTTAAGGGTAGTGAAATCCCGTTTTGATGCCAGTGGTCAGGATAGTCGAGCTGGCTTACCCCATCCGCCTGCTGGTTAATCAGCATCTCTTTAGCAAAATTAAGTTTTTCAGGATCCTGACGACTGGTCTGTTTCCACCAGTGATCGAAATGGCGCGCAGATACGATCCCGGCAGGCAACCGCTGATCATAAAAAGCAAACAAGGTGTCATCATCCACCAGGATATCGCGCCGCCGTGATTTATGTTCCAGCTCTTCGACTTCTTCGCGCAGGCGTAAATTATTTTTGAAAAATGCGTGACGTGTTTGCCATTCGCCTTCGACCAGAGCGTGACGAATAAACAGCTCTCGAGATAGTGCCGGATCTATCTGGCTGTAGTTAACTTTTCTTGCACTGACAATAGGCACACCGTACAGAGTAACTTTTTCCAGAGCGATCACAGCGCCACGGCTCTTTTCCCAGTGAGGTTCACTGTAGCTGCGTTTGATGACATGCTGAGCGATCGGTTCAATCCATTCCGGCTCAATACGTGCAGCGATACGCCCCCATAAGCGACTGGTTTCCACCAGTTCTGCTACCATGCTCCATTTTGGTGGCTTTTTAAACAGCGCGGAGCCGGGGAATATAGCGAAACGCGCATTACGTGTTCCCAGATATTCCTGCTTTTCACTCTCTTTCTGACCAATATGTGACAGTAAACCAGTGAGCAGCGCGGTGTGCAGACCACGGAAATCGGCAGGTTCACTGTTTAGTGGAATGCGCTGTTCACGAATTACCTGGCGTAATTGTGTATAGATTTCCTGCCATTCACGGATCCTCAGGTAGTTGAGAAACTCAGTTTTACACAACCGACGGAATGCGGAGGAGCCGAGTGCTTTTTGCTGTGCCTGCAGATAATCCCACAAATTAACCAAAGAGATAAAATCAGATTCTTTATCAGCAAAGCGACGATGCTTTTCATCGGCGGCTTGTTGACGTTCTGCCGGACGTTCTCTTGGGTCCTGGATAGATAACCCCGCGGCGATAATCATCACTTCACGTGTACAGGCGTACTTCTGTGCTTCAAGTACCATTTTAGCCAGACGGGGATCAACCGGTAACTGTGCTAGCAGACGCCCTGATGCGGTCAGTTGATAGTGCTGTTGTGCCTGTTGGGTGATAGCACCCAGCTCTTCGAGTAATCTCACACCATCCTGGATATGACGTTTATCTGGTGCATCAATAAAAGGAAAAGCCGCGATATCACCCAATCCCAGCGCGGTCATTTGCAATATAACTGAGGCGAGGTTGGTGCGCAGAATTTCAGGATCGGTGAACGCAGGACGATTGTTGAAATCATCCTCGGCAAATAAACGAATACAGATTCCCTCAGATACACGACCACAGCGACCTTTACGTTGGTTTGCAGAAGCCTGTGAGATAGCCTCAATAGGCAAGCGTTGCACTTTGGTACGGTAACTGTAGCGACTGATCCGTGCGGTACCAGGATCGATAACGTATTTTATACCTGGTACTGTCAGAGAGGTTTCTGCCACGTTAGTCGCCAGCACAATGCGCCGACCATGATGTGACTGAAAAACCCGGTTCTGTTCACTATTTGACAGTCGGGCAAATAAGGAAAGAATTTCCGTATGTCTTAGCTGCTGCTGTTCGAGGGCCTCGGCAGTATCACGGATTTCACGTTCACCGCTGAGAAAAATTAATATGTCACCTGCACTTTCATGGCCTAATTCATCCACGGCATCGATGATACCTTGCAACTGATCACGGTCACTCTCTCCGGCGTTTTCGCTCAATGGTCGATAGCGAACTTCTACCGGATAAGTACGACCTGAAACCTCTATCACTGGCGCATCATAAAAGTGTCGTGAAAAACGTTGCGGATCAATGGTAGCAGAAGTAATTATTAATTTTAAATCAGGGCGTTTCGGCAGTAGCTGACGCAGATAGCCAAGCAAAAAGTCAATATTCAGGCTGCGCTCATGCGCCTCATCAATGATAATGGTGTCATATTGTAGCAACAACCGGTCATTCTGAATTTCTGCCAGCAGTATCCCGTCAGTCATCAGTTTAATTTGTGTCAGTTCTCCCACCTGATCGCTGAATCGTACTTTATAACCAACACATCCCCCCGGGGAACACTGCAATTCACTGGCCACCCGATCAGCTACGGTTCGCGCGGCCAGTCGCCGTGGCTGGGTATGACCAATCAGGCCGGTTACACCACGTCCAAGTTCCAGGCAAATTTTTGGCAACTGAGTGGTTTTTCCTGACCCGGTTTCACCGGCAATGATCACCACCTGATGCGCGTCGATCGCAGCTGCAATTTCGGCCTTTTTTTGGCTAACCGGCAGATTATCAGGGAATTCAATAACGGGAGTTGCCGTTCGCCGGCGTGCAATCAACTGTTCTGCGTGAGCGATATCCTCTTGTAATACCTGAGTTAACTGCTGCTGTTTTTCTTTTGACTGGCTTTTAACCGCCTGTTGCCAGCGTTTTTGCAGGCGCTGCCGGTCTCTTTGCATGACATTGTCAATACGTGATTTCAAAGTGTTGAATTGGGCGCGGCTGTCATTTTCTGTCATAACGGGAGAAGCTCTTGTTTATTAGCGATGCCCGAAGCTGGCAAAAGATACAAAGCAAGTTCAGGGTAGTGTTATATAGTTTATCATAAGCGGAATAGATGCGGGCAGGTAGCCTCTGCGCTTCATTCAGACATTTTGAACAGGCTGCTCAGAGAATTGCTCTTTTGTCTGCGCACGCTGTCGACTAAAGTGAAACCTATCTGGCCAATTTGCCATTCCACCTACAGGAAAATCAAGACGAGTAAAGTTCTGATTTTGAAATCAAGTATTCTGGCTACCCATTCACAATCCAATTTGTTAGTGGATCATCTGATTGCTGAATGGCAATCGGTTCACAAAAGTGACACGGTTACTGTTCGTGATCTGGCAGCTTAGCCTGTGCCGGTTCTGGATGGTGAGCTGGTCGGAATGTTACGGCCTTCTGATGCTACGCTGTCACCACGACAGCAGGAAGCGCTGGCGCTATCTGATACGCTTATTGCAGAATTGAATGACCACGATACCATCGTTATTGCGGCACCGATGTATAACTTTAACATTCCCACGCAGCTGAAAAACTATTTCGACCTGATTGCGCGGACTGGTGTTACCTTCCGTTACAGTGAAAGTGGCCCTGAAGGTTTAGTTAAAGATAAAAAGGTACTGGTTATTTCGACCCGTGGCGGGATTCACCAGGGTACCCCGACTGATCTGATGACCCCTTATCTGAATGTGTTCCTCGGTTTCCTCGGTATGAACGACGTATAGTTTATTTATGCAGAGGGCATTGCTTACGGTCCTGAGGCGGCGGAAAATGCCATCACTGGTGCTAAAACTGCACTAACGCAGTACGCCCGCGGATAATGAGTAACCTGGCGGCATATCAGTGCCGTCAGGTTTAACGTGGTGGTTTCTGTTGCCATAAGCCGTTTATTCCCCGCACATATTCACCGGGTGCGGCTCGCTCAGTGAGTTTACTACCGGCAATTCGTGCTACTTCATCAGGCGTCAGATTGTTACTACTCGCCAACGCGGCGTATTCCGCTTTCCGTCCCTGATTCACTTTATCCACCAGTGCCAGTGTAACAGGATCATGGCTGATGGCTGCCAGATAGCCGGTCAACGTCTCCCCTGCTTTTCCTGTTTGTCGCGCTTCCTCCAGTGTCAGCGCCATGGCGGGAAGAGTAACCCAGAACAACAAAAACCCGATTATGTATCTCATGGTTCACCTCAAAACAGGTCGCTGCGTTTTTTTAGCAGGGCTTCGACATCTTTATCGACTTTAATATGGATTTCATGCTCAATGCGCACGTTCATGTTAATAGTTATAGGCTCTTTTGGTGCAGCCACTTCAATACGTGGTATACACCCACTGCTGAGCAGTGTGACTGCTGATATCAGCAGACCCGCAACTCTCATCTCACCTCTCCTTCCCGTACAGGGAGCGAACTGTTCTGTTCTACCCATGATTGTAAATTATCGCCAAATCGCAGACTACGCCAGAGCTGGAAGATATTCTCCTGCTGGCGATAGTTAAGTGAAACATGCTGATTTTTATCACTAAAACGGCTGGTGCCGATAACTTTTGCTGTCAGCGTCATCATACCAATGTTATCCAGAGCCAGGGTGGCACGACTCTCATCAATACGCATATTACGCAGCCAGTCCATGGCTATCCCGGCTGCGATATTATTGGCTGATAATGTATTAGCAAAATCGGGATCCATCCGCACCGTTAAGGGGCCCTGATTCGTGATATAACCCTCTTCGATCAGCCACTTCGAACGGTTGACCCAAAACGGGAAATCTCCGTTAATTTTTCCCGATAGCGTAATTTGTTGCACCTTAAGGGCATTCACCAGTTCACGAAGCTCAACCTGGTCTATCTGAATATGTGCGGCTTCTTTCTGTGGTAACTGCAAGCGAGGCATTTGCAAATGCCCCCCCAGCAGATCAACAGCCAGCTGATTTAGTTGCAAAGGATAATGTGTATTCCACGGATAATAGCCCTGTAGATCAGCACGCAAATTTTGCAGACGAAACTGATTTCTGACTTCAGCAATACGCAGTTTCACGGGCTGCTTAGCACCGAACTGCCAGCGCTGGCCTTTCAGCCGAAAAGGTAGTGAGAAATCGATACCATTCACTTCGTTATCAGGCATCCATAATTTACCCTGCTTAACAACCCAGTGGCCGCCGGCCTGGAAGCCATCCTGAGCCGACGCGGAAAAGGCGGTCTGTGCGCGCAATGTACCCGACTGAATATGCATTTTGAGCGTTTTACTCAGCAATGGCTGAAACACCGTCAATGACTGCTCTGGCCACCAGGCCTCACCACGTAAGCGTGTACCATCCCAGCGACCTCGCAGTTGCACCGGTCCTATTGTCCCGGCGTTGATGCTGCCCTGTAACTGAAATGCATCAGGTGACTGGCCGTTTATGGTGAATGCCAACAAAGAGGCTGGCAGATAGCCACCGTAGACGAATTGTGTCTCTTCTGCTTTCAGTTGCAGCGCGCCCTGGAGTCGTGGCTCACTATCACTGCGTTGCCAAATTAGCGGTTGCGTCAATTTCAGGCGGGGAGAGCGTATTGTGGCACCGTTATAGCGTAGTTGATTGAATCCGGTAGAGAGTGATTCAAGCATAATCGTATTGTTGCGCCACTGCCCCCGTCCCTTAAGATCCCATCGGGCATCAAAACGCGGACTCTCACCTTCGCCCCAGTATCGCCATTGCCAGGATCCACTGTCACCGCCAAATTTCTCTGCCCGTCCATCGAGATGTAATCTGAATGCCCCGGTTTCATTTTCATGTGCCCGTAAAATGGCTTGTAAACGCCCGTCAATCCCCGAAGCAGATACACTAACCCCAGCCAGAGGCCAGCGGGCTTCATCCACATCAAGAAGTGACAATAAACGTCCTTTCATCCGTAATAATGCGCCAGGTTTGAAATAAACCGCTGGCGAGAGTATTCCGCCGCGAATTTCACCAGGGAGTCGGGCAAAAAATTGTAACGCCTGTGCTTTGCCGTCACCATAGAGGTTAAGCGGGAAGGCCTTATCATTTTGCATCGGCATGCCTGGCCCGAAAGAAAGTACCAGATTGCCCTTTCCTCCACGTCCCTCAGTTAACAGATTAACCCGCCCATTTAATTGGGTTTCATCGAGCCCTTTACTCCAGTGTGATAGCGTCAGCGATACACCGCCGGATAATTTCTGTGAATAAAATGGCCAGTGCCATTCTCCCTTTTCAATCATTAGCGCATCATTGTCAGCTTGCCATGGAAGATTGAGTAATGGTGTGCGGTGTTGTTGATAGGTGACGGTCAATGTCCCGCGCTGTTGTTGCCAGGTCAGATCCGCACTGACTTGTTCAACCGGGGATGGTAATACAAGTACGCTGTTTAACCTGCCTTGCCGGGGCACTGCATCGATATTGTCGCCAAGTTCAATCTCACCCTGGAGTTTAACTGGCTCAGATATCCCCGGTAACGGCAGTGCTAATTCGTGCAAAGAGAGATGATTAGCCTGCAAATCCGCCCTCAGTGTGACACTGTCACCTTTAAGACTTATCTGCTGGATTCCTTCGTGAGATGAGAGTTGCAGCTCACCACCTAACTCCTGCCATGGAAGCAGTTCAAACTGAGAAAATGACAGTGTGAATGACGGTAAAGCAGCCTGTATCACGCTTAACGCTACTGCCGGGTATGTTTGTGATGCTGATGTTGATGGAAATTCCGCGAAGCAGCGGCTATCAGTGGTCACCTTTTGAGCATTAACGTGCCATTGGTGTTGCTGATAACCCAGTGTTGCCCCTTCAATTTCTACCAGTTTACACTCCCCCACTTGTAATGAGAGCTGCTCTAACAGCAAAGATCCGTCGCGCCATAACGGACGTTCCGCGATGACTAACTGCATTGATGAAGGTAGCCAAAGACGCAGAAGCGTCGGCAACCAGTGCGGAAGGGTAAACCACAAACTGGAGAGTACAGTTAACAAAATCAGGGTAACCGTTGCCAGCTGTTTACTACGTCGCCCCATTGCATTGTCCGTTTTGAATCATCTGCTATTCCGAAATCTGGTCAATATGTTGCATCGTTTGACGACAGGGATATGAGTATACCTAATTATCTTATTTTCAGCCTGTCCGGTAGCAGTACTTTATGCCAACAAAGACGACCATCAGCTGAAAACTATTCTCACCGGAGAATATTTCCGTTTTTCATGCTAAGCGCTTACACTGCATAGTAATATAATCCCGCTAAGTCAGGAGAGAAAGATGAGAGTAGCTGTCTACAGCACCAAACAGTATGATCGCAAATATCTTGAGCAGGTAAACAAACAATACGGCTACGAGCTGGTATTTTTTGATTTTCTGCTGACACCAGAGACAGCAAAAAATGCCATCGACTGTGATGGTGTATGCATTTTCGTCAATGATGATGGCGGCCGGGACGTACTTAATGAATTCGCCCGTATGGGGATCAAATTCATTGCACTGCGTTGTGCCGGTTTTAACAATGTCGACCTTGATGCCGCCAAAGAACTTGGTCTGCATGTTGTCAGAGTACCTGCGTACTCGCCAGAAGCGGTTGCTGAACATACCGTAGGCATGATGATGACGCTTAATCGGCGTATCCATCGTGCGTACCAGCGTACCCGTGATGCCAATTTCTCGCTGGAAGGATTAACGGGATTCAATATGCATGGGCGTACCGCAGGTGTGGTTGGTACCGGAAAAATAGGCCTGGCGACACTGCGCATTTTAAAAGGGTTTGGTATGCGGCTGCTGGCTTACGATCCCTATCCCAGCGCAGAAGCGTTGGCTATCGGTGCAGAGTATGTTGATATCAACACACTGTTCCAGCAGTCAGACGTGATTACCCTGCATTGTCCGATGACACCTGAAAACCATCATCTGCTTAATGCAGCGGCTTTCGACCAAATGAAGAGTGGTGTAATGGTGATTAATACCAGTCGTGGTGGTTTGATTGATTCACAGGCGGCTAAAGATGCACTAAAACAGCAAAAAATTGGCGCGTTGGGTATGGATGTTTATGAAAACGAGCGTGACTTATTTTTTGAAGATAAGTCGAACGACGTGATCCAGGATGATCTGTTTCGCCGCTTATCAGCCTGTCATAACGTACTGTTCACCGGGCATCAGGCTTTTCTGACCGAAGAAGCATTAACCAGTATTGCTGAAACTACATTGCAGAATATTCAGCAATTACGTGATGGCCAACCTTGTCCGAATGAAGTTATCGCCTGACAGTAATTCAGCGCGCGCAACTGCCCATCTCGAGCGCGCGTTCACTACAACGGCGACCGTTGGCTAGCTGACACATGCCTTCTGAAGTACCATCAAGATGCCGGGAAAATGCCAGTTGACCTCCGGCATTATTGCAGGCCGCGGTTGCATCAACAGACATTACCACGGGCGTGACCCGTGCACTGGTGGCTTGTTGTACAGGTTCATGACTTTGCTGACTACAACCTGCCAGCAGCATGGCAAATGCTAAACCCGTTATTGTGATTTTCATTGTGTCCTTTCTCAATTTTTTCTATTGATACAGAATAATTCATTATCAACAAACTGATCAATGGTATTTATCACTACCGGTGTGGCATTTATCCCAGGAGTCATGACATTCCGGCTAATCTGCAAAGGGCATTCAATCTACTTACTCGTGGGCAAAAACGGCAGAGGTTAAGCGTTAATTATCCTGTGGTATCTTTTTTTCAATCTGCTGATTAAGGTTACAGATACGGTAACCACTGCCATATGACGCTTTCTTATCGAATCTGTGAGGACAATATGCGATATATACCAGGCAGGGTCCCCGTGATTCTTGCCGTCAGTAATCTGTTTTTTACCTGTGCAGTCTCGGTCGATCTGACCATTGCTACTCTGGTTGGCTATCAGTTGGCCCCCTCTGATGAACTGGCTACCGTACCGTTTGCGCTCATCACGGTCGCAGGTGCGTTTTCGAGTCTGTTTGCAGCTGGCATGATTGGTAGGGGAAATGAAAAACGTGCCTTCATTCTGGGCTCGTTATGCGGTACCGCTGGCGGATTGCTCTCTTTTTTTCCGTACTACAAGGCAGTTTTTTACTCTTTTGTGCAGGTTGCTTTCTCGTCGGGGTCTATCAGGCTTTCAGCCAGTATTATCGCCTGGTTGCGGCTGACTACTCCCCACCCGAAGTGAAAGGACAGTCAATCTCTCTGGTTATGATTGGCGGAGTGGTGGCTGCAATCCTCGGACCATTGCTGACGATCATTGCACGGGATATTCCCGGACTCCCCCGATTCGCTGGGGTTTACCTCATTGTCGCCGTTCTGGGGGTTCTCTCAGCGATTAACCTCGGCTGCTTCCTGCAGCAATCAAAAAGAGAGTCTTCAGCCCCTGATGTCAGGACGCTTTCCGCAGTTTCAGCAACCCGCCGCGAATTACTGAAACGTCCCGATTATCGTACAGCCTGGTTTCACCTGGTGATTGGTTCTTTTGTTATGCTTTTCCTGATGACCGCGGCCCCACTTTCTGTGACGCACCATCACTCTATGAATGATGGCGCGTTGGTGATTCAGTTGCATCTGTTGGGGATGTATGTTCCTTCACTCTTCACTGGTTTCCTGATGCGAAAAGTGGGCCTCACAGCGTTGTTATACGTGGGGATTGCACTAAATTTGTCTGCCATCCTGATAAATCTGACCGGAGAAACCATGCTCGGTTACAGTGTCAGTCTGCTATTGGTAGGAGTCGGATGGAACTTTATGTTTGTGGGCGGCTCTACGCTGCTAAGTCTCTCTTACCGTGATAATGAGCGAAAAAGAGCCCAGGGCCTGGCTGAAACCAGCCGCTTTGTATTTTCTGCAATAGCTACGTCTGGATCAGGTGTGATGCTGGCCTTGCTCGGTTGGAAGCTGATCGGTCTTATCATGATACCTGTTTTACTGATTTGCCTGTTTTCCACCTGGCAATATAGCCAGACGAAATGCAAAAAGGTGTAACAGTCTCACGCCCCTCACCTGCCCCTGTAAGCTTGGTGGTAAGGTGAGGAATTAAAAATCGTGCTTCAAGATAACAGATGCATCTATGCCATCCCGCTGACCAAACAATATCTGGCCGCAGTCGCTTTCTCCTGCTGTAGCGATGATGCCTGGCGCTACTAAGAGAGGGATTTACCTGAAGACTTACGTGAAAATTGAATAAGAATAAAAACGCCTCCCATACCGGCAGTAATAATACCTACAGGTAACTCTTGCGGTGCCAGTAACGTACGGCTGAGAATATCTCCACCACAGAGCAAAATCGCCCCGAAGAGTGCACACAATGGCAGTAACATCAGATGCTTTACTCCGGCGAAAAACGGCTCAGATGAGGGATCATCAAACCGATAAAACCAATAACGCCCGTGAGTGATACCAGCATGGCTGTCACCAGGGCACAGCAGAGGAACACTTCACTGCGCAGGCGGTTGACGTTGATACCCAGTGAAAGTGCCGCGTACTCTCCCGCCAGTAGAGCATCCAATTGGCGCCAGCGTCGTGCGACAAACAGTAAGAGAAGCACTAAACTCAGCATGGCAAATGGAATATTTTGCCAGTTTGCCAGTTTGCCAGTTTGCCAGGCCCAGGCCACCCAATGACCAAAAAAGCATCGTTGTCGCAGCGCGCTGATCACCTGAAAAAATAAAGTAACTGGTGATCGCACCGAACAGAAAAGAGATTGCAAGACCACAGATAATCAATTGTGCAGCGCTTTGCTGTTTTTTAATGTGGAATAATAACATCACCACTAATGCAGAGCAGATCCCGCCACTAAAAGCAGCCACAGGTAAAGTCCATGCACCAAGGGGTTCACCGAGTCGGGTGATGATAATCACTGCTCCTGCAGAAGCGCCGGAAGAAAGTCCGAACAGAAACGGGTCAGCTAGATCATTACGGGTTGTGGTTTGCAACAACGCACCTACCACTGCCAGTCCGGCACCCGTACAAAGCGCCAGTAAGGTTCTGGGTATGCGTATTTCAACCACAATCTGCGAAACGATATCAGAAACCGCAGTATTACTAACTCCAAAGAAACTCAACAGCTGCGGCCAGGAAACAGCAACAGCGCCCTGCAGAATGCTACAGCTTATCACTAATGGAAGTGCAAATAACGCGCTGGCGAGTGCCAGATGATAGTGTTTACGACTTTTCATTGCCGGGCTTCTGCATATACATATAGTGTGCCAGTTTCTCGATGGCGTTAATATTCGCCGGGCCTGGGGTCAACTCTTCATAACGTAGTTTAATGTAACGTTGTTGTTTGACGGCACGAGTGAGCTTCATCAACGGATGCTGCTCCAGAAAATGGCGTATCGATTCCGCGCCACTGCCACTCTGGTAGTCAAGCAAGATGATCACGTCGGGATCACGCTCTGCAACGCTTTCCCATGATGTGGTGCCCCAACTTATCGGCAGATCTTCGAGAATGTTTTTTGCACCTGCAGCCTCAATAATCGCATTAGGCATAGCGAATTTTCCGCTGGTAAATGGCTTATCCTCGCCTGAATCATAAACAAACACTTTCAAGGGTTCAGAGCCTGCCGGTGGCTGCGGCAATTGAGCCAGTTCGGTTTTCCAGCGTTGTATCAACTGTTCTGCCTGCTGTTTTTTGCCAAAAATTTTACCAAGTGTCAGCTGATCGCCATACAGGAGTTCCATTGTTGCTTTTTGTTTTACTGCTGCGGTAAAAACACAACTTTCACTGAGTACCAGTGTTTTAATGCCATAACGGCTCAGTGATGCAGGTGTGACATCACCCCCTACTTTCATGCCGTAATTCCAGCCCGCAAAGAAAAAATCTGGCTTTGCCGCAACGAGGGTCTCAAGTGGCGGATATTTAGGGGCCAGTTCAGGGATCTGGCCCATTGCTGTTTTAAATGAGGGCGTCATCTTGTACCAACCACTGATCCCTGTGAGGCCAACGATGGTGGGCTGAAGATGCAATGCAAATGCCATCTCCGCCATATTTAAATCATTAATCACCGCACGTTGGGGGGGCGCTGTAAAGGTGACGGGGGTGCCACAACTTTGCACCGTAACGGGAAAGTCATCAGCTTTAGTCAGCAGTGGAAAAAGTGTGAGAGAAAATAGCAGAATGATTTTTTTCATGGTTTATTCCGGTGATCTTGTCAGGCACAACGAGGGATATCAAATAATCGCACGGGCTGCTGTGTTTCAGGGTGTGAGACGGTGTAGCAGTGAAGTCCGAATACCGGTAATAACTGCGCAGAAGTCAGCACTTTTCCCGGTCGGTCACAGATAGCCTGTCTGCCTGATTGCAAAACCAGCACCCGATCAGCAAATTCATCGATCAACGTCAAATCGTGTAACACAGCAAGGTGATTAGTAGGTTCATCCAGTAAAATTAACTCAGGTGCTTGGGCAAACAGTCTCGCCAACGAAGCACGCTGTCGCTCCCCACCTGAAAGCGAGCCCATCAGTTGATGAGAGAGATCAGTGAGCCCGGTTTCTGCCAGTGTATGATCAATAACCCTTTCATGCTGGCAGCGTGATACATCGTGATAGTGTGGTATACGCCCTAATTCAACATATTCCCTCACGGTCAGACGGGGATCGGGGTCTTCATGTTGTGCCATCACAGCCATTCTTTTAGCTTAAGTCTGGCATGACCACTGATGTAAAGGTTTTCCCCATAAACGAATATCACCACAGCGAGTTTGTCTTATTCCACTGATAGCATTCAGTAAAGTACTTTTACCGCATCCATTAGGGCCGATCACAGCCAGGCATTCGCCTTTAGTCAGTGAGAAATGGATGTCGGAAAGGAACATAGCCCTGTGAGACGGGTTATTCACCGCAATCCCAACTTCGAGGATCTCTTCTGATTCTGAACGACTGACCTCAGCCATATTTTGCCTTTTATTGATATGTTATAACATAACAATACAGTAACTAATTCAAAGAAACAAGAGACTGCAAAACACTGAAATGACAAAAACGGATCGGGGCAAGACTTACCTGAAAAGGTCTGGTTAACGGGATTGTTCGAACTCGACGGCTTCACGAACGATAAGCAACACTCGATGTAAGTTCTCAATTGCAATTGACCCAAGCGCAAGCCGCAGTGCCTGAGGCACCACGAGTGAAGTACAGAAAGGCTCTGCGGTTGAGACGGAAATATTGCAGTCCATCAATGCCCTGGCGACCCTGTCAGCTCTTGCATCATCAGACAGAGGAATCCAGGCAAAATATGAGTCCGGATGTGTGATACAGGGAATATTTCCCAGTGCGGATCTCAATATCGCCTGACGTCGGCGAGCATCCCGCCGTTTCAGTGTTTCTAAACTGGCAATCGTGCCATCCTGAATCCAGTTACAGACCAGAGTTGTCATCACTGAAGGCGTATTCCATGTGGTCGCTCTGACTGCTCTTTCCAGTGCAGGTCGATACGATGCGGGGCAGACTACAGCCCCGACTCTAAGACCCGTTGCCACGTTTTTTGAGAACCCCGTGATAAATACGGTTCGTTCCGGTGCATAACTTGCAACAGGAGGAGGTGGTCATCGGATTAAATAGCTATAAGCGGTGTCTTCGATAACGAGAAGATCATAATTTCTGGCAATACAGGCTATTTGTTTGCGCTGACGGTGATTGAGTACCCAGCCGAGGGGATTATGCAATGTAGGCATGGTATAGAGTGCCCTGACGTGCCTTTTTCGGCATAACTCTTCCAGCGCGACCAAATCCGGGGCATCGTTCAGAGCAGGGATTGCGATAAGTTCAAGATGGTACAATTCAGACAGTACTTTAAAACCGTGATAGGTCAGTGCATCAACGGCCACTACATCCCCCGGATGTAGTATGCCCATTAGGGTGATGGTCAGTCCGTGCTGCGCACCGTTTACTATCACCACATTTTCTGCATCAGGCTGAAACCCCGCGACTGCAAGGTGAGCCGCGATAATCTCCCGTTCAGTTATTCTGCCAGCATGAGGCTGGTGACGCAGATGGGATTCAATATCTGCTGAAGCCGCTACCTGTCGCAGAGCTTCACGTAATAACTCCCCCTGCCCTGGCAGCGATGGGTAGTTAAAATTCAAATCAAGTACATCTGCGGCCACGGCATGCTGGTCAATCCCATGGCCGTGGGGCAACGAAATTTCCCTGACAAATGTCCCCCTTCCGGTTTCTCCACTCACCAGCCCCATCGCTTCGAGTTCGCTGTAGACCCGAGTGGCTGTAACCAGGGAGATGTGTTCCTGTGTTGAGAGTGCTCTGTGTGTCGGCAAACGTGTACCGGAAGGGATCTCTCCGCTGCGGATCATTTCCGCGAACCTATCCACGATGGGTTTATAGCGAGCTTTCATCAAATGTATCCATGACAATAATTTGATTGTATTAAATTATTAAGCGTACCATCTGCTTCACAGAGGCTCAAGCCTGCGGATGACAAAAAATAAGTAAGGTTGCAGTGGTGAATACAATGATAGATAAAACAAATCAAAGCCCAGTTTCAGGATGGATCAACGGACTGCTGGGGGTCATCATTTTTAGTGGTTCATTACCAGCTACTCGCGTAGCTGTACTTGATATGGATCCCTTTTTTCTGACGTTTCTGAGGGCGTCTGTTGCCGGTGTATTGGCTATTATGCTGATTTATGGCTTTCGTGAAAAACGTCCGCAAGCCTCGCATATCGTACCACTCATTATCGTGTCCTTAGGTGTCATAATCGGTTTTCCGTTGCTGACAGCTATGGCGTTACAACATGTGACCTCTGCCCACTCAATCGTTTTCCTGGGGCTTCTGCCGCTGACTACCGCGATTTTTGGCGTTCTGCGGGGTGGTGAACGACCCCGAATCGCATTCTGGATTTTTTCTGTGTTTGGTAGTCTGCTTGTTATGGGATTTGCACTTTCACATAGCGCGGCAGTCTCCGCAACAGGTGATCTTCTTATGCTTGCAGCGGTGGTGGCTTGCGGTCTGGGCTATGCCGAAGGCGCGAAGCTAACCCGCGTCCTGGGAGGATGGCAGGTGATCAGTTGGTCGTTGATCCTCTCTCTGCCATTTATGCTGATTGCGTCATTTATAACAATGCCTGCCACATTTACCTGAGTCGGAATATCTATCATGGATAGCGTTGGGTTATGTCTCCCTGTTCAGTATGCTGATTGGTTTTATTTTCTGGTACAAGGGACTTGCAACCGGCGGAATTGCTGCTGTCGGACAGCTACAACTTCTTCAACCTTTCTTCGGACTATGTCTGTCAGCCACACTATTACATGAGGCCGTAAGCCCCCTCACGGTGTTTATTACTTTTGGTGTCATCCTGTGTATTGTGGCTTCCCGTAAGTTTTCCTGATGATTTTTATGCCTGATCGCTTTACCGCTGTCCATTGGCTGGCGGCACTGTCTATGAGTGCAGATTTACTTCTCTGATTGATAATCTGACGAACGCAGTCAGTTCAGTTGACTGTTTTTCACTTAGTGCTGAAGGTTGACCAAACCGTTTTCGGCTGCTTTACCAACACAATGCCGAGTTTATATGCGCTGGCAAAAAAACGCGCTCAAATTCAACCACTGTTGAAAGTACCTGCATGGCCATTTTCCGTAAGAACCCGTCAGCCCTTCCCGAAATCGGCTGCGAAAAAAGGCTTAGCGTAGAATATGTTTCGTTTTCCAGACAGAGCTCATTCACTTGATTGAAATAGAAGTAAAAGAGCTCTTTCATCTGTGTAAGCGGCTCGATTTATCTAAGACGACGCTTAACCTTTGTCGTGTATGAAATAATCGAACTCGATAATCACTATTATCCTTCCTGTTTAGTTGGACGGAAAAGAATTTCGTTAATATCTACCTCTTCGGGTTGGCTTATTGCGAAAGCGACAACGTTGGCAAACGACTCAGCAGAGATTGCAAAATTGTTATAATAATCACGGGTACCTTTTGCGACATCGGCATCGGTGATACTGTCAACCAACTCACTCTGCACGGCGCCTGGTGAAATAATGGTTGTTCTGATGTTATAGGGTTTGACTTCCTGACGCAGGCCCTCTGAAATCACTCTGACCGCGGTTTTAGTTGCTGCATACACGGCACTTCCGGCACGCACTTTGTGACCCGCCACAGAAGACGTATTAATGATATGTCCGCTTTTCTGCTCCTGCATATAGGGCAGTGCCGCAGCGATGCCATGCAGAACACCGCGCAGGTTAATATCAATCATCGCATTCCAGTCATTGAGCTGACGACGCTCCAGCAGTGAGTGCGGCATCAGGCCTGCATTATTCACAATGACATCAATACGCCCATACAACCCGACAGCCTTATCGACCAAAGCCTGTACCTGTGCAGGGTCTGTGACATCTGTCTGCAGGAACGCGTCTGTTGGTAATCCCAGGTCTGCCACAATCTTTTCCAGGCGATCCACTCTGCGAGCACCTAACATCAGCAGCGCCCCATCTTTTGCCAGACGCCGCGCCAGTGCCTCACCCAGACCACTGCTTGCCCCGACGATAACGACGACTTTATTTTTGATATTTTCAGACATAACAAACTCCTGATGAGATATTGACTGACGGTTGGCAACCCGCGCTTATACAAAGCTGTGAGATGTCGCACTGAACTACCGAACTACTTCTGTGTTGTTACAAATGAATACTTATCATACTTAATTAAAATTAATAAACAATCACTGATATCATTGATGGTATGTTGAATTATTTTCAATAATGAGATGATCCTTTGGCTAATCAACCCTCACTGATTAAGGTTAAGCGATGCCACGAATAGCATTACCTGAACTGAGCGTATTTTTTATTGTGGCAGAAAAGCTTAACTTTAGTATGGCCGCACGCGAACTGGGGGTGTCAACCTCGGCGTTGAGTCATTCCATACGAAAACTCGAAGCACGTATCGGTGTACAGTTGTTTACCAGAACAACACGTTCGGTGGCGTTGACGGATGCCGGTGAAGTATTGTTCCGCCGTGCAGAACCTGCGATAAGTGACCTGGAACAGATCATTGACGAACTGAAATCCGCTCGTGACAAACCCTCAGGCACTATCAGAATCAGCGCTGCAGAGTCCGGAGCCCGGCCATTAATCCGCCACCTGCTCCCTGAATTCCTCAAGTCATATCCGGATATCCACGTTGAGTTTGTGATAGATACTCGCTATGTCGATATCGTTTCAGACGGATTTAACGCCGGCATCCGAATGCTTGAAGACGTTCCTCTCGACATGATTGCGATTCCGTTTGGCAAGGAAGTGCGTTTTGCCGCTGTTGCCTCACCCGAATATCTTGCAAAAAATGGCTGGCCCGAATCACCTGAAGATCTGAAAAAGCATCAGTGCATACGCTTTCGTTTTGTTAGCGGAGCGCTCTATCATTGGGATTTTGAAAAGCACACACAAAGAACAACACTCAATGTTCAGGGCCAGATGACACTGGGAAACACCAATTTAATGGTCGATGCGGCACTGGCGAATATAGGCATTGCCTGGGTGCCTGATTACCTGATCCAGGAGCACATTGACAACGGGAGTTTAATTCAGTTACTGGCAGAATGGAGTCCACGTTCAAGCCGCATGTGTCTCTACTATCCCGCTAATCGCATATCTCCCCCCGCCCTCAAAGCGTTTTGCGATGCAGTCAGGAGCTGGGGGAAGAAACAGATTTAACGATCCGTTATAATCAGGGGAACTGCCTGTCCTTGGTATTAGAGTTCTTTGCCGTAAAACTGAGTCAGTTTGTTGACTGCCTGATCAACATAAGGTTGTTTCCAGTATGTCTGGATATGTGTTGCACCGGGAATGATATACAACTCTTTGTCCTGGGCATTTACTGCTTTATTGAATGCGTCCTCAGTCATATACAAAGAATCAGCCTTACTACCAGCCATCATCAATAATGGCTGATTAAGCAGTTCCAGATTGTTCGTGGCGTCCCAGCTCATTAAATCAAGCAAACTGCTCATGGTGTATTTGGGATCTGAACCGGGATGGGCATTTGTTTTAGAATAATACTCATATCCTTCGCGATACATCTCAAATGGCAGTTTTGCGATCTGCTCATCTGTCAGTTTAACATCACCAATATAAGTCACCTTACCGTCAGCCACTTCCTGTGCACGCGCGTCTGATGCTTGTTTCAGGCGCGCCTGAATAGTGGTAAGTTGCGAGTCTTCAAAGCCATTGCGTCGCACCCGACCTGAGTTGAACATACTCAGCGTGGCAACGGCTTTAAAACGCTTGTCAGTTTCAGCAGCAAACAGGGAATACCCACCGCCGCCACAGATCCCTAACAGACCGATACGACTACTGTCGACACCGGGATATTGCGCAATATAATCCGCCATGCCCCGGATGGTCTCAATGCGATTCGCAGGTTTATCGACATTCCTCGGCTCACCACCACTGGCTCCCTGGTAAGAAGCATCAGCAACGATGGTGATATAACCCTGTTCAGCAAGACGCTGGGCATACAAACCTGAAGTTTGTTCTTTCACCCCCCCATCAGGATGTGCAACTGCCACTGCCGGATATTTTTTGCTCGGATCATAATCTGCCGGAGTATAAATATTCGCGGCAATCCGGATATTATTCTGCATATAAGTCACAGGATGAATATTTACTTTGCCCTTCACATTCTCTGTGATGGCCCCTTCGTAGGTCAGAGTAAACGGGTTAAGTTTATAATCTGCAGCCATCGATACACCAGACGAAATAGTGATCAGTGCTGCTAACAATGTCGTTTTGTAGGAGGTCAGTTTTATTGATTAAATTCCTCAATTGAGTAATTGTCTTATTTTCTTCTCCAGCCAATGAATACTGTTTTAGCTGAAATAACGGTATGGGAAATGATACAAACCATAGCCTGTCACTAACCTGACAAATAAATAACATTTTTGTCATTTTTGAGCAGGCGTCAGAAACTACACAACCAAATAAAAAACCAGGAATTATAAAATCTCGCTAAGGATATAATCATTAATGATTTTTTATCGACTAGTTAAGTATGAATGGAAATAAACTGACAATAATGTCAGTTAGATGTCAGCATGCTGACATGGGCGACAAATTAAAATATTACTCCTTATTTTAATAAAATTCACAGATGGTGTCTGAATGAAAATTGTAAATGCTTTCCCCTTGTTAACTATGGCTGTTGTTCTCGCGGCTACCTTACTCACGGCGGTACGAGCGGAAGGAACACCTGCACAAAAGAACGTACCGACGTCACGGGCACAGCAACTTATGGGTGATGTGGCCCCCAAAATGGCACAACTTACCGATGACGTACTGTATGGCGACATATGGGAAAGGCCGCAGTTATCTAAACGTGATCGTAGCCTGGTAACCGTCAGTGCCCTGATTGCAATGGATCGTCCTGATCAACTACGTTCCCATATCCGGCTTGCCCTGAAAAATGGTGTAACGCAGCAGGAAATAATCAAAACGATTACTCAGTTAGCCTTTTACTCAGGCTGGCCAACCGCAGTGAGCGCAGTAGGCATTGCCAAAGAGGTTTTTAAAGAATCCGGCAGTAGCGAGCAGAAAAACAGATAATTTAATTCACGGGGATGAATGCATGAAGATAGTTACTACCACCCTTACACTATTTTGTTTAGCTGGTGCTCAAGCCACCACTTCACCTGAGAGTAACGTCACCATAACCCATGCAGGATCACAACCAGTGACGCAAGGAACCCCTGAAAACTTTACCGGTTCAGTCACCGTTGACTCTCGTTTTCAGCGTCAGTCTCCTGCGCGAACAGCAGGGGGAATTGTCACCTTTCACGCTGGAGCCCGTTCGGCATGGCATTCACATCCACTGGGACAGACGTTACTCGTCACATCAGGTTCCGGCTGGGTTCAGGAATGGGGACATCCTGCACAGAGAATGACAAAAGGTGACACGGTGTGGATCCCGCCAAATGTAAAACACTGGCATGGTGCCTTAAACAGTGAAGCGATGACCCATATAGCAATAGCCGAGTTTTTAGAAGGTAAAACAGTAACCTGGCTGGAAAAAGTCAGTGACAGCGAATATCCGCATTGAGTAATTCGGCGTCGGGAAAAGCTGATTCCTGTATTTTTCACAGTCTGGATCTGACGGGTAAGCACCAAAGGATAAGACGTCCCGGGGGGCTGTTGTCATCTGCTCCTGAGGTTCACCCTTTCTCTTTGTCTCTTTTGTCTCTATGATTATGTAAAGAAGAGTGCGTTGAAAGGTAGCATCCTCATTTGTAATATCCCGCTCAACAGAATCCGGAGGAGTAATGAGTCAGTCATCTGTGTTGATCGTCGCGAAGATGACGGCAATTGCCGGTAAAGGTGATGCCCTTTATCAGGTACTGGAAAAGTGCGTGGCACCTTCACGCGCCGAAGCTGGATGTTTACATTATGATCTTTATCGCAGCGTAGAAAATGCCGGGATATTCCTGTTTCACGAAGGCTGGAAAGATACTGAGGCTGTCGCACTGCATAATCAACAACCCCACGTCAAAACCTTACTTGAAGAAGCGACTCCCTTGCTAGCCTCTCCACCCGAAATTACACAAATCTGATCGATGTGCGCAGGTGCGGCAACTCATTATTTCTCAGCCGCACCTGACGAACATGACTATCTTGTTCAGCGGCTGATAAGCTGTATACGGCAGTTTTTCCCTTTGATTTTCAGTTGCCGCATGCCTCTCAGTGCACGGGTACTGTCGCGTTCAATGGCCACCCAGGAACAAGTCGCGCCACTCTCTATCTTACCAATATCTGTTGCCAGCAGACCTGCGTCCTGCGTTAACGCACCGAGAATATCACCAGGGCGAGTTTTTGCTTTGCGCCCTCCTTCAATCTGCAAAGTACTTTTGGTTGCTGGCAGGGGTTTAATCTGCACCTGACGCCATGATGTGCTGTCACACCACTCAAGATTTTTTTGCTGCATCTCTTCCAGCGCTAACGCACGCGGCACTTCATCCTGTGATACCAGCGACACTGCTTCACCCTGTGTACCCGCCCTGGCCGTTCGGCCAATACGGTGAATATGTACTTCAGGATCGAATGCCAGTTGGTAATTGATGACCAGGTCAACACTGTTAATATCGAGCCCCCGTGCTGCAACATCGGTGGCGACCAGAATCCGGCAACTGCCCTGGGCAAAACAGATCAGCACCTGATCACGTTCACGCTGTTCTAAGTCGCCATGTAAAGCCAGAGCGTCCATTTGTCGGGATATCAGTTCCTGACAGAGTTGATCGCACTCACGGCGAGTGTTACAAAACACCATCACTGCAGTTGGCTGTTTATCACTGATGATCTTCATCAGTAATTGCGCTTTATCCTGTGCGGCCACATCATAAAATGTCTGCTTAATCGCTGGCAGCTCAGAAACGTCATTAACGGTAATATGTTCTGCTTCAGGCAGGAGATGCGCCGTTATCTGTGCCATCCCTGCAGGCCAGGTAGCTGAAAACGATAAGTTTTGTCTTTTACCGGGAAATTTACGGATAATGAGGTCAATTTCATCGCGGAAACCCATCTCCAGCATACGATCCGCTTCATCCAGTACCAGCGTGTGACACTGCCCAACGTGCAATGTCCCTCGTTCAAGATGGTCACGAATGCGCCCGGGTGTTCCGACGATTATGTGGGGCGGCTGTAACAAAGAGTCACGCTGCGCAGCAACTGGCTGCCCGCCACACAGGGTGACTATTTTTATGTTGGCAGCGAAACGTGCCAATTGCCGTAAAAATTTACTGACCTGATCAGCCAGTTCGCGGGTCGGGCAAAGCACCAATGCCTGAGTGTGCGCCGCCTCAACCGTGATTTTCTGCATAATACCCAGTCCAAAAGCGAGCGTCTTACCACTGCCGGTTTTCGCTTGAACACAAAGGTCTTTTCCCTGAAGTATCAGAGGTAACGTGGCAGCCTGTACTGGCGTCATGCTGGAGAAGCCCAGTGCCTGCAGGTTGGCTATTTGGCTGTGAGGAAGTTGAGGCAACGCAGTAAAAGCAGTCACGGGATGTACTCTTTCTAAAAATGGTCAGGCAGTGTAACTGACCGGGATGCGGATAAAAAGCCTGTCAGATACGGCCTGGTGTGATAACCATGAAATCACGCTGGTATTTGCCGTAATAATCCGTACCATAGCGTTTTTACCACTTTTCCTGCCTGGAATGACAGGTGTTTTTTGACAAAAGTGGGAACCTGGCCCCAGACCGATGACAGAAGGTGCATTTGCTAACCGCTAATGTGCACGTTCTGGTATGAAATGAGTAATCCAATACATGTCTCTAGATCCTCAGACTGAAAAAAAAACGCAGTATAATATTAATAAACTGCAGAAACGGTTGCGCCGTCATGTCGGTGAGGCGATTGCCGACTTTAACATGATTGAAGATGGCGATCGGATTATGGTTTGTCTCTCTGGTGGTAAAGACAGCTATACGCTGCTGGAGATCCTGCGGAACCTGCAAAAGAGTGCGCCCATCAACTTTACACTGGTTGCAGTTAATCTTGATCAAAAGCAGCCAGGTTTTCCGGCACATATCTTACCGGACTACCTCGAAACGCAGGGTATCGAATACAAGATTGTCGAAGAAGATACCTATGCTATCGTGAAAGACAAAATCCCTGAGGGGAAAACAACCTGCTCTCTGTGTTCACGTCTGCGTCGTGGCATTCTTTACCGTAGCGCAACTGAGTTGGGTTGCAGCAAAATTGCCCTCGGCCATCACCGTGACGATATCATCCAGACATTATTTCTGAATATGTTCTATGGTGGAAAGATGAAGGGCATGCCGCCCAAGTTGATGAGTGATGATGGTAAGCATATCGTTATTCGTCCCCTCGCCTATTGCCGCGAGAAAGATATCATCCGTTTCGCTGAAGCCCGTAAATTTCCCATCATTCCATGCAATTTATGTGGTTCACAGCCCAATCTGCAACGTCAGGTGATAGGCGATATGCTACGCGACTGGGATAAACGCTACCCCGGACGTATAGAAACACTGTTCAGCGCAATGCAGAACGTGGTTCCTTCGCATCTGGCTGACCATGCACTGTTTGATTTCCGGCAGATTAGCCATGGCGGGCCCGTGATTGAAGGCGGTGACCTTGCCTTTGACCGCGAGAGTTTCCCGGCTACACCGGCTGGCTGGCAACCTGAAGAAGAGAGTGACACTTTCTCTGCAGAGCGACTGGACATTACAGAGTTACGCTAAAAAAAAGCCGACATATGTCGGCTATATAAAACAATAATATTGTTAAGCAATTCAAATGAAATGACAAAATAGAGTGCAGCGCCTATCGCTTGACGCCACATTCACCTGCATGAGGAAGTTTGCCCTGTCCGGGGAGCAGACTCCTTGACCTGGATCAGCTTTCAATGGGTTGTTTGCACGGAACTATAACCATTTTCGTCGGCGCAGCCACGCGGTGACTCCTGCTACCAGCAAGACTAGCAATAAACAGAAGGCAAAAAAGCCATAATGCCAGCCCCCCCCAGGAATGCCACCCAGATTGACGCCAAATAAACCGGTAAGAAATGTCGTTGGCAAGAAAACCATCGCCATCAGGGACATAATATAAGTTCGTCGGTTCATTGACTCAGCAACAATAGAAGCAATTTCATCCGAAAGCACAGCGGTACGCGCAACACACGCATCGAGGTCATCGAGGCACCGACCTAACCGGTCAGCGATATCATGCATTACCCGGCGGTCATCGTCACTCATCCACGCAAGGCGATCACTGGCGATGCGCGCCATCACATCACACTGCGGCGCCATATAACGTCGCATAATAATCAGCTGCTTACGAATCAGCGCCAGCTCACCGCGTGGTGGAATCTGTTGATCGACCACGGCATCTTCCAGATCGATGATTTTATCATGCAGCTGTTCGATAAATTCTCCTGTATGGTCCGTCAGCCCATCACAGAGTGCTACCAGCCACCCTCCTGATGTTTCAGGACCATTGCCATTCTGCAAATCAATCAGTACTTCATCAATAGCGAAGACTTTGCGCTGGCGGGTAGAGACGATCAGTTTTTCGTTGATAAAAATCCGAATAGCAACCAATTGGTCAGGGCGTGACTCTGTGTTCAGGTTAACGCTGCGCAGTGTGATCATACTACCATCAGCGAGTTTCGCTACCCGGGGACGCATGCTATCGCCACCCAATGCTTCACGTACAGCATCTGGCAACAGTGGTGTGGTTGCCAGCCATTCGGCGCTTTCCTGATGTGCGTAATTGAGATGCAACCAGCATGGAGAACCTGATTGCATTACGGCGCTTTCTTTAATTGGGGTGATACCACCTTTACCATCTAACTGGCATGAGATGATGGCATCTGTCACCTGTAATGCTTTACCTGCTAACGCGTTCACGACGACTCCATCTGCTTTTTTATCAATACAATAAAGTCTAGCGTGCGATAGCCTGCTTGCAACCCGATGATTTGTACCTCTCTGTGGGCAAACGTTTCATCGGGTCAGCGCAAATTCAATGGTCGGTCTCTGTTCCCTGCAGGTTTCTTTTCTGTTTACCTACACCATATTCACGCAATTTATTGGCAATCGCGGTATGTGAGACCTCAAGACGTTGTGCCAGCTTACGGGTACTAGGGTAAGAGAGATAAAGATGTGTTAATACTGAGCACTCAAAACGACGCATAATCTCATCAAGTGAGCCTGTCATTATCGCGTCGCCGGGCAATGCGTGCAGTCCGGTTTCCGGCAAATGAATATCCTCAGGACGTAACTGGTTATCCTGTAATTCAGTTAATGCCCGATACAGGGTGTTTTTTAGCTGGCGAACATTACCTGGCCAGCGATAATGTTGCAAGATAGTCAGCAACTCAGATGAGAGTCCTGGTCTTTCAATACCCTGTTCGTCAGCAAATCGTTCAACAAAGTAACGGGTCAGAGGAAGAATATCTTCGGGATGCTCACGTAATGGTGGTAGCCGCAGCGTAAGTACATTCAGACGGTAAAGGAGATCTTCACGAAAGACACCATCAGTCACAAGGTTGGTAAGATGTTTTTGCGTAGCACATATTACACGCACATCGACATGCACTTCATGTTCATCGCCAACCCGCCGGAATGTCCCATCGTTAATGAAACGCAACAATTTACTCTGCATTCGTGGGGTCATTTCGCCGATTTCGTCAAGCAAGACTGAGCCACCGTGCGCCTGCTCAAAGAATCCTTTCTTCCCTTCCAAAGCGTTAGGATAAGCCCCTGGAGCATGACCAAACAGCTCACTTTCGGCGACATCATCAGGAAGCGCCGCGCAATTGAGGGCGAGGAAGGGTTTGTTGCGGCGCTTACTGTACTGATGGCAGGCACGTGCCAGCAACTCTTTACCCGTGCCCGTTTCACCCTCAATAAGCAGAGGAGCATCAAGCATAGCCATTTTTTTCGCCTGCGTAACAACGTGGCGTAAAGCATCACTGACCGCGACAATATCCCGAAAATCACCCTCGTCCTTGCTGCCATGCGGTTGAGTAGCTTGTGCTGGTAAAACAGCGGAACGAAACATGAGAACCGCCCCGCTTAACTCGCCCTGTGTGCCGCTGTCAGCATTGGTAAAAATTGGCGCAACTTCCAGTAAGCGAGGAAGCCCGTTGATTTCGGCCTGATGATGGCAGGAAATCGCTCCCTGACTGAGCCACTCGCTGTAACTGAACTCAGTGTGCCACAGGTTGAAGTTGAGCGCCGAGGCAGATTGCCTGCTCTGCGTAAACAGAAGGCGTGCGGGCTGATTCATTAAATCCACCCGCCCTTTAAGGTCGAGGGAGAATACCGGCTCAGGTAACGCTTCTAATAAAGCGGCCAGAGCATGATGCTCACGTTCGGAAGGAAAAGCATTTACCGTGATCACATCTGTCACGCCAGCGATACGCCGGATATCTGTCATCAACTGGCTGAAGACTTCAAATTCAACCGGAGGAAAATTGAGATAAATACGGCCAGCTTCCGCAATTTCGATACCACGCAAATCAATGTGGCGGGTAACCAATAAATCAAGCAGTTCACGGGTGAGTCCCAGACGGTCATGACAAAAAACTTCCAGACGCATAGCAACACCTTTTCCATAACAGGCAAGGTGTTATGATACCTTAAAAGTCATCTGGAAGGAAAAGTTGACAGAGTGTCAATCCGGACGACGATCTGCGGTAACAGGAGTTTGCTGGCTGGTTTCCTGGCCCAACACCCGTTTTAATTGAGCAAGTAAATCGCGGCGAAAATCACCTAATCGCGGCTTATCATCTTCGATCCAGGGTAAAGGTCGACACAATTCCATGGCTTTAACACCTAAACGCGCGGTCAGTAACCCGGCACCCAGCCCCTGTGCTGCACGAGCTGAAATACGAGCGGTAATCCCCTGAGATAAACTGTCTATACCTATCTCCTGCACCATTTCTGTTGCGCCTGCAAATGCCATATTGATCAATACCAGCCGGAACAGTCGTATTCTGCTGTAATAACCGAGTTCAAAACCGTAAATCAGCGCGATACGGTTGACCAGGCGAATATTCCGCCAGGCAATGAAAGCCATATCCACTATCGCCATAGGGCTTACTGCTATCAGCAATGTCGCTTCTGCCGCACACCGGCTGATCTCCTCCCGGGCGCGCTTGTCATTGAGCGGTTGCACTTGTCGGGCATAGAGGGTCAGGACTTCACGGTCATTTTGTGTCTCATGCAATGCCTGCTGAAAGGCGATATATTCAGGCTGTCGTGGGTCAATAGCCGATTGCATTGCCAGTCTTTCACAAAATGCCCGGGCATTTCCCATGCTATCACTGCTCATCATCTGGCTGGCTAAATCGCGTTCTTGCTGACAATAGCGTAAGCGATACAACCTCCGCCATTCAGTAAGCAGAGAGCCCGCACCCGCTATCACTATCAGCAAACTGGCAATACAGGCCCCCAGGGTTACCCATGACTGAGTCTGCCAGGCCTCAATCAAGGTGGTAACGGCCTCGCCCACCACACTGATAGCCAAAATAAGCACTGCTATTTTGATTAGCGTGCGCCAAAGTGTTCTTTTCGGTTGCAAAGCTGTTCGCAGTAGCTGTTCGCTCTGATCATTGGCGGTCAGCCCGGACGAGGGTGAATCCAGCACAAAAGGCGTATCCTGCTCATTGAAACGCTCGCTGCGACGGAGGTGTTGCCTGTCTGAATCCTGCCTCTGCGATGGTGTAAAATTCTGCCTTGGCTGTAAGGGGGTATTCATCGCAATTTATCTCCAAGAAGAAATTCGAGGGCACTGTCCATGCGTATGTGAGGTAAAGGTTGATCGCTTTCCATCACTAAAGGACGGAACTGTTCGAAATCGAACCCTTGTTGTTGCCAGAATGGTGCACCTGGCAAACGCGGTGGCACATCACCGGGATAGAACATTAACTCTTCATCATCAGCGAGACGATGACCGCGTAGTACCGCGATGCGTTCGCCGTTTTGTTCGACAATGCCACTCTCTGTCGCCTGTACTGAGGATAAGCCAATGCACTGACGCGTCACCCCTTCAAAAGCCGCATGTTGCCAGGCGTCCTGCACTAACTGCTCAAGCAGTGAAACCAGGTTGCCATGCTGATCTGCGGTAACATGGTCTGACTTACTGGCGGCAAACAATAACTTATCGATGACCGGAGAAAATAAACGACGAAATAGTGTACGTTTTCCGTAAGAGAAACTTTCCATTAACTGTGTCATTGCCAGACGCATGTCGGAGAACGCATCCGGACCACGGTTGAGTGCCTGCAAACAATCAACCAGAACAATCTGGCGGTCAAAGCGCAGAAAATGATTCTTATAAAAAGCGCGTACCACATGCTGACAATAATAGTCATAACGTGTACGCAACATACCAATATTGGTCTCTTTGCCTGCTTTCTCCGGTGGCAGAGTAGCGGAATTTGTCACAGGTAAAGGGAAAAATTGCAGCACCGGCGCACCCGCGAGCTCGCCGGGGAGCACAAAGCGCCCTGGCTGAATGAAATGCAATCCCTGCTGTTTGCATTTCAACAGGTAATCACGCCACGCATCAGCCAGTGAAGCCAGTTTGTTTTCGTCTGCCGGTCCATAGGGATCAAATTCAGCACACAACTGCTGCCACCGGGCTGCCCATTCTCCCCGGGCTCCTTTCAGCAGCGTCAACATCTGTGCAGACCAGGTGAAATAATCCTGCTCAAGCATCGGCAAATCGAGTAACCACTCACCGGGATAATCGATAATTTCAAGATATAATGTGGAATGCTGTTTTAAATGACGTAACAGAGAGCTTTGCGAACGATAGCGGATTGCCAGTCTGATTTCGCCAATTCCACGTGTTGGCGATGGCCATTCAGGCGGAGTTGACATTAATTGCGCCATGCCTTCGTCATAGGTAAAACGCGGTATTTCAAGAAAACGTTGTGAGACTCGCCTGACACCAAGAATACGCCCTTCACGCGCGGCATTGAACAGCGGCAATCTGGCTCCATGGTTGACATGCAAAAGTTGATTGACCAGCGAGGTAATAAACGCCGTCTTACCACTGCGGCTTAATCCTGTCACGGCCAGGCGTAAATGACGATCGCCCCCACGATTGAGGCGGGTAGCAATATCGTTACCAATTCCTTTCATGTATTTCACGACCTTTTAGCGCTGCCTATAGTGTCTGTCTATAGTGTTATGCTGAGTTCACAGAGGATGGAACAGGGTTCCTGCAAAAACAGCATAGCGGGAAAGCCGGTACGACGCCACGACTCTCATCGGTGCACTACAGCTGACTAAAACGACTACGTACACTGAAAGTATCAGAGGTGACATACCGTTCGAGATTTCTGAGTCGGGCCTCTGCATCGGCTAAATCACTCTGCGCTTTATTCAGTAGCTGCTGCGTATTGAGTACAGAACTTCTGTTTCGCACCGCCTCTTCAGGTAGCTCTTCAAGGAAAAAAGCCAATACAAAATAAGTGATGATGGTAAAAACAAACATGCCGAGAAAGAGTAATAACACAGTGATGACCCGTATCACCGTCACAGGTATCCCCAGGTAAGCTGCAAGTCCTGCACAGACTCCTTTCACTTTTCCTTGTGACGGGATGCGATAGAGTTTCTGCGTTCTGATGACATCAGTGTTCATTATTGCCTCCAGTTAGGATTTTCAGCATTAAGGATCTCTTCCAGTGTCGCAATTCTTTCACGCATGCGCTGCGCCTCCTCGCTCAGCTGCTGCAAACGCAGTTGTTCATTCTGTGACAGACCGGTTCCCTGAGCAGAAGATCGTCGGTTGTAGTGCAACCATAGCCAAACGGGGGCGACGAAAAGAAAGAATATTGTCAGCGGAATAGCCAAAAATAACGCACTCATGCCTTCTCCTTAGGATCCTTGTTGTGGTGGCACCCGGATTAGCAGGTGCCACAGACTTATTATTCACTACGATTAATTTTTGCTTTTAAGGCCGCTAATTGCTGGCTGATCTCGTCATCTGCTTTCAGTTCAGCAAAATGCTGGTCGAGCGGTTTTTCTTTACCAAAACGCAGACTTTCTGCTTCAGACTCCATGTGATCGATACGGCGCTCGAAAGATTCAAAGCGTGCCATAGCCTGATCGAGTTTTCCGGTATCCAGTTGACGCCGCACATCACGTGATGACGATGCCGCCTGATGACGCAGTGTCATTGCCTGCTGTCTGGCGCGGGTTTCGGTCAATTTATTTTCCAGCTCACCAATCTCACCCTTCAAGCGTGACAGGGTCACTTTTATTTGATCTTCTTCATGACGCAGGCTGATGATCAAGTCAGTAAGATTCTGTTTTTCCAGCAGCGCAGCACGAGCCAGATCTTCTCTCTCTTTTCGTAATGCCAGTTCAGCTTTTTCCTGCCATTCATCCTGCTGAGTTTCTGCCTGCTGAATACGGCGTGATAGTTGTTTCTGTTCTGCCAGCGCACGGGCTGAAACGGAACGAACCTCGACCAGGGTGTCTTCCATTTCCTGGATCATCAAACGCACCAGTTTGTGTGGGTCTTCGGCTTTTTCCAGTAACGCATTAATATTAGCATTAACGATGTCAGCAAACCGTGAAAAAATACCCATAAAATCGTCTCCTGATAATGTTTATATAAGCTTCCATGTATATCTAGCAATAATGATGCCAACTTTTATTTACTTGTTATATAAGGGTTTTATAATTTTGCTAATTTATTAGTATCGCAGTAGATTAGTCAAAATAACCAAATAGTGGTGATTTTAATGAGTGAGCATAATGAAGCCTATCTCGGCGAAGCGAACAATTTTATCGAAGTGCTGGAGCAGGTTTCACGACTCGCCCCTCTATACAAACCAGTACTGGTAATCGGTGAACGGGGTACCGGTAAAGAGCTTATTGCCAGACGTTTACATTATCTTTCATCACGCTGGCAGGGGCCGTTTATTTCACTTAACTGTGCAGCGCTGAATGAAAATCTGCTCGATTCTGAGCTTTTCGGACATGAAGCAGGGGCATTTACTGGTGCGCAAAAACGTCATCAGGGGCGTTTTGAACGTGCTGATGGCGGTACATTGTTTCTCGATGAATTAGCCACCGCGCCGATGCTGGTACAGGAGAAGCTGCTCCGTGTTATTGAGTACGGGCAGCTGGAGCGTGTGGGCGGTAACCAGCCCTTGCAGGTGACTGTCAGGCTGGTGTGTGCGACCCATGCTGATCTCCCATCGATGGCACGCGCTGGTACGTTTCGTGCAGATTTACTCGACAGACTGGCATTTGATGTTGTGGCATTACCGGCATTACGCGAACGCCGGGGGGATATTTTATTGCTGGCGAGACACTTTGCGATGCAGATGTGTGGGGAACTTAATCTTCCCTTTTTTGCCGGTTTTTCTCCGACTGCCGAACAGATGTTACTTAACTACAGTTGGCCGGGTAATATTCGTGAGTTAAAAAATGTAGTGGAACGATCAGTCTACCGACACACCAACCCGCAGACACCACTTGATGACATCATCATCAATCCATTTCCTGCCTACACCGATCCGCTCCAACTGGCGGAGCCGGAAACAGAAAATAAACGTCCTGCCCTTCCCTTTGACCTGCGCCGCTGGCAACGGGATGAGGAGAGAGCCTGGCTGGATCAAGCGCTGCAGCGCGCACAATATAATCAGCAACAGGCAGCGGTGTTACTCGGGGTTACCTATCATCAGTTGCGCGCGATGTTAAAAAAACATCAATTAAATTAATGACAAAGGTGGGTTATCCCACAGGGTTTGGCCCTGGGGGATGATAAATAGTCAAAATATTTGTGCCATAGATCAGCTATCTGATGATTTGTTCAGTAACGCATGATCGCCAAATCGTCCGCTTCGATATCGGTTGTTTGTCCCGAGACAATATCAGCAATCAACGCACCAGAACCGCATGCCAGAGTCCAGCCCAGGGTGCCATGGCCGGTGTTCAGATACAGGTTAGTCATGTGGGTTTTACCGATAACCGGCGTGCCATCGGGTGTCATTGGTCGCAAGCCACTCCAGAATATCGCCTCTTCAGTATGACCACTTCCGGGGAAGAGATCATTGACTACCATTTCCAGCGTTTCCCGGCGTCTTTGCTTCAGTTCAGTGTTAAATCCTACCATTTCAGCCATTCCACCGACACGAATTCGCTTATCAAAACGCGTCACTGCAACTTTATACGTTTCATCAAGAATCGTTGACACCGGCGCTTTCGCTGTATCAGCAATGGGAATAGTCAGGGAATAACCTTTCACCGGGTAAACAGGGATATCGATTAGACCGCGTAACAGGACCGGAGAGTACGCCCCCAACGCAACAACATAGTTATCTGCCTGATAGCAATTTTCACCACACTGCACACCAGTGACTTTACTGCCACTGTGTAACAATCTATCGACCGTTTCACAGAAGATAAATTTGACACCCCGAGCGCGGGCCATCTCTGCCAGTGTCTGGGTAAATAACTGGCAATCACCTGTTTCATCACCGGGCAACTGGAGCCCCCCGGTTAGCTTATGCGCAACTGTGGCCAGCGCAGGTTCCGAGGCAGAAAGTTGTTCTGATGTCATCAGATTATATGCAACCCCTGCTTTTTGGAGCACCTCAATGTCACGGCTGGCATTATCCAGTTGTTGCTGCGTGCGGAACAGTTGCAGTGTTCCGGCTTCTCTTCCCTCGTAGTGAATACCTGTTTCAGCACGCAATGCAGCAATCATCTGACGGCTATAATTGGCGAGGCGCACCATCCGTGATTTATTGATGGCATAGCGACTGGCATTGCAATTCCGCAGCATTTGCAACATCCACGCTAATTGCCTTAGCGTGCCATCCGGGCAGATAGCCAGAGGGGAATGCGTTTGAAACATCCATTTCAACGCTTTGACGGGAATACCTGGCGCAGCCCAGGGGGCGGCATAACCATAGGATAACTGACCGGCATTGCCTGCACTGGTTTCCTGTGCCGCGGAGGTCTGACGATCAATCACAGTAACATCATGGCCGGCTTTAGCGAGATACCAGGCGCTGGTAACGCCGATGATGCCACTGCCCAGTATAATTACTTGCATGATTCTTTGTCCTGTCGGAGTGAACGGAACGCACTTATCTTGCACGCGTAGTGTGGTAGTGCATTAAAAGACATCATATCACTCTGAATAAGTAATCAGACCTTACCAATGTCGCTACACACAAATACCATTTCTGAGATGACTGAATACCATCGAGCTACTATTCAGTTGTCAGGGAGTGCTGCATATCAAACTATAAACACGATCATAGCTATGTTGTTCAGCAATATTTTTCAGCTCCTCAACCAACTCAGGTGGTAATTCGCCTCTTCTTTTTTTCCATGTACTATCTGCCTCCCAGCTTTGCCCCTTCTCTTTACCAATTAAAGGAGCAACACGTTCTAAACTCTGTACCACGGTTTGTAACAGGGCTGGCGGGAAGTTGCATAACGGGAACGCACATAGAATATCAAGAATGATATTCAAATTTTGATTGTACCCACCAAATGCACAGCTGGGTCGGGAGCGCTCCCACGTTTGATCAATACATTTATCAAGAAAAGAGATAAAACCGGAGATGAGGTCAATAGAGAATTTTGATAATTTCGCCAGGATATCTTTGCGAAAAATCTCTTCATCAATAAAGCGGGCTATAGTGTCACTTCCCGGGTGTGTCAGGGTGTCAGATAGTTTTTTAAGATTCTCTTTTTCTCTCTCTTTTTTCTTCGACTCTTTGATGCTTATCTCACTGTATTCTGCAAAAAACTCAGCCAGATCACTGGTTTCGATAATAATAACCCCATGTGCATCACGATAAGGTTTGTCACCAGGTGAATCACTTTTTATCACCTGGATAATATCATTGGGATAATTTTCTCTGGCATGAGTAAACACATTTTTTGACCAGTCAAGCGCGGTAAGCACATTCACATCGCCGAGACCATAGCCTAATAACAGTGTGACAGACTCTTTAATGGTCAGTGCCAGTTTAATTTGTCGGTACTCATTGGGACGGAACAGCGAGATGTAATCTTCCTGAGCGATAATGATTGATTCAGGATTAGTTCGCACACCATGCAGGTGGTAAACAGGGATGACAGAGGAAGGCGAAGATAAAGGGTCTTTGGGCTCCAGTGGGATGGATTTGCCCAACAGCAGGCTTTCTATGATCAGATCATAATTGGTTGTGATAATCCATGCGGGCGAGAGCGTTTCCAGATAACTGGCATATTCATCTCGGCACTCCTGATCGGGATACCAACTGGTCAATGCTGCAATCTCAACTTTAAGCTGCAACAATGAATCATCATAACTTTTACCCGAACTGTCAGCATACTTACGACAAATTAATGATGCAAGTTCTGGAAAACCATAACCAACCTTAGGAAAACTATCATAATTGACCGACAGCTTTTCCGCCGCCTTTTCAAGTAACTCCCCCCAGGATAATGCTATTTTTTTTCTGTGATTCAACACCGCTTTTGAGAACCCGGCACCGATAAATGTACCCAGGTTACCATAACGCGAAGACTCAAAAATGAATTTTAATACTTGCTTTCTCGTTGGGCTCAGAGGCAGTGAACTCACACATCATCTCCATTTTTCCTGGTTGTCATCATCTGGCGTAGACAAGAAAATAACGGGAAATATATTGTCAAAAATTACTATTAATAAAATTAATATATAATCCGTTCTAACATAATTCAGTCTGATCGGCAAATATGTCGCACGTTGACCCGCTATTTTACTGATGCACAAATATAATGCGCTGACAGTATTCGGTTAACCCCAGGACAAAAAAAAGCCCGCTCGCGGCGGGCAAAAAATACTGGAAGCAATGTGAGCAATGTCATGCAGTTCATCAATAGAGCCACCGTTGAACCGCGAGATGAATAGTAATCATTCTCACCTTTGCTTGTAAAGTATTTTGTTGAGAATATTTCTCATTACCATAATAACACTATGCCTATTCTGTAAGTTTCTGACCTGAAAGTTCGGTTTATAGCCGATTAATGGCGATAAGATGTCCACTTTATGATAAACAGGCATTGGGTGTCCGTCAGTAGTGGAGTAAACTTAGCTTCTCAGCCCGCTATTTATTTTCAGATAATGTCATGCGCCCAGTGCTCCACTCTATTTTTTTTCTGCTGACGATGTTCTCTCTTCACCTGCATGCAGAAATGCCGCGTGATATTCGTCAGAGCGGATTTATTTATTGCGTAAATGGTTCCGTCACGACATTTAATCCGCAACTGGCAAGCGGTGGCGTGATTGTCGATACTCTCGCGGCTCAATTATATGATCGCTTACTTGATGTTGATCCCTACACATATCGTTTGATTCCCGAACTGGCGGAGAGCTGGGAGGAGTTGGACAATGGCAGCCGATTCCGTTTCCATCTGCGTAAAGGGGTTACATTCCAGCATACTCCGTGGTTCACCCCTACCCGGACGCTGAATGCTGATGATGTGGTATTTAGCTTTCAACGTATCTTTGATCGCACCTCCGAATGGCACCAGATCAATGGTGGCAACTACCCCTATTTTGATAGTTTGCAATTCGCAGATACCGTGCAACAGGTTCGCAAGATTAGCCCTGATACTGTCGAGTTTGTGCTGAAAAAACCGGATGCTTCGTTCCTTTGGCATTTAGCCACCCATTATGCCCCGGTGCTGTCGGCGGAGTATGCTGCTCAATTGTCGGTAAAAGATCGGCGTCAGGAGCTTGATCGCCAGCCTGTGGGTACCGGACCTTTTGCTTTGAGCAGCTATCAGACCGGACAGTACCTTCGTTTATTACGTAACGAAAACTACTGGAAAGGTATACCGAGCATGTCACAAGTGGTAGTGGACATGGGGGCGGGAGGAACCGGCCGTTTATCGAAGTTATTAACCGGCGAGTGTGACGTTCTGGCTTATCCCTCAGCCAGTCAGTTATCACTGTTACGTAACGATCAACGTCTGCACCTTACCCTGCGTCCTGGGATGAATATTGCTTATCTGGCGTTTAATACCCGCAAGCCACCGCTGGATCGCGAAGAGGTGAGACAGGCACTCTCCTATGCTATCAATAACGAACGTCTTATGGAGTCAGTCTATTACGGTACCGCGGAAACTGCCGCCTCGATACTTCCCAGGGTCTCATGGGCTTATGACCCGACTTCGCGTATAACGGCTTACGATCCTGAAAAAGCGAAGCAAATGCTCAAACAGCTGGGAATAGAAAATTTAGAACTGTCGTTGTGGGTTCCTTCTGCCTCTCAGTCATGGAACCCCAGCCCACTGAAAACGGCGGAACTTATTCAGGCTGACCTGGCACAAATTGGTGTAACAGTTTCGATCGTTGCTGTTGAAGGCCGCTTTCAGGAGAGTCGTCTGATGGGTATGACACACGATTTAACGCTGAGTGGATGGTCCACTGACAGTAATGATCCCGATAGTTTTTTCCGTCCCTTACTCAGTTGTGCCGCCATCGGTTCGCAAACCAATTATGCGCACTGGTGTGATCCTAACTTCGATCAACTACTGTTTAATGCGCTGGGAGCACAACAGCTATCACAACGCATTCATTATTATCATCAGGCACAGCAACAACTGGCAAAAAGTTTACCTCTATTGCCGCTGGCTTATTCGTTGCGACTACAGGCGTTTCGTTCTGATATTCAGGGCCTGATTCTCAGCCCTTTCGGTAGTGCCTCGTTTGCCGGGGTGCATCGTGACGGCACGGAAGGTCAATCATCATGGTGATCTACACATTACGTCGGCTGGTGCTCTGGCTGACAACCCTACTGCTGCTCAGTGTTATCAGTTTTAGTCTGGTCTATTTTACCCCACATGCTCCATTGCAAGGAGTAGGGTTATTTGATGCGACACGATTCTGGTACAAAGGGCTGATTACTCTTGATATAGGAGTATCATCAATCAATGGTGAGCCGATTGTTCAGCAGCTACGCCAGGTAGTTCCCGCAACACTGGAGCTTTGTCTGATAGCTTTTTCTCTGGCCATGCTGTTAGGTATCCCGCTCGGTATTATTGCTGGTGTGAGCGGCAACAAGTGGCAGGATAAACTGATCACCAGTTTTTCCCTGATTGGTTTCTCTTTGCCGGTGTTCTGGTTGGCATTGCTTCTGACGCTGTTTTTCTCGCTGCATCTCGGATGGTTACCTGTCTCCGGACGTTTCAATTTACTCTATCCGGTCGATACTTTTACTGGTTTTTCTTTACTTGATGCATGGTTAAGTAATTCACCGTGGCGCGACGAGATGCTGATCAGCGCGCTGAAACACCTTATTCTGCCTGTAGCTACGTTGGCCGTGGCACCAATGACAGAAGTGATTCGTTTACTGAGGGCCAGTACACGTGAAGTGATCGAGCAAAGTTATATCAAAGCTGCTGCTACACGAGGATTATCTCGCTTCACGATCATTCGGCGGCATATTCTGCACAATGCACTTCCTCCGGTGATTCCCCGTCTTGGGTTACAATTTTCCACTATGCTTACACTGGCAATGATCACCGAAGTAGTATTCAGTTGGCCAGGACTTGGCCGCTGGCTGATTGACGCTATTCGTCAGCAGGATTACGCCGCTATCTCCGCAGGAGTAATGCTGGTTGGTACGCTGGTGATTAGCGTTAATGTACTTGCTGATATTTTAGGTGCCATGACAACCCCATTGAAGCATAAGGAGTGGTATGCCCGCCGATAATATCTATGACGAAAAACGGTTGCCTTCTCCACTACGTTATACATGGCAACGTTTCTACCGTGATACCACTGCAATGGTAGGTTTTTACGCCTTTATTGCGCTGATTACGATTACGTTGATTGGTGCACTGCTTTCACCTTACAATATCGGTCAGCAGTTTTTGGGTTACCAGCTGCTACCCCCCTCCTGGTCACGCTATGGCGATGTCTCTTTTTTCCTTGGTACTGATGACCTGGGTCGAGATATGCTCAGTCGCTTGTTGAGTGGTGCGGCTTCAACTGTCGGCTCGGCCTTAGTGGTCACTTTTTTTTCGGTCTTACTGGCACTGGTGATAGGTATTTCGGCTTCACTGACGCATGGATTGCGCTCCGCGTTTTTAAACCACGTACTGGACACCTTACTCTCTATTCCTTCATTACTGTTGGCTATTATCGTCGTTGCGTTTCTCGGCCCCTCTCTGGAGCACGCACTTCTGGCAGTGTTTCTTGCGGTTTTACCTCGTCTGGTGAGAGCCATTTACAGCGCGGTGTATGATGAGCTGGAAAAAGATTATATTATTGCCGTACGTCTTGATGGCGTGACACCGATCAATATCATTCGCCATGCAATTCTGCCAAACATCTTACCGGCGCTGGTCAGCGAATTCACCCGGGCATTGTCAATCGCGATTCTGGACATTGCCGCGCTGGGGTTTCTTGACCTGGGTGCACAACTCCCCTCGCCTGAGTGGGGAGCAATGCTGGGCGATTCTCTGGAATTAATTTATGTTGCCCCATGGACTGTAATGCTACCAGGAGCCGCGATCATGTTGAGTGTTTTGATCATCAATCTTCTCGGTGATGGTATTCGTCGTGCCATCATCTCCGGGGTGGATTAAATGCCGTTATTAGATATTCGTAATCTGACAATAGAATTTATGACCTCTGAAGGCCCGGTCAAAGCCGTTGACCGGGTGAGTATGACGCTGAATGAAGGTGAAATCCGTGGTCTGGTGGGCGAATCCGGGTCAGGTAAAAGCCTTATCGCGAAAGCGATTTGTGGTGTGACGAAAGAGAACTGGCGTATCACTGCCGACCGCATGCGTTTCGATGATATTGATCTTTTGCGCCTGAGCCCAAGGCAGAGGCGTCAGGTCGTCGGCCACCATGTTTCAATGATTTTTCAGGAGCCACAATCCTGTCTTGATCCTTCAGCAAGTATAGGTAAACAATTAAAACAGGCCATTCCCGGATGGACATGGCGCGGCCGCTGGTACCAACGCTTTCGCTGGCGGCATCGTCGGGCGATTGAATTACTGCATCGGGCGGGTATTAAAGATCATCAGGATATTTTGCGCAGTTATCCTTATGAATTGACAGATGGTGAATGTCAAAAAGTGATGATTGCCATCGCGCTGGCAAATCAGCCCAGGTTACTGATTGCTGATGAACCTACTAATGCGATGGAAGCCACGACCCAGGCGCAGATTTTTCGCTTATTATCCCGGCTTAATCAGAATAATAACACCACCATTTTACTTATCAGCCATGACTTGCAGATGCTGGCCCAGTGGGCGGAACGGATCAATGTGATGTATTGCGGACAAACCGTTGAGAGTGCACCGAGTGAAGAGCTGATTACTTTTCCTCATCATCCCTATACCCAGGCACTGATCCGGGCAATTCCTGACTTTGGTCGTTCACTGCCACACAAAAGCCGTTTAAATACCCTACCCGGCGCAATTCCCTCTCTTGAGCATCTTCCTGTCGGGTGCCGGCTTGGTCCCCGTTGCCCTTATGCACAACGGGAATGTATCAATACACCATTTTTATCCGGCAGCAAACATCATCTTTATGCCTGCCATTTCCCACTTAACAGTGAAAGTAGCTCATGACCTCTACTCTACTCGAAGTGCGCAACCTGACACGTACCTTCCGCTATCGTACCGGATTGTTCCGTCGGCAACACGTTGATGCAGTGAAAAGTGTCAGTTTTACTTTGCGTGAAAAGCAGACGCTGGCGATCATCGGTGAGAATGGCTCAGGTAAATCAACGCTGGCAAGAATGTTAAGTGGCATGATTCCGCCCAGTTCAGGCGATATCATCATTGATGATCACCCGTTGGAATTTGGTGATTACGGTTATCGCAGCCAACGTATCAGAATGATTTTTCAGGATCCCTCAACCTCACTTAATCCCCGACAGCGCATCAGTCAGATACTTGATTTACCCCTGCGACTAAATACTGACCTGGATGCCCGTGAGCGTGAAACCCGTATTATTGAAACACTGCGCCAGGTAGGGCTATTGCGTGATCATGCTGGTTACTATCCTCATATGCTGGCGCCAGGGCAGAAACAACGTGTGGGTCTGGCAAGAGCATTAATTCTGCAGCCTAAAGTAATTATTGCTGATGAGGCCCTGGCGTCACTGGATATGTCAATGCGATCGCAATTGATTAACCTGATGCTGGAATTGCAGGAGAATCAAGGTATAGCGTATATCTACGTGACTCAGCATCTGGGAATGATGAAACATATCAGTGATAAAGTACTGGTTATGCATCAGGGGGAGGTACTTGAACGAGGCAGTACCGCTGATGTCCTTGCCGCGCCACTGCACGATCTGACTCGCAGACTGATCGAAAGTCATTTTGGTGAGGCGCTGACAGCAGATGCCTGGAGAAAACCGTCCGGCATCTGAAAAGAGAGTGATGCCTACAGGCTTAATTAGCTTGATCAGGCTGGTTGCAAAAGTGATCCATATTGAGGCTTTCTGAAGACGTTATCTTGCGAGGCACATACAACATTGGCCAGATTGTATGGCAGTAAGCGTAACTGCATCTCGCCGGGTCAAGTTTTCACTGAACCTGGCACATCCCGGCTATCTGTCAGTAAACTGACTGGCGATAACTCTTTATGCTGACTCAAACCACATCATCTGGCTTAAGCCTGTCAGAGAGTGGTTAATTGCCCGGCAAAAACAGTCCGGAAATGGCTTTTTACTTGCCGCAGTGCGGCTAATCGCGTAAAACTGTCAGCCGCTTTTTGCCAAAAAACAGACGAGATTATGTTCCAGGATAACCCGCTGCTTGCGCAGCTCAAAGAGAAACTACACTCCCAGACGCCACGAGCAGAAGGCGTTGTCAAAGGTACCGAGAAAGGTTTTGGCTTTCTGGAAGTCGATGCACAAAAAAGCTATTTCATTCCGCCGCCATTCATGAAGAAAGTAATGCACGGTGATCGTATCGTGGCGGTAATTCAGACCGATAAAGATCGTGAAGTCGCCGATCCCGAAAAACTGATTGAACCCTTCCTTAGCCGTTTCGTCGGCCGGGTACAAAAAAAAGATGACCGGTTATCGATTATTCCTGACCACCCACTGCTAAAAGACGCAATCCCCTGCAGGCCTGAACGAGGCGTGTCACATGACTTCCGGCAGGGCGACTGGGCTGTTGCAGAGATGCGTCGTCATCCTTTAAAAGGCGACAGAGGTTTTTACGCAGAACTCACCCACTACATTACCGCGGGTGATGATCCGCTTGCTCCCTGGTGGGTGACGTTGTCACGTCACAATCTGGAACGTGAAGCGCCACAAGGCAGCGCCAGCGAGATGCTGGATGAACAATTGACCCGCAGTGATCTGACAGCGCTGGATTTTGTCACCATCGACAGTGCCAGTACCGAAGATATGGATGATGCGCTCTATATCGAGTCTGCTGCAGAGGGTGGCTGGATACTGACCGTCGCCATTGCTGACCCGACGGCCTATATTGCTGCAGATACCCCTCTCGATACCCTCGCCGCGCAGCGTGCATTTACCAATTATCTGCCGGGTTTCAATATTCCTATGCTGCCGCGTCAGTTATCCGATGATACCTGCTCTTTGGTACCTCATCAGCGACGCCCGGTGCTCGCCTGTAGGGTGGCCATTGATGCAGAGGGTAATCTCAGCCCTGAGATGAGCTTTTTTTCCGCCTGGATAGAATCGAAAGCTAAGCTGGTGTATGACGAGGTCTCCGACTGGCTGGAAAACAGTGGTCAATGGCAGCCTGAGAATGACGCTATTGCCGGGCAAATCCAGCAGCTTTATGCGTTCTGTCAGGCACGAGCAAGCTGGCGCGAAACACATGCTCTGGTATTTAAAGACCGCCCTGATTTCCGTTTTGTTCTCGGAGAGAAAGGCGAAGTCCTGGATATTGTTGCGGAATATCGACGTATCGCTAATCGTATCGTTGAAGAGGCGATGATCACGGCCAATATCTGTGCCGCTCAGGTGCTGCGTGATAAACTTGGCTTCGGTATTTTTAACGTGCACCAGGGCTTTGACAGTACCGGCGCCGAGCAAGCCGCAAGTGCACTCGCCCCGCATGGTATCACTGTCGATGTAGCCGCACTCACCACACTGCCAGGTTTCTGTGCATTACGGCGTGAACTGGATGCACAACCGAGCGGTTTCCTCGACAGCCGTATTCGCCGCTTCCAGTCCTATGCGGAAATCACTACTCAGCCGGGGCCGCATTTCGGATTAGGCTTAGAGGCTTATGCAACCTGGACCTCCCCTATCCGTAAATATGGCGACATGGTTAATCATCGTTTGCTGAAAGCGATAATAAAAAATGAAGCGCCTCAAGCTCCGGCTACTTCGATCACCGAAGTGATGGGTGAGCGTCGTCGTCTGAACCGAATGGCCGAACGCGATATCGGTGACTGGCTGTACGCACGTTTTTTACAGCCTGCCGCGGGTTCAGAGAAACGCTTCCCGGCAGAAATCATTGATATTTCCCGTGGTGGTATGCGAGTCCGTCTGACTGATAACGGTGCTGTGGCCTTTATTCCTGCACCTTTCATTCATGCTGTGCGTGATGAGCTGGTGTGTAGCCATGAGAATGGCGCTGTGCAGATTGAAGGTGAGGTGGTCTATAAGGTAGGAGATCAGACTGAAGTGACCATCGCTGAAGTCCGCATGGAAAAACGTAGTATCGTTGCCCGTCCCGCTGCGTAATTTTTAGTAACAACGCTTAGCGTCATCCTCTGACGTTAAGCGTCTTCTCCGCGGGTTACCCACGCTATTTTTGTCCATACCAGGCATGAACACCGTGTTTACGCAGATAGTGGCAATCAAGTAGCGGCTGTTGCATGGCGTCGATTGTCGGTGAGAGTTGACGAGTGAATAGCCCCATATAAGCCACTTCCTCCAATACAACTGCATGATGTACTGCTTCTGTCGCGCTGTTTCCCCAGCAGAAAGGACCATGGGAGGCCACCAGTATACCGGGAATGTGTAATGGGTTGAGACCGTGCCGCAGGAAAGTTTCGATAATTACCTGTCCGGTGTTCCATTCATATTCCTGCTCTATCTCTTCAGGTAACATTTGACGGGTACAGGGTATCGTGCCATAAAAATCATCAGCCTGTGTGGTACCCAGTGCAGGTAATGCCTTTCCTGCCTGAGCCCATATCGTCGCATGCCGTGAATGGGTATGAACAATACTGTTTACCTCCGGCCAGCCAAGGTAAAGGGCTCTGTGGGTAGCGGTGTCCGAGGAGGGGCGTCGATGCCCCTCGACAATGGCACCGCTTTTAATGTCCACAACCACCATGTCCTCTGCTGTCATCGTGCTGTAGCTCATACCTGATGGTTTAATAACCATCAAGCCACTTCCCGCATCCCGGGCACTCACATTACCCCAGGTGAACACCACTAAATGATGTTCAGGAAGTGCAAGATTAGCCTCAAGCACTTGTTGTTTCAATTGTTCAAGCATGGCATCCCTCCTCAGTCACTGTTAACTATTCTGTCGTTGATCGCCAGTAGCTGCTATGGAGGGAGTTGCTGGATGGTGATGCGGAAATGGCTAAATAGCGGGCATGAAAAGCGGAAAATATCCTGCATTACGCTTTTTGTTTACAGATTGCTGTCTGCTGAGCATAGCAGTCTGGAGAATGACCATGCAGGTTATTTCAGCAGGCGCGTGATTTAAGCGGGATCTGTTACTTGAACGCACACACTCAGGTATTGCGATAACAAAAGCACCAGGAAAGCAATTCAGGCGTTCTGATTCGCTCAATCGAGAACAACAACCCACTGTGCTCGCGCGTATTAAAGCAGGCATTAGCATCAGTGCTATTGCCCGGATTCAATACCTTCTGATAAACAAACCACCGTTGGTAACGGTGATTTGTTTACTGAGCGAGAGATTACGCATTAAAGAAAGGATCTCAGGAAAACCCTTCTGTTTCTATCGACTATTTCTAAAAAGACTCGTTTTCAGAATCGGGCCTGAAAAAAACTGAGTACTCTTTTCTCATTTGATTAACGATCGATATACAGCATGTTTTCAGGCATATCGATTATCACTTGATGGCCCCGCATAAAACCCATCCCAAGCAGCCCATCAAAATCTAATTCCTGGGGTGTTATCCCATTGGTTACAATAGCCAAATCAGTCCTGAGCCTCCCTTTGTTATCTGCCATTGTGAATTTGGTCACCCTGCAATCTAAGTTCGATGCTTCAGACTCAAGCGTTCGACAGCCAGAAAAAAGGGTACCAGCTGGCAATCTATTGTGGAACAAAAGGGAGTGGCTTGCGCCAGTATCAACAATTAAATGCAAAGGTACTCCTCCGACTGATACAGTGACCCGTAATCCAGATGCTGTTTTGTTTACTGGATAGGCAGACCAATTACTGATGTCAGAAGGCAAATTTTTCAACACTGACAGCCGGTCATTTTTAAAGTCAATCATCACCCGACGACCATGAAAAATCCCGAGACCCAGAACTTCATTTACAGGTTGTTCGCCGCCCATGCTGAAACCCCATGGCTTAAAAATCACAGCTTCAACGTCATGAAAAGCGATATTGGAAATAAGTAATCTCTCGATTTTCCATGAAGATACCTCATTTTCTCCCCCAGATACATCGATCAACCGGCGGGGAACTTGCCGGACAGCTTTCAGGTATGGATCAGAAATGAGTTGGTCCAAATTGGGTTTATAAAGATGTATACCTTCCCCGCTGCCAGTATCTAGCATTAACGTGTGAAGTCTACTTGCAATCTGCACATCTACTAATGGAATCCCTCGATCATCATATCGCAACCGCCAAAAATCTGTAGGAAGTCCCGCAATACTCAGACTGGAAAACAAGAGTCCTAAAAATAAAAATCCCTTCATTATTGTTTACCCTCTTTTGTAATAATTAGCGATGCATCTGGATGTATAGCTCCGGATTTCAGCACAGATCCCCGCGATAAGTCATGTTTTATCCGGTTTACTACAACAGTTATGAGGGCTATGAAAAGAGTCGGGTTTTGGGCTGAAAATAGTGATGTTACGTTTTTTCGCCACACTGGTCGTTTTTCCTCAGCAACACCTTTCTGCACCAACTGCACGCACTCTTTGTACAAAGTCAGTGCATCAGTTAACCCGATCACGATCGATGTATACCTTTTCTGACACAGCGTAATCGCATCCTGCCTGAAAACACCGTTCATATCCCTTATCTCCTTTTCGTTAGCTAAAGACAAAATTCAGTTTGGCACAATGCTTGCTAGATAAATTCCATCTTGTATACCACGCGGAATTTCACGGAATGACAGCACAGTACGGTTACTCTCTGGCAGCCTGGCAGCAACGCATTCATACAGATCCACACCAGGCACTGACTCTCCTGCAGCACCATCTGGCTGTGTTGTCAGTTGATGACCCGGCCTGGATCACACTGGCCACCAATAAACAATTAGAGGAAGAGATAGCCCGGCTATTGCCGCGCTATCTTGCGGCGCCAGACTCTCTGCCGCTCTTTGGCATCCCGTTTGCCGTCAAAGACAATATCGATGTTGCGGGCTGGCCGACCACGGCTGCCTGCCCGGCATTCATGTACACAGCACAAGAGGATGCCACCGCCGTCGCCAGACTCAGAGAGGCAGGAGCGATAGTTATTGGTAAAACTAATCTTGATCAATTCGCCACAGGCCTGGTAGGTACCCGTTCGCCTTACGGTGCCGTGGTTAATACTTTCAATACAGCGTATGTCAGTGGCGGGTCCAGTTCTGGTTCTGCATCAGTCACCGCCAGGGGATGGGTTCCCTTTGCACTCGGCACCGATACCGCCGGTAGCGGCAGAGTGCCCGCCGGGTTTAATAATATCGTCGGCCTCAAGCCTACCAAAGGGTGGCTGTCAGCACAGGGCGTGGTACCAGCCTGTCGCCTCAATGACACCATTTCTGTTTTTGCTCTTAACGTTACCGATGCATTTCGCGTTGCAAATCTTGCCGGTGGCTACGATAGCAGCGATGCTTATTCCCGGCATCACCCGGCCACCGCACCGGCAACGTTTCGCGATAAACCCTGTTTTGCGATTCCTGACAAGCTGACTTTTTTTGGTGACGCAGCCGCTGAAAGTGCCTGGCTTGCAGCCTGTGAACAACTGGAAGCCCTTGGCGTGACACTTCAACCCGTTGACTTTTCGCCTTTCCGGGAACTTGCCGAACAGCTCTATCAGGGAACATGGGTGGCAGAGCGCACGGCTGCCGTCGGCGCGATACTTGATGAGCCGCAATTGATGGATCCCACTGTCTGTGGAATTATCGCCAGTGGCAAACGCTTTAGCGCGGTGGAGGCTTATCAGGCAGAGTATCTGCGTGCTCAACTGAGCCGGGAAATAGCCCGCACCCTGGCCTGTGTCGATGCGCTTCTGGTACCCACATCACCCACCATTCACACTCTGGAAGAGATGAATGAAGACCCCATTGGTTATAACAGCCAGTTTGGTACGTACACCAACTTCACCAACCTCGCTGATCTCGCGGCACTGGCACTACCTGCCCCTTTCCGCGACGACGGTTTACCCGCTGGTATTACGCTGATAGCGCCTGCCTGGCACGACCGGGCATTGGCTGAATTCGGTTGTCGCTGGCAATCACATATGCAATTAGCAGCAGGTGCCACCTCTTCGTTCAGCGATGCACTTCCCTCTGCCCTGCCACCGTCTCCACATCATGTGCGGGTGGCCGTCGTCGGAGCGCATCTGCAAGGAATGCCGCTCAACCACCAACTGACCACACGCGAAGCTCGTTTTGTTGGTGCCACCACCACCGCCCCTTGTTACGGGCTTTATGCGCTGGCGAATACTCAACCGGCGAAGCCGGGGCTGGTGCGTGAAAATTCAGGTGACACGATCGCGCTGGAACTATGGGATATCCCGCTGGCGCGTTTTGGTGAATTCGTCGCGGAAATTCCCGCGCCACTCGGCATCGGTAACGTTGAACTGAAGAGTGGTGAGTGGGTGAAAGGGTTTATCTGTGAACCTGATGGTTTAACGGATGCTGAAAATATCACTGCCTGGAAAGGTTGGCGTAACTGGCTTTCTGGTGAGGAGAAAAGCAATGTTTAATACCGTGTTAATTGCCAATCGTGGCGAAATTGCCTGCCGGGCGATCCGCACACTGCGACGTCTGGGTATCACCAGTGTCGCTATTTATTCTGATGCAGATAAAAATGCCGAGCATGTCAGAGAAGCAGATATTGCTCTTCCTCTGGGCGGGGATAAAGCGAGTGAAAGCTACCTGTGCATTGATAAAGTGATTGCCGCAGCCCAGGAGAGCGGGGCCGAAGCTATCTGGCCTGGCTATGGGTTTTTATCCGAAAGCCTCGCTTTTGCCGCAGCCTGTGAAGCAGCTGGCCTGATTTTTGTCGGTCCGACCGTACAGCAACTCGGGGATTTCGGTCTGAAACATCGTGCCAGGGAACTGGCGGCTGAAGCGGGCGTGCCGATGACTCCAGGTACGGCGCTGCTCAATTCGCTGGAAGAAGCGATCGAGGCTGCGGCCACTATCGGTTATCCGGTAATGCTTAAAAGCACCGCCGGTGGCGGAGGTATCGGGCTGATGCGTTGTGCTGATGAACTGGCGTTACGCGAAAGTTGGGAAAGTGTACGCCGTCTGGGTGACCAGTTCTTCAGTGATGCCGGTGTGTTCGTTGAACGCTGTATCGATTGTGCGCGCCATGTTGAAGTACAAATTCTCGGGGATGGTAAAGGCCAGGTGATCGCTCTGGGTGAACGCGATTGTTCACTGCAACGCCGTAATCAAAAAGTGGTTGAGGAGACACCGGCTCCGGACCTGCCTGCCGCCACGCGGGAAGCGTTACTCGCTTCTGCTGTCGCACTGGGTAAGCTGGTGAACTATCGCAGTGCCGGGACCGTAGAATATATCTATGATGCGTCCCAGGATGCGTTCTATTTTCTCGAAGTCAATACCCGGTTACAGGTAGAGCATCCGGTGACTGAAGCAGTTACCGGGTTAGATCTGGTCGAGTGTATGTTACTTATCGCTGCCGACGCGCCACTTGACTGGCAACGTTTACAACAGCCACCCCGTGGTGCAGCAATTGAAGTGAGGCTGTATGCTGAAAATCCGCTGAAGCAATTTCAGCCAAGCCCGGGAGTGTTAACTGAGGTGAGTTTTCCCGAAGGCGTTCGGGTTGACAGTGGTGTGATTACGGGTAGTGAAGTGTCGGCCTATTATGACCCGATGATTGCCAAACTGATCGTCCATGCGCAGACACGTAGTGAGGCGATAAGCAAACTGCAGGCGGCACTCGATGCAACCCGATTGCAGGGGATCACCACTAACCTTGAGTATTTACGCCAGATTATTGCTACACCGAATTTTCAGCAAGGCGATGTCTGGACTCGGTTACTCGACGACCTGACGCCCCGTGGTTCGGTAATTGAAGTACTTCAGCCCGGTACATTAAGCAGTGTGCAGGATTATCCGGGACGTGTCGGCTACTGGGATATTGGCGTTCCCCCCTCCGGCCCCATGGATGACTTCGCTTTTCGTCTCGGCAACCGTATCGTCGGTAATGATGATTCTGCCGCCGGGCTGGAATTTACTCTGCAAGGACCAACCTTGCTGTTCCATTGCGATGCCTGCATCGCAATAACCGGTGCGGATTGCCAGCCAATACTTGATGATGAGGCGATACCACTCTGGCAACCGACAGAGATAAAAGCAGGACAAACGCTGGCTATGGGGCGCACGCTGAATGGTTGCCGTAGCTACCTTGCGGTGCGCAATGGTATTGATGTGCCCTGCTATCTCGGCAGTCGCTCCACCTTCGCTCTCGGTCAGTTTGGCGGACACGCCGGACGTACCTTGCGCGTTGCCGATTTTCTGTCTGTTTCCCAGCCTGAACTTGCCGCCTGCACCACTCCTGCGCCGGTCACCGCTCCGCAGGGATTACCCGATGCATTGATCCCCTCCTATAGTGACTGCTGGGAGATAGGGGTACTGTACGGGCCTCATGGCGCCCCCGATTTTTTCACTGAAGAGGCGATCGACACCTTTTTTGCCAGCGAATGGCAGGTGCATTACAACTCCAACCGCCTCGGTGTCCGCCTGACGGGCTCCAAACCGGAGTGGACGCGTGCGGATGGTGGTGAAGCCGGGCTGCATCCGTCGAATGTGCATGATTGCGAATATGCAATTGGGGCTATCAACTTCACAGGCGACTTCCCGGTTATCCTCACACGTGACGGACCAAGTCTCGGTGGATTTGTTTGTCCGGTCACCATTGCAAAAGCAGAGTTGTGGAAGATTGGTCAGGTAAAACCCGGTGATCGTTTGCGCTTTTTCCCGATAACAATTGATGATGCCGTGGCGCTGGAAAAACGTCAGCTCGAAATGCTTGAAACTCTGCTCCCACCGGAGCGATACACCTTTGCGCCTGTTTCACTGAAGGTACAGAACGGGCTACCGGCAACCGTACTGGCAGCTGAAGCGGCCACCGCAACCACGCCGACGCGCGTTTATCGTCAGGCCGGTGATAACTATATTTTGATTGAGTATGGCGACAATGTACTCGATCTCGCGCTGCGTTTACGGGTGCATCTGATGATGCATCGCCTTAAGCAAATAGCCCATCCCGGCATCAAAGAGCTGGCACCTGGTGTGCGTTCTCTGCAAGTGCGCTATGACAGTCTGCTTATCTCTCAGCACGCACTGGTGGAGGTACTGCTGGCCCAGGAAGCGATGATGGGTGATGTCAGCACCATGAAAGTACCCTCACGGATTGTCCATTTGCCAATGGCTTTTGAAGACAGTGCCACACTGGATGCCGTCGCTCGTTATCGTGACACCGTGCGTCATGAGGCGCCCTGGTTACCTAATAATGTCGATTTTATTCAGCGTATCAATGGCCTCGCTGGTCGTGACGAAGTACGTGATACCTTGTTTGCCGCCAGTTATCTGGTTCTTGGCCTGGGTGATGTTTACCTGGGTGCTCCCTGCGCTGTTCCCCTTGATCCCCGTCATCGCCTGTTGAGTTCAAAATATAACCCGGCGCGTACCTTTACGGCTGAGGGCACGGTAGGCATTGGTGGAATGTATATGTGCATTTATGGCATGGATTCACCTGGCGGCTATCAGTTAGTCGGTCGTACCCTGCCTATCTGGAATAAGTTTCTTAAAAATAGCGTATTTGCCGCCGGTGAGCCCTGGTTATTGCATTTCTTCGACCAGGTGCGTTTTTACCCGGTAAGCGAAACAGAGCTGAATCAGCTGCGCGATGATTTTCGTGAAGGTCGCGCCACTATCACCATTGAAGAGAGTGAGTTCGATTTTGCAGCACATCTCGATTTCCTCGATAGCCATCGTACGACTATCAGTGAGTTCCGCCAGCAGCAGAAGTTGGCTTTCAGCGAAGAAGTAACGCGCTGGCAGCAAGAGAGTGTTAAGGAAGAGGTCTGTGATACCTCGTTTCTTAACGCGGGTGCAGAAGAGGAAGAGGATGCGCTGGCAGTGGTGGCCGATATGAGTGGCAGTGTCTGGAAGGTGTTGGTCAGTGCTGACGAACAGGTTATCGCAGGTCAGCCGCTGGTGATTATTGAAGCGATGAAAACCGAGCTGGTAATCCATGCTACACAAGATGGTGTGATAAGACGTATCCACTGTCAGCCAGGACGTACCGTCAATCCCGGCGATACCCTTGTGTGGCTCGATTAACAGGAGAAGGCCATGTCTGCATTTCGTTTTTCTGACTCGACGTCCCGCCCTCAGGGGCTGGCTCAGCGTATTTACCAGGCACTTAAAGATGATATTTTTGCTTTCCGACTGATGCCTGGTGACAACTTCAGTGAGAACGAAATTGCTGAACGCATGGCCGCCAGTCGTACACCGGTACGTCAGGCGCTGTTCTGGCTGGAACATGAAAATTATGTACAGGTACATTCGCGCAGCGGCTGGCAAGTCAGACCATTTGATTTCAATTACTACGAGGCGCTGTACGATTTTCGTATTGTGTTAGAACGCGAAGCGGTGCTACGCCTCTGCCAACGTACTACCAGTGACTGCCAGCAGGCTCTGGCACCATTGATTCACTTCTGGCTTGATTCGCCACTGCTTGATGACAGTTCGACGGTATCACAACAGGATGAACAGTTTCATATCGCCCTGCTCTCTTCTGCGGGAAATCCTGAAATGACCAGGGTTCACCGCGAGATCACAGAAAAAATACGCATTATCCGGCATCTCGATTTTACCCGTGAAGACCGTATTGCTGCCACCTATCGTGAGCATCAGCAGATTCTGCAGGCCATCATTCATCAACAAACCGCGGAGGCACAACAGATCCTGACCGACCATATCCTGCAGAGTAAAGCGGAAGTCAGAAAAATTACGCTGCATATGTTGTAGCAAGCCAGACCACAGAACGACTGAGGTCAGATACCCCTCACCCGGACATACCGACTGCGGTGAACTTACACAATAAAGAGGTTGTAATGAAAAGACGTCACTTTCTTAAAGCCTGTGCACTCTCTGTCACGGTAGCAACAATGGGCCTGGCCTGGAGCGTTCAGGCAGCAGAGACGATTAAAGTCGGTATCATGAGTTCACTTTCCGGCACCATGGCGATTTCTGAAACACCACTGAAAGATGTCGCGCTGATGACCATCGATCAGATCAATGCCAAAGGCGGTGTGCTGGGTAAAAAACTAGAACCTGTGGTGGTTGATCCTGCATCAAACTGGCCATTGTTTGCCGAAAAAGCCCGCCAGTTACTCAGCCAGGATAAAGTGGCTGTGGTGTTCGGCTGCTGGACTTCAGTCTCTCGTAAATCTGTATTGCCGGTATTTGAAGAATTGAACGGGCTGCTGTTCTATCCGGTACAGTACGAGGGTGAAGAGATGTCACCTAATGTCTTTTACACTGGTGCGGCGCCCAATCAGCAGGCAATCCCGGCGGTGGAATATTTGATGAGCGAAGACGGTGGCAGCGCGAAACGTTTCTTCCTGCTTGGCACCGACTATGTCTACCCGCGAACCACCAATAAGATCCTGCGGGCGTTTTTGCATAGTAAAGGTGTCGCTGACAAAGATATCACCGAAGTCTACACCCCCTTTGGCTACAGCGATTACCAGACTATTGTAGCGGATATCAAAAAGTTCTCCGCCGGGGGTAAAAATGCGGTGATTTCAACGATCAATGGTGACTCAAATGTGCCTTTCTATAAAGAACTGGCTAACCAGGGTATCAAAGCGACAGATGTTCCGGTTATCGCGTTTTCGGTTGGTGAAGAAGAGCTACGCGGTATCGACACCAAACCATTGGTTGGTCATCTTGCTGCCTGGAACTATTTCGAGTCACTGGATAACCCCACCAACGCTAAATTTGTCGCCGACTACAAAGCCTACGCTAAAGCCCGCAATTTACCTAACGCCAGTACTGTTGTCACCAACGACCCGATGGAAGCCACTTATGTAGGTATTCATATGTGGGCACAAGCAGTGGAGAAAGCGGGCACCACAGACGTTGATAAAGTTCGCGCAGCGATGGCCGGGCAAACCTTTGCCGCACCGGATGGCTACACCCTGACCATGGACAAAACCAACCACCATCTGCATAAACCTGTGATGATTGGTGAGATTGAACCTAACAGTCAATTTAACGTGGTTTGGCAAACCGATAAACCGGTACGTGCGCAACCATGGAGTCCTTATATTGCGGGTAATGATAAAAAACCAGAAACCCCTGTTAAATCGAATCAGTAATCAATAATGCAGGCAGACACAAAGGTGTCTGCCTCTCTCTTACGGGGCATCCCGTCAAAAGGTAACAGGCATGCAAACATTTCGCCACAGTCTCATCCGGTTGCTCGGGCTGATGTTACTGTACCCTTTTCTGGTCCAGGCTGGCCCGGCAGAGGAGTTTACCCAGGCCAATCGGCAGGAACAGGCCCAGCTGTTACAACAGTGGGCGACCGCCCCCGACCCGGTACGGTTACCACTGCTGGAAGCCCTGCAAACTGAAACGCTGGTTGTCGATGATGCCCGGCGACCTTTTCGTACTGAGCACAATCAATTCACGCCTCTGGAGGGACCAATGCCTCCCGTCGGCACCCCGAAAAAAATCTTCATGAATAACCGGCTCAGAACCCTGGTAGCCAGCGCGCTGGCTGCGCATCAACTGGTCAGCCCGGATGAAAATACACGCCTGAGGGCAGCCAGCGTGTTACAGCGTGAAAGTGATAATGCTCAGCTGGTGCTGCTAGAGCAACGTCTTACGGTTGAAACGGCTCCCGCGGTTCAGGCTGTTTTGCACCAGGCCATTGCCGTACGGCAGATCAGTGCGCCTGATGCGCTGGTGAGATTGCAGGCCGCCCAGCGGCTCGGGGACAGCAGCGATCCTGAGATCCAGGCGACGTTGTCTCGTCTGACGCAAGTGCAATATGAACCTGATGCTGCTGTTCGTCAGATGGCGCGTGAAAGTTTAGATAAGGTTGAACGCCGTCTGATGTGGGGTAACTGGCTGGGTCAGGCTTTTACCGGTCTTTCTCTTGGTTCAGTATTGTTGTTAGCCGCCCTGGGACTGGCGATCACCTATGGTCTGTTGGGGGTCATTAACATGGCGCATGGTGAAATGCTGATGCTTGGTGCTTATACCACCTGGCTGGTACAGGTGGCATTACAACGTTTTGCACCTGAGTGGCTGGCCATTTACCCACTGCTGGCATTGCCCGCAGCCTTTCTGGTGACGTCCGGGATGGGCATGCTGCTTGAGCGGACGATTATCCGTCATCTCTATGGCCGCCCGCTGGAGACACTCCTGGCGACCTGGGGGATAAGCTTAATGCTGATCCAGCTGGTCAGGCTGGTATTTGGTACACAAAATCTTGAAGTGGCAAATCCTGGCTGGCTATCAGGGGGGTTACAGGTACTGCCTAACCTCATCCTGCCGTGGAATCGTCTGGCGGTGATCCTGTTTGTGTTTCTGGTTCTGATGATGACCTGGTTAGTGTTAAACCGCACCCGGTTAGGGTTGCAGGTGCGTGCAGTGACACAGAATCGCGCTATGGCTGACTGTTGTGGTGTTCCTACCGGACGGGTAGATATGCTGGCATTTGGTTTGGGTTCTGGCCTGGCCGGTCTGGGTGGCGTGGCGCTCTCACAGTTGGGTAATGTGGGACCGGAACTCGGACAAGGCTACATCATCGACTCTTTCTTAGTGGTCGTGGTCGGTGGCGTAGGTCAGTTAGCCGGCACTGTTGTCGCGGCTTTCAGCCTCGGTATGCTTAACAAAATCCTCGAGCCCGAGATGGGCGCTGTGCTTGGGAAGATTTTGATTCTGGTGCTGATTATTTTGTTTATTCAGAAACGTCCTCAAGGGTTGTTTGCTGCTAAAGGAAGGGTGACAGACTGATGAAACAACCACTTTCTCTTACCTTGTCACAACGTTCTCCCCGCCTGTTCAGGGGAACAGTTGTTGTTCTGGCTTTGCTGCTGCTGACCCTGCCACTGCTGGCATTATTGCCTGCAACGCACCCTCTGGCCGTGTCCACCTATACCCTGACGCTGATGGGAAAAATTCTCTGTTACGCGATTGTGGCAATTGCACTTGATCTTGTCTGGGGTTACGCCGGTATGCTCTCTCTGGGACATGGCCTGTTTTTTGCCCTGGGGGGATATGCTATGGGCATGTATCTGATGCGTCAGGCTTCCGGCGACAGTTTACCTGCTTTCATGTCGTTTTTATCCTGGCAGGAGCTCCCCTGGTTCTGGCAGTGGACAGAGTTCTTCCCCTGGGCACTATTTTTGATTGTTGCTGTTCCCGGTCTGCTGGCGGGTATCTTTGGCTGGTTTGCTTTCCGTTCAAGAATCAAAGGGGTTTATTTTTCTATTATCACTCAGGCGATGACCTACGCCATGATGCTACTGTTTTTCCGCAATGAAACAGGCTTTGGCGGGAATAATGGCTTTACCGGTTTTACCACTTTGCTGGGCTATTCTGTTACCGCTACTGGCACTCGCATTGCACTCTTCATGGCCACCGTTATCTTGTTGTTTTGTACCCTGGGTATCGGTTTTTTCCTCGCCCGCAGCAAATTTGGCCGGGTACTCACGGCGGTGCGCGATGCAGAAAATCGCCTGATGTTTTGCGGCTATGATCCACGTGGATTCAAGCTGTTTATTTGGGTGATCTCTGCGGTGTTGTGTGCCCTGGCCGGAGCGCTTTATGTGCCACAGGTGGGGATCATCAACCCCGGGGAGACGTCACCGACCAATTCAATCGAAGCGGCTATCTGGGTCGCGCTTGGTGGGCGTGGAACCCTAATTGGTCCGGTGCTTGGTGCAGTGATTGTCAACGGTGCCAAAAGCTGGTTTACCGTGGCTTTTCCTGAGTACTGGCTACTGTTTCTCGGTGTCATGTTTATCGCCGTCACCCTGTTTCTGCCACGTGGCGTCATTGGTTTACTGAGAAGGAATAAACATGAGTGAGGCACTGTATACTCAACCACAGCGTCAGGACCGTTACCGTGCTCAGCCGGATCCCATCCTCTCGATGCAGAAGGTTAATGTCAGTTTTGATGGTTTTCGCGCTCTGACCGATTTAACGCTCGATATCGGGGTCGGAGAGTTACTCTGCGTGATTGGTCCTAACGGGGCGGGAAAAACCACATTGATGGATGTGATTACCGGTAAAACACGTCCGGATAACGGCGAGGTAGTTTACGATCAATCTCATGATCTTACCGTGCTCTCACCCGTGGAGATCGCCCGTCAGGGTATCGGACGTAAATTTCAGAAGCCGACTGTTTTTGAAGCCCTGACGGTCAGTGAAAATCTCGAAGTAGCGCTGAAAACCAACAAATCGGTATGGCACTGTTTGCGTGCACGACTGAACAGTGCACAACAGGATCGCATAGACGAAATTATCACCTTATTACGACTGGATACTGAGCGTTCACGCTGTGCAGGCTTGCTTTCGCATGGACAAAAACAGTTTCTGGAAATCGGCATGTTGCTGATTCAGGACCCCTATCTGTTGCTGCTTGATGAACCGGTAGCCGGTATGACCGATGCGGAAACGGCTTATACCGCCGAGTTATTCCGTGAGCTGGCTGGTCGTCATGCCTTGATGGTTGTAGAGCATGATATGGGTTTTGTCGAAACGATTGCCGATCGGGTGATCGTGCTTCACCAGGGGCAGCGCCTCGCAGAGGGCGCTTTGTGTGATGTTCAGGCAAATGAACAGGTCATTGAAGTCTATCTGGGGCGATAACATGCTAACGGTTAAAGAGTTACAGCAGTACTACGGCGGCAGTCATATTCTGCGTGGTGTCAGTTTTGATGTGCAACAAGGTGAAATAACCTGCCTGTTAGGACGCAACGGTGTGGGTAAAACCACCCTGTTACGTTGTCTGATGGGGCTGATTCCGGTACGCAGTGGCGAGGTGGTGTGGCAGGAAAAATCGATTACACAATGGCGTCCCCATCAGCGAGTGGCAGGAGGCATCGCCTATGTCCCTCAGGGGCGGGATATCTTTCCCCGCTTAACCGTGGAAGAGAATCTTCTGATGGGGCTGGCCCGGTTCCCTTCCCGGCAAGCCCAGCGAGTACCTGAGGAGATTTATGCGCTGTTTCCCGTGCTGTATGGGATGCGTCAGCGTCGCGGAGGGGATCTCTCGGGTGGGCAACAGCAGCAACTTGCTATTGGCCGTGCACTGGCGTGTCAACCTGCGTTGCTGATTCTGGATGAGCCTACCGAGGGAATACAACCTTCAGTTATCAAAGAGGTTGGTATGGTTATTCGCCAACTGGCACAGCGTGGTGACATGGCGATTTTACTGGTGGAGCAATTCTACGATTTCGCTGCAGAGTTAGCCGATCGCTATTTGGTCATGTCGCGCGGTGAGATAATACAGCGTGGTGACGGCAGGATGATGGAGGCCGAAGGGGTAAGAAATTTGGTGACCATTTGAGGCAGTCTGTCCCGCAGAGTGACCTGCGGGACAATAAATCACTTACTGACTTACCGGGATCACGGCACCTTTATACTTTTTCAGAATCCACTGATGTATCTCGGGCGAATGCAGCACATTAACCAAGGCAACAATATCAGGTTTATTATCATCGCCACGATGCACAGTAATGATATTGGCATACGGATTATTTTCGCCACTCTCCACCGCAATCGGGTCTTTAATCGGATCAAGACCCGCATCAATTGCATAGTTGGCATTAATCACCACAGCGTCACCTTCGTCATTGTTATACATCTGCGGTAACAATGCCCCTTCAACATTCGGCAGGAATTTAAGTTGCTTAGGGTTATCGACGATGTCGCTGATACGTGCGTCAACTTTTTTCACTCCTGGACGCAGTTTAATCACGCCCTGTTGTTCAAAAATACTCAGAATACGCCCCTCTTCTGCCACCGCATCACGCATAATCACCTTACCCTTCTGAGGCAACTCTTTCAGTGATTTATATTTTTTCGAGTAAATACCAATAGGTTCAATGTGGATCGCCCCTGCGCTGACAAAGTCATAGCTTTTATCTCCGGCATGATCTTTGATCACGCTGTCCAGATAGGGAATGTGCTGGAAATAGTTGGCATCAATTTCACGGCTGGCCAGTGCGGTGTTAGGCAGGATGTAATCCTAAAAGGCTGAATTTCCAGCTCGATACCTTGTTTGGCTAACAGGGGTTTGGCCTGCTCAAGGATCTCAGCATGCGGGACATTCGAAGCGCCGACCTTCAGAGTATTAGCCCACGCACCGAGACTCATCGCGCCCAGGGTCGCGGCGACCAATAATTTGACAGTTTTATTCATTGTTATTTCCTGTTAGTTAACGTTTATCCAGCCGGCGAGTGAGTCTGTCGCCAATAAATTGAATAACAAACACCAGCGCCAGAATGGTCAGTGTGGCAATCAAGGTCACATCACTGTGATTTCGCTGGAACCCCTCCAGAAAGGCCAGGTTTCCCAATCCTCCTGCACCGATAACCCCCGCCATGGCGCTGTAGCTCACCAGTGCGATCAATGTTACCGTCATACCGGAAACCAGCGCAGGTGATGACTCTGCCAGCAGCACTGAAAAAATCAGCGTGTGCCAGCGAGCCCCCATTGAACGGCTGGCTTCAATCACACCTTTATCCACTTCACGTAGCGCTATCTCAACCAGGCGTGCATAAAACGGTGCAGCACCAACGATTAACGCAGGTAGCGCCGCATTCGCCCCGAGAATGGTACCGATCAGTACTTTGGTAAACGGGGTTCAACAGTACAATCAAAATGATAAACGGGATGGATCGGAAGATATTCACCAGCAAGGACATCACCGAATAAACCGCCCGATTCTGTAACAGACCGCCTCGCGCGGTAAGAAACAAAATTAATCCAATCGCGATACCAAACAGAAAGGTGGCGATGCCGGCAACACTGGTCATATAAAATGTTTCACAGGTTGCATCCCATAATCTGTCGAGTTTCAGATGCGGAAAGAGTGACTCAGGCATTTGTCACCACCTCCGTGTTGATCTGATGCTGCTGCAGCTCTGCGAGAATCGCGGTTAACTGCTGTTCATCGGCCGCCACCTGCAGCCATAATTCACCAAAATTTCCATGTGTAGTCTGGGTCATTTTTCCATGCAGTATATTAAATGGCACACCATATTTTAATGTCAGCTCTCCCACCACGGGTTGTCCGGTAGGCAGGCCAATAAACGTCAGTTTTAGTACTGCTCCCGCATCAGGATCAACGAAATCAGGATTAAACGGGGTGATTTCCGTGGAATATGCCTGTGTTTGTTTGACGAACTGACGTGTAATCGGTTGTTGCGGGTGGGTAAATACCGCTAAGACATCCCCCTCTTCAACAATTTTCCCTGACTCCATGACGGCAACCCGGTGACAAATTTTACGCACCACATTCATTTCATGAGTGATCAGCACAATTGTCAGATTCAGCTTTTGGTTAATTTCCAGCAGAAGATCAAGAATCGCCTCCGTGGTTTGCGGATCCAGCGCCGAGGTAGCTTCATCACATAATAGTACCTCAGGTTTATTCGCCAGAGCCCGGGCAATACCAACCCGCTGTTTTTGTCCGCCACTCAACTGTGCGGGATATGCATCCTCTCTGCCAGTTAATCCAACCAGATGTACTAACTCAGCAACGCGTTTTGCAATTTTCTCACGAGGAATGCCGGCAATTTGCAGTGAAAAAGCAATATTTTGACTGACTGTGCGCGACCAGAGAAGATTAAAATGCTGGAAAACCATGCTGATTTTAAGCCTGGCCTGACGTAACGCTTCGCCTTTCGCTTTGGCGATATCCTGGCCATCGACAATCACCTCGCCTTCGCTCGGTTTCTCCAGCCCGTTGAATAATCTAATCAGCGTACTTTTGCCTGCTCCGCTGTAACCGATGATGCCGTAGATCTCACCTTTAGCGACTTGCAAATTGACCTTATCAACGGCAATGACATCGCCTGATGCAGAAGAAAAAACTTTTGAAACATTATTCAAAACTATCATCTGTTGTTCATTTACCATGTTATCCAGTACGTTACCGGTTGATTTCCATGCATCATCCCTTACCTGCATCTTATTCTGATAATAAAAGGAGTCATTTCATCCACAAAGGATTTAGGGGAGATGAGATATAGCAAAATGGAATATGAGCTTCAATATACTTTTTATTATTAATATAAAAAAAATCAGAGAAAACCTGGTGGTCACCTCTGTTTGTCGGGCAGGGATCCCGTTAAAATAGCGGTTCGAAATGTAAAGGGTCTGATTTTCATGAACTGTTTTTACCCGGCGTTGCTCGCGGGAATATTACTGCTGACGGGCTGTACCGGACAACAACAGAAGCCGCCTGAAGCAGAGTTTTTTGCCGGGAACTCACCGCTGACTATCACGCATATTATTACTCGTGCAGATGATGGTTCATCCATTAGAGTCACAGTAGATGGCTATGATGCTGGCTTACTTAAACGCGGCGAACATACCACCCTTCATCTGCCGGCTGGAAAACACATTGTGGGTGGTTATGTTGAGACACTGCTCGGCTATGGCCGAGTGACAATACCTCCTTTAACGGTAACAACGCAAAAACAGACAATCCGTCAGGTCGAGTATTCGATAAGACTGAATAAACCTGCGTTTAGTGACCGTGGGACAACACAGGATCCTGCAGCAGAAACCACAACACCGGTAGCCACAGGGGATACTCATAATCAATCGCCAACAGCAACCTCTCCTGACAACGCTGTTTCTCCGGAAGCCTCACTGCCCTCAGTCACTGTTCTGCCGGTAAAACCACCGTCAATTACCGTGCAACCACCTGAAAATACAACAGTTAGTGATAACACAGCAGTTAGTGATAATTTATCCTCTGCAACACCTGTGGCTGAATCGTCGACGCCCCATGCGGCTACTGCTGAAACTCCATCCGCTGCTACTCCACCTGCTGCTACGAGTCAGCAATAAACTGTAGTGGCACACTGAATTTGGCCACCTGAGCAGAGGTGATACGCTCACCTCAACATCTTATAGGTGAACCAATGAGCAAAGCATTTACTGCTGAATTTAAAGTCGAAGCGGCAAAACTGGTCCTGGATCAGAACTACACTCACGGCGAGGCGGCTAAGGCGATGAACGTCAGCCTCTCCGCCATCAACCGCCGGGTAAAATCGTTACGTATCGAGCGCCAGGGAAAACGCCCCCGGGGCTGCCTCTGACGCCTGAGCAGACTGAACTCAGGGAAATGAGAAAACGGATACAACGCCTTGAAATGGAGAATGAAATCCTAAAAAAGGCTACCGCGCTCTTGATGTCGGACTCCCTGAACAGTTCACGATAATAGACAGTCTGAGGGCGCACTACCCGGTAGCGCCATTGTGCCGGCTGTTCGGTGTTCACCGAAGCAGTTATCGCTACATTCGTAAAAATGGCAGGGATTCTGACGCCGAGCGTGCCGTTAAACAGAGTCTCGTCAGTGAAGTCTGGAACGCCAGTGGTGGCTCTGCTGGCGCGAGAAGTATCGCCACGATGGTCAGCGCTAAGGGCGTCAGACTCGGGCGATGGCTGGCCGGTAAGCTGATGAAAGAGCTGGATATCGCCAGTTGCCAGGTCCCGGCGCATAAATTCAAACGCGGCGGGAACGAACACATTGAAATACCGAACCATCTCGACCGGCAGTTCGCGGTTACCGCGCCGGATCAGGTCTGGTGCGGCGATGTGACGTATATCTGGACGGGAAAATGCTGGGCTTATCTGGCAGCAGTGCTGGATCTGTTCGCCCGCAAACCTGTGGGCTGGGCGATATCGACGTCGCCGGACTCGGCCCTCACGGTCAAAGCATTGCAGATGGCCTGGGAGCTTCGGGGTAAGCCAACAGGCGTGATGTTCCACAGCGATCAGGGCAGCCACTATACCAGCCGTCAGTACCGGCAGCCTCTGTGGCGCTGTCGGATAAAGCAGAGCATGAGTCGCCGGGGTAACTGCTGGGATAATGCCCCGATGGAGCGGTTCTTCCGGAGCCTGAAGACCGAATGGGTGCCGACGAAGGGCTATAACAGCTTCAACGAGGCTCAGAGCGCGATAATCAGCTACATCACGGGCTATTACAGTGCCATCCGGCCCCACTGGTATAACGGTGGCTTAACGCCAAATGAATCAGAGCGGCTGTTCCACGAACAGTCAGGTCGTGTGGCCAAAATTAGTTGACCACTACAATACTGACAGCCAAAGCATGATCAACGCACGGACCCAGAAAGGCATTGTCGTGCAATTGTGGAGCAGTTGCGTCAGATGCTACCTGATTGCAAAATTGGCTTACGCTATCAAAATACTGCCAAATACTTACTGCATGAGACTGCGGCACTTTTCCAGCAAGCGGACTTTATCGCCATTGCAATTGCACCCAATGATCAACACTCTTCCTCAGTTTCGCCTGAATATACACCGGGGGACAACCGTGACATCGTTCATCATCAGTTACAGTGCTGTATGCAGGATTTGAAAGCTGCCGGTATTTCACGCCCCCTTTTCCTGCAGTAGTGGAGCAGTTTAACCGGAAATACTTTATCGCTGAACGGCGCTTTTTTTCGCGGCGCACTGCTGATGGAGATGTTGCTCAATTTTCCTGCAGAAATCACCATGCTGGGATTATGGCTGAATTCGGCGGTGCAACATGAAGTGAATGGCGGAAAACACATTGAAAATAACAGCCTGTCGCTGTTTTTCAGCACAGAGACACTGCGACCGATATTTCACATCTTGCTGTTAGAAAAACGTCACCGTGGCATTTTGTTCGCCCAGGGCCCGGGCTGGAGTGCAACGCAATCACAAGGAAGATGGTCACTGTTACTGTATAACCCCGTAACGATCAATCCGACATTGCTTACCGCGCCGATGCTGGTTGAAGAATTTAAAAAATATTTCAGCCTGCATGTCGATTTACCTTCCGCTGGATTATGGCGGATAAAAACATGGTTATTCGATCAAAAAAATGGCGCGCTCTATCACCAATATACGTTACATCCAACCTGTTTTGATCGTGATGAAGAGACAATGGAGTATATACGACAGCGCTCACAGCCTACCCTGACGCTAAGGGATGAAGAGATTACAAAACAATGGATAAGTGAAGTGATGCTGGATATCAATGCAGTATGCCTGATTCAGTTTCAGCCGATTTCACAGACAGGGTAATAAATAGCGACTAACGTTGTTATCAGATGAAGAGATTGCCAGATGGTAAAATATCAATCGTACAGACGCCCTTGTTCCCTCAGGGCATCAGGGGGATTATGCCGGGATATTTATACAGATTCGCGTCCAAACAACATACCTATCAGTTGATAATAATGCTTTTCCATTGCTGCATTTTCAGAGAGCTCCAAACGCGTTAGTAGCTTGGAACAAATTGCTTTACGATTGACACAATGACCAGAACTTAATATTTCGATAACAATTTGACCTAACGTATCCTGCTGAGAGGGAATTCCCCCTGCGCTCATAAGAAAATAGTGAGCAATGTCCTGTTCAGTTTGTGGCTTGAGTGTATCGTGACGCATGATCTATCCCCTTAATGTGATGAGGCATGTCGCCGCATTAAATTTAAAGATAAGCTATACAAAAGTTAACAATATGTACAGTTATTATTTCCTACGACATGATTTAAATTAACCGACTAAAATAAGCTGCTTTTTGACGCGTTTACCTTGCCCTTCCCGGAAGCAGATAAGCCCTCGTGAACCCAGTCAATCCGTGCACTCTTGCACTGTTTATTCCCAGCAACTTGAAAGTAAGAGCTATTGGTGGGTCCTGTTAGTGCTGTTTCCGGGCATGGATTTTATACGTAACTCTCTGTCGGTACTGGGTATTATCTTCCCGAGTCTGCATACACTCTTGCTAATTTGTTACCCTGGTAAATAAAATTTAAATAAAAAGGGCAATCGAGGTCTGCACTCATTCAAAAACGGTATTAATCGCTATTTTAACGATAGAAATATTTTCTTGTGTTGTTTAATGCCAAATAACAGCAAATTTTACTAAAAAAAGAATCAAATCCATCTGCAAACACATTAGATAACAATGAGTTAATGGACAAATAAGCAATAAGTTTAATTTAACTATTTCATCTGTCACAACTAAATCCTGTTTTCGCAGTGCCGATATTGTGTTGAACAGTCCCTATCAGGATCACGACAATGTCACTGAAACGATCTTCTTTACTTGCGCTTTGCTTGCTGTTTGTTCTCTTTGTCACCAGTACTCTTGTTAATATTTGGTTGTTAACACGCAGTAATGGTTCGTTAAATGATGTCAATAAAGAGATCCGCGTCGTTCTCTCCATCATCGACCCTATCAACCACAGCCGAACTCTCCGCGTACGTGCGATGGAATATATGAAAGAGATGGATGGCAGCATTACGTTGTCCTCCAGGCCAACGCTCGATGGGGTATTCACGGTGATGAAAAAGGCTGATGCGGCATTCGAAGCCTATCGCCAGGCACCACGAATTGCAGGCGAGGCAGAACTGGAAGCAAAGTATATTCAGGCCTATCAGGCTTATCGTGATCAGGGATTACGACCTTTAATTACTGCTGCTCAGGCGAACGATCGTCCAGGATTTAATCAGCAGATTGCTGTCGTGATTAAACTTGACGCTCAATATGAAAAGGTTCTCGATCAGGTGCTCGATTTACATGAGCGCTATGCGCGAGAGCTTAATAATGAAGCAAGCCAGCATTTCACATTTGGACTGATACTGATTATCAGTTTTGCAATTCTGTTTCTTGCCGTCATTATTGCAGTAATGGTGTTATTGAAACGCCTTGTCCTGAATCCTATTGCCCGTGCAGAAGTACATTGTCGGGAAATTTCTGAAGGGGTTCTGGATAACCCAGTTCCTGTTACAGGTAAATCGAAAAATGAAATTCAGTCATTAATGCGGGCAATGGAACAGATGCGCACCGCACTGACGCATATTATCCGTCAGGTACGTCAGTCCTGTGACTCGGTCTATACTGCCGCACAAGAAATTGCGGCAGGAAACACAGATCTTGCCTCACGCACTGAAGAACAAGCCTCTGCACTGACGGAGACAGCCGCAAGTATGGAGCAGTTAGGTGCAACGGTAAAACAGAATACAGATAACGTGTTAGAAGCCAGCCGGTTAACCAGCGCAGCGGTGACAAGCGCACAATCTGGCGAAACAATCTCCCGTGAAGTCAATGATACTATGGCTCAGATCAATCGTAGTTCAAAGAAAATTGAAGATATTATCGGGGTAATCAATAGTATCGCTTTCCAGACCAATATTCTGGCGCTGAATGCGGCCGTTGAAGCTGCCCGTGCAGGCGAACAGGGACGGGGGTTTGCGGTGGTAGCAGGTGAAGTAAGATTACTGGCTCAGCGCAGTGCAGTAGCAGCGAAAGAGATTGAAGGGCTCATCAGTGAATCGGTCGCTAATATAAAATCAGGCACTCAACAGGTCACACATACCGGTGAAGTTATTCAGACTATCATCACTTCTGTCAGTCGGGTTAATGTGCTGATGGATCACATAGCAACAGCATCAGAAGAACAAAGTAGAGGTATTGGTCAGATTGAGCAGGCGGTTACTGAGATGGACAGCGTCACACAACAAAACTCAGCGCTAGTACAACAATCTGCTGCAGCGGCTTCATCACTTGAAGAACAGGTCAATCATCTGAGTCGGATGGTCTCCTCATTTCGTCTTTCAACGCAGTAATCAGCCTATTTGATCTACCGGGTGACACCTCTTTCACCGATGAGCAGGTGTCACTCCCAATAGTAGAAAAAACTGATTTTATCCATATTGTTATTTTTTTATTTCATTCTTTGTTGACGTGACATTAATCTGTTTTATGCCAGACTTGATCATACATTTCACCGACAGAGGTCTTTTGTATGAGCCACGATGCTAAAAATTCCCCATTAATTAATCATTATCCTTTCCCACCTTTCCCTGAGCAGCCACAAAACGCACCGGGTTTAGCCAGCAAAATGGATCCACTGCCAGATCATGGCGAAAAGAGCTACCGTGGTGCTGGTAAATTGATTGGCCGTAAAGCACTTGTTACGGGGGGAGATTCAGGCATCGGTCGGGCTGTTGCTATCGCTTATGCCCGTGAAGGTGCAGATGTCGCGATCAGTTACCTCGCTGAAGAGGAGTCAGATGCAGCAGAAGTGATCGCACTGATTGAAGCAGAGGGACGTAAAGCCATTGCGCTCCCCGGCGATATCCGTTCAGAATCATTTTGTCAGCAACTGGTTGCGGATGCAGTGGCAGCGCTAGGGGGGCTGGACATTTTGGTTAACAATGCGGGTCGTCAGCAATTTAATGAAAGTATTGCAACACTCAGCACGGAAGCTTTTGATGCGACGTTTAAGACCAATGTGTACGCCCCTTTCTGGATCACAAAAGCCGCTCTTCCTCACCTTCCTGCTGGGGCTGTGATTATTAATACTTCATCGGTACAGGCTTACGCGCCAAGCGCTATTCTTCTGGACTACGCTCAAACTAAAGCCTGTAATGTAATATTCACTAAAGCGCTGGCTAAACAGTTAGGAGAAAGGGGAATTCGCGTTAATGCTGTCGCACCGGGTCCATACTGGACACCGCTGCAATCCAGTGGTGGACAACCGGAGGAAAGCGTACAACAATTTGGCGCCAGCTCACCACTTGGACGTCCTGGCCAACCTGCTGAAATTGCACCTCTATACGTAACACTGGCTTCCGCTGAGTGCAGTTATGCATCAGGTCAGGTTTGGTGTGCTGATGGTGGAACCGGAACGCTGTAGTGTGAACGCTTAATGTGGCCAGATAAGGCCACATTAAGCAGTTTGCTTAGAATGTTTCCCAGTTTTTAGCATCATCCGTCACTGGTTTCACCGCCAACTGGCGTTTTGCCGGAGCTGAAACCGGAATTGTTGGTGCAATTTGCTGAGAAGTAATTCGAAAGACAGAGACTGTCTGCTGTAAACGGGTGGCTTGCTCCTCAAGCGATTTTGCAGCGGCTGAGGATTGCTCTACAAGCGCCGCATTTTGTTGAGTCACTCGGTCGAGTTCCTGTACCGCTACTTCTACCTGATCAATACCGTGAGATTGCTCATCGGAAGCGGTAGAAATTTCTTCCATGATGTCGCGCACTTGCTTGATTGAAATCAGGATTTCATGCATCGAATCTTCGGCCTGACTGGCAAGTTTCGAGCCATTTTCCACCCGTGCTGACGATTCAGCAATCAGTGTATTGATATCTTTTGCAGCCACAGCACTGCGCTGAGCCAGATTGCGTACTTCACCGGCTACCACTGCAAAGCCACGCCCATGCTCCCCTGCTTTGGCTGCTTCAACCGCCGCATTCAGCGCCAGAATATTGGTCTGGAAAGCGATACTTTCAATCACACCGGTGATTTAAGAAATTTTCCTCGAACTCTTTTCAAGGCCAAAGATACTCTTGATAACGCCATCAACAATAGTTCCACCTTTCTCGGCATTTTCAGCCGCCGACAGTGCAAGACGTGCCGCCTCATGAGAGTTATCAGCATTTTTCTTCACAGTGGCAGTGATCTGCTCCATGCTTGCTGCTGTCTCCTCAAGTGAGGAAGCCTGTTGCTCAGTGCGTGATGAAAGGTCGTCGTTACCTGATGCAATTTCGCTAACACCAGCGGCAATGATGTCGGTACCACTACGCACATTACCGACTGTTGTCGCGAGTGATTGCTGCATACCAGATAATCCTGAAAGCAGCTGAGCCATTTCATTACGCGCACGGGTATCAAATACAACCCGTTGGGTTAAATCACCACTCTCGATGGTTTTGATATGCTTAAGCGCCAGATTGAGTGGCTGAATCAGTACCTTACTGAGCACTTTCCAGCACAGTAAAATGAAGCAGATCAACAGCAGTAAGATCCCACCAAGCAACCATTGCATATTGCTGTAGGCTTGTTTGCTTTTCACCGAGGATAACCTGGCTAAGGTATTCACTTCCGCACGCCATGCATTGTAATCCTGCTCCATGCGTTGGTGAGCAGGCGCAACGTTTAGGCCAAACAGCCCTGCCATATCGCGTTGTGCAGCAATACCGACCAACTGCGTCAATTGGCCTGAATAAGCCTGATAACTCTCGGCTAACTTCTGATTGAGATGTTGATCGAAGCCGTCAAGCATCGGCCCTGACTGATACTCTTTAAACCAGCGGTCAGCTGCGGTAAGTTGCTCCTTCGCATGTTCGATCATACTTCCGATACGCTCACTCTGTACCCCCTCTTTCTGTAACCAGATCAAGATGCGGTTATTATCAGACCGGCAGCGTTAAGCGCGAACCAGGCATTGGTCACCGCCGTATATTTAGTGCTTAATGTAGCGGCTGTCTCAAAATTTTTGTTGTCAGAATTAAGCGCTTTTAGAAAAAGCGCTCCGGCAATAAGTTGAAACAGTGCCAAAAGCACCAGGCTTCCCAATAAAAATGAGGATGTATTTATGCGTTTTAAGAGGGACATAGCAGCACCTAAAATGGGATATGGATCGCATTTACCGGCACAGTTACCAGAAACATTAGAATAATTTAAATAACATTGTGTTACTATTACTCTGCGCTATCACATCTCTGTATGCCACAAGGCTGCTGGGTTCAGCCCCGCGACTCCTCAATGATAAAGTGCCAGTCTCCTGATTACATTTGCCCTCTTGTGTATGCGGCACTTTATGTATTCAGTTATTGCACCTGAGCAATGAATCCTAAAATCTAAGATCATGTGCTTTGCTATAAAGCTGACGTTTTCTCCGGTGACGAAACCGCAAGCCAGCGACTGTTATTTTTTATGCCAATAGGCCACTGCCCGTATGCGTGCCTCTTCGCATTGTCGGGTTACGGTAAAGTAATCACTCAGCCCTTTAACTGCCTCACTTTCTCCGGTGATCCAGACAAAATAATCATCCCCGGATAATGCACGCTTTTCCAGTTCACTACACAATGATGAAATTTGTCCGACATCCATTTTTTGCGGAGAAAAATAGAACACCTCTGCTTCGGCAGGCAGCTCAAGGTAATTTTTCGCTAGCTCTGGTTCACACCACAAGTAAAATGTCCCACGGCTTGCAATACCTGACGATAGACGCCGTTTCAGCGCAGGCAGGCCAGTTTCATCACAAAAATATAACTGGGATTGATACGTTTCAGGTACCAATAATGAGCCGCGAGGGCCGCCGACTACCAGTTGATCACCAATGGCAGCATTCTCTGCCCACTGACTGGCTATACCATAGGGATGGCGGAAAAAATCAATCGTCAGGCGGCCTTTTTCACTATCGAAAAAAAGTGGAGTATAGTCACGAGCAGGAGAACGTGGCCCTTCAGGCCATATCACTCCCTCGTCAGTGACTACCGGGATGGTAATTTTACGGCTGGACTGTTCGGGGAAAAACACTCTGATATGGTCATCGAAACCCTCAGAGATGAATCCCTTGAGTTCATCACCAGTGAGTTCAATGCGCCAGAATGCATTTGCAATCAAAACTTTATTTGACACTGACGCAAGGCGGAAATGAAGAGGATTCCTCACTCGCCGGGGCAAAGCAGTTGTTGTCTGTTGTCTGTCCATATTGCCTCCGAAACACTATCAGATAGTGATTCTCATTATCAATCACAAGGTGTCAAGGTAAAGGGCTTCTTAGCAGAATGCAACTATCAACAGTGAGGCAATGGGTGACGAGCAGTTTCAAATAATCAAACAGCTGAATAAGTCTCAGAGACTTACTCAGCTGAAATGGTGAAAGATTACATTTGCACCAGGCGGATTATTTTAACATCAGGATTAACATCTGCATCATAATCAACCCCCGCTAAGCCAAAGCCGAAGAGATGCATAAACTCATTTTTATAACCAGCAAAGTCACTCAGTGTATTAAGGTTATCGTTGGTCACCGTAGGCCATAGCGCTAAAACCTGATTCTGAACATCCGACTCCAGCTCTTTGTAATCTGCACGCAAACGCCCTTCACTATCAAGAACCGGCAATGAGTTGTAGAGGCTGTCACGGAACAATCCGTAAACCTGCTCGATACAGCCTTCATGAGTCCCTTTCTCTTTCATAACTTTAAAGAGTAATGAGAGATAAAGCGGCATCATAGGAATCGCTGAGCTGGCCTGAGTAACCACAGCCTTGAGTACTGATACGCGCGCATCGCCCCCCGTTTTACTGAGAGTCTCACGTAAATTGATCACACGTTTGTCCAAATCTTTTTTGGCTTCACCGATTGAACCATTCCAGTAAATATCGTGAGTGATTTTTTCACCGAGATAAGTAAACGCGGTTGTTTTAGCGCCGGGAGCCAAAACATCAGCCTCCTGCAGTGCGTCAATCCACATCTGCCAGTCTTCTCCCCCCATCACCGCAACTGTGCCTGCAATCTCCTCAGCGGTAGCAGGTTCGAGGGTTGATTCACTGATAGTCTCTTTGTCGGTATTTAAACCACGAATGGTGACAGACTGCCCGACTGGTTTCAGTGTGGAGTTGAACACCTCCCCGGTTTTCGGGTGAGTACGGCGTGGTGCAGCAAGACTGTAAACCACCAGATCAACCTGACCAAGATCTTGTTTGATGATCTCAATAGTCTTTTGCTTCACTTCATCAGAGTACGCATCACCGTTAATGCTCCGCGCATATAAACCTTGCGCTTCCGCACAAGCTTCAAAAGCAGCAGAGTTATACCAGCCTGCCGTTGCTGGCTTATTCTCTTCGCCCGGACGTTCGAAGAAAATGCCGAGGGTGGCAGCATCACAACCAAACGCCGCGGAGATACGTGCCGCCAGACCATAGCCCGTCGATGCACCAATCACCAGGACTTTTTTAGGCCCATCGGTGATTTTCCCCTGCTGGCGAACATAGCCAATCTGTTGCTCAACATTCGCTTTGCATCCTTCAGGATGTGCAGTAACACAGATAAAGCCACGAATACGTGGTTTAATAATCATACCGACCTCAATGTAATTTGTTCTTTCCCAGGAAATTCGTGCAGTAGGATACCTTCTTGCGCAGATTGACGCAAAACATCCGTATTAACCTGATGGTTAGCAACAGACTAGTTAATTGCGCAGGTGCTACGATTATCAGTAAAATGCTGAGATAAAAACGACCATCAGGAGACGCATTGTGACATGATATCCTTTTGTATCATTACTCATACACCGTCAGATCTACTATAAGGAGACCACCATGATTATCGTTGTAACCGGTGCCACATCAGGTTTTGGCGAAAGCATTACCCGTCGTTTCGTGGCGATGGGACATCGTGTTATCGCCACAGGCAGACGCAGTGACCGATTGCAGACATTATGTGATGAGTTAGGTGATGCTGTTTATCCTCTCACTTTCGATATCAGAGATAAAAATGCCATAAATAGCGCCCTGGAGACATTACCTGAAGCCTGGCGGTCAATTGATGTACTGGTAAATAATGCAGGTCTGGCATTAGGTATGGAGCCAGCTCAGCAGGCGAACCCCGATGACTGGGAAATCATGATTGATACCAATAATAAAGGTCTGGTGTATATGACCCGGGCACTATTGCCTGCGATGGTCGAAAGAAACTGCGGGCATATTATCAATATCGGTTCTACTGCAGGTAACTGGCCTTATGCAGGAGGCAATGTTTATGGCGCAACGAAAGCATTTGTAAAACAGTTTTCATTAAACCTGCGTACCGATTTATTTGGTACAGCATTGCGGGTAACAGATATTGAGCCTGGCCTGGTTGGGGGGACCGAATTTTCAGCTGTACGCTTTAAAGGCGATCACAGTGCCGCCGACAATGTCTATAGTGGCACTACACCTTTAACCGCAGAAGATGTCACAGAGGCAGTTACCTGGGTAGCAACACTGCCAGCCCACGTCAATATCAATACACTGGAGATGATGCCGGTGTGTCAAACATTTGCCGGGCTTAAAGTTGACAAGCGCGCATAGCAAGGTTGGCGTTCCACAGGCGCGGGAAAGCTCCCGCGCAGTCAGGCGCTTTTCCCCCACCCAGCTACAATAACCAGCATGCCGCAGAGAGTAATTCCCGCCCCCAGCCAATCAAAATAACTCAGTTTGACGCCATCTACCCAACGTAACCACATCAGTGCAGTTATCACATAAACACCACCATAAGCTGCGTAAACACGCCCACTGGCTTCGGGATGCAAAGTTAATAGCCACACGAAAATGAACAAACTTACTGTAGCCGGAAACAGTAACCAATATGACGCATTCTTTCGCAAACAGAGCCAGGGCAGATAACAACCAATAATTTCTGCTAATGCGGTAGCCGAAAAAAGCAACAGAATTTTTACAGAGATCATATTTTTCTGATTGAAGAAGCAGAACAGTGAGGAATAGAATAACGATGATATACTGTTTCTAAAGAAAGGCCTAACTGAGAGTTTAGCCTGTCCAGGCAACCAGAGGAGTATTACATGGACAAGTCATTACATCGGCGTTTAATACCGCGGGGGCTTTCTGCTTCTGTATTAATCCTGGCTGGCGTTTTCCTGACAGGACAGCCTGCGCAGGCTGAGACAACACAACGTATTATTATTCAGGATGGAAGCACTGCCCTCAGTAATGAGCAGGCTCGCCAGGCTAAAGAGCAGTGGGACGATACCCGTTCATTACGTCAAAAAATTAACCGTCGTGCTGAAAAAGAGTTCGATAAAGTCGACAGAGCCTACGATAACCAGGACAGTTGTCAGCAGAGCCTGAATGTGAATGCCTATTGGGAACAGAACTCCATGCGTTGTCTTGACAGACGCACCGGAAGACCTGTGCAGCCTTAATGTTCAGGGTATGCTATAGTTATGGCTGTTTAATTGTGCAAGGAATAGAATAATGAAAGGTTTTAAATATTTGTTAACCGCATTTATTGTTGCTGCACCTTTGGCAGCGCAGGCCTCTTGCGATACGGTTAAAGCGGATATCAGTCAGAAAATCATCAACAACGGCGTTCCGGCCACATCATTCACGCTTGAGGTGGTTGCCAACGACCAGGCAGAGCAAGCGGGTGGGCAAGTCGTCGGTCATTGTGAGAATGATTCGCATAAGATAATTTATAAACGTCATGCAGCCGATCAGGTAACCCCTGCTTCCTGATCCCCCTGAGTCTTTTTCAGACTCAGTCCGGTCATCCGGCGTAGAGGTAATTCTGCCGGATGACTTAATAACTCAGAAAAAGCCGCTATATTATTCTCACCGTTTTAATTCTCTGTCTTCAATGAGGGCCTGCCTCATAATTGGCTCAAATCGAGGTATCTTGCTAAATCACGCGTTTCTGCGCGTGGCAGGTACGGTAATTCACCCAGTAGTGGTGCTTCAATTTTATCTGACAGAACGTCAATTATTTCAGCATAATGCGCAAGCCCGGGATTAATTCGATTTGCCACCCAGCCTAATAAAGGGAGTCCATCCTGTCTGATAGCTTCCGCTGTAAGTAGTGCATGGCTGATACAGCCAAGTTTGATGCCCACCACCATGATCACAGGTAGCTTTTCTTCTGCAACCCATTCAGATAAAGGACGTAAATCATTCATCAGGCTACGCCAGCCACCGGTCCCTTCTACAACAACATGATCAGCCTGCCGATCGAGTTCTGATAATCCGGCGCTGAGTTTCGCATAATCAATGCGTTCATCGTTGCTGGTACTAATCTCTTCATCCAGCACGGTCACAGGATTAATCGCGTCATAAGGAAATGACACCGATGAAGATGCCTGAAGAATCAAAGCATCACGATTTTGCGTACCTTGAGGTGTTTGCTGACTGCCTTTCGCGACTGGCTTATAGCCAATAGTGCGTTTATTGCCTTCAGCCAGCTTTTGTAATAACGCCCGGCTGACGATAGTCTTGCCGATTTCAGTATCCGTCCCTGTAACAAACAGACGCTTTAGCATGCCGCCACTCCAGTAACAATTCTGACATTATTAAATAAAAAAAATTAACATGAAGCGCCAGTGTAAAGTAAGCTTAAGTAGTGAAGTTTGCGTTAGCGCAATTTTTGTATGATTGCTTCAATTGTATGAAGATTACATCGTTGATCTCTGTCTTCTCGCACGCAAGAATACTCTGCATAATCATCTTTTACGCTGATCAACGTCTATCTGTGGGAAATCGTCATCGTGTCTCGGTAGTATGTAACTCGTTGTAATCCCGACCCGCAATAAGCAGAGCACAACCAGGGACGGTTTCCGTGCGGATGTAAAACAAAAGCAATGAGCTAACCTTGCAGTAATCTGACGAGTAGCCCTCCTTTATACAACTCCTGTTTGACCAAAGCTGCAGGGATCATTAAATCATGCAGCGGAAAATGGGTTAGCAGCATTCGCATTTTTTCATGATACAAAGGTAATGTTCTCTTATCTATTGCATCATTCAACGCTGAAAATAGTAACGAAGAGGCAAGATTCAGTGGCGAGCCAATCAGGATTTTTTGCGGATTAAATAAATTCACCATGATACTCACCAGAGAGCCTATGGCCTCTCCCGTTTGCGCTAACATTTCACAGGCAAGATCATCCCACTGATTTGCTGCCTGACACAATGTCTCTGGCGACAGCACTTCATATTTCAGTAATGATGAGCGCCCTGCGGCTAATGCCAACTCTGTACGTGAAAGGATCCCTGATATTCCTGCAAATGTCTCAAGACACCCCGTATTGCCACAGTAGCAAACCTCTCCTGACTCAACAACCCGGATATGTCCGAGACCGAGAGACGATCGATTACTGCTATGAAGTTGTTTACCGCCAGTGATGACGCCGACATCAACATTCTCGGCGTTCATTATCTGAATAACATTTTGCTCGTCCTGAGCGGCACCAAACAGCGCTTCGGCCAGGGTCCACGCTGCAACCACTGTCTGAATATACACAGGCAGGCCTGTATGACTCTCCAATGTCGACTTAAGAGGGATTTTCCCGATAGAATAATATGGCAAGTGATGCACAATACCTGAGACTGTGTCAATAATACCCGACAACGTAAATGCAATGGCGGTTAAACGTTCCAGTTTATTTTGATGTGCGATAAAAAAGGCGTCCATCGCCTGAATGATCACCTCCATCAGCGGCGCATGTCTATCGACAGGCAGAGGGCAGCTTTGCTGCGCAATACAACATTGACTGAAGTCACACAAGGCGAAACGCAGCTGGTCTGCTGTCATTTGAACTGCGAGGTAGTGCCAGCCACCGTTATCTGTGAGTAACCCTATGGCTGGCCGCCCACGGCTAAAGGTTTCGTCTAATGCAATCTCTTTGATAAGTTGTGCATCCAACATTTCTCTGACGATTTTAGTAATGCTGGCCGGAGCAAGTTGCGACTTTTTTGATAAATCGATACGGGAAATCGGCCCGAAACGATCAATGAGCCGATATACCATCCCGGCATTGATCTGTTTAATGAGGTCGAGGTGGCCTGGCAGGCTCAGTGTCACCATCCAGATGCCCTCCCTGTGACGATAGATCCCTGTATATTATCTGCCAGTGTGAAACAGTTCTTAACCTGCGTCAAACAGTCAATGTTTGCGCTCCCTCTTCTGGCGTTTTATTCAGCACTGTTACTTTTGTTGGCTAAGATGTTTACGCAACTTTTGCAATTTAGGTGGAATCACCGCGAGACAGTAACGGTTTTGCTGGCCCTCACCTTCCCAGTAGTTCTGATGGTACTGTTCCGCAGGGTACCAGATAGTGTCAGTTTCGACAGTTGTTACAATCGGTGCTTCATTGTCTGCCTGCGCGCGGGCAATTGCAGCATGTGCTTCTTCTTCTTGTAGTGGTGTATGAGGGAAAATCGCAGAACGGTATTGTGTACCGATATCATTGCCCTGCCTGTTCAACTGAGTCGGATCATGGGTGGCCATTGCAACATCAAGTAATACGCCGTAACTGATAATTTCAGGATCAAAGCCAATGCGAATTGCTTCGGCATGGCCTGTTTCGCCACTGCACACTTGTTGATAAGTTGGATGTGGTACTGAGCCTCCGGTGTACCCACTCTCAACCGATGTTACTCCTGCCAATTGCTTGAATACCGCCTCGGTACACCAGAAACAGCCAGCGGCTAATGTTGCATACTCGGTCATTTATTACTCTCCGAATTAAATTTCGTTAAATTATTCAATCTATTCGCGTCTCTGAATGTACCTGCAATATGACGTTTTTTCACTTAACTTTCCAGCAGCCTTGAAACGAAACGTGGCCGTTGAAACAAAAAAGGCATTGATAACAGTTAACGTAAAAAATAGCTGCCGTTCTATGATTTATCAATCTGTTATAACTATAATTTTTTTTGATTTACCTGCGCTACTGTGTTTTTAACGATAAGCGTCAGGTGTGGGCGGTGACGGATTTATTATGGTATAAGAAGGATTCATCACCACGTGAGCAGGATAATATTTTCGCTTACGATTACGAAAAGTTACTAATAGAAAATTTTATCAGGCGATGCTTATCGCCATTTTCTGACAGCATGGAGAGTTACATGAAAAAAAAATCCCCTTACTGGTAATGGCTGTTTTTACCCTGGCAAATAGTCTGGTCTTCGCGACGAGTTTGAACACCCCTTTCACAGTTAAAAGCAGCGAAATAAGTGCAAAAAATCCGTTGAGTAATAAGCAAGTATTCAAGGGGTTTGGCTGCGAGGGAGAAAATGTTTCGCCAGAACTATCATGGACAGGCGCCCCGGAAGGTACGAAGAGTTATGCTGTGACAGCTTTTGACCCCGATGCCCCGACAGGCAGTGGATGGTGGCACTGGACTGTAGTCAATATCCCAGTAAATACCACGACGTTAGCCAGTGGTGCTGGTGCTGCGCAGAGTACTACATTACCTGCTGGTGCGGTTCAGGGGCGTAATGATTTTGGTTATGCTGGTTTCGGCGGTGCTTGCCCACCTGCAGGCGATAAGCCGCATCGTTACCAGTTTCGGGTTTGGGCATTGAAGGTTGAAAGTCTCCCGCTTGATGCTCAGTCCAGTGGCGCTCTGGTTGGATTTATGCTTCATGCTAATAGTATTGGTTACAGTGAACTGACTGTGAAATACGGCCGTTAATAATGACCAGCCACACTCTCCAGAAGGTGTGGCTGGCTTTTTTCATTATTTGGTCCTGCAATCTGGCATATGTGTTTGATACAAGATCAAAAGTAATATTCACTATTTAGCACCGCACATTCTGCGATCCTCTCACCTTCTCTTCTGCCATACTATTACAGCCTCTTTTCCCTGACTTTGTGAGGATTTATGGATCTGTCAGAAATTAGTCAAAAACGCTACACTACGAAACATTATGATAAATCGAGAAAAATCCAAGACGAAACTCTGCAAAAATTGCTGGAAGCTGTTCGTTTAAGTCCTTCATCAGTCAACTCACAACCGTGGCATTTTGTTGTTGTCCGCAGTGAAGAGGCTAAAAATACGCTGGCTGATGCAATTGGAGAAGGTTATCAATTTAACCGTGGAAAAATTACCGATTCTGACTGCTCTATCATTTTCTGTGTCAAAACTGAAATGAGTGATGATGATTTGCAAATACGTCTCGATCAGGAAGATAAAGATGGACGTTTTGCCAATGAAGAGCTGAAAGCTGGTCAGGCCAAAGGCCGTGCCTTTTTTGTCGATTTACATCGTAAAACCTATAACGATATTGTACCGTGGATGGAAAAACAGCTTTATCTTGCCTTGGGGACAGCTTTATTAGGCGCTGGTGTATTAGGATTAGACGCAACACCGATCGAAGGATTTGATACACTTTCCGTCGACAAAACCTTTGCTCTTGGAGATAAAGGCATTAAGAGCGTGGTAATCCTGTCACTTGGTTACCATAGTGAAGATGATTTCAACGCGTCTTTACCTAAGTCCCGTTTACCCGAAGCTGATATTATTACTCATCTGTAAGCTTATTTTTGCTACGTCAGATGTTGAGGCGTAGCATTAAAACAAATTACCTTAACTCTTCATTCCCTTCCTGCCGAGGCTAGCTTAAATTATCACCATGTGTCCGAAACATTTTTTTAAAGTTTTAGTATGTTGTAACTAAGATATAAGCGTGGGTATAAGTGCTTACTTAAGGTAAATATCTATGAAGTTTGGTTAACATTTGGAATCAATTTTTTTCAAAACTTGATGTTTCAGCGGAACTAATTAATGATTCGTTTAACAGACTTTGTTTGAGTTAGTTGTCTAAGATAAAATAGCCTTCCATTTAATCGTTGAAAACATGTTCATTTCTGCCTTACAATATGTTTATTGCGCTTAAAAAAACAGAAAATGTTTATCGGAATACATGACGAGAAGTTTTTTTTATAATACACTGTTTTTAAGCAGGCATTTTACTTTCACTAATAAGATGTCAAACTAACTATCAAAACAGTGTTCAACCACCTATTACGGAATTTAACCATGAGTGAATCATTAAAAGTATTGAACAACATTAGAACATTACGAGCACAAGCACGTGAGCTTCCACTTTCTGAACTGGAAGAAATGCTCGAAAAATTTGAAGCTGTGGTTAATGAAAGACGTGAAACTGAAGCTGCCATTGCTTCTGAAATCAAAGAAAAAGAAGAGAAACTCACAAAATACCGTCAAATGCTCATCGACGATGGTATTGATATTAGCGAATTGACCGCTGCTGAAACGTCCACAACTAAATCACGCTCTAAGCGCGCTCCTCGTCCAGCCAAATATCAATATACTGACGAAAATGGCGAAACAAAATCCTGGACTGGTCAGGGCCGTACTCCGGCAGTGATTAAAAAGGCACTGGACTCCGGTAAAACTATTGACGATTTCCTGATCTAAATCAGTAAGATAACAATCACGCTGGTTAGCTACCGGCGTGTTTTTTTATTATAATCAAGCATGTTGTAACTAAAGATACAATTGGGTAATTCCTTTTAACTATATGCTTATATTGAAATTAAATTTATATCCTCGTAGTCACTTTACAGAGAAGCGATAAAATAATGGTGGTTATTGCATCTTGCAGGGAAAATTACCAGGGAGTTTCAGGACAATGAGTTCAGATTCAGCTGAAAAAAAACTACGTGTCTGTATGGAAAATTTAGAAGCAAGTCTTACACAGTTAGAGAAATTAGTGTCAGGCTGCGTGCTGCTTAGTGCCCGTGTTTTTATTATGCCAGATATCATAAAAGGAGAAGAGCATGAAGCGATCACAACTATTGATGTAGAAAAGAAAATCGGCAATGAAGCACTCGAACTCGCATTGCAACATTATAAACGTCTCTTCATCCATCACCAGTCTGAAAAAATCAGCACCAAGGCAGCCGTGCGCCTGCCCGGCATTGTCTGTCTGCAAGTCAGCGAACAACAACGTATAACTCTCCAGAAAAGCGTTGATGATATTAATCAACTGAAAGCGAAGCTGGCGACCATCGTCACGTTTGATTCAGGCGTGACACGTGAACAACGTTTCGAGTTTGTTCATCGCCAGCTTCACGGTTTACTGACGCTCAATGCCTATCGCACTATTCCCCTTTTGAGGCTGCCAGATACTGTCAGATTCGGCTGGGCGAATAAGCACATTATCAAAACGGTTACTGCCTCAGACATCCTGAATAGAATTGATAAAAGCCTGGCGAGCGACCGTACTAATGCGGGATTCAGCAAAGATGCCTGGCACAGGCAATTAAACGATGAACGTACATTGATTGAAGCATTACCAACAACGTCAGTGTTAAAGATAAGGCGGCCGGTTAAGGTCCAGCCAATCGCCAGAATCTGGTATCACGATACGCAAAAACAGTCGCAGTTGGCCTGTAGCTCCCCTGTTTTGGTCCTCTGTGATGAGCACCAGCAAATACCAGAAATAGGTGAACTGGCAAACTATGATGCCAATAATATTACCCATCGGTATAAACCGGCAGCGAATCTCTATCATCCTCTGATACCACGAATGCACCTTTATCAATGCGAATGAAAAAAGAATATACCTTGAATTCGACCATGATAAGTCTTTTATTCTCTTACAGTCGCAAGTTCAACACTCAATGTGGAATTATGGCTGACGTCAGACAGCATTATTGGTATTCTCTGTACACCTATGATTTTTAGTTGCTGGCAATCCGGATGGTTTCACTCAGTATTCCTCCTCATAGATGTCCTGAATGCAGGATACCCAGAGGAAAATGAATCGACTTTACTGAGATGCCCCAGTTTGTTGCCTTTAAGTATAATAAAATAAAGGATTTTAATTCAGATGAAAAAAACGAAGCTTGCTTTGGGAATAATTGTTGCTCTGGGTGCTGTCTGGACCGCTGGTTCATGGTATACCGGAAAGCAAATTGAAAGCAGGATGGACGGCGTGATAAAACAGGCCAACCAAAAATTGCAGACTATGCTGCCAGAGGCAAATATTACTCTGAGTTATCAGGATCTGAAGCGTGGTGTGTTTAGCAGCTCAGTACAACTACAGCTTCATATACCTGAAGAAAATGGTGATAAAAGTAATCAGAACACCATCGCTTTTCAACAGGAAATTAGCCATGGTCCTTTTCCCCGGCTAAGCACCTTCTCTTTTAGTCCGGCACTGGCCGCGGTAAAAACCACACTGGTCAATAATGAAACATTGAAGCCTTTATTCGATATCACTGAAGGCCAGTCAATGATAGAAGCTGATACTGTTATCAATTACGGTGGTTCTGTCGATACAACAGCCAAAATTATTCCTGTCGAACACAAGGGCAGTAATGATGACTATTTTGCCAGCCAGGGCGCTACATTCACTTTTTCAGGCACAAGTACGCAGGATAATAAAGTTTCAGGCAACATTGGCAAACTTGCATTGTCAGGAAAATTTGACGGCAATCAGATGTTGAAGGTGGAATTTGAAGGTATAGACTTAACGACTAATTCAAAACAGAGTCCCAGTGGTTTGACGGTTGGAGAGCAATCTGTAACATTGAGAAATTTAATGATTGCGGCGGACAATGAACCACAGGTTGCGCTTCAGGGGCTGGGGATTAAGACTTCCCTCAAAGAAAATGATAAAAAAATTGATGGTATAGTAGACTATTCCGTTGATGCTCTTTCAGTACAAAAAACCGATTACGGCTCAGGTAACCTGGTGGTAAAACTGGGTAATATCGACGCGCCTGCTCTGAAAGCCTATTTTGATGAACTACAGACTGTCCTCGACTCACCCGCTCAATATACAACCGATAATGGCAATGCTGAAAATTTTGTAGTAAACAGTCTTCAACAGACATTAGCCCGGCATCCGGCCCTGCTGAGTAATAACCCTTATGTGAGCATTGCACCTTTCAGCTGGAAGAATAGCAAAGGTGAAGCAACATTAACTTTTAACGCTGTAATACAACCTCCCGTTCAGACAGAAAACACTCTGATGCCTGCTTTTCTCCAGGCAGTAAAAAGTGCTGAGATGAACATTAATGTGCCTAAAGATGTGCTGGCTGAATTCTCTTCTAAAGTGATGATGCAACAAGGACTGTCACAGGAAGAAGCAAAGCAGATGGCAGCTCAACAGCTTGATATGGTCATTCTGGCCTCACAAGCACATAACATTCTCACAATTAAAGACAATGTCATCAGCGGGGCTATGAAATACACTGACGGCAAAGTTACGATCAATGGAGAAACCTCTTCACTCGAAGAATTTATCCAGAAAAATATGTAAGATTTCCCCGTAGTTGATCACGTATGCTCCCCGAACAATGTGACTTTTGTTCGGGGATAGCGACATATCTTTCATCCGCTATTCACTGATATACTCACATTCCCGGCGTCAGCTGCCACAATCAAATACCGAATCGTGCCACATGAAAGCCCGGCTGTTTCACTATACCCTTAATGAATACCAGAGAAGTAAGTAACCTCATGATTGATAGTAATTTGCCACTCACCGATGTACATCGCCATCTTGATGGAAATATACGTCCAGAAACTATCCTGGACTTAGCACGCCAGCATAACTTATTACTGCCCGCATCAAGCCTGGAGACTTTACGTCCTCATGTACAGGTGACTGAAAACGCACCTGATTTAGTCAGTTTTTTACAAAAACTGGATTGGGGTGTAAAGATGCTGGCAACCACAGAAGCCTGCTATCGCATCGCCGTGGAAAATATTGAAGACGCGGCACTGGCGGGAATTGATTATACAGAGCTACGTTTCTCTCCGGGTTACATGGCAATGACACATAATTTACCGCTTCAGGGTGTTGTTGAAGCAGTAGTTAACGGCATAAAAGATGGCTGCGCTAAATATGCTGTAAAAGCGAACTTGATCGGAATTATGAGCCGTACATTTGGCGTCGATGCCTGTCAGCGTGAACTCGACAGCCTGTTGTCTTTCCGTGACCATATTTGCGCAATTGATCTCGCCGGTGATGAACGTGGTTTCCCAGGTGACTTGTTTATACCGCACTTCCATCAGTCACGGGATGCCGGCTGGCGTATCACTGTCCATGCGGGTGAGGCGGCAGGAGCTGACAGTATCTGGCAGGCAATACGCATGTTAGGTGCTGAACGTATTGGTCATGGTGTCAATGCCATTCAAGACCCCGCTTTACTGGATTATCTCGCCGAGCATCGCATTGGCATTGAATCCTGCCTCACGTCAAATATTCAGACCAGCACGGTCAGTTCGTTGCAGCAGCATCCCCTGAAACACTTTTTACAACACGGGATCCTCGCTACAATCAACACTGATGATCCCGCGGTTCAGGGTATTGAGCTTCGCCATGAATATGATGTCGCTGCACCTCTGGCTGGTCTGAATGCAGCTCAGATCCATCAGGCGCAACGTAACGGTCTGGAGATCGCTTTTCTCAGTCAGGAAGAGAAACAGCAGCTCAGAAACGAGGTTCTTACTGCGGCCTCTCCTCTTGTCTGATATTTTCCGCACTCAGCAAGCTGATGTCACTGGCATCGCTTGCTGACGTTTGGCTGACTCCATACCCAACTCAATCAGTGTCATGACGTCAATCGCCTGTTGAGCTGTCACCTGATTCTCCCCCTCACCCTGGATTGCATCTCTCAGAGATGCATAATAAGCAGGATAATCACCCGCTAAAGCCGTGACTGAGTGTTGCTGTAACTTTCCATCTTCTTCGCAAATCAAGGTTCCTGAATGTGCCGTTTTTGACCAGCGCTCAATTGAGGGTAACTCCCCTTCTTTCAACCACCCTTCCTGCGGATCTAACCCATAGCAGATATAGCTACCGTTGGTTCCATGTAACTGAAATCGGGGTGATTCAGCCGCCACTAACAAACTGGCATGTAACACCACCCGATGCTCCGGATAGGTCAGCAAAGCATGAAAGTAATCTGTCGTTTGCGCGCCAGGACGAAGAGTAGCAAGATCAACAAAGAGTAACTGCGGCATACCGAATAGTTGAATAGCCTGATCAAGCAGATGTGGTGCCAGATCAAACCAGATCCCACTCCCCTCGCCCTGCTGTTCACGCCAGCGCTGCCGTACTTCAGGACGGTAACGATCAAAATGAGACTCAAAATAGCGTAAATCGCCGATCCTTTTTGTTCGTAACAGTTCGCTGACAGTCAGAAAATCACTATCCCAGCGCCGGTTATGAAACACAAAAAGCAGGCACCCCTGTTTCTTTGCTAATTGATCCAGCATCACGGCTTCCGCTCGAGTGATAGTAAAGGGTTTGTCCACCACCACATGCTTACCTGCTTCGAGTGCTGCTTTTGCCAGCGGGAAATGTGTCTCATTTGGCGTAGGTATGATGACTAAATCAATGCCAGGATCACTAAAGATGGCTGATGCGTCATTTACCACCGTAACATCAGGCAAATCAGCATGGACCTTTGCGGCATCACGACTGACAACACTAACCAGTGCCAAACCCGGCGTACCGCGGATCAATGGAACATGAAATGCTTTGCTGGCATAACCATAACCAATAATAGCAGTACGAATGATATTCTTCATAGGGTGTTCTTTATTCAGATAAGTGCAACGATGGCGTACTCAGCTACAACAAGAAGAGACTCAAATCGGGCAACAAAGTTCGCTGGCTACCAGTGCATCATGCGCTTCCAGTGTACGACGGCGGAAATCACTGGGGCTTATCCCGACTCGTTTGCGAAATACCCGGGAAAAATAGAGCTGATCATCGTAGCCAACTGCCCGCCCTACCGCAGCGATTGAATCACTGGTATTCTGCAGTAACAATCTGGCGCGAGCTACTCGCTGATCCTCCCTCCAGCGCAACATATTAACCCCCATCTGCTCACGAAATAAATGTGCAAACCGGGAAGGAGATAAACAGACGTGTCCGGCGACTTCATCTATTTTTACTTCTGTGGCTAGGTGGCTGGTAAGATACTGGCATGCTTCGATAATGCGCGCATCTCCGAGACGCAGATGGCGGCGCGGATCTTCTTCCACCGCACGTAATAGTAGCCTTTCCAGCAGATTCATCGCTAAATCTTCAGCGAAGCGTCGTCCGGAATTGTGCAACTGTTCGATGGAAACAAATAACACATCAAACTCTGCCAGCAGTGACTCAGTAAGCTGTAAGCGCCCCATCCCGTGGTTTTCATGCTGCCATTTCAACCAGTCACTCCAGTAAGCGCGGGGACGAAAGTAGATCCAGCGATGATGCCAACAGGAGGCTTCAGGTGATCGGCCATAATAATGCGGCGACTGAGGAGAAAAGAGTAGCAATTCCCCTACACCGCAATGAAATGCAGCGTCACCCTGAAATATCTGGCCGCAGCCTTTGATGGTCAGATTAATAATGTATCCCTTCATTCCCGATGGACGATCAATGAAAAAATCAAGCGCATCATGCTGATTAATTGGTGTCAGCCCAGCCACCAGCCAGGCATTGAAAGGATAACCAGGCAGTAATGGATTCTGCTGATCGGTTTGTGATAAACGCATCGTCATGGTGTTCCCTCTTAAGCACGCTTACCCATCTGCTTATAGCGGTCAAAGATGACAGCAGCAAGTAAAATCATGCCCTGTAAGCCATACTGGCAGTGCATACACAGCCAACTGGCAGAACCCAGCACAAAGCACGCTTCATTTTCAATCCCTACTAATTTGCCATAATGGCGGAGCCGAGCCTGGGATCGGGTGGACAGATAACGAATTCCTTCGCCCCACTGGCCACAAGACTGTCGAATGCATTCAATGTTTTTTCACTATCAGGTACGGCTATTTTGATCACATCAAAGCCCATGTCCTTACCGGCTTTATCAGCAAAATCCCACTCTGTCTGAAACCAAGGCTCTTAAGGTTGTTTGGCCCGATAACCCAATTTTATGGTGTTGGCAATAGCACAATCAGCCATAAAGGCTGAAAAACAGAGCATTATTAATACAGAAGCTAATTTGTGCATAATTTTCTCCGGACAGAGTTGATCATTATTGCTCAGAATTTTTATATTAAGGCCGTAAACGCACGAAATACCATTTTCCCGTCTGCATTGATGAAATAGCTACAGCGATTGTTTTACTGACAACCGGGGAAATAAAGCGAGATCAACATCACAACCATGCATTACAGCAGAATTGTGCATATATTCAGTTAAATAGCTCTGGCGCCGATTTTGATACAGCTCACAATTTATCCTGTGATGACAGAAAAGTGCATATCTCTAGCGCCTCATACCTAACCCTTCGCCGCTGCATTTTTTAGGGTATCTCTAACCATTAGCTGATGACATCAGGAGATAACTATGCAGCAGAACCCTATTACCATCGGCCTGGATTTTGGCAGTGACTCCGTGCGGGCTTTACTGGTTGACTGTATTACCGGGGCCGAGCTGGGGACAAAAGTGGTCGTCTATCCACGCTGGCAGCAAGGGAAATTTTGCCAAAGTCGCATCAATCAATTTCGTCATCACCCTCAGGACTATATTGATGCCTTTGAACAGGCAATTCGTGAAGTCGTACAACCATTAACACCTGTACAGCGTGCGCTAATCAAGGGAATAGGAGTCGATTCAACTGGATCAACTCCCGCCCCGGTTGATAGTGAAGGTCTGGTTCTCGCGTTGCGCCCGGAATTCGCTGAAAACCCAAATGCAATGTTTATTCTCTGGAAAGATCACACGGCAATTAAAGAAGCGGAGGCACTCACCGCACAGTGTCAGCAGGGAGCACATCCGGATTATTCACGCTATATCGGCGGTATTTACTCTGCCGAATGGTTCTGGGCAAAAATCTGGCATATCAGTCGTACGGATCCTGCCATGTGCAGGGCTGCGGTTTCATGGGTAGAGTTATGTGACTGGATACCTGCTTTATTAAGTGGGACTACTGCACCTGATCAACTGCGACGGGGCCGCTGTGCCGCCGGTCACAAAGCACTCTGGCACCCTGAATGGCAGGGATTACCCCCTGCAGAATTCTTCTCTTCTCTCGACCCGTTACTGACAGAGTATCTGGACGTGCCTCTTTTTACCGACACCTGGACGGCCGATATACCTGTTGGAACACTCACCGCACAGTGGGCTTCACGGCTGGGACTGCACGAAGGGATCACTATTTCAGGCGGGGCTTTCGACTGTCATATGGGGGCAGTGGGGGCTGGTGCCGCACCTTATACTTTGGTCAAAGTGATTGGGACATCCACGTGTGACATTTTGATAGCTGACAATGAGACTGTTGCCGGGCGAACAATTGCTGGTATCTGCGGGCAGGTAGAAGGCAGCGTGATTCCAGGCAAAATCGGTCTTGAAGCCGGTCAATCTGCTTTCGGGGATATGTATGCCTGGTTCGGTAAATTGCTCAGCTGGTCGCAACAGACCGACATTTCGATGTCCACAGGCAAAGAAGACAATGCCCGTTACCAGGCCGATCTGCTCAATCGATTAACGGCAGCCTGGGCTGCTGACCCGCAACTTCAGCAATTACCTACCGTACTCGACTGGTTTAATGGTCGACGTACCCCCTACGCTAATCAGCGTTTGCAGGGTGTTATCAGTGGTATCAATCTCGGCACAGATGCACCTGCGCTGTTTGGCGGATTCATCGCCGCCACCGCCTTCGGAGCACGCTCTATCATGGAGTGCTTTGAGAATCAGTCGGTTCCGGTCGAGCGGGTGCTCGCACTGGGCGGTATCGCCCGAAAATCCCCCACCATTATGCAGGTCTGCAGTGACGTGATGAATCGCGAGCTCTCTGTTGTCGCTTCAGATGAGTGTTGCGTTCTGGGGGCGGCAATTTTTGCAGCTGTGGCGGCCGGGGTTTATCCCGATATTCCTTCTGCTCAGACTGCCATGTCCAGCCCCGTTGATATCACCCTCCACCCTGATCCTGTACGGGCAGAGCAGTACCAGAAACTTTATCAGCGTTACCTTGAATGGTGTGCCGTTGCAGAGCCACTTTACCTCTCTTCTTCATCTGATGATGCCTGTTGCATGCTAAGGAACCTAAATGAAGCAATCTCACAGTAAATCAGTATGGTTTGTTATTGGTACACAACATCTTTACGGTGATAGCACCCTGCACCAGGTCGAGGCCAATGCGCGTAGAGTCGTTGATGCACTCAATCAGCAGGGACAACTTCCCTTTGCATTATTGCTTAAGCCACTAATCAAAAGTGATGAAGAGGCTTACACACTCTGCCGCGATGCCAGTTACGATGAGTCTTGCATCGGAATAATCGCCTGGATGCACACCTTTTCCCCGGCGAAGATGTGGATCCGTGGCCTCACCAATCTCAGCCGTCCTTTGCTACAACTTCATACCCAATTCAATGCCGGTATCCCCTGGGACAGTATTGATATGGATTTTATGAACCTGAATCAAACCGCACATGGTGGTCGTGAGTTCGGGTTTATCGGCGCAAGAATGGGGTTATCCCATGCAGTAATTACCGGACACTGGCAGGACAGTGCAGTACAACAACGGATCAGTAACTGGATGCGCGTTGCAGCAGCGCGCGACGCCAGCACCAGACTGAAAGTCGCGCGCTTTGGCGATAACATGCGTGATGTCGCGGTCACTGAGGGTGATAAAGTGGCAGCGCAAATTCAGTTTGGCTATTCAGTTAATGGCTGGGGCATCGGTGATCTGGTTGATGTGATTAACCAGGTCAGTGAGGGCGAAGTGAATGCCATGATGGACGAGTACCAGGCCAGCTACACCATCACACCTGATGCCGCTATCGGCGGTGCGAAACGGCAGAATGTGCGCGATGCCGCAAGGATAGAAATTGGTTTAAAACGTTTTCTGCAACACGAAGGATGCCAGGCTTTTACCACAAACTTTCAAACCTTGCATGGCATGACCCAGTTACCGGGGCTCGCTGTACAAAGGCTGATGCAACAGGGGTATGGCTTTGCCGGTGAAGGTGACTGGAAAACTGCGGCCCTGCTACATATCTTTAAAGTGATGGCTCAGGGGAAGCCAGGAGGAACCTCCTTTATGGAGGATTACACCTATCACTTTTCACCAGGCAATGACCTTGTATTAGGTTCACATATGCTGGAGGTTTGTCCGTCACTGGCCAGAGAACAAAAACCGCTGATCGATGTACAATATCTCGGTATAGGCGGGAAAGCCGATCCGGCAAGATTGATTTTTTCCACACCGGCCGGGCCAGCGATCAATGCAACAATGATAGATCTCGGCTGTCGATTCCGTTTACTGGTGAACTGTGTTGAAGCTATTGACCAACCCCATCCGTTACCTGCCCTGCCGGTAGCCAGAGCAATCTGGCGAACTGAGCCATCCTTGAGTATCGCCTCTGAGGCATGGATTATTGCAGGGGGTGCTCACCATACTGTCTTCAGCCAGGCGCTGACCTTAGATGACCTCTACCAGTTTGGTGAGATGTTTGACGTGGAAGTGGTGGTCATCGATAAGGAAACCCAGATACCTGCATTTCGTAATATGCTGCGCTGGAATGCCGCCAGTTATCGACACTGAAAAAGTACCCCAGAAAGATGAGATACGCCGCTGCTCATCTTTCTGCTCACTGCCTGCGACCATTGCAGGCATTATCAGTTGAATCCTTCATCGGCATATCCTCAGAAGTGATTTTCTGCTACGCTGAAATGCGTAAGATTACCCTGAAGTGCAGATCTGCGTCTGCGCTCTCGCAGTCAGTTTCTTTCATTGCCATCTGGCCTGCTTGCTACTAAGGATCACCTGTGTCTGCCGAACAACACCCCCGTATCTCCGGCCTTATGCTGCTACCTCTGGCCTGGTTAATCATGACCATGTTAGCCAGTGCTCTGGTCGTGGCGCTTTATTTTACTGCTGTGACTTCGCCAACGTTACGCCAGGCACTGTTCAGCAGCGATAGCAACGCCATTTTTCAATGGGCGCTATCTCTTGCCACCTCACTGGCGGTCTGGATCTACAGTATGTGGGTGATCGTTATCTTTTGTAAACGCTCTCGCCGCTTGCCCCGCCACTACATTATCTGGACACTGCTTTCCTTGCTACTGGCGGTGAAAACCTTCGCCTTTTCTCCCGTCACCGATGCCAATGCCGTGCGCACGTTGATTATCGCGCTACTGGCGGCGGTGATCCTGGCGCCTTACTTTAAACGCTCGGCGCGAGTGAAGGCGACTTTCACGCAATAGCGGTTAAAAAAAGAGCGATTTTTTATTGTCCTGTGCGGTGAACTCATCGCATTCCGCCCGCAGGGTTGTTCTCTGTACTATTATCTTCGATAATAAACTGCTTTTTTATGGGTTCTTTCAGGCAAATATATGACCGATTACTTGCTACTGTTTATTGGCACTGTGCTGGTGAATAACTTCGTTCTGGTGAAGTTTCTCGGCCTCTGTCCATTTATGGGGGTTTCTAAAAAACTGGAAACCGCAATCGGCATGGGACTTGCCACAACTTTCGTTATCACCCTGGCGTCAATTTGCGCCTGGCTGGTCAACCATCTTATTCTGCTGCCACTCGATTTAGTCTACCTGCGTACTATGGCCTATATTTTAGTCATCGCTGTAGTAGTACAATTTACCGAAATGGTGGTACGCAAAACCAGCCCGGACCTTTATCGTCTGCTGGGTATATTTCTGCCACTTATCACCACTAACTGCGCAGTTCTTGGCGTGCCATTGCTCAGTGTCAATCTTAATCACTCATTTTTGCAGGCGGCCGTATACGGGTTCAGCGCCTCACTTGGCTTTTCACTGGTGATGGTCTTATTCGCCGGCATTCGTGAACGTCTGGTACTGGCCGATGTCCCGGCCCCCTTTCGCGGCGCATCGGTTGCATTAATTACCGCAGGGTTGATGGCTCTCGCCTTTATGGGTTTCAGTGGTCTGGTGAAGTTCTGATGAGTGCAGTTTGGATAGCAATACTGGTATTGAGTGCCCTGGGGCTGTTATTCGGTGGCCTGCTTGGTTACGCCTCGCGCAGATTTGAAGTTGAAGAAGACCCGATTGTTGAACAGATTGATGCCATTCTTCCCCAGAGTCAGTGTGGACAGTGTGGTTACCCTGGCTGTCGACCTTATGCTGATGCTGTCGGTAATCAGGGCGAGTTGATCAATAAATGTGCCCCCGGTGGTGAGCAGACGATGCTCAAGCTGGCTGCACTGCTCAATGTCGACCCGCAGCCTCTTGGTGATGACGCGGCCAAAGAACCTGAACGCAAAGTGGCGTGGATTGATGAGAGTAATTGTATTGGTTGTACCAAATGCATTCAGGCTTGCCCGGTTGATGCCATTATCGGTACAACACGCGCTATGCATACTGTGATGAGCGACCTGTGCACAGGCTGTGATCTTTGCGTTGCCCCCTGTCCTACAGATTGTATTGAAATGCGTCCCGTGACGATGACCACCTCAAACTGGAAATGGGATTTACAACGAATACCGGTCAATATTATCCCGGTGGAACATCATGCGTAACTTTTTCACTGCTTCATCGAAAAAAACACTTTGGGACTTCCCTGGTGGTATTCATCCACCAGAGATGAAGTCGCAATCTAATGAAACGCCTTTACGTCAGCTACCGCTTGCCGATCGTTTTATCATACCTTTAAAACAACATATCGGGAGTGAAGGTGAACTGCTGGTTGCTCCTGGTGATCGTGTACTGCGTGGCTCTCCGTTGACTTTTGGTCAGGGGAGAATGCTGCCGGTTCATGCCCCCACTTCAGGGACAATCGAGGCGATAATCCCTCATATTACTGCACATCCTTCAGCATTAAATGAAATATCAGTAATCCTGATACCCGATGGCGAAGATCGCTGGTGCACTCGTTTACCGCTTCCGGATTATCATCAACAGCCACGCAGCGAGATTATTTCCCGCATTCATCAGAGCGGAGTAGCTGGCTTAGGCGGTGCAGGTTTCCCCACCGCCAGCAAAATCCGTGGTGGTTTACGCAGTGTAAATACGCTTATCATCAATGCTGCAGAGTGTGAGCCCTATATCACCGCAGATGACCGCCTGATGCGCGAATGTGCCGCAGAGATCATTGAAGGCAGCCGTATTCTCGCATGGGTATTACAGGCAGAACGCGTGCTGATTGGCATTGAAGATAATAAACCAGAAGCAATCCGGGCACTGAACGCCGTGATCGGTAAATCTGATGATATACAACTGTGTGTGATCCCGACTAAGTATCCCTCCGGCGGAGCCAAGCAGCTGACAAAGATCCTCACCGGTATGGAAGTTCCGCATGGTGGACGTTCTACAGATATTGGCATTTTGATGCAAAATGTCGGCACGGCCTATGCAGTGAAACGTGCCGTTGTTGATGGTGAACCACTGACAGAACGTGTGGTTACCGTAACTGGCGAAGCTGTCTCACAACCTGGTAATGTTTGGGGCAGACTGGGTACACCTGTATGTCATGCGTTACGTCATTCTGGCTTTACTCCTGGTGCACAACAGTTGGTGATTATGGGGGGGCCGTTAATGGGTTTCACTCTTCCTGATCTCAGCGTCCCTGTCGTCAAAATAACCAACTGTCTGCTTGCCCCATCCGCACAAGAGTTTGGGCCTGTTGAGCGCGAAAAATCGTGTATCCGCTGCAGCGCCTGTGCCGATGCATGCCCGGCAGCTTTACTACCACAACAGTTATACTGGTACAGTCGTGGTCAGGATCATCAGAAAGCGCGAGAACACAATATTGATGATTGTATCGAGTGTGGTGCCTGTGCCTACGTTTGTCCCAGTGATATTCCTCTGGTGCAATACTACCGTCAGGAAAAAGCAGAAATCCGCGCAATTGATTTGGAAGCTGAGCGCGCAGCACTGGCTAAGCAACGTTTTGAAGCGCGCCAACAAAGGCTCGATCGGGAAAAAACCGCACGTGAACAGCGTCATTTGCAAGCCAAACGTGCCGCCAGTTCAGCACATCAGGACAGCATAACCGCCGCGCTGACACGGCTAAAAGATAAAGATCAGGCAGCACACTCTCTTGCAGAGGAGCGTGCTATTGACGCAGCCCAACAACAGACTAATGCGCCAGCCAGTCAGCACGTTGCTGTTCCACGACAAGCGGCGGTTGCTGCCGCCATTGCCCGCGCGAAAGCGAAAAAAGCCCTGACTGAATCCTCAGAAACATCACCTGTGGATGTTACGCATGAGAGCGCTGAGGACCCACGTAAAGCGGCGGTTGCTGCCGCCATCGCCCGCGCTAAAGCGAAAAAAGCCCTGACTGAATCCTCAGAAACATCACCTGTGGATGTTACGCATGAGAGCGCTGAAGACCCACGTAAAGCGGCGGTTGCTGCCGCCATCGCCCGGGCTAAAGCGAAAAAAGCCCTGACTGAATCCTCAGAAACATCGCCTGTGGATGTTACGCATGAGAGCGCTGAAGACCCACGTAAAGCGGCGGTTGCTGCCGCCATCGCCCGCGCTAAAGCAAAAAAAGTCCTGACTGAACAGCGGGATAAAACACCGTCGGATAACGTATCAAACACATCAACGCTCAGCCCATCTGTTGATACGAAAAATACCCCCCCAGTCTCACGAGAGGATTAAATGGCGTTTCGTATTGCAAGTTCACCGTTTACGCACCACACACGCTCGACCAGCAGTATCATGCTGCTGGTCATTCTTGCCATGTTTCCCGGTATCGCTGTGCAATACTTTTTTTTTGGCTGGGGAACGCTGATACAGATAGCTATCGCCAGTGTGGTTGCCATTGTTTCTGAAGCCGCTATTCTTCGTCTCCGACGCCAACCTCTTGCCGGTACATTGCGAGACAACAGCGCCCTGTTAACTGCACTGTTACTTGCAGTCAGTATTCCTTCCCTGGCACCGTGGTGGGTGGTGGTGATTGGTACTTCATTTGCTGTCATCATCGCCAAACAAATTTATGGCGGCCTTGGACAAAATCCTTTCAATCCGGCGATGGTTGGCTATGTGGTATTACTTATTTCATTTCCGGTACAGATGACCAGCTGGTTACCTCCAGAGTCCCTTCAGGCGATCCCTACCGGATTTTCGGACACTTTGCGGGTTATTTTTCAGGGTCACACACTGCAAGGTGATAACCTGCAACAACTCAAAATGGGTATAGATGGAATTAGTCAGGCTACCCCTTTAGATGCATTCAAAACAGGACTTCGCGCCGGACAGCCTGCCAGTGAAATTCTTGCACAACCTATTTATCAGGCCTTACTGGCTGGCAGAGGCTGGGAATGGGTCAACCTGGCGTATCTTGCAGGTGGCATCATCCTGCTGCTAACAGGCACCATTCGTTGGCACATTCCTGTCAGTATCCTGCTCTCACTGGCATTTTTTTCATTAGCTGGCTGGTTTTTTTCATCCGCCACGTTGTTATCGCCGTGGGTGCATCTTTTCTCCGGCGCCACTATGCTCGGCGCATTCTTTATTGCTACCGATCCTGTTACCGCCTCAACCACCAATAAAGGCAGAATTTTGTACGGGGTCCTGATTGGATTACTCATCTGGTTAATCAGAAGTTTTGGCGGATATCCTGATGGTATAGCATCCGCCGTACTTCTCGCCAATATCACGGTTCCACTGATTGACTATTACACCCAGCCAAGGGTTTACGGCCATAAAAAGGGGTTATAATGCTGGCGGCTATCCGAAAAAACGGCGTGACGCTGGCAATTTTTGCGGCTGTCACTACAGGTCTGACCGCAGTGATTAATGAAATCACGAAACCTACTATTGCACATCAGACTTATTTACAAAAAAAGCTGTTGCTTGATCAGGTTGTACCCCCAGAGCGCTATAATAATGCCATTCAGAATGCATGTTATCGCGTCAGTGATCCCGCGTTGGGCGCTGGTCCACAACAGCTCTATCTGGCAGAAAAAGACGGTGTACCGGTGGCAGTTGCGATTGAAACTACGGCACCTGACGGATACTCCGGGGCGATAAAGATGATTGTCGGCGCAGATTTTCAGGGAAATGTGCTGGGCGTGCGCGTCGTTGAACATCACGAAACCCCGGGATTAGGTGATAAGATAGAGCTACGACTTTCAGACTGGATCATGAGTTTCAACGACAAAAATATCAATGGCGCAGGGGACTCTCACTTTGCAGTCAAAAAAGATGGGGGGAACTTTGATCAATTTACAGGTGCTACCATTACCCCTCGCGCCGTGGTTAATGCAGTAAAACGCACTACATTATATGTTGCCAGCCTGCAGGGCAAACTGGCCTCGTTGCCTGATTGTGGAGAAAAAAATGAGTGAAGCGAAACAACTGCTGGTAGGCGGCTTATGGAAAAATAATTCGGCACTGGTTCAGTTGCTCGGATTGTGTCCATTGCTTGCCGTCACATCGACATCGACTTATGCACTGGGCCTGGGTCTGGCAACCACACTGGTGCTGACCTGCACGAACAGTGCTATTTCGGCCTCTCGCCGTTGGGTGCCAGGTGATATTCGTATTCCTATCTATGTGATGATCATTGCCGCAGTAGTGAGCTGCGTGCAAATGCTGATCAATGCCTATGCGTATGGTTTATATCAGTCTCTCGGCATCTTCATTCCTTTGATTGTCACAAACTGCATTGTTGTCGGTCGTGCAGAAGCCGTCGCCTCACGCAGTAGCGTAGCGCTATCAGCACTCGATGGGATGGCTATTGGGCTTGGAGCCACCAGTGTCATGGTGGTGCTGGGGTCGATCCGTGAAATTATTGGTAATGGAACTGTATTTAACGGTGCTGATCAGCTTCTCGGCTCATGGGCAAAAGTGCTGCGGGTACAGGTCGTTCATTTCGATTCACCTATGTTACTCGCCATGCTACCCCCGGGGGCATTCATTGGTCTTGGCATGCTACTGGCTGTGAAGTATCTTATTGATCAACTAATGAAAAAGCGGGAACAAGTCTCGATTGCAACCTCTTCGTCATCGTCGTCAACTGAAAGGTTGACCAGCTCGTGAATAAGACGAAACGCGTAGCAATTCTCCAGCGTTTGCAGGCACAGGACCCTCATCCCAAAACGGAGCTTATCTATCACTCCGTTTTTGAGTTATTGATCTCTGTGCTGCTCTCCGCCCAGGCTACCGATGTCAGTGTTAATAAAGCCACTGCACTGCTTTATCCCGTCGCTAACACCCCACAAAGTATGCTGGCACTCGGGGTAGATGGTATAAAACACTACATAAAAACGATTGGTTTATTTAACAGTAAAGCAGAGAACATCATCAAAACCTGTCAGATACTGTTGGATAAATATCAGGGAGAAGTGCCAGAAGATCGCGCCGCGCTCGAATCATTACCCGGAGTAGGCAGAAAAACGGCCAACGTGGTACTCAATGTGGCCTTTGGCTGGCCGACTATCGCCGTCGATACACATATTTTTCGGGTCTGTAACCGTACCCGGTTTGCAACTGGCGCAACAGTTGAGCAGGTGGAAGAAAAGCTCAATAAGGTGGTGCCTGCGGCCTATAAAGTCGATTGCCACCACTGGCTGTTATTGCATGGCCGTTATACTTGCGTGGCGCGGAAACCCCGTTGCGGTGCTTGCCTTATCGAAGATTTATGTGAGTACCCGGAGAAAACAGAAATCTGACCTGCTGAGTGATTTTTGCCTGTGCTCTCCCCCTCTTATTATGAATAAAACAGGTAAGCTATTCTGCCAGTGATCCGGTTAACAGGGGCATCATGCGATGCCCGTAACACGATTACAGAGGCGTTGCCGCAAATAGCTGGCCTGGGTTGACAATCCCTTCCTGCGCAGCAACCAGTTGCAACTCATATTCACCCATCTCGTGCGTCTCAATCATCACGTGATACACTGCAGCTGTGACATGCTCCAGCGCATCACGCAGACTTTTGCCCTGCAGGAGATCCACCAGCAATAATCCACTGGTGAGATCACCCACGCCGACAGGCTGACGAACGCCAAAATCCACCAGTGGCCGACTGATATGCCAGGCTTCGTCAAGAGTCACCAATAACATCTCAAAACGATCACTACGCAAACCGGCACGCGCAAGGTGCTTAACCAGTACTACCCGTGGTCCCTGCACAATTAGCGCGCGTGCAGCAGAGATAGCCTCCTCAATGTCATTGACCGGATGACCGCATAATATTTCCAGTTCAAGCAAATTCGGCGCAATAATATCACTGGCCTGAAGCGCATGATTAAGATGAAACTCGGCCACGCCTGGAGCAACGATACACCCTTTCTCCGGGTGTCCCATCACGGGATCACAGAAATACCATGCTTTAGGATTGCGCGCTTTGACTTGCCTGACGATCTGCAGAATTTTTTCACCCTGTTCGGCAGAGCCGAGATAACCGCTGAGCACTGCATCACACGTCTTCAGTCGATCAATATCTGCAATCCCTTTGGCTATCTCGGTTAATTGATCGGCAGGCATTACCATGCCTGTCCAATGCCCGTACTGGGTATGATTAGAAAATTGCACGGTATTTAATGGCCAGACATTCACGCCCATCCTGCTCATGGGAAAGACTGCCGCACTGTTACCGGCATGTCCGTAAACAGTATGGGACTGGATAGATAATACATTTTTCATACGAATGCCCTGGAGAGATGATTCACAAGAGGCCGGTAACCCGGCCAGCTACGCGGTATTACTGCCAGACGATCAAGGTGTAGTTTTTCTTACCACGGCGTAATAGCGTGAAACGGCCAAAAAGGCAATCCGCAGCGTCAAACTGATAATCACTGCTGGTTTGTACCAGGCCATTGATATTTACCGCTTTAGACTCAATCAACTTACGAGCCTGACCACGGGAGGGTGCGAGCTCAGCATTCACCATGGCTTGCTGCAAATCAGCATCACGTGACAGTGTCACGGATGGCATACCATCCTGAGCCAACTGTTCGTAATCAGCTTCAGTCAGCTCACTGAGCGCACCTGAAAACAGGCTGGCAGTAATGCGTTGTGCTGCAAGAAGACCAGCATCGCCATGCACCAGGCGAGTCACCTGTTCAGCCAGCACGGCCTGAGCACGGGGCGCTTTACCACTCTGCTTATCTTCTTCTTCCAGCGCATTAATCGCTTCAATGGTCATGAAAGTGAAAAATTTCAGGAATCGATAGACATCTGCATCGGAGGTGTTAATCCAAAACTGATAGAATTTGTAAGGACTGGTTTTTTTCGCGTCCAGCCATACTGCTCCCCCTTCGGTTTTACCAAATTTAGTACCATCTGCTTTGGTGATCAGGGGAACAGTCAGGCCATATACCGTGTTTTGATGTAAACGACGTGTGAGATCAATCCCGGAAGTAATATTACCCCATTGATCAGAACCACCAATTTGCAGTACCACATCATGACGCTCATTCAGGCAAGCAAAATCATACCCCTGGAGTAAGTTGTATGAAAATTCAGTGTAAGAAATCCCCTGATCATCACGGTTCAGACGTTGCTTAACTGCTTCACGGTTAATCATCTGATTCACTGAGAAATGTTTACCGATATCACGCAGGAAAGTCAGCACATTCATACTGCCAAACCAGTCATAGTTATTCGCTGCAATTGCACTGTTTGCACCACAGTTAAAGTCGAGAAACGGCGAGACTTGCTGATGAATCTTTTCCACCCATTCATTGACTGTTTCGGTGGTATTCAGCTTTCTTTCTGCAGCCTTGAAACTCGGGTCACCGATTAAACCTGTGGCTCCCCCCACCAGGGCAACCGGGCGATGCCCGGCATCCTGAAAACGTTTCAAACACAATAGTGGCACCAGATGACCGAGATGCAGACTGTCAGCGGTAGGATCAAAACCACAATAGAGTGATACTGAACCCGCTGCCAGTTTCTCTTCAAGAGCGACTTCATCTGTAATCTGGGCCACAAGGCCTCTCTCGCGTAATTGTGCTATCAGGTTACTGCTGGCCATCTGAAACTCCATATAGAAACATCATTGCCTTAAGGCAATCCAGTCAACCGCACGCAAGCGGTAAAAATAAAGCCTATAGAATAAAGCGCCCATTGCTCGAGTACCAGCGCTTAACGGATTATTTATCGCCTCAGGGTGCCAGACGATCAATTTTCCATCCATTACCTTCACGCTGATAGAAAAAACGGTCATGAAGACGGTGCTGCCCGCCTTGCCAGAACTCCATTGAGTGAATATTAACCCGATATCCCCCCCAGAAACTGGGGAACGGGATCTCACCCTGTTGATATTTCTGTTTAAGTTCCAGAAACTTGCTTTTCAGGATACCACGGGCGGAAATTCGACTCGATTGCTTTGATACCCATGCTCCAATCTGGCTGTCACGCGGGCGACTGTGAAAATATTTCATGACTTCCAGTACAGAAAGCTTCTCCACCTCTCCGAGCACTATCACCTGACGATCGAGCATATGCCAGGGAAACAGCAGACTGACACGGGGATTTTTAGCCAGCTGCCCGGCTTTACGACTCCCAGTATTGGTATAAAAAACCATGCCCCGCTGATCAACATGCTTCAACAGCACAATACGCTGATAGGGTTGCCCCTCTTCATCGACGGTTGCTACGCTCATCGCTGTAGGATCGTGGAGATGAGCTTCCGCCGCTTGTGCAAGCCAGTGCTGAAAAAGCTCAAGAGGATCTGGCGGTAAATCTTTTCGCCGCAGCCCTCCCTGGGTATATTCGCGGCGCAGTGAAGCAATATGCTGCAGAGTATCGTCACCATCACTCATTGTGGTTATTCCTGATGATAAATGTTCAATAGAGAGTCATCCTGCCATGGGATTAACGGGAGGCATAAGCAGAAACGATTGCGTTTTATCCGTCCGTGCTTTTCAGTGCTGTTTTCAGATTATCATATTGGCAGGAAAAATCGCGCCAATAACCGAAGCCTGTTTCGCCCCGGTCACCGCAGGAAGATTTCCCGTCAATCCCGACATTGTCCGGTATGCCAGCCAGGCAAAAGCCAGTGCTTCAAGATCATCACCGTTGAGCCCGGCTTCATCAGTGGTCATCACGGGGATTGGTGCGAGAAGCTCCCGCAGACGTTGCATGAGCTGGCTGTTTTTTCTGCCGCCACCACAAACAAATAGCCGCTGACATAAAGGATAATACTGCACCCCACGGAAGATTGTCTGTGCCGTCAGCTCAAGTAGTGTTGCCTGTACATCCTGGGGCCGGTAGTGCTGGAAATTACCGAGTAAACGTTGAACCCAGGCCAAATTAAAATATTCCCGGCCAGTAGATTTCGGCGGAGATAATGCAAACCAGGGATCATTAAGCATCTTTTTTAGCAGCTCTGGCATAACATCACCACTGGCGGCCCATTTTCCTGCTTCATCGAAATAGCGCTGTTGATGCAAACCTATCCATGCATCAAGTAACATATTACCGGGACCGGTGTCGTACCCGCTAACGTCACCAACCGGGTTGAGTAAAGATACGTTGGCAATACCGCCGATATTGATAATCCCCCTTACCTCAGCAGGATCGCCCAATACTGCCTGATGAAACAACGGAACTAATGGTGCCCCCTGCCCACCGAGGGCGATATCGCGACGACGGAAATCGCCGACAACAGTGATATTCGTGGCAGCAACAATCTGATTGTTATCACCCAGCTGTAAAGTATTCGCCGCATCACCCTCGGGTTCATGCCACACAGTCTGGCCGTGGTTACCGATGGCAACGATAGTCTTGTCGTGGATGACGTTGCTTCGCAAAAATTCTGTCACCGCAGTGGCGAAAAACTTCCCAAGCTGAGTGTCTAACTGGCCCAGTTGTGACAAAGTCAGAGATTGTCCCTGACAAACAGCCAGGACCTTTTCACGTAAGGCGGATGGCATTGCATAACAGTCACTTAGAGTCTGTCGAATACCGTGTTGGCTGATCTCCGCCAGCACGATATCGACACCATCGAGACTGGTGCCTGACATCATGCCGATGTAATAACCGGTCTTCAAAACTGTTTCCTCGCATCCTGGAAGCAAGAAGTAATACCTGAAATCATCTGATGACTCTCATCCCGGCACTACAGAAAATGACGAATTTTATCATCACCGTGTAAAAATCATCGTCTATTCCATAGCACGCAGGTAAAGTGAGCAGGTCTTTATTTTACTGGTGTCATCTGAATAACGTTATATCATATACAGGTCAAACCCATTGCTACTAGAAACAACGTTGCAATGAAATAATATGTAATAGAGAGGGAGTTTAACAATGTTAAAGCGTTTGTTAGTCATTGCGCTAGCAGGTAGTACCCTGGTCGGCTGTAATAGCAATAATACCTTGTCTAGTGATGTTTACAGTGCTTCTGAGGCAAAACAGGTTCAAAGAGTAACCTACGGTACTCTGGTTCATGTTCGCCCGGTTAAAATTCAGGGTGGCAAAGAGGACAGCATGATCGGTGCTGTCGGTGGCGCAATTCTCGGCGGCTTCCTCGGTAACACCGTTGGCGGCGGTACAGGGCGTAACCTGGCGACAGCAGCCGGTGCCGTTGCTGGTGGTGTTGCGGGCGACAGCGTACAGGGCGCAATGAACACCTCAAACGGTGTTGAACTCGAAATCCGCCAGGATGATGGCACTACAGTGCTGGTGGTGCAGAAACAGTCTGCCTCACTTTTTTCTGTTGGTCAGCGTGTCATGATGGCCTCTAACGGCAGTCAGGTGACCGTTTCTCCTCGCTAACTGCACATTACCTGTCCCCCCGGCAAAGGGGGGAGTTCATCCTGCCAGACTGTTCATCACGACAATTTCACAGCTCCGACTCACACTCATCATCATGCTTATGATAATTAACGATGTTACTTTCCAGACGGGCTATCAGTGTGACCATCATATCTATCTCATTTACCGAGATACCGGCCAGAATATCGTCACTGGTACTGTCAATCACCGCTTCCAATTCAGAAATGATCGGCGCCGCTTTCTCTGTCAGCCTGATACGCTTTGCCCGCCTGTCATTGGCGCAAACCGTACGCATAATCAACCCTTTTTTTTCTAACTGGTCGAGAGTTCGCACCAGTGAAGGTTGTTCAATACCAATCGCCTTTGCCAGTTGGATCTGTGACTGGTCAGGTGGTAACCGGTGAATATTATGTAACGTTATCCAGTGGGTTTGAGTCAGAGCCAGTGGTTTGAGTCGTTGATCAATCAGTGCTCGCCAAATTCTCACCAGCCTTGCTAAGTCAGTTCCTAATGGAGTATCCACTTTCATCTCCTTATAATTAGCTTGCTACCTATCAGGCACCATCTTACACTATTCCTCGTCGTTATTTGATAAATAACTTAGCGCCTGCCCGGCACAATGGAGAGCTCTCTCACAATATGGGAGTGCAAGAAGGATTTTCCTGTGAATATCACCCCTTTTCACGCTTCAGCACCACTCACCGATCTGGTTTTTGGCGACACTGTTTTTTTCCCTCCGCTGTTTAAAGCCGTACTTCTCGGTTTCTTCTTCTGGTTGTTGCTCCATACCTTGTCGCGTAACCCCCTCTATTCAGGTGAGTTCTGGCATCCGACTTTGCTGGATCTTTCACTGTTTGTGCTGTGTGTCAGCACCGCTCTTTGGCTATTAACGCACTGGTGAGTCTATGAAATTCAGTACTCTGAAGTATTTCTCTACCTTGCTTTTTTTCGCGGCAGCGCTTTGTGCCGGCTGGTGGTTATGGAATTATTATATGCAGTCGCCGTGGACCCGCGATGGTAAAGTACGCGCTGAACTGGTCAATATCATGCCTCAGGTATCTGGACGTATCAGAGAATTGCACGTCACCGACAACCAGTACGTTAAACAAGGCGACCTGCTGGCAATACTGGATGATGAACCATACCGTATCGCTATCCCCAATGCTGAAGAGGGTGTATATAAAGCACGCGCTGATTTAGCGAAAGCGAAACATGAAGCACGGCGGCGTCAGCGTCTGCCTGATAATGCGATCTCAGCAGAAGATTTGGATGCCGCTGACCTCAACGCCAAAGCAATGTCTGCCGCGACAAATGCTGCCCTAGCTGAACTGGAACACGCGCGCTGGAATTTAACCCAGACCCGTATCACGGCACCAACCAACGGCTGGATAACTAACCTGACGCTAAGACCTGGTAACTATGCGACCAGTGGTTCACCTTTGTTTGCGTTGGTTGACAGCCATTCTTTCTATATCGTGGGGTATTTTGAAGAGATCAAACTGCGCCATATCCATGCTGGTGCTAAAGCTGAAATTCGCCTCTACAGTGACCACCATTTATTACAGGGCGAAGTTGAGAGTATCGGCCGTGCTATCTATGATCAAAGTGTCGAAATGATAATGGTCTGCTGCCGGACATTAAACCTAATGTTCCCTGGGTACGTCTCGCACAGCGTGTTCCGGTTCACATCAGACTCAATTCATTACCCGATGACATTGTGCTGGTTGCAGGTGCCACCTGCAGCATTGCAGTTCAGCCATGAAACTAAACCTGTTTAACTGGCAGAAATTACCGTGGTGTCAGGCAACCAACTCACAGTGGCGCTATGCGATACGCAATGCCCTTGCTATGTGCCTGGCATTGAGTGTTGCCTATCTGCTGCAACTGGATGAGCCATACTGGGCGATGACATCAGCCGCAGTGGTCAGCTTTCCTACCGTGGGAGGTGCGATTAGCAAAAGTCTCGGGCGTATTGCCGGCAGCCTGATAGGTGCTGCCGCAGCGATGATAATAGCCGGTCATACACTGAACGAACCCTGGCTTTTTGCGTTGACTATCGCCAGCTGGCTGGCACTCTGTACCTGGATTGCCAGCCATTATCAAAATAATGTTGCTTATGCCTTTTCTCTGGCAGGGTACACAGCCGCTATTATTGCTTTCACTACTGTCAATGTCACTGACACAACCGCGTTGTGGACCATTACTCAGGCGCGACTTTGTGAAGTTATCTGTGGAATTTTGTCTGGCGGGTTGATGATGATGGTAATCCCCAGCACCTCCGATGGTGACACACTGGTCACCTCACTTATGCAGATGCATGCCCGGCTCCTGGAACACGCAGCATTGATGCTAGAGCAGGATGGAACTGAAAACACCCGTGAATCACATGAACAAGTCATCAATCAGATCCTTACGATGAATGTATTGCGTATTCAGGCTTTCTGGACGCACTATCGCTTTCGTCGGCAGAATCGGGTGCTCAATTATATTCTTCATCAACAGCTCAAACTGACCAGTGTTATTTCCAGCCTGCGCCGTATGCTAGTCAACTGGCCTGATCCACCAGCAGTATTGTTCTCCGCTGTGGAAGAGATCATGGCTGAGCTAGGCAAATCAGATTGCAACAAATATCGCCTTGCAGTCATTTTGAAATCGGCTGCGCCGCAGGATCCTGCTGACTTTCGGCATCAGGCCTTTTGGCATCGACTTCGCTATTTTTGCTGGATGTATCTTAACATCAGCCGCTGGTTGCGGCTGTTCATGGCGGCAGATCAAAATACTCGTCTTGTCCCACCTCCGGTATCTGCTCTTGCCCGTCATACAGACAGCGCGGAAGCTAGCTGGAGCGCCATCCGAACGTTCGTGGTTATCTTAGTCGGTTGTGCCTGGACAATCAGCAGCCAATGGAGTTCAGGCAGTGCTGCACTGACACTGGCTGCTATCAGTTGCGTACTTTATGCCTCTTCACCCTCACCAAACAGCAGTATTAGCCTTCTGATGAAAACGTTACTGATTTTATCACTGTTCAGTTTTGTGATTAAATTTGGCCTGATGGTACAGATAACTGCATTGTGGCAATTTTTTATTGTTTCTTTTTCCATTACTACTGACTCTGCAACTGATTAAGCTCCAGCATAAAAAATATACCGCTTTGTGGACTCAAATTATCGTTTATCTCGGCTCATTTTTAGCGGTTACCAATCCACCAGTATACGATTATCAAGCCTTTTTAAATGAAAACCTGGCGAAAGTCTGCGGAGTCAGTCTGACATGGCTGGCGTTTCAGTTACTACGTCCGGGCTCGGACAGTCGACGCAGCCGTCGCCATATTCGTTCACTGCGCCGGGAATTTCTCGACCAACTTAGCCTCCACCCTCGCTTTAGCCAGTCTCATTTTGAATCACTGATTTATCACCGTATCAATCAGCTCAATAACTGCACAGATGATCAGGCAAAATTCTGGCTGCTTCGCTGGGGAGTGGTATTACTCAACTGCTCACATATTGTCTGGCAACTGCGTGAATCTCCAATCAGTTCTGCCAAACTAGCCAACATGCGCGATGAGACACTCCGTGATCTTCATCGCTTCATCGGTGAGCGAGGTGTGTATCACGCTTCATTAGACAAGACACTCAACTCTCTTGAAGAGATGCTCATCAGCCTGGCGGCTGATGGTGGTAAAGAGGAAACCGCACTCGCAGCTGTCTTATGGCGTCTCTATTGTTCATTATCACCGTTGAAACAGGCCACGCCCCGGAGTGCCACTCTGAGCCATTGAGATAAGCAGTTTGTGCCAGGTGAGCCTGTTGTTCATTTAAACTGCTCCCGGGCTTTGCTAAGGTGAACGGATAGCACTTGTGCTTTCACGACAAGGACGTTTCTCACGACTCCGCTTATTTAAGGTGTAATCATGACACTGGAAAAACTTTTTACCCCCCTGAAAGTTGGGGCAATCACTGCTCCGAACTGTAGTGGTCAACTAATTTTGGCCACACGACCTGACTGTTCGTGGAACAGCCGCTCTGATTCATTTGGCGTTAAGCCACCGTTATACCAGTGGGGCCGGATGGCACTGTAATAGCCCGTGATGTAGCTGATTATCGCGCTCTGAGCCTCGTTGAAGCTGTTATAGCCCTTCGTCGGCACCCATTCGGTCTTCAGGCTCCGGAAGAACCGCTCCATCGGGGCATTGTCCCAGCAGTTACCCCGGCGACTCATGCTCTGCTTTATCCGACAGCGCCACAGAGCCTGCCGGTACTGACGGCTGGTATAGTGGCTGCCCTGATCGCTGTGGAACATCACGCCTGTTGGCTTACCCCGAAGCTCCCAGGCCATCTGCAATGCTTTGACCGTGAGGGCCGAGTCCGGCGACGTCGATATCGCCCAGCCCACAGGATTGCGGGCGAACAGATCCAGCACTGCTGCCAGATAAGCCCAGCATTTTCCCGTCCAGATATACGTCACATCGCCGCACCAGACCTGATCCGGCGCGGTAACCGCGAACTGCCGGTCGAGATGGTTCGGTATTTCAATGTGTTCGTTCCCGCCGCGTTTGTATTTATGCGCCGGGACCTGGCAACTGGCGATATCCAGCTCTTTCATCAGCTTACCGGCCAGCCATCGCCCGAGTCTGACGCCCTTAGCGCTGACCATCGTGGCGATACTTCTCGCGCCAGCAGAGCCACCACTGGCGTTCCAGACTTCACTGACGAGACTCCGTTTAACGGCACGCTCGGCGTCAGAATCCCTGCCATTTTTACGAATGTAGCGATAACTGCTTCGGTGAACACCGAACAGCCGGCCCAATGGCGCTACCGGGTAGTGCGCCCTCAGACTGTCTATTATCGTGAACTGTTCAGGGAGTCCGACATCAAGAGCGCGGTAGCCTTTTTTAGGATTTCATTCTCCATTTCAAGGCGTTGTATCCGTTTTCTCATTTCCCTGAGTTCAGTCTGCTCAGGCGTCAGAGGCAGCCCCGGGGGCGTTTTCCCCTGGCGCTCGATACGTAACGATTTTACCCGGCGGTTGATGGCGGAGAGGCTGACGTTCATCGCCTTAGCCGCCTCGCCGTGAGTGTAGTTCTGATCCAGGACCAGTTTTGCCGCTTCGACTTTAAATTCAGCAGTAAATGCTTTGCTCATTGGTTCACCTATAAGATGTTGAGGTGAGCATATCACCTCTGCTCAGGTGGCCAAATTCAGTGTGCCACTACATCATTAGGCACACCATAGGCTGGGGCAAAACTCATCCCAGAGTGTCAGCGCCGATAATTCCGGAAGTGCCAGTCTGGCTGTTATCTCACCAGCGAGATGAGCGACTTTTACCCGTTGCTCACTGGCAATACGTGACACTGTCACGCCCGTTACCTGAGTATCAGGCATCCAGTGCTGTATTCCTACCGCCAGGCCAGCATGTGTTCCGGCACTGCCTGATGCGACGACAATTGCCGCCAGTGACAGATCTTCGCATTGCAGAGCAATTTCTCTCGCACAGCTGACATAGCCCATGGCACCAATAGCATTTGATCCCCCAACAGGGACAATATAAGGACGGAATCCCTGTGCCTCGAGCCGCACTGCCTGCTCCTGTAATTGCTGCTCTGGATTATCAAGATGTTGAACATTGACGACTTCAACATCAGATAACCCCAGTAAAAATCTGTTACCATTTTCCAGATAATTGACAGGCGCTGCATTGAGTGGATTTTCCAGCAGCGCAACCCAATGCATTCCCAATTTTGCCGCCACACAAGCCGTCTGGCGCACATGATTAGACTGAATTGCCCCGGCAGTCAGTAACACATCGGCTCCCTGGCTAACAGCCTCAGCAGCAAGATATTCAAGCTTCCTGAGTTTATTACCACCCAATCCAAGCGGAGTAAGATCATCACGTTTAATGAAAATTTCTCTGCCAGCGTAGTCTGATAAACGGGGCAGAAATGATAATGCGGTAGGCGCGCCCAGCAGTTCAAGGCGCGGGATTGCTTCCAACTGAGGTAAATACATAATGCTCTCCATCATCAACTGACTATCAGGTCAGTATTACAGAGTTCGCTATTATGTGAAGGAAAAAACACTATGATATCAATCAGAGCCTACACTAAGCCTGTTTACGCTGCCATTGCAAAAACTGATCGTATTTACGTATGGCAATACGGTAGTTATTATTTCCTGCTTCAGGAAGTTCTGATTCCATATTCTGCAACCATTCATCACCGAAAAAATTTTCCACCGGGTAACCGTCAGTCACCTGCATCTCGTCAAAACGACGCACTCTGACAACATATTCACGAACTGTGCTGTGATTCATGTCTGTCTGGGTGAACAGATATTGTTTGAACCCCATCACATCAAAATAGCGCGTATGGCTGTTACAGAAAATGTCACTGCAGAAACGACAAAGCGCCAGCAGATCTTTCTCCACTGAGGGCCATGTCGCATCATCCATCGGCTGATCCATACCAGCGATCGCTTCTTTATTGATGATCTTTCCTTGATACACTAGTGCCATCCTGTCGAGAATCTTGCCACACTGAGCACACTTGCTCTGACTGTGTTTGAAATCTTTCAGGTAGCGACTGAGCGGTCGTATTTTTTTACTCGATAACATTATTTATACTTCTCCCAAGGGATGAAATGTGTTTTCAGCGTGCGTCCGCCAGTTTTGCCTGTAGCCTTTTAATTGCCTGACTATGCAACTGGCTTACTCGTGACTCTCCGACGGCGAGCACTGCGCCTATCTCCTTGAGATTTAACTCTTCCTGGTAATACAGGGTCAGTACCATTTTTTCTCGCTCAGGAAGCGCTTCAATAGCCTGGATAACCCGTTCTCTGAGGTCACCTTCCATCAGTTGATGTAAAGGATTAGCCTCTTCATGTCCTTCCATAATCAGATCAGAACTGTCACCGTGTTCTTCACGCAACTCATCGTAAGAGAACAATTGGGTATTGTTGGTATCGAGTAAAATCTGTCGATACTCTTCAAGTGACATCTGCAGATGATCGGCAACTTCCTGCTCTGTTGCCGATCGGCCCAAAGCCTGTTCAGTCTGATGTAGCGCAACTGCAACCTCCCGCGCGTGACGACGAACACTGCGTGGCGCCCAGTCACGACTGCGTAATTCATCAAGCATCGCACCACGAATACGCTGTACGGCATAAGTGGTGAATGCGGTTCCCTGTAAAGCGTCATAACGTTCAACAGCATTAAGCAGACCAATCCCTCCTGCCTGGAGGAGGTCATCAAGTTCAACACTGGCGGGTAATCTCACCTGAAGGCGTAATGCTTCATGCCTGACCAGTGGCACATAACGCTGCCAGAGCGAATTTTTATCCATAACCCCTGCTGCGGTATAAAGATCGTTCACGCCGACTCCATGTAGTGTTTGTGTTATTCCTTTATTATCCGGTTGTAATTCAACTTTGATGGCTGGAATAGCGCTTAAAAGGCAGGGTATTTCCAGCTGTTTGAGTTACTGAATTACAAATATGAAGATAAAAAAAAAACCCGCCATGCGGGGTTTTTCTGCGCAAAGAGATTAGCCTTGCAGCAGTGACAGCACCTGCTGAGGCACCTGGTTAGCTTTTGCCAACACAGAGTTACCTGCCTGTTGCAGAATCTGCGCTTTAGACATATTTGACACTTCTGTCGCGTAGTCAGCATCCTGGATACGTGACTGGGCAGAAGACAAGTTGGTCGTGGTGTTGTTCAGGTTGGTGATGGCAGAGTTCAGACGGTTCTGCGATGCACCCAGTGAGCTACGGAAGCCATCAACTGTAGCAATTGCCGCATCCAATGTTGCCAAAGGAGTTGCAGTTGGTGTGGTTCCGTTTACGTTAAAGCCATTGACGCCCAGTGTAGTAGTATCACTTTTCTGCAGCGTCAGAGCGATAGTCTGACCGTCGTTAGCACCTACCTGAATATTTACACTGGTAGTACTACCGTCAAGTACATTCTTACCGTTGAACTGAGTCTGGCCAGCAACACAGTCAATTTCGCCCAGACGTGCTGTAATTTCATTCTGGATTGAACCCAGGTCAGTGGTGGTGTTAGTACCATTCTGTGCCTGCACGGTCAGCTCACGAATACGCTGTAAGTTGTTGTTGATTTCGCTCAATGCGCCTTCAGTAGTCTGCGCCAGAGAGATACCATCATTCGCGTTACGGGCAGCCTGAGTCATACCACGGATATTAGAACCCATGCGGTTGGCAATTGCCTGGCCTGCCGCATCATCTTTTGCACTGTTGATACGGTAGCCTGAAGAGAGACGCTCAATCGCCGTACCCAGTGCAGACTGAGAAACGTTCATGTTCTTTTGGGTCAACAGTGACAGACTGTTCGTGTTGATAACTTGTCCCATAATACAACTCCTTTACTATTGTTTGATGTTGCTTACTGTTGTTTACTTTTTTTGCTATGTGTTACAACCGATGCCCAGCATCCCTACCCTCATCTGAATATGCTCCGAAAACTCGACTATTTGCATATCCAAAAATGAAAAACTCTATTCATAGTCTGATGAAAGGTAATAAAGACAGTCCTGGCAATCGAAAAAATAGCAAATTGATAAAAATAGATAATAAAAAACTGACATAATGCCCCACCTCATATTGAGGTGGGGATAATCAATTAGTTCTGCAGTAGAGAAAGCACCTGCTGAGGCACCTGGTTAGCTTTAGCCAGTACAGAGTTACCTGCCTGTTGCAGAATCTGCGCTTTAGACATATTTGACACTTCTGTCGCGTAGTCAGCATCCTGGATACGTGACTGGGCAGAAGAAAGGTTAGTTGTCGTGTTGTTCAGGTTGGTGATGGCAGAGTTCAGACGGTTCTGCGATGCACCCAGTGAGCTACGGAAACTGTCGAGGTTTGCAATTGCTGCATCCAGTGTCGCCAGTGGGTTAGCTGTTGGTGTAGTACCATTAACGTTAAAACCGTTAACACCCAGAGCAGTAGTGTCGCTGTTCTGCAGCGTCAGAGCGATAGTCTGACCATCGTTAGCACCCACCTGGATGTTAACTGTTGTAGTAGTACCATCCAGCACGTTTTTGCCGTTGAACTGGGTTTGGCCAGCAACACGGTCAATTTCGCCCAGACGAGCTGTAATTTCATTCTGGATTGAACCCAGGTCAGTGGTGGTGTTAGTTCCGTTCTGCGCCTGTACGGTCAGTTCACGGATACGCTGTAAGTTGTTGTTGATTTCGCTCAGCGCGCCTTCAGTGGTCTGCGCCAGAGAGATACCGTCATTGGCGTTACGGGCAGCCTGAGTCATACCGCGGATGTTAGAACCCATGCGGTTAGCAATCGCCTGGCCAGCAGCATCATCTTTTGCGCTGTTGATACGGTAGCCTGAAGATAAACGCTCAATTGCTGTACCGAGCGCAGACTGAGAAACGTTCGTGTTTTTCTGGGTTAACAGCGACAGGCTGTTGGTATTGATTACTTGTGCCATGATGAGATTCCTTTAGTACTGGTCAGTGTAGTTGTGGGCTGCATCTGCTGCCCCGGCTTCATCGCCGTCATAACCTGTATCGGCACCCCCCCTGCCAACTTTAATTTTTTCTCACCAAAACACTGACGTAGTGATACCTCGCAAAACGCGAAACATCAGGAATATTTATTTCTTTTGTAATCAAATAACTAAAATTACCTCTCTGCTTTAATAAACATGAACCGGGCATAATCAGCACCTTGAATTCAACCAAATTTATTAAAATTGATACCTGAACTTTTTATTATTTTTTTTGATCTGTGGTTATCAGGATAAAAAGGCAACATGGCGTCATTACTTCTTTACTATGCCATAACCAGATAGCCGTCCAATGGCATGAATTACGCAAATGTATCTGCTTTTATTGAGTTATTGGGCAGTTTCTAAAAATAGTAAAGTTTCGTGATAAACCGCCGATACCTTCATAACATGTACTGACGAGAAATATTAAGGATTATTATGGCCAGCATCTCAACATTAGGTATCGGTTCGGGACTCGACCTCAGTACGTTGTTAGATAAACTTACCACGGCAGAGCAGGCACAGCTCACCCCTATTACTACGCAGCAAACCGCATATAATGCAAAACTGACTGCTTATAGCACGACAAAAAGTGCACTTACTGCTTTTCAGACTGCAAATACTGCACTGGCAAACAGCAAACTGTACCAGAGTACCTCTGCAACCAGCAGTGCACCTTCGTCATTTACTGCGACCACAGATACAGGTGCAACAGCAGGAAATTACTCCATTGCTGTCAGTCAGCTGGCCCAGGCCCAGTCACTGACCTCAGCCAAATACTCCAGCACTTCGAGCAACATCGGCACGTCAGGTGCCAGCAATCGGACATTGAGTATTTCGCTGGCAGGCAGTAGCAGCCCGGTAAATATCTCCCTGAGTGATAGCCAGACCACGCTTACCGGTGTACGCGATGCGATCAACGGCGCTAATGCGGGTGTCAACGCCAGTATCATCCAGGTTGATAGTGGTTCTTATCAACTGGTGCTCACCTCAGCCAGCACGGGTACCAGTAATGGCATCACTATTTCTGTCAGCGGTGATGATACCTTACAAAGCGCACTAGGCTACGATGCAGTAGTAGTAATGGCCTGACCCAAACGGTTGCCGCACAAAATGCCAAGTTAACAGTGAACGGCGTTGCCATTGAAAGAAACAGTAATACGATCACTGATGCACCCAGTGGCGTGACGTTATCTCTGCTCGGAACTACCACGGGTTCTCAAACTCTTTCAGTATCACAAGATAACACTGCTGTAAGCAAAGCGATTACCAACTGGGTAAGCGCATATAACACCTTGCAAACCACCATCGCCAGTGTTACTGCCTTTACCTCTGTCGATGCAGGTTCTGGTTCACAAAGCAGCAAAAATGGCGCGTTATTAGGTGACAGTGCTGTACGTACCATCCAGATGCAGCTCAAGGCTGAACTGACGAACTCAAACAGTACCTCAACCCTGAAGACTTTAGCGCAGATTGGTATCACCCAGGACCCGACCACTGGTCAACTGTCCACTGACAGCACTAAACTCTCTTCTGCCCTGACATCGAATATTAGTGATGTAAAAGCCATGATTATTGGCGACGGTAAAACGACGGGTATCACTACCACTATTGGTGCTTCACTGAGCAGTTACGTCTCTTCAAGTGGTATTCTCACCGCTGCAACTGATGGTGTAAACAATACACTCAAAGACCTCAGTGATCGGTACGATAAAACTAACGATCGTATCAACACCACGATTGCCCTGTATAAAACCAAGTTTACCCAGCTTGATGTATTGATGAACTCACTGAATAACACCAGTACTTATCTTAAGCAGCAGTTCTCCAGTTCATCTTCCTCTGATTCTTAATAGAAGGACACGATATGTATCGCGCAAATGGCACAAACGCCTATGCGAAAGTCGAAGTGGAGAGTGCAGTGATGAGTGCCTCTCCTCATCAACTGATCAATTTACTCTTCGATGGCGCACTCAGTGCACTTATCCGCGCCCGAATGTTTATGCAGCAAGGGGATATTGTTAATAAAGGTCAGTCCATATCGAAAGCAATCAATATTATCGATAACGGATTAAAACTGGGGCTGGAGGCGGATAGTGAGGATAAGCTAACGCAAAATCTCTTCAGCCATTATCACTATATGGTTCAGAGACTGCTGCAAGCTAATCTACATAATGATGTCATCGCTCTTGAAGAGGTTGAAACATTATTACGTAATATCGCTGATGCATGGAAAGAAATTTCTGCCTCATCTGCTTCTCAGGAAACTGTGTAAATGACTATTTCGCCGCATCTGCTTGAGCTTTATCAGCATATTGTGACACTCAGTCAGACAATGTTACGTCTGGCCAGTGAAGAACGCTGGGATGAGTTAATCGTTATGGAAGTAGATCACGTGACCGCCGTGGAAAAAATTGCCGATGAGACTGAGCAAACCCCTCTCCCACCGGAAGCGATGGCTAAATTGCGGCCTGTATTACGTCATATTCTGGATAACGAAGCAGAAGTACGTAATCTGCTTCAAATCCGCAAAGATAAACTCTCTTCATTGATCAATCAGGCAACAAAACAAAAGAACGTGAATACTGCCTATGGTCAATTAGCAGGTGTCGTGCTGTTCCCAAAGGAATAGTATTTACGGCCGACAGCGTCCGAGCCAGGAAGACATGAACTTGCCTGTAATCATGTCTTTCCCCATCAGCACGTTATGCGGCCTACTCGCTTGTGTTGCCGTTTAATCTGCCAATCATCTACTAAGGGATCACCCTTTAGTATTTCTTACTCCTGCCTTATGATGCCTGGACTGCGCGCTTACTGGCAGAGTGGTCACGCGAGGTTTTTCCGGTTCAGCAGCAAGACACCGGGGATCGGCCTGAGGTACTTTGCGTAACACCAGCTTATCGTAGCGTAATTCGTCATCTTGCAGCTGTAATGGCATCACACGATCATCTTGATTGATATTCGACCATTGTTAATTTATCAGCGTTACTTTCCCTCTTTTGACCAGCACACGTTGCCATTGGCGGCTGTCCAGTGTCGCTCCGTCAGGGCTAATGATTAACATCGCTTTTGCCTCAGAGCTGACCAGACCTGACTGCGCCCCGACGGTCTGCCAGTTCCCGGAGAGACTCTCAGGTGGGGATAATTGCACACTGGTATGATAATGGGGTATCGCTGCACAACCCGACAACAGGAGCGTACTGCAACCAAGCAAAAAACTTTTTTCATAATGACTTTCCGCTAATCAGACTGGCTATTACGGTATAATGCCCGCCAGTCAACCGCAAGTCAGTGTGCGATTTGCGCTGTTAATTTTATCATTTGCTCCGTTGCCACAGGAATCAACATGAAAAGCATTGAAGCATATTATAGTGAGGCGAAAATACTTTTCCTTCAGGCCTTGCCTGAAGTTCATCAGGCGATCGAGAGTTTAACGCAGGAAGATGCCGATCGGGCTGGGATAACACTGTCACAGCTAAAAGTACTGCAAGTGGATCGTGCATGGGCGGCGTGGACCCGGGAAAAAAAACTGGATGGCATCATTTTTGCCATCCAGCTTGCTGAACCAGATAAAGAAGCCGCTGCCGATGCCATTGAATTCTATCTGCGTCAGCGTGCTGAAGCACTCGGCGAAAGCTGGGAAACGTTCTGCCAGAAAAATCAGTTATAACAAGACACTACACTTGCTTCTCCATCTCATGATAACAGCGGTGGAGAAGCATCCCAGGCAGCTACAGTCGTTAATGACTCTTTTCCAGCACCTGATAAATTGCCGTGGATAATTCAACAATCTCGAATTTAGCAACATAACCATCAGCACCGACTTTTTTGACGTGATCTTCATTTGCACTACCCGAGAGTGATGAGTGGATCACCACCGGGATTTTTTTCAACCGGGGATCGCTTTTGATGTTACGGGTCAATGTAAAGCCATCTATCTCCGGCATTTCTAAATCAGTCAGCACCAGACCAATTTTTTCACTGAAATCTATTTGCTCAGCCTCTGCCTGCAAGGCAATGCGCTTAATTCGTTCCCACGCTTCCAGCCCGGTATTGTAGAGTTCAGCGGGTAGCCCCATCACTTCTAATCCCTGAGCAATCATCGCTCTGGCGACCCGGGAATCTTCCGCAACAATGGCTACTGCTCCCGGTTTCATTGAAAATGTTTTCAGCGGGATATCGTTTTCTTTTACCTCTTTGATTGCCGGTATAATGTCATCAAGAATCTGTTCAACATCGAGGACTAAAGCCATATCACCCGCATTTTCGACATCATCAAGTATGGCGATACTGGTAATATTACGACTGGCAAAACTGGCTTCCGGTGTATGAACCTGACTCCAGTTAAGACGCACAATATCTTCCACTGACTCAACAGCAAATGCCTGCGTACTCCGGGCGTATTCTGTGACTAATAATAAATTTAGTCCGGTAGCCGGCTTACACCCTGTCACGGCAGGTAAGTCAATCACTGGAATGAGTTGACCGCGAATATTTGCCATGCCTAATAAAGGAGATTGCATACCCGCTGCTTTGGTGACAGCAGGCATCGGCACGATTTCGCGCAGTTTAAACACGTTGATACCGTAAAGTTCAGATTTACTCTCTACGCTATCAGCACCCAGGCGGAACAACAGAAGCTCGAATTTATTCGACAGTGCCAGATTCGCGCGTTCATCGATCTCTTTTTGAAAACTATCCACATCAATGCCTCTGTGTTATGGAAAAATATGCACAGTGTCTTCATAACAACTGTTGTGTGTAACTGACTACTTGCTCTTTATATCGGCAGTATAGTAAAAAAGTTCATAGTTATCTTATTGTCAGCCAACAAACTGGTCACCTTGATAGCCCCCTCCGGTTACCACAAAACAGCAGCGCTACACACTGCTGATTTTCGCAGCTGACCTGTAAGTTAGTCTGAAATAATAAATGTTATGGCAGAGCAAAGAGAATAGTCATGCAATGGCTAATGCCGGGTACTTTCTGCAGTGTATTCAGAGAACGGAAGAATCGGGGCGAGTAAAACAGTGCTGCTCAGCCACATCGACAAATATGATGTTCCGGCTGAGCAGGTACTTAGATTTTGGTTGCCAGGCAGAGATTAATGGTTATCTTTAGGCGCACCTATTGGTAACACATCACGGCCAAACTGCTCTTTCAGGACCTCTGCCATTGCAAGATAGAATGCACTGGCACCACAGATGATCCCCTCAAAACCAGCAATACGGATCAGCGTTTTGTTTCCCAGAATATTTCCTAAAGCCAGCAGTGCAAAAAGCACGACCAGACTGCCAAACACAAACTGCAGTACTTTGTTCCCCTTTAATGTTCCAATAAACATAAAGGCAGTGAAAATTCCCCACAAGGCCAGAAAAATACCGAGGAAGACGGGATCCGTTGGTGCCGTATGAGAAGAGACAGGCAGATACCAGATACCGACCAGAACGATCCAGAAAAAACCGTAAGAGGTAAAAGCAGTTAGACCGAATGTATTTCCTTTACGGTACTCGAGAATACCGGCAATAACCTGTGCCAAACCACCATAGAAGATCCCCATTGCAACAATCGCTGTTTCAATTGGGAAAAAACCCGCGTTGTGGATGTTAAGCAAGATTGTTGTCATGCCAAATCCCATCAGCCCCAACGGTGCAGGGTTGGCTAATACATTGTTTCCCATAGAGATCCCATTTAAAAATTCGCCGTAGATAAAAAGCGCTGCAATCATAAGGGGAGTCCTCAATCCAGGCAATAGCAGCAAGAAAATTTTCCCGCAACTCTCAGACAACAGAAGCCTGTTATCAGTTGCAGAGAGTGATGACAGCCGGGCGTTTGCAATGAGGATCTACGTTAATCTACTGATTACACATGATGATTTAACCTTGAATATGACTGTCTCAGTAAACCCGCTCAATAGTCAGAAAGATATTCTTCTGACTGTATTCATAAAAACTGATGTTACTTGTGACCTGTTTGTAGGAAAAATTTAGTTTCGGTACCAGCGAAAATATTTGCCACTGTCGGTGCCAGATTGCGCTATTTAGTAGCAGCTCCCGATCTTTACGTCGCACAGCGAAGATATCATTTTCACCTTCATAATGACGTCGTACTAAGACAGCAGACGAAGCCAGCGAAATATTCCACGGCAGCTCAATTTGCCCACCGCTACGTAACGCAACCCGACGGTTTGATTCACTCGCTCTCTGTGTGTTTTGCTGCAGCAGGTCGCTACCAACATTAATAGTAATGCCGGGAGCCAGCGCATGAGAAAGGGTGGTCGATGAGAACCAGTTATCACCGCTCAAAGAGTGATAACGCCGATCGTCATAGTTAACTTTCTGGTGTTCAATAACCTGGTTCCATTGCCAAACGGGTGTGAGTAAATAACCATACTCTCCCCTGATCCCTGCCCCTGCCGAGTAGGGTGAGGTGCCATACCAGCGTTTTTCATAGAATGGAAGTAATGCGAATTGTTGACGGAAATCACCGTAGTGATAACCCATGTAATAACGCACAATAATGTCATCGTAACGATGATTATTCCAATAGCTATTGCCGGTGAGTGTGGCCTTCATTCGCACAGCGTGCTGATCGACCACTCTGGTATCTTTTTTTACATTACCAGAATACCATAACCCTTCACCACGTTGAGGAAAACTCTCTTTATTTCGGATAAAGGTACGATCACCAATATAAATATATTTATCTGATGACGCTTTATTTACATTGCTGTCATTCACATAACTGAGATTCATTCCTGCCGTTATATCATTTCCACTGGAAATTCGATCCAAATAATTTCTGATAATAGCGCGAATATGCTCAGGCGGCTGCTGCTTCATTACCTGATGAAACTGTAATTCCGCCGTATCATATTGATGATTTTCAAACAGCGATCTTGCCAAATCAAGACGAACTGCATTCAAATCTGGCTGATCATCAAGTAACCTGCGATAACTCGCAATAGCCCCTGGATAATCACCTTCACTTCTTGCCACACCAGCTTTAGCAAACAGGACTAAAGTTTGATCGGCCTGAGGCATGAATTCATAAACGCCAAGTATCGCTTTGACCATCGGCCAATGCTGTTCCTTAACCGCCTGATCCAATAACTGCATCGCCAGTAAGGGCCTGTCACGTAAATCTTCATTGGATACAGCTAACAGCTGCTGATCAGTCGTTTCTGACTGACCCGCGAGTTGAAATTTTTCAAAATCGGCTTTGGCCGGAACTTCGTAAGGATCCGGTAATGCCATAGCGCTAACGGAACTGAACCTCGTCAGCGTCAAAAAGATCGTGCGCGCAATCATAGCCAGTCCATTGTTTAAGAGCCATAACCGGCCAGAATTGCCGCCGGTTATCGGTTAAGTAGCCGATCTTTAGTTACTGATGTGACGCACCAAAAGCGATATCTTTACTGGAATCTGTAAATTGAGCAATTCCGCCCAACTCCTGCGCAGCAGAACCATTAAACTGCCCGTTAAATACTCCGCTTTCACCTCCTGACTCGGCGGTACCGCTGAAGCTACCGCCACTGATGTTACCCTGCATGCTCACCAGTGAACCAAACTCCGTGTCGGTAGTATTCACTGAACCTTCAATGGTTTTTGCCGCAAAATCAACGCCAAATACAGCAGTTTCCTGTGTGGTGCCACGTAATGCCTGGCCTGTATAAGTTGCTTTGCCTTCAGTTGGTACATTGGCAACTGCAGTCGCTTTGTCCGTGGCATGGAACACCGCATTGTCGGTACCTGAAGCCCATGTTCCGTAAGTGGTGTAGCTCATTCTTCCGCAACAAGTCGCCAGAGTGCCATTTTTGTCTTTCATTGTTGTCATACCGGCCGACTGGATGATGTTATTTTTCAGCGCATAAACTACGCCGTTCGGTGCCGTATAAGTATATCCCGAGATTGTTCCCTTGGAAGCTCCACCAGCTTGCGGTGCTGCGGGAGTTGTTGGTGTTGTCGGTTTGACTGGCTCAACAGTTTGTTCTTTATTTACTTCACCTGAACTGCTGTTTCCGCCACCGCCACTGCTTCCACACGCTGTAAGAGCAAAAATCGACACCAGAAGAAGAGATTTTAATGCTTTCATCAGTATATTTCCTTGTATACATATTTATTACTTATCATTTTACTAAGGATAAAAAGCAACCAGTTTGCTTCAGCATTTATATTTCTGAGCGCAGATATTTATAACAACTATTCTTTATTTAAGTCCAGAAGAATTTATTATTTGAGAAAAATATTTTTGTAACGCCCGTTAAAATATCAACTGAAAGTAGTTAATTACAAATCTTAAATTAACCCATAAATTTCCTGATATTGCTATATAATTAAACCTCAGTTTCAGAATCATCTCCTGAAAACAAATATCATCCAACACGTTGGTCAATATTATGGAGAAAATAAAGAAAATAGGTCAAAGGCTTCATCATAACCCAATAGCAGTTTTCAGGAAGAATGGAGAGTAATTGCGTATCACGGCAATGCAGCTCCTGAGTTCAGACATTCGATGCGCTGATACCGCCCGTGACAAAATCACGTATTACATGGATGAAACAGGAAGGACAAAAATGATGGAAAGCAGCTGAGGAGAGGCCCGTAGCACCCTTTGGATGTACAGGCCCTAATGCTGAGAAGTGTCAGAGATTTTCACCGTTACTGCTGATCACTTGCTGATACCATGAAAATGAGGCTTTACGACTACGCTCCAGCGTGCCTTTTCCCTCATTATCCTTATCGACATAAATAAAACCGTAACGTTTCTTCATTTCGCCGGTACCTGCAGAGACCAGGTCGATACAGCCCCACGGAGTATATCCAATCACATCAACGCCATCTTCATTGACCGCTTTTTTCATCTGCTCAATATGGGCAGCAAGGTAATCAATCCGGTAAATGTCATTCACCATGCCCTCTTTTTCCGGAACATCAATGGCACCGAAACCATTTTCAACAATAAAAAGCGGTAGCTGATAATGATCCCAAAACCAATTCAGCGAATAGCGTAAACCTACCGGATCAATTTGCCACCCCCAGTCATAACGCTCCACCCAGGGATTACTGACAAGATGCTGGGTTTCGTCATAGTCAAAATCGGGGTTATTTTCAGTGGCTTTAGTCACAAACGACATATAATAACTGAAACCAATGTAATCAACACATCCTTCAGACAGGATACGTTTATCTTCTTCAGTAATATCGATTGTCATCTTTTTGCGGGCAAAGTAACTCAGAATATGCTGAGGATAAGCGCCTCTGACATGCACATCCGTAAACCAATAACGACGATGCATGGCATTCATCGCCATCATCATGTCATCTGGCGCACAACTAAACGGATAGATAGGACACATGGCGATCATACAACCTACTTGCATCGCAGGATTGATCTCTTTAGCAACTTTCACCGCGAGTGCGCTGGCTACCAGCTCATAGTGGGCTGCCTGATACATTACCGGCTCACGATCCTCCCCCGGCAGGTAGCGTAATCCTGAATTGGTAAACGGCGCAAAATCTTCGTGATAATTCGCCTGGTTATTAATCTCATTGAGCGTCATCCAGTATTTCACTTTGTGTTAATAACGGGTGAATACCACTGTGGCAAAACGAACAAAGAAGTCGATCAACTTACGATTTCTCCAGCCACCATATTCAGTGACCAAATGAAAAGGCATTTCAAAGTGAGATAGCGTAATAACCGGTTCAATGCCATATTTCAGGCACTCATCGAACAGGTCATCGTAAAATTGTAATCCTGCTTCATTCGGTTCTGATTCATCCCCCAAAGGAAAGATACGTGTCCATGCAATTGAGGTGCGGAAACATTTGAAACCCATTTCAGCAAAAAGACGGATATCCTCTTTGTAACGGTGATAGAAGTCGATGGCATCATGGTTCGGATAGTTTTTCCCTGGTATAACACCCTCGGTAATTTCACGGGCAGTACCATGCGCACCTGCCGTCATTACATCAGCAACACTGATTCCTTTACCACCTTCCTGCCAGCCTCCCTCTAACTGGTGTGCCGCCACTGCCCCGCCCCATAAAAAACCTTCTTTAAATTGCGCCATGTTCTCTCCTTATCGGTTTACGATAACCCGAAATGCGCTTGCGCTTTACCGGGCTGATTTACTCTGTTTGTAGCTGCTGCAGACAATTTTCAGTGTCTTTTTTTACCGCATGTCATTCAATCGGGTTACATAACTCGCGGCGCAACGCAATGATTTCTCGCGCCAAATCCATACACAGCATGGCGGTCATCAAGTGATCCTGAGCATGTAATAAAATCAAATTAACACTGATTTTTCCGCATCCTTCATCCTGTCCAATCAATGAAGTCTGAATTTTGTGTGCAGCACGACATGCCTCGTCGGCACTTGCCAATAACGCATCACTTTTTTTCCACTCTTTTTCCCGTGCCGCACTGATCGCCTCCATTGCATCTGATCGCGCCTGGCCGGCATGAATTAACAATTCCATTACGGTACTTTCATCAGCGAACATATTTATTCCTTCTCATAATGAATCGATATTTTTATAAACCTATACACTCGCTATTTTTTTATTGACTGAATTTGCGGCAATAACAAAAGGCAGATAGATGAGTGTTGCCACAGCCAGACAAAGTAATCCTACTATCAAGGCAATCCAGTTCCCCCCAGTACCGAAGAACGCAATTAACGGTCCTGGTGTGGTCCAGGGAATGGCATAGGCGACCGGAGGAATAATTTCCAGTGTTACGGCGAAGTAGCCAATAAGCGAGGTTACTACAGGCACCAGTACAAAAGGGATGACCATGATAGGGTTCAATACGATGTGTAATCCGAAGATAATCGGTTCATTAATATTAAACAGTCCTGGTACAAATGCCATTTTTGCCATATCACGAAAGTCTTTACGCCTGGAAGCAATAAAAATGGCAATCAATAATCCCAGCGTCATGCCTGAGCCACCATAATTGGCGAAGGCATCATTTACACTGGTCCATGTGAAGGGATAAGGTGCTCCCCAGGTTTCTCCGTGGCTTGCCGCATAAGATAGGTTTTCAAGATTGGCTTCAGAAAATACAGTTTCACGAATCGCGGCAACGGTATTAGGCCCATGAATCCCCAGAACCCAAAGAAAATTAGCGACTACGCTGAGAATAAGCACAGTAACAATATTCGTTCCCATATCTTTGAGTGGTGCCTGGAGTAAATTATAAATTAATGCGTTTAGTCCTCCGGGCGAAATTCGTGTCAGCAAATAATTCAGGATAGAAAAGACCGTCATCACCAGGAAAATCGGTAATAACACTTTAAATGAACGTGATACGGCGGGTGGAACTGCCGGAGGCATATTAATTGCCACTCTGGGGTTACGCGCCAGACGACAAAAAAGTTCACTGGCTGACAATGCCACCAGAATTGCTACAAACAATCCCTACGGGCCAAGATACTGAGTTGTCAGATAAGCTTTTTCGTCAACCATATGATACTGAGGATAGACGATAAAAAATGCACCTATTGCCGTTAATCCGCAAAGCAAATCATCCTGCTGATAACTGTTTGCCAAGTTTCTCGCTACCAGGAAAGTGATTAATATCGCCATAATATTAACCGAGCCATTCATTACCGGTCGAAAAACTTCCTGCGCATCGGCAAGATTAGGAAACAAGCTTCCCAGATGTAATAAACTGGCAATGAAGCCATCAGGCGATAGAATAGCAAAGTTGATTAAAAAAATCAGTGAACTTGCCATCACAATAGGAAATGACAAAATAAAAGCATCTCTGATCGCTGAAACATGTATTTGTGAATTCAGTTTAATCCCAACAGGAACGAGAAAACGTTCCATTCCACGTTAAAAACTCTCCATGAAGCTCATAATAAACCCTCAAAATAGATATTTTATAACCGTTAACCAGAAATAAATAAACCGAAAGTAACGGCCTCTCGATTGAACTTATAAAAAGTTAGCGCTCGGGAAAATAAATAATAACTTTATCTTTTAAAGTCTATGAGTTTGGTATCGGAATTTTATATCTGAGAAAGTGCAGTATTCAAAACTGATTCACCGTCCATCATGCCATAACTTTTCATATCGATAACGTCGACAGGTATTTTACCTTTGACAACGTCTTCTATCTCTTTTCTCTGGAAACGAACTTGCGGACCAAGAAGAACAATATCGACCCCTTCTTTCGCTATTTTTTCTTTTGCCTCTGCCATTGACAGCGCATTGATTTCCACTGCAATACTTCTTTTATCTGCAGACTCTTTCATTTTTTTTACCAACATGCTGGTCGACATCCCTGCGGCACAGACCAATAAAATTTTTTTCATCCTGTTGTCCTTTTTTAATCATAGGTGATGGAACAAACTGTAGATCTTAGACATGATAATGACTGCTATTCAGATCACAGTTAACGATGTTCAAGATGTTCACTTTTGCTTGCAATCAGGAACCTTTTTTTATCTACTGTCACAGTATTATTGTTATCATAATGTTTTATATAGACTTTAAAGAGGTTTAAAAGTGGTATATAAAAATATTAACACCCTGCTCCGAAAAAAAATTAACAGTGCACAATACGCTATTGGCGAACAGATGCCCTCTGAAAAAACACTCGCCGCCTGTTATAATGTTTCAAGAAACACCATACGTAAGGCATTGGATTTACTGGAAAAAGAAAACCTTATCGATCGAAAACATGGTGCAGGTACCTGGATAAAAAATAAAAATTTTCAATCATCGACTATGCAACTGAATAGTTTTACCGAAATTGCCCGCCAGGAAGGTAAGCATCCCTCCAGCCAGTTAATTAAGTTTGAATTACAGGCAGCTAATGATGAAATTGCCAAAGGCCTGAACATCCCCCTCAAGGCACAAGTCTTTTATGTCAAACGACTCCGTTATATCGATGATGTCATCATGCAACTCGAAGAAACCTGGCTCTGCGCTCAGCGCTTTCCTGATCTGACTGTCAGTCACATGAAGAACTCTAAGTACGATTTCATTGAAAAAGAGTGTGGTGTCACTATTGCTGGTTGTTTTGAAACCATTCATCCCATGATGCCCACGCCCGAGATAGCCCAGCTGCTACATATCAGCCAACGCGATCCGATCATCAAAATGTATACCCAGGCAATGGACTCGGAAGGTAACCCGATTGATTACTCGATTCTCTATACCAATATGTTTGAGTTTCAGATGAAATATTACATCCCACGTAACAAGCCCGCCCTCACTCACACCAACACTGAATGAGCACGTGTCGGCACAGGATGATTTATCGGTGTAATATGCAGCAAGTGAAAAAAAATTCTCAGACACACTTAACTGACAATTTTACTTCAACAATAAGCGTAAAATCATTAGGCTATGCCCTCTGCTCTCAATGGGATTATCTGGCGCATGTTTAACTATACTCTGCTTCTCCTCAGCCTCGTATTGCTGGGGCCTTTAGGTGTCGACCTCTATCTTCCCACATTACCTGATATCGCCACGGGTCTTAATGCTCCTGTCACGTTGATTCAAACCACGATCCCGCTATTTTTACTCATCATGGGGTTGGGACAGGTGGTGGTTGGACCGCTGGCAGACAACATAGGTCGTAGACCGATTGCCCTTAACGGAGTTATGCTTTACATCATTGGCAGTATACTCGCTGCCATCGCTTCCGGATGGCCATTATTTTTTCTAGCCCGTGTGATTCAGGGTTGTGCGGTATGCTGCACTGCTGTTGTCGCCTTCAGTGGTGTCCGTGACCGTCTTCAGGGTAACGACGCAGCACGTGCCTATGGTTTTTTAAATGGTGCACTGAATATTGTTCCGGCGCTTGCCCCACTGCTTGGTGGGCTGTTAGCTTCACACTACGGCTGGCGTGCGCCGTTCTGGTTACTGACAGGCTATGGCGTAGTCATCTTATTATTAGTCATCAAATTTTTGCCGGAAACTCGCCCGGCAACCACACTGGCGGTCAAAGGACTCCCCCTCAGACAATACGCAGCAATTTTACGCCAGCGCCCTTTTCTCATCTTCTGTGGTGCAAATGCAGGGGCAATGGGCATGGTACTGACTTATGTGTCGCTGGCTCCACAGGTATTGATGCAGGAAGGAAAACTCACTTCGCTGCAGTTTTCTGTCGCTTTTGGCGTGAATGGTTTTTGGATAATGCTGGTCAGTGTCCTGGTGAACAAAATGATCCGTAAAGTGGGACGTCCTTTTTGCCTGCTCACCGGCTCAATCGCAATGTTAGCGGGTGCATTGCTACTGAGTTTCGGTATGTCTGCCCTGCCCGCATCTGTGCAATTCCACTGGGCGCTGTATATGTTCCCTGTCGCATTGGCAGTGGCGGGACTGGCATTCACCGTTGGCCCGGCGACCAGCTATGCACTTGAACCCTATCAGCATCAGGCCGGTGTGGCATCTGCTTTGGCCGGATTTATTCAGATGGCCGGAGGCTCACTGATCGGAATTGTAACAATGATGCTCCCTTTCAGTGAGAAGGGTATGCTGCTGATCACCATGCTTGTTGGTAGCGGATTAATTTTCTGTGCTTACCGTTGCAGCAAACAGGTAAAGGCACTATTACTGCGTTATAGTCGCTGGCGCGGGTAATTCTGCCCGCGCAGACTACAGCTCATCGTTTTCGCACTGGGACTCTGGCTGCCAGTGCAGTCATTAATTCATAACCAACCGTTCCTGCTGCCTGTGCCACTTGATCAATCTTCACAGTTTCTCCCCACAACTCGACCGGGCTTCCAATCGCTGCCGCAGGACAAGGTGTTAAATCCACTGTAAGCATGTCCATCGATACTGTCCCTACAGTACGGGTTAATATGCCATCAACCAGTATCGGTGTCCCCGTCGGCGCGTGACGTGGATATCCATCCGCATAGCCACATGCTACCACACCAATTCGCTGTTTCTCCTGCGCCTGGTAGCGGGAGCCATATCCTACTGTTGCACCGGGAAGCAATGTCTGAATGGCTATCAGTTCACTTTTCAGGGTCATTACCGGTGTCAACCCTGTTTCAGCAATATCCTCCAGGCGCCCGGTAGGAGAAGCACCATAAAGGATAACCCCGGGACGCACCCACTGATGATGGGTAGCAGGGTGCCACAATGTGGCCGCGGAGTTAGCCAGTGAGGCAGAACATCCCAGCTGATTAATAAGTGGTGTCATCTGTCGGGTGGCGGATTCAATCCCCTCAGGCTTATCTGCATTGGCGAAATGAGACATCAACGTAAGCTGATTCACATTAGTCAGCGAGGAGAGTTGCTGCCATACATCCGCAACCCTGTGCGGGGCAAATCCGAGCCGGTTCATGCCGCTGTTGACTTTGAGATAGACGTTTAACGGAGCAGAGAGCGTGCTTTTCGCGAGAGCGTTAATTTGCCATTCACTGTGTATTACGGTAGTCAGCCTGTGTTGATCAAGAATCGATAACTCCTGTGGCTGAAAAAAACCTTCCAACAGCAAAATGGGTTTTTGCCACCCTTGTTGACGCAGGAGAATTGCTTCCTCAAGATTAAGTAACGCGGCACCATCGGCATCAGCGATAGCGGGGAGAATTCGCTGCAGACCATGACCATAAGCATTTGCTTTAACCACCGCCCAGACCCTGGAGTTTCCAGTACGTGTTTTGACGATCGAGAGGTTCTGTTGTAGAGCCTTGATATCTATCAGGGCAACAATGGGGCGAGACATACTTTCTCCATGACAAATGCCGTAAGGCACTATCATACGTCAGCAGTGATAAAAAGATAACTATCTCAGACAAAACGTTTTATCGGAACTACAATGTTGAGGAAGAGAAATACCACATCGCCGACGGGTATCGCACCTGTGATTACTCTGCCGGCAGTGGCCCTGCATTTTTTTGCATTCTGTGCCAGATCTCACAGCTGCGAGTGCCATAATCACTCATGGTCTCAACCAGTTTTTCAAATTGTTGTGTCTGACAGAGTGTATGTAATTGCTGATAAAAATCTTTAGCCAGATTGCGTGCCTGAGGATTAGAAAAATAGAGTCGCCCTATTCTGGCATAAATACCTTTCAAACCGTTTATCATCAGGCCATAGATCATGTTCCCTGATGCAAATGCCAACTCACGTAACAGCGTATATTCAAGTTCACTGTATGCCTCAGCACCATCTTCGACATGACTGGTTTTTTCCAGCAATTGTGTGAGTTGTTCAGGATCAGCACTCGCCATACTCTTCACGAACAAAGCGGAAACATTGGTTCTGACAGAAAGCAGATTGTCCATCAATCGTGGCAGTGAACTGGTATCAAGGCGCACGACGGTTTCCAGCAGATTTAATCCCGATGTCTCCCAGACATTGTTCACTTGCGTCGGTTTACCATGCTGTATGGTCAACCAACCATCGCGGGCAAGACGCTGTAAAACCTCACGTAAAGTGGTTCTGGTTATGCCTATTGACTCAGAAAGCTCTCGTTCTGAGGGCAAAATAGACCCTGCCGGAAAACTCTGACTCCAGATACAGTTGATAATATACTCTTCAGCAAACGCTGCCGGACTATTCGCCTTGATGATCATAGTCTTTACTCCCTGAGTTCAAACCTTTCAATGATAGCATTGTTGGTGTTGTACAGAAAATTACCAATGTCATTTTTGTCATATTTCACAAAATAGCACGAATCCATGCTGCAGCAGGCTGTGCGGTAAAACTGAGGATAGTCATCTTTTATCATGGATAACTGTAGTTATTCCCGTTAAAAATAGTCCCTTAGCACTCTGTTTTAGTTTACACTGCCAGCACAACGTTTATCTGATGGATTCACTATGTTGAGATACTTTAACAGCTGCTCGCGGCAAAGAGGAGCCTGGCTACTGATGGCATTCAGTGCTTTCGCCCTGGAACTTGCAGCACTTTTTTTTCAGCACGTTATGATGCTTCCCCCGTGCGTAATGTGCATTTATCAGCGCTGCGCTCTGTTTGGCATCATCGGTGCTGGTTTGCTTGGTGCCCTTGCCCCTAAAACCCCGCTGCGCTGGGTTGCTCTGGGAGTATGGTTGTACAGTGCCTATGAAGGTATTCGCCTCTCCTGGGAGCACATGATGATTCAGATGTATCCCAGCCCGTTCGCCACCTGTGATTTTGCGGCACGATTCCCTGAATGGTTACCACTGGATAAATGGCTGCCTGCTGTGTTTGTTGCCAGCGGCGATTGTGCCGTTAATCTGTGGTCGTTTTTATCACTGAGCATGCCGCAATGGATGTTGATTATTTTCTGTTGCTATATGCTGGCAGCTGTATTAATTGTCCTGGCACAACCTTTCAAACCCAAACGGCGTGATCTGTTTTCCCGATAATGCTGAAGTGTGGCGTATTGAACCGCCACACTGCTTATTTGCTTTGCCAGCTGGGATGATTGAGAATATGGTCTTCCCAGTCCCGCACTTCTGATTCTCTTACCGCAATATGTCTGACCGAGATGCGCGCAGCATGCATCGCTGCTTTTGAACCGGTACGTAACGGATGCCACAACGGTAAACTTTTACCCTCTGCCAATACACGATATGCGCATGAAGGGGGAAGCCATGAGAAGCCAGGCAGATTATCGCGCGTCAGTTTTATACAATCCTCTTCATACTCAAACCGTCGCTCATAATGGCGACACTGGCAGTTTTTTATATTGAGCAGATTACAGGCCACGTTAGTGAAATAAATTTCGTCAGTCACTTCATCCTGCAATTTATTCAGGCAACACTGACCACAGCCATCACATAACGATTCCCATTCACTGTCGCTCATTTGGTCCAGTGTTTTACTTTGCCAGAAAGGGCGGTCACTCATTACTGTATCCTGTCATAATTTAAACCCGCCCGTTATAAAGCGTTACCCCAAAGCTTGCAACTCTCAATTTACGCGGGTTGAGAAAATGTGGTCAGCGAAGGTCACCGCAAGCTGGTCACCTGCCAGTAACGGCCCTACTCCCTCAGGCGTCCCGGTTAAAACGATATCGCCCGGTTGCAGCGTAAAGAAACGGCTCATATAACTGATTAACGGAATAATGCGATGAATCATATCGCGTGTATTGCCTTGCTGACGCACAATGCCATTGACGACCAGTTGCAAATCGACTGCCTGGGGATCAAAAGCAATCTTGTCTGCTGCAATAAATCCAGAGATTGGACAAGCATTATCAAAACCTTTGGCTTTATCCCACGGCTGACCGGATTTTTTACACGCTGCCTGCAGATCACGCAATGTTAAATCGAGTGCTACTGCATAACCTGCGATCGCCTGACTTACCTCAGCTTCGCTGGCATCTGTCAATGGAGATGCTATCAAAATGGCCAATTCGACCTCATGGTGAACCACACCAAATTGTGTCGGAAGCGTCAGCGGTGAGCTCAACGCACACAGGGCTGTAGAGGGTTTGATAAATAACACCGGTTCAACTGGTGTCGCACTGCCCATCTCCTGAATATGTCGCTGATAATTACTGCCGACACAAACGACTTTCCCAACCGGGAGTGTCAGAACCTCTCCTGATAAATCGCAATGATGATACATAACTAACACCTCCTGAGATTGTTCAGCTTAGTAGGAAACACCCAAAGCACCTGTTAACAACTCTTTATAAGAGTAAAAACAACAGACTTTCGTCTTTACATCCAATATTACGAGTTAATTTATTTTTGATAGCCGGAACAAACCGGTCATTGAGAGGCAGAAAGCGGCTGCTTGAGTAAACTCTCTTCCTGTGGCGGTAATTGCAGATAGTAACCTTCCGCCTGCAGTATGGCCTTTACCCGTTCAGGATCAGCTCTGGCAAGAGTCCGTTGTGGGTTAAGCACCAACGGCATGACAAAAATTAGCTTACCTAAACTCTGCATCAGTTCATCAGGAACTCGTGAAAAGTCATCCATTTTCTCGATAAAAAGGTAGGTTTGATCCCGGCGCGTGCTTCTGTAAATAACACAGTTCATTATTTTACTCTGATCAGCAGTAATGGCGACTTGCCTCAATATAGCAGTAACTATAACATGCAGGGATAACTATGAAATATTTTCTGCCAGCCGTTTAACCGGGCAGAAAGCAAAAACCTTTTGGGCTGGGATAAATGCCACATACGCCAATTGATCTCAAAGGCAGTAGTTTTACACTGTCTGTTATTCATCTGCATCAGGCAGATGCAAATGCCATTTATCAGGCAATCCAGAGTAAAATTGAGCAGGCCCCTGCCTTTCTCAATAATGCCCCGGTGGTGATTAACGTAGCGTCGCTGGACGCTGATGCTGAGTGGTCTGCTATCGTCAAGGCTATTGGGCAAACCTCACTTCATGTTGTAGGGGTCAGTGGTTGTCAGGATGACAAGCTTAAAGAAGCTATCATTGCCTCAGGTTTACCCCTTCTTACGGAGGGCAAAGCGCAGAGTCCTCGCGTTCCCTCTCCTGCTCCGCTCCGTGAGGAGAAAATCTGGCTCCCGACTAAAGTGGTCAACACCCCGGTACGTTCGGGCCAACAAATCTATGCAAAAAACAGTGATTTAATTGTCTCAGCACAGGTCAGCGCCGGTGCTGAGTTGATTGCTGATGGCAATATACATATTTACGGTGTGATGCGTGGTCGCGCACTTGCTGGTGCCTCCGGTGAGAAAAACGCGCAAATATTCTGTACCAGCTTATCAGCAGAATTGATCTCTATAGCTGGTGAATACTGGATTATGGATCAAGTCCCTGCTGATTTTTTCGGAAAAGCGGCGCGACTCTTTTTAGAGAGCGGCGTATTAACCATCAAAACGTTGAATTAGGGTAATTCGCACCCTTTCTTTTCTGTTAAGGAAAATTATTTTATGGCACGCATTATTGTAGTTACATCAGGTAAAGGAGGAGTGGGCAAAACCACTTCCAGCGCGGCCATCGCTACTGGTTTAGCCCAGAAAGGGAAAAAAACGGTGGTGATTGATTTTGATATCGGATTGCGAAATCTCGACCTGATAATGGGTTGCGAACGCCGGGTTGTTTATGACTTCGTCAATGTCATTCAGGGTGATGCAACTTTAAATCAGGCACTTATTAAAGATAAACGTACCGATAATTTGTATATTCTGCCCGCTTCTCAGACCCGTGATAAAGATGCGCTGACTCGTGAAGGTGTCGGTAAAATCCTCGATAATCTCGCTGAGATGGAGTTTGAATTCATTGTCTGTGACTCTCCTGCCGGTATTGAAACAGGGGCATTGATGGCACTCTATTTCGCGGATGAAGCAATCATCACTACCAACCCGGAAGTCTCTTCTGTCAGAGACTCGGATCGAATTTTGGGCATTTTATCGTCTAAATCTCGCCGTGCTGAACAAGGTGAGTCACCTATCAAAGAGCATCTGCTGCTCACCCGCTACAACCCCGGACGTGTGAGTCGAGGTGATATGCTGAGCATGGAAGACGTGCTGGAAATTCTGCGAATTCCTCTTGCTGGCGTTATCCCGGAAGATCAGTCTGTACTCCGTGCCTCGAACCAGGGTGAACCCGTAATCCTTGATAGCGAATCCGATGCCGGTAAAGCCTATGCTGATACGGTTGACCGTATCCTGGGTGAAGAGCGTCCTTTCCGCTTTATTGAAGAAGAGAAAAAAAGCTTCTTAAAACGCTTGTTTGGGGGATAAGTTATGGCTCTACTCGATTTCTTTTTATCCCGAAAAAAGAACACTGCCAATATCGCTAAAGAGCGCTTGCAGATTATTGTTGCTGAACGGCGTCGCGGGGGGGACAGTGAACCACACTATCTCCCGCAGCTGAAAAAAGATCTGCTCGAGGTGATTTGCCGTTACGTTAGGATTGATCCTGATATGCTTTCAGTTAAATTGGATCAAAAAGATGATGATATTTCCATCCTGGAGCTCAATGTCACGCTTCCTGAGAATGAAGAATCAGCAAAATAACAGAGACAATACGCTCATCCCTGCCTTCGGGCAGGGGCTGAAAATCAGTAACTGACTGAAAATCACGGGCAGTTCTTCAGACGTCATAGCCGTTGCCGGTTGATGTTTGCAGTCAGCCTGTGCTTACAATTCAGCTAACCGTGGGGTTATTTTCTCGCGTAACAATTCACCCCGCCACTGAGTCAGTAACTCAGGCATTTCATTACCGGGTTTGAGCTGCCAGTGCCAGTTGAGTAACTGGTTAATTTGCCGCCGTGACGCCAGTAGCTCAGGCAGAATATTTGCATCAGTAGCCACGTGACAAATCTCAGTTTTCAACAGCTTAAACGCGTTCTTGTACCCGGTTTTATCTGCCAGCGTCAACAGAGAAGGTGGTAATGCTGACTCATCAAGCGCAACCGCCTGCTCTACACAGCTCAGCAATGCGTTGCCGTACAGCCGAATCTCCTGTCCACCCAGGCCTAACTGGCCAAGTTCAGCCAGAGATCCTGGCAAGTAACGGGCGATTTTCCACAGCAACTCTTCCCTGATAACAAAATTGATTGCACTATTTTTTTCTCGCGCAGTTTCCAGACGCCATTTCGCCAGCCGCTGCAATGCCGCCAACTGTCGTGGTCTTAATTGTGAAGCATGTGAAATGTCACGCCAGACCTCCTCCGCAGCAGGCACCACTTGTCGTCTCTGGCAGAGTAACTCGCTCTCCTGCTCGGCCATCCGCCATCTTCCATCTGCCATGGCCGCAGTTTTTAACTTTCTGGCAACAGGTAACAGATAAAAAACATCGGCAGCTGCATACTGACACTGCTGGCCGGTTAATGGTCGGGCTAACCAGTCTGTGCGAGCCTCGCTTTTATCCAGTGCCACACCTTCAAGGTTTTGAACCAGAGTGGAAAAACCACAGGAAAGAGGGGAACCAGTAAATGCAGCCAGCAGCTGCGTATCCATCAAATTTGCTGGTACCTGGTTGAAGTGGTGGATAAAAACATCCAGATCTTCACTGGCTGCATGCAGATATTTGATAATCGCAGGATTGGATAATAACGAACAAAAGGGCTCCCATGCGGTAATTTGCAGCGGATCTATCAAGGCCAGTTGCTCACCATCATAAATCTGTATCAAGCCCAGCAGCGGATAAAAAGTACGGGTACGTACGAACTCCGTATCCAGCGCAATCGCGTCGGTCTGTTGCATACGATGACAAAGCGCCGCCAGCGCCTCATCATCGGTAATCATTAAATAATTCAAAGCTCATCCTTTTACTGCAAGTTTCCCAACGCAACCAGACTAAAAAATTACGTGATTACTCTGTGAGAATTGTCTTTACCTGCGCTGGTGCGGTGGGATAAAAGCCCGGAGGTGGCATTAACCAGTAACCACCATGACGGGGAACATAAGTCGGACCATAAAAGAACCATGGATCTAAAGGTTGTGGCGGCATCACTACCTGCTGGATCTGGCGCCAACGCTGGAAACCGTTGACTTTGATTGTGACAAACTGGTACTGCGCCTGTCCGACCTGCCCCTTTTCAACTCCGGTGACAGGGCCCACAACAGTGACCATTTGGTTTTCAAAGTCTACCGGATCAAGAAAAACGTTAACATCGGCATAAATCCTGCCGAGTGCTGGCGTGCCAGGCAGTGGACGCGCAGCACTGTCAAGACGCATTGCAGCAATTTCCAGCCGGGTGGTACCGGTGCGGTTAATCACTTTGACGACCTTACCACCGAAGCGCGCTTCCTGCCCTGTGTAGCGCTCGGGGGCATTCATGACACTGACCAAATCCTGTTGTGGCGTTGCAGACGACCCGTGAATAGAGGCTGGAATAGTGACACAACCCGCTAACATCAGAAGTGCTACAAACAGCAGTGCTTTTTTCATAGCCATAAAATCAGTTATCCTGTTATTCAATTATACGGCTTTCGACCACAGTAAGCGTCATTAGTTGCCCGCATTTTCACGTCCGGGCAATTTTTTCCACCTCACCTCATTACGCAGATAAGTGGGCAATGCCTGATCAGCGCTGACCGCCTCACCGCGCGCTAATGCCTGTACTGCCAGAGGTAGCATGTCTTGTGCCATGGGCAACTCAACGTCTGTACGCTCTAATTGAAGAGGCAGTGATTGACCGAGCTCAGGCCATGCCTGCCACCCCGTTCCTACCGCCCACCAGCGTCCCTGCAGAGAGGCCATCTGTGCCTGCGCACACTCTGGAGTCACCACACTCTCTGTCTCTTCGCCTGACCATTCGCCTGTGGCCGTACGTTGATAAATCGCCCAGTAGATTTCGCCCATGCGTGCATCAATTGCCGCCAGCACATGCGTGGCCTGATGACAGCGCCATGCAGTTTCAGCCATACATTGTAATGTTGAGATACCGACCATCGGTAATCCGGCACCGAGTGCAAGTCCTTGAGCAATACCAATACCGATACGCACACCGGTAAAACTGCCGGGACCACGTCCAAAGGCAATGGCATCAAGAGTAGAAAGACGCGTTCGCCCTTTCGTCAACACCTGTTGCACCATAGGTAAAATACGCTGAGTATGTTCCCTGGGGCAATATTCAAAATCAGAGATAACATCATCGCGCTGCAGCAGTGCGACAGAACATGCTTCTGTTGCAGTATCCAGTGCCAGAATTTGTGAAGCCATAAGAAACCTCAGGAGATGTTTATTGACGCTTTTTTTGCGGGCAGCATATCACAATTAGGGTTACCCGGTGCGCTTATCCCGGTCAAGAAACGCAACCGCTTTGGCTATGTCCCGGGTTCTTGGCGTGGGGGGTAAGCTGTTGAGGAATACCTCGCCATACGGACGCATCACCAGACGCGAATCACAAATAACCAGTACGCCACGGTCATCACTGTCACGAATCAGTCGTCCTACACCTTGCTTCAGGGTTATTACCGCATCCGGGAGCTGCACCTCCGCAAAGGGATCGCCACCACGCAACTGGCAATCCTCCATCCGTGCTTTCAATATGGGATCATCAGGGGAAGTAAACGGTAATTTATCAATGATGACCAGTGACAGCGTATCACCGCGCACATCAACGCCCTCCCAAAAGCTGCTGGTTGCGACCAGCAGTGCGTTACCGGCTTTGATGAACTGCTCCAGTAATTGGCCTTTACTGGTTTCGCCCTGCACCAGTACAGGCAATGTCAGCATCATACGAAATGCAATCGCCAGTTCCCGCATCATTTTATGCGAGGTACATAAAAAAAAGCAGCGCCCGCCATTTCCTTCAATCAGAGGCTGAAGCTGGTTTGCCATTCTTTCCGCCGCCTGACGTTCAGTGGTTGCAGGCAAATACCGCGGCACACAGAGCAGCGCCTGATGCTGATAATCAAAGGGACTATCCAGTATGCAGCTATCAGCATTATCAACACCAAGCCGGTCCATAAAGTGGCTCATAGAGCCATTAACAGCCAGAGTCGCCGAGGTAAAAACCCAACTGGCAGGACGAGCACGCATGACATCGCGGAAACGTTCGGCGACCGAGAGCGGGGTGACCGCCAGCACAAAAGTACGCGAATGACACTCATACCAGTAACTGTAGCCTGGCTCATTGACTGAACGAATCAATTTCAATCGTGAACGATAGACGGCAGCCCGTTCAAACGCAGCATCCAGCAAGGCTGAACGCCCCAGAGACATCTTCGCCACGTCGTAACAGAGTTCGAGTGCATCATCCAGCAGTGTCAGTGCACGTAATACATCGGGTTGCGCCAGACACTCACGTAAATTCCCCCGAAAACCCGGCTCACCGAGTACTAAGCGAAAATCCAGCACACTTTGTGCCAACCGATCAGCCGCTTTTTGTAGCTGCTGTGAATCACGCACTTCTGTACGGTAAGCAAGGATGATGTCTTTAGCCAGTTCGTTTAGTTGTCGGGCTGAAATCTGCTGGCCGAAGTAGTGGCTGGCGATATCAGGAACCTGGTGAGCCTCATCAAAAATCATTACGTCGGCATCAGGTATCAGCTCAGCAAAACCGCCCTCTTTCACCACCATGTCAGCAAGAAAGAGATGATGATTCACCACTACGATATCCGCTTCCAACGCTTTTCTTCGGGCCTTCACCACAAAACAATGCTCATATTGCGGACAATCACTGCCCAGACAATTGTCATTCGTGCTGGTGACCAGTGACCATATTTGACTCTCTTCTGCCACACTTGCACAGCGACTGATATCCCCTTCAGGGGTCTCAGTTGACCATCGCCGCAATTGCGTCAACTCAGTAAGATGTTGTGGCGAGAGCTCACCTCCGGCCAGGGTTTGCTGTTCCAGTCGCTCGATACAGAGGTAATTTGCACGCCCTTTGAGCAATGCCGTCTTCCCCGTGTAGCCAACAGCACTGGCAACAGTGGGGAGGTCTCGTGCATAAAGTTGATCCTGTAGCGCTTTTGAACCGGTTGATATGATAACTTTTTTACCTGAGCGCAACGCGGGGACCAAATAAGCGAAAGTCTTACCTGTCCCGGTTCCTGCCTCAACTACTAACGCTTTTTTTTCGGCAATCGCATCAGTAACGGCATGCGCCATTTCCTGCTGCGCAGCACGAGGCTTAAACCCGTTGATTTCTTTAGCCAGTGCCCCGTCTGTTGAAAAATCGTCTGTCACATCGCCTCGCCAGTATTACATTGCCGTACTCATAGATCGTGCTGTGCAGATGAGGCGCTCAGCGATCATCTGCCATATTCGAATCAGCATAGCGTATTGACATATCTTTCTCACCGCAATGATATTGTCATATCGCCAGACATGACAACGGGGGGCTGTCTGTGGCAGTCTGTGGCGGTTAACCGAGCCACCGTTGAGGAACCAAGATGTCAATTATCCGCATTGACTGCGCACCGCGTATGTCAGAAGCTGTTATTCATAATAACACCCTTTACTATACCAGCGTGCCAGAAAACCTTGATAAGGATGCAGAAGCACAAACTGAAAACGCACTGGCTGCGATTGATGCTCTGCTCGCCCGCGTCAATATTGATAAAAGCCGCATCTTAGATGTAACGCTCTTTCTGGTAGATAAAGACGATTTCGATGCAATGAACCGCGCCTGGGATCGTTGGGTTGCAAAAGATCACGCCCCGGTGCGCTGTACAGTGCAGGCTTCGCTGATGAATCCCGGTTATCGCATCGAAATCAAAATTATTGCGGCTATGTAAGAGAAGATTTACTCATTTTAGCCAAAAAGAGCACGTCGTCCAACTGGCGAATTGAAGACACATTGCACATCGTGACGGCATCCGGCAACAATACTGAAACGATGTGGTGCCACCGGATGCAGGCGGGTCTTTTCATATTCGTGATAAGTCTGCCCACGCTCTTTTCGCCCTTCTCCCTGCACCATTGCTGCACAGGATTTATCCAAAATGCCATAATATTTCCCTTTACCCGGTCCATCATCCGCGCCACCTTCCAGGGTGGTGATGGCGGCATAACGGTAACGTTCCCGTGCGTTGACGGCACGCTCAGTCAGCCACACGGGCAATTTTTCCAGACCATATTTCCACTGTTGCGCCTCATTACAAGCGCCCGGTTGCGAGTCAAAATAGAGCCAGCTACCCGGATCACCAATGACAAAACGCAGTGTTGTACCAACCGGCGGATGTGAGAATCCGATGTAGTGCTGCACAAACTGCCCTCCGGCTGAAAATCCAGCCAGGGTTATCTGCGCGGCTGTCGGCCAGCGCGTTTTTAACTCTGCCAGTAACTTATCCATTACCTCAAAACTATCAACACGCTGCAGAGTATCCTGACCACCATTTAGCCAGCTATCGCAATGCCACTGTAGATCACCACTCTAAGCCCGCGGGGTGCCTTCATCACTGCATTTTTTTTGCTCTGCAGCGGTAACCATAAACAAAGGCGCAACAATCGCCAGCCCCTGAGCCTCTGGCTCTGCCTTCGCGGCATTCGCCGCTGCAAGCAGGGTATTTGCAACATCATGAGGGTAACCGTGCATCACCAAGACAACTCGTGTCACCGTTTGCCCCTTCCGGGGTTCATAGACGTAGTAGTGAAATGATCCTGCCCCTCCATCCGGGTAAAAAAGCTGTGCACTCACCTCCTCAGGCCACACAACAGGACGCGCAAACACCACCGTACTCGCCAACAGCATCAGGATAAAACTCAACCCATAATAGCGCATGCTGTCAAAGAACAATTTTATCCCTCCGGCTCACTCATCTTCCTCATCAAACCGTGCTGGTATCATTTCACCGCTGTGTTTCGCACGAATCTCAGAGGCAACACGCTGAATCGCCTCGCCACTGCTCATACCTTCAGCCATCAGAGCATGAATACGTTCAACTGCCTCTTCCTGCTGTTTTTTGTTCATTGCCGGGAGTCCACTGCTCATCTTTTCTTCTCTTTCTCACAAGTATGAATATCGATAGTAACAAACAGGTGTCAGTTTCAAAAAAATATGTCAGGCTTACGTTCAGTCATCCATTTTTCATTGAATACTATGTTGCCAGTTTATCATTCACTCGACTATACGCCGGAGGCGCTTGAAACGTGGTTCGCCTCTGTTGCGCACACACCATGGTCGATGTTGCTGCACTCGGGTTTTTCTGCTCATCAGGATAACCGATTTGATATCATGGTTGCTGACCCGTGTGAAACACTGGTAACCCGAGGCACTGTCACTGAAGTTGTCGGTCAGACTGGTCGCGCATCATATCAGGATGACCCACTGAAATTGTTACAACAAGTCCTGCAGCGCACGGCACTTTCCTGCCAGGCACACCCTTCGCTGCCTTTCATCGGTGGAGCGGTAGGACTATTGGGTTACGATTTAGCCCGCCATTTTGAAACACTTCCCACTCAGGCAGTCGCTGATTTACATACACCAGATATGGCGGTGGGTATTTATGACTGGGCATTGATTGCCGACCACACTCTCGGTACCCTGACCCTGGTTGTTCAGGGATCGCTGTCCGATCGCCTGACATGGCTGCAGGCGCAACGTCTCGCTTATGCTGCACGCACAACCAGACAGTTTCATCTTACCAGCCGCTGGCAAGCTAACATGAGCCGGGAAACCTATGGGAAAACCTTCCGGTACATACAAAATGCCCTGCAAGCTGGCGACTGTTATCAGGTAAACCTGGCACAACGCTTCAGCGCCAGTTATCAGGGAGATGAATGGCAAGCCTTTCAGAAATTGAATAAACAGAACGCAGCGCCTTTTAGTGCATTTCTCCGCCTGCCGGAGAGTGCCGTTATCAGTCTTTCTCCTGAACGCTTTCTTAAACTGTCGGCTGACCAGATAGAAACCCGACCGATCAAGGGCACACGTCCCCGACTGCCTGATACTGTAGAGGATCAACAACAGATTGAATCTCTCGCCAGTTCAGTCAAAGATCGGGCTGAGAATGTGATGATCGTCGATTTGCTGCGCAACGATATCGGCCGGGTTGCGGTGCCCGGCAGTGTCAGAGTGCCTGAACTGTTCAGGGTCGAGGCATTTCCTGCCGTTTATCATCTAGTCAGCACCATCACGGCTCAGTTACGAGCCGGATTGCATGCCTGTGACTTGTTACGTGCCTGCTTTCCCGGCGGTTCAATCACTGGCGCGCCCAAAGTCATGGCCATGTCGATAATTGATCAACTCGAACCTCAACGCCGTAATGCGTGGTGTGGCAGTATCGTCTATATCAGTAGTTGCGGCCAAATGGACAGCAGCATTACCATCAGAACACTGGTGGCAGAAAATGGTAAACTCTATTGCTCTGCGGGTGGTGGAATCGTCGCTGACAGTGATGAACAATGCGAATATCAGGAAACTTTTGATAAGGTAAATCGCATTCTTCCCTGCCTGGAAAACACTCATGAAGATGAATAATCTCTCAGTAAGTGATTTTCTCAACCATTTTTTACTGCACCCTCCCCCTGAAGTGGAACCCGTTGGCGTGGTGGCTCAACAACACGCCGCCGTGCTAATAGGCATTGTCGATAAGGTAGTACCGACCATTCTATTGACATTACGGGATGAAACATTACGCCACCATCCAGGCCAGGTCGCGTTCCCTGGAGGCATGCGGGAAGCTGGTGATTTATCACCTGCCAACACTGCATTACGCGAAACTGAAGAGGAAATCTGCTTACCTGCCAATACTGTTAATATAGCAGGCTCATTAGCCCCGGTATTCAGTCACTCGGGAGTCAGCGTAACACCAATAGTTGGTATCATTCCCGGAGATGCCCGCTGGCAGGCTAATACCCAGGAGGTTGCTGCTATTTTCGAGATCCCACTTTGCCAGGCGCTTGACATCACAAACTACCACGGCGTGCAGCTGCAACGTCAACATCCCCCCCATCAGGTCTGGTTTTCATGGTACGGAAAGTATTGTATCTGGGGAATGACAGCCGCTATTCTCAGATCTCTGGGTGAGCTAATTATTGCCCCCAGCGCGCCGTATCCTGAAATTGATAAAACAAGTACCGACAGAGAGAGGTTGTCATGATAAGTGTTTTTGACCTGTTCAGAGTCGGCATTGGCCCTTCGAGTTCACATACTGTCGGTCCGATGAAAGCAGGGAAAGAGTTCGTCGATTGCCTTGAGAAAAATAGGCAATTGCAGCGAGTTACCCGACTCTGCATTGATGTCTATGGTTCACTTGCTCTAACTGGCCGAGGTCATCATACCGATATTGCCATCATTATGGGGCTCTCTGGTGCCACTCCGGACACGGTCAATGTCGATGATATTCCCAGGTTTATCGCAGATGTCAAAGCTCGGCAGCGTCTGTTACTTGCCAGCTCTGTGCATGAAATTGATTTTATCTGGGATGCCGATCTTCGCTTTAGTGAGGCCTTTTTACCCCTGCATGAAAATGGGCTACGTTTTTCTGCACACGATGGTGAAACCTGCCTGCTTACTACCACTTATTACTCTGTTGGCGGCGGTTTTATTGTTGATGAAGCGCACTTTGGCGAATCGGTCGCGTCTACGGCCTCCGTCGCCTGGCCCTTCGATTCTGCATGTAAATTATTGGCTCAGTGCCAGCATAGTGGGCTCTCCATTTCCGGGCTGATGATACAAAACGAGATGGCGGACAAGAGTCCCCGGGAAATCGAAAGCTATTTTACTGCTATCTGGCAACAAATGCGTGACTGCATTGATCGCGGCTTAAACACCGAAGGACTCTTACCAGGCCCGTTGCGCGTTCCAAGGCGTGCCCCTGCCCTGCGGCGTATTGTGGTCTCGACTGAGTCACTTTCCAGTGATCCAATGAATGTTATCGATTGGGTCAATATGTTTGCTCTTGCTGTCAATGAGGAAAATGCTGCCGGTGGACGGGTGGTAACAGCCCCAACCAATGGCGCCTGTGGCATTATTCCCGCAGTGTTCGCATATTACGATAAATTTATTCAGCCGGTCTCAACCGAAACGATTGTTCGCTATTACCTGGCTTGCGGGGCTATTGGCCTGTTGTACAAAATGAATGCCTCGATCTCTGGTGCTGAAGTAGGCTGTCAGGGGGAAGTCGGTGTTGCCTGTTCAATGGCTGCCGCAGGTCTGACTGAACTGCTCGGCGGGACACCACAGCAGGTGTGCGTGGCAGCAGAAATCGCCATGGAACATAATCTTGGTTTAACCTGCGATCCGGTGGCCGGTCAGGTACAAGTACCCTGTATTGAGCGCAATGCTATCGCGGCAGTAAAAGCCATCAATGCAGCGCGTATGGCACTGAGACGCACCAGCGAAGCCCGTGTCTCCCTCGATAAAGTGATTGAAACCATGTACGAAACAGGGAAAGACATGAACGCTAAATGCCGTGAAACTTCCCGCGGGGGATTTGCCATAAAGGTGCAATGTGATTAGTCCTTGGCAACCCGCGGGCAAAACAGACCTCACTAACCTGACGGCCAGGTTAGACACGGAGTCTCTCCGTCAGGTCATCCGCGGCATACTCACCCCAAAATATGTGAAGCGCAAAACTGCCCTCTGTTCCCTCGATCGCAACCTGTTCATTTTTCATTCAGCAGGAGAGGTGATTTACATATTCTCTTTTTTTAGCCTATTTTTTAATAACCAACTGAAAAAAAAATCCTCTCTGCAAACAATTGATAAGAAAGAGTGTGGTTTTCATAAAGGAGGGAGTGATGCCAAAGTCCCTGGCTATTTCCGGGCATTTTCGTCGAAAACGTATGCTCATCGCAATCATCATCGCTGTGCTGGTTTTGACGTTCACTTTATTTTTACGTTTCATGGAAGAGAAACGCCGTGTTGAGCAACATACCTCAGAATTTGCTACCAAGGCCATTCAGCGTTTTGATCGGTTACTCTCGCCCCTCGATCTCTCCGGCGATAAGTTGGCCGCGCTGTCAGAATCGAATTGCTCTGAGGTTCACGAGTCGCTGGTGACTGAGATGGCTCGCCTGCAGACCTTGCGTTCAATTATTCTGGTCAAAAACAACACTATGTTTTGCTCCAGTGTTTTTGGCACTCTGAACACAAGTTTTACCCTTAATTTTCCTGAACTCGCCACCAGTGGTCAACAAACTATGATGCTCACGACAGATTATAAACTGTTGAAGGGTTCACCTGTATTGGTTATCTGGTATCCACGTGCTGGTTCACCTGACTCCGGCGTGTTACAAATCGTTAATATTGAGATGATGGCTGCCTATATTCTTGAGCCTACTTTTCCATGGGTGGAACGTGCCGTGTTCAACGTTCAGGAGAAAAGCCTTGAATATGGTAATCCTTTGATTCAACCAGCTTATCCTTCCGAAGATGAAGTAGAACAACGGGCGACCTCGCTGCGCTACCCCTATTCAGTGACCCTGTTTGGTCCTTCATCACTGCGCCTCGCCCTGCTTACCACCCCCAGCCAGCTTCCCCTCGCGCTGTTGTTGAGTTTACTGATCGGCTATATTGCCTGGCTGGCGATTGCCAATCGCATGAGCCTCGCATGGCAAATCACGCATGGCATTAATTCCAACGAGTTTAAAGTCTACTGCCAGCCGCTGATCAACTCCCAGACTTCGCAGTGTGAGGGTATCGAGATACTGCTACGTTGGTACAGTTAACGACAAGGCTGGATCCCACCGGATGTATTCATTCCGATTGCAGAGCAACATCTGCTCATTGCCCCGTTGACACGCTATATCTTACATAAAGTGGCTGAACATCTGTCAGTACTACCACAAAATAAACAGTTTCATATCGCCATCAATGTCAGCGCCAGCCATTTTGAAAACCAGCAAATTATTACTGACTTGCAAAGGCTATGGTGGCCTGCACGTCCACAACCCCAATTGGTGCTTGAATTAACCGAACGTGAATCCGTGCCGGATATCGATCATCATGTGGTCGACATACTCCATGACAACGATGTCAAACTGGCAATCGATGATTTTGGCACCGGCCACAGTTCGCTCTCTTATCTGAAAACATTAAACCCTGATATTCTCAAAATTGACAAAGTATTCACCGCCGCGGTAGGTAGTGATGCCATTAATGCCACAGTCACAGACATGATCATTTCTCTGGCACAAAGACTAAATATCAGTCTGGTTGCCGAAGGGGTTGAGACAGCGGTGCAGGTCGAGTTGTAGTGGCACACTGAATTTGGCCACCTGAGCAGAGGTGATATGCTCACCTCAACATATTATAGGTGAACCAATGAGCAAAGCATTTACTGCTGAATTTAAAGTCGAAGCGGCAAAACTGGTCCTGGATCAGAACTACACTCACGGCGAGGCGGCTAAGGCGATGAACGTCAGCCTCTCCGCCATCAACCGCCGGGTAAAATCGTTACGTATCGAGCGCCAGGGGAAAACGCCCCCGGGGCTGCCTCTGACGCCTGAGCAGACTGAACTCAGGGAAATGAGAAAACGGATACAACGCCTTGATATGGAGAATGAAATCCTAAAAAAGGCTACCGCGCTCTTGATGTCGGACTCCCTGAACAGTTCACGATAATAGACAGTCTGAGGGCGCACTACCCGGTAGCGCCATTGGGCCGGCTGTTCGGTGTTCACCGAAGCAGTTATCGCTACATTCGTAAAAATGGCAGGGATTCTGACGCCGAGCGTGCCGTTAAACGGAGTCTCGTCAGTGAAGTCTGGAACGCCAGTGGTGGCTCTGCTGGCGCGAGAAGTATCGCCACGATGGTCAGCGCTAAGGGCGTCAGACTCGGGCGATGGCTGGCCGGTAAGCTGATGAAAGAGCTGGATATCGCCAGTTGCCAGGTCCCGGCGCATAAATACAAACGCGGCGGGAACGAACACATTGAAATACCGAACCATCTCGACCGGCAGTTCGCGGTTACCGCGCCGGATCAGGTCTGGTGCGGCGATGTGACGTATATCTGGACGGGAAAATGCTGGGCTTATCTGGCAGCAGTGCTGGATCTGTTCGCCCGCAAACCTGTGGGCTGGGCGATATCGACGTCGCCGGACTCGGCCCTCACGGTCAAAGCATTGCAGATGGCCTGGGAGCTTCGGGGTAAGCCAACAGGCGTGATGTTCCACAGCGATCAGGGCAGCCACTATACCAGCCGTCAGTACCGGCAGGCTCTGTGGCGCTGTTGGATAAAGCAGAGCATGAGTCGCCGGGGTAACTGCTGGGATAATGCCCCGATGGAGCGGTTCTTCCGGAGCCTGAAGACCGAATGGGTGCCGACGAAGGGCTATAACAGCTTCAACGAGGCTCAGAGCGCGATAATCAGCTACATCACGGGCTATTACAGTGCCATCCGGCCCCACTGGTATAACGGTGGCTTAACGCCAAATGAATCAGAGCGGCTGTTCCACGAACAGTCAGGTCGTGTGGCCAAAATTAGTTGACCACTACAGTATATGCGGAAGATGGGGGTGGATGTGTTGCAAGGCTACTTTTTCTCTCATCCCATGCCACTGAGTGCCTTTCCTCAGTGGCTGGAAGAGTATCATAGCAGAGTTCAGCTCAGTGCCTGACCTCTTACAGCGTCACCATTGACACTCTGCCATGGTGACGCCTGTTATCAGGCTGGCTCCGCGTCGTCATGGACATCGCTTTCACGTGTCACACGAATCAGATCTATCCGATAATCGGTCACTTCAATAATTTGAAAGTGTAACGGAGGTAAGCTGATAACCTCGCCAGCTGTGGGTAACTGCCCCTTCTGCGCAATCAGTAAACCCGCCAGAGAGGCATGGTCGTCGTCAGGATTAACCAGCACTTGTGTATTAAACAGTTGTTGCAACGAATGCAAGTCTGTTCCCCCTTTCACTAACCAGCCATCACCATCTGCTATGATATCAGGTGTTTCGTCCTCATCGGGAAACTCGCCTGCGATAGCTTCCAGCACATCGAGTGGCGTAATTAAGCCCTGCACAACACCAAATTCACTGGTGACAATAACAAAACTGCCTTTTGCGCGGCGTAACACACCCAACAAGTTGATAGGGTCGAGGGAGTCCGGGATGATGATGGGCGGCATCGATGAGGCAAACTCTGAAACATCAACACCATGATCAAGCGCCACCAATAACTCTTTAGCGCGCACCACACCAATAATCTCATCAAGTTCCCCAAGACAAACAGGAAACAGGCTGTGGGGCGTATTGAGCAACTGAATTCGAACTTCATCCATTGGCCTTGTGGCATCGACCCATGAGATTTCGCCCCGCGGTGTCATGATACTTCGCACCGAACGTGATCCCAGCGTCAGCACACCATTAATCATGTAACGTTCTTCATCTTTGAACGCTTCTTTCGGCATGATTTTCGCAGTATCGGCTTCGTTATCGTCGTGCTGATGCTCATTGCGTCGTCCGCCTATCAGACGTAATATCGCCTCGGCAGTGCGTTCACGCATCGGTCTCCGCGCCTGATGACGCAGGAAATTAACACGCGCCACCTGATTGAAAAACTCAATCAGGATAGAGAAGCCAATCGCCGCATAGAGATAGCCTTTCGGTATATGGAAACCAAACCCTTCCGCAACCAGACTAAGACCAATCATCAGCAGGAAGCTAAGACACAATACGACGACTGTCGGATGTGCGTTAACAAAACGCGTCAGTGGCTTAGAGGCTAATAGCATCACCCCCATTGCGATAACCACTGCCGTCATCATCACTGCCAGGTTATTCACCATACCGACGGCAGTAATCACAGCATCCAGAGAAAAAACAGCGTCAAGGATAACGATTTGTACCACTACTGCCCAAAAGCTGGCATATCCTTTATTTCCATCACTGTTATGCTCGCGGTTTTCCAGCCGTTCGTGCAGCTCCATTGTTGCTTTGAAGAGCAGGAATAACCCGCCGGCGAGCAAGATAAGATCACGTCCCGAGAAACTAAACTCACCGATGGTGAATAGCGGACGAGTCAGTGTCACAATCCAGGAGATCAACGACAGCAAGCCAAGCCTCATCAGCAAGGCCAGAGATAAACCGATTAATCTTGCTTTATCCCGCTGTTTTGGAGGTAACTTGTCCGCAAGAATGGCAATGAACACCAGGTTATCGATACCCAATACAATCTCAAGGACAACCAGCGTCAGCAAGCCTGCCCAAATTGAGGGGTCTAAGAGAAATTCCATGAAAAACTCCCGATAATATAACGGCAAGAAACAGATAACAGGGAAGCGTTCTCGCCACAGCGTGAAGCAGCAGAACCTGGGATATGACCATGACGGTCAGAGAAACAGTGTGGTGTACCGGAGAAAACCGGCAGATAAATAGAATGACGTCTGTGACAGTCCATAGGGAGGGCTGAGGCCCATTACTCCTGTATTAAATAGGGACCACTACTGTAAACAGAGCCTCAACTAACGTCAAAAAATTTTCTTAATTTTACACGTCATTCTTCATGAGCAGGAGCATTTTCCAGTGTCACAGGCTGCTTTTCCTTCTGCCAGACACGAATGATAAAGTCTGTCTCACAAAGAAATTGTTCACTGTTTTCAAGCAGCTGCCAAACCTCGCTACTGGCTCGCCAGGCAAGGGGGGTCATTTGCAACAAAGCTACCGCGTCACTACCACTCAACAACATTGGGTAACTTAACACCACTTGTTCCCGGAGCAGGAAGCCAGTAAGTGGTGAAAGCTCGGCACTGTGTTCCTTCACCTGCGTATAGATAAGCGATTTAAACTGAATAAGGTGACGGGGTCCCGGCGTAACAATAACCACATACCCTTCTGAGGCGATAACCCGGGTTAGCTCTTCAAGCTTATAGGGCGCATAAATGCAGGTGGCCATATCAATAGCTGCATCAGCGAAAGGCAGCCGGGAACTTGAAGCAACCGAAAACTGAACATGCTTTTCACGCTTTGCAGCAAAGCGTATCGCTTCTTTTGAAACATCAAGACCGAATACTTTCGCTGCCCCGAGTGATTGCGCCTGATGTGCAACGGCTCCGGTGTAATAACCTTCTCCACAACCAATATCAAGCAGACTGTTGGCACTGGAGGGAAACCACTTACTAACCAGCGCACACACATTATGTTGCAGTGCACTGTAATGTCCACCACCAAGAAAAGTACGCCGAGCATGTACCATTTCAGCACTGTCGCCAGGCTGTTTTGAGCGTTTAAACTGCACAGGAAGCAGATTGACATACCCCTCTTTTGCACGGTCGTACTGATGCCCATGCTGGCAACGCCATACTGCTGAAAGTTGTTGCAGAGGGGAGGCGCAAAGTGGGCAAAGATAAGACATAAATCATTCTCCAGTGAACAGCATGACGAATATCGCCAGTCAGGATATCACTGATAAAGTCGTCGATTGTAAAAAAGCCCCGTCGAATCATCGACAGGGCTTTTGTAAGATTCTGTTTACTGTATCGCGATACAGCAAACGTTGCATCCCGAGAATCAGATAGCAGTTACGTTTACTGCAGCCGGGCCTTTCTGTCCATCCTGAATTTCAAACTCAACGTTTTGACCTTCTGCCAGAGTTTTAAAACCGTTACCCTGGATAGCAGAGAAATGGACGAAAACATCTTTGCTGCCGTCTGCCGGAGTGATGAAACCAAAACCTTTAGACTCGTTGAACCACTTAACCTGACCTTTAATCTTTGCCATTTTGCAAATTCCTTACTATTTTTAATACGCCCTGAGGCTGACACACTGAAAAACCAGAGACATTACTGCATGAGGCATCAAACAAGGATCGACGAAAAAGTGGTATACAACGACAACATCTTTATCCGAATCTTCTTTACTGTACATGCCACACATAAACAGAACTGTACCTCGTTTTACCCTTATGGGTTATCACATATTCGTTTATTAATGGCAAGCCATTTTTAAAAGAGCAGGTTTTATTGCGCACAATTAAAACGAATTTGCCAAATCACGAGACGGCTTCAGGATATATTGTTAAAGAGTATGACTAAAATGGTGACTATAGAGCAAAAAATATCAAATTATGCCCTGCAGTTATATTTTGTGATTCGTTATTTGGCACATATGAAATAGTTATATTCCTCAGTCAATTGATCCAGCCCACTACTGCCAATAGCCCAGGACATCACTGCTGTGAAATAAATTAACTGTAATGCTGGCTGAGCACACGGTCTAAGCAGCAATTGCGAGATCTGCACACTGGAAGCACTCTGAGGCAGCTAATGCCACCGGGCCCACCAGAAGAGATATTTCTCTTGTGAAAAAAAGAATTTCTTCGTCTGTTGCAATCAATACTTATTTTTCGACATAAAATTAATGACATAACTGATATCGAAAAATGATATTATTTATTTCTCCCCTGATTGCTATTACAATCAACAACGACGAATATTACCTTTTTATTACCGCGGCCAGCCGATAGTCCTTACCATCATCTGCTACTATTTTCTCCGAGGGTTTCTCTTAAACTGTTAATTCAATCAGACTATTCAGTGAGGATAGCATCGCGAGCGACACGAGCAATATTCGACATAATCAATGCTATAAGCTGTTAAAAACATTCTCTCAACGGCTAAATCTCCCTTCTCCTGTGCCGATGGAGTATATGATTGATTCGCGACTGAAGCATTGCACCATCCATCAGGAGTGATGCTTGTACTTCCCTTTTATTCAGGAAATTGGCACTAATGACCCCTCCATCCGTAGGTTTAGTACCCGTTCGCTGCCTCAACTGTACCGAGCATCATTCGTCAGGGATAGATTTCACTATGGCGTTTCAGCCAATCATAGATTGCAAACGCAAACAAATTTTTGGTTATGAAGCACTGGTCCGTGGATGTAACAATGAATCCGCATTCAGTGTGTTGTCAAAAGTCACTGACAAGCAACGGTACCATTTCGACCAGCACTGCCGGGTCAAAGCCATCTCACTGGCTTCACAACTCGGACTATCTGGTGTGCTGAGTATCAATTTTTTACCTAATGCTATCTACCGCCCTGAACGTTGTATCCAGACCACGCTGGAAGCCGCTCGCCGCTATCAATTTCCTGTAGAAAATATTATGTTCGAGTTCACTGAAAACGAGCAAGCCACTGACAGCAAACAGCTCATGTCCATCATTGAATGTTATACCAAACTCAATTTACGTACTGCGATTGACGATTTTGGTGCCGGTTATTCGGGGCTGAATCTGCTGGCCGATTTTCAGACAGATCTGGTCAAACTCGATATGGCACTGATTCGCCACATTCACAAGGACCGAAATCGCCAGATTATCGTGAAGCATACCGTCGATATGCTTAGGGCATTAAACATTGAAATTCTAGCCGAGGGTGTTGAAACAAAAGAAGAATATGATTTTCTGAAGACTCTCGATATCGATTATGTGCAGGGTTACTATTTCGCACATCCCGGTTTTGAATCATTACCGGAAGTTGATCTGAGTTTGATCTGAACTTGTCAGGCGGGAGAAACAACGAGCCGGCTTTCGCCGGCAAAGTGATGAAAAATATTCTTAATTAAGATATTGTCCACTGCGCAGTGCTTCAATGCGCTTATCTAATGGTGGATGAGACATAAACAGCTCACTGAGTGATTTCGACTTCCCATTGATGCAAAAAGCCATCATAGAGCCTGCTTCCTGAGGTTCATAGCTGGTTTTAAGACGCTGCAACGCTGCAATCATCTTATCGCGACCCACCAATTTCGCGGAGCCGGCATCAGCATGGAATTCACGATGACGTGAAAACCACATGGTGATAATGCTGGCGAGGATGCCAAAAACCAGCTCCAGTCCCATAGAAACCGCAAAATAGACCATGGGATTGCCATTGCTGCTCTCACCTTCTTGACGATCGCCTGAAAGAAAACCAGAAGCTATCTGAGCGATAATACGTGATATGAAGATTACAAAGGTGTTCACAACCCCCTGAATCAGGGTCATCGTCACCATATCGCCATTAGCAATATGACTGACTTCATGAGCCAGTACTGCTTCTGCTTCATCCCTGCTCATATTTTGCAGCAGTCCCGTAGACACAGCGACCAGAGATGCATCACGACGGGCACCGGTAGCAAAAGCATTGATGTCAGGCGCATGATAAATAGCGACCTGCGGCATTGCGATCCCTGCCTGTTGCGCCTGCTGGGCAATGGTCTGCAATAACCAACGCTCAGTATCATTGCGAGGTTGTTCGATTACCTCTCCGCCAACAGAACGGAGCGCCATCCATTTAGACATCAACAATGAGACAAACGAACCACCGAAGCCAAACAGAGCAGCCATGATAAGCAGACCCTGAATACTACTGGATTGAATGCCAGTTAGACTGAGAATGATCCCAAAGACCAGCATGACACCCAGGTTTGTAAGTAGAAAAAGAGCGATACGCATCATAACGTTTAAGATTCCCAGGTTAATAATAGGTTACAGTCTGAACATACTCATATCGTAGGGTCTTAACGTAACATTTCAAGCACTCTTAACCTTTAACGATCAAACAAAACATAACTTTACACTTACCAGAACCCTCAAGTCTGGCCTCACCGCCTAAACAGCAACCACCATATAGTGAGACAGAGTATTGTTCTGCAGAAAAACATCTCAGGATCAAAGTAAGATGCTTTGAGGAGCAAACGCGCTAACCCGTGAGTACGGATCAACGCGCCTTAACGAAATGCACATCAGAGGGTGTTGTCAGCTGTTATTCGCCAGTTGATAACTTTGCCAGATCATCAGCAATTTTCACTGTCTCATCGAGATAAGGGTCTGGATCCTTATAGTCTTTAGGCAAGTCATCAAGTTTGGCCAGTGGCTTCTTACCTTCTTCCTGCAGTCGGGCATTAATACGCTGTAAGCGTAACGTATCATCTTCATGATTCTCTTTTTCACGTTCAGCAAGATTGAGAGAAATAGTGAAACGTTTATCTTTAGCGGCATTAAAGCGCGCCATATCAGTAATGATGTATTGGAATTCACGATCATTAGCAATGCGAGTGTCGTGATCTTTTTGCAACGCAGGAAGCATTGACTTCACATCACCTGTGGCTTTATAGCTTGCCGCATTGATGCTGTCCCAGGGAAGGGCGTTATCCTCATACTTTTCACCTGTTTCAACAGCCTCAATACCTGTAGGCATCAAAATATCTGGCGTTACGCCTTCACGTTGAGTGCTGCCCCCGTTGATACGGTAAAATTTTTGTATGGTGTACTGCAGCGACCCCAATGCTGGCCAGTCCGGACGCAACATCTGATCATAAATACGACTCAGCGAACGGTATTGTTGTACCGTCCCTTTACCAAACGTTGGTTCACCGACAATTAATGCCCGTCCATAATCCTGCATCGCAGCAGCAAATATCTCAGAGGCCGAGGCACTGAAGCGATCAACCAAAACTACCAGCGGGCCTTTATAATAGACTACGCCATCACTATCGCTGTCCTGCCGAATTTTTCCATTATTATCGCGCACCTGTACCACAGGCCCACTTGGAATAAACAGCCCCGATAACGAAACAGCTTCGGTGAGAGCCCCGCCGCCATTAGAACGTAAGTCGATGATGATACTGTTAACCTGTTGCTTTTGCAGTTTTTGCAGTTTTTGCAGTTTTTGCAGTTTTTGCAGCTGGATTTTGACATCATCAGTCAGACCGACATAGAAGCCCGGAATGTTGAGTATCCCGACCTTGTCTTTCCCAACTTGTTGCACACTCATTTTGACTGCGCGATCTTCAAGACGAATTTTTTCACGTGTCAGTGTCACTATGCGCGTTTTGGTTCCTTTACCTGCCGGCAGGATCTCAAGACGCACTTTACTCCCTTTTGGACCTTTTATCTGAGCCACAACGTCGTCCAACCGCCAGCCGATGATATCGACAACCGGCTTGCCTGGCTGACCAACACCAACGATACGATCGCCGACAACCAATGTTTTGCTTTTTGCGGCAGGCCCTCCCGCAACCATGGAGTTGATAACAGTATAATCATCGTCCATTTGCAAAACAGCACCAATACCTTCAAGCGACAAGCTCATTTCGGTATTAAACTGTTCGGTATTTCTTGGGGAGAGATAATTGGTATGTGGATCTATTTCATGAGCAAATGCCGTCATGGCTAACTGAAAAACATCTTCGCTGTTGCTTTGAGTCAGACGGCGAATAGCAAACTGATAACGTTTTTTCAGTATCTCACGAATTTCCTGATCGTTTTTGCCTGTCAGTTTCAGATTAAGTTCATCATAACGGACCTTGGCATCCCACAGCGTATTTAGCTCCTGCACACTCTTTGGCCAGGGGGCTTTGCGCCGGTCAAGATCTCTAGTTTCCTTGCCGGAGAAGTTCATCGGCTGTTCCAGCACGGTTAATGCGTACTGAAAGCGCTCAAAACGCCTTTTTTGTGCAAGATTGAACAAGTCATAAAACACATTAAGTTGGCCTGAGCTCAATTCCTGGTTCAGCGTTCCCTTTTTACTGGCAAATTTATCAATATCACTAACCAGTAAGACATTGTGGCTGTAATCAAGCAGGTTAAGGTAACGGTCAAAAATTTTTGCAGAAAACTGGCTGTCGAAATCAAATTTGCGGTAATGAGACCGGGTAAAGCGGGACGTAACACGCTCACTGACAATCGCGTGCTGCGGCTCCTGACTGAGCTGAGGGATCTGATCGGCTCGTGTAATGTTTTCTGAGGCGAAAACATGGCCGGCCATCAGGAGACTTGCTGCCAGAAGAGTGTTTCTGATAAAAGTGTTCATGCCTGAGTAGACTCCGTATCAGAACTGTAAATGTTCTGCGCGTACAATCATCGACAAACCGGAAGCCAGTTGCACCCTGACACCTTCTTTGGTGATTTCCAGTATCGTCGCTGCCATGGCACTCTGACCAGCCTTTACATTGATACTCTGGCCAATCGTCAATGCCTGAGTGTCAGTGACTGTTTTTGCCGGGGGTTGAGATGGCTTCTCCTTCCGGGGTTTCGCTACACGACTGCTGGTGTGTGGTCGTTGACGCTGTTCGTCCGACGTCTTCCCTGTCACTTTCCTCGCAGGACGGGCAGCATCTTCGCCATTTCCGCGTTTTTTTGCACGCTGCTGTTCACGCTGTGATTGCACACGCGCTTTAGCCTCTTCTAACTGTTTACGAGCATGTTCGATATGCTGCTCGTCTAATTCGCCACAGGGATTACCATCAAGATCTACTCGAACGCTACCCGACTTAATACCATACAGATAACGCCAGCTCGAGGTATAGAGACGCAGTGCTGAGCGAAGCTGGGTCTTACTTAACCCCATTTCACCCTGAACTCGCGCTACCAAATCCTGAAAAATACCGACTTTTAACGGACGTGCTTCACCTTTACCACTAAAACAGAGCGGGAAACGCTCTGCAAGAAAAGCGATAACTTCTCTACTGTTATTCAACTTAGGTTGATTTTCCATGAAATTTCCTGATTACTACGGTTTGCCTGTCAGCACGGCATGAACAGCGCACATTATAATGACCCGGACGGTAATTGCTACGCCATCAACCATTTTAGCCATGTTTACTGACAATAAATTTTTCTATTTCGGTCGCAGCAAGCTGCCCACAAAGCGTCGCGACAATCTCTTTCAATCCAACTTCATCTTCTTCATCAAAACGATGCAGGACTCTGCTATCAATATCGAGCACCCCAGCCATTACACCATTGACACTGAGCGGCAGGACAATCTCGGCATTAGTGGTGGCATCACAGGCAATGTGCCCCGGGAATGCATGTACATCCCCCACTCGCTGAATGCGTTGCGTGTGAAATGAGCTACCACAGACGCCTTTGCCGAAAGGGATTCGAACACAAGCGACATTCCCCTGAAAAGGCCCAAGCACCAGGCTGTCAGGTTCAGTTGGCAAGTAAAAGCCCAGCCAGTTAACCTCTTCCATCCGCGAATATAGCAACGCAGCACTGTTACACAGTAAAGGAAGGAACTGTGTTTCGCCGGCATTCAGCGCCTGTAAATCACCTCGAAGATCACTATAGAACTCTTTTTTATTCATCACACTTCCGATCATATAATCAACCACCGCGGCCAAAAGTGACAATGTCACTTTTATTGCCTTAATCAAAGTCGCCAGTCGTTGCAGTTAAATCCCCCTAAGCGTGGCATGTTATCCCTCTATTGTCATCAATTACGAGCAGCATTGATGATAATCAGGGCTTATCGGGTTTGCAATGACACTAAACTGAATGATTACAGACACACAATTTCCGCCGCCAACCCAATCGGAATCTATGATAAACTTCGGTAAACAGCTTATCGCAATGGAATACCGGCGTGTCATCTTCCCTCTCTTCTTTTCCCATCGCTTTTCTTCAACAGATGCAATCACTGCTCCCTGATGAAGAAGATTTACAGCAGTTTATTGCTATCAGTCAGCAACCGTTGAGACGCAGCATTCGCATTAATACACTAAAGATCAACGTCAGTGATTTTCTGGACCTTATTGCGCCTTTTCAATGGCAATTGTCACCTATTCCCTGGTGTGAAGAGGGATTTTGGATAATCAGAGAAGATGAAGATCTGCCTCTGGGCAGCACTTCAGAACACCTTGCAGGTTTGTTCTATATCCAGGAGGCAAGTTCCATGCTTCCCGTGACAGCGCTGTTTACCGCTATTCCGGCTCCACACCGAGTGCTGGATATGGCTGCAGCCCCGGGTTCCAAGACAACGCAGATCGCCGCATCGATGAAAAATCAGGGTGGCATGGTGGCCAATGAATACGCCGCCAGCCGCGTTAAAGTGCTACATGCCAATCTAAGCCGCTGTGGTATCAGTAATACAGCAATCACCCATTTCGATGGCCGGGTTTTTGGTCCGGCATTGCCTGAACAGTTTGATGCTATTTTGCTTGATGCCCCCTGTTCGGGGGAAGGTGTGATTCGCAAAGACAGCGCGGCACTAAAGAACTGGTCGCCAGAAAGCAATCAGCTGATAGCTGAGACACAGAAAGCGCTGCTGCTCAGTGCATTTCACGCATTACGTCCTGGTGGTAGCTTGGTATATTCGACCTGTACCCTCAACATGACCGAAAATCAGGAAGTGATCCGCTGGCTATTAGATCTGCATCCCGAAGAGACAGAGATTCTGTCGCTGGCAAATCTCTTCGAGGGGGCTGAGCGTGTTGCTACCCCGGAAGGTTTCCTGCATGTGTACCCACAACGCTTCGATAGTGAAGGTTTTTTTGTTGCCAGGATACGTAAAAAAAGTTCAGTCCCCCCGCTCTCACCGCCACAATATAAAGTCGGTAAATTCCCCTTTTCCCCACTTTCCGCTGCTGAACAGCGTACGGTTTTTGAAGCGGCGCAGCAGAAAGGACTTGAATGGAGTGATACGGAGTACCAACTCTGGCAGCGGGATAACGAAATATGGCTATTTCCTGCCGCGCTGACGCCGCTGTTCGGTGCAATACGTTTTTCGAGGATCGGAGTAAAACTTGCCGAACGTTTTCCTAAGGGTTATCGCTGGCAACATGAGGCAGTAATTGCTTTTGCAAAGCTCAGCAGCACACCAACACTGGCGCTGACAACTGAGGAAGCGCTGTGCTGGTATCATGGCCAGGATATCCACCCGGATCGCACATTGCCAGCTGACGAGCTGTTGTTAACCTATCAAAATCAACCGCTGGGAATTGCCAAAAAAGTAGGCAACAGAATTAAGAACAGTTACCCACGCGAGCTGGTTCGCGATGGTAAACTCTTCTCTCCGCTGACGTATCCGGTGCAGTAATGAAATAGCAGGGATTATTCCGCTGTTTTTCTGGCTCTGGGGGGCGATGTTCGTGAGGCGCTCCAGCTAAAATCAGTATTGTCAATGGCTTTACTGGCTGCTGGTTTTCGTCGAACTTTTTTTTGCGATGCCTTTAAGGCTTCATTGGCGAGACGTGCCTTCATCACTGTTTTTTTTGCATCACGGAGAATTTGCTTCTCCTCTTTCTGACTGGCAGGATGAGAAAGTTTTGCAGTTAATTGTGCCACTTTTTCCTGAATAGCAATCTTTTCAGTTGCTGTAAATTGATCGATAGAGATTTCTTTTTCTGTCGACATTATCACTCCTTCACACGAACAACATGTAAACAACAGGTCAGCCGCTTGATAACGTGGCTGAATTCCTCACCCGGAAACTGATGAAAACGTCGCCAGTGTAGCAGTGATCAGCAATAACAGGAAACAGATACTTTTTCCCTGGCACCAATAATGATGCCAGGGTCACTCAGCGCACTACTTAATGCATTTCGCACACTGTTTTTCACTGATTTCAGCAAAGAAATCATGCCCTTTATCATCGACCAGGATAAAGGCAGGAAAATTTTCAGCTTCAATTTTCCAGATAGCTTCCATACCCAGTTCTGGATATTCGACACACTCCAGTTTTTTTATGCTCTGCTGTGCCAATACAGCTGCCGGACCACCAATACTACCCAGGTAAAAACCACCATGCTTATGGCAGGCATCCGTGACCTGACGGCTACGGTTACCTTTTGCCAGCATGACCATACTACCGCCATTGGCCTGCAACAGATCAACATAGGAATCCATTCGTCCCGCGGTTGTCGGGCCGAGTGAACCCGATGCATAACCTTCTGGTGTTTTAGCCGGTCCCGCATAATAGACAGGATGATCTTTGATATATTGTGGTAAACCTTCACCCCGTTCAATGCGCTCTTTCAATTTTGCATGCGCAATGTCACGGGCTACGATTATCGTGCCGGTCAGTGAAAGACGTGTTGAAACCGGATACTGTGATAACTGCCCCAGAATAGCATCCATCGGACGGTTGAGGTCAACATGAACCACTTCATCCTCACCCTGCTGACGTAAAGCCGCGGGGATATACTGACCGGGGTTGTGTTCCAGTTTTTCAATCCATATACCATCACGATTAATTTTCGCCTTGATATTACGGTCAGCCGAGCATGAAACTCCCATTCCCAGCGGGCAGGATGCGCCATGACGCGGTAAACGAATAACACGAATATCATGGGCAAAATATTTACCACCAAACTGCGCGCCCAATCCGATATTTTGCGCTTCGATCATCAGCTCTTGCTCCAGCTCAACGTCTCTGAAAGCCTGGCCAAAAGCATTACCTTCAGTTGGCAGCTCATCATAGTAATGGGTTGAAGCGAGTTTAACTGTTTTCAGCGTACTTTCCGCCGAGGTACCACCGATAACGAACGCGATATGGTAAGGAGGGCAAGCCGCCGTACCGAGAGAACGCATTTTCTCTGTCAGATACTCTTTTAGCTTACCGGGTGCCAGCAGCGCTTTAGTTTCCTGATAGAGGTAGGTCTTGTTGGCAGAACCGCCGCCTTTTGCCATACAGAGGAATTTGTAATCCGCACCATCAACACTGTAGAGATCGATCTGCGCCGGTAAGTTAGTCCCGGTGTTGACTTCATTGTACATATCGAGTGCGGCGTTTTGCGAATACCTCAGATTGTCTTCGATAAACGTATTATAGACACCACGGGATAAGGCTTCTTCATCACCGCCTCCGGTCCATACCTGCTGACCCTTTTTACCAACGATAATCGCCGTTCCGGTATCCTGACAGGTCGGCAAGATGCCTTTTGCAGCAATTCCCGAGTTACGTAAAAATTGCAATGCCACGTATTTATCATTTTCACTGGCTTCCGGATCGTCCAGAATCGCGGCGACCTGACGCTGATGAGCTGGACGTAACAAAAATGAAGCATCATGAAAAGCATGTTGAGCCAGTAGTGTCAGTGCCTCTGGTGCAATTTTCAGTACTTCCTCTCCTTCAAATTCACTGACGGAGACATGCTCTTTACTCAACAGATAATACTCTGTGTCGTCGGGACCTAAAGGAAAAGGATTTTGATAGTGGAAAGGTTTATTTGACATAGTGTCTCACTTAATCAAGTTTGCCACGCCGAAATACCAAACCCGGGTGACATTTTATTTTTTTGTAGCCCCTCGCACGCAAGGGGTACTGTTATCTTTTTTATAGACCGTCCGAAGATCGGCTTCCTGCACTCTGGCTCGACAATCAGCCAGCCAGATAATCAGAACATCATTGCCATCCACGGATAACCGATGAACAGAAGGGCACACAAGAAAATCAGACCGAAGATTGTGCCCAGGCGCCAGTAATCTTTCGTCGGTAAATAACCGCTACCGTAATAAATCGGGCTGGGACCTGTACCATACGGGGTAATAATGCCCATCACACCCAGCGAAGTCATCAGCATCAGACTAAGGACATACATATTAATGCCCGGAATCGCTGAGGCTATGGTCAACATGGCCGGTAATAAAGCTGTGGTGTGCGCTGTAGTACTGGCAAACAAATAGTGGAGTAAGTAAAACGCCAGTATAATTATCACAGTAGCCACATCCGGGGAGATCCCTTCCAGAAGTACGGCCCCTTCTTTACCCAGCCAGCTGATAAAGCCGACCTTGGCCAGACCATCTGCCAGTGCAACCAGTGTCGCAAACCATGCGAAAGTGTTCCAGGCTGGTTTGTTACTGACAATATCGTTCCAGTTGAGCACTCCGGTCCATAACATTAAAACAATAACCAGTAACGCGGCCATCGCTGGTTCAATCCATGCTGTAGCGAAGATCCACATCAATAATGCGCAGCAAACAAAGACCAGTAACAGAATTTCGTTGCGAGTCAGCTTACCAAGTTTTTTCAACTCCTGACTTGCCCAGCGAGGCACCTCATCGTTGGTTTTAACTTCTGGTGGATATAACCAATAAGCCAGCAATGGCATACTCAGCAGTAAAATAATACCCAGGGGTAAAAATGCCAGGAACCAGCCTCCCCAGGTCACATTGATGTTTGCAAATTTCTTCACCAGTTCCAGTGCCAGCAGATTTGGTGCAAGCGCTGACAGAAACATTGAGCTGGTAATACAGGTCGCGGTAATCGCTACCCACATCAGGTATGAACCAATCTTACGCGCGCTGGGATCATTCGGTTTTGAACCGTAAAGTGGCGGAAGGTTAGCAATGATGGGATAGATAGTACCACCGCTGCGCGCTGTATTCGATGGGGTGAAAGGTGCCAGTAACAAGTCAGCAAAGGTGATTGCGTAACCCAGCGTCAAACTACGGCGGCCCAGAGCCTGAACCAGGATCAATGCCAGACGACGTCCAAACTGTGTTTTATCGTAACCTGCCGCAAACATAAATGCGCCGAAAATTAACCACACCGTTGAGTTACCGAAGCCACTGACAGCCCACTTAAAGGACTGGGAAGCCAGTTTCAGCTTAGGGTCAGCCAGTTCAGCCGGACTAAAAAGTAACCACTGGCTGCACAGGGCGATAACAACAACCCCGGTTAATCCTATAACTGCACCTGGTAAAGGCTCAAAGATTAATCCAATAATTACCCCCAGGAACACAGCAAAGAAATGCCATGCATGGGGTTCAAGCCCATTGGGAACAGGAACTAACAGCATCAACAAGGTCACCAACACCGGTAAACAAAGCATCATAATTCGTTTTTGTTTACCTTTCCCTTGTGCTGCGGCAACTGCAGCAGGCTCACTCTCTTTTTTATCTTTCATAGTCGTTGTCTGTAAGTTGTGAATGATACGGTTCGGTGCAGAATCCCGGCATTATGTTTTATTTTGGGATTAATTAATTTATCTAATACTTAATCTTGTAATTATTGTTATGGCATCAGATAAAGCACTTTTAAAAATAATATACCTGCATAATGCTTTTTTTGAAACAACGAATATTGATCTAGATCAATAAAATCATTGCACCGCTCGTTTTTCGTCTAAAACTTCCAAAATAAAAAAATCATACAGCTTGGTTCATTATAGATAAACGATTATCAAACCGAAAAGATACATAAAATACCGATATTAATCAACAAGATAAAATCAACATCAATAAATCGCTTTCCGTGTTAAGCGTATTTGACTTTAAAATAAATTTAAATTAACTGACATAAAATCAATTATCGATTTTTAAAAAAAAGGGAGTTGATGCTTATGTAAGTAAAGTAATTGGAATAGGTCGTAATGATAGTATTATATTAGGAGCCAACAGATCGGATAGGAGCCAACAGATCGGAAAAATAAAAATAAAATAGCCCGACACAGAATTCGAACCTTTGTTTTTGGAGTTGATTATTATGAACAACCCCCACCAGATTATTGATCCTATTACACTCCCTAACGGGGTGGTACTTAAAAACCGTCTTTTGATGGCGCCGATGACAACCTGCACCGGTTTCTACGATGGTACAGTCACCAGTGAGCTGGTTGAATATTACCGGGCACGAGCGGGAAGCCTGGGTGCTATCGTTGTTGAGTGCTGTTTTATTGACAATAAAGGACTCGCCTTTCCTGGCGCAATTGGTATCGACAATGACAGTAAAATCGCAGGGTTAGCGAAAATTGCTGATGCCATCAAATCGAAAGGCTCAAAAGCCATTCTGCAAATTTATCATGGCGGCAGAATGGTTGATCCCGAGTTGATTGGTGGCAAGACACCTGTCGCACCCAGTGCGATAGCGGCTCCCCGTGAAGGTGCAGCTACTCCTGCTGCTCTGACAGAGCCAGAAGTTGATAACATCATCGCTGAATTCGGTGCAGCGGTGCATCGTGCAATACAGGCTGGATTTGATGGTGTAGAAATCCACGGTGCAAACACTTATCTTATCCAACAGTTTTACTCGCCAAACTCGAACCAGCGTGATGATAAATGGGGCGGAAGCCGTGATAATCGGGCACGTTTCCCTCTTGCTATCCTCGATATCACGCATCAAATGGCTGCTGAATATGCAGATCCTTCGTTTATCATCGGTTATCGTTTCTCACCGGAAGAGATCGAAGTTCCCGGCATCCGTTTTGACGATACTATGTATCTGCTGGAAAAACTTGCCGGTCGTGGATTGGACTATGTGCACTTCTCAGTTGGACAGATCATGCGCTCTTCCATCGTTGATACGCAGGATCCTACACCACTGATTGATAAATACCGTGCAATGTCATCTGAGAATCTGGCTAAAGTACCCGTGATGGGTGTCGGTGGTATTGTCAACCGTGAAGATGCCGATGCGGCGTTGCAACGTGGCTACGATCTGGTTGCTGTAGGTAAAGCCTGCATCGCTTACCCTGACTGGGCAGACCGTGTCATCAACAACCAAAAACTTGAGCTGTTTATCGACAGTACACAACGCGAGGCCCTGACAATCCCGGAACCGTTATGGAACTTTTCACTGGTCGATGCCATGATCCGTGATACCAGTTTCGCGTCGAAAAAATTCAAACCCGGCATTTTCCAGGAAACCGTTCAGGACGATGCATACACGCTGAAAATTAACGTCAGTCTTGATACCGATCGCATTGCAGATATCAGTCTGGAAGAGAATGCTCAGGATCTTGATGTCGATTTCACTACCAGTTTTGAAGTCATCCGCAGTCGTATCCTTGATGCCAACAGCCCGCATGTTGATGCTGTTTCAGGCGCCACTACCCAAAGTGAAGCGGTGAAAAAAGCAGTATCGAAAGCAATTGCTAAATCATGTAAAGCACAGCAACTCGAAGAAGGTGTCAATCCTTCAGCGCCTCAGCATTACGATGTGGTGATCGTCGGCAGCGGCGGAGCCGGTCTGGCGGCGGCCATTCAGGCATGTGATGACGGTGCCAAAGTTGTGATTGTGGAAAAAATGCCAACTATCGGCGGTAACACCATCAAGGCTTCAGTCGGGATGAATGCCGCTGAAACGCGCTTTCAGAAAATCAAAGGAATTGAAGACAGTAAAGAGTTGTTCTATGAAGAGACATTAAAAGGTGGACAGTACAAAAATAATACCGTCTTACTGAAAACCTTCGTTGACAGAGCTCCGGAAGCTGTTGAATGGCTGGCTGCGCGAGGCATGGAGTTAAGTGACATCACTATCACCGGCGGTATGAGCATCGACCGAACCCACCGTCCGGCAGATGCTTCCGCAGTTGGGGGATTTCTGATCAGTGGGTTGGTGAAAAACATCAACAAACGTAATATCGATCTGATGCTGGATACTTCCGTCAGCGAAATCCTGTTTGAAGAAGGACAGGTTACCGGTGTCAAGGTGATCAATGATGAGCAGGAAACACTCACCCTGGAGACCAAATGTGTGATTGTGGCCACTGGCGGCTTCAGTGCTAACCATAAGATGGTAGTCGAATACCGTCCCGACCTTGAGGGTTTTGTTACTACTAACCATCAGGGAGCCACAGGGAGTGGTATCGCCATGCTGCAGAAAATTGGCGCGGATGTGGTGGATATGAAAGAGATTCAAATTCACCCAACGGTTGAACAAACGACCTCTTATCTGATCTCTGAATCTATTCGTGGTGGTGGCGCAATCCTTGTCAGCCAAGCTGGAAAACGCTTCTTCAACGAAATGGAAACGCGGGATAAAGTCTCAGCACAAATCATTGCCTTGCCTGAGAAAAGCGCGTGGATTGTGTTCGATGAGCAGGTTAAAACCAAAAATAAAGCGACAGAAGAGTATCTGGCGAAAGGTTTTGTCATCACGGCACCGACACCAGACGCGCTGGCTGAAAAACTCGATATGGACCCGGTCGCTCTGAAAGAGACGCTGACACGTTATAATCATTTCGTTGAGATTCAGAATGATGAAGATTTTGGCCGGAAAACAGCATTGAGGCATCCACTGAACCAGGGGCCATTCTATGCTATCCGTATCGCACCCGGTGTTCACCATACCATGGGAGGTGTCACGATTAACACTAATGCCGCAGTACTTGATGCGCAACAAAACATCCTTTCCGGTGCATGGGCAGCAGGTGAAGTGGTCGGTGGGATCCATGGCGCAAACCGTATCGGCGGTAATGCCGTTGCCGATATTATCATCTTTGGTATCACTGCTGGTCATAATGCCGCTGCTTATGAATTAGCATAATGTGACGCTCAGGCCCTCAACCTCATGAGGGCCTTTCTCTTCAAACCTGCCCGCCTGCTGTTTTAATCACCTCTTCACTGAACACAGAATTGATACACAGAACAGAGGACTTTCGGTTGCTGTGCAGGCAGAATAGAAAACATTACATCACCATAAAGTAGCGCAATGCAATCTGACGATTCGACACTCTGTACTTACTCTGCGGTCCTGATGGGATCGCCAGTAGAATTGAAACTGTTCCACCATGATGAGGCTCTCGCTTCTGGTGTTTTTCGTCTGATCAAAAGCCTTGAAAACACTTTTACAGTTAATCGCCCGAACTCTGAAATCATGGTTATCAACCATGCTGCGGGAATTGCTCCGGTAAATGTCAGCCAGCTGGTGTTTAACCTTGTTCAACAAGCGCTTAGTCTCTCGCTGATTCCTGGTAGCTGCTTTAATTTAGCTATTGGTCCGTTAGTAAAATGCTGGAAAATCGGTTTTCAGGGAAACAGCATCCCTGCTGCATCATCCATTGCTGAAAAACTGGCATTGACCGACCCCAAAAATATACTAATGGATCAGCAGAATCATTCCGTGTATTTACTGCAAAAAGGGATGGAAATAGACCTGGGAGCGATTGCGAAAGGCTATATTGCGGACTGTGTGCGAAATTACCTGCAACAACAAGGCGTGCACGCTGCACTGATCAACCTGGGGGGAAATGTGCATACACTAGGATCTCCACCCACGGCAGTACACTGGTCTGTTGGCCTTAAGACCCCTTTTTCAAAAGAGAACGACTTCGCGGGTATCATTAACGTCAGCAATAAATCAGTGGTCACTTCTGGCGTTTATGAACGGTTTTTTGAGATCGACGGCAAACGTTATCATCATATATTCGATCCAAAAACAGGTTATCCACTGAACAACGATATGCTCAGTGTAACAGTGATCTCGGCAACATCACTGGAAGGAGATGCCTGGACTACCCTGCTTTACGGTATGGGCATTGATAAAGCTCTGGCTTTTCTCGCCAATAAACCGGAACTGGATGCCATCTTCATTACACATGATCACAAGATTATCATCAGCTCTCAACGGCATTTTTCTTTCACGGCAGTTGACCCACAGTATCAGGTTAATACGGTTGGCAGCGCATAATCCGCTGGCCATCTTTGCACCGTAACAGGATTATTCACAATAGCTCTGTAATTGAACCCGATGCTCTGATTGTAATCGATAACGGTACATCGGGCGTCCCGTAGTACCATAGTGAATGCTGGTAAATAAAATTTTATTTTTAGACAACCAGATAAGATATTTACGACAGGATACCCGCGAAATACCAACATCTGCTGCCAGCTCTTCAGTTGAAAAATCAGCCGTCGGATGTGCATCAATCCAGAGGCAAAGTGTGCGCAATGTTTGTTGGGTTAAACCTTTTGGCAGCCGTGGTGTATCGTCAGCGGAAAAGCGACCGTGAAGTACCCTGTCCAGCTCGCTCTGTTCATAATAAGGTTGCTGTCCCATCAGATTTTTTTTGCATTTCCAGTCTGTGAGCGATGCTTCAAACCGGCTGAAAGTAAAAGGCTTAATCAGGTAATCGACGACCCCGTAATATAGCGAGTTTTGGATGGTTTCTGCATCAGCAGCAGATGAAATGACTATCACATCTACCGGTAACTTAGACTGTCGCAATAGTGGCAGTAAATCCAGCCCACTCTCATGCTGCAGGTAAACATCAAGTAAAATCAGGTCGACAGGGGGTGCTGCCTCACGTAGCTGAACCATAGCCTGTTGTAGTGTCTGCGCTATGCCACAACAGGAAAAACCAGCTATCTGCTCAACATAATCACGATTAAGCTCCGCGACCATCAAGTCGTCGTCCACCACCAGCACATTATTCATCGCTTAACCTGCCACCCCATGGAATTTGCATAAAAAATTGAGTGTAGATCTCAGGTTCTGACTCCACATACAGTGTTCCTCCTAATGCCATCACCTGTTCTCTGGCTAATGATAAACCAACACCACGATGCTCCCCTTTTGTGGAAAAACCCCGTTCAAAGATCCTTTCCCGCATCGAAGCGACAATACCAGGTCCTTCATCACTGACCACACACGTCAGTTTGCCATTGCGATAGTGCAACAGCAGATTAATTTCACTGCCTGGCTGCTCCGCTAATGCCTCGATAGCATTTTCAATCAGGTTACCCACCACGGTGATGACGGTATTCATTTGTTCCTGGTCACCATCATCAGGGACCTCGCTCTCTTCACTCAGTGAGAGTGTATGCCCACGTTCGGCCGCCGACGTCATTTTACTCAACACAAAACCGGCTATCACCGGAGACTGAATTTTCTGTAGTAAAGAGCCGATTTCTGTCTGATAACTGTTGGCGGTATGCAGAATATACTCTTCCAGCCGGGCATAATGTTTAATATGTAACAATCCAAGAATGACATGCAGCTTATTCATGAATTCATGAGAGCGCACACGCAGGGCATCCGCATAATTTTCCATACCATCCAGCCGTTGCAGCAACTGACTAATTTCGGTTTTATCCCGAAACGAGCAGACAGCGCCAATTACACCATGTTGATTGCTGACCGGAACCGTGTTGGTTAGCAGCAGATGACCATTAACACAGATCTCTTCATCAGTGCAGGGCTGATGGGTGTTGAGTACATCTTGCAGGATCACATTTAACCGGTCATAGCCCTCAGTGCTTTTGATTGCCTGTAATGTCTCTGTAGCATGGTAGCCGATGATCTGTTGTGCTGCCTCATTAATCAGAGTAATCCGTCCCTGACAATCCACTGCCAGCACCCCCTCTTTCATCGCCTGTAACATCGCCTGCCGCTGCTCAAAAAGTGATGATATTTCATAAGGCTCAAGTCCAAATAACATGCGCTTTAGTGTTTTTACCAGCATGACTGTACCCAGGATACCGATCAGAACACCAAACAGGCCACTCCGCAAAATCGCTCCGCGACTTTGTGCCAATTGACGGTCAATATCAGCCAGCGACACACCAATCGCCACTACGCCGGACTGTTGCCCGTGATCATCATAAATCGGCGTGAAAACCCGTAGCGCTTCAGCGAGTACCCCATGATTGACCGCTACATTTTCGTGGCCTAATAGTGCGGGCTGAATATCATCCCCAATGAACACCTGATTAATCAAAGCCTGATTAGGATGCGAATATCGCACACCCTGCATATTGGTAATAACCACAAACAACAGATCGTTCCGCTTTTGTATCTCGCTTGCAATGCGCTGGAGATCACCATGTTCAGGAGGGGGGTGCTGTAAAGCCTGCTGAATCTCCGGCATGCTGGCAAGTGTACGGGCGATTGCCTGCGCATTATGTTGAATATTGTCACGAGTGGTTTGACTCAGTTGGATGTAGTAAAACAGATGTACCACCAGTAACACCGATATCAACATCGCGCTGACCATCAGGATAACTGATGTAGATAATTTTAACGGATGCTGATGTATTCGCGCGGGTGGTGTGTTTGCTGACATAGACCGTCCTGTTGCTGTAAATGCATCCATGATAACTGCCGCGCGATACGCCAGCGACACACCCGATCAGATGAGTCAATCATCAGTGACACAATGCACTGGCCCGCTCAATAAACGGAGCCAGACTCTTCTTTTCTCCCGGATGAGCAGGGTCATCTGACTGGATCACGGCAATTGACTGCCCTTTCGATTGTCCACTCTCTACCTGCTGCTCAGCCCGCGCATTGAGGGGATATTGCATCAATGTCGAAGGATTGATGGCGAAAATAGCCCCTTCATTCGTGCAGGTCAGCATGATTTCTTCACGGTTAAAGGCCCATTTATCTTTACCGACCTCGAAGCGACTTACCGTAATCACTTGCGCGGCAGAAGCGCCAAAACAGCAGAGACCTGCCAACATACATGCCCACTTCTTCATCACTTCACCTCATCTCATCTCTGTCTTACTTTATTACGGTTGCAGTGTAGCAAACTGACTCACCAGCAGCAGAACTAGTAGTGCAATCAACTGTTCTGCTACAGTAAAATACCAAAAGAAACGTTTTGCCAGACTACTGCGGTTTTTCATCCGCGGTAACCAAAAATAGCGATTAAACAGTGCCAGTATCACCATCACACCAACGAGCACAATCTTTATCGCCAACAAACGTATGTACTGTGTGTCAGAGGGAAATTCCCAGCCCTGAATTAACAGAATGTTAATTATGCCACTGAGGATAACGGTTGCGACCGCCAGGTGGCCGTAGAGGGAAAAACGAATCATCGTCGCGGTGGCTTGCTCGCCCCATGATGCTTTCTTCGCCTCCTGCATCACATTCAGTAAAGCCAGTAAACCACCACTCCAGAATGCCGCTGTCAGCAAATGACCAAACTGGTTGATGCGATGCAGTGCACCGATTATTCCCACAGACATTGCCACATGCCCCACCAGTGACAATGTCAGTAGCTGACTGAGAAGAGCCACAATCAGTAAATAACCACCGTGACGAACCTGGTTTGAGAGTAGCACCACAGTGAGCACTGCGGCGGCAAGATGCCAGCACCAAACACTTCCCCACTGTGTCTTCGCCACCATCAACCACAAATCAACCTGGCTGACAGATTGCCACCCTTCCCCCATCTGCGCACACTGTATCAGGTAAAGCATCCCGCCGCTAAGCAGTGCCAGCCACGCACATCCGCAGGTTACGGCATGCCAGCGCTGTTGCAAGTATGAGCCAAACTGTCTCGGTGCCAGCCAGAAAGCAAAAAAAAACCAAACCAGCAAGATTAAACAGTGAAGCAAAATGCACCCAACGCATCAACACAAAGCTCTCACTCAAAAGCATATTATTCGACGCTGAACGTGTAAGTTCCTTTCGTTTTATGTCCGTCGACTGACAGTACATGCCAGTTGACCTTGTAATCACCTGCCGGGAGTGGTTTGGTCAAAGATACTGTTATCTGATTACCGTTTTTTGTTACTTCGTTGCCTGTCGAGGCACTATTGAACACTGCTTTATTTTGTGTATCTGTCAACACCACATCACTGAATGCCGCTTCCAGTTTTTCAGAGAACGTCAGTGATACACGCTCAGGTGAAGCAGTTAACCGCGCATTAGCTGCTGGTTGCTGCCCGGTAAGGTGCGCATGTGCTGCGGCGGAACCAGAAAATAAAAACAACGAGACAACAAAAAAAGAAACCGCAGAAAAACTACGTCTAATCATTGCATTACCTCATAAAAAGAGTTTTTTTACGACCTCTGGCAGCATACGCTTGCTGTTCTGTTCTGTCGAGTATTGACGTTTCAGGCAGCTTACTGAGCAGACAAATACTTGCAGGTTAAAGCCAACTAGATTACTGTCATCCCCTTAACAGGAGGATGTTATGTCGCACAATCTTGCAGCGCTACCTGCAACAGAAAAAGATAAAATAAATACTGAGCTTGCAGCGGCTGGCGTTGCCTTCAAAGAACGTTACAACCTGCCGGTGATCGCCGAACAAATTGAACGGGAGCAAGCCGAACACTTGCGTGAGTGGTTCCGCGAACGCTTACAACACTACCGGCAATGTTCCGTTGGCCTTTCACGTTTACCTTATGAACCCAAATCTCGTTAGTTATTGTAACGACCGCAGGAAATCTATTTATGCCAGACTGGTCTGTTGCTGCAGCACAATCAGCGTCGTTTGCCGCCAATATTGATAAAAATATAGAACATCATCTGAAGATGATCGCCTTTGCTGCCCCTCTTGATATTGATTACCTGCTTTTCCCTGAACTGTCCCTGTAGTGGCACACTGAATTTGGCCACCTGAGCAGAGGTGATATGCTCACCTCAACATCTTATAGGTGAACCAATGAGCAAAGCATTTACTGCTGAATTTAAAGTCGAAGCGGCAAAACTGGTCCTGGATCAGAACTACACTCACGGCGAGGCGGCTAAGGCGATGAACGTCAGCCTCTCCGCCATCAACCGCCGGGTAAAATCGTTACGTATCGAGCGCCAGGGAAAACGCCCCCGGGGCTGCCTCTGACGCCTGAGCAGACTGAACTCAGGGAAATGAGAAAACGGATACAACGCCTTGAAATGGAGAATGAAATCCTAAAAAAGGCTACCGCGCTCTTGATGTCGGACTCCCTGAACAGTTCACGATAATAGACAGTCTGAGGGCGCACTACCCGGTAGCGCCATTGTGCCGGCTGTTCGGTGTTCACCGAAGCAGTTATCGCTACATTCGTAAAAATGGCAGGGATTCTGACGCCGAGCGTGCCGTTAAACGGAGTCTCGTCAGTGAAGTCTGGAACGCCAGTGGTGGCTCTGCTGGCGCGAGAAGTATCGCCACGATGGTCAGCGCTAAGGGCGTCAGACTCGGGCGATGGCTGGCCGGTAAGCTGATGAAAGAGCTGGATATCGCCAGTTGCCAGGTCCCGGCGCATAAATACAAACGCGGCGGGAACGAACACATTGAAATACCGAACCATCTCGACCGGCAGTTCGCGGTTACCGCGCCGGATCAGGTCTGGTGCGGCGATGTGACGTATATCTGGACGGGAAAATGCTGGGCTTATCTGGCAGCAGTGCTGGATCTGTTCGCCCGCAAACCTGTGGGCTGGGCGATATCGACGTCGCCGGACTCGGCCCTCACGGTCAAAGCATTGCAGATGGCCTGGGAGCTTCGGGGTAAGCCAACAGGCGTGATGTTCCACAGCGATCAGGGCAGCCACTATACCAGCCGTCAGTACCGGCAGGCTCTGTGGCGCTGTCGGATAAAGCAGAGCATGAGTCGCCGGGGTAACTGCTGGGATAATGCCCCGATGGAGCGGTTCTTCCGGAGCCTGAAGACCGAATGGGTGCCGACGAAGGGCTATAACAGCTTCAACGAGGCTCAGAGCGCGATAATCAGCTACATCACGGGCTATTACAGTGCCATCCGGCCCCACTGGTATAACGGTGGCTTAACGCCAAATGAATCAGAGCGGCTGTTCCACGAACAGTCAGGTCGTGTGGCCAAAATTAGTTGACCACTACACCCTGACAGGTTATGAGCTTTCCCATGCACAGGCACTGGCGCTTACAGCTGAAGATACACGCCTGAAGGTGTTCTGTGATGCAGCTCAACAATACTCAATGACTCTCAGTGTTGGACTACCGTTACGCATTGACAATGATTTTTTTCTTGCGGCAATGATCTTTTTCCCGGATGGAACAAACCAGACCTACGCCAAACGTGCTTTACATGGTGAAGAGAAACGATATTTCTCACCTGGTAAACAAAGTGGCATCAGTGGTCAGTCACCGAGAAAGACGGCGCAGATCATTTGCGCTGATCTCAATGAAGCGCGCTTTGCCGAGGAAGCAGCAACCCATGCAGATCTGTATGCCGCAAGTGTTCTGGTCTCAGCAAACGGCTACCAGCATGACGTCGAGTTACTGGAAACCTGGTCACACCGTTATCATATCCCGGTGCTGATGAGTAATCATGCGCGCCCCTCAGGTGGCCTTCACAGCGCGGCGCAAAGTGGCTTTTGGAACAGCCAGGGACAATGTGTTATTCGGGCAGACAGAGAAGAGTGCATCATGATCGCACGCCGCAGCTCAGGAAAATGGCGGGGAGAGTGTCATACTTTTACTGAATCAGAGACAGAATGAGAGATAGAGCATGCTGAGCTTACGTGTGATCGATACTGAAACCTGCGGACTTCAGGGAGGCATTGTTGAAATCGCTTCGGTGGATGTCATTAACGGAAAAATCACCAATCCGATGAGCGATTTGGTTTGTCCGGATCGCCCCATTACCCCACAAGCGACGTACGTACATCGTATCACTGAAGCCATGGTTAAAGACAAACCACCGATTGAACAACTGATCGAACGCTACCATGGCAGTCATTACTACGTTGCTCACAATGCGCAATTTGACCGAAAGATGCTGCCCGAAATGCATGGGGAGTGGATTTGCACAATGAAATTAGCTCGCCAGTTGTGGCCAGGACGCCGTTATTCCAATCAGGCCTTGCGGGAAGATTTAGAACTGGATGTGACTCCGCCAGACGACCTCCATGCCCACAGGGCGCTGTACGATTGCTATGTAACCACTGCATTGCTTATCCGTATCATGGAAGTGTCAGCTTATGATCCGCTAACTATGGTTCGCCTTTGCCAGCCCGCCACAGCTGCCGTATCGACGTTGCCGTTTGGTAAATATCGCGGTTATCCGATCAAAGAGATCGCAGAACGTGAGCCTCGTTATTTGCACTGGATGTTAAATAACATTCCTACTTTGACGCCTGGATTGCGTCGAGAATTAGAAAGTGGACTTCGTGACGAGAGTTAAATCGACAATCTTAGGTAGCAGAATTTATCTGACACCCGGTTAGCAGCAGCATGAAGTCATGCTATCAAGCTGTTTCACCCTGCTTCTGCTCGTGTTCAGAAAAACGCCGGACAGGAAAGGCAATGACGAAAAGACTTAACACGACCATACCCGCCCCTATCCATGCGGGTAGCTGCAATCTTTCACCAATAACCAGACTGGCAAGAATGGCCGCCACCACAGGCTCACATAAGGTGATAGTGGTTGCCATGCTTGCAGAGAGCCTGGCAAGGCCATAACCGTAACAAAGGTAGCCAACAAACATTGGCGCCAGTCCCATATATAACCCGACAACAACATGAGTTAAATGGTCAAAAAAAGCAGTCGCCGTGATGAAGAACACCGGAAAAAGCAGCAGGCCTCCACTCCCGAAAGTGGCCCCCATCGCAACACGGGGGGCTATTCCTGACTGCATAAGGCGGCGGGCAGACCATGAGTAAAAAGCATAAGTTGCCCCGGCTAACAAACCAAGAACAATACCCAGGATCACCCTATCCTGTTGATAGAGACTATCCGTGTTCTTCAACAGACATAATACAATCATCCCGCTAACACCAATGAGCGCACCACAGAGCCACTGACGGCTAATGCGGGTACCATCAAAATAATACTCGATCAAGGCTGACAACAGGGGGGCTGAGCCAATAGAGATAATGGTACCAACCGTCACCCCTGCGTAACGCATTGACGCATAAAACGCCAAAGGATATATAGCCACCGTTATGGCACCCGCCAGTAACAAACGCCACTGCTCAATGAGCAGATGACGCTGACTGATAATCATGTTAGTTACCATCAATCCCTGTAACACCCCACCTATTCCCATCGCCAGCGAACCGATCGCCAGTGGACTCAGTTCAGGAGCAAAGGCGGCGGCCGTCCCTGTGGTTCCCCACAACAGAGCAGCGAGAAATATTGCGGCCGCCCCCCGGATGGAACGTTGTAAACAAAGCATGAATATACTCCCTACTGGCTTGGATACGCTTAGCAACAACCAGCATCGCAGTATCGGGTAGCGCATCACTGCTTCCCGGCTAATACTGTCACGATCAGATTTATCACCAGTCTGGTGAGCATAAATGTTCTGAATGATAGTCAGCGAGAGCCAGCATGACATGAAAGGCAACATTGTAATTCTACAGACTCTAATTCATTTCAGCACAAACAAACACTGCAATGAAACCCGCCAATAAATAATAGAGGCTAAAGATTAACTGCAGGAATACAAACATCGCCCCCCTCCCCTGTCAGTTTAATACAGATGAAACTGATAATGAATGCGCCATCAAAACCTCATAACCAACAAGTTAATGCCAGTGATAATTGCCCGTCGTTCATTTTTTGCAGCATATCAAACTCCTTTTGCACTGTTGTCTTTGACACGCACGGTATCGATTATCAGTCAATGCCAATGTACGCAAAGATGACAAAGAGGACGACGACTTGACCCTTTATTTATGAAAAAAACTCATAAACCCTAGCAAATCACCGGTGCTAATCAATCGAATCCGTATGCGTTATGCTTTTCTCAACAATAAGCCTCAGAGATAACGTAACGCATACTGTCTTTCTTAATAAAAAATATTAAGATGCCGTTACCCGGTTTCGCGGTTTTTCAAAGGGCGGAGAACAGTGAATCTGCTGTCACTGGTGTGATGGAGCTGATTATCCCCTGATGGCTTGATTGTTACTGCAGTCTCACTTGCAGAATAAAACTCAGGCTGGCAACGCATTGCACCAGTTCTGCAATATCCTCTGACTTAACCACGGACTCTCAACATGAAAAAACGTTATCTGGGCAATTCACGTCTTGAAGTGTCGTCACTCGGTCTTGGTTGTATGGGGCTTAGCCATGGCTACGGTCCGGCAACCGCAACCGATGATGCAATTAAACTGATCCGCTATGCTGTAGAGCGCGGGGTGACTTTTTTTGATACCGCTGAAGTCTATGGTCCGTTTATCAATGAAAACGTGGTGGGTGAGGCCTTGAAACCCTTCCGCGAACGTGTCGTCATCGCTACAAAATTTGGCTTTGCCTTTGGAAATGATAACAAACAACAGATTCTGAATAACCGACCCGAGAATATCCGCCTGGCAGTTGAGGGATCATTGCGTCGACTTAAAACAGATGTGATCGACCTTTTATACCAACATCGTGTTGATCCCGAAGTTCCGATTGAAGATGTTGCTGGCACAGTTCAGACCTTAATTGCAGAAGGAAAAGTAAAACATTTTGGTCTGTCTGAAGCCGGAGCTCAGACCATCCGTCGTGCGCATGTTGTGCAACCTGTGACGGCGTTACAAAGTGAATATTCGATGTGGTGGCGTGAACCTGAATGTGAAATTCTTCCTCTGCTAGACGAGCTGGGTATCGGTTTTGTCCCTTTTAGCCCTCTGGGTAAAGGCTTTCTTACTGGTTCAATCCTCCAGGTAGCACGTTTGCGCAAGATGATTACCGAAGTACTGTGCCACGTTTTGAACCTCAAGCGCTGGAAAAAAACCAAAAACTAGCTCATGTTCTTGGTGAATTGGCAGCAGAAAAAGGAGTGACAGCGGCGCAGATAGCGCTGGCATGGTTGATGGCACAGCAGCGGTGGATTGTTCCCATTCCTGGCACCACGAAACTACACCGGCTGGAAGAAAACATTGCTGCGGCCGACATTGTACTTACATCCGATGAATTACAGCACATCACCCACATTCTCGACCGGGTACACATCGTTGGCGCTCGTTACTCACCAGCGCATCAGGCCAGAGTCGGTCGTTAAATCCTGCTGACAAATCGGCTCACTGCCCGATTTGTCACGGATGATGACGTGATGCTTCAATCATCAACGCGAAAGCCCTGGGATGCTGACGCCGACTGGGATAATAGAGATGGTAACCCGCAAAGGTCGGACACCATCCCTGTAGCACCTGCACAAGCTCACCGGAAGTAATATATTTCTCTACCTGATCCTCAGGAATGCAGGCAAGACCTAAACCCGATAATACCGCGTCCACTCGTTCGGTTAACGCATTAAAAGTCAGCTGCCCTTGAACGCTGACACGCAATGGTTTTCCATCATGTTGAAATTCCCATTGATATAGCCCACCCGCAGTGGGCAAACGCATATTGATACATAGATGGTGGTGCAGATCATAAGGCGTTTTGGGATGTGATTTGCCGATGAAATAGTCCGGTGAACCTACCACCACCATGCGCATATCAGGACCTATTCTGACCGCTATTATATCTTTATCGATGCTCTCGCCCAGCCTGACTCCGGCATCAAAACGTCCTTCCACAATATTGACAAAACTATTATCAACCACTAGCTCGACGTTGATCTTTGGATAATCGCGCAAAAAAGATTTTAATTTAGGCCACACCACACTACGTGCGGCGTGCTCACTTGCAGAGAGACGGATATTACCCGCTGCTGTGCCACTGGGTTGCAGTAAGGCCTCAAGTTCCTGTTCTAAATCAGCAAAACGCGGTTCCAGACAGGCAATAATTCTCTCCCCCGCTTCTGTCGGGGCAACACTGCGCGTAGTGCGGGTAAGCAGCCGCAGATTAAGGCGCGCTTCAAGCGCCTTCATCGCATGACTGAGTGCTGACTGCGATATGCCAATCTTAGCGGCGGCTTTAGTAAAACTGCGCTCTCTGGCAACCATGAGAAAAAGCTGGAGTTCATGGAAGTTTTCTTTCAGCATGATTGCATCCTTAATAGCTGTACCAGAGTCAAAGTAAACCAATAACCACATCAATACCCGGTTTATCTGCACTGTCAGCAAAAACTGATGCTTATCATCTGCATGCCAATTTTTTAATTGGCGATTTTCATTTTCTCCGCCATGATGTCCTGTGCAATGCTTTCACGCACATCAGCAGGAATATTCAGTGCATCCCCTAATGCTTGCAGATAACTTCGTTCCATAAAGTGATCGACATCGATAACCAAATTGCTCAGAAAATAGAGTTCCAGCGCCTCCTGAGGGTCATTGATGTCACCTGCCAGCTTTTCCGGATCAAGTGGCATTGCGATCGCTTCCCTGACCAGTCGTTCACATTCAGCACCCAGTCCCGCTGACTGTAGATGCTCATCAATCGCCTGACGTTCTTTGTCATCAATATGACCGCCACTTTTTGCGGCAAACACCAGAGCCTGAATAAGCCTTTCTGCACGCCGTTCAACTGGAGCAGTTACCGGAACAGAACTGACCGATGGAACCGCAGGTTGCGCCGATTCCCCCATACGCTGTTGATATTTCTTCCACAGGAAGATTCCAGCCGCAGCACCACCACCGACAACAAGGGCATTTTTACCATAGCGGGAAAGCAGTTTTCTCGATGATTTACTGCTTATCAACAATCCCGCGAGCCCACCTAATGCCCCCGGAGCCAGCATATCTGACAGACCTGATGAAACCCGCTTATCACTGTTTTTACTAATCAGTTCATTGCTTTTACTACCCAGTATAGCATGGATTTGTTGCAACCATCGACTCATATGATCACTCCTGATGTGTGTTTATCAGCCATAATAAGCATCCCTGCGTCAAGAAGCGTCAAGCGAGGCAAAGCCTGGAAAATAGTCTGGCAACCAACCCGCCTGACTGCTGTCGGTCGTTCCAATGGTGCTTCGGGCAAAGCACATGCGCGCGCAAACGATTTCGTTTATACTGCGCGCATTTTCAATCCCCTTTTCAGGTAAAAAATTATGACCACACTGGGAACTGCGCTGCGTCCCGCAGCAACGCGCGTCATGCTGCTGGGTGCAGGTGAACTGGGAAAAGAAGTGGCACTTGAGTGTCAACGTTTAGGTGTCGAAGTGATTGCCGTTGATCGCTATGCTGACGCCCCTGCCATGCACGTCGCCCATCGCAGCCATGTGATTGATATGCTGGATGGCGAGGCACTGAAAAAACTGGTACTACTCGAAAAACCAGATTATATCGTTCCGGAAATCGAAGCGATTGCCACTGACATGCTGCTAACGCTTGAGCAGCAAGGCCATAAAGTCGTTCCCTGTGCCAATGCCACCCGACTGACCATGAATCGTGAGGGTATCCGACGTCTTGCCGCCGAGACGCTGTCCCTGCCGACGTCACGTTATCAGTTCGCCGATACACAAGAACAACTCTTTGTTGCCGCCCAGGATATTGGTTTCCCACTGATTATCAAACCAGTGATGAGTTCCTCCGGTAAAGGACAAAGTTTTGTGCGCCGCGCCGAAGATTTGAATCATGCGTGGCAATATGCCCAGGAAGGTGGACGCGCCGGTGCGGGTAAAGTGATCATTGAAGGGGTGGTCGATTTCGATTTTGAGATAACGTTACTCACAGTCAGTGCAGTAGATGGTATCCATTTCTGCGCACCTATCGGTCATCGCCAGGAGGATGGCGATTATCGTGAGTCATGGCAACCTCAGATAATGAGCGAGGCTGCTCTGGCAAATGCACAAGCAATCGCGGCTGAGGTAGTCACGGCACTCGGAGGATGGGGACTGTTTGGCGTAGAGTTATTTGTCTGTGGTGACGAGGTTATTTTTAGCGAAGTCTCTCCGCGTCCGCACGATACCGGTATGGTCACCCTTATTTCACAGGATCTGTCAGAATTCGCCCTGCATGTTCGTGCGTTTCTGGGTTTACCCATCGGGACCGTCCGTCAGTATGGTCCAGCAGCCTCCGCCGTCATTTTACCTGAACTCGACAGCGATAACGTGCAGTTTTCTCAACTCTCTGCGGCTTTAAGCAACGGTGGACAATTGAGACTGTTTGGAAAACCCGCTATACACGGCAAACGCCGCATGGGTGTCGCACTGGCGACAGGTCAGCAGATTGAAGAAGCGATTGAGCGGGCGATTCGTTGCGCTCAGGCAGTGGTAGTTACCGGCGAGTAAGTACAGCAGATAAAAAACAACAAGGGCAAGCTGCCCTTGTTGCCTGACTTAATTACCCAAACTCATTCCATGAACGGCCATCACGGGTAATCATTGCAACTGAGGCTACCGGCCCCCAGGTGCCTGCCTGATAAGGTTTGGGAGCTTCACTGTCTGCAGCCCAGGCATCCATGATTGAATCTACCCACTTCCAGGCTTCTTCCACCTCATCACGACGTACAAACAGTGCCTGGATGCCCCGCATGGTTTCCAGCAGTAAACGCTCATAGGCATCAGCAAGATGGGAGTGGTTAAACGTTTCAGAAAAACTCAAATCCAGTTTAGTGGTTTGCAGATTGTGCTTATGATCAAGTCCCGGCACTTTATTGAGAATTTGAATATCCACCCCTTCATCAGGTTGCAAACGGATAGTCAGCTTGTTTTGCGGTAACTCTGGCCAGCTCTCTTTGAATAAGTTCAGTGCCGGATTTTTAAAATAGACGACAATCTCTGAACACTTCGTTGGCAGCCGTTTACCGGTACGCAGATAAAATGGCACTCCTGCCCAGCGCCAGTCGTCAATATCAACCCTGATAGACACGAAGGTTTCGGTATGGCTGCCTTTATTGGCTCCCTCTTCTTCCAGATAACCCGGCACTTTACTTCCCTGAACGAAGCCCGATGTATACTGTCCGCGCACCGTTTTTTCCCGCACATTCGTCTGGTCAATACGACGCAGCGAACGCAGCACCTTCACTTTCTCATCACGAATTCGGTCCGCAGAGAGGTCAGCTGGTGGAGACATCGCAATCATCGTCAATACCTGCAGCAAATGATTTTGGATCATGTCTCTCATTTGCCCGGCTTTATCGAAATAACCCCAGCGCCCCTCAATACCGACCTCTTCGGCCACGGTAATCTGCACATGATCGATAGTACGGTTATCCCAGTTTGCAGCAAACAGTGAGTTCGCAAACCGCAAAGCCAGCAGATTCAGTACCGTCTCTTTACCCAGATAGTGGTCGATACGGAACACCTGGTTCTCTTCGAAATATTCACCCACCTGATCGTTAATTTCCCGTGAGGTTGCCAGTGAGGTACCCAATGGTTTTTCCATCACGACACGAGCGGGCTGATGGTTCAGTTTCGCCACGCCCAGTCCTTTACAAATTGCACCAAAGGTACTTGGGGGCATAGCGAAATAGTTAATTGTCACGCGTGCAGCCTGATCCAGCATGGCACCGAGGCGTGGAAAATGTTCAACTTCATTGACATCAAGATTACAAAAATCAAGACGCGCACTTAATTTTTGCCAGATGGCTTCATCAATCGTCTCTTTCAGAAAGGTATCCAGCGCTTCACGCACGATGCCAGTGTATGCCTGACGATCCCAGTCAGCCCGACCCACCCCGATAATACGCGATTCATGATGAATCTGACCCGCTTTTTCCAGCTGATACAGGGAAGGCAGAAGTTTACGGCGCGCCAAATCACCCTTCGCACCAAAAATAACCAGATCACACGCCTGGGCTATTTGTGTCACCGCCATTTAAAACTCCTCTCTGAGAGAAAACCAGAAACCAGGCTTCTGTTTCTGAATTTTTAAAAACAACCACATAACACCTGCAGTGTAACTGCTCGCACAGATAAAACGGCTGTAAGCTTTTTATCACCCGCTGTGCGCTGTTTACTATCTCAGCACAGCACAGCACAGCGGCGGGGATTTTTCAGGGTATCATCGCCCTGCAGCCGCAGACTACACGAAACAGTCAATAATTTCGAGTACTCTGCCGACACAAAGTCTGCGGTAGAATTATGATCCGGATCATCAAGTGAATCATCACACGCATTCGCTGAGGCATTTTCATGTAAAACAGCCCATGACAGCCGTGTCACGCTGCTTTATGATAAAAGTGTTCCACTGTGATTCGCCGACCACAACACGACTTTCTGTGTTACGTAAGCTTACATCGTCACATCACATGATCAAGGCTTGCTCATGTGAGTTCCATAGCAAAGTGAAATTCCTCATCTTTTACTACTCATCTATTCGTGAATGTTAAGGAAATATTATGTCACGTCGCATCAGAAGAACAAAAATTGTCACCACACTAGGCCCCGCTACCGACCGCGATAATAATCTGGAAAAAATCATTGCTGCCGGTGCCAATGTAGTTCGCCTAAATTTTTCTCACGGTTCTCCGGAAGATCATCTGTTACGTGCAACGAAAGTCCGTGAAATCGCCAAAAAACTTGGACGTCATATCGCTATTCTCGGCGACCTGCAGGGCCCCAAAATTCGCGTTTCTACGTTCAAAGAGGGAAAATATTTCTCAACGTTGGTGATCGCTTTTTGCTCGATGCCGACTTAGGTAAAGGAGAAGGTGATAAAGAGAGGATGGGTATCGATTATAAGAAGCTGCAAGATGACGTGGTTCCCGGTGACATCCTGCTGCTAGATGATGGGCGCGTGCAGCTAAAGATTGTGCGGGTAGATGGGCTAAAAATTTACACTGAAGTGACAGTAGGCGGCCCGTTATCCAATAATAAAGGTATCAATAAACTGGGTGGTGGCCTGTCTGCTGACGCGCTGACCGAGAAAGATAAAGCCGATATTGTCACTGCAGAAAAAATTGGTTGTGACTATCTGGCAGTTTCATTTCCCCGTTGTGGCGCAGACCTCGAACTGGCAAGACGTCTGGCCCGCGAAGCAGGCTCAGAAGCGAAAATCGTTTCCAAAGTTGAACGAGCTGAGGCGGTGGCTTCTGTAGAAGCAATGGATGATATTATTCTTGCTTCTGATGTGGTCATGGTCGCGCGCGGTGACCTGGGGGTGGAAATTGGCGATCCTGAACTGGTCGGCATACAAAAAACCCTGATTGCCCGGGCGAGAAAACTCAATCGTGCGGTGATTACGGCAACACAGATGATGGAGTCTATGATTACCTATCCGATGCCGACTCGTGCCGAAGTGATGGATGTTGCCAATGCAGTATTAGATGGCACTGATGCTGTTATGTTATCCGCTGAGACTGCAGCCGCGCAGTATCCTGCCGAGACGGTGAGCGCAATGGCTCGCGTCTGTCTGGGGGCGGAAAAAGTGCCCAGTATCAACGTGTCAAAACATCGCCTTGATGTGCAGTTTGATAACGTTGAAGAGGCAATCGCGATGTCTGCGATGTACGCTGCAAACCACTTGCAAGGGGTCACTGCAATCATCACCATGACTGAATCAGGCCGCACCGCGCTGATGACATCCAGAATTACCTCTGGCTTACCCATATTTGCCCTGTCACGTAATGAACAGACGCTCAATCTGACAGCGCTTTACCGGGGGGTTACACCGCTCTACTTTGATAGCGAGCATGAAGGCGTCGCTGCAGCGACCCAGGCCACTGAATTGTTACGTGATAAAGGTTATTTGATGACTGGTGATTTAGTGGTGGTCACGCAAGGTGATTTGATGACCACGGCCGGTGCAACCAACACCAGTCGCGTATTGCGCGTCGGGTAAATGGCAGCGGGCATGGCATCATATCAGGCCATGCCCGCATTTCGTCAGCGGGGATAAATATCTTTGCGTTGATAAGGTTCAGGATCACCGGCCTTCCGGGTTTTCAGTAATTTTAATATCCATGTGTATTGTTCAGGATAGGGCGTGACCAGATGCTCTACCTCTTCATTCATTCTTCTCGCCAGAGTATGGTCATCCGCAGTGAGCAGGTCATCCATTGGCGGCCGTAAATAGATATCCAGCCGGTGTGTCTTTCCGTTATACACAGGAAAGAGCGGAACCACGCGTGCCCGGCATACTTTCATCAGACGTCCGACGGCAGGGAGTGTCGCTTTATAGGTGGCAAAGAAATCGACAAACTCGCTGTGTTCTGCACCATGGTCCTGATCAGGAAGATAGTATCCCCAATAACCTTGTCTGACTGAACTGATGAAAGGTTTAATACCGTCATTTCTGGCATGCATACGCCCACCAAAACGACGACGCACCGCGTTCCAGATATAGTCCAGCAATGGATTACGCTGGTTGTGAAACATTGCTGCCATTTTTTGTCCCTGCGAGGCCAGTACCATTGCCGGAATATCTACCGCCCAGCCATGGGGAACTAAAAAGATTACGTTCTCCTGCGCCTCTTTAAGACGCGTAATAATTTCACGATTATGCCAGGTTATCCGCTGAGAGGCATGTTTAGGGCGCATCGCCAGTTCAGCCATCATCACCATCGACTGGGGCGCGGTAGCAAACATCTGATCGATAATGTGCTCACGCTCAAGCTCACTCTTCTCAGGCATACAATAAAATAAATTTATTCTCGCCCGACGGCGCGCACTTTTAGCCAGACGCCCTGCCATGCACCCCAGTTTTCCCAGTAGTGGATCACGCAGCGCCACAGGTACCCACGCCAGGCCAGCACAGATAATAATGGCCAGCCAGTTTCCCCAGTAACGTGGTAACAGAAATGATTTCTGAAATACCGGGATAAATTCAATTGCGCTCTTTTTACTCTTTTCCATGCACTTGCCTCTGTGTGTAAGCGGCTAATGATAATTGCCGGAAACCATTTTGCAATCTTCAGTGCTTTTTTATGCATGAAAAAGCCGACAGAAATACGTTCTGTCGGCTGTAGGTTGGCAAAATCAATCCAGTTGTAACTGCGGAACGACCTCTTTGACCTGAGCCAGGTACGCTTTACGTTCTGTACCCGCCAGACCTTCCATTTTCGGTAATTTAGCGGTGAGCGGATTCACAGCCTGGTTATTGATCCACACTTCGTAGTGCAGATGAGGCCCGGTAGAGCGTCCTGTGTTACCTGACAGGGCAATACGCTCACCGCGTTTCACTTTTTGTCCCGGTTTCACCAGCAGAGTTTTGAGGTGCATATAGCGAGTGACATACTGACGTCCATGACGCAGAGCAATATAATTTCCAGCCGCACCACTGCGGGTAGAAACGATAACTTCGCCATCACCCACAGCCAGAACCGATGTACCGATTGGCATCGAGAAATCAATCCCCTGATGAGGAGCGATACGACCAGTGACCGGGTTAACCCTGCGCGGATTGAAACCCGAAGTCACGCGCTGCGCTCTTCCCATCGGGAAGCGCATAAAGCCTTTTGATAAACCGGAGCCGGCGCGGTCGTAAAATTTACCGTCCTCGGCGCGAATGGCGTAATAGTCTTTTCCACCACTTTGTAATCTGACACCGAGTAACTGACTTTGGTGGCTTTTGCCATCCAGCATTTCTCGCGAAAATAACGCAGAAAATTGATCTCCACTGCGCAACTTACGAAAATCCATTTGCCACTGCATTGCTTTGATTACCGCACTGATTTCATTGCGACTTAATCCAGCCTCTTTCGCACTGCTGGCAAAACTACCGTTGACCGTACCTTTCAATACGGTATTTTTCCATTCACCTTGCAAAATTTCAGTCGAGGCGCTGTAAGTATCACCCTGCAAAGTATAAACACGAGCTTCTCGGCGGGAAACATCCCACGTAAGCTGTTGCAGCTGCCCCTCGTCATTTAGCGTCCATGAGAGCTGCTGACCTGGCTGCATATTACGCAGGTCTTTATCCACCTTCACCAACTGAGCAATACTGCTCATGTCGATTTCATATTGATTGAGAATGCTGCTTAAGGTGTCCCCTGAAGAGACAACATAGTCATGTGCGCCGTTTTCGTTGAGCACTTCCTTGTCAATTTCATCTTTTGGCACTTCATGCTCTGCAGAGGCGGTGTCCTGATCAAGAGGTTCGCTCACCTCAGGTAACAGGATGTCGTCTGCTGGCACTTGCTCCTGTGCAATGGACTCCGTTATAGCCTCTTTATCACTTTTAACGGGTACATGATGTGGCCGCCAGATAGTGACGGCCAGGGTGACTGCAGTGAGCGAGCCCAGCATAATACGGTGGACTCGGGGTAATCTGTTTACTGCAATCGCGACAGCGCGATAAATCTGCTGCACGGTATCGGTTCCTCTATGCTCCTTTCAGGCAGGATGAATACTGACTCGATAGCTGTGAGAGGAATGTCACATAGCTATCTTTGTCTGGCGTAATGTTAGTACCTAAAGGGTCCAGTACACCCTGGCGCACCTGTGTTCCCTTAGCTACAGCCTCAATTACAGCCGGCCTGAATTGTGGTTCAGCAAAGACACAAACAGCCTTTTGCTCAACCAGCTCTGTTCGAATTTTATGTAATCGCTGTGCACCAGGCTGGATTTCAGGGTTAACGGTAAAATGCCCCGCAGGGGTCAGTCCGAAGTGTTTTTCAAAATAGGTGTAAGCATCGTGAAAAACGAAATATCCCTTTCCTTTAACTGGTGCAAGCTCTGCACTGATTTTTTTATCGGCAGCGGCTAATGTTACTTCAAAATGCTGCAGATTGGCATTCAGTTTGTCTCTATTTTCTGGCATAAGTTCCGACAATTTCGCATGAATTGCAACAGCCGCCTGTTTTGCTATCTCCGGCGACATCCACAAGTGCATGTTATATTCGCCGTGATGATGTCCATGACCGCCATGACCATCGCCCTCTTCATCATGTTCATCCTCTTCTGCACCTTTCAATAGCAACGGTTTGACTCCCGGTAATGCAGCTATTTCGATCGATTTTTGCGCTGCTAACTGAGCTACGACTTTGGGCATGAAGGCTTCCATTTCGGGTCCGGTCCACACCACCAGATCCGCGCTCTGCAGGCGTTTGATATCTGAAGGCTTGAGTGAATAGGCATGTTCAGAAACACCGTCAGGCAGCAATATCTGTACAGGTGTTACACCATCGGCAATGGCAGCCGCGATGAATCCCAGAGGTTTGATCGACGTCACAACTGTCGCCTGTGATGGCATCGATAACAGTGTCAGCAGCGCCGCGCTAAGTGCTAAAGCAGAGAGTTTCTTTTTTTGTAACATAATGCGTCAAACCTTTATTAATTGAGTATATGTGATATTATAACATAATACTCTTTATGTCGTTTATACAAGCTATGTCTTCACTGATCGATCTCAAACATATCTCTGTCAGCTTCGGTCAGCGCCAGGTGCTCACTGATATTTCACTCTCTTTGCAACCGGGTCGGATTCTTACCTTACTCGGTCCCAATGGTGCCGGAAAGTCAACGCTGGTTCGTGTCTTGCTAGGATTGTTGTCCCCCACACAAGGGAAGGTATTTCGTCAGTCGCCTTTGCGCATTGGTTATGTACCGCAAAAAATTCATACTGACGCCACCCTTCCTTTGCGTACCGGACGTTTTATGCGTCTTGGCCGTGGAGTGAAAAAGCAGGATATTCTGCCAGCCCTTGCACGGGTTCAGGCAACCTCACTGATCGATGCCCCCCTGCAGCAGCTTTCCGGTGGGGAAATGCAGCGTGTGTTACTGGCGCGAGCTTTGCTGAATCAACCTCAGCTGCTGGTACTGGATGAACCGACTCAGGGCGTTGACGTTAATGGTCAGGTGGCGCTGTATAACCTGATTGATACACTACGCCATGAGTTGAATTGTGCTGTTTTAATGGTCTCCCATGACCTGCATCTGGTGATGGCTAAAACCGATGATGTTCTCTGTCTTAATCACCACATCTGCTGTTCCGGCACCCCCGAGGTTGTGTCACGGCATCCTGAATTTATCGCCATGTTCGGAACACAAGGCGCTGAGCAGCTGGGTCTCTATCGCCATCATCATAATCACCGCCATGATTTACAGGGACGCATTATTTTGCGTAAAGGACAGTAACCGTGCTTGAATTACTTTTTCCCGGCTGGATTGCCGGTTTTTTGCTGGCGCTGGCTGCCGGCCCTTTAGGTTCGTTCGTCGTCTGGCGCCGCATGTCCTATTTTGGCGATACTCTCGCACATGCCTCTTTGTTAGGTGTCGCATTTGGCCTTTTATTCAATATCAATCCTTTTTATGCGGTTATTATTGTCACTTTGTTATTGGCACTGATGCTGGTCTGGCTCGAACGACGCCCTTTTCTGGCGATTGATACTCTGCTGGGGATCCTCGCTCACAGCGCCTTATCTCTGGGGATGGTAGTCGTCAGCCTGATGTCTGATGTCCGGATTGATTTGATGGCCTACCTGTTTGGTGATCTGCTCGCGGTAACCACCGGTGCCTTGCTGGTTATTGCTATCGGAGTTGCCACGGTTCTGCTGTTGCTAATGTGGCAATGGAACCCTCTGCTGGCGATTACAGTGAGCCCAGAGCTTGCCCAAGTTGACGGGATCAATCTGCAACGTGCCCGACTCATGTTAATGCTGATCACCGCACTGACTATTGGGGTTGCCATGAAGTTCGTGGGGGCGTTGATCATCACGTCATTATTGATTATTCCCGCAGCCACCGCGAGGCCTTTTGCTCGCTCTCCAGAACAGATGGCTGCCATGGCTGTATTGGTCGGCATACTGGCAGTGACGGGCGGACTTGCTTTCTCAGCCCTCTATGACACCCCGGCCGGGCCATCGGTTGTGCTGGCGGCAGCGGTGATGTTTGTTTTCAGTATGCTCAAAAATAATCGATGAGAAACAGTGACGGGAAACCGTCACTGCTCTGGTTCCGTTACCCCCGCACGAGTCAGACCAAAATGGCGGTAGGCATGCTGAGTTGCCAACCGGCCTCTCGGCGTGCGTTGAATAAACCCCTGCTGAATCAGGTAGGGTTCCAGCACATCTTCGATGGTTTCACGCTCTTCACCAATTGCCGCTGCCAGATTATCCAGCCCTACCGGCCCGCCGTTGAATTTATCAATGATGGCCAGCAATAGTTTGCGGTCCATATAATCAAATCCGGCAGTATCAACACTCAGCATATCGAGCGCCTTCGCCGCAACGTCGCCGGTTAATTGTCCTGCCGCTCGCACTTCTGAATAATCACGCACACGGCGTAACAGACGATTGGCAATTCGGGGGGTGCCTCGCGAGCGGCGTGCAATCTCCAGAGCGCCTTCATCACTGAGTCCCAGCCTAAGACAGGCCGCACTTCTCCCGACAATATATTGCAAATCTTCTACACGATAGAACTCCAGCCGCTGAACAATGCCGAATCGATCACGTAATGGAGAAGTGAGCGAGCCAGCGCGAGTGGTGGCACCAATCAGTGTAAAGGGCGGAAGATCAAGTTTGATCGAACGCGCCGCAGGCCCTTCACCTATCATAATATCAAGTTGATAGTCTTCCATAGCCGGGTACAGCACTTCTTCCACGACAGGAGATAAACGGTGAATTTCATCAATGAACAATACATCGTGTGGTTCAAGGTTTGTCAGCATCGCGGCCAAATCTCCGGCTTTTTCCAGCACCGGACCTGAGGTTGTACGCAGATTTACTCCCATCTCATTAGCAACGATGTTAGCCAGTGTTGTTTTGCCTAACCCGGGTGGACCGAAAATCAGCAGATGGTCAAGGGCATCACCACGTAATTTGGCCGCTTCAATGAAAATCTCCATCTGCTCACGTACTACAGGCTGGCCGATATATTCAGTCAGACGTTTAGGCCGTATTGCCCGGTCAATGATCTCTTCTTCGTTAATACTCGCGGGTGAAACCAGTCTGTCTGCTTCGATCATAGCTTCCTCACAGTGCAGCACGCAGTGCGTCACGTATTAACGTTTCACAATCCGCATCATCCCGCGCGACTTTAGCAATCATGCGGCTCGCTTCTTGTGGCTTATACCCCAGCGCGACCAGTGCTGCTGCTGCCTCACTCTCGGCTTCATGCTGGCTGTTCCCTGCAGGTTGCACTTCGCTGGTCAGGGCAAAAGGTTCATCACTGGCAAAGAGATCGCCATGCATGCCTTTGAAGCGGTCTTTCATTTCCACCACTAACCGTTCAGCTGTTTTCTTGCCAACGCCAGGTAGTTTTACCAGCGCGGCAATTTCTTCACGCTCGATAGCTGTAACAAACTGCTGCGCTGACATGCCGGAGAGGATCGCCAGTGCCAGTTTCGGGCCAACTCCGTTAACCTTGATCAGTTCACGAAATAGTGCACGTTCCTGTTTGCTGTTAAAACCATATAATAGCTGCGCATCCTCCCGGACAATAAAGTGTGTAAAAATGATCGCTTCGCTACCCAGTTCTGGTAGTTCGTAAAAACAGGTCATTGGCATATGTACTTCATAGCCGATTCCCTGAATTTCGAGCAATACCAGCGGTGGCTGCTTTTCCAGAATGGTTCCGCGTAAACGACCTATCATACTGCACCTCATGTATTATGCACTGAAGCGTGCTTTAGTCTGTACTGCCTTCACCCATCACTGAATGACGCAGAAAATCATCCTGCGGGACAGCAGGAAAGAGCGTTATACCATAAAAAAGGCTGGATGGATATCCAGCCTCAGGGACGTAGTCTTCCACGGGCAAGGTTGAGTTTTCCTGAACCCATACGACTGATATTTTGACTGAAATGGCAATGCGTAATGGCAATAGCCAAAGCATCTGCCGCATCAGACTGCGGATTAGCGAGTAAATTCAGCAATGTTTTCACCATATGCTGTACCTGGCTTTTTTCAGCACTGCCAATGCCAACAACCGACTGTTTTACCTGCCTCGCGGCATATTCAAATACCGGAATATCATGGTTAACCGCCGCAACAATGGCCGCGCCTCGCGCCTGCCCGAGCTTCAGTGCTGAATCAGCATTTTTCGCCATAAACACCTGTTCTATGGCGAAAAAATCTGGCTGAAACTGAGTGATAATTTCACTGACGCCCGCGTAGATCATCTTCAGTCTTGGCGGTAGATCTGTGACCTGGGTACGGATACAACCACTGCCGAGGTAGGTAAGTTTATTCCCGACCTGACGGATAACGCCATATCCCGTGACCCTTGAACCAGGGTCAATACCCAGGATAATCGCCATAAAACCTCCCGGCATACACAGCGCTATAGCCAGCCATCACAGCGTTGCCGCTACCTCATCAGAGATATCGCCGTTGTGATACACTTCCTGTACATCATCACAATCTTCCAGCATATCAATCAGACGCAGTAATTTAGGCGCAGTTTCCGCATCCATATCTGCTTTTGTCGAGGGGATCATGGTCACTTCTGCACTCTCAGGTGTTAATCCTGCGGCTTCAAGTGCATCTTTCACTTCACCCAGTGTTTCCCAGGCAGTGAAAACGTCAATCGCCCCGTCATCATAACTCATCACATCATCTGCACCCGCTTCCAGTGCGGCATCCATCACTGTATCTTCATCCAGTCCTGGAGCAAAAGTAATGACGCCTTTGCGGGTAAACAGATAAGCAACCGAACCATCTGTGCCCAGGTTACCCCCGGTTTTACTGAAAGCGTGACGCACTTCTGAAACGGTACGGTTACGATTATCGCTCAGACATTCAACCATCACTGCGGTGCCGCCTGGACCATAACCTTCATAGATGATGGTTTCCATATTGCTGTCGTCTTCACCACCCACTCCGCGTGCAATAGCACGGTTCATCGTGTCACGGGTCATATTGTTCGACAGTGCTTTATCCATCGCGGCGCGTAGACGTGGATTGGAACCCGCATCTCCACCGCCCAACTTCGCGGCGGTAACCAGTTCACGGATAATTTTAGTGAAAATTTTACCGCGTTTTGCATCCTGTGCCGCTTTGCGATGCTTAGTATTTGCCCACTTACTGTGACCAGCCATTGACTCAATCTCCACTTAGTCAGGGTAATGCTGTTTAGCATTAACCAGCGTTAACCTGTCATCCAGACGTTAATATCTGCGGCCCGACGCTACCCTGAATGTTGTTCACCTGTTCCCATCACTGTATTGGCAGAGATGGGGGATTAAATCGTCCTTCGTCAATCGCCTGCGCATTGCTCCAGGAGAGCGTCAGTGCTGCCGCCTCAATGCGAGGTAACCAGCGATAAGCCAGGTGCTCGGTTAATTGCACCTCACGCTCTGCTGGCAGGGCAAGATAAAACCAGTGCTCCTGGTTATGGGTTACCCCCGGCGCGTAGCGATGACGATAATGCGCGAAAATTTCAAATTCAATCTGACGCTGTGCGTCTGTGAGTGTCAGCTTTTCACCTGTTATATCTATCCCTGTCTCTTCGCGAACTTCTCTTATCGCGGTTTCGATGAGCGTTTCTCCCGCTTCCTGGCTACCGGTAACCGACTGCCAGAACAGCTCATCGTCACGGCGCTGTAGCAGTAAAACGCGTCCACTGTTTTCAGCGTAAATCACTACCAGCACCGATACCGGACGTTTCAGTACGTTACCCTTTGCTGACATCATTATCTGATGCCATTTTTTTCACGACATTTATGCCCAACTCTTGCAAAGCTACTGCATTCGCCACGCCAGGCGCTTCAGTCATCAGACAAGCTGCTGCGGTGGTTTTCGGGAACGCTATAACATCACGGATATTATCTGTGCCTGTCAATAACATCACCAGACGATCGAGGCCAAATGCCAGACCTGCATGAGGGGGTGTACCATACTTGAGTGCATCCAGCAGGAATCCGAATTTCTCCTGCTGCTCCTGCTCATCGATACCAAGAATAGCAAACACCGCCTGCTGCATCTCCCCGGTGTGAATACGTACAGACCCCCCACCGACCTCATAACCGTTGATCACCATATCATACGCATTGGCCACTGCCGTTTCTGGTGCCGCGCGCAGTGTGTCAGGGGTCAGACCTTCAGGAGCAGTGAAAGGATGATGCATAGCGCTTAATCCTCCTTCACCATTTTCCTCAAACATTGGAAAATCCACCACCCAAAGCGGTGCCCACTCAGTGGTCACCGCCAGCGCCAGATCACGCCCCAGTTTCAGGCGCAACGCGCCAAGCGCGTCGGCGACTATGCTGGCTTTATCAGCACCGAAGAACAATAGGTCTCCCGCCTGCGCGCCGGTACGCGTCAGGATAGCATTGACAATCTCCGCGTTAAGAAACTTCGCTACCGGGCTGGTGATCCCCTCCAGTCCTGCCGCCGGATCAACCACTTTCATGTAAGCCAGACCTTTTGCTCCGTAAATAGAAACAAAAGCGCCGTACTCATCAATTTGTTTGCGACTGAGAGTCGCGCCACCAGGCACACATAGCGCCGCGACACGCCCTTTACTGTCATTCGCCGGCTGGGCAAATACAGCAAATTCAATCTCTTTGACCAAATCAGCGATATCCACCAGCTCGATTGGATTACGCAGATCCGGTTTATCTGAACCAAAACGGCGCATGGCCTCCTGGTAGGTCATCACAGGAAAATCGCCGAGATCTATCCCTTTTAATTCCATCCATAAAGAACGGATCAACCGTTCGGTCACTTCCCGTACCTGGCTTGCCGTCAGAAATGAAGTTTCAATATCAATTTGGGTGAATTCCGGCTGACGGTCAGCACGTAAGTCTTCATCACGAAAACATTTCACTATCTGATAATAGCGGTCGAAACCTGACATCATCAGCAGCTGTTTGAACAGTTGAGGAGATTGTGGCAAGGCATAAAATTTGCCTTTATGTACCCGGCTCGGTACCAGATAATCACGCGCACCTTCAGGGGTCGCTTTGGTAAGCATCGGTGTTTCGATATCAAGGAAACCATGTTCATCCATAAATCGTCTGATGAAACTGGTAATTTTTGCGCGCGTTTTAAGTCGTTGTGCCATTTCCGGGCGACGTAAATCCAGGTAACGGTATTTAAGACGCGCCTCTTCGGAATTTATCTGGTTAGAATCCAGTGGCAGAGGTTCAGAACGGTTGATGATGGTCAAATCAGTGGCGAAAATTTCCACTTCGCCGGTTGCCATATCACGGTTCTTATTTTTTTCATCACGCGCTTTAACTATACCCGTCACCCGGATACAGAATTCGTTACGCAGCTCGGCAGCAAGTGCGAAAGCCTGCTGATGATCCGGGTCGAAAAAAACCTGAACAATACCCTCAAGATCACGCATATCAATAAAGATTAGGCTACCGAGATCACGACGGCGATTAACCCAACCGCAAAGTGTCACTTGCTGGTCTTCATGGCTCAGATTGATCTGTCCACAATATTCACTACGCATGATGGTTTCCTTTAAACGTCATAGCCTCACGGCCCTGTCCGGTTTTACATTCCCGAAGGTGCACCGCTAAGGCGAAAAATGGCGGCTATTATAATGGAAAAAAAAGAATACGCTAACTACTGACATGAATTCACCCTGACAGATCAACGCCACCAATCATTTTTATCATAAAAGCTAACAAAAATGCCCTGAATTGATCAGATCACCGGTTCGCATAGTACGCAGGATACGGCTACTATCAAAAGTCGTTACTGATGTGATTAATCAGATGGAGCCAATCATGTTAACACTCAATCCCTCTCAAACAGCGTTGGTACTTATCGATCTTCAGGAAGGTATTTTACCCTTTGCCAAAGGCCCCTATTCCGCGGATGATGTTGTCGCCTGGGCAGCTGAGGTAGCCGATAGCTTTCGCGCAGCGGGAGCTCCCGTGATATTAGTTCGTGTTGGCTGGCATAATAATTTTGGCGATGCCCTGAAACAACCAGTAGATAAACCCATGCCGTCTGGGGTTCTGCCAGATAACTGGTGGACATTCCCGGCTGCACTACGCCATCAGGCACAAGATATTCTGGTGATGAAACATCAGTGGGGTGCCTTTTATGGGACTGATCTGGAACTGCAACTGCGCCGCCGTGGTATAGATACCGTGGTACTCGGTGGTATATCTACCAATATTGGCGTTGAGTCTACAGCACGAGATGCGTGGGAGCGGGGCTTCCAGCTTGTGTTTGCTGAACAGTTATGTACCGCCGGCAGCAGTGAAGAGCATCAAAACAGTTTTGCCACCGTTTTCCCGCGTATTGGCCGGGTACGCAGCAATGCTGAAATCATCAGTGCACTTCATCCCTGATTCGGGCGTATTTCCTGCTGATATTAAAAGAGGCTTATCTGGCGTGATAATAGCCAGTTAACCCTCTGCTTCTTATGTCTCTTCTCTTGTCATACCTGGGAAGGGCGTAAGATATTATGTGAAATAAACCGATTAACCTCATCATCACAATGCAAATATTCTTTTCCTGATACCGGCATCAGGATGATGCAGCGACGGTCCATTTCTGCGAGAATATAGGCTTCGTATTTTTCCGGACCCATAGATTATGTCTGACCGCGATACGCTGTTTGCCGTGCCCATCGCTCAACTCGGCGACTGGACATTCGATGGGCGCGTAGCTGAAGTTTTTCCTGATATGATTCAGCGTTCTGTGCCTGGCTACTCTAACATCATTTCGATGATTGGTATGCTGGCTGAACGTTTTGTGCAACCTGACTCCGTCGTCTACGATCTCGGCTGTTCGCTGGGTGCAGCAACGCTGGCTGTCAGACGCCACATTCGTGTTGCCGGATGCCGCATTATTGCCGTTGATAATTCACCCGCAATGGTCGCTCGTTGCAGACGTCATCTTGATGCCTTTCGTGCAGAGACACCAGTAGAGGTCATTGAGGCTGATATCCGTCAGATCGTGATAGAAAATGCGTCGCTGGTGGTACTCAATTTCACGTTACAATTTCTTGCCCCGGAAGAGCGTCAGCAACTTCTGACCACTATTTTCAATGGGCTGCGTCCCGGCGGCGCGCTGGTGCTGTCAGAGAAATTCAGTTTCGCCGATACGGATGTCGACACTCTGTTGTTCGATATGCATCATGACTTCAAACGTGCGAATGGTTACAGTGAGTTAGAAATAAGCCAGAAACGTAGCATGCTGGAGAATGTGATGCTCACCGATACTGTGGATACACATAAAACTCGCTTACGTGCTGCCGGTTTCACTCATGCTGATTTATGGTTCCAGTGTTTCAATTTTGGCTCGTTGATTGCTCTGAAAGCAGGAAATAAATAATGGATTTTGGCCCTTTTTACCAGCAAATCGCGACCGGCCCCCTTGCACACTGGCTGGAAACACTTCCGGCACAAATAGCCGCATGGCAACGGGAACAACTGCACGGGCATTTTAAGAACTGGCAACGCGCTGTAGAACACCTTCCTGCACTGACACCAGAGAGCTGTGATTTACAATACAGTGTCAGTGCTGATAATCCCCAACTTTCCGATCGTCAGCGTGCAGGGATAAAAAACCTGCTGACCACGCTGATGCCATGGCGAAAAGGTCCTTACTCGCTGTATGGTGTCGATATTGACACCGAATGGCGCTCCGACTGGAAATGGGATCGTGTATTACCACACCTTTCCCCATTAGCAGGTCGTACCACTCTTGATGTCGGCTGTGGCAGTGGTTATCACCTGTGGCGAATGGTCGGTGCCGGGGCATCACTGGCAGTGGGTATTGACCCAATGCAGCTTTTCTTATGTCAGTTTGAAGCGGTGAGAAAGCTACTTGGCAACGATCGTCGTGCTCATCTGTTACCTTTAGGGATTGAACAGTTACCCCTGCTCAATGCGTTTGATACTGTATTTTCTATGGGGGTTCTCTATCACCGTCGCTCTCCTTTAGATCATCTCTTGCAGCTCAAAAACCAGTTAGTGAGTGAAGGTGAACTGGTGCTGGAAACACTGGTGATTGAAGGTGATGAACATGCCGTTCTGGTCCCCGGTGAACGGTATGCACAGATGCGCAATGTCTATTTTATTCCTTCCGCTGCGGCGCTGAAAAATTGGCTGGGAAAATGTGGTTTTGTCGATGTGCGTATTGTTGGTCACTGCCAGACCACCCCGGATGAACAGCGACGTACCGCATGGATGACCAGCGAATCACTTGCCGAGTTTCTCAATCCTCAAAACCCGGCGCTGACTGTGGAGGGCTACCCGGCCCCGCTGCGCGCGGTGTTGGTTGCCAGAAAGCCCTGAATGGACCTGGAACAGAGGGAGTCAGACCTCCCTCTTCAGACTGCCATTAATGCCATTTTCATCGCACCCACCGTATCTGCATCAACCCCGATCCGGCTGAACTCATCCGATTCCATTGCAGAACTCATTGATACCCCCGCTTTCCGGTAACGCATTGCCGAAGCGATCACGCGACTGGCTGAACTATGGATTTCCGTCAGCCCTGCCGCAATAAATTTATGCAGATTACCCAGACGAACTCCGGCACCGGGCATAATAACCGGACCTTGTGTTTGCTGACTCAGCGCTTTAATTAGGGCTAATCCACTCTCGGCACTCTGCTGCTGTCCGGACGTCAAAATACGGTCAATACCTAACTCTGTCAGTTGTTCGAGTGCCCGCAGTGGATTATGACAAATATCGAAAGCACGATGGAAAGTGACTGACATCCCCTCACAGTGACACATGATGTGTCGCATACGAGGCATATCAATATGCCCTTCGTGATCAAGCACACCAGTAACGACCCCGGGAAAACCCAGATCCTTAATCCGCGCAATATCTGCAGTTATCTCTCGGAATTCCAGGTCACTGTAACAAAAATCGCCCCCGCGTGGACGCACGATAGGATGTACAGGTATCTGAATCATCTCGCGCGCCAGGGCCAGACACCCGGCAGAGGGTGTCAGGCCGCCTTCAGCGGGTGACGCACAAAGTTCTATCCTGTCTGCTCCTGCCTGTTCGGCGGTCAGTGCACAATCCAGTCCGAAGCAACAGATTTCCAGTTTTCGCATTTTTCCTCCGGCGGATAATGGCACGGTTGTCATTGACAATAATGAAGGCTACTCTTTTTCCTGTCACGTCACATTATCATACCGGGAATAACTAATATGACACCGGATTTTGACCAATGGGTAGATCGACGTCACACCAATAGCCTGAAATGGGAAAAATATGGCGAACGGGATATTTTACCGTTATGGGTGGCCGACATGGATTTTCGCTCTCCGCGGTGCGTAACTGACGCTTTGCAACAGCGTGTGGCACACGGCGTGTTCGGATACGGTGCCTCTCACCATGCTGTTACAGAGCTGCTGATTAGCCGAATGGCAGAACGTTATAACTGGCATATTCGCCCTGAATGGCTGGTTTTTTACCGGGTATAGTGAGTGGCTTGCATCTCACGGTGCGAAGCGTGACACAATCGGGTGAGAACGTCGTTCTTCCCCAAACCGTTTATCCCCCTTTTTACCGCGCCTGCGAAGCAGCGGGTCGTGAAACCGTTTCAGCCCCTTTTTCGTTACAAGCGGGACACTGGACGATAGATCTGCAGGCGATAGAAAACAAACTGTCAGGACACGAAAAATTACTGATGCTTTGCAATCCACACAATCCAGGCGGCACTGTTTATTCGAAACAAGCATCATTATCGCAGCTGGCTTTTGCGCAACGTCATGATCTCTTTATCTGCTCTGATGAGATTCACTGTGACCTGATCCTCAACCAGCAACCACACATTCCGATAGCTTCACTGAATGCGGACGCCGAACAACGCACCGTTACGTTGATCTCGCCATCCAAAACCTTCAACATCGCCGGATTAGGTGCATCGGTGGCGATTATCGCTAATCCTCAATTGCGCAAACAGTTCCAGCAGGCACGCATGGGAATCACTCCGGACGCCAACATCCTTGCCTGGGTAGCAGCAGAAGCTGCCTGGCGTGATGGTCAGCCATGGCTCGATGCGCTGTTAGCTTATCTGCGGAGCGCTGCAGAACTTCTCAGCGAGCGCGTTAACCGATTGCCCGCAGTATCGATGGTTGCCCCAGAGGCAACTTATTTAGCCTGGATTGATGTTAGCGCACTGCAACTCACGGATCCCATCCGTTATTTCGAGAGTCATGGGTTGGGGTTCAGCGCCGGAGCCGATTTCGGCGATGCGCGTTTTATCCGCTTCATTTTTGCCACTGACCGCCCCCACCTGGAGCAGGCTATCCAGCGACTGGAGAAAGCGGTTCAGCAACGTGCCGATGCGCTCTGTTTATAACTCACACAGACAGAATCACCGTATTAGTTTTCACGGCTGACGATCTCACTGAGCAGCCACGGGTGGAATTTGATCGTCACTTTGCCATCCGTGACCGCCAGCGTAGGGTTGGGTAATGTCTCACCTTCTCCACGGGGAGAACGATGTTTGACCGAAATACCTGGCTCAGCCAGTCCCTGATCAGATAGAAGTGCCAGTGCGCGCGCTGCCAGGGTTTCTGGTGCTCCAGGTAATACAATTTCAATATGTTCCCAGCCTTCATGACGATAGAGCTTATCACCAGGCCAGGGCAGTTCGACAACGGAAAAAGCTAACGGCCCTACTGAGACGGGTGTTCTGAGACTGAAAAGTGCAATCGGCCTTCCATTGATAATTTTTTCTGAAAATAACGTGCCCGCTTGCAGTAGTCCCGCTTTCCAGCGTTCTGCTGTGCTGTTCTGATGGCAGCGTAATGCGATATGATCAGCAGTCAATTCGGCAAGTGATAAACCTACACGTTGTGCCAATGTCTCGAGTTCCGCAGTGAAACGGGATAAGTCATGGTGCAGCTCCCGTAACTCAGTTATTTCACTAAATAGATTCATTTCATTCCTCTGTTGATGGTGATAGCACCGTTGCATCTCACCGTTTACTCACGTTGCCCTTCCCCGCCGCAGCACTGACATTCACACTGTACACTAAGCATAGGTCGCCATCAGCGACAGTCTGGTGTAAAAGAACTGTTCAGCGAACGCTTATCCTCCTGGATAAGCGAGGTGAAAATACAGTATACTTCCGCCCTTATTTCTACTGCCAGACCATCAACGCTCCACATGCATTTTAACTGCTGTGCAACTGCCTGTGCAGTTGACTGGTTACTGGTATGGTTTAATCAGCATATTTAAGGTAACCCGGTGAATATTCAGGCACTCCTCTCAGAAAAAGTCACTCATGCAATGCGTATGGCGGGTGCGCCAGCTGACAGTGAAGCCCTCGTCAGGCAGTCAGCAAAAGTGCAGTTTGGTGATTACCAGGCCAATGGCATTATGGCAGCAGCTAAAAAAATGGGAATGGTGCCTCGTCAACTCGCCGAGCAAGTTGTTACCCATCTTGATCTGACCGGTATCAGTCATAAAGTTGATATTGCCGGGCCTGGTTTTATCAATATTTTTCTTGACCCCGCCTGGCTGGCATCGCAGGTTGATGCCGCGCTTGCTTCCCCTCGCCTGGGCGTCGCCGTGGCACCTGCTCAAACTGTGGTTGTGGACTACTCTGCACCTAATGTTGCTAAAGAGATGCATGTTGGCCATGTGCGCTCAACCATTATTGGTGATGCTGCAGTGCGTACGCTTGAGTTTTTAGGGCACCATGTCATTCGTGCTAATCACGTTGGTGACTGGGGAACACAATTCGGTATGCTGATCGCGTTTCTGGAAAAACAACAAACTGAGCATCAGGAAGCGATTGCACTGGCTGATTTGGAAGCCTTTTACCGCGAAGCCAAACGGACCTACGACGAAGACGCAGATTTCGCTGAACGTGCCCGAAGCTATGTGGTGAAACTCCAGAGCGGTGATGCCTATTGCCGTGAAATGTGGAAAAAACTGGTGGATATCACCATGACGCAGAATCAGCTTATCTACGATCGGATGAATGTCACCCTCGGACGCGAAGATGTGATGGGTGAAAGCCTGTACAATCCTATGCTGCCTCTGATTGTCGCCGATCTGAAAGCCAAAGGCCTGGCTGTAGAGAGCGAAGGTGCTACCGTTGTTTTTCTCGATGAATATCAGAATAAAGACGGTGAACCTATGGGGGTTATTATCCAGAAAAAGGATGGTGGCTATCTGTATACCACCACTGATATTGCCTGTGCAAAGTACCGTTATGAAACGCTGAAAGCTGATCGCGTCATCTACTATATTGACTCACGTCAGCATCAGCACCTGATGCAAGCCTGGACTATCGTACGTAAAGCCGGTTACGTACCGGAGACAGTGACTCTTGAACACCATGCTTTCGGCATGATGTTAGGTAAAGATGGTAAGCCGTTTAAAACACGTGCGGGGGGGACTATTAAGCTCGCTGATCTGCTGGATGAAGCTGTTGATCGCGCTACCACACTGATTCGTGAAAAAAACCCGGAGATGCCTGAAGCTGACCTGAAAAAGCTGGCTGACAGTGTTGGTATCGGTGCAATCAAATATGCCGATTTATCAAAAAGCCGTACCACTGACTATATTTTCGACTGGGACAATATGCTGGCCTTTGAAGGCAACACTGCACCTTATATGCAATATGCCTATGCGCGGGTTATCTCTATGTTCCGTAAAGCCGCTCTGACAGAGTCTGATCTCGCGGGCAATACCACAATCAGTGAGCCACGAGAAGCCGCACTGGCGGCTCGCTTATTGCAGTTCGAAGAGACTATCGCGGTAGTGGCAAGAGAAGGTACACCTCATGTGATGTGTAGTTACTTGTATGATCTGGCAGGGCTGTTTTCAGGTTTTTACGAGCACTGTCCAATTCTCAGCACAGAAGATGAGACAATTCGTCTGAGTCGTTTACGTCTGGCGATGCTGACAGCAAAAACCCTTAAGCTGGGGCTGGATACACTAGGCATTGATACACCGGAAAGAATGTAATCACTTTTCCGCACTCCTCCCCCTGTATGCGCTCAGGGGGCCGGGCGGTAATTAACCATCACTTCATTACTGACCACTTGCACTTTTCTGTTCAGTCTCCCGGTACCAGGAACACCATAAACAAAATGCAGAGGTTCGGCAGCATTGATATGGTAAAGCGCACGGGTGGAACCTCTTGCCCCTTCTATCTCAGTGCAACGCGAAGTGGAACATAAGTAAACCCGAAAGTCTGCCGGTGCAGGGCCATTTAGCCTGTAGCGCCAGACAATGGTCGTCATCTCACCGCTCACGGGTTCCGGCGAAGTAAGTGGCGGTGAGGCCAGTTGCATTCCCAGATTAATGATACCAGGTCCCGGTGCGCTGGCTTGCCAGGCGCTGTCGGCCCGGGCACCTTCAGCCACCAGTAACAGCATCAAAAACACTAGCCTCTTCATCCCGCTCCTCCAATCGTCGAGGTCATGCGGATAGGACGATTGTCGGTTAACTCAAGATTCGATAGCACCACCAGTTGTGGCAAACTGCGATGCAGGAAGCGTGCAAGCAGTGCCCGCAACGGATGATTCACCAATAACACGGGCGGCGCACCGAGAGATTCCTGATGTAACAATGCCTTGTGAGCTTCTGCCAGCAAGCGGTCTGCAAGACCGGGTTAAAGGCCGCCGCCCCCCTGCAACGCTTGCAATAACAACCTTTCCAGCGTGCTATCAAGACCAATAACCTGAATCTCGCCCTGACCTGGGAACCACTGCTGAGTAATCGTACGCCCCAGAGCAACACGCACGACTGAAGTGAGCTCGTGAGGATCAGTTTGTACAGTCGCGTGTTCCGCCAGTGTCTCAATAATAGTGCGCATATCACGAATGGGCACCCGTTCAGATAACAGGGTCTGCAACACTTTGTGCAGCACTGTCAGTGTGATAACACCTGGGATCAGCTCTTCTGTTAGTTTTGGCATCTCCTGTGTGACACGATCAAGTAGCTATTGTGCTTCCTGACGGCCAAACAGTTCACTCGCATATTGCCCAATCAGGTGATTAAGGTGAGTAGCGACCACCGTGCTCGCCTCCACCACCGTAAAGCCCTGGATCTGAGCCTGCTCTTTTAATGCGCTGTCAATCCAGACGGCTTTAAGACCAAATGCAGGATCAATGGTCACTTCACCAGGCAGAACACCAGCGGCCGTACCTGGATTGATTGCCATCCAGCGTCCAGGGTAGGCTTCTCCACTGCCGATTTCTACCCCTTTCATTAAAATACGGTAACGTGCCGGCGGCAGATCCATATTGTCACGGATGTGTACCACCGGGGGTAAAAAACCCATTTCCTGAGCGAACTTTTTCCGGATACTGCGGATACGCCCAAGTAACTCACCATTTTGAATCGGATCAACCATGGGAATTAGCCGATAGCCTACTTCCATGCCTAACGAATCTTCAAGCTGCACGTCACTCCATGACGCTTCAATCGTGGCAGGTGTGTTGGCAGTGCTGGATGTCACCACTGATTCATTTTGTGCCGGGTTTGTTTTTCCTTTCAGATACCAGGCCAGCCCCAGCAATGCTGCGGTAAAAAGCAGAAACACCAGATTAGGCATGCCCGGCACCAGACCGAGCAGACCAATCACACCGGCACTTAGCATCATTACTCGCGGATTTTTGAACAGCTGTGTCACCATCTGTTCACCCACATCCTGGCCAGTACTGACGCGAGTGACAATCACACCTGCGGCAGTTGAGATGACCAGAGCGGGGATCTGTGCAACCAGACCATCACCGATCGTCAAGAGCGTGTATGTTTCTGCTGCATGTCCCATATCCATGCCATGCTGTATTACCCCAACAAGCAAACCACCGACCACGTTGATAACCATGATCATGATCCCGGCGATCGCATCACCACGGACAAATTTACTCGCACCATCCATTGAACCGTAAAAGTCTGCTTCCTGAGTCACTTCCGAGCGGCGTTTCTTTGCCTCATCTTCGCCAATTATTCCGGCATTCAAATCGGCATCAATTGCCATCTGTTTGCCCGGCATACCATCAAGCACGAAGAGCGCCCCTACCTCGGCAATACGACCAGCACCTTTGGTAATTACCATAAAGTTGATAATCACTAAGATAATGAACACCACGATACCGATAGCGAAATTACCACCTACAAGGAAGTGACCAAAGGCCTCAACAACATGCCCGGCAGCCGCAGCACCTGTATGTCCGTCCAGCAGGATAACCCGTGTTGAGGCAACGTTGAGTGCCAGACGTAGCAGGGTAGAAAACAGCAAAATAGTCGGAAAAGCGGCAAATTCGAGTGTGCGTTGTGTGAACATAGCCACCAGCAACACCATAATCGACAGCACAATATTAAAGGTGAACAACAAATCAAGAATAAAAGGCGGTAGGGGGAGTACCATCATCGACAGGATCATCAGGATGAGCACGGGGCCCGCCATCACCTGCCACTGGGTATCTTTCATATTCGGAATGCGGAGCAGTGCCGCCAGATTCGCCATTAATCCTCACTTACGCCAAAATCCAGTGCTTCAGGCACTGGCAGGTTGTCGGGTTTTCTGGGAATTAAGCCACCTTCGCGCTTCCAGCGCTTCAGCTGCCATACCCAGGCTAACACTTCCGCGACCGCTGCATAAAGCGTGCCCGGAATATGCCGTCCAATCTCACTGTGTCGGTATAGTGCTCGCGCCAGGGGCGGAGCTTCTAACTGGGGTATCCGATGTTCTGCTGCGATCTCGCGAATGCGTAAAGCAATCTCACCGGCCCCTTTTGCCAGCACTTTGGGTGCACTCATGCGTTTTTCTTCATACTGTAATGCCACTGCGTAGTGCGTTGGGTTGGTTACAATTACGTCCGCTTTAGGAATATCAGCCATCATGCGTCTGCGGGCAGCCGCTCTCATCTGTTGCCGAATGCGCCCTTTGACATGAGGATCACCTTCCTGTTGTTTAAATTCGTCACGAATATCCTGACGCGTCATACGTAATTTTTTGAAATAACTGTAAAGCTGCCAGAACACATCAAAGCCAACCTTCGGTGACAAGCCGAGAACAATCAATAAACAGCAGGTGGCCAGCATTGTTAAGGCGTTTGCCAGAGCGTTAAACGGTGACTCACTGATCAGATGCAGCATCTCTGGCAGGCGATATTGCAAATAGAGGCCAGTCACACTGCCAACCAGCAGTGCCTTTAATACCGCTTTAAGTAACTCAGCCGCTGACTGAGCAGAAAAAAGACGAGCTAATCCTTCCAATGGGTTCATCTTGCCAACATCGAACTTGATCGCTTTCGTGCTGATAACCACCCCTCCCAGTAACATCGGGGCGGCAATCGCAACCAGTATCAGTCCTGCCAGCAGAGGCAGCAGAGGCAGCAGAGGCAGCAGCGCCATAATTCCCTGGGTCAGGAGTTTTGCCAGTAACGTGACCATTTGCGTGCTGTCACTGACCACTGAATGGTTAAAATTAAGCCCTGTCGTGATAAGTTCAGCCAACTGTTGAGCCAGTGAAGCACCACCCACCCATAAAATGCCCAATCCAATCACCAGCAGCAGTACCGAAGTCAGCTCACGGGATCGGGGAATATCCCCCTCTTCACGCGCTTTTTCAATGCGGTGGGGGTAGCGGATTCAGTCTTTTCCTCATCACTGTCCTGCGCCACAACATCCATCCTGAGCCATCATTTATCAGTGCTCAGCATCGCAGAATTTGGGCCAGGTAATGCACAGAGTAGAGCGGTAAAGGGGCGGTTATTTCTGCTATAACTCAGGGAGGTGCAGTAGAGAGTGGTACGAATAACTACACTCTCAACTGCCCAGGGGCTTCACAGACTAGAAGCCAAGACTATCAAGCAGGTCATCAACCTGGTCCTGATTGGCGACAATACCCGGAGCGGTACCATTTATCTGAGGTCCATTCAACAGGCCATCTTCTTTGCTGGCTCTTGCTGGCTGGTCTGGCATATTTTCAAGTAACACCATCAGCAACTGACGTTCGATTTCCTGAATCACATCCATCATACGCTTGATAACCTGACCAGTCAGGTCCTGGAAATCCTGCGCCATCATAATTTCCATCAATTGTGCATTAGTGAAGGCGGTATGTTCCGGAACTGACTGCAGATAACCACGTGTATCAGAAACAATTGAACGAGCATCTGCCAATTCGACAGGATGTTCAAACCACTCATCCCAACGCTCGGTCAACGCTTTTGCTTCTCGTTCCATTTGCACCTGACGTGGTTGCGAAGCCTCCACACAGTTTAGTGCACGTTCCGCTGCCTGCGCTGTCATTTGTACTACGTAATCCAAGCGATCACGGGCATCAGGGATCGCTTCTGCTACCTCGGCAATCGCCTGATCAAGCCCTAACTCGCGCAAACTGTCACGTAACATTCGTGTCAGAGAACCTATGCGAGTGATGATGTCATGTGCTGAGTTTGCATCAACATTCGGTGTCGGAATAGTCGTCATCGCAACTCCTTACATACCCAGTTTTTCGAAAATCTTACCCAGTTTTTCTTCCAGCGTTGCTGCTGTGAAGGGTTTTACAACATAGCCACTGGCGCCTGCCTGAGCAGCAGCAATAATGTTCTCTTTTTTCGCCTCCGCTGTGACCATAAGTACAGGTAACTGGCCCAATGCTGCGTCCTCACCAATCGTCTTCAGTAACTCAAGTCCGTCCATGTTTGGCATGTTCCAGTCTGAAATCACAAAATCAAACTAGCTGGCGCGCAATTTTGCCAGTGCGTCGACACCATCTTCAGCTTCTTCAACATTATTGAAACCTAACTCTTTGAGCAAGTTCCGCACGATCCGACGCATGGTGTTAAAATCATCTACCGCCAAAAAGCGCAAGTTTTTATCAGCCATTTTTACTCCTATTATTCGTTGTCTGCACCTGCGTGCCGCGTTAGATACGAAGCGCCTGTCCGGCACTGATTTTTGCCAGCATATGCTGACTGATCTGGTTAAGATCCACCACCTCGCTCGCGCCGCCGAGGGCAATTGCCTCCCGCGGCATTCCGAATACCACACAGCTGGCTTCATTTTGGGCAATAGTCCACGCACCCGCCTGTTTCATCTCTAACAGACCTGCAGCACCGTCATTACCTATACCAGTTAAAATAACACCCACCGCATTGCGTCCGGCATACTTCGCTACTGAACGAAACAGTACATCTACCGAGGGTCGGTGACGATTAACCGGCGCCTCTTCATGCAGTTTAACCTGATAATTTGCCCCACTACGTACTAACTCAAGATGAATAGCGCCTGGTGCTATATAAGCATGCCCGGGTAAAATCCGCTCACCATCCTGTGCCTCCTTCACGGTGATTTGACACAGCTTATTGAGCCTTTCTGCAAATGAGCGGGTAAATTCCGGAGGCATATGCTGCGTAATCAAGAGTGCCGGACTGTTCAGCGGTAACGGCTCAAGCACCTGACGTATTGCTTCCGTTCCACCGGTTGATGCGCCAATTGCGATCAACTTTTCACTACTCAGCAATGGACCCGCCTTCAGTAGTGGCGTTGAGGTCGCTTTGCGCGCCTGAGGTCTTGACCGCGCTGCGGCACGCACTTTATCCGCGATTGTTTCACTGTACGCCAGCATACCATCCCTGATACCTAACGACGGTTTGGTAACAAAGTCCACCGCGCCCAACTCCAGAGCCCGCAGTGTGATTTCCGAACCCTTACCCGTTAGTGAAGAGACCATTACTACAGGCATTGGTCGCAGACGCATTAATTTTTCCAGAAAATCGAGCCCATCCATTCTTGGCATCTCAACATCCAGTGTCAGCACGTCAGGGTTATGCTGTTTTATCAGTTCACGAGCTACAAGTGGATCGGGTGCCTGCGCTACCATTTCCATATCAGGATGGCTATTGATAATTTCCGTCATCAACTGACGCATTAGTGCAGAGTCATCAACACAGAGTACTTTAATTTTTCGCATTATCTATCCTTAGTTAGCCCGTAGACAGTCTGACCGCGCAGATAAAATTCTTTGCTTATCTGACTGAAGTTTTCAGAGTGACCGGCAAACAGAATTCCATTGGGTTTCAGCATGGACACAAAGCGTTTCAAAATTATTTCCTGTGTCTCTTTATCGAAATGGATTATGACATTACGACAAAATATGGCATCAAAAGGACCCGGTATAGACCACGTTTTATCCAGTAAATTCAAGGGAGCGACAGTGACTGCGCCTGCCAATTCAGGCCTGACGCGCACCATCCCTGTTTGTGGCCCGGTTCCACGGAAGAAGAAACGTTGACGTTGCTGCGCTGACAACATGCGCAAATCCTCCTAACGGTAAATACCACTCACCGCCTTTTCCAGTACCTGGGTGTCTATATCACTGGCAAAAACCTGAAACTTACCATTACCCAGTGTTTCAGCAAGCGTCATCGCTATTGAGTAGGGTTCTTCACCAGTTGACGCTGCAGCACACCAGACATTCACGTTCCCACTGCATTTTTTGGCATGTGCGGCCAAAATAGGAAAATGATGCGCTTCACGAAAAAACGCAGTGAGATTCGTGGTTAACGCATTGATAAATGCCTGCCATTCATTATTATTTTGATTTGCTTCCAGCTGGGCGAGATACTGACCAAAATCGTCAATCCCAAGCAACCGCAGGCGGCGAACCAAACGGTTGTAAACCATTTCACGCTTATGATCAGCGAGAACTAATCCTGCTCGCTGATAAATTAATTGACTGATACGTTTGAAATGCGCATCTGATAACGGTAAGCGTTGCACCATTTGTGCAAGTGGCGTTGCCATATCCCCTACTCCTGCTACCATCGTTCTTTTCATTCCAGACCATCCTGAGACACATCCAACTGAGGGATTCAGTAACCTGTTATCTTTGCGACTGACTCTGTTGAGTGTCAGGGAGAACGCATCAACCAGGTCAAATTAAAATGTTTCCCAGTTATCATTTGTGCTCTCTGCTTTTGCCGGTAACTGCTGTATTTTTTTCGGCTGCTGGATAGTGTAGTGGCACACTGAATTTGGCCACCTGAGCAGAGGTGATATGCTCACCTCAACATCTTATAGGTGAACCAATGAGCAAAGCATTTACTGCTGAATTTAAAGTCGAAGCGGCAAAACTGGTCCTGGATCAGAACTACACTCACGGCGAGGCGGCTAAGGCGATGAACGTCAGCCTCTCCGCCATCAACCGCCGGGTAAAATCGTTACGTATCGAGCGCCAGGGAAAACGCCCCCGGGGCTGCCTCTGACGCCTGAGCAGACTGAACTCAGGGAAATGAGAAAACGGATACAACGCCTTGAAATGGAGAATGAAATCCTAAAAAAGGCTACCGCGCTCTTGATGCCGGACTCCCTGAACAGTTCACGATAATAGACAGTCTGAGGGCGCACTACCCGGTAGCGCCATTGGGCCGGCTGTTCGGTGTTCACCGAAGCAGTTATCGCTACATTCGTAAAAATGGCAGGGATTCTGACGCCGAGCGTGCCGTTAAACGGAGTCTCGTCAGTGAAGTCTGGAACGCCAGTGGTGGCTCTGCTGGCGCGAGAAGTATCGCCACGATGGTCAGCGCTAAGGGCGTCAGACTCGGGCGATGGCTGGCCGGTAAGCTGATGAAAGAGCTGGATATCGCCAGTTGCCAGGTCCCGGCGCATAAATACAAACGCGGCGGGAACGAACACATTGAAATACCGAACCATCTCGACCGGCAGTTCGCGGTTACCGCGCCGGATCAGGTCTGGTGCGGCGATGTGACGTATATCTGGACGGGAAAATGCTGGGCTTATCTGGCAGCAGTGCTGGATCTGTTCGCCCGCAAACCTGTGGGCTGGGCGATATCGACGTCGCCGGACTCGGCCCTCACGGTCAAAGCATTGCAGATGGCCTGGGAGCTTCGGGGTAAGCCAACAGGCGTGATGTTCCACAGCGATCAGGGCAGCCACTATACCAGCCGTCAGTACCGGCAGGCTCTGTGGCGCTGTCGGATAAAGCAGAGCATGAGTCGCCGGGGTAACTGCTGGGATAATGCCCCGATGGAGCGGTTCTTCCGGAGCCTGAAGACCGAATGGGTGCCGACGAAGGGCTATAACAGCTTCAACGAGGCTCAGAGCGCGATAATCAGCTACATCACGGGCTATTACAGTGCCATCCGGCCCCACTGGTATAACGGTGGCTTAACGCCAAATGAATCAGAGCGGCTGTTCCACGAACAGTCAGGTCATGTGGCCAAAATTAGTTGACCACTACACTCTTCATCCATCAGCGTCTCAATTTCTAACGCATTCATGTTTCCGCTGATCATTAAACGCAGGTAGTCTGTGATAAAATCCATCAGCTTCGGGTCTCCGGCAATCCGCGGATACGCTGTGAAAATTTCACTTTGAGAAGGCTCTTCAATGTCTCTTTCAAGAGAGAGCATGCCTTGCTGGCGAGACTTTGCCATTAACCGATATAACAATGACATCAAATCCATATAGACAGCTTTGTTATATTTTGAACCGCGCATCAACAGGGGCAATGCTTTAATCGTGGCTTTAATTGCTTTGCCATTATTACCAACGATGAAGGCTCCAACCCCAGCACCACCGATAATCAGGAGCTCTGAGGGCTGGTACAACGCACCCAGATGGCCGCCAACTAATGCATAGCCTCCCAGTACCGACCCAAGAACCACAATATAACCCAAGATAATTAACACGAAATATCCTTACGTCCGGGACGCGTCGGTGAAACACATAACACATAAACTGGTCGTCACCCCACCGTGGGCAAAAAAAAGCAGCGGTAATAACCGCTGCTGGTCTCGTCCCTGAAAACCGTCTTAAACAGCCTTCTTAACCTGTTCATCCAGCAGTTTTAACGAGTTATCGGCAGATAAACCGGAAAGTTTACGTTTTTTCACTGCACGCGAAGGAGGCTGACAGAGACTGCAGACAAAGCTGCCTGCGGGCTGATGGGTATGGTTAATGAATGCGCCTCCACAGGATTTGCATCCGGTCAATTCAAGCATGTCGCTCTCAACAAAACGCACCAGGGTCCAGGCACGAGTTAGCCCTAGTAAAGGAGCATCATCCTGCTCGGGACACTGTTCGAGATAAAGTCGGTAAGCTTTAATTACGGCATCAACACCGCTGCTAAGCCCACTTCTCAGGAGAAACTGCCACACGTTACAGAAGATAGAAGCATGTATATTTTGCTCCCAGGTCATAAACCAGTCTGTAGAGAACGGCAACATTCCCTTGGGGGGAGGACTGCCACGTAACTCTTTATACAGTTTAATTAGCCGTCCACGGCTAAGTTGCGTTTCACTCTCCAACATTTGCAGGCGTGCGCCAAGAGAAATTAGCTCAATAGCCAGTTGTATATCATGAGCTTCCTGAACAATGCTTTTTTCGCCCATTAACTGGCCCTCTTTTTCGATGATGACTCATCCCGGTCAGAGACAGAACGTAAAAGACGGCTGGAAAGTAAAATACCTGTATGTATTTGTTGTAGATCATCAACACGGGATTCCTGGGTAAGCCGCGTGATTGACGCTGGATCTTCAAAACGGAATTGGCATATAAGTTGATTAGTTTCAGCGAGCTTGACCATTTCGGGAAGAGTCAAAGCGGCAAGCGCAGCAGCCATCTCCTCGGTAATGCCTAGCCGGAACATTGCTGATGCTTTGTCCTCATTGATGAGTCGCTGGGAAAGTAATAAATACGATAGATTGATATCATAAATATGCTTAAGTAGATCTGATGTGCCCATGATTCTTATCCTGACTGACGCTACATAAACGTTAAATTACAGTACTACTACTGTTAATAATAGTATGTACTGAACCATTTTAATGGCAAAAAAAAAGGCCGAAGCCTAACGTTTAGGAAGCTGTTAACACGCAGCTTTTGCTGCAGTACAGAAAGTCGTCTTAAAACCCATTTTGCCGTTTGTTGCCCCTGAGTTTGATTCTACCTGACGCCTTCCCTGCAGGATGTTTATTTTTTATCACTGTTTAGAGCGTTTCTTCTCTATCTCTACCGATTACGGTCACTCTCTACAACAAACTTGAAATTTTAGATAGAGTAAGACCGCCTGAAGATAACAAAACAAAAACACACATACAACCTATCAATAACAAAGATGATTACTATGCTGCGATTTCATTTTAGCAGAAATTTTTATGAATGATTTGTAATCATCATTAATTCTCTCCCATTTTTAACAACGAATCAGGCATAAATCTGCGCCAGGTATTCGACGCCTCGGGTCCTTATGCTGTCCCAACAGGTGGGCTCTGACAGATCGACAATTTCTGCAGGTATTTTCTGATTAGAGGTCGATGAAAAAAAAACGCAAACTTTTGGCCGAAGTAACGAACCCTCAGAAGGCTCTGTGACTACGGCAATACGACCGGAGGCAAGACGCACCAGGGACCCAGCCGGATAAATTCCAACTGTTTTGACAAATGCATAAAATACGTCCTGGTCAAAATGGCCCTTCCAGTTGGCCATTTTGTGCATTGCCCATGCTGGATTCCAGCCGGCTTTATAGGGTCGCTCCGATGTTATCGCATCATAAACATCACAGACCGCTGCCATTTTTGACAACTGAGATATCGCGATATCATCCAGACCATCCGGATAGCCACTCCCGTCAACTTTTTCATGATGATGAAGTACAACATCCAATAAATTAATATCAGAAACAGTCCCTTTCAGCATTTCCGCACCCGTTACAGGGTGCTGTTTTATAACTAAAAACTCACTTTCAGTCAGTCTTCCGGGCTTATTTAAAATCTCTGCGGGTATCTGCGCCTTGCCTATGTCATGAACTAATCCTGCCATGCCGGCCAGCTGCACCAGCTTTTCATCAAACTGCAGCTGTCTTGCCAGAGAAACCATCAGCGCACAGACAGCAACCGAATGTTGATAAGTATAATCATCATGATTTTTGAGTCGTGAAATACTGAGCAGTGCTGTGGGATGGCGTCGTATCGACGTAGTGATGTCATCCACAACAGGCACGGTGAGCGAGGTGTCAATTCCCAGCCCCATCCTTGCGCTTTCGAACAAAGATCGAATCACCTCTTTAGCGTTGTCACAAACCTGCTGTGCTTTGACGATTTCACTGTCCAGCTTTACAGCTGTCTCACCTGTTGTTGAGTTGGCGGGTATGATCTGGTCGATGATATCAGGGGGAACAACACTTTTCTCCGCATCTATCCAGACGGTTTTAAGACCACTCTCAAAAATAGTGCGAATTTGCTCATCGCTGGTAATCAGCATCTGATTAGTGAGTGATGGATGTTTTAACCAAAACACTTCCAGCTTGTCGATGTACATGCCAACACGCAGTGCCTGCACGGGTATCTGGCGTATCATCCTGTTGACCTGTTTTTCTTGACCTTCACCTGCTCTGTTTCCCTGACTGACTTGACATATTCACTATCGGCTATTCACTGCATTTCTTTAGTAAAAGGGAGCGCTGCCACATCACGGTTTTTAATCTGTGAAACCTGCTAACTGCTAACCTGATGATCGTCTCAGGAGAGGCGCAGTCCGGCGTATTAGTTTTCGACAGGTAAAAACGATGGAAAATTTCGATGATAGCGTTGAGATACCGGGCACAACCCGATATTTACTACAGGAGCAATTATGTTGTTTGCTACAGAGCAGGCTACGCTGATTACCAGCCAGGTCTGGCTGGCTTCCTGCCCTGTAGCAACAATTAATAAAACTAACTCTTCAGCTTACGGTAGATCCACAGCACAATGACGGCACCTAATACAGCAACGACAAAACTGCCAAAATTGAAGCCATCAACACGACCGAAACCTAACGGAATAGTGATCCATCCTCCAACTGATGCACCAACGATACCAAGTATGATTGTAACGATAAAGCCACCGCCATCTTTACCCGGCATAATCCACTTTGCAATAACACCAGCAATCAAACCAAAAATGATCCAGGATATGAACCCCATTTTTACTCCTTAGTTTTATGATAATTAACCTCATTCGGAGTATAGACGCCTTTTTCAGTTTGCGCAGTTAAAGCATCTTATTAACTGGTAATTATCAGCAATTAATAAACATAAAAAGATTAGAACGTTCCGCCTCTGTATGCAGTCTGCACTTTCCACAAATAACGCGGGGCCTGGGATGCAGGATGTTTATTTTGAACATGCTGATAAAACTCTTCCGGTGTCATCTCATTGATCATGTCAATCGCCTTATTACGGTCACTGGAAAAAGTCCGTAATAGCGCACCAGAACCATTCACATAAGCGACTATCATCGCATAGCGTAATGTTTCAGGATCACGAATACCCGATAAATGCTGCTCCCGGATAATTTTCAGATAGGCCGTACCGATATCAATATTTTTCTCCGGATCATGAAGATCACGACGGGAAGGCTGTCCTGGCAGACCGCGAATTCGGTACACTTCACGCCCAGCTGTAGAAGCTTTGATCTGCATCAGGCCAATCGCATTTGATTTGCTGACTGCCGCCGGATTTCCACCGGATTCAATCACGATGATTGCATCAAGTAATTTTTGATCTACTCCGTAATTTCTTGCTGCAATCGCCGTCAGTGGTCCCCAGGCATGGGGGGATTTTTCGGGTGTCGGAATTAAAAACGCCGAGGGCGACTCCACTAACTCGACAGGTGCGTCTTCCTGCTTTTTAGCACAACCAGCCAGCAGCAAGATGGCTATACCGATAACAATTTTCAACTCTTTCACACGCTAATCATCCTCTGAAAAAATACGTTTCGCTGACTGGTGACAAACCGATACACAGAAGCGTCGGCATGGTATCGGGTGTCTTGCCTCTTCATAAACACGTCTCTGATAAGATTCACGGTTCTTTCGAACAAAGTCGAACCGGAAGGCTACCTGTCACTGACTGCGTAATAACAGACTTCGGGTAGTGCCGGAAAAATTATCCAAAACGATAGCACATTGCGCTGGCCGCCAAAAGAAGAGAGAATCACCTTCGGTTTCACACTTAGCTCGCGAGTGGCAATCACAATACATTTGAGATGAAGGTACTGAAAGTGACTACTGTTTTACCTCGCCATATTCACCTGATTGCACCCTCCGGATACTGTTTCGACCAGCAAGGCGCTGAGCGAGGTATCCAACGTTTACGTGAAGCCGGACATACCGTCAACAACACCCAGATTCTCACCCGCCGTTACCAGCGCTTTGCCGGCACAGACCAACAACGTGCAGCTGATCTGGAAGATTTACCTGCACTGGATCCTTGTCCCGATATTATACTTGCGGTGCGAGGCGGGTATGGAATGACGAGACTTTTGCCTTTATGCAACCTCCCCCGGCTTGCGCGCTATTTCTGCGCCAAACCAACCATATTTTGTGGTCACAGTGACTTCACTGCTTTGCAGTTAGCGTTACTGACACAGGGAATGATCACTTTCAGTGGGCCAATGCTGGCAGGCAATTTTGGTGCAAATACCATTTCTGATTTCACATGGCGGCATTTCTGGCACACCATAACTCAGCAGGAAACCACCCTACAGTGGCCCACTAACCACTTAAACTACCGGACAGAGGGCACCCTTTGGGGAGGGAATCTTACCATGATCACGTCACTGGCTGGCACCCCCTGGATGCCCGTCATTGACGGTGGCATTATGGTTATCGAAGATATTAATGAGCCAGCATATAAAATTGAACGTATGCTCCTGCAACTCGCTGCCTGCGGCATTCTCTCACGGCAAAGCGCCATTGTTTGCGGAAATTTCACTGGCATTACTGAGGAACACGCACTGAACGAAATCTGGCACTACTTGCGCACGACTCTCTCCTGTCCCATCATCACCGGTTTATCATACGGTCATGAACCTGACACCGTGACTCTGCCTTTCGGTGCCAAAGGGGTATTAACCGTTGATTCACATAAAGCTTCTCTGACCTTCAGCGATTATCCAACTCTTTGTTAATGGATATAATAAGCATGCAACAGAGAGAAAATCACTTCATTAGCTTAGTGATCGGGTAGTAAGCTCTTAAAAAAGCTATTGAGTAACCATCATAATTCCATCAAGTTTGTACTGTAAATTCCGGTGTTAACAACATAAAACAGAGGAAACATTCGCGTATTATCCTCAGTTATTACCACTGGTAAACGACCATGACGTACTGTCCCTAAACATCATCTCTCGTTGTAACAGCAGTCTGAGAGGCAACACAGGGTAAAATCAAAACCCACACTGCTTCGCTGAGAAAAACAAGTGAAAACTGCAATAATTTCAAATGGCAACGTTGATGGCAGCTTTGTACTGTAAGCCGGATTGACGGTTCGCCACACGCACTACCTTGAGTTTAAATTAATTGATACACTGAGAAAACTTTACCATAATCGGTACATTCCGTGGTCTTTGGTCAGTTTGTATCACGCATTTGCCTTTAGCGTAAATGCTCTCTGATTCCCACAGCGTTTAACAGGATATAAGCAGGCTTGGTATGCTGAAATTTTTTGCACGCTACTTGTCTGTTGGCGTGGTTAACACTCTGATCCATTGGCTGGTATTTGGCTTACTTTATTCACTAAATTGTTCTCAGTTCCTGGCAAACTTTATCGCGTTTTGCATTGCCGTCACATTCTCCTTTTTTGCGAATGCCTGCTGGACATTCAACGCGCCTGCTACCGGCCGATGTTACGGACTGTACGTACTATTTATGGGGGGTATAGCAGCCACCCTGGGGTATATCGCTGATCAGATGCATACCAATGCTATCCTCACGCTTGTCAGCTTCTCATTAGTCAGTGTGCTCGTCGGTTTTCTCTGGTCTCATTTCATTATCTTCAGGATAAAAAAGTGAAAATTTCCCTCGTTGTTCCCGTTTTCAATGAAGAGGACGCTATTCCTCTCTTCTACCAGACGGTTAAAGATAAGCTCTCTGCCTATACACTTGAAATTCTGTTTGTTAATGATGGTAGCCGGGATGGCACCGAAAAAATGATTAATGCACTTGCAGATAAGGATCCTGCGGTACAACCCATCACCTTTATTCGTAATTTTGGCAAAGAGGCAGCACTATTAGCCGGGTTAGAATATGCCACCGGTGATGCTGTTATCCCTATTGATGTTGACCTTCAGGATCCAATAGAAGTGATTCCGGCACTGATAGAAAAATGGCAGGAGGGCTGGCCGGTTGTGCTGGCAAAACGGAGTGAGCGTATACTGGACAGCCATTTCAAACGTAAAACTGCAGCCTGGTTCTACCGAATTCATAACAGCATAAGTTCACCGAAAATTGAAGAAAATGTCGGTGATTTTCGTCTGCTATCTCGCGAGGCAGTGGAAAATATAAAATTATTACAGGAACGCAATCTGTTTATGAAAGGGATCCTTAACTGGGTCGCGGGTGAGACCGCCGTGGTAGAATATAGCCGCCCTGACCGCACCACAGGTAGTTCAAAATTTAATGGCTGGAAATTATGGAATCTCGCTCTGGAAGCGTTTACCAGCTTCTCGACATTACCGTTGCGTATCTGGAGTTATCTGGGACTGTTCGTCGCCACCTTCTCATTCCTTTATGGTGCGTGGATGATAGTCGATAAGCTGCTCTGGGGTAATCCGGTTGCTGGTTATCCCTCACTTCTGGTTTCCATATTGTTTCTTGGGGGGATTCAACTGATCGGTATCGGTGTTTTAGGCGAATATATCGGACGCATCTATATAGAAACCAAGAAACGCCCGCGTTATTTAGTCAAAGGGCGGAAAAAATGATCAAAACCAACAACAATTATTTCATTCTTACCCTCGCCGTATTGCTATGTTACAGCCCGGTTTACTTTGCTAACTATGCTTTCTCTGATGATTGGTACTACCTCTTTTCTGCACAAATGGACCGCGCAGGAATTTTAAAATGGGATGTGTTATCCGGCAGACCGGTTTACGGCATTATTCGTTATCTATGCGCAACCTTTATCGATGATGTCAGTTCACTGAAAATACTCAGACTACTTTCCGTTTCGTCTCTCTGTTTGCTCAGTTGTTTTATTTGTCACTTCATCACCAAACGAGATTTATTACAAAATCACGCACAACGTCTGGCTTTTACACTTTCACTGAGTCTGCTTCCGTCTTTTCAAGTATTTAGTGCATGGTCAGTCTGCTTTCCCTATATCGCAGCAGTACTCTTCTCTGCCTTGAGCTACTCACTGCTGGTTTCCCGGCTAAACTTCTGGCGAATCATTTTTACGTTTGTATTACTCTCGACGTCTTTTGCCATCTACCAGCCTGCTGCGATGTGTTTTCTTTTTTTCGCCTTCCTGGATAACAGCCTCGGCAAAGGAACCCCTGACAGAAAAAAATTATCGTCGGTTATCGCGGTACTTATCGCTGGTATGTTAATGGCCCTTTTTCTCTCCAGAACTCTCCCTTTTTTGCTCTACCAGGAAGTGCTGTCACGCACCTCTATCACCACTGAATTCACAGCAAAACTCATCTGGTTTATCAAGCAGCCTTTAACAAATGCGATCTGTAACTTTGACTTAGGAAAAAAAGTAGTCTATCTGGGTCTTTCTTTGCTTTTCATCGGATTAGGTCTGAAAAAACTGTTCAGCCAGGGCAGTTAAAAAGTCATTTTATTTTGTATCTTTGTTATTCTGGCAGCTGTACCAAATTTATTAGTCAATGAAAGCTGGGCTGCATATCGTACAATCATCGCTATTTCACTGATCGTTACTTCGCTTTTTTTGATTGGGATATTTGAATCTGTTCAAAAAATTCGTTATTCGCACAAGCTCATATACTGTCTCCCGGCTATTTTTGCCGTTATGGCAATAAATCATTTGATTGCGGGATTTTCACTACCACAGCAGAGAGAGTATCACTTATTCGAAACAGCGCTGACTCAGCAAGTTCCGAAAGATTTCAACGGTGAACTTTATTATCGTATTTCAGACAATCTTCCTCAGGTCGCACGGTTTACTAAATATGATGAGTTCGGCGCTTTATCTCTCGGCATGCCCTGGACGTTCAAAGGGATGGCCTTGACTGTCAAAAAAGATAAGCAAATGAATTTCATCATTCCCGAAAATCCTATAGTTACACCTGATACAAAATGTCAGGCACGTTGCATCATTATTGATAGCGCATCTGTATTGAGTTCCGGGCAACCCTGACAACATATTGGTTTGGAATAGTAAAACTTACATCAGCAGATACGCAGAGTATTATGTGTGAAGAAACCGGAACGCACGCGGAATACCTGAGGATTTATAGCACAAACCCGGTTTAGCATGGAAAACAAACCAGACACACCCGGATAAGCTATTGCTGTCAGTTAATTAAAAAGCTTAAGGAGAGTGTCTGCTGATTCAACCAGGTTCGTCTCAAATCCTCTATCTTTAATTATTTTCTGTCTGTTAGTTGATGATAAAAAACGGGAGCATAAACCTCCCGTTGATAAATTTAGTCAGTTGCTCTATTACATATTATCAATGATCGCATCACCAAATCCTGAGCATTTCAGCAACTTAGCGCCATCCATCAGGCGTTCAAAGTCATAAGTGACGGTCTTCGCGGCAATTGCCCCTTCCATGCCTTTCACGATCAGATCAGCGGCTTCGGTCCAGCCTAAATGCCGCAGCAGTATATGATTCAAATTGCATTAACCAATTGATAATTATAATTATATTATAACACCCACCTACAAGAAACGACTCAAAAACACCACCAACCAATGCCACAATAACAAATAGTTAGCATATATTTTGGGGAAAGAGTTCTTGCAAGCTACGAAGCGATTTACTAGTATCATCAGCGAGGCGTCGAAACCTCTTCTCAGTGCGGTCAGAACCAACCCCGAAAGTGTTGGATTTTTTATGCCTGTCATATAGTGGACGTTGTATGCGGACACACCCCGATCAATGTCGGGAGGGCGACGAATACAACACCCGTAAGGGAAATAAGTCCGCGGTCTCACTGAGCCGTTTCGAACCTCCCGGCGCCACTCCGACAGTGGTAATTCGAAAAAATCAGTGAGGTCAATATGGCTAACCTACCCCATGACTATTACGTCAATTTGGTAAAACTTCTTCTCAAAAAATCTGACTGTGCCGATAAATTTAAGCTGGCCGAACTGCTGGAACGCGAAGCCATGCGTATCGCAGCTTACAGCCCTGCCATTTCGCAGGCCAAATCCTTTCTGGTTACCAGAATCGTGATGGGAGGTACTAAATGAAAACAATCACCGTACCTTTTCATGGCACTCGGCTTTACATTGTGAATCATAACGGCGAACCCTATACCACCATGAAGCCGATTGTTGAAGGTATGGGGATGGATTGGGCCTCTCAGTTTACGAAAATGAAAAACCGGTTTAAAAGCTGCATTGTTAAAATCGCAATGCAGCTACCAGGAGATACTCAATCTCGTGATGTGATCTGCCTAGCATTACGAAAACTGAACGGCTGGCTTCAGACTATCAGCCCCAACAAAGTCAGACTAGAAATTCGTGAGCGTGTGATCCAGTACCAGAATGAATGCGATGATGTTCTGTACGAGTACTGGAGTACAGGTGAAGTAAAACGCAAGTCCACCACCACAGATGAGAGAACTCCGTTACGCGATGCCATCAATATGCTAGTTGGAAAGAAAAGTCTGATGTACCCAGAAGCATACAGCCTGATTCATCATCGTTTTAATGTTAACCACATTGATGAGTTAGAGGTCTCGCAGCTACCACAGGCAATTGAGTATGTTCATCGTCTGGTGCTTGATGGTGAGTTTATCAGCAAAAACGAGCCTCCTGTTGCCAATGGACGCCTGTTACTCATACTGAAAAATGGTAACATCACTTTGTCACAGGTTTTACGCAAAGATCAGCATGTTGCGACTATGGCAGAATTTTTTGATCTGGCGAAACGCGCGGACTACCTTATAGTGCACAAAGATGATCTCATGGCTCTGATGCACGCTTGACATAACCAGCCGTTCCGGCTTCCTGTCCCGCGTGGCGGCTGATAAAGTGATTGGACGAGAAAAACTGATCAAACCAAAGTCTTGCGCACTGATTTAGACGAGAACCCATTGCTGAGGAAATAAAATGTCAGATCAAGAACAACCCCCAAAAGCCCTATACCAAGGCTCGTTGCCAATTGGAGACGTTACTCTGGACTGCGCCGTCCTTGATGATGGAACAAGAGTGCTATCCGCTACATCAATCTTTACGGCCTTTGGAAGATCTCGAAAAGGGATGAACTCTAGGCTGGAAATTGAAGGGACCAAGATACCTCCTTTTTTAGCCGCAAAAAACATTGAACCCCTTATTACTCAAGAGGTTATAGCCCGGACCAAACTCATAACTTATTTTGACGGTGGTAAGAAAAAACAAGGTTATGCAGCAACTCTTCTTCCACGAATGTGCCAAATTTATCTGGACGCCAGACGGAAAAATATACTAACTCAGAGCCAGGAAAAGATCGCCAACCAGGCAGAGATTTTGCTATCAGCCCTTGCGATGGTTGGTATTGATGCGCTTGTTGATGAGGCTACGGGATATCAACTCGACAGGAAGCACGATGCACTTCGTCTGTTGCTGTCAAAATACATTTCAGAAGGTCTACAGAAATGGATGCTCACATTCCCTGATTCATTTTTCGCCGAGCTTGATCGGTTATATGCTAACGATAAAACAACATCAAGAAAACGCCCACAATATTATGGTAGGTTCATTAATAAATACGTTTATGAGCCAATCGAACATGGATATGTAAAAAAAGAATTGGATAGTCTAAATATCAACGAAGATGGAAAACGAAAAGCACGATTCCATCAATGGTTGAATGATAATGGCCGGAATATCCTTATACACCAGATTGGTAGAGTACAGGGTTTGATGGAAACATGCGGAAGCATTGAGATGTTTAAAAGGACATCCCAAAAGCAAAAAGAAATATCTATCGCCCCATATTTGTTTGATGAGATGAACCAAATCATTGATGGATAGTTTCGCCCAGCTTCCTGTCCCGCGTGGCGGCTGATAAAGTGATTGGAAGAGAAAAACATTAAGCCTCGCAAGAGGCTTGATAACTTGCCGTCCGGTATAGTCTAAAGGGTATTAGAATGATTTCTGTACAGATATTACGAGCTGTCGCTGTTTTGATGGTCGTGCTGTTCCATGTTTTAATTAAAGCAAAACTATTGGGACTTACATCGATTTCGTTTTCTTTAGGTGCTGCTGGAGTTGATTTATTTTTCGTAATATCTGGCTTTATAATGGTTTATATTACATATAATAAACCCTATAGCAGAATCAGTTTCTTGAAGAAAAGAGTCTTCAGGATAATCCCCCTATATTGGATTTTAACTTCTATAGCAGCTATTGTTTTCATCTTACAGTCGTCGCTTGTAAACTCTCATAATGGTGAAACAACTGTTTGGGGTTCCTATACATTACTCCCAGTAAACGGAAAGGCTATGCTATTAGCTGTAGCCTGGACTTTACAGTACGAGTTTTTATTTTATATAATATTCTCCGCATTCCTTTCATTTGATAAAAAAAGATATTTTTTAACCTCTGCTGCTATGTTATCAATCGCTTCACTAAGCTTTTTCAAGCATGATAATTACGCAATATCCTTTATATCCAACCCTATCATTATCGAATTTGTTTACGGAATGCTTGCATTTTTCATTCTTAAACACAACAAGCCAAACACTATACTATGTTTAACGGCAGGGGCGATCTTACTTTATTTTTTCGATAAAATAGGTCTTGATTTGGATGATAGATATATTGGCTACGGGATCCCAATGCTGCTATTTTTCCTTGGTGTGGCATCGATGGAAAGCAAATCCATTATAATGAGATCAAGGTTATCAAAATCACTCTCTTATATTGGCGATGCATCATATTCAATATATCTAACCCATACACTTTCTATATCTTTCACTACCCTAATTTTAAATAAATTCTCATCCATTCTGAATAGCTATGTGTTTGCAATTTCTGCCACATCCCTCTCTCTACTTGCTGGCATTGTATGTTATGAGCTGATAGAAAAAAGAGTTAGGTTTAAAAAACACACACCTTATGCCAACCAGCAGGGATAGGACACCTCCTAAAAATTTAATTTGTATATTTTAAAAATGCAGTAGTGGCCCGACATCAAGTCCCAGCCTACATATCTGGCAAACTTGCTCTCCTTGCAACTTGAAGTATTACGAGTATAAATATTTGCAATCACTCCCCCGAACAGCTTACTTTTTACAGAGCGTCGGGGGAAATGTATCGGTAATCCTTATGCACACAACCTATTATGGAACATCAATTGCTTTCAGAAAAAGAGTCTAACCAACATAACTCCCCCCTACCATTAACACCTCTTTTTTCTCCAAACATTGGGGTTCTCGAAAACTCTTCATAAACACCACTACTGACAAGGATCGTGTCATTAGGTAGCACCCCCTCCTTTCTATAAACATCAGCCAGTTGAAAAGGGTAAAAAGAATCTCGCGATTTACTATATAAATATTTCTCTCTCATTTATTTACCTATCACTATGATTGAGGCGGTTCTTGCAAGCGAATCCCCTGATCCTTTGGATATTTTCACGTTTCCATTATTTGCTTCTGACCACCCAATTTGCTCTGATGCTGCACCAATAACTGACACATTTACGACAAGACAACCAACAGGGAATGCAATCGGAAAGTTAACAATGGTGTAAGCTCCTGATCCCGCTGGCAAATTTATCCCATTAACCCATTGATAAATCATCCCTGTGCCATTATCTCGCCACCAGCCATTACTTGCTAAACTGGCTGCTGTCTGCGATGGCTGCGGGTTATATGGGCTATAAACCCGTGCGCCCCGCTCTAATAAATTCCCATCCGCATTAATACCATTTTGAGTTATTGATACCCCCATACCCCATGCATCAGAGTACAGCGCTACATCACGAACCCCATTGCCACCTGAACCCATCCACCACAAACGATTACCATCATTATTATACCCTCCGATAAACTGCCCACCAACGCCACCTTGCTCACCCCGAATCAAAGACAGCATTGCACCTGATGTATTTCTGATGGTTATCGGTTTCTCTATATGGCCGCCTTCAGCCTTCATCAAATAGCGGTTATCGGACTCATTCTTAGCCCATGCGCCTACATCAGCAGCCGTTAAATTAATGTTTGACGATAGAGGTTTATTATTAATAGTGATGGATTTGAATACATATTTATTGTCAGTTTCTGTCCGACTATATATCTGTAGATTTTCACGTGATTGTACCTTGTCTTCCACATCTGCCAGGTTCTGCGATTTTTGCAGAAATAGTCCGTCCGGGGTTGCCTTTAGCTCTATCCAGTCACTACCTTTGCCGGGTTCTTCATTGTTATTTTCAATTTTTGACTGCCATACCCTTTTGCCGTAGTACACCAGTGAGCGTATCGGATAGGGTTTCCCGCCCTCTGACCAGTTAGCGGTACCGAAGGTTTGTATCTCTCCCACAGCCTCAGTAACATCGTGGAAAAGCGCATTCATCTTCTCACGTTCGATATCCTTCGCGGCCGGATCTGTCGTCTGGTCGCGCTCATAGTCATAGCCGTAGCCCTGAGTGTAAGACACCGAGCCGTCAGCCTGCGTTTCTACAGGTACATCCTTTCTGTCGCCCTGCGCGGCGAAGGGCGTTTTAAACACTTTAGTCATGGTTTATTTTCCGAAGTTATTGGTGAAGTTTTTACGATTTTCGCCAAAGCCGAATGTCTGACGGGTGACAATACGGTATTTAGCCCCTACTCCCGAAGGTCGGGGTAGCAGGTCAAAGTTATCTAATAACAGGCGCAGACTTTCACCCGGGTTAAAATTAAATACGTACCAGATGTAAGACATATCGAGGGGATCGAGGACAAATACTTTGCCGTTCTCATCGCTTAAAAAACGCCGAAGAAAGGCGTTAATATTGGTTACCGTTGGGCTTTCCGTCAGGGTAAAGTAGCGCATTCTCACCAGCAGGCGCTTCTGCGTTGTGGTCAGCGTCAGGGTGTAATCGGCGTTGCGCCTGAAATTGGATTTAAAATTGCGTTTATTAGAGCCGAAACCATAACCCATTTTATTTTTGTCGCTGGGAGGAACATCAATACCCAGCGGTACATCCAGAATGCGCCCCCATACCGCCAGACCAAAATCATCCGCGGTATCGATATTAAACACATCGCGATACCAGTTACGCCAGAACTCTACCGTCACCCGGTTAAAATACTCAGATTTATAGTGTGCCAGTGCTTTAATGTTATCCGAATTTTCATACTGCCACAGAATGGCTTTCAGCATGTCGGAATGAAAATCAGGGGACTGTATTGTCATAAGATGACCACCTGTACAGCGTTGCGCCTGAGTCTGGCAACGGCGTCTATCTGCACGGGGATCACGTCTGTTGACCAGGCCACGCCATCGGTGGATAACTCGACCTTCAGCACAAACAATCGCGGTTCAACCACATTGACCGCCGCCGCAATTTCAAACGGCGAAACGTCACGCCCGACCGCCAGGCCATCATCAGTATCGGTTTCACCGGCTACCCATTTTTCAACCGCATCGGGGATCAGGGTCTGTGCATCAAAGGGGCTTTTGCGCACCGTCACCCGACAAAACACGGTAATTTCCTTTGGCCTGTCAAATTTGACGTTATACACCTGACCACTGGACGGCTCTGTCACCTCAACCATTTCACTGCCGTTGTACGCGGCCCCTACTGTTTTAGTACGTAACAGGGCAACAGCGATTTCCTCACGCGGCCCGCCATCGACACAAACATATATACTGTGTTTGACCAGCGAAACGCCATCAATAACCTGATCCGCATCCGTATAGTTTTCACGATATGACAGGGATCCCACACTTTCGATATCGTACAGCGCCGAAGTGATCGCCTCTCCGACACTCACCGTGTTTTTGGCGAGCGTATTCCTGCGACGACGCCGGGTACGTATGTCAGATTCCGCTACTCTTCCCAGCACCGCATCAGCCGGATTGTTTACGGTTTCCCAGCCCAGAACTGAACTTGCCACCCGGACAAGTCCACCAGCCCCACAGCCTACCGGCCCGGTTTCAACCGAGCGCATATCGCCTTTTGTGACTCCATCATTCCCGATAATCAGTACGCTGGTCGTTTCAAACGCATCCCCTGCCTGCGTTTCGGCCAGAGAGCCTTTCGGTATCAGAGTCTGTGGTACGCCTGCAAACTCAACATTCGTCAAAAAAGAATGTGTTGCGGACAGCCGCTGCCCGCCCATCAGCGCCCAGATAGCATCGAGAAAGATCCCCCCTGCAATATCCGGGTTAATCTGGTTCGCCAGTTCTGCGTTATTGCGGGCGATGGCGTCCCGATTTTCCACTTCCATTGTGACAAGAGCACCCTGCGGTGTTTCCGGCGACAGGTCAATTTCCTGACCAAAGACATCCCGGAACTCATTTTCTACCTGCTCCCGCAAAGTGGAGGTATCAGGGATAATCACTCCTGTGCTTGCTATAAACTGATAATCAGACATTAAGCGTTATCCTCCCGTAGAGGGTGCTGATCACGGCGGTGTAATGAAGCTCGTTGTTTTCAATCGATGCAGAAAAGGAATCGACTGCCAAAACTTGAGAAATTTCCCGCATACGGTCGCGGAATGCCGCCTCAAACATTGGCAAATCAGCATCGCGTCCAAAGGTGGTTTTCCAGTAAGGTATTCCCTTGTCCATCCTGTGCAGCATTTCACCCCGTAACGCTCTGGCATAGTGCATGCAGCAGTTTTTCACCGCCGCTTCATCACGAACCAAAGCCAGGTTGCCATCGTTTCCGAGGTAAATATCATTACCTTCAGTAACATCAAACGTCATCATACCGGTACCCCGCTGTTGCCCGATCCCGGCTGAACACCGCTATGCTGGTGATCAGCGCCAATATTTTTACCGTTATGTCGCATAGTCCCGCCGTTTGACCCACTGTTACCGTTGGTCTGGTGATTACCGTTCACCGTCACATTGCCGTTAAAAATGCTCTCAGTGGCGTTAACCTCAAACACTGGCGTATCCAGCACCGCCTGCCCGTTATGCAACGCCAGACACACGCTGCCATCCAGCGACTGGACAACCAGCGCATCGATATTTTTGCCATCCACAATCCAGCCTTTAACGCTGTCTGGAAAAAACATCGCATCACTGAATGATTTCAGCCGGTGGGTATTAGGCTCATCCTCCAGACCGCCGCGCTGAAAAATCAGACTGATATCGCGATCATTGGCTTTCAGCCAGCCAAAATCTCCCGGTTTTAGCGGTACCCGGATAAAGAACCCGCCGCCGCCAAAGCGGAAAACAGGAATATTATGAACAGGGGCGCGGGCTATTCTCTGCCCTTCAGTTGACACCATCATCACCAGTGGTTTAATCACCGCGCGATTCGTGGCATCGTCATAACTGACCACCGTTGCGGGTAACATATCGTCGGTGTTCATCATCAGGTTACGAAAAGCGCCCATAAGCTGTCCTGCCAGACTGGATTCACTGGCGATATCGGTATTCGGTTTATTCATTGGTTAAGCCCGTTTACAGGTAGCCTGATAAAAGAAGGGATCGTCGTGTGACGCAACATCGAACTTAAGCTGCTCTATGATGTAATCACCATTTAAAGAAGGGTTAAATTTACTCTCCAGCCTTAACGTACCCCCCAGACTGGATTCACCGTCGATAAGCCAGGTAACATCAAGACCTTTTTCGGTGGCCCTGGGTAGCCCGACCATACCGGTATTCTGGTTAACGATTTTGATACGCCCTTTGACTGCTTGCGCAGAATCCTTCACATACAATACATCATCGTCAATAAAGGCTTTAACGCCGCCGCCATCCTGCAACCGTTCAACTTGTTTCAGCGCCGAACCGCAAAAGTACCAGTTAGCGATATTTTTATCCGTGGCCTGAAAGTCCAGACGTACACCGCAGTCCCGTGCAATCCCTGCGGATATATCACTCAGCTTACCCATCGCCCCGGAAGACGTTGCCACTATATCCCGCGCACTGCCGTTACCCGTTTTTGCTTTCAGCGTTAGCGTGACGTCAGGCGGGCTGGAGGGTTCAGCACTGACAATATCCCCCACGAAAAGGCGAAATACGCCGGTACTCGCCCTCCCGGCTTCCAGTATAAGTCGGGCAGGCTGCTTGCTTTTGTTATAAGGGCTTGTTTCCGTCAACAGCATATTGCGGGTGGTCGCATTCAGGCCATCAATGCTGACCGTGCATTCATTCTGCAACGGATTAGCATATTTGGTACCGCTGGCCTTTACCCGTATCCCTTCATACCACTGTATACGCCCGCTGACTTCTACCCCCACCCTGATCCGCCTTAAATCAATCATCCGGCCCCCAGAATACCAGGCTTTGCGTTTTGCCAAATTCCTCATACCAGGGCAAAGCATCCCGTTCTGTAATAAACGCAAAATTACCTGCGGAGGCCAGATGGTGATAAGGTATTAAGGGTGCATCTGTTGTCGCCCTGGTTGCCAGCATGACAACCTCATCATTGAGGCGCATGTCACACACCATCATATTTCGCGCGACTTTGATCGTCAGATCCCAGCGGTTATCATCAATGGTAATTTGCAGGCGCTGGTTCGGCACCGGGTTTAACGGTATTTCACGCATCGTGTTTATCCTCCCAATACCCTGACCAAAACCGATTTTTTCCGTTCTTCGGATACCGATTTTGTCTGTGCACCGCCCCTTTTAACGGTACTGGACTGTGAGGGCTTCTGAACTTTTTTGGGCGGTAGATCTCCGTATTCGGGTGTTACACTGCGCCACTCGGTGAACCGTAAAGACAACTGGATAGCATCGGCCATCTCAGCAGTCTCATCGTGGTAGAAATTGACCAGCAGCATGGGCTGGTAGGTTTTAACTCTGGTCTGAATGCCTACCAGCTTGTTCTGTTCCCAGGCTTGTTGCATCAGGCCAAAAGCATTTTTAAGCTCACCGGATAAAATCAGATCCATGCCAATTTCCACGGCCTGCACAACAACATGATCGCTACGGGTTTCCCCTGACTCGACCTGAGAAGTGGTGGCCTTGTGCTCGTCGCGGACATTGATTTTTATCGGGCTGGCGGTTTCAAACAACGTGGTAAAACTGTCGGTATCGAAGATTTTTACGTCAGTGATCATATTGCCAGCCCCGTTTGCGTTTGCTGCCCCAAATCCTGCAACTGCTCCTGCAATGCGTCTTTCGTGCCCGCCGCCATGCCTTTAGCATCGGTTGCTTTGGTTTCAACCTTCACTTCCCCAATATTCAGGGTGGTTTCATTCTTCACGCTGGATCGATTGCTGATCGCCTGGCTGGTCACAGGGTTAAGAGGGTGATTATTCGCCGCTGCAATCTGGGCTTTTCCCTGCTCGACCATATTCTGTGTATCCTGCTGTGGTGAGGGAGGTTCAGCTTCGGGAATACGGTGCGTCACCTCTCCCTCAGCGCTGATTTTGCGCTCTACGGTGAGTTCTTTTTCATCATCAGCACCGAACCAGCCCTTCACTTTTGACCAGCCTTTCTGGATTGTATCCAGACCGCCGCTTATCCAGCCAATCACCTTCTGCACCTGCTCCCACATCCAGGTAAATATGCCGACAACGGCATCCGCCACGTTATCGAAGACGCCCCCAAACTGTGATCCCCATTTAACCAGACTTTTTATTGACTCCAGCAACCAGCCAATAAACTGGTTCAGGGCGTTATTCATTGTGTTGTAAGCATCAACCACCACATCAGCAACGAATTTAGCGGCTATTTTCAGGTACTCAAACAGGGTCTTAAATGCTTCCCACAGCGTCATAATGACCTGTTTAAGTTCAGGATAGGCATCAAGAATTCGCCCGATCATTGAATCATTACCGTCGATAAAATTCATGATGTCGTCGTAAACCAGCGCGAACGCGGCGGCAAGCGCGGCAATGATGGCGATAATAGCGAGTATTGGCCAGGTTGCTGCCAGCGTGGCAGCGGCGGCGGCAAGCATCGGAGGAACGTAGTACGCTGCAACCGCCACACCGACCGCGAGGAAAAAACCGATGATGAGGTTCTTATTTTCCCGGCAAAAACCAACAAATTTACTTAAGAATTCCATGCCCTTAGTCAGGTAAGGCAACACCATTTCGAGGAAGCTGTTTTTTAACAGGCCGGATGATTGCCTGAACCCCTGCATGGCCTGGTTAAAGCGCCGGGACTGTTCAATACTCTCTTTGGTAATGCCAGAGTATTCTTTTTGAAGGCCCATCATGCGTTCCATCTCATGACGGCCCTTCATCATCAACTCAATCGTTTTGTCGTCCGTCACCCCCAGGTTTGCAAGGTGCGCTTTGGCTTTATCAAAGTTCATCCCCTTTACTTTATCTGCTGTAGCGAGGATTTTCTCCATAGAGTCCGTGGTGCCGCCAAAGGCTTTTGCCATTGCCGACAAATCAGCCTGAGCGCTTTCCCTCGCGCCCCCCAGTTCGGCAACTGAACCTGCGAAAGCATCCACATCCGCCGTTGCCACATTGATCTTCTTGCCCAGCTTATCAAGCGCCTCCACTTCCTCCGCGCGTGAAACAGACTCGCTGAAAATGGAAGATACCCCCAACAATACGCCGAGTACCCCAAGGGTTTTCCGGGCTAATGCGGCAACGCTGGTTTCCGTGCCGCTGGCAAAATCACTGACGCTTTTTGCCGCTTTATCGGCTTCATGCTGGGCCTGTTTCATACCATCAATAATATCGTCGGTAGAACGCTGAACATTTTTAAACGCCGCGTCGGCCTGCCGGGTGTCGAATTCAAACACCTGCACAAAGGTATCTAACAGAGACATTATCGGTTTCCTGCGGCGGCGAGCGCCTCGTTATAGCGGTTGGTCACAGCGATTTCCCACAAGTCCATCGCCTCTTCCAGGTCTATTGAGGTTTTGAGTTCTGTGAAGCTGGCGAGTTTTTCTGAGATGATGACTGCAAAGAATCCATCAGCGTTTTTATAATCGACGGGAGCGAATCGCTGATTTTGCCCAGCAGGTAAGGCAGGAAACCTTTGCTCCCGGCGTTGCCGAAAAAACTGGTGTTGTACCTCAGCATCTCCAGTTCAAGGCGGATCAGCGCTTCACCGTCCGGTACATGGTTATCAATCAGCGTCTGGGTTTTCAGGCAAATTTCCGCACCATCCCGCACGACTGCCACATGAGCCATCATTTTCAGCATGGCTTCTTTACTGATTTCGTAGTCGCCAATTTTAGGTGCGTTCGATAGCGGATATTTTGCCAGGATTTCACGCCCCAGCGTAGCGGGCAGTCGGCTGATCACAAAGGTGTGCATCTCACCATCAACATCTTTAATTTCAATATCTTTCGGCTTAATGAGCATAATGGCCCCAATAAAAAAGGCGGGATGTTCCCGCCTGATAGTTAACGAACGCGCGTACTGTCAAAGTCCTGGAACACAAAGGTATAAGCCTTTGATTTAAGACGCCCACCGCTGGCAGCGGAGTTACCCCGACTACCGTTGGTGATTTTCCCGTTTCGCGCGGTAGTGGTCGCGCCGTCACCGTAGGACGCCACGAGAGTAATAATATCTCCAGCATGTCTGCGGCCACGTTTCGCCGTGTTGGCCTCCAGCAGGATCGCCAGATTCTGATCTTCTTCACTCCCCGGTAGCACGTTTATCGTCACAGCCTGCGGGGTTGGTGTTGACCAGGACACCAGATTGCCATTGATATCCATGCCGGTCTGGGCGATATCGACAGCAGGCAGATCGAACGGATCGGCATCATCGGCGAAAGCCGTTACCAGTATCCCTGCCGGAAAAGTTGTACTGGCCTGAACCAACAGGCTGAGGCCGGTTGCAGATACATCATTCATTGTTTATTCCTTATACCAGGTTGTGCGAGCCTTCGACCTTACGTACCCAGTCGCCTTTGCCGTAAATCAGTACGTATTTCATCACGTATTCCGGCAAGCCAGATGGCCCGGTACTTTCAACAATCTGTGCGTTGTACCAGTAGCCTTTGTCCTGAATATCGTGCCACGCTAAATCGTCACCAGACGCATCGGCCACCGCGAGTTTCTGCACATCCGAGAGCGTTTTACCGGGCAGGATGGTGCCGTTATTCACTGCTTTGGTCACGGCTCCGGCAATAATCATCATTGCCCTGGCCTCGCCATCGCGGTTTGCAGGTACGCCCCGCGTCGCCAGCAATAAAGAAAACCATTGCTGTGCAATGTATGCCTTTAACCACTGCTCATTGGCATGAACACTCATGTCCAGCGGTGCGGTACCGGGCCCGCACAGAAAACCACGCTGGTAAAATGCAATTTGTGAACCCGCCACCGCCGTTTCGCCGTAATAGTTGACGCGCAATTTATCCAGCTTATCGGCGTCCAGATCAGCGGTTACCTGTGCCGGGAACGTCACGCCAAACTGACGAAACATATAGTTGGTGGTGGCATTTGTACGGTCATAGTCCGTTGCCGCCATGACCGCCATAGGTAACGCCTGAGCATAAAAATTTTCTTCGGTTTTCAGGTTCAGCGCCGTTGACGCAGTGCCTGTCAGCGCCGCGCTAAAATCCTCCGTATCCGTTGCGGAAATATTCAGATGTAGCTGGTATTTCACATTCTCACCTGCCACATACTGAGCCAGGGCAACGGCCTGCTCGAGCGTCAGTGGGTCGATAAAAGTCGCACTGCCGAACGAATCTGAGATTTTTTCGGCCGCCATAAAGGCTTCCAGCGGGGTTTGTGCGGTGTTTCCGGGAAAGACTTGTCCGCGAGATAAACCCATCGCATCCGCAAGAGCGGAAGACTCAACGTTGATGTTTGCTCGTTCCGGCACGCCACCACCGAGTTCAAACGTGCCGCTAATAGCGATAAAGGTCACTCTGGCAGAAGCGAAAGCGGGTTCAGATTCAGCCGTTAGCTTTTGCTGTACGGTCGAGGCAACATCTGCGTAGGACTTGACCGTAGAAAGATCGATTTCGGTGAGTTCCTTACGAATATTACCGATAATCACCGTGAGTGTTCCGGTAGTGATCGCCTTCAACTCATCCAGACTGGCCGCATTACCTCCCGAAAGAGTCGGTGCCCGACCGGTTACTACCCAAGGTGCTACCTGCAATTCTCTCGGTTTATTGACGGGAGCCGGGCTGGTATAGCTGAAATATTGCCGGGAAAAATTCGCTTCGGGAGAGCTGCTCCCCAGAAACTCATCAATTTGACCGCTGGCGAATTCCAGCACATCACCCGATGGAATTTTTGCGTTTTGAGAGAATATGCGGCCCGTCAGTTTGCGCATCGGTACAGCAGACGCGCCAATAACCGCACTCGCAATGCTGACATAGCGTGTTTGTTTGATTGGCATGGTTAAACCTTAATTAAATGCGGTGAATATCAGGATAAAGCGCTTTTACTGCCGTGGTGTTTAGGAATATTTCGCGGTGGAATGTGACGTTAAAATCAAACGAGGGGTTCTGTTCATAATCCCCCTGGTCATTGATAAAATAAGGCGTTCGAATACCAGAAGCACGTTGTATCCCCACACCCTGTTTTTTTAGCGCATCAACAAAAGGTAGTGAGTTCACTATCATTCGAACCGTGGCAGTCAGGTCGGTCGCTGTAAGTTCACTGGCATCGGAAACCAGCCCCTGAACCTGCAACGTTTTTTCTACCAACTGAGTTTCTTTGTGATTCGCATCCGTGCCAGCAACATGATAGTTTCGCGACTGCCATCCGTGGCCTGCCTCGTTGATGGGAAAGAACATCACAAAGCTATCTTCCCTCCCCTGCTTTGTTGACTGGAAACCGGCAACAACAGGTATCGAAAGCCCCGCACCATTCATTTGCGCCAGCATCTGGTGTCGGATGGCGATATAAACTTCGTTATCCGTCATAGTTTCCAGCCTCAATGCAAAGAACAGACTTCCAGCCGTCCTGTGCGTACCAGTCCGCATCACCGGTGACGTCATAGCGCTTACCGTTGAACACCAGATAATCCGGTGCATCCCCCCGCTGGATGGCGTGAATATCGTGCGAAGTGTAGAGCCGCCGATAAACTTTGCCGGTCACCAGCCCCATCTCCTGTACATCCTGTGTATCCACCGCCTGCCAGCTACCCGTGATCGATTCGGGCGGATGGTACTGTGCTACCCATTTGCCAAGGTCGTCTGACGTGCGCGACTTATACCGATACCAGAGGGCCGTCTGCTGTGGGATCACCCGTGCGGCCACGTTGTAGAGATTGCCAAACATTATTTGTCCTCCACTGCCTGACATTATTTAAGATTGCAGTTTTACTGCACCCTGGGATATCAGGGTGATTACATCCTGGTTAAGAGATATATTTACAAGTTAATTTGCATAAGGAGGTAACTACGTTGAATCATGAAGATCCCCGCGTGGCGCTAACTGAATTTCTGCGCAGCATTCCACACAGCCTGAGAATCGATGAATATCTGTTTATTATTTTGATGTGCCTGGGTGAGCAACCTCCTGATGACCTGGATGCTTTCGAACCCATAATAGAAAAATACCTGTATCGAACGGGCTATGCTGGCTTCGGTGCCGTAATTTGCACCAAAACCATCCTTGACCGGAGGCTGTCGGGAGTAATGTTAAAACTTGAACGAGCAGAAGAATCATTGAGGATGTTTACTAACTCAAACCCTGATTTTTCTCCACACCCATTACTAAGCATGCCATTGAAAAAGCGTCAATACGCTCAAGTTCTGGAACGCTGGAAAGCTCTCTCACGCGGTGCGCTATCTGACGAAAACCTTCTTTATTTTGAACAAAATCCACAAGCGCTACAGCCGGTGACAACAGCATAAAATCGCTGATTTCTTCATCTGTCATATTTTTTCCTCCACTGCATAAGTGACCGCCTGCAACATCTGTCCGGTATCCACCAGCGGTTTTGTTGAGGCTTTACCTTTGCTGTGTCTTCTGGCTCTGCCCCGGATGGTGGATGTATCCAGCGGAGGCGTTGTCAGGGTACGGATGGCATTCTGTACATCCCCCGCAGCTTTGGCTCCGATCTGATTCAACCCACCGATAAGCGTGATATTCCCGGCGACAGAAGCGTTAACGGCTTGCGAGATGAGATTTTTGTAACCAGCGGCATTCTCTGCCATCGCCGGGCGCAGGAAAGGCCGGGGCGGGATACCGCCAGCCGGATACCCAAGTTCCTGAATCGCCGCGACATAAGCAATCGGCGTACCGTCCGGGTATTTACTGTGCTCAAAAAATCCGATCTTCAACTGCTTTTTGTTCAGTTCATCGTAGACCGCTTTCAGCCTGGCAAAATTACTCATCGTCTTAGCCTCCCGCGCATCGGGAACCGGCCACCCACGCTACGAAACGCGGCTCGTTCTCCCATTCCGCCGATATAGCGCGGTACACTACAGCGTTTAATCAGCGCCAGATATTGCTGGCCGAATGGCGTCAGGTTGTACCAGTGTGACCAGTTTGAACTCGTCGGCGGGGCAGCAAATGATACGCTCACTTTATCGATCGTGGCGCTGGTCACCGCCCCTGAAGGGGATTCTCCTTTCGCCGCCATCTGGCGCAGCATCAACATATGTGCAACCACCAGCATCCACAGTTCACTGGTGCAGATCTCCTGACATTCCGAGAAATAACAGGTTGCTGATTTTGCAATAATAAAAAGGTCATCAGCAGGCACATCGTTAAACTGCGGGTAAAGAACACGAAATGCTTCGAGGGGAAAGGTGCCAGCATCCATCATCATTTACCTTTTTTGTTGTTTTTCGGAACCTCTTTATTTTCGGCTTCAAGAGATTCAGGCGTATCTGGCGCTGACTGGTCGCTGGCTTCCATATTGGTCGCCACTTTTTCGGGATCGGCTTTTCTTTCCTCAACCGCGATAAAACCGTTTTTTTCATGTAGCTGAAAAACATGATTCTTTCTAAGTAGCACGTACTGCTCGTCGGTAATATCGGTAACACGACCACGCGGGGTGTACATTTGCCTGGTCATGATATTGGCTTTTCCGGCAATAAATACCGTTCCACCCGCTTCCAGTGCGTAATTCTGGTCATTGGAAAGAGTGGAATAAACGTAGATAGACATGGGGAATCCTTACAGATTAAGCCCTCAAATTGAGGGCTGTTATCAAAGACCGGTCAGGCGGGTGATCGCCCAGGGGCGGGTGACAATGACACCAGCAGTGGCGTTGGTGGCATCTTCCAGATAGCCCTTGATCTGATTCTCAGACCCCAGCAACTGGTATTTCACCGGCACAACCTGCAAAATTGTTGCACTGGTTGCGGTAGAACCATCATCCACACTATCGGCAAACATATAGGCAATATTTGCCCCGCCATTCGCACCTTTGAATTCGGGTGAAAAGACCTGCCGCATATTGGGATAGTTGTTGTTGATCCACTCTTTGACGGTTTCACCTTTGGCGACCGGGTTCGCTTTACCTAACGCCGAACGGAACCCCAGCGGAAGCGTCAGCGTGATAGGCATATCGTCGCGGATGATGCCACCAGAGTTCGTTTCGAGACGTGAGAACATATCGGTAATGTCCTTCGTGATCTCGTCGAACGTGGCCGTCAGCCAGGGCTTTGTTGCAGTTTCATAAGCCGGGAGGTTCGGATCGTTTAACAGCCCAAAAACACGGGTGGTCGGGCTGTTAAATCCCTGATAGCCGACTCGCTCACGCCCCTGCTCCAGTGACTCAGTAGCAGCAACGCGTTTTTCTGCTGCCGCCTCAAAACCCGCCGCCGACTGGCGAGCCTCCTCCAGCTTACCGACCTGAAAACCTTGCTCAAAACGCACAATACCCCGACGTTCCTGATCCTGTGCATAGGAAGCCAGCGGGATATTGGTATGGTCACCGTACAATTCAGGTTTGCCTACCGGCGTTGCCACGTTCAGGATGATCTCTTCATCGTGCCACTCACCCGCGTTCATTACCCCTGTAATTTCATCCAGAACACGAACACGGGTCGCCGTGCGGATAAGACCCGGTAAAACATGTTGCAGCATTTCACGATGGATAAGACCACCGCTTACCGCAGGGCCGGTTAACGCGGAGTCCATCGCCGCCAGACCACCGAAGCCAAGTTGCCCCAGTTCGTTGTACGTCCACTTCTGATCGGGCTTAATATTCAGCGGCCCGCGTCTGCGGATCTCACGGCCCGACATATAAAATTTTTCTTTACTCAGGGCCATATCAGGCACCTCCAGTTGGTGCAGGGGTTGGGTACGGGATCTCGGTCAGGCGTAACAAGACAGAGATGAGGGGTTTCAGCAGAAGCCAACGTGGCGTGACACAAAGCCAATCACTTTATCCCCGGCGTCCAGTTTGACTTTGAGCGGTCAGTTCACCGTCAGCCCGTTAAACACCACCGGCATGTTAACTGCGCCAGCAGATTCGGTCAAGCTTCGACGTTAAACCTCACCCATAGTGAGAAACTCACCCTGAGTTCCGTTGCGGGCATATTCTGTCTCAATACGATACGCTTTCGGGTTAATCATGATCCCCGCAAACGCCCCATTACCGCCTGGCTGCACAGATTCAACACTGGCATCTTTGTAGGTATAGGCCAGACCAAACAGATTCTTTTTTCGTCGGCTGAGTCAAGAACGGCACTGGTGGCGCGAAGTGGGCCAAAGTGGCTGACTTCACCGACTACGCCGGAGATCATGCCGTTTGCTACAGATTTCGGGATTGCCATTATTTATCGCCCCATTTATCTAAAATTGACTGGTTGCTGACGGCCTTATCCATAGCAACAGACGGCTTTTGGGAATCCGGTACGCGCCCCTGCATCCACGCATCAAGCGCAATAGCCTCAGTGCCTTTACCACACTGGATACCCAGCTTTCCAACGCCATACTCTGCGACCTGTTGCGCAGTCATGGGCGCATGATCGAACACACCAACAAATGGCGTTAACTTCCGCGCCAGTTCATCACGGGCACCGATTTGTCTCAGCAATGCGCCGGTATCCATTGTCGGTTTACTTTTCTCCAGCTTTGCCACCTTACGCTTTAGCGCGGCGATGGTGTCAACCGTGCCAATACTTCTGCGCAGGCGTTTAAGCCGACGACTGAGACTGTCAGTGGTAGCCTGGTCGAGATGCTCTTTCGCCTCTTCGATAGCCGATTCTGCCGACTCGATAGCCGTTTCAGCGTTTTCGATAGCGGTAGGCTCCCCGGTTTCTGCTGCCTCCGATGCTGCCTCCGCTGCTTCTACCGCCGCCTCCGCGCCTTCTTCTGCCGCTGCTGCTCCTTCGGCGGCTGCTGCCGGATCAACGGGGTCAGCAGGGTCTGCGGGTGCAGTCGGATCGGGATCGTCCGTAGTTGGCTTACCCGCCGCCAGCGCTGCCACAACAATCTGTTTGATTTGCTCAACCTGTTCGGGGTAAAACCACCGTCATCAGTTGTGGGCTTGTTTTTGTCATCATCTGGATTCATGCGAATGAGTTCCTTGGTATCTATGGTTATAACGTGATCCTGCACGGAGACATCGGGGCCGGTTCGCCCTCGTCCACCAGCGCAAGGTGGTTTGCTCTGATATGCCGCTGAACAGCGTCATAGGGCTGGCCGTTGAAATTGCCGGGGGTGAAGTCATAGCGGCATCGATAGCCGGGCGATAAATCTATTTTTCCGCTGCTGATATTGCTCAGTGCGGAGTTGATAGAATTTTGATGTTTCCCCGTAAGTAGGGGTAATCGAACCAGATATTTTCACCAATGACGCCCTGTATCCCTTTTTTCTCAGCAGGTGTGGCGTCTTTACCCAGCATTTCGTGCTCATCAATGAAAGGCATCAGCCGGAAAGAGTTAATTGTTTCTTCGCTCCGTAGCTCCTCCTCCGGTCGATATACGCGATAGATACGGCTGGGATCAGGGGCATTAATCTCAGCCCCCAGATAATCAAAAACCCCAACTTTTGAGATGGGGTTGTCTTTTACTTCCAGCCAGCCATTGAGGTCATACGTTCGTTTAGTTTCGTTCATGAGGTGTCACCAAAATCCACAACCGGCGTCCAGAAGCATTTGCAGTTGGGCAAAGTACCGGGCAGGCCACGCTGACCGGTTTTTTCATCAATAACAGGAGGGTTATCCAGATCGAACGTCTGGCCGTCTAACCTGAGATGCAGTTCCCTGGGTTCAGCGCTACCTGCTGAGTGATGCCAGACCGCTTTACGGATACCGGCTGATTTCATCCGTTCATAGTTAGATGCGGTGGTGATTTTCCGGCTCTGATCCACCGCAATAAACTGCGCCCGTTTTTCTGTCACCGTCCCGGTTTGCCTGATTTCATCGAGAAGGGTTTTGGCTCCCTCGCCTGGGTAGCTGACCGATCGCAGCGCAGCGCCTTCAATCCTGCGATGAAACTGTTCAGGAATGGTTTTAATCAGCGCGACGTTCTCAGCGGTGGCAGCGGTAAGACGCTCTTTCATCTCACCCGGCATATCAGGCGTTTTTATTGTCAACCCCCGGATAGCGTTTTTAGTGAATCGTCCAGATTACGTTGTGCCGCCAGATCGGTCTGGGAAACAAACTTATCCGCTATTTCTGCCGCTTTTTTGTTGAAAATACCGTCCCATTTACGTTTCAGGCGGTTCAGCCAGATACGGGTCTGGCTGGCAACGCTGGCATCCATACCAACTGGCGCAAAGTCATCGTTCAGTTGGGTAAAGGTTGCCTGATAGTCAGCTATCATCTGTCGCACCAGTTGCGACATAGCCTGGCTGTAGCGTGTTGCCGGAGCCGCTGGATACACCAGCGGTTTCCCCTTCATTACCGCCTGACGGGATGCCGCCCACCGCGCCCGCTTCTCCCGGAATCTGATTTTCTTCTTCATCGGTCATGTCCAGTCCGTAGTAACTCGACTCTTTATCTGCCGCCAGCTTTTTACGAATGTCGTAGCCGTCAATGGCTCCGGCTGTAGCATATGCAGAGGCTGTTTGTGCCTGCTTCAGTTCAATATCGGCATATTCTGCTGCGGTCGGGCTATCAAGCGGTTTCCAGTTGATACTGAACTCATCGGCTGCAATTCCGGTATTTTTCAGGCGTAACTCAAAGTGACGCTGAAGCATTTCCTCCAGGTCATTCGACTGAATACTCTCCAGTTCCTCGCGATAGCTGGCTTTCATACTCCCCCGTGGCGTTAAAGCCTTTCGGTGTAGTGCCAAGAAGTTTTGTGGCCGGAACATTCGCGCCAGCCGCGACCAGTTGATATTGCGTCATAATGGTAGCGTCGAGATCGGCCAGTGAGGTATCAAACTGCTGCACGGTATCGGTACTGCCGGTAACGTGAACGCCGTAGTTGTCACGCATTTCAATGAAATAGGACATATTCTCGCTGACGGTCGCTTTATCTGCGCTTTCCAGATCGCTGATACCCATCGTCAACAAACGCTTGGTCATCGCCAGTTCAGGTGCTTCGTTAGCTGTACGCTCTGAGGCGTAAACGCGCTCGTAGATGCGCTCAGGCACGGATACGCCAAAATAGTTGTAGGTAGGCTTGAGTACATTCGGTACCGGGAAGGGCACGAATTTAACAAAATGCGATTTATGGTACCGGCGACCGGCAATCACGTAATACGTGGGTTCGTAAAAATCCAGCCCTGCCGGATCTTGCAGATTGGCCTCCGTCAGTTCAGGCGTCACCCACTGCGGGTCGATCTGCTTGATACCCTTGTAACTACCTCTGACCACGCCATCGATGTTAAAGGGGTTTTCATACCACTCTTTGGGGTTTGAAGTTTCAACGACAAACAACGCCAGACGACCACCAAATACACGACCAAAATGCACTAACTCGCGCATAGCCGCATTGATGTACAATTTTTGCCTGCGGTTGGTCATAAAGTCTTTCAGACGCTTATCACAGTCGATGTCATAGCCCTGCCGGATAGCATCGCGCGCAGGCATGTTACACGCCTTATCCACCAGCCAGTGTTTGGCTATGACCGCGCACATATTGTTGCCGATAAAGCCCTGACTGGCGTACCACATAGCCTGTGCTTCGGGAACACCGTAAACATTCCCACCCTTGAATGCAGGCACGGAACCATCGATGGAGTCCATCGCCACACCGCTAATAACAGGTTGCGGTAAGTCCAGACCGTTAAATCCCTCCGAACGCGCCAGTGCGGGGTAAATCTGAGTAGTGAACGCCGACCGTTTAACCGGCGCTACCTGATTTTTACGCCTCTTAAACGGCCACATAGTTACCTCTTGGTTGTAAAGAATCCGCCACGCTTCACTGGCGCAAACGCTTCTATAAAGGCATCGGCAATATTCGGAGATGGCACATCACGCTTCGCCAAATCTTTTTTGCTTTCCACCTTCACACGTCCGTTATTATCAAAATCACGCTTTGGCGTTGACAACTCAAATTTAAGCTGTTCAAGAAATGGGCAGCCAGAGGAAATGCTGATCAATTCATCGTCAGTAAAGCTTTCGCCTTTCTCGCCTCGCTTAACTGCATTCACCGCATTGTAAGTATTGCGGAAATCGGTCAGCCACCAACCACCATGATTGTGCTTTCAAATTGAGAAAAAAGTCTTTGTTCTTTATCTTTGGCTGATACTCACGATCCGGTTCATGCACCGCATCACCAGCGTTAAATTTATGATAAATAACTTTCGCTTTATGCTCGGAATTCAACTCAGCAAACTTTGCTCCGGCACTGGCACCAACACCAATGCTATCGTAAGTAATTTCCGCATCGTATTTTCTCGCCACCTGCCAGGTTCTGGAGCAGCTTTTTAATAATTCGTCTTCCTTCCCTTTCCACTCATCGGCCCACAATGCCACTGAGCCATGCGCATACACGTTGGCACACTTATCAGCACCATCATCAGCAATATCGAAACCAACACGGTGCTTACCGGCTGGCGCGAAGCCCAGCACCTTGTGCGCGTCAATCGCGGCCTCAATCCACGACAGTTTGATCACCGCCGCATCATCATCCATACGGGGCACACCGAGATACACATGTTCAAAGGCATCTTCATCACGCGCTTTAGCTGCTGCGATAACCTTTTTAATCGTTTCGCTGAGAAACGGGTTTTCTTCGAAATTTATTTTCCGTACCAGAGTATCTTCCGGTGGATTAACCACGAAATGTCGCCAGACAAAATCAGTCACCAGACCTGGGTTGAAAATAAACCAACATTCTGATCCCTCTTTACGAATGGTGGGCTCTAAAACCTCCCATTGTGCGGGCGTCATCGCGTGGGCTTCTTCGTTCCAAAGCACATCTACCGATTCCAGAGACTTTATTTCACTGATATGTCGCCATAAGCCATAGAAAATAAACTCACTGCCAGTGAATCGGTTGACGATTTTATTTTCCAGAACGCGAAAGCGATGGCGTAAGCTAAAACGCTCTATCTGAATTTTCAGCAGGGCATATACAGATTCTTCAATTTTATTCTGGATCTGACGAGTACACAGGAAACGCAGGCGGTAATTATCAGCCAGAAATATAGCGAACCCGGCAGCATCCCAGGATTTAGAAGAAGTGCGACCACCGTAAAGAACCTTATTCCTCGCTTTCGTCGTCCAGAACGGCCTCAGTGCCGGATTGAGGCTTGGCTTTTCCAAGGTCGGCATAAAAATATCCCATCCCTTTCGGGGTATTGTCGTCCTGGTTGTTCAAACCAAGTTTTGTGATCAACTGAATAAGCATTTGCCGCGCCGCTTTTTTATCTTCGGTGATCACTTCTATACCATTCTTGGTTTGCTTCACACCAAGCAGGAATTGACGACCTGGCCCATCAAGATCGCGAGTGTCAGAAATAAAAAAATTGCCGCTACCTTCGCCGTAGCATCTTGGACAATCAGGGTTTGGGTCAGCATTCTCGATAAAACCCAGCCCGCCATACTCTGGTTCGGCCTTTCCATCCTTCATGTTTTTTTCAGCAGCACGGTCAAATTCCTGAATATCACGCCACTGATACAGATGGTTATCGCCCCAGCAGTAGCGGCAATTCACGCGGCGGTATTGCGTCAGCTCGTTAGGGTCGGCTTTAGTAATCGCCACTAACTGATCGATAATTTCATCCATGTCAGCGGTATAACGCTTTCTCATCCTGTGTTTTAGTTCACGGATAGCGCGGGAAATCTTAGGTTTTCTGTACAGTCGGCTTGCTTCAACATACGCAGTGTTTTTATTCGTGTCGCTATACCCGGCAAATCGGTATCCCCCAATCCTGCTGTTGGTCTTGACACAGCCCCAGGCAAAGAGCGCCTCTTTCTCGGTTAACCCGAACTCATCAGGATCAAGCGCCAGATCGATATCGTCATGGTGCATTATTCCAGCGGTTGAAACTTGCTCACCTTTAGGTGACCGTTCATCCGTATTCTGTGATTGTTTTGGGGCTGATTTTCTTTGGGGCATAACTATTTTTGCCCCGTTTTTTTGCCCTGCTTTTGCCCCTGCCCCTTTCGCCCTTACCCAGCCCTTTTTACCGGCCATATAGCGCAGGGCTTTTATCGTGATTCCGTACTTATCCGCCACAGCCTGGAGGGAAAGCACACCAGCACAGAAATCACGCTCGATTGCTTTCTCATCCGGCTTGCTCATCAATCACTGTCCTGTTGTTTCTCCCGCCTCAGCAATTCGCTGTAAGCCTGTATGTCACCGTTTCTGGCCCGCTTGTATAACGCGCCACGTAATTCGGCCTCTCCCTTTGCCCGTCCCTTCCTTATCGCCTCTCTGAACAAGGATATTTGCCCTCTATCTTGTTTCAGTTCATCCAGCGAAATATCCAGCACATCAGCAATCTGCTGCTCGTTCAGGCGGCGTGCGGCCAACGCCTCGATTTTCACTATTGGTAAAGTCTGCATATTTTCCCCGCATCCCCTCGAACGGGGGCGGTGACTCCGCTATCGTCCAGAGCACGGAGGAAAACGCCATGAAAAAGAAAATCGACGTTCTCAGGGAACTGGCCAGTAAAAACGAGTGGGAAGCGGCTATCAAACTTGCCGGAAGTTTTCCCCGCCTGGGTAATGAAGCACGAACCATCACACGGGCCAAAGAAGCCGTGCTGCGTCCAGAGTTTCAAATACAGATGGGAAGAGATCCGGCATTATTGATTGCTGCTGGTGTTGACGCTTTAAAAGCGAAATATCGTCTTTAATCTGACTCGTCAGGGAAAATATCGGTGACATCGACTTCACCACAGGCTTCTACCGCTTTACGGGGATCGCCTTTAACAAACACCAGTACATTTTGGTGGGTCTTGCCAAGTTTGCGGCTGGCAGAAAACATCTTACCGGCCCGAACAGGCAAACTACCCGCCTGGGTTACAAGGATCGCCTCGTTGTAATAGGCCGCACCTGCATCACAAAATGCCGATACCGTATCACTGACGAAATTGCGGTAGATGCCTTTCGCATCGCGTACTTCCCCTACCACAAAACATGCGAACCGGTCATTTTTGAGCAGGGATAACGCATTTTTGATGATTTGCCGGTAGGCGCTGACAAACTCAGGGTAATCCAGCGTCGAAATATCAGCAGGGTCGTCAGAATAAACCTCAAGATCAGCATAGGGCGGGCAGCTAAACAGAAAATCAGCCTGCGCCCCATGGAAGTGCTGGTGTATGTTACGACTGTCACCGCAATGCCAGTGAGGTGCAACGCCACCATCAGTATCAATCTGCCCCCACTGCTGACGATTCGCTTCAACCTGTTCGCTTCTCAGGTCGCAGCCAAGATACTGACGCCCAAGTTTCGCAGCGACAACACCCCGCACAGATCCACCAGCAAACGGATCGATCACCACCCCGCAATCAGGAGAAAACCAGCGATAAGCCAGTTCACAAATTACCGGGTCGAAAATACTCGTTGTTGGCAACGTTTGCAGATCAGGGTGAGCCTGGAAAAACTCATCCCAGCTTACCGTTCTGCCAATCTTTGCCTCATACGTATTTTTCTTATCGTAAACCGCACCGCTTTGTGAAGATTTATTGAACAGTAGTTCGCTATCACGCCCCGATTCTGACTGTATGCCAAGGGAGATCCAGCTTCGCTTACGTTCCTGCCACCAGCCCTCGCGGGCATTGAGCACCGAAAACGGTGGCACAAGAAATTTTTCGGTCAGGTTTCCCGCCTTCGACTCGCCAGATAGCAGATTGTCATCAACATTGAAAAGCTCGTCGATCTCAGACTGACTGAACCCCGTGAGATCAATGTCAAAGCCGCTATCCAGCAAATCGCTTAACTCCAGCTTTAATAGTTCATCATCCCACCCGGCGTTTAACGGTAATTTGTTGTCAGCCAGGCGATATGCTTTTTTCTGCTGTTCACTTAGCCCGGACAGGGTGATCGTTGGCACTTCATCAACAAAAAGCTGCTCGGCTGCCAGCAACCTGCCATGACCGGCGATCACTTCTTCGTTCTCGTCAATCAGCACCGGATTCGTCCAGCCGTACTCATTGATACTGGCGACAATCTGGCTCACCTGTTCATCGGAGTGCGTCCGGGCATTTCTGGCATAGGCAATCAGTGAGTTGAGCGATTTATAAACAATCGCAAGGGTTGATTGATTTTTTACTTTGGTCATGTGGGTTGATCCAATATTATGACCCGGCTTGTACAAGCAAGTGGGCCTAGGTTCGTACTCATCATGACAGCTTGTGGGTATGAATGACTGCCGGTAGCTCCAACTACCGGTGGTCGCCCACCTTCCTTAGAATTTTCTGCTGACCTCTGGAATATCTCCTCGGGAAAACCGCCAACCTCCATCTACGAATACAGATCGTTTATGCTGGTCTCTTGATGATCAACATAGATATTTAGAACAAAATAAAAACCATCAGCAGATAACGGTCAGGGTGACCGGGCAGGATCTGCCGGTGATTTTGCTTACGCATTATCGATGGCCCTCGCAAAGACCACCTGTAATGCAAATTAATGGCACTGCGTTTTTACATACTCCTGTAAAAATTTCAATTTCTGCTGATCGCTGATTATTCCTGACCTGATATCGAAAACAGTTGATCCAGCTTCTCTGCTGACCTTGATGGTGCTTCCATTACCCATGCCGGAACTGGCGGTGGTTTCGGACAGTTTACAGGTGCCTTTGATGCGCAACTGGCGACGACCAGCGGCAACATCGTCACGAAGACGATCATTTTCAAGTCTGGCATTGGTCAATTCCCTGGTGTATTTGGCATCAAGATCTGCAACTTCGCGCTGTTGACGTTGCATGTTATTGATCGTGTCCAGCCTGGTCTCTGCCAGTTGTGCAAACTCACGCTGCTTGTTTAGCGCCTGGTAGTAATTATTGCGGTAGTGAGACACCATCGCCGCCAAAACAATAACTCCGGCCACCGTCAGTCCTGTCGCAATATTTTTCCATCTGGACGCGATACTCATTTCAGACCATCCATGCAAAGAGCTTTCGATTCAGCACGGCGAGTAACCAGTCCGTTTAATTTTGTTCCATTGGCATAAACCCAGCGCGGTAGTTCATTACACGCTGCATCCAACTCTCCCTGCCGGAATAAACGGAACATGGTGGATTTCTTCATCGTCGGACAACCAACGTTAAAGGTGATTTCTACCGCAGAAGAAAAGGTGTTATCCGGTAAGTTGGCACCGTTGGCATAACGATTTACGCACTGCTCGGCATTGAGAATATTTTTCTCCCAATCGACAGCAATTTGTTCATCTGTTTTTCGATTGCCGGGCTTTACACCATGCGTATTGCCAATACCATCGGTCAAAATACCGGCTGGACAGTTATATGGATCTCTCCGACAACCCTCTGCATTACCGATAAGCTCCAGCCCCCGCTGATTGGTGCGAACATGACCATTATCCAGTACCAGGCCGATGATTACCGCCACTGAACAAATGCCACCAGCAATACCCGTTTTTATTTTTGCTGACATAACATCCTCATTCGTTCATAGCGCGGTAAGCGGCTTTCGCCCGCTCTTTGTCATAGCCAACCGCCGTTAACTTATTAACCAGTTTGCGTTTGTAGTACCAGTTGACACCAAAGGTGCCTATCGCAACGATAATCCCCACCAGCACAGCCCAATCCTGTAACGTCAATGCCCCAGCAGCGGTCAGGATTGATGCAACCCAATACGAAAGCTGGGAGCTGTATTTATCCATTCTGATCATCTCCACCTCCCGCATGGGTGGCTCCGTTAAAATAAAAAAGGCCTCGCCGCAGCGAAGCCTCTGTGTAGTAGCTTGATCCAAAAATAATAAAGCCCCGGAAAACACCGAGGCTCAGATAGCAAAAACCCGCCTGAAATTTGGCGGGTTCTAGAATGTATGCAGTGTTGAGAGTATTAATCTCCCACTATGGGTGTCAATTTAGGGCAAATTGTCTCACTTTGCAATGATTTCTTTATTCAATTCAGACATCCCGGTGATGTGCTGATACTCCGATTCTGCGATTGATTCCTGCGAATAGCACCACGCCAGTAACGCTTCGTAAAAGCGCGACCATACTCTGTACCAGGTTGCCCTGGATACGCCGGGAATCAGCGCTACGATAGCGTGGTGCGCCCGTGTTTGGGATATTGGCCTTAATCCGGTACCGTGGCATTTCTTACAGGGGATAATAACCAATCTTCCCGTGCGATCAGTTTCTTTCCGGTCACAAACTTCACCACTGCCACCACAGCGACACTTGGCACCAGGAGTATCGGCGGTTCGACAGTATTCTTCCAGCGCCAACATAGCTAGTGTGCGAATCGCAATAGCGCCACGCCTGCCGGGAATTTTTCCAACATACTTCCGTGCCTGAGTCCGGGCGTATTTGGTCAGTTCGATCAATGCGGTGCGACCGGCATCAGCATCTTTCGTATATTTTGCGTACAGCAAACATAGCCCTCCCCGGTGCCTTGCCTGAGTCATACCCAGTGCCGTCATCACATCAACTTTGGATAAATGGCTGTTGCCGGTTGATCGGACCTGATATGCCACAATTTGGGCTGATTTGGGATCCGCGATTGTCAGTGCATATTTGAGCCTCATAGTTTTCCCTCAGCAATGAGAATATATTGCGTACGCATCACGCCCTCGGCATGAAACAGACGAGCAGCTTCGTTATCGATATAGTGTGTGCGGCGATCACATTCGTCATGGCACCCGCTACAGCCCCATGCAGCCTGTATATCTGGCGGCTTGATCCCGGTACCGCACGTCCCCGCAAGTCTGAAATGGGTTAGCACTACGGTTTCCGGGTTGCCATTACAGACCCCAGGGATCCGAATCTGGCATTCACGCCCACGGGCTTCCTTCCGAAAATTCACAGTTCGAGACATTGCTGACCTCCCCCCTGGATAATTCGCTGGCGTTTCTGGTACTCAGTCGGGGCACTCAGCCAATGAGCGGCACGGATTGTGCCAGCCTGCTCTGGCGTGTGAATAATGCGGCGGTTGGTACGCGGTAACACGGCACATGCAGGGCAATAATCAGTCGTGTCGTGGATGCAACCGCGTTTATGACCACGTATACAGATGTGGTAACGCCCGGCGTTTGTGGCACAGCCAGAACACACCGGAGCATCGCAGGTATAGGGTTCAAAGGGGGAGATCAACTCCGGTTCTGATTTATGCGGGGGATAACCGAGATGTCCGTCGCAAAGTAACGTGGACGGTGCACCGCAGAAAATGCAGGGTTCGTTTTTCATACTGCCACCCCACACAGTTCTTTCTGTTCGATGAAGCCCCTTCCACGCTGCATTAACTCGTCACGATCAATATATTTTGTGATTGCAGCAACACACCGCGCTGGATGCCACACAAGCAGCATCGATCCTTTGTTATTGCCATTGACCACCTGACAGGTATCAGCGCGGACAAAAGAAATTCTGCCCCCGGTAATAAACCGGATCTCGCTGACATCGGTTAATGCTATGCGGAACCAACCTACTGAGGTATCAGCCGGAACCAGCATCACTACGCCAATGGCACTTTTTACGGCTTCCTGGGCCTTTTGTACCCACGGTGTAATGTCGCTATAGGGAGGGTTGCAGAAAACATATCCTGCCGGAAATAGTTCACCCCATTCCAGTGATAGAGCATCGTCCTCACTGGTCAGGTAACGTTTATGAAGATGATTATCATCACTGGCTGCAACATCTCCGACAAAGTTGAATTCTCCATCGATGGCAGCAAATAATTCAGCCGGAGTCCGCCACAAATCCTTAATATCAACCGGAGTGTTACTTCCACCAAAATCAGCCATAGCCCACCTCACGTATAACTCAACAACTGGCTGGCGGCATTCTCCGCCGCAGCCGGAGTGCTGAATGTTTTATTGAGGATGAAATGCCAGAGCACGTTTAGCGTGGCTTTGTAGAGTTCAGCGAATTCCGTATCATCCATATTCGCAAACGAGATCGACTTGGGTTCCTTGATGATTGCGCCATCAGGCATTTGCAAAAGTTGGAAGTAACCTGCCTGAATTGTCGTCCAGCGTCGAAAGGCATCAAACGATTTAAGCAGGGTCACGCGATCAGCCCGCTGCTCCATAACTGATTTTAGATAATCAGTTTCGCATTCAAGAATGATGCTATCGTGTGCTACCAGATTGATCAGGTATCTCGAATAACCACGGATCAGGCTTTTCTCGTCGGGGGAAATTGTGCCGCCAGTCGGTGTCCAGTATTCGAAGCCAAGATTGAGAAGTGAAAAGTAAAGACGGTGAAATTTGGGGTTGCGTACTTTTTTAAAGTCTGCGTGTAACACCGCGCCGATCTTGATTTTATGATGCAAAAAATCGCCGGTATCGGGCGATGCCGGTATCAGTGTTGTGTTGCTTGATTTGATAAATGCTAACTGTGCCATCTTCGCCTCTCGGGTTGATGGCACAACAGTGCTGATTCAGGGTTGCCAGTTGTTCAGGCTGGCGAACATAGTATAGCGCTATTACGGGTGGTGCTCTACTCTTCTGCTGGTGGATCTACGGGAAAACATGCTGCTTTAGCCAGTTCAAAAAACTCATCAACCGTTGCCACATACTGATCGGGACGTTTCACCACAGCAGCGGTTACCACCCCGTTATCGGTGTAAACCAACGTACAACCTTTTGCTGATAACTTTATCGGCAACTCATACAAATATTTATCCATAATAGCAACCTCTTGCGGTTGAATCTCCCCTTGCGGGGGCCGATCCTTGTTTTGGCTTCCATGCCTGCGCGCTACCTCATTGTTAACGAGATAATCCTTTGCCGCAAAAAGGTTTTTCAGAATAAGATAAGTAGTTTGGATCACCGTCAACGGTGGTCACCTAAGCGCATCAGTGACTTTGAAAAAACCTTTGCGCCTCATGTAGTCAGTGACCTGTTGCGGTAACTTACAGTCTGGGTTGGCCTTTTTTAAGGCTTGGACTAATCGGCGTATTTGCATAACCAATTCATCCACTGGCTGTAATAATCGCTGCTGTGCTGCCAGCAGCGCATCGCGTTCTTCCAACACTTGAACCAACTTCTCGGCTTCCTCCTTGAAGATCAGGTCGAACATCGCCATGCCGCAACCATCGTGGTCGCGGCGGTACACCGTCCAGAATTCGGCCTCGTCGTCGTCAACGCTAAAGATGCCGTCTCCTTCGGTTTCGCGTAGGCCGTCGATAAAATATGTGTTCATCTGGTCATACCTCTCTTTCTGCCGTCAAAATCACTACTGAAACGCTGGTATTGGCGAACTCATTGGTGATGATTTCCGACCAGTCAATGCTCCATCCGGGCAACAGATCCTTACTTTTCATGCTCGGAGGCAGGATCGCCACCAGCCTACTACCGGTTTTGGTTAGCGATGCTGCCGCGTTCAGATGCGCCAATGCCCGCCCTTCGCTGAACGGAGGGTTCATCACTATCCGATCAAAACAACCACCCTGCTCCGACCATTTAAGAAAATCAGCGTTAAATACCCGGTGCCCTTTGCTTTCCAGCACCTTGCAATTCAGGGGGGATATTTCTACGCACGTTGTTTTCCCCTCGGTAAGGAGATCAGCAATAGCACCATGCCCGGCGCTCGGTTCCAGGCAAGAGTGGTGAGGTTCTATCCCTGCCAAATCTATGCAACGCTGCGCCAGATGATCGGGTGTTGGGTAAAACTGGTGTGATTTATGCTCAGGAATACAACCAGAAGCGACAATCTCGGAAATAACATCATCGGGGTCGTAGTCGAATTCGAACCAGAAGTGTCCATTCTTCGACATTTTGACACCACCTATAAATGCCAGCACCTTTTCAACTTCGCTCTGAACGGCATTATCACGGTGGGAATAATCCAGACACCTGCTATGCGGATTATCGGTAACACCTTCACGCCGTTGGCCAGAGCTATCCATCCATGCAATACGCTCTTTTTTCATTCCTACGAGTATGTTGATAACGGCGAACGGTAACGGGCGCTCCATCAACGTGAACTCTTTTAATCGCTTTTTTGGTTTCTGGCGAAATTCAGCGGGGATAGCAGCCGGGTACAGGCTGGCAAGCACACAATTAAGACGCCACGCCATATCAGGATGCACCTCAAGATGAGCAGTGCCTTTGAGGTAACAACGAATACGCAAAGCGCCGCCGTCAATCGTTAGCCATTGCCCTGTTTTCCTGTAAGCGGCTTTAATTATCGGGTCAGTGCTTGAATAGCCCGGTTGGTCACGTCCCATAAATTTAGCTATTACCGTACGCAGATCGTTCAGATACCCTACATTACTGTGCGTCAGGCCAAAATTACCTATGACGTAGAGGATCATTCTCTTACTAAAACCCTCCGGGCGGTTGGTTACGTGCTCCCCGGATAAGGCTCTGAAAATACCGTCAATGCGCTCACTAAAGAATTTCTGTCGGGAATTAAGCAGTGACATGATTGTCGGTCGAACGGTTTCTTCTTCAAATTCCGGCGTTTTCATTTCACGTATCTGATCGTTCCACTCATCCCGTCGCTTTTGCGGCATATATTCGTAAACATCAGTAAGAGATAATGCCTGCTGCCAGTAAGAAGCGTTTAAATTAGCAATAGCCCCTTCGAGTTTAAATATATCTGCTACAGGTCTGATATAACGTTCATTGCTACCCTGATTACCGAGCAAGAAATAAGGGAGCACTTCTGAACCGTCTGAGCCGTTAAGCACACCAGCAAGACTTTCTATTTTTACCCTGGTAGATTTATATCGGCCAATTAAATTATCAAACAGATCGGAAGGTGCAGGGGCAAAAAAATCATCACCTAAAATTAAATTACTCATACTTACCTCACGCCTTAGATTCTGCGGCGAGGCAACGCATAATTTCAGCCTCGGTCGGGAGTGGTTGGGTCGAAACCTGCCGGAAAATCTCGCGGCGCACACTGGTTCCTCGTTTGAGTAAGTGCTCAACCCTGTAAACCGGCATTTTCAACATGTGAGCAATTTGGACTGCTGACCGGCCAGAATGGTGAAGCTGGTAAACACCCGTAATAACCTTGCGACCGTAGACATTGCGGTTGCCTATTTTCACAACAGCACCCGTTTCTGTTTTCGGGCTGCAAACCACAGGCGGTTTAACTGGTGGTTGATAACAGGCCCCTGACCGCGCCCGCGCAGCTGCATTCCAGTTATCGATAAACGTTGCACAATAGTCGCAGCCATCATCGCTAACGTGACGACGCTCTTTGATTAATGTATTAATTTCTAAAGACATTGGTCATACCTCGATTACAACAGTGAATTTTTATAGTCAGTCGCTACCTTCTGCACTTGACGGCATTGATCTACGTCAAACATACCGATGTGGCACTTTGCTACGGGGATACCAAGTTGTTCAGCCAGCCACGAATAGGCATCCCCGCGCCTCATGCCAAACTCTTTCCACAGCGGATCAAACGCTGCATGTGCAATTCGTTTTGCTGCTCGTAATTCCGCGTTAGCAAGGCGTCCCAGTGGAAGCGCATCACTATCCCGGTGACAGCCAACATGTGCACGGCACGGCTCACATTCCCAAAAAAACTTGTCAGCAAGATCTCTACGCTGTGGATATATTTTCCGACCAGTTACCAGCCGGGCATATTCACCGCAGTAATCACAAAAGACCTCACGATTAATATTCATCGTGTTTGATTTAACGTTTAAAGACATTGGTCATTCCTCGCATAATTATTTAATTAAAAAACATTATTTACTCTTCAGACGACTTCGATAACTCTCCCAATTAAAATTTAGCCAAACACCACCATCCATCATCAGGCGATCCATTACGCGAGGGCCAAGCACCCCGGATAAATCAGCATGGTTAAGATTGGTGAGAACACCTACTGGTTTCATCATGGCGGTGCGCCGGTCAATAATTTGATGCAAAATGACAAATTCATTTTTTGTGTCACGCTGCACCCCAACTTCATCAAGTACCAGTAAATCAACGCGGCATAGTTCAGTTAATAATTCATCTTCACTCTTACCACCTTTATAACCAGCTCGAACCTCAAGCATGAGATCCGCCACCGTTATAATTAATACTGTTTTTTCCTGCTCCAGTAGTGCATTCCCGATAGCAGCCGATAAATGATTTTTTCCTGTACCTGTTGAACCACTAAAAACAAAGCTGACACAGCCAGAGCCAAAATTTGCCAACCACGATTTAGCCAGAGTAAGCGCCCGTCTTTGCCCATCATTCTCAACATGGTAATTTTTGAACGTACATTTTTGATAACGCTCGCGGATCCCTGATCTACCGAAAATTTTTTCCATACGTGTCCGATGATTTTCGCGCATCAGGTTTTCACTGTACTTTCGCCCTTCCTCAAGGTGCCAGGCCATAAGATCTTCCGCGCTGGTAAATTTGGGGCTTACGCCTGACGGGATGATATTCTGCAATCTTTTAAAAACTGCCGAAATGTCGCGCATAGTTACCCCCTGAAACCAGGTGGAATGGAAACATCTGGCGATGAAATTTTATTAACATCCCTGCCACTATTCGCTATGACCCGTCCTCCGGGGGCATACAACCCTTGATATTCGTTGGCGATGCTATGCCGAATGACCACCTCAGGCGAAATACCTTGTCCCCTGAATTTATCAAGCTCACGAATGGCCCCGTTCGCTCCCTGGGATGTCTTAATCGGCTTACGCAATGCCCTGCGAAACTCGACCCATTCAGCCCATAGCTCAGGGAATAGCCAGTCCGGTAAATCAATTTCCAGCGGATTAAATTTCTTCGTGGCTATTTTCCCCTTGGGGGGATTTAAGGGGGGATCTTTTATATCTATCTCTTCCTCTTCCTCTGGTAACGCTTTTTGATCTCCTCCTGTAACGCCAAGAGCGTTACTGTTTGCGTTTTCATTGCGTTTCATTTCGCGCATTTTTGTAACACGGTCATTTGTAAGTGCTCGTTTTTTCGAGGAATTACCATTATGCCGTTCAAATTTAGGGAAAATTAACGTATCACCCTCAACCGCCAACCATCCAACTCGAATTAGCGCATCAGCAAACCCACGCACAAATGTGATCCGGTCAACGGCATTTTTGGTAACGCTTGCTGCGTTACTCTTTGCGTTACCATCAATTGTTTGTTGATCAGCCCATGCCCAAAGGCGCACCAGTTTGCCCAATGCAGCATCTGGATCTATGTCCAACAATTCGGCAAGTTGGTACACCTCGGGTTTATCCGGAGTTATCACCTCAATTTTTATCCAACTGGACGCCATAGAAGCCTCAGTGTTTTAATTCTGTAACGCTAACAGCGTTACTATTTGCGCGAATTGACGTTGCAACCTTGCTTCCCTTTAACCCGTTTCAGCGGTCTGGCATATGTTTTAGCGATAGCAATACAGCTTGCTATTGTTGCGTTGGGTCTGCTCATATAATGATCTGCCCCGCGAAATGCTGCTGAACGAGCAATATCGACAGAGAATCCATCACGAACCAGGTGATCGCGGATCTGCGTCTCGACCTGTTCTCTCGTAAAATTAGCCATTGGTCATACCTCGTTGTCACCAGCAGTAAATGCCGCCAGATGGTCTCTTTCTCAGCACATGCAATGCCTCAATTGCATCGCTGATTTCCTTATCAACATCCGGTAGTTCCAGCAATGCCGCGCTAATCGCCTCAGCGCATTCTTTTTGCGCCTGTGCTACCTGATATTGGATCGTCCCGTTCCTGCGGTGCTCCAGTGCTTTAAGGATCGCGGGCTTCAACTCATCAATCTTCGTCCTCGCCTTCCGGCTATCGCCATCAAGCCAACGGAAGATGTTCTGCATGTTGTTGTGTGTTGCTCCAGGGGCTTCTACCGGATACAGAGGTAAATCCCCACCGCCGAGATCGAAATAACGCTGGGTTATCTCAGCCGCTACCGTTTCCCGTTTTGTTGCACTGGCCCAACGGCGTAGCTCAATGCAAATGGCTTCATGATTGATTTCCATAAGTCAGTTTTTATGCTCCTGCTGGTGTACTCTGATGATCTGGTGGTAGGCCATCAGTTGGATTTGGGTAAAGTTCAGGGTCGATTTGGTGCGGTGTAACATCCCACGCCAAAGCCTCGCAGAAAGGAATAACCTTGTAAGGCGGAACACCATTTTTAAACCACAGGCTAACTGCTTGTGGCTTAACCCCTATTTTTTTAGCAATTTGTGTCTGGGTAGCTAGCCCACTGATTTTTGTTTTTGCGTGTTCTTGCATTGATAAGTCCTCTCGGTGAACACCAATCAAATTACAAGAAAATAATTATTTAATCAAGATACTTTTACAGTGATGAAATCAAGGTGTTCTTGTAAAATGCTCGCTATGAAAGACACAACCAAAGAAACATCATCCTTTAGAATCAACCAGCTTCTGCATGAACGCCGCTGGAGCCAAACTGATCTTGCTAAAAAACTCGGCGTATCCTCACAGGCGGTTCAACAGTGGGTTAAAGGAAGCAGCTCCCCCAGGGGGAAAAATCTGGCTAAGTTGTCGAACTTAACTGGTCTCCCTGAGCATTGGTTCTTTATGGCCGCAGATGAAACCACCGATGCTTTGCAAATAAGCTCTCCGGGAAAAATCTTGGATGCCCGCCAAGAGCGGTTAATTGAGCTGTTTGAACAAATGCCAGAAGCAGAAAAGGATCATATGGTTAGACTATTTGAAGAAAAAGTTAAAGAGTATGAAAGGCTTCTCTCAGAACTTATTGCATTGAAAAATAAAACAAAATAAAAAATCGATAGTTAATTAGAACCGACAAATTGTCGGTTTTTTTATATCCGCCCCAAAAAAATAAATAGTTTCTTGGAATTTAACCTTGATTTTAACAAATTACTCTTGTAAATTGACCCCATCAACGGCAAGCAGCCAACGCGATAAGGCAAGGAAAGCCCACGAAGTAGCTACCGGCGAGCGTATGAAACACCGGGTGAATCGCGAGAAACACGGCACAGCAGGCTGATATGGGTAAAAGTTCTGACACCCCGGAAAGACGGGCGAGGTATGACCAATCACGTTACAAGCGAGGAATGTCCAATGGCGACCAGATCAAATATCAATGTAAAAGTCGGTGACATTTATCACTGCGTCTACTGTCACTGGGATGGCTATCCTGAACATCACGGCCCGATTCTGACAGCGCATTACAATTCTCAGGAATTAGCGGAAAAGCTGGTTTCACATGGTGATATATCAATATTAGATAATAGCTGTGATAAACCAGAAGGACATTCGTTCGATAATCGAGTTGATGGCTATACCGTTTATTATGGCCGAGATCGTGGCGAAGAAAATGTATCTTTTAAAGAAAAATCCAGCCCACTAAATCAAGAAGAGTTTTCATATATATGGGATGAAGAAAAGTGGTTGGTTATGAAAGGAAATGAAAGAACCAAATATCCAAAAGATGCAATAGAACTGTAATTTAAAAATATTTAGCTGGTTGTGGTGACGGAGAACCGACCTCTTATAGCTATGTACATAAAGTCCATGATTACCGCCCACAGTCAGCTAAATTCCAAATAAAGAGAGGAATGAAAAATGGATTACGCTAATACTCCAATCGACGCCCTAGTTTTTCTGTTTAATCGACGCGGCTATGAATACTACTGCGATGGTGACGAACAGAAATACCACGCAGTAGTAGACGAAAAAAGTTAAGCCGCCAAACACCAGGTGAATATATGCAACAACTATTATTCGCATTAGTTGTAACCGTATGTCCTGCGCATGAAAAATGCAAAGACGTTGTTTATGAAATTTATGAATCTAAGCAGGAGTGTGAAAACGTTATTTATGAGAGGCGTATTTTTAACGGCAATTGTTACGAAGTAGAAAGTATCATCCATCAGAAATAAACCCCTCTTACATTTCGATGGACGTTAATGTGTGAGGATTTATAAACACGAACACATACAGGAATAAAGATATGTTTGAACTTGATGAATTTCAATCAACTGTATTACGTCAATTTATCGATTCCCAATGGAGTGACTTTGTTAAACATTGTGATGAGGTAGGCAACGATGGCCTATCACTCGCTAACGAAATTAGCGTAGCGATTGGCGGCGAGGAAGAATAGCCGCAAAAAGGCCCGCACAAGGCGGGCCAGTCTACCGGCTTAACGTCCCGTTGACGGCGGAGTCAGCGACCAAACCGACTCCAGCGAGGTATGACCAATGGCTTCCACCATTGGACTCAGGGAGTATAACACTACGAGGTAATCATGCAAACAACCCTTCCATCATCAATCAACAAGGTATTATTCATTGCAGCACAAAAATATACCTGGGAAGAAAATTTCAGCATCAGGGTTTTAGATTATGAACCAATAAGCAATGACAATGTAGCAACTATTTTATTAACAACTCATGATTTATCAATTGACATACCATCTGTCGATTTAACACAAGGGGAAATTAATCACCTGGAGGAATCTAAAAGAAAAATACTTTCCGATGCACATGCAAAAGTACAGATGATTGAGGGAAAAATTCAATCCTTACTTTGCATTGAACATAAATAAGCGAGGAATGACCAATGGCATTATATATTTGTGGATTCATACCAAAGAAATCAGCATTAGCCAACGGAACCGTGGCTCTTGCTATTGCAGTTGAGGCTAAAAACGAAAAGCTGGCCGAAATGAAAGCCTCTGTCGCATTAGAAGAAAGTTTCCCTGACTCAGGAAATAACTTCTTCAAACCTAAAATCAGTCTTCATTGTGAAGGAATGGAACATCCATCTGTTAATGAATTCGATGAAGAATGGATGTCAAATCGCACATGGAATGAAGAAAATAAATGTTTTGATTTAATCGTAACAGAAGATCCAAATAACAAAGAACCTGCCGTTATTTTCGGTCTCCCTGCTGATGTGCGAATTGCCTATATCGTCATGTATGGCGCAGTGCCGGAAACTGTAAATCAGGAGTATTTGTCAAACGCCTACGACATGCTGAATGACGAAGAAGCACCGGAAGATATTCGCGCGGTGATAGATGGCCTTTGCCGCGTTACCGCCGTTAAAAATATGTTCCCTGCATCCGTTGATAATTTGCTTACCGCCCTCCGCGCCCGGACGCCACCGGATGATAACCCCGATGATGTGCAGGCGTTTGCTGAAAAATGGGTAGCAACAAGACCAGGAGAGCGGGAATCAACCGAGCGTCGTACCTACGACTTGCTTGATCTGGTAATAGCATTGGCACTTAACGGCGTTAAACGCGCCGATGCCAAAGCCTCTGACGTGAAAAATGCCCGTGCGCTTATCAATGGCCGGGATCAGACCTGGCGAATGTGGAGCGCGTCTCTGCGGGTTATCGTAGACATTCTGGACGTCGATGATGAAACAATTTTCGAACTGGTATCCGCTGGTATGAAGTTCGATACGTTCGCTACCGATGCTGCTTTACGTAAGGAATACATTCGCAAATGCCTTACAGAACGCTGTGGTATGGTTTTTGAATATACCATCCAACCCGTCCGTGGAGACGAGCAACAAGAAGTTAAGAGTACGCAGCAAACCACCTCAAATGAAGGGGAAAAAACGGAAGTACATAATTTGGGTGGTGGGAAATTAAGCATTGACGGCCTGATTGGTTCGAGCGCTGAACCAGCAAACGATACCAGCGCTCCAAATGAAACAGAAAAACCAGTAACAGAGCATTCTAATGATCCAGTAAAAATACCGGAAGCTACCCCTGTGGTGGTTACTGCGCCTTGTGACATTGCTGCCGACAATTTCCAACAACGTGCGACACAGGTTGAAAAAGAAATTGCGGATCAACCGCAGGACATACAGGACAACCTCAGTCTATGGCGCAAACTTCACAGAACCGACGAACGATTCACCAAAGCATTCGCAACGAATGGTGGCGGCACATCGATCAACGGTACCTATATGGTAATGCAAGCCACCAAGGTACTCGGCCCCCAAGGTATCAACTGGAAAATTGAGATTTTGGAAGAGCGTTTTGATAATGGCGCACCCATTATGCGCTCAATTAAAGGTGCTGATGGAAATTTCGTAAAAGAAGTGATCCCTAATGGGGTTGGTGGCTACCTGACCGAAGTAAACCACACAACAAAAGTACGCCTGTGGTACGTGCTGGATGGTAAACAAGGCGAAATTTTTGCGTATGGCTGCACTCCCTATATTTACAACACAAAAAACGGCCTTATCAGCGATGGCGAAGCGCCAAAAAAATCACTCACAGACGCAACCAAAAAGGCACTTTCTCAGCTTGGCTCCTCTGCTGATGTGTTTCTCGGCCTGTTTGACGATCAACAGTATCGCCAGGAAAACGCAGCTCAATTCGCCATCGAGAATGCCGGGGAAAAAGCCGGGGATACCGTACGTCTTCGTAAAGAACTGGACGAGAAAATCACCAAAGTCGCTAATACCATCGAAAGTGCCGTTACACCGAACGAAGCCAAGAAAGTGTATGAAACGATGGCGAGAGAAGTTGATGTCCATCGTAAGAGTGCCGAGAGCACGGGCGATAGCCAGCATTCCGATTACCTGAAAAAACGTCTTCTCAGTCTTCACAAACTGACCGAGAAGCGCATTGCAGAACTGGAGGCGCAATCATGAGCACAGCAATTTCACTGGCAGCAGACATCCGTAAATTATTCGAACTGTCCCAGGAATCTGACGAACTGACGCCTGAAATGCTGGCTGATACGTTTGAGGGTCTTGAGGGGGCGCTGGCCGATAAACTTGATGGCATGATGGGATTAATGCGTGAGTACGAAGGCCAGGCGGCAACGTGCAAGGCAGAGCGTGAGCGAATCGCTCAACGCGAGAAACACTTCAGTACCTATGCAGCCAGCCTTAAAAAATACGCTCTGCAATGTCTGATCGCCGCTGATAAGAAATCGTTAAAAACTGATTTCAATACCTTCTCCGTTAAACCGGGTTCAGTCAGTGTGATTATCGACAACCAAAACGCTATCCCCGATGAGTATGTCGATGTGGCAACTATTGTCGCCCCGGATAAAGCCAAAATTAAAAAAGCAATCAAGGAGGGTATTGAAATTCCAGGTGCTCATCTTGAAACAGGATCACCTTCACTCGCAGTTCGCTAACTGATTTTTAAAAATCAAAACCACACCGGCCGGCGCTTTAACCTGTTGGCCGGTCGTATCGAGGTATGACCAATGGCCAGAATGGTTAGCTTAGAAGATTGGGCTAAAGATGAGTTTGGCGATAAAGCCCCTAGCCTACGCACTTTAAAACACTATGCCAAAGGCAGAATGATGGCACCACCAGCCGTGAAGGTTGGTAAAGAATGGATGATTGATCGTGATGCTCGTTTTACCGGCATTTTAGCAGCCCCGAAAATAGCACCAAACGCTAACCCTAGATTGAGAAGGATTATCGAAGATGGCTGCAAGACCGCGAACCCATAACATAACGATCCCGAACCTGTACGCCAAACTTGATAAACGTACAGGCCGTGTGTACTGGCAGTATAAGCACCCTATCAGCGGAAAATTCCACAGTTTAGGCACTAACGAAGAGGAAGCAAAGCAAGTCGCCTGTGAAGCAAACGACATCATTGCCGAACAGCGCACACGTCAGATCCTGAGCGTTAACGAGAAAATTGCCCGAATGCGGGAATCAAGAGAGTTTATCACCGTCACAACCTGGCTGGATCGTTACCTTGAAATCCAGCAAGAACGGCTTGAATCAGGCGAAATAAAAATCAACTCAGTTAAGCAAAAGAAGAAGCCTGTCGAATTATTGCGCCAGCATTCAGGGATGCTTTATCTGAAAGATGTTACTGCGCTGGAAGTGGCAGAAATCATTGATGCAGTGAAAGCACAGGGGCATAACCGTATGGCTCAGGTCGTCAGGATGGCTATCATTGACGTTTTCAAAGAGGCGCAACACGCCGGACACGTACCGCCAGGCTACAATCCGGCACAGGCTACAAAACAGCCCCGAAACAGAGTGACACGGCAGCGCTTGTCACTTAATGAGTGGAAAACCATTTATGCCGCCGCTGAACAACATCCGCCCTACCTCCAGTGTGCAATGCTATTGGCTTTAGTGACTGGCCAGCGGATAGGTGACATTTCTAATATGAAGTTTTCTGATATCTGGGACGACATGCTGCACGTTACCCAGGAGAAAACCGGTTCACGTTTGGCTATCCCGCTGGATCTGACCTGTGGAGCGATCAATATTTCACTGAGGGAAGTCGTGGCTAAATGTCGTGATGCGGTACTAAGCCAGTATCTGGTGCATTTTCGACACACCACATCACAGGCGGTTCGGGGGGATAGGGTTTCGGCTAATTCCATCACAACCACATTCAAAAAGGCCAGAAACCGGTGCGGCATAACGTGGCCGGAGGGAACAGCGCCAACGTTCCATGAACAGCGTTCTCTGTCTGAACGTCTGTATCGGGAACAGGGGCTGGAGACGCAAAAACTGCTGGGGCATAAATCGCAAAAAATGACGGATAAATATAACGATGATCGAGGGAAAGAGTGGATGGTAATCGCAGTTTAAACCGTACTTTTTCTATACAGTTTTGGGGAAGCGTTTTGGGGAAGCGTTTTGGGGAAGTTTTGGGGAAAGATTCGGAGATCAAAAAGCCAACATAAAATTAACAAATTATGTTGGCTATATGTTACCGAAAATACTTACATGTGCTTAACGATGGCGTCGCCAAATTCTGAGCATTTCAGCAACTTAGCACCATCCATCAGACGTTCAAAGTCATAGGTCACGGTTTTTGCGGCAATTGCCCCTTCCATACCTTTAACAATTAAGTCGGCGGCTTCTGTCCAACCCATATGCCGCAGCATCATCTCGGCAGAAAGAATCACTGAACCCGGATTGACTTTATCCTGACCTGCATATTTCGGCGCTGTGCCGTGTGTTGCTTCAAATAACGCACATTCATCACCGATATTCGCGCCGGGAGCAATACCTATTCCCCCCACCTGGGCTGCCAGTGCATCAGAAATATAATCACCATTAAGATTCATACAAGCGATAACATCATATTCTGCCGGACGAAGTAATATCTGCTGAAGGAATGCATCAGCAATTACGTCTTTGATGATAATGGTTTTACCCGTGCGTGGATTGCTCATTTTCATCCATGGGCCACCATCAATCAATTCAGCACCGTACTCTTCACTTGCTAACTGATAACCCCAGTCTTTGAAAGCTCCTTCAGTGAATTTCATTATGTTCCCCTTGTGTACCAGGGTCACTGAATCACGATCATTTGCAATGGCATAATCAAAAGCTGCACGCACCAGACGTTTAGTACCGGCCTCTGAACAGGGTTTCACACCGATACCACACTGCTCAGGAAAGCGAATTTTATTTACGCCCATTTCATCACGCAGAAATGCGATCACTTTGTCTGCTTCCGCAGAACCTGCTTTCCACTCGATGCCGGCATAAATATCTTCGGCATTCTCACGGAATATCACCATATCGGTTTGTTCGGGATGTTTAACCGGACTGGGTGTGCCAGAGTAATAACGCACAGGCCGTAAGCAAACGTAGAGATCGAGCTGTTGACGCAACGCAACATTCAGCGAGCGGATGCCACCGCCGACCGGAGTGGTTAACGGCCCTTTTATAGCAACACGATACTCTTTAATCGCCTCAAGGGTCTCTTCAGGTAGCCAGACATCGGGGCCGTAAAGTGCGACTGACTTTTCACCGGTATAGATCTCCATCCAGGCGATTTTTCTTTCACCCTGATAGGCTTTTTTTACTGCTGCATCAACGACTTTAATCATCACCGGTGAGACATCAACCCCAATACCATCCCCTTCAATAAACGGGATGACAGGATTATGCGGAACATGCAATTTCCCCGCGACCTGAGTGATCTTCTCTCCCTGCGTGGGAACCACGATTTTGCTTTCCATCCACCTCTCCTCGAATCATTGTTTGCTGATAAGCTTGTGCCAGACAACGTTCAGGTATCATGCCCTGACTTGCCGACTTTGAGTTATAATGTGGAGATTATCCATAACTGCCAACATTATGCGTAACCTAGCCACTAAAAAGAATCGTGTTGCCAGACCAGGTAGCAGACCTGCTTCACCTCGCAAAGCATCAGGTCCACGACGGGTGATTATTTTTAACAAACCTTTTGATGTATTACCACAATTTACCGATGAAGCTGGACGTACAACACTGAAAGCTTTCATTCCGCAACACGATGTTTATGCGGCCGGACGCCTTGATCGTGATAGCGAAGGCTTATTGTTATTAACCAATGATGGCGCACTGCATGCCGCGGTCACCCAGCCAGGCAAAAAGACCGGTAAAACTTATCTGGTGCAGGTTGAAGGAATTCCCGGTGAAAGTGCTCTTGCACAATTGCGCCAGGGGGTAAAGCTGAAAGAGGGAATGACCTTGCCCGCTACAGTGATGCAAGTGACAGAACCCACATGGCTCTGGCCCCGTACACCGCCTATTCGCAATCGCCTCACTATCCCTACCAGTTGGTTGCAACTGACAATTTTTGAGGGAAAAAATCGTCAGGTACGTAGAATGACAGCAGCGGTGGGTTTGCCTACACTGCGTCTGATACGCACTCACATCGGGCAGCAGGGTTTGCAGGGCTTACGCCCCGGAGAGTGGTGTGATATCAGCACAACTTTTGCTCTGAAAATTGACAAATAACGAGGTCTCTATGTTTAAACCCCATGTCACTGTTGCTACCGTCGTGCAGGCTGAAGGAAAATTTTTAGTCGTGGAAGAGCGTGTCAAAGGGAAGATTACCTGGAATCAGCCTGCGGGTCATCTGGAAGCCAACGAGACACTTCAGCAAGCCGCAATCCGTGAGCTGCATGAGGAGACCGGTATTACAGGTTCACCCGACCATTTTCTTGGCTTACATCAATGGATAGCGCCCGATGATACCCCTTTCCTGCGTTTTTTATTTGCGCTCGATCTGCCCGACTGCTGTGACACAGTACCGCAGGACGAGGATATCGAACGCTGCCAGTGGGTCTCTGCTGAAGAGATTTTCACTTCATCCACTCTCCGCTCCCCGATGGTAGCGGAGAGTATCCGGCTCTATCAACGAGGAATACGTTACCCGCTATCATTATTGAGTGCATTTCAGTGGCCTTTCAGCAATGGTGCGCCCGTTGACGACGCGTGATAAACTGCACCGCATCGGTCTATTGTATTTCCATCTGTTACTGAATCAGGTATTACCATGTCTTCGTCTTCAGACTGCAAAAAAGTGATCGTCGGTATGTCCGGCGGTGTCGACTCCTCTGTCTCAGCCTGGTTGCTACAGCAACAAGGTTACCTGGTGGAGGGGTTGTTTATGAAAAACTGGGAAGAGGATGACGGCGAGGAGTACTGTACCGCTGCTGAAGATCTTGCTGATGCTCAGGCGGTATGCGATAAACTGGGTATACCTCTGCATACCATTAATTTCGCCGCTGAATACTGGGATAATGTTTTCGAGCATTTTCTGGCTGAATATCGTGCAGGACGCACGCCTAACCCCGATATTCTCTGTAACAAAGAGATAAAGTTTAAAGCCTTCCTTGAATTTTCTGCTGAAGTCCTCGGTGGGGATTTTATCGCCACTGGCCATTATGTACGGCGGGAAGAGACAGAGCAAGGGGCGCGACTGTTGCGCGGGAAGGACAATAATAAAGATCAAAGTTATTTCCTGTACACCCTCAGCTATCAGCAGGTGGCAAAGAGCCTGTTTCCTGTCGGGGAATTGGAAAAACCTGAAGTCAGGCGTATCGCGGAACAACTTGACCTTGTAACAGCGAAAAAGAAAGATTCTACTGGCATCTGCTTCATTGGTGAGCGTAAATTCCGTGATTTTCTCGCCCGCTATCTTCCCGCTCAACCCGGTATGATCATCACCACCGACGGTATTGAAGTCAGCCAGCATCAGGGACTGATTTATCATACTCTCGGCCAGCGTAAAGGTCTGGGTATTGGCGGTATGAAAGAGAGTGCCGATGATCCCTGGTATGTGGTAGACAAGGATGTAGAAAATAATCGACTGATTGTCGCACAAGGGCCCACACATCCTATGCTGATGTCAGATGGCTTAATCGCCAGTCAACTACATTGGGTCGATCGCCAGCCTCTGAAAGAACCACTTCGCTGTACGGTGAAAACGCGTTACCGCCAGGAGGATATCCCCTGTCTGGTAACACCTGTAAATGACGGCACTCTGAACGTCGATTTTGATTATCCGGTGGCCGCGGTCACCCCAGGACAATCAGCCGTTTTCTATTTACAGGAAGTGTGCCTCGGCGGTGGCGTGATTGAGAAGCGCATCCCTCTGGCAAAGAATCACTCGCATTGCTGATCATTCCAGGCTGGCACTGGCATGATTCACCACGTTAACAGGAGTCGTTGTGGCGAAAAATTTTTACGATATCACACTGGCGCTGGCAGGCGTCTGCCAGTCAGCCTTTCTGGTTCAACAGCTGGCTCATCAGGGTAACTGTGCACCTGAGGTGTTACACGCTACGCTCGCAAGCGTAGTCGATCTCAACCCCAAAAGCACACTTGCAGTATTCGGGGGAGATGAACAACTGCTCCGTCCCGGGCTCGAGACTCTGATGGCTGTACTGAATAATCGTCGCTCGGACAGCAGTGCTGAATTCACTCGTTATACCTTGAGTCTGATCGTGCTTGAACGTAAACTGCACAGTAATCAAAATACACTTAATGAACTGGCTACGCGTATCGGTGCACTTGAGCGTCAACTGGCACATTACCCTCTGGAATCAGAGACATTGCAAAGCGCAATGGCCGCCATTTATGTTGACCTGATAAGTCCTCTCGGCCCGCGTATTCAGGTAACCGGCTCCCCGGCTGTATTACAAAATAATTTAATACAAAGTCGGGTACGTGCAGTGTTGCTGGCGGGGATACGCGCTGCTGTGCTCTGGCAACAGGTGGGTGGGAGTCGTTTGCAGCTCATGTTTTCACGTCAGCGGCTAATAAAAGAGGCAAAATTGATTTTGTCACGCTTACCCGAAACAACACACAACCTATCCCAGTAGGTCCGTTTATTGCCACCAGTTCGCTTCTGTGGCTGATCCGTCTGGTACCACGGTAAACAGGTAACTCAGCGGATAAGGCGCAGTAAGCACTGAGTAGTGTATGGAGAAGTACGCTGGGCATGGCTTTTCCACTCGTTGAATAAATTTCCAGGAGTAATAGTGATGGCATTATCCTCTCTCACTGCGGTTTCACCTCTCGATGGCCGTTATGCTGATAAAGTTGATCCGCTGCGTGACATTTTCAGTGAATTTGGTCTGTTGAAATTCCGTGTTGAAGTAGAAGTTCGCTGGTTGCAAAAACTGGCTGCCTGTGACGGAATTCCTGAAGTTCCTTCTTTCGATGTGCAGGCAAACGATTACCTTGAGAAAATTATTACTGACTTCAGTGAAGAAGATGCAGCACGGATTAAAATGATTGAACGCACTACCAATCATGATGTTAAAGCAGTCGAATACTTCCTCAAAGAAAAAGTAATCGCTGTTCCTGCTTTACACGCTGTCTCTGAGTTCATCCATTTTGCCTGTACCTCTGAAGATATTAATAACTTATCTCATGCGCTGATGCTGGAAACTGCCCGTCGCGACGTGATTATCCCGCACTGGGAACAACTGATTAATGCTATCAGTGCACTGGCCGAAGAGTACCGTGATATTCCCCTGCTCTGCCGCACTCACGGGCAGCCAGCAACACCATCGACGCTGGGAAAAGAGATGGCCAACGTGGTCTATCGCTTCAAACGCCAGCTGCGTCAGTTACAACAATGTGAAATTCTGGGCAAAATTAATGGTGCGGTCGGCAACTATAATGCACATCTCGCGGCTTATCCTGGCGTAGAATGGCATCAGCTCAGTGAACAATTCGTTACTTCGCTCGGTATTCACTGGAATCCGCTGACTACACAGATAGAACCGCACGACTATATTGCAGAATTATTCGATTGCGTCAGCCGCTTTAATACCATCCTTATCGATTTTGATCGTGATATCTGGGGCTATATTGCGCTGAACCATTTCAAACAAAAAACCATCGCTGGCGAAATTGGTTCATCCACTATGCCACATAAGGTAAATCCAATCGATTTCGAGAATTCAGAAGGTAATCTCGGACTGGCCAATACTGTTTTGCAGCACCTTTCTGGCAAATTACCCGTATCTCGCTGGCAACGTGATTTAACCGACTCCACCGTGTTACGCAACTTAGGTGTAGGATTGGGTTATGCGCTGATCGCCTATCAGGCAAGCCTGAAAGGGATCTCTAAGCTGGAAGTAAACCGTGAACGCCTGCTCGATGAACTCGACCACAATTGGGAAGTGCTTGCTGAACCCATTCAGACCGTCATGCGCCGTTATGGCATCGAAAAACCGTACGAAAAATTGAAAGAGCTGACACGCGGTAAACGTGTTGATGCCCAGGGGATGAGTGATTTCATCACCAGCCTGCCACTGCCTGAAGAAGAGAAAATACGGCTTCGGGCGATGACACCGGCTAATTATCTGGGACAAGCTATTCAGCTAGTCGATGTGTTAAAGTAATCAATTGTCTGTTTGCACAGGTTGATAAGCGTCAACCTGTGTTGAATTATGGTTTATCTGTGATGCCTTATACTCAAAGATTGACAGACTGATTTAACACTTCCGGTAACTGGAAAATGACTATGCGTGTGATGATTGTTGAAGATAATGCCCTGCTGCGCCATCATCTTTCTGTTCAGTTAAGAGAGATGGGGCATCAGGTTGATGCCGCAGCCGAAGCAAAAGAAGCAGACTACTTTTTACAGGAACACACGCCTGACGTCATTGTGGTTGATCTCGGTTTACCTGATGAAGATGGTATGTCGCTGGTCAGGCGCTGGCGTTCTCATGAAGTCAGGCAACCTATTTTAGTCCTCACTGCCCGCGAAGGATGGCAGGCAAAAGTTGAAGCACTCGAAGCTGGTGCAGATGATTATGTGACAAAACCCTTTCACATTGAAGAAGTCGTCGCCCGCATGCAGGCTTTGCTGCGGCGTCAGTGTGGACTGGTTTCACAACAAATTTCACTGCCACCTTTTCAGATTGACCTCTCACGGCGCGAATTGACCATTAATGAATCTCAGATAAAACTGACCGCTTTTGAATACACCATTATTGAAACTTTGATCCGCAATGCCGGGCGTGTTGTCAGTAAAGAGTCGTTGATGCTGCAACTGTATCCCGATGCCGAATTACGTGAAAGCCATACTATTGATGTATTGATGGGAAGATTACGCAAAAAAATTCTGGCCGAATACCCTCATGAAGTGGTTAATACCGTGCGTGGCCTCGGCTACCGCTTCGACCTTTAATACTGTGTGTAAAATACGGGTTTCCTCACCCTTCTCATTACGCGCCCGCTTTCTGCTTGCAACTGCGCTGGTGATATTAGTCCTTTCACTCTCCTACGGCATGGTCGCCGTAGTAGGGTATGTCTATACTTTTGATAAAAATACCTATCGGGTACTGCGCGGAGAAAGTAATTTATTTTTCACTCTGGCACAGTGGCAGGATAATAAGCTCAGTATTGCCACACCAGAAAGGATATCACTCAATTTTCCTACACTGGTGTTCATTTATAACGAAAAAGGCAAGCTCCTCTGGCAATTGCGTGACGTGCCTGAGATACGGGATAAAATTAAAAAATCGTGGCTGAAAAACCCTGATTTTTATGAAATAGATACTGATAACTATACCAGTAGTCAGGCACTGGGTGATAATACTGAAGCACAGAATAAACTCACCACCTATGACATTGATAAAAATGATACTTTCACCCATTCTGTCGCTGTCAGCCGCTATGATGCCACACCAAACCTGCCAGCGGTAACCATCGTGGTGGTCGACACTATTCCTCAGGAATTACAACACTCTGATGTCGTCTGGTCGTGGTTCAGTTATGTATTATTAGTCAATTTGTTGCTGGTTTTTCCTTTGCTGTGGTTAGCTGCCCACTGGAGTCTGCGACCTATTGGCAGGCTTGCCCGTCAGGTCCGGGAGCTGGAGAGTGGTAATCGTGACAGCCTTGAGCCGCTGCCCCCTCAGGAGTTGAGAGGCTTGGTGCGTAATTTAAATCTGTTACTGGATAACGAACAAAAACGCTATAGCCGCTACCGTACAACACTGACTGATCTGACACACAGCCTCAAAACACCACTCGCTGTGCTGCAATCCACCTTGCGTTCATTGCGCAGTACCATGACCATTGAACAGGCCGAACCTATTATGCTGGAACAGATCAGCCGAATCTCGCAGCAAATAGGTTATTATCTGCACCGCGCCAGCATCCAGGCAGACCACAACGCGCTGCAGCGTGAGCTTCATTCTGTTTCGGCACGGCTTGATAGTCTTTGCTTCGCGCTGAATAAAGTCTATCAACGCAAGGGGGTAGCCATCTCACTTGATGTCTCCCCTGAGATCTCCTTTATGGGGGAACAAAATGATTTCATGGAAGTCATGGGCAATGTACTGGATAACGCCTGTAAATATTGCCTGGAATTTGTTGAGATAAGCGTGCATCAAAAAGAGACTGAACTGCATCTTATCGTGGATGATGACGGACCAGGAATACCCGAAAGCAAGCGGGAAATGATATTTATACGGGGCAAGCGTGCTGACACACTGCGTCCCGGACAAGGAGTCGGGTTGGCAATTGCCTGTGATATTCTCGGCCAGTATCATGGTGAGATTACTGCCGGTCAGTCTCCCCTTGGCGGTGCGCGTATGGAAGTCATTTTTCGCCGTCAGGATCTCAATAACAGTGATAGCTGAGGCATTGCTCAGACTGATATACTGCAAAGTAACTTCCCTGTATAAGGATTTTCCAGATGGATTATCGGCTCGACCTCGACTGGCCAACGTTTATTGCGCAATACTGGCAAAAAAAACCACTACTGATCAGACAGGGTTTTAAACACTTTCTCGATCCGATCAGCCCCGATGAGCTGGCAGGGCTGGCAATGGAAAACGAGGTTGATAGCCGTCTGGTAAGCCAGATTAAAGGAGAGTGGCAGGTTGCCCATGGGCCTTTCGAGGCTTATGACCATTTAGGTGAAAAAGAGTGGTCTTTACTAGTGCAAGCCGTTGATCACTGGCACGAACCCTCCGCAGCACTGATGCAGCCGTTTCGTGTTTTGCCTGACTGGCGCATGGATGATCTGATGATTTCGTTTTCTGTTCCCGGGGGTGGCGTCGGCCCGCATCTGGATCAATATGATGTGTTTATTATCCAGGGAATGGGTAAACGTCGCTGGCGAGTGGGTGACAAAAAACCTCTCAGACAGCATTGCCCCCATCCTGATTTGCTGCAGGTTGACCCTTTCGATGCAATCATTGATGAGGTGCTTGAACCCGGAGATATCATTTATATCCCGCCCGGTTTCCCGCACGAAGGGTATTCACTGGAAAATGCGATGAACTACTCTGTAGGTTTCCGTGCGCCTAATGGCAGGGAACTTCTGAGTGATTTTGCTGATTATGTGCTCTCCAATGAATTGGGCAGCCGTCGTCTTAGTGACCCGGATATTGTCGCACGCGCAGATGCGACTGAAATACTCCCGGCAGAACTCGATCACGTCCGTCGTCTCATGTCAGAGTTACTCGAACAACCAGCACACTTTGCTCAGTGGTTTGGCGGTTTCATTTCTCAGTCGCGTCATGAACTGGATTTGGCTCCTCCCACGCCACCCTATCAGCCTGAAGAGATTTATACCTCTCTGCAGCAAGGTGAGTTACTGAGTCGGCTGAGTGGGTTGCGGGTATTACGTATCGGACAGTTTTTATATATCAACACTGAGCCACTGGATACCCGCGAACACCCTGCACTGTCAGTACTGGCGACACATTATCATCTTGATAATAAAGTGCTTGCAGAGGCGCTCAATGATGCCGCCGCTCTCGCCAGGCTAACAGCCCTGGTTAATCAGGGATATTGGTACATCAGTGAAGATGCCTGAGTAACGCAACGCTAAAACCTGGGGTGCCCCCCTGGTTTTAGCGTTGACCTCGCGCCTTCTCTGCGGTCAGTGTTACGATGCGTGTGATAACACTGACCGCTTTTTCCATATTATCGAGAGAAGCGAACTCATGTTTACTGTGAAAATTATAGCCACCGGTAAATAAATTCGGACATGGTATCCCCATAAAAGAGAGTCTCGCACCATCTGTTCCGCCACGAATTGCTTTCATTACTGGTGTTATCTCACATAACTGCATCGCCTGTTGTGTGATAGCGATGATATGTGGGTGAGTCATGATCTGCTCATACATATTCAGATAACTGTCGGTGAGATGCACATCCAGATGACAGCCTTTCGGCAGGGCAGCTGCGAACATTGCCTGGGTATCCAGCAAAAACTGGTTTTTTTTGCAAATTCATCGATTGAAAAATCACGGATAAGATAATGTAATTCCGCTTTTTCTGCCGTCCCTTTCATCTGCTGAAGATGGTAAAACCCCTCTCTGTCAGCAGTCATTTCAGGCACTTCATCTGCTGGCAGTCTGCGATGAAATTGCATTGCCAGCGAAAGTGCATTGACCATCACTCCCTTAGCAAAGCCTGGGTGAGCCTGATTACCTGTGACGCGTACAACTGCAGAGGCAGCATTGAAATTTTCAATTTCAAACTCGCCAAGGTGACCACCATCAACGGTATAAGCCCACTCAACAGCGAACGCCGTGGTATCGAACCCCGTCATTCCCTTACCTACTTCTTCATCCGGCGTAAAAGCAATACGCACTTCACCATGCGGGGTTTCGCTGGCGCGTAAGCGTGCCATCGCGGTGATAATTCCTGCTATTCCGGCTTTATCATCAGCTCCCAGTAATGTTGTCCCATCGGTGGTGATCAGTGTATGACCGATCAACTGATGCAGAACCGGAAACATCACCGGAGAAAGTATCTCATTACCAATCCCTAGTGCTATATCTCCGCCACGATAGTTTTCGATTATTTGCGGTTTGACGTGCTTACTGCTGAAATCTGGCGAAGTATCCAGATGCGCGATGAAACCAACTACCGGGACTGGCCACCTTGCCTTAGCAGGTAATGTCGCCATCACGACACCCTGATCACTCAGCGTGATATCAGTTAATCCCAGTAAGGTCAGTTCTTCACAAAGTTGCCGGGCCAGATCCCTCTGCCCTGACGTGCTGGGAACCTGCCTGACATGCGGTTTGGATTGGGTGTCAAGTGACACATAATCCAAAAAACGATCAAGAAGTTTATTCATCAGCTCTCCCCCAGAGAATGAACTGCTATTATCAGCAGCATTTCCATTGTGATTATTGCGTCAGGTCAGATCAGTGGTGGGTTTACTTCATTATTTGGTCAAACAAAAAATAAAAGCATTGAGCAGTCGGGGTTTGATAACTACCCCGACAGGTAAGTGCTTGACCTTCAATGAAAAAGAGGATCGAGGGATCAGTTACTGTTCGGATTGTGTGTTTATTTTATGCATCAGACTCATGACGTAGCCGGGAACCACTTCACTGGCAAGACCATATTTTTTCTCTTCAAAATCCCAGCCTGTCCTTCCGGGCTCAAGATTCAGTTCCACCGTATGAGCGCCATGCATTTTTGCTTCATGAACAAACCCGGCTGCCGGATAGACATGACCCGAGGTGCCGATAGCTATAAAAAAGTCTGCTTCAGTCAGCGCTTTTGATATAGTCTCCATGTGCAATGGCTGCTCACCAAACCAGACAATATGCGGACGCAGGCGGGCAGGAAGTTCACAGCACTGGCAGCGATCGTCAACCAGCAAATCGTCAGACCAGGCAAAAACCTTGCCACTCACCAGACAGCGGACTTTGAGTAACTCGCCATGCATGTGAATGATATTTTTACTGCCAGCGCGCTTATGCAGGTTGTCGATATTTTGTGTCACCAGCAACAGACGATCACCCAGCACCTGTTCCAGTTCAGCCAGTGCCAAATGTGCGGCGTTGGGCTGGATATCACCCTCCCGGAGCTGCCGCCGTCGGGCATTATAAAATGCCTGAACTAATTGCGGATCACGTGTAAATCCCTCCGGGGTGGCAACATCATCGACCTTATGATGTTCCCACAATCCATCAGCTGCGCGAAATGTACTGGTCCCGGATTCTGCCGAAATGCCCGCCCCGGTGAGCACCACCACTCTGGGTAATGCGTTCTGTGCAATTTCAAGGATGCGATCCCGCTCGAAAATACGTTGACGCAGGCGCTGGTGCGTCTGGCGACGTGTTTTTTTATAGCGGGATAATCGCAGGCGTCGACGGGGTGTCCGAATCATAATCTTCTCATCTGTTTATTCCAGTGCGACAAGTACTCTGCAACACTGGCTGGCGAATAGACTCTGTTATTGTCCACTTAAAACACGTGCGGGGTCAATGCGACTCGCACGACGCGCGGGATACCAACTGGCGAGCAGACTAAGAATCACCGACGTCAGCAGGACTATAATCACATCACTCACATGAATCTCCGACGGGAGAAAGTCAATAAAGTAGATGTCGCCTGACAGAAAATGGTAGCCGGTCAATCGTTCAATCACACTGATCAACGCGGTCAGATTGAGCGAGGCAATCACACCAATCACCACCCCACTGATGCTGCCCAACAAGGCCGCAAGCAAACCATACCAGATGAAGATAGCGCGGATCAGTCCATCTTTCGCGCCTAGAGTTCGCAAAATTGCTATGTCTGCCCGTTTCTCTTTCACTGCCATAACCAGCGTAGAGACGATATTAAAACTTGCCACACCGATCACCAATACCATCGCCTGATACATGATGGCCCGTATCATTTGAATATCGCGATACATATAACCATAGCTACCGATCCAGCTGCGTAATAAGACATAAGCTTGAGTCGCTTCGCCAGCATCGCGCACTAATTGCCGGGCCATAAAGGGGTCATCCATTTTCAGCGCGATCCCTGTTACTGAATCGCCCATGTCGAGATAACGCTGCGCGTCAGTCATGGGAACCAGTGCCAGTGAGTGATCAAGCATACCACTCAATGCCAGAATTCCGCTGACTTGCAAACGAATTCGTTTTGGTTGCAATAACTGATTTTCAGCATTGCTGTTAGGGATCATGATAGTCAGCCAGTCACCTGTTTTGAGGTGTAAACTTCGCGCGATCCCCTGTCCCAGAATTATTTGCTGTTTCCCTGGCTGGAAGTGTTGCCAGCCCTCACCCTGTACCCAGCGAGGCAATGCGCTCACTCGCGCTTCGGCATCACGATCCACTCCTTTGACCTGTACCGCTTGTAATTGACTGCCACTCTCTATCAAACCGGTGAACGTAATGTAAGGGGCTGCAGCTGCGATTCCTTTCACTGCGGCAACTTTTGGCAATAATGATTCCCAGCCACGCATCGGTCCCTCTGCCGATTCAATTTCACCATGTGGTATCACGTTAAGAATACGCTGGTTTAGCTCTCGCTTGAACCCGTTCATGGCACTCAGCCCGATAATCAGAACAGCAACCCCGAGAGCTATCCCTACGGTAGAAATCGCCGAAATAAGCGATACCATGCCACCGCCACGTCGTCCACGGCTGAAGCGAAATCCCAGAAGAAATGAAAGCGATTTGAACATTACGCCTGCCCTGTCAGTGTAAGATTACTGGTCAACCTGCCATCTCGCATTTCCATCTGGCGGTGCAGACGCCCCGCGAGTTGCAGGTCGTGTGTCACCACCAGAAAAGCGGTACCCTGACGGGCATTGAGCTGATTAAGAAGTTCAAAAATAGCGTCAGCATTACGTGCATCCAGATTACCTGTTGGTTCATCGGCTAGTACCAGACGCGGGTTATTAACCAGGGCTCTGGCAATCGCCACCCGCTGACGCTCCCCCCCTGACAGCTCAGCAGGACGGTGTGTACCTCTTTTTTCCAACCCGACTGCTGCGAGCATTTCCCGGGCAGCTTTTTCCACTTCACTACGCCGTTGTCCACCAATCAGCAGAGGCATCGCGACATTCTCTAACGCTGTGAAATCAGGCAGAAGATGGTGAAACTGATAGATGAAGCCCAGTTGCCGGTTACGTAATTCAGCGCGTTCACCGGGCGACATCGCAGTCACAGACTCAGCATTGAAAAACACCTCACCAGAAGTTGGAGTATCCAACCCCCCCAGCAGATGCATCAGGGTACTTTTCCCCGATCCCGAGCTACCGACAATCGCCACCATTTCACTTTGCATCAAATCAAAAGAGACCTGATGCAGCACATCAGTAGTAACACTGCCCTCCTGGTAACGCTTACATAATTCACGACACTGTAACAAGATAGGGTTACTCATAACGCAAGGCCTCAGCAGGTTGAATGGCGGCAGCCCGCCAGGAGGGGTAAAACGTCGCCAGCAGCGCTACCGCCATGGCACTGAGTGCGATAGTCACAATCTGCGAGTAGGAGATAGCGACAGGCAGCGAGGCGCCATCAAGAAAAAGTCCGATCACTGGCATCCAGTTATTCAGTTGACTGGCAACCAGTAACCCAAGCAGCGCACCTAAAAATGCGCCAACGATACCGGAAGTTGCCCCCTGGATCATAAATAACGCGATAATCTGACGCCGGGTTAATCCCAGTGTTTGCAAAATCGCTACCTCTCCCTGTTTCTCCATAATCAGCAATCCAAGTGAGGTAACGATATTAAAACCCGCGACGGCAACAATCAGGCTTAATAACAACCCCATCATGTTTTTTTCCATTTTAACCGCCTGAAAAAGTTCCCCTTTCCTTTCACGCCAGTCTTTCCACTTCAAACCCGGCGGTAAACTCTGCTGACTGATGACATCAACCTGTAATGGATTAGCCAACCACAACCGCCAGCCTGTAATCTCGCCGGCAGGGTAGCGCATGACTCGTGAAGCATCCTGCTGATTCACCAGAATCTGGTAACCGTCAACCTCGCTGTTTGAAGCATAGGTCCCCGCGACAGTAAACAGGCGCTGGCTTGGAATGCGACCCATGGGGGTGATTTGGCTGGCAGAAGGTACCATAAGGCGCAGCTGATCCCCCACTTTCACCCCCAGCTGTTCGGCCAGTGCCTGGCCTAAAATCATCCGGTAGGATGAAGGTTGTAAGTCAGTCTGTGCGACATTTTGCAAATAAGGAGTAAGCGGATCTGGCTCGTCAGGATTAATACCCAGCATCACTGCGACAGCGATGTTATGCGCACTCTGAAGTATCACATCACCGGAAGTTATGGGGGCGATTCGTGTCACACCTTGCAGCGTTAATTGGCTGGCTGGTATTTTTTGCGGATCCAGTCTGCCATTGTCAGTCGTGACCACCGCCTGCGGCATCAGATTCAACATGCTTTGTTGTAGTTGTTGTTCAAAACCGTTCATCACCGACAACACGGTTACCAACGCCAGCACCCCCAGCGTGATACCAATCGCTGACAGCCAGGAAACAAATCGCCCAAAACGATCTGTCGCGTGTCCGCGCATGTAGCGCAAACTAATGAAAAGAGCAACTGGTTGATACATAATATCCGTCTTTTGGCGTCGTAGCGGCACAAACTGTGCAGGATAATAAAGTGTGCACGATAATAATAGTTACCCCGCCCGGATGGAACCTCTATCCCTCTGACAAACGATTTTTATAGTATAATTAAGTGCAAGTCAGCTTTCATCTCGGGGTTAGCAATCACAACGTCTGCCATTTTCCCCGACATTGAACATCTGCAAGGCCTTTTCCTCTGTTCTTGTGTTTATCGCGAGGTCAACTATGACGCCAATGTACAGTAAGGGTTCTGTTGTCCGACACCAGAGTGGTGCCATCGAAGGTGTGGTGGTCAATGTTCTGCTATACAGCGATCAACCTGTCGGTTATTACGTCAACTGGCAGGATGGCAACCACAGTTACCATCAGGAAAATGTATTAAGCTGGGCGAATTTCACCCTGGCGGCGCTGCTTGCGGGTAAACAAACGCTAAAATAGAGGTATACTAGCCTGATGAAACAGACTGCCCATGTCATCAGGCGTCATCACTCAGCCTCAGGCTGTGACACCAGCCTCCATCAACCATGAGATCGTTTAACTGCTTATGTCTGAAAACAGTCGCTATTCCCTGCCCGTGAAGCCCGGAGATCTTCGTCAGCTAGGGCAACTGGTAGGTGCTGCCTTCGCACTTGAGTGTGCTGAAATTGCCGGACGTCATCCCGGATTGGTGGTGCTTGTTACCCCTGATATGCAAAGCGCGCTTCGTCTTCATGAAGAAATTAAACAATTTACTACGCAACCTGTACATCATCTGGCTGACTGGGAAACACTACCTTTCGATAATTTTTCTCCCCATCAGGAAATTATCTCCCTACGTTTGTCAGCCCTCTACCAGTTGCCCAATCTGAATGAAGGTTTACTGATTATCCCGGTTAACACCCTGATGCAACGGGTCTGTCCGCATGATTTCCTGCATAATCATGCCTTAATCATGCACAAGGGGCAGCACCTTTCGCGCGATGCTTTGCGTTTGCAGCTTGAGCAGGCTGGTTATCGCCATGTCGATCAAGTGATGGAGCATGGCGAATACGCGACACGTGGTGCACTACTCGACCTGTTCCCGATGGGCAGTGAACGTCCCTATCGTCTTGATTTTTTTGACGACGAACTCGATAGCCTGCGGCTGTTCGATGTGGATAATCAACGAACACTTGAAGAAGTAGAGATGATCAATCTACTTCCCGCGCATGAATTCCCTAATGATAAAGTCGCGATTGAACGTTTTCGTACTCAGTGGCGGGAACATTTCGATGTCCGTCGGGAAGCGGAACATATCTATCAGCAAGTCAGTAAAGGCACCCTTCCGGCAGGTATTGAATACTGGCAGCCTCTCTTTTTCGAACAGGCAATGCCGTCACTGTTCAGTTATTTTCCGCAACAGAGTTTATTTGTTTCTTATGGTGAAACAGGTAGCAGCGCGTCACGTTTTTGGCAGGATATTCAGGCTCGCTACGAAAGCCGCCGTATTGATCCTATGCGTCCGCTATTGCCTCCTTCAACTCTGTGGATCAATCACGAAGAGTTACAGCAACAGTTAAAACAGTGGCCACGGATTCAGCTCAGCAGTGAACACCTGCCTGAGAAAGCAGCCAATACCAATCTGGGCTATCACTCACTTCCCGACCTGGCGGTTCAGGCTCAGGCTAAAGTTCCTCTCGCTTCACTCCAGCAGTTTCTCAGTGAATGTTATGGTAACGTGATTTTCTCAGCAGAAAGTGAAGGCCGCCGTGAAGCACTGCAAGAGTTATTGTCGCGGATAAAACTTCATCTGAAAATAATCAGCGCATTACCCGCGCCAGAGCAAACCGGCTGTTACGTGATGACCGGTGCCAGTGAAAAAGGTTTTATCGATACCACACGCAAATGGGTATTGATATGTGAAAGTGATCTGCTTGGGGAACGTGTTGCACCCCGTCGCCATGACAGTCGCAAAACCATCAATCCTGATCTGCTGATCCGTAATCTCGCAGAGCTACACCCCGGACAACCAGTGGTTCACCTCGAACACGGTGTCGGCCGTTATCAGGGGATGACGACCCTTGAAACCGGGGGAATTACAGCTGAGTATTTAATGCTCAATTATGCTAATGAAGCAAAGCTATACGTCCCCGTCTCTTCATTACATCTGATCAGTCGCTATGCTGGTGGTGCTGATGAGAATGCACCGTTGCATAAATTAGGTAGTGATGCGTGGGTACGAGCACGACAGAAAGCTGCGGAGAAAGTGCGCGATGTCGCCGCAGAGTTACTGGATATCTATGCACAGCGGGCTGCGAAAGCCGGTTTTGCTTTTCGCCATAATAAAGATGAGTACCGTCACTTTTGCGACAGTTTTCCTTTTCAGACCACCCCAGACCAGGATCAGGCGATTAATGCGGTCCTGAGCGATATGTGTCAGCCCTTAGCCATGGATCGACTTGTCTGCGGCGATGTTGGATTCGGTAAAACGGAAGTCGCGATGCGGGCCGCGTTCCTGGCCGTAGAGAATCATAAACAAGTTGCTGTGCTGGTACCAACCACCTTACTGGCCCAGCAACACTTTGATAACTTTCGTGATCGCTTCGCTAACTGGCCGATCAGAATTGAGATGCTTTCTCGCTTTCGTACACCAAAAGAGCAAACACAAATTCTCCAGGCTGCCAGTGAAGGAAAAATAGATATCCTGATAGGAACGCATAAGCTCTTAAGTAGCGATCTGCAGTGGCGTGATCTGGGACTACTGATTGTCGACGAGGAACATCGCTTCGGAGTTCGGCATAAAGAGCGCATCAAAGCGATGCGCGCTGATGTGGATATCCTTACTCTGACGGCAACCCCTATCCCACGGACACTCAACATGGCCATGAGTGGAATGCGCGATCTGTCGATTATCGCCACACCACCAGCACGTCGCCTGGCGGTGAAAACCTTCGTCCGGCAATACGATGATATCGTGGTACGTGAGGCGATCCTGCGCGAGATCCTGCGCGGAGGACAGGTTTATTATCTTTACAACGATGTTGAAAATATTGCTAAGGCTGCGCAACGCCTGACTGAACTGGTGCCTGAGGCGCGTATTGCCATTGGACATGGTCAAATGCGTGAACGTGATCTTGAAGGGGTAATGAATGATTTCCACCATCAACGCTTTAACGTACTGGTGTGTACTACCATCATTGAAACCGGAATTGATATTCCCAGTGCGAACACCATTCTCATTGAACGAGCTGATCATTTCGGACTCGCACAATTACACCAGCTTCGGGGGCGTGTAGGGCGTTCTCATCATCAGGCTTATGCCTGGTTATTGACCCCTCCACCTAAAGCAATGACACAGGATGCCCGTAAACGTCTCGAAGCCATCGCATCACTTGAGGATCTGGGGGCAGGTTTTGCACTCGCAACACATGATCTTGAGATTCGTGGTGCCGGTGAACTGCTCGGAGAAGACCAAAGCGGTCAGATGGAAACCATCGGTTTCTCGTTGTATATGGAGTTGCTGGAAAATGCAGTTGATGCATTAAAAGCCGGACGTGAACCCTCGCTGGAAGACCTGTTCCAAAGCCAGACTGATGTCGAATTACGTATGCCCGCTTTACTCCCGGATGACTATATCCCGGATGTGAATACCCGCCTGTTATTCTATAAACGTATTGCCAGCGCACAGCATGCAGAAGAACTCAGTGCGTTACGGGTTGAGCTGGTTGACCGTTTCGGCATATTACCCGATGCCGCACGTCAGTTATTAGATATCACCGCCTTGCGGCAACTTGCCAGCCACACGGGTATTGTTAAAATTGAAGCCAGTGAAAAAGGTGGATTTATCGAATTCGCTGCGAACAACCGGGTTGATCCTCTCTGGCTGATTGGTCTTATTCAGAAAGATCCTCAGCACTGGCGGCTGGACGGCCCTAACCGGTTGAAAATCATTCGCGATTTGAGTGAGCGAAAATTGCGTCTGCAGTGCGTCAGTGAGTTCCTGCATCTGATGCAAGACCATCTTATCGCCACGACCGACGCTGCCTGATAACCAGTAAAAAAGCACCGAAGATATCATCATTCGGTGCTTCATTTTCTACCAGACTAACTGTTGAATGCTCAATCAGACTGACTGAACAGCATCACCTCTGACTAACACTCTTCTGTCAGTGAAGCTTCAGACGCGGACGAATAACGCGGTTAATACCGCCAACCAGCATCATTAAACCGGTTTTGAAATAACCGTGCAGTGCTATCTGGTGCATACGATACAGTGAGATGTAGACCATACGTGCAATACGTCCCTCTACCATCATCGAACCGCGCATCAGATTACCCATCAGACTGCCGACGGTGCTGAATCCGGATAACGATACCAGTGAACCATGATCTTTATATACGTAAGGCTTCAGCGCCTGTCCTTTCCGTTTAGCCAGAATGTTACTCAGCACACGAGAGGCCATCTGGTGAGCGGATTGCGCACGCGGCGGCACAAAACCACCAGATGGCAATGGACAGGAGGCACAATCACCAATCGCATAGATATCAGGATCGCGTGTGGTCTGTAACGTTGGCTCAACCACTAACTGATTGATACGATTAGTCTCAAGTCCGCCGATCTCTTTGAGGAAATCTGGTGCTTTGATACCCGCAGCCCAAACCATCAGATCAGCTTTAATGATTTCACCGCTCTTAGTTTCCAGCCCTTTCACATCAGCACGGGTGACCATGGTTTGTGTCAGTACTCTGACTCCCAGATTTGTCAGCTCCTGATGTGCCGCTGCTGAGATACGCGGAGGCAATGCAGGTAAAATACGTTCACCCGCTTCAACCAGGGTGACATTCAGGGCTTTATTGTCAAGGTTTTTATAACCGTAACTGTGCAGTTGTTTCACCGCATTATGCAGTTCAGCAGACAGTTCAACCCCTGTCGCTCCGGCACCAACGATAGCGATATTTACCGTTTCCCGCTCACTTTCGCCTGCCGAAAACTTCAGAAACAGATTCAACATTTCATTATGGAAACGACGCGCCTGATGTGGATTGTCAAGGAAGATACAATTTTCTTTTACACCTGGAGTGCCAAAATCATTTGATGTGCTGCCCAGCGCCATGACCAGGGTGTCATAGGCAATTGAACGTTCAGGGACTAACATTTCACCCTGATCATCACAGATTTCTGCCAGCCGGACACATTTCTCTTCACGGTTGATTTCGGTCAGTGTACCCAACTGGAACTGAAAATGGTGATTGCGGGCATGGGCCAGGTAGCTTACAGCGTCGATTCCCTCATCCAGTGAGCCGGTGGCTACCTCGTGTAACAACGGTTTCCACAGATGAGTTTGATTGCGATCAATCAGAATCACTTCCGCTTGTTTTTTGCGTCCTAACTTTTTGCCCAGCTGAGTCGCCAGTTCAAGTCCGCCAGCCCCGCCACCGACAATCACGATTTTCTGCATTGGTGTAGTCAAAAGACCCCCCTCAAATTTTATTCCAGTGTTAGTTAGCGATTAAGACAAATTCAACTAACCTCAATTGGCGATATGAATTCGCTTCTGCGTTAAGAATAACACGACAGAAAACGTCTATCCTCTTAAAATTGATAAAGTTCAATTTCATTCGCACGACAGCGCCATAATGCATAAAAAACAATCACCTTAAGTGAAATTACATCTCTTTTATGCAAAAATTACATCCGGACAGCTAAACTTAGCCAGATGCTCGTCACTGTCTGTTACGCCACTTGTCGTTGAGTGCGGTAAGCGCCTGATTGGCATCTTTCCATCGAGAAGATGCGCGTAACTCTTCACGCTGGTAAGCCATCTGATGTGATAAACCTGCCACTCTTTCTGCTCTCATCTGAGGAAGGTTATCCAGAACACTGACCGCCCCCTGCCGCTGGTTACACACCAGAATCATGTCACAACCTGCCTCAAGTGCCGCCTGTGCCCGCGCAGGGTACCCGCCCATCATGGCAGCACCTTCCATCGAAAGATCATCCGAAAAAATGACCCCATCAAAGGCCAGTTCCTGCCGCAGGACAGTCTGTAACCAGTAACCTGACGCACTGGCAGGTTGGCTGTCAGCCGCACGATAAATCACGTGGGCTGGCATGATTGCATCCAGTAGCTTTTCATCGAACAATGCACGGAACACCGCCATGTCATGAGAACGGATGGTTTGCAAATCACGGTTATCAACGGGCGTCTCTTTATGAGAATCGGCGCTGACTGCACCGTGTCCTGGAAAGTGCTTGCCTGTTGCTTTCATACCCGCAGCATGCATGCCATGAATAAACTGGCGGGCAAGCCGCAATACTGACTGCGGATCGTCATGAAAACTGCGCTCTCCGATAGCGGCGCTGCCATGTCCGACATCCAGTACAGGAGCAAAACTGATGTCGATATCACAGGCGATCATTTCTGCCGCCATCAGCCACCCCGCCTCCAGTGCCAATTGTGCTGCTGTCTGCTCATTGTTCAGGGCAGCGAATGCTTGCATGGCAGGTAATGCAGTAAAACCTTCACGGAAACGCTGTACCCGTCCCCCTTCCTGATCAACCGCGATAATCAGTGGTTGCCGTGCTGCCTGACGAATAAGCTTTGTCAGTGCCAGCAACTGCGCGGGGTCATGGTAATTACGGGTAAACAGAATTACTCCACCCACCAGGGGATGATTGATTATTTCGCGTTCCTCTGCATCCAGCTCATAGCTGAGCAGATCCAACATGACCGGCCCCATTATTGACTCCCTTTACACAGTGATTAATCGTTCCCAGGCCTTATCAGCCAGTGTCCGCATTGATACATCTCCCCCTTGTTGCCAGCGTAGCTCATACCAACAGGCGGATAATAATTTTACCCAGGGGATCCAGCGTTCAATTTGCTGCTGCAATCGACTGACCAGCAGATTCTGGGCTGCGGCATAGCAGGAAACCAGCTGATGCCGCGCCTCACATGAAATATTGTTGGCCTCGATCACTGCGGCAAGTTCAAGGGCAATATCCCCATTACCTGCATACTCCCAGTCAATAAAACGCATCATGCCATGTGCCATAACGATATTGCCGGGTTGAATATCCATATGCAATAAACCCACTCTGAGTGGATGAGGTTCTCCATGTCGCAGACAGCGACGCCAGGCGTGAAACCAGCGGAAATGGCGACGGGAAGGCGCGCTCAGCAGCCAGTATTGCTCCAGTAGCGCAGTCAGTGACAGGTTATAACCACTCAAAGGGTAGCGATGCAGGCTTGCCAGCGCGTCACTGAGCACTGGCATTTGTGCGTTGAACTGCTTATCTGACAGCACACTCCCGGGGAGCCACTCAAGCAACAAGGCCCCCTGCTGATACAAGTACGCCGCCGGGGCACACGCGCTGTTGTGTAAATGGCGCAACAAACGGAACTCTCTGCGTCGGTCTATCCCGGGCATTGGTGTGGCTGATAAAGGAGACCTGATAATAAACTTGCGATCTTCAATCTGCAACAGGCGCGTATGGCCACTCAGCCCCGCCGGTAACTGCAGATCAGGATCATCTCTTACTACATTACTATCACGGCTGAACGCCTGTAACAGGCAGGTATTATTCCTGGACAATACCTTTACCCGACCAAAGGATCTCTCCGGTTTGTACCAGTAAAAGTTGCATTTCCAGTGCAGGATAGCTGCTGTCACCCACGACATTACTGTAAAGCACATACTGAGCACCTAATGCTCTTGCCACGCCAACCGCTTTACTGCGTGAAACCAGACTGTCTTCTGCCGAAAGCCCGAGCGTCTGCCTTGCCGCATCAGCCTGGCTCGGTGTTGCCACGGAAAATTTATTTTTGTCTTCCAGTGCATGATAGAGCGCCGCTGTCCCTTTCGAGACAGAAAGTGCGCCATTGGTGCTGTTCTTAATACCAGCCACCAGTAAGGTCGCTCCCGTCGCAATACCCGGTGTTTGTAACAACTGCGTGACCAGTGGCATTACACTGCCCTGCCAGTCGATGCTCTGCATTTTAGGCGGCTGAGGTACCGTTTCGACAGGACCCGGTTTTAACTCCGGTTCTGCTGGTTTGACGTTTACCTGCACATCAGGAACTTCAGGCTGCACCGGCTCAACGGGAGCGGGTTTCTGTCTGAAAGACCCCATACAGCCACTCAACACCAGCGTAATGCACAGTAGCAGGATCGTTTGCTGACTTTTGCTTTGCACAATTCATCCTTAATTGAAAAAGTAATAAATGTCACAAGCCAGAAATCTGGCTATTGTGTGAGCATCGGCCCCAGAGGACGTCCACCCACCAAATGAAGGTGGATGTGATAAACCTCTTGTCCACCATGTTTGTTGCAGTTAATCATCAGCCGATATCCCTCTTGAGCTATCCCCTCTTGTTTAGCAATTTTTGCTGCCACGGTGATCATTCTGCCCAGAGCAGCTTCATGCCCGGCCACCGTATCATTAGCGGTAGGGATAAGAATATTAGGCACAATCAGGATGTGTGTTGGCGCTTGTGGCGAGATATCACGAAATGCAGTTACCAGCTCATCCTGGTAGACAATATCTGCAGGAATTTCACGACGGATAATTTTGCTAAACAACGTCTCTTTAGCCATAAGTAGCCCCGTTCATTATAGTGAGAATAACAGGCTGTCAGTATGTGCGAGATACTTATCACTTTTCAACCGTGAATATCATCAAACAGGCAGCGTTGGCAGAGGATTATCCAACTTTCGCCCCTGTGTGATTGATTTTCCGGGCCTGAGCACAATTTTTGCAATAAAAAAGGGCACCGAAGCGCCCTTTTCCACTGGACAGTACCTTACTGATTGCGGATGAAATCATCCATCTCTGTTTTGAGATTATCTGACTTGGTACCAAAAATTGCCTGTACGCCGGAACCAGCAACAACCACGCCTGCCGCCCCGAGTTTTTTCAGTTCGCTCTGATCCACTTTACTCACATCAGCGACACTGACTCGTAGCCGTGTAATACACGCATCAAGGTTAGTGATATTCTCTTTTCCACCGAACGCAGCAACCAACGAGCCGGCCATTTCGTTGCTCATCATCTGAGGTTTTTCAGACTGACTCGCTTGACGCCCAGGTGTTTTAAGATTGAGTTTGACAATCAATACACGGAAAATCGTATAATAAATCAATCCATACACCACACCGACTATCGGGAACAGCCAGATATTACTGCTGTTGCCACTCAATACCACGAAGTCGATAAGACCATGTGAGAAACTGGTACCATCACGCATTCCCAATAAAATACAGATAGGGAAAGCAAGACCCGCCAGAATTGCATGGATCACATACAGAATCGGAGCCACAAACATGAACGAAAATTCAATTGGTTCCGTGATCCCGGTAAGGAACGAGGTTAACGCGGCAGAAATCATAATTCCGCCAACTTTGGCACGGTTTTCCGGTCTGGCGCTGTGCCAGATAGCGATTGCTGCAGCCGGAAGTCCGTACATTTTGAACAGGAAACCGCCCGACAGTTTGCCTGCAGTCGGGTCGCCCGCCATGTAGCGAGGAATATCGCCATGGAACACCTGCCCGGCGGCGTTAGTGAATTCACCGATTTGCATCTGGAATGGCACATTCCAGATATGATGCAGACCAAAGGGTACCAGAGAGCGTTCGATTACACCGTACAGACCAAATGCCACAACAGGATTCTGATACGCCGCCCACTCGGAGAAGGATTGGATCGCCCGACCTACTGGTGGCCAGATAAATGAAAGCACAATACCGAGGAAAATCGCTGTCAGACCAGAAATGATTGGTACAAAACGTTTACCGGCAAAGAAACCAAGATATTCTGGTAACTTAATACGATAAAAGCGATTGAACATATATGCGGCTATCGAACCGGCGATAATCCCACCCAGTACCCCGGTATCAGCGAGATGCTGAGAAACGATCTGTTCATGGGGCAGATGCAGCACCAGGGGCGCAACGACAGCCATGGTTTTCACCATAATGCCGTAGGCTACAACTGCCGCCAGTGCTGACACACCATCATTATTGGTAAAACCCAGGGCCACGCCTATGGCGAAAATGAGAGGCATATTGGCGAACACGGAACCACCCGCTTCCGCCATAACATGAGAAACAACTTCCGGCAGCCAGCTAAAATTTGCTGAACCAACGCCCAGCAGGATACCCGCTATCGGGAGAACCGATACCGGCAACATGAGCGATTTGCCTACCTTCTGCAGGTTTGCAAAGGCATTATTAAACATACTATAAACTCCTGAGTAGAGATAATCTGTATATAAAAACTGACAGCAAGAGGAGAATCCTGCTGTTTCACGGGGTACTTCAGCACCCTAGTTATTTATTACGAAGCGTAAAATAAATAGAGAAAAATTTGTTTGATAGCCATCACGTTTTTAGAATCTCTTCTCTGTAAACGCTCAATAACAAGTTAATAACCTGATATTATTGATGGTTATTAAACACTCGTCTTTCCGGCGTGCACTTTACCTGCTTATAGCGATGAACACGATCGATTAACAGCATTCATTGCCTGTTTTACACAACCCGCCCGGCATGCAGTAGTTCGCTGGGGATATGGAATAATCGACAAAAATTGTCTGTGGTCGCTTCCGCCAATGCTTCAACACTCACACCTTTCAGCACTGCCAGGTACTCTGCTACCTCCCGGGTATAAGCAGGCTGATTCTCCTTCCCACGGTAGGGTACCGGTGCAAGATAGGGTGAATCTGTTTCTACCAGCAACCGATCGAGCGGAACATAACGCGCTGCTTCACGAATGGTTTCTGCATTTTTAAACGTGACAATACCGGAAAAAGAGATGTAAATTCCCATATCGAGTAATCTTTTCGCTGTATCACGGTCTTCAGTAAAACAGTGCAAGACGGCACCACACTCTTCGACTTTCTCTTCTCTGAGTATCATCAGAGTGTCTTCTCTTGCCGCACGGGTATGTACAATAACCGGCTTTTGTTGTTCCCGGCCTACCCGCAGATGCTCACGAAAACTCTGCTGCTGCAGATTTTTGCTGTCCTGCTCATAATAGTAATCAAGCCCGGTTTCTCCTAATGCCACGACACCCGGCTGAGCGGCTAAGGAACGAAATTCTGAGGTATCAAACGGTTCTTCCTGACCAATCGGGTGAACACCACAGGAAAAAACCACCTCAGGACGCTGGCCAATTGTTTCGCGCAGGGTTTTATACTCTGCGAGCGACGTGGCAACGGCCAGCATAAACTTCACATCGCGGCGAGCTGCATTTTCAATAACCTGTGTAACATCATTATGAAGTGTCTCATAATTCAGGGAATCAAGATGACAATGGGAATCGACTAAAAACATAATAACTCCGCAGGAATTACTGTCACATGACAGGAGTAGGTTGCCCGAACAGTTGCCATTTCAGCAGGCATTCGGCCAGTAGTAGTTCACGGTTGAGCGCAGGTACTGTCAGAAAACGATAGCGGCATTGCGTCCAAATCTGCAGACACTCATGCAGTCTCGTCGGGTTGTGTCTCTCTGCCAATAAGGCTACCAATTCAGTCTGATCTGTGTTGCGGATGAAAACATTGCCGCCCTGCTGCAATTTCATGGCGTCTATCAATAATGTGCACAACCAGTCGATACGTTGTATAACGTCATCTTCTGTTAATGCAGGTAACAGATCACTGAGCGTATGAGCTAAACAGTCAGCTAATTTCTGACAAAAGACGTGGCGCGCGTGCCAGATTTTTTCGTCCAGCAAGGTAAGTGCAGCCACAGGTGCTCCGGCACTCAGGCGAAGTGCCGCGATACTGTCCGTTTGTGTAACTTGCGTCTCTCTGCTGAGCCATGCGAGGCTCACGGACTCCGCGGGTACTGACAGGTGTTTATGCTGACAGCGGCTGCGTAATGTTGGCATTAACCGTGCTGGCTGAGATGCTGAAAAGATGAACCAGCTATTTCCCGGTGGCTCTTCAACCGTTTTGAGTAACGCGTTAGCGCTGGCTTCCGTCAACACGGCTGCATCGGGAAACCAGACCACTCTGGCTCCACCCTGCTGAGCATGGTGATAAAGTTTTTCCGTCAACGTACGGACGGCATCAACGCCGAGCGTTGTTTTCCCTTTTTCTGGCGTCATGGCATACCAGTCAGGATGAGTCCCGGCTTCCATTAATTGACAGGCATGACATTTTCCGCAGCTTTTATAGCCATCGGGTTGCTGGCACATCAGCCAGCGACTGATAGCCCATACCAGTGACTCTGCCCCCATTCCTTGCAACGCCTGCAACAAAATAGCATGGTGACCGCGCCCTTGTTGCAGCTGATCAACCCACTGACGGTATGACGCATTAAGCCATGGATACCACTTCATCGGTTTACTACCAACCACTCAGTTAATGTATTGCGTAACTGACGAGCTACCCTCTCCAGAGGTTGGTTAGCATCGATAGTTTTTGTCCGTGGGTCACTGGCCGCCAGTTGAAGATAACGTTCACGAGTGCGGGAGAAAAAGTCCAGTGACTGTTGTTCAATGCGATCGAGTTCACCTCGTGCGCGTGCGCGTGCCAGACCAGTTTCTGGTGTCACATCAAGATACAGTGTCAGATCCGGAATAAAATCACCCAAAACAGAGCGACGCAACTGACTCATTAACTCAGTACTCATCCCTCGGCCTCCGCCCTGATACGCTTGCGAAGAGAGGTCATGCCGGTCGCCTATCACCCACGCGCCTCGGCCCAGGGCTGGTTTAATAACATTTTTCACTAATTGCACGCGCGCGGCGTAAAGCATCAACAACTCAGCTTCATCGCTGAGAGCTTCATCACTCATCCCTGTTTTGATAATTTCACGTAACTTTTCCGCCAGCGGTGTACCGCCGGGTTCGCGGGTATGGACAATTTCATTGATCCCACTTTCTGCGAGTACGCTCACCACCACATCACGGGCAGTAGTTTTACCTGCACCTTCCAGCCCTTCAATAACGATAAATTTACCGCTCATTTTTTTCCTTTGTACCTTGCCGCCAGGCTTGCACCGCACGATTATGGTTTGCCAGTGTGGTAGTAAATGTATGCCCCCCATTACCGTCAGCAACGAAATAAAGATAATCCGTTGTTTCCGGGTGGGCTGCCGCCTCCAGTGAAGCAGCTCCTGGCATGGCTATCGGGCCAGGTGGTAGCCCGGCGATGGTATAAGTGTTATAGGCTGTCGGTGTATCGAGATTACTGCGTGTCAGTGTGCCTCGATATTTGTCACCCAGACCATAAATAACAGTAGGGTCGGTTTGTAAGCGCATGCCACGTCGTAAACGATTGACGAATACTGAAGCCACTTTACCTCGCTCACTTGCCAGCGCGGTCTCTTTTTCAATAATAGAGGCCATGGTGACCAACTCTTGTTTAGAGCGATAAGGCAGATCCGGAGCTTTCATTTTCCAGACAGTATCAACACGCGCTACCATTTCAGCACGCGCCCGTTTCAACAGTGCGACATCCGTCGTTGTGGCAGTATAGTAGTAAGTATCAGGATAAAATCCACCCTCAACCTCGCTTTCATCAATTCCCAACGCGCTGGCCACCGCAGCGAGTGTCGGGGCGGGCAATGTATGGCGCAGATAAGGTGTAGCCTGCAATTGCTGCAACCACTCTTGCATGCGACTTCCTTCGATAAATCGCAACGGGAACTGGGCCTCTTTACCACTGGCTAATAACATCAGCATTTGTCTGACACTCATCCCCGGTGTAATACGATAGGTGCCAGCTTTGAATTTTGCCAGCTCCGGTTCGCGCTTCAACAACCAGGGAAACCAGACGTTTTGTGGTAAGATACTTTGTTGCACCAGCTGCCCGGCAAGCGCAACACGCCCACTGCCTGCCGGAAGGGTGAATATGATATCCTGCTCGTTTGGCAGTGTTGACTCTGCAAATTGTTCAATTTTCCGGTCAATAAAAAACAATACAGCAATCGACACCAGCACCAGAACAGCTGCTATTCCGGCGATGCTTTTTTTAGTCGTGCTCATCAGAAATCCTGTTATGCGCTTGCTGGCTGATTTGCCGGAACAGCTCATGATTGGCATAGTGCCGGCCATCAACCCGATTTACTGGTAAAATGGGCATCAATGCATTAGTGATGAATATTTCGTCGGCGTTGTGCAGCGCTTCAATGCCACAACTTACTTCTTCGACTTCCCGACCTTGAGCGGCAAGCCAGGAGATAACCCATTGCCGCTGGATGCCTCGCACCCCTGACTCACTCACATCCGGCGTAAAGACACGCTCACTCTGACACCAGAAAATATTTGCTGCACTGCATTCAATTAAATTACCTGTGCTATCCAGTACCAGTGCATCATCAGCGTCCTGTTGTTCAAGAGCCTGCCGGACAAGCACTTGTTCCAGACGATTCAGGTGTTTAACGCCTGCGAGTAACGGATTTTTACCTAAACGAACAGGACTTAATGTCAGTGAAATTCCTTGCTTACGCCATTGATGATAGTGTGCAGGATAAGATGACAGCATCATAATCCGGGTAGGGGCATGACAACCGGCAGGATGATAACCCCGTCCGCCTGCGCCGCGAGAGATAATCACTTTGAGTACAGCGAGTTTCTGACTCCGCGCTGCATTTATCATCTCTTGTGATAATGGCGACCAGGCTACTCCATCAATTCCCAGACGCTGACTGTCATTTTTCAGGCGCTCAAGATGTGCATTAAGCGCAACAATCTCGCCCCGACGAATTAGCGCAGTCGTGAAACAACCATCACCAAACTGTACCGCCCGGTCAGTTATCGGGAGTGTTTCTGCCTGATGTCCGTTAACGTACAACATTGGTTATCAGTCTCTCAGTGTTGTGCTTATTTGCCTCTGAAATAAAAAGGCCCGCAGTGCGGGCCTATGGTATTACGTACCCGATTAAATGCGACGGAATATCAGTGAACCATTGGTTCCACCAAAGCCGAAGGAGTTACACAGACTATACTCAAGCCCGCTAACTTCACGCGCAACATTCGGTACAAAGTCAAGATCGCAACCTTCATCCGGATTATCAAGATTGATAGTTGGCGGTACTGCCTGGTCACGCAGGGCCAGAATAGAGTAAATTGACTCTACTGCACCAGCAGCACCGAGCAGATGTCCGGTCATCGATTTTGTTGAGCTCACCATGACTTTAGCTGCACTGGCACCAAAAATGGTTTTTACCGCTTGTGCTTCCGCTTTATCACCCGCCGGCGTTGAGGTGCCATGGGCATTGATATAGCCAATTTTCTCAACCGGGATTTGAGCATCACGCAAAGCATTTTTCATCGCCAGCGCTGCACCTGCACCATTTTCAGGTGGTGATGTCATGTGATATGCATCGCTGCTCATACCAAAACCGACCAGTTCAGCGTAGATTTTAGCACCACGTTTTTTGGCATGCTCATACTCTTCGAGCACGAGAATACCCGCACCATCACCTAATACAAAACCATCACGATCTTCGTCCCAGGGACGGCTTGCTGCTTCCGGATCATTATTACGAGTGGACAACGCACGTGCAGCGCCGAAACCACCAATGCCCAGAGGCGTACTTCCTTTCTCCGCACCACCTGCTAGCATAACATCTGCATCATCACAGGCAATCATTCTTGCTGCCTGTCCGATGTTATGCACACCCGTGGTACAGGCGGTTGAAATTGCGATGCTGGGACCTTTAATCCCGTACATAATGGTGAGATGGCCAGCGATCATGTTGACGATGGTTGAAGGGACGAAAAAAGGACTGATTTTTCTTGGTCCGCCCTGCATGAGGGAAGAATGATTCTCTTCAATCAACCCCAATCCACCAATACCTGACCCGATTGCTGCACCAATCCGTTCTGCATTTTCTTCGGTAATGACCAGACCTGAATCTCGCAGGGCCTGTATGCCAGCAACAATGCCATATTGAATAAAAGCATCCATTTTGCGTTGATCTTTACGCGAAATAAAAGCTTCACAGTCGAAATCCTTTACTAAGCCAGCAAAACGTGTTGCGTAGGCACTAGTATCAAAATGGTCGATCAGGCTGATGCCACTCTGACCGGCAAGAAGAGCATTCCAGGTGGACTCTACTGTATTGCCGACAGGAGACAACATGCCAAGACCGGTCACAACTACACGACGCTTAGACACGTTTGTCCTCCAAAGAGGGAAAAATAAAACAAAGAGGGAACTTCAGATAAAACTCAGGCGGTCGAATGACCGCCTGGAGATGTTCACTTACGCCTGGTGACCATTGATGTAATCAATAGCAGCCTGAACAGTTGTGATCTTCTCTGCTTCTTCGTCAGGGATCTCGGTATCAAACTCTTCTTCAAGAGCCATTACCAGCTCAACGGTATCCAGAGAATCAGCGCCCAGATCTTCAACAAAAGAGGCTGTGTTAACAACTTCTTCCTGCTTAACGCCAAGTTGCTCGCCAATGATTTTCTTAACGCGTTCTTCGATCGTGCTCATACTGTTAAATTTCCTATCAAAACTCGCTTATGCGATGGTTTTCGTAGTGTATAAAATAGTGAAAAAAATACAACTAAATCCCGGCTGGTAGAACCACGATTCGCGCTATTGTGCGGCTTTTACCACAGGTAACGCAAATAATTTTCGCAGTGATCAGACCATCAGCATTCCGCCGTTGACGTGCAGCGTCTCACCAGTGATGTACGCCGCCTCGTCTGAGGCTAAAAATGCTACTGCATTGGCGATATCTTGTGCATCACCAAGCCGTCCTGCCGGCACTTGTGCCAACGTATTAGCACGCTGCTCTTCGTTCAGCGCGCGCGTCATGTCAGTTTCAATGAAACCCGGAGCCACAACGTTAACGGTAATACCACGTGACGCAACTTCCCGCGCCAGTGACTTGCTAAAACCAATCAAACCCGCCTTAGCTGCAGCGTAGTTTGCCTGGCCTGCATTACCCATTGTTCCAACAATGGAACCAATGGTAATAATTCGCCCTACACGTTTTTTCATCATGGCGCGCATTGCCGCCTTTGAAAGGCGGAAAACAGACGTCAGATTGGTGATCAGAATATCCTGCCACTCATCTTCTTTCATGCGCATCAGCAAATTATCACGTGTAATGCCTGCATTATTCACTAAAATATCAACCTCACCATAAGTAGTGCGGATGGTTTCCAGTGTGTTTTCAATTGATGTTGCATCGGTCACATTCAACAGCAGACCACATCCATGCTCACCGAGGTAAGCCGAAATAGCCTCTGCGCCTGACTGACTGGTCGCGGTGCCAATCACGGTTGCCCCGCGTGCAGCAAGTGTTTCTGCAATCGCCCGGCCAATTCCGCGACTTGCTCCAGTGACTAATGCTACTTTTCCTTCAAAACTCATCACGTTCCTCTTCTGACAGTTACAGTGCTGCTGCCAAACTGGCAGGATCATTTACCGATCCTGCGCTCATTGTATCTACGATACGTTTAGTCAGGCCAGTCAACACTTTTCCCGCACCGATCTCAAGCAGGTGAGTTACCCCTTGAGATGCCATGAATTCAACGCTTTCAGTCCAACGGACTGGATTATAAAGCTGACGGACTAATGCGCTGCGGATTGCATCCGGAGATGTTTCACAACGCACATCAACATTATTTACCACTGGATATTGCGGGGCAGAAAAAGTTAACGCCTCGAGCGCAATAGCCAGTTTATCCGCTGCTGGTTTCATTAGTGCACAATGCGACGGCACACTTACTGGTAGTGGTAATGCGCGCTTCGCACCAGCCGCTTTACAGGCGATGCCCGCACGCTCAACCGCCTCTTTTTGACCGGCAATAACGACCTGTCCGGGCGAATTGAAATTCACTGGCGAGACGATCTGGCCTTGTGCCGCTTCTTTACAGGCATTAGCAATAGCCGCATCATCTAAGCCGATAATTGCCTGCATCGCACCCGTACCTTCAGGTACCGCTTCCTGCATCAGCTTACCACGTAATTCTACCAATTTTACGGCGTCGGCAAAGTCAATTACCCCCGCACAAACCAAGGCACTATACTCGCCAAGACTGTGTCCTGCCAGCATTACAGGCTTTTTACCGCCTTTTTCCTGCCAAATGCGGAAAATTGCAACAGAAGCAGCCAGTAAAGCGGGCTGCGTATGCCACGTTTTGTTTAATTCTTCTGCCGGGCCATTTTGTACCAAAGACCATAAATCATACCCCAGGGCTTCAGAAGCTTCAGCAAACGTTTTTTCAACTGTCGGATATTCCGTTGCGAGTTCCGCCAGCATCCCTACTGTTTGAGAGCCTTGCCCGGGAAAAACCATTGCGTAATGCGTCATTATTCCATCCTTACATCAAAACCGTACTAAAGCTGAACCCCAGGTAAACCCACCGCCAAATGCCTCAAGCAGAATCAACTGTCCGGGTTGAATTCGCCCATCACGCACCGCTTCATCAAGTGCCGATGGAACAGAAGCTGCCGAAGTATTACCATGCCGGTCGAGCGTCACAACCACCTTGTCCATGCCCATACCCAGCTTGCGTGCAGTAGCATTGATAATACGCAGGTTGGCCTGATGCGGTACCAGCCAGTCGATTTCATCACGTTGCAGATTATTCGCTTGCAGGGTTTCTTCAACGATATGAGCCAGCTCCGTCACGGCGACCTTGAATACCTCATTACCTGCCATCGTCAGATAAGAAGGAGCCTCCTGGTGGAAGCGGTCCTGATTACTCAAGGATAAGAGCTGTCCATAACGGCCATCTGCATGGAGATGTGTAGAGATGATGCCAGCAGTTTCACTTGCGCCAAGTACAACAGCACCAGCACCATCACCAAATAAAATGATCGTACCACGATCTTCAGGGTCAAGTGTACGCGCAAGTACATCAGCACCAATTACCAGCGCATATTTAACTGCACCGTTTTTAATATATTGATCCGCAACACTTAGCGCATAAGTAAAACCTGCACAGGCCGCAGCCAAATCGAAAGAGGCAGCATCTTCTATTTCAAGCTTCTGCTGAATCATACACGCAGAGCTTGGAAAGGCATGGCTCGACGAGGTCGTGGCAACGATGATCAGCCCGATATCATTTTTATCAATGCCAGCCATCTCCAGCGCATGTTGCGCAGCCTCAGCGCCCATGGAGGCAACAGTCTCGTCGGGTGCAGCGATGCGTCGTTCACGGATCCCAGTCCGGGTTACGATCCACTCGTCCGAAGTCTCCACCATTTTTTCCAGATCGGCGTTAGTCCGCACCTGTTTGGGTAAGTAGCTACCCGTGCCGATAATTTTCGTATACATGTACGTTCAGTCACTCTTAGGTAATACCGCCTGAAGTCGGGTAGCAATACGTTCTGTTAACTGCACCCGAACCGCCTGTTCTGCCTGTTGTATTGCGGCAAAAAATGCTTTTTGATTCGCTGCACCGTGGCTTTTAACCACCGTACCCTGTAATCCTAGCAGACATGCGCCATTGTGCTGGTCAGGGTCCAAATGTTCAACACGACGCAAAAGGTCTTTGCCAGCCCCAGGATAAAAGTCGCTGTGCTGGCCAGCCTGATTAGGATTCATGGTTTCAGTGAGCAAAGAAAGAAACATCTTCGCCACCCCTTCCATGGTTTTTAGCATGATATTACCGCTAAAACCGTCACAAACCAGCACATCACATTTTCCGCTTAGCAAGTCATTGCCTTCAAGGTAACCCATGTAATTTACAGAGGCTGAACCCCGCAGCGCAGTAGCTGCTTCATGAAGTCGTTCCATACCTTTGGTCTCTTCACGACCAATGTTAAGTAACGCAACTCGCGGGCATGGTATTGTTAACAGCTCTTCTGCCACCACACTCCCCATCAGCGCAAACTGCATCAGTGTTTTACTATCAGTGGCAACATTAGCGCCAAGATCAAGCACAACCGTTTTCCCTGATTGCCTGTGAGGCAGTAAGGTGAAAAGTGCAGCACGATGGATACCTTCGCAAGGTAACAACAGCTGCTTTGCCAGCGCCATCAATACGCCAGTGTTACCAGCACTCACACATGCGCCGGCAGAGCCAGACTGTACCTGTTCGAGCGCAGATCGCATTGAGGTGCCTGCGCTGTTTTTCAGCGCTGTTCTCAGCGAGCTTTCATCCGACACAACCTTTTCTGCGCCTATTATCTGCAATCGGGAGTATAAAACAGGATCCACATCAGACAGAAATGGCTTAATGATGTCGGGATTACCGACCAGAAGGAGGTGCAGATGATTGCTGGAAGCCAGCGCCTGCATTGCTGCAGGCACCGTAACGCGGGGACCGTAGTCCCCGCCCATCACATCTATCGCCAGGGTCAGACGTGTCAACGTATCGCCTTGCGTATCCGCAAATGTTATTTAGTGATAACTTTGCGACCGCGGTAGTAACCATCCGCAGTGATGTGGTGACGCAGATGAGTTTCACCAGAAACTTTATCTACAGAGAGAGTCGTGGTGGTCAGAGCGTCATGCGAACGACGCATACCACGTTTAGAACGAGTGGGTTTATTTTGTTGTACGGCCATGGACCTTACTCCTATTACTTATGCTTTAAGCTGGCTAATACGGCAAATGGGTTTGGCTTTTCTGCTTCAGCAGGTAACTCACCAAACACCATGTCCGCGTCGGACACTTCACAGTGTTCAGAATCATGCACCGGAACGACAGGCAATGCGAGGATGATTTCATCTTCGATCACTGCCAGCAGATCGATCTCACCAAATTCGTTGATATCGACCGGCTCGTACTCTTCCGGTAAAGCTTCAGCCTGTTCCTCAGATGAGACCGGACTGAAACAATACGTTACGTGAACATGATGTGGAAAAGACTGTCCACAGCGCTGACAGCAGAGCGTCACATCGACTTCTGCAGAGCCCCGAAGAACAGCCAGACGCTGATTATCAATAGTAAATGACATCGCGCATGACACATCACTGCCCACACTCACCACTGATTCAGCGATTCGTGTCACCTGAGCAGCAGTATAAACACCTTCATAATCAAGGCGTTTCTGCGCGGTGCGAACCGGGTCTAGTGTGAGGGGTAATTTTACCTTTTGCATAGGGCGCGAATATTACCCCCCTCGTGAAATATAGTCAAAGAAAAAGGCGGCATAACATTCTTTTCGTCGTGTTTATTTGTTTGGCAGGTTAGTATCATCCACTGTTTACTCATTGCCATCCGACAGGTTTTTTATGACACCATTAGTACTGGCTTCAGGCTCCGCTTCGCGCAAAGCGCTGATGGAAAAACTCAGCCTGCCTTTCGTGACAGCGAGCCCTGATATTGATGAGTCTCCTCATACTGACGAATCTCCTGCTTCGCTGGTTATCCGCCTGGCAGAAGCCAAAGCGCGAGCCGTGGCAGCAAACTTTCCGCAACAACTGATCGTTGGCTCGGATCAAGTTTGCGTCATTAACGATAAAATAATCGGTAAACCGTTAACCACAGCGAACGCTATTGCCCAGCTGCAAGCCGCCAGTGGTCAAAAAATCACTTTTTTCACTGGTCTGGCGTTATTAGATGCTCGCAGCAATACATTGAGCAGTTGTTGCGAAGAGTACAGGGTCCATTTTCGTCATCTGACAGACCGCGAGGTAATCCATTACATTCAGCAAGAACAGCCTCTTTCTTGCGCTGGCAGTTTCAAAGCCGAAGGTTTGGGCATTACTTTGTTTTCTGCTCTTGAAGGACGAGACCCTAATACACTGGTCGGGCTGCCTTTAATTGCACTCTGTGACATGCTACGACAGTCTGGCTGTGATCCATTAGCCCCAGTCTGAATCACGACCGCTGCTGACGAAGTCTCTGTAACCCTTTACGGAAAACATCATCCAGCGGTGCATGGACACTCATTTCTTCACCAGTGACCGGGTGTACAAAGGTCAGGGAAGCTGCATGCAGACACAGACGGTTTAATCCGGTTTGGCTTAACTGCTGGTCAAACTCGGTCTCACCGTAACGATTGTCAAATGCAATCGGGTGTCCGGCGTGTAAGGTATGCACCCGAATCTGATGCGTCCGTCCTGTCACCGGGCTGGCTTTTACGAGTGTCGCCTGAGTGAAGCGCTCTTCTACACTGAAACGCGTCTCTGAGGGTTTGCCTTCGCGATTCACCACGACCATGCGCTCACCACTTTGCAGAATATTTTTCATTAAAGGGGCTTCGACACGGCGGACATGGGCGGGCCATTGGCCACGCACTAAGGCCAGATAATTTTTTTGCATTCCCTTATCGCGCAGTTGCTGATGCAGTGCACGCAACGCAGAACGTTTTTTAGCCGCCAGTAAAACACCAGAGGTATCACGATCAAGTCGATGTACCAACTCAAGAAAACGTGCTTCAGGACGCAATGCCCTTAATCCCTCAATCACCCCGAAGCTGAGTCCACTGCCACCGTGTACCGCAGTACCTGCCGGCTTGTTCAAAACCAGAATTGCATCATCTTCAAATAAAATAGCACTTTCCAGTGCAGCCACTTTGCTTAATTTCGGCGAGATACTCTCTTCGTCACGTTCTGCAACACGGACTGGCGGTATGCGGATTTGATCGCCTGATACCAGTTTATATTCTGCTTTGATCCGACCTTTGTTTACCCGTACTTCGCCTTTTCGCAAAATACGATAAATCATACTTTTTGGCACACCTTTGAGGGCAGTTCGCAAAAAATTATCAATACGCTGTCCGGCTTCATCATCAGATACAGTAATAAAACGAACTGACGGTGTCTCTTCTCTCTTAATATTTATCAATGCTTCTTCTCCAGACAACCGTGTTCTTTGGCTCTATTTTCACACATCATGCAGGATAACGTGTTTATTTTTTATGCTACCCACCGGCAGTTATCAGCTGATTTTACCCCCAATGGTCAAAAGTCGCTATAATCTTGTGAAAACGTGATGAAAGTTACCTTGCACTCACAGGGTTGCCAATGGAATAATAGCCGGGTTTTCCACGTGTCATTTGAGTGTGATGCCACGTAAATAAATTGCCTGTCGACTTCGCATGCTGCAATGGCGTAAGACGTGCTGTTTGACAAAGGCATTTAGCGGGCTGCGGGTTGCGGCCTGGACGAGATAATAAGGATCGGTAAACGTTAGTGATGCTAACGCACATCCTCTCCTCTGATTACTATGCGCTGTGTTTCCATAATGAAATACAGGCTGCCGGAATTTGCGCCCCATGCAGACGAGAGCCGTGAGGCTGGCGGAATTGCGAGTAGACTCGGGGTCATCGGTTAGACACGTCCAGTGTTACCACTACCCGTAGCTTTGTCATTAATGTAATGAATAATGAGTAAGTTACGATGAAAAGAATGTTGATAAACGCAACTCAACAGGAAGAGTTGCGTGTTGCACTGGTTGATGGACAGCGCTTGTATGATTTGGATATTGAAAGCCCTGGCCATGAACAAAAAAAAGCGAATATTTATAAGGGAAAAATAACGCGTATCGAACCCAGTCTGGAAGCAGCTTTTGTTGATTATGGCGCAGAAAGACATGGTTTCCTTCCACTTAAAGAGATTTCACGCGATTACTTCCCCGCCAGCTATACCTCCCACGGCCGCCCTAATATCAAAGATGTATTACGTGAAGGCCAGGAAGTCATTGTTCAGATTGATAAAGAAGAGCGAGGCAACAAAGGTGCTGCTCTGACTACATTTATCAGTCTGGCGGGCAGTTATCTGGTTCTGATGCCAAACAATCCCCGTGCAGGTGGAATATCACGCCGTATCGAAGGGGATGATCGTGCAGAATTGAAAGAAGCCCTGGCGGCTCTTGAGCTTCCGGAAGGAATGGGTTTGATCGTCCGTACTGCCGGGGTAGGTAAATCGGCTGATGCGTTACAATGGGATCTTACTTTCCGTATCAAACATTGGGAAGCGATCAAAAAAGCGGCAGAAAACCGCCCTGCCCCTTTCTTAATTCACCAGGAAAGTAATGTCATTGTACGTGCTTTTCGCGATTATTTGCGTCAGGATATCGGTGAAATCCTTATCGATAACCCAAAAGTTCTTGAACTGGCCCGCCAGCATATTGCCGCACTGGGTCGGCCTGATTTCACCAGCAAAATTAAGTTGTACACCGGTGAAATCCCTCTTTTCAGCCATTATCAAATAGAATCACAAATCGAATCTGCATTTCAGCGCGAAGTACGTTTGCCTTCAGGCGGCTCGATTGTAATTGACACTACCGAAGCACTGACCGCTATCGATATCAACTCAGCACGCGCCACGCGCGGAGGAGATATTGAAGAAACAGCCTTTAATACCAACCTTGAAGCAGCCGATGAAATCGCACGCCAGTTGCGTCTGCGAGATTTAGGCGGCTTGATCGTTATCGATTTCATCGATATGACGCCAGTTCGTCATCAGCGCGCTGTTGAAAACCGTCTGCGCGAAGCTGTTCGCCAGGATCGGGCGCGCATTCAAATCAGTCACATTTCACGTTTTGGTCTGCTCGAGATGTCACGGCAACGACTCAGCCCTTCACTCGGGGAGTCAAGTCACCATGTCTGTCCTCGCTGTAGCGGGACGGGAACCATTCGTGATAATGAATCACTCTCGCTCTCTATCCTGCGTCTGATAGAGGAAGAAGCGCTGAAAGAGAATACCAAAGAGGTTCATGCCATTGTGCCGGTGCCGGTGGCCTCGTACCTGCTGAATGAAAAACGTGATGCCGTCAGCGCCATTGAGAAGCGTCAAGGGGGTGTTCGCGCAATCATTGTCCCTAATGACCAGATGCAAACCCCACACTATTCCGTGTTGCGGGTGCGTAGTGGTGAAGAGACTGAAACACTGAGTTATCATCTGCCCAAATTCCATGAAGCAGAAATGATGCAACCCTCTGAGGAAGTGCACGCGGAACGCAGAGCACCTGAGCAACCGGCTCTTGCGGCCTTTATGATTCAGGACACACCACCACAAATTCTGAACTCAGCCACAGTAGCCACCAGCTCAACCGAAACCGCTGCCGCGACATCACCCGGTATGGTTTCCCGTTTACTGCAACGGGTTAAACAATTTTTCAGCCCCGATAATACCGCAGTGACACCGGTGACTGCCGATGAGAGTGAAGTAAATACGCCTGCGGTAACACCAGGCTCTTCATCCCAGGGGGAGCGCCGTAATAATCGTCGTCAAAATAATCGTCGTGATCGCAGCAGCAGCGGCAGTAATGAACGGACTAATAATCGCAGTGAGCGTATGGTACGAGATTCATCAGAGAACCGTGATGAAAATCGCCGTAACAAGCGCAACACTGCCGTAGCAGAAAATGATGACCAGCGTCAGACTGCTACCAATGAAACCAGCAATGAATCTGTACCGCGTCGCGGCAGACAACGCCGCCCTCAGGAAGAGAAGCGACAGCCTGTTCAGGATGTTGTGCAGGAAGATGTTATCTCTAATGAAAGTGATAATGACAATGAGGCTGGCGACAACAATCAGGTTGCCACTGTACGCCGTAAACCACGCAAGCTGACGAAAAAAGTTCGTCTGGAAAGTGAACAGTCAGAGCAAGTCGCACCGGCAGTCGAAGCAGTGACTGAGCCACAATCTGAGTCCGCTAGTGCAACGGCAGACACTAACTCAGAGGATAATAGCGACCGTAATACGCTTCCTCGCCGTTCACGGCGCTCACCACGTCATTTACGCGTAAGTGGCCAACGTCGTCGCCGTTATCGTGATGAACGTTACCCTACTCAATCACCAATGCCTCTGGCACATGCTTGTGCATCCCCGGAGCTTGCTTCTGGTAAAGCCTGGATAGCTTATCCTGTCGCTGTGGCTGGCGATGAGTCGGTGGATAATGAACAACCTATTGTACCTGAATACGGTCATCAGGAAACCGTAGACAACGACGTCATTGTTGCTGAAACCCCTGCCTCATCAGTCACGCCAGCAGAGGAACCCGAAAACGTGGTGGCAGCAGAAGACGCTGAAAGTGAAGCGACGGCTCCGGGACTTTCACCAGAAACGGAACAACCCACTCCGTCAGTGACCGAAGCGCATAGCCCGGAGCAGTCCACTGCCGAGCCGGCACACGCCAGCGATGAATCTCAGCATGCGGCTGCAGAGAACAACGCAGTCAATGAGAAACCCTCCGGGGCTGAGACTTCACCGCCAGTTTCTGCTGGCGAGAATCCGGCAAGCTCAACTCCTTCTGAGAGCGACGTGACCGAAATAGTCGAGAGTACTCCTGTGGAGGTCAATCAGAAAGCGCCTGCCGAAGAGGTGCAGCAAACGGCCGTGAAACCGCAACATCCGGAGGTTGTCACTGCCCGTGCTGACACGTCAGGGCACTCAGATACCAGCGCTGTAAAACAGCTGCATTACGCTTCTGCACCGATGACTCTTGCACCAGCACCGGAATGGCATGCAGAACCAGTGCGTCATAGTGACTGGATTCGTCCTGAGTATCAGTTCAGTGGTAAAGGTGCTGCAGGGGCACATGCAGCCACACACCAGGCCGATGCACCGATGACCAAACCGGCCGGGTAAGTAGCGCTTCAATTGAAACGCCAACACATGCCATCGAACTTTTTTAACTGTTCGACTGGCTGAGATACAAAGGGTTCATCACATCGATGAACCCTTTTTTATACAATCTGCCGCCTGGTTTTGCTTAGCGCTTTTTCATATTAACCAGTACTACTCTTATAAAACTTTTGTCCCCTGCTGTTATGACCCGCACTGTGATCACATTCTCTTTTTGAGCGATAACATACTGTTCGTCAGGAGTAAGAGCAGCGACTACTGTTTCAGTGGCTGGTCTGAAGATACGTCAGTGAAGGTAGAAGATACAGATGGGAACTGGGGAAAGGTGGAGAGAACACCCGGTCAGTAACTGACTGACCGGGAGACTGCATCATTAACTGTTCATTTTAAACAGAGACATACCTGACATATCACTGAACACTTTATACGAAGCCTGTAATGCGGTTTGTTGCATAGTATAGGAAGAAATTGCGCTGGTATAATCGACATCGACTAACTGACTCAATTCAGTTGAAAGATTGTAGGTTGAGTCAGCGGCCTTACTTCCCAGACTGTCGAGTTCCGAAAGTTGCGTTCCTAACTCAGAACGGACCATCAATACATTGTTCAGTGAGTTTGATAAGCCACGGTTGGTCTTATTCAGCGCATCACTTGCTGCCTGCACAGTTGCATCGCTGGCACCGCTGAGTGGTATTTTCAGTGACGCAATTGCGGTATTGAAGGTTGTGAATATATTCGCTTCACTGGCAGAGCCATCAGGTTCAGGCTTCGCATTGCTGGTGAGTGACATGAATACTTCAGTGCCCGTGTGACTGGTCACCATAGTTCGACTGGCATCAACTTGTTGTGTAATTGCTGTATTACCGCCCGCATAGGTGACATTACCCGCACTGTCCTGGGTGAAAGGCGGAGTATCAGTTTTATAACCTGCAAACAGGTAGCGTCCATTACCGTCAGTCGAATTCGCCAGATTGAGTAATTGTGCCCGCAAACCTTCCAACTGGGTTGCATAAGAAGCCCGGTCATCATCGGCAAGGGTACCATTCGCTGCAGCCACCACCACCGTTTGCGCTTGCTGTACCAGACTGGTGACCTGCTGTAGGGTTGTCTCTTCCTGAGATATGCTGGTGGTAGCAAAGGTCTGTGCGGTTTTGTACTGACTGGTTTGTGCCAGCGACTGATTCAATACGACAGATCGGGCTGCAGCCACCGGGTCGTCAGAAGGATTGACCACCCGTTTGCCACTGGAGAGTTGTTGCCCAACGTCCATCCAGCTGCTTTGAGACGAGCTGATGCCGCGCATTTGTTGATCATACATCATAGTGGTACTGAGACGCATAATAGTTTCCTTATCCTGAATCAGCTGACAGCACTAATCAGCGACTGAAAGAGTGTACTGGCGGTCTGCAATACCTGAGCATTGGCCATATAGTATTGCTGATACCGGGTCAGATTCCCGTACTCTTCGTCAAGATTGACGCCCGAAACTGACTGTTGCTGATTAGTCAATTGAGTGACCACCGCAGCCTGAGTGGTACTGGTGGTTTTTAAGTTACTGGTTTTATTACCGATATCAGCCACCATACTGGCATAACCTTGAGTGATGGTACTGCTACCTGTAATTACCTTTTTGGTCTGTAAATTAAGCAGTGCCTGAGCATTGGTATTATCACTGCCCCCCCCGGTTGAACCGGCAGCGGCTATTTTAGCCTCATTAGTAATATTAACATCCATACCAACGACCACATCCGCGACAGGTTTTACCAGAAAACTGTCAGAGTTAGCGGGCTGTCCACCAACGGTAACCTGCAAACCATCAAAACTCAGCGTGGTATTACCACTGCTGTCCTGACCGGTTGTAGCGGTAATGCTACTGTTGTCAGAGAGGCGCTGAACACTCCACTGACTGCCATCGTAGGTGACCTTATAATTCGAAGCCTGGACCTGAGCACTATTGGTAATAGTAGCGGTTAACTGGGTTGTGCCACTATTCTGGCTGTTTGCATAAGCTGATGGTGCACCAAGAGCGAAGAAGGCTTCTCCCTGATCTCCGTTAACGTCATAACCGGCTTTATGCTGGGTATTAAAACTGTCCCCCATCGTCAGCGCCAGTTGACCAAGCTGGTTACGGGTATTATCCAGTTCGGTACGAAAAGCGAGAAGACCGCTGAGAGAGCCCCCGCTGATTTGTGATTCAGGGATTTCGCCAGCGATCCCCGTACTGGCATCGACACTGGCAACCGTTGTCTTACTGGGATCACTGCTTGAGGTGACTGCTTTGAGCTGGCTATAGCTATCGCCCTGCACCAGAGATACCCCATTGGCGATACTGATATCGTAGCTGCCACCATCCTGCTGACTTACTGTAACGTTAACCAGCTGATTGAGTTGATTAACCAGTTGGTCACGCTGATCGAGAAGATCATTGGGGTTGCTCCCCGCTCCTGCCCCTTTCAGCTTAACTATCTGCTGGTTAATATTGGCAATCTGTTTCGCGTAACCATTGATGCTATCAACCGTAGAAGTAACCGGAGTATTGAGGCTGCTGTTCACATTTCGCAGATAGGTATCTGTCGCCTGCAATTGATTTACCAGCCCATCCGCTTTCCCTAGCACAGTCTGACGTGCTGAGGGATCAGAAGCGTTACTGACTAAGGTCTGTAATGAACTGAAAAAACCCTGAATGGTGGTAGAGAGGTTATTAGTGGTGCTGGAAAACATATTGTCAATGTTAGACATTTGCGCATATTGCGCTGATAACGCACTGGCCTGTGTGTTCGCACCGCGTAACTGCGCGGTGATGAACGAATCATACTCACGGTTAATACCCGCAACATTTACACCATTACCAATATAAAACTTACCTGTCAGAGTGCTATTCGCCTGCCCCAATACCGTGGTTTGTCTCGAGTAACCGGCAACGGTGTAATTACTGATGTTATTTCCGGTCACACTTAGTGCGGCCTGAGCAGCACTGAGGCCACTCATTGCACTGTTGATTAAGTTTGACATGCTGGTTCCTTTCTCATACGGGCACTGGCACGCACGCTTTAGATGAAATGCAGTGCGGTAAGTGATGACATGGATTTTTCTTTATTATCGGTCAGAGTGAAGAAATCTTCAGTCTGTTATCAGAATAAATTATCAATATCCTGCTGGTATGTTTTTGCCACTTTATCACCCAGAGTTTTAAACTGCTGGATCATACCGACCAGTTTTTTCGCATAATGAGGATCCGTGGCATAGCCTGCAGCCTGCAACGCGTGTGCCCCCTGTTCAGGTGTGGTTGCACTGGTGACCGCTGCATAACGTGGGTTTTTAGTTAGTAACTTGACTTAATCAGTCAGTGCTTCGAAATAGGAATCATACACCCGGAAGTCAGCCTGGACTTTTTTTGCCACACCATTTTCATATTCTGTGGTAGTGATCGTGGTACTTTTTCCCTGCCAGCTGGCACCCGCTTTAATACCAAAAATGTTATAACTGGGTTTACCGTCGGCGGTTTTAATCTGCCGTTGCCCCCAACCAGACTCTAGCGCCGCCTGCGCCAGAATCAGATGGTGTGGAATACCACTGGCCTGACTGGCCATTTTTGCCGGTTGCAGTAACGCCGCAATAAATCCACTGTTAGTGCTGTTACCAGAAGCATCAGGTAGTGATAAACGAGGCACAGCACGCCGTACCCACTGCTCGACCATCAGCGGAGGCAAGCTGTTTACCACTGTTTTATCCAGTGCCATGGCTATTGTGCCGGCTTTCTCGTCAGGCGGTGTTGCCGCTGCCATCTGCTTCACGATCATATCTGCTAGCCCCAAACCTTTTGCAGCAATTTGCTGGCCGATCTGCTGGTCATACATTGAGGTATAAAGCCGCGTCTGTTCCGTGCTCAATAAACCGTCCTGCGGCAAAGCGGCTCGCATGCTTTTCAGCATCATCTGGACGAACATTCCCTCTACCTGCTTCGCTACTTCCTTTGCGTGCGCCTGGGGATCACGACCCGCCTGACGCTTAAGATCATTCAGTGAACGACTGTCGTAGGCCGCACGAAGAGAAGAGGTGTCGTTCATCAGATGATCTCCAATTTGGCATGCAGACAGCCTGCGCTCTGCATTGATTGCAGAATCGACATCAGATCAATCGGTGTTGCGCCGAGTGCATTCAATGCACGAATAACACTGTTAAGATTCGCACTGGCTGTCACACTCTGTAACACCCCGCCATTCTGCCGCATATCAATTTGTGTCTGCGGGGTCACAACAGTCTGGCCACCCGCTAACGGCGTATTCGGCTGATTAACATTTTGCTGCTGATTAACTGTCACCGACAGGTTACCCTGAGCGATTGCACAGCTGCTAAGCAGTACTTCTTTATTCATTACCACTGTGCCAGTGCGCGAGTTGACGATCACTTTGGCATCCTGAACCGGGGCAGAGACATCAATATTCTGAATATCTGCCAGCAGACGAACCTGGGAAGTACCGTTAGCTGAAGCTCGTACCTGTACGGTGCGTCCGTCAAGAGCCTCTGCAGTACCAAATCCCATACGGTTGTTAATCGCATCACTAATGCGCTGGGCCATGCTGAAATCTTCCTGATTCAGAAACAGACTGATGGTATTCGTTGAGGCGAAATTATTAGGCAATTCACGTTCAATCGTCGCGCCACCAGTGATGCGACCGCCGTTCACCTGGTTGACCTGCACACTGCTGCCACCTGAGGATGCACCTGCGCCACCCACCAGAATATTGCCCTGAGCCAACGCATACACTTGATTATCCACCCCTTTCAAAGGGGTCATCAGTAAAGTTCCACCGCGTAAACTCTTCGCATTACCCATTGATGACACCACGACATCAATCGTTTGTCCCTGGCGGCCAAAAGCCGGCACTTTGGCAGTAACCATGACTGCTGCGACATTTTTTAATTGCATATTGGTGCCTGAGGGAACAGTGATCCCTAACTGCGAGAGCATATTATTCAGACTATGTGTGGTGAAGGGTGTTTGTGTTGTCTGGTCACCCGAACCATCAAGTCCGACGACTAATCCATATCCAATCAGGGAGTTATCACGCACGCCCCCTACCGTTGTGATGTCACGAATACGGTCTGCCAGTGCTGACTGGCAGAAGAGTAAAACAGATAACATCAGCCATTGCATAACAGGTTTGCGCATCACGGCCTCTTAGAAAGGTGAAATATTCAGGAAGAAGCGCTGCAACCAACCCATGGTCTGTGCTTCATTAATATAACCATTACCGACATATTCAATTCGTGCATCAGCCACCTGGCTTGAAACCACAGTGTTACTGCCACTGATAGTGCGGGGATTAACTACCCCGGAAAAACGAATAAATTCGGTACCCTGATTAATCTCAATTTGTTTCTCGCCAATCACATTCAGATTCCCGTTAGGTAATACCTGATTGACCGTGACGGTTATTGTTCCGGTAAAAGTGTTATTTGCTGATGCTCCTCCCTTACCAGCAAAATCACTTTTGCCGCTGGCATCAACATCAGTTTTTGCGCCGCCCAGTAAACCGGTCAGTGCCGAAGGTAGAGCCGTCAGTCCCAGCGAACTGCTGCCACTGCGATCTGCCGAAGAGCTGGAGTTCTTACTGGCGCTGACATTCTCCTGCAGTGTAATCGTCAGCGTATCGCCAATATTACGTGGGCGACGGTCCTCAAATAACGGCTGATAGCCATAATTCATCGGCATCACCCCCTGAAAAATAGACCCGTTGACAAGAGGGGGTGAGGCCGGGAGTGGCTGAGCCGTTGTGGCACCATCCACCAGCGGTTTACGCGGCACTAGGGCACAGCCTTGCAATAGCACCAGCAGTGATATGCCCAGTAATCGAATCGGGAATGATCTAACTTTTATCACTGACCACGCCCTTTGATTTTTTGCGCTCTTGTCATGATAAATTTCCTGTATCAAAATAAACAACGCGCAGCCTTACTGCTGCGTCAGTTTCGCCAGCATCTGATCAGAAGTACTGATCGCTTTACTGTTAATTTCGTAAGCACGCTGCGTCTGGATCATCGTCACCAATTCTTCAGCCACATTGACATTGGATGTTTCAACATATCCCTGGTAAAGCAGACCAGCGCCGTTATTGCCTGGATTACTCTCGGTGGGTGCACCCGAAGCCAGCGTCTCCTGATAGAGGTTTTCACCTTTACTTTCCAGACCCGCATCGTTAATGAATGTACTGAGAGTCAACTGCCCGACCTGCACCGGCTGTGTCTGTCCCTGCTGCGTCACGCTCACTACCCCATCGCGTCCAATGGTCATGCTTAAGGCATTGGCCGGAATAGTAATCGCCGGTTGAACAGGGAAACCACTATTGGTCACCAGCTGACCATTCTGATCGGTCTGAAAAGAGCCATCACGGGTATAGGCCATGGTGCCATCCGGCAACTGTACCTGGAAGAAACCCTGGCCGCTGATTGCCACATCTTTCGATGAGTCGGTTTTGTTCAGGTTACCCTGAGTATGCAGTCGCTTTGTGGCTACCGGACGCGTTCCGGTTCCCAACTGCATTCCTGAAGGTAAGTTGGTTTGTTCAGATGACTGCGCTCCTGGCTGACGAATAGTCTGATACATCAAATCTTCAAACACTGCCCGCTGGCGTTTGAAGCCGTTGGTGCTGACGTTCGCCAGGTTGTTTGAAATAACATCCATGTTAGTCTGCTGGGCATCGAGGCCCGTTTTTGCAATCCATAATGCACGAATCATATCGATATCCTCTCTGCTCAGCTGGCTGATAACAGCTGATTAGCGCGTTGTTCATTCTCATCGACACTTGAGATGACTTTCATCTGCATCTCGAAACGTCGGGCGTTAGCAATCATGTCAACCATGGTTTCTACTGGCTTGACGTTGCTTCCCTCCAGCACACCCGGCATCACCTGTATAGTTGGATCAGCCTGTAATCCCGCGCCACGCTGAGCCTGAGTTGCCTGTGTAGGGCGGAACAGACCATCATCGCCACGTGTCACTTCAGATCCGATAGCCTTGACCAGTTTGAGTTGCCCTAACTGCACAGTGGCATTGGGTGCATCACCGGCATTCAGCACAGTGATAGAACCATCAGACGCGATAGTCACTTCGGCCCCTTGCGGAATCGCTATCGGACCATCAGTTCCCATCACCAGATTGCCCTGTACAGTCAACTGCCCTTCTGGATTAACCTGCATATTACCGTTACGGGTATAAGCTTCACTGCCATCTGCAGTTTGAACGGCCAGCCAGCCATCTTCACGCAGTGCAACATCCAGAGGCCGTTCGGTGTAATCCAGCGATCCCTGGCTCATATCTGCACCGGGCGTTGAGGCGGTGACCAGCACACGAGTCGGCAACGTTTGCCCTTCGACTGGCACAGCCCGTAGCGCATTGAGTTGTGCCCGGAAACCCGGGGTTGAGGCATTCGCCATGTTACTGGCCGTTACCGCCTGCTGATTGAGTGTCTGTGCCGCTGCACCCATCGCGGTATAGATAGCGTGATCCATATTGCAACCCTGTCAATTAATTAACGCAGGTTAACCAGCGTATTGAGGATCTGATCCTGCGTTTTAATCGTCTGCGCATTTGACTGATAGTTACGGTGTGCCACGATCATATTTACCAGTTCTTTACTGAGATCAACGTTGGAAGCTTCCAGTGCACCCGCTGTCAGTGTCCCCAGGTTACCCGTCCCCGCCAGACCAACCAGGGGTTGCCCGGATGAATTGGTGGCAGACCAGACGTTATTACCTTCGGACTTCAATCCTTCCGGGTTAGCGAATTTTGACAGCACAATCTGCCCTAACAACTGGGTCTGCTCATTGGAGTAGTTACCCACCACTGTGCCATCGTTATTGATCTGGTAACTGGTCAGGTCACCTGGCTTATAACCATCCTGCGTGGGGTTACCAAAGTTACTGGTACCGGTGTTTTGCTGCTGACTGTTCAGCATACTCAGTGTAAATGTCTGTGCCGCCGAACCATTCAGTGATGCCATACTCAAGGTTTGCGTCGCAGTACTGGTCAGTTGCCCTCTGCTGTTAAACACCATATCGAAATTACCCACTGCCTGTCCGGTAGTGGCATCGATAGCATGGACATTCCAGGTGGTGGTTGGCGTGGCACTGGTGGTGGAGGCATTTTTCACAAAATAGAGATTAATGGTGTGCGCGTTACCGAGTGAATCGTAAGTCGTCATTGACGCTTTACTGTTATAGCTATTGAGATTAGTAGCGTCGAAAGTTGTTACTGTCGGAACAGCATCACTCGAATTCAGGTTGGCGACCAGCGCTCCCTGGGTTGTGGCTCTGGCTGACATTGCTGTGGTCGGCACAGAAAGTGCAACCGGATTAGCGCCTGCCTGAATGGTTGGCGGCGTGCCCGTTGCCGGATACCCTGTCAGATTGAGGCCATTGGCGTTAACAATGTTACGGTTTTGATCAAGAGTAAACTGACCATTACGTGTGTAATAGACCGCGCCTGAACTGTCCGTCATACGGAAAAAACCCGCCTGACTGATGGCCACATCCAGCCCACGGCTGGTTAAAGTCGTTGTGCCATCATTAAAGTCCTGGGTTACTGCCGCCACTTTAACACCCAGACCAATTTTAGAATCAGCGAAGAGATCGGCAAAGGAAACGGTTGCTGATTTAAATCCTACGGTCGCCGAGTTGGCAATGTTGTTACCAATCACATCAAGATTATTTGCTGCAGCGTTTAAGCCACTGACTGCCTGTGAAAAAGCCATGTTGACTCCTGGAATGTATTAGAAAATTAAATTATCTGACGGACATTATTGACCGTCGTGGTCCCCATTGTTCCCAGGTCCAATACCGCACCATCCTTAGTATTAGTCACTCCGGTTACCAGCGCATAATTGCGTGGTTGCACCACCAATTGACCAGTTGCGTTACTGGCGGCTATAGAGACCTGATATTTCCCATCAGCGGCCGTAGTACCATCGGTCGTTGAACCATCCCAGGAAAAGGTATGTACCCCTGCACTCAATCCACCAAGGTTGATGGTTTTTACCACTTTGCCACTCGCATCGGTGATCGTTGCAGTGGTTGCGGTTGAGGCTTGCTGCAGGCTGACACCGAACGGCGTAGTTTTGCCGCTGCCAACCAAAACCTGTGACCCGTTAACCATCACACCATGTCCAATCAGGGTTGAAGCCTGCAATGATTGGCCACTGTTGATTTGTCCGGAAATCGATCCGAGAGTGGTATTCAATTTTTCAATACCACTAAGGGTATTAATTTGCGCCAACTGAGTTGTCAATTGGCTGTTATCCATGGGGTTACTCGGATCCTGATTTTTTAATTGAGTAACCAGCAACGTCAGAAAGTTATTCTGTAGATCAGCAGCAGAAGTATCACTCTTTGTTGTTGACGTGATAGCACTGTTATCTAATGACTCATTAACACCAACAGCAATGCCCATTTACTGACTCCTCATTGCCCCATCGACAGGGTTTTCAACATCATCTGTTTAACTGTATTAAAGACTTCAACATTGGCCTGATAACTGCGCGATGCAGAAAGCGTATTGACCGTTTCTGCCACCACATCAACGTTAGGCATTTTCACATAGCCTTTCGCATCTGCCATCGGGTTACCCGGTTCATAGACCAGCCTTGCCGGTGAAGGATCATTGATCACTTCAGCCACCCGGACACCTCCGGTAGCCATACCTGGTGCAGTCTGTGTCTGAAACACAACCTGCTTCGCAACGTAGGGTTGTCCATCAGGCCCCGTGACGCTGTCGGCGTTTGCCAGATTACTGGCGCTGACGTTTAATCGCTGCGATTGCGCATTCATCGCCGAACCGGCAATGTCGAAAATGGTAAGTAATGCCATGAATTATTGCCCCTGTAACACTGACATCATGCCTTTAATTTGCCCACTGATAACGGTCAGGTCAGTCTGATAGCGCAGTGTATTATCCGCAAACGCACTACGCTCCCGATCCATAACAACAGTATTACCATCCTGGGCGGGCTGATCGGGAACCCGATACAGCAAATCCAGTGAAGCCGGTTGCATTGCCTGGGCCGGAATGTGCCTTGATGAGGTGAGCGTCAGTGCAACGCCATTCTCTTGTGCACGCCCCTGCTCCAGCGCTTTGTTCAACTGACTTGCAAAATCAATATCACGCGCCTGATACCCTGGGGTATCCGCATTCGCAATATTTGCGGCAAGTACCTCCTGCCGCTGCGCGCGAAGATTCAACGCTTCGGTATTAAATCTTAGTGCTGCGTCCAGTTTGTCGAGCATACCCCCTCCGCATGTTTCATTTTGGCATTTACAGCTTAATCGCCACGATTAAAAGTCTATCGTTTGAATAGCGCTAAAAAGCAGCGCTAGTTTTCTCCTTGGCTGATAACCACCGCCAGTACAATAATCACAGTTATCGTCTACAGAGAGGTTGTTGCATGCACTACCAGGGTACATTGCTCATTCTGGTCCTCGCCCTGTTTAATGCCGGCTGTCAGGCAGCAGATGGAGCACTTGCCACAGCGATAACGCACTATTTTCAGACAAAATACCGTGACAGTGGCAGGGTGACGCCCGAGATCAATGTGACCATCAAAACTCCGGAGACCCAGTGGCCCGATTGTGATACTCCCGAGCTTTCCCTACCGGGTAATGGAAGGTTGATGGGCAATGTCAGTATTGCCGCCACATGCAATAAACTACGGCGTTATTTGCAGGTAGAAGTTCAGGTGGTTGCGGAATATCTGGTCGCAGCACGTCCGATTACCCGTGGTACAATGCTCACCAGTGACGATATAAAACAGCAGCGCGGCAGAATTGATAAACTGCCTGTACAACTTCTCAGAGAGCCTTAAGAGGCTGATAGTGCCGTAGCATTAAGGGATATCAACCCTGATCAACCCTTAACCAGTATGATGCTACGACCTCGCTGGCTGGTACATGCAGGGCAAAATGTCAGAGTGAAGGCCACAGGCGACGGCTTCAGTGTGACCAGCGAAGGCCAGGCATTGAATAATGCAAGCGCCAACCAGCCAGTACGTGTCAGGATAAATAATGGTCAGGTGCTTAATGCGAAAATAGACAGTGCTGGGGAGATAACGATATCATTATAAATCACTAAAGTTTGCATAATTTAGGCCGATAGTGAATTTATAAGTAATGGTAGTATTTTAAACGGCAATATTTTTGCATTACACAAAAAGGAGCGAGATATGAGTATTGACAGGACACAACCCACCACCCCTATCAGTCAGGTACAGAGTCGTGAGAGCAGCGATGCAGCCCCGGCCCGTGCCCGTCAGCCCGTCACTGCAACCAGTGAAAATGGCACGCAAGTGGTGTTAAGTGGCGCGTTGACCCAGTTAACCAAATCTTCAGCTAACGATATTAATACTGCCCGTGTAGAAACATTGAAAACGGCAATCCGTAATGGCGAGCTTAAAATGGATACAGGTAAAATCGCCGATGCTTTGATCCAGCAAGCTAAAGAATATGTAGAAGGTTATTAAATCTATGCAAGCACTGCTCAATACGCTGGATGGAATGCTAAAAGTGCTGTCTGATCTGCAACGTGTGATGGATGCTGAACAGGCACAGTTATCTGCCGGTACCATCAACAGTAGTCACCTGCAGCAAATCACCGAAGATAAAACAGCACTTTTAGCTACACTTGATTTTTTGAGCAGCAGCGTCAACAAACTACCAAAAATTCAGGCATACAAGCGCCCTACTCATCAGAGACAGCGCTGGCTCAACGCTGGGAAACCATCCAGCGAAAAGTCAATGCGTTAAACGACATGAACAGGCATAATGGTATGTTACTCAATCATCAGATAGCGTTTACGCGTGAAGCCCTTCAGATACTGGAGCCTTATCACAGTAAAAAGTTCTATGGTCCTGATGGTCAGGTCGGTTCCGGTAGTTTCATGCCGAAAGTGTAACTGGCTCACTCCTTAACCGCATTACTTCTTGCATACTCCTTAAGTCGAAACCCCATCAGCAGTAAAGCGATAATATAAACGCCACCGCCTACTGAACACACGGCAGCAAGCCGCAATAATCGCTCAGCCATGTTGCCTGTTGACCAGTCAGGCATTACCCATAACATGCCATACAGTGCTAATGCCATCGCCAATACAGCGATACCCGTGCGTAACAGAAAAGAAGACCATCCCTTGAGTGGCGTAAAAATGGCTTGTTTGCGCAATTGCCAGTAAAGCAGAGTGGCATTAAGGCAGGCCGCCAGACCAATCGACAACGCCAACCCGGCATGTTTCAGTGGTGCAATAAAAGCCAGATTCATCATCTGTGTTGCGAAAAGAGTCAGCAGGGCAATCTTCACTGGTGTTTTGATGTCCTGCCGCGAATAGAACCCCGGCGCCAGCACTTTTACCAGAATCAGGCCCGGCAGACCCACGGAATAGGCTAACAGTGCCTGCTGGGTCATTAGTGCGTCATGTGCGGTGAATTTACCATACTGAAATAGTGCGACTGTCAGTGGTTGCGCCAGCATTCCTATCGCAACTGCACTGGGTATCGCTAACAATACGCAGAGTCGCAGCCCCCAGTCTAATAACAGGTTGTACTCTGCATGATGACCTTTAGCAAAACTTTTAGCCAGCGAGGGTAAAAGAATGGTTCCCAATGCAACACCCAGCACCCCAGAAGGAAATTCCATCAGTCGATCAGCGTAATACATCCATGAAACTGAGCCCGATATCAGAAATGAAGCGAATATCGTGTTGATGATTAATGATATCTGACTGACCGATACTCCCAGAATTGCCGGCCCCATCTGACGCATTACCCGCCAGACCCCAGAGTCACGAAGATTAATGCGCGGTAATACCAACATACCTATTTTTTTCAGATGCGGCAGTTGATAAACCAGCTGCAATACCCCGCCGACAACCACCGCCCAGGCTAACGCCAGTACGGGAGGTGTAAAATAAGGCGCGGCAAACAGTGCAAAACTAATCATACTCACGTTGAGTAATGTGGGAGCAAAAGCAGGTACAGAAAAACGGTTCCAGGTATTTAAGATAGCCCCGGCTAAAGAGGCGAGCGATATCAGTAAAATATAAGGGAAGGTGATGCACAGTAAGGAAGATGTCAGGGCTAACTTTTCCGTAGTGTCGGCAAAGCCGGGCGCCGTCGCCAAAATCACCCAGGGTGCAGCCAGAATGCCGGCCAGGGTGATCACTGCCAGACAGAGGGTCAGCAACCCTGAAACGTAAGCGATAAAAACCCGTGTTGCTTCTTCCCCTTGCTGACTTTTATATTCCGAAAGTATTGGCACAAACGCCTGAGAAAATGCGCCTTCGGCAAAAATTCTCCGCAACAGATTGGGTAATTTGAAAGCAACAAAAAATGCATCTGTTGCCATTCCGGCACCAAAAACACGCGCAACAATGGCATCACGGACAAAACCGAGCACGCGTGAAAATAGCGTCATGGAACTGACTGCTGCCAGCGATTTTAGTAAATTCATAACGTTCCTGGCCAATAGGGGTAACCCTGCTCTGACACATTACCTGCGGTCATACTTCCTCAACCTGATTGTCAGTCTGAGCGGCAAGCAATGCATCGAGGCGTTGTGTTAAGGCAGCCACTTCAGCTTCCAGTTTTTCCACCCGAGTTTCGAGTGCTCCCTGAGGTGCTGCGGATAGCTCGGGTACGCTATCATCCGGCGTGATCTCAATATCACCGCTAAACAGATGCTGGTAACGGCACTCGCGTTTACCGGGTTCCCGTGGCAGCCGAACAACAAAAGGTCCATCCTCACGCAGCATCAGTGCATTGAGTGCTATTTCCACTTCATCGACACTGGCAAAATCGCACATACGGGCAGCACGAGTACGCAACTCTCCGGGCGTTTGCGCGCCACGCAGTAACAGCGTTGTTATCAGCGCCAGTTCTGCTGCTGAAAACCGCAACTGACCAAACTCGCTGTTGCAAAAACGATGTTCATATTTAAGCACGCGGTTGCCAAAACCACTGAGCAACGTGACCAGGTGTTTCTGGGCCAGTCTGTCAAGCGTATCCTGCACCGCTCGCTCACCGAGCGTCATCACCGGTTCACGGTTAGATTTTTGATTGCAGGCAGTCACAACCCCGTGCAGTGAAAGCGGATATTGGTCCGGAGTGGTACACTGTTTTTCCAACAGTGCACCTATTATCCTTGCTTCAATTGCTGACAACTCTATTTTCACTTCATTCTCTCCCTGTTCAACTTAATTTTGCTGGTTGCCAAAGCCGGCTGGTCAGCGCCGTCAGCACGTGATCCTGCCACTTACCATTGATAAGCAGATAATCGCGCGCATAACCCTCTTTTTCGAAACCGAGACGAGACAGAAGATTTCCGCTGCGCTGATTATGCGGCATATAATTCGCCATAATTCGATGCATACGTTGTTGTTGTTGCATGTAACGTATCGCAGCACCCAACGCTTCCTGCATCATGCCTTTTCCTTGCCATTTTTCACCGAGTGAATATCCGAGGTAGCAGGCATGGAATGCGCCGCGCAAAATGTTGCTGAAATTGGCAATACCGACTATTTCATTTTCGTCACTGTCGAGCAAAATGAAATAAAATGCACTCTGTTGTCGGTGCATATCAATGATGAAACTCAGACGTGATTGCCAGCCTGATGCAGTGCAGTGGCTTCCATCACGAAATGGCTCCCAGGGGGACAGGAAATGCCGATTTTCCGTATAATAATCAGCAAGCAACCATGCATCACGCTCATTCACCAGACGCACAATCAGGCGTTCCGTTACCAAACGCACTCTGGGTGCAGTTGCACGATAACCAAACATATCTTCACAGGTCTCTTTATCCGTCATCTCTTCGACGCCTTATCTATACAGACGCCGTCGCCCGAAAGCACGTAAAAATGTCAGAAACCGGGGTAACCCGGTTTAGTGAAACGTAAGCTTACGTGATTTTTGGCAGATTGACCAACATAGCCTGTGATGCACAGCGCCGTGAATAATCGGCGGCACTGGCAAAAGAAAATCGGTACTTTCGCATAAAGCCAGTGCAATTAATGGCATTTATCCCTATGCTTATTTCCCGGCTTGTTCACTGAAAAAATATCCTAATCCTGTTTGCCGGAGTCTGAGTAATGTCTAACCTACCACAACTGACAATTCGTCGTCCTGATGACTGGCACGTCCACCTGCGAGATGATGAGATGCTACAGACCGTACTGCCTTATACCAGCGCAGTCTGCGGTCGGGCGATCATCATGCCGAACCTGTTGCCTCCGGTAACCGATGTCGCTGCTGCGACGGAATATCAACAACGAATTCAGGCTGCCATTCCAGATGACCATCATTTTCAACCCCTGATGACCTGCTATCTGACCGACACTCTCGCACCTGATGAGTTAGAGAAAGGCTTCTCCGCCGGTATTTTCACTGCAGCGAAACTGTATCCGGCACATGCCACAACTAATTCCAGCCACGGCGTGACTTCAATCGATAGCATCAGTACCGTGCTTGATCGTATGCAAAAAATAGGTATACCTCTGCTGGTTCATGGCGAAGTGACCGACAGTGCAATTGATATTTTTGATCGTGAAGCGCGGTTCATTGATACCGTTCTGGAACCGTTACGACAGCGCTACCCGGCACTGAAAGTTGTCTTTGAACATATCACCACCAAAGAGGCCGCCGCGTATGTTGCTTCAGCCAGCGATACCCTGGCGGCAACCATCACACCACAGCATCTGATGTTTAACCGAAATCACATGCTGGTAGGAGGAATTCGCCCCCATTTATATTGCCTTCCCATTTTAAAACGCAATGTCCACCAGCAAGCCTTACGTGAGGTAGTAGCCAGCGGTAATCAGCGTTTTTTTATGGGCACTGATACAGCACCTCATGTACGAAACCATAAAGAGAGTGCCTGCGGCTGTGCCGGCGTTTTCAATGCTCCGACAGCATTACCCGCTTACGCCACGGTGTTCGAAGAGATGGATGCACTGCATCATCTTGAGGGGTTTTGTTCTCTGAACGGCCCGCAGTTTTATGGTTTACCGGTAAATGATGAGAGCATCACTCTGGTCAAAAAACCGTGGACAGTGATGGACAGTATTTCTCTGGGTGCTGAGACGCTGATTCCTTTTCTGGCTGGTGAAACGGTTAACTGGCAGGTTAAAAACGCATAGCGTGCAGCTCAGCGAAGACAGCCATTGCCTCCATGAATAATACTATATGTATTACCAGCATAAATTATGGAGGTCTCTGATGCGTGTTGAAATAACAGTGGCAAAAACTACTCTTCTCCTTGCTGGTGCAATTGATGCACTGGCGGTTGAATTAACCAAACGTATTGAAAAACATTTTCCTGAACAGAACAGCAATGTGTCTGTCCGCTACGCCGCAGCAAATAATCTCACCGTACTGGGAGCGAGCCATGCAGCAAAGGAACAAATTACTGAAATTCTGCAGGAGACATGGGAAAGCGCTGACGACTGGTTTAGTGGTGACTGACTTCTGTTCCTCCGGTCAGTTTACCCACACAGTACGCAAATAGTTTGTGGTAGATAAAAGTGCAGATACTGTGTTACTACACTACTCTTAGCAGAATTTCAGGTACAAAAAGCATAATGAACCCGTTTCTCCCCCCATGAAACTGGATTCATTTATGTTGTGATTCTTCCTGACCAGAAGGTCAAATTTATTTAATATTTAATTGTTTTCTGATCTCTGACAGGAAATATTACGTTTTAACGTTATACTCAGATAGTCAGTGAGAGTATTCATACACGACCTCAATACATCGATTCGTTGTTTTCATGCACGAAAAAGGAGGTTTAAATGGAACGTAATAAAGATGTCATACAGACTCATCCTCTCATCGGGTGGGACATCAGTACCGTAGACAGCTATGATGCTATGATGCTCCGCCTTCATTCACTCTCTTCCGGAGAGCAAAGTGAACACGATGCTGATGTCGGTCCGACTTACTGGTTGACGACTGATGTCGCAAGGCAGTTTATCTCTATTCTGGAAGCCGGCATTGCCAAAATAGAAGCAACTGAATACCAGGCCCGGGATTACCAAAAACATTAATTTTTACTCAGCACTAAGGCATCTTTCGATGCCTTTTCAACACTCCCCTATTCAGTATATTGTTCAGTTTTTTTACCCTTAATGGGATGATTTTAGTTATTTACATTACTTTAAAAAACATATCATACTGATATATATATTTTTAGCTTATTTACTCAATCGATATTCTTGAATGATTGCTTTCTATATTATGATTATTCATGCTGATAAAAACCCTAATGGATTTTCACTATGCAGTTACGCAACACGACTTCACGCTATGGCTTGTTGAGCATGTTTTTTCACTGGTCAATTGCTTTCGCTGTTTACGCCATGTTTGCTCTCGGTCTCTGGATGGTCACGCTGAGCTATTATGATGACTGGTATCACGCCGCACCGGAATGGCACAAAAGTGTGGGAATGGTTCTGTTTGCCGTGATGATACTACGGACACTATGGCGTTTTATCTCCCCTCCTCCTGCACCGTTAAACACGCCGAAACGAATTACGCGCTATACCATCGTCGCTGTGCATATTTTGCTGTATGCCTTACTTTTTGCCATTTTCATCAGCGGATATTTGATCTCGACAGCAGAAGGTAAGCCTATAGAAGTATTTGGGATACTGACGGTGCCAGCAACATTTCAGGGAGAGTCTCAACAAGCTGATATCGCTGGAAATATCCATCTCTGGCTTGCCTGGTCAGTTATAGGCCTGTCCCTGCTGCATGCCTTTGCCGCCTTCAGACACCATTTCATTCTACGGGATGACACACTAAACCGTATGACTGGACGCACTTCCACTCACCACTGAAAACAGGAATCGCTTATGTTGAAAAAAAGCTTACTGGCTATCGCTACTTCTGCTCTCCTTTTCACCGCCAGCAGCCAGGCCGCGGAGTATAAAATCGATAAACAGGGTCAACACGCATTCGTTCAGTTCCGTATCCAGCATCTTGGCTACAGTTGGCTGTACGGTACGTTTCGTGATTTTGATGGCCACTTTGCATTCGATGATCAAAATCCTGCTGGCGATAATGTCAGTGTGACGATTAAAACTGCCAGTGTGGATACTAACCATGCCGAGCGCGATAAACATTTGCGTAGCAGTGAGTTCCTCAATAGCGGTAAATTTCCGGAGGCCACGTTTGTTTCAACTGGCGTAAAACCAGCCGGAGATAAACTGGAGGTAACGGGAAATTTCACGCTTAATGGCGTGACGAAACCCATCACATTAATCGCACAGAAAATAGGTGAAGGGAAAGATCCCTGGGGTGGCTACCGCGCTGGTTTTGCTGCTGAAGGAACGCTGACACTAAAAGATTTCAACATCAAATCAGATTTAGGCCCTGCCTCGCAACAGGTGCAATTGATGATTTCTGTTGAAGGAATTCGCCAGTAGTGATGCTGACATCCTTACTCTGCTGTCAGGGTAAGGATGACAGGCACGTTTATTGCTGCCTTGCGATATAAAGAACGCCGGCAATTATGCCGGCGTTTTTGATCACTGCTCAGGATCGGGAATTGCCAGGGTGACTTTTAATCCACCACGCGACTTGTTGAAAATCTTATTGCCATTTTCTCTTCCTGCGCGCCGTTCCCGCTGTACCTCTGCAGGCAGAGACAGCTCTTCAATGCATGCATGACTACAGCAATGTTGATATTTTTCAGCACAGGCAGGACATTGGATAAATAACAGATGACAACCATCATTTTTGCAATTGACGTGAGTATCACAAGAGGCACCGCATTGATGACACTGCGCAATAACATCCCCGGAAATCCTCTCTCCCATGCGCTCATCAAACACAAAATTTTTGCCTTTGAAACGTACAGGTAACCCCTGCTCTTTTGCCCGGCGGGCATATTCAATAATCCCCCCCTCGACATGGTAGACATTTTCAAAACCATTATGCCGCATCCACGCACTGGCCTTCTCACAACGAATACCGCCAGTACAATACATCACTATTTTCTTATCTTTATCGTCCTGCAGCATATCAACAGCCATAGGTAACTGTTCGCGAAAAGTATCAGCAGGAATCTCCAGTGCCTTTTCAAAATGCCCCACTTCATATTCATAATGATTGCGCATATCGACAAAAACGGTATCCGGGTCGTCAATCATTGCATTGACTTCCGCTGCCTTCAGATAGTGACCAACATCGCTGGCATCAAAGGTGTCATCCTCTATACCATCGGCCACAATGCGGTTACGGACTTTAAAGCGTAATACCCAAAAAGATTTACCGTCGTCTTCAAGAGCGATATTCATTCGCAAACCATCAAGTGCCGGATGATAATTGTACAGCTGTGCTTTGAACGCCTCATAGTCACAGGCGGGCACACTCACCTGCGCGTTAATACCCTCTTTAGCAACGTAGATACGTCCAAATACTTTTAATCCGGTAAGTAACACATACAATTCATCGCGGAAAATTTGCGGATCGTCAATGGTGAAATATTTATAGAATGAGACCGTTTTTCGGGGCTCTGTCTCTGCTAACATACGCGCTTTAAGCATTCCATTAGAGACAAGATTACGTAACACTGGCATGGTGTTGTGATCCTTATTCATTGATCTGAAACTTAGTTTAGTAGTACTCTGCCACCCGGCCATCACGGCAAAATGACTACGAGTCATATTCTACTAAAAAAACACGCTACACAGCACATCTCGTTGGGAAAAATGCCCTCTAACCTTCTATATTTATCCTTATGCAGCACTTTTGAGGAGATGATGATGAGTCTACTGTTTACCCCTGTACGGATTGGCAAACTGAAGTTAGCTAATCGTATTGTTATTGCCCCCATGTGCCAGTATTCAGCAGAACAAGGCAAAGCGGCAGAATGGCACCGTGTGCATTTAGGCAACCTGGCCCTGTCAGGCGCTGGATTGTTGATCATCGAAGCGACAGCTGTCGAACCTGCTGGCAGGATCAGCCCCAACGATCTCGGGCTGTGGAATGATGAAACGCGTGATGCACTCGGCAGTGTACTCGACGATATACGAAAATTTTCTCCTATTGCAGTAGGGATACAGCTCTCACATGCAGGACGTAAAGCCTCGAGCGCAGTTCCCTGGCTGGGTGGTGGCACTTTGGATAAAGAGAATGGCGGCTGGGATACCCAGGCTCCCTCTGCCATTCCTTATTCAACAGACTACAGTACACCGGTCGCCTGCAGTACTAGCGACATAAAGCGTATTGTGCACGGCTTCACCGAAAGTGCCATTCGTGCTGATCACCTTGGTATTGACCTGATAGAAATTCATGCTGCGCATGGTTACCTGCTCCATCAGTTTTTATCGCCACTCACCAATCAACGTAACGACGAATATGGCGGTTCCCTGGACAACAGGATGCGACTGACGCTGGAGGTATTCCGGGAAGTACGACGCGTTTTTCCGGCGAAAAAACCAGTCGGTATCAGACTGTCTGCCACGGACTGGGTCGAAGGAGGCTGGGATCCCGAACAATCGATAATACTATGCCAGGCGCTTGAACGGGCGGGTTGTGACTATATACACGTTTCCAGTGGTGGTCTTTCTGTACAACAAAAGATAACCGTTGCCCCGGGTTACCAGGTCTCATTCGCTGAAAAAATCAAACAAACCGTGACGATTCCTGTTATTACTGTTGGCCTGATCACTGATGCACTGCAGGCAGAAACTATTCTTACTTCTCAGCAAGCTGATATGGTCGCCCTGGCACGCGGGATCCTTTATAACCCCCGCTGGCCGTGGCATGCAGCGGCACAACTGGGAGCACAAATCGATGCCCCAGCACAATACAGACGTTGTGAGCCGCATAATCTAAAAGGCTTATTTGAATCATGATTTCATGAGGTTAATTTTTCCTTACCGCATGATCTTTCAGTAAAATAGACGTTCATGCCAAACTCAATATTTTACGAAATAATAACATGGCAGTGCTCTGCCCATTCATAAATTGACGGTATTCATGACTCAGTTACCTCGTTTTACTCGCGATTTGTTACATCCACGTTACTGGCTGACCTGGTTTGGTATCGGCCTCCTCTATTTACTGGTGCTCCTGCCTTATCCCCTCCTGTATCGACTTGGCTGCCTTCTCGGACGTTTTTCTGTCCGTTTTTTGCCCCGTCGGGTTCAGGTCGCCAGGCGCAATCTTGAACTCTGTTTTCCGGATATGCCAGCGGCTGAGCGCGAAGCCATGATCGTCGCTAACTTTGAATCAGTCGGCATGGGATTAATCGAAACAGGTATGGCATGGTTCTGGCCAGACTGGCGAATCAGGAAATGGTTTCAGGTGAGTGGGCTGGAACATATTGCTCAGGCTAAAACCGAAGGCAGAGGAGTACTATTGATTGGTATTCATTTTCTGACCCTGGAGTTAGGGGCTCGCATTTTTGGCATCTTCAATCCCGGAATCGGCGTGTATCGTCCTCACGATAATCCGCTACTTAACTGGCTACAAACCTGGGGGCGCATGCGTTCAAACAAAAGCATGCTGGACAGAAAAGATTTAAAAGGGATGATTCGCGCGCTGAAGCAGGGGGAAATCATCTGGTATGCACCCGATCATGATTATGGTCCGAAGAGCAGTGTCTTCGTTCCTTTCTTTGCGGTAGAGCATGCCGCTTCAACGACGGGAAGTTATTTACTGATACGGAGCACCAATCCTGCCGTGATCCCTTTTATACCTCGTCGCCTCCCTGAAGGAAAAGGCTATGAGATGCTGATACTTCCCGAGGCACAAATTCCTGCAGAAGATGAAATCAGCACTACAGTTGCAGTGAATAAGGTCGTGGAAAATGGCATCCTGATGGCTCCCGGGCAATATATGTGGCTCCATCGTCGTTTCAAAAGCCGCCCGGCTGGCGAACCATCGCGCTACGATTTTTTATCGTAATATCATCGGGGTATAACATCATACGCTGGAACGAGTATAGATAAAAATAACAGCAGATTTAACTATACCGATGCCCTATTGGCGATAGTGAGAATCAGCTAACAACAAAGCGATACGCAGTTCAGCACGGATTTGTTATGTTATTTATTTCCAGGCTATGCTTGTTTCATCTTTTTCGTAACAGGAGATCGCTATGTCAATGTACGCCACTCTGGAAGAGGCAATTGATGCCGCCCGGGAAGAGTATCTTTCAGCCCATCCGGATGCTGAGGAAGAAGGCGCAGTTGTAAACCAGTTTAATCTTCAGAAATATGTCATGCAGGATGGTGATACCATGTGGCAGGCTGAGTTTTTTACCGATGAAGGTGAAGAAGGTGAATGTCTCTCTTTCCGCAGTGGTGAGGCCGCACAGGCCATTTTTGATGACGATTTCGATGAAATCGAAATCCGTCAGGAGTGGATGTCAGAAAATACGCTGCATGAATGGGATGAAGGCGAGTTTCAACTTGAACCCCCTTCAGATACTGAAGAAGGCGCTGCAGCGGATGCTGAGTGGGAAGATGATAACAGCGATACAGACCGCTGGGCTTAACTCTCGTCAGCTCTGTTTCTTTCTCTCTGTGCGCCTGCCCTGTTTTTATCACTCCGTAATAAAAAAGCCGGGTAATTAACCCGGCTCATACAGTGTTTACTTTGATGTCCTTACGGCCATCGGATTAAGCGTTAAAGCCTGATAGCGAGCGTACCAGTCACGGTATTTGTCTCTTTGTTGCCAGAGACGGTAGTGCAGTGACGACAAAATTTCAGGATCACTGATCAGTGCCAGACGATGATCACGGTCCAGTTTATCAGGAGATTCGCTCAGCGCCTGCTCAATCCGTCGCTCGCGGGCATACTCTACAACTTCACTGTGCAGGTGACGCGATGTAGCCATCCCACTCGCCAGCGCATTGAAACAAGGATGGTAAAGCGCATGCATAAAGCCATCCTTCAGCGCACGCTCCCTGTTGAGTTGCAGATACTCATCTGTATCGGATAACTCCTGAGGCGGTGAATACTCTTCAGGGATCAAAAACAGCTTTCTCTTCTTAGATGCCAGCCCTAACGAGGCACGACTGGAAAATACCGAGACGAAAGGTGACAGTATCAACGAAAAAACGATCGGTGATAACCACCAGAGAAAATGAAGATCCAGAGCCCCCATACCCAACGCCCAGACAAGGCCAAGTAGCATTTGTGATCCATGCCGCCTGAATGCCTCTTGCCATGAAGTTGCATCATCATCACGTTGCGGTGAATTCCAGACAACTTCCCAGCCAAGAAATGCACTGACGACGAAGACGGTATGGAATAGCATTCTCACCGGTGCAAGAAGCACAGAAAAGAGCATTTCCAGACAGAGTGATGCGAAAACGCGCACTGCCCCGCCATAAGGCTTCGCCCCTTTACACCAAATCAGTACCACACTAAGCAACTTAGGTAAAAACAGCAGCACCAGAGTCGTCGAGAAGAGCGCTATCGCCAACTCAGGACGCCACTGTGGCCAGACCGGATAAAGTTGTCGCGGCTGCAAAAAATATTGCGGTTCGACTGTTTTATGGACCACCTGCAATGCCGTAGACAGAGCCAGGAACATAAACCAGAGTGGTGCAGAAAGATACGACATTACCCCGGTAAGAAACACTGCCCGGTGAACGGGATGCATACCTTTAACTAAAAACAGACGGAAGTTCATCAAATTACCGTGACACCAGCGTCTGTCACGTTTCAGTTCATCCAGTAAATTAGGAGGTAACTCTTCATAGGAACCTGGAAGGTCATAGGCTATCCACACTCCCCAGCCAGCACGCCGCATCAAAGCTGCTTCAACAAAATCATGTGACAGTATAGAGCCAGCAAAAGAGCCTGCTCCCGGCAACGGGGCCAAAGCACAATGTTCAATGAAGGGTTTCACGCGGATGATCGCATTATGCCCCCAGTAGTGAGACTCACCTAATTGCCAGAAATGGAGTCCGGCGGTAAACAGAGGACCATAAACCCGTGTAGCAAATTGCTGGCAGCGTGCATAGAGTGTATCCATTCCTGACGCTTTAGGTGATGATTGGATAATCCCGGCACTTGGGTTCGCTTCCATCATTCTCACCAGTCCGGTGAGACAGGAACCACTCATTACACTGTCAGCATCCAGCACCACCATATAACTGTACTGGCTCCCCCAACGACGACAGAAATCATCAATGTTTCCGCTCTTACGTTTTACCCGACGGCGGCGGCGGCGATAAAAAATGCGCCCCTCACCACCGACATCACGAATCAACTCCATCCATGCTTTCTGTTCAGCGATGACGGTATCCGGGTTATAACTGTCACTGAGGATATAAACATCGAAATGTTCCTGTTCTCCGGTACGTAATACCGACTCCCAGGTTGCCCGTAATCCGGCAAACACTCGTTCAACATCTTCGTTGCAAATTGGCATAATCAGTGCGGTGCGATGTTGTGGATTAATCGGTTCACTGCCGGTAGTGCCGTACGAAATACTGTATTTATCCTTGCCGATAAGCAGTTGCAGAAAGCCCATCAGTGCAGTCCAAAAACCTGCGGAAACCCAACAAAATAACACGGCAAACAGAAATAAAATGCCTGTCTGTAATACATAAGGCAGCAGTAGCAGCAATGCCTGCTGCCAGTTTTGATTGAACAGATCCAGTGGTTCTATTAATGCCCACCCCTGGTAAGGGAGAATCGTTTTCATATACCAGGTGGCAATGATGGTCTGCGCCAGCGTCAAAAATAGCAAAATGTAGCGTCGCAGTGTGCCGACGTAACGCCACTTCTCTTCCTGCTGTTTCTTTTCTGATCGCGCATGCTTGGGCAGTGGAGTTCGTCCTCGTAATGCGTTCCATCCCCGCGTAAGTGGATTGGTTTGCCAGGCATCAGGATACATAGAAGAGCGCTGGTGAGGAGGCATCGCTTTAAGGATGGTTCTTCCCAGTGCGTCTTCGCCTAGTTGCTCATCATTTTTACACAGGGCCTCGGGCCAACCGAGTTTAAGACGGGCTTTAACCGAGTCCTGTGGTAATTCATCATCGGTATCGCCTGGCGGAACATTATCCGCCAGTACACGATGAATATCACCTATTGCAATCTCATCCTGAGCGGGCAATGCATCCTGCAGTAATGATCTTTGTTCATCCGTCATAGGTAACTCACGGATATAATCGTCAGCAATTGTCGTCATATTATTCATTGGCAGGTAACTGATAGCTCCAGGTTTCGGTCAGCGTTTTGTCACCATTTTGCAGTGCCGCACGCATTTCTGTAGGCTGCTTATTATCTTTCACCCGAAGTCGTAGTATTAAGCGCCATCCTTTTGTGACCGGATTATAACGAACACTTTTCTCGACCAGTTCACCATTGTTACCAAGGCTGACCTGAGGCGAAACTTCGGTATCTGCAGGCAACTGACTCATCTCTGCCCCGGTAAAATCGACGATGAAAGCAATAGAGCCATCGGGCTGGCGAATCAAGTTCGATTGTTTCACATCCCCTGTCGACCTGAGAGTATCTTTCACAAAAGCGATATCCGGAGTATGTAGCTTCTCTTCGTCACGCGTGAAGCGTAAACGGTAATTTATGCTCAGCTCCTGACCTGGATCGGGTTTTTTTTCTGGTGTCCAGAAGGCAACGATATTGTCGTTTGTCTCATCAGCCGTCGGTATTTCGACAAGCTCAACACGCCCTTTCCCCCAGTCTCCCTGAGGCTCTACCCAGCCACTGGGACGCAGATCATAGCGGTCATCAAGATCCTGATACTGGTCAAACTCACGGTTACGTTGCAGTAAACCAAACCCTTTGGGGTTCTCAACCGTAAAAGTACTGACGGCGAGATGTTTAGGGTTATTCAATGGCCTCCATATCCATTCGCCATTTCCGGCATGAATCGACAGCCCATTGGAGTCATGTAATCTGGGCCGGTAATTTACTGTCGGTGATGGTTGATGAGGACCAAACAAGAACATACTGGTCAACGGTGCAATTCCGAGTTTACCAACCTTGTCACGCAGATAAATTTTCGACTGCACATCCACAACACTCTCTTTACCCGGCGTGACAAAGAAACGATAGGCACCGGTAGCACGCGGTGAATCCAGCAGAGCATAAATCACCAGATGTTTGTCAGCCGGTTTTGGTCGCTCTATCCAGTATTCACGAAAACGCGGGAATTCCTCACCTGAAGGAAGGGCGGTATCGATAGCCAATCCCCGCGCAGACAACCCGTAAACCTGCCCGGCTCCAATCACACGAAAGTAACTGGCACCAAGAAAACTGGCGATCTCATCATCTTTTTTCTGTTTATTATTCAACGGGAAAAGAACTTTGAAACCAGCAAATCCAAGATTACTCAGCGCCTCAGGATCCTCTTTGAGTGAACCGAAATTGAAATAGGAAGATGAGTAAGTGATCTCACGAACACTGGTGGCGGTAACTTCATTGATTTTTACCGGGGTGGCGAAATACATACCCTGATGGTAAAACTCTAATTTGAAAGGTGTTTTTAACTTACCCCACCACGCTATATCATGATTGAACTGGATCTGTTGATAATCAGCATATTTCATATCACGTAACTGAGAAGGCAGATTGCTTTTTGGCGCTTCAAAACCTCGGCTGGCAAGATCTTTAGCTTGCTTCGCAACATCATCAATGTTGAATGCCCATACTGCTCCGGTATGCAACGTCAGTGTCAGAACTGCACCAATACCGCATAATCTCATCCGTTGTGGCCTGTTTTTCATTTTACTCAGCACATCTCCCCCTACGGGCACTTCACTCAATTAATAATATATTAATGGATCATATCGCTTTCTGACAGATATGGTAGCAAGATTGTTTACCGGGTAGCATATGCTTCGCCTGATGCAAAAGTTCTGCAGCCCCTGTCTTCCCTGCTAATATAGAGGAATCGACCTCGATTTTAGCAAGCAACCCGGACTCCTGAGATGGCCGGAAAATGGTAACACTTTGAATTATGGATAATTATGAGTAATCCTTCTTTACAACGAGAATATTTCCTCGATTCCATCAGAGCTTATCTGATGTTGCTGGGCATACCTTTCCACCTCTCATTAATCTATTCAACACAAACCTGGACGGTCAATAGTACGGATCCCTCGTTATGGCTGACCTTGTTGAACGATTTTATTCATTCTTTTCGGATGCAGGTGTTTTTTGTTATTTCCGGTTATTTTTCCTATATGCTCTATTTACGCTATCAAACCAGACGCTGGATAGCGGTGAGAATGACGCGGGTGGGGATTCCTATGCTATCCGCTAACCCTTTGTTAACACTACCACAATTCTTTCTTATCAAGGAGTGGACCACAAAAGTCGGCAATTGGGAAACGTTTTCATTTTATCAGAAATTTAATGCGTTATGCTGGGATCTCATTTCCCACTTATGGTTCCTGTTGGTTTTGTTGATACTGACTCTTTCGGGCCTCGTCTTATTCAAATTTCTGCGCCAGCAGCAAAAAATAAAAACAGATTTATCAGATCTTAACTGGCAACATCTGACAATGATTTTTTTGGGATGTGGCATCCTGTGGGGAGGAGTACGCCGTATCATTCTGTCTGTTGCTCCGGCATTGTTAGGCAATGCCCTGTTCAATTACATTGTGATGCAATCTCTGTTTTATTTGCCGTTTTTTATTCTCGGCGCACTGGCCTGGCAATACCCCGCAATAAAAGCACTTTTTGTTCGTCCGCAGCCCGGTCCTTTCATCGGCGCAATTGCGGCCTACCTTGCTTATATCGCTAACCTTGCATGGAATAAAGGTAATGGCTGGTTGTATGAAATCGATACTGTTATCTCGATGCTCATGGGATTGTGGATGGTCAACATTGTCTTTTCTCTAGGTTACCGGTTGCTGAACAGCCACTCCCCTCGAGTCAGCTATCTGGTTAATGCGTCTTTATTCATCTATCTGGTACACCATCCCTTAACTCTGCTGTTTGGGATATTCATCATGCCACTGATCCACAATGATACGATTGGTTTTTTCTCCGGACTTATCCTGATTTTTGGTTGTTCATTCGTGCTTTACGAGATTCACTTACGCATTCCACTACTGCGCTTCCTCTTCTCCGGGAAAAAGCAGGAGAAACACGGCTAACTACAATAACCATTCAACAGGAAGACACGAAGCCACAAAAACTAGCAGGCGTTGAGAAAGACGACTATCCGGTTCATTTCGCAACACCGGTTGTTCTCTGGCACCTGCTGACGTATTAAGCCAGTTAATTTTCCCTCTCCTGTCAAGAGTCAATGTCTAGGCACGTTCAGGTAGGGTTTTTCGTAAATAACAGTGTATTTGTTTTGCTATATCAGGACTTTCAATAACAAAGCCCATTTCAGTATTCAGGTTTGCAGAACGCGGATCGAAGTTAAATGATCCAATAAAAACCCGTGTATCATCCACACTTCATGTTTTCGCATGCAGGCTGGATCCAGAATGCCCGGTCAAACCCCTGTCATGTGTGGGTGCGGGCATTTCGCTCCAGGGTTTTAACTCATGGAGGCGGATACCGTGGCGTAATAATTTTTTGCGCCATTTTGCATAACCCGCATGAACGATCGAAACATCATTGGCTGCCAGTGAATTGGTCAGTATATCGATTTTTACCCCCTGACGGGCGAGGCTAATCAGCTGTGATACGCCTGTGCGGGTGGGCACGAAATAAGCTGAGAAAAGATCAAGCTGTTTGACCGGTGTTCCTATCGCCTCCTTCAACCTTTCTGAGAGCAACGCAGTGCGACATCCCTGCCCTAATCCTTTCCGTGGATCATCACACAACAACCGGGTTTTTGCCCGGATGAATTTGAACGTCCTCTTTTCCAACTGGCTGATGATTTCACAGGAGTCTATTTTTTTGACGTAACTGTAAACCAGAGCGGCAGAGTTTTCCTCCCGCCCACCAGCCTCTGAGCTGCCCGATGAAAAACTTTTATCCTGTAGTATTGTTTCCAATGGAAACACAGAAGCCGATTGCCAGTATTGTTCAAATGCCTCTGTTACTTCGGCTACCACCCGGCCAACTGCCATAACATCAACATCGTAGAATAAAGGTTCGGTACCGGTACCAAAGTATTCATCGCCGACATTGCGCCCTCCAACAATGGTCACCGCCCGGTCAGCGGTGAGACTCTTGTTATGCATGCGTCGATTCAGTCGGGAAAAATCAGTCAGATAATTGACAATGCGGAAGCGGCGAAAGCGGAACGGATTGAATAATCGAACCGTAATTGCCGGATGAGCATTTAGCTCCAGCAGGCGATTATCCATTCCTACTGTATTGTTGTCATCAAGCAAGAGACGAATTTGCACACCACGATTTGCCGCCGACCACAGAGCTTCAAACAATAATCCGCCAGAAATGTCATTACGCCAGATATAATATTGTACATCGAGTGTTTTTTCTGCTGTGGTGATCTTCATATATCGTGCAGCAAAGGCGCTCAGGCCTTCATCAAGCAGGTGGATACCACTGCAGCCATCCTGCTCTTGTAGTATGGAAAATACCAGTTGTTCCAGTCTGGAAAAGTTCTGTTCATTCACCATCGCAGTGTCCTGTCTCAGTTATGACACTAATACAGTACACTCTTATAGGATAATCTACTTTAGCTTATCGTTTTACACAGAGACAATAGGTCAGAATAGCGCTATCACATCATCCGCTATTGAGCTGAGAACTGTGGCTGTTAACCACAATTAAAGACGGGTAAAATTATTAAGGGTAGTGCAGTAAACAGGACTGTGGGTTGAGCGTGATTTCGGTTTCCCGCCTTTCGCCACTGAACCATGTCAGCGCTAAGACTATCAGAATGCTTACCATGCATGCTGACAATAATCCAACCAGCGCCACTAACATATCTTCTCTTGTGTCCATGTTTTTCTCCAGAAACGTTTATGTTTTCACGTCATCATCAGAGTAATTATCAAGACAAAGATTATAATTGCACAGGATATTACTGCAAGTACTGCGATGGCAAATTGCGCATCTCCCATCGAAAAAACCGGCTCTCCCCTGATCGCTTTACTGGATTTTTTCTTCATTTTTTCATTTACTTACTGAAAAACATCCGGTGTTAAATATCAGTGAAAATTTTTAAAAACACCATCCTGCATCTGCGGTGTTGTAATGAAAATGGCCACAATAATATTTAATTTTTCTAATGAAACATTATGCTGCCTTAACCTATTTTTTTTATTTTCATGCTAACAGACACATAAATAAAATGTGAGTACCAAACTACCTCATACCGAAAAAAAACCTGTTTTACTCTTATTGCAGTGATGTAACCTGATGCCTGTTAGAGAAATGTTACCTTACTTATCTGAGTCTGTTGTTAAGTGTATCAGTTGTACTGAGCCTCTTTTGTTACAAAAAAACAGTTTACCTGACAGCATAAAATAATGACTTAATATAAATAGACCAGGATTGTAGCATAGCAATCTACTTCTCTGCACTCAGTCTGCCGCCATATCCTGCATGAATCTCTGCAAGGTTTTGGCCTATCGCCGCATACGCTATTTGTGTCTGTTTTTCGTTAACGGCATAATAAACCAATATGAAGAAACAGTAGGCTAGGTGATATGGTTTCCATCAAGGATGTGGCAAAACTGGCTGGCGTTTCAATGATGACGGTATCACGGGTGATTAATCATGCACCGACCGTTCACGAACGGACCAAAAAACGCGTCCAGGCGGCCATTACTCAATTGAATTATGTTCCCGACCATTCAGCACAAAAGATCAGGAATCAGGCTTCGCGCCCCAGAACCATTGCTATACTTGCTGAGGATACAGCCACTACACCCTATTCAGTAGATATCCTGCTCGCGATAGAACAGACCGCACGCAGCTACAACTGGAACAGTTACCTGATTAATATTTTTGGCAAAGCAGATTTTCCCCGCGCAGAACGTCAGGTGCTCTCTCTGCGGCCGGATGCCATCATATGTACCACGATGGGACTAAGAAAAATTCTTTTACCATCACGAATTTCTAAAATCCCTACAGTGTTAGCCAACTGCTTTTGCACTGAAAATCATATCCCGGCCTATCTGCCCAATGATCATGAGGCACAGTTTCAAGCTACACAGCATATTCTTCAACGCGGTTATCTTAAACCTTTGTGCTTATGGCTGCCTGAAGAGATAGTCGCAACACATTATCGTCGCCATGCTTTCGAAACCGCATGGCGTGCTGCGGGCCTCGACCCTGCCAGTGTAAGACAATATGTCATGCCAATAGGTGATGAGCAATACACCAGCTTTGTCTCAGTTATCCGCCGCCATATTCATCACCGCCGTCCCGAGTTTGATGTTATCCTCTGCGGCAATGACCGTATCGCATTTCTCGTTTATCAGGTACTGCTTGCTGAAGGTATCAGAATTCCCCAGGATGTCGCGGTGGTTGGTTTTGATAATATGGTAGGCATTGGTGACCTTTTCATGCCCCCGTTGACGACGATTCAGTTACCGCATCATGAAATGGGGCGTCAGGCTGCGCTGCACATCATCCTCGAACGAAAAAATGCTGGCCATACTTACCTGCCCACGCATCTGATCATCAGAGAATCGACATGATCATTAGCAGGACAACCGATTACAGGCCATCTGTTAGCAATCAACCAATGTCAGAGTGACAGGGAAAGCGCCTGAAATTCGCGTGAAAGTATCTGCTACCACCACTAAATCCGTAGAAAAGTAACAAATTAACAGACCTGCACAGTGGATAATCCCATATAGAAACAGTGCATAGCCTCATTTTTATTTCGTGGATTTTAGTTCACCGTTTCTGTTTTGGTTATTCCTTATCCATGATAGTATTTCTCCGGATATTCAAAACCTCTTTTCCACCCAAAAACCAAGGACGGTAAATGGATATTTTTCCTGAATATTACTCACCGTATTCTTTCGCACTTGCCCTTGTGGTTCTTATTGGCATCGTTGAAATCATTTCGCTTTTTTTTGGTGGATTTATTTCCGGATTCATTGATTCACATTTAGGAAATTATGACAGTATGGCGTCAGGCCATATGAACCAGTTTTATCATTATCTTAATATCGGTCGGGTTCCGACTCTGATTATTCTTTGCCTGACCGCTGGGAGTTTTGGCTTGCCGGGTATTTTTTTACAACAGATGAGCGTTACATTATTTAAAAATCCACTTCCCAATCTGTTACTGGCACCAGTTTGTTTCTTCATATCATTAGCTTGTACACATTACACAGCAAAACTATTAGGTCGCTGGTTGCCTGGAGATGAAACCAGTGCGATTACCGAGGATGATTTTATCGGGGCGATGGCGATTATCACCGGGCACCATGCAGCTTTTCAACGTCCTTGTGAAGGTAAATTTAAGGATAAATTCGGACAAGTGCATTATTTACTTTTGGAACCCGAAGAAGGAAAAACATTTAAACAAGGTGATAAGGTGCTTATCATTTGCAGACTCTCCGCAAGCCGATATCTGGCCGAAATAAACCCGTGGCCGAATGAGTTGTAAAAACAAAAGGAAATGTTATGAAAGAGATGTTCAGTTTATTCCCCTCATGGTTGAATTATGCAATTGCTGTCTTATTTGTCCTATTGATCGTTGGCATTATTTTTGCCCGTTTATATCGCCGGACCTCAGCAGAACAGGCATTCGTACGAACCGGATTAGGGGGGCAAAAAGTAGTGATGAGCGGTGGTGCGATTGTTATGCCTATTTTTCACGAAATTGTTCCAATTAACATGAATACTCTCAAACTGGAAGTCAGTCGCTCTACGGCAGATAGCCTGATAACCAAAGACCGTATGCGTGTTGATGTGGTAGTTGCATTATTCGTGCGGGTAAAACCCTCGTTTGAGGGCATTGCCATTGCAGCTTAAACACTCGGCCAACGTACATTATCACCTGAGCACTTGCGAATGCTGGTTGAGGACAAGTTCGTTGATGCCCTGCGTGCTACCGCCGCGCAAATGACGATGCATGAACTACAGGACACGCGCGAAAACTTCGTTCAGGGCGTGCAAAATACCGTTGCAGAAGATCTTTCTAAAAACGGACTGGAACTGGAAAGTGTTTCCTTAACCAATTTTAACCAGACCTCCAAAGAGCACTTTAATCCCAACAATGCGTTTGATGCCGAGGGTCTGACCAAACTGACCCAGGAAACGGAACGCCGCCGCCGCGAACGTAACGAAGTTGAACAGGATGTTGAAGTCCCCGTTCGTGAGAAAAACCGTGATGCGTTATCACGCAAGCTGGAAATTGAACAGCAGGAATCCTTCATGACGCTGGAGCAGGAGCAACAAGTAAAAACGCGTACCGCTGAATAGAATGCCAAAATCGCTGCCTTCGAAGCAGAGCGGCACCGTGAAGCGGAGCAAACTCGTATTCTGGCGGAGCGACAAATTCAGGAAAGTGAAATCGAACGAGAGCAGGCAGTGCGCACAAGAAAAGTTGAAGCCGAGCGCGAAGTTCGTATCAAAGAAATTGAACAACAGCAAGTAACAGAAATTGCTAATCAGACAAAGTCCATCGCTATTGCGGCGAAGTCAGAGCAGCAATCGCAGGCTGAAGCAAAAGCCAACGACGCGCTGGCGCAGGCTGTTCGGGCTCAGCAAAATGTTGAAACGACGCGTCAGACCGCAGAAGCAGACCGCGCAAAACAAGTTGCCTTGATTGCCGCGGCCCAGGATGCGGAAACTAAAGCAGTTGAATTAACAGTACAGGCAAAAGCAGAAAAAGAAGCAGCGGAACTACAGGCAGCCGCAATTGTTGAACTGGCAGAAGCGACACGCAAAAAAGGACTGGCCGAAGCGGAAGCACAACGCGCTATCAATGATGCGATTAACGTACTTTCGAATGAACAAACCAGTCTTAAATTTAAACTGGCCCTTCTGCAATCACTTCCTGCTGTTATTGAAAAATCAGTTGAACCGATGAAATCCATCGAAGGGATTAAGATTATCCAGGTTGATGGATTGAATCGTGGAAGCGTAGCAGGCGGAACCAGCACCGGAACCAATAACGGTGGAAACCTTGCAGAACAAGCGTTGTCAGCAGCACTTACCTACCGCACTCAGGCACCGCTTATTGACTCACTGCTCAATGAAATTGGTATTTCCGGAGGTTCACTCGCTGCATTAGCTGAGCCATTAAAAACAATCGAAAGTGAAGCATCCGCAGCAGATACTCCACCGGCATCATCCGTTATAACTGAAGTTATATAACCTGAAAGTGAGCCACTCACAGAGTGCTTTTTAACATAAGCATAGCAACTGATAGCCCGGAGCAAGCCGGGCTTTTTGCTGTATGTGAGTAACACCTGAGTTCATCCAGCGTACATATAAAAACTTACTGCTCCGCACACTGTACACGTATGAATAAATTTACAATATGACAGCTACTCAACCAGCAAAACAACGTGGAGATGACCTGACGACTTACGTTGAAAACATCAATGACAAGAAGCAATTATCAACTTTGTCAGGCAAAGAGTAAGCAATTAATCTGAACAACGGAGTAACAGCAGCAGGCAAAAAAAAACCGCCTTACGGCGGTGAGATTTTGTATCTTACTCTATGAGTATATTTTATTTTTTATTCGGTGGTGCCCGGGGCGGGACTTGAACCCGCACAGCCAAAAGGCCGAGGGATTTTAAATCCCTTGTGTCTACCGATTTCACCACCCGGGCAATACTACCAAACTGGAGGCGCGTCCCGGAGTCGAACCGAGGTTCACGGATTTGCAATCCGCTGCATGGCCACTCTGCCAACGCGCCTGTATGCGTTACCTTATCGATTAAGGTATCTCTTACTCAGCTGCTTACTCTTTAACCAATTGATTTAAGAGATTTTATTTCCCTACTCAGGAATGGGCGCTATTATGGACTGCTTCTGATGGCTTGGCAATACCTATACCAGTTTTTTTTAGCAGTCAGTGAATACCAGTATGCCGTTAGCGCCTGCCAGAGTCTGTCACAGGTTAACGGGGTGTCGCCGTGGCATGAATTCGTTCTATCTCATTTTGCGAAACGCCCGTTATTTCAGCGATAGCAGAAAAGGCTAACCCGAGGTAGATAAGTTGCTTAACTTTACGGTACTGATGACTCTGATTGCAAAGTACTCTGTTGAAAATATCATCCGACATGAATATCCCCGTTACATAGCAAAGATGATTTAACATCTGCAAGGCCGTTGTAACGATAACTACAACGGCCTTAGGTAGATTAGCGCAGATCGAAACGATCCAGCTCCATCACCTTGTGCCAGGCAGATACAAAATCATTGATAAACTTCTCTTTCCCGTCACTACTGGCATAGACCTCAGCAATCGCACGTAATATTGCATTAGATCCAAACACCAAATCCGCACGACTGGCTGTGTACTTTAGCTCTCCATCATCACGTGAACGCCCTTCAAAAAGCCCTCACTCTGATCCGTCGCTTTCCATTCGTGTCGCATATCAAGTAAATTGATGAAAAAATGGTTAGTTAACGTACTATCAAGCTCCGTCAGCACCCCAAGTTTACTTCTATCGTAATTGATACCTAACGCACGGAATCCCCCTATCAGCACTGTCATCTCTGGTGCAGTCAGTGTTAACTGTTGTGCTTTATCGAGGAGCATCATTTCTGTCGATGCACCCGCACTCTCCTCACGAAAATTACGTAATCCATCAGCGCGCGGTTTTAGCAACATGAACAGTTCTAAATCCGTTTGATCCTGTCTGGGATCAACCCTGCCCGCTGTAAATGGTACCTCCACAGAAAAACCAGCTTTAGTGGCAGCCTTTTCAATACCAACATTTCCTGCCAGCACGATAATATCAGCCAGCGATGCTTTCTGATGTTTCTTCTGGATGGCTTCAAGCACCGGCAGCGCTGAAACGGCAACTTGGTTAACCGGCCACTGGCGTTGTGGCAGCAGGGCGAGACGAGCACCATTCGCCCCACCACGTTTATCACCTCCACGGAATGTAGAGGCTGAAGCCCAAGCAACAGAGACTAACTGGCTGATACTCAGGCCGGAGTCAGCAATATCTTTTTTCAATTCCGAAAGATCGTTTTGTTCCGGAAAGTAGATAGCCGCAGGAAGCGGGTCTTGCCAGATAAGATCTTCTTTAGGCACTTCGCTACCAAGATAACGCGCTTTGGGCCCCATATCCCTGTGAGTCAGTTTGAACCAAGCTCGGGCAAAGGCTTCATTGAAGGCCTGAGGATCGTCAAGAAACCGGCGTGAGATTTTCTCAAAATCAGGATCAAACCGTAATGTGAGATCAGTAACCAGCATGGTGGGTTTGCGTTTCACTGATTTATCGAAAGGATCCGGAATGCTCTCTTCAGCGTCAACAGCTTCGTACTGGATAGCACCAGCAGCGCTTTTGGTCTGTACCCACTCATATTTGAAAAGATTTTCAAAAAAATAGTGGCTCCACTGTGTGGGTGTCTGAGACCAAATGACCTCCAGGCCGGATGTAATCGCATCGGCTCCCACCCCACTGCCATAATTACTCGCCCAGCCTAATCCCTGAGATTCAATAGGGGCCGATTCAGGATCATGCCCGACATGGCTTGCCGGTGCGGCACCGTGTGTTTCACCCAGAGTATGCCCTCCGGCGATTAACGCCACAGTCTCCTCATCGTTCATTCCCATGTTACCAAAAGTGGCACGAATGTCTGGCGCGGCAGAAGCTGGATTTCCTGAGGCTTCGGGTCCTTCAGGGTTAACATAGATTAACCCCATTTCTGTAGCACCTAACGGTGCCTGTGCCTGTGATTCCGGATGGCGGTGTGCAAGCCATTCAGTTTCATTACCCCAATTGACATCTAAATCCGGTTCCCAAACGTCTTCGCGTCCACCAGTAAAACCAAAGGTTCTGAACCCTGAATTTTCCAGTGACACATTACCTGCAAGAATAAACAGATCGGCCCACGAAATATTCTGCCCGTATTTTTGTTTTATTGGCCAGAGAAGACGTCGTGCTTTATCCAGACTGACATTGTCTGGCCATGAATTCAGCGGTGCAAACCGTTGTTGGCCACGACCTGAACCACCTCTTCCATCAATCGAGCGGTAGGTGCCCGCACTGTGCCATGCCATACGGATAAAAAGACCAATGTAACTCCCCCAGTCAGCTGGCCACCAGGACTGAGAATCGGTGAGTAACTTCCTGATATCTGCCTTTAATGCGGAAAAATCAAGAGAGTTGAAAGCATCGCGATAGCTAAATGACTCGCTGAGTGGATTCGAACGATTGGAGTGCTGATTTAGGATATCAACCGGCAGCTGATTTGGCCACCAGTCACGGTTTGATGTTCCCTCCCCCATGCTGTTGTTATTCTCACTGCTACCATGGTGAAAAGGGCATTTACCTGCTGTTGAAGGATTTTCAGTATCAATCGGGCTGCTCATAAGTGACTCCGCTTCAGTGTAATAGCAGAGATAATAGAAGGTAAATTCAATAGCCGATAAGAAGGTAAATTCAATAGCCGATAATTATTATAACCGACCTATTCAATAGTTAATACCTCACTACTGTTTTACTGAACTTTCACACTGAATCAGACTACTCATGGTGCAAGAGATAGTCTCAGGATGCCATCAGATCGTATCTTGCAGCCCGCAAATACTGGAACATAGACCAAAAGGTAAGAACTGCCGCAATATAGAGGGCCACAACACCCGCGCCAATCACTAAATTGTCATAGCGCCACAGTAAAGCGACTAAAGCGAGCATTTGTGCCGTTGTTTTAATTTTACCCATCGATGACACTGCCACACTACTGCGTTTGCCGATTTCAGCCATCCATTCACGCAGGGCAGAGATGATAATTTCTCTGGCTATCATGATAGCGGCTGGCAGCGTTATCCACCAAGCATGGAAATGTTCTGCGACTAAAACCAGCGCCATGGCTACCATCACTTTGTCTGCGACAGGATCGAGAAACGCACCGAAACGAGTTGTCTGCTTAAGTCGACGAGCCAGATAACCATCGAACCAGTCGGTTATTGCTGCGATAACAAAGATCAAAGCACAGAGAAAAGGGGCCCATGCTGCCGGTAAATAAAAAGCGAGAACAAAAAAAGGGATAAGGATAACCCTGAACAACGTCAATAATGTTGGAATATTAAACGGCATAGGATGCGGGTATCATCTGGAAAGAAGTTTCTTAACGACTATGTTCCTATATTGCCTCTTCGGTTGCAATGTTTACTGTTTCAGTGAATAGAAGATTTTTTCGGCCAGAGCAACAGAAATACCAGGTACACGAGCAATTTCTTCCACGCTGGCATTCATCAGCGGTTGCAATCCCCCCATAAATTTCAGCAGTTGCTGCCGACGAGCCGGACCAATTCCTTCAATGGATTCGAGAAGACTGGTCTTTTTGACTTTTGCTCTCTTGTCACGATGTCCTGTTATCGCATGTCGGTGAGAATCATCACGTATATGCTGCAGAACATGCAACGCTGGTGAGTCGGGAGGCAATGAAAAACCTTCACCTTCAGGCTCGAAAAACAACGTTTCCAGCCCTGCTTTTCTGTCACTGCCCTTCGCTATTCCCAATAAAATTGGATGATTTTTGTCCCACTGCACATCAAGCTCCTGAAATACTTGCTGTGCTTGTGCGAGTTGCCCTTTACCACCATCAATTAAAATAACATCCGGGATTTTATTCTCTTCCAGCGCTTTACCGTAACGCCGGCGTAATACCTGATTCATCGCTGCATAATCATCACCCGGTGTAATACCACTGATATTATAACGCCGGTATTCAGCACGGTGAGGGCCTTCACCATTAAATACCACACAAGAGGCGACGGTTTGTTCTCCCATGGTGTGACTGATATCAAAACATTCCATTCGGTTGATCGCAGGTATCTGCAACCAGTCAGCTAAAGCTCGTAAACGTTGTTGTACCGTCGATTGCTGAGAGAGCCGGCTGGTCAACGCCGTACTGGCATTAGTCCGTGCCAGTTTTAAATAACGAGCACGGTCACCGCGGGGATGGCTTTGAATTACTACTTTTCGGCCAGCCAGCGCACTCAGGGATCCAGCGAGCAGCTCTTTTTCAGGTAACGAGAAATCAAGCAAAATATCTGATGGTAACGTTCGGGCCTGGCTACCCTGCAAATAAAACTGGCCGACGAAAGTCTGCACTACTTCCGCGAGAGCTGTGTCTCCAGGAATTTTAGGAAAATAACTGCGACTTCCTAATACTTTCCCCTGGCGGATAAACAGCACGTGCATACAGGCGATACCGGCCTCATAGGCAACTCCGATAACATCGATATCATCACCGGAATTAGAGACGAACTGTTTTTCAGTAATACGTCGGACAGACTGAATTTGATCGCGCAGACGAGCAGCCTGTTCGAAATCCAGTTCTTCACTCGCTTTTTCCATCCGTACCACCAGCTGTTTCAGTACCTGATCATCTTTGCCATTCAGAAACAGGCGCACCCATTCTACCTGTTGCGCATAATCGTTATCGGATACCAACCCTGTAACACAAGGGCCCAGACAACGACCAATCTGATACTGCAGACAAGGACGGGAACGATTGCGGTAAACACTGTTTTCACATTGGCGGACGGGAAACACTTTTTGCAGTAATGAAAGAGTTTCCCTTACAGCATAACCATTCGGAAAAGGACCGAAATACTCCCCATTCTGATGCTTAGCACCACGATGTGAGGCCAGACGAGGATGTTTGTCGCCACTGAGGAAGATATAAGGATAGGATTTATCATCCCTCAGTAGCACGTTATAGCGCGGCTGATATAACTTGATATAGTTGTGCTCAAGCAGTAATGCTTCTGTTTCGGTGTGTGTCACCGTGACATCAATGTGATGAATACTGCTGACGAGCGCCGCTGTTTTTTTGCTTTGCACTGTATCGCGGAAATAACTGGCAAGGCGCTTCTTCAAATCTTTTGCCTTTCCGACATAAATGACTGTGTCGTCCGCGCCATACATTCTGTAGACACCAGGCTTGCTGGTGACGGTCTTCAGATAAACTTTTGGATCAAAAACATTAGTCACTGCCTATCATCGACTCCGGATTAAATAAACCATGTCGAATTGCCAGGTGAGTCAGTTCTACATCCCCGCTAACATTGAGCTTACCAAACATGCGATAACGGTAGCTGTTCACCGTTTTCGGACTGAGATTAAGAGTTTCAGATATTTCTGAAACTTTCTGTCCTTTAGTTATCATCAGCATAATCTGCAGCTCACGCTCTGACAGACTGTCAAACGGAGAGTCACCATTTTGTGGTGTAATTTGACTGAGTGCCATTTGCTGCGCAATGTCACTTGCTATGTAACGCTGTCCGGAGTTAACTGCGCGGATGGCACTGATCACTTCTTCTGGTGCCGCGCCTTTACTCAGATAGCCAGAGGCACCCGCCTGCATCACCCGAGCAGGAAGGGGGTTTTCAGTATGGATCGTAAGCATAATCACTTTGATATCAGGGCTGTAGCGAACAATTCTGCGGGTAGCCTCTAAACCACCAATGCCAGGCATATTCATATCCATCAGCACAATATCAACGCTGTGATTACGGCACCATTTTACGGCATCTTCGCCACAGTTAGCCTCGCCAGAAATCTGGAATCCTTTAACATCTTCCAGGATACGACGAATGCCTGCCCGTACAAGTCCATGGTCATCAACTAGAAGAACACTAATCAAGCAGGTTACTCCAAATAAGGGTAAATACCGGTTAAGCAAAAACAACACCAGCCAGTGTGCCTTACCACTCTTTCATGTATTGTAGTATACCATAAAAAAGCATAATTAATGAAAAAGACATTTTACGATGTCAGGCAGATTAACGATTATTATTTTTTTTCGATATAATTATTTATATCAAATTTTTACCTGAACCAAAAAAAACCTAAAATGTGGTTATTTTTGAATCATAATGTAAGGAAATAGCATGCAAAACACAGATTTTCAGAGCAGTGGTCACCCAAAACATCTTGCAGAAGAAGTGGCTTGTCTGAAAGCTCTGCTAACTTATATGTTGAAAGACATGGGGCAGGCAGATGCCGGTAAAGTTATTATTAAGATGGAAAAATCCATAGCACTGATGGGTTAAAGTGAGCAGGCAAAAATCTTTACCGACACTTTAAAACAAATTAAGCACGGTTATCGGCAGTAATCCTTTTGTTGCTTTGACACCTGATTGAAAATATCAGGTGCTAAAGCTGTTTTTGCCTGTTTCAATGATGTTCTGAGAAAATTTCAATGGCTCTTCTCTTCAAAGCATTTCTTGGCGCTCTGGCGGTGATGTTAATCGGCTTATTATCCAATAGCCGCCATTACGTCATTGCCGGACTTGTCCCACTGTTCCCTACTTTTGCGCTAATTGCCCACTATATCGTCGGCAGCGAACGAGGTATAGAGCCTCTCCGCCAGACGTTATTTTTCGGTATGTGGGCAATGATTCCCTACTTTATCTATCTTCTGTCTTTATGGTTTTTCATCGGAATGATGCGTTTGCCTTATGCATTGCTGGCCGGAGTTGTATGCTGGAGTGCAGCGGCATGGCTGTTAATCCTCTTTTGGGGACGGTATTTTACCCATCAGTAATTACCCTCTGAGCTGCCCGAGGCGTTCAGACCCGGCTATGAAAGCAATAGTGTTGTGAATACCATTCTTCACACTCTGCTTCGCACGATTTTTTGCGCTGAAACTATCTGCTAAAAAGAGGCTTTATGCTATCAGTGATATCAATTTATCATTTCGCTTCAAAATCATTAACGTAGGAGGGGGGATAGTTTACTTTATCGTTGTCGAAACAACGTAATTAAAGACAGGAGCCCTTCATCCTGATAAATTCCAGTTATTATTTGTCATAATAAACATAGCAATAAGCCTGTCTGACAACATAACAGGGATGTATTTATAGCCCTGTCTGCCATCACTTGTCAGTAACGCTTTATCGCCAAACCAAAAAAGGATAACGACACGCTATGGCAAACCTTGAAAAAAACCTGCCCGGTGCCAATGACCACGAACCGGAACAATTACGGCGAAGTCTACATAATCGCCATATTCAACTTATAGCAATTGGTGGTGCTATCGGTACCGGGCTGTTCATGGGTTCGGGTAAAGCTATTAGTCTGGCTGGCCCTTCTATTATTTTTGTCTACATGATCATTGGCTTCATGCTGTTTTTTGTCATGCGTGCCATGGGCGAGTTGTTGCTCTCAAACTTATCCTACAAATCTTTCAGCGATTTTGCTGCTGACTTATTGGGTCCCTGGGCGGGCTACTTTACCGGCTGGACTTACTGGTTTTGCTGGGTAGTAACAGGAATAGCCGATATCGTTGCTATCAGTTCCTACTTCCAGTTGTGGTTCCCTGACTTTTCAGTGTGGATGGCAGCCCTGCTCTGCATTCTCGTCTTCTTATCGCTGAACATTGCGACGGTTAAGTTATTTGGTGAAATGGAATTCTGGTTTGCAATTATCAAAATCATTGCCATCGTTGCTTTGATTGTGGTTGGCATCGTCCTGGTGGCTATCCACTATCCATCCGCCGGAGGCACTGCATCGTTCAGTAATATTTGGCAACATGGCGGCTTTTTTCCGCATGGCATAAGTGGTTTCTTCGCCGGGTTCCAAATCGCCGTCTTTGCTTTCGTCGGCATTGAATTAGTCGGCACAGCAGCCGCAGAGACTCATGATCCAAAAACAGTACTACCTAAAGCAATTAATGCCATACCTCTGCGAATTATCATGTTTTATGTGCTGGCGCTAATGGTTATCATGGCCGTAACGCCATGGAACAATGTCCTCGCGGACCGCAGCCCGTTTGTCGAAATGTTCGTTCTGATCGGTTTACCCGCAGCAGCAAGCATCGTTAACTTTGTTGTGCTTACTTCGGCAGCATCCTCTGCTAACAGTGGTATTTTCTCCACCAGCCGCATGCTATACGGTCTTTCTCAACAAGGGGTCGCGCCTGGAATATTCAGTCGCCTTTCCCGCAACGCAGTGCCAACACAGGGGCTGTTTTTTTCTTGTCTGTGCCTTCTGGGTGGTGTCGCTCTTATTTATCTGATTCCGGATGTGATGAAGGTCTTTACGCTGGTCACAACAGTGTCTGCCATTTTATTCATGTTCGTGTGGACCATTATCCTTTGTTCTTATCTTGCTTATCGAAAACAGCGACCTCAGTTACATCAGGCCTCTCACTACAAAATGCCGTGGGGAAAAGTAATGTGTTGGATATGCCTGATGTTCTTCGCTTTCGTTCTGGTTCTTCTGGTACTTGAGCAAGATACGCGCCAGGCATTAGTCGTGACCCCAATCTGGTTTATCATTCTCGGCTACGGTTGGTGGTATCAAAAACTAAAGTTGGGATCGTTCAACCAGTAGATTAGTGGGGGAGTCACCCTGCTGATCCGTCATTTATCACAATGATGGCGCTGTTAATGTGCAGGCTTTAACAAACATCGCTGTTGCCAGATGTGCGTTTTTTATCGCTGCAGCTGGCAAATCAGCGTCATCATGCCAGACTTACCTGATTGACGAATGAATTCGTTCCAATTACTGATTTACAGTCTGTATAAGGAGTACTCATGAGTAACCAGCAAGATAAAATTCATCACGTTGCGGAATGGGCAAGTATCCGGGAAACCTCTCGCGAGATCGCTGAAGCCATTTTCGAAATAGCAGATTATGACGAAGCGCTGGCCGAGGCAATTGGGCGCAACAAGGCAGTGATGACGTTTTGATCCGTGCTTTTCAAAAAACCGATCAGGACAGCCTGGTATGGGATAACATCACGGTTGAAAGAAAAAACGTCTGACCCAGGAGCACTAAGAGCATCAGAAAGTTTTTTGCGCAGCAGAAGGAGTCAGCGTTCGACCGCCCTCCCCCCCCTCCCCCGGCTGTGTGGGTATTGACCGGACACATTGACGAAGAGTACATGGACATAATTGATGTCCATGTACTCAGTTTACAGGCTACTGTGATGCTGGGGCAGGGACAGATCCAGCCTGACTATTAACAGTAGCGGCCTGAGGCAAAGAAGTTTCAGAAACCGGATGCTTTTGATCCTCTGGCTTATCCGCAACAGAAGATCGCTCTTGCTTCACTTCCTCTTTCACTGGCGTGGCTGTCTGCTGTGGCGGCACATTTTCAGTAGTCAGGGTATCTGAAGCATCCGGAGCCTCTTCACTTTTCTTGTCTGAAAATGAAGTACCCTCAAGACTTTTATTTACCTGCTGGAGAAATGTATCCCATGAGCAAAAACCATTACTGTCTACCTGGCAACCATCAAGTGCCAGTGTAACTCTTTGCGGCGGAGAGGCCAGAGACAGAGGTGTAGCATTGCGGAGCTGTTCGGTAGTTTGATAAACATACTCGATTTTAACTAATTGCTTATTATTCTTTTTATCCAGCCAACGCTGGAACTGCACCATTCCACCGATTGGCGTAGCCTCATACTGCCCAGGCAGGCTATAGGGTTTAACATCGAGCGAACTCAGCAGAGAAGCAATATTGGCATCATGACCGACCAGCATAATGACAGGTGGTGAAGCTGTCGTCCCCTCTTCTTTCCACAGACTGCGCATGTAATCAATCAAAGGTGCCGCAGTGATACGTGCAACTTCGGGGGTACCGAACAACGTCTGTTGGTATCCCTCTTTTATCGCGGATAAGCTTTCCCATTGGGCAGCTGTTTTAATTTGTCCCCATGCGACCTTATCTGCCGGAAAACCTTCATAATATTGCAGGATGAAAGTATCAACCAGCCCATTTCCGGTTTTCAGAGCACCGGTTACTCTGGGCTCTCTACCATTTTCTATGGTGAAGTGATTGTCCTCGTTACCGGCTAACGTACACTCTTTTTTTCCTTTACAGGCAGGCGCATTTTTATAGTCAATTAACTGACCCAGCTGGTCAAAAGCAGGTTTCAGTGCCATTTTCGCCGCTGAACTTGCCATGTAAGCCTGCGCTTGCTTGATAAACGCCTCATCGACATTTGCAGTTACCGGATTGAATATTGGATCCATTTCTCCCATCTGATCCTGATGGGAGACAGGAATATCACAACCGGGAAAAGCACCCGTCATAAAAAACTGGGCAGTCGCGACAGTGCGTTGAATACTGTTAGCGTAAGCATAGATACGCTCAGGATCAGGACACTCATTTGCTTTCACCAGACCTTGCTGTACCAGCCATTCGCGCATGTAGTGACCCATATAGACTTCCAGCACGCCGCCTTTAGTGGTCAGTTGTCCTGCGGGCACATCCCAACCTGGAAATGCTTTTTTAGTGAATTGAGGCAGATCGCTGTTTACTCCCATTAGCGGAGCACGAAGATTGTGCCGACTGAGCATTAACACCTGCTCCAGCTGGTAGTTGTCTGACTCTGCGCTTGCCGGGAATACTGTAATTAACGATGCCACGGCCAGAGCGCAAATACTTAATGAGTTTTTCATCACTACTCAATTCCTCCAGGGAAAGAAGTCTTAACTGATAATCAGGATAACCAGTATTGAAGTAACATAACCTGTCAGCAGGCTGCTGGTGTATTACTTAGGATGCGACTGAATATACCAGATAATTACCTCGGCGGGAGGATAACTCTTGCTCTGAAAGCGCAATAAAACGGCTGCTTTCAGATTAATACCTCTACCCTGAAGATGTGGTGTGATTTGCGTTAAACCAGAGAAAATGAGTGTAAACACACTGCCGAAGAGTGTGTGCTGGAAAGCAGAGAGCTATAAATGAAAAAACCCGCGTCTCTAAAGATGCGGGTTCAAATGCTGGCGGAGGAGGAGAGATTCGAACTCTCGGACGGTTTCCCGTCGCCGGTTTTCAAGACCGGTGCCTTCAGCCACTCGGCCACCCCTCCGCAATGAGGCTCACTATAAACACCCTGCAGAACGATGTAAAGCGACTTTTTTTCTGAATGCCTGAAAATTGACCACAAGCTGTTTTTTTGCTGCATTAATCACCATGATGCGTATTTTCAAAATAAAGATAGTCGCTTGTTTGCCGCGAAAGACTGACAGGTGACAATTTTCGTCGTGCTGTAAACTTGCTACACTGGCAGAACAGTGAACAGGAACTGAGTCAGGTTGCACATGATATTTAACGGTAAAGAGATTAAACAGGATGCCCAGGGGTATCTGCTCTCAGTCGACGAGTGGCAGGCAGAGCTGGCACCAATTCTGGCAAGTGAGGAAGGTATTGCACTCAGTGAGGCACACTGGGAGGTCATTCATTTCGTGCGCGAATTTTATAAAGAATTTAACACCTCTCCGGCGGTACGAATGCTGGTCAAAGCGATGGAAAAAAAATATGGTGAAGAAAAAGGAAACAGTCGCTATCTGTTTCAATTATTCCCCAAAGGACCGGCGAAGCAGGCAACAAAAATTGCTGGCTTGCCTAAACCAGTGAAGTGTTTGTAACACCTCAAAGAGTAGAAAAACGCCCTGTATTAATGTTCTCTCGCATCTCAGCGACCGTTATCGAATCTATCTTCGCAAAACGAGGGCCTCCGTCATTCAACCAGGCTACCAGTGCGAGAACATCGCTCTCGTCACCAGTGGCGATAATCTCAACGCTGCCGTCATTGAGATTTTTTGCATGTCCACTGAGCTCACGCTGCTGAGCCAGTTTCTGCGTAGAGTAACGAAACCCAACCCCCTGAACGTGACCCCGCACATTAATTTTCACACTGCGAATTGTCATTAGCGGTCTCCTGAGACACTCGTTGCATTTTAAAAAATGAAATCAGACAATAGCGACACTTTATCAAATTACATATGTTAAATAATCATGACTGCACGTTTAATTCTGGCTAAAGGCCGGGAAAAATCACTACTCCGTCGCCACCCCTGGATTTTCTCAGGCGCAATTTCTCATCTGGAAGGTAACCCTTCATCCGGTGAAACCGTAGATGTTCTTGACAGTAAGGGGGGATGGCTGGCATCTGCTGCATGGTCTCCAGCTTCTCAAATCAGCGCTCGGGTCTGGAGTTGGGACCAACAGGATAAGATTGATCGGCACTTTTTCAGCCATCGTCTGCATATTGCACAGCAATTACGCGACTGGCTGGCACTACGCGATAATCTTGATAGCTATCGTTTAATCGCAGGTGAATCAGATGGCTTACCTGGCATCACCATCGACCGTTATCATGACTATTTCGTTCTTCAATTGCTTTCCGCTGGCGCGGACTACCAGCGTCAGACGCTGGTGGCCGCGCTTCAGCATAATTATCCCGGATGTTCTATTTACGAACGGTCGGATGTTTCCGTTCGTCAAAAAGAGGGATTACCACTTACCGAAGGCTTAATTGACGGGGAACTTCCACCACCGTTGCTACCCATCCGTGAGCATGGTGTTCAACTACTGGTTGATTTGCAGCAAGGACATAAAACCGGCTATTACCTTGACCAGCGTGACAGCCGTTTTGCCGTGCGTAAGTATGCCAAAAATCGCCGTGTACTTAACTGCTTCTCTTACACCGGCGGATTTGCGGTAGCTGCCATAGCAGGTGAATGCCAGCAGGTTATCAGTGTTGATACCTCCCAGGCAGCATTAGACATTGCAGCGAAAAACATCCTTCTCAATGGTCAGGATCCGACAAAAGCCATTTTTTTAAAAGAGGATGTATTCAAACTCTTGCGCCATTATCGTGACAAAGGAGAAAAGTTTGATTTAATAGTGATGGATCCCCCGAAGTTTGTTGAAAATAAGCACCAACTGAGTGGTGCCTGTCGGGGCTATAAGGATATCAACATGCTGGCAATGCAACTGCTGACTCCGGGTGGGGTTTTGTTCACCTTTTCCTGTTCCGGTCTGATGCCTTGTGACTTATTTCAAAAAATTATCGCTGATGCGGCACTGGATGCACAGCGGGAAGTGCAATTTATCGAACAATTCAGGCAGGCTGCAGATCATCCGGTGATCGCCAGTTACCCTGAAGGGTTATACCTCAAAGGATTTGCCTGCAGGGTATTGTAATCAACTTGCTTGAAACAGAGTTTTTAACCTCCATATCATTGCTATGAACGATTGAGTCTGGAGTGCATCATGATTGTCACTAAATTTTCCTTAGGCGAGCGAGTTAAGCATCAGTTACATGGGTTTATCGGTGTTGTCGTCGATGTCGATGCGGTCTTTTCGCTTGATGAAAATCAATTTGAAGGGTTCACCGGTAGTGACTCATTGCGCCACTTTCCGTGGTATCACGTTGTGATGGTTAACGAACAAGGCGAAACAGTGCAAACCTATCTTGCAGAGGCTCAGCTAGACTGGGCGCCTCTGCAAGAGGAGTATGGCTCGCAGGATACAGGTGAGTTGCTGAGCTCTATCCGCGCACAGATGCAAGCTCCACATTTAAGAAATTAACTGTTCCGCAGCTGGTGGTTTGACTGGCGTATCAGTCAGGTGTCTGACTGATACGCCGCAATTTATATGACCTGGGTCAGTTCGCGACGGGTGTCTGAACACCCAGACGCGGAATTTCTATTTTAGGACACCGATCCATCACTACGGTTAGCCCTGCTTTTTCAGCTAAATTTGCCGCTTCTGCGTTAATAACACCCAGTTGTAACCATAAAACTTTCGCACCAATATTAATCGCTTCCTGCGCTATTGCCACCGCGGCATCAGATGCACGAAAAACATCGACCATGTCAACAGGGTCCGGAATGTCAGCAAGCTGGCCATAAACACGCTGCCCTAAAAGCTGGGTGCCTGCCAGTTTAGGATTGACCGGCGTAACCTGGTACCCCTGCTCCAGCAACCATTTCATCACCTGATAACTGGCTCTGGCAGCATTATCACTTGCGCCAACTAAGGCAATGTGGTGAGTAGTGTGGAGTATGGCTGCAATATTCTGATCTTGCTGCATCGGCGCTTTTTCTCCTGGAAGAAAACAACATTCACGCTAAATAAGTAGTATCACGCAGTATTGATTCACTTTTGATGCGCATGTATCAAATGTAACCGTCGTAACGTTTCGCTTTCAGAGCTATTTTACAATTATCACACAAAAAAGAGATAATATTTCAACTTTTCTTGCTGAAATACAGTGAGAAATTTACCTAAAAACCGCACGAAAATATATGTTTAAATGTAAACAAAATGCGATACTGAAAGAGTTTGTAATACTCGTTGTCAGTACGCATTTGTGTCCCAGGAGAAAGCATGAAGCTGAATGTCATTTTAACAGGGTTAGTTATCATGCTTTTTACAGCAAGTGGATATGCTGTCACTCTGAAGCTAACCCAGGATATTAATTTAATTGTGCTCGATGGCAGCAGAATTTCAGGCGTTCTGCTGAAAGGTGCTGATGGCCTGGTATTGAATCATGGGCAGCATCAGCTCTTGTTTCGCATTGAAAAAAAATTACATACCGGAAAAGCCTGGATGTCAGTTCCGCTGATTGCCACCTTCACTACCTCGGCAACTACCGCTGCGATCAATATTAAACTCCCACCATTAATGACACGCCTTCAGGGAAATCATTTCAATGAACATCCGGTTTTTCAGTTAGTGGACGAAAATAATAAGATTATTGAATCACGCGTCGATTTTCTGGAAGGGAATCATTATGATGATTTTTATCAGGCAATGATTAACTACAATCTGGCAGAACGGCTGGCGTCGGTAAAACATTTTGCGGAAGCTCCACCGCCCGCAGTTGTCGGGGTGAACAATTCCATCGGTTTAGCCAGCAGCGACCACCCTACCGGACGTCTGCTTAACTTATGGTATCAGCAGGTTGATTACGCTACACGCCAGCGTTTTGTTATGCTCCTGCGCGCACTGAATGTCAGCTAACATAGCCAGGCAATTCACCAGCTGCAGGAGCAGACTGCCAGTGTAAGTCTGACGGTAAAAGCAGTGACTTTTCCCATTTCAACCATTTCTATGCTAAACATCAGGAAATCATCATGGAGCAGACGATCCGCACGATCCAAAAAAGAAAACGTATCGCTCTTGTGGCGCACGATCACTGTAAAACTGCGCTGATACAATGGACAGAAAAGTACAAAGGACTACTGCAACAACATACCCTGTATGCGACAGGAACAACCGGAAACCTGATTCAGCGTGCCACCGGGCTTCCGGTTACAGCGATGTTAAGTGGCCCGATGGGGGGAGATCAGCAGGTCGGTGCAATGATTGCTGAAGCGAAAATTGATCTACTTATTTTTTTCTGGGACCCACTGAATGCCGTGCCTCATGATCCCGATGTGAAAGCCTTGTTGAGACTGGCCGCAGTGTGGAATATTCCGGTAGCGACCAATCAGGCTACTGCAGATTTCATCATTCACTCTCCACTGTTTTCGACCGACGTGGAGATCAGCATTCCTGACTATCCGCGCTATCTTCAACAGAGACTGGAAGAAAAATAATTTATTACTTCAGGGTTTGCGCAATGCTGATACTCCCAGTTGCGCAAAATCATCAACAAAACAAGAGGGGTGTTGCGCGTCATAAAGCAACCAAACCTGCTGTCTGGCACGGGTGATTGCCACATAAGCCAGGCGCCTTTCTTCCGCATAAGGGAAATGCTCTGTTGCGGGTAACAAGACGCTTTCTATCACGGAATCTTCATCCTGGGCAGGAAATCCTTCTCTGCCCGATTGCAATCCGGTCAGCAAAACAAAGTCAGCCTCCTGCCCTTTACTGGCATGGATTGTCATAAATTCAATGGCTAAATTTGGCCAGCGGGTTTTCGCCTTATCCATCCATGAGGGTTTTAAATAATGATAACGAGCCAGCAGTAAAATTTTCTCATGTGGCTTAACAAAACCGCTCATTTTATCAAGTAATGCTTCAGTCTGACTTTCTGGCAGCATAACGATAGATTTCTTATTACCCTGTTCTAAACTTGTTAACGCTTTACGACTTTGTGCCGGATTTTGCTGAATAAATGCATTCGCGACAGCCCCAATCCGGTTATTAAAACGGTAAGTAATATCAAGTATCAGTGGTGGCTGCTGACCGCCAAAATAGTGCGAAAAAGCGGTAGTCAACTGCATATCTGCGCCACTGAATCGGTAAATCGATTGCCAGTCATCTCCCACTGCGAAGAGTGAGATCTTATCATTTTGTTGCTGTAATGCGGCCAGTAAAGCCGCCCTCTGAGGAGAGAGATCCTGAAACTCATCCACCAGAATATGCTTCCACGGGCTGATAAAGCGTTTTTTCTCGACCAATGCTACGGCCTGCCGAATCAGACCGAAAAAATCAATAGCGCCTTCCTCTTTCAGGGCCTTTTTCCAGGCTTTAATCAACGGTGCCAGTAGTTTAATCCGACGGGAGAAAAGCTCACGCGAAGATTCTGATGCACTTGCAATCAATTGAGCCTGCGTCAATTCCTGCTGTAAAACTAAAGCAAGCCAGCGATCTGCACGTACAACCCAGCGCTGGGTAATCTGTTCATCCCCCCAGAACTCCAGGGGTTCCAGCTGATCGGAAAATATCTCATTTAGCCACTGACGCCAGCCGTTTGCATACGACTTCTTAGACGCACACTGCTCACGCCAGACCGTGATTAATAATTGATGCCGTGCTGAAGTGTCATTTCCCAGCATGGTAATACGAGGCTTTTTCCCCGTTGCCTGCTCAATTATGGAAAGAGCCAGTGAATGAAACGTTGAGGCTGTAACAGTATGTTCAGGCAGTCGTAATCGCAGACGCTCGTTGATTTCCTCTGCGGCCTGACGACCATAAGTCAGTAACAAAACCTGCGCTGCACTCGCTTGCCGGGAAAGCATCAGCCAGCCAGTTCTGGCAATCAGTACCGCCGTTTTCCCACTTCCCGCTTCAGCCAGTAAAAGTGTATTTCTTTCGCCGTTAATCACTGCATCTATCTGCGCATCATTGAGTGGTTGCTGTTCGACCGCAGAGAAGAAAGCACTGTGATGTTGTTTTTGTCGCGCAGCCCATTGCTGATTATAACGACTTCGCTCTGTTTCACTCTGTTCCAGCCAGCGTATACAAAGGCTGTAGTAGCGTTCGCATCCGGCAAATTCTCTGAGTCGGGCTTCAGGAAGGGGTAAGGCAGAAAAAGTCTCATGCACCCAGTCGCGAAACAGATTGATGTCCTCAAAGGCCAGCCAGCGATTTTGTTGTAATATTGCTTCAATACGATCCGCAGTGTCGCACAATACCTGCTCTGCAACCTGACTCATACTCTGGCTCCAGCTTTGCCAGCTCTGCCTCAATATCTGGTAAAAATGCTGAGTCTCCGACCAGTCTGTTCCGTGCAGACGAACAACCTGATTATCGGGCAAAGTAAACTCCAGCTCCCCCCAGACAAGTCCACGGCGACAAACAATATCAAGCAGTTGATTGAACGGTATCAGATAGTGATGTTGCTCTCCGCTTACCTCAACCCCGGCATGCAGTAGTTTCACTCGATCATAGGGATGTTGTGCGAGATGCTTACCTAATCGGGTTGCTTTTAATTCCATCTCTCTGCCTGTGGGTTGTATTACGCTTATAATAGTTTACCCTGTTGTCAGGGTGCTCTCCAGCACTGCTAAAAAGTATGTCCTATACTGATTTCAGTATAAATTTTCCCGACTAAAAAGGTTCTCAGGCGATGCGTACTGTGCTTAATATTCTCAATTTTATCCTCGGTGGTTTTTTTACAACACTGGGGTGGTTAGTTGCCACACTGATCAGCATCCTGTTAATTTTTACCTTACCCCTGACCCGTTCGTGCTGGGAAATTACTAAACTGTCATTTTTACCTTATGGCAATGAAGCTATTCACATCGATGAATTAGATCCCTTAGGGAAAAATGCATTTCTGGGAGCAGCAGGAACATTACTGAATATTTTTTGGTTGGTGTTTTTTGGCTGGTGGCTATGCATCAGTCACATCGTAGCTGGCTGTGTGCAATGTCTCAGCATCATTGGCATCCCTGTAGGTATTGCTAACTTTAAAATTGCAGCAATCGCCCTATGGCCTGTTGGACGCCGAGTAGTGTCCGTGGAGGTGGCTCAGGCGGCCCGTGAAGCCAATGCGCGTCGTCGCTTCAATTAACACAGACTGAATATGATCACGCCCCGGTTACGCCATGTCACAGCCAACGGTCAGCTGCTTTACGCATTGCGGATCTTTATTGCGCTTGCAGGGTGTGCCGGGGCTGCCTGGTGGACAAATCACATCACATGGACAATTCCGCTGACATTGGGTGTCGTCGCAGCGGGTCTGGCTGATCTTGATGACCGATTTTCCGGACGCCTGCTGAATCTTTTTATCACGCTGGTTTGTTTTTGCCTTGCCTCCGTCTCAGTTGAATTACTCTCACCTCACCCATGGCTGTTTATCATTGGGCTGACCCTCTCAACCTGGGGATTTATCCTGCTCGGCGCACTTGGGCAGCGGTATGCGACCATTGCATTTGGCGCTTTACTGATTGCACTTTATACCCTGCTGGGTACCGGTCAGTTTACCGAATGGTACCTGCAACCGATACTGCTTGTGGCTGGTGCAATCTGGTACAATCTGTTAACGCTGGCAGGACATGTGCTTTTCCCGATACGCCCCGTACAAGAGAAGCTCGCCTACTGTTTCACTGAACTGGCGGGTTATCTCGATGCCAAAGCCAGTGTTTTTGATCCGGATATAGAAGCCAACGATAACCAGGCTTTAATCGATGTCGCCATGTCCAACAGCCGACTGGTCGCCACTCTGAACCAAACCAGGGCTTCTATCCAGTCACGTCTCAAAGGTGATCGAGGTCAACGCAGCACACGGCGAACTCTGCATTACTATTTTGTCGCGCAGGATATCCACGAACGCGCCAGCTCTTCGCATGTCGATTATCATCGCCTGCGTCAGACTTTCCGTTACAGCGATATCCTGTTTCGTTTTCAGTGGTTGTTGACCATGCAGGCTCGCGCCTGTCAGCAACTAGCCCGTTGTATTCTGTTGCAGGATGCTTACCAGCATAACCCTCATTTCGACCGGGTTTTTCAACATTTGACGACTACACTTGAGCATCTGAATACCCTACATCCTCGCAGCCGGGAAATTCAGGCGATGCGTCATCTGCTCAACAATCTGCGGGCGATTGACGGGCAACTCGCGACTATTGAATCGCAACAAGCCGTTGCCGCAACACCCGACAATACCCACTACACCTTACGGGGTGATGGCCTGACGGGCTGGCATAATATTCGGTTGCGCCTGCAACGTGAGTTGACGCCTGAGTCTGCACTTTTTCGCCATGCAGTGAGAATGTCTCTGGTACTTTGCACTGGCTATGCGTTTATCCAGTTAACCGGACTGGATCACGGCTACTGGATTTTACTCACCAGCTTGTTTGTCTGTCAGCCTAATTACAGTGCAACACGTCAGCGACTTGCATTGCGCATCGGGGGCACACTGGCGGGAGTTCTTATCGGTCTGCCTCTTTTATGGATGATTCCTGCGGTGGAGGCTCAGCTGGCTCTTATCGTTCTGTTTGGCGTTCTGTTTTTTATCTTTCGTCAGTCACAGTATGCGCAAGCCACTATGTTTATTACATTGCTGGTACTTTTCTGTTTTAATCTGCTTGGCGAGGGGTATCAGGTCGCGCTCCCGAGGATCTTCGATACTTTCATTGGCTGCGCTATTGCCTGGTGTGCGGTGGAGTTTATCTGGCCCGACTGGCACTTCAGGCGACTCCCTCATGTGGCAACCCGGACTTTTGCCGCAAACTGCCGCTACCTTGATGCGATTGTCATTCAGTACCATCAGGGAAAAGATAACCGGCTGGACTATCGTATCGCCCGTCGGGATGCCCATAACGACGACGCTCTTCTCGCTTCAGTCGTTTCTCAACTCTCCGTTGAACGCAATGTTTCTGATGCCTATAGGGAAAAAGCATTTCGACTGTTGTGTCTGAACCATTCGTCTCTTAGCTACATTTCCGCTCTAGGTGCTCACAGAGAAAAATCAGACAACCTCACCTTACTTTCTTTACTCGATGAAGTCGTCTGCTACATTGATGCTCTCTCTGACACCACTGATGTTAGTGCGCCGGCTTATCCTGATAAGCATCCGAGTAATCTTGTAAGTCGTATCGAAAATATTGAAGCCGTGCCGGAAAGTAAAGACTCTTTAATTCTACAGCAAATCGGTTTGCTGATTACCTTGCTGCCTGAAATCAGAGCACTGACAAAAGAACTCGCTGACAGTAACGTCAGCTGCTAGCACTCTCCACACTGCCAGTCGCACTACGATGCCATTCAACCAGTTCGGTTTTCACTTTGGCAGGTAAGACACTACAGTGACGGCCAGTAATCGCACCTTCGAGAGCAAACAATATATTGATCCCCAGGTTTTTATTACTGGCACGCATCTTTAACCAGCAGGTTTTAGCGCCGTAATTCTTTAGCATTTCTACGCTATGAATACCTGCCCGGCGCAATAATAACTCCAGCCGCATACTGAGATTGGGTAAGTCTTTCAACCGATGTTCCTGAGAAGATTTAACCCGCTGCATACGCGCCCCTTGCAAACATAATCCGGACAAAGCATCCAGTTGCTCCTATTGCTGCCATAGCGTCTCATCCACAAGATAGTAATCGAGGATGACAGGAATGCCTTTCTTATCAAACAGCAGTGGTTCCATCTGCCGTTCTACCAAATACTGCTTTGCTTCTTCGCAAGCACGCAGATAAAGTTCGCCCTCAGATATAAGCGCAAAGACCACTTTATCCACAGAAAGACTGTAGCCACCAAACTGACTGCGACAATCAATATGCCCTAATGGAGCAAGTTCACGGCATGCCTGTTCGATGGTACTTTTCGTTTTATGCATAGTGTTCTCCTTTATTACACCAGCCAAGCCATTACGCCATAATGGTTCATGATCAAAAAAGAAAAGTAGGCAATCGTTCTTACAGGTTCAATGACTAAACACTCATAAGAGAAACTGTATCAATATTTTGCGAACTGTTTTCAAAAATTACAGAATTTTCATTATCTACTATCTAAAAAGGTTAAATCATGCATAAAACGATGAATTAATCTCCGGTAATGCTGTCATGTTAGGATAACTGTCAGTTATCGTTATCTCTCTGATAAACCACAACTAAAGGTAAGTTAATGATCATGTCCTCCTTGTCAGTGGGCAGTATGCATAATTTGTGGCCGTAAATGCTGCTATGCGATGATTCACAGTCAATACTGACTTGCAGGAAAGATAAATCCACATATAATTCATTTAATAACCGCAGGCAACATGAGCGCGCCCTAGACCAGTCTATACACCCATCTCATCGGCTTTATATCGCTTTTCACACACAGAAAACCCACGAAATTGAACCATTAACCATCGGTCAGTTACAAAAGTTGTTCTTAACAGAAACAAGGAGACATCAATGTTGATACGTACAAATTACCCGGAACTGGGAGAAGTAAATGCTCCGTACGTCCATACAGTGAAACACGGGAATACGTTATATGTCTCGGGCTTAACTGCCTACGCCACACCGGCTCAGCACAGTGATATTGCCACACAGGCAGAGGCTATTTTTCAGCAACTTCATGTCATTGCCGCATCTGAAGTAACATCGCTAAATAATTTAATTAAAGTGACAATTTTTATCACTTCTTTTGCAGAGATCAATGCTCTGCGTGCCGTGTTATTTAAACATTATGGTGATCATCTGCCAGCCAGTTCGCTGGTTGAGATTCGTCAACTGTTCTCACCAGAGCTCAAAATAGAAATTGAAGCAATCATCGCGCTATAACCCAGCCAGGGTCGCACCCGCCATTCTGTGATGGCGGGATGACACTCACCGCCGTCATGTACTGGTATCAGACGAACGTTTGTAACTAACTGAACAAGCTGCCACCTTCCCCGTTATCGAAGACGAAGCATCATCAAATCCACAGCACACGGCTTATCTACGTAACTGTTATAATTTTTTTCGCATAATCTGTGTCTGCTTTCTTAATGAAGATCATGTTTTACTTTACCGATAGTTAAGTCCGGAGCAATGATATGAATGCCGTAAAGCAAATTTTGTTGCGCGAGATAGAGACGCTAAATCAGCAGGAACAGCGTGATAATAAACCGAGATTTAGTTTCACTTTTATGAAAAAGCATCCGGGCCTGTGGGTATCAATGTATCTTTGCTATGCGTTAACCGCAGCACTGACACTTTCTGATGACTTTTTAGGCTGGCCTGCATTTTGGGGAGCAACGGCATTTGTCCTGTTGATGAGCCTGTTGATGCTTTTTGATATTAACCCGCGTTATCGCTTCGAGGATATCGACGCACTGGATTTACGCGTCTGTTTCAGCGGTGAATGGTTTTATGTCAGAACGCTTTCTCCTCAGGCTATAGAGGAAATTCTGACTACCAGTGAAGTACCAGGGCACATCAGGCAAGGTGTAAGAAATTGGTCGAACAAAAAGGTGAGATTGATTTTTATGATATTTACCACCTTACCTGGGGGCAAAAACCAGCCTCAACAGTTTAACAATCCGGGCTATTTAGCATATCAGCAACGATTTGCCCCATTATTTCTGTCGCACGTTCTTGCTCACTCCCCCACTCCCAAGAGGCATTAAAGCGAAAACAATGCTGGTATTGCTGCCCGGATGAAAACATCGCTCCTGGGGCAATACTGATATTATGGGGTAGCAAACGGTAATATAATAAAGTGGTATTTATCCCTACAGGAAGCTCAACCCAAAGGAAATAGCCTCCGGTTGGTTGTGTGATTCTGATCAGGGCAGGCAAGTGCCTAAACAGAGCCGCCCGGGCCGCCATAACGCGTTTCTGTAGTGCTCGCCTCAAACGACGCAAATGCGTCTCATAACTGTATCTTTGCAAATAATTGACCAATGCCAATTGCATCGGTGCGCTCACAGAAAGTGTACTCATTAATTGCAAACGCTGAATGTTTTGCGTGAACTTGCCCGCGACAACCCAGCCTACCCGGAACCCGGCGATTAAATTTTTTGAAAAAGAAGAACAATGCAACACGGAACCTGTCTCATCGAAGGCTTTAGCCGGTAACGGTTTATGTGAATCAAAATAGAGTTCACTATAAGCATCGTCTTCGATCAATGTTACCCGATGCTGTTCCAGTAATTTAACCAGTTGCTGCTTGATTTCCGTACTCAAGGTAGTTCCCAGAGGGTTGTGCTGATTGCTCATCAGCCAGCACGCTTTTATTGGCCAGCGTATCAGTGCCTTTTCCAGTTCAGACAAATCGATGCCATGCTGCGCATCACGCCGAATAGCAACGGCTTTAAGGTTCAACCGTTCAACAGCCTGCAACGCACCGTAAAAACAGGGATTTTCCACCACTATCCAGTCACCGGGTTCGGATACCGCCTGTAATGAAAAGTTTAACGCTTCAAGTGCCCCGTGAGTGATAATAATCTCATCTGGCGAAATCGACATCCCCTGTAAAGCGTAGCGTTTAGCCACTATCTTTCTCAATAGTTCATTGCCGGGTGGTAAATGATGTATCGCATCACCGGGTTTTAATGCCCGGGATATAGAAGTCAGCGCCCGAATTATTTGCTGCTGTGGGAATAAAACCGGATCAGGAAATGCTGAGGCAAAAGGGAGAATGGCTGCGTCTCGGCCTGTTTGTAATACCTCATAGACAAAACTGTTAAGATCTATGGTTTCAGCCAGTTGCACCGGAGAATACGCACTGCCAGCAGCCTCTGTCGTATCAAGCTGGGTGACAAAATAGCCGGACTGTGGACGGGAGATAATCCATCCCTGACTTTCAAGCACCTGATAGGCATGTAAAACAGTCATCATGCTATATCCGGTCAGCGCAACTTGTTAGCGAACAGAGAGTATTTTTTCACCAGGTAACCACACCTGGTCCTGAATCTGGGTCTGAATTCTTGCTATCAGTTGCTGATATTTAGCTGACAAGTTAACTACTCCTGAAGAGTAATTCACGGCGGAACCGTCTTATTTGATAAAGCCTGCCCCACAGAAAACAGCAGCGCATGGCCGGGACTAAAACACGCCACAGTACCCATTCTTCCCGGCAGGGAGCAAAATGAGCGCTGTTTACCTCCCACGCAGTTGAGCCCAATAGCGAAAGAGTAAAAAAACACCATTCCGGTTGTGTAAACCGTATTAATTTTTTATTTCACATGAAATACTGTACATCCATACAGTTATTCAGGCGAGGTTACCCAGATGTCCATTACGCTCCCACGGCTTCCTTACGACAATATTACCCCCACTACGGGCAACTTCAGTGGACAACAGATGAGAGCGTTATCTTATGGCATGAGTACCGGAAATATCCATACTGTACATCAGCCTGAAGCAATGCAGCATATTTTATTGCCTCTGCTGCAACAACTCGCTCTCCAGTCTCGCTGGCAGTTGTGGTTAACCCCCCAGCGTCGTCTGAGCACACAATGGCTTCAGCAATCAGGATTACCGCTGAGTAAAGTGATGCAAATTTCGCGTCAGGTGCCCTGTCTGACTGTTGCTATGATGATAAAAGCCTTGCAGACCGGCAATTACAGCGCCGTAGTCGGATGCATCACCGAAGATGTCACAGACTCCCAACGCCAGCAACTTGAACTTGCCGCCGCTACGGGTAATGCATTGGGGATCATTTTGTCTACGGATAAAAATGATGGCCTGCCAGGTGTTTCATTTCACGATAAAATATCTGTCACATCGTACCACTAACTAAAAATGAGACTTTTCTCATCCTGCTCAATTTCGGTCTTCCTGAAAAGGATAAACCGATACTCCGGGCAGACAGAGCATGAGTTTACTGTCATCAGCTAAAAAAAAAGATTGTTTGAAAAAGCATCAAACAACTAATTTCACATAATTAAAGACAGTTTTTTTAGCCTTCGGCCGCATATCTTACTTGTAAGTTCTCTGTTACGTTGTAGACTCTACGACGTCTGGGTATCCGATACTCTTTATTTGAACAGGTATCGGAGGGGCTTTTTTACCCGGCACAGGATTAAACCATAGGGCTAACTAAAGCTCATTGCCTATTTGGATGATAACGAGGCGCGAAATGAAAAAGACAGCTATCGCAATTGCAGTGGCACTGGCAGGCTTCGCTACCGTAGCGCAGGCCGCACCGAAAGACAACACCTGGTATACTGGTGCTAAACTGGGCTGGTCCCAGTATCATGACACTGGTTTCTACGGTAACGGTTATGAAAATAACGACGGCCCAACCCACGAAAGCCAGCTCGGTGCTGGTGCGTTCTTGGGCTATCAGGCTAATCCTTATCTCGGTTTCGAGCTGGGTTATGACTGGTTAGGCCGCATGCCTCACAAAGGCGACGCAATTAATGGCGCATTCAAAGCGCAGGGCGTGCAGCTGGCAACTAAGCTGAGCTACCCAATTGCGGATGATCTGGATGTGTATACACGTCTGGGTGCTTTCGTATGGCGTGCAGAATCTAAACAGTATAATGACACCTATGGTAACTTCGGTGATCACGATACTGGAGTTTCTCCACTGGCTGCGGTGGGTGTTGAATATGCACTGACTAAAAACTGGGCAACCCGTCTTGATTACCAATGGATTAACAACATTGGCGACGCGCAGACTGTAGGTACTCGTCCAGACAATGGTACCTTGAGCGTGGGTGTATCCTACCGTTTCGGTCAGGATGATGTTTACGTAGCTCCTGCTCCTGCACCAGCTCCAGCTCCGGCTCCAGTTGTTCAGACTAAGCGTTTCACTCTGAAATCTGACGTACTGTTCAACTTCAACAAAGCAACGTTGAAAACAGAAGGTTCAATGGCACTGGATCAGCTTTACAGCCAGTTGAACTCACTGGATCCTAAAGATGGTTCTGTAGTGGTATTAGGCTTCACTGACCGCATCGGCTCAGAAGAGTATAACCACAAACTGTCTGAAAAACGTGCTGAATCAGTGGTTAACTACCTGGTTTCTAAAGGTATCCCTGCTAATAAAATCTCTGCACGTGGTATGGGCAAATCTAACCCTGTGACTGGTAATACCTGTGAGAGCGTGAAAGGCAAAGCTGCACAGATCGAATGTCTGGCTCCGGATCGTCGCGTAGAGATCGAAGTTAAAGGCATCAAAGACGTAGTTACTCAGCCTCAGGCTTAATAATGCGTTCTTACAAAACCCCGCTTTGCGGGGTTTTTTTATTCACTCTCACCATTTTTTAACATACTTTGCAGCGAATCACGTAATGAGGTGATTTGTGTAGCATATTTTTCTTTGTGTTCCGCATCTTCGATTAACTGCACAATTGTCCCGGATAACGTATTGTTTCTGCGCTGAGCTAATGCCGCTAATCGTTGCCAGACCCGGTACTCTAAATCGATTGATTTTTTACGTGTGTGTAATTGCTCAGCATTAAAATGACGCTTTCTTCTCGCACGGATCGTCTGCTTCATGCGGTTTTCTAACTGTGGATTAATATGATGCGTGATCCACGCGTGAATGGCCTCAGGTTGGTGTGCGACTGCGACCAGCTCGGCTACAGCGACCTCCGCGGCGCTGCGCTCAACATATCGCGTGATGGCCTCGCCTTCCTGATTTTTTTTGATCAGGTATTTCCACTTCCAGTTACTTTCAAGATTTTCCAGTTGCTGATATTTCATCTGAGTCCCACTCGCCAATCACACCTGCCAGACAAGGATAACCGATTTTTCTGCCATCTACAGAAAACTACGCCATGTCGCATTTCTTTCATGGTTTTTATCTCTGTATCTGTACCGTGCTTAACAGCACCAAAGTCTGTATAATACCGCTTTTATTCAGCAAAAAAGACAATAACTTGATCAATCATCATAGTCTGGAATGGTATCAATTACAGCCAGATACCTCTGGTTTTGAACAATTATTCAATGGGGATGTTTCTTCCACCACAGCCACACTGGCCAAGGTGCAGCCTCGTCTCGCCGATGCCCTCACCCTGCTATTACAGACAGAGGCCACGTTTCCTCTTATGTTAGTGAAAATGGCAGAACATCCGGCCAGTCTGACCATGCTGGAAAGCATACTGACCGAAGCTAACAGCAATAAAGAAAATAGCTGTTACGGCGGTCACTACACTATCGAAGAAGATAGCATCCACTGGCAACCAGCCACCACTGCGCAGGATAATTTTGCCACAACGGGTGGTGTACATATCGCTCATTGGATCGAAGCTGAACAACTGTTTGGTTGTGTCCGCCAGCATCAAGGCCGTCTGGAATTAATCCCTGGATTAGTACATAAAGCAAATGGTGGTGTACTGGTATTGTCACTAAGAACATTACTGTTGCAACCCCAGCTTTGGCTGCGCTTAAAAGAGATGATCACAGTTCAGCGTTTCGACTGGTACTCACCGAACCCTCATAAGCCAATTCCGGTAACCATTCCGCCGTTGCCTTTATCTCTGCGACTGGTATTGATTGGTGAACGTGACAGCCTCGCTGAATTTCAGGCAATGGAACCACAGATAGCCCAGCTGGCTATCTACAGTGAATGTGACGAAGAGTTGCAAGTCAGCGATAGTGATTCATGTCAGCAGTGGTTAGATTGGGTCAGCGCCGCGGTTCCTGGATTGAAAAATCGTGCTATCAGTGCTGATTTCTGGCCCAGGCTTATCCATGAAGGAGCGCGCTATACAGGAGATCAATTCTATCTTCCACTTGCACCAGCCTGGCTCATTCGCCAGTACCAGGATGCCTGTCGTTTCATCGATCAGTCAGCGTTGCTGACCGGTAATGCTCTGGATCAGGCGTTACAGAAAAGAGACTGGCAGCAAAGTGCATTGGCTGAGCGGGTGATGGATGACATTTTGCAACAGCAAATTCTTATTGCCACCGAGGGAGCGGTGATCGGCCAAATAAATGCACTTTGTGTGGTCGATTTTCCTGGCCATCCCCTGCCGTTTGGTGAACCATCACGTATTAGTTGCGTTGTACATACCGGAGACGGTGAATTTACCGATGTTGAACGTAAAGCAGAACTGGCTGGTAACATTCATGCCAAAGGCATGATGATCATGCAGGCGTGGCTAATGACCAACCTGGAACTCGAACAGCAGCTGCCATTTTCAGCCTCACTGGTATTTGAACAATCGTATGCTGAAGTCGATGGCGACAGCGCCTCACTGGCTGAATTGTGCGTGATGATCAGTGCACTGGCAGAACAACCCGTGAAGCAGAATATCGCTGTCACTGGTGCTATTGATCAATTCGGCCATGTGTTGCAGGTGGGTGGGGTGAATGAGAAAATTGAAAGCTTTTTCACTTTGTGCGCAGCACGTGGACTTGATGGTACGCAGGGTGTCATTATCCCTGTAGCCAACCAACGGCATCTTGCTTTGCATCAGGATGTTGTCGATGCGGTCAGAGAAAAACAGTTCCACATCTGGACGATAGAGCGTGTTACTGATGCGTTACCTCTGTTAACGGGACAAGTCTGGCGCGACAACGATGATAATGGTCTTTTCGGCACAATACAGCAACGTATAGAACAGATAACCCAGCAGGAAAAAAGCCATCTGCCCTGGCCTTTACGCTGGCTGAGTAAATTTAATCGACACTGATCGGAGTTGTTCTGCTCTTGTCAGCAGGTTACGCTTCGTCTCAAACTTAACAAGGCTTATTAACAATATGGTAGATAAACGCTCATCCTATACCAAAGAAGACCTCATCGCGTCAGGTCGCAGTGAACTTTTTGGTGCTGGCGGCCCGCCATTACCTTCCGGCAATATGCTGATGATGGATCGCGTCATCGATATGCGTGAAGATGGTGGTAATTATGATAAAGGCTTCGTCGAAGCTGAACTGGATATTCATCCTGATTTATGGTTTTTCGACTGCCATTTTATTGGCGATCCTGTCATGCCTGGTTGCCTTGGTCTTGATGCCATGTGGCAATTAGTGGGTTTTTATCTCGGCTGGTTGGGTGCAGAAGGCAAAGGTCGCGCGCTTGGTGTCGGTGAGGTCAAATTTACCGGGCAGGTACTGCCAAGCGCCCGGAAAGTCACCTACCGTATTCAATTTAAACGTGTCATCAATCGCAAGCTGGTAATGGGGGTTGCGGACGGTGAAGTATTGGTTGATGGTAAAGTGATTTACACGGCGACCGATCTTAAAGTGGGTTTGTTCAAAGATACCACCCAGTTCTGATTTCCGGGTCAGGACAGACAACCTCCACCAACAGTGGAGGTTGTGGCTGACTGAAAATCAGTGAGCAAGTATTTTATGTTCCATCGCTCTTCTCCAGCCTCCCAGCCAATGTGGCCTGGCATCAAGTGTCTGGTAAGGGCACATCTCTTTATTATGTCCGCTGATACCAGCCTGATATCCTCTGGAATGCGCACGTTCCAGTCGGTCACGTTTCTGTCTCTTCATCATGCCTCAGCTCCCCTTATTCAGGTTAGTCGGAATATGTGTAAAATTTTGTGGTTATTTACTATACAACCACATCTAGTTTTAACGTCATTGGGTATGAAAATCAATGCGCAAAGTTCATACCATTTTCATCATTCTGACATTAAACCACACCATCACCAGCCATTTGCCGCGGCAACATGCTGTTTGTAAAAAAAATGCGTTGCCCGAAAAGACAACGCATCGCACAACAACAGAAGATTATTTTGTGTTACGGATCACATCAGCAAGATTTTTGGACTCCTGATGCCACCCTTTAGCTAAAGTGGCTACCAGCGCATCATAGCCATCCTCACTCTGGGGCAGGCTCATCGAGAAACTTCGACTAATCAGTGTACCCTGATTATCAAGAATCCAGTTGCCAGTGATGACCACACTGCCGTCGTAACGCCCGTGAAACCCATTAACAGAAACACTTAAACGTAGAGGGTCTGCTCCAAGCGGTTGCCCTGAAATTAATCTGCCGGGAAGTTGCCGGGAAAGATCACCAATAAGAGCCAGTTGTAACTGCTGATCAAGTGGTGTTGCCCATAAATTGGTGCTGGCTATCACATACTGAACATCGCTCTGCTGATACACAATTCCACTACCGGCGAGTGCATCAGTTAATGCAACAGGCTCCACCCAGACTGCCGACTGGGTTTCGCTTTTTTCATACACAACTTCGTCGCTCGTTGCCGCCGTGTCAGCAGGTAACTGGTAATAGCGTGTTACCGGCGTACTACTGCAGCCGGTCAGCGCTGTTATTAACACAATTAGTGCCATAGTTTTCATTTTTTCGCCCTTACTGGCTGGGGATCCTCTCCCGGTTTTGCTTCAAACACCAGCGCATTACTTTTGGTATTCAATGTTCTGAGTACTGGCTGTAATTCACGTAGCACCTGATCCAGGCGCTGCATATCAGCCACCATCTTGTTGTAAGCAGGTGAACCCGGCTGGAATCCTTTCATGCTGCGATTGAGTTCACGCAACGTTTGCTGAGTCTCTTCCGGCAGTGCTTTCATCGCCGGACTGCTGATGATTTGATTCATGCTGTCGATTGTCTTTTGCATCGACTTCAGTGTGTTCTGACTCTCTTGCAGCGTGTTTGTAGCCTGAGTGATCAACGGATTAAGCGGTAATTTATTAATCTTGTCCAACGCTTCCATCACTTTTTGCTGAATCTGATTCAGACCACCACTCATAGTGGGTATTAAAGGATACCCCGCGAACTCATAAGGTCCGGTGTAACGATCAGCTTTTTGATAGAAGTCGAGATCGACATACAATGATCCCGTCAGTAAATTGGCAGATTTCAATGATGCACGTAATCCAGCGCCAATACTCTCGCGCAAGTGCATGTTAATATCAAAATCTCTTCCCAACATGCTTTCGAAACGATCAGGTTCAATCCTGATCAATACCGGGATGCGGTAATCATTGTCCATACGTTGTGCCAGATCCGGTTTCTGATAAGGGACTTCAGCTACTGTACCTAAACGGATCCCGCGAAATTCAACAGTGGCTCCCGGCTGTAGCCCCCGGATAGAGTCATTGAATAGCATGACAAAATCAGTATGCTCAGAGTAAAGAGAATCCTGAATACTCTTCTTGTTATCGAATAACTTATATTCAGCCTTGTTCTGTGCTAATTGCCCGAGCTCAAAACCATCAGGAACATCAAAACTTACCCCTCCGCTAAATAATGTTGTCAGTGAAGTCATTTCAATGCGCATGCCCGAGCCCGACATATCAAAAGCGATACCACTCTCTTTCCAGAATCGTACATTGGTGGTAATCAAACGGTCATATGGCGCACCAATAAACAGCTGATAAGTCATCATTCGCTTATCTGCATCAAAGCCACTAGCCTCAACCGAACCCACTCTGTAGCCACGGAACAATACCGGATCACCCGGTGTCAGTTGCCCCGCTTTGTCACTGTCAAGGGTAACCCTGATACCTTTCGCATCTGGTGGTGCGAGAGGTGGCGAAGAAAGTAATGCGAAATTCCGACTGCTTTCTTTGCTACTTCCCGGTTGCAATTCGATATAAGCCCCTGATAAAAGAGTACCTAAGCCGGTTACCCCCTCTTTACCAATCGCCGGTTTCACCACCCAAAACACGCTGTCCTGCTTCAGCAGTTTTTCCATTCCACTGTTAAGTCGTGCGGTGATTTCAACATGGTGTAAGTCATCAGTAAGCACCATGGTTTCAACAACACCCACATCGACACTGCGACTTTTTATTGTTGTTTTGCCAGCCACGATACCTTCGGCATTGGTGGTAGTGAAAACAATGACAGGCCCCTGGTGGCTAAAATGATAAAACAGGATCCAGGCACCAATGAACAGGGTAACCAGAGGAACAATCCACACCGGTGACCAACGCTTAATTTGATCAATGTTAGCCGTTTCGAGGTCATTTTTCTTCACGGACAGCTTCCTCATTCTTTTTCATATTCAGACGATCCCAGGTCAATCTGGGATCAAACACCATGGCAGCAAACATTGTCAAAATGACCACCATCGCAAACAACTGCACACCGACATCCGGGTATATATTCATTAAACCGCCGATGCGTACCAGTGCAGACAATACCGCAATAACAAAAACATCGATCATCGACCAGCGTCCGACAAACTCCACAACCTCGTAGATTCTGTGCATGCGTTCCCTATCGCCCCTGTCGGTTCTTCGGGCATTGGCATCCCAGCAAAGCCAGGCAATAGCCAGCATTTTCAACGAAGGCACCATAATACTTGCGATAAATATCACCAGCGCAACCGGGTATGAACCATCACTCCAGAGCAGAATCACACCAGCCATAATCGTCGAGGTGATTTTATTACCTAATGCCTCAGTGACCATCATCGGCAGCATATTGGCGGGAATGTACAGGATCAACGAGGTGAGCAGCAGAGCCAATGTCCACTGCAGGCTATGCCGTCGCCGTGCATATCCACGTGTGGCACAACGGGGACACGTTCGCTGGTCAATGGACAAAATGGCCGTGCAGCAGTGACAGGAGCGTAATCCCTGACCTAGTCCAGCCTGACCAGCAACAGGGACTGAGGGCAACCGCGGTACCGGAGCAATTTTTTGCCACAATATCCGCCGATCAACACACTGAAATGCTCTCAATTGCAGTACGCAAAACAGACACCAGGGCAAAAAGCTGCTACCGACGCCGATATCACCATACGCCATTAATTTCACGAAACTCACCAGCACACCGGCGAGAAATATCTCAGCCATTCCCCAGGTTTTCAGGGTAAATAACCCTCTGGCTAGTGAACGTTTGATGATCAGCGGCAGTGGTAGATTATTGACAAGAATGATGATCATCACCATACAACACGCTGGCACCAACTGCACAAACAACATGAACAGAACCCCCAGTGAACGATAATCATCTGTCGTCATGATCTGTGGGATCTGCAACAGATAGATTTCACTGGTTAACCCGGCGACCTCCATATTGACAAAAGGGAATAAGTTCGCCAGCACAAGCATAAATAACGCTGCCAGCGCATAACCCGTTGAGCGTCTGCGGGGTTCGGACCAGCAAACACTCAGCGGAGTATGGCAACGGGGACAACTGGCTTTTTGCCCTGCTTTCAACACGGGCAAACGCGTTGCCAGATCGCACTGTGGGCAGAGTATCCACTGTTGTTGGTCATCAGGAGAACACATCAGATTACCTCAACACATTTTATCAGCCAGTCGTTTTTAGCGACTCAAGATCTTCCCAGCGCTTAAACGCGTTTTCCAGTTCTTTTTCCGCACTGGTGAGCGCATCAAGTATTGGCTGAGTTTGTTCATAAGGTTGGCTGAAAAAATCAGCTTCTGCCACTTTAGCCTGTAATTCAGTGATTTTTGTTTCCAGCTCTTCCATCTTTTCCGGCAGTTGATCGAGCTCGCGCTGCTGCTGATAGGTTAAACGAGCTGGCCTTGATGGTGAGCTGACCGCTTTTACTCCTGCGGTGCGGGATTCAATGGCTGTGGTTTCTGTTTTACGACGATTTTCCGGTTGCAGTTTTTGCCAGTTAGCTCGTTGCTCCTGAGCATCGTGATACCCGCCAACGAAACATCCTATTTGACCCGTGCCATCAATAATCCAACACTCGGTGACTGTGTTATCAACAAACTGACGATCATGACTGACCAGTAACACCGTCCCCTGATACCCTTCAATCAGCTCTTCCAATAGCTCAAGTGTCTCGACATCAAGATCATTTGTCGGTTCATCAAGAATCAGTAAATTGCTGGGTTTGAGGAATAAACGTGCCAGTAGCAGACGATTACGTTCTCCTCCTGACAGTGCACGTACCGGTGTCATCGCCCGTTTGGGGTGGAACAGAAAATCTTGCAGATATCCGAGGACATGGCGAGGTTTACCATTCACCATCACTTCCTGCTTCCCTTCGGCCAGGTTATCCATAACCGTTCTGTCAGGATCAAGCTCTGCACGGTGCTGATCGAAATAGGCAATTTCCAGTTTGGTGCCGCAATGAACCCGTCCACTGTCGGACTTTAATTGTTGCAGCATCAGTTTCAGTAAAGTGGTTTTACCGCAACCGTTGGCACCAATCAATGCAATTTTATCGCCGCGCTGCACCTGAGCAGAAAAGTCACGAACCAGGGTTTTGCCCGCCACCTGATAATTGACGTTTTCCAGTTCAAAGACAATTTTTCCGGAACGAGAAGCTTCACCCACCTGCATGTTAGCTTTACCCATCACCTCACGACGCTCTGAACGTTCGCGTCGCAGAGCTTTCAAAGCCCGTACACGACCCTCATTACGTGTACGCCGCGCTTTAATGCCCTGGCGTATCCATACCTCTTCCTGGGCTAATTTACGGTCAAACTCTGCATTTTGCATCTCTTCAACACGTAATGCTTCCTCCTTGCCCAGCAAATACTGATCATAATCCCCTGGCCAGGAGACCAATTTACCCCGGTCAAGGTCAACAATCCGCGTAGCCATATTGCGAATGAATGAACGGTCATGCGAGATAAAAATGATACTCCCCTGGAAAGTCATCAGGAAGTTTTCCAGCCAGTTAATCGTCTCAATATCCAGGTGGTTAGTCGGCTCATCCAGCATTAATACCCTGGGATTACTGACTAGAGCACGACCCAGCGCCGCTTTACGTAACCATCCCCCTGAAAGTGAGGAGAGTGATGCATCCGCCTCGAGACCTATTTGCTTCAATACATCATGAATACGGCTTTCGAGTTGCCATAGGTTTTGATGATCCAGTATTGCTTGCAGGCGTCCCATCTCATTCAGGTTTTTCTCACTGGGATCATTCATCACCAGATGTGATATCGCATGGTAAGCTTTCAGATATTCAGCCTGTTCGTTTACCCCTTCAGCAACAAAATCATAAACCGAACCAGTGACATTACGTGGTGGATCCTGCTGCAGACGCGCAACAATCAGATCCTGTTCGTATATAATTCGTCCGTCATCCAGAGGCTGCTCCTGGTTGATGATCTTCATCAGAGTGGATTTACCTGCCCCATTACGTCCAACCAGGCAGACTCGTTCATTCTCTTCGATATGCAGCTCAGTATTGTCCAGCAATGGTGCGTCACTGAAAGAGAGATAAGCACCGTGAATACTAATCAATGACATGACGATTATTCCTTGCCTGTGTGCGTGACCAGCCAGCAATTATGAATGTGGCGGTTACGTGAAAAATCTTCTGACTGGGTTTTGGCTGTGATATCACTAGCCGATAAGCCCAATACATCCAGCGCCTCGTGATCCATTTTGAACCCGCGCTTATTGTTAGAAAACATAATAGTCCCGCGAGGTCTCAGTAGTCGCTTTAAGGCAGAAAACACGCGGACATGGTCACGCTGAACATCAAAATCATCACTCATGCGCTTTGAGTTTGAAAATGTCGGAGGATCAATAAAAATCACATCAAATTGCTCCGCAGTGTCGGTGAGCCAACTCAGGCAATCAGCCTGTATCAAGCGGTGCTGTCTGCCCGTAAGATGATTGAGTCGTAAATTGCGTTCGGCCCACTCCAGATAGGTTCGTGACATATCCACCGTTGTCGTACTCCTTGCGCCACCTATACCTGCGTGCACACTGGCACTGCCGGTATAGCCAAAAAGATTAAGAAAATCTTTTCCCTGGCTCATGCGGCCTAACATTTGCCGTGCGATACGATGATCGAGAAATAGCCCGGTATCGAGATAATCGGTCAGATTGACCAATAAATGCGCCTCATATTCACACACTTCAATGAAACGCCCTTTCTCCGCCAGTTTCTGGTACTGATTTTTGCCTTTCTGTTTTTCACGCGTTTTCAGCACTAACTGACTGGCGGGGATCGCCATAACCTGCAAAGTCGCACTGATAATATCGAACACGCGCTGGCGAGCTTTCTGGGCATCAATTGTTTTGGGAGGGGCATACTCCTGAATCACAACCCAATCGTCATAACGATCAACAGCCACGTTATACTCGGGTAAGTCAGCATCATAGATGCGATAACAGTTGATCCCTTGCTGCCTCGCCCATTTTTCGCGATGACGCAGATTTTTGCGTAACCGATTGGCGTAATCCTCTGCCACACCCGCAGAAATTGCCTGTGAGGATATATCGGCCAGAAGATAATTTTTTTGCACACAATCGAGTGGGCCGTTTTTCGCTTTAAATTGTCTTTCAGCACGTAACTGTAAACAACTCAGTAATGCCGTTGAGGCACTGATGAGTGACAGCCGCCAGCCCGGAAACTGCTGCTTCATAATCCGTCCCAATTGACTGTGTAACGCAATCAGGGCGGGTTCGCTCTCCAGACGTTCACCATAAGGCGGGTTGCTCAGGACAGTGCCCTTCACCTCAGCAGGTAGCGGATTTTTCAGCTGGCTGATATCCTCAGTCTGAAAGGTGACTAATTGTGCCACGCCAGCACGTCGTGCATTCGCCTGTGCATATTTGATCACTCGTGAATCATTATCATAGCCATAGAAATGAGATTGATTATTGTGTAATCCCACTTTTGCCCGCTCGCATGCTTCATCCATCACCTCGTCCCACAGTTTCTGATTAAACTGTGTCCAGCTGAAAGCCCCCCAACTGGAGCGCTGTAATCCGGGTGCCTGATCACAGGCCATCAATGCCGCTTCAATCAGTAAGGTGCCGGAACCACACAACGGATCAATCAGTGGCGAGCCTTGCTGCCAGCCTGAACGTAAAACAATAGCAGCGGCAAGATTCTCTTTTAATGGTGCTCCGCCAGTCTGGTCACGATAGCCACGCTGATGCAATGCATCACCACTGAGATCAAAGGCAATGCTAACCTGCTCTTTATTTAACCAGACATTGATCCTGACATCAGGGTGTTCACGATCAACATTCGGCCTGGGTAAATTTTTGCGGGTAAAACTGTCCACGATGGCATCTTTGATTCTCAATGCACCATACTGCGTGTTGCGCACAATTTCATTGAGCCCGCCAAAGTGAACGGCAAAGGTGTGATCGTGGTTGAAGATCTCAGGCCAGTTGATCACCTGTGCGCCCAGATACAAGTCTAGATCGCTGTAAACTGCATACTCTGATAACGGCAGCAGGATACGGGAGGCCAGGCGACTCCAGATGAGACTGCGATAAAGCAGTGCATCATCACCCCGGAAATGCACACCACCTGATACAATGTGGCACTCTTCAGCTCCCATCGCTATCAGCTCACTTTTTAGCAGCTCTTCGAGCCCACGCCCCGTACTGGCAAACAGAGAATTCATTGTGTTACTTACCATCATCAGAAAATTGCTTCGCATTATAGCTAATCACCGGCGCATGTCATAAAGTTAACCGCTCGATATGTTGAGAGATAACGCTTTCTTTAAAAAATATGCTGGAGCCAGCCATGATCACCTTGTCCCATCTCTTCGTTCATCCGGTAAAATCTATGCGCGGGATACGTCTTTCTCAGGCACTGGTTGAAGAGAGTGGTCTGGCGTTTGATCGTAATTTCATGATCACTGAACCTGATGGCACTTTTATCACAGCAAGACAGTATCCGGAAATGGTCCTGTTCTCACCTCTGCTCACCCCTGATGGCCTGTTTATTTCGGCACCTGATGGCTCAACCGCTACTGTTCGCTTCAGCGATTTCGCCGCCGCGGGTGCTCCAACGGAAGTATGGGGAAATCATTTTACTGCCCTCATCGCACCTGAAGTGATCAACCAGTGGTTAAGTGGCTTTTTTGCTCGCGACGTTCAGCTCCGCTGGGTCGGTCAAGAGATGACTCGTCGGGTAACTCGTTTCCCTGAAATCCCGCTCGGCTTTGCCGATGGCTATCCTTTTTTACTCATTAACCAAGCCTCCCTGCAGGCATTGCGTCAACGCTGCCCTGCGGGTATTTCAATCAGTCAATTTCGTCCCAACCTGGTTGTTACAGGTAGCACTGCCTGGGATGAGGATGAATGGGAAAGTCTGCAAATCGGCGATGTTATCTTCGATGCCCCCAAACCCTGCAGTCGTTGCATATTAACGACTGTCAGTCCCGAACAAGGACGAAAAAATTTGCAGGGAGAACCACTGGCTACGCTGCAGACATTTCGTACTGCAGAAGATGGATCTGGTGATATCGATTTTGGTATTAATCTTGTCGCCAGAAATAGTGGGATCCTGCGTGAAGGGGACAAATTACATATACTGACACGTAAAACAGCGCGCCGTTATCAGGAAAACAGCCGCGAGGTCACTCAGAGGCCAGAGGCAATACCCGAAACGAAAAAAGCTGTTATACTTAACTGGCTGGGCAGGGCTTTTATCGGCGATAACCAGACCCCTATTCTGGAACAACTCGAAAAACAGGGGTACCGTATTCCCTACTCTTGTCGCGCCGGAGTCTGTGGTAAGTGCCGTATCAATCTGATTGCTGGTGAAGTACAGGCACTGACCTCAACCGCCAGCAACGATGAGGGGCATATACTCAGTTGTAGCTGCCTGCCTCTTAGTGATGTCACACTCACTCCGTAAAATAGTATTATCCATACCGCTTACCGGGTAAGCGGTAGTCATACAGCACAGGAAAAAACCACCTGATGCGGTTGCTTTTTTTGTAAGCGGTCATTCATTACTTTTATCGCTTCACCTAAAACCATCGTTTTATCACCGAGAGTCAGTTCAGGTTGCGCAACCAGACATTGTGCAGCACTGTTACCTGCTTCAATCACCAGTAATAAGGCTGGTTCGCCGCTGTCGAGCAGCGTGACTTCAACAAACTCACCACACTCAGGAGCATAGCCACCATCACGCGCTGAGATAAAATGCCAGCTTTTAGGCATTAAAGGCTTGAGGAATCGCCAGGCGATAAGTGCATTGAGTATCAGGCGCTCTTCCAGTTCATCGTTTTCGAAACAATGGCGGCACCATGCCTCAATGACGGTAAATTGCTCAATATCATCGACCGTGAAGGCCGTTCGATTCAGGGCCTCAGGCGTGAGCATTTTTTTAGGGTAAGGTGAACAGAATGGCGCGCTATGCTTGCGCTCAAGCGTCATACAATTGAGCTCAGCATCAAAATTCCAGAACCAGTTGTCATCAGGTGCTGTTTTCATATCCGTTCCTGTTTAATACATTTTATACACTGACAGAATTACTGCCTCACTTTGATTATTTCTGGCCCCACTATTGGCATTGGCGTTTTTTTTTGCAAAAGGAAATTGAAACAATCAGTGACTAAAATTGAGAACAGATAAAAATATAGACGAGAGGGAGGCTAAAATAAAGCCTCCGGTATACTATTGTGGTAGTAGTTCAGATATTTCTCAGTATTTCTTTAATTAATGGTGGTCCTTTATAAATAAAGCCTGAGTATATTTGTACCAGTGATGCCCCGGCAGCCATTTTTTCTCTGGCGGCCACTAATGAATCAACCCCTCCCACGCCAATGATGGGCAAGTTACCTTTCAGTTCTTCCGACAGTTGACGTATTATCTCGGTGCTGCGAAGTTGCACAGGACGTCCGCTTAACCCTCCAGCCTCGGCAGCATAATCGAGCCCCTCGACCAGTTGCCGATCAAGTGTCGTATTCGTGGCGATAACACCGTCGATTTTATGTCTCACCAGGCTGTCAGCAACTTGAATTAACTCTTCAACTGAAAGATCGGGTGCGATCTTCACCGCAAGAGGGACATATTTGGCAAACTTTTCTGTCAGTTCACGCTGCTTTTCTTTCAGTGAAGCAAGTAAATCATCAAGTGCTTCACCATACTGCAATGTCCTCAATCCAGGTGTATTTGGTGAGGATATATTGATCGCAATGTAGCCCGCTAAAGAATAAACTTTTTCCATACAAAGCAGATAATCATCTTTACCCTGTTCAACCGGAGTATCGCGATTTTTACCAATATTTATCCCCAGAATACCACTGTATTTAGCTTTACTGACATTAGCCACCAGTTGATCAACACCGTGATTATTGAATCCCATTCGGTTGATGATCCCTTCAGCCTCAACAATACGAAACATTCTCGGCTTCTCGTTGCCAGACTGAGCCCTGGGAGTCACTGTTCCTACTTCAATAAATCCAAAACCCATCGCACCAAAAGCATCAATGCACTCACCATTTTTATCCAGTCCAGCGGCCAATCCCAGCGGATTATTAAACGTCAGACCCATACAATTGACAGGCCTGGCCGGAAACTGACGACGAATAAGATGCAGTAATGGAGTGCCGGTAATGAGGCGTAATTGCCTGATAGTAAGTTCATGCGCATGCTCAGGATTGAGTTGAAAAAGCACCTTACGAACGAGAGGGTAGTACATAAAACGCTCCTGAATGGCCTGATTAAGGGCGGATAAAAAAACAGAGTACGCCTAACATGCGTGACAAGATGACGCGCTTGATAGGGGTATCGTTGCCAATGCAGACACGCTTCGCATTATTATGGGGTAGTGGCACAAAACGGCGTCCAGGCAGCAGAGGGGATACTGCACTGAGCACTGAAGTTACAACGATACTTTTGCAGGTGCGGGCGGGGATGGTAAGACGCTTTTAGTTAAAAGTAAACGGTTGCGTGCGCGAAAGCCAAGTGAAAACACACCACCTGGCTCCACTCAGCTATCAGGGCTGCAGGGCTTTGGTTATCTTCTCATAGAGATCACCAGATAGATTTTCCAGTGCTAAGAGTTGTTGCAGAGCTGCGTACATCAGGCTCTGACGTTCAACGTCATAACGCTTCAAACGGATTAAAGGTTCAATCATACGCGCAGCAACCTGGGGATTTCTCTGGTTCAGATCGCTCAGTATTTCCACCAGGAATTGATAGCCACTGCCATCACGAGCATGAAATGCCGCAGGATTAGCCGAAGCAAACGCACCAATTAACGCCCGGATACGGTTGGGGTTACTCAACGTAAATGAACGATGATTAAGAAGATTATTCACCCGCTCAAGCACGCCTGGCTGTGGCGAAGTGGCCTGCAGAGTAAACCACTTATCCATCACCAAACCATCCTGATGCCAGCGTTCATCGAAATGATCAAGGAGGGTATCAGCACAAGGTAGCCCGCCGTTGACTGCTGCCGCTAATGCCGCCAGCGAGTCAGTCATGTTATCCGCCATTTGATACTGCTGACTGACAAGATGCTCCGCCAGCAAAGGATCACCGAATGAAAGGTAAGTCAGACAAACATTCTTCAGTGCCCGCTTGCCAATATCCTTATGCTCAACACGATAAACAGGCGTCAGATTGTTGGCATACACCGCTCGCCATTCATCGGCCATTTCATTCGCTAGTGTCTGACAAAAACGTTGTCTGACTGCGGCTATGGCATCAGGATCGATGATGTCGAACCACTCCGCCATCTCATTTTCTCCCGGCAACGTCAGCATCAAGGCCACCAGTGCCGGGTCTCCCTCTTTCTCAAGCAGTACAGCACGAAACGCGTCAATAACATGGTCAGGCAACAACAAGGGTTGCCCTTGCTGATACCGGGCAATATTATTTTTCAGATGTAATGCCAGCAAGCTCTGCGCTGCATCCCAACGAGAAAAATCATTTCGCGCATGTTGCATCAGGAATGTCAGCTGCTCATCACGCCATGGATAGTCGAGTTTGACGGGAGCAGAAAATTCACGCAGCAATGAGGGGATTGGACGCGTATCGAGCTCATCGAAGACGAAGGATTGCTCTTTTTCAGTGATGTTAAGTAAAGTCTGCAACGTCTGCCCCTGGTGTTTCAAAGGGAGTACCGCCCCTGACTCATCGTAGAGCTCAATATCAAACGGAATATGCAGTGGCAATGGTTCCATACCGACAGCTTTGGATGGCAGGCTTTGTGTCACCGTCAAGGTGTACTGTTTCAGCGCGGGATCATAATCATCACGCACCGTTAACAGAGGTGTTCCTGCCTGGCTGTACCAGCGCCGAAACTGGCTAAGTTCAGTACCTGAGGCATCTTCCATTGCTTGTACAAAATCATCACAGGTGGCCGCACTGCCGTCGTGGCGTTTAAAATAGAGATGCATTCCCTTTTGGAAATTCTCTTCTCCTAACAATGTATGCATCATACGGATCACTTCTGACCCCTTTTCATACACGGTAACAGTGTAGAAGTTGTTCATCTCTATTACCTGTTCGGGGCGAATAGGATGAGACATTGGACTGGCATCTTCAGCAAACTGCGCACTGCGCATAACCCGGACATTATCAATACGATTGACCGCACGGGAACCTAAATCGGAACTGAATTCCTGATCACGGAACACCGTTAGCCCCTCTTTCAGGCTTAGTTGAAACCAGTCGCGACAGGTCACGCGATTTCCCGTCCAGTTATGGAAGTACTCATGGCCAATAACAGCTTCAATTCCCAGGTAATCTTTATCGGTTGCGGTTTCAGCTCGCGCCAACACGTAACGTGAGTTAAAAATATTCAGCCCTTTATTTTCCATCGCCCCCATATTGAAAAAATCGACAGCAACGATCATGAAAATATCCAGGTCGTACTCAAGATCAAAACGGGTTTCATCCCATTTCATGCTGTTTTTTAGCGAAGTCATCGCCCAGTCAGCACGATTTAAATTGCCGCGATCAACAAAAATTTCCAGCGCTACTTCCCGACCACTTCGGGTGATAAACCTGTCTCGTAAAACATCAAAATCCCCGGCCACCAGCGCAAACAGGTAGCAAGGTTTAGGAAAGGGATCCTGCCATGTCACCCAATGACGTCCCTCTGATGACACCCCGCTGGCAATGCGATTACCATTCGACAACAATACCGGATAGCGCTGCTGAGAAGCTATCAGTGTGGTAGTGAATCGGGCCAAAACATCGGGCCGGTCAAGATACCAGGTAATGTGCCGAAAACCTTCTGCTTCGCACTGTGTGCAGAGCGCTTCACCTGACTGATAAAGACCTTCCAACGCCGTGTTGGACGCCGGAGAGATGCTATTCACAATTTTCAGTGTAAATTGTTCAGGCACACCTCGCAGAATCAGGTCGCCTTGCTCAAGCTGATAATCAGTCCACGTATCACCATTAATCTCAAGTGATATCAATGTCAGTGATTCACCGGACAAACGTAATTCTGTGACGTCAGGAACATGGTTTTTTACCTGGCTGATGGCGGTTACCTGAGTCAGTTCAGCGTCAAGTTCAAAGGTCAGGTCGATATCTGTAATAGTGAAATCAGGACTACGGTAATCATGGCGGTATTTGATTTGCGGCTGCTGGGTCATCACTCACTCTCTCTGTAATCTGTTGTTCTTTCGCAATCTGTTATGTTTAGCCTAACCAAAGCAGCATCAATATGCGAGGCTACGATAGTGATAAATTGTCGATTCCAGGTTACCTTCATCGCCCCCTGCCCTGCCAGGAAGGGAGTAATCACGCCTGAACGCTTCACTAACGCGCGTTTCCAGTTATACTAAGTGACCATTTCTATCTTATTTTCCGGGAATAACGCTCTTCGCCAGAGGATGCTGAAACGCACCATGACACGATACGATGCTCCGATCCTCACTTCAATACTCGATACTGATGCCTATAAGCTGCACATGCAACAAGCAGTATTTCATCACGATCCTCAGGTTTCTGTGGTGGCTGAATTTCGTTGCCGTGGTGACGAGCTGCTTGGTGTCTACGCTGCAGAGATTCGTCAACAGATTGGACTGATGCGTGATTTACGCCTGACAAATGATGAAGCTAACTGGCTTGGCAAACATGCTATATTCCAGGCTGATTATCTCGCCTGGTTAGCCGATTTCCGCTTCGACCCGGCACAAGTGACCATCACTGATCACCAGGGAGAGCTGTCAATTCAGATTGCTGGCACCTGGCTTGAAGTTATCATGTGGGAAGTCCCCCTGTTGGCACTGATCAGCGAAATTGTTCATCGCCGGCGTAGTCCATCAATCACCGCCAGAATAGCTACTGAATGCCTTGAAACAAAACTGGCGCATTTCCGTCATGTCAGTCAACAGGACGATTTATCTGGTTTTAGTGTGATGGATTTTGGCACGCGCCGTCGTTTCTCGAAAGAGGTACAACAAGCAGTCATTTCCTGCCTGCAGAAAAACGCCGGGTGGTTAACTGGCACAAGTAATTATCATTTTGCCCGTCATTTCGCGCTCCCGGCCGTAGGTACTCAGGCCCACGAATGGTTTCAGGCTCATCAGCAAATTAGCCCTAACCTGGCAGGTAGCCAGCGCGCTGCATTACTCTGCTGGTTGGAAGAGTATCCGGATGCGCTGGGCATCGCGTTGACTGACTGCATTTCTATGGATGCGTTTCTGCGTGATTTTGACCTCACACTGGCACAACGCTACCAGGGACTGCGTCATGATTCAGGCGACCCTGTGGCGTGGGGTGAAAAAGCAATCGCCCATTACCAGCAGCTTGGAATCGATCCTCGGAAAAAAACCCTGGTGTTCTCAGATAATCTCGACCTCGATAAAGCGCTGGTACTTTACCGCCACTTTTTTCAGCGTACCCGTGTTACTTTCGGTATTGGTACACGCCTTACCTGTGATATTCCTCAGGTTACTCCGTTGAATATTGTTATAAAACTGATTGAATGTAATGGTAAACCTGTGGCGAAATTGTCTGACAGTCCAGGCAAAACCATCTGTCATGATCAAGCCTTTGTGCGCGCTTTACGTAAGGCTTTTCATCTTCCCCAGGTCAGAAAAGCCAGTTGATCACGGCTAAAACCCAGACTCATGGCCTCCGCGGTTTTCATTCCGCGGAAAAATCTGCTCTTACGAGTGAATTCTTCTTGTTTATCATCTCCCGGCAAGTAACATAACGTTTTTCCCGGGAGCTTCCCTTCTGATTAACAATGAGAGAATTTTTATGAGCGTTGCGTCTGTAGCGGATGTGCTGCATGGCCAGATTGCGGTGGACAGTGAAGTCACCGTCCGCGGCTGGGTTCGTACACGAAGAGATTCCAAAGCTGGTATTTCATTCATCGCCATCTATGATGGTTCCTGCTTTAATCCCGTTCAGGCCGTCGTTAACCATACTCTGGCAAATTATCAGGAGCAGGTACTACGTCTGACGACTGGCTGTTCTGTCGCGGTTACTGGTACGGTGGTGGAGTCTCCTGGTGAAGGACAAAGTTTTGAAATCCAGGCCAGCAATATTGAGGTGGTAGGCTGGGTGGAAGACCCTGATACCTACCCGATGGCAGCCAAACGCCACAGCATTGAATATCTGCGCGAAGTTGCCCATTTGCGTCCACGCACCAACCTGATCGGTGCTGTCGCGCGAGTTCGCCATACACTGGCCCAGGCACTGCATCGCTTTTTTGATGAGCAGGGATTTTTCTGGGTATCGACCCCATTGATCACCGCCTCTGATACCGAAGGTGCTGGCGAGATGTTCCGTGTCTCCACTCTCGATCTTGAGAATCTGCCACGAACACCTGAAGGCAGAGTGGATTATGATAAAGATTTTTTTGGTCGCGAAGCCTTTCTCACCGTATCAGGTCAGCTTAATGGCGAAACGTATGCCAGTGCCTTGTCAAAAATCTACACATTTGGCCCCACTTTTCGGGCTGAAAACTCGAATACCAGTCGCCATCTGGCTGAATTCTGGATGCTGGAGCCCGAAGTAGCTTTTGCTGATCTGGAAGATAACGCCGCTCTCGCAGAAGCCATGCTGAAATATGTGTTTCAGGCTGTATTGAAAGAGCGCGTTGATGACATGGCCTTTTTCGCCGAACGCGTTGATAAAGAGGCAATTTCGCGTCTGGAGAAATTTGTTAATGCTGATTTCGCCCAGGTCGACTATACCGATGCGATTGATATTCTGCTCAAGTGTGGAGAAACATTTGAAAACCCGGTAGCCTGGGGTATCGATTTGTCATCGGAACATGAGCGCTATCTGGCTGAAAAACACTTCAATTCACCGGTTGTCGTTAAAAATTACCCTAAAGATATCAAAGCATTTTATATGCGACTTAACGACGACGGTAAAACCGTCGCCGCGATGGATGTACTGGCACCCGGTATTGGTGAAATTATTGGCGGGTCACAACGTGAAGAGCGCCTGGATGTGCTGGATGCACGTCTGGCTGAGATGGGACTCAATAAAGAGGATTACTGGTGGTATCGTGATCTTCGTCGCTATGGCACCGTGCCCCACTCCGGTTTTGGACTGGGATTTGAAAGGTTGATTGCTTATGTGACTGGTGTGCAGAATGTTCGCGATGTGATTGCCTTTCCCCGTACCCCAAGAAATGCCAGCTTCTAACCACACGCTCAAGCATTAATTTATCACTCTGATAACAAAGCCAGCATTGACTGGCTTTTTTTATGTGACAATTAAAAGATACCTGTAAAAAGTTCCATCTCATTAATATCTTGTTACATATAATTTCACACTGAAACCCAAATAAGATATTGGTAGCATTTTCAAGGTGGATTATCATGCTCCTGAATGAAAAGATGCATTTAGACACACATAGACACCAAACGCTGTTTCTTTTTCTGCTGGAAAAACTAATGGCAGTGGCAGGTGTAAAAATAACTCTAACGAGGGTACTTTAATAATGAAGCGCAATATCCTGGCTTTAGCTATTCCGGCTCTGTTAGCCGCTGGCGCAGCTAATGCAGCTGAAGTGTACAATAAAGACGGTAACAAAGTTGACCTGTATGGTCAGGCACACGGCTTGCACTACTTCTCTGACAATGCAGACAATGATGGTGACAAAACTTATGCGCGTCTGGGCTTCAAAGGTGAAACGCAAATCAATTCTGAACTGACTGGTTACGGTCAGTGGGAATATGAATTCAGAGCAGATAATGCAGAAAGCCAGGGTTCAACTGGTAACAAAACCCGTATCGGCTTCGCTGGTCTGAAATTCGCTGATGCTGGTTCTATCGACTACGGTCGTAACTATGCGCTGCTGTATGATGCACTGGGCTGGACTGATATGCTGCCAGAGTTCGGTGGCGACTCAGCATACAACGACAACGGCGTTCTCGGTCAGCGCAGCACCGGTCTGCTGACTTACCGCAACACCAACTTCTTTGGTCTGGTGGAAGGCTGGAATTTTGCACTGCAATATCAGGGCAAAAATGAGCGCGATAACATTCAAAAATCAAATGGCGATGGTTATGCCGTTTCAAGTAGCTACACCTCACCAATCGGTCTGGGTATTGTAGCTGCATACGGTGCTTATGACCGTACCGATGCTCAGGAAGAGGGTGTGTTGTTAAGTGGTACCAATGCACGTTACAATTTCAGCAGCGGTCGTGGACAGCATGCTGAAGCGTGGGCAACTGCAGTGAAATATGATGCAAACAATTTGTATCTTGCTGCTATGTACGGCGAAAACCAGAATGCAACGCCATTCACCAGCGCTAACGGTGTAAAAGCTTTCGCTAACAAAGCACAGAACATTGAATTGGTCGCTCAGTATCAGTTTGATTTCGGCCTGCGTCCATCTCTGGCTTATATCCAGTCTAAAGGCAAAGATATCGGTAATGGTGTAAGTGATGCCGACCTGGTGAAATATGCCGAAGTGGGTGCAACGTATTTCTTCAACAAAAATATGTCCACTTATGTTGATTACCAAATCAACCTGCTTAATAAAAATAATCCATTGGGTCTGAACACTGACGATACTGTTGCTGTTGGTCTGGTTTACCAGTTCTAATCTGCCTTGTCATCAGATAACAACCTGCATGAAAACGGAGCTTCGGCTCCGTTTTTTTTTTCATTATCCTCCGTTTGTTTCAGCTAATACGTGACAATCCCCTGTCAGTAACGGTAACCTGAATGCCATAATCTTTCCTCTTCCTAAACGGATCTTACTCATGTTTGAAAAAATAATTGCGGCGCCCGCTGACCCCATTCTCGGCCTTGCTGACCTTTTTCGTGCAGACCAAAGAGCTGAAAAGATCAACCTCGGGATCGGGGTATATAAAGATGAAACAGGTAATACCCCGGTACTGACCAGCGTCAAAAAAGCCGAGCGCTATCTCCTTGAGAATGAAACCAGCAAAAACTACCTGACCATTGATGGCTTACGTGATTTTGCATTTTGTACACAGCGTCTTTTGTTTGGTTCACAAAGCGCTCTGATTGAAGCTGGTCGCCTGCAGACTGCACAGACGCCGGGAGGTACCGGTGCACTACGTATCGCCGCTGATTTTCTGTCCACTCAAACCAGTGCTAAACGTATCTGGATCAGTAACCCAAGCTGGCCTAATCATAAGAATGTATTCCTCGCAGCAGGGCTGGAGGTAAAGGAGTACAACTATCATAACGCTGCTGCTCATACACTTGATTTTGAGGCCATGCTAACTTCACTTGCCGCCGCGCAATCAGGTGATGTAGTGCTGTTTCACGGCTGCTGCCACAATCCTACCGGCATAGACCCTACTCCTGAACAGTGGCAACAGCTCGCAACTCTCTCGGCAGAAAAGGGATGGTTACCACTTTTCGATTTCGCCTATCAGGGCTTTGCCCAGGGGTTAGAAGAAGATGCAGCGGGTTTGCGCAGTTTTGCCGCCCTGCATGACGAAATGCTGGTTGCAAGCTCATACTCAAAAAACTTTGGCCTTTATAACGAGCGCGTCGGCGCTCTGACGCTGCTCGCGGGTGATAAAGAGACTGCCGCGACTGCATTCAGCCAGGTGAAATACACTATACGGGCAAACTACTCTAATCCACCTGCGCATGGCGCTGCTATTGTGGCGATAATACTGTCGGATACCACGCTGTGCACCATCTGGCAGCAAGAGCTGACCGAGATGCGTGAACGTATTCAACGTATGCGACAATTGTTTGTACAGACCCTGCAGGAGAAAGGGGCGCTGGCAGATTTTAGCTTCATCAGTAAGCAAAATGGCATGTTTTCATTCAGTGGATTATCGCCACAGCAAGTGGCTCGTTTACGCGATGAATACGCTATTTATGCCGTTGCATCAGGTCGAATCAACGTTGCCGGGATGACACCAGATAATATGTCAGTGCTTTGTGAGGCAATTGTCAAAGTGCTTTAGCAGAAACGGGCTCCCCAGCGAGCCCGTTTCTGTTACCTGAGGAAGGGGTTACTGATTCGTTCCTGACCAAGGTTAGATATCGGCCCATGCCCGGGAAGGAAAGTTACATCATCTCCCAGCGGTAACAGTTTCTCTTTAATGCTGCGAATCAAATCAGTATGGCTACCTTGCGGAAAGTCACTTCTTCCAACACCGCCTTTAAAGATCACATCACCTGAAATCAGTAAGCGTGACGCTCGATCAAAAAAGACAATATGCCCGGGTGTATGTCCTGGACAGAGCAACACCTCCAATACCCGCTCGCCTACCAAAACCGTATCCCCCTCTTCCAGCCATCTGTCAGGCATGAAAACCGGGCACTCGGGAAAACCGAACATTTGACTTTGAGCCGGCAGTGCCTCCAGCCAAAACTTGTCGGCCTTATGTGGCCCGATGATCGGCACTTGATAATAATCAGCCAGCGTTTTAGCAGCACCAACATGATCCAGATGTCCATGCGTCAGCAAAATCTGAGTGATCTTCACGTCATGCTGGCTGACTGTATGCCGAATTTTCTCTGCATCACCGCCCGGATCGATAAGGGCAGCATTGGCAGTACGTGGACAAGTGAGAAGTGTGCAATCTTGTTCAAATGCGGTAACAGGGATGACGAGATAATCCATATTATGTCCGGTAGATAGTATCGTTTGAGTCAGGTAGTTTACCAGTTACGGACTGGTCCTGTATCGATATGGACAAAGTTACTTGAAGGATAATAACCGACTCCGCCAGCACGCATCGCCAGTGCAGCTTTACGAATGTTACTCAGTTCGACCCCTTCAATATGAAAATCCATCGCCTGTCCGAGTGTATGATAACTGTGCTTTGCGACACCCCGTGATCTGGCACGCAGTGCTGTATTACTGGCCTGAGAGCGATAACCCGAAATAAGCTGAACAGGTTTGCGGTTATTAAGCATCACCTGAAGGCGGTATAGTTGGTCGAACAGTTTTGGATCGATAGTTTTAATTCTGTTTGCCCGGTAATCGCGAAAGAAGTAGTTCAGTCGGGTTAGTTCACTTTTGTTGTAAGTCTTGCCATTAAAAAATTCCGTCCGGATTTTCTCACCCGTATTGAGATTGCTCAATAACAGTTCGCGAGGACGAGTGGTGGATATCGATGCAAGGGATTGTACAGGCAATAGTGCTGTTCCCAGAGCAATACCTCCGAGAGTCAACAATCTACGACGCGTGATTTTACATTTTTCCATAACACTATCTTATCCTGAAATCAATTGGGAAGCTGTGGCATTAACCGACCATACCCAGGGAAATGAGGATCGTCAACCACTCTCCTCATTTCCCGCTGTTTTTTCGGATAAATAGCTATTCCTGACCTGCCCAATTATCCTGCAGGCAGATTTGACTATCGAATCAGGTTTTCTGCAACACTTAATATGCTTTCACCTGCACGGGATAACGTATCATACTGGTAAATATCAGTGCGATATTCAGCCTGCCCGTCATCGCTTATCCATGCAGTCAGATAATACAAATTTACCGGAATACGATGTTTAATAGAGACATACTGCGTGTTCCCCTCTTGCAACCTTGACTCAATTCTTGCTTCGCTCCAGCCAGCATCCTGCAACAACAGTTTTGCCAGTGTTGCCGCCTCATCAACCCGGACACATCCCGAACTGAGCGCTCTGATTTCACGGTTAAACAAACCGTGATTAGGTGTGTCATGCAAATAAATAGCATCTGTACTGGGCATGTTAAATTTATAGCGTCCTAATGAGTTAAGCGGGCCTGGCGCCTGGCGGATCCGATAAGGAAAACGCGAAGAGGAAACGGTACTCCAGTCAATCGTTGCCGGGTCGATGCGTTGCGCATCCTCTCCCCAACCTGAGTATAATGTATATTGATGGCTATCCAGGTAGGCGGGATCTTTCTTGATTTTTGGAGCAATATCTTCCCGGGCCAGGGTAGTCGGCACATTCCAGGGGGGATTAAGCACCACATTATTCAATGCGCTTCGCATCAGGGGAGTTTTGCGTTTCGGACTGCCAACAATCACCCGTGACGTCAATACCTGCACGCCATCGACATAGTAGTTGAGTGAATAGTTGGGAATATTGACCATAATACCATTGTGCATATCATCGGGTAATAACCGCAAACGCTGCATATTCAATGCTAACAGGGTAGCGCGGTCCCGAGGTGATACACTGAGCCACTCACGCGTTTTTCGACCAACGATGCCATCAGCATCTAATCCTTGCCAGTGCTGGAATCGTTTAATTCCTTCAACCAATTCTGCACTGTACAAACGTGATGGATCTCTGCTGTTTTTTTGTACCTCGCTGATCTCTGGCACACGATTTACGTCTTCAGGTGAAGAAATTGATAGTGCCTGAGCATCATTATCGTCGTCATCGACCAATGGCGAGGATACTGCACTCTTGCTATCAACCGTTGGCCCGTCAGCTGGCGGTTCGGATGGCGTCAGCATATTAAAATGCTGTAAAATTACACGTATCGCCGGTACATCATCACTCTCATCTCCGGGCCGTAATGAAGTAGTCGCGTGTAGTTCAGGCCAGGTCGTTTTATCCGCAAGAATGCTCTTAAGTGCAGTGACCATGCGAGAATATTGCGGATGAATGGGTTGTAACTGCGCAACGAAATCACGCAGTTGATTTTGCCTTAACGCCTTTTGCCAGCGCGTTATCACTGACTGAGAAGGAGCTGCAAGAGGATAAGGTTTTTGGCTGTATAACCATTGCTCACCACGTGCAGGCACCTCAGAAACAAACTGTAAATAACCCAGCATCGCATCGCTCAGTAGTACATCGCGTGCTTCCGGGCTGATCGTTGTATCGTTCAGGTCTCTCAGCCATTCACTGAATTGAGGATTCACGCCAGATAAGGCAACTTCAGCCAGTTGTCTTTCAAACAGGCGGACGACCTCGCTGTCTTCCCAGAGCAATTTCATACCTTGCGTGTGGTATAACACCTGCAGAGGGTGATAAAAAAAGGGGCGTTTGCCTGTTTTAAGATACTGCCGCAACGCTGCATTCTCTGTGTGGACTGACGGCGTGGTTTCAATGCTTACGATTACTTTATCAGCCTCTGCTGGCTGAGAAGAAAAAACCACTGCACTCATGAAGCTGGCTGCCAGGATCGATCCTGCAGCGAACGGTCTTGTTAACAACATCCCTTGTCTCCCGTTATTTTTATGTCCAGGTAGTACAATGTTAATTGTCTCATTCTCACCCTAGTAAAAAGAAAACGACATCGTAACAACAGATACGATGTCGGAGTAAGCATATTCTGATGTATGGACTTTATCTATAATCCACAGTGAATATTTTATGGTGTCACGGGAGAGGCTGACACAATATCGCTGCTGCTGGCATCCTGCCCCGCCGCAAATCCGCGTAACCCGACAACGTGAACGTGTTCGGTATTATTGATAACTTTACGCACTAATTTATAAGTCGTGCCCTTTTCAGGACTGATATTTTCTGGTGCGGCAATGATCAATTGCATATCCAGCCGGCTACACAGTTCAAACAAGGTGGCAATTGACTTCGCATCAAGTCGGGCAGCTTCGTCAAGGAACAATAAACGGCAGGGGGAGATGTCTTTCCCACGTAAGCGCCGAGACTCGTCTTCCCAGCTTTGCACCACCATCACCAGTATTGACATCCCGGTACCGATAGCTTCACCGGTGGATAAGGCGCCACTTTCAGCACGCAACCATCCCTCAGAACCACGATTGACTTCCACTTCCATATCAAGGTAATTACGATAGTCGAGCAACTCTTCACCGACTGTCTGCGGCGCACGTTGTCCTATATCAACCTGTGGATTCAGTCTCTGATACAGCTTCGCCAGTGCTTCAGAGAAGGTCAGCCTTTGGCTGCTGAACAGGTCCTGGTGCTGTTCGTGCTGTTCAGAAAGCACATCCAGCAACATCGCGTGGGATTCGCGCACGTTGACGTTCAGTCGTACACTTTGCACCTGTCCGAAGCTGACACTCTGCAAACCCTGATTAAGCTGCCGGATACGGCTTTGTTCACGCTGGATCGTTTTACGAATAATGTTAGCTACACTACGTGAACTGATAGCAAGCATCTGCTCACGGGCGGTCAACTCTTCAGTCAGACGACTGAGTTCAATTTCCATCTGCTCAATCGCTTCGACCGGGTCATCAGTACGAATGATATCCTGACGAATCCGTTCGCGCAGATGCTGATACACTGCAATAAAGAACTTAATTTTGCGTTCGGGATGACGGGGATCTTCAGAAACCCGTAACACATCACGCAGATGTTCGTTATCAGCCACAGCAAGACGTAATGCACCTAACGCTTTATCGGACATTGAGCGTAGCTCGTCACCAGTCAGATAAGCCAGTTCACGACGATGTAAACGCCGTTCCATGCCATTATCTTTCACCAGTCGAAGCACAGTAACCCAACCCGATTTGGCCGCCACAACTAATTCACGAACTTGCTGATAATCACGTTCAACACGCCGTAATTTCTTCTGCAATGCCTCCATTTCTGCTTCGCAAAAGGTGAGTTGTTTTTCCAGTTGATTACGGCGGGCACGATTGTTAATCAATGCTGTGTACAATGTATCACGACGCTGACGCGCTCTCTCTTCAGCACTGGCATCAGCAGAAACACCAATATCCTGCATCTCCTGCTGCAACTCTTTTAACATATCACATTTGGCATCAAAGGAACTTTTCAGCGATGCCAGCAACTGTGAAGCCTGGGTGTATTGTGTCTGCTGTGAACGTAGCTGGTCACGAGCCCGACTCCGTTCGGTCTCGGCATATTCTAATCTTTGTCTCAGTTTTTCATTCAGGTCACTGTTACCCTCCAGCATCCCCGCAGAATCGGTATAACTGAAATGTGCCCGCCGCTGCACAACTTCAGTAATGGCGAAAGCGTGTTGCTGTGCCTCTCGCTGACGCTGTTGTGCCTCAGTGTAATGGCGAGTGAGTTCTTCATGCTGTTCAGGATCGCTTTGCAATACCGCCACCAGCGGCTCCAGCTTCTCCAGATGGACTGCATGTTGCTGTATAAATCGCGCAGACTCCTGAGCTTCATCTAATTGAGCCAACAGGACTTCATATCGATCGGGCAATGTTTCATCGCGCAACACACTGATACGTGGCATCAGTCTGTTTAACTGAGCAACGCCCTCTTTTGCCGCTTCATACTGCTGTCGTTGCAGCTGATTTCGATTTTCATGCGCTGTCAGCGACCTTTCAAGCTCAACTCGCTGTAAATTAAATTGCTGGATAGCCTCTTCAGGATCCTCATCAAATGCCACACCAAAATGCGTACCAATAAAACGACTAAATGACTGATGCAGGCGCTGGGTTTTTTGCACATCGAAAGAGAGCGTCGCATAACTTTCGGCCAGCGTTTCCCTTTCACTGCGGAGTCGCTCCAGTTGATTTTCTCTCGCAGCACGACCAAATAATGGAATGGCGGGAAATCGCGAATATCGCCACTGTCTGTCACTGCTTTTGATCAGTACAGCCTGTTTTAACTCTTCAACATCAAACACACTGTCATCGAAAGATTGCGGATCGCCCTCTATCAGATAGAGATCTTCCGGACAATCCTCAAGCGCATCCAATTGTTCGCGTACTCGCGACAGATCCGGCACCACAATGGCGTGACGTGAAGGGCCATACAACGCAGAAAAATAGGGAGCATCATCCAGTGTAACATCGTCATAAATTTCTGAGAGTAATACACCACCAAAACGTTCAGCCAGTGCATTCAGGCGGTTATCCTCGGCACCACCGGGTTGGCTTAAACGCTCTATTTGCTGCTCGATAGAGTGTTTTCTGTCTGCAACCCCGTCGCGTTCAACACTGTTTTCACGTTCGCGCTCAAGCAGGTGCTGCATATAAGCAGTAATCTGATGCCCGTCAGTGAAGACTTCGCCTGTCTGCTCGGAAAGTTGTGTCAGCATCTCCTGCGCAGCAAGCCAGATGGGGGCCTGCTTCGTCAGACGCGTTATCTGTTCTTTTGCATGGTCGAGCGCCTGACGTATTTCCATACGCTGTTCACTGGCCATTGCCACATGTTCACTAAGCTGCTCAATTTGCGCCTCGAGCTCTGACAACAACATTTCAAGCTGGTCTGCGTCGTATTGCTGACCACGTTTTTTGCAAAAATCATTCAGCAGCTGCTCCGCTTCCTGTTGCTCACGTAAGCGCTGTTCCGTCTCATTCAGTCTGGCTCGCAACGAGGTAAGTTGTTCTGCATAATGACGTTGATTGGCGGCATCACGCAGCAATTCACGCGCGGTAGCATACGCATCGTGTCGTGTCACCGGGCCTGCAATGCGGTTGACCAGATCCAAAGCCTGTTCAAACTGATTGTGTGCAGCATCCGCCACACTCATCTTTTGCTCTAAAGCGAGTAGCTCGGAAGTGGCTTCCCGTTCACGTGTCTGATAGGTCACCTGCCAGCTTGCAGCGTTATCGCTATCGAGTTCGGGTAGCTGACAAAGTGAACGGGCTCGTTCAAGCGCCTGCTGTGCCTGCTGGTATTGAATTGCACGCGTCTGCTGTACATCCAGAGCTTGCTGATAGTCGGCTAACTGACTTTTTAATTCATCAACTTCAGTCTCCGCAGCTTCAACCTGCGCCTCTTTTTCTTCCTGTTGCTCCAGTGCTTCAGCAACGACCTCGTTTTGCTCCTCCAGCCGGAACGTCAGTTCATCGATATCGCTTTCATAGCGCTCTATCTTTTCCTGCTGACGCATCGCAGTCTGCACCAGATTGAGATGATCGCTGGCACTCTGGTAATCCGCCTCCAGATCACCTTCTGCGCCACTTTGTTCAGCCAGCTCCTTTGCCATCTCAATATGGCGATATTGTTCAGTTGCCAGTTGTTTGCGGCTGGAGAACAATTCCTGGCGTTGTTGCAAGGCATTATCGAGATGCAGTCGGCGCTCATTAGCATGGCGCATATAATCAGCTGCCACGTAACTGGTAGATTCTGAGATCAGATGTTTAAACAAATCGCGATCTGACTGCGTGACACGGATTGCTTCCAGTGTCAGACGGTTTTCTCGCAGAGCAGCTTCCATATCCTGGAATGCCTTACGTACCCCACTGTTTTCAGGCAACAGGTAATCACGCAACGAACGGGTTATTGCGCTGGATATTCCCCCATATAAGGAGGCTTCTATCAGACGATAGTATTTGCTGCGGTCGGCAGCAGATCGTAAACGCCGGGCGATAACACCCATATCAAACATCAACGCATGGTAATCGGTGATAGAGTTAAACTGCCGAAACTGAATACTCTCTTTTTCGTCGAATCTCTCTATAAGCTCACTGAGCGGCACGACTCTGGCCTGACGGGCACTTACCACTTCAGTCAGTATCTCTGTCGGACTGACAGATTCAGGCAAACCGTGGATACTAAAAGGTTTGATATCCACTTTACGATCCCGTCCGGCGACTTGCTGCAGACGAACACCGACTAACATGCGTTGCCCCAGAGAGTTCACCACATCGAGCGCTGCGTAACAGACCCCCGGACGCAATTTTCCATGCAGTCCTTTATCACGTGACCCGGAGGTCGCCCCAGCCTCTGTGGTATTACGGAAATGCAGCAGCGTTAAATCCGGGATCAATGCAGTGATAAAGGCAGCCATTGTCGTCGATTTACCAGCACCATTTCCTCCCGAGAGGGTGGTGACAAGATCATCAAGCTCAAAGGTGCGAGCGAAGAAACCGTTCCAGTTAACCAGCGTCAGGGAGCGAAATTTACCGCGTTCAATCATTCCTGTTCATCCTCTGCGTTGTCGGACACACGATGTCTCTCCCCTTCATCTCGGTTCTCATCACCCAGGGTTAAGTCCCCCTCGATAGACATGGCTTCACCATCTCTTATCATACGCAACTGTGCTTCACGGAGATCATCACCACTGCGTACATCAGCACCAAATCGAAACACAGCCTCTGTTATTCGAAATTTACTGCTGTCATTACCCATAAACCACACCATCCCCAGACGTCGTAAACGGTTGAGTGAAGCGCGTGTTTTCTCCTGCAGTTTCTGCCTGTCAAGGTCCGAACCTGTCGAACGCTGATTAACCAGACGCAGCAGTTTGCTTTCATCTGCCAGTGTCAGCAGCTCATCATACAATTCCTGTTGGGTGAATATCCCCTCATTCGCCAGACGCTCCGGGCTGAGGTAGAGATAACAGAGAATCTTTCCTACCATCATATCCAGCTCAGAAAGCACTGAACGGGGGATCAACGTGGTAGAACGCGGACGGAGGTAGAAAAAACCTTCAGGAGCACGTATCAGCTCAACATGATACCGGGAGTAAAAACCCTCCAGATATTCCTGATAATCCATCAGAAATGCGTGTTGCTCCAGCTCGTCTATACCGATATGGCGTCCGGCACGTAACTGGCTATCCAATGCAGGGAAAAGTGGATTTGCCAGCGCCTGGGCCAGTTTAACTGGCATTAGTTGTTCAATATTTGTCAATGACATGCGCCTGCACCTCAGCTCCGTAATCATTAATTTCCTGCCACTCTGCCTTCAGTCCAGTGAAGTCAGCTTCGGCCACTCCTAATCTGACAGCCTCATCAACGATGATGCGCGCCAGGTCGAAATGCCGGGAACGAGGATATTGTTGTAAATAACTGCGCATCACGGCTGCCAGATCCAACGGCTTTTGCTGTTGTTTATACTCAGCCAGTTTCTCTTCTATCATGGCAGCCAGTTGCTCGCGAATAGCACTAAACTCTTCAAACTCCAGCTCAGAAGGTAATTCACCTGTCACCTCTTCACTGCGCAACGTCAGCTCTTCATCTCGTACATCATACAATCGGTCAGCATTGGCATAAGTGATGGCCCAGGGTGCATCAAAATAACGCTGTATTGATTGCCGTAAACGCTGTGCGAAAACCCTATTTTTATCCATATCGATCGCGGTACGAATAAATTTGTGTACATGGCGATCATAGCCAATCCACAAGTCGATTGCCTGCTGCCCCCAACTGATGATGCGGTCTAATTTATTCTGCAAATCAAACACTAGCTTATCAATGAAATGTAAACCTGGCTGGTGAACAATTGCATCCTGGATCCGTAATAAATTAGCCTGCATTTTATCGCCAGCCGCCTCCAGCGTGTCCTGCAACTCCCGTAACGTTCCCGAGGTTTCACTCAACAACGTTTCGCAACTGGAAATGGCGGATTGCCAGTCTTTATTCAACAACTGGGCGATATCATCTTTTACCGCTTGTTGTTGTTCGTCCATAACGCGCTGGCTGATATCTATGCTGTCAAAAATCTCGGCCACTGAATACTTAAGCGGTGCATATACATGACGATGCCAGTGATGTTCATCGGCCTCTTCCATCGCTGCTGCAGCGGCACGACTGAGTTCTGATGCAACAATGGAAAGTTGCATGGAAAGTCGCAATGTAGAGAATTCACGCTGACGAATATAATAATCAGTGATACCTATCGCCAGCGGTGTCAGACGATAGATAGCATGACCTTCCGATAATTCACTGGTGAAGCGGTTCAACAGGCGCTGACGGACCAAATCGTTGATTGCATTATTGGCTCGTTGCGATACCGTATCACTGGCCTGTTCAAATCCGTCACTTACATGGCGGAAAGCGTCAGTCAGTTCACCTTCACTCATCTCCCCGTCCATCCGTTCACCATTCATTACCGCAATCGCCAGTAAGAAAGTGAGGCGTTCAGCGGGCAACGTGACTGAAAAATCATTTTTACGCACCCAGGAAACCAGCTCAGGTAACGTCAGAGAAAAATCACTCATGAATATGCTCCACAGGCTTGCGCGCGGTGACATGAATGTAGCGCCCGAGACTTAGAAATGGCTCCTGCCGGGAAAATTGTTTTTCCAACACCAGTATGTCCTCAATACACTCCGTCTGTTTATTTTTATCCCGCAGATAATCATGAAACACACGAACACCGACTTTATCTTCAATGACAAAGCCAGCGCTGGTTAACCACTGATAGACTGTTGCAGGTTCACGAGGAAAATCCGGCGATAAGGTCTTTTTTTTGCGTTTTTTTAAATTTGCCTGCATATAACCAAAATTACCCAATATCAGCGTCTGCATCTGCAATCCATGCAGGTTATAAAACATCAATGACAGGACGCCTCCGGGACGCAGCGCCTGATAAAAACTGGCAATCATTGCTTCCGGTTCAGTTACCCACTCCAATACCGCGTGCGAGAGGATCAAATCGACCGGTTCATCCAGGCAGTGTACCACAGCTTGGGCACTGATCTGTTTAAACACCATGTTTTCGCTGACGCCTTTTTGATCAGCGAGCTGACTGGCTCGTTGCAACATTTCCGCGGACAGGTCACACAACAGTACCTGATGTCCCCTTGCAGCAAACGTGCTGCTGAGCAAGCCTTCTCCACCGCCTGCATCAACAATTGAAAGAGGGCCAGAAGGAAATGATTTCAGTATGGTCTCAAGCTCTTCGGTCATAATCGCCTGACGAATACGCCCCTTGCTGGTACCGTAGATATTGTTGGAAAATTTATCTGCAATATCATCAAAGTTGCGCCCCTGCATCATAAACCCCAAGAAAAAAATTGACCGTTCAACAAGGGACTATTTTGACATACACAGTGAGAGAATAAAGTGTTAGCGTATTTTATTACTGACAAAATGCACTTTTGCACGGTGTGGAATGGATATTGATGTTATTTACACTTAAAAAAATAATCGGTGGATTACTTCTGCCACTCCCCTTTTTATTGTTATTAATCCTGTCGGGTATCTTCATACTCTGGTTTACCCGCTGGCAAAAAAGCGGGAAAACGCTGGTTTCCGCAGGAGGAATTTTACTGGCCCTTCTGAGTTTACAACCTGTTGCCGACCGGTTGTTGTTACCACTCGAACAGCGCTATCCTGTCTGGAAAAATCAGCAAACGGTTCACTATATTGTGGTATTGGGGGGAGGCTACACGTGGAATGAAGAGTGGGCACCCAGTTCAAATTTATTCAATAATAGCTTACCCCGACTGACTGAAGCGCTCCGTGTTTGGCGTAACAATCCCGAGGCAAAGCTTATCTTCACTGGCGGTAAAGCAACTTCGAATCCGGTCAGTTCAGCTGAGGTCGCCGCCCGTGTTGCACAATCGCTGGGAGTTCCAACGGAAAGCATCATTACCCTCTCCACCCCTAAAGATACCAGTCAGGAAGCTGCCGCTGTCGCCGCGATTGTCGGACAGTCTCCTTTTGCACTGGTTACCTCAGCTTCACACATGCCGAGGGCGATGGTTTTTTTCTTAAATCACGGATTGCACCCCTTCCCGGCCCCGGCGAATCAACTGGCAATAAGCTCACCGCTTAACCCATGGGAACGTTTGTTACCCTCTCCACTCTGGTTAATGCACAGTGATCGGGCCATTTATGAACGCCTTGGGGGAATATGGCAGCAATTGACTCTCAAACCCTCAACCCTCGTTCAACCACGGGAAGAGTGACTGTGCTGCATGATGAAATGTCTCGCGGGAAAAGTGGCCACTGTGCAAAAGCTGATCAACCTGCTCCCACAAAACATAGAGCCAACGTCGGGCAATAAAACCTTCAGCCACCGGGAACCTTTGCAAATAACCAAATAAAATACTTTCTGACAAAGGATCATGTCCCAACCGCGCCAGCTCAAATTCTCGTGGTGCCCAAAGCATGTTTCCCGGGCACACAATAGCTTGCAATTTATCGCTGCGAGGATCTTTGAGAAGATGCTGTAAGGTTAAGTTACCGTGTACCAGGACGCAGGTTTCTTCGGCATCAGCCAACAGTGATTGCAGATGGGCTTTACTACGATAGAGGATTTGATAGTCATGCAAACTCAGCTGCGCAGGGCGCAATCGGGAGAGCGTGCTCCACAACACTGTTATTTTTTGCTGATACCACGCCTGCCAACTGTTTTTTTGCATGCTATCGACGTAACCAACAAGCCCGCTGCTCTCCTGCTTGTGCCATACCAGTAAAGCATCAATTATCTGCTCCTGCAAAAAATGCCAGCGTTCAGGCATACGACACGGTACCTCAGCAGAAACACCCCCAGGCCGGTCGATTAACAATACATCCGGTAAATCAAGTTGTTGATGGGTAATCAGACCATGAACTAAAGGCAACCGAATCTGACTATGGGCGCTGAGTACTCCGTATTTTTGCGCAATCTGAGCAGCTAAGCCCGGTGTATGAAACACCTGTGCTACCAAGGGGATGACCACGCCTTGCTCGTCATACAGTGAATATATCTCACCGAAAGCATGTTCACTGATACAGGCTACTCTGCTCAGTTCTTCGCCCAAAACTGAGGATATCTCTGCTTGCAGCAACACAATCTCACCCCTCGAATAACAATGGTACTTCTCATCCCCGTGCCAGAGTCAGGTTTTAGTGCGCTTGCTCAGGATAACAACGTGCGTACAAGTTCCAAATCTTCCCAGGTATCGACACCTGCACCGGGTAACGCTTTAGCAACATCCACATGAATCTTTTCGCCGTTCCACAATACGCGCAACTGCTCAAGCAATTCAAATTTTTCCAATGGACAAGGCTGCCACTGAATGTAACGACGAATAAATCCCGCACGATATCCGTAGATTCCAATATGACGCAGAAAAATATCGTCAATGCTGTCGCGGTTTTGTGCAAAACGTTCCCGATCCCAGGGAATGGTGGCGCGTGAAAAATAGAGCGCAAACCCCATTGCATCACGTACTACTTTTACAGCATTGGGATTAAAGGCTTCCGCGACCTCTGTAACAGGGACAGCGAGCGTCGCCATACCCGCCTCGGTATCACATAAATTTTCGGCTACCTGACGTATGATCACTGGCGGTATCAACGGCTCATCACCCTGAACATTGACGATTATAGTATCGTCCGGGAACTGATAGTGTTCTATCACCTCAGCCAGTCTTTCTGTACCTGACTGATGGTCTGTACGCGTCATACAAACCTCACCACCCGCTTGTGTAACAACCTCTGCAACTTCAGCATGATCGGTCGCAACAATCACTCGCGCGGCACCGGATTCACGAGCCCTCGCCAGCACATGCAGAATCATTGGCATACCGTGAATATCAACCAGCGGTTTGCCGGGTAAGCGGGTTGATGCATAACGTGCAGGTATAATCACCACAAAACTCATGACACACTCTCTTCATCGGTCAGAGACTTCGCTTCACTCTCCAGTAGCACCGGAATGCCATCACGGAGTGGATAAGCCAGCCGATCAACAGGGCATATCAATAGCTGTTGCGCTTTATCATACTGCAGCTTACCAAAACAAACCGGACATGCGATGATATCGAATAAACGGTGATCCATATTCTCTCCGTGATAATTCTCTGTTAATAATGCCTGGCAGTAACCACGTTGTAGTATCCCTTCAAGGACGAATCAAATCAGAAATACGCTCAATCAATGCTTCTGCGGCTGTTCCGGTTATATCAGCATCAACCGGCAGATACCACCAGTTATCAGCAGCAAACGGGCTGACTTTTACAGCATCTTTTTCAGTCATCAGCAATACCTGATGCTGATTAACCAGCGTGGTCAGTTGTAACTCAGTGTAGGGTGCATGGTCATTGAACGCAATTTGCTGTTCAGGTATCACCCCCAGTTCGCTCAGTGTATTAAAAAAACGTTGAGGGTGGCCAATGCCTGCCATCGCGACTACATGCTGCAGCGCCGACACAGCCCTGACCTCTCCGGTTTTAATATTGACCGCTTTACCGGGTTGTAATCGCATAGGGATCTCCCCGGGATGAGGTTCTCCACCATTATTGATTACCGCATCCACACTGTTCAGCCGCGAGGCACGTTCACGCATCGGGCCAGCGGGTAACCACCAGCCATTACCAAACCGACGAACACCGTCGACAACCACAATTTCTAAGTCTCGCGCCAGAGCATAATGCTGAAGACCATCATCGGCAATAATGATATCAATATCCCGGTTTTGCAGCAGCGTCTTCACCGCCTGACAGCGATCAGGAGATACGGCGACCGGCACGCCTGTACGGCGTGCTATCAATAAAGGTTCGTCACCACATTCTGCTGCTGAAGTGCTCTCGGTGATTAGCAATGGATAATAGGGAGCATTCCCGCCATATCCTCTTGAGACCACTGCGGGACGATAGCCACGTTTAAGCAACTCGCCAACCAGCCAAATAACAAAGGGGGTTTTCCCATTTCCTCCGGCGGTGAGGTTGCCAACTATGACCACTGGCAGAGGAAAATATCCCCGTTTACGCCATTTCCATTGATAAGAGTAGCGAATCAGCGTACTCACCGCACCATAGACAAGACTCAGTGGTAACAGTAGCCAGTACAGGAAGGAACGACCGCTCCACATCTTTTCAATCATTGGCCAAACTGCATTTTATAAAGCTGAGCATAAGCACCTTGTTGCTGCAACAATTGCTGATGGCTGCCTCGTTCAACAATGTAGCCATCTTCAATCACCACAATCTCATCCGCTTTTTCAATAGTCGACAACCGATGCGCTATCACCAACGAAGTGCGGTTTTTTTGCAGCTCATCAAGTGCTGACTGAATAGCACGTTCAGACTCTGTATCGAGCGCTGAGGTCGCTTCATCAAGAATCAGGATCGGACAATTGCGCAGTAAAGCACGTGCAATCGCAATACGCTGCCGTTGACCACCAGATAAAAGCACACCATTTTCCCCGATCACCGTATCTAGCCCTTTTTCCATTTTGCCAATAAAATCCATTGCGTGAGCCATCCGTGCCGCTTTTTCGATCTCCTCACGGCTGTACTCCTCTGTTCGCGCATAAGCAATATTATTCGCAACGGTATCGTTAAACAGATGTACATTTTGTGAAACGAGAGCAATTTGATTTCGCAACGAACTCAAGGTGTATTGACGGATATCGAGGTCATCAATGGTAATTTCACCTTGCTGGATATCATAAAAACGCGTCATCAAACTGGCAATTGTTGATTTTCCTGAGCCTGAACGCCCCACCAACGCCACAGTTTTCCCCTCAGGGATCTGTAAACTGATACGATGCAGAGCAGGAATTTCACGACCAGGATAGGTAAACGTCACATCATTAAAGGATACACGCCCCTGCGCACGATCGATGACCGTTTTGCCGTTATCTTTTTCCTGTTCAGAATCAAGGATAGAAAAAAGCGTCTGACAAGCTGCCATACCGCGCTGAAATTGCGCGTTGACATTGGTCAGCGATTTCAGGGGCCGCATCAGCGCAATCATTGAAGAGAACACCACCGTAATTGTTCCGGGACTGAGTGTCTCCATCACCGCAGGAAAACTGGCAGCATAAAGTACGAAGGCCAGAGCAAAAGAAGCAATTAACTGGATAATAGGATCTGAAATAGATGAAGCGGAAACCAGCTTCATGCCCTGCTGGCGCATTTTGTTGCTGACTTTGTCAAAACGCTGACTTTCAACATCCTGACCACCAAATATCAGCACTTCTTTGTGCCCTTTCAGCATCTGTTCAGCGCTGGTGGTGACATGCCCCATGGTATTTTGCATATTTTTACTGATACCACGAAAGCGTTTCGACACACTCCTAATAGCAAATGCAACGATGGGGGCGAGGACGATCAAAATCAGCGACAATTGCCAGCTGTAATAAAACATCATGATAAACAGGCCAATGATAGAAGCGCCTTCACGTACCACTGTCACCAGTGCACTGGATGAAGAAGATGCTACCTGCTCAGAATCATAGGTAATACGCGATAACAACGTTCCCGTAGATTGCTGATCGAAGAATGCCACTGGCATGCCCATCATATGGCGAAAAAGTCTTCTGCGCATCCCCATTACTACATTACCGGAGACCCATGAAATGCAATAACTCGAGATATAGCTCGTTACACCACGCACCAACATCAATCCCATGACGACGAGAGGCATCCAGATCAGTACTGTACGATCTGCTTTACCAAAACCGTCATCAAGCAGGGGTTTTAACAATGAAAGCATCAGGGTATCCCCTGCAGCATTCAGTATCAGAGCTATCGCCGCAGCAATTAATCCGGCTTTGAAAGGGATGATCATCGGCCAAAGGCGACGAAAGGTCTGCCAGGTGGAGAGATCTTTATCGTGATGCATTATTTAACCAGCGTAAAATGGACTAGCCGACTATTCTACCTGGAATCACGCGGTACGCCAAACCAGTCGTGAAACCAGCGTGGTTTTATTTGCGTTCTCAAACCCGCAATGTGCCAATAATCGTTGTAAAACCATGCCGTTACCTGTCCATCCCGGGCAGTGTCGAACCATCGATAACCGTGTTCGGCAAAACGCTGACGTACTGCTTTTGCCGGAAAACCCCATGCATTGAATCTGGCAGCTAATGCCATACCCGCGGAAGCCGCCACAGCACGCAGAAACGGGGCGGTTGACGAGGTACGGCTGCCATGGTGTGCGACCTGTAATAAATCTGCCCTCAACAGATGGCGATATTTTTTCACCAGGAGCTGTTCTGCTTCTGCCTCCAGATCACCCGTCAAAAGAAGACGCCAGCGGCCATCGCTGACCAGAACAACGCATGACTGGTTATTACCCGCATGTTTTTCTCCTTACTCAGGCCACAACATCTGCATCGTCAAACCTTGCCACTGCCAGTTAACACCTCGATGACAAGGTTGGTGCTCACTCTGTGATAAATGGCTGTGTACCGCTGCATCGGGATAATGATTTATCAGACTATCCAATCCACCGATATGGTCGAGATGTTCATGACTCAAAATGATATGGTCTATTTTTAATCCATGCCACTTGAGCCAGGGAACAATATAACGTTGTGCAGCATCACCGTTTTGCCAGCGATTTCCCGTATCGTAAATTATCGCCCGATCGCCGGCTGAAATAACCACTGCCAGACCGTGGCCGACATCAAGCATATCGACTCGCCAGTCAGGTGGTTCCTTACCCTTCTGCCAGATAATAATAAGCAGCAAAGCGCTGATTGCTGTGAACGGTGAGCTTCGTAAAAAAGATGCACGCCAGCACAATAATAGCGCCCAGATCAACACGGCGTAACCTGCCTGCTGTTGACCGACGTTAACCCAGCCTGTAGGGAGATACTGTAATGGAATGAACACCAATACCAGACTTTTATCCGCTAACCACCAGAGCAAATGCGTTATCCCCGGAACTGGCTGCAGTAACAATCCTGCCAGTAACAAAGGGACGGTGAATAGCCCCACCAGCGGCACTGCCCACATATTGGCCACCATGGCACTGAAACTGATGCCATGAAACAACATCATTTGTATCGGCATCAGTAAGATAAATAGCCCTGCCTGCAAATGCAGTAAGCGTAACAACCATTGCCATCCCCACCCTTTTACTCGCAAGCGTAGAGGGAAAAATGTGTACCACGTGAGTAAGGCACCCACCGCCAGCGCCGATAACCATAAACTTTCAGAAAGAATACTCAGTGGATCAAAAAACAGGATCGCAGCAATACAACATCGCCAGATATGCCATCCACTGCAGTGATAACCACGTACTTTTAGCAGTAGCCAGGTAAATAACGCCAGCATCGCCCGGAGGGCCGGAGGAGCAGCACCAGAAATGAGGGTATAAATGAACGCGACAACCAGACCACACAATAAGGGGAATCGATAGCCTATGCTGTTCGCGGGAAAAAAAAGCTGTGCCAGCCGGCCACCGAGCACACCGAAAGTCGCAGCAAGACCAATATGCATACCCGAAATCGCCATTAAATGGGCAATCCCGGTTTCGCGTAACAGCTGATTAATTGGTGCAGTGATAGATTCACGCTGCCCGAACAATAACGCCATCAGCACCTGTGACCAGGTGAAATGCTGATAGTGACTCTGATACTGCTTCAGTAAACGACCATGCCAGTCGCAGGCTGACTGTAACGGATACGCGTTAGTTATCTTTCCCGTAAACGGAGTAGCCTTTGCCAGTGCCTGCCGTTGCAAATCATATCCGCCCTCGTTCAGATAACTGTGTACGGGTCGTAATTTCAGTGTCATAGCCCAGCGCTGGCCAACACAATAGTCATCCTCACCGACAGATTTAATCACCGCATGGAGCGGAGGATAGATCCATTGATGGTTCACTTTAATCAATCTCAGCTTTAGTTGCTGTCGTTCAGGGTCATACCCAGTAACTTTGACCTCAGCATGGATTGCCTTTCCGGTATAATGTTCCAGTGGCGCCAGACTCTGATGAGCCGAATAGCTGGCGGATAAAAAAACAGTATGGTTAAACGACTATTCCTTGCCCATACGCGCTTAATGGGCGTGGATGATAACGCCAGGATCAGCAGAAACAGAGTGGTGTTAGCATCTGGCAATCGGGGCAATACTAATAAGGGTAACGTTGCCAGAATGACAAACAAAGCCAGATGGTTAAGCGGTAATGGCATACGAAAACTCGCTTGTTTAACGAGTATTCAGCTTACCCCTTTATCGATAAGATGGTTTTCAGGAAGCTTGCAATCTTCGGGACGTGTCTGAGTATTTTTATCTATTTGCAATTAATTGCAGTTTTATGCATCCCCGGATACAAAGCCAGAGCATTAAACCGATAAAAAAACCCCGCATCGCTGCGGGGTTTGTTTCATTGCTATGAGTTCACATCAGAGATGTGTGCTGTCAAATACTGCCAGCTTGACCGTAAATATTTGCTCTGTCGCGCAACTCTTTCCCCGGCTTAAAGTGAGGAACGTATTTACCTTCCAGCTCCACTTTATCGCCGGTTTTCGGATTACGTCCGGTACGAGGTGCACGATAGTGCAAAGAAAAACTGCCGAAGCCCCGGATTTCGATACGTTCACCATCGGCCAACGTCGTTGCCATGTGTTCGAGCATCTCTTTTACCGCATCCTCAACCAGTTTTGCCTGGATGTGAGTATGCTGGTTTGCCAGGCGCTCAATCAATTCTGACTTAGTCATAAATCCTCCGGTTAATTCCAGTCGGGAATCACTTTAACAGCAGAGACTGCTTCCGGGAAATCACCCCGGAACAGTTAAGCAATGTTACTCGCCTTTAGCCGCTTTGAATGCTTCTGCCATTGCATTAGAGAAGTTACCTTCTTCCTGCTTGGTATTGACAGTATTGATAGCTTCTTTCTCATCAGCCTGATCTTTCGCGCGAACAGAAAGGCTCACTACGCGGTTTTTACGATCAACGCCAGTGAATTTAGCTTCAACATCATCACCAACACTCAGCACCAGAGTCGCATCTTCGATACGATCCAGTGAGGCTTCAGATGCACGCAGATAGCCTTCAACACCGTCAGCCAGCTCAATGGTTGCACCTTTGGCATCCACTGCAGTGACTTTACCGTTAACGATAGCACCTTTTTTGTTAACAGCGACAAAGTTATTGAATGGATCTTCTGCCAGTTGCTTCACGCCCAGCGATATACGCTCACGCTCTGCATCAACCTGCAGAACAACAGCGGCGATTTCATCACCTTTTTTGTACTCACGAACGGCTTCTTCACCTGTCGCATTCCAGGAAATGTCAGACAGATGAACCAGACCATCGATGCCGCCATCAAGGCCAATGAAGATACCAAAGTCAGTGATTGACTTGATTTTACCTTCAACACGATCGCCTTTATTGTGAGTCTCAGCAAACAGCTGCCATGGGTTAGATTTGCATTGCTTCAGACCCAGAGAGATACGGCGACGCTCTTCATCGATATCCAGTACCATCACTTCAACAACGTCACCGACGTTAACTACTTTAGATGGGTGGATATTTTTGTTAGTCCAGTCCATTTCTGAAACGTGTACCAGACCTTCAACGCCTTCCTCGATTTCAACGAAGCAGCCATAATCAGTCAGGTTGGTTACACGACCAGTCAGACGGGTGCTTTCCGGATAGCGTTTCGCAATTGCCACCCATGGATCTTCGCCCAGCTGTTTCAGGCCAAGAGAAACACGTGTACGTTCGCGATCGAACTTCAGCACTTTCACCGTGATTTCATCGCCAACATTGACGATCTCGCTTGGATGCTTAACACGCTTCCACGCCATATCAGTGATGTGCAACAGGCCATCAACACCGCCCAAATCAACAAATGCACCGTAGTCAGTAAGGTTCTTAACGATACCTTTAACTTCCATGCCTTCCTGCAGATTTTCCAGCAGTTGATCGCGCTCTGCACTGTTTTCAGACTCGATAACCGCACGGCGTGAAACCACCACGTTGTTACGTTTCTGATCCAGTTTGATCACTTTGAATTCAAGTTCTTTGCCTTCAAGGTGCAGAGTGTCACGAACCGGACGCACATCAACCAGTGATCCTGGCAGGAATGCACGTATACCGTTCAGCTCAACAGTGAAACCACCTTTGACTTTGCCATTGATGATGCCAGTAACAGTTTCAGCTTCTTCATACGCTTTTTCCAGCGTAATCCATGCTTCATGACGTTTGGCTTTTTCGCGTGACAGCAGCGTTTCACCAAATCCGTCTTCTACGGCATCCAGAGCAACATCAACTTCGTCGCCTACCTGGATTTCCAGCTCGCCCGCAGCGTTTTTAAACTGCTCTACAGGAATTGCAGATTCAGATTTCAGACCGGCATCGACCAGTACAACGTCTTTGTCGATAGAAACAACAACGCCGCGCACAATGGAACCAGGACGGGTTTCGATCTCTTTAAGGGATTCTTCAAAAAGTTGAGCAAAAGATTCAGTCATATTGATAATCTTATTGATTCTTCAATTTAACGTCCACCTAACATCCTGACGGGTGGGGTTGTTTTACATGCCCGGAAATATCCATATTACAGGGTTAAATTTTCAACTGCGTGATGTCGGGGCCTGAACGCCGGGCAAGTTAAGAGTTTTACAGACATAATGCAATGCTGTTTCAATCACTTGCTCAATAGTCATAGCTGTCGAATCTAATACCAGAGCATCAGAAGCTGGTACCAGTGGCGCTACCGTTCGCTGGCGATCGCGATCATCACGCTCTTTTATCTCAGATAAAAGGCGGTCAAAGTTAACACTAAAACCGCCTTCCTGCAACTGTCGCATGCGACGCTCAGCGCGTTTCTCGGGACTGGCATCAAGAAAAATTTTCACCGGTGCGTCCGGAAAAACCACCGTGCCCATATCCCGTCCATCTGCGATTAATCCGGGAGCTTCACGAAATGCGCGTTGACGCCGCAACAACGCTTCACGCACGCGTGGAAAAACAGCCACCTTTGATGCGGTATTACTCACTTCCTGACTGCGGATAGCCGCTGAAACATCTTCGCCTTCCAGGATAACGCGTAATTCCTCCGGGCCAGTCAGGAAACGCACATCCAGATGTGTGGCGATCGGTACCAGCGCCTCTTCCGAGGCAAGATCAACATGATGGTGCAGAGCAGCCAGTGCCAGCACGCGATAGATAGCACCTGAATCGAGCAGATGCCAATGCAATATTCCGGCTAACGCTTTGCACAGCGTGCCTTTACCCGCCCCACCAGGGCCATCAATTGTGATCACAGGCGTTAAAGCCATGAGGTGTTCTCCTGTCGTTTTACTACTCAGGGAAATATCGGCGCATACTATACGCTTCTGCAGACAGGAAAGTGACATTTTCACAGCAGAAGATAAAAAAGGTCTGCCGGCACGCTCTGCTTCAGCCGGGAAATAATGCGGGTACCTCTCGTCAGATACCCACAAATCCTCTTTTATTGAGGCACGCTAATTTTGGCAAGTTGCGAGAAATATTCAGGAAATGTTTTTGCAGTGCACCCGGGATCGAGAATAGTGACCGGAGTTTTTGAAAGTGCTACCAGCGAAAAACACATCGCCATACGGTGATCGTTATAAGTGGCGATTTCCGCATGTCTTAATGCTACTGGTGGAACAACATGAATATAATCCTGCCCTTCTTCTACCTCAGCACCAACTTTGCGCAACTCAGTGGCCATTGCTGCCAGGCGATCTGTTTCTTTTACGCGCCAGTTATAAATATTACGCAACGTCGTGGGACCTGATGCAAATAAGGCGGTGGTTGCTATTGTCATCGCTGCATCGGGGATGTGGTTCATATCCAGATCAACGCCGGTTAATGGTGCTCCGGTACACGCGATAAAATCATCGCCCCAGACCACAGTTGCACCCATTTTTTCCAGTACATCGGCAAAGCGAATATCGCCCTGCATACTGTGACGGCCAATACCTGTCACTTTTACTGTACCGCCTTTAATCGCCGCTGCTGCGAGAAAATAGGAGGCAGAAGAGGCGTCACCTTCAACCAGATAATCACCTGGCGAGCGATATTGTTGACCACCTTTCACATGGAACTGTTGCCAGTGATGGTTTTCCACTTCGATGCCAAAGATACGCATCATGTTCAGCGTGATATCAATATAGGGCTTCGAGACCAGATCGCCGGAAATAGTAATTTGTGTATCTTCAGGCGCAAGGGGGGCAGCCATCAGTAATGCAGTTAAGAACTGACTGGAAACACTGCCATCTACGGTGACCTGTCCACCGTTGAAACCACCTCGCAGGCGTAACGGTGGATAATTTTCAGCTTCAAGATAATCAATCGTGGCCCCACCCTGACGCAAGGCGTCTACCAAATGGCCGATTGGACGCTCTTTCATGCGCGGCTCACCGGTCAGTTCTATGTCATTATTACCCAGACAAAGTGCTGCAGCCAGCGGTCGCATTGCCGTTCCGGCATTACCAAGGAATAACGTTAATGGGGAACTGGCAATCAGCGGTCCACCTTTACCTGTCACTTCGCAGACAGTCCGGTCGGCTGAAAGCGTATAATCAATCCCCAACGAAGATAACGCATTCAACATATGGCGCACGTCGTCACTGTCTAATAAATTTGTCAGCCGCGTTGTCCCTTCGGCGAGAGCCGCTAACAACAAAGCACGGTTTGAGACACTTTTGGAACCGGGTAAATTAACCGTTCCCTCTACAAAAGCAATAGGTTGTAAGGTCAGCGAATCCTGCATGTGTAACGTTTTCTCCCGTGATACGCTAAAACCTCACCCGGAGAGTGAGGTTTCTGAATAGAAATAATCGTGATAACAGTTGTGTGAATCAACCGTGACGGCGCGCGAAGTCGAGCATAAACTCTGTCAGAGCTTGTACACCTTCCAGAGGCATTGCGTTATAAATCGAAGCGCGCATTCCCCCTACTGCACGGTGTCCTTTCAGGGCATGCAAGCCTGCAGCCTGAGACTCGCTAAGGAAAAGCGCATCCAGTGAGTTATCCGCCAACTGGAAGGGAACATTCATCCGAGAGCGGTTAGAGATTGCCACATCGTTACGATAGAAATCACTGCTGTCTATGGTGCGATAAAGTAAATCTGCTTTAGCCTGATTGCGTTTGTCCATCTCAGCTACACCACCCTGTGCCTTCAGCCATTTAAATACCAGTCCTGAAAGATACCAGGCGAAGGTTGGTGGTGTATTAAACATCGATTCGTTATCGCTTAGCACCTGATAATCGAGAATAGATGGCAGTGCTTTTTGTGCATGACCCAGCAAATCTTCGCGCACAATAACCAGGGTTAATCCGGCAGGGCCGATGTTTTTCTGCGCACCGGCATAAATCACACCGTAACGTTCAATCTGTAGGGGTTGGGAAAGAATGGTAGAAGAGAGATCAGCTACCACGACCCTGTCGCCGAAATCCGGTTCTTCGTTGATGGCAATACCATCAATGGTTTCATTCGGGCAGTAATGAAGATAGGCCGCATCGTCAGAAAGTGACCAGCTCGCCATTGGCGTGATGGCACGCAACTCTTGTTGCGTCGTTCTGGCTTCGATGACGTGAGGAGTACAATATTTTTGAGCTTCTTTAATAGCGCTTTGCGCCCAGTAACCACCGTCAACATAATCAGCAGTTTGCTTATTACCCAGTAAATTCATGGGTACGGCGGCGAACTGAGCACGTGCTCCACCATGGCAAAACAGCACTTTATAATTATCAGGGATCTTTAGCAGGTCACGAAAATCACGCTCTGCTTCGGTGGCAACCTGAATAAATTCTTTGCTGCGATGGCTAATTTCCATCACGGATGTTCCTAATCCCTGCCAGTTGGTCAGCTCCTGCTCCGCACGACGCAGCACTTCCACCGGCAACATCGCCGGACCAGAACTAAAATTGAACACCTGATTCATTTTTCCTCACTACAGACTGAGCCATCATTTTTATCATTGGTTTTATCATTGCCGCTATGTCGCTGCAACGTTTTATCCTTCTGCCAGTAGGAAATGCCGATCGATACCTCGCTGATATGCGCAAAAGCGCCTATCATGGCACGTAATCACTCTCCTACAGAAAGTTATTCCCATGACACAAACATTCATCCCTGGTAAAGATGCCGCACTGGAAGATTCAATCACTCGTTTTCAGCAGCAATTGCAGTCACATGGTTTCAATATTGAGGAAGCCTCGTGGTTAAATCCGGTTCCTCATGTCTGGTCAGTACACATCCGCGATCGTGATTGTCCGCTGTGCTTCACAAATGGTAAGGGAGCAAGCAAAAAAGCTGCGCTCGCCTCTGCCTTGGGCGAATATTTTGAACGACTCTCCACCAACTATTTCTTCGCCGATTTTTGGTTAGGAAAACAGATCGCTGAGGGTGATTTTGTTCATTACCCTGATGAAAAATGGTTTCCGATTCCCGAAGATGATCAGCTGCCATCAGGGATCCTTGATGCCCACTTGCGGGCGTTTTACGATCCGGAACAGCAATTACTGGCCAGCGAACTGGTTGATTTGCAATCAGGTAATGCTACACGTGGTATCTGTGCCCTGCCTTTCATCCGGCAATCGGATCAGCAAGTAATTTATATCCCAATGAATATCATTGGTAATCTTTATGTTTCAAATGGCATGTCAGCCGGGAATACCCGCGAAGAAGCTCGTGTGCAGGGCTTATCTGAGGTATTTGAACGCTATGTCAAGAACCATATTATCGCTGAGTCACTCTCTCTGCCTGCTATTCCGGCTCAGGTGCTGGCACGTTATCCCGCCGTGATTGAAGCGATTGCTGCCCTCGAAGCAGAAGGTTTCCCGATTTTCGCTTACGATGCCTCGCTGGGTGGCCGTTATCCGGTGATTTGCGTTGTGTTATTTAATCCAACAAACGGAACCTGTTTTGCCTCTTTTGGTGCTCATCCTGATTTCGGTGTAGCACTGGAAAGAACAGTAACAGAGCTACTGCAGGGTCGAAGTCTGAAAGATTTAGATGTATTCACTGCCCCTTCATTCGATGATGACGAGGTAGCCGACCATGCCAATCTTGAGACGCATTTTATCGACTCCAGTGGTCTGATTTCCTGGGATCTCTTCAAAAAAGAAGCCGATTACCCATTTCATGACTGGCAATTCAGTGGCGCTACAGCCGAAGAATTGAATACGCTGATGGCTATTTTTGCTTCTGAGGGAAAAGAGGTCTATATCGCGGACTATCAGCACCTTGATGTCTATGCCTGCCGTATTCTGGTTCCGGGTATGTCCGATATCTATCCGGCTGAAGATCTGTTGCTGGCAAACAATAATATGGGTGCCTCCTTGCGTGAGACCATTCTCTCTTTGCCGGAAAGTCAGTGGGAACAGGAGCAATATTTGTCACTGATTGAACATTTCGATGATGAAGGCCTTGATGATTTTACTCGTGTTCGTGAGTTACTCGGTCTTGCAACAGGTAAAGACACTGGCTGGTTTACGTTGCGTGTTGGTGAGTTGAAAGCCATGCTGGCATTAGCGGGAGGAGACAGGGAACAAGCTCTCATCTGGACTGAATGGACGCGTGAATTCAATGACTCACTTTTTTCTGCCGAACGCGCTAATTATTACCGCTGTCTGCAAACGTTGCTCACGCTAAGCCTCGATGAGCAACGAGACCCTGAGCAATATTATGATGCCTTTGTAAGCATGTACGGTACAGAGTGCGTTGAGGCTGCGTCTTCCGCCATCAGTGGTGAAGCCCCTTTTTATGGTCTGCAACCTGTTGATGAACAATTGCATGCATTTCCGGCGCACCAGTCATTGCTGGCCGCTTATGAAAAATTGCAAAAAGCGAAACGCCAGTATTGGCAATAATGGTTTTCAGAGGCCACCAAATGTGGCCTCTGACCGATAACATCGCACTGCTATCTCTCCTCCATATCCCCCCTTGCATCATTTAATAAACCTGGCATTCAACTTTTTTTTGTTTTTTTAAAAAAAAATTAACTGTGATTTATTAATCAGTTAGAACGCAATCCCTATATAAATCAGTGGCTTTAGCCGCCTATCACTGACGTAATATGATCTAAATCAATTTCTCGACAACACCCCTTTGTTAGTATCACTGATGTCTATTTATCTTCGAGGACGTTAGTGTGAACGCTGGCAACCCATTCAAACTACTTTTACCGTCTGCCATGGCAAAAGTCGCCGAAGATGCAGGCGTTTATAAAGCAACTAAGCATCCTTTCACTACCTTTTTTCTTGCCGTCACTGCTGGCGTTTTCATCTCAATAGCTTTCGTCTTTTACATTACAGCTACCATCGGGTCAGCAACTATGCCCTGGGGCATGACCAAATTGGTCGGTGGGATCTGCTTCTCTCTTGGCCTGATACTGGTGGTGGTGTGCGGAGCGGATCTGTTCACATCTACGGTACTGATTGTGGTGGCCAAAGCGAGTGGGCGCATCAGCTGGCGACAGCTGGCACTCAACTGGATCAATGTCTATATCGGTAATTTCTTTGGCGCGATGTTTTTCGTCGCGCTGATATGGTTTTCCAGCCAGCACATGAACGCAGACGGAGCATGGGGATTGAACGTGATCAAAAGTGCTGACCATAAAATGCATCACACATTTATCGAAGCTGTTTGCCTCGGCATCTTAGCCAATTTAATGGTCTGCCTCGCTGTCTGGATGAGCTACTCAGGCCACACTCTGATGGATAAAACATTGATCATGATCCTGCCTGTGGCGATGTTTGTTGCCAGTGGTTTTGAACATAGTATTGCCAATATGTTTCTGATTCCAATGGCAATTATGATCCGTGATTTTGCATCTCCCGAATTCTGGCAGATGGCAGGAAGTTCGGCAGAGCAGTTTTCCCATCTCACAGTCACTGATTTTATCCTGGATAATCTTATTCCCGTCACCCTCGGTAACATTATTGGTGGCGGTTTGCTGGTTGGACTGACTTATTGGGTTATTTATCTTCGTGATGGTGATCACCACTGATCGCCCTCCCCTGTTATGCAGGTTGCCTCAAAAATCAGGTAGCCCGCCTTCGTATTCAACGTAATTTAAGGTAGGTATCAAATGAGCGAGCAAAAAGTGAAACAAACTTCAGCCTGGGATGGATTCGCAGCCGGTGAATGGCAGAACAGTGTTGATGTTCGCGACTTTATCCAGAAAAACTACACTCCTTACGAGGGTGATGAAGCCTTTCTGAGTGGTGCTACACCCGCCACTGATGTGCTGTGGGATCAAGTCATGGACGGAATTAAAATTGAAAACCGTACCCATGCACCTGTCGATTTTGATACCGATCTGGTCTCTACCATTACCGCACACGATGCAGGTTATATTAATAAGAAGCTGGAAAAAATCGTCGGTTTGCAAACAGAAGCACCATTAAAAAGAGCATTGATTCCTTTTGGCGGTATCAAAATGGTAGAAGGCTCTTGTAAAGTGTATGGTCGTGAGCTGGATGCGGGTGTCAAAAAAATCTTCACTGAATACTGTAAAACCCATAACCAGGGGGTCTTTGATGTCTACACACCCGATATTTTACGCTGCCGTAAATCAGGTGTGCTGACAGGTCTGCCAGATGCTTATGGCCGTGGGCGTATTATTGGTGATTACCGTCGCGTTGCGCTTTACGGTATTGATTTCCTGATGAAAGACAAATTTGCCCAATTCTCGTCACTGCAAAGTGATCTGGAAAATGGTGTCAATCTGGAAGCCACAATCCGTCTGCGTGAAGAGATTGCTGACCAGCATAATGCCCTTCAGCAGATCAAAACGATGGCAGCCAAATATGGTTATGATATTTCGGGGCCTGCAGAAACAGCCCAGGAAGCAGTACAGTGGACCTACTTTGCCTACCTCGCGGCGGTTAAATCGCAAAACGGCGCAGCGATGTCCTTTGGCCGTGTGTCTACATTCCTCGATATCTACATTGAGCGCGATATCAAGGCCGGTAAAATCACCGAACAGGAAGCCCAGGAGCTGATCGATCACCTGGTGATGAAACTGCGTACGGTGCGTTTCCTGCGTACACCAGAATATGATGAGCTGTTCTCTGGTGACCCTATCTGGGCGACAGAATCACTGGCAGGTATGGGGGTTGATGGCCGTACACTGGTGACCAAAAACAGTTTCCGTTTCCTGAATACCCTGTACACCATGGGGCCTTCACCTGAGCCGAATATGACCATTCTGTGGTCTGAAAAATTACCGGTCGGTTTCAAAAAGTTTGCCGCGAAGGTGTCGATCGATACTTCATCTGTACAGTATGAAAATGATGATTTGATGCGTCCTGATTTCAACAATGATGACTATGCCATCGCATGTTGTGTCAGCCCAATGATCGTCGGCAAACAGATGCAGTTCTTTGGTGCCCGTGCCAACCTGGCTAAAACCATGCTCTACGCCATCAATGGTGGTGTGGATGAAAAACTGAAAATGCAGGTCGGTCCTAAAGAAGCGCCGATGATGGACGAGGTGCTGGACTACGAAAAAGTGATGGAACGCATGGATCACTTTATGGATTGGCTGGCCAAACAGTATGTTACCGCCCTGAATATCATCCATTACATGCATGATAAATACAGCTATGAGGCTTCTTTACTGGCGTTACACGATCGTGATGTCTATCGCACCATGGCATGCGGTATCGCAGGTCTCTCCGTCGCTGCTGACTCACTTTCAGCCATCAAATACGCTAAAGTGTCCACAATTCGTGATGAAGATGGTCTGGCTGTTGACTTCAAAATTGATGGGGAATATCCACAATTTGGTAATAACGACCCACGCGTTGATGATATTGCCTGTGATTTGGTTGAACGCTTTATGAAAAAAATTCAGAAGCTGCAAACCTACCGTAATGCAGTACCAACTCAATCAGTGTTAACCATCACTTCTAACGTGGTTTACGGTAAAAAAACCGGTAACACGCCAGATGGCCGCCGTGCTGGTGCACCGTTCGGTCCTGGTGCCAACCCGATGCACGGACGTGACCAGAAAGGTGCTGTTGCTTCTCTGACTTCGGTTGCAAAATTACCATTTGCCTACGCCAAAGACGGGATTTCTTACACCTTCTCAATTGTGCCTAATGCACTCGGCAAAGACGATGATGTGCGTAAAGCTAATCTGGCCGGATTGATGGATGGTTACTTCCATCATGAAGCGAGCATAGAAGGTGGACAACACCTCAACGTCAATGTGATGAACCGCGATATGCTGCTTGATGCCATGGAAAACCCGGAGAAATATCCACAATTAACTATCCGTGTTTCCGGCTATGCCGTCCGCTTTAACTCGCTGACTAAAGAGCAACAACAGGATGTAATTACCCGTACTTTCACCCAGACTATCTGAGTGTAAGAGTGGCACCACTGAGGTGGTGCCACTTCTAATGGGTTTTTTCAGCTACCGGTTTTGCTTGCGGGTAGTTGAAAAAATACCATTACGCAGCAGCAGACTGCGCACCTGCATAAATCCCCATCGTGGAGAATACATCGCAATGTCAGTAATTGGCCGAATCCATTCTTTTGAATCCTGTGGCACTGTTGATGGACCCGGGATCCGTTTTATCACCTTTTTCCAGGGTTGCTTAATGCGTTGTCTCTATTGCCACAACAGAGATACCTGGGTTACACATGGTGGTCAGGAAATCACAGTTGATGAATTGATGAAAGAAGTAGTGACCTATCGCCATTTTATGAATGCTTCAGGAGGGGGAGTCACCGCTTCCGGTGGGGAGGCTATTCTGCAGGCAGAATTCGTACGTGACTGGTTTCGCGCCTGTAAAAAGGAAGGGATTAACACTTGTCTTGATACTAACGGTTTTGTGCGTCGTTATGATCCGGTTATTGATGAACTTCTCGATGTTACCGATTTAGTCATGCTCGATTTGAAACAGATCAACGACGAGATCCATCAGGTTCTTGTCGGTGTCTCTAATCACCGTACACTTGGATTTGCGCATTACCTGGCAAAGAAAAAAATCCGCACGTGGATCCGCTATGTTGTCGTTCCCGGCTACACCGATGACGATGATTCAGCGCATCGACTGGGAGCCTTCACCCGGGATATGGGAAATGTCGAGAAAATCGAGATGCTTCCCTATCATGAACTGGGCAAACATAAATGGACTACAATGGGCGAAGAATACAAACTCGACGGAGTGCATCCCCCAAGAGCAGAAACCATGGAGCGAATTAAAACAATCCTCGCCAGTTACGGTCACAAAGTGATTTATTGAGATGAAATTCCGATCGATGTTGTGATGAAAGCGATCAATTGTTCACACCGTTGAAGCTACTCCGGCTCAGATTGATACACTCTCTTTATGTCCGCTCACTTCCACCGATTCAGCATCAGCCAGAAACTATTATCCCGATGCTGAACGGTGGGTTTGAGCAATGGATGCCATCATCTTATCAAGCAGCCATTTCAGTGAGATTATCCAATAACCTGCAAGCCTTTCATATAAGGCTGCAAAACTGCCGGTACTCTGATAGTGCCGTCTGCCTGCTGATAATTCTCCATCACCGCCACTAAAGTCCGCCCTACAGCCAGACCAGAGCCGTTCAGTGTATGTAACAGACGAGGCTTTTTATCATTTTTCGGGCGATAGCGCGCTTGCATGCGACGAGCCTGAAAATCACCCATATTTGAACATGAGGAAATTTCCCGGTAAGTATTCTGCGCAGGAAGCCATACCTCAAGATCATACGTTTTACAGGATCCAAAGCCCATATCGCCAGTACAAAGTAACATTTTACGGTATGGCAGTTCGAGTAACTGCAAGACTTTTTCGGCGTCACCCACAAGGGTTTCCAGCGCCGTCATAGAATTTTCCGGCTGTGTTATTTGCACCATTTCGACTTTATCGAACTGGTGCATACGAATCAGCCCCCTTGTATCACGGCCGTAAGCACCAGCCTCTGAACGGAAGCAAGGTGTATGAGCGGTCAGTTTAAGTGGCAAGTTATCTTCGTCTACGATTTCATCACGCACTAAGTTAGTCAGTGGCACTTCAGCGGTAGGAATCAATGCATAATCACTGCTTGATGCTTCTTCTTCCAATGGCCGGGTATGAAACAGGTCTTCGCCAAATTTAGGCAACTGTCCAGTACCATAAAGGGATGCGTGATTAACCAGATAAGGCACGTAAGTTTCAGTGTAACCGTGCTGTTCAGTGTGTAGATCAAGCATAAACTGGCTAAGTGCACGATGCATCAGAGCTATCTGACTCTTCATCACTACAAAACGCGATCCGGTCAGTTTACTCGCTGCGGCGAAATCAAGTCCGCCGGCCATTTCGCCCAGCTCAATATGATCCCGAATCGGAAAATCGAAATCAGCGGGCGTCCCCCAGCGACTGACTTCGAGGTTATCGTTTTCATCCTTACCTGCAGGTACTTCGTCAGCAGGAATATTCGGAATTGCCAGCGCCACATCCCGAATAGCATTTTGTAATGCATCCAGTTCGGCTTTTGCCGCATCAAGCCGCTCACCGAGCACATTCACTTGTTGACGCAATGGCTCGATATCCTCTCCCCTTGCTTTTGCCTGGCCGATAGATTTGGAACGGGCGTTGCGTTCTGCCTGCAGAGTTTCGGTTTCAACCTGGAGAACTTTACGACGCTCTTCATGAGCACGAAGTGTCGCTACATCCAGTGTAAAACCCCGGCGTGCCAGTTTTTCAGCGACTGCGTCTGGCTCATTACGCAGCAGATTGGGATCGAGCATGCTTATCCTGTGCTTGTCTGTGTTAATAAGAAAAAGCGCATTCGCTGGCGAATGCGCTATCAGAGAGAAATAACCTTACCGCAAGGTCACCGCTAACGGTAGCGTTTTATCGGGCTATTTTCATCCTGAGTAGCAAGCCAGTTCAGCTTTTCAGCAATTTTGGCTTCCAGTCCACGTTGCGTTGGGTTGTAGTAATGAACTTCACCCATTTCCGCAGGAAAATAGCATTCGCCAGCGGCATAAGCGTTCGGCTCATCATGCGCATAACGGTAAGCCTGACCTGCGCCCATCTCCTTCAGTAACGCGGTTGGCGCATTACGCAAATGCAAAGGAACGTCGTAATCCGGCTTTTCACGTGCATCTTTGAGCGCGGCTTTGAAAGCGGTATAAACCGCATTGCTTTTCGCCGCACAGGCCAGATAAACAATCGCCTGAGCGATGGCTCTCTCACCTTCTGCCGGCCCTACACGGGTAAAACAATCCCAGGCTACTATCGCCACTTGCATAGCACGTGGATCAGCATTGCCAACATCTTCTGATGCGATGGCAAGTAATCTGCGGGCAACATAGAGTGGGTCACCACCTGCTGTGATAATCCGTGCGTACCAGTAGAGCGCCGCATCAGGATCTGAGCCGCGAACCGATTTATGCAACGCAGAAATCAGATCGTAAAAACGATCACCTTTATTATCAAAACGTGCACTACGTTCGCCGGCAACTTCTTTCAGTAATTGTGGCGTTAAAATACGTACACCCCCGGCATCCGGGTCCGCCATGTCGGCCATCATCTCCAGGGTGTTCAGAGCACGTCTTGCATCCCCATTGACCATTTCGGCCAGCATATGGCAGGTTTCCTGCTCTAAGCGAAGCGATTGCGCACCGTAACCACGACTTTTATTCTCCATCGCCTGCTGCAGGACAGCGGTGATATCTTCAACACTAAGCGATTTAAGCAAATAAACTTTAGCGCGGGACAGTAATGCTGAATTTAACTCAAATGAAGGGTTTTCGGTAGTTGCCCCGATAAATGTAATAGTGCCATCTTCGATATGGGGTAAAAAAGCATCCTGCTGACTCTTATTGAAACGGTGTACCTCATCAACAAAGAGTACTGTGCGCCGCCCTGCCTGTTTATTCTGGCGCGCACGCTCAATCGCTTCACGTATCTCTTTCACCCCCGAGGTTACCGCAGATAACCGCTCAACATCCGCCTGAGCATGACGGGCTATAATTTCTGCCAGTGTGGTTTTTCCTGTTCCAGGCGGTCCCCAGAGGATCATTGAGTGTAGCTGCCCGGCCATAATAGCCTTTGGTAATGGCTTTCCTTCTCCCAGCAGATGCTGCTGACCGATATACTCCGTCAGTGACGCAGGACGCATCCTGGCCGCCAGGGGTGCCAGTTCATTTGACGAAAAATCCAGAGAGAGATTAGCCACTACCACCTCACTTACGTTGATCGTCCACTGTGACACCGGCAGGCGGAGTGAAAGTAAATTTATCACTGCTGACGGCACTACTTTGCATTGCATTCAGCTGATAACGACTGCGTTGTCCGTCCTGTTCAACTGAAGTAAACTGACGAATCGTCCCGGCAGCTGTGACATCAACAACAAATTGTTTCAGATTATTGTTAGCTGATTTCGGGGTCAGCGTAAAGGTATCACCCGCTTGCGAAACATCATATTGTGCCCAGTCTTCACGCTGATTGCGGGCAATCAGCATAAACGGAGTATTGCTGGTTGCATCACTAAGCCGACTGGCGCTTGCCTGCTCAACAAACGGATTGTAAAACCACAACGTTTTACCATCAGAGATCAGTACACTTTCATCAGGTGATGTCATGTGCCAGTTAAATAAATTGGGGCGTTTAACTGCCAGCTCACCCTTGCCTTCCTGTACCATCTGCCCACTGGCATCCGTCACCTGTTGTGTAAATGTCGCCTGAAAGCTGTTCAATTTGGCCAGACGTTGTTGTAAATCTGTAGAGGCCTGAGCAAAAACCATCATCGGTGCTGCGGCAACAAGCAGAATGGCTGAAGGTAGTGTTTTTTTCATACAAATCCTTATAAGACTTACTTTTCGAACAAATGACAGCGAAGAATCATTAGGGTTATGGGGTGTCTGCGCACTAAAGTCAACGGGCAGCGAAGCACAGCCCGGACTTTTACCAAAGAGATAACGCTACTTTACTCATGATTACATTTCATGAGGCGGAGGAGATAACACTTCGCGGCCACCGTTGTGGCCCGGCGGTGAGACAATACCCTGATTTTCCATTTGCTCGATTATTCGTGCCGCGCGATTGTAGCCAATGCGAAATTGTCGTTGCACCCCAGAAATTGATGCACGTCTTTTTTCCACCACAAAAGCAACAGCCTGATCAAACAAGGGATCGAGTTCATCATCACCGTCCCCCCCGGAACTCCCTGCCTCGCTTTCGTCGCTGGCCGTGATACTTTCAATGTATTGCGGTCTGCCACGGGCTTTCCAGTCCTGAACAACAGCATGCACTTCCTGGTCACGTACAAATGCCCCATGGACCCTGACCGGCATTGATGAGTTAGGTGGCATATAGAGCATATCCCCCATTCCCAGCAGTGACTCCGCACCCGCTTGATCCAGGATGGTTCTTGAATCAATTTTGCTGGAAACAGTAAAAGCGATACGAGTCGGAATATTCGCTTTGATAAGCCCGGTGATAACATCCACCGAAGGCCGTTGCGTGGCAAGTACCAAATGGATGCCCGCCGCGCGTGCTTTTTGCGCCAGACGGGCGATCAACTCTTCCACCTTTTTACCGACAGCCATCATCAGGTCGGCGAATTCATCAACCAGTACTACGATGTAAGGCAATTTTTCCAGTACAGGAGGGGTAAAATCCATACTGTTACCAGGCTTCCAGAAGGGATCAGGAATTGGACGTCCCATGGCTTCCGCCTGTTCAATTTTTTCATTATATCCGGCGAGATTTCTGACCCCGAGCGCTGACATCAGTTTATAACGTCGCTCCATTTCACCGACGCTCCAGCGCAGCGCGTTAGCAGCATCTTTCATGTCGGTGACCACCTCTGTCAGCAGGTGTGGAATACCTTCATAAACTGACAACTCAAGCATTTTAGGGTCAATCATAATGAAGCGAACTTCATCAGGTGTCGCTTTGTAGAGCATGCTGATGATCATAGCATTGACACCAACGGACTTCCCGGAACCGGTGGTGCCCGCAACCAGTAAATGTGGCATTTTCGCTAAATCAGCCACCACAGGCTGACCAGCGATATCTTTTCCAAGCACCACAGCCAGAGGGGAAGGATTATCGCGAAACTTATCGCACTCCAGCACTTCTCGCATATAAACCGTTTGACGGTGTTTATTTGGCAGTTCAAGCCCGACATAGGGTTTTCCGGGGATCACTTCCACCACACGTACAGCCACCGCAGAGAGCGAACGCGCCAGATCACGCGATAAATTTGAAATGCGCGCAGCTTTCACCCCCGGGGCCAGATCCAACTCAAAACGCGTGATAACCGGACCGGGCGAAATTCCAACCACTTCAGCTTTCACCCGATAATCTGCCAGACGCGCTTCTACCAACCGTGCAGTCTGTTGCAAAGCAAACTCGTCAACAGGTTCTGCTTCGGTTGGCGGAGCTGTTAGCAGATCGAGTACAGGCAATGGTGTAGTCGGTTTTTCCAGTGGCTGCTCATGACGAACCAGGAAGGGATGAAACAGGCTGTCACTTTCAGCTTGTTGTGCTGGTGGTTGTACTGGTATAGCGGCAGCAGGTATCGGTACACTGTTCCCGGATGGATCCGCTTCTGCAGAAGAGGATCCATTGTCTGGTTTAACCGCTGGCTTGACCTCTGTATAAGCTGATACTGGGGTGTTATGAGGTGTAAACAACGGCTCAGAAGGTTGCTCATCGACTGGTGAAAAAGTAAAAAGTGGATTGTTTTCTTCCACTGTGTTGGGTCTGCCGCTCTCACTGAGCCGAACAGCTGGTTGTTCTGCTTGAGTGAGTTCCGCATACCGTTGACGCTGTTGCTCAGCGAATGCTCTGGACAATTCAGCCTCTTCCTCCACCGAACTGTCCTGATGCAGCGGCTCACTGTACTCAGGTATTTCATTTTCACCGTACCGAGCCTGCTGTTGCGCAAGGAAAGCCGAACGCAGTTTCGCCTCATCAGCGGCATCACTTTGCTCTGTAGTTAGAGACGAATTACCCGCCTTTTCGCTAACAGATGATACAGATTGCTGCGTTGCTGTTTTTTCCTTCTCTTCAGCGAGCCGTTGTGACGGTAATCTGATACCAAGAGAAGCGAGCTCACGTCGGGTGGGCAAACGTACCGGATTTGGCCTAGGTAATACCGGGCCAATCCCTTCTTTTACCTGAGATTTCTCTTCATTCGCCGGAATAGACAGTGAGGTAAATAAAGGATCAACAGAGACGCTAACCTCACCGACAGGCGGCTCAGCGGAATACACAGGAATCTCTCGCCACTCACCAGATGCCCGTGTTGCCTCTTCAACTGACCCGGTTGTGTTGGTGTGGGTGGCTGATTGCAGGGTGATATCGGGATATTTCTGCGTTACCTCGGGAATGGCGGCGTTGCTTGTGGTAACAGAGACTGACGTGACCAGTGGCTCACGATCCTCTGACAACGAGGGATTTACGACTTCAGTCACGCTCAGTGATGACGATGGAGAGTGAACCTCTTCTGTATTGAGTCCGGACAACGGCAAGGAAGTCTCTGTCTTACGTAGTTCAGCAGGCGGAATGGAAAGTTCCGTATCGGCAGATGGAGCAGGGTTGAGCAGCACATCATCGATATCGTCAGTATCCTGAACAGCATGCAGTTTATCCTTGCTCTCTGGCTCAGCGCTTTGCTGTTGAGGTAACTCTTCCGGCTCAACGTCATCATCATCGATTGTGTCTTCTGATTCTCTGCGGCGGGTAAAGGTGAGAACAGCCATCACACTGGCACCTATCTTTTCCGCGATTGTCAGCCAGGACCACCCGGTATAAAGCGTCAGCCCGATAGCCCAGATACACAGTAACACCAGTGTTCCGCCCTGGCCATTAAACCACGGCGCCATTGTTTTGCTCACCAGGCTGCCAATCACTCCTCCGGAGGCAAAATACCAGATGTCATCCGCATTGATAGCAGCCAGACCACAGGAGGTCACTACCAGTGCCAGAATGCCAATCAGGCGTAAAGCGATGGCAAAAAAATCAATATACTGATAGCGCGCTTTTTGACGAAAGATAATCCAGCACAGCCCTGCTATCGCCGGAGGCATGACATAAGCCATCACCCCAAAAATAAAAAACAGGGTATCTGCTAACCAGGCACCGACACTCCCCCCCCAATTCTGGATGGGTCCATGCCATGCAGTTTGTGACCAGCTTGGGTCGGAAGGACTGAAACTCACCAGTGCCAGCATTAAGTATGCCGCGGCAAGTGTCATAATAAGAAAAAACGCTTCCAGAAGACGTCTTCTGCTTCCCTGCGGTTGCAGACGTACCTCTTTTTGTTCTGTGTACTCCTGGCTCAACTGTTCTCTCCAGGTTTAATGAACCACCAAAGCAGAATGCCAGTGATATCGGACACTGGCACCATACCTGTATGAATTCACAGGAGTGTACCTAATTTTGTGGTCATTTGCACTTGTTCTCTCTCAGCGCGTTTTGATCACTAAAGCGTTACTCTGTTTCACTTCTTCCATAACAACATAAGTGCGCGTGTCATTTACGCCTGGCAGACGCAATAACGTTTCCCCGAGTAATTCTCGATATGCAGACATATCAGGTACCCTGGTTTTCAGCAGATAATCGAAGTCGCCAGAGACCAGATGACACTCCTGGGTTTCTTCCAGCTTCTGTACGGCGGCATTAAATTGTTCAAACACATCAGGTGCGCCACGATTCAGGGTTATTTCAACGAACACCAACAGTGATGCATCAAGATAATGTGGATTGAGTAATGCGGTGTATCCGAGAATAAAACCCTGGCGTTCAAGACGTCTTACACGCTCCAGACATGGCGTGGGAGACAGACCTACTCGTTTTGACAGCTCGACATTTGAAATGCGACCGTCTTTTTGCAGTTCATTAAGAATATTTCGATCAATACGATCCAGATCTTTGCTGGGTCTTTTTTTTGTATCTACCATTATTATCTCTCTTAGAGCCATTCCTTTAACGGCTAATGCCAGAAACGTTTATCTGTTCAGTTCTACTGAAAGTAAAGCCGGAAATTTGTTGTCTGTACGAGGGTTGCTACAGGCTCACCCCATCGCGGGTACTTTTTACTCGTCACACTGATCTAAAAACGTAAAATTTGTTATGGAGTACGACGAGCACAGACAGGAAGATTCTGTTTTTATCTCTCTACTCTCTACTCTCTACTCTCTACTTACCACACCTTTTTCGCAAAACCCCAGCCGATTGTCAAAGTAAAACAATGTAAATCAGCACAACATATGGAATTACATCTCCGTTCTTATCATTCGTGGGAGACTGGCAACTAAAATATCGCAATTTGAAAGGATTCAGTCACTGCCGATGCCCATCTTTGCACAATTGCATACTTGTTAAATATTGGTTAATTATTTTCTTTCCGTGATACCTGCGTATCAAAAAAAGAGATTGCAATAAATCAGTACAGGCCGTTTTTGAAATATTTATCAGGGAATTGGTAATACCTTTTGCACGCATCGTTAATAAAATCGCAGAAAGCCGCTCATAGCTGTGGTAAATTTTGTCATAACAGTAAGTTTAGTAAACAGAGGGTGTCATGAGTACGGAAAAACATTGCCAGCTACTTATTCTTGGTTCAGGCCCGGCAGGTTACACAGCGGCCGTTTATGCAGCACGTGCCAATTTGAATCCGGTATTGATCACTGGTATGGAAAAAGGCGGACAGCTCACCACCACCACCGAAGTAGAAAACTGGCCGGGTGATCCGGAAGGGCTGACCGGCCCTCTGCTGATGGAACGTATGCAGTCACATGCGGAAAAATTTGCGACAGAGATAATTTTTGATCATATCCACACCGTTGAACTGCAGCAGCGTCCATTCCGGCTGACAGGCGACAGTGGCGTTTATACCGCGGATGCTCTGATTATTGCTACCGGCGCTTCAGCCCGTTATCTCGGCCTGCCTTCTGAAGAGGCATTCAAAGGGCGCGGTGTCTCTGCCTGCGCTACCTGTGATGGCTTTTTCTATCGTCAGCAAAAAGTCGCTGTAGTTGGCGGTGGCAATACGGCGGTAGAAGAGGCACTTTATCTGGCGAATATCGCCTCTGAAGTTCATCTTATTCATCGCCGTGATAGTTTCCGTGCGGAAAAAATATTGATCGACAGACTGATGGAAAAAGTGCGTACCGGTAACATCATCCTGCATACGCAGCAAACCTTGGATGAAGTGCTCGGCGATGAGATGGGTGTAACTGGTGTGCGACTACGTACTGTCAGCGACAGTGCGGAAACTAAGGAGTTGACGGTGAGTGGCGTGTTTATCGCCATCGGTCATAGCCCTAACACTGCTATTTTCCGCCAGCAACTGGAGCTGGAAAATGGATACATTAAAGTCCAGTCCGGCCTGCAGGGTAATGCAACACAAACCAGTATTCCCGGCGTTTTCGCGGTAGGCGATGTAATGGACCATACCTATCGGCAGGCAATCACCTCTGCCGGTACAGGATGCATGGCAGCATTAGATGCTGAACGCTATCTTGATGGGCTTAGTGAGAACAACGTATAACTTACTTCGGCTATTGCTACTCAGGCGTCCCTTTTGGGGCGCTTTTTTTTGCACCAAAGTACCTCGCCGTTTATCATGCTGTTGAAAGTGAATTTTCACGCGCAGTAAAGCGCCATTAGGTGATGTTAGCTCTTCATGGATAAAACTCGGCAACAAACATTATTACGCTGGCTACGTACGCAACGGTCGGAAGGAAAAGGCTGGTTACGCCTGACGCAATTGATGGGCATAGGCAGCGCGCTATTGATTGTCTGTCAAGCCTGGCTACTTGCCTGCCTGCTACAAAAAATGATCACTGCAGAAGTCTCACGTCAGACGTTACTTCCCGAACTGATGCTTTTATTACTCTGTTTTTTTCTACGCGCGTTACTCTCCTGGGGCAGGGAGCGCGCTGGCTTTGAGTATGGCCGCGCCATTCGTCAGTCGTTGCGCCACACTATCCTTAACCGTTTGCACGAACTGGGTCCTGCCTGGATTCAGGGTAAACCCGCCGGTAGCTGGGCGACCATGTTACTGGAACAGATTGACGATATGCAGGACTATTACGCACGCTATCAGCCACAAATGCTGCTTGCCACACTTATCCCTGTCGCGGTCTTGCTGGTACTGTTTCCTGTAAACTGGGCGGCAGCGTTAATCCTTTTTTGTACTGCTCCTCTGATCCCCCTCTTTATGGCAATGGTTGGGCTGGGTGCCGCTGAAGCAAATCGACGTAACTTTACTGCCCTGGCACGCCTTAGCAGTCAGTTTCTTGACACCTTACGAGGTCTGGAAACTTTACGTCTTTTTTATCGGCGCCAGGCGGAAACCACCCGAATCAGCCAGGCTTCAGCTGACTTTCGTGTACGTACGATGGACGTACTCAAACTGGCATTTCTGTCATCTGCAGTGCTGGAATTTTTTGCCTCACTCTCGATCGCGGTTGTTGCTGTCTATTTCGGTTTTTCATATCTGGGTGAGCTGAACTTTGGCCACTATGGTACTGGTGTTACCTTATTTGCTGGTTTCCTTGCGTTAATTCTCGCTCCCGAGTTTTTTCAGCCATTACGAGATTTAGGCACATTTTATCATGCTAAAGCACAGGCCATTGGTGGTGCTGATACGCTGGAAACTTTTCTACATGAAAGCGAGAGGCAACCACAGACGCAGGGCACACAAATTCCTGAGACAAATGAAACCCTCACGCTGGAGGCAAACGATCTCATCATTACTACGGTCCGGGGTGTCAGGTTAGCGGGCCCGCTGACCTTCACCTTACGGCCCGGTGAACGGGTTGCTATTGTCGGGCAAAGCGGTGCAGGCAAAACCTCACTGCTACAGGTGCTGTTAGGGTATTTACCCTATCAGGGGTCATTGCGGGTCAATGGTATTGAATTACAGGAGTTGCAAAAGTCATACTGGCAGCAACAGCTAACCTGGGTTGGTCAAAACCCGCAACTGCCGGCAACCAGCCTGAAACAGAATATAGTAATGGGCGAATTGGAAGACGCTGAACGCTTATCTCAGGTGATGGAACTGACTGGTATTGATGATTTCGTATCCCGACTACCCCACGGTATCGACAGTGATATTGGTGAAGATGCCCACTCTCTTTCCGTCGGTCAGGCGCAGCGTATCGCTGTTGCCAGGGCATTGTATAAGCCCGGTAAACTGCTATTACTTGATGAACCTACTGCCAGCCTTGACAGTCGCACAGAGGCTCATCTGACAAAAACACTGCTGGCGGCCTCTCGACAACAAACCACCCTGCTGGTTACTCACCAACTCACACAGCTCGATAACTGGGATGTTATCTGGCTGATGCATAAAGGAAAAATTGTTCAGCAAGGTCAATACCAACAATTGATTCAACAATTAGGGCCTTTTGCTGAATTGGTCGCCGCTCGACAGGAAATTGCATGATGAAAACCCTTGCACCCTACCTCGCGCTTTACCGCCGCCATTTCTGGCGTCTTACTCTCGGTATCATCCTGGCGATTATTACGTTGCTTGCCAGTATCGGTTTACTAACCCTCTCAGGCTGGTTTCTCGCGGCATCTTCACTGGCGGGCATTGCCGGGATCACCACCTTCAACTATATGCTGCCAGCCGCCGGGGTTCGTGGAGCCGCGATTATGCGTACTGCGGCGCGCTATTTTGAGCGATTAGTGAGCCATGATGGCACCTTCCGCGTTCTGGAGCATTTACGTGTTTTTACCTTCAATAAGCTATTCCCTCTGAGCCCGTCCGGTATTACGCAGTTTCATAAAGGGGATTTGCTGAACCGCCTCGTCGCCGATGTGGATACCCTTGATCATCTCTATTTACGGATTATTTCGCCACTGGCAGGGGCACTGGTGGTGATTGGGGTTGTCACTGTCGGGTTGAATATCCTGGACACACAGCTTGCTTTGATGATCGGCAGCGTGATGCTGATCACCGTGCTGATTCTGCCGCCGCTATTTTATCACCTGGGCCGCCACAGTGGTGCACAGATGACACGGCAGCGCGGACAGTACCGTTTACAATTAACCCGCTGGCTTCAATGCCAGGCTGAACTGCAACTGTACGGTATGGAGAGTCGTTCACGAAAAGCAATGGATGACACCGAAAAAAGCTGGCTTAACGCACAACGCCGTCAGGCCTCTCTCAGTGGTTTATCTATGGCATTGTTACTGCTGATCAGTGGTGCAACCGTAACAGCCGTATTATGGTTCTCTGCCGGGGGAATCGGCGACTTTTCTTCTCCTGCTGCGCTAATTGCACTTTTCGTCTTTTGTACCCTTGCAGCGTTCGAGGCACTGGCCCCCGTTGGAGGAGCATTCCAGCATCTGGGTCAAGTCCTGACTGCCGCGCACCGTCTCAGTGACGTAATTATGCAAACACCATCGGTAGAGTTTCCTTCTGCTATGCCAGCCGCGTCATCCGATGAAAAAGTGATTTTGGCAATGGAGAACGTCACTTTTCGCTACCAGCCTGAGCGTCCTGCGGCACTAAAGGCGCTCTCGCTTAAGGTAAGCAGAGGTCAACATATTGCTTTGCTCGGACGAACAGGCTGTGGAAAATCGACGCTTTTACAACTTCTTACCCGTGCCTGGGATCCAGACTCTGGCAGTATCACCCTGCAGGGAATCGCGCTATCGCAGTGGGATGAAGCTTCACTCAGACAAAGCACCAGTGTGGTCACCCAGCGTGTTCATCTTTTCAACGCCACTCTGCGGGAAAACTTACTGGTTGCCACGCAGACTTTCTGTGAAGATGACGGATTAATTGCTGTGCTGCATAAAGTCGGACTGACAACATTGCTTGATAATGATGAGGGCCTCAATGCCTGGCTGGGTGAAGGAGGCCGAGCACTGTCCGGTGGTGAGTTACGACGACTGGCACTGGCCAGGGCCTTACTGCATGATGCGCCATTGCTTCTGCTGGACGAACCTACAGAAGGATTAGATGCTACCACAGAGCAACATATCCTTGCTTTGTTACGCCAAATTGCGAAAGATAAAACTGTGATAATGGTCACTCACCGCCTGCACGGACTGGAACATTTCGATCAGATATATTTGCTGGATGAAGGTATGATTGTCGAGCAAGGAACACACAATATGTTACTTGCACAACGTGCTCGTTACTGGTCTTTTCATCAACAGCTGGCATTAACCCAGCACTAATGGATAAAGGTATATTTCAGGGATGTTATTGCACCGTCTGAGTACTACATTAAATTTTCCGGATGTCGAAGAAGCGTTGCGGGCACCTAATGGCCTGCTGGCGATTGGAGGGGATCTAAGCCTTTCGCGAATGCTTTTAGCTTATCATCAGGGTATTTTCCCCTGGTTTGCCGAAGATGAACCGCCTTTCTGGTGGGCTCCAGACCCACGGGCGGTGCTTCATCCGCGCCGGTTTCATCTCAGCCGCAATATGAAACGCTTTCACCAACGTTCACCCTACCGGGTGACACTGAACCATGATTTTGCCAGCGTTATCCAGGGCTGTGCCGGTGATCGGGAAGAAGGCACCTGGATAACCGCTGAGGTTATTGACGCCTGGCTTGCACTCTATGATGCGGGCCATGCTCACTCCGTTGAAGTCTGGCAACAGGACAGACTGGTGGGTGGTTTATATGGGATGGCATTAGGACAACTTTTCTGCGCGGAATCCATGTTCAGCCGTTGTGAAAATGCGTCAAAAACCGCCTTAAAGGTATTCTGTGACTATTTTCAACAGCAAAACGGGCAACTTATCGACTGCCAGATACTCAATCCACATACCGCATCTCTCGGTGCTGAAGAGATAGCGCGTGACGAGTATAAGCAATTACTCTCCGCCCTCCGTTTTCAAACAGTTACTGCTGATACGTGGCAAAAAAAGGACCTTTTTTAATATAATACCGGAGGTTTTACCCACAAGGTGGGCAGAGGGTGATATAATAGGCAGATCAAGCATGTTGTCTGCCCGTTAAGATGTATAAAGAAAAACCGGTCGACAGGGAATTTTAGATTAATGGTGCCGGTAACTTTTTGATCAGCATTCTTCGCCTGCCTTTCCCCATGCAACGTCGTGATAAGAACAGCCCCAGCTTCGCAACATACAATCGGCGGGCCCGGTGGCTAATGGTGATTTAACCAACATTTCTTTACATGATGCCCGGAATTCGGCATTATCTTGCCGGTTAAAAACTAAGGTTGTGATACCTAGAGGATTAGATGGCCAAAGAAGACAATATTGAAATGCAAGGTACTGTGATGGACACACTGCCTAATACCATGTTTCGCGTTGAGCTGGAAAACGGACACGTGGTAACCGCTCACATCTCTGGTAAAATGCGGAAAAATTACATCCGTATCCTGACAGGCGATAAAGTTACTGTTGAGCTTACCCCGTACGACCTGACCAAAGGGCGCATTGTCTTCCGTAGTCGTTAAGGTGGCCTCATATTCTCTTTGCTGAGACAATGTAAAGAGCAGCCATAAAAAAGGCCGGTATCACCGGCCTTTTTATTGCAATTAATCATCCTGTTTAATGCACAATTCCCATCGCTTTGCGTTTTTCGGCACTGAGGAAATGATAAGTCAGTTGATTTTTCTCTTTATCCAGTGAAACTGAAACCGCGCCACCCTCCACTAATGAGCCAAATAAAAGTTCATTAGCCAGCGGTTTTTTGAATAATTCCTGCACGGTCCGGGACATAGGACGGGCTCCCATCGCTTTATCGTAACCCTTTTCAGCCAGCCACTGACGTGCATCCTGACTGACTTCCAGCGAGACACCTCTGGCATCAAGTTGCGCCTGCAATTCAACGATAAATTTATCCACCACCTGATGAATCACCTCGGTATCGAGATGTTTGAACCAGATGATATTATCGAGGCGATTGCGAAACTCCGGAGTAAAGATTTTACGAATCTCTTCCATCGCATCGGTACTGTTATCCTGATGAATCAAACCTATCGATTTGCGCTCAGTTTCGCGTACTCCGGCATTAGTTGTCATCACCAGCACTACATTACGGAAATCAGCTTTCCGGCCGTTATTGTCAGTCAGCGTGCCGTTATCCATAACCTGGAGTAGCAGATTGAATACATCAGGATGCGCTTTCTCTATTTCATCCAGCAAAACAACTGAATGTGGATGCTTGATCGCCGCATCTGTCAGTAATCCACCCTGCTCGAAACCGACATATCCGGGCGGGGCACCAATTAAGCGGCTGACCGTGTGCCTTTCCATATACTCCGACATATCGAAGCGTAACAGTTCGATTCCCAACGCCTTCGCCAGCTGTACAGTGACTTCCGTCTTACCGACCCCGGTAGGCCCCGCAAACAAGAAAGAACCTACAGGTTTGCGTTCATTCCCTAATCCTGCCCGGCTCATTTTTATAGCTTCAGAAAGCGCATCAATCGCCTCATCCTGACCAAATACCAGCATTTTCAGACGATCACTCAGGTTACGTAACACGTCACGATCGTTGGCTGAAACACTTTTTTCCGGAATACGGGCAATACGGGCCACCACCGACTCAATATCAGTGACGTTGACCGCTTTTTTACGCTTACTGACCGGTACCATACGCATGCGCGCACCCGCCTCATCGATTACATCAATCGCTTTATCGGGTAAATGACGATCATTGATATACTTCACCGAGAGTTCAACTGCGGCACGTAATGCTTTGGCGGTATATCGTACATCATGATGCGCTTCGTAGCGTGTTTTCAGACCGTTAAGGATCTGAATCGTGTCCTCAATGCCAGGCTCCGTGATATCAATTTTCTGGAAACGACGAGCAAGAGCACGATCTTTTTCAAAAATAGTACTGAACTCCTGATAGGTAGTTGATCCCATCACGCGAATTTTACCCGCAGAGAGGAGTGGTTTAATTAAATTAGCCGCATCAACTTGCCCACCGGACGCCGCACCAGCACCGATGATGGTATGAATTTCATCAATAAAAAGAATACTGCTACTATCCTGTTCCAGCTGTTTAAGTAACGCTTTGAAGCGTTTTTCAAAATCACCACGATATTTAGTGCCAGCCAGCAGTGAACCGATGTCCAGAGAATAAATCGTTGCCTGCTGGATAACCTCGGGAACATCGCCCTGCACAATACGCCAGGCGAGCCCTTCTGCAATCGCGGTTTTTCCGACACCAGATTCACCAACCAGCAGTGGATTGTTTTTCCGGCGGCGACACAGTACCTGGATTGCACGCTCCAGTTCTGCATCACGACCAATCAACGGATCAATACCGCCTACCCGGGCAAGCTGATTAAGATTGGTGGTGAAGTTTTCAATCCTGTCTTCATTACTATGAAGCTCTTCACTTGCCTGTTGAGTCTCATTACCAGGCGCAGATTCACTCTCATCTTTACGTGTACCGTGAGAGAGGAAATTAACCACGTCTAACCGGCTGACATCATATTTCCGCAGCAAAAACGCAGCCTGTGACTCTTGTTCACTGAAAATAGCCACAAGAACGTTAGCACCAGCGACTTCACTACGGCCGGATGACTGAACATGGAATACTGCACGTTGCAGTACGCGCTGGAAACTCAACGTCGGTTGTGTATCACGCTCACTTTCGCCACTGGGTAAAATTGGCGTCGTTTGTTCAATGAAAGCCTCCAGCTCTTGCCTCAGCGCCACGAGGTCTACAGTACAGGCCTCCAGTGCCTCTCTGGCCGAGGGGTTACTAAGCAGAGCCAGTAACAGATGCTCGACGGTCATAAACTCATGTCTGTGCTCACGCGCTCTGGCGAAAGCCATATTCAGGCTGAGTTCGAGTTCTTGATTGAGCATGGGGCACCTCCACAATAGATTGCCTGGTTCAGGCTTTTTCTAACGTGCACAGCAACGGATGTTCATTCGCTCTGGCATACTTATTGACCAGCGCAGCTTTCGTTTCCGCCACTTCTGCAGTAAAAACACCGCAAACTGCTTTACCTTCATAATGCACCGTCAACATAAGCTGCGTTGCACGTTCAACATCATAAGAAAAGAACTTTTGCAGTACGTCAATAACAAATTCCATAGGGGTATAATCGTCATTATTTAAAATGACATTACACATCGGGGGGGGCTGGTCACTTTCGCGTGACAACAGTGTTGTCAGATGCTCAGTGTTCAGCCAGTCATTAATGTTTCCCATACCTTTCCAGGTTCAAGCGTATGTCAGTTAAATTTAGTGGACAGGATACATTAAGTTTAACACATCCCGGAAAAATCATGGTCCAATCGCAATTTGCGTTTTTTTATCCTTTTATGACCTTTAATGAAATTGTGCTGATTTTCGCCTTTTCAAGGCCATCAAAGAGAACAATAACTATTTTTATCTGCTGATACCCTCTCGGCGCCGGCAGGATCCATCTCATATTTACCGACTTTTTTCTGACATTTCGCTTTTTACCTGTCTCACGCTTTACTGAAAATGGGTTTTACGTTAGTGTATCATTCTGTTTTTTCAATAGATGTATTGACCATGTACTCTGGATTGCTGCTTCTCCTTTTACCTCTGATAACAGGCTATCTGATACCACGCTTGCCGGAACGGCAACTGCGTCATGTCAATACACTGTTAGGCTGGATGGTATACGTTATTTTGTTTTTTATGGGCATCAGTCTGGCATTTCTTGATGACCTTGGGCGCAACCTGATTTCCATCTTCCGTTACTGCGTGATCAGTGCGTTTTGTATTTTATTGTGTAATTTTATCGCGCTGCGTGTGCTGGAGTGGTGCCGTCCCTGGCAACATCAACATCGGCCGGAAGCCTTACCTTCGCGATTGCGCATGGCAGTCGAGTCATTAAAACTGTGTGGTGTGGTGATAGCCGGTTTCCTGGTTGGATTAACTCATTGGCGGCTGTTTGCCCGGGCCTCTCAGGCCAGTGAGTACGCTCTTTTATTTTTATTGTTGCTGGTAGGGTTAAAGTTACGTGGCAGTGGGATGACTTTACGGCAAATATTACTTAATCGCAGAGGACTGCTGGTGGCGACTGTGGTTTGTGGTAGCTCACTGGTGGGGGGCGTCATCGCTGCCATCGGGTTATCGTTGCCGCTGAAAACCGGGCTCGCGATGGCGTCAGGCTTCGGCTGGTATTCACTCTCAGGCATCATCATGAGTGAATCATTTGGCCCGGTCATTGGTAGTGCTGCTTTTTTTAACGATCTCATTCGTGAGCTGGTAGCTATCATGTTAATTCCGGCCTTGATCGTCCATCATCGCTCGCTGGCTTTGGGTCTTTGTGGTGCCACTTCAATGGATTTCACCTTACCCGTCTTGCAACGCAGCGGTGGTACCGAAATTGTGCCAGCGGCAATTGTTCAGGGCTTTATTTTGAGTTTGCTGGCACCGGTGTTGATCGCTCTGTTTGCCGCCTGAGTGTAATACTATTGCTGTTTTTTATCCGCAGTGCGTCAGCTGAGTCATTGCCCCGCTTCTCAGCTGACGGTTCTGAAACCTGTCAGAGCAGAAATTGTCATAAAGGGACTATGGCAATATCTGAATACACAACATTCTGCATCAATGCACCACGCCTTTGTCACTTCCGCACACTGTGTCGTTTTACAGCTTAAAACATCAGCTATGCTAAATCATGTTTTATGAAGGTCGCAATGCGACGCTTATTACGTCAATAACATGGAGTACGCAATGAAACAGACTATCGCCAGTTTACTGGCAAAAACACTGGAGAGTGCTGGCGTTAAACGTATTTGGGGCGTAACGGGAGATTCACTCAACGGACTCAGTGACAGTCTTAACCGCATGAAATCGATTGAATGGATGCCAACCCGCCATGAAGAAGTCGCCGCTTTCGCCGCAGGTGCAGAGGCGCAAATAACCGGGCAGCTGGCAGTGTGCGCAGGTTCATGTGGGCCAGGGAATCTACATTTAATTAATGGGCTATTCGATTGCCATCGAAATCATGTTCCCGTACTGGCCATTGCGGCTCATATCCCTTCCAGCGAGATCGGCAGCAACTATTTTCAGGAAACACATCCCCAGGAACTGTTCCGCGAATGTAGTCATTATTGTGAATTGGTGTCCTCTCCGGACCAGCTTCCTCAGGTACTGGATATTGCCATTCGCAAAGCAGTAATCAACCGCGGTGTGTCTGTAATCGTGTTACCCGGAGATATCGCTCTGAAAGCAGCGCCTGAGCATGCAGCTATTCCCTGGTATCCCTTACAATCTCCTGTAGTTCAACCGCGTGACAGTGAGCTGGAAAAACTGGCAACTGAACTTAATGCAGCAAAAAAAATCACTTTGATGTGTGGCAGTGGCTGTGCAGATGCGCGTGAAGAGGTACTAAAACTGGCAGAAACACTCAAGGCGCCAATTGTTCACGCATTACGCGGCAAAGAGTATCTCGAGTATGACAATCCTTACGATGTCGGCATGACCGGTTTAATCGGTTTTTCTTCCGGATATCATGCCATGATGGAAGCTGATCTTGTGCTGCTGTTAGGTACTCAGTTCCCGTACCGGGCATTCTATCCTGCTGAGGCTAAAATTATTCAGATTGATATCAATCCAGGCAGTTTAGGTTCGCACTGCCATCTGAATATGGCGCTGGTGGGGGATATAAAATCCAGTCTCGCTGACTTACTGCCGAAGCTGGAAACACACAGTGATCGTCGCTTCCTCGACACGGCATTGACGCATTATGCAAAGGCACGCAAAGAGCTTGACGCATTGGCCACTGTCAATGATATCCAGCCAATTCACCCTCAGTATCTGGCACAGCAACTCAGCCACTATGCGAATGATGATGCTATTTTCACTTGTGACGTAGGCACCCCCACCGTCTGGGCCGCACGTTATCTGAAAATGAATGGCCAGCGCAGGCTACTTGGTTCGTTTAACCATGGTTCCATGGCAAACGCTATGCCTCAGGCTATCGGCGCACAAGCCGTAGACCGCAAACGCCAGGTTATTGCACTTTGCGGGGATGGCGGATTCAGTATGCTGATGGGGGATTTTCTTTCCCTCGCACCGTTGAAGTTACCCATCAAACTGGCTGTGTTTAATAACAGTGTACTGGGTTTCGTTGCCATGGAGATGAAAGCTGGCGGATTTCTGACTGACGGCACTGATCTGGCGAATCCTAATTTTGCCACGATCGCCGAAGCCTGTGGTATCAAAGGCATCAGAGTCGAAAAAGCTTCTGAGCTTGATAGTGCAATCGAAACCGCACTGGCGCATGAGGGGCCCGTTCTGCTGGATGTTGTGACAGCCAAAGAAGAACTGGTCATGCCACCGCAGATTCAGTTTGAGCAAGCAAAAGGCTTCAGCCTGTATATGTTGCGCGCTATTATCAATGGTCGCGGTGACGAAATTGTTGATCTGGCAAAAACCAACTGGTTACGTTAATAACTCAATACGGGGGGGGGCCACGTTGAAATCCCCCCAACTCTATTGCTGGCGATTCTGCTGCTGCAGTAATGCACAGACGATGGCTTCGCTCTCTGCATCTGCAATACCACTATAATTTGCGGGTCTGAAATGCATTTGAAAGGCGCGGATAACATTACGTCTTTCATTTGCGCTCATTTCAGGCGTAACAGCGTAGCCGTACCGTGCAAGTAAGCTAAGCAATGTACTCTCTACCACTGGTGATGCTGCTGCACGTCCCGCAAGGTGTTGTTGTACCAACTCCGCATTGGGCCAGGCACCAACGCCCTGCGCTGCCAGCCACTGCCAGGGAAAAGCCGGACCAGGGTCTTGTTTACGTTGTGGGGCAATATCGCTGTGGGCAACAATATTTTCCGGGGCAATCTGATAACGAGCAATTAACTGCTTCAACAACGGTAGCAGTGCAGCTATCTGCGCAGGAGGATATGCCGCCCAGTGCTGTGTGCCGTCATGGATGAACGGTCCTTGGTTTACCAACTCAATGCCCAGCGATGTGTCATTCAGCCGTGTCGCACCGCGCCAGAAACTGGTCCCGGCGTGCCAGGCGACTTGATCCTCAGGCACGATGCCGATAACAGTGGGTTCCCCGGTTTGAAAGTCATGCTCTGGCGATGAGGCTATAACATAGTGTGCACTGACCTGATCTCCCCTCAGCAAGGCCAGCGAAACCGGCAGTGTTTCTGCCGTATAATGCAGTACAATGACTTTGATTCGTGAAGGCGCATGATCAGTCTGATGACGTAAATCTACCCGATAGCCGGTTTCATGCCGGTAATGATATTGCGTACACCCCATCAGTAACATAATCACTCCGGACAGGATCATCTTCTGCCAGTATCCACCATACCACATATGACACTCTCCTTAACTCAACCCCGACGCCATCTGGCTAGCCTGCTTATTACCGCAGGATAATCGATATCTCACTCCACTGACAGGCTATTCCCTCGCCGTTTTTGTGATTATTTTCTCATGATGACAGGAATTTACGCGCAGTGATTGCATAACTATGCTATCAACGTTAAGATTCGCCTCATCACTCGCTATTCATTTTTCACGCATGAGTATTCAACTAAACGGCATCAACTGTTTTTACGGCGCTCACCAGGCTCTGTTTGACATCCGGATCAACTGTCCGGCAGGCGAAACCATGGTTTTGCTGGGTCCAAGTGGCGCAGGTAAGAGCTCGCTATTGCGCGTTTTGAATCTGCTCGAAATGCCCCGTTCAGGCACGCTTTCAATAGCAGGTAAGACATTTGAGTTTAGCTCTCCTCCTGATGAACAAAACATACGTCAATTGCGTCAGGATGTTGGCATGGTGTTCCAGCAATATAACCTCTGGCCGCATCTTACGGTGACTGAAAATCTGATTGAAGCTCCCTGCCGGGTGCTCAGACTCAGCAAAGAGGAAGCACATGCGCGTGCCAAAAAGTTACTGATACGCTTACGTCTGAACGAATTTGCCGACCGTTATCCCCTGCATCTGTCAGGCGGCCAGCAGCAGCGGGTTGCTATCGCCAGAGCACTGATGATGGAACCTGCAGTATTACTTTTTGACGAACCTACGGCTGCGCTTGACCCGGAGATTACAGCTCAAATCGTCACCATTATCCAGGAACTGGCTGAAACTCATATCACCCAGGTGATTGTCACTCATGAGGTAGAGGTTGCACGTAAAACGGCAAGCCAGGTAGTGTATATGGAGAATGGTCACATCATCGAACAAGGTGGTTCTGATCGTTTTACTCAACCGCAAACTACCGCGTTTGCCCACTATTTATCGCATTAATGCAGGATAATATGATGAAAAAAATCTTACTTGCTACAATACTGGCCAGCGTTAGCCTGGGTGCACCAGCAGAAACCATTCGTTTCGCTACTGAGGCCTCATATCCTCCTTTTGAATATGTCGATGCTGATAATAAAATTCAGGGCTTCGATATCGATCTGACCAATGCTTTATGTAAAGAAATTAAGGCTGAATGTACATTCACTAATCAGGCATTCGACAGTCTGATCCCAAGTCTGAAGTTCCGTCGTTTTGACGCAGTGATCGCCGGCCTGGATATCACTGCCGAGCGTGAAAAACAGATCTCTTTCACCGCGCCTTACTATGACAATTCAGCCTCATTTATCATCCAGAAAGGCAAAGTTGCCGATATCGCAGAACTTAAAGGCAAACGTATCGGTGTGCAAAATGGTACTACCCATCAAAAATACCTGACAGAAAAATTGACAGATGTGACCCCCGTCCCATACGACAGCTATCAGAACGCGATTCTTGATCTGAAAAATGGTCGCATCGATGCAGTATTTGGTGATACGGCTGTGGTGCATAACTGGCTGCAACAGAACGCAAATCTGGCCGCGCTGGGCAATAAGGTGACGGACAAAGCCTTCTTCGGTGCAGGACTAGGGATTGCAGTACGTCTGGGTAATACTGAGCTACAAGGCCAGTTGAACCACGCACTGGAAAAAATCAAAACTGACGGCACTTACGATGCTGTCTATAAGAAATGGTTTCAGCAGTAATCACTGAATGGATATTTTTCTTTCTCTTCTCAATGCCGCGGGGATAACCCTCGGCCTTGCTTTATCATCACTGGTGTTTGGCCTGGCACTGGCGATGTTATTCGCCGTCTGGGAGTCAGCACGCTCTCGCCCTTTGGCTTTAACAGCAACGCTGCTGGTGACTTTTTTTCGTGGGTTGCCAGAGATTTTAGTTGTGCTTTTTATCTATGCAGGCTCCTCGCAACTGATCTTGTTGATTTCAGAAGGATTCACACTCCCCCTCGGGTCGCTCTCTTTCCGTGTGCAAATGGACGTTGGTAATTTCAATATCACTCCTTTTTGGTGTGGTGTTATCGCATTATCGATTTTATATGCGGCTTATGCATCGCAGACCCTGCGCGGGGCACTGAAAGCAGTCCCCCTGGGACAATGGGAATCAGGACAGGCTCTGGGCATGACAACGCCTGCTATTTTTTTCCGCTTAATTGTTCCGCAAATGTGGCAACATGCACTGCCTGGGTTGAGTAATCAGTGGCTGGTGTTGTTGAAAGATACTGCGCTGGTCTCATTAATCAGTGTTAATGACATTATGCTCCAGACAAAAAGTATCGCCATACGTACGCAAACACCCTTCACCTGGTATCTCATTGCCGCGCTGATTTACCTGATTATTACCCTGATCAGCCAACAGATCATCCGGCGAATAGACGCACGAACCCGACACTATCAGCAGGGAGGAAGCTAATGCTGCAGTACCTGCCTGAGATCCTCAAAGGCTTACCCACCAGCCTGATACTAACCGTTGTTTCTATTGTAATAGCGCTGATTCTTGCCGGAGTCTGCACGCTGATTCTCTCTCTGCGTATTATCATCCTGAGTCAGTTAGTGCGTGGCTATATTACGCTGTTCACCGGCACGCCGCTGCTGGTGCAGATTTTCCTCATCTACTATGGTCCAGGCCAGTTTACCTCACTGCAGCAAATTCCCTGGCTGTGGCACTGGCTTTCAGAGCCCTGGCTATCTGCATTAGCAGCACTCTCCTTAAACAGTGCCGCCTATACTACTCAGCTATTCTACGGCGCAGTGAGAGCCATTCCCTCAGGACAGTGGCAGTCATGTGCTGCGCTCGGAATGGGACGCAGAAGCACTCTGGCGATTCTGCTCCCTTATGCATTTAAGCGGTCGCTGTCATCCTACTCAAATGAAGTGGTATTAGTATTTAAAAGCACCTCGCTGGCTTTCACTATTACCCTGATGGATGTGATGGGATACAGTCAGATGCTGTATGGGCGCACCTACGATGCTGCTGTATTTGGTGCGGCGGGGATCATTTATCTGTGCATTAACGGCTTTTTGACTTTCGCAATGCGTCTGATAGAGCGTCGTGCTCTCGCTTTTGAGCGGCGTCAGTAACGCCGCCTGAGCTTCACACCAGCAAGAAATGCTGTCAGTGGTGAGTGAGTAATGCCAGCACCTCACCATGTGAGGTGTGGGGAAACATATCAAAAAGCTGAATTTTATCTACCCGATAATCCGTCAAATGGAGTAAATCGGCGGCAAGTGTCTGCGGGTTACAACTCGAGTAAAGTAAATACGCCGGAGCAATCTGCTGTAGTTTTTCACAAAGCTTTTGGCCAATCCCCCGCCGGGGAGGATTAACCAGCACCAGATCGGGAGCAGACGCTTTACCTTGTGCAAACGAAGTGGAATCAAGCGCAGCAAACTGTACTTGCGTTAATCCCATCATTGAGGCTGAGCGTGTGGCACACGCTATCGCTTCCCCCGAAATTTCAATCCCGGTTAACGACATATCTGGTGTTGCGCAGTGCAGACCAAAGCCCCCTACTCCGCAAAAGAGATCCCACATGCTGCGAACTGATAATTCCCCCACCCATTGGCGGGCAGTTTGGTAGAGCGCACTGGCAACCTTCGTATTGGTTTGAAAAAAGCTACGCGGCTGAAGGAAAAGGGGTACATCATTGAGTTGTACGGGCAAGGTGTCATCATCGCTGAGAACGATTTCCTCTTCCCCTTCGAGAATAGCCATATGTACCGGCTGTATATTGACCGAGATAACGCGTAACTGTGGCAGTTGTTGTTGCAGCTCAGGCAGTGCTTCGCGAAGTTTAGCCAGTTTATCCGTTGAGCGCAGAACAAACCGCAACATAAACTGGCCATCCACGCTGCTCTGCGTAAGTAACAGGTATTTCAACTCACCGCGTTTACGCAAAATATTATAGGGGGTTAACCCTGCCCGGGCGATAAAAGGCTTAAGTGCGGTAAATACAGGCTGGAAACTGGCTGGATAAAGCGGGCAGCTTGTCAGATCCTCAGCCTCTCCCTGACGGTTGAAAATACCAAAGATCGGTCGTTCAACACTGCCACTCACCACCATCTTTGCTTTATTACGGAAAGCAACTTCATCAGAAGCGTGGGGAAGCAACCATTGTGACTTCAACTTATCGCCGAACGCCTGCTGCAACATCTGTTGTTTATTTTCGAGTTGTTGAGGATAGGGTTGTTCAAGCCACTGGCAGGATCGGCAACGCCCGGCAGCATAGAGTTCACAATGCATGACAGCTTCCGCGATTAAAAAGAGCAGTATACCACTCTCCGTCATCATTACCGATCAGGCTTTAGCCAAAGGCAGCCAATGCTGCCCGTTAAGATAATCATGAGGTGAGCGAGTATTACCTTTACTCAGAATGTTTCGATTTTAAACGCTGTTTTTCTTCATGCGCCATGATTCGCCACGCAATGAAACCCACAATACCAACGACCAGTAAAATCAGGCTGGCCAGTGCATTAATCTCAGGATTAACACCGCGACGCACAGTAGCAAAAATCTGCATCGGCAATGTTGTTGCACCAGGGCCTGTGACAAAACTAGAGATCACCAGATCATCCAGCGAGAGCGTAAACGCCAGGAGCCAGCCTGTCACAATTGCCGGAGCAATCATCGGCACCGTGATGACAAAAAAGACCTTCAGAGGAGTTGCACCCAGATCCATCGCGGCCTCTTCAATCGATCTATCCATTTCACGCAGACGAGCATTAATTACCACTGCAACATAAGCGGTACAAAAGGTCACATGAGCCAGCCAGATAGTGAGCATCCCCCTATCTGCAGGCCAGCCAAAGGCTTTGCCAGCAGAGACAAAGAGCAACAATAAGGAGAGTCCTGTAATCACATCCGGCATCACCAACGGCGCAGTGAGCATAAACGCAAAGCCGCCCGAACCTTTGAAACGACCAAAGCGCACGATGGCAATTGCCGCCAGCAATCCCAGCACCGAGGCTGCGGTCGCAGATAAGGCGGCAACACTCAGGCTGAGGGTCACAGCCCGGATCATTGCGTCATCCTCCAGTAGTACCTGATACCAGCGCAGTGAGAACCCCTCCCACGCAGTCAGTTGCGAGCCATTAAATGAGTAGATAACCAGCAGCAACATTGGTGCATAGAGAAAAATAAACGAAAAGGTGAGGATCAATGTCCTCCCTAATGATCGCTGAGCAGGTATACCAGTCACGCGCCTTCCCCTTGTTGTTTATTTTGATGTTTGTGGAACCAGACAATCGGCATGATTAAAATTAACAAAATCACTACCGCCAGTGCTGAAGCTACCGGCCAGTCACGGTTGTTGAAAAACTCCTGCCAGATTACCCGGCCTATCATGATACTGTCCGGTCCGCCCAATAACTCCGGAATAACATACTCACCAACGGCGGGGATGAAAACCAGCATCGACCCGGCAATGATACCGCCTCGCGTTAAGGGGACAATCACACTGAAAAAGGTTTTCAACGGTCTGGCACCAAGGTCCATCGCCGCTTCAACTAATGAATAATCAATCCTTATCAACGCAGTATAAATAGGCAATACCATGAAAGGCAGGTAACAATAAATAATACCTATATAGACGGCAAAATCGGTGTGCAGCAGGGTCACTGGCTGATTTGTCAGTCCACTCCATTGCAAAAACTGGTTGATAACACCATTGTCGTTGAGTAGCCCCATCCAGGCATAAACTCTGACCAGAAAAGAGGTCCATGACGGGACAATGACTAAAATTAACAATATATTACGTACGGAAGGTGCACTGCGGGCAATCGCCCAGGCTAACGGATAGCCAATCAGCAAACAGTAAAGTGTCGAAATGGCCGCAACATACAATGAATGCAAATAGGCATCGAAATAGAGTGGATCTTCCGTCAGTGTGACATAGTTGCCAATATTAATATCTATTGTCAGGTGATTATCACCCCAGTTCAGTATTTCGCTGTAAGGAGGGATCGCTCTGGCAATCTCGGCAAAACTGATTTTGAGTACAATTAAAAAAGGCAGTAAAAAAAGTAAAAACAGCCATAAATAAGGCAGTAAAATCACAATAGTGCGGCCGTAGCGCATGGAAAACATCGCCAGTCCCCGCTGCAGCTTACCTGAGTCAGGTTGCTGTTTTGTGCTTTGAACAGGGTAGTGAGCCATCTGATAATTTCCCCTAAACTGTCAATACCACACAACTGTCCGCATCCCAGGAGAGCAATACCTCATCTCCCCAGGTTGGAGCATCACTGCGAAAGCGCCGCACGTTTTGCAATTGTGCGCTGATCATCTGACCACTACGCAAACGTACATGGTAAACAGACAGATCGCCAAGATAAGCAATATGAACGACCTCCCCCCGGGCATAATTACAACCATCATCAGGTACCCTGTCGGTGAGCATGATTTTTTCAGGACGCAGCGCGACATGAACAGGAATTCCCTCGGCCACCGATTCATCACAATCAACTTTCAGGGGATTCATCAGTCCAGGACTGTCAATCACCAGTCCGTCCTGCTGACGGTCGCGTAATAACCCGCTGAACACATTCACTGAACCGATAAACTCAGCACTGTAACGTGTGGTGGGATGTTCGTAGATCTCTTCAGGTTGACCAATCTGAACAAATTTCCCCTGGTTCATAATCGCGATGCGTCCGGCCATGGTCATGGCCTCTTCCTGATCATGCGTTACCATTACACAAGTCACACCGACACGTTCAAGAATATCAACCACTTCAAGCTGCATACGATCACGCAACTTTTTATCCAGCGCGCCCATCGGTTCATCCAGCAAAAGTAACTTGGGACGTTTTGCCAGACTGCGCGCCAAAGCAACGCGTTGTCGTTGACCACCCGAAAGCTGATGTGGTTTACGCTTAGCAAAGTGACTCATGTGCACCAATGAGAGCATTTCAGCTACCCGGTCACTGATCTCTGCAGCCGCCAGCTTGTCCTGTTTCAAACCAAAAGCGATATTCTGCTCTACGCTCATATGAGGGAAAAGAGCATAAGACTGAAACATCATGTTAATTGGTCGTTGATAGGGTGGAACATGAGAAAGATCCTGACCGTCCAGCACAATTTTCCCGGATGTAGGTTGTTCAAAACCAGCCAGCATCCTCAGCAGCGTTGACTTACCACATCCTGACGCGCCCAGCAGAGCAAAAATTTCTCCCCGGTAAATAGTCAGACTGATGTCATCCACTGCATTCTGACCATCGAACGCTTTAGTCAGATTATGTATTTCTAATAAAGGAGACAGGGCATTACCTGCGTTTTGCGGCGTACGCGTTATTGCATCACTCACTGTATCAGCTCTCCAGGAGAAGAATGGTCAGCCTGTCAGGTGCGTGAGAACAAACGCAACTGACAGGATAAGAGCAGTAGTTAACGGATTATTTCCCGGTTTTGACTTTAGTCCAGGCTCGGGTACGAATACGGTCAAGTTTAGGATCCTGGACCTTAAGAACGAAGAGCTTTTTCATTGTCTCTTCCGTTGGGAAAATTCCAGGATTATTGCGAATATCAGCATTGATCAACGGCAGTGAGGCTTTGTTACCGTTGGCATAAAATGTTTTGTTGGACATTGTGGCGATAACCTGCGGTTCAAGCAGGTAATTGATAAACTGATAAGCTTCATCAAGATTTTTCGCATCCTTTGGAATAGCAATAGTATCGAAGAATGCCAGCGCTCCTTCTTTAGGAATGGTATAAGCTATATTGACACCATTTTTCGCTTCTGCTGCACGATTTTTACCCTGCAGTATATCGCCAGCCCAGCCAATGGCGACACAGATATTGCCATTTGCCAGATCATTAATATATTGAGATGAGTGGAAATAACGGATTGATGGCCGTAGCTTCAATAACAGATCAGTCGCAGCCCCCGTATAATCTTTACCATCACTGCTGTTAGGATTTTTTCCCAGATAATTCAGCACAGTGGCAAAAATCTCTTCCGGAGCATCAAGAAAAGAGACCCCACAGCTTTTCAGTTTTTCAAGATTTTCTGGTTTTAACACTAAATCCCAGCTGTCGACGGGGGCATCTTTACCAAGTATTGCTTTCACCTTATCAACATTATAACCAATACCAGTTGTCGCCCAGAGATAGGGGATCGCGTATTTATTGCCAGGGTCATGCTCTTCCAGTTTCTTCATTATCTCTGGATCGAGATTTTTATAATTGGGCAGTTTACTTTTATCCAGCGGCTGAAAAACGTCAGACTGCAGCTGTCGGGCAAGAAAACTGGATGAAGGCACGACCACATCATAACCGGTACTTCCGGCCATTAATTTACCTTCCAGTACTTCATTTGAATCGAATACATCGTAAACAACTTTAATGCCACTCTGTTTTTCGAAATCAGGCACTGTTTCCGGCGCGATATAATCGGACCAGTTATAGACATGTAATGTTTTTTCAGCGGCGTTGCTACTGGCAGAGAAAGCAATCAACAGCGAAGCAATCGCACATGATAACCATTTTTTCTTTTCAACTGACATATTGGTTTTTCCTCCGAAACAGGCAATAACGACTGAATAGTCGCAATGACGGGCGCGCTGACACTCTTTCAGCGCATATCGCTGCTGTGAAAAACAGTCATTCTGTTGCTTGACTCTGCTTCTACACTTGGCCGGGAAAGCATAACTTTCTCTGTGCTCCGAGGCCAGCCTTTCAGGAAAAAATTGTTAACATCTGAAACCCCGATGATTGCAGATGTTAATGGATACAGGAACAAAGAGGTGAGCGGTTCTGGCAGAATTAAGTTGGGTTTCGATTGATGCTATTTAATGAAAGCGAAATGCGCTCTCTTCAACAGTATGCTGGTCATCACCTTGCGAAATAAGTAAATGGTTCGCTGCTGCTTCCAAAATGATCATAGAGATCTGTTTTTCACTTTCGCGCATAAAATGAATGAATTGCTGTTCAGCCAGTCCGGCAGAAGCAGAAAGTGACTGACAGACTATCAATTTGGGCAGGTTATCATCCTGAATATCGAGAAAAGCCTTCACTGTCAGAGAGCTGGCGTTAATTTGCGAGAGATCAGCGACCAAAGGAATTAAAGCCGTGGGTTTTACTTCGGCCAGCGCTGAGAATAGGACAACATTGTCCACCAGATCGAGCTTAGCATCGAAAATCCCTTCATAATTTTGCATATGAGGTAAATGCAACGCCTGACACGAATCACATTCAAACCAGACAATACCTTGCTGATCCAGCCAGTGACGCAATAACTCAATATCAGGAATGATCAGTGAATCCATAATGTAGCTCTCTTACCCTCGATACCGCCTTTCGGCTGATGCGAAATAGAAAAAAAATAATCTCTGGCAAATAATAATTATCCCTCATTTTTCAGAGAAATACGTGACTGTGCCTGAAGCTCAATCCATTCTATCATCATAGCAGCAATATTAAGCCCGGTAATCTTTTCAATCCCTTCCAATCCGGGCGAAGCATTGACCTCCATCACTAATGGCCCACGCCGGGAACGCAACAGATCGACCCCGGCGACATCTATACCTAAAGTAGCGGCGGCGGCAAGAGCTATCGACTGCTCTTCGGAAGTAATGTTAATCTGTCTGGCATTGCCACCACGGTGCAAATTTGAACGAAAATCACCCTCTTTGGCCTCACGCTCTATCGCGGCAACCACCTCCCCACCAATCACCATGCAACGAATATCCCTGCCGTGTGCTTCCTTAATGAATTCCTGCACCAGTATATGGGCATTGAGCCCACGAAACGCATCAATGACACTTTCCGCTGCCTGACGCGTTTCTGCCAGTACCACTCCAATGCCCTGTGTGCCTTCAACCAGTTTCACCACCAGAGGTGCACCTCCGACCCGATCAATCACATCACTGGTATCATCGGGAGAGTGCGCAAAACCGGTCAAAGGCATAGCAATGCCTGCACCGGCAAGCAACTGATGTGCATGTAATTTATCTCTGGCTCGGGTGATCGCCAGCGACTGATTGAGTGGATAACTGCCGCATACTTCAAACTGGCGTAATACTGCTGTTCCGTAGAAAGTTACTGCAGTACCGATACGGGGAACGACTGCATCATAATACGCCAACTGCTGGCCGCGGTAATGTACAGCCGGTGAACTCGAGTTAATGTCCATATAGCAGGAGAGTGGATCAATTATATCGAGTGTATGACCGGAAGCCCTGCCCTCATCAGCCAGGCGTCGGCAAGAGTACAGATTTTTATCCCGGGAAAGTATTGAAATTTCCACATTTTGCTCCGTGCAATCGCTTACTGAATAATCCACCCTTGCTGGTGCAGGTAGTCAAGCATAAAAGGCCTGCTCTCCCTTAATAAAGCAGCCGTAATGTGCTCACTCCAGCTCTCTGATCGCTGGTGGGTTGCACGTGAGCTAAGATAATGCCGGTATGCCTGATCGTACTCAGCCAGAGTGCATTCATTCACTGCCTGATAGTGATTTTCATGCACCAGCATGCTCAGAGGCAGGCGGGGTTTATGCTCAGGATGCTGATCCGGCCGGCCGAGACACAGCCCGAACAGGGGTAACACAAATTGAGGTAACCTGAGTAAACGTGTCACCTCAGCAATATCATTACGTATGCCGCCAATAAATACCCCACCCAGTCCGGCAGATTCCGCGGCAATAAGCGCATTCTGGGCCATCATCGCTGTATCCACACACCCTAAGAGCAACTGTTCGGCCATGCCTAAACGTGCCGCTGGAAATATTTGCTGGTGACGATTGAAATCAGCACAAAACACCCAAAACTCGGCAGCCTGTTCAATATAGTGCTGCCCGCCTGCCAGTTCCGCAAAAGGTTCACGTAGTGAGGCATCGGTAATACGAATGATGGATGAGCATTGAAGAAAACTAGAACTGGAAGCGGATTGAGCTGCGGTCAGTATCGACTGACATAAGCGCTCGCTTATTGTTTGGTCAGTAAATGCGCGTATAGAGCGATGAGCACAAAGTAACTCTATTGTTCTATTCATATCAATTCCTGAAGCGTGCAAACATCACGTCCCTGCTGGCTGACGCACCCGAGCCATCTTCCCTCTGTATCACGTTATCATAACGTGGTGACACTGATTACCGCCATACAAACTTAATAACCAGCAGACTGGTGAACTGATGGCGGGAGAGTTTCCGTGTTTACTTAACAGGTTCCAGGTTGCCACTGGCCGTACACGTGCTTGCACTGTCTGTGAGGTTTGAGAAACAAAGAAGATGAAGATATAGTGTAGATGAGGGTAAAGATGCCGGAATAAGAGCCACAATCTGCGGCTCTTATTCTGTTCGGACAGGTCAGTATCGCTTATGTAACTGGGCCAGGAACAATTTCCCTAACATAATTAACATCGCCCCTGAACCACACCAGAAGATAGCGCTGGTGACAAAAGCAAACTCCTGCAGAAGAAAGGTGAAGTCATCCTTAAACTGCAAAAACAGCACCACCAGGCAAAATGGAGAAGCCAGTAACGCGCCAGACAGTGCCACACTGAGTGGTTTAGTGCGCGCCGTAAGTGCTGTAATGGCGCCTGGAAGCACGAACATCAGTAACTCGAGTCGTGTCTGGGTGCGAAAAGTACTTTCACCTTCCATTTCTAAACGAACCATCAAAAAAACGATGCAATAAAGCGCAAAGCAGACTAACACGCTTTTCCTGGACATCCTTTGAAACTTCATCGGATTTTCTCCCGGAGATTTTTGTGTCGGCTGTTCAAATAACCTCCTCTTCGTTTTCCCCTATGGCAAAACAAAATGAAAGTGAACGAACTAAATGTGGCTTTTGCTGGCTGAACAACGTCTAAGCGTTTAAACTAGCTCTGTCCAGTTTTTTTATCTTAAGTGAAATAGCCTGTTTAAGAATATACCCATGCAATCCGCCGATAAGCTTAGCACAAAGGCCTTTTTTTTCAATGTGTTGGTTGTTAATGAGAAGTTAGCAAAGTGAATATAGATATATCAGAATTGTTAAAAAATAATGATTTTTTATTGCTTTTCGCTGTTCTCTCTCTGGGCCTTTGTCTTGGGAAAATTCGTCTCGGTCCGATCCAACTTGGTAACTCTATTGGTGTTTTGGTCGTTTCTCTGCTACTTGGCCAGCAACATTTTGACATCAACACCGATTCATTAAGCCTTGGTTTTATGTTGTTTATTTTTTGTGTTGGCATTGAAGCCGGCCCAAATTTTTTCTCGATTTTTTTTCGCGATGGTAAAAATTATTTGATGCTTGCATTGGTGATGGTGGGTAGCGCTGTGATCATCGCTCTTGGACTCGGCAAACTGTTTGGCTGGGACATTGGCCTCACGGCCGGTATGCTGGCGGGATCGATGACCTCTACACCCGTACTGGTTGGTGCTGGTGATACTCTGCGCCAGACTTTGCATTCAGGACAAGCTCTCACTGATGCGCAAAACAATCTTAGTCTCGGCTATGCACTAACCTACCTGATAGGACTGGTCAGTTTAATTCTTGGCGCACGCTATCTGCCCAAGCTACAGCATCAGGACCTCTCCACCAGCGCACAACAAATTGCGCGAGAAAGAGGTCTTGATCCTGACAGTCAACGCAAAGTTTACCTCCCTGTAATTCGTGCTTATCGGGTTGGTCCTGAGCTCGTCGAATGGACAGGAGGAAAAAATCTGCGTGAACTGGGTATCTATCGGAAAACAGGCTGCTACATCGAACGTATCCGCCGCAACGGTATCTTAGCGAACCCCGATGGTGATGCCATTTTGCAGGAAGGTGATGAGATATCGTTAGTCGGTTATCCTGATGCTCACTCGCGGCTAGACCCCTCGTTTCGCAATGGCAAAGAGGTATTTGACCGTGATTTGCTTGATATGCGCATCATAAACGAAGAAATTGTGGTCAAAAATAATAATGCTGTTAACCGTAAACTTAGCCAGCTCAAACTTGCTGATCACGGTTGTTTTCTTAACCGTGTGGTACGCAGCCAGATAGAGATGCCGATTGATGACAATATCATCCTGAATAAGGGGGATATTTTACATATCAGTGGTGAAGCCAGACGGGTGAAATCAGTCGCAGATCGTATCGGATTTATCTCTATTCATAGTCAGGTCACAGATCTGCTGGCATTTTGTGCTTTTTTCATTATTGGCCTGATGATTGGTATGGTCACCTTCCAGTTCAGCAGTTTCAACGTCGGCATTGGAAATGCGGCAGGTCTGCTGTTTGCAGGTATCATGCTGGGCTTTCTGCGTGCCAACCATCCTACTTTTGGCTACATACCGCAGGGGGCGCTGACCATGGTCAAAGAGTTTGGCCTGATGGTTTTCATGGCTGGTGTTGGCCTGAGTGCGGGTAGCGGGCTTTCACATGGAATGGGTGATGTGGGAATTATGATGCTCGCTTCCGGGATTGTAATCAGTTTGCTACCCGTGCTGATCAGTTTCCTGTTCGGCATCTGGGTGTTAAAGATGAACCGGGCATTACTGTTCGGTGCCATAATGGGGGCTCGTACCTGTGCTCCAGCGATGGAGATCATCAGTGAAACCGCTCGCAGTAATATCCCTGCTCTCGGTTATGCAGGGACTTATGCTATCGCTAATGTGTTACTGACCCTGGCCGGTACCCTTATCGTCATTATCTGGCCAATGTGATTTGCCCGCGGTGAAAATTTTTTTGGAAAGAAACGAACTTTTTTTCACAGCGACAGTCATAATAAGTGCCACTGCTTTTCTTTGAAATCCCTTTATTGTGGAGCCCGATGGTCTGATGACCAGCGGGTTTTTTTCTTTATAGATGGTCGGTTTAAAACAGTGGTTCAGATACTGTTTAAGGTTATCTTAGGCGCTCTGGAGTACTCTGATTGCATCACATGATAAAAGATGAATATGGTTATGTTGTTATTACCCTTTTCTGCCCCGCATAGTGCGACTTTTTTTTCGCCTGACGTTTCGAGAGGTCAATATTACTTACTGCTGTTGTCAGCTGTTGGGGGCCGGTAATGCTGGATTCGCTTAATCAACAACTGTTTATCCTGATCAATGCAACGCCCTCTTCACCTGCTGGCATGCTGGCGCTGGCACGCTTCTTTGCCCGTGATATGATAGCAATCGTCCCCATCCTTATCGTTGTGCTTTGGCTATGGGGACCACAACGGCAGCTGGAAAATCAACGCAGCTTAGTGCTGAAAACCGTTATTGCTCTGGTTTACGCCATGTTTATTTCATGGTGTATTGGCACATTATTCCCGCACCCCCGCCCTTTTGCCGAAGGAATAGGACACCAGTTTCTGGCTCATGCTGCCGATTACTCTTATCCGAGTGATCATGGCACGATAATTTTTACCTTTTCGATGGCTTTCTTATTGTGGCACCGTTTTTGGTCCGGGATGATTCTGCTGTCTGTCGGAATGGTGATTGCCTGGTCACGTATCTATCTGGGCGTGCACTGGCCACTTGATATGCTCGGTGCGCTATTAGTGGGGTTACTCTCCTGTCTGCTGGCAGCTTTTACCTGGCTCTCTTTCGGTACCCGGTTGTTGACATTCGCTTCACGCAGCTACCGAACAGTTTTTGCACTGGCCATCCGCAAAGGATGGGTACGCAATTGATCGGGTATTTCCGGTTCTGAGTACGCATCCTCATGACAATCAGAGACTCTCTGACTATGGTTATCTGATTGTCATCAGTAGGTGCAGGATGGTCAAATCATCTTCCGCTATAAATTTATCCACTTCCCCGGTAGAATCCCGCACAAAAAGTAGTAGTAAACTGGAAAAAGCAATGTCAGAAAATATAACCATGGCACCGAGAGTGGGTTTTGTTTCGCTCGGTTGCCCGAAAAATCTCGTTGATTCAGAGCGTATCCTCACCGAACTGCGCACTGAAGGGTATGATGTCGTTCCGCGCTACAATGATGCAGAAATTGTCATCGTTAACACCTGCGGCTTTATTGACAGTGCGGTACAGGAATCACTGGAGGCGATTGGTGAAGCACTGAACGAAAATGGAAAAGTGATTGTCACGGGTTGTCTCGGCGCGAAAGAGAACCAAATTCGCGAAGTCCATCCTAAAGTATTGGAAATCACCGGACCACACAGCTATGAGCAGGTTCTGTCCCATGTCCATCGCTATGTCCCGAAGCCAGCGCATAATCCGTATACCAGTCTGGTTCCTGAACAGGGTGTGAAATTAACACCTCGTCATTATGCTTATCTGAAAATTTCCGAAGGCTGTAATCACCGCTGTACATTTTGTATCATTCCTTCTATGCGAGGCGATCTTGATAGCCGTCCGGTTGGTGAGGTACTTGATGAAGCACGACGGCTGGTGGAAGCCGGTGTGAAAGAGTTACTGGTCATTTCACAGGACACCTCGGCCTATGGCGTTGATGTCAAACATCGCACCGGGTTCTGGAATGGACAACCAGTGAAAAGCAGTATGTACAGCTTATGTGAACAACTGTCGCGGCTGGGTGTATGGGTGCGTCTGCACTATGTCTATCCCTATCCACATGTCGATGACGTCATTCCATTGATGGCAGAAGGTAAAATACTGCCTTACCTGGATATCCCTCTGCAACATGCCAGCCCGCGCATATTAAAACTGATGAAACGACCGGGTTCAGTGGAACGTACCCTGGAACGTATCCATCGCTGGCGCGAAATATGCCCTGAGCTGACCCTGCGCTCTACTTTCATTGTCGGTTTCCCTGGCGAAACGGAAGAAGATTTCCAGCTATTGCTCGACTTCCTGCAGGCTGCCCGCCTGGACAGAGTTGGTTGTTTTAAATACAGCCCGGTCGAAGGGGCTACCGCGAATACGTTGGCTGATCAGGTGAGTGAAGCGGTCAAAGAGGCACGTTACGACCGCTTTATGGCATTACAACAAAAAATTTCTGCTGAACGTCTGCAGGAGAAAGTAGGACGTACTATCCTGGTGATCATTGATGAAGTTGACGATGAAGGCGCTATCGGCAGAAGTATGGCCGACGCGCCTGAAATTGATGGAGCCGTCTATCTGAACGGTGAAACTTCGGTTAAGCCAGGAGACATTCTCCGGGTACGCGTCGAACATGCAGATGAATATGATTTATGGGCATCTGTCATCTGATCTCACCCGGACCGCCGGCGAATTGAACGCTGGCGGTGCCATTATACTTTCTGTCGGGGATCGAGCGCATCACGCAGACCATCCCCCAGTAAATTAAACGCAAGTACCGTTAGAAAAATAGCAGCCCCGGGAAACAAGGCAATATGTGGCGCCAGCGCCATGTCTGAACGAGCATCATTCAACATTGCACCCCATTCAGGGGTCGGAGCCTGAACTCCCAGGCCGAGAAATGAGAGACTGGCAGCACTGATTATCGCCGTTCCGATACGCATCGTAAAATAGACCACTATCGCCGATAAAGTCCCTGGTAAAATATGACGTAACATAATCGTCACATCCGAAGCCCCCATACTTTTTGCTGACTCGATAAAAGTCATGCGTTTCAGTACCAGTGTATTGCCCCTTACCAGGCGGGCAAAAGCAGGAATACTGAAAATAGCCACGGCAATCACCACATTGATCATCCCTTTACCCAGAATGGCCACAATTGCAATCGCCAGTAAAATCCCCGGAAACGCAAACAGTACATCACTGATTCGCATCACTACACGATCCCAGCGTCCTTCATAATAGCCAGCCAGCAACCCCAGCGCCGCGCCGATAAGACCTCCTGCGGCAACAGAGACTACACCCGAAAAAAGTGAAGCGCGGGCACCTAATAACACCCGACTGAAAATGTCACGACCCAATGCATCCACACCAAACCAGTGCAATAACGAAGGCCCCTGATTCAGGCGGTCATAATTGAAATAGTTCTCCGCATCGAAGGGGGCCAGCCAGGGTGCAAGCAGAGCCACCAACAGTAATAACACCAGGAAGCCTCCCGCCATTAAGGCGAGATGCTGCTGGCGAAAACCTCGCCAGAACTCATGCCAGGGGGTACGAATAGATCGGGCATCAAGTAGCGGCATTGCAGAAAGTGCTGCCCGACGTCGCCAGTTTTTTATCATCTTATTCACCGATAACGGATAGCAGGATTAATCAAGGCGTAGAGTACATCCACAATAAGGTTGATCAGCAGGAACTCCAGGGAGAATAACAATACCTGTGCCTGCAATACCGGATAATCACGCATTTCAACAGAATCAACTAACAGACGTCCCAGGCCAGGCCAGTTAAAAACCACTTCCACGACAATTGATCCACCAAGCAAAAAACCAAACTGCAAGCCCATCATCGTGACAACCGGGATCATGGCATTACGTAGCCCATGTTTCATAATGACAAAAAACTCACTGACCCCTTTGGCTCGGGCTGTACGTATGTAATCTTCCTGGATAACATCAGCGAAGGCAGCACGGGTAAAACGTGCCATCACTGCCGCGACCCCTGCTCCCAGGGTAAATGACGGTAAAATATAGTGTTGCCAGCTACCCGCTCCCACAGAAGGCAACCAGCCCAACTCTACCGAAAAAAGCTGCTGCAGAAGCATACCCAGGGCAAAAGCGGGAAATGAGATGCCCGAAACGGCAAGCGTCATTCCGACTCTGTCTGGCCATCGATTACGCCATATGGCTGAAGTCAGCCCTATGGCCATTCCGAAAATAACAGCCCAAAACATACTTCCCAGCGTTAACCAGAAAGTCGGCATGAAACGACTGGCAATTTCATCAATCACCGGACGTCGTGACACCATTGATAATCCAAAGTCACCTTGTACGGCGTGGCTGATATAGTGCCAAAACTGCACTGGCAATGGTTTATCCAGCCCCAAATTTTGACGCACCAACTCAACCACTGTTGCATCGGCTTCAGGTCCGGCAATCAGTCGCGCAGGATCACCAGGCAACAGATGGACAAACAAGAAAACCACCACAGCGACAATAAGCAGTGTGGGGATTAGCCCCAACAATCGTTTTACGATATAACTCAGCATAAATAGTCCGTCATCCCTGCCTGCGACTGGCAGACAGGGCGATGTCACTACTGCATATCAGCATCATCAAAATTGAACGATGTATCTGGCATCACATAAAAACCGGTGAGGTTTTTAGTATTGGCAGAGACCAGCCGCTCCACGATCAATGGTATCCAGGGTTGATCATGCCAGATACGATCCTGCGCATCTTTATAAAGTGCGGTTTTCTCTTGATTATCAGTGGTGCGCAATGCCTGTGCCAGATCACTGTCCACCTGTGAATTACTGTAAAATGCCGTATTAAAAATTGCAGGTGGCCAGGAGTCGGTAGCGAACAAAGGAGTGAGTGCCCAGTTTGCCTCACCCGTTGAAGCCGACCAGCCAGTGTAGAACATCCTTACATCACTCTCTTTTTGCCCTTTACTCTCGACTTCTGCAGCACGTTGTCCGGCATCCATGGCTGTCAGTGTGACTTTGACACCAACCTGCGCCAGTTGCTGCTGAGTAAACTGCAACACTTTTTTCGCAGTACTGTGGTTATGAGAAGACCATAAGGTGGTTGAGAAACCCTCTGGATAACCCGCTTCCTTTAATAACTCGCGCGCTTTAGCCGGATCATATTTGATTGCCGGATACTGCTGTGCCCCGGCGATGGCTTCGGGCACAATCCCCGTAGCCGGGGTTGCATAGCCAGCAAAGGCGACTTTGATAAGCGCCTGACGGTTGATGGCATAATTCAATGCTTCGCGTACTTTCGGGTTATCAAAAGGCTTCTGCGTGACATTCATACTGATGTAACGCTGCATGATGGAAGGTGAGCTGACTAAATCAATCTGCGGATTTTTTTCTAATAAAGCAGCCTGCTCATAAGGAACCGGAAATGCGAAATTGGCTTCCCCGGTCTGTAACATAGTTGCACGGGTATTGTTGTCCACAACCGGGCGCCAGGTGATTGAATCAAGCTTTGGATAGCCGGATTTCCAGTAACCTGGGTACTTTTGTACTTTGACATAATCAGTCTGGTTCCAGGCGACGAATTCGTAGGGACCGGTACCCACAGGATGAAAACCAATATCTTTGCCATACTTTTTCAAGGCTGCTGGTGAGATCATCGCGGCTGCCGGACTGGCGAGTGTGTTAATAAACGCCGAGAAAGGCTGCCTGAGGGTAATTTTCACGGTGTAAGGATCAACAACCTCAGTGGCACTGATAGACTTGAACAGATTGTAGCGCTTAAGTTTATTTTCCGGATTACTGGCACGATCCAGATTGACCTTCACGGCATCAGCGTTAAACAGCGTTCCATCCTGAAAAGTAATCCCCTGACGTAACTTGATCGTGTAAATTATGCCGTCCCCGCTCACCTGATACCCTTCAGCCAGTACGGGTTCCAGTTTCATCATTTTATCAAAACCAAATAAGCCCTGATAAAACGATTTCGCCACCGCTTGTGATAACGTGTCGTTCGCATCATAGGGATCAAGTGTGGTGAAGTTCGAACCAACAGCAATCACGGCATCTTTCGCCGCCCATACCGGTAATGCCATACTGCCAGCGATCACACCTGCCAGTGCGATAACTTTGCTCGTTCTGATCATCATATTGTTCTCCGTATGTGTGATAACAAAGTTAAGGGCCTGTCAGCCCTTATCGTGATGTGCAACATAGTGACCCTGTTCAACTTCAATTAACTGGACAATTTCCGGCGAGTCTCCCACAGCGCGTACCGGCGACGGGACATCCTGCGAGATCATGACTTTCGTCTGCCTCCGGCGGCCAGGATCAGCAATCGGCACAGCTGCCATCAGTTGGCGTGTATAAGGGTGTTGTGGATTTTCAAATACTGCCTGTCGGCTGCCGGTTTCAACGATTTGCCCAAGATACATCACGGCAACACGATGGCTTATACGCTCAACCACCGCCATATCGTGAGAGATAAACAACAGTGCGACCCCTGTCTCTCTCTGTGAATCAAGTAACAGATTAATGATTTGCGCCTGCACAGAGACATCAAGTGCTGAGACTGACTCATCAGCAATGATCAGTTTTGGCTGCAAGGCTAAGGCACGAGCAATATAGATGCGTTGCCGTTGACCGCCTGAAAATTCATGTGGGTAGCGGCTGGCATGCTCAGGTAATAAACCTACCCTAACCAATAATTCAGCCACACGTTTTTCCGCCGCTTTGCCTGTCGCCATACCATGAATCAGCAAAGGCTCCATAATTGAGAAACCGATAGTCAAACGTGGATCGAGTGATGCATATGGATCCTGAAAAACCAGCTGAATATCCCGTCGAAGAGGTGCAAACTCCGCAGCACTCAGCGTATCAATCCGCTGACCAGAGAAGTAAATTTCCCCTGCCTGGCTCTCAACCAGTCTGAGCAGTGCACGCGCAGTGGTTGATTTACCACACCCGGACTCTCCGACCAGTGCGAGTGTTTCACCCTGCCTGAGATAAAAACTTATATTTCCACTGCATGCACACAGCGCTGGACCCGATTCAGTATTCCGCCACGCAGGGGAAAACGAGTGACTAATCCGCGGACCTCGAGCAATGGAGATCCCGAGTGCAGTACGGTATCATGCTGGATACCTGGTTGTTGCGACTCACCAGGCAGTGGAAAATATTGTGGGTAGAGCGTTCCTTTCATTGCGCCAGGACGAGGAATCGCAGCGAGCAATGCTTGTGTGTAAGGTTGCTGTGGCGCGGAAAAAAGCTTTTCTGAGGTTGCACTTTCAACCTGGTTGCCATGCTGCATGACCAATACCCGATCAGCAATCTCAGCCACCACTCCCATATCATGGGTGATGAACAACACCCCCATCTGCAGCTCTTGTTGTAATTCGCGTATTAATTGCAGAATTTGCGCCTGAACGGTGACATCCAGTGCCGTGGTTGGCTCATCAGCAATCAGCATACCAGGACGACAACAGATGGCCATTGCAATCATGATACGCTGCCGTTGTCCCCCTGAGAGTTGATGAGGATAGCGGGTATAAACACCTCTGGCATCAGGCATCCTGACCAGATCCAGCATGTGCAGTGCTTCGACGCGTGCCGCCTGATGATCTTTTCTCTGGTGCAGACGAACAGATTCGGCAATCTGCTCACCAACCGGAAATACCGGATTTAATGAGGTCATTGGCTCCTGAAATACCATGGCCATATCCCCACCGCGGATTCGGCGCAATGTCGTAACAGATGCTTCAACCATATTCACCAGAGTATCGTCGCGCCGGCGCAGCCAGATTTCTCCGTGATCGATAGTCCCCCCACCCTGCTCGATAAGCCGCATCAGCGACAGCGACGTTACTGATTTTCCTGAGCCAGACTCACCGACAATCGCCAGCGTTTCTCCCTTCTTTACTTCAAAAGAGAGAGTATTTACGGCCTGAATGACCTGTTGATGTTGTCGAAAACTGACGCTTAATGCCTTCACAGAGAGCATTGATTCAGGAGACAAAATTGAACTGCGGGTCATCATCTCCCCTTCTGTTACGATGAATAGATAGCGACAATTGGCTCACTGCCCACATAAGCATAGCCTCTGTACATTCCCTCGCTATTAAAAGGCAGCGCGACGTTACCGTGACTGTCGATCGCAATCAACCCACCACTGCCGCCTAGCGAGGGCAATTTCTGATTCACCATCACCTCGCAGGCCTGCTGTAAACCATACCCGCCGTAGGCCATCATGGCATGGATATCATATGCGGCAGACAAACGTATAAACGCTTCTCCTGTACCAGTACAGGAAACGGCAACGGTCTGGTTATCAGCATAGCAGCCAGCGCCAATTAATGGAGAGTCACCCACTCGCCCGACTTTTTTGTTGGTCATTCCACCTGTTGAGGTAGCCGCGGCCAGATTACCGCAACTGTCGAGTGCCACTGCGCCGACGGTACCCATTTTCTGTGCTGCAGGTAATGCCGTATGATCAAGCTGCACAACATCTGCCTGCTTCGCCTGCCGGAGCTGAACCAAACGTTCCGGTGTGGAAAAAAACTATTTTCCACCATCTCAAGAGTCGATTCGCGGGCAAAGATCTCGGCGCCTTCGCCAATCAGTAGCAGATGAGGACTGTGTTCCATTACCGCACGTGCTGCCAGAATATGATTTCGTATATGCCATACCCCCGCAACTGCACCCGCCTGACGGGATTTACCCTCCATAATACTCGCATCAAGCTCATGAGTTTCTGCAGAGGTGAAAACGGCACCTCTGCCAGCATTGAACAAAGGGCACTCTTCCAGAAGCCGTACGGCTTCAGTTACCGCATCAAGCGCACTTCCCCCGTCAGCCAGAATTGCCTGACCAGTAGATAAAATCATCTCAAGAGATAAACGATATTCCACTTCCTGTTCGGCACTCATAGCGGAGCGCGTGATAGCGCCGGCACCACCATGAATAACAATTGCTGCTTTAGACATAATAGCCTGCTGTTAATCCTGTCATCGACGTACTGCATCCCTTGTCAGGCTGTTTCTGACAAGAATGTAATAACGCACTGAGTTCAATGAATTTATTAAAGAAGACGCTTTTTTTGACTATAGGCAGACGGTAAAATGATGTAAAGAAGAATATGCGTTCCTTCGGGATAACCAAAACATTTAGCTTATAGCAGAGAGTGTGTCCACGGACTCAACATGCATTTGTGCTATTCGCAATGGCGACTGATAGCCACCCCTTTACTTCAGGAGAAATTATGGAACCCTTTACTCAGGGGCTTATTGCACTCGATGATGCACTGAAAGTAATGCTGGAAAGCATTACACCACTGACTGACGACGAACTGAGTATGCTGCGCGAAGCCAGCGGCCGAATTACGGCTACTGCGATCATCTCTCCGGTTGATGTTCCGCCTTTTGCCAACGCCGCAATGGATGGTTATGCCTTGCGATACGCAGACTTTGCAACTGACAGGATATTTCCTGTTGCGGGTAAAGCGCTGGCAGGTTTCCCTTTCTCAGAACCATGGCCGACGGGAAGCTGCGTGCGTATCATGACAGGCGCACCATTACCTGCAGGTGCCGATGTCGTTATCATGCAGGAACTGGCTACCGTGGAAGGTGATGGTGTGCGATTTAACCAACCAGTCAGCCCCGGACAACACATCCGTCTGGCAGGCGAAGATATCTGTGCGGGTTCCGCAATCATTGAACCAGGGCGTCGGCTTGGAACTGCTCAGCTTCCCCTTTGTGCCTCTCTCGGTTTGAATCAGTTGAGTGTGATTCGACGGCCAAAAGTCGCTCTTTTTTCTACCGGGGATGAACTGCAGCTTCCCGGCCAGCCACTGAGTGAAGGGCAGATTTATGACACCAACCGCCTGGCTGTTGGCATCATGCTGGAAAAACTCGGCTGTGAGGTGCGCGATTTTGGTATTATTCCTGATTGCCCCGAAACCCTGAAACACACCTTTACTGAAGCTGACAGTTGGGCGGATGTTACGATCAGTAGCGGGGGGGTATCGGTTGGTGAAGCTGACTATACACGAACTATCCTTGAGAGCCTGGGCAAGATAACTTTCTGGAAACTGGCGATAAAACCAGGAAAACCCTTCGCTTTTGGCCGGCTGCAGCACAGCTGGTTTTGTGGTCTGCCCGGTAATCCGGTATCCGCTGTCGTGAGCTTTTATCAGCTGGTACAGCCTTTGCTGCGCCATCTTGCAGGAGAAAAAAATATCACCCCTCCACGACTCCGTGCCCGTCTTGATGGCCGGATAAAAAGAAACCCTGGACGTATCGACTTTCAACGAGGAAGGCTCTACCAGTCCCCTGAAGGACAGTTCCGTGTCACAACTACCGGCGCGCAAGGGTCGCACGTATTCAGTAGCTTTAATCAGGCAAACTGTTTTATTGTCCTGCCACGCGAACAAGGCGATGTCAGCCCGGATGAGTGGGTTGAAGCAGAGCCGTTCAATCATTTGCTGCAAGGATAAACAGCATGGGAGAGGAACTGAACAAGGAAGAGATGCTGCGTTATCATCGGCAGATTTCACTCAAAGGATTTGATTTCGAAGGACAGGAAAAACTTAAACTCAGCCGCGTTCTGATCATAGGTCTTGGTGGGCTGGGTTGTGCAGCCGCGACTTATCTGGTGAGTGCTGGCGTAGGCAATGTGACTTTGCTGGATTTTGATCATGTGTCACTTTCGAATATGCAACGCCAGTTTTTGCATCACGATGCACTAATTGGTCATGCCAAAGTCTTTTCAGCACAACAGCAACTTGCGCTAATTAATCCACATTGTGTACTGAATAGCATCAATCAACAGCTGACAGAGAGCGATCTCATGGCGCTGATTGCCAAACAGGATCTGATCGTAGATTGCACGGATAATCTTATCACCAGAGAACAAATTAACCTCGGGTGTTTTACTCATAAGATCCCTCTCGTTTCCGGCGCAGCAATTCGTATGGAAGGGCAAGTGGCCTGTTTTACCTGGAGGAAACAAACCGCCTGTTATCACTGCATTAGTCGCCTGTTTACCGAGAGTAATCTGAGTTGTTCTGAAGCGGGGGTGATGGCGCCACTGGTAGGGGTTATTGGAAGCCTGCAAGCGATGGAAGCCATAAAAATTCTTACTGAGTATGGTCAGACTAACCGCAGTAACTTACTGTTTTACGATGCAATGAGCCTTGAGTTTCGTCGATTAAACATTGGGCAAGATCCTTTATGCGAAGTGTGTGGCACTGACTGCAATCCCACCCTGACGCAGGGGCGTGAATAACGCCCCGGCTCTGAATCAGACTATCCCCTGACTCCGCAGATAATCTTCGTAGTTCCCGGTAAAATCGCGCAGTTTACCTGGCACCATCTCAATAATGCGTGTTGCCAGAGAGCTGACGAATTCACGGTCGTGAGAAACGAAGATCAATGTACCTTCATACATCTCGAGTGCCATATTTAGCGCCTCAATCGATTCCATATCAAGGTGATTGTTAGGCTCATCCATGATCAGAATATTAGGTTTTTGCATCATTAACTTGCCAAACAACATCCGTCCTTTTTCTCCACCAGACAACACTTTTGCCGGTTTTTTGATGTCGTCCTGGCTGAACAGCAAACGTCCGAGAATACTGCGCACGGCCTGTTCGTCATCACTCTCCTGTTTCCACTGACTCATCCAGTCAAACACACTCAAATCATTATCAAAATCATGAGCATGATCCTGGGCGTAATAGCCGATTTGTGCATTTTCTGACCACTTAACACTGCCGCTGTCGGGTGTCAGTTCTGTTACCAGAGTTTTCAGCAATGTCGTCTTACCGATACCATTAGGACCAAGAATTGCCAGTTTTTCACCGACCTCCAGCAACAGATCAAGTTTACTAAACAGGGGACCCTGCTCGAATCCTTTACTCAGATTTGCCAGTTCCAGTGCATTACGAAAAAGTTTTTTATCCTGCTCAAACCGAATAAAGGGGTTCTGCCGGCTGGATACTTTCACCTCTTCCAGCTTGATTTTATCAATCTGTTTTGCTCTTGAAGTAGCCTGACGTGATTTGGAGGCGTTAGCACTAAAACGGCTGACGAAAGATTGCAGTTCATTGATTTGCGCCATTTTCTTGGCGTTATCCGAAAGCAGGCGCTCCCTTGCTTGCGTAGCCGCGGTCATATATTCATCATAATTACCCGGATAGACGCGCAGCTCGCCATAATCCAGATCTGCCATGTGAGTGCACACCATATTCAGAAAATGACGATCATGGGAAATAATTACCATGGTACTGTCGCGCTCATTCAAAACCTGTTCCAGCCAGCGAATGGTGTCGATATCCAGGTTGTTAGTCGGTTCATCCAGTAGCAAAATATCAGGATTAGAAAACAGTGCCTGTGCCAGAAGCACACGTAATTTCCAGCCGGGTGCGACTTCGCTCATCGGGCCATAATGTTGTTCCAGAGGGATACCCACTCCGAGCAATAACTCACCCGCGCGAGCCTCGGCAGTATATCCATCCATTTCACCATACAGCACTTCAAGATCAGCGACTTTATAGCCATCTTCTTCGCTCATTTCTGGTAATGCGTAAATACGGTCACGCTCTTCTTTGACTGCCCAAAGTTCACCGTGCCCCATGATTACTGTATCCAGAACGGTATACTGCTCAAAAGCAAACTGATCCTGACGTAATTTACCGATTCGCTCATTGGGGTCGAGAGAGACATTACCCGCACTGGGTGTCAGATCTCCGCCAAGGATTTTCATAAAGGTGGACTTACCACTACCGTTAGCGCCAATCAAGCCGTAGCGGTTACCACCACCGAACTTGACAGAGATATTTTCAAACAGGGGTTTACTGCCAAACTGCATCGTAACATTGCTGGAAACTAGCACAGGGTAGCCTTTCTATAACGGTGATAAAATGTGAAGTGAAGCCCATTATGCCAAAAAAAGCAGGACAAATACCAGCCACGGTACTTTGTTCGCTTACAGATGACCTAACCAGGACAACAGCAAACCGCCGAAGAGCACTGACCAGACCAACATTGGCACGGAGAAAAGATGAAATTGCCACCAGATGGCACTGTTTTTTGCCATTCGCAGTGCAATTAAATTAGCCAGCGACCCAGGCAGCAAGCCAAAGCCTCCGATATTGACTCCCCATGCCAGCAGTAAACTGCTTCCCATTGTTCCTGAGAGTAAAATCGTGGCAGGCACATTGCTGATCACCTGAGAAAGACCAATAGAGAGTAAAAATTGTTGAAGAGCGGACAAATGGGATACTTGCGCAAGCATATCACGCAGTTGAGGTAAGCGTGTCAGCAAGTCTACATCGACAAACATCATGATGAATACCGCCAGCAAACTCCAGTCCAGCGTCAACAAAATTTTCCGGCCCATTAGCAAGAACAACAGCAACACTGATAACAATCCCCAATACACCTGCCCCATTTCAACGGCAACCAGAAACAGCAGATACATCACTACACTGCAATACAGAAGGGGGCGATGCCACTCGGGAGAATCAGTCTGTTCATCCACCTGTAACGTTTCAGAGGCAAAACAGACCCATGTCAGAATCAGAAGGGTCAACATTAATAACACCCCTAAAGCTGACATCTGGCCGATGAATTGCCAGAACCCGATCCCCTGCTGTTGCCACAACATGATATTTTGTGGATTGCCAATCGGCGTCAACAGCGAACCGACATTCACTGCCAGTGCCTCAAAAATGATTAAGCGATTGGCTGGCAGTGAAACATATTGCCGCAAAGAGAGGGTGAGCGGCACTGTGATGAACAGTGCCACGTCATTAGTCAGAACAGAAGCCAGTAAAGCAGCGGCTGCCACCAAAAACAGAGCAAGCGTGCGTTGCGTATGGAAACGGGTGACCAGCCGTCGGCCCGCCACCCTGAAGTAACCACTGTCATCTATGCCTCGCGTGAGTATCAGTAAGCCAGCAAGTGTGGCGATTGTTGACCAACTTACTGCATGATACAGCGATGCCGCGCTCGGTAAGGGGGCCCAGAATGCCAGCAGAATCCCCAGCAATAATAACAGATGCAAAAAACGGTCATGTAAAAAAGAGCGTAATGGTGCGAACATGGTTCATCTCAATGCGACTATTGCCGCTCTTCATAAAAACGCTGAAATATAGCCAGTGTTTCATCACTGACGTGGTGTTCTAATCCTTCTGCGTCCCGTCTGGCAATCTCCTCGCTGACACCCAGTGCCAGTAAAAAACTTTCAACAATATGGTGACGCCTGCGGCTGGCCTCTGCGAGGGCCTCACCTTCACGGGTGAGAAATACGCCACGATAAGGAATTTGTTCTACGAGTCCACTCGAAGCGAGGCGTTTCAACATCTTAGCTACTGTAGGTTGAGAAACGCCCAATCTGGCAGCCATATCGACCTGACGTGCTTCACCAAACTCACCGATTAAATCGGCGATCAATTCGACATAATCATCGATCAATTCCCGTCGGTGTGCCTCCCGCACCTGACGAAAGCCTTCGACATGCTCTTCAATTTCTTTCAGCGGCGCTGGGTTTTTATTTTTTGCGCGAAGGCTCATTCCACTTCCTCTGTTCTCACATGCTTATGGGGCCGTTGAACGGCCACTGACTGCTATTGTAAACCAAGCGCAGAGAAGCACAAATTTTCCCTACATAGGGCTGGCTACAATGTATAGCCTGTGCTATAACTAAGTCACTGGCCGATGTCCCCCTAATGTGGAGGGTTAAATAATGGAGAGGCCTAGTCTGATGAAACTTTTTTGCCGTTCACCCTTTGCTTTGCGTCTGCAGTTGCTGAGACTGCTGACAGAAAAAAATGACAACACGCCAGGTGACAAAGCTTAAAATGTCACCTGCCTAATTTCCTGCCATAAATTATCAGGCTGAAAAGATCAGCTCACCTGCCTCTGTAGCTAACTATCTCACCTTCTTTACTATTCGCTTTCCTGACAAATGACCTTCGAGGCTGTATAAACAAAAAAAACGGCCCACAAAGTGGACCGTCATCATAGTGACTGATTTAAGGCGCTGACTATCTACGCCAGCATCAATCAATCAACCAATCAATCAATCAATCAAAAGCTATAACCCACACCAGCAATCCAGGTGCCTACATCGACACTGCGAATACGGCTTTGTTCATAACCGACATCCAGTGCGATGTTCTGCATTGGATTAAATTGCATGCCCGCACCATAGGAGAAGCCAACATCGCTGCTGTCGCTTTTATCGCGATTAGCTGTTGTATTGGACTGATATTTACCATAACCAATACCAACCACACCGTAAAGGCTTGCCCAGTCGTTCAAGCGGTATGCCGGACCACCGGTAAACCCGTAATACTGACCTTTAATATAATCGCCTGATTCTTCACGATTTTTTTCAGTGTAGGTAAATGAACCGATCCAGCCTAACGGATTATCACTCTCTTCATAACGATACTTAAGGTTAAGACCATTTGCTTTGTTCGCCACACCTCGCATATCACTTTGTGCATAGCCACCAGTGATGGTACTTTGCGCCACTGCTGAACCTGCAGAAACAGCCAGAACACAAGCCAACGCAGAGAAAGCAACTATTTTTTTCATAACGACCTCTGTAAAGTTATTCTTCAGGACACCCCGCAAATATAGCAAATGCAGTGAGAAACTCTGCGTGGATTTTGTTGTCTAACTTAATGTTTGATGTAACAGAAGATTAATGAATTATTCTATGTCATTATTTTAACTTATTTTTGTCATAATTTCTTGTTATGAAAATGTCTTACGTTTGGCTAAAAATAAACCAGACACGCTAATAAAAAAGCATTTTTTGTGCTTATTCCGGTGTAATATTTGCCCGCCTCTTTTCTGCCACCCGCTTCTCACATAAAATAGTTTGCTATGGGCGACTCTGCCTTAACATTCACCGCATGATTACAGGTTATGCCCATGCCCTATTCCGCTAAAACATTTCCCGTTTGGTTACCAGTGGTGATCCTGCTCATCGCTATGACGTCTATTCAGTGTGGTGCAGCGCTGGCAAAAACGCTTTTTCCTGCTGTGGGTGCTACCGGAATCACTGCTTTAAGACTTGGTTTTGGCACATTAATCCTCTGTGCAGTGTTTCGCCCCTGGCGTTTACGCTTTACACGCCAACAACTTCGGTCTCTTTTGTTTTATGGTATGGCTCTGGGCGGAATGAATTACTTTTTTTATCTCTCTATCAGAACCGTACCGCTGGGTATTGCAGTTGCACTGGAATTCGTCGGCCCCCTGACTCTGGCACTGGTCAGTTCACGGCGAATTGTTGATCTCCTGTGGATTATATTTGCACTGGCCGGTCTGTGGCTGTTACTGCCAGTGGGTGACTCTCTTTCCAATGTCGACCCGGTCGGAGCGATACTCGCGCTCTTCGCTGGCGCGCTCTGGGCTGTGTATATTCTCACAGGTAAGAAAGCCGGGGCTGAGCACGGACCCGCCACTGTGGCTGTCGGTTCGCTATTTGCCTCATTGATTTTTGTTCCCGTCGGGTTATTTTTTGCCGATAGCGGAATAAGGAGTCTCTCGGTGATCCCCTTTGCCATTGCTATTGCCGTGCTATCCACGGCGATCCCCTACTCTCTGGAAATGCTGGCGTTAACACGCATGCCCGCCAAAACATTCGGTACGTTGATGAGCATGGAACCGGCACTGGCAGCGCTATCCGGAATGCTTTTCCTGAATGAAATGCTATCACTCCGGCAATGGCTTGGGTTACTGGCTATCGTGATGGCGTCTTGCGGTACAACCCTGATGCTGCGCCCGGCGAAGAATAAATTGAGAAAAATTTCCGTCGTTAACACTGAATCCCCACAATAACAATGTTATGTAATAAAATATGTCTGCAGTGCACTCATGCAGCGCTATTTTCTGTGGGAAATAAACTTCAGCAGAAATAAAAAGCTGAAGTTATTCAGCTAATTATTTTTAATCAGAGAAAAGATAAAAACAATAACTCTCATTCTTAATAGCATCAGAGCTACTTTATGTTGACAAAATAACCACATAAAGAAAAAGGCTATTTGATTCATAGGCAATTTCTTTCCGACAAACCCTTCGCCCGGTGCTATAATTACCCACGTACTTAATGAGGCTAACCCAATTGAGAGGATATCTCTTATGAGCACCGCTAAACTGGTAAAAGCAGTACCCTCTGATCTGATCTACACCCTCAATGATGTGTCCGATGAAGAGAAAAAAGCCACTATTGGTGTACTAAACCGTCTGGTTACTGAATTTATTGACCTTTCGCTGATAACCAAACAAGCGCACTGGAACATGCGTGGCGCGAATTTTATCGGCGTACACGAAATGCTTGATGGTTTCCGTACTGCCATTACTGACCATCTCGATATCATTGCTGAGCGTGTCGTACAGCTCGGTGGCGTTGCACTGGGTACTACTCAAGTGGTAAACGATAAAACACCACTAAAAAGTTATCCTTTGAATATTCACTCTGTTCAGGATCACCTGAAAGCACTGGCAGAACGTTTCGCCATTGTTGCCAATGACACACGTCATGCCATTACCGAGGTCAGTGAGGAAGATACTGCAGACATTTTCACAGCAGCCTCGCGCGACCTCGACAAGTTCCTGTGGTTCATCGAAGCTAATATTGAATAACTTCTGGCATCTTCAGTTCCGCAATCTGCCTGATTATCATTACAGCCACCCAGAGTGGCTGTATTTTTTAATCACGTGACAGCTGACGCTCACGCACGGTTTTATCCATAAAACTCCATGCAATGAAACGACTCTGTTTTTGACCCTGAGACATTTCCCTCACAATAACTGCGGCAACTTCTGCGGCCTTCAGCTGCTCCTGAAATACACTGAGATGCGCTTTCCTGGACACCAGTGAGGTGAACCAGACAACCTGACGCGAAAATAACATGCTTTCGCTGATCATGCGCTGAATGTAAGCCATTTCACCGCCATCACACCATAACTCATCCTGCTGGCCTCCAAAATTGAGCCCGCTCTGCTTTGCTAGTCCCAGATTACGTAATTTTCGCTCTGTTCCTGCCTGAGCGTCTTCAGCTGAGTTGTGAAACGGTGGATTACACATCACCGCATGATAACGTTCGTTTTTATGGATAATTCCACTGAAAACAGACTCGGGATTACGCTGGCGGCGAAGACGAATCGAACGCTGCAATGCTGGATTAGCCAGGAGAATAGCATGGGCAGATTGCATCGCCGCAGCATTGATTTCGGTGCCAGTAAAACGCCAGCCATACTCATGATGACCGATAATCGGATAAATACAATTTGCACCACAACCTATGTCGAGAACCGACATGCTTCGGGGCAAAACTGACGGATGTCCCTCAGCTAACAAATCAGCAAGGTGATATATGTAATCCGCGCGTCCGGGAATCGGAGGACAGAGAAATCCTGCAGGAAACTGCCACTCTTTTACCTGATAGTAATGCTGTAACAATGCCCGATTGAGCGCAATCACAGCCGCCGGGTCAGAGAAGTCCACCGATGGCTGTCCATCCACTTTCGTAATAACGAACTCAGATAACCGGGGATAACTGGCAATCAATGCAGGGAAATCATAATGCCCCTTATGACGATTCCGCGGATGAAATTTGTTTTTATCTGACATTGCTGATTGACTGTTAGAGGACATCGTATTCACTGTTGCAATCGCTAAAATGGGACATGAGGGGATCTTCCTTTTAGTAGCCTGCGCAGTTAATTGCATCAAAGGCTTGCTCTATTGTATCACTGCGTCCACAGGCAACATAACAACTGGCTATCTGCAGGCGCAAAGCCTCAGGCACTGGTAGTTCTCTGTTAAGGCAGCGCAAGGTAGATGACACCGTGGCAGAGACTGACTTATCAGACCACATGTCACTGCCATCCACGTCATTTCCCTGCTCTGGCGCAGAGATGACACTCACGTTATCAGGTTGAATCAGGGTTATTTTCGGCGTACGCCGCGGATTGGCATACACTTCACCTTCAGTACCGTTGAGTAACAACGCCGGGGCGGCAATCGACTGAAAGAACGAAATGATACGTGGGTGATATTCCGGATGTGAGATACTGGTAATGCGCAATGCGGTAGCGTCAGCAAAGGGAGTCAAAACTTTAGCCAGCGAATGTGCGCTGTTACGAACCCCCATGCGCCAGCGCAGTGCCAGTTGCTTATCCAACGCCGGGCAGAACGTTGCGGAAGAGAGAAAAACAACTCTGCCTGATTCCAGTTGTTTTTGTGCCTGCAACATATCCGTTGCTGCTGGTATATCCAGAGAGTTAAACAGTGTTTCACTGGTAATACGTGTCGGATCGTGACTAACACCATGCACGACTACCGGAAAACCTAACTCAGACAACAGCATTGCCAGCAATGGAGTAAGGTTCGCATGTTTGCGTGCACCATTATAACTGGGAATAACTATCGGCATAGGTTTTCCGGCGGGCGCAGTAAGACGTATAACTCGCTCCTGCAGCGCACGATAGAAACCGAGCATTTCTGTTTCAGCTTCTCCTTTAACCCGTAACGCAACTAAAATGGCCCCCAACTCCAGTTCAGGAATATCACCAGCCAGCATTTGTCGATACAGCGTTTCAGCACTGACGAGGTCGAGATCACGCGCATGATTTTTACCGCGCGCAATCTCTTTGATCATTTGTTGTAGTGTCATGTTTATCTTTTTATCAATCCAATTAATGTGACTCACCAGATGCCGCCGTTACACCACAACCTTGTGGCATGGGGGGGTGCTGTATAGGAAAAACCGGCAGCGCATTAAGTAGTCTTCTGCCATAAGCTTTACTCAGTAGACGACGGTCGTAAATAATAATTTCACCATAACAGTGATTACTACGAATTAAACGTCCCACCTGCTGAATAAGATTAAAAGAGGCCGCCGGCAAACTCTGAACTTCAAAGGGATAACGATGAATACTTCTCAGCCACTCTCCCTCAGTCAGAATCAGCGGGCTATCGACAGGCGGAAATGCAATTTTATGAATATGCACCTGAGAAAGCAGTTCTCCTTTCAGATCTAATCCCTCAGCAAACGATTGTAAGCCTACCAATATGCTTCTTTCTCCTGCCGTGACGCGCTGACGATGCAGTGCAATGAGCCTGTTCCGTGGCTTATCACCCTGCACCAGCATCTCTAAACGTAATGCTGGAAGCGCTGTAATGAACTGTTTCATCGCTCTGGCACTGGAAAATAACACTAAAATACCTTTGTGTTTATCCTGCTGCAAACGATGGCAGAAAAACTGAGCCATCTCCTCAATATGTTGTGACTCAGCGGCCAGTGAGGGTTCATGTTCCATTTGCGGAATCAGTAGTTTCCCCTGGGTGCAATGATTGAAAGGAGTGGGTAAAGCAATAAAACGATCATCTGCTTTTTCATTCAAACCTGTCATCTCTTGTAAATGGCGAAAAGAATTCAGTGACTGCAAGGTTGCGGAAGTCAAAACGATGTGTGGAATTTTACGCCACACTTTTTTCTCCAGTTGCTCACTGACACGGATCCCCGCACAATGAAACCAGAGATGCTCCTCGCCATCACGATACTCAACTGTCACCCATTTAGACACTGGTGCTCCTGATGCCTGTTCCATCTGTGCAAGCTGCCAGAGTTTTGTTGCCGATTCAAAACCAGACAATGCCTGACTGAGCTGAATCATTAATGTATAGCACTGTGAAAGATCATGATGCCCGGTTTTTTCATTTAACGTGGTCAGTAAGGCCTCTGCCAGGCTGCGCAAACTTTCATAACGTTGCCAGAGTTGTTGACACAGTTGCTGTATCTCTTCAGGCAGAATCCCCATAACAAAGCGATATTCTGCTGATGACATTTGCGATGACAGCTGCTGGCGCAGCAATTGGGCAAGTTGCGACAGCAATACACAAACCTCTTCACAATGGGCTTCTAATCGTGTTTTATCACTCAATGGTGCAGCTCGCTGCGGACGCAGCAGAGTAAGATACTGCGCTACACTCTGACAAAAAAGATCCAACTGATGCGTGACACCACGCAGGGTGATATCGCCACTAATCATCAGTGCGTCGCGGGCCACCTCAGCAAAATGGTGCCCTTCATCAACTACCAGTAAGATATTTTTTACCGGCGGTAGCAGTGATTCACTCTCCATCGCTGCCATCACCAGAGCATGGTTAGCTACCACAACATCAGCCTGTTCTATCTCCTGACGCGCACGAAAATAAGGACACTCACGAAACCACTGGCAATGAGCCGCGAGACAGTGATTTCGGTCAGTGCTTAAGCGGTGCCATAAAGGGTCATCAATCATTTTTTTCCAGTGATCCCGCACCCCATCCCACGCACCAGATCGATAACTTTCGTAAAGTGAATCACAACACTGTCGCTCTTTATCCGTTGTAGTCAGAGGTTCATCAAATAGCGCCAGCAGAAAACTGTATTGATCATCATCCCTGAGCATGGTGAGGTTACGAGGACAGAGGTAACGTCTGCGGCCAAGTGCGGCAGTATAAGTAAGACCGGGGATAACTTTTTGCAAAAGCGGTAAATCTTTACTGAGAATCTGATCTTGTAAGGCGACATTTGCTGTACTGATAATCAACGGTTTCTGCTCAGCTCGTCCGACAGCAATGCCAGGTATCAGATATGAGAAGGTCTTGCCCACCCCTGTAGGAGCCTCAATGGCCAGATGACGGCCGGCTTCACCCGCCAGTGTTTTCGCTACTTCTGCGATCATCTGCCGCTGAGGTAAACGTGAAATAAAGTCAGGTATCTGCTCCTGCAGCGCTTTGTACCAGTCAGCGATTTGCTTTTTTACTGCAGCTGTTAACACCATGCTAATCACAATAGTAAGAAGAATGACTGTATTTTTACACAGTATCCTTTCAACGTCAGCCTCTCTTTTACTTATTACATAACATTAAGCGCATAGGTACCGTCTGCCTGGCAACATGAGGCGAGGTCACGAAACGAACCAAGCCGGAACCCCTTATCTGCAATGGCTTTTCTTAACGCCGATGAAGTCAGTAACTCCAGTTCAGTAAAACGGGGATAGTGATACTGACTGGCGAGGATCTGGCTGTCAATAAACGCCGGATGTGTCATGATTTCCAGTGAAGAGTAATGATGCTGTTGAGCCAGATCGAGCTCTCTGAGAAAATGTTGCTCAGTGAGATCTTCACCATAAAATTCGCGGCTGAAACCCGCAGTACTGATTAATCCAGAAATATGGTATCCCAGCCGCTGTGCCTGAGTTCGGTCAAGACGCAACGCGAGCTGATGTGTACGGCAAAAATCGGCAATCAAGGGAAAAATAGCCGGTGTCATATGCACATGATGATGACTGTCGATATGCGTGGGTGGAGAACCAAACAGAGAAATAAATCGCCGGTACTGATGGTGGAGTTCCAGAGCAATTTCAGCTTCCGGAAGTGGACGCTTTTCTGCAATATCCCAAAACCACTTTCCCATCACTCCATCGCGGGAAAACGTGGGAATTGCAGTCTGTGGAGCCCCATGCGTTAAGGTAAAATGCAAGCCAACACCCAGAGCAGGAAATTGTTTTGCCAGCATCACTGCGTGGTCAATGGCAGCACCATTAACCAGTGCAGTGGTCGAAGTGACAACACCATGCTGAAAAGCATCAATGATGCCAAAGTTTTGCCCTTTACACAGGCCAAAATCATCAGCATTTACGATAAGCAAACGTTGCATAACGCACCTCATAGCCGGGATAATTTCCCGGATATTCACTCACGTTGCAGACTCCTTTCCCCGAAGTTCCTTTCCATGAAAACGAACATCAGCACCGAATACTAGCGCAAGTTTTTCGTCATTCATGCTGAAAATCAGCGATTATTGCGGCAAATAACGTTGATGCGCAAGCAATAATTCTTTGGCGATCACCTCGGCATCGCGATCTGAGTTGACCAACGGTGTCGCATTCATCGCCAGCAAAAGATCGTGCCATTGACCACTTAACGCCGCCCTACTCGCGGCGACTTCAAATCCTTTAATAGTATGAATAAGACCGAGTACCTTCTCATCAAAGTGGGTAACACGAGGATGGGGTTTCGCACCATCCCGCCCTACCAAACAGGTCATTTCCACCACCCAGTCAGCGGGAATATTACGGATGTGTCCATGGTGGGGAATATTGACGTAATGCTCACTCTGCTTGTCATTATAGATGGCACTGATCACCTCACAGGCGGCCTCAGAGTAGTAGGCTCCACCTCGCAGTGTTAATTCTTCAGGTTTGACATTTAATTCAGGATCCTGATAACGCTGGAAAAGTTGCTTCTCAACTTGGTGCACCACCTTAGCGCGAGCCCCGCCTTTGTAGTATTCGCCGATTTCAATCGCCAGCATCTCTTTTTGTTTGTAGTAGTAGAGCAAATAAGAGCAGGGTAATAAATTTAACCCTCGCAACAATCCTTCACTGAAGGGCAGATCAAAAATATTTTTGACTGTACTGGCGCGCAAATTTCCTGTTGCCACGCCATCTAATAGTTCGGCAAAGCGTGATTGCCCATTGACCAGCACATCTTTAATAAACACCAGATGATTTAAACCAAATAAATCGACCGACAGATTATCTCTGGCGCTCAGCTGTAAAACGTCATTGATAAACATTTTCATGCCAACAGGAATATTACAAACACCGATAAATTTCTTAAAATCAGTATGTCGATGGACGGCTTCGGTCACCATCCCCGCAGGATTGGTAAAATTGATCACCCACGCCTGAGGGCAAATAGCCTGTACATCACGTAATATCTCGAAGATAACCGGGATGGTGCGCAACCCTTTAAACAGCCCCCCCGCTCCATTGGTTTCCTGCCCCAGATATCCGTGGCTCAGTGGAATACTTTCATCCAGTTCGCGAGCTTATAGTTGTCCGACACGGAACTGGGTAGTCACAAAATCGGCCTCCTGCAGTGCAGCTCTTCGATCGAGGGTTTTGTGCACCGTCATCGGAATACCAGCACGCGCCACCATGCGCTGGCAGAGGCATAAATTATATCAAGTTTCTCTTGCCCTGATGCGATATCCACCAGCCAAAGCTCACTTACCGGCAGCTCGTGATAACGTGTTATGAACCCCTCAAGGAGTTCAGGTGTGTAACTGCTGCCCCCACCAATGGTGACAACTTTTAACTTTTTGGTCATTATGACTCCTGTAAAATCTCTTACTACCTGAAGTTTTTTTTGTCAGCCTCACTCTACTTGTCATTAAGTAGTTATAGCGTGTCTCAAACCCGGGCATACTCTTTGTAAAACATCGAATTTTTTTATAGTCTGACTGGATTAATTAATAGCAAATAATATAATCAGTTAATTTTTTACTCTGAATTTTAAGAAACAGATGCTGGCATTATTATCTTCTTCAGAAAAAATATAAATACCTCTCACTTTTCCAAAAAGAAATATTCCTGACCTGACATCTTCTTTCGGTACTTAGCCGGTGTTAATGATGTCTGTTTTTTAAAGTTATTAATAAAAACACTGGGGTTACTGTAACCAGCCTCATAAGCAATGTCCGTCACTGAAAAATTAGTCATCTTCAGTTGTTTTTTCGCATAATTGATACGGATATCATTGATCATCTACATAGGTGTTTTCGCGTAATACTGCTGCATTGCCCTTGTCAGGTAAGACTGTGTCTTTCCCGATAATGTCACCATCATGTTCAACGCGTGTTCAGAAAAATTGGCCTTATCGTACATCGCTGCAATCGTCTCTTTCAGCCAAAGCGGGGTGCTATCCTGTGCGACTGGCATTCTGAAATGACGAACTCGATTGATAATGCAAAAGGTCAGTGTTTCCAAAAATTCGTCAAACTCGGTGTTATGAAAATTAAGGGAGGCAACTTCAGATTCAACATAACGAAGATACTCATTTTTTAATGAATAGACCTGTGATGCAATAATATTCTCAGAGAGAAGTCTCTTATAATGCGAAGTAAAAAATGAGTGACTGATGCCAACATTAAAAATTTTAGTCACACCAAATTCATAAAAACTCTGATGTTGTGAACCGGGTGGAATAAAAACAAAATCACCACGTGTTAGCAATACACATTTCCCATTAATCTCCTGATAATACCTGCCGGTTAACACCAGCGTGAATTCATAGTAATCGTGCTGGTGAAGACCACTGCTACTTTCTGTCTTATTGTGAATAAAAGCATGAAAGTGCTTCCCGGCAAATAATGCACACTCGTTCACGACAGGAGTCTCACGCATGATCATTACCCTGTATCTCCGCGGGTGACTCGTGACCCGTCAACACAGATCACGCTTTTGACCGGAGAATTATAAAGTAATACTTAAGAAAAAAAATCACGTATGATTAACTAAAATCTTCTCTCTTTGACTTTCCGGCATGACGCTCTTCACACTTTTGCATCAAAATTTTCTCCAATGATCCGATACTCAAACTAAACAGATATAATTGTACAATAAAAAATATGTTGTATAGAAATGTGCTTTTTGACAGACTGGTGCTGTCAGCTAAAAAGAGGAATGGCATGGGGTTATACAGTATTGGTGAAGTAGCAGAACGGTGCGCAATCAATCCGGTTACTTTACGCGCCTGGCAACGACGCTACGGTTTATTAAAACCCAAACGTACCGAAGGCGGTCATCGTTTGTTCGATGACGAAGATATTCAAAGAATCCAGGAAATTAAACGTTGGATAAGCAGTGGCGTTGCAGTAGGTAAAGCCAAAGCATTACTCGAAGGCGCTGAGCTTGACACCAATAATGGCTGGCAGACACTGCAGGAAGAGATACTGAACGTCTTACGCCTGGTCAGACCCTCTAAGTTGCGAACACGCATCGCCGCTATAGGGCGTGAACACCCTGTGGGTGAACTGATTGATCATGTTTTTGTTCCGGTAAGACAACGCCTGGCACTGGAACAAAATACTGCCCGGGCTCTTAGCAGCCTGCTTGACGGCGCTTTAATCGATTATGTGGCGTTTTGTCTGACTGGATCACGTAAAAAAGCCGGCAAAGATGCGTTAGTGATGGCGTGGGGAAGTGATGACCGCACACGGCTGTGGCTGGAAGCATGGCGTCTTTCTCAGGAGGGCTGGCGGATTAATGTTCTGGCGGAACCCCTGAACGTATTACGTCCGGCGTTGTTTGCTGAACTCACCCAGTTTATTTTTACAGCGAAACCTCCGACAATCAGTCAGGATAAACAAATTGCTCAGTGGCAGCGCGAAGGATACCAGATTATCCTGCTTAGCCAACGAGAGCTGGCCTGAAAGTCGTCATAATGGTGAAAACGCGCTATAGTAAACTTTTACTTTTATTATGACGATGGCAGGCTGTATGAACTGGCAAAAAATAGGGGTTATTGTACTGTTTCTGATGATGGCAATTGGCGGCATTGGTGGCGTGATGTTAACAGGCTACACCATCCTCATCCGTTCATGACGTGCTGGCAGCGCAGAGTAATACGTGCCCGTACCGTTTCGTTTATTATTCGACGTATATTACGTCAAAGGGGAGCATAGCTCCCCTTCACCGCTTTGTTTATCGCTTTTCGTGATAAGTGAATTCAGCACTCTGAGTACGAACTGAATCAAGGCCTATCATCACGACAAATTTACCCGGTTCAACAACCTGCTGCATTTTTGCATTCCAGAAACGCAGTGCGCTAGCATCGATAGGGAAAGAAACTGTCTGTGACTCTCCCGCTTTCAGCATCACTTTTTTAAATCCTTTTAACTCCTTCACCGGTCGGCTCAGTGATGCCACCGGGTCATTCAGGTACATCTGTACTACAGTCGAACCATCGCGCTTACCTTTATTGGTGACAGTCACACTTGCCTGAAGCACTCCATTACCTGACAGAGTTTGTGCAGAGAGTTTCACAGCAGAAACATCAAATGTTGTGTAACTCAGTCCGTAACCAAAGGGGTAAAGTGGCCCGTTTTGTGCGTCGTAGTAATGAGATGTATATTTGTTTGGTCTGCTGCCGTTATACGGTCTGCCCGTATTCAGGTGGTTATAGTACAGCGGAATTTGACCGACGGAACGTGGGAAAGTCATCGGCAATTTACCTGATGGGTTATAATCACCGAACAGAACATCAGCAATAGCATTGCCCCCTTCTGTACCACTGAACCAGGTTTCAAGAATAGCATCGGCCTGATCATTTTCATTCATCAGTGTCAGTGGACGACCATTCATCAACACTAATACCAGCGGCTTTCCTGTCGCTTTCAGCGCTGTGATTAAATCACGTTGCACCTGCGGGATGGACAATTCACTCCGGCTTGATGCCTCATGCGCCATCCCTTGGGCTTCGCCCACGACCGCCACAATCACATCTGCTTTTTGGGCAACGGCAACAGCTTCATCACGCATCTGCGGTGCACTACGCGGGTCAATGGTGACCGCTTTTTCATAAAGGTTCAGAAAATCCTGAATGCCCTTGTGATCAGTGACATTTGCCCCTTTTGCATACAGGAGTGTTGCTTTATTTTGAGTGGCATTTTTCATGCCTTGCAAAACAGTTACTGATTGTTTGACCACACCAGCTGCTGACCAACTTCCCATGATGTCGCGCTGGCTGTCGGCTAATGGACCAATCAATGCAATGGTTCCATTTTTTCTCAGCGGCAGGGTCTCTTTGTTATTTTTCAGCAGAACCATACTACTGCGAGCCACTTCACGTGCATCGTTGCGATGCAATCGACTCTCAGCATTGGTGTTCTGCGGATCGCTACCCGCCGGACCGAGATGGCTGTAGGGATCATTGAATAATCCCATGTCATACTTCACATTCAATACGTGACGAACCACATCATCAATCACTTGCTTACTGACCGCACCGCGACGTACTAAACCGGGTAAATAGTGGCTGTAGTATTCATCGCTCATGCTCATGTCGATACCTGAATTAATCGCGACACGCACAGCATCTTCCGGATCACTGGCCACGCCATGTTTTAATAACTCTTTAATCGCACCATGATCGCTGATGGTTATCCCTTTGAATTTCCAGTCATTACGTAACAAATCAACCAGTAAACTACGATCCGCGGTAGCGGGTACCCCATTTACGGAATTAAGCGCCACCATCACACCGCCACTGCCAGCATCCAGGGCCGCCTTGTAGAGTGGCAGATAATCCTGAGCAAGACGTTGTGGACTCATGTCGACAGTATTGTAATCACGACCACCTTCGACTGCACCATAAGCAGCAAAGTGCTTAACACTGGTCATTACTGAATAACGATCTGCAGGGCTCTTTCCCTGCATCGATTCCACCATCACTCGCCCCATAGCGGAGGTGAGGTAGGTATCTTCGCCAAAACTCTCTGATACTCTTCCCCAGCGAGGCTCACGGGTCACGTCAACCATCGGAGCCCAGGTCATGTTCAGACCATCATCAGCCGCTTCGTAGGCTGAAATTCTTCCCACTCGTGCCACTGCATCAAGATCCCAGCTGGCAGCAAGCCCAAGTGGAATAGGAAACACTGTGCGTTGACCATGCACCACATCAAACGCAAAGAACAGGGGGATTTTCAAACGACTCAATGACATCACCTGATCCTGCATGGCACGTATATCAGGGCGTGTCACCGTATTAAAAATGGCACCCACCTGTCCTTTCTGGATCATGTCACGGATCGCTTCCTTCGGATTGTCTGGTCCGACGCTGATCAATCTTAATTGACCTATCTTTTCGTCCAGAGTCATCTTGTTGAGCATCTCAGTCACAAACTTGTCCCTGGCTTCAGGTGTCAAGGCATGGGGCACGAAGGTATCATTAGCAAAAGCAGGTTGCAGGGCCAGGCTGACTGCCAGGCTAACAGAGCAAATCCATTTCATCAGGTTTCTCTCAGGTAACGTTCAGACGAATAAAGTATTACGCCACAATATCGTAGATTCAGTGTGGCATAACGTAAAATTACTGGGTAGTTATCCTCCACTACGCGATCATTTTTTCTGTTCAACTATCATTGTCTGCGGTGAAGATAATCCGACACCTTCTGCGCGTAATCGGGTCAGTATTTCAAATAACAAATCACTTTTAGCACCAGATACATAGCGTGGACTGGCGACATTACCACTGATCGAAAGCACAATGCCGCTGGCAGTTAACTCTCTGAAAGTGACAGAAGGTGGTGGTGTGTCGAGAATGCGTTCATTCTGTGTAAAGACATCCAACAACAACTCACGAACTAATTGAGGATCGATATCCAGAGGCAGCGTGAGCATGATCACCACAACGCCCTGTGCATTTCCCATAGTGACATTACGGACATTTTGTGAAATTAACTGTGAGTTGGGCACGATAACAGTGGATTTATCGGTCAGTTGTATCTCAGTGGCACGTACGTTGATACGTCTGATGTCACCTTCTATACCACTGATACTTATTAAATCACCCACTTTTACCGGTCTCTCCGTCAGCAATATCAAACCCGAGATGAAATTTTTAACAATTTCCTGCAGACCAAAACCGATACCCACGGAAAGTGCACTGACAATCCAGGCTAATTTATTCCATTGCACACCCAACAGTGAGAGTGCGACGAGAAAGACCAACACATAACCGAGATTAGTGAACAAGGTCACCAGTGACACGCGCATCCCTTCATCCATGGCGGTTTTCGGCAGAAAATCAAACTCCAGCCAGCGACGTACAGATCGCATCACATAAATGGCTACTACCAGCCATAGCAGAGCATTAACAACGTGTGCCGGAACAACATCCAGCTGATGGAGCCCTTTACCTCCCCAGAATTCTATGGCCTTTTGCACCAGCTCTATGGGTGTCGCACTTCCGAAAGTACCATTCAATATTGCTATCGCCGCGCCCAACACCAGTAGTGATTTACCAATACCACTCAGCAGCGCTGCCGCCTGTGCAAGGTGCCGACTGTCAATATTTAACGAACGTTGTATACCTTTTCCGATGGCATTATCGGTAGAGAAAAAACTTTCACAGCTGTCAGTGATGAGTTTACTGAAGATAAAAAATATCCCCATCACGATCCCCATCCAGATCAATTCATAGCTCAGAAAGCGTGCCAGGGTAATATAGCCAATTGCAAGAGTAATCATGACCGATACCCCCACCAGGGTGATCGCCATCTGAATCAGGCCGACTAATGTCGAGCGTGCTTCAGGTTGTTCTCCTGCAAGGGTCATTCGGCGGCGAACGCGATTTGTACGAAAACTGATGGTCAGCGCCGTGCCACCAATCAACAGTGCAGTTAAACCGTTAACAAAAACCGTTGTGCTAACGCTGGTATTCACACTGCTGTTAAGAATTTCGATCGCCTGAAACAAAAAGACCAGCACCGCAGTCAATGGTGGAAAAGGCTTCAGCGCGCGCGCTACCGGGTCGGAGATGTTAGGCAACCGCCACGAAGGACGCCGTGTCGAAAGAAAAGCTCGTCCCAGGCCTGCGATCAGCCCACAGAAAATGCTCAGACCCACCAGTTTATCGGCAAAAAGTCTCACATCATCCGTAACATCACTATGACGCGTCAGTGCCAGTTCAAGAAAATTGAAAGAGAGTACAACGGCAAATAACGAGGTTAACGCGATGGCAGCAGCAAGAAAACTGCGCCTTAAACGGCCTTCCGGAAGCAAATGGATGCCTACCCAGGCAAGGGATTGTTCCAGATAACGCCGCCCCAGGGTGGCGACAAGGCAAGCCGCCAGCAACCATAACAGCGTCCCGACGCGCCAGCCTGGGGTCCATGACAGGCTGATGGTATCGATCAGAACCTGACAAAAATCTTTGATCCGTTGCTGATCATCACTGTCGGCATTAAACAGAGGTGACCAGAAATGATAACTAAAAATACTGCCAGTATTCAGAGCGAGCTGGGTCTTTAACGCATCACGACGCAGATTGATAATCTGAGTAGACAACGTGATGGAGCCATTTTTTATCGCTTCTGCCTGACGAATTTGATCATTGACCTTGCTTTTCTGGCTTTCAAGGTTTTTACGTTTACTGGTGACCTGAGCCGTCTCTTTAATGGCCGCATGCGTGTTGCCAGCCTCATGTGCCGGACCCAGTACTGAGAGTTGCGCCTGAACCTGGGTCAACTGGGGCATAATACCCTGCATTAAGGTATCTGCATCTTTGGATAATTCCAGTGCCATGTCATTCAGGGTAATCAACTTACTGTCATTAGTTTCCCCGGAAACCTGCTGTTTGATACTGTCGAGAATTTTTTGCATTTTCGGCAACTCAACCGCAGCATTTACCGGAACCTCAGTAGTTGCCCCCGGGTCACCGGGGGTCGGTTCGGCGCTGACGCCGCTGGCTGTCAGCAGGAAAAATGACAAAAAAAACAGACGCAGACTAGCAATTAATGTCGACATGGCAGATTCCGGATCTCAAACAATAACAGTCAAAATGATCACGAACTAATGCTGCAAAGTGTATGTCCTAGTCTGCGGCAGCACTTTCAGATTTTTTACCGAAATTTTATTTTTCTGCAGTGCAGTCAAAATCAGTCACGGTCTGCTGACAACTCATTTTTACGCTTACTCGCTTTATACTCGAGTGCTTCAGCAGGTACTGCAGAGACTTTGCCCGTCTCTATCCAACTACGCAACCGCCTGGCATCAGCGAAATGCGTGTATTTACCAAAAGCGTCCATCACGACCAGCGCTACCGGATGCTGATTTATCACAGTGCGCATCACCAGACAGTGACCGGCTTCATCGGTATAACCGGTTTTCGTCAGTTGAATTTGCCAGTCAGCGCGATAAATCAGGTGATTGGTATTACGAAACGAGAGCGTATAGTCAGGGTGTGAAAAATGCACACTGGTTTCAGGCGTGACACTGAGCTGACTGATAAGAGGGTAATGGGTTGTCGCCTCCAGTAATATAACCAGATCCCGCGCAGTTGAGACATTCTTTTCCGACAGTCCGGTAGGCTCCTGGTAATGGGTATGATGCATTCCCAGTTGCTGCGCCTTAGTGTTCATCGCCCGGATAAATGCCGTGTAACCACCGGGATAGTGATGCGCAAGTGTTGCAGCCGCACGATTTTCCGAAGACATTAGCGCCAGTAACATCAAGTTTCGCCGACTGATTTTGCTATTCAAACGTACCCGTGAATAGACACCCCGCATTTCCGGTGTCTGACTGATATCGATAGCAAGTAATTCATCCAGCGGCTGATGGGCATCCAGTGCCACGATAACGGTCATGAGCTTGGTGATCGAGGCGATCGGGCGAACATTATCCGGGTGACTGGCAAACAACTCTTCACCGGTTCTCAAATCTACAATCATCGCACTTCCTGATGCTATTTGCGGTAAGGTTGTTCTTGTTGAGGGGGTTGCTGCGGCTTGTCCACTCCAGCATTGAACGAAGAACAGCAATAACCAAACGAGTGACACGCGAAAATTTTTCTCAGGCATAATATCAATTTTAGTCAATGAAAGATGTGTACGATCAGGAAACGATCGGTAACCAGGCAAATTATGTCAGCTGGGTGGGCATCATACGCCCGGCATTCAACCTGCTTCCAGCACAGAATCGTTTCTTTCCATGTCAGCAACAGATTGGTATCTCAGCAGTGACATTTGGCGCTACACTTTCACTGACAGTTTCTTTCTATATGAGAAGTTTATGGATATCAATTCCCTGATCACTGAACATGGTTACCTGGCGCTTTTTTTTGGCTGTATCGCTGAGGGTGAAACCTTTACCTTATTGGCCGGCGTTGCTGCTCACCAGGGATTACTCAACTACGATATGGTTTTACTGGTGGCGATAATCGGGGCCGTAGTCGGTGACACAACACTTTTTTTTCTCGGCCGCTATTGGGGAGAAAAAATATTATCACGTTTCTCACGCTACCAGGCGCAAATCGATAAGGCAGACAGCTTAATACGCAAACGACCGATACTTTTCGTGATTGGTGTCAGATTCATGTATGGCTTGCGCATTATTGGCCCGTTGATTATTGGCACCAGTCATCTTAAGTCAGGGCAATTTTTACTGCTCAATATAATAGGTTCTGTTTGCTGGGCCTTACTGTTCGTGTCGCTGGGATATCTGGCCGGCAACCTGGTCGCTCCATGGCTTAATGCTCTCGATACCCATCTAAAGCCGCTGTTTGTTCTTGCTGCGGTGGTGCTGATGGTTGTGGCGCTACGTGTTTATTTTCGCCAGCGCGGTAAAAAGAAATAGACCATTCTCTGGTTTGATCCGGTGAGCGCTTGGGCTCAGATGCCATACTACTCTTCACAGGCATATGAACCCAATCGGCAAGGCTGCGTTGATAAGGTGTTATGCTGGTTTTTGTATAAAGTATTGCGGATTAGCCAGCATAAACCCACCATCGATGATAAAAGATTGACCAGTGGTATAGCTGGACCACGGAGAACAAAGCCAGGCTACCATACTCGCCACTTCACGGCGATCACCGGGGCGTTGTGCCGGTATTTCAGGAATGACTATCTTCTCTGCATCATCCGTTCCCATTTGATTCATTGGCGTGGCAATGGTGCCCGGTGCCACTGCATTGACCAGAATACCATGGGGTAATAAGCTTAACGCCATCGATTTAGTCAGGCCGCCAAGCGCATGTTTTGTCGCTGTATAAGCAACGGAATTGGGCAACGGAGTAAACTCATGCACCGAAGTGATATTAATAATACGTCCGCCGTCCCCCTGCTTCACCATGTGCCGTGCTGCTGTCTGCGAACAGACAAATGAGCCTTCAACATTCACCGTGAACACCTTACGCCAGTTTTCCAGTGTCGTGTCTAAAAAATCAGCTTTGATGTTTACACCAGCATTATTGACCAGCACATCCACCCTACCCATACGAGTAATCAAGGCTTCAAGTGCTTCTCCTGCGGCTTCCGGATCTGATAAATCCAGTTTCTGTATCTCAGCTTTACGTCCCAGTTGACGAACTTGTTCCGCAGTAACATTTGCTGCTTTTTCATCAGAATGGCAGGTAATCCCTATATGGAAGCCCTGTTCCGCCAGCATAAGGGCACATGACTGACCAATTCCCGAATCTGATGCTGTGACAATCGCGACCTTATTTTCTACTGAGTACATTTTATTTCCTCTCACGTTTATTCTTTGTCAACACACGGATAACAGATTGAGTATAGACGATGAAAAATAGCGGCGAGGATTATCGACAATAAGAACGAATAACCGGTTCTTCGTCACAGTTTTGTAAAGTGTCTCTATCAAAAATACTCATCATTTGTCGTAACAGGATTATACCCTTATACTACTTTGCCCGCAGTGGGCCGTGGTTTTGTCATCTATCACACTTTTACCTGGTGCATCATCTTAACGACTATGAAAAAAAGCCTTTGCAGATTTGCTTGCCTGTTGATTGTTGCTGCAGTAAGCAGTAAAACAGCAGTTGCCATAACTTACGATCTTCCTGCCCCTGGCAGTCGTCTGGTGGGCCAGAACCTTGAGGTAACTATCCCCTCAGACAGTAAGCTTCCTCTGGAGGCTTTTGCTGCTCAATATCAAATGGGGTTAAGTAACATGCTGGAGGCCAATCCAGGTGTTGATGTTTATCTTCCGGTAGCCAACAGCAAATTAGTCATTCCGCAACAACTGTTACTGCCCGATGCCCCTCGAGAAGGCATCGTCATCAACAGTGCTGAAATGCGTCTCTATTATTATCCTAAGGGACAAAAAAAGGTCATTGTTTTGCCGATAGGTATTGGTGAGCTAGGCAAGGACACACCACTGAACTGGGTCACTAAAGTCGAACGCAAAAAACAAGGGCCAACCTGGACGCCCACCGCAAAAATGCATGCCGAATATGCTGCACGCGGGGAACATTTGCCTGCTGTATTCCCTGCCGGACCCGATAATCCAATGGGCCTTTATGCCCTCTATGTCGGACGGCTTTATGCTGTTCACGGTACCAATGCGAATTTCGGCATCGGGCTCCGGGTCAGTCATGGTTGTGTACGTTTACGTGCAGTTGATATCGAATGGTTATTCAAAAACGTTCCGGTTGGCACCACGGTGCAATTTATCAACCAGCCTGTTAAAGCGAGTGTTGAACCCGATGGGTCGCGTTTACTGGAAGTACATGATCCACTCTCGCGTACTCAGGAACAATTCGATTCTCATGAACCTGTTCCTTTAACGCTGACTCCGGCTGTTGAGAAAGTGATTGCGGATAGCAGTGTCGTTACCTCTGCAGTTGAATCTGCGCTCAATACGCGTTCCGGAATGCCGGTTAATATCAGCGGCAACGCTGAAGATAATCGCAGTCAGCCAGTACCAGTGCAGGAAAAGAATGATGCTCAACCCGTCGAAACGGCAACCTCTCCGGCAGAATCTCCAAAAGTGACAGGCACCGGCGTCACTCCAGCTGCGCCGGTAGCTGATGGCTCATTTACGGTTCCCCATCAGCTTGGCCCTATCTATGAGCAGCCGGCTGTTTCCCATACGCCATAATCCATCGATACCGTTTTTAACTCATCAGCCTCGTTAAGACGGGGCTGATGATACCTCTGCAAAGCGTCAGTAATTGCTTTCTGTTATTGATGACAGCCCTTACAGCACCACTTCCTCTCACCGTTGCATCACAAACAAAAAATCTGCTTATTTTTACAACCAATGCAGAACACCACCGGGTTCAGGATCCCGTACAGCCTATAGTGATTAAAAACCACGTTCTGGCAGTGATACATGCGGTTGATTACCAGACAATATATCAATATGCTGGCGCGCTTAATGCTCACCACCCTCATCGGGAAAAGCGCTGGCGTGTAACTCGATTGCCCGGGTAATCTCATCGGCGCGGGTCAGGCCCCGGATATCGCTGAACAGTGGCTGAGCTTCAGCATACTGTTTTCGTAAATAACTGAACCACTGTTTAGTTCTCGCCACATGATACATGCCTGTGTCACCTGGCTTTTCACGTTGCAGATATCTCAGTAGCAGCGCTAAAACACCTGACCAACTCAGCACGGGCTGGTTAAGTTTGATGACCCGACTGAGATTTGGCACGCTCAGCGCCGCACGTCCAAGCATCAGCGCCTGACATCCGGTCACCTTCAGACATTGTTGTGCGCTCTGCCAGTCATGTATCTCACCGTTGGCAATCACCGGGATTGTCAGGCGCTCGCGGATCTCTCCGATAGCCCCCCAGTTAATACACTCAGCTCGGTACCCCTGCTCTTTGGTACGGCCATGAACAACTAACTCAGTGGCGCCCCCCTGCTCAACAGCGTCAGCAATTTCAAATTTTTGTGCCGGAGAATCCCATCCCAAACGCACTTTTACTGTCACTGGTAATTGTGCAGGGACCGCAGCGCGAATCGCCATAACAGCCTGATAGATTAACTCAGGCTCTTTGAGTAATGATGCTCCCCCCCCACTACCATTAACCGTTTTGGAGGGGCAGCCACAGTTTAAATCGACGCCCCACGATCCCAACTCACTGGCACGTAGTGCATTCTCCGCCAGCCAGTGAGGTGATTGTCCTAAAATCTGAACTCGCACCAGCGTACCAGAGGGCGTTCTGCTGGCATGATGGAGTTCAGGACAAAGCCGGTAGAATGATTTAACAGGTAACAGGGTTTCAGTAACCCGAAGAAACTCAGTAACACAAAGGTCGTAATCATTGATCTCACTGAGAATATCGCGCACTAATGCGTCAAGCACCCCTTCCATCGGGGCAAGTAACACCCGCATAGCATTTTATCCATCGCAGTATGTATCGGGCCAACTGGCCCGATGGATGTCATTGAGGTGATGTGCGCCGCTGGCGGGTACGATTGCGACCCGGCGTTGAAGAGTCACCCGTTGAACTTGTGCTCCTTGAGGCGCCACTGCTCGCCTGACGTCGGGGACGTTCACCATTAGAAGCGGCTGGCTGGTGCCGCGCAGTTGATTGACGACCACGGCCCGGAGCACCTGTTCGTGGCATTCTGCCATTCTGAATTGGCTCGGCTTTGATGGTGGAGTCAGGCTCATAGCCCTCAATCGCAAGGCGAGGGATCTCTTTTTTCAGTAAGCGTTCGATATCGCGTAATAATTTATGCTCATCCACGCAAACCAGAGATAAAGCCGCCCCGGTAGCAGCGGCCCGTCCGGTACGACCAATGCGGTGTACGTAATCCTCAGGGACATTTGGCAATTCATAGTTGACCACATGAGGCAATTCAGAAATATCAATACCCCGGGCAGCAATGTCGGTAGCAACTAAAACACGCAGTGCGCCAGATTTGAACTCACTCAATGCACGGGTGCGCGCACCCTGACTTTTGTTACCATGAATCGCCGCAGCGGCAATGCCATCTTTATTTAATTGTTCAGCAAGATGGTTTGCCCCATGTTTGGTCCGGGTGAACACCAACACCTGTTGCCAGTTATCGCGCCCAATTAGAAATGAGAGTAGTTCACGCTTACGTTTTTTATCAACAAAATGTACCTGCTGTGCCACCTGCTCGGATGCCGTGTTACGACGGGCAACTTCAACCTGAGCCGGATTATGCAGCAGTTTTTCCGCCAGTGATTTTATTTCATCAGAGAAGGTAGCCGAAAATAGCAGATTTTGCCGTTTAGCAGGTAATTTAGCTAATACACGACGGATATCATGAATAAAGCCCATATCCAGCATGCGGTCGGCTTCGTCGAGGACCAGAATTTCAACAGTAGAAAGATCCACTGCATTCTGGTGTTCCAGATCCAACAGACGGCCGGGGGTTGCGACCAGCACATCAATCCCACCACGTAATTTCATCATCTGCGGGTTAATGCTCACCCCACCGAACACAACCAATGAGCGAATATCGAGGTACTTACTGTAATCACGCACATTCTCGCCGACCTGGGCTGCAAGTTCACGAGTTGGAGTCAGTATCAAAGCTCGCACCGGGCGGCGTCCCGCTGAACGGGGTCGAGAACTCAGTTGCTGCAATAAGGGCAAAGTAAACCCGGCGGTTTTCCCGGTCCCGGTTTGTGCGCTGGCCATCAAATCACGGCCGGAAAGCACAACCGGGATTGCCTGTTGCTGAATCGGGGTTGGTGTAAGGTAGCCCTGTTCTGTAACTGCACGCAAAATATCGGCATTCAGGCCGAGAGAATCAAAAGACATAGTATATGGGTTGCTCCGACGGCCCTGGCTGCCAGTGACAGCGTAGTTTCCAGGGATTGTTGACAACAGGAAGGCCTGATGTTTGAAATGAGGGCACAAACTACAGTGCGAGTCAGTACCTATAGTAACAGATTTATTTACTGCATTGCGTAAAAATTTCCGCCACCTGCTTAACAGCTTAAGTGGCTAATTGTCATTATTGGGATGAACAGGCAACTACCACCGTTACCTGAAATCGGCACTACCTCTGCTCTTTACGGCGTTGGGGTTCACGTGCAATTAACGAAATAATCGCCGGTCCGGTGATCATCATTACCCCTAATAATCCTAACAGCAGATGATGATGGATAACCCGTGAGATCAAGTAAAGCAATAACATTGCAGCTGCAAAGTAATACGTTGTCGTGACATCCTCAAGAAAGTCACCGATACGTCGTAAAGATGGGCGAGTTTGAGATAACAACATCGCGATAAATACCAGACTATAGACTGCCAGTAACGTCATTGCTACCTGTGGCAGTAACGCCTGCCGCCATCCTGTGACCAACACAACAAGCAGTATCAGTTGTAATAAAATATGTATACAGGTTTGTCCGGTGACAATCTGGATACGATGAGACCATTTCATTTTATTCTCCTGACAGCTTTCGCTCAGCGCTGTCCGACGTGAAAACTTATACAGTAACCAAAGTACACAGTAAGCCAGCTACAACGTATCACTGACGTTACCCTCACATAATAACGGCGCAAGCGCAGCCAGGGTTTGCTGGTATCGGTGCAATCTGTTCCTCACAGTATGTCATAAAAAAGACAAAAAAAATCATTAAATTTTCTAACCATTGACATCCTTCTGACATTGTTCATGATGTCGATGTAAACAGACTACCCGAAGAAGCAGGAGTAAAATGAGGATACTTTCAGTGGATGAAAAAACGTCGATGAGGTGAAAAGGCGGTAAAACGTGTTAACAATCAAAGGGGGGGGAAAACTCCCCCACCAGGCCAGACAGGTTCGTTTAACGACGATTGCCAAATATCCGTAATAACATCAGGAAAAGGTTGATAAAATCGAGATACAGCGTCAATGCTCCCATGATGCTGTAACGGCGCATGTTCTCTTTATCATTGACGTCGATACCCTCACCAAAATTTTTCAATTTCTGAGTATCGTATGCCGTCAGTCCCACAAAGACCACCACGCCAATGTAAGTTACTGCCCAGGTCAACGCACTGCTTTTCAGCCAGATATTCACCAGTGAAGCGAGAATCAAACCAATCAAGGCCATAAATAACAGGCTACCCATTTTGCTGAGATCGCGTTTAGTGGTAAAACCAATAAAGCTCATCACGCCAAACATACCCGCTGTCACCAGGAAAGTACCAGCAATAGAGGATTGGGTATAAACGATGAAAATACTGGCTAGCGTCAGCCCGGTCAGCGCCGAGTAAAGCATAAATAAGCCAGTTGCCACTGTACCACTCAGTTTATGAACCATACCTGACAGTACAAAAACCAATCCAAGCTGAGCAATGATCAACCCGTAAAAGGTAACTCGGCTGGAAAAAACCGCTTCCAGTACAGCAGGGGTTATGGATGCATACCACGCTACCACCGCTGTCAAAACCAGGCCACATGTCATCCAGCCATACACCTGTGACATATAGGTTTGCAGACTTGACGTTGCTTGCGAGACAACAGACCCGTTATTGTTTGGGTATCGCTCCATTGTGTTCTCCTTCTTATAAAATAAACTGGTTATCCGCAGTCTGGCATACATCGCACAGTCAAAACCAGCCCCTTGGTATTTTTTCATCAACAAAGAATCAATCAACGCTGATCAATAGTGATTCTCAGTAGCGGTTCTCTTCACACTGACTGCCAGCGTTGCCTCGCTGCCTCATCACTTTCACGTGCTTCGATCCAGCGTTTCCCGCTAGTCAGAGTCTCTTTTTTCCAGAATGGTGCACTGGTTTTCAGAAAATCCATTAACATCTCTGCGGCTGCGAAAGCATCACCTCGATGGTCAGCAGTCACACCTACATAAACAATATCATCTCCGGGCGCTAAATCACCCACCCGGTGCGTAAGTATAACCCGCTGCAAAGACCAGCGTGCACGCGCATCGAGGACGATATTATGTAATGTTTTTTCAGTCATACCCGGATAGTGCTCAAGGGTAAGCGCGCTCACTGAGTCACCGAGATTATGGTTACGAACTTTGCCGGTGAAGGTGACAACTGCCCCGTCAGTTTCTCCGGAGGATAACCACTGATAAGCTTTAGCAATATCAATCGGCTGTTTGCTAATTTCTATATGTGTCATTTTACCCCCCTGTCACAGGTGGGAAAAAGGCAACCTCATCGCCAGCACGCAGTGGATGCTGTAACGCGACCAGCTCCTGATTGACAGCACACAGGCATTTACCCACTTCCAGCGCTTGTGCCCACTCTTCGCCTTTAACAGCCAACGCTGCCCTGAGCGCTTCTACCGTGTCATATTCTCGCGTCATGGTCATTGCACCGGTGCCCACTTGTTCGCGTATCTGTGCAAAAAAAAAAACATTAATCATCCGTCACCGCCCGAAAATCACCTGATTTACCGCCCTGTTTGGTTAATAACCGACAACGCTCGATCACCATATCCTTCTGTACTGCTTTACACATATCATAGATGGTCAGTGCAGCCACTGTGACCGCCGTCAATGCTTCCATCTCAGCACCGGTTTTCCCGCTTAAACGGCAGCAGGACTCGATTCTTACCCGGTTATGCGTGGGTTCAGAGTTCAAAGTTACTTCCACTTTACTTAATAACAACGGATGACAAAGTGGAATTAATTCCCAGGTTTTTTTAGCTGCCTGAATCCCAGCAATACGTGCTGTCGCAAACACATCACCTTTATCGTGACGACCTTCGACTATCATTTGTAACGTAGTCGGAGCCATAGAGATAATGGCTTCCGCCCGTGCTTCACGTACACTCTCCTGCTTGGCAGAAACATCAACCATATGCGCTTCACCAGCAGAATTAAGATGGGTTAGTTGAGACATAGCTATCTTCTTCGCAAATGAGTGACGAAATTACAAGGTGCCGTGCCTGCCTGCAGTTGGTCACCGATAATATGCTGCCAGGCCAACTGGCATGCTGAAGTTGAACCCGGCATAGCAAAAATCAATGTCTGATTAGCCATGCCGGCAATGGCTCGCGACTGCAATGTGGCGCTGCCAATCTGCTCCCACGAAATCATGCGAAATAGCTCACCAAAACCAAGAATTTCACGATCAAACAGCACACTCACTGCCTCCGGTGTACTGTTTTTTGTCTGAAAGCCTGTGCCACCATTGATCAAAATGACGTCAACCTTCTCGCTGGCAATCCAGCGTGAAACAATCGCTCTGATAGCGTAACGATCATCAGCCACAATTGATCGCTCTGTCAGTACATGACCCGCCTCAGTCAGTGCTTCGACCAGATAATCACCTGAGCTGTCACTCTCCCTGGTATGTCTGTCAGATACCGTTAATACCACTGCATTGAGAGGAGCCGATTCGCCCGATTTATTTTTCATCCTCACTCCTTGTCTATCCGCCGATTACTGAGAGGTTTGGCGTCGTGCCCGTTACACCCTGATGTAAAAAGTGGCCTTGCTTTTTACTTTGTAAGGCAGAAGCAATGCGCTGCTGTAAAGGGAGTAGTTGCTGATCATCTTGTAACAGATCACGCAAGGCGACACCACCTTCACCGAATAAGCAAAGATGCAGCATGCCGGTTGCCGAGACGCGTAATCGATTACAGCTGGTACAAAAATCTTTTTCATAAGGCATAATCAAGCCGATCTCTCCCTGATAATCCGCATGCTGGTAAACCTGGGCTGGCCCATCGCTACGGGATCGCGGTTGTCTCTGCCATCCGGATTGCAGTAATTGCTGCCGAATCACTTCACCTGAAATATGGTGTTTACGGTACAACCCTCCGCCATCCCTGGTTTCCATTAGCTCAATAAATCGCAACTGTATCGGCCGGTGTTTGATCCAATGCAGAAAAGTCGCCAGACTGTGGTGATTAATGTCACGCATTAGCACCGCGTTGACTTTCACTCGCTCAAAACCGGCAGCAAAGGCCGCGTCAATGCCTTGCATTACCTGATGAAATTTGTCCTGACCGGTAATTGCATGAAATTGCCGCACATCCAGCGCATCGACACTGACATTGATAGCGGTCAAGCCAGCATCACGCCATTGTGATACGTCGCGCGCAAGACGATAGCCATTAGTGGTGAGAGCAATCTGACGAATAGCAGGGTTAGCGGCAACTGCGGCGATAATCTCGACAAAGTCCCGCCGCAAAGTTGGCTCACCGCCTGTTAAGCGGATTTTTTCGGTACCAGCAAGAGAAAAGGCCCGTACCACCCTGCGAATCTCGTCTGTGGAGAGAAATCCACTGTTGCGCGTTTGACGGGGCTGGTAACCATCGGGCAGGCAGTAACTGCAACGGAAATTGCAGACATCAGTCACTGAAAGGCGCAGATAATAAAAGCTGCGCGCGAAATTATCGGTAAATTGTGACACCAGAACACCTTCCAGATACGGGAGATGCAGGCATTTCTTTCTGCACCCTGGCAACGGTATGTTGCGGCGATGGCCCCCTATCCTGAGACTTAGGCACCAAAGCTAAGTGTAATTCATCATATTGTGATAAATCATTGGTGGAAAAATATTACCGCTAATAACCCCCGAATTCCAGAAGATAATTCGTTATAATAATTATTATATAACGATTATATCTGGGTAGTTCGGGGGAAAATGTTAAATACGATGATGCTATCAGTCGTGGCATCATTCAGGAGAGAGTGATAAACAGTGCCCTGACTTCCTGTAGCCTGTCACGTACTCTGGCTGCTTCTTCAAATTCAAGATTCTGTGCATGTTGTTGCATTTGTTTCTCCAGCTGCTGAATCTTTTTCTGCAAGGCCTGCGGAGTCATCTCCAGGTGATTTTGATCTTCCTCGACCACAGGATGGCTGGCTTTGCTGTTACGACCTCTTGATTTTGTTTTATGTATTCCCTGCCCCAGTTCCAGTATATCTGCGATTTTCTTGTTCAGTCCCTGCGGCACAATGCCTTGCTCAAGATTCCACGCCTGTTGTTTTTCTCTGCGACGCTCAGTTTCATCAATCGCTTTTGCCATTGAGGGTGTTATTTTATCGCCATACAGAATGGCTTTACCATTGATGTTACGTGCAGCACGGCCTATGGTCTGGATTAAAGAACGTTCGGATCTGAGAAATCCCTCTTTATCGGCATCAAGGATTGCCACCAAAGAGACTTCTGGCATATCCAGCCCTTCGCGCAGTAGGTTTATTCCCACCAGGACATCGAACTCTCCCAGCCGGAGGTCACGAATAATTTCTACTCGCTCCACCGTATCTATATCCGAATGCAAATAACGAACACGTTCGCCATGTTCCTCAAGATAATCGGTCAGATCTTCTGCCATCCTTTTCGTCAGTACGGTCACTAAAACCCGTTCGTTGATGGCAACACGCTGACGAATCTCCGAAAGAAGATCATCAACCTGTGTCCCGACAGGCCGCACCTCCACCAGCGGGTCTAACAGGCCGGTAGGCCGGACAACCTGATCAACCACTTCACCACCAGATTTTTCCAGTTCGTAGTGACCCGGTGTGGCTGATACGTAAATGGTTTGTGGAGCCAGCGCTTCAAACTCCTCAAATTTCATTGGCCGGTTATCCAGCGCGGAGGGTAAACGAAATCCATACTCTACCAGGGTCTCCTTGCGAGCCCTGTCACCCCGGTACATCCCGCCGATTTGTGGCACAGTGACATGAGATTCATCTATCACCAGTAAACCATCCGCCGGCAGGTAATCAAACAGGGTTGGCGGCGCTTCCCCGGCCTGTCGACCGGAAAGATAGCGAGAATAGTTTTCTATTCCTGAGCAATAACCTAACTCATTCATCATCTCAAGATCGAATTGTGTACGTTGCGAGAGCCGTTGTTCTTCCACCAGTTTATTGTTTTGCAACAATACCTGCTTACGTTCAGCCAGTTCGACTTTAATATCTTCCATAGCTTGCAAAATACGCTCTCTGGGCGTGACGTAGTGCGTTTTCGGATAGATGGTGTAACGAGGTACCACCGATTCGATCTGTCCGGTCAGTGGGTCAAATACTGAGAGTTTTTCCACTTCTTCATCGAACAGTTCGACCCGCAGCGCATAGTCATCCGATTCCGCCGGAAAAATATCAATCACTTCACCACGAACACGGAATGTCCCACGCTGAAAAGCCTGATCATTACGTGTGTACTGTAATTCAGCCAGTCGGCGTAAAATTGCCCGCTGATCGATAACCATACCCCGGGTGAGATGCAGCATCATTTTCAGATACAAATCCGGGTCACCCAGACCATAAATCGCCGAAACAGAAGCTACCACTACAACATCACGCCGCTCAAGCAGGGCTTTCGTCGCAGATAAACGCATTTGTTCAATATGCTCATTCACGGCGGCATCTTTTTCGATAAAGGTGTCAGAACTCGGCACATAAGCTTCAGGCTGGTAGTAGTCATAATACGAGACAAAATACTCTACGGCATTATTAGGAAAAAACTCTTTCATCTCGCCATACAGTTGTGCAGCCAGGGTTTTGTTAGGCGCCAGAATCATAGCAGGCCGATTCAAGTCTGCAATGACGTTGGCGATGGTGAATGTTTTTCCCGAACCGGTTACCCCCAGCAAGGTCTGATGTGCAAGACCATCCTCCAGCCCCTCCTCCAGACGTCGAATTGCTTCTGGCTGATCGCCCGCCGGTTGAAAAGCTGAGTTAAGTTTGAACACCTTGCTCATGGATTTACCTCTGACCTTTATATGATAACAAATTGTTGTATTGGGATTTTGGCGTGGTAAAGCATCGAGAAGAAACTCTTCACACCATCTATTACCAGCATGTGAAAACTGACCTGCATTGAGCGGCAGGCTGACGGTGCAGAAAGATAAGGTTTCCTGACAGAATCAAATTTAAGATACTGGATATAATAACAGACTTTTGGTTATCTTGCTGCAGGAAGCAGGTTAATTCGCATTAACTGATCCTGACATCTGCCAGCAAGTACCTGTCTGAAAATGTTATCCCCAGACGGAAAATAAAAAAAATTCGTTGTCAAGTCTCAATTGATTTTCACTCTCGCTGACAGAGCATTGACAATTAAGGGGGCTTGATTTTACCGATCTTATTGTTTTAATTGTAGAAAATAAAAAAGGTGAGATTCGATACAGTTTATCGCCAGGCCGCATCACTCCTGAGTTTCCCTCAGTTTTATGCTGCTCATCCACACAGTTATCCACAGTAATAGTGGATAACTAATCGAAAGCCCCGCCGGGCCTGTTCTGATCTCTTACTAATTTAGTATTCAGCATCTGTAAGATGGCTTTTGATCTATTTTTTTTATTGCTTAATACGCACGGTATAACGCTTTAAAGGTGATTGTTGCGCAGCATTATTCTGCTGCTTTTCACTGGCACTTTACGCTGATACACACGACCTAATCATATAAAATCCACTGCAGGTGACATGCTTAGACAGTAGTTCTGTGATGTTACACGCCAGCGAGTCCAACTCGGTCCATAAAAAGAGATCTTTTCTCTGATAAATTGTGCCTGGCAGGAAACGCCTTGTGCATAATGAATGAAAGCATCCACTGCTTCATAAACAGGCATCTGCACCATCACGCCCCTTTTTTTGTTGAATAATTGTGCAAAAAATACTTTCAGGAAGAATAATTCAATTTAACTAATCATTTAAACAGGATTTAAGCACATGACCTCACGCTCTCAGACGAGATAACTTGCTTATAAGTCAAACTGGATCGGGTTTTGCAGTGAATCTTGATGAATGTTGTCACGCCTGCCCGATAATCTCTGTATGTATCATATCGTGGAATCTGCTGTGTCAATCGACCCTGTTCTGGCTGAAAGGAAAACCTCATGCTTAGTTTGCGCGCCGTTAATCAGTTTTATGGTGAAGAACACATTTTATGGGATGTGGATCTTGACCTAATTCCCGGCTCCTGTACCGGGGTTTTAGGATTGCCAGGAATGGGAAAGACGACTTTGGTAAACTGTATCATGGGTAACTTACCCATCGACAGCGGCTCAATAACATGGCAGGAAAAAAATCTTCCCCCCAGGAATCTGTTACTGCAGCCCGGTGTACAACGTGCGACGATGGGAATCAGCTATGTTCCTCAGGGGGGACGCCTTTTCTCTCAGCTCAGTGTTGAAGAGAATTTACAAATAGCCTTATTGGCCGCACAGCGAGCCAAAGAACACCCACCCTTATCTGGCGTCAATTATGAGTGGTTTCCGGATTTGCACCATTTACGCCACCGTCGTGGCTATGAATTATCATGGGAAGAACAGCAACAACTGGCGCTGGCTATCGCCGTTGTCAGTCAGCCTAAGCTGCTGATACTTGACCAACCGACAGAAGGTAGCTCATTAAGTTGGCAGGAAAAGATGTGTGATATTCTCAGTCAGTTGAATCGGGAGGTCGGCATGACCATTTTACTGCTCGAACGACAAATTCCTTTCATCCGCAATGTTGCCGACTATTTTTGTGTGCTGCACAGCGGACGCAATGTCGCTCAGGGAAAAATGGTATCGTTGAATGAACAAATGATTTCACGCTGGCTCACTTCATCTTCCTCCCCATGAAAAAGAATTGAAGCTTTACCCCGATGCGTGCTTTCAAAAGAGCAGTAAAAACAAAAAACACTTCAACCCGAATTACCTTCGTCAGGGTTGAAGTGTTTTTTCACAAAGATTACAGCGTGTGTGTAACCACCCACATCGGCCCTTGTCCGACGGCATAACGTGCCTGAGGTTGCAGTCGCCCGTTGCTGTTATTAACATGATAAACGACAAGGTGATGCGATTTTTGTCCTGCAGCAATCAGATACTGTCCTTGCCGATCAATATTGAATCCACGAGGTTGTTGTTCCGTTTCCTGAAAATCGACACGTTGCAACTCACTGCCAGAGTCATTAACCTGGCATACTGTTATCAGGCTGCTGGTACGATCGCACGTATACAGGTGACGTCCGTCTGGCGTAATGTGAATATCAGCGGCCCAGCATGTACCAGTGAAATCATCCGGCATCGTATTCAGCGTCTGCACTTTTTCAACACGCCCGGTGGGCCCCTGTAACTGCCAGACATCCACAGTGCTGTCGAGTTCATTAACAGAATAGGCAAAATGTCCATCAGGATGAAAGGCCATATGCCGTGGACCTGCGCCAGCCGTTGCCTGAATTTCTGATTGTCCACAGGGATGTAATGTCCCGTCGTCATGCAAGGTAAAGAGACAAATACGGTCCTGTTTCAGCGCTGGTACAAAGAGCTTCTGGTTATCAATATCGATATTCGCTGAATGGCACCCTTCAAGTCCGGTAATAACCTGAATCGGTTCGCCGGGCAGGCCAGCAGCATCAACAGGAGAAACACTGACACAAGCATCATTGTAGGAGGAGACAAAAATAAATCGTCCTTCGCGATCAACGGAGATATGACTCGGGCTACCAAGGATCGGAGCTTGCCCCGCTTCACTCAGACGCCCTTGTTCATCAATACGGTAAGCAACTATACGAAATGAAGGTCGCACGCCAACGTACAAATAGGGCTGATGAGGATTTACCACCATTGGCTGCACCTGCCCAGGGGCATCGACCACTTGCAGTAGTTTCAATTCACCATCCTTTTCCAGTGACCAAACATGGATTTGCTGACTTTCAGGACTGGCGGTATAGACGACTTGTTTCATAGTTTCTCCTTGAACTCGGTAACGCCGATAATCGACAATTGCAGTAACGCTTCACAACCTTGCAATAACGCATTTTGTCCATTCACTTCAGACAGGTACACTATACATCCAGACTCTACCATGACAGGACTGAATATGCGTTATCGTGTTATCGCACTTGATCTCGATGGGACTTTGCTAACAGCTAAAAAAACTATCCTTCCTGAATCACTGTTGGCATTAAATAAGGCTCGTGAAGCCGGTGTCAAAGTGATTCTGGTAACAGGAAGACATCATGTCGCTATTCACCCTTTTTATCAAACCCTGGCTCTGAATACCCCGGCAATTTGTTGTAATGGTAGCTACTCATATGACTACCAGACGAAAGGAGTTCTGCAGGCAGACCCTCTTTCACTCTCTCAGACCCTGCAGGTTATTGATGTGCTGAAACAAACCTCCATCCACGGACTACTTTATGTGGATGACGCGATGTTATATACCGAAGAGACCGGGCATATCACTCGCGCTCTGCAATGGGAGCAAACATTGCCACAACATCAACGACCAACTCTGAACAGAGTTAATTCGCTGGAACAAGGGGCTCGTGAAGCTAAGTCGATCTGGAAATTTGCGCTTGCTCACCCAGAACGTGACGAACTACATACTTTCATTGCGCAAATTGAAAGCAAATTCGGACTGGCTTGCGAGTGGTCATGGATAGACCAGGTCGATATTGCACAGACAGGAAACAGCAAAGGAAAACGTCTGGCTCAGTGGGTAGAATCCCAGGGATACACCATGAACGATGTGGTTGCTTTTGGTGATAACTACAATGACATCAGTATGCTGGAAAGAGCTGGCCTTGGAGTAGCAATGGGAAATGCTGATGAAGCGGTTAAACAACGTGCAGATATTGTAATCAGCAATAACGAAGAGCCCGGTATTGCGCAGCTGATCGAGGAACGCATACTGCACTAATCAATCACACTGGCGGTATTAATCTGCATATAAAGCAACAAGCCGGGTTTTATCGCCAACTCATCGTAAGCCCAGGCAGTGATTCGTGCCCATAATTTATGTCCACCGGTTCGCAGGCAAACCTCACGATAACTGCCACTCTGCTGTACAGCATCAACCCAGGCAGGATAAGTGTTGCGAATACTGCTGTTCTGCGGTTTCTGTAACAAAAGTGTGATATCTGACGCCACTACGCGGACTCGCAGTGCCGTGCCAGGACATTTATCAATCCGGTTTACCCACAACAGATGATCACCGAATCCCAACGCGGTCATTGCATAGTATGAGTGGTGCTCGATGACTTTCAGAGAGAGTAGTGTGCTTCGCTCAGCGTCAGTTATCCACTGCCGCATCACATCACTAAGCCAGACGCTCTCCGTAGCCCCTTCAGCAATGATTTTTCCCTCTTCGAGCACCACGACATGATCCGCTAATTGCGCAATTTCATCGAGACTGTGCGTCACATAGAGCAAAGGAATTTGCAACTGCTTAACTACATTTTGGAGCCAGGGTAGGACTTCTCGTTTACGCGGCAGATCAAGTGAAGCCAGTGGCTCGTCCATCAATAAGATATGAGGATCGCTGAGTAATGCGCGTCCAATAGCCACACGCTGTTTCTCCCCTCCGGAAAGCGAAGAGGGGTAACGCGATAACAAGGACTGTAACCCCAACAGCGTCACCAGTTGTTTAAACGAGTGTCTGTTTTTCTTCCTGTCACCATAAAGTAAATTTCCCTCAACAGGGTAATGAGGAAAAAGGCGGGCTTCCTGAAAAACATATCCCACACGCCTTTTTTCTGGCGGCAGACAGATTTTACGTTCGCGGTGGAAAAAGATAGTATCATTGAACACCACCTGGCCTGCCACTGGCATGACCAGACCTGCGATAATATTAATCAACGTACTTTTACCCGCACCAGAGACCCCAAAAATGGCGGTTGTTCCCTGCGCCGGAAGTGTTGTATCCAGTGACAGCTCACCCTTACCCATAGGGTAACGGCATTGCAGATTCAACATTTTTCCCCCAGTCGTTTTCGTCCCCATCCGGTAAGAAGTTCAGACAGCAGTAGCGCTGCGAATGAGAGCACTATTGCAACGATACACAACCTCCCTGCAGCCTGTTCCGCACCGGGTGTTTCGATCAGCGTATACATTGCGGACGGCAGGGTCCGGGTTTCACCGGGAATATTCGAGACAAAAGTGATGGTAGCACCAAATTCCCCCAGCGAACGGGCAAAAGCAAGTACTGCCCCCGTCGTAATACCCGGTAAAAGTAACGGCAGCGTGATGGTGAAAAATACCCGTACTCGCCCTGCCCCCAGGGTTCTTGCCGCCAGCTCCAGACGTCTGTCGACCCCTTCAAACGCTAAACGGATAGCACGCACCAGCAAGGGAAAGGCGATGACAGCTGAAGCCAAAGCCGCACCGCGCCAACTGAAAGCAAAAGTAAAGCCGAACCAGTCATCTAAATAGCGCCCAGGGAAACCCCGTCGTCCAAACCCCAATAACAACAGATAACCGATGACAACCGGAGGCAACACCAACGGCAGGTGGACTACGCAATCGAGTATGATTTTGCCAGGAAACTGGCGGCGAACCAGTAGCCACGCCACAATAATTCCCAATGGCAGACTGAATAATACCGCCGTACTGGCGACCTGCAAACTCAACCAAACAGCCTGCCATTCGGCGCTACTAAGCATCATGGTAAGGGCGTAAATCCATATTTAACAAAAACCCCTGCAGCCTCAGGTGTTTGCAGATAGTGATAAAAAGCCTCTACCGCAGGTGAACGATGGTTGGCAACAATAGCCATCGGGTACTCTATAGGGGTATGACTGGAGGCGGGGAATTTACCAAGTACTTTTACTTTTTGACTGGCTACAGCATCCGATCCATAAACAATCCCCAACGGGGTTTCATCACGCTCAACCAAAGCCAGCGCAGCTCTGACACTGCTTCCACGAGCAAGAAGAGGTTCCACTGTCGTCCAGCTACTAAGTGACTGCAGTGCTTCCCGTGCATAAATACCTGCCGGTACATGATCCGGGTCGCCAACAGAAAGATGCTGACCATGCAACAAACTTATCCAGTCAGTTTTTTCAGAAATCGTCACCGCATTCAGGCCACTGGTGTTCGCTGCCACCAGCACCAAATCGTTACCCAGCAAATTATGTCGCGACGCTGTATCGATCATCTTTTTTTGTTGCACATAGTCCATCCACTGTTGATCGGCAGAGATGAACAAATCTACAGGGGCGCCAGCTTCAAGCTGACGCGCAAGAGTCGATGAAGAAGCGAAAGAGGCAACAATATCAGTATCATGCTGTTTGCGATAATTATCTGAAATTTCCTGAAGCGCGTTAGTCAATGACGCTGCGGCAAAAACAGTAATTTTTTCTGCGGCCTGAGAGCCCGATGAAAAACTGAATATCAGTAATGTGAGTAGTGCACATAAGTGACGTTGTAAAATCATAATCTCTCCGGAAGTATCGTTATGTAACTTACAATATAACGATAAACGAAGAGAACAGACAGCGTTATTGCACAGCAATCAGTGCGCATCATCACTCTGCAGTCATCATTTAGTATCGCTTTTTGGCACCGCTTTCTTGTTGATGCCCCACTTTTGAGATGACGTTAAATATTTCACCTAAGCCATAAATCAGGCCAAGTATGATTGCCATCACTACAGGAACCATAAGTACAGCAATAGCAAGGCTTTTGACTAATTCCAGCATAAAAACTCCCGACTGTTATGCAACGATACTAATTCATTGTAACCTTGCCAGTAAAAAGTGCACTGACCTTTTGTGCCTTTAGCTGTTTTTTCAATTCGAATGTCCTAAAATAACGCCATATTATTTCGATGCAGCGAACTCACTGATGCAGGCACAACTCTCGTTACTTCTGAAATCTCAGCATAAACTGTTCGCCGATCCAAGACGTATCTCATTGCTAACCCACATTCAGACCACGGGATCGATTAGCCAGGGGGCGAAACTTGCCGGTATCAGTTACAAAAGTGCCTGGGATGCAATCAATGAAATGAATACCCTGGCTGACACCAGGGTTGTCGAGAAAGCCACCGGAGGTAAAGGAGGAGGAGGAGCTAAGCTCACCGCTTATGGTGTCAGGCTCATCAGCCTGTTTACATTTATTGAAAAAATTCAACAAAAGGCCTTCGATGTTTTGCATGATGACGTCCCACTGGAAAGTTTGCTGGCCGCGATTGCCAGATTTTCACTGCAAACCAGTGCACGTAATCAGTTATTTGGCACTATAGAGCAATGTGATACACAGTCACCACAGCAACACATTACAGTGCAACTGGCTGACGGAAGCACGCATCTTCAGGTTCTGCTGACAGCACAAAGTGTGCAGCGACTGGAATTACAAAAAGGAAAAGAAGTTCTTGTCCTCATCAAAGCGCCCTGGATAAACCTTTCACACACTCCTACCGATGATGAAAATCAACTTTTGTGTACCGTCAAAAGTATTCTTCCGGGTGAGAGACAAAGCGAAATAATACTTGCGCTGGCATCGGGATTGGAACTTTGCGCATTGCTGGATAACACATTGATTTCAGATAAAGGAATTCAGGAACGTATGAGCATTACCGCACACTTTCCCGCTGAAGCAGCCGTGATCGCCACTTTGGTTTAGCACTGTTTAGCGTTGACATTTTTCTGCCACGGTAAGACTCTGCAAAGAAATGTCGCAAATGGAACACTCTATGCCATACCTGCATATCGCTGAAGCCTACTTTTTACTCAACCACACCCGTTCACTGGTTATCACTGATTTGACGATAACATCAGGGGAAAGCTGGGCACTGGTGGGGAGTAATGGCAGTGGGAAATCATCATTAGCCCGTGCATTATCTGGCGAACTTCACTGCGCAAAAGGCACCTGCCAGAATGATGTCCGTCATCTCATTCGCTTATCACTGGAACAATTACAGGCACTGGTCAGTGCAGAATGGCAACGTAACAATACAGATATGCTCAGCGAAGGCGAAGATGAAAGTGGCCGTACCGCAGCCGAAATCATTCAGGAGAGTGTTCACGATGAATCACGCTGCCACATGCTGGCCAATCCCTTTGGCATTAGCGCCTTGTTATCCCGTCGTTTCAAATTGTAGTGGTCAACTAATTTTGGCCACACGACCTGACTGTTCGTGGAACAGCCGCTCTGATTCATTTGGCGTTAAGCCACCGTTATACCAGTGGGGCCGGATGGCACTGTAATAGCCCGTGATGTAGCTGATTATCGCGCTCTGAGCCTCGTTGAAGCTGTTATAGCCCTTCGTCGGCACCCATTCGGTCTTCAGGCTCCGGAAGAACCGCTCCATCGGGGCATTATCCCAGCAGTTACCCCGGCGACTCATGCTCTGCTTTATCCGACAGCGCCACAGACCCTGCCGGTACTGACGGCTGGTATAGTGGCTGCCCTGATCGCTGTGGAACATCACGCCTGTTGGCTTACCCCGAAGCTCCCAGGCCATCTGCAATGCTTTGACCGTGAGGGCCGAGTCCGGCGACGTCGATATCGCCCAGCCCACAGGTTTGCGGGCGAACAGATCCAGCACTGCTGCCAGATAAGCCCAGCATTTTCCCGTCCAGATATACGTCACATCGCCGCACCAGACCTGATCCGGCGCGGTAACCGCGAACTGCCGGTCGAGATGGTTCGGTATTTCAATGTGTTCGTTCCCGCCGCGTTTGTATTTATGCGCCGGGACCTGGCAACTGGCGATATCCAGCTCTTTCATCAGCTTACCGGCCAGCCATCGCCCGAGTCTGACGCCCTTAGCGCTGACCATCGTGGCGATACTTCTCGCGCCAGCAGAGCCACCACTGGCGTTCCAGACTTCACTGACGAGACTCCGTTTAACGGCACGCTCGGCGTCAGAATCCCTGCCATTTTTACGAATGTAGCGATAACTGCTTCGGTGAACACCGAACAGCCGGCCCAATGGCGCTACCGGGTAGTGCGCCCTCAGACTGTCTATTATCGTGAACTGTTCAGGGAGTCCGGCATCAAGAGCGCGGTAGCCTTTTTTAGGATTTCATTCTCCATTTCAAGGCGTTGTATCCGTTTTCTCATTTCCCTGAGTTCAGTCTGCTCAGGCGTCAGAGGCAGCCCCGGGGGCGTTTTCCCCTGGCGCTCGATACGTAACGATTTTACCCGGCGGTTGATGGCGGAGAGGCTGACGTTCATCGCCTTAGCCGCCTCGCCGTGAGTGTAGTTCTGATCCAGGACCAGTTTTGCCGCTTCGACTTTAAATTCAGCAGTAAATGCTTTGCTCATTGGTTCACCTATAAGATGTTGAGGTGAGCATATCACCTCTGCTCAGGTGGCCAAATTCAGTGTGCCACTACAATCATCAATCATCTGAGCTGGCAGGTTGAACGCCACCAGCACTGGCAGATTACCGGGCCAAACGGTGCAGGTAAGTCAACGCTACTGAGTTTAATTACCGGAGATCATCCACAAGGGTACAGTAATGACCTGACACTGTTTGGTCGCCGACGTGGAAGTGGCGAAACCATCTGGGACATAAAACAACATATCGGTTATGTCAGCAGTAGTTTACATCTCGACTACCGGGTAAGCAGTACGGTAAAAAATGTCATTTTGTCAGGTTACTTTGACTCAATCGGACTCTATCAGCACCCGACGGATCAGCAACAATTACTTGCGGAGCAGTGGCTCAGCCTGATTCACCTGCAAGGTGATAAAGGGCAAACACCTTTTCAGGCTTTATCATGGGGACAGCAACGCCTGGTGTTAATTGTTCGCGCATTGGTTAAACATCCTGCCTTGCTGATTCTCGACGAACCTTTGCAAGGGCTTGATCCTCTCAACCGTCAGCTGATCAGGCGCTTTATCGATATCATCATCAGTAAAGGTACCATCCAACTGTTGTTTGTCTCCCACCATGCAGAAGATGCCCCCGAATGTATCACTTACAGACTCCGTTTTGTTGTCGGTGAACAGGGGTACTATTATTTACAAGAAGCAGTGAATAAGCCGCTCAATCATACGACACAATGACTGATGGCTGTCTCTTTAAGTGGCCTAAGCAGTGTCGATTGTGCCACCTCAATCGCAGAATATTAGCCGTCCGTTCTGAAGAAAAAACGACTGTGCTATGTTTATTCTTCTTTGGCGCTTCTGCCCGGCATGATTGATGTCATGCAGAACAGCACTATTCTTCAACTTGTGGAGTGTCTGCTATGCTGACCGATCCTCATATTTACGCCCCCGATGGGCACCCCTGGAATATCACGACTTTGATCAATGCAAGTGGTATGCGAGTCACCTTTATGGACTGGGGGGCAACCTGGTTATCCGCACGCATTCCGATGAAGGATGGTTCTGTGCGCGAAGCCCTGCTTGGGTGTGACACCCCGGCAGACTACCTCTGTCAGCAGGCATATCTCGGTGCTACCGTCGGACGCTATGCCAATCGTATCGCAAATGCCATCTTACCGGCCTCACCCCATCACCCCATGATTAAGCTTGTGGCCAATCAGGGAGAGCACCAATTGCATGGAGGGCCAAAAGGGTTCCATGCCCGCCGCTGGAAAATCGAACATCATGATGACAGCGAGGTGATTTATAGCCTATTTTCGCCTGATGGTGATCAAGGTTTTCCTGGCAATCTGCGGGTAACACTACGCTATCGTCTTGAAGATGATAATACGCTATCCATTCAATACCAGGCCGCGGTTGATCAACACTGTCCGGTGAGTTTAACCAATCACGCCTATTTCAATCTTGATCAGCAGCACAACGACAGCCGTCAGCATCAGCTTAAAATTATCGCTGAGCACTACCTGCCTGTGGACAGTGAAGGCATTCCTGTTGATGGGCTGAAGTCAGTGGCTGGCAGCAGTTTTGATTTTCGCCAGGCGAAAAGTATCGCACAAGACTTTCTCGCATATGATGACCAACGTAACGTTAAAGGTTATGACCATGCTTTTTGTTAACTGGCCCGGCAACCTCGCCAGCTGCTGAACTACTCTCTGCCGATGGTAAGCTACAGCTGACCGTATTCACCACGGCTCCCGCGTTACAATTCTATTCAGGCAACAACCTGCAGGGCATACGGGGACGTCACCAGCAACATTATGCTGATTATCAGGGAATTGCTTTGGAGAGTGAACATTTGCCAGACAGTCCACACCATCCTGAATGGCCACATGCCAGCTGCTGGCTCTCTCCTGATGAAGAATATCGCTCTGAAACACGCTATCAGTTTACGCCACTTTGATTAAACGCATGAAAAATACGCATCAGAACGGCAACAGACTTATCAGTAGAGCAAATTTCAGCTATGGTAGTGCGCATGATCAGCATGACCATAATTTGCAGTTTACTATTATCAATAAAATGTAAGATCACGAAGGAGTTAAGCTATGGCTGTAACTAAGCTGGTTCTGGTTCGTCACGGTGAAAGCCAGTGGAATAACGAAAACCGCTTCACAGGCTGGTACGATGTGGACCTGTCTGACAAAGGACGTACAGAAGCTAAAGCGGCAGGAAAATTACTTAAAAAAGAAGGGTTCACCTTCGATTTCGCCTACACGTCTGTGCTGAAGCGCGCTATCCATACGTTATGGAACATCCTTGATGAAGTCGACCAGGTCTGGTTGCCGGTAGAGAAATCCTGGCGTCTTAATGAACGTCACTACGGTGCGTTGCAAGGGCTGGATAAAGCAGAAACTGCACAGAAATATGGTGATGAGCAAGTTAAACAGTGGCGCCGTGGCTTCGCCGTGACACCTCCTGAACTGGATCGTGCTGATGAGCGCTTCCCAGGCCATGACCCTCGTTATGCCTCACTCACCCCTGAACAATTGCCAACCACCGAAAGTCTGGCTCTGACTATCGATCGTGTTCTGCCTTACTGGAACGAATCTATCCTTCCACGCATGAAAAAAGGCGAGAAAGTAATCATCGCCGCTCATGGTAACTCACTGCGTGCGCTGGTCAAATACCTCGATAATATGAGCGAAGAAGAGATCCTTGAGCTGAATATTCCTACCGGTGTTCCTTTGGTTTATGAGTTCGATGAAAACTTTAAGCCAGTAAAACACTATTACCTCGGCGATGCTGATGAAATAGCTGCAAAAGAAGCCGCTGTAGCCAATCAGGGCAAAGCAAAATAACGTCTGCACACCTGTTACCGCCTTCACAGCAATGAAGGCGGTATTTTTCAAATTGAATGTCGCGTTAGAAAATATACCAACTCCGAAAATATTCCTTTGCTTTAAACACTCATCAGATGATGTCGCACAGGCATACGTGCGTTAATCCTTACAGGAAGCAAAATGAAAATTATTTATGTTGTGGTTTTAACTCATAAAAAATCACTGGATGAGGTTGAGAATTATCTGTCAGCTCACATCGACTGGCTGGAAAAAGGTTATGCTTCAGGACTCTTTACTGCTTCTGGCCGACGGATTCCACGTACAGGCGGCGTCATTCTCGCGAGAAGCAAGGCGTTAGTAACGTTAGAAGACTACCTGAGACAGGACCCGTTTCAACAGGAGCAGGTAGTACAAACTCAATAATCCCATTCGAGGCCAGTATGTGGTCGGAAGAACTGGAATCACTCTTCTCTGCGGCTGATTGACACAACGAGTATGAACAGCTAACAAAAGATCTCCGGAGAGATCTTTATCGTGCACCAGCACGGCGGAGGTATTGCCTGTCAGCCTCTGCGGGCTTTGACTGCAGTGGCAAGTTGGCGCAAAACCGTCTCTGTATCTTCCCAACCAATACATGCGTCGGTAACGCTTTTGCCATACACCAGAGGATCACCCCCTTCAATGTTTTGGTTACCTTCGACCAAATTACTTTCGATCATGATCCCGGTGATAGCACGTTCACCGGCAGTGATCTGACGGGAAACATCTTCAGCAACGACCAACTGACGCTGAAATTGCTTACTGCTGTTGGCATGACTGAAATCAATCATCACCTGCGGAACAACGCCAGCGGCGGTAAGATCCTCTTTCACTGCTGCAACGTGGTCAGCACTGTAATTGGGTGTTTTTCCACCGCGCAGTATGATGTGACAATCCGGATTTCCCCATGTCTCAACAATCGCGGAGTGGCCATATTTAGTTACGGAAAGAAAACAGTGCGGTGAGCGTGCTGCATTAATTGCATCTACCGCCACTTTGATGGTGCCATCAGTCCCGTTTTTGAAGCCCACCGGGCAGGAGAGGCCTGAGGCGAGTTCACGGTGCACTTGTGATTCTGTTGTACGTGCACCGATTGCCCCCCAGCTCATCAGATCGGCAACATATTGTGGCGTGATCATGTCAAGAAACTCACCTGCCGCAGGCAAACCAAGATCATTGATATCCAGTAATAACTTTCGTGCTATACGCAGTCCGTCATTAATTTGATAACTCCCGTCCATGTAGGGATCGTTAATTAAACCCTTCCAACCCACGGTAGTGCGCGGTTTTTCAAAATAGACTCGCATAACAATTTCCAGGGTATCACTTAATTCATGACGTAAAGCGAGTAGTTTACCTGCGTATTCAAGCGCGGCCTCAGTGTCATGGATTGAGCATGGACCGATAATGACCAGCAAACGGTCATCCTGCTGTGTCAGGATCTGATGAATTGCCTGCCTTGACTCGGAAACAGTCTGAACTGCTGTGTGTGTGGCAGGATATTTCTCCAGCAGAGCGACAGGTGGGAGTAACTCTTTGGTGGCTTTTATTCTGATATCATCATTTTGGTAGTTCATCATTTTTCCACTTTCTGTTTCCTGCGGCAGGCAGGTAAAAAACACCATAATTGCGCCTGGTGCGCTGTACGTCAGTGCACATTATGTGCGCTGCTCATTTGCTGTTTAGCAATTTCTTACTACACTTTTTTATGTTAACAGTTAACAAATGCTTATCGTATTACTCACCAAACGAAATACGAAAGCGTTGCCAACGACACAATTCGGCCATGAACGGCAAAATATTGTCCGGCTAAACGTCATCATCCCTGATATGAAATGGAGTATAACAATGAATAAGTTCGCAGTGGTACTATTCACAGCCGCAATGACTCTTGGCAGCAGCGTAGCAATGGCAAACAGCAATGAAGATGCCGATGCAGGCGCAGTTGCCGGTAGCGCGAAATCAAACATCGCACCGAATAAAGTTAGCAACAATAATATTAACACATCTGACGAAGCGGCTGCGCATAAGAAACAGAAACACCACAAAAAATCTGAAGCTCACAAAAGCGAAACTCCTGCCGCAGCTAAATAAATTGATCTCTATTAAGGGAGAGCCTCTCTCCCTTTTACTGTTTTTGCTTTCGTCACGCTCCGTCTGACCTCATTTCCGCTAGCCTGAGTTATCCGGCAATCGATATTTGCTGCTATGCTTACCTGACCTGTCATCTACAGAAAGAAAGAACACATGGCACATTCGCATTCGGCTTCCCGACACAACCAGAATCGTTTGCTGGCCGCTTTGCTGGTCACTGCCCTTTTCATGCTGCTGGAAGTAGCAAGTGGTTTATTCTCAGGTTCACTGGCACTACTGGCAGATGCAGGTCACATGCTAACTGATGCCGCTGCATTGTTGATGGCGTGCCTGGCCGTCACTTTTTCCCGCCTTGGACCAGATACAAAACACACATACGGGTTGCTACGATTGACTACTTTAGCGGCTTTCGTCAATTCACTGGCTTTACTGGTGATAACCGGGGTTATTATCTGGGAAGCCATCCAGCGCTTCAGTCATCCACAGCCCATCGCCGGAAAAGTAATGTTGGCGATCGCATTTGCCGGACTTATCGCCAACCTTGTTTCATTGTGGCTTCTGCGTCAGGGTGAAGGGGATAAAAATCTCAATGTCCGTGCGACAGCTTTGCACGTGTCAGCTGATTTACTGGGCTTTGTCGGCGCTATTGCAGCGGCGCTGATTATTATGTTCACAGGCTGGACACCTATCGATCCTATTTTATCCATATTGGTGTGCCTTCTGATTTTGCGTAGCGCATGGGGGCTGCTCAAAGAGAGTCTTCGCGAGTTACTTGAAGGAGTACCTGTTGGTATAGATATTGAACAACTCACACGCTCACTCAAGAGCGCACTGCCTGAAATCAGGAAGTTGCATCACATTCATTTATGGCAGGTAGGTGAACAACCACTGATTACCCTGCACGCAGAAATTGATAGTGCAGAAAATCATGATCTCCTGTTACAACAGATACATGCTTTTCTTTATCAGCATTACAATATTCAGCATGCCACTGTACAGATAGAGTCGCATCCGTGCGAGGCACAACAGTGTCAGCTTATCTCGTCCACTCCATCACATCGGCATTGATGCTCTTATGCACCCGGCATGGCTGACGCTGGGTGCAAAAACAGAGTGACTACTTATTCAGACCAGATACCGGTTTATGGTTCAATTGTCTTTTTGCGCACTTTTTATCCATAAACGGACACCATTGAGTGCAATCAGTGTTAACAGGGTATATTCCAATGCCATGGCATAGACTCCCTGACGGGTAAAGATCATTACGCTTATTACATTAATTATCACCCATAATATCCAGTTTTCTACATACTTGCGTGTCATCAGTATCATGGCGATCACCGACAGTACCAGCAGGCAGGCATCCCAGAATGGGAACGCATCAGGTTGCAAATCCGGCATCATCAGGGAAAAACCAAATTGATTGATCAGTGTGATGCTAATCTTTGTCAGGAAAGCAAAGACAGGATCGATGAAACAGGTCATCAGGGCAATAGCCACCAGCGCAAACAAAACCCAGCGAATCAATGCTGCAGGAGTCATCCAGCGAATATGCAGTACGCGCTGGTTATCTTCGGTCTGACGGCTCCATGCATACCAACCGTAGACATTAGCAACCAGAAAGAAGAGCTGGAGAAGCAGGCTCGAATAGAGCTGTATCTGAAAAAAGATAACAGCAAACAGAATGACATTAATGATACCAAACAGATAGTTAATTATTTTTTCTCTGCTGGCCAACCAGATACAGAGCAACCCAGCCAGGGTACCGATAGCCTCGATCCATGAGAGGTCATAACCACCAGAGCCAAGAGGAATGTGAACTATCAGATTATTTGTGCTAAAAAACTCCATTTTACTTCCCTTATCAGGTGACTCTAGGTGAGATAGTGACAACAATTATTGAAGATGATGCCTGTCATATGTAATTAACTCTCAGTTACCGCTTTCAGCGATTCTCTGCCAATTTAAATTGCCGTTTCGCCTCTCGGTGCTGCAAACCTTTAGCCTGAGCAAAGCACTACAAAAGCCCCGCCATCAATACCTGTTCGGGCTTATGATATGACCCGACATCGGAATACAAAGGCAAAAAGTAAGTTCCAGACATTTAAACGCTGGATTCTTGTATTAACTGCAGAGCAATGCTCCCCTGTTAGTACCCTTGCCTTGTTATTTTTCGCAATATTGACCACTAAATGAAAGTCTAACAGGTTTAGGTCAGCATAACGGAATTTTGTTTTTTATGCTAAACAAAATGATACCAATCAAGCAGGAAAATTCAATATTTGCATTATTTGTTTTTCATGCTAAACGAATAAGGGCAATGAAAAAGTTGTCAGCAATTCATTGTTGATCAGATGTGAAAACAGTGACGGCCAGATTCAAGGTCGAGTAAAAAAGCTTTCGTCTCCAATCCACCAGCAAAACCGGTCAGTTTACCGTTGGCGCCGATTACACGATGGCAGGGCACGAGAATTGAAAGTGGATTCCTGCCATTGGCCGCCCCGACTGCTCTGACCGCACGAGGGTATCCGGCCAGCGCAGCAACCTGCTGATAGCTACGAGTTTCGCCATAGGGGATTTGCTGCAGTACCTGCCAGACTGAACGCTGAAAAACAGTCCCTTCTGGTGCGAGTTTGAGCGAAAATTGTGTTCGCTGACCTGTGAAATATTCACCTAACTGTTTTTCCGCATCACGTAATAACGGAAAATCATTCGCCAGTTCATTGGCTTTTAACCGAATACGTGAAGGGTTTTCATTTTCCCACAATACAGCAGCTATGCCCTCTTCACTGGCAATCAACGTCAGCTCTCCCACAGGAGAAGCGATCATTTTAAAAAAATAATCCATGGCATAATTCTCGTCACACATTACACAATGTGTGTGATTATCACTGCGGACAGGAACAGTGTCACGAGCTATAGAAGAAAATATCAACAGTGAGAAGATCAAAGATGGTGGGTCGTGCAGGATTCGAACCTGCGACCAATTGATTAAAAGTCAACTGCTCTACCAACTGAGCTAACGACCCGCAATGCGGTATAAAATAACAATATAAGTGGTGGGTCGTGCAGGATTCGAACCTGCGACCAATTGATTAAAAGTCAACTGCTCTACCAACTGAGCTAACGACCCGCAATGCGGTATAAAATAATAATATAAGTGGTGGGTCGTGCAGGATTCGAACCTGCGACCAATTGATTAAAAGTCAACTGCTCTACCAACTGAGCTAACGACCCGCACAAAGACGGACTGAGGAACAACCACATATCCCCTGCAACGGCGGGATATAATACTGATTTAGCGTCAGGGCGCAACCACTATTTACACCCTAACGACTCAACTGCTTACCTTTCATGCGTATGGTGCATAAATCACACGATAAGTGCAGTTTTCCCTCAAACCCCGGTCAGACGTTTTTGCGCGTTTTTCGCGGCTTCACTTTCAGGATATTGCCTGATTACCTGTTGATAGACCGCTTTCGCTTTGGTGGTATCCCCCTTTTCCTGCATGATGATACCTACTTTATATAAAGCATCCGGACTTTTAGGCGATTTTGGGTATTTTTTTACTACTGTGGCGAAATAGAATGCTGCATCATCTTTTTTCCCCTTATTGTAATTCAACTGTCCAAGCCAGTAATTTGCGTTAGGCTGGTAAGTGGAATCGGGGTATTTAGTAACAAATGCCTGAAATGCAGAAATTGCTTGCTCGTTCTGTTTCTTTTCAAGCACTAATGCAACAGCAGTATTATAATCAGTATTGGCATCACCACTCTGTACTGGTGCACTGGTGCTGCTATCTGACACCGCAGCGGCAGGGGCAGCAGTGGCTGTACTCTGTGAATTACCGGTTGCAGGTGTAGCACTGTTTGCTGCAGGCGCACTACTGCTCAGAGTATCAATTTGTTGATAAAGATTTTTTTGTCTCTCAGTCAACTGATTTAATTGATATTGATTTTCCTGAATTTGCCCCCGCAAAGTATCAATATCCGACTGAGTATCGGATAATTGCTGTTGTACTTGTTGAAGCAACTGCGCCTGTGCTGTTGAAATACGCTCTAGAGTGGTGACCCGATCATCTATCGAGCCTCCGCCCACGTTACTGATTGGAGCCTGGGCATTAGCGGCCCAGGGGGCCGCTACGCCAATCAGTAACGACAGAGTCAATGTTGCTAATCTGAAGTTACTAATCATATGATTCTCTTAGTAGACCAGAACGGCACGACGGTTTTTGGCATAAGCAGCCTCATCGTGTCCCAGTACAGCAGGTTTTTCTTTACCGTATGACACGATAGAAACCTGATCATCTGCCACACCTTTACCCTGCAGGTACATTTTCACTGCATTGGCACGACGCTCACCCAGTGCGATGTTGTATTCAGGCGTACCACGCTCATCGGCATGCCCCTCAACAGTCACTTTGTAAGATGGGTTATTGCGCAGGAATGTCGCATGAGCATCAAGCATCTGTGCAAAATCAGATTGGATATCGTATTTGTCCAGACCGAAATAAACAATGTTATTTCTCTGCAATTCCTGCATCTGCAAACGAGCCTGCTCATCAGATGAGTAGTTGCCGTTGGTCATAACACCAGAGCTACCATCACCTGAACCATAAGACTGGTCGTTATTATTGTTTTTGTGCGAGCTACATGCCGCAACAGCGATCACTGGCAGTGCCAGCATTAAACCTTTCAGCACTTTGTTCAGTTGCATTGCTATAATCCTATTATTGTTGACACTATGGATTTATAAATACGGCGACCAGGCAGGGAATTTTACCTGACCATCAGTTGCCGGAAGACGCGCTTTGAAACGACCATCTGTTGACACAAGCTGCAATACAGAACCCATCCCCTGAGTGGAGCTATAGATTACCATCGTGCCGTTAGGTGCCATGCTTGGCGTTTCATCCAGGAAGGTGTCCGTCAACTGCTGAACGGCCCCCGTCTCCAGATCCTGTCGGGTGACATGCTGTGCACCACTGTTGGTACTGATCATCACCATCGATTTTCCGTCAGCACTCACATCTGCATCCTGATTTTGGGCGCCTTCCCATGTCAGTCGCTGTGCTGTACCACCAGAAACATTAATTTTATAAATTTGTGGTCTGCCTGCCTGGTCAGAGGTATAGGCCAGATTTTGCCCATCAGGGAACCAGGAAGGTTCAGTGCTATTATAACGTCCGCTTGTGACCTGCGAGATCTGTCCTGAGGCGAGGTCCATCACATAAAGATTCAGGCTGCCAGTTTTAGAAAGCGCAAATGCCAGTTTAGAACCATCAGGTGAAAATGCCGGGGCACCATTATGACGTGGGAATGAAGCCACCTGACGAATAGCACCGTTGGCCAACGTCTGAATAACCAGTGCAGATTTACCACTTTCGAAAGTCACATAAGCCAGTTTACTGCCATCTTTAGACCAGGCGGGTGACATCAGAGGTTGCGGTGAGCGGTGGACGACAAACTGATTGTAGCCATCATAATCCGAGACACGTAGCTCATAAGGAAACTGACCGCCGTTAGTCTGAGCGACATAAGCAATACGCGTGCGGAAGGCACCTTTAATTCCGGTCAGCTTCTCAAAAACTTCATCGCTGGCAGTATGAGCAGAGTAACGCAGCCACTGCTTATTGACTTTATATTGGTTCTGCGCAAGTACAGTGCCAGGATTAGCAGAGGTATCGACTAACTGATATGAAACCAGGTAATTGCCGTTTGCACCAGGTTGCACTTGCCCCACCACAACCGCATCAATCCCCAGTGCAGTCCAGGCCGCTGGCTGTACCTCTGAAGGAGTAGTAGGTTGCTGCGGTAAACGTGTGCGATCCAATGGATTAAACTTGCCACTGTTACGCAAGTCTGCCGCCACAATCCCCCCTAAATCTTCAGGAGCGGCACCGCTCCCCATCCACTGAAATGGAACGACACCAATTGGACGTGCGGTATTGACACCCTGAGTAATTTCGATACGCACTTCCGCGTGCGCCATCGCGGTAAACAGCATTAACAGACTCACTACAACACGAAATGCCAGCTTCATCTTTTCTTCCTTTAGAACGCATCGTTCATGGTAAATAGTGGTTAAACGTCCAACGTTCCGTTTATCCGAACCGTATAACGACAAATATCACAACGATTGATTTATTAAGGTTTAAAATCCAGTGTCGCTTCTTTTACTGCCTGATAAACATCTGTACTAGGGGGTTTAGGAATACGAGCCATTCTCGCTGCATTAATTGCAGCCTGGCACAATGCCGGATCGCCTCCTACCTGTACAACTGAAACCAATAAACCGTCTGGAGCAAGTTTGATGCGCAGAGCGCAGGTTTTACCTTTGAATGTATCCGCATCATAGAACTTACTTTGTATAGCACCTTGCACCTGACCAAGATAACTATTGATTGCTGTACCAGAAGCCCCCGCTTTCGCCTGATTCCCCGTCCCTGCGGCTGCAGAATTTTTTCCAGGTTTAGGGGCGTTATCCTGTGAGGTTAACCCGCCCAACAGATCATCAACAGCATTACTCTGTTTCGCGGCTTCTGCGGCTTTAGCTTTCGCCTGGGCTTTGGCTTCGGCTTTTGCTTTAGCATCTGCCATTGCTTTTTCTTTAGCCGCTTCAGCGGCAGCTTTCGCTTTCTCATCTGCTGCCGCTTTCTCTTTTGCGGCCTGCTCAGCCGCTTTAGCTTCTGCGGCAGCTTTAGCTTCTGCTACTTGTTTTGCTTTAGCCCCTTCTGCCGCTTGCTGTTTCGCTTCCTCTGCGGCTTTCTGCTGTGCTTCCTGTTGCGCTTTTGCTTCTGCCTTAGCCTTGGCAGCAGCTTCCTCTGCCTGTTGCTGTTGCTGTTGCTGTTGTGCTTTTGCTGCTGCTTCCTGCGCTTTTTTCTGTTCAGCAGCCTGCTGACGGGCATCCTGCTCCGCCTGGATGCGTTCTTTTTCCAGCGTTTTCAAACGCTGAAGTTCTGCCGCTTGCTTCTGCTTTAACTCTTCTTCCTGTTGCCGGGCTTGCCTTTGTCGCATCTCTTCGGCACGCTGGCTATCGCTTTGCTGATTCTGCTGGCGGTTGTACTGCTCGACTACCACACCCGGATCAACCATTACCGCATCAATGTCACTACCACCACCACCGCTACTGGCATCAATATGCTGATCAAATGAGCTCCATATCAATATACCAATCAAAAGGATGTGCAGGACCACCGATATGACTATCGCGCGTTTTAATTTATCGTTCTGCTCTGCTACCTTTGACACACTCAGTTCCCAAAACGTTTGACAGTTAGATCGGCTGCGTCATTAAGCCAACGGATTTTACACCAGCCTGATGAAGCAAGTTCAACGCCTTGATAATCTCATCATAAGGCACTTCCTTTGCCCCCCCAATAAGGAAAACCGTTTTCGGATTTTCCTGAAGGCGACGCTGAACCTCAGCGATGATTTGTTCTGGCGGTAATTGCGACATACGATCACGATCAACCACCAGGCTATATTCCCCAACACCGGCTACTTCAACAATCACCGGGGGGTTGTCATTAGTGGCGACCGTTTTGGAGTCTGTCGCATCGGGTAAGTTCACTTCAACACTTTGTGTGATGATGGGAGCCGTTGCCATAAAAATCAGCAACAGCACCAACAACACATCGAGTAAGGGGACAATATTGATTTCAGATTTCAGGTCGCGACGCCCGCGACCACCTGCTCTGGCCATAGACCTCTCCGCACCCTTTACTGTTTGTTGTTCTCAATTGAGAACGCCTGGCGATGTAAAATAGCCGTAAACTCTTCCATAAAGTTATCGTAATTTTGTTCGAGCTTATTAACCCGCTGATTAAGAAGGTTATAAGCCATTACCGCAGGGATTGCCGCAAACAAGCCAATGGCCGTTGCAATCAACGCTTCCGCAATCCCCGGAGCCACCATCTGTAATGTTGCCTGCTTCACCGCTCCTAGTGCGATAAAAGCATGCATGATGCCCCACACAGTACCGAATAGCCCGATATAGGGACTGATAGAGCCGACGGTGCCAAGGAAGGGGATATTATTTTCCAGTGCTTCCAGTTCACGGTTCATCGAGATTCGCATTGCCCTGATCGCACCTTCAACGACAGCTGCCGGCGCGTGGCTGTTTGCCCGATGCAACCGGGCAAACTCTTTAAATCCCGCGTAGAAAATTTGCTCCGTTCCTGCCAACTCGTCACGCCTGGCCTGACTCTCCTGGTAGAGCCGCGAAAGCTCAACACCGGACCAAAACTTGTCTTCAAATGATTCAGCTTCACGCTGGGCAGTGTTCAGAACACGGGTTCTCTGAATAATAATTGCCCAGGATGCAATTGAAAAACCAATCAAAATTAGCATGATAAGTTTAACCAGAAGGCTGGCCTTCAGGAACAAATCAAGAATATTCATGTCAGTCACTACTTAAACTCCGCGACAATTGACTCTGGAAGCGCGACAGGCTTCATCAGGGATGGATTGATACAGGCGATCAACACAGTAGCTTCATTTAGTGTTCGCCCCTGCTCATTAACAATACGTTGCACAAACGTCATGGTCGTTCTGCTCATTTCGCTCACTTCACTCTGCACCTCAAGCAAGTCATCAAGACGTGCAGCTGCAAGATAATCAACGGTCATACGACGCACAACAAAAGCGATTTGCTGACCCAGTAAGGCCTGCTGATTGAAATGGTAATGTCGCAACATTTCAGTACGTGCACGCTCATAAAACGCCACGTAACTGGCATGATAGACGACTCCACCCGCATCCGTATCTTCATAATAAACCCTTACGGGCCATTTAAATAACTTTGTACTCACGTCTACATCCCGGCATCGCCTTTAAGCCAGCTACTATACGCAAGAGATTACACCTTGGGAATGGCCTGACAAGAGTGAGATAAAATAATTATCGTGCTGAAACATCTTTAACAATAAGACAATATTTTTAGACAAAAATTGACGGAAAAGTATCGCTATGAACGGGATAAGAATGAGGAATAATGACGAAATCGGACCAGATAGCAGTCCGATGTGATTACAAGAAGAAAAAAAACAAGCCCAAAATCAGCAGGCAGTTTGCGGGGAGCGGAGAAAAGAAAGCTTGCCAACGTAACCGTTGCGGACGAAATCCCACACCATGAATGACTCCAGCGCAGACAGCCCACATCAATAACAAGCCTTGCCAGACAGCAAGATCACTGCTGTTAGCTGCGAAACGACGTGGCTCCCAAAACATACATCCAGCGAGTAACAAAGCCATCACCAGTGAAAGCGCCCTCAGCGGGCGCTTATCCATCATTTGATATAACTGTCGAATTAACGTCGCCATCACTGTTTTTCTTTTTCAGCTTCAGTGCGCTCTACCTGCTCAATTGCCAGAGCAGTAATAATGCCGAAGGCACAGGCAAGCAATGTGCCAAGTATCCAGGCGAAGTACCACATAAAATTGCTCCTTTAATTCAGTAGAGAGAGTGCGTGTTGCTTTCAATCTGTTCTTTAGTAATACGTCCGAACATTTTGTAGTAACACCAGATTGTATAACTAAGCACAATTGGCACAAAAATGATCGCAGCCACTGTCATCGTTTTCAGTGTCAGCAGACTGGATGATGCATCCCACATTGTCAGACTCAGCTGAGGTACGGTGCTGGATGGCATAATAAATGGGAACATCGCTACTCCGGCAGTCAGGATAACGCAAGCCATCGTCAGTGATGAAAAGAGAAACGCCCACGCACCTCTCTGCAACCGGGAACACAGAATGGTCAGCAAAGGACATACCACGCCCAATACCGGGATCGACCAAAGCACAGGATAACTGTGGTAATTACTCATCCATGCACCGGCTTCGCGAGCTACCGTTTTTAATGCCGGGTTAGATGGACCATTGTGATCAAGCACTGAGGTGACGACGTACCCTTCTATACCGTATACCACCCATACACCAGCAAGCACGAAACAAACCAGCATCACCAGAGAAGCAATTTGTGCTGCGCTGCGTGCCCGCAACGCCAACTCTCCTACTGTTCGCATCTGCAGGTAGGTAGCCCCTTGTGCGAGGATCATTGTCAGACTGACAACACCCGCCAGCAACGCAAACGGATTCAGCAATTGGAAGAAGTTACCGGTGTAAAACAGACGAGAGAACTCATCCATATGGAAGGGAACGCCTTGCAACAGGTTACCGAAAGCTACACCAATAACCAACGGCGGCACAAAGCTACCGATAAAGATGCCCCAGTCCCACATACCACGCCAGCGCATATCCTCAATTTTAGAACGATAATCAAACCCGACCGGACGGAAGAACAGTGAAGCCAAAACCAAAATCATCGCCACGTAAAAGCCTGAAAACGCAGCGGCATAGACAGTGGGCCAGGCCGCAAAGATCGCTCCCCCTGCGGTAATCAGCCACACCTGATTACCATCCCAGTGCGGAGCAATACTGTTGATCATAATGCGCCGATCGGTATCGGTGCGTCCGATGATCCTCGACAGCATCCCCACACCCATATCAAAGCCGTCAGTGATTGCAAACCCAATCAAGAGTAAGCCAATCAGCACCCACCAGACGAATCGCAAAAGTTCATATGTGATCATTTCAATACTCCTGTCTTAGTGTCCTGATGGCGTAGCTGTGCTCTGTTCAAAATGATAGCGACCGGTTTTCAGACTACTTGGCCCAAGGCGTGCAAATTTGAACATCAGATAAATTTCCGCCACAAGGAAAAGAGTATAGAGCCCACAAATCAATATCATAGAGAACAATAAATCGCCGACGGTGAGTGAAGAGTTCGCTACAGCAGTAGGAAGCACCTCACCTATCGCCCAGGGCTGGCGTCCATATTCTGCAACAAACCAGCCTGATTCAATAGCGATCCACGGCAATGGGATACCATACAGAGCACACTTCAACAGGAAATTACTCTTGCCAATACGATTACGTAATACACTGATAAACGCGAAGCCAATGATCAGCAACATCAATCCGCCACAGGCAACCATAATACGGAACGCGAAGTAGAGTGGCGCAACACGAGGTATGGAATCTTTCGTTGCCTGTTGAATCTGTGCTTCAGTGGCATCACTGACATTAGGCGTATAACGTTTTAGTAATAAACCATAACCCAGATCATGTTTCACGCTGTCAAAGGCACTTCGCACAGCAGGATTTTTGTCGCCACTTCGCAGTGACTCAAGCAGCTGATAAGCTTCCATTCCGTTACGGATACGAACCTCATGCTGTACCATCAGCTCCTTGAGACCAGTAACTTCTTTATCCAGCGAACGGGTCGCAATCAATCCTAAGGCCCATGGAATCTGGATACTGTAACGGTTTTCCTGAGTTTCCTGACCCGGGATACCAAATAAGGTGAATGACGCAGGCGCAGGTTGTGTTTCCCATTCCGCTTCGATGGCCGCTAACTTGGTTTTTTGCACATCACCAATTTCATAGCCAGACTCATCTCCAAGGACAATAACTGACAGAATGGCCGCCATACCGAAACTCGCCGCGATCGCAAAAGAGCGTTTTGCAAATGCTGTGTCGCGACCACGTAAGAGATAATAGGCACTGATGCCAAGAATAAACATGGCACCACAGGTATAACCTGCTGCAACTGTATGTACAAATTTCACCTGAGCAACCGGGTTCAGCACCAGTTCAGAGAAGCTCAGCATCTCCATGCGCATGGTTTCAAAATTGAAATCAGCCGCTACCGGATTTTGCATCCAGCCATTTGCCACCAATATCCACAATGCAGACAAATTCGAGCCAAGTGCCACTAACCATGTCACCGCCATATGCTGTACTTTGCTCAGGCGATCCCAGCCGAAAAAGAACAAGCCTACAAAGGTTGACTCAAGGAAGAATGCCATCAGCCCTTCAATGGCCAGCGGTGCACCAAAAATGTCACCAACGTAGTGCGAATAGTAAGACCAGTTAGTCCCAAACTGGAACTCCATCGTCAGACCGGTTGCAACACCAAGAGCAAAGTTAATCGCAAATAACTTCCCCCAAAACTTCGTCATATCTTTATAGATTTGTTTACCAGACAACACATAAACCGTTTCCATGATTGCCAGTAAAAACGCCATCCCCAGCGTCAGTGGCACAAACAGGAAGTGGTACATCGCCGTCAGAGCAAACTGCAATCGTGACAGTTCGACAATATCAAACATTCTTGACTCCTTGCTCCTCGTATGAGAATTCTGACACAACATAGACACTGCTGGTCAGGGCCAGTAACTTAAATAAAAAAGTGTGTTTCAATAATGGTAATAATTATCATTGACAGGTATGTTTTTTTCAATTTGACAATATCAAAGCTAATATCGGCGGTATTCTACGCCCTAATAGGCTGATGGTGAACTAGATTTCTATGAAAATCACGATTTCCGGGTCTATATCAATTTTTACTTAAAATGTGCTTTTGTATTATTTTTCGCCAGAGCAGATCTGCAGACTTAAAATTCAAGTTAGAAAAGTAAAAGAGAATCATTTAATTAAATATTCCCTGATCTGGATCAATGCAATAATAGAAAAGTTAACAAAAAAGGTTTTATTTGTAATTTTTTTTGTTAAATAAAAACAAAAAGCATTGCCAAAAGCATAAGGAAATCTGACGGGATCAGTGCACAATGGCGAGATTAAAAAAGCCGTCAGAGGCGGCTTAATAATGAAAGAGGTTATTTGATAGTTACCGAGGTAAGACTTTTTTCAGCGCTTCGCCTATCCCGGCAAGGCTCTTAACAGTGATGACACCAGCCTGTTCCAAAGCGGCATATTTTTCATCAGCTGTTCCCTTACCACCCGAGATAATGGCACCAGCATGCCCCATTCTCTTCCCTTTTGGCGCAGTGACTCCGGCTATATAACTGACAACCGGTTTTGTCACATGAAGTCTGATATATTCAGCTGCCTCTTCTTCGGCGCTGCCTCCGATTTCTCCAATCATCACAATCGCTTCGGTCTGCGGATCAGCTTCAAATAACTGTAACATATCAATAAAGGTCGAACCTGGAATCGGATCACCACCGATACCGACACAAGTAGACTGTCCGTAACCTATATCTGTAGTTTGCTTCACGGCTTCATAGGTCAGTGTGCCCGAGCGCGAGACAATACCCACGCACCCCGGCAAATGGATATGACCAGGCATAATACCTATTTTGCACTCGCCTGGTGTAATGATACCAGGGCAGTTAGGGCCTATCATCCTCACGCCACTCTCTGTCAGTTTTTGCTTAATGATTAACATATCGAGAGTGGGTATTCCTTCAGTGATGGTTACAATCAGCTTGATACCGCCCGCTATGGCCTCCAGTATGCTGTCTTTACAAAATGGAGCGGGTACATAAATTACTGATGCAGTTGCTCCGGTAGCCAAAACAGCCTCATGTACCGTATTGAATACAGGCAGCCCCAGATGAGTCGTTCCCCCTTTGCCTGGTGTGACTCCGGCGACAACCTGAGTACCGTATGCCAGCGCCTGTTCAGTATGAAATGTGCCCTGCCCGCCCGTTACGCCCTGGCATATCACTCTGGTTTTTTGATCAATAAGAATCGACATTACAGACCTCCTGCAGCGATAACCACTCGACGGGCAGCTTCATTCAAACCATTCTCAGCAATAATATTGAGGCCACTTTCCGCCAGTTTTGCCGCACCTGCCTCAGCATGATTACCTTCAAGCCTGACGACGACAGGCACCTTCACACCCACTTCTTCCACGGCGCCGATAATACCTTCTGCAATCAAATCACAACGCACAATACCACCGAAGATGTTCACAAATACTGCATCTACTGCCGCATCAGACAGGATTAACTTAAAGGCTTCACTCACACGCTCACGCGTAGCACCACCACCAACATCAAGAAAGTTTGCCGGTTTGCCGCCGTGGAGTTTGACGATATCCATCGTTCCCATCGCAAGACCAGCACCATTGACCATACAGCCAATATTACCTTCCAGTGCGATATAATTAAGCTCATTGCGGCTCGCCTCAGCCTCACGTGCATCATCCTGACTGAAATCCTGCATTGCCCGTAGTTCTGGCTGGCGAAACAGTGCGTTGCTATCGATGTTTATTTTGCCATCCAGGCACATCAGGTCACCCTGCGCTGTAACGACCAGAGGATTGACCTCAATCAGTGCCAGATCACACTCGAGAAACATTTTAGCCATCTGCATAAAAAGGTGACTGAAGGCAATAAGTTGTTTTCCACTGTATCCGAGGCTGGCGGCAAGTTGTCGCCCCTGAAAGGGCTGAGGGCCGGTGAGAGGGTCCAGCGCAACTTTATGAATTTTTTCTGGTGATTGCTCAGCAACTGTTTCGATATCCATTCCACCAGCAGTTGAAGCCATAAAGACCACACGCTGGCTACTCCGGTCAATGACAGCACCAAGATACAATTCTTGCTCGATTGTTGTTACCGCCTCGACCAATAACTGATTGACCGGTTGTCCTTTAGCATCCGTTTGGTGGGTTACCAGACGTTTACCGAGCCATTTTTCAGCAAAGTGACGAAGCTCATCCGCATCACTGACAACACTGACGCCCCCCGCTTTACCTCGTCCGCCGGCATGCACCTGACATTTAACGACCCATGGCGCTGCGCCTAGTTTAGCTGCTGCTTCCAGCGCTTCGGTCACAGTCTGACAGACATATCCCTCTGTAGTAGGAAGTCCATATCTGACAAACAGTTGTTTTGCCTGATATTCATGTAAATTCATAAGGCCATTTCCCTCTCTGGTCAGAAAAACACTCACTGTTGTCAGGCAAACTCACCTGGTAAGACAATCAGCGACAGGTCAGACATCAAGCAGTAAGCGCGATGGATCTTCCAGTAAGTCTTTAATCGCCACCAGACAGCTTACCGACTCTTTACCGTCTATCAGACGGTGGTCATAAGAGAGCGCCAGATACATCATCGGCAAAATAACCACCTGGCCATCTACTGCCATCGGGCGATCTTTTATAGCATGCATTCCCAATATCGCACTCTGGGGTGGATTGATTATCGGTGTCGACATCAGCGATCCAAATACACCACCGTTAGTGACAGTGAAATTACCACCAGTCAACTCTTCAACCGTGAGCTTGCCATCCCGACCTTTAATTGCCAGTTCTTTGATTTTTTTCTCAATGTCACTCATGCTCAGGGTATCGACATCCCTGAGCACAGGCGTAACCAGACCTCGCGGCGTGGAAACAGCAATACTGATATCAAAGTAGTTGTGATAAACCACATCGTCACCATCAATAGAGGCGTTCACCTCCGGAAAACGTTTGAGTGCTTCAACCACAGCTTTCAGATAAAAAGACATGAACCCCAGACGCACACCATGACGTTTATCAAATGCCTCGCCATACTGGGCACGCAACGACATGATTGGCTGTAAATTGACTTCATTAAATGTGGTCAGCATCGCCGTGCTGTTTTTAGCTTCCAGCAGACGTTCAGCCACACGCTTACGCAGACGAGTCATCGGCACGCGTTTTTCGGTGCGACCCTGCAGCGAAAAAGATTGATTCTGATTCAATGATGGTGCGGGTTCGGAGGGTGACTCTGGCATCCTGGTGGCGAGATAACGGGTAATATCTTCGCGAGTCAAGCGTCCACCGACACCGGTTCCTTTTACACTGCCTGGTTCGATGGCATGTTCGGCCAGCAACCGACGAATCGCCGGGCCCAGTGCGTCACTGCTCTCTTCTGTCAGGGATGCGCTCTGGCGCTGAGCCGGTGTTGATGCCTCTTCGCGCACCGATTGCGCTTTGCCACTGCTGTTGCCTTCAGTCAGTCGCCCTAATAACTGACGTGAGAGTACAGTTGCGCCTTCCTGCTCAAGAATCGCTTCCAGTACACCGTCAGTTATCGCCGGTACTTCAAGCACAACTTTATCGGTTTCTATTTCGACAATAATGTCATCACGATGAACGGCATCACCCGGTTGTTTGTGCCAGACAGCAACGGTGGCATCGGCAACAGACTCGGGCAGGTCGGGAACGAAAATATCTACGCTACTCATTCTTTATCCTTTATTTAATCTACGTTCAGCGCGTTATCAATTAACTCATTCTGTTGTTGCTGATGGACAGAAAGGTAACCCACTGCAGGTGAAGCTGACGCCGGCCGGCCGGCATAGTGTATAGCGGCATTTTTCGGAATAACAGTCTGGAAATGGTGCTGACTACAGTACCATGCCCCCTGATTGAGTGGTTCTTCCTGGCACCAGACCACGTCACGGACATGAGCATAATCCTGTAAAATTTGCTCTACCGCCTGGTAGGGGAAGGGATAGAGCTGCTCGATACGAATAATCGCCACATTACGTTGATCTCGTTTACGTCTTTTTTCCAGCAAATCATAATAAACTTTACCGGAACACATCACTACACGCTTCACTCCTGCAGGATCAATAGCATCAATTTCACCTATCGCAGCCTGAAAGGTCCCCTCCGCCAACTCATCCAGCGAAGAGACCGCCAGCGGGTGCCGCAGTAGTGATTTAGGCGACATGACAACCAGAGGACGCCGCATTCCTCTCAAGGCCTGACGCCGCAGCATATGGTAAACCTGAGCTGGCGTGGAAGGGATACACACCTGCATATTTTGTTCAGCGCATAACTGGAGATAACGCTCCAGCCGGGCAGATGAGTGTTCCGGCCCTTGTCCTTCATAACCATGAGGCAATAGCATCACCAGACCACACATACGTCCCCATTTCTGCTCGCCTGAGCTGATGAACTGATCAATAACAACCTGCGCACCATTTGCGAAATCACCAAACTGGGCTTCCCAGATAGTCAGTGTCCTCGGCTCCGCTGTGGCATAACCGTATTCAAACGCCAGTACAGCTTCTTCTGAAAGCACCGAATCCCAGACATTAAAAGCGCCCTGCCCATGATGTACATGTTGAAGTGGTGTCCAGGTCGAGCCATTGGTCTGATTATGGATAACAGCATGACGATGAAAAAAAGTACCTCGTCCCATATCTTCACCTGATAAACGACAGGCTATCCCCTCATCAACCAGCGTTGCATAGGCCAGATTTTCAGCCCCGCCCCAGTCAAACAACTTATCTCCCGCCGCCATCTCTGCACGATTATGATAAATTTTCGCAACCCGGGGATGCATCACGACAGACTCAGGCACAGTGCTGATCTTACGAGCCAAATCCTGCAGACGCTGTCGCTCGACCCGATCGGGGTATGCTTCATCCCATTCGTGGTTGAGATAAGGGGTCCAGGTGAAGGCCTGCAGACTCATTGGCCGCCAGCCCTCAACCACACACTCCCCACCATCAAGCGCCTCACGATACAGATTGATCATCTCAGTTGCTTCTTCAAGCGTCACGATTTGTTCGCGTTCCAGACGATCAGCATATAATTTTCGCGGAGTTGGATGTTTTCTTATCCGCTGATACATCAGCGGCTGGGTTGCACCTGGTTCATCGGCCTCGTTATGACCGTGACGACGGTAACAGACCAGATCAATAAAAACGTCACGGCGGAAGGTATTGCGAAAATCCAGTGCCAGGCGAGTGACGAAAGCCACCGCCTGCGGGTCATCGGCGTTGACATGAAAAATAGGTGCCAGCACCATTTTACCAATATCCGTGCAATATTGTGTTGACCGGGCATCTATGGGATTGGATGTGGTAAACCCTATCTGATTGTTGATCACAATACGCACAGTGCCACCGACCTGATAACCACGAGCCTGTGACATATTTAATGTTTCCTGCACTACGCCCTGTCCGGTTACTGCAGCATCACCATGAATGGTGATAGGCAGTACCTGATGTGACTCAGGGTCATCGAGACGATCCAATCTGGCACGCACCGAGCCCATCACGACCGGACTGACGATTTCAAGGTGTGAAGGATTAAAAGCCAACGCCAGATGGACACGCTGCCCGTCCGTTTCTACATCAGAAGAGAACCCCATGTGATATTTGACATCGCCTGTTCCCAGCTGCTCTTTATGCTTGCCGGCAAATTCGTCAAACAACTCCTGCGGCTGTTTGCCCAGAACGTTAATCAAAACATTGAGTCGCCCCCGGTGTGCCATTCCGAGCACCATTTCGCGAATTCCGTTGCTCGCCGCATGACGAACCATTTCATTCAGCATTGTAATCAGCGCATCACCGCCTTCAAGCGAAAACCGTTTAGCCCCCGGAAATTTCGCGCCCAGATAACGTTCAAGCCCTTCAGCTGCGGTCAGTTGCCAGAGAAACTCTTTTTTTTCTGCATCACTGAACGTATCTCTGCCAGCGACTGACTCCAGACGCTGTTGGATCCAGCGTTTCTCTTCGGTATCGGTGATATGCATATACTCAGCACCGATAGAGCCGCAATAGGTTTGCTCCAGTAACACATACAAATCGGCGAGTTTCATGGTTTCTTTGCCGAAAGCAAAAGAACCGACATTGAATGTCTCTTTGAAATCATCGGCTGTTAAACCGTGAAAACCCGGATCCAAATCGGGAACAGATTCCTGATGCCAGAGGCCGAGAGGATCGAGATTTGCGCGTTGATGACCGCGAAAACGAAACGCATTGATCAACTGCAATACTTTGACTTGTTTAGCATTCATATCAGGGTCACTGACTGAAACCCCTGAGCGTGAATTCTCTTTTGCCAGACGCTTAAAATATTCTCTTGTGACTGAGTGAAGCTGCTCTGGTTTCATACCACCACCCGGTAACTGACGGAACAGCGTCTGCCAGGTGACATCAACACTGTCAGGATCCGTTAAATAATCCTCGTACAGTTGTTCAATATAGGTTTGATTCGCCCCGGCCAGCCAGGAAGAATCGAGCCAGGGTTGCATCGCGCTGTTCTGCATTGTGATCCCTTAAGTAGTGGTGCAAGCTTTCTCATTTATCTGATGAAATTTAACAGATTTCGTTTCACTGTGCAGTGTTCGTCTGTCTGATTCAGGCGAAAAGTTATCCGGTTGTTCACTCACTACCTGTCAACTGCTAACAGGTCACACCGGCAAAGAAACTCACGGTTTTTTAAGATAACTAACCACCGCGCTGCAGCAACATCGACTTAATGTGTCCAATCGCTTTCGTTGGATTCAACCCCTTAGGACAAACACTGACGCAATTCATGATGCTATGGCAACGAAACACACTAAAAGCATCACCCAACTCATCCAGACGCGCATCGGTTTCAGTGTCGCGGTTATCGGCAATAAAACGCCAGGCAGTGAGTAACCCGGCGGGACCGATAAACTTATCAGGATTCCACCAAAAAGAGGGACATGAGGTTGAACAACACGCACAAAGGATACACTCATAAAGACCATCAAGTTTTTTGCGTTGTTCTGGTGTTTGAAGGTGTTCACGTGCCGGTGCCGACGATGGGTTATTCAATAGATAAGGTTTTATTTTTTCATATTGTGCGTAAAACTGCCCAATGTCTACCACCAGGTCACGCACCACAGGCAGGCCAGGTAATGGTCTGATAACGATAGGCTTGTTGCCTTTTATCAATGAAGATACAGGCGTAATACAGGCTAATCCGTTTTTTCCATTAATATTCATTCCATCAGAACCACACACCCCTTCACGACACGAGCGACGGAAAGCAAGACCAGGATCCTGTTCTTTCAGCAAGATAAGCGCATCCAGCAACATCATATCGCGGCCCGTTTCCAGTTCCAGAGTGTATGTCTGCATGTAGGGTTTGGCGTCTGTTTCAGGATTGTAGCGATACACAGAGAATAAGCGTTTCATGGTTGTCCTCTCGCTGACTAATAGGTACGGGCTTTAGGAGGAAAAGCAGCGCGCAGTCTGGGCTCCATGTTAACCGCACGTCGCACCATACTTTCACTTTCAGGCAAATAAAGGCTATGGCATAACCAGTGTGCATCATCACGCTCGGGAAAATCATGTCTGCTATGGGCACCCCGACTTTCTGTACGGAAATTGGCTGCCACTGCAGTGGCGTAAGCCGTTTCCATCAGGTTATCAAGTTCGAGACACTCGATACGCTGGGTATTGAAATCCGCCGAGTGATCATCAAGACGAGCATGTCTCAGACGCTCACGTAAAAGCGTCAAGGCTTTCAACCCGTCGGCCATTGTTTCGCCTTCACGGAAAACAGAAAAATTGAGCTGCATACACGCCTGCAGGGCCTTACGTAATTCTGCCGGATCTTCGCCATCACGCGTATTATTCCAGCGTTGTAAACGTGTCAGCGACGCCTCAATATCATCCTCAGTTGCAGCGCGAAGCTCGCCTTGCTCGCTCAAGGATGCCTGCAAATAGACGCCGGCAGCCCTGCCAAATACCACCAGATCAAGCAGCGAATTCCCCCCTAATCTGTTTGCACCATGCACAGAAACACAGGCCACTTCGCCCACAGCAAAAAACCCGGGTACAATTTGTTCTTCACCCTGAGCATTGAGTGTAATCACTTGTCCGCTGATTTTGGTCGGGATACCCCCCATCATGTAATGACAGGTAGGGATGACCGGAATAGCCTCTTTTACCGGATCAACATGCGCAAAAGTACGCGAAAGCTCCAGGATACCCGGCAAACGCTCTTCAAGCACACTGCTGCCAAGATGATCCAGTTTCAATTTGAGATGCGGACCAAGGGGACCCTCGCAGCCCCTCCCCTCACGAATTTCGATCATCATGGCGCGAGCAACAACGTCGCGACCTGCCAAATCTTTTGCATTAGGTGCATAGCGTTCCATAAAGCGTTCGCCATGCTTGTTCAGCAAATATCCCCCCTCTCCACGACAGCCTTCTGTCACCAGAACGCCAGCACCTGCAATTCCGGTGGGATGAAACTGCCACATTTCCATATCCTGAACAGGGACACCAGCACGCAGTGCCATACCTATACCATCTCCGGTATTGATATGCGCATTGGTCGTAGATTGGTAAATACGCCCCGCCCCTCCGGTAGCCAGAATCGTTGCCCGGGCTTTGAAGTAAACCACCTCACAGTTTTCGATATTCAGTGCAGTACACCCCACTACCGCACCATCAGCGTTTTTCACCAGGTCAAGTGCATACCATTCAGAAAACAGTGTGGTTTTATTGCGTAAATTTTGCTGATACAAAGTATGCAATAGCGCATGCCCGGTGCGATCTGCCGCTGCCGCAGTGCGTGCCGCTTGCTCACCGCCAAAATTTTTTGACTGGCCGCCGAAAGGACGCTGGTAAATTCGACCGTCATCCTGCCGGGAAAAGGGTAATCCCATATGTTCAAGTTCCAGTACCGCAGCAGGGCCTGTTTCACACATATACTCAATGGCATCCTGGTCACCGATATAGTCGGAACCTTTTACCGTGTCATACATATGCCACTGCCAGTCATCCTGATGACTGTTACCCAGGGCAACCGTGATGCCCCCCTGGGCTGAGACGGTATGAGAGCGCGTAGGAAAGACTTTTGATAACAATGCACAACGCTGCCCTGACTGGGAAATTTGTAGTGCTGCACGCATACCTGCGCCACCAGCACCAATTACAATTGCATCGAACTCTCTGATGGGTAAGCTCATTACATCCCCCACATCAACATTGCGCCATACAAAAAATAGAGTAGTGCCACCAGCACCACTAAACCCTGTAACAAAAGACGTAACATGCTGTTTTTCACATAGTCTGTGAAAATCTGCCACATTCCTATCCATAGATGAATCAACACAGCCAGCAGCGCCAGTAAGGTGAATAACTTTGTTGTCGTGTAGGTGAAAAAGAGATGCCAGCTGAGGTAAGTTTGTTCACCCGACAAAGCGAGATAACCGAAGAGGTAGAGAATATAGATAGCAATGACCACTGCAGAGGCACGCAGCAGTATCCAGTCCTGAATACCATTTCGTCCCAGTGCTGACGCAGAAACAGGATTCAGCATATCACCCCCGCAACACCTACAGAGAGAATCACAGTTAAAACCAGTACTCCCCACGCAGAACGCTGACCACTCTGGCGGGTTTCTGCCAGCCAGCCGATATCCATGAGTAAATGTCGACAGCCACTGACCATATGGTAAAGCAGAGCAGTTAGCACTCCCCACAATAAAAATTTTATAAAGAGATGTTTAACAATTTCGGCCGCTTGCTGAAAGCCTTCAGCGGATGATAATGACAGTCCAAGTAGCCATAAAAAAGCGCCCAGGGTGATCATCATAATGACCCCGGATACGCGATGCAGAATGGAAACAATTGCAGTAACAGGAAAATGAATCGTCGCGAGATTTAAATTTACAGGTCTTGGTTTTTTCATGATATTCCATATAGTTATACTATTTTTCAATCCGGGAATCCCTTTTCCATTGTCATTCAAAAAACACCATATGCTGACGAAAATCAGCGGTATCAAGACAATGAAAATACAGGTGATAATGCTTTATTATTTGATGAATGACTCACCATTGCGATAGGCCGGAGTATAGGTTCTTCATATTGGTATTACAATTCATGCCAGTCTGCTGCCCTTGAATTAATTCATAAAAGTGAACTGTGTCTCAAAATCGTCTGTTCCTGATGAATTTTAAATGACTAAAAGTGATAGTTATCGGGGAAAACGCACCACTGTGGAATAAATTTTCACGGCTGAGACTTTCGCAGAGGAACAAGTTATGTAACATTGTCATAAACAGGCAACTGAATAAACACACCTGGGTCTCTCTTCCGGAACGAAGATCTTTCAGGTGACTATCACTAATCAGACGAGGTGCAAAGGAGACTGTAGATGGCTGAAAAAAAGGCAACGCTCACTCTTCCCGGAGAAGATCTTATCGAGCTCAGTATATTAAAAGGCACCCGTGGACTGGAAGAAATCGATGTCCGGGGGCTGGGCGCGAAAGGCTATTTTACCTTCGACCCTGGCTTCACCTCTACCGCATCCTGTGAATCTCAAATCACCTTCATTGATGGTGAAGAAGGTATTCTGCTGCATCGTGGTTTTCCCATTGACCAGCTTGCACGCCATTCGAACTACCTTGAAGTTTGTTATATATTACTTAATGGTGAAGTGCCGACCAAAGCAGAATTTGACGAGTTCAGCACTACAGTGACTCGTCATACGATGATTCACGAACAAATTCATCAGCTACTACGTGGTTTTCGGCGCGATTCTCATCCTATGGCAGTCATGTGTGGTGTAACCGGTGCACTTGCAGCTTTTTACCATGATTCTATGGATGTTAATGATGAACGCCATCGCGAAATCGCCGCATTCCGTCTGCTATCAAAAATGCCGACGCTGGCCGCCATGTGTTATAAATATTCGATTGGTCAACCTTTTGCATACCCGCAGAACCACCTTTCGTATGCGAGTAATTTCCTGCACATGATGTTTTCCACGCCTTGCGAACAGTATGTGGTCAACCCTATTCTGGAACGTGCTATGGATCGCATTCTTATCTTGCACGCTGATCATGAGCAAAATGCGTCAACATCTACCGTCCGAACTGCAGGTTCTTCTGGCGCTAACCCTTTCGCTTGTATCGCCGCAGGGATAGCCTCGCTGTGGGGCCCCGCTCACGGTGGAGCCAATGAAGCCTGCTTGCGTATGCTCGAAGAGATCAGTTCCGTAGAACATATTCCCGAGTTTATCCGCCGGGCAAAAGACAAAAATGATGCTTTCCGTCTGATGGGATTTGGCCACCGTGTCTACAAAAATTACGATCCCCGGGCAACGGTGATGCGTGAAACCTGTCATGAAGTGCTCAATGAACTGGGGATGAAAGATAACTTGCTGGAAGTTGCTATGGAGCTGGAATATATCGCTCTGAATGATCCTTACTTTATAGAGCGCAAACTCTATCCAAATGTTGATTTCTATTCCGGATTAATTCTGAAAGCAATGAAAATTCCGTCCTCTATGTTCACTGTCATTTTTGCTATGGCAAGAACCGTTGGCTGGATAGCGCATTGGAAAGAGATGCATGACGGTGGTGTAAAAATTGCCAGACCACGCCAGCTGTATACTGGCTACAATCGCCGTGATTTTAAATCAGGTTCAGAGAGTTAAAAACGCTCACTGTGTTGCACTGACGGGATACTGAACACACAAAAAACGCCACGTAATACGTGGCGTTTTTCTTATCTGATGCTGTAACGACGCATCAGTGCGTCGCTCCACCCTCTATACAGATATCCTCTTCAACTGTCACCGCCACGGCAATAGCAATTTCAAGTGCTGCCACCACTTGTGAGACAGACATACTGGCTACTCCCGGATGGTAAACCGCCTGTTCTGGCATATAAGGAATATGAATAAAACCGCCACGCATCTGTTTCGCGGCCAGATGTGCAGCGATATAGTCAAGTAAACCATACATGATGTGATTACAGACAAAAGTACCGGCACTCTGTGATACTGAAGCTGGAATCCCTGCGTCACACAGCTCATGGACTATGCTCTTCAACGGTAATGTCGTGAAATAGGCACTGGGTCCGTCCGCACGAACCGGTTGGTCGACTGGCTGGTTCCCCGCATTATCGGCAATACGTGCATCATCAATGTTGATTGCCACACGTTCAACGGTGATCTCTGCACGCCCACCCGCCTGCCCAACGGTAATCACTATATCCGGTTGCACAGTTTCGAGTTCTGCACACAAAATCTCTATCGAGCGACCAAACTCACACGGCAGCTCCTGAACAACCACCCTAGCTCCGGCTATTTCACGTTTATTTAGCTGGCTGACTGCTTGCCACGAGGGGTTGATACTCTCCCCGCCGAAAGGCGAAAAACCAGTAAGCAGAACTGTTTTCATTACCACCTCAACGGAACATCAGGAAGTAAAGCAGGAAGATATTAACCACCAACAGCAATGCCCCTGTTGGAATCTGTGCTTTGATAACAGCATTACGGTCGGGTAGTTCCAGCAATGCTGCCGGAACAATATTGAAATTCGCCGCCATAGGCGTCATCAATGTACCGCAATATCCCGAGAACATACCAATAGCCGCCATTACCGCAGGATCACCATGATGCTGCAAAATTAAAACCGGGATACCTACACCGGCGGTCACTATCGGAAATGCGACAAAAGCATTACCCATTACCATCGTTAACAACGCCATTCCCAGGGCATAAGTGGCAACGGCTATAAAACGATTATCGACCGCGAGATAAGTTTCGGTCAGATGAGATACCGCACTCCCCACCCCTGCACTGGTAAACAGTAAACCGAGAGTTGCAAGAATTTGCGGCAAAATAAAGGCCCAGCCAACTGAATCCAGCAGACGGCGAGTCTCTTGCAAAGAGTGGGCTGGCGTTTCACGTGTCATGGTCAGCGCAATCACCCAACCGGCCACACAACCGATGGTCATAGAGAAAAGTGTGACCAGTGTGGGATGGTTACCCTCACCAAATAATAATGTCTTCACGGCGGGAAACTGATTCAACAGCAAAACACCGATGACCGTTACCACAGGTATCGCCAGAGCAGGGATAAAAAGCTTATTACGTAGTCGACTGGCGCTCTGTTCACGCTGTTCAGCCGTACGCTGATGATAACTGCCTAAGCGGACGCCGCCGAAACCCGCAATCAGCCCCATAACGATGACCACGACGCCAACCGTGATATTCAGATTTCGACTGCCAAACAGTTCAACAGCCCAGTTACCCACAAGGAAAACCAGGCCATAGAGCGCCCAAAACAGGCCTGTTGTTAAGCGGTGTGGATTACCTTTATCGCGCCACGACATGACCGCAACACACAGCAGAATGACGCCTGCCAGCCAGTAAAGATATTGTTGCTGGAACATTAGCGACCTCCTTTTGCTTTGATCGCGTCAGCGTTGAGCGATGACAGTTCAGCGGCCAATACCTTGTCCAGACGACGTAAGCGCGCAGCGTGAATAATGAAGGCACAAATCGCAGTAGGAATTCCCCACATCGCAATATGTAGCGGTTCAGTGTGAATGTTGGCTGATTCTTGCATAAAGTTATACATAAAAATAATCGCACCAAAGGCCACAAACACGTCTTCACCAAAGAAAAGACCTACATTATCGGTTGCCGCTGCCATTGCACGCAAACGATGACGAACAGCCACCGGCAACTCTCCGTAACGGTTTTGTGTCGCCCCTTCCGCCATCGGAGCCAGCAAAGGACGCACCATTTGCGGATGCCCACCGAGGCTGGTGAGCCCCATTGCGGCACTTACTTCCCGGACAAACAGATAGACATTCAGCAGACGTCCTGCCGTTGCAGTGCGAATCTGTGCAATCCACGACTGAGCTCGCTCTTTCAATCCGTGTCTTTCGAGCATGCCGATCACTGCCAGTGGCAAAAGTAAGATCAGTGGCAAGTTACGGGTGTTAAGGAAACCGCCCCCTAACTTATCTAGAATATCGCCCAGTGGCATACTGGCTGCAACTCCGGTCACCAGACCGGAAATAATTACCACCAATACCGGATTGAAACGTAATAAAAAACCGATAATGATTGCCGCTATACCTGCCAGTGGCCACAAGTTAACCACTGTATCCATCGTTCCCCTCAAACTCTCCCCCTGCGGGGATTATTATTATTTATTTTTTTAAACAACCGCAATTGTCAGGCTGTGACAACGATATGATGTTTACTGAACGCCTGACGTAACTCTCGCGCAAAATCCAGCGCATGCTGCCCATCACCGTGAAGACAAACTGATTGCGCATTAACCGGCACCCAGTGTCCATTAATACTTTGTACCTGACTTTTTGTCACCATATTCAGTGTTTGTTCAATCGCTTTTTCGTCGCTGTCAATCAGAGCGTTTGGCTCGGTGCGAGGCACCAGTGCGCCATTGTCCTGATAATAACGGTCAGCGAAAACTTCTTCACGCACCCTCAGCCCTGATTCACGCGCGATCTTAATCGACACACTGTTCGCCAGACCGACCAAAATCAGCGCGGGATCAACCGCTTTCACCGCTCTGGCAATCGCCTCTGCGAGAGCGGGAGTATAGGCAGACTGGTTATACAGCATACCGTGCGGCTTAACATGCATCAGTTTCGCGCCTTCGCTCTCGACGATGGCTTTCAGAGCCCCCACCTGATAGAGCACCTGCGCATAAACAATCTCTGGTGGCAGGTGCATCTCACTGCGGCCAAAATTTTCCCGGTCCGGGAACGCAGGATGAGCGCCAATCGCGACACCAGACTCTTTTGCCCAACGCACACTTTGTAACATCGTCGCCGCATCACCTGCATGAAACCCACAGGCAATGTTGGCAGAAGAAACCAGCTGTAATAGTGCGCGATCATTAGCGCACCCCTCACCTAAATCCGCATTAAGATCGACTTTCATCGGCAATTCCCCATGCAATTTTTTCCAGATCACAACGTTGTTGTTGCATCGCTCTGTGGGCATCATGCTCAGTGCAATGTACAAAATGTACCGCATCACCCAGACGGATCTGAGCCAGATGATGTAAATCTGCCTCAATAACACAAGCAATACGTGGGTAGCCCCCTGTCGTTTGAGCATCGGCCATCAAGACTATTGGCTGTCCGGCTGGCGGCACTTGAACCACACCGGGTAGCAGGCCGTGTGATAGCATGTCTCGTGTTGCAGTGCGCACCAAAGCTCGCCCCTGAAGGCGGTAACCCATACGGTTGCTTTGTTGATTCAGTTGCCATGCAGTACGCCAGAAAGCCTGCTGACTTTCATAGCTGAATTCATGATACTCAGGGCCCGGTAGTGCACGGATACGATTCCCGAAAAGTTGTTGTCTGACACCAAGCGGACGAGTAAACAACCGGGTTGCCGGCAAGAGTGCTATTGACTCTCCGTCTACTAATTTTTGTCCGTTAATACCGCCAAAGCGTGCATTGGTATCAGTACTGCATGACCCCAATACCGGCTCAACATCAAATCCTCCGGCCACCGCAAGATAGCTACGCATACCGCGTCGGGGCATTTTCATCGTCAAACGCTGGCCTTTTTTTACTGCAGTACGCCACCCGGTCCACACGGTAACCCCGTCAATATCAGCGTCGCAGCAAGCACCGGTCAGCGCAATCCACCCGTCCCGACCAAATTCAGCACAAAACTGCCCAAAAGTGATCTCCAGTACGGCATCATCAGGCTGATTTCCCACCAGTAAATTGGCCGTTTGCATGGCGGATTTATCCAATGCTCCACCTGGACCAATACCAAACTGACGCCAGCCAGCACGGCCTGCATCCTGAAGTGTGGTACTCATCCCTGCTCGTATAATCGTTAACATACTCCCTCCGGTTGCGGCACAAAACGGACCGAATCTCCCGGACGCAAATACGTAGGAGAGACGCCCTGAGGTGTGAAAAGAGGAATGGAAGTTTGTCCGATAAGTTGCCATCCTCCGGGGGTAGCAAGAGGATAAACCCCGGTCTGGCTGCCGCCGATGCCAACTGAACCCGCGGGTACACTAAGACGTGGTTCAGCACGGCGCGGCATGTGCAAGCGTGAATCAAGCCCACCCAGGTAAGGGAAACCTGGCTGAAACCCGATAAAATAGACCACGTAAGTTGCCGCACTGTGTGCTTCAACCACCTGGCTCGGCGTTAACTGGCAATACTCAGCAACTTCAGGCAAATCAGGCCCGGCGACACCACCATAAATGACAGGAAGGGATATCTGGCGGTTTTCCATCTCCAGTGAAGCACTTTTCTCCCACCAGGAGTATAACCAGTCAGTCGCCTGTGGCATCAACGCCGGCTGATTCAGTATCACTGTGACATTGTTCATCCCCGGAACCACTTCTTCTACCTGTTCGCACTCACGTAAGGCGGCGCAAAGCCCCCAAATGCGCTGCTGATTGCTAAGTGACACAGGAGGTTCAAGCTCCAGCACCACGGCACGCTCACCTAACCAGTAACAACGACTATCCTGCAACATATACCCCTTAACGTGCCGACTGAGTGATATTTTCAAGAGAAGTAGTTATGCTTAAAAATCAGGTAGATGTCAACCAGAAGCATGACCAGCCCGGGAGTGAGCTGATAAATTTACACTTAAGAAGGAGAAAGAATTGAACAGGAAAGTAAGCACCACCTCAGAATATTCATCCCGGGTGGTGGTTTTTAACCTCAATACAGAGCATGGTGGTATTCAGGCGGGATTATCTATATCAATGAAAGTCACATCGAAGTGGTAAGTTGCAGCCAGCCACTCCCCCAGCGCTTTGATGCCTGCTCGCTCGGTGGCATGGTGACCTGCGGCAAAAAAGTGGATCCCCTGCTCACGAGCGCTGTGGATTGTCTGCTCAGAGACTTCACCACTGATAAAAGCATCAACCCCTGCTGCTGCGGCCGCATCAATAAAACCTTGTCCGCCACCACTGCACCAGGCAATCTTTTTGATCTGCTTCGGCGCATTGTCGCCGCTATGCAACGGTGTCCTGCCAAGTTGCCGGGTGATGCGTTCGGAGAGCTCATCAGCGCTTAAGGCCTGTGGAAAAATCCCCCAGGGGACCAACTGCATCACCTCACCCTGTACCTCAATACCAAAAAGTTTGGCCAACTGCGCGTTGTTGCCTAACTCAGAATGCGCATCCAATGGCAGGTGCCAGCCATAGAGATTGATATCGTTAGCCAGTAGTGTTTTTAACCGATGACGCTTCATCCCTTTAATCACAGCAGGTTCATTACGCCAGAAATATCCGTGATGAACCATAACCGCATCAGCATTAACCCGTACAGCCTCATCAAGCAGTGCCTGACATGCCGTGACGCCTGTGACGATTTTCTGCACGTCACTACGCCCCTCCACCTGTAAACCGTTAGGCCCATAATCGCTGAAGCCCTGCGTGTTTAATTTCTGATTAACGAGTTCTTCCAACTGTTGATTGTTCATAAAGAGATGTTTGGCTACCTTTCTGATTAGATGAAATACGCTGAAACGCATTGTAGCGCAAATCACTGCAGTTCATACCCATAGGTTGATCTCTAATCACGGTATGACAGAGTTATTTTTTGGCTGCATCGTAAGCGGAAAGGGCTTCTTTTCTTGCCAGCTTGTGCTCAACGATTTCATCCGGATAGTCCAGTTTCTTTCCCTGTTTGTCTGCCCAGCGTTGTGGCTGATGAATCGCTTCATCAGGTACCTCTTTCAGTTCCGGCAGCCATTTTTTAATAAATTCACCCTTGGGATCAAATCGCTCCCCCTGGGTAGTCGGATTGAAAATACGAAAGTAGGGAGCAGCGTCTGTCCCCGTCGATGCAGCCCACTGCCAGCCACCATTGTTGGCGGCCAAATCGCCATCCACAAGCTGTGAAATGAAATATTGCTCCCCTTCACGCCAGTCAACCAACAGATCTTTCACCAGAAAACTTGCCACTATCATGCGTAAACGATTATGCATCCAGCCTGAGTGATTAAGTTGTCTCATCGCTGCGTCGACAATAGGAAACCCGGTTTTTCCTGCTTTCCAGGTATCAAACCCGGCAGCATTTACACGCCATTTCACATTGCGTGTCCAACTGACAAACGGCTGATGCCGGCATAAATCAGGCCAGGCCACCAAAAGATGGCGGTAAAATTCACGCCAGAAAAGCTCATTAATCCAGACAAACGCCGGTGAATCAACGAGCGCATCCGGATAGTTATCTAAAACCTGATACAGACATTGACGTGGGGAAAGTACTCCGATTGCCAGGTAAGCAGAAAGTAAGCTGGTGCCATCAATAGCTGGAATATCACGGTGTTGCTTATAATCTGCCACCCCATCATGGCAAAAGTGACGCAAGCGCTGCAGCGCAGCGGCCTCACCTACCGGGAACAGCTCCTCATTCACTTCCTGTAGCGGATAATCAAAATCTTCAAATGCCCCCGCTTGATGTTCTGCCGCTCTATTACGCACTGCCGGAGCCTTAACCATTTCGGGTAATTGCTCTTGTAAACGTTTGGTCAGCGCTTTACTGAATGGAGTGAAGACTTTATACATTTCACGATTACCCGTGAGAACACTGCCTGGCGGGGATAACACGCTGTCATCAAAACCCTGTACTGTGACCCCCTGCTGTTCAAGGATCTTTTCAGCCTGCGCATCACGCTGACGCTCATTGACTTCATACTGGTAATTATAATAAAGATGATCAACATGCTCCTGCTGGCAATACCGGGATAACATATCCACCGAAGCGTCAAAATCATCACACTGCAATACCGTGAGTACTATCTGTTTTTCTGCAAGTGTCTTTTGTAAATCCTGCACATGCTGCTGAATAAACCATGCCTGACGGGGTGCCATACTGTGCTGCTGCCACTGTCTTGGTGTAGCAATATACAGCGCGATTACCCGAGCTCCGGAATCCCTGCATGCAGCATGCAGCGCGTAATTATCATGACTACGCAGGTCATGACGAAACCAAACCAAATGTGTTTTCATGCAATTCCCGCTAAGATTAATGACCATAACGAAGACGGAGTGTCTCCGGGTAAGGCTTGAAATAGCGCTGCTCAGCCAGATAAGGATGCGGATACTCAGACATATAGTGTTTCAGCATAGCAATTGGCACCAGCAACGGCTGTAAACCCTGACGATAATCATCGATAATACTGGCCAACTCCTGACGCTGTTTCGAGGTGAGCTGGGGCCTGAAGTAACCCTGTACATGCATCAGTACGTTTGTATGGTTCTTACGTGTCGCCCTTTGTTTCATTAAGTCCATGATTTTTTGGCGGTACTCAAAAGCAAACTCTTCAATGGAAGACCACTGATCTATTTCTGCAACAAAGCGTCCCATCGCACGGTAATCTGCCTGGCAATGTGCCAGCAAAGAGAGTTTATGACGGCTGTGAAACTCAATGAGTTTCCCCCGTGTCAGGCCGCTGCGCCATAGAGAATGAAATTCATGGAGTGTGTAGATTCGCTCAACAAAATTTTCGCGCAAAACGGGATCATGTAACCTGCCATCTTCCTCGACAGGGAGCCAGGGCATCTGTTTCATCAGTTCACGCGCGAACAGGCCGACCCCCTCTTTGCGATTGCTGTTGTCTTCCGGCCGGTACAACCGAACTCTTTCCATGCCGCAGCTCGGTGATTTGGCACATAAAATATAACCACAAAGATGATGGAGAGTGGCAATTTTTTTCTCAGAGAACGCCTCCATCGCCTGAGTTACCGGGTCTTCCTGTCGCTGACTGAAACACATCTCTGTCGTACCAGCATCCGTTGCTACCAGACGCAAAGCAGGACGCGGCACAGGCAGTCCAATTGCCATTTCCGGGCATACTGCTTCATACTCGATGAAAGGAGCAAGGTGTTCAGCAGCAAACTCATTGCGCTTATGACCGCCATCAAACCGAACGTTGTTGCCAAGTAAACAGGCACTGATACCTACTGGAATTTTGCCACTCATAATTGTACACCTCTATAGAAATTGTACAGGTATTAGTATAGCTGATGTTTCGGTAATCTGCATCTGTGATATGTTATTCTGCCGTTGAAGACAAAAAAAAAGCGCTGTCATCAGCGCTTTTTCCCATCAAAGGCAATATCAAACTGTACGCAATACTGCGCTGACAATTTGCACCGCTTCCGTTTCAATTTTTTTTCTATGCTCATCACCTAGAAAACTCTCACAATAAATTTTGTAAGACTCTTCGGTACCTGACGGTCGCGCAGCAAACCACCCGTTTTCAGTCATCACTTTTAAACCACCAATTGATGCGCCGTTTCCGGGAGCTTCAGTGAGCCGGGCAATAATAGGGTCACCTGCCAGCGTGCTTACGGTCACTTTTTCAGGAGATAATTTTGCCAGCGCGGCTTTTTCTGCATAAGTAGCTGATGCCTGTAAACGGTTATAACTAGCTGAACCAAAACGGGAAGCAAGTTCATCGTAATACTGCTGCGGATTTTTACCGGTCACCGCCGTAATTTCTGCAGCCAGCAGACACATGATGATGCCATCTTTATCTGTCGACCAGGGAGTCCCATCAAAGCGCAGGAAAGAGGCTCCGGCGCTCTCCTCACCACCAAAACCGAGCGTACCGTCAAACAGTCCTTCGACAAACCATTTAAATCCTACCGGCACTTCAACCAGTTTACGCCCCAGACTTGCGACCACCCGATCAATCATAGCACTTGAGACCAGTGTTTTTCCGACTGCAACATCCTCTCGCCATTGGGGCCGATGACGGAAAAGGTAATCTATTGCCACAGCGAGGAAATGATTCGGATTCATCAGTCCGGCCGGGGTGACAATACCGTGACGGTCATAGTCAGGATCGTTTGCGAAAGCTAAATCAAATTTATCGCGCAGTGAGAGCAGGCCGGACATGGCATACTCTGATGAACAATCCATTCTTATCACACCATCACTGTCAAGGTGCATAAAACGGAATGTCTGATCCAGCGCGTCATTGACGATTGTTAATGGCAGATCATAATGCTCAGCAATTCGCTGCCAGTAGGCAATTCCAGAGCCCCCCAGGGGATCCACACCGATGTTCAAACCTGCCTGCTGAATAGATTTGATGTCAATGACCTGAGACAAACCTTCAACGTACGGCTGAATCAAATCCTGTTCAGAGAGCAAACCTCGATCACGAGCTTCATCGAGTGAAATACGTTTCACCCCCTCCAGGCCCTGACGCATGAGCACATTAGCCCGGTCTTCAATAATTTTAGTCACCAGGGTATCAGCAGGACCGCCGTTAGGTGGGTTATATTTAATCCCACCATCTTCAGGAGGATTATGTGAAGGAGTAATGACTATCCCATCGGCCTGGTCCGCAGCCTGCTTATTATGCTCAAGTATTGCGTTTGAGATTGCAGGCGTGGGCGTGTATCCATTATCACTTTGCACGATCACATTGACCCCGTTAGCGGTCAGGACTTCCAGCACAGAAATGATTGCGGCTTCGGATAATGCGTGAGTATCTTTACCAACATAACAGGGACCACTGATGCCACTTTTAGCACGTTCCTCAGCTATCGCCTGACTGATTGCCAGAATATGCGCTTCATTGAAGCTGTAACGGGATGCACTGCCCCGATGCCCTGATGTACCGAATTTTACAGCATGTTCCGGATTATCGACATTCGGCTTAAGGACATAATATTGAGCAGTTAACTGCGCAACATTGATTAAATCACTCTGCAAGGCTGGCTGCCCTGCTCTTGGGTGACTGGCCATGGGCACTTCTCCCTGAAGCATATGGTTGAGATTAGAGTGTACCGCAAACTTTTTCTGTTAATTCAACAGGAAACTGCATTGAATGCATAATATGCTCTATCATGCTGCGTTTGCGTCCGGTGTTGGTATTGGTAATCACCCAGAAAGGTGTCCCGTTGATAGGTTGTGGTTTCGTGTGCGTCCCATTTTGTAACAATATCTTTTCATTGCTGGCAAAATAAACCCGCGTGCGCCCGGAAAGTGATTCGGTCGCCACACGAAAAGCCTCAGGGTCCAACTGATATAAAGTAGAGAGGATCAACAAAAAACGGTTGACCGCTTTTCTTTGCTCGGCATAGTCATCTGAGAGCAGCAATTCGCGCATTACTCTGACCCGACTAAACTCAGAGAGTTCAGCGCGTTCAGGCAGCTGAGAGTTTTTTGCCATGGAGACCGCTGAACTGCTTTGACTCTCTGGTGTCTGGCTTATGGTATCTGTATTCAGATTCAGCATACGGCGTAAAATATCTGAAGCACTCTCGCCAATATGTTGAGTGTGGCTGGCTATGTAGTGATAAAGCGCTTCGTCGATTTCGATAGTTTTCATCTTAATCCAATTCAATTATGACTTATCAGTGCCGATCTTTCGCTCTCATTGCAGCGACTGTGATTTACAAAACCCCACAAGCGAAGGAGTATAGAGCGAAATGCTCCGCTGGTGTAGCATCATATTACAGTGATCAGATAAGTCGGATTATGCCGAAAAAAAAACAGCTGTACACCTTTGTCTTAGTATCTTGCTGCATACAGCAGCTTATGAAACCCATTATGAGTTGAAACCTGACTATGATTCTGCATCATCGTTTACTGACACCCCCCTCGCCCGTTCACCATACGCCGATTGTTTTATTGCATGGCCTGTTTGGTAGTATGGATAATCTCAGCTTGCTGGCAAAAAAACTGGCAACGAACTATCCGACCCTGCAACTGGACATACGCAATCATGGGCTTTCCCCCCGAACAGAAATATTCTCATATGCCGGGCTGGCACAAGATGTTATCGATACTCTCGATAATCTAAACTACCAAAATTTTGCTCTTATCGGCCACTCAATAGGTGGAAAAATCGCGATGGCAATCACCTCACTGGCACCGCAGAGAGTAAAAAAGTTGGTGGTGATAGATATTGCACCGGTGAGCTACCCCCAGCCACGTCATGACGCAATATTCGCGGCATTGAACGCCGTCAGGACGGCAAGTATCAGCAGCAGGAGTGAAGCTGCATCGATAATGGGAACATGGATTAGCAATGAAGATGTGATTCAGTTTTTGCTGAAATCTTTCCACCATGGAGACTGGCGTTTCGATGTAGCCGCACTGGAAAAAAATTATTCACAGATTTCCGGCTGGCGTGAGCTGCAACCGTGGCATGGCCCTGCGATGTTTATCCGTGGTGAGAAATCTGATTATCTTGATGAGCAGTATAAGAATCCGCTGGTGTCACAATTTCCTGAGGCAAAAGCATGGCTGGTAGCGGGTGCGGACCACTGGGTTCATGCAGAAAAACCAGAGACTGTCTTACGTATCATTACCCGCTTTTTTGCCACCTCTCCAGCATTAGAATAAAACGTTGGTTGAGAAACAATGGTACGGCAGTTATGCTCTGCACCCTGCTACCCTTTATCAATGGTTTCAACGGCAGGATTTCAAAGACGACTAATGCGGAACCATCCGCACCGGAACTTGATTAAAACCTTCAATATGGCAAAAGAGAATACCGACCGTACCACACTTGACCTGTTCGCAGCTGATCGCCGCCCGGGACGACCTAAAACCAGCCCGTTGACACGAGATGAACAACTGAGGATTAATAAACGTAATCAACTCAAACGGGATAAAGGGCGAGGATTAAAGCGTGTCGAGCTTAAAATTAACAGTGATGTTGTTGAGGCTTTAGACCAACTGGCAGAGTCTCGTTGTTTAAGTCGCGGAGATCTGATCGAAGAGATGATCCTTGCCCAGTTAGCCTTGCTACCCCGCTAGTGGCTGTGTAACTCGAAGCACAAAGCGACAAACTACAAAACATTACTGATTTATCCCCTCGGTGCAGTCTGCTATCATTATCAGCCTGTACGCTTATCAACCCTTAACCTCTACATTACGTTTCCTGGAGCTACTTTACACATGGCAATTGTAGGCATTTTTTTTGGTAGTGATACTGGCAATACTGAAAACCTGGCCAAGATGATTCAAAAGCTGCTCGGCACAGAGATTGCTTCCGTGCATGACATTGCCAAAAGTAGTAAGGAAGACCTGGAAGCTTACGATATTCTGCTTTTGGGGATACCGACCTGGTATTACGGTGAAGCCCAATGTGACTGGGACGACTTCTTCCCAACTCTCGAAGAGATAAACTTCAAAGACAAATTAGTCGCGCTGTTTGGGTGTGGTGACCAGGAAGATTATGCTGAATACTTCTGTGATGCACTGGGTACGATACGCGACATTATTGAACCGCGGGGTGCGATAATTGTCGGCCACTGGCCAACAGCAAGCTATCAGTTTGAAGCATCAAAAGGGCTGGCGGATGAGGATCACTTTCTGGGACTGGCGATTGACGAAGACAGACAACCCGAGCTCACGCAAGCCCGTACAGAAAAATGGGTGAAGCAAATCAGTGAAGAGATGAGTTTAAATGACATTATCCACTCATAACGCTAAAAAGCGATTACGACTGACATTTACCAGTCGTTTTTACCTATACAATTAATCGAACTCTGTCTGTAACAACTGCCAGTAAAACTGTACAATAGCCACAAAAGTTATGTTGTTTTCAGTGCAGGATATTTGTACTGTAATGACACGATTCCTTGTTGCGAGCAGTAAAACAAACAGTTCGCATACAGTTACATAAAAACCGTACACGTTTTGTACAGTTTACCCTTAGGCACCTGCAATCATAACAAGTTAACAATCATGATCTGTAACCACATAACAATCATGGTCTGTAATCACAAAAGATAAGCAAAGTAACAGGACAATAATCGCATGACTGACAACAACAGTGCATTAAAAAAAGCCGGCCTGAAAGTCACACTTCCACGTCTTAAGATTTTAGAAGTTCTTCAGGAACCGGAATGCCATCATGTCAGCGCAGAAGACCTGTATAAGCGCCTTATTGATATGGGCGATGAAATTGGATTAGCCACCGTCTATCGTGTCCTGAACCAGTTTGATGATGCGGGAATTGTGACTCGCCACAATTTTGAAGGTGGGAAATCGGTTTTTGAATTAACACAACAACATCACCATGATCATCTCATCTGCCTTGATTGCGGAAAGGTAATCGAATTCAGTGACGAATCTATTGAAACTCGTCAGCGTGATATTGCTACAAGACATGGTATAAAACTCAGTAACCACAGCCTCTACCTATATGGCCACTGCTCGGCAGGTGACTGCCGGGAAGATGAGACACTTCACGATGAGTGAGTACCAGCCTGTGACCCGTTAGTTAACTATTCAGAAAAGTAAGATGGGATGAAAAAATTTGTTATAACATCATCTGTCAACTTACCTGTGAGTAAACATGTCATTCATTCAGTACTGGAAATGAATAGCACTTCACACAATAAGTATAAATCCGGTCGGGTGAGCATCAACAGGATACAGACCATCATTTATCCTGTTGTGCCACGCTCTGCTATATTGTTGCTGCAAATAATGAGGATCTCTTCCTGTTATCCTGCTGACACTCCCCGCTATTTTTTGCTTACTAAATCGAACTTACTTCTATTGAAGATGAGACTGTGCAGCTTTATAAATTTTATAAATTGCATCAGCGATCTTTTGTGAAGCCGTGCCGTCACCATAAGGATTATGGGAGAAACTCATCTTTTGATATGCACTTTCATTCTCTAATAAATCCGATACAGCATCGATAATCGTCGCCGAATTGGTACCCACCAGTCTGACTGTGCCGGCATCAATCGCTTCCGGACGTTCCGTTGTATCTCTCATGACGAGGACCGGTTTCCCCAGAGAAGGAGCTTCTTCCTGAATCCCTCCGGAATCAGTCAGAATCAGATGAGAAGCGTCCATAAGATAAACAAACGGAAGATATGTTTGTGGTGGAATGAGGTGTATATTATTTTGCCCCGAAAGCATCGAATTCACGATAGTAAGAACATTAGGATTCAGATGAACCGGGTAAACAAAATCGACTTCAGGAAAGCGCAAAGATAGCGCTTTAATAGCTGAGCAAATTCGCTCAAAACCACCACCAAAGCTTTCTCTTCGATGTCCGGTGATAAGTACAATTTTCCTGGCAGAATCGATGAATGGAAAAGATGATGCAATCTCAGCCTGTAAATCAGCATCCCGTGTAATTTTTTCTCTGGCAATGAAAAGAGAGTCAATTACTGTGTTGCCGGTGATGAAAACAGATGAACTGTCTACACCTTCACGATTTAAGTTATCAGCTGAAGAAGTTGTAGGTGCAAAATGTAAGTTGCAGAGAGAAGCTGTCAGTTTTCTGTTCCCTTCCTCAGGCCATGGAGAATAAATATTACCAGTACGTAAACCAGCCTCAACATGCCCTACCTTAATTTGTTGATAATAGCACGCCAATACAGTAGATAAGGTAGTTGTCGTATCACCATGAACTAAAACATAATCAGGTCGGTAATCTTGAAAAACATTTTTAAGGCCGTTTAAAATTCTGACTGTGATGTCAGTTAGATCCTGACCATCTTTCATAATATTGAGATCGAAATCAGGTTTGATATCGAATATATCAAGTGCCTGGTCTAACATTTGTCGGTGTTGAGCCGTGAGGCAAATTTTACTTTCGAAGCGTTCATCGTTCCCCAGAGTAGATACTACAGAAGCCATTTTTATAGCTTCTGGTCTGGTACCGAATACAGACAGCACTTTTATTTTACTCATAAAATTCTCAAGGTTGATGATGTAAATTGAAGTACAGAATCAAGTGATTGATTGGGAGATCATATTATTGAAATTATAATAAACGTACTTATTATTTTTATGGATTTTATATTTTTTATAAAACCTATTTATTGATAATAAAATCTTACAAAATTATATATAAAACCGTGGCAAATAGCACCACGTTATATGAGTAGGCGGGAAGGTAAAATGTTTATAACCGCAGTTTTTTTTGAAAAAAATAAATAAATGAAAAAATTTAGCATCAGAAATAAGACAGTAAATATAAGTTATTTATATTCATATGACTTTCTTTATAATTAAATTTAAAACAAAGCGACTAACGAATAAAGATTAGTCGCGTGAAATTTTCATAATTAATTATGTAATGGCTTTTATGATGGATTATTGTACACCATCTCTGTATTTATGTGGTTGCCACTCACCCCATTTACTTTCAAAAATTGCCCTGTTTTTTCTCATCAGAACCTCTTTCTGATTATTCTTTAGTTCATTGAAACTGGCGGAGAGATGGTGATGAACGAAAGATTGTTCAACCACAAAATTGGACAGACCCAATGATTTGACTTTCATACAATAGTCATCATCCTCATAAAATCCAAGACCATAGTCTTCAGAAATAGCACCCGCCTGGTTATAGGTATCCCGTGTCATTGCAGCACAAAAGAACGCTACGCATTCGACAGGATAAATATCTCCATAATGCTCACATGAATATTTCAAAGACTGGACGGTCATTTCAGAAAAAGAATTATATGATATGTTTATTTTTTCTTCATTACCGATATTATTAGTTACCGGGCACACAAGGAAAATTTCATCGTTATTTTCCAATGTGGATACTATTGGTTCTAACCAAAATGGTGCGACGTAGGTATCATTGTTTATAATAACGAGGATATCACCAGTGGCTTGTTCTAAGCCAACATTATTACCTGCAGCAAAACCAAGATTATCTTCATTGAAGATAATTTTAAAACGAGAATCCTCACCATATTCTTCATTTAAATAGTTTTGCGTACCGTCTGTAGAAGCATTATCTACCACAATGACTTCATAATTGAGATAGCTAGTATTTGTAACGATACTGTACAGGCATTTTTTCGTCAGCGCTAAATTGTTAAATGTAAGTACAATCAGGCTCACTTTCTTTTCATATAGAACAAGATTGTCTACTGCTGCAATTAACATCCTGGCTCTCGAAGACCAGTCATGCTGTAAAGCCCATTGCTTTCTTTTGTTTTCCAATGGTATATCTTCAATTTCATTAAGTGCTATCGATATCTTCTCTAGGAATTTTTCATACGAATAACCGATATGAACGTAATCGGACATATCAATGACTTCAGGCATAGCCGTTGATACTACCGGTTTTCCTGCTGCGAGATATTCGTAGACTTTGACCGGGTTTGTGCACAAAGTTAATTCAATGAGTTTGAAAGGTATGATGCAGATATCAAAACTATGGAGATAGTTTGTTAACTCTGTATATGGAACCTCACCGAAAAAACTGACATTATCGAATTTCTTCGCAGCACTTATATCGATAGTAACATTACCGATAATATGATATTCCAAATCGGGTGTATTGCGTGCTAAGAAACAGAGTAAATCAAGATCTAACCATTCTGCGATTGCTCCATAATAACCTACTACTTTCTTTTTACCTTTAGATACCGGGTTGCCGGTTTTTTTTGAAAAAGATTCAACTTCCGCTGCATTTCTGATGATAATATTTTCTATTTTGGCAGCTATTTTATGGGAAAGATTTCCGGCGGTAGTAATAACAAGGTCAGCTTTGCTCAATAACTGATCTTCTTTATTAAGCATTTGACTATTGTTATTTTCTAAACCTGCGTGGTGATCCATGCAATCATAAATAACTGTATTCGCCTGTAAAGCGTAAACTAAATCAGACCAAAAAGGTAGGTTAACTATCGAATAGCTATGTCTGAAATTAAGATAGCAACGTAGTGCACTCAGACTTTTAAGGAGAAAAATAACTTCATCATGACTAAGGCTATCATTGTAGATATTTTTATTGGATACATTGAGATTGAGTTGACAGATAATCAATCCCTCAGAAATCTTATCTACAATTTTAAATCCCGGAATGTCTTTATGATTAAAAGTTGTCGTCAGATATATGACATTATTCCCTTCAGCAGCTAAACCTCTGGAAAAATGTTGTGGTCGTTGAATTCTGAAATCCCAGTCGATTACAGGAAAAACGATAACGTTTTTTTTTGGTTCTTTCATCAGAGTTTCCTGAACGATATAAAAATCCCCTTCGACTAACCAATCTCCCAGATGAATAGTATTCGTTCTCACTTCAATGTGTGTTTGGATCGTCGTAAGTCGATTTTTTATTTTTTTTCAGGGTATAGTAAGCATGGTTAGGTCTGCGAAGGTACCAAAAAATCTTTGAGATGAGAATTCTATTTTTAATCGGAAGTTTGCGGTAAATCCCATTTAATTTATTTACTTGCTGATCAAACACTAGATCCTCCTGTATGTCATCACCACAGATTATTGTAAATATAAATTAATATTGGCATTAATAACTTACGACTAATATATTATGGAATGATGGACAATTTTTTTCGAACTTTGTTAGTATGAAATTGAATTTCAATGTTGATTTTTCTAATTCACGATAAGATTTAAATTTATTAATTATCTTGACTAGAATGAAAATATATTAAATCTAAATAGACTCCCCCGATATGTTAATTATCTGTGTTTAATATTTTTTTCAATACATCAGAAAAACGCTGAAACCAGAAAACTGGTTCGATTTTTTTATCATATTTAAAGGATTTATAATTTTCAAAATCAGCTACACTACCTTTCTCAACTCTCCATGACATCTCTCCAAAGCTACTGGAGATAATTTTCAGATCAGCTGCCTCATATTCATAATATTTTACCGGATCTACTGAATTAGTGAGCTCATTAACTTTGAATGGTATGATACCGTAATCAAATGTAGATAATAATTGAGGTATTTCTTCATGGCTTATTGCTTTTTCTATTTTCATATTAACAGGTAAATTATTGACTTTCTCACCGTAACCTGGTCAAACCAAAATGATTTCATCAGAAGGATTATCCTTTGCAAGTTTGATCACTAAGTTCCAGTCGAACCAGCTGGCGATACTACCAACATAACCGTAGCGTATGTGTGAGTGATTTTTTTCAGCAACTGTCAACCTGCAAGAATCAAAGAAATCTTTATCGCACGCGTTGAGGACAATATCTTTTCGCCTGGCGGAACGCCCGTATTTTTTAGGAGATTATCAGATGTGAAAAAACAATGTTCTACCTGGGTTATTATTTTCAATAGATTTTTAGAAATGTTTATTTTGGATAATCCCTGAGCAAAGAAAGGATAATCATCCATAATATCGAATACTGTATATTTAAATTTATTTTTACTCAAAAGGAAAAGTGCAAGTTTACTGGGTTTTCCGACAACCAATATTGTCTCGTGACTATCACTTAGGGTCTTTATTTTTTTTGAAATACCACTGAGTCCACGAAAGTTTATCAGGTCATAAAGTTGGCCAAAAGATTCAATTGGCAGCAGATAAGTGCGAATAATTTCAACACCTTTCGGTTTAGTGAAACTGTGAGCCTCAGTATTATTCAATACCATGCGAAAATCACTCAATTTCGGTAATCTCGAAGCTGTTGGTTCAACCCAAATGACTGATGTAAAGCCGAGTTGTAATGCCGTTTTCACGAAAAAGTGTGGTCGTTGAGCTATACTTTCCCACGGAACAGGAGAAAGGTAAACCATCTGCATATTAATAAACTCCTTTTCGATAGCTGTGCGCCTTCCATGTTCCCCATTTCTCTTCATAGATAGCTCTATTTTTTTGCATCAATGCTTCTTTTTTATTTTCTGATAACTTATTAAAACTAGCTGATAGATGGTGATGCACAAAAGATTCCTCTACTGCTGCGATTTTCCATCCTTTTTCTTTCACCCGCATACAATAATCGTCATCTTCAAAAAAACCCAAACCATAGTCTAATGAGATCTCTCCAAATTCTTCATAAACCTGGCGACGGATTGCAACACAGAAAAAGGCTAGACACTCAGTTGGATATTATTCATTACTATGGTTAGAGATGTACTGCAATGATTTTATATTCATTTCAGACCAATTTTTATAGGTAATGTTTATTTTCGACTCATTCCCGATATTATTAGTGACCGGGCCAACCAAACCAAGCTCAGGATGAAGCCTGAATGCCTTCAATAAGTTTCCCAGCCAGAAAGGAGATACATAAGTATCATTATTCAATATAACAAGGACTTAACCTGTAGCAACTTTAAGACCAATATTATTACCTGCTGCAAAACCTAAATTTTCATCATTCAGTATTACTTTAAACTTTTTGTTTCTTGAATAATTCTCTTTGAGATAATCCTTCGTTCCATCAACAGAATTGCTATCTACCAGAATTATCTCATAGTTATCATATTCTGTATTAAGAACTAAACTTTCTAAACAATTTTTAGTATAATCAAGATTATTATAAGTCAATACGATTATACTTACCTTAAGTTTTTTACTATCCAAATTCAATAACTCTGTATTAAGTTGACGAGCACGACTAGCCCAAGCGTGACCCTTCGCCCAACTTTTACGTACTTCCTGAAGTCTTATATCTGTACTTTCATTCATTGCGACTTCAATATTATCTATAAATTCAGAATTCGTATAACCAATATGTACCATATCGGAAATGAGTTCCACCTCTGGCATGGCAGTACATACCACCGGTTTACCAGCTGCGAGATATTCATAAACCTTAACCGGATTAGTACATAGTGTTAATTGGATCAATTTAAATGGGATCAGGCAAACATCAAAAAAATGTAAGTAGCCAGTTAGTTTATGATAGGGTATTTCACCTAAAAACTTAACATTCGCAGGTATATCTTTATATTTAATCTCGCAGGTAACTTGACCGATCAGAATGAAATCATATTGTGGATAGTGTTTCGCCGCTTGCGAAATCAATGCCAGATCAAACCATTCTGCTATAGCGCCATAATAGCCGACAATAGGTCTGCTCTTTTCAATTAACTGCGCATCAGGTTTTCTCGAGAAAAATTCACCTCACAAACATTACGGATGATGATATTTTTTTGTTTCAGCGATTAAATCAGAAATATTTTTAGCGGTTGTGAACACTAAGTAAGCAGAGTTTATTAATTTATTTTCTTCTGAAGAAACATGCATTTCATTATTTTCAAATCCTGCATGATAATCCATGCAATCATAGATGATGCTATTTGAAGAAAGTCTGGCTACTACCGTTCCCCAAAATGGATAGTTGATAATTGAATGCGTAAATTTAAATCCAATTGCCTGACGTACTAAATATAAGCCTTGCAGCAAGAAATTAATTTGCTGCTCATCAGGTATGTCTCTGTAGATATTTATCTCGTGCTTGTTTATATTCAACGTACAGAGTACGATATTTCGAGCTGCCATCTTCTTTATAGTAAACCCAGGTGCAGATGACAAATTGAATGTAGTCGAAAAATAGATAATCCTATTATCGAGTTTCGCTAACTCCAGAACCAGTTGTTGCGGTCTTTGTAATCTGAAATCCCAATCAGTAACTGGAAAAAGTAAAATGTCGAGACCAGTGTCATTCCCTTTCAACTGTGACAGGCAAGCAACATCACCAGAGATATTGACTTCGGAATAGTGCGATTTATAACTTTTTTTTGAAGAGAAAATTTTAAGAAGCACACGGTAACATTGGTGTGCTTTTTGACGCATCGAGGGTGTCATTTTATAATATAATGGTCTCAACACTTTTTTTATTACTTCATTCATAACTTGTCCTCTCCGTGTTGAAATATAATATAGTTATTTTTCTTTATCACCCTGCTCGTAGGCTTGTAATTTTTCATTGAGAGATTGAGCCCAAACTGAAATTTCCATTGCATTCGCTTCTGTGACCTTCAGTTGCTCAATCCATTTTTCATATGCAACTAACGAGTTTTGCAAAACCTTATTTCGGAATCTATTAATCAATATTTCCCTGTCTTTATAAAAAGAACCGCTATCAAAGAAATAAGACTGACTTCCCCTGGTGGCATTCTTTTGTAATAGGTATCGGCGAACGTGATATTCGGCGTCGAAAAAAACAACTTCATTGAAGAAAAATTGATGATAGGTCATACAGGTGAATTTTAGTAAATTTTCATTTTCTATTTTGGAATCATCGATCATATCTGATAATTCATTCGATTTTATCTTGCTAATCTAGGTTACAAATTCATCTATAGCATAAGGTGCCCGACCAAAGGTAAAGACCCTTTTTCCTGCAATTAATGCTTCAAAACCAACTGATGAATTGATGGTAAAAATCCCATCAGCTAATCCAACCAATTCTTCTGTTGGATATTCAGTTGTAATCACAGGGATCTCACCTGGTTCAATTTTACATTGGAATTCTGCTGGGTGTTTTTTTATGATGAAAGCTACGTCATCTTTTTTGTAATGAAGACAGTCATTAACATATTCTTGCATATTTTGATATTTCGAACCTGCAACAATATTCGAGTCATCTTCTACCTGCAAGACTATTAATACTATTTTCTTCTCTTCAATACCTAGTTCTGATTTTATAATTTCTTGACGGGAATCTGAAATAGTATAGTTTTTCCTGACGGCACCTTGTGTAAGTCTTGCTATAGTTCTCTCATTTTCGGATAGTTCGAAGTTATGAAACTCTTGCCAAAATAAATTCAGTGAACTTTTGCTATTGACACCTTCGGAGTCACTGTAAATAAGAACCGGATTAGGCGAACGAGATAATCCTAACACATTAAAAATATACTAATCTTATTTTCTTTACAGAATTTTTTTAATACACCATCATAGTTCCAACAAAAAGTAAGCTTAGGTATGTTGTTTCCAAATGCTTTTTCAATGAATGTCAGATGTTTTTTATCCTCTTGATCATTGAGCACACCCTTCCATCTTTCCATCCATTTACTACTATCATATTCAAAATTGAAATCTACCGGAGACACACAATGCCAGCCATCGGCCCTGATTATCTTTGATAATTCGTTTGTAGCAATGAATACGATATCCCATTCCAGATCCTGAAAAGATAGGGCTAGCTTCTTATATCTATCATGGATACATTGAAATGTGAGTCCGTTATTTCTAATTTCGAATGGTAGCATGTAGAAAGCAACGGTATCTCGCGTTATTCTTTCTGTTATCACAGCATTAGATGATTTGACAATCGAATTTGCCGGTACATCTTCTTTTATAACACTGTTAGCACCGATAACACAATCATCACCGATAGTAACCCCCTCCAGGATAGAAACATTACTACCTATCCATACATTAGAACCTATCGTTACCTTTTCAAAGGACATACCCTGGTCAACAATAGGCCCCTTAGATTTAAAATGATGAGAAGAAGAAGTAATTATTGTATTGGCACCAATTAATGTATTATCGCCAATATGAATACCACCAGTCGCATTCAACCAGCAATTATATCCAATCGCCGAGTTCTTTCCTAAAGTCAGCTTACCATTATTATGAGCTTCAATAATCGTGTTATCACGAACTTCCGCTTTATCAGCAATATAGTATATACCATCATCAAATGTAGGTTTAAATATAACATTTTTAGCAATCACTGCTGATTCTGAAATGTAAGAATCTTCCCTTTCTGCACTCATACCTACATCTCCCGAATCATCAAATATCAGGCTTAAATCATCTATCATTCTATTTCTTGGATATTTACAAACAGCGATAACAAATCCCCAGTTAATCTCATCATCAATACGATAGAATTTATCCTGATTTTGAAGATAGATATCCACCTGGATGAAATAATGATTCAACAAGCGGCGTAATGCTGAGCTCGTATACTCAAGATAATGATAACTGTTTAGAGGATTAGGTCTGCTTACTTCTCTGACCGGTGTAGAAACAATAAACTGGCCGTCATTTTTCAGGACCTTCATGAAACCGTCCATGAGAATTCTCGGATCGGGAACATGCTCCAGTGTAGTGGCACACTGAATTTGGCCACCTGAGCAGAGGTGATATGCTCACCTCAACATCTTATAGGTGAACCAATGAGCAAAGCATTTACTGCTGAATTTAAAGTCGAAGCGGCAAAACTGGTCCTGGATCAGAACTACACTCACGGCGAGGCGGCTAAGGCGATGAACGTCAGCCTCTCCGCCATCAACCGCCGGGTAAAATCGTTACGTATCGAGCGCCAGGGAAAACGCCCCCGGGGCTGCCTCTGACGCCTGAGCAGACTGAACTCAGGGAAATGAGAAAACGGATACAACGCCTTGAAATGGAGAATGAAATCCTAAAAAAGGCTACCGCGCTCTTGATGTCGGACTCCCTGAACAGTCCACGATAATAGACAGTCTGAGGGCGCACTACCCGGTAGCGCCATTGGGCCGGCTGTTCGGTGTTCACCGAAGCAGTTATCGCTACATTCGTAAAAATGGCAGGGATTCTGACGCCGAGCGTGCCGTTAAACGGAGTCTCGTCAGTGAAGTCTGGAACGCCAGTGGTGGCTCTGCTGGCGCGAGAAGTATCGCCACGATGGTCAGCGCTAAGGGCGTCAGACTCGGGCGATGGCTGGCCGGTAAGCTGATGAAAGAGCTGGATATCGCCAGTTGCCAGGTCCCGGCGCATAAATTCAAACGCGGCGGGAACGAACACATTGAAATACCGAACCATCTCGACCGGCAGTTCGCGGTTACCGCGCCGGATCAGGTCTGGTGCGGCGATGTGACGTATATCTGGACGGGAAAATGCTGGGCTTATCTGGCAGCAGTGCTGGATCTGTTCGCCCGCAAACCTGTGGGCTGGGCGATATCGACGTCGCCGGACTCGGCCCTCACGGTCAAAGCATTGCAGATGGCCTGGGAGCTTCGGGGTAAGCCAACAGGCGTGATGTTCCACAGCGATCAGGGCAGCCACTATACCAGCCGTCAGTACCGGCAGGCTCTGTGGCGCTGTCAGATAAAGCAGAGCATGAGTCGCCGGGGTAACTGCTGGGATAATGCCCCGATGGAGCGGTTCTTCCGGAGCCTGAAGACCGAATGGGTGCCGACGAATGGCTATAACAGCTTCAACGAGGCTCAGAGCGCGATAATCAGCTACATCACGGGCTATTACAGTGCCATCCGGCCCCACTGGTATAACGGTGGCTTAACGCCTAATGAATCAGAGCGGCTGTTCCACGAACAGTCAGGTCGTGTGGCCAAAATTAGTTGACCACTACATCTTTTAAAATATCACTGCCGTAACCACTTCCACAGGCACAGTCTAAAACCAGCATCTCTGCTGTAAGATGCTTTGCTGCAAAATGATAGCGTGATTCATGCCTTTCAATATTTTCCACATCGTATGCATTTTGCTCAATGTCAAGATTTTCGTCAGATGAAAAATAGAGTCTCTCAGTTGCCATCAGGAAAATTCTCTTGTTTTAGCAACCCAGGTTCCATGTTTATAAATCCGATAGTTTTTGTAGTCCCTGTGATACTAAATAGTTTCATACCCCAGCGATGATCGTGTTCCTGAAATTGACCATCCGCAACCATATCCACTAATCCAGCATTGACAGTATAAGACCCAACTCCAAGATGATTAGGTACTTTAACGGTAATCTTTCTTTTTCCTCGCCCGGCATTGACTGTTACTCCTATGTTCCTACTGTTAAATCCCCAAACATCATTGCCAGCAGTATTACGCAACGTCATTGTAAACACCGGATATTTAAACGTATCGATCAGGTCAAGAATAATCGTAATGGTGAAATTTTCGTTTAACTTGACCTCGGAGATATCTTCCTCTGAGTCAGTGGAAAAAATAAGATCAATCACCTTCCCTCCACCAAATCCAAAACGGTACTCTGAACGAAGTGCAACCTGACTTTTTATCCGTTGTATTTCTTTGGTCTTCATCAATTCCTGATAGGAATTGACTACCAAATCCGGTTGATCATCCAATAAAAGTGAACCCTGATCGATAAGAATCGCTCTGTCACAGGTATTTCTTACTGCTGTTAAATCATAGAAAACGAAAAGAACAGTTCCACCCTGCTCCTGGAACTGTTCAAAAGCCCGATGACACTTAGTCTGGAATAGATAATCTCCTACTGACAGGGCCTCGTCTACAATCAAAATATCCGGATTGACATTGATAGCCACAGAAAATGCTAACCGTACAAACATCCCACTGGAATATGTTTTCACTGATCGGTCGATAAAATCGCCGATCTCTGCAAAATTACAAATTTGCTCGATTCGACCATCCGTTTCTTGTTTGCTGATACCCAACAGAGATGCATAAAGATAGATATTTTCAATCCCGGTAAATTCCGGATCAAAACCAGCACCTAATTCAAGTAATGCTGCCACTTTTCCATGAACGGTAATCTTTCCACTTGTAGGTTGTAATGTCCCTGCAATCATTTGCAGGATAGTTGACTTACCGGCCCCATTAGCGCCAACTATGCCTACCCGTTCACCTTTATTTACAGCAAAACTGACATTATTGAGGGCGGTGAACTTACCAACACCCTGACCAATTACTTTTTTTAACAGATTTGATACATTGTGGAACGGAGAACGATACTGATAAAATTCTTTAGTCAGATTTTCTATACTGATAATATTTTCAGACAGCATCAGCAAAACCTCGACTCAATCTTTTAAAAATCCAGCGACCAATATAATATATTAAAATTGCTGAAAAGGAATAGATAACGTAGCCAGTCAAAGAGAATGACTCTATATTAAATGCTATAGACCTAAAATCTAAAACTATAATTGATACGGGATTAAGATATACTATTAATTTTACTATTTCCGGAAAAATATTCAACGGAAAAAGAATCGGACTGATAAAAAGCAAAATCGTTGATGCCAGATTAATGACGAGAGTTATGTCTTTTATATATGCACCTAACGCGCTAAATAGATAGGATAAGCCCAGCGTTAATATAACAAATGGAGGTAGAACAACCACCATACCGAGGAGAGACAGAAGTAAATTTTCACCAGTGAATAACACAGCAAAAAAAAAGCAATAATGCACTAATCAATAAATTAAACAATTGAGATATAAAGTTAGATAAAACTAAAACTTCTAGGGGGAAAACCACTTTCTTCACATAGTTGGCGTATCCACACACCAACTGAGTACTACTCATGAGCAATTCAACAATAAAAAAATGAAATATTAACCCGGAGAATAATATAACCGGATATCCGGCCAGAGTCTCACCCCCCCCCCATTTAGCTTTGAATAAAAATCCAAATACTCATGTATAAACACCTAAAAGAAAGAGTGGATTTAAAAGGCTCCAAAAAATACCCAACACAGAACCTTTGTATCTTGAATAAATATTTCTGCGGGAAATTTGAAATATAAGATCTGTGTAGTTACTGATTTTCATCATTCACCCCAACGCCTAAAATATTCATTAAATGATACACCGTTCATGTCTTTGTCAGCCAGGATGAGATCGGTATCATTTGAAATCGGCCATGAGATTTTTAATTCAGGATCATCCCATTTTATCGAATGTTCGGCCGATGGATTATAATAATCTGTGCACTTATAGATAAATTCCGCACTTTCTGATAACACATAAAACCCATGCGCAAAACCTTCAGGAATCCAAACCAGACGTTTATTTTCAGCAGATAACTCTATACCTACCCACTCTCCACAAGTTGGAGAGTCTTTACGTACATCAACAGCCACATCAAATACGGTGCCCGATCCGACCCGGACCAGCTTACCTTGAGTATTCATACTTTGAATATGTAATCCTCGTAAGATACCTTTTTTAGATTCAGAGTGATTATCCTGAACGAACAATGTCTTTTTTCCTGTTACCTGCTGCTCAAACTTTTTCTGATTCCAGGTTTCCATAAAAAAACCTCGATCATCACCGTATATAACTGGCTCAATTATTTTCACATCGGCGATTTTTGTATCGATAACTTTCATTAGTTTCAGTTCTTATAATCTGTAAGTGAATTTAGTGCTCGCATCCAGTCGCTTGCCAGGATGCCAAAATCAGCCGTAATACGGTCCGTGCTCATCATCGAATTTTTTGGTCGCTGAGCCGCTGTTGGATATTCAGAAGTAGGAATTTTGATAACTACCGGAGATGCCTCGATAATATTTTCTTTTTTTGCCTGTTCGAAAATGTATTCAGCAAACTCACTCCAGTTTACTTGAGGTAGTCCTGAGTAATGATAAATTCCATACTTTTCTTTCTTCTCTCTGATGATGGTATTCATCAGGTGAATAATTGCATCGGCCATATCACCTGCATATGTCGGTCCACCATATTGATCTGCCACAATGCGCAATTGCTGATGGGACTTCGCAAGACGTAGCATCGTTTTGACAAAGTTGTTTCCATACTCACAAAACACCCAGGAAGTACGCATAATGATATAACGACTACAAACATCAATTATGGCATTTTCTCCATCACGTTTCGTTTTACCATAAACCGATACTGGATCAGTGATATCGCTTTCGTTATACAGTCCTTTCTTATCACCTGAAAAAACATAATCGGTTGATAAATGGATCAATAATGCCCCGATTTCCTCAGTACATAATGCAAGGTTTTTAGAACCCAGATGATTGGTATTGTAGGCAATGTCGGGCTCAGCTTCAGCTTTATCAACAGCAGTATATGCTGCCGCATTGATAACCACATCAGGACGGAATTCAGTGATAATTTTTCTCACTGAATCGTAATTTCCTATATCTAACTCTTTTCTGTCGAGGGGGAGTACATCAACATCTGATATCGAAGATAATTTTCTTGCCAGCGTATAACCCACCTGACCATTTTTACCTGTAACAAGTACCTTCATCTTTTTTTCCGGATTCTGCTATCAGATGGAGTAAATACTGACCATAATCATTTTTTCTCATCGCCATTCCGTATTCTTTGACGCGTTCAGCACTCAACCAACCATTACGCCACGCAATCTCTTCCAGGCAGGCAATTTTCAGTCCCTGGACATTTTCTATCGCTTTGACAAATGAGGATGCTTCATACAAACTTTCATGTGTTCCGGTATCCAGCCACGCGAAGCCTCGTCCCAAAATTTCTACATTTAGTGAGCCGTCATGAAGATACATTTCATTGATCGAGGTAATTTCTAATTCACCACGAGCAGATGGTTCTACCTTCTTTGCAAAATCGATCACTCGATTATCATAAAAATATAAACCCGTTACTGCATAGTTAGACTTTGGTTTAATTGGTTTTTCTTCTATAGAAACCGCACGCATCTGAGAGTCAAATTCTACAACACCAAATCTCTCAGGATTTTTCACCTGATAACCAAATACTGTTGCACCTTCCATTCTTTGAGCTGCATCAGCTAATGTTCTGCTGAACGATTGACCATAAAATATATTATCACCCAATACGAGGCAGACTTTATCGTGACCGATAAACTCTTCACCGATAATAAATACCTGTGCTAACCCCTCAGGATGCGGTTGAATTGCATATTGCAGACTTACACCAAAATCACTACCGTCGCCAAGCAACCTGCAGAAATTCAGGTTGTCCTCCGGGGTTGTAATAATTAAAATATCTCTAATACCCGCCAACATAAGAGTCGAAAGAGGATAATAAACCATCGGCTTATCATATACAGGCAGTAACTGTTTCGATATCCCGCGCGTTATAGGATAGAGTCTGGTACCAGAACCGCCAGCAAGAATAATTCCTTTCATCACATCACCTTTCATTCTCGTTATTTTTTTCAAGTATCTTTTGCCACCAATCGCGGTTACTCATGTACCAGCTAACTGTTTTAGCTATGCCTGTTTCAAAAGTTTCTTTTGGTACCCATCCCAGCTCATGTTTAATTTTACTCGCATCAATCGCATAGCGTTGATCATGCCCCGGTCGATCCGCAACATAAGTGATTAGATCTGAGAAACTCTCTATATTTTGCGGTTTTTCAGTGACCAGCTCATCGAGAATTGAACAGATGGTTTCCACCACATCAATATTTCTGCGTTCATTGTGACCACCAATATTGTAGGTTTCCCCTACAGCACCTTCAGTGACCACCTTGTACAACGCAGCTGCATGGTCTTCAACAAACAACCAGTCACGAATTTGTTTGCCATTACCATAAACTGGCAGTGATTTACCCGCCAGCGCACTGATAATGACCAATGGGATTAATTTTTCCGGAAAGTGGTATGGTCCATAATTGTTTGAGCAATTGGTGACTAATGTGGGTAATCCATAAGTTCTGTACCAGGCCCGGACCAGATGATCGCTTGACGCTTTCGATGCCGAATATGGGCTGCTAGGCGAATATGATGTCTTTTCTGTGAAAAGTGGCAGATTTACCTCACCCTGATAATCGTCAGGATGGGGTAAATCGCCATACACTTCATCTGTTGATATGTGATGGAAGCGAAAACTTTTCTTTTTCTCAGCATCCAGTTGATCACAATATTGACGAGTTACCTCCAGTAAAACGTAAGTACCGATAATATTAGTTTGGATGAAGGCAGCAGAACCAGAAATAGAGCGATCTACATGGCTTTCAGCCGCCAGGTGCATGACAGCATCAGGTTGATATGTTTCGAAAATCTGCGTCATTCGGTTACTATCGCAGATATCCGCTTGTTCGAAGCTGTAGCGTGTAATATCCGACACATCGGATAACGACTCCAGATTGCCTGCATATGTCAATTTATCGATATTCACTACACTGTCCTGAGTGTGGTTGATGATATGACGAACCACAGCAGATCCAATAAATCCCGCACCACCAGTAACCAGTATTTTCACGCCTTTTATCCTAACGTTATAATCTCTGCTGCCATCAATGCTGACACGAAAAAAGCTGTCGCACCCTGCTCAGGGTCCAACCGTTTGACACGCTACCGCCCAGGCTCTGCAGCTACCGGTGTACTTTACTTCACTATTTACCTGAGTTGTGAGCGGGCTATAGCATTATGCAAGAATCGGCTCTATTTTCTGCTCACCAACCTGCAAAAAATAAGCGGAATTCTCATCCGTAAGACTGATTACATGCCACGGTTGTCACCGTTGTTAGCATCGGTATATCACGCTCACTGTATTTCCCACTTCCCGGTACCGGTCATCTCGCTTTAAGAGAGCTATTTTCGCAGAAGATAATCACCAAAACCAATCCACTTGTACGTCGTCAGTGCCTCTAATCCCATCGGACCACGGGCATGCAATTTTTGTGTGCTAACTGCCACCTCAGCCCCTAAACCAAACTGAGCACCGTCTGTAAAACGTGTACTGGCATTAACATAGACTGCGGCAGAGTCGACTTCATCGACAAAGCGCATAGCCTGAGAGAGACTCTCTGTCAGAATGGCATCTGAATGCTGTGTACCATATTCTCTGATATGGACTATCGCTTCATCTAAGGATCCAACAATTTTAATATTCAAATCCAGCGATAACCACTCATCCCGATACTGCGCCTCTGTAACGGCACTAACTTCGGCGCTGTCTTCTGATAGTAATGGCAGCGCTCTTTCGTCAGCATGAAGCCGAATCCCTTCTTCTGTCAGCCGCGTAGCCAGAACGGGTAAGAATTGTGATGCAATGGCTTCATCCACCAGCAACGTTTCCAGCGAATTACAGGCACTCGGACGCTGCTTTTTCGCATTAACAATCACGTCGAGGGCTTTCTCCTCGCTATAGTGACGATCAACGAAAATATGACATACCCCTATCCCTCCGGTGATAACAGGGATAGTTGACATCTCGCGGCAGAGTTTATGTAACTCCGCACCGCCACGGGGAATCAGCATATCAACATAGCGATCTAGTTTAAGCAGCGCATGAACCCATTCACGATCAGGGTTTTCAATCGCCTGCACTGCTTCTGCGGGGAGATGGTGCTCCTGGAGTGTATACTGAATAACTCTGACAATTGCTGCATTCGTTCGGTAGGTCTCTTTGCCTCCGCGCAGAATTACCGCATTGCCGGTTTTGAGGCACAAAGCAGCAACGTCGACGGTAACATTGGGTCGGGCTTCATAAATTACCCCAATCACCCCCAGCGGAACACGTCTCCGTTGCAGACGTAAGCCATTTTCCAGTAAACCACCATCCATCACCTCACCAATCGGATCGGCTAACTGACAAACCTGTCGCACATCATCAGCAATGCTTTTCACTCTGTCCGGTGACAACATCAACCTGTCGAGCAACGCTTCACTTAGCCCATCACGCTTTGCATCAGCCAGATCCTGCGCATTGGCAATCAGAATCTCTTCACAGCAGGATTCGAGCTTCATCGCCAATGTCAGTAATACCTGATTTTTTTGTGCTGTGATGAGTACAGACAACGGATAAGAGGCGGCTTTTGCTGCTTTCCCAATTTCTTCAAGCATTCGGAATCCTTAACTTACAATCATATCATCACGATGAACGGCAACCGGACCATACTCATAACCTAAAATGGCACTGATCTCTTGTGAATGGTGTCCGGCTATCATACGTACGGCATCACTGCTGTAACGGCTAACGCCATGCGCGATATCTTTTCCTGATAAACTACGCAGAAGTATCACCTCTCCACGCGAGAAGTCACCACTGATTGCCTTTATCCCCTTTGGCAACAGCGAGCTTCCTCCGCTGACTATCGCTTGCAGCGCACCATCATCGACCGTTATCTCACCTGCTGGAGGAGCTCCAAATAGCCAGTGTTTACGGCTCTCCAGCGGCGTTTGCAACGCATGAAAATGCGTACCGGAAGCCACTCCGCTCAGCACATCGGCAATCACACCCGGACGGTCACCTGCTGCAATAAAAGTATCAATACCTGCGCGGCCAGCGACATCGGCCGCCTGGATTTTAGTAATCATTCCGCCTGTGCCTAATCCAGACACGCTACCGCCTGCCAGTTCACGTAAGGTATCATCTATGCTGTAAACATCACTGATTAATTCAGCATCCGGATTATTGCGGGGATCAGCGGTAAAAACCCCTTTCTGGTCGGTCAACAATAAGAGTTTGTCGGCATCTGCAAGGATAGCCGCCAACGCTGATAAATTATCATTATCGCCCACTTTGATTTCGGCAGTAGCCACCGCGTCATTTTCATTGATAACCGGGATGATATGGTTATCAAGCAGCCCTTGCAGCGTGTCCCTTGCATTCAAAAAACGCTCACGGTCTTCAAGATCCGCTCGCGTCAGCAACATCTGTCCGATGTGAATACCATAAATTGAAAACAGCTGCTCCCACAGTTGAATCAGGCGACTTTGCCCTACGGCCGCGAGCAGTTGTTTGGAGGCGATTGTCGGGGGTAATTGTGGGTAGTTAAGGTGTTCACGGCCTGCAGCCACGGCCCCTGAAGTCACAATCACGATACGGTGACCGGAAGCATGTTGCTGTGCACATTGACGCACCAATTCGACCATATGAGCTTGGTTCAGACGACGAGAACCACCGGTCAGCACGCTGGTTCCCAACTTCACCACTAAAGTCTGATTAGTGCTCATTTTTACATCATCCATAGCATACGAGAATAATAGGAACGTTTTAACAGGTGTCAGCAATGATTCCAACAGATGAGAGAGAAAACCGTAAAAAATCGTGACTCATTTGTCAGCAAAAAGTTCATTATCAGGAAAAACTATGACATATTGTAATAAAAAATTAATACTGGCATGCTATAAAAATGTTGCCCGGGAGATAAAGGGCTTTCATTAACTACATTTATTCACTTGGGATTAATAAGAAAATGATGAAAAGCACACTGGCAATTGTTGTTTCAACACTACTTCTGTCAACAGCAGCACAGGCAGCAGAAGTTTACAATAAAGATGGCAATAAACTGGACTTCTATGGTCGTGCTCGCGGCCTTCATTATTTTAGTGACTATGCAAAACAGAACGGCGACCAAAGCTATGCACGCCTCGGTTTCAAAGGTCAAACTCAAATTAACGACCTGATCACAGGCTATGGCCAGTGGGAATATGAATTCCGTGCTGATGGCGCTGAGAGTGAAGGATCTAAAAGTAACAAAACTCGTCTTGGTTTCGCTGGACTGAAATTTGCTCAGTACGGTTCTTTTGACTACGGTCGCAACTTTGGTGTTCTGTATGATGCACTGGCATGGACAGATATGTTCCCGGAGTTCGGTGGAGACAGCGTTGCCCGTACTGATAACTTCATGACAAAACGCACCACAGGTGTTGCGACTTACCGTAATAATAATTTCTTCGGTTTGGTTGATGGATGGAAATTTGCTCTGCAATATCAGGGCAAAAATGACAGCACATCAGCGAATAGTCGTTCAGATGCGGCCCGTCAGAACGGTGATGGATTCGGTCTCTCTTCCTCTTGTGCCTTTGGCAAGAGTGGCATAAGCGCAGCAGCTGCGTATACCAATTCAGACCGTACCAACACCCAAACCCTCCAGACCTTTGGTAAGGGTAGTAAAGCTGAAGCATGGGCCACCAGCCTGAAATACGACGCTAATAAAGTGTACCTGGCTGCAATGTATTCTGAAACACGTAATATGACACCTATCAGCGGCACTGCCAGAGTGAATAACAGCTCTGTTTCTGTCTCTGGAGCGGCTAACAAAGCTCAGGGCATTGAATTAGTTGCTCAATATCAGTTCGATTTCGGTCTGCGTCCTTCACTGGGTTATGTACAGACTAAAGGTAAAGACCTCGAAAATGGCGTTGGTGATGCAGACCTGGTCAAATATTTTGATGTTGGGATGACTTATTACTTCAACAAAAACATGAATACTTATGTTGATTATAAAATCAACCAGCTGAGTGATAACAATAAACTCGGCCTGAACAGCGACGATGTTGTTGCTGTTGGTCTGACTTACCAGTTCTAAGTTGCATTATCCCGCCTTTTGCCACGAAGGCGGGCTAAGTTGTTACCCCTCGTTATGTGTCTCAAATCAAGGCCAGGATTTACCTGGCCTTTGTTTGTTATTGCACAAATGTCTACACCGCCGTTGCGCGTAACAGCGTAAATCAAACCCACCAATTGTAATAACGAAGATATTTTTAACAGTGTTACCAGTCAGAAGAAAGGAGAGGCTGGCATCCCTGCCATGGCATGAATTCCCCAGAAGAACTCAGCTGAGGTTGTTCTTTTCTGTCGTCGTCATTGCTGAGGAATCAGCATTCTTCTCAGACGCCGGGATCAGGTTCAAATCCAAATCCTGTAACGAAGACTGTAAGTGCTGATGAAACTGCTGCCAGGTCTCCTGGAGCCGTTGTGACGTATTTTTGCCTTTTACTTCTGTCACTTGCCACTCCCCCTGTTTATCAAACAGACCTGTGTGATGGGTATAGCGACAATGATCACTTAAAACTTCCAGCTCAATCCACCACCCCCAAAACTCCCTTAGCTCCGGTGCGGGTTTAACATTCACGCAAACAGCAAGACAATCGAAAAAAAATCGGTTTTCGCTACATTTTTCTTCGCGCAGATAGGGCCCCAGCGCAGTGAATCGCGCCACCAGGCGACCGCGCGAATGTCCACTCGGTAGTACCATTATTATTAACCTCTTTTATTGGCGCAGATCTCTTTACCTGCGTTATCTGAAACAATCTGGTACAGATTCTATTGCCATTTTTGCGCTTCGCTGAAGAAAACTACTACAATCTTCCTGCCAGCCACTCAATGCTCTCTTTCAATGCTCTGTCAAAGCCTTGTTTCGCAGGAGTGGTGGCGACCGGCATCAGCTTACCATCCGTGGAAGAACGCGTTATTAATACCGATTCCTCCTGTGGGCTAAAAACATCATTCTCCCAATAGGCTGATAACAGAGGAACGCTGGTTCTGCGCCCAAGTAAGCCCTGCATTTCTAATGAGTATCGATTGAGTTCACTGCGTAAGGCACTATCACTGCCATTGGGCATACCTATGCGGCTGGCCAGGACATCCATATACATTTCAGGTACTTGATTCTGCAACTGACTGTCAGAAAATAAGGCATGAACTACGGGGCCAAGACAAGCCACCGCCTTTAACCGTTGAGGTTCCAGATAAGCCAGACGAACAGCAACATTCGCACCAAAACGCACAGCAAACAGTGCCACCCGCGTATGGTCAATCCATGGAACGGTGACAAGCTGTCGTAACACTTGCTGATGTAATATGCTGGTATCCTGATTCAGTGTCCATTTTGCTGAACTACCGACAGAAGGCATATCGAGGGTCAGCATCGCAATCCCTCTTGGGGATAAATAATCATGAAACAGACGATAATAATCGGTTCGCAGCGAATCCAGACTGCCACACACCAGTACCGTTGGGTGAGGCGCACAAACATTACCAGCAGGGATATGCAAAAATGCATTAACTGGCGCCCCACCATGCATGGCAAAGGTCAACTCACGTAATTCACCCGGCAAACGTAGCGTTGCTTCGTGATAAGCACGGTTAGCAAGAAGTTGGGCCTGGTCCGCGAGGGCATCACCTTTCAGGTGAGGGTAACTGGCAATACCATACAAATTCGCGACATGCAGCCAGTGCTGACCGGCCACAGCATCAATACTCTCTTCCACGGCTTTACTCTGCCACCCGGCTGCCTGCGTAGACCACTCGTAGGCCCAGTTCCCCCCCCGATAACCAATCACTGTATCGAGTAACCGATCATCAGTATGTTCAACAGACGAGCTGGCAATACGTGCGAGGATCTCCTCTATCTCAATCAGAGACATACCACGCCAGTGCCAGAGTAAGCGGTTGATCATACGATACCAGCCGATGTGGCTGACACCCGCCAGAACTGATTGTAGCGATAACGGAGTGCGATGGGGAAGACGGCGTACCAATGACGAAGTTTCAGGATGTTTGAATCGTGGTTTAAACAACTCTTCACTGAGATTTTTAGGAGGCATAAGACAACCGCTCTTGAGATAACAGGTTCTTAGGGTAGTCTACCCCAGCCAGCCAGTAAGCGCGAATCGTAAATAATAAGCCCGGAATTACCGGGCTTATTATTGATTTAGATTCAGTTTTTGACCAACGGTGGGACAAAAGCAACGCCCATATCCCAGGGCTGTTCTATCCAGGTATCCTGCGGAATATCGATGATGTAATCATCAACCAGTGGACGTCCTGCCGGCTTAGCGAATATTGTCACAAAATGCGCCTTCGGAAACATCTCACGAATTGCCTGGGCGGTTCCCCCGGTATCAACCAGGTCATCAATCACAATAAAACCTTCACCGTCACCTTCGGCGCGTTTCACTATTTTCATTTCATGCTGACTATCATGGTCATAACTTGAAATGCAAACGGTATCTACATGGCGGATACCTAACTCACGAGCCAGTAACGCTGCGGGCACTAACCCACCACGACTTACCGCAATGATGCCACGCCATTGTTCTGCTGGCAGCAAGCGCGCCGCAAGTTTACGCGCATGTATTTGCAGCATATCCCAGGTGACTATGTATTTCTCACTCATGCATCAATCCCAGCCAGTAACTGTTGGCTTAAAAAATAAACAATATAGGGGAAGCGCGGAATTATAGAGATTTGATGGAGTAAAAACCAGCTCCGCAAGCATCCCTGTGCTATTTTTCCTTTTCCTGGCTCACAACAATGGTATTCTGCCTGTATTCGCCCTCACGCTGATACCTTCGCTGAGTGACCTCAGATTGCGCAAAAGCTGATACAGGAGATTATTTGTGTCTGAATTGTCATCATTATCGCCACAACCATTATGGGATATCTTCGCAAAAATTTGTTCTATTCCACACCCTTCCTATCATGAAGAGGCGCTGGCCAGCTACATCGTTGCACGGGTTCGTGAACGCGGTCTGCACGCAGAACGTGATGCTACGGGTAATATTCTGATAAAAAAACCGGCTACGCCGGGCTTCGGGCAATGTCAAACGGTCGCCCTGCAGGCTCATCTGGATATGGTGCCACAAAAAAATAATGATACTGTTCATGACTTCACCCGTAATCCTATTCGCCCGCGGATCGAAGGTGAATGGATTAAGGCCAGCGGAACAACGCTGGGGGCAGATAATGGTATCGGTCTGGCATCAACGCTGGCGGTACTGGAGGATAATGACATTCAGCACGGTCCTCTGGAAGTTCTGCTGACCATGACAGAAGAGACTGGCATGGTGGGTGCTTTCGGATTAATGCCTGGCTGGCTGAGTGCAGACATTCTGATTAATACCGATTCAGAAGAAGAGGGTGAGGTCTATGTTGGCTGTGCAGGCGGTATTGATGTCACGACTACCCTTCCCATCGTGCGTGAACCCACCACGGGAAACCATCTTGCTGTCAGAATCACTCTCAAGGGACTGAAAGGTGGCCATTCCGGCTGCGATATTCATCTTGGTCTGGGAAACGCTAACAAGTTGCTGGCACGCTTTTTATATCGTGAACAACAATCAGTCCCTTTTCGTGTCAGTGAGTTTAGTGGCGGTACTCTGCGTAATGCTATTCCACGCGAGGTATCAACTACACTGTTGCTTGCTGAAGGCAATCTGAACGCTTTCCTGGTTGATCTGGAACAGTTTCAGCGTTTATTACAATCGGAACTGGGTCTGCCAGAGAAGAATATACAACTGGTAAGTGACTCAGTGCCAACACCGGATACTATGTTAACCGCAGCAAGTCAACAGCAATTTCTGGCTTTACTCAACAGTATGCCAAATGGTGTCATTCGTAACTCTGATGCTATGCCTGGCGTGGTGGAAACCTCACTCAATGTGGGCATCGTCAATCTGGAAGAAAAAAACGCCACTATTCGTTGCCTGGTTCGTTCTCTGGCTGATAGCGGGAAAGAGTCTGTTGTTGAAATGCTGCGTGCATTAGGCGATCTGTCCGGGGCCAGCACCGAAGCAAAAGGAAGCTACCCGGGCTGGCAGCCAGATCCTCACTCTACCGCCATGACTCTGGTACAACAAACTTACCAGCAACTGTTTGGTCACGAACCTCATGTTCAGGTGATTCATGCTGGTCTGGAGTGTGGCTTATTTAAAAAACCCTACCCGCAGATGGATATGGTCTCTATAGGACCCACCATCACCGGGCCTCATTCTCCTGATGAGCAAGTTAATATCGCCAGTGTAGAACGTTACTGGCAATTGCTGACCGCACTGTTAAAAGCAATCCCCGAGAAGCGATAAATAATTACTTTACCCGCGACCGTGCTCATTATGGGCACGGTATCTGCGGGTTAAAATCCGAGCAGAAGCTGCCTTTCAAATTGTGGATCAGGTAAAGCCACATGCAGCCCTATCAGCCTGACCCCCCTTCCCTCACGACGACTATGCCAGGCCTGATGCGCCACTTCGATGAAATCGGCTTTGTTCAGCAACAGCCAGTGATGTTCCTGCGTTGTCTGTTGAAAATCACTGAATTTTAACTTTACGCCCTGTCTGCTGATGGTTTTATCCGGACGAATTTTACTGAGGCGTGTTTCAAGCTCAGTGTAGAGATCATCAATGATCTCGAGGCAGGCGCTCCAGTGATGAATATCCACCGAAAGGGTGCGTTCAACTCCCAGAGATTTACGTTGTCGTTCGGTAACAACTTCCCTTTCATCAATGCCGTGACAGCGTTCCCACAGGATACGGCCGAACTTACCAAATCGTTTCAACAGCGTAGCGAGATCGGTTTTTTGTACATCTTCACAGCAATGCAATCCAAGTTCTTCCAGCTTACCGGCTGTCACTTTGCCCACCCCCGGAATTTTAGCCAGTGGTAATTTCAACACAAAGGGCATCATATTTTGCGGAGTAATCACAAACTGCCCATCGGGTTTATTGAGATCAGAGGCGATTTTGGCAAGAAATTTCACTGGTGCAACCCCGGCAGAAGCTGTGAGACTCAATTCCCGGGCAATGGTCTGACGTATTTCCTGAGCAATAAGCGTGGCAGAACCCCGATGATGAGCACATTGCGAAACATCAAGATAAGCTTCATCAAGTGATAAAGGTTCAATCAGGGAAGTGTAGCGGGAAAATATTTCCCGAATCGCCACGCTGACTTCCTTATACAAGGAGTAACGTCCGGGGATCACTTTAAGATGAGGACAACGTTTCAATGCCAGTGCCGTAGAGAGCGCACTGTGTACACCAAATTCACGGGCTGGGTAGTTAGCGGTACTGATCACGCCCCGACTAAGATGGCTGCCACCGATCGCCATAGGAATATCGCGCAGAGCCGGATTATCACGCATCTCCACTGCAGCAAAAAAACAATCCATATCAACATGAATAATTTTTCGCATACCCCCTCCCGTTAACTGTATAAGTATACAGTTATGTCGGGGTTAACACAACATTCCGGCATTGCTACTGCTGCTGTCCGCATACTTTTGCTACTTTTTTGTAAATGATGATATTTTCAACACTTGCGAAATAATGCGGTGATGATAATGTGTCGCAGCCAGTTTTGCTTTCCTGCCAGTCTGGTTAACCCCGGCGTCAGCGACGCTCTGTTCATCTGTTTATCAAGGGATATGTCATGGGCAAAATCGCACTACTTTTTGCGATGCTTTTTCTGACAGCACTCAGTGTTGCCGGCAATCATAGTGTAACGTTGATACCTGATCCGCACTTACTGAATGGCGGTCAGCTAAAAATTGCGGCTACTCCCGGTGTACCGGTCTATATACAAATTATCAAGGAAGAGAGAGTGCTGGAACTGTTTGGTAAAAGCAGCGATGGCGAATATCATCTGATTGACAGTTATAAAATTTGTAATTATTCTGGTGGCCTGGGGCCTAAACGCAGTGAAGGCGATTTTAAAAGCCCTGAAGGTTTTTACAGTGTTACTCATTCACAGCTTAAACCTGACAGCCGTTTTTATCGTGCCATTAATGTTGGCTTTCCTAATGAGTACGATCGTCAGCAAGGTTATCACGGTAAATACCTGATGATCCACGGTGATTGTGTCTCCATCGGATGCTATGCCATGACTAATAAAAATATGGATAAGATCTATCAATATGTCGCGGCAGCACTTAAGAATGGTCAGCCCCGGGTTAAAGTCAGTATTTATCCTTTTCGTATGACAGAAAGTAACATGAACCGTCATCGGCGTTCTGTGTACTACACGTTCTGGAAACAACTGCAGCCAGGTTATGAATTATTCAACCGTACCCACACCCCTCCCGAAGTTAGCGTGCAAAATGGCCAGTATGTGATGAATAGTCCGGTGAATATCCCGGTTAAACCTCAGCAGCATTCAACGCTGGCGTTCGCCGAGATAAAATAGCGCCCACTCTCCCGGTTCGATTCGCTGCCAGTTCTCATTGCCTGTCAGCGGCTGGGTAGTAATGACCGTGACCACATCATCAGGTGTGGTCTGTTTTTAAAAATCTATCTCAACATCCTGATCCAGCAAAGTCGCTTTGCCGAATGGCGCGCGACGGGTTATCCAGTAAAGATGAGTAGAGCAATAGGCCATCAGGTAAAGACCATCAGACAGCAGCATGTTAAACACGCCCTTTTGCCTCAGCTCATCCGCCAGTGACGCTATATAACGAAACAGCCCCTGAGGATGGCCTGGCGCACGTGCATAGTGCGTGTTCATTTTATACAGTAACCAGCAAAACGATTTCTCACTGTCTGTTTCACCTACGGGGCGAAATGTGCCTGTCTCTAATGATTTGTATCCTTTCAACTGACCATTGTGTGCGTAAGTCCAGTTCCGCCCCCACAGTTCGCGGGTAAACGGATGGGTATTTTCCAGTGACACATTACCACGATTAGCCTGACGGATATGCGCCACCACTGAACAGGATTTGATAGGCTACTCCTGCACTAAACGGGCAATTGGCGAGTTGAAACTTGGCTGTGGATCTTTAAATGTCCGGCATCCTTTTCCTTCATAAAAGGTGATACCCCAGCCATCTTTATGCGGACCAGTACCACCACCGCGCTGAACCAGTCCCGTGAAACTGAAACAGATATCAGTGGGTACATTCGCACTCATACCGAGTAATTCACACATGCTACCACCTCGCCGTTTGCCTTTCTGACATCAATTATGCTTTTACCATCTCTTTTTCAATCAATAACATCAGAATATGGATCACTTTGATATGGATTTCCTGAATACGGTCTGCATAACCAAAATGCGGCACACGAATTTCAACATCAGCGCTGCCCGCCATTTTACCGCCTTCTTTGCCTGTCAGGGTGATCACTTTCATTACCTGCTGACGCGCAGCACTTACGGCATTAATAATATTGCCAGAATTACCAGATGTCGAAATTGCCAGTAACACATCGCCCGCTTTACCAACCGCCTCTACATAGCGTGAAAAAACATAATCATAGCCAAAATCATTACCGACACAGGAAAGATGACTGACATCAGAAATGGCAATTGCGGGATACCCAGGACGATTTTCACGATAACGTCCGGTGAGCTCCTCAGCAAAATGCATCGCATCACAATGTGATCCACCATTGCCGCAAGAGAGCACCTTCCCTCCCTGCTTAAACGACTCTGCCAGCAACACGGCGGCCTGTTCAATCGCCTGAATATTTGCCGGATCCTGCAGGAAATGGTTCAGTGTGTCAGCAGCTTCATTAAGTTCAGCGCGAATAATGTCCTGGTACATAAACAATCCTTTCTGGTTAGGGGGGCTCAGTCTAACAAGTTGACAGAGCAGCGCAAAGCCCCAGCTCTGTCAGGATCAATCGGCTCCGATAATATGAGTGATCAACGCATCAGTATCAGAAATAGTGTCAGCGTGCAAAATGAGCAGTCTTCCGAGTAAAATCGCCTTGCGTAATGCAGTATGTCGCAATGAAGTATCGTTGATCGATAGCATGTCCGCTACAGGTGACATGCCCACCGTACGTCTTATCATCTCTGTACCACAAAATCCCAGTGTATCCTGCCATATTTTGCGCAAGAACAGTTCGCCATATCCTGAGAGAGCTAATGCACGATCCTGACTTTGCGTGTTTACCAGGGTAAGAAAATGGCTCGCGAAGGCAGACCAGAGGTTACGCACCTCATCCAGACGCTGATGTTGTGCGGTGAGCCGCGCTTCCGTCGTCGTCATAAGACCCGACAGTGCACAATAATTAAGCAAAAGATTACCCAATGCATTGCCGACATCAAAGCCAACAGGGCCATAGAAACCAAATTCAGCGTCAATAACTTTCAGGTTATCGGCACTGACAAACAACGAACCACTATGCACATCACCATGCAGCAGCGCCTCCGCATGAGAAAGAAAACGGTGCTTTAGTCCGGCTACCTGCAATCGCAGTGGCTGTTCATTACGTAATGCTGCCACCAGCGGCTCAAGCTCAGTGGGATAACTGTTACGGGCATGGACTTCATAAGGTTCATTAAAAAACAGCTCTTCCGTGATATGACACAATTCAGGATTAGTAAAACGGATGACCTGTTGTTTTTTCTGATGAGGATGTTGATAAAAATCAGAGGTATAAAACAGTGTCGTAGCCAGATAACGCCCCAGCTGAGACGCAGCATGAGGATAGTAGTGGCCCTTAACTAACTCCCCGCGCCAGATCGCCATCACAGAGAGGTCTTCCATCACCATGGCAGCATGCTGGCTATCATAATGCAGAATCTTCACAGCATGTTCAGGGCAGAACTGGCTGTGTATTCCCGAGACTTCCGCCTCAATGCGAGCACGGTCCAGTGTCAACGGCCATGATTCACCAACACAACGCACATAAGGCAATGCCTGTTTTACTACCAGCTGACTGACACCGCGGTCATCTTTGATTTTAAACACCAGATTGAGATTACCATCGCCAATCTCTTCTGCATCAACGAGGGATGACGGTTGAGGATGCTGACCGTGCTGACGCGCAAAAGCGACAGCCTCTCTGGCGGTAAATATTTGGTAATCTGACATAGTTTGCCTCTTAATTTTGACCCTGATCGCGCAAGCCTCTGCACGTAACAACAAAGACGTTCAGACGTCTATACATCCAGCCAGCATGTTGGCACAATAGAGCAGAAAAGTGCAACCAGGATTTTTAATATCATGCAAAATTTAACGACTACCAGCCTGCGGGTGATTGACAATCAACTATGGATACTCGATCAACAGGCGTTGCCACAACAGACTTTCTGGTGTGCAACGCCTGATGTAGCAACATTAGTCAGTCATATCCAGGCACTGAAAGTTCGCGGAGCCCCTTTGATTGGTTTATCAGCCAGTCTTCTGCTGGCCTTGCTGGCTGAAAAAGGGATGCCCGTCGCCGCGTTGCATGAAGCACTTGAAACGTTACGGGCCGCGCGCCCAACGGCGGTCAATTTGATGAATAATCTTGACCGTATGCGTCTGGCACTTAACAAGGAGCCTGTTGCAGCGTCACTCTGCCTTGAAGCCTGCCAGATGGTAGAGGAAGACCGCAGACTTTGTGAACAGATAGCACAGGCCGGCAGTCAACTGATTAAACCTGCCAGCCATCTGCTGACCCACTGCAACACCGGCGGTCTGGCAACCGCCGGCAACGGCACTGCTTTGGGTGTTATTATTGAGGGATGGCATAAAGGTCTGGTGAGTGAGGTGTGGGTAGATGAAACCCGGCCACTGTTACAAGGAGGGCGACTTACGGCCTGGGAACTGGCTGAAAAAGGTGTGCCTTATCGCTTAATTTGCGACAACATGGCAGCGAGCCTGATGGCACAAGGAAAAGTTGATGCAGTCTGGGTCGGTACAGACCGCATCGCAGCCAATGGCGATGTGGCTAATAAAATCGGCACTTACAGTCTCGCGGTTCTTGCCCATTATCATCAGATTCCATTCTATGTCGCAGCTCCGCAAACCACGCTTGACAGGCAATGTCCTGATGGTGACGCGATTACTATTGAACAACGGGCTGCCAGTGAAGTCACCGGCGTAGCCGGTAGCTTTGGCGAAGTACAATGGGCACCAGAAGGGGCGGAGGTTTATAATCCCGCCTTCGATGTTACGCCAGCGAAGCTTGTCACTGCCTGGGTGCTGGACAGTGGCGTGGTTACCCCTCAACAGGTAGAAACGGGAATTTTTAGCCCTGAGAAAACAGGGATAGCACAATTACAGCACAGACCCTAATTTAGTCTGATTTAAGGGAGCCAGACGCAACTCCCTTATCTTCACTGATTATCAAGGCAGACGGGGATAAGAATCAGCGATTTCATCTCCGGTAAAGTGTGCTATCCAACCTTCCGGGTTATCAAAAATACGTATCGCCGTAAAATGAGGCTCGGATCCCATATCAAACCAGTGTGCCGTGCCAGCGGGAACAGAAATGAGATCGTTTTTTTCACACAACACCTGAAAAACATGACCATCAAGGTGCAGACAAAACAGCCCGGCGCCTTCGACAAAAAATCGCACTTCATCTTCATCATGAGTATGTTCGGCGAGAAATTTTATCCGTAGAGCCTCTTTTTGCGGATTATCATTGCGAATTGAGATGACATCCCAGCTTTGGTAGCCTTTTTCTTCCACCAGACGTGCGATGGCGTGCTGATAAGCAGCCAGGACAGTCTCAGCGGAAGGATCTGCACCCAATTCTCTGTCAGCCTGCCAGCGTTCAAAACGCACCCCTTTAGCATTCAGTTGCTGACGAATTTCCTCACCCTCAGTACTATGCCAAATCGGTGTTTCAGGTTGTTGTTCTGTAAAAATAGTCAGTGCACTCATCAGCCTATTACCTCCAGGTTTATCTGATCAAATCCTGTCACCTGCGGGTGACGACTCTCATTATCTGCTTCATCCCGAATCAGTTGCAGGGTATGCCAGCCTGCAGCAGCAGCGGCATCCAGTTCCTGGCGAATATCGGATAGAAAAAGTAACGCTTCGGCTGGGACACCAATCAGTCGCGCGATCTCCTGATAAGATGAGATCTCACGTTTTGCGCCAACATGGGTATCAAAATAACCGCTGAACAACCGACAGATATCACCGGCATCACTGTAACCAAACAGCAGTTTCTGTGCAGCCACTGAGCCAGAAGAGTAGACATAGAGTGCGACACTCTGCTGATGCCAGTGTGTCAGGGCCGGCAGTACATCAGGATAAAGATGTCCGGTAAACTGCCCACTCTGATAGCCCGCCCGCCAGATCATTCCCTGCAGTGCTTTTAGCGGTGTCGATTTACGGTCTTCATCCATATAAGTAAACAACGTCTCAATCAGACTCTCCAGCGATGCGTCTGGCTGCTGCTGCTCCTGACGTAATGCATTCAACGCCAGGACCACTTCAGGGTCGGACTGATGCTCAGTCACAAAGGACGCCAGGTGGTCACGGGCATAGGGAAACAGCACTTTATGCACAAAGCGAATATCGCTGGTCGTGCCTTCAATATCAGTCACAATCGCACGTATCATGTTCTCTCCAGTAAACGGCGCTGCAATTCACACTGGAATAAAAATTCCAGTCCTTCCAGATGACGGCGGGCCTCGCTAACACTCTCCCCCCAGCAGGTCAGTCCATGTCCACGTAATAAAAAACCATAGCGCAGAGGATTCTGCTGATGTGCCAGTGCGATACGCTGAGCGAGCGCGTTGATATCCTGGTCATTATCAAAAATCGCAATAGCCAGCGTATCAAGATGGGTCTGCTGCCCGGCGAGAGATTTCTGCATCTCATAACCCTGTAGCAATAAGCTGGCACTCTTTTCAATGCGTGAAAGCACAGTGGCACTCACTGTATGAACGTGCAATACCGCCCCAGCCTGTGGATAGAGCCGGTATAATAACGTGTGAAACCCGGTCTCAGCGGATGGACGCCGTCCTGCCGTCGCTATCTGCGTGTTGATGTCGACCTGGATAAAATCCTCAGCACTAAGACTGCCTTTGTCTTTGCCTGATTCACTCAGCAGACAATGGTGATTGTCGAGGCGCACCGACATATTACCGCCAGTCGCTGGTGCCCAACCTTTTCCCCCAATCCAGTGACAAACCTCGACCAGTGCCTGTAGTGGTGCGGGGTGAACAGCCTGATGATTCATGTGTGGTAATACCTTTCGCAATTCCTCATTTAGACGTCTAAGCGTCTTGATTGCCAAATACTAGCATCGAGGCTATAGTGACAGCAACAGTACAATTCAGATAACCCTGACGGTAGATTTAAGGTACTCATCATGACACAGCACATTTGTCACCCTGACAGCAAACTCCCTGCACTTGGTACTACCATTTTTTCTCAGATGAGTGCGCTGGCCACCCGGTATAACGCGATCAACCTCTCTCAGGGTTTTCCGGACTTCGATGGCCCGCTTTTGCTGAAAGAGCGCCTGAACCACCATGTCACTGCGGGCGCAAATCAATACGCACCGATGACCGGCGTCGGACCATTACGTGAAGCTATCGCGCTCAAAACCGCCCGGCTTTACGGCTATCAGCCAGACAGTGAACAACAAATTACCGTCACTGCGGGCGCAACGGAAGCCCTGTTTGCGGCGATCACTGCATTGGTGCGCGCAGGTGATGAAGTTATCTGTTTTGATCCGAGCTATGACAGCTACGCTCCGGCTATCACTCTCGCGGGTGGTACAGCAAAACGCCTGACATTGCAGCCCCCTTAGTTTCGCATCGACTGGTCAGCGTTTCGTGCTCTGCTTACGCCCCGTACCCGACTGGTTATCCTTAATACACCACATAACCCTTCAGCTTCGGTATGGCAGGAGCATGACTTCACTCAATTGTGGGAGGCTATCCGTGAGCAAGAGATCTATGTAATCAGCGATGAGGTATATGAACATATCTGTTTTACCTCTGCCGGGCATCAAAGTGTGCTGACCCACTCTGACCTGCGGGAGCGTGCGGTGGTTATCTCCTCTTTTGGTAAAACGTACCATATGACCGGGTGGAAAGTAGGCTACTGTGAGGCCCCCCCCGCCCTGAGCGCTGAAATTCGTAAGATCCATCAGTATCTGACCTTTTCTGTCAACACACCGGCCCAGCTGGCACTTGCCGATATGTTGCAGGAAGATCCCGACCATTACCTGAACTTGTCCGCTTTTTACCAGCAAAAGCGTGATCGTTTTGTTAACGCCCTCTCCGCCAGCCGGCTGACGCTATTACCCTGCGAAGGCACCTATTTTTTACTGGCGGACTACAGTGCTATCTCTGATTTGGATGATGTCGCATTTTGTCAATGGCTGACGAAAGAGGCAGGCGTCGCTGCAATTCCTTTATCCGTATTCTGTGAAGGTCCCTTCCCGCATAAACTGATCCGTCTCTGTTTCGCTAAACAGGATGCAACACTTGATGCGGCCGCGGAGAAACTATGCCAACTCTAGCGCTCACATTGCTGCAACAACCCTTATCCTGGCTGGATGCAGAAGCTAATCTGCAACATTTCTCTCGGCTACTGACGTCGGTCCGCGAACGGGATCTGATTATTCTTCCCGAGATGTTTACCAGCGGTTTTTCAATGGATACCGCGCAAGCAGCTTCTCTCGATGAGAGCCGGATCATTGACTGGATGACGAACCATGCCGGAGATTGCGATGCCATGCTCGGTGGCAGTGTTGCATTACGCACAGAAAAGGGAGCCGTTAACCGTTTTCTGCTGGTTTCACCACAGGGTGAGGTTTATCGCTATGATAAACGTCACCTGTTTCGTATGGCAGAAGAGCACCATCACTATCTTGCCGGAGAACAGCGCCAGATCGTACACTGGCGCGGATTTCGTCTGCTACCTCAGATTTGTTATGATTTGCGCTTCCCGGTCTTTTCAAGAAACCGGAATAACGAGTATGACCTTGCGCTCTATGTCGCGAGCTGGCCAGCGCCGCGTGCACAGCACTGGCAGGCGCTGTTGCTGGCACGCGCTATCGAGAATCAGGCTTATGTTGCCGGGTGCAATCGGGTGGGGGATGATCCTGCGCATCACTACCAGGGAAACAGTGTGATTCTTTCACCGCTGGGCGAAACACTTGCCAGTGACGATAATGACCAGCCGGCACGTCTCGACGCCAGCTTATCATTAAGTGAATTACAGGCTTACCGCACCCGCTTTCCTGCCTGGCAGGATGCAGATTCCTTCGTCCTGACACAGAACAAAGCTGACCATTAAGGTCAGCAGTGATCTCGACGCGGCAACACTAGTAGCAAGCAGAAATCGGAGCATCAGCCAGGCGATGTACCACCGTCGCATAGGCTTCAATCGCCTGAGCAACATCCTGTGTTGTCACCGATTCCGCAGGATGGTGACTAATCCCTCCGGCACAGCGCACAAACAACATCCCCACCGGCCAACGTTCTGCGATTGCAATAGCGTCGTGTCCTGCGCCACTTGGCAACTGGCAGCTTCTCCCTTGTACGGCAGTGACGGTATCATTTAACACCTGCTGCAATCGCTTATCACAGGGGGTAGCCTCTATCTGATAATACGTCTTGGCGGTAAAACTCAGTTGACGTCGTTGCGCAATCACTTCAGCCTCCTGAAGAAGGGCCGCCAGTAATCCCGCCAGGGCATCATCCTCAGGACCACGAATGTCGAGGGTTAATGCCACTTCGCCGGGGATCACATTCACGGCACCAGGTAAACACTGTAACGTGCCTACGGTCGCAACCAGATGAGGATCATGAGCAGGCGTGGTACGTTCGATAAAGCTAATCCACTCAGCAGCAGCACATAATGCATCCTGACGCTGTGACATCGGCACAGTACCCGCATGCCCTGCATGCCCGGTAAAGTGACAATTCAGCCGCCTGGCGCCGTTAATCGCTGTCACTACCCCCAAAGCCAGCCCCGCCTGTTCCAGACAGGGCCCCTGCTCGATATGCAGTTCAAGATAAGCGGTGAACTCTTCAGCCTGACGGGCGGCATTGGCGATAGCGTGACTTTCCAGCCCTGCGCTATCCAGTGCACTGGCAACCGTAATACCTGCAGTATCCGCTTGTGTCAGCCAGTGTTCCGGCAAGCTGCCGGTCAGCCCCCGACTGCCAAGCAGGGTAATACCAAAACGAGTACCCTCTTCATCACAAAAACCAACAATTTCTACCGCATGCGGAAGACGGCACTGGTGCTGATGAAGTGCCTGAACCGCTTCAATCGCTGTCAGCACCCCCAGCATCCCATCATAACGTCCGGCATCGCGTACCGTATCAAGATGTGAACCCAGCAATATTGCCGGTGCATTTTCCGTCTGCCCTTCATACCGTCCGCAGATATTACCAACACTGTCCTGCCAGACTCGCATCCCCGCTTCAGCCATCCACTCTCCCACCCGCTGATTGGCGCGCAGGTGTTCTGGTGATAAATAAACCCGGGTCAATGCATCAGGCGTTTCACTGATGGCCGCCAGCTCATCGCAGCGCGCCATTACTCGCACTGCTGCGGCACTTGCCTGCTTGCTGGTGATCACCTGCTCAACCATGCGTAACCTCACTGGCATAGAAATCCCAGGCCGCCTGCATCGCTGCCCCTTGAGGCGAACGGAAACCAAGATGAGTTAATACTGATTCCAGCGCACTGAGGGTGAGCATCACACAATCTTTGCGTGCGTTATATCCCATGGTGCCAATACGCCATACCTTACCGTGTAAAGGACCAAATGAGGTGCCAATCTCAATACCGAAATCATTCAGCATCAACGAACGCACCTGATCCCCCTCGATACCTGGTGGGATCATCACTCCCAGAACGTTATTCATCTTATGACGTAAATCGCCATACAGCTCGAGCCCCATCGCCTGAACACCACGCATCAGGGCCTCACCATGCAGACGATGACGGGCAATACCCTTTTCCAGTCCCTCTTCAAGGATCAGCCGTGCACATTCACGGGCACCAAACAACGCACTGGTGGCTTCGGTGTGATGATTCAATCGCTCAGGGCCCCAGTAATCCATGATCATGCCGAGGTCGAAATAGTTTGAGTAGATCATCTCATCATCACCATCCTGGTGAGCTGAGGTACGAATCCCCTGCTCAACACATTTGCGCTGACGAATCACCTCAACAATCTGTTCACTCAGGGTAATCGGCGATGTACCTGATGGACCACCGAGGCATTTCTGCATGCCGGTGGATACCGCATCTAACCCCCAACTGTCTGTTTCTAGAGCATTTCCGGCAAACGAAGCCGTGGCATCACAGTAAAATAACACCCCATACTTTTTACAGATATCACCCAACGCTCCGAGTGGCTGTAACATAGTCGTCGAAGTATCCCCCTGCACAGTAAGCAGCATCCTTGGACGTACCTGCTTAATAGCATCTTCGATTTGATCCGGAGTAAACACTTCTCCCCAGGGGACCTCGATAGTATGCACTTCAGCACGACAACGCCGCGCAATTTCGCACAATAAATGACCGAAACGACCAAAAACAGGCACCAGCACTTTATCGCCCGGACGGATCGCTGAAAGCAGAATGGCTTCAATCCCGGCACGGGAAGTGCCATCGATCAGCAACGTCCAGTGATTTTTGGTTTTAAATACCTCACGATACAGTGCCATCACTTCGTTCATATAGCCGGTCATCGCAGGATCATACTGACCAATCAGCTGACAGGACATAGCACGCAACACTCGCGGATCAGCATTGATCGGTCCCGGCCCCATCAGCAGACGTGAAGGGGGATTAATTTGAGACATCGCAGATAACGTCATAATAGTATTCCTTCTCTTAACCACTCAGCAGGTCAGTTCAGACCACGCACTGATGAGATAAATTGTTTAAGTTCTGGTGTCCGGGGATCAGCAAACAGGGCCTTACTCTCGCCCTGCTCCCAGACTCGCCCCTGGTGCATAAAAACCACACGATCACCCACTTCACGGGCAAAATTCATTTCATGGGTCACCATGAATCAGTGTCATCCCCTCTTTGGCCAACTGTTCCAGCACTTTAAGCACTTCACCAACCAGTTCAGGATCCAGCGCCGAGGTGATTTCATCACACAATAATACTTTCGGGCTCATCGCCAGGGCGCGAGCGATCGCTACCCTTTGCTGCTGCCCTCCCGAGAGATTTGCCGGATAGTAATGCATACGCTCGGCTAACCCCACCTTGGCCAGCATCTGCTCTGCTAGTTTTTGGCACTCACCTGCACTTTTCTTCAATACGCGGCGAGGTGCCAGCATCACATTTTCTAATGCTGTCATATGCGGGAACAAATTGAAATTTTGAAAAACCATGCCGACAGAACGGCTGATTTCACGTGCCTGGCTCTCGCGGTCGGTAATTGTCATACCCCCAAGCTTAATACTGCCATCCTGATACCCTTCGAGGCCATTCATACAGCGTAACAGCGTACTTTTTCCTGAGCCGCTGCGACCGATGATTGAAATGACCTCTCCCATGTCGATGTCGAGGTCAACCCCCTTCAGAACATGGTTGTCACCGTAATATTTCTGAACCTGATTAATGGTGATGAGCGGCATTAAATTTCTTCTCCAGATACTGGCTGTAACGTGACAGCGGGTAACACATCAGGAAGTAGCCCAACGCCACCAGCCCGAATACTTTAAAAGGTTGATAGGTGGCATTACTGAGGATAGAGCCCGCTTTCGTCAGCTCCACAAAGCCGATAATCGATGCCAGAGCCGTGCCTTTGATCACCTGTACCGCAAAACCCACTGTTGGCGCGATACCAATACGAAGCGCCTGTGGCAACACCACGCGGTAGAGTGTTTGTCCAAAACTCAATCCCAGACAGCGAGAGGCTTCCCACTGCCCTTTCGGCAGCGCATTGATACTGGCAAACCAGATATCAACCAGAAAAGCACTGGTATAGAACGTCAGTGCCAGTGCTGCGGCAGTCCAGGGCGAAACATCAATACCGAAGAGTGCAACACCGAAAAATGCCAAAAATAACTGCATCAGCAAAGGTGTTCCCTGGAACAGTTCGGTATAACCGCGAATCACTCTCTTCGGCCAGCGCCCGCCAGCCAGACGCAACATCACCAACGGCGTGGCCACCACCGTCCCCCCCAGGAAAGCCACTAAGGAGAGCAGAAGCGTCCAACGAGCCGCCAGCAACAGATTGCGTAAGATATCCCAGTCAGAAAATGTGCTCATCATGGCGCAGCCCCCAACCATTTGCGGCCAATCGCCAGCAGTATCTGACGCATAGCGATGGATAACAGCAGATAGATCAGCGTTGTCACCAGATACACCTCGAAACTTAAAAAGGTACGTGACTGAATCAGGTTAGCCGCAAAGGTTAACTCTTCATAAGAGACCTGAGACACCACCGACGAACCCAGCATGACAATAATGCACTGACTGACCAGTGCCGGGTAGATACGTTTCAGGGAGGGGGGTAAAATTACACGTAAAAATATCTGCGTATGACTAAGCCCCAGCACCCGTCCGGCTTCCCACTGCCCACGCGGAGTTACCTGAATACCGGCACGGATAATCTCAGTACTATAGGCACCCAGGTTAATTAACATCGCGAGGAGTGCCGCTTCACCCGCGGTCATTTTCAGCCCCACGCCAGGCAAACCAAACACAATAAAAAATAGCTGAACCACAAAAGGGGTATTACGGATCAACTCCACATAAATGCCCCATAACCGGCTGACCAGGGAAGGCTTGCCACTCCTGATCGCTGCTCCAAGGATGCCCAGAGTAACACCGCCCAGAGTGGCACAAACTGTCAGTTGTATGGTGACCCATAAGCCCGCTACTAACTGCGGCCAGTAAGGCCACAGTGCGGAAAATTGAAGTTGATCCATCATGACGTCCTGTAACTCAGGCGCCGAAATCGGCAGGCAGTGGTGCTTTTAACCAGGTTTCAGAGAGGGTGTTCAGCGTGTTGTCATGCAATGCCTGATTAATCAGCTCATCAACGCGCGCCTGCAGTGCTGGCTCATCCTTACGCATTCCGATAAAACAGGGAGAGTCTTTAAGCATGAATTTAGCCACCGGCGCATCATCACCTTTCTGACGGGTCAGCGCTGCTACCACCAGATTTCCTGTAGCGATAAATTCAACCTGGCCTGAAAGCCATGCTGACAGCGTAGTATTGTTATCTTCGTAACGCTTAATCTGCGCCTCTTTTGGCGCAATATCGCTAAGCACCATATCTTCTACCGCACCACGCGTCACCCCGATGGTTTTGCCGCTTAATGCCGCCGTATCTTTTAATGGTGACGCTTTAGGGCCAAACACCCCAAGGAAGAAAGGAGCGTAAGCACGGCTGAACGTGATCACTTTTTCACGTTCTGCATTTTTTCCTAAACTGGAAATCACTAAATCAACTTTATCTGTTTGCAAATAAGGCACACGGTTAGCACTGCTGACTGGCACCAGTTGCAATTTTAGTTTCATCTGTTTTGCCAGGTAACGGGCCATATCGACGTCATACCCCTGTGGCTGCAGATCCGTTCCCACAGAACCAAAAGGGGGAAAATCCTGTGGTACGGCGATTCTGATCACTCCACGCTTCTCAATATCCTGTAATTGATCAGCAACAGCGGGTGTCAGTTGTGTCATCATTACCGCTGTGGCAAACAGTGCCAGTAATATTTTTTTCATCGTCCATCCCCGTAGTTTATGTAACGAAACAAAAGATTCTTAATAAAACCTTTTGCAACTAATGTGCCACAGTGACACAGCAATGACCGGGGAAGTGAGGAAATGAAAAAAAAGAAAATAACTAAATGAAAACACGATTTTTATATTGAGTTACAGGCACAGTACAGGCCCGTGTGACTGATATGTTGTCTCACGGCAATGCGCTATCCCGCCCGGATACTCCATAAATGAAAAATAATGAAGCATCAACATAATGCATTGCACCAAAATAACGCACCAAAAATATCACTCCAGCTCATCAAGTTGCAAATAGGTATCCGCAATTTGATGGATTCGCTGACGTCCTTCACTCAGCATTTCATGCAGTAAAGCGTTCGCCAGTAAATTGATCAGGCTATTGGCTGTGCCGTAACTGTCGAAAGCCGAAACACTATCTAATGGTGCATGCAGATGCCAGCTCGCCAGAGTTTGGAGGGCGTGAGCCTGCGGTTCACATATCAGCAAGACAGGAACGGATTCTGCATGAAGATGCTGCAACAGGGCACGAATGATGCGCGGGCGGCGGCGAAATGCGATAACAATAACCAGATCCTGCTGACCTAATCCGACCATCTCTTCAGCCAGTGTCTGACCAGGTTGTGGCAGTAACACTACCCCCGCACGAATCTGCTGTAATTGCTGACGTAAATGTAACGCCAGCGGGTAAGAGTTACGCATGCCGACAATGGCAATACGCTGGCTCTGCATCATACGTTGCACAACCTCACTAAACTGTGTGGTATTCAGCAAGGTTATCCACTGTGTCAGGTTTGCCATCTCCTGTTTATAGTGACGTGAGAACAAGGTGTTTCCTTGAACGGCATCCCGGTTATCAGTTAATGGCAGGCCACTTTGCCGCAATGTACGTAATTCATCGCGCATCGCTTTATAATTTTCATATCCCAGACGTTTAAATAACCGGCTGACCGTCGCTTTTGATACCCCACTCAGTCGTGCTAACTCCGCACTGTTATAGCTAATCAAATCATCAAAATGGTCAAGCATGAAATCGGCGATACGCTGCTCCTGAGGAGAGAGTTCGTTATATTGTCGTTTCAGACGTTGATCAAGCTGCCGCATCATCCTTCCCTTTTTGTAACGAATGTTTCAATCTTTCACAGGATACAAAACTCATGCCTGATTTGCATTTTCCGGCAACGAAATATCTTCATTGCTTCATCTGGTACTTATCACCTCTCTGCTTATCCGCCACCTGCGAGTGACGATCCTGCCTGCTGTTGCTAATAAACTGGAACAAGTTTTGCTTAAATATTCATTATTCCATTACCACTGAAGAGAAATCGATGCTCCAGAGTCACTATGCCCCGCAGGGGATGGTCGTCACCCCGAATCACCTTGCCAGTGAAAGTGCCCTGGCTATTCTGCGGGAAGGCGGCAATGCCATTGAAGCGATGGTTGCAGCAGCAGCGACTGTTGCTGTTGCTTACCCGCACATGAACGGGATTGGCGGGGATGGCTTCTGGCTGATTGTCCCCCGTGAAGGTGAACCGATTGCTATTGATGCCAGCGGTGCAGCTGGCAGTCTGGCTACGACTGCATTGTATGCTGATGTTCCCGCTATCCCTCATCGGGGTCCACGCGCCGCACTGACCGTTGCCGGCACCGTCAGTGGCTGGGCTGAAGCGCTGACCATTGCTGATGAACTTCATACCAACCCCCTGCCTCTTTCACGCCTGCTGGCGGATGCCATCCACTATGCCCGCGAAGGAGTACCGGTTACTGTTTCACAAGCCGCAGCCACGCAAAGTAAATTAGCCGAACTGCATCAGCAACCCGGTTTTACTGAGACATTTTTACCGACGGGTTGCGTTCCTGAGGCGGGTACACGTTTCCGTCAGCCTGCGCTGGCACACACTCTGCAAACCCTGGCTGACGATGGGTTAGCCAGTTTTTATCGCGGAAAACTGGCGGAACGTATCGCGCGGGAGATGCAGGCATTGCAAATACCCGTGACACTTGATGACCTGCAGGCGCACCATGCGCGGCGTTGTCAGCCACTGCGTATCGATCACAGCTGTGGCGAACTGTTTAATATCCCGCCCCCCACACAAGGTGCTGTCTCGCTGGCAATATTGGGTATTACCGACACATTCAATATGGCATCGGCGGATGAAGCACAAACCATCCATCGGATTGTTGAAGCGACTAAACTCGCTTTCGGATTACGTGACGACCACATTACCGACCCCGCGTTTATGTCAGATACGCTGCACCCTCATCTTACCCGTAGTGTTTTTGCTGCACAGGCAGCGAAAATAGATGAGCAAAAAGCGGCTGACTGGGGAACGGGCAAAGGCCCCGGAGATACCGTGTGGATGGGGGTTATCGATGGTCATGGTACGGCAGTCTCTTTTATTCAGAGTATCTATCATGAATTCGGCAGCGGCGTAGTGCTGCCGGAAACCGGGATACTGTGGCAGAACCGTGGAGCAGCGTTCACGCTCAAACCTGACCATCTGCTGACGCTTGCTCCGGGCAAGCGTCCTTTTCATACGCTAAACCCTGCCGCCGCAAGGCTACATGATGGACGCACACTGGTCTATGGCTCAATGGGCGGCGATGGTCAGCCCCAAACCCAGGCAACAATATTTACCCGCTACGTGATGCAGAACATGCCGCTGCAAGAGAGCATCACCGCACCACGCTGGCTACTCGGTCGCACCTGGGGGCAGTCGTCAGACTCACTGAAACTGGAAAATCGTTTTTCTGCACCGACCTGTGAGCGTCTGCAGGCATTAGGGCATGAAATTGAGATGCTTCCTGCCTTCAGCGAAGCCGTGGGTCATGCTGGTGCGATCGTACGCCACGCGAATGGCATGCTGGAAGGTGCCTTTGATCCCCGCAGTGATGGCAGTGCTGCGGGTTTTTAACCGGAGATTATTGTGATGAAATCCATGCAAACAGACTGGACAACCTATATTGCCCAAATGGAGCACATACTCGGAGTCGCACTTGACGACGCCCGGCGGGATGAGCTGCGTATTCAGTTTACGCGTATTGCCGCAATGGCTGAGCCATTAATGGCATATCCCCTGGATGAGCGGCAGGAAGTCGCCGGAGTTTATCAGCCATGAACCTGAGTCAATTATCATTGCGTCAGCTACGTGCTGCCATTCAGGAGGGCGAAATCAGCGCAGAAGCAATCGCTCATCAGACACTGGAAGCGATTGAACGTGTCAACCCTAAAATTAATGCGTGGACTACAATCACCGATGACCGCATGCTGCAGGAAGCCCGGGCAATTGACAGGCTGCGCTCACAAGGCCAAACACTCCCGCCACTGGCCGGTGTACCCTATGCGGTAAAAAATCTGTTTGACGTTGCAGGAAAAACAACGCTGGCAGGTGCCGAACTCTTCAAACAGCGCCCGCCTGCCAGCGCAGACAGTTTTGCTGTCAAACAACTAACCCGTGCAGGGGCGCTGCTCTCCGGTATGCTGAACATGGATGCTTATGCCTATGGCTTCACAACAGAAAACAGCCATTTTGGTGCGGCACATAATCCCCATGATCTGTCACGAATTGCCGGTGGTTCATCCGGAGGCTCTGCCGCAGCAGTGGCTGCTGGTGTTGTCCCTTTTTCACTCGGCAGTGATACCAACGGTTCTATCCGTGTGCCTGCCTCACTGTGTGGCATCTTCGGACTGAAACCGACTTTCGGCCGACTTTCACGTCACGGCACACATCCTTTTGTCGGAAGCCTTGACCACATAGGCCCTTTTACCCGCAGCAGTGAAGACCTGGCATTACTTTATGACCTGTTGCAAGGCAACGATCCACAGGATTCATTTCAGGCTCGCCGCAGTGTGCAAACCTGTAGTGAGCAGTTACCAAAAGGTACAAGTGGATTACGTATTGCGATGCTGGGTGGCTATTTCGAAACGTGGAGTGACAAAGATGCCCGTGATGCTGCGGCGACAGTTGCCCGTGCTCTCAATGTCAGTGATGAAGTCACTTTTGCAGAAGCTGAACTGGCGCGCACGGCAGCCTTTATTATTACCGCCGCTGAGGGGGGTAACCACTATCTTCCTGCGTTACGTGAAAGCCCTGAACTGTTTGAACCCTTTTCACGTGAACGATTACTCGCCGGGGCGATGATCCCAGGAGCATGGTATCTGCAAGCCCAACGCTTCCGTCAGTACGCCAGAGAAAAAATGCTGGCTCTTTTCAACAAGGTTGATATTTTCATTGCTCCGGCCACCCCCTGCCCGGCACCCAAAATAGGCCAGCGCGATATACATATCAATGGCATGGAGTTGCCAGCCCGCGCCAGCATGGGGCTGCTGACACAACCGATTTCTTTCTTAGGTCTGCCCGTGGTGACTGTGCCACTGAAAACGGCACAGGGGCTCCCCATCGGCGTACAACTGATTGCCGCCCCCTTCAATGAACAAGCCTGCCTGCAGGTTGCATGGCAACTCGAACAGCAAGGCATCACCTCCTCATCCGCGATTACACTGGCAGGTAACGTATGAATCAAAACAGGATCAATATCCCCGGGATAGTGGCTGAAGTCAGTGCAGTGTTTGCTCGCTATGAAACTGCATTAACTACTAATGATATTGACACGCTGGATGCACTTTTCTGGCATGATGCACGCACAGTCAGACTGGGAGCCGGAGAGAATCTTTACGGCATCGACGAAATCCGGGCTTTTCGGCAATCACGCCCTGCTATTGGTCTGGCGCGCAAACTCCACAACACGGTCATCACTACTTTCGGTGATGATTACGCGGTGTGCAGTACCGAATTCAGCCGTGAGAACAGCAAACGCACCGGACGACAGCAACAAACCTGGGTACGTTTCGCTGATGGCTGGCGTATTGTTGCAGCACAAGTAAGCCTGATGGGATAACCAACCGCCGCGCTGACTGCACACGAATGCATCAATCCCCTGCCTGTTGTTGAAAAAGAGCGCGATCAGTTCTGTTTCAGTAATAAAATCATTGACGCCCTGTGTCATACAGGGTTTAATGCGCCCCGTTGCCCGGATAGCTCAGTCGGTAGAGCAGGGGATTGAAAATCCCCGTGTCCTTGGTTCGATTCCGAGTCCGGGCACCATTTATTTATAAGGCCTCGCTGCAAAGCGAGGCTTTTTTTATGCCTAAAGCTTGTTCCGTAAGGCATCACAAGGCTTCACAGCACTTCAGTTTGTCAACTGAGTTCAACTGACGTTACCCTGCATCAAATGCAAAAGAGGGTAACAATCAGGGTAACGTCAGTTCGATTTAGTTTGTTACCCTTAATTAGGGCGGCTAGGCTAGTTTTGTCGTTCACGTGAAGCGAACGTCTAAAAAGTGAAATTGAAGCATGAGTCCTGCATCGCATTGAGCTATCCCATTCAGAACCTAAAATCTATCCATTTATCAAAAGAACAGCTTTCTGAATCCCCATCAAAGCTGCATTGTAGTAAAAATAACCAGTAATACCTCCCCTCCCGATTTTCAACTCACATGACGATAATTAAAAAACAGTGGTGCGCTATTGATCGTTAAAAACGATCGATAGCGACTCATTGATAGGATTGATCGATTAAACCGATCATTATTTGATTATTGATAGACAAAACAGATCAATAATTGTAAATTTCGGCCAGAGGGTTCACCAGTAGCAGCACGTTTTGATTAATATTTTTTAATACTTTGTGCTGACAAACACTATCAGGTGAAGCTCGGTATCATAAAAAACTTAACGTTAACTATCGGAAAAATATGATGAAAAAAATTATTGCGATGTCTGTTTTAGGTACTGTCACTATTGTACCTTCACTTTCTTATGCAGCCGAAGAAACAAGTGGTTTTTATGTCAGTGGAAAAATAGGAACCTCTATCGTATCCACGCATGATGCTAAATCTACGTATATTGATAACGGGATTAAAGTTTTAGAAACAAAAACAGCGAATAAAAACAAAGGAGTATTCGGCGGAGGTATTGCGGCGGGTTACGACTTCTACGACCAATATCAACTGCCCATCCGTTTAGAGATCGATATGACCTTCAGAGGGAAAGGCTCTTCTGATGACAGCGTTGCTTATGATATTGATGGTGAGCAGGGGGTATCTAATATTAATAATAACCTTAGAATGAATACCTACATGCTGAATGGGTATTATGATTTCCATAATGAATCAGCATTTACCCCCTATGTTAGTGCCAGCATAGGACTGGCTAACCTGAAATTAGAAAACAAAACTTACGAAGGTGATGATTCAGACCAGATTTCTAATTCAACAAACAACTTTGCATGGGGTTTAGGGGCAGGCGTAAAATATGATATCAATACGAACCTAGCAGTAGACCTGAGTTACAAATACATTAATGCGGGTAAAGTTGATGCATCACGAACTGATGAAGGCTTCTCATATACATCTAAATTGAAATCATACTCTAATGATATCATGATGGGTGTGGTATATTAGTTTTAGTCTATTTTTCATAATGAAATCCTACTGTCTCAACACTGGCAAACGCCAGTGTTGAGACAGTAATTAGAGTCATTAAATAGAATTTATGGTTAGAGTTAATATCAACTCGCTACATCCCCATTGTAACTTAATGTGATGAAGGCTTAAATTCAACAAGTTACGATAAATCCTTGATAGCAGTTAAACATCTCCACCAACACCCTTGAATTTATCAATAAAGGCCACGAACTTCTGAAAGACCGTCTGCTTTTTGGTTCTGTACTGTGGGTTTAGCGGGCTGAGTTTTGGCAGCGTTTCAATCAATGCCGTACCGTTTTCAGTCGCGTATTCCCGCTTCAGAGAGGCACTGAGGTAACGTCTGGCGGCGGCTTCATTCAGGTTCTCCTCTTTGATTAGCGCGTCAGCTTCGCGCCGCTGGAGTCGCTGTGCGAAGGTGTAGAACGTCTCAATAATGCTTTCTTTACTCGACATATCATCAAGGTTGGTTTGTTCGATAAAATCAACCATCAGCCCTTCTTTAGCCCGGTTACCCAGACTGGCGCGGATCAACCGTTTAACCTCTTCTTTCAGGGTGGTTTTGTCCGTATTCTTTTTGTTGTAGTCGTAAATCAGCCCCAGAATATAATCGAGGTTAATCTCCTGAGACTTCAGCAAATCTATCTCAAAGACCACATCATCCCAGTCAACGGTCGTGCTGTCTTTTTCATTGGCAGAGCGCTCATGGCGTTGCCAGTCACGAATATCGTTGTAGCTTGAGCGGTAGTCCTGAATTTTTCGCTCAACCGGTAGTCGTAGGGTCTGAAGTTCTGCGAATTTCTCATCATCCAGATAGTGTTCGGCTTTAAAGGTCTCTACGGCAACCGGGTCACTGAGATTAACGGTTTGCAGAGCTTTCAGTGTGGCAAACTCATCATAGTTTTGCAGGACATTCTCTGCCCGCAGGTATTCCCCGAACAGTTTGACGAAGGCTTTTTTTTCTTTTTCTGACTCAATGTCAGCCGGGGCAGGAAAACGACTTTCCAGTTCGGTAACGATATCCATAAACCCCCGGCGAGCCTCACCCGTCACCGCATCCGTAAAACCTTCCATGTACTCTGTGTAACTTTTTTCCATCACCACACTTTTAGTATTACTTTTACCAAACAGAGTGATGGCATCAATGGTTGCCTGCTCTAAATCGCGGAAGGTGACAATGTTACCGAAAGTTTTAGTCGCGTTGTAAATCCGGTTAGTCCGGGAAAATGCCTGCATCAATCCGTGATAACGCAGGTTTTTATCCACAAACAAGGTGTTAAGCGCTGGGGCATCAAAACCGGTCAGGAACATACCAACCACAATCAGCAGGTCAACCTCCTGCTCTTTAACCCGTTTAGCAAGGTCACGGTAGTAGTTCTGAAAGCTGTTACCGTCAGTACTGAAATTGGTCTTAAACGTGGCGTTGTAATCCCCGATAGCCGACTCCAGAAACTCTCTGGCACTGCTGTTCATGGCGCTAACATCAAAACTCTCGTCGTGAATATCACCGACGGCATCCTGCTCTTCATTAGCAGCGAACGAGAAGATAGTGGCAACCGTCAGTGGCTTATAGCTGGCATTCTGCTCAATGGCAGCCTCCTGACTGTGCTTAAAGGCCTCATAGTAGACTTTTGCCGCATCAATACTGCTCACGGCAAACATGGCATTAAAACCTTTAGCTCCGGGAAAGGCGCGGTGCGTTTTTTGCCGGAAGTTTTTCAGGATGTAATGCGTGACTTCCAGAATCCGCATCGGGTGAAGCAGAGCGTGCTTGTTTTCGGCGGCGCAGAGTTTCTTCTCATCCGTTTCGGTTTCCAGCGCTTTAAACTGGGGACGGACATCATTGTAATCGACCTTAAACTTCAGCACTTTTTCATCACGGATAGCATCGGTGATAATGTAAGAATGCAGTTCCGTGCCGAAGACACTGGCGGTATCTTCCGCACCCAATGCGTTTTTACCGGCAAAAATGGGGGTACCGGTAAATCCGAACTGATAAAAGCGTTTAAATTTCTTTTTCAGGTTCTTCTGTGCTTCACCGAACTGGCTGCGGTGACATTCATCGAAAATAAAGACGACCTGTTGCTGATAGATCGGTAAGTCAGCCTCGCCTTTCATCAGGTTATTTAGTTTCTGGATGGTGGTGACAATGATTTTGTTATCGTCCTTCTCCAGATTACGCTTTAGTCCTGCGGTGCTATCAGAGCCGTTGACGCTGTCGGGGGAAAAACGCTGATACTCTTTCATCGTCTGATAGTCGAGGTCTTTACGGTCAACCACAAAGAAGACTTTATCAATGAAATCCAGTTCAGTAGCCAGTCGGGCAGCTTTGAAGCTGGTCAGGGTTTTCCCTGACCCCGTGGTGTGCCAGATAAATCCACCGCTGTCTTTATTACTCCAATTTTTGGCTTTGTACGCCCCGTTAATTTTCCACAAAATCCGCTCGGTGGCCGCTATCTGGTAAGGGCGCATAATCAGCAGGTTATCGCTGATATCAAACACCGAGTAATTAAACAGAATATTTAACAGGGTATTTTTCTGAAAGAAGGTCGCAGTGAAGTCTTTAAGGTCTTTAATCAGCGTGTTATCTGAGCGAGCCCAGTTCATGGTGAAATCGAAACAGTTCTTATCCCGTTTAGTGGTATTGGCAAAATAACGGGTATCAGTGCCGTTTGAAATGATGAACATTTGCAGGTATTTAAACAGTGAGTTGTCGGTGTTGAAACTCTCTTTGCTATAACGGTGTATCTGATTAAACGCTTCACGAATAGCTACGCCCCGCTTTTTCAGTTCGATTTGAACCAGAGGCAATCCATTGACCAGCACCGTGACATCATAGCGATTCGCGTGTATTCCGGCTTGTTCAAACTGCTGGATAACCTGCACCTTGTTACGGACAAGACTTTTCTTATCAACAAGGTAGATATTCTCCAAACGTCCGTCATCAAAGGTAAAATCACAAATATAATCAATGTGAATTTTCCGCGTTTTATCAACAATCGAATCACTCGGGTTATCCAGATATTGTTCGGTAAACCGCCGCCATTCACTTTCGGTAAACACGACCTTGTTCAGCGCCTCAAGCTGTACCCGCACATTCGCCAGCATCGCAGACTGGGAGGTTAAATCTGGCACAAACTCATAACCCTGATTGCGTAAATCCTGAATCAATTCACGCTCCAGCTCCGCTTCACTCTGGTAACGGTCACCGGCTTCCCATTCCGTGATGTACTTATCCAGCACAATGAAGTTATTGGATTCAGCGATGGTTTTAGTCTGTTGCATCATACGACTCCCTGCTTTGTTCGTTCTGTTGTGCGGTGAGCTGCTGATATCTGGATAATTTGCGATATCAGGCAGTAAAGTCCCTGATAGCCTTGTCGTTAAAACGGTATCCCCGGTAAGGCTATACGTATCAGTCAGTCAATTCAGGTTTCGTAAAACTGAACATCAATTCACGATAATATTCGTATTGCTTCTGGCGCAGCTCGATTTCGCGAGGAAGGCCTTCGTTGATGGAGTTTGTTAATGTATCAAGCTTGTCCAAAATGGTAACCATACGGGTTTGTTCGTCGAATGACGGAATGGGTAATCGATATTTCATTATTGCGTCTTTATTTCCACGGGGCATTTTTGCGCCTTTGGCGTGCTGCATGTTGTATTCAAAAAAATTGTCATCAGCCAAAATTTGATAAAGGTATCTTGGCAAAATAGATTTATGGCAACTGCGAATAACCAATACATCACCATTTGTTCCACCGGTCGAATCAGCTTGCCAAATTTTCTTCAAATATGGTCGGATGTTACCAATTAATATGTCACTCTCACGAAATTCAGTAAGATTGCCTGAAGTTGGAACGTAATTTGATTGCATCTTTCCCGCACGGTTTTGTAGAAGGTTATCAACGCCTACATAATTATTTTTATCAAGTTTATCAAAGCTAATGCGTGATTTAGAATACTCTGCAATCTCTCCCAGAGTCCTCCACTCCGCCTCACCTTCTTGAAAACTCAATAACTGGTCACGATAGTAGTTGTATTGTTTTTTACGTGCGGTAAGCTCAGCGGTAAGCTCAGCGGTAAGCTCAGCGGTAAGCTCAGTAAATTTATCCAGAACCCGGACGATTTCAGACTGGATAGCGAGGGGTTTTTCAGGGTTGTTGGGACAAGGAATGGGCACAGGTATTTTTTCAACCTGATGACTCATTAGTTTTGGATTACCCATTCCAGAATAGACGTGACTTTTAGCCTCAATAGACAACCAATAAAAAAGATATTTGTAATTCAACGGAGAGTTATCATTGATTTTTATCAGCCCACAGACATTAGTTATCGAAAATTTACCTGTTCGATAGAACACCGTGCCTGCATTAGCACCGTCCGTTGTCCAACTAACAAACTCCCCATCAAAATCAAAAGTATCTATAGATCCAATCATTCCACTATTTGCTGTTTGCGAGCTATAAACTGGGTACTCTCCAATATTATCAACGAAATACACCTTCGACATAACTCTTCCGCGCCTTAAGCTTGCCAACTCACTTAAGCTCTTCCACTCGACCTCAGCCCCATCCAGCAGTTTTTCCAGATAACTCAACTCACTCATGAGCGCACCTCGCTACCTTCAATCTCAGCCACAATCGCATCAATATCCGTGCGTAGTTGGTCAATTCTGGCAACTGTCTTTTTCAACTCAGCATTCAGTTCGGTAATGTTGACGATTTCACGGGTATCTTTGGCTTCCACGTAGCTACTGACTGACAAGTTATAGTCATTGGCAGCTAAAGCTTCTGACGTGACAGATTTTGCCAGATAGTCTGTATCAGCTTTGCTGTCGAAAACCTGCATAATTTGTGCGATTTGTTCATCCGTCAAGACGTTGTTATTGGCCTCTTTTTTGAATAAGCCGCTGGCATCAATAAACTGTACGTTAGTGTCGGTTTTATGCTTTGACAGCACCAGAATATTCACGGCAATGGTGGTGCCAAAGAACAGGTTAGGCGCTAAGGAAATCACCGTTTCAACATAGTTATTATCCACAAGGTACTGACGGATTTTTTGCTCTGCTCCACCGCGGTAGAAAATCCCCGGGAAACAGACAATCGCAGCACGGCCTTTGGATGACAGATAATTGAGGGCATGAAGAACAAATGCAAAATCCGCTTTGGATTTCGGTGCCAGTACCCCAGCAGGTGCGAAACGGTCATCGTTAATGAGTGTTGGGTCATCACTGCCTATCCACTTTACCGAGTAAGGTGGATTAGAGACAATCGCATCAAATGGCTTGTCGTCCTTAAATTCAGGCACCAGTAACGTGTTACCCAGTTTGATATTAAATTTGTCGTAGTTGATGTTATGCAGGAACATGTTCATACGCGCAAGGTTAAAGGTCGTATGATTAATCTCCTGCCCGAAAAAGCCATCCTCGATAATGTGATTATCAAAGTGTTTTTTCGCCTGAAGCAGCAGTGAGCCGGAACCACAGGCAGGGTCATAGATTTTATTCACGTGCGTCTGACCATACATAGCCAACTGAGCAATCAGTTTTGACACGTGCTGCGGCGTAAAGAACTCACCACCTGACTTACCGGCATTCGCCGCATAGTTGGAAATCAGGAACTCATACGCATCGCCGAACAGGTCTATTTGATGCTCAACAAAGTTACCGAGCTTTAATCCTTCCACGCCTTTCAGTACAGCGGCAAGCCGGATGTTTTTATCTTTGACGGTGCTTCCCAGTCGATTACTTGTGGTATCAAAATCGGCAAACAAGCCTTTGATATCTGGTTCGGATGGGAAACCAGACGCGGAGCTTTCAATTGCCACGAAAATACTGTTTAAATCTGCATTTAGTCGGTCATTGGTGTTCGCTTTAGCCGCCACATTGCAAAACAGTTGACTCGGATAAATAAAATAACCTTTCGTTCTGACAGCATCTTCTTTGATATCGTTAGTGATTATAATGTCATCAAGCGCCGCATACCGGATACTGTCATCACCGGCTTCAATGTAATTAGCGAAGTTTTCACTGATAAAGCGGTAAAAAAGCGCCCCAAGAACATATTGCTTAAAGTCCCATCCATCCACTGAACCCCGGACATCATTGGCAATAGCCCATATCTGGCGGTGTAACTCCGCACGTTGCTGAAGACTTGTCATTCCTGCTTCCCTTTTCTCTCTAATTTTGTCAATGTCTCAGGACATCTATAATTGATTCAAATCCGTATCACTCAGACTGATTGAGTCACTCAACTCAATCGCTGCCCGCTTTCTGGACTCAGGACAGGATTTAACACAGTTAACGCGGTTGCTGTGAGTAAAAAACATACGTAACCGGGTTAAGAACGGAGATACCCCTCGTATTGTGTCAGTTGATTTTCCATGCACGCTTTATCATGCATAATCAAAACTGAGCACCCGCTCAAAATGCAAGCAGCACGGGCTCACGCCCTCCCCCTGAGCGAATGGCATCAATAATAGCATTCATCGCTGCTCCGGAAAGATATTTGATGCACATAAAACACATGAAAAAGCTCTGCATGTCAGTGCATTGCCATCGTTGTGTTTTCACTGCGTCAACCGGTTCTGGTATTCTGCCTGAAGCGTTTAGTTGAACAGACCTGATTAATAAAAACGCCATTCAGTCATAGTCATATCGCCGTAAGGTATTGATATCGATCTGCTTGTGGTTATGGGTAGAATCAAAATCACCAACGCAACCAACTTATTGATAAAACATATTATCATCGAAAAAAAATTAACATCTTATTTTAATAAGCATGACATTCCGGTACATCAGTGGATATTAAAGATTAAAGCAAATGAAAAAAAATGAATACCAAACGACAATGCAATATACCCTATAAAACGTCTATATTTGTTTTATAGGGTTATTTGTCTCCTCATTCAGTGCAATTTTTCATTATTTAAGCACAGCAAAGGATGGGTATAGCTTTACCCTTATAAAGCTATCACACCTGCTATTAGGTAGAGTAGACATAACCGCCACAACAAAAGACGCCACCTTGCTCAAGACAAATATCACGGCCATATCGCTCATAATTGAAGTAGCATAATAAATGGCCTAATGGCTCCAAATCATAACACCCACTTTCTTCAATCCAGTAATAACCTAAATCATACTCATTATGGACATCAGTAAGCTGCTGGAAACAACCTAATTTATCGGTTAAATTAATTAAATCGTCGATGGTGCTCACATAGCCCCCCATCTCAATGACCGCCTGATAAAGACAAACTTCATCACTGGATAACCCGGCTAACTGAGTTGCTAAGTCATTAAGCTCATTTAACGCACTGTATTCAGAAATGTATGCGGTCACGCCGTCGATAGAAGATTCATAATCCGTTAAAAAATACTCTTCGTACTCAATACCATCAATACCAATGCGAGCTAAGCATTGCTTTACGTCTGTGGGTGTTGCTGGCAGCTCAAGCCACTCACCGACCAGCTCAAATTCATTATATTTTCCTAAATTATTGATAAAAACAGAAATCAACCCAGATTTTAGGCATGGGGATGCCATAGCAGTAATTTGCATAGTCATGTCCTGTCAGGAATACGTCGTTAAACGTTAGAATTATTGAAAAAGGGGTTTGATAAAGGGGGATATTCTGAAATGAATAATGGTTGTCCGTTTAATCGTCATAAACCAAATTCATAAGGCATGATGAAATGGTCTTGTATGGCATCAAGATAGTCAGCCCACCATTGGATCATCTTTGTACGCTCCATAATGTGCTCCGCTTTATGAATATAGGCCGCCCTGACGTGATTACGCTCCTGATGGCTCATTTGCCGTTCAATGGCATCACGCCCCCAAATACTGGCTTCGACTAATGCGCTACACGCAATCGCCCTAAACCCATGTAAGCAAAGTTCGGTTTTGGTGTCGTAGCCTAATTTGCGGATCGCTTTGTTTAACGTGTTTTCACTCATAGGTTTGTTGTCGTCTTTTACGCTACTAAAGACAAAAAGACTTTTCCCGGTATATTGATAGATGTCTTGCAAAAGCGTCAGGGCTTGAGAGGACAGAGGAACAAGTTGGGGTGTTTTCATTTTTGCCCCCCGATGCGCATATTTTACCCCCGCAATGGCTTCCCGCTCCGCCGGGATTGTCCATAATTTTTGCTCAAAATCGATTTCCGCCCATCGCGCCAGCCTTAACTCACTGGAGCGAACAAACGTGAGTAAGGATAATTGCAAGGCAAGCTGTGTTAATCGTTTGCCTTGATAATGTTTAATGCGAACCAGCAGCTCAGGTACCCGTTTAATGTCGAGAGCTGGCCGATGGGTCACTTTATTCTTATTAATGACGCCACCAAGCTCCTGTGCGGGATTATAGGTGATTAGCCCTTGCTGGACGGCATAACGTACAATGGCTTTAATACGCTGCTGTAGTCGTGATGCCAGCTCCGTTTTGCCCGTCAACGCTACGGCTTTAATCGGCACAAGTAATGCTTGCGCCGTTAATGCCTCAATGTGAATATCCCCGATGGCAGGAATGATATGCTGCTCAAGACTATTGGCGACCCGCTGTCGGTGACAGGCCGTCCATCCTGATTGACTGTTGCACCACTCCTTGGCGATTCTGGTAAAAGTTTGCTTGTTATGGTGTGTTTCTTCACGCTCTTTCACTTTCGGGTCGTGGCCGAGTGCTAAGGTTTCTTTAATCCCACTGCGTTTAGCGCGGGCTAATTGCAGCGTGGTTATCGGGTATAATCCGAGTGAAAAGGTGTTTTCTTTATTATTAAAACGGTAGCGTAATTGCCATGACTTACTGCCATTAGGAAAAATAGCCAACGTTAAGCCCTGCCCATCCGTCAGGCGGTATACTTTATCTTTACTTTTAGCAGCTTTAATTTTTGAATCGGTTAAAGACATCGTGTCCTCCAAAATCTCGTCATTGTAATCAATGCGTTCTGTTAATTTGCAATAGCTTGCTCATCAATCCACTTTTCAATATCACTCAAACGCCAGCGTGAAGAGCGCCCTATTTTGATAGGCTTAGGAAAGGTTTTTTTTGGATTAAGCTGTATACCCACTTATCGGTCATACCAATAAGCTGAGTAATCTTTTTCATATCAATCAGGATATAGCGAGGGTCGTTATAACCATCTTGCGTTGTAATTTTGGGGGAGAATGTAGAAGGTGAATTTTCTGAAGGGGAAGGGTTCATCATGACCTCTCTTTTGCATATGTGTACAATAGAGAGGTCTTGCCGTTATTTTTTAATCCTCATTAAAATTTTCTTGGATTGCTTTCGCGATGATAACAACGATATCGAGCAGTGCTGAAAACATATGAACTCCTAATAATTAATTAAACGAATAAATACACCATGGGTATTCACCTCAGTGATATAGAACTAAAAATAATTACAGATTGTTTTTATTCATTCATTAGTTCAAGAAGTTTGACAGGCTGACTTCTTGGTCTTCCCCGTGACGTTTTAGCATCAACACCGCTGACAAAATAACGGTAAAAATGCGGGATATTATCTTTTTGCTTTTTTTAGAAAAATACCGAGCGAGATAGGCAATACCTTGACTACAACCGGCATCATAATAATTTTTTGATTTACCTACGACCGAGTGTTTATAGTTCTTCGCATCATTACAATCAACAGCATGACTTGCTCCGCATGTATGATTCTTCCAGAAATCATTAAGCCAACGATAAAAAGGATAATATTTCTGATGTTTTTGACCATTAATAAAAAAGAGTGCATGAATATGAAGCACACCCGCATCGGTATGTTCCATAATACATTGGCAACCAATGACACCTTCGTTATTTAATTTAAAAATATGGTAAAGATAAACCACATCCTGATACGCCTTATTAATATTTCCAGGCTGACAAGGCGCGTAGTGGAAATCCACTCTTATATTTAATAGTTTCGAATAATTCTGCCTAAGAAGGTTAAATTGATTGATAAACTTATTGTAGATTGAAGGGTAAATATCACGTGAACTGTTCATCTCTTTTTTCCTATTTGATTACGTTTCCATAGGAAGAGACTTGCAGTAAAAGTTTACTCAGTATGTCAGATTGACTTAAAGAGGCTCAGCTATCTCATGCTGATATCAAAGTCCCGACGGTTGCGACGAGGTAGATGGATAAGAAGATAGGCAGGTTAATAGATAAGCAAGTAAAACAATGGTAAGTAGGGTAATTAATAATACTAATAACCTAAATTACTTGATTTAACTAAAACATTGATGTTACGTTGTTATTCTAAAAATTCGTGTCAATAGGTGCCGTTATGAGCATAAGAATGAATGTGGGGATTTAAGCACTCAGAAATAATAGAACGGATCGTATCCGAAGCTGAGGAACAGAAAATATCGAAATCTCAGTTTATTGAAAACACGGTAACGGCGTACTTTAAGCACCATCAAAATGACAGGATTAAGTTAGGCATTGGCAGAAAAACACAAAGAAGTCATCGATTACAAGTTGTATTTAAAAATGAAGAGCTAGTTGCGTTGATCAAAAACCATTCAAAAAAGTACGCAATATCCAAGTCAAAAATCATTGAATTTATTTTGGGTCAGTATTTGGATGTGAAAAATAATGAGATAGAAAACAATAACAAAACAAGGCAAAATTTTAGTTCTAATATTTTTATTCACACCATTCTTACCGAAGATAAATTAAACAACAGACGTTATAAAAAATTGAATTTTGATATAAGAGAAATAGATTTAGAAATTAAATCGCGCTCTTTATCCTTATCTATATTAAATAAGAGTTACCTTAATGAAATTAAAAATAGGTTAATATTCAATCCGGATCTAAATAGTGAGAAAACACGTACGGATAACTTTTGTTATGTTATATAGGTCTGTGAGGCAAAAATAAGACGGCAAGAACTAATCATTAAAACAAAAGATGAAGAGAAAGAGAAAGAGAAAGAGAAAGAGAAAGAGAAAGAGAAAGAGAAAGAGAAAGAGAAAGAGAAAGAGAAAGAGAAAGAAGATAAGGAAAAAAAATATTAATAAAAATGAATATATCTATATCTTTGAAATAAATTATATAATACTTAAAATAGCAAAAATTATTAGAGATACTGAAAAAAACAAAGACCAATTGAAGATACTCTCATTTCACAATGAGAACACTATAGAAAAAAATTAAACTTTATCGACCTAGCCTCAGTAGAATACATATCGAAAAAGAAGGCTAAAAATTACCAACCGAAACCTGATTACAAATGTATTTTACCAAAAACAATCCGTTGTAAGGGGTACTATTTCATTAAATTACTTGATAAGCCTAAATCGATTCATCAATTTCTAAAAAAAGGAAATATTTATAAATTTGATAAGGAATTTATTCTGAAACATATACCTAAAATCAATATCAAAGATCTGAATAACCTAGGTGATAAAGTGTCAATAGTTAATATTTTACCTATTTATGAATATACACCCCCCCCCGTTTCTTAAGAAGGAAAGGAATAGGTTAATAAAAAGGGTGAAATAGAGGGTAAGAAAAAAAAGATTATAAATCACCTTATTAATCATTACCATATGTTTCTAGCCGATTCCGAGTCCGGGCACCACTATTTAGAAAAACCAGCCTTGGGGCTGGTTTTTTGCTTTTTAGGGTGTTGGTGATTTCTGATCAACTTTAATGATGATATCGCAGGAACGCCTGTTTCAGTACTTCATCCCTTTTCAGATTGTCACATTTGCAGACATCATCAGATACTCTTCATGCACCATATTAGTCAGGTCGTTTGCTGTCATGATATTTTCCGGCAACGATTTCATACTCCATCAAAAATAAACCGGGGTATTACCGGATGAAGAATGTGCATGATGCTGAGCATAAAAGACATACGTGGCTAAATCAGCTTCCGGAACAATGAAACCGGTGGTCTGTAGTGGCACACTGAATTTGGCCACCTGAGCAGAGGTGATATGCTCACCTCAACATCTTATAGGTGAACCAATGAGCAAAGCATTTACTGCTGAATTTAAAGTCGAAGCGGCAAAACTGGTCCTGGATCAGAACTACACTCACGGCGAGGCGGCTAAGGCGATGAACGTCAGCCTCTCCGCCATCAACCGCCGGGTAAAATCGTTACGTATCGAGCGCCAGGGGAAAACGCCCCCGGGGCTGCCTCTGACGCCTGAGCAGACTGAACTCAGGGAAATGAGAAAACGGATACAACGCCTTGAAATGGAGAATGAAATCCTAAAAAAGGCTACCGCGCTCTTGATGCCGGACTCCCTGAACAGTTCACGATAATAGACAGTCTGAGGGCGCACTACCCGGTAGCGCCATTGGGCCGGCTGTTCGGTGTTCACCGAAGCAGTTATCGCTACATTCGTAAAAATGGCAGGGATTCTGACGCCGAGCGTGCCGTTAAACGGAGTCTCGTCAGTGAAGTCTGGAACGCCAGTGGTGGCTCTGCTGGCGCGAGAAGTATCGCCACGATGGTCAGCGCTAAGGGCGTCAGACTCGGGCGATGGCTGGCCGGTAAGCTGATGAAAGAGCTGGATATCGCCAGTTGCCAGGTCCCGGCGCATAAATTCAAACGCGGCGGGAACGAACACATTGAAATACCGAACCATCTCGACCGGCAGTTCGCGGTTACCGCGCCGGATCAGGTCTGGTGCGGCGATGTGACGTATATCTGGACGGGAAAATGCTGGGCTTATCTGGCAGCAGTGCTGGATCTGTTCGCCCGCAAACCTGTGGGCTGGGCGATATCGACGTCGCCGGACTCGGCCCTCACGGTCAAAGCATTGCAGATGGCCTGGAGCTTCGGGGTAAGCCAACAGGCGTGATGTTCCACAGCGATCAGGGCAGCCACTATACCAGCCGTCAGTACCGGCAGGCTCTGTGGCGCTGTCGGATAAAGCAGAGCATGAGTCGCCGGGGTAACTGCTGGGATAATGCCCCGATGGAGCAGTTCTTCCGGAGCCTGAAGACCGAATGGGTACCGACGAAGGGCTATAACAGCTTCAACGAGGCTCAGAGCGCGATAATCAGCTACATCACGGGCTATTACAGTGCCATCCGGCCCCACTGGTATAACGGTGGCTTAACGCCAAATGAATCAGAGCGGCTGTTCCACGAACAGTCAGGTCGTGTGGCCAAAATTAGTTGACCACTACACATCGACATAATCAAGATTACGATAATTCCCGTGAAGCTCTGCCACAGAAGAAAGAAGCCAGGTCACTGTTTGATTGTTGATGTTGCCATTGAAATAAATAGCAGCCTCATGCACATCACCAGGATTAACAGTGTCTCCCTTGATATAGATTACGTTTGAGTGAGCATATAAAGGTACAAGAGCCACAGAAACCAAAGTGGTGAAAAGAAGTTTTTTCATAGTCGAGTTACCTTTTAATATGGTTGTACTATAAATTACGTTATTTAAATAACCTGACACCTGAAAGTACCAATGACTCAGCGAAATGTTAAATTAATTTGAACTGAAGCTTTCTGCTCACTGATTAGCCCGGTCAGTTCAACATAAAAACCACCATTCCTTTAAACCACGGTGACTGGCTTAATTTTTTTTCCTGTTCTTTCTCCCACAGTCCATGCTGAACAATACCCATTTTCCATGGGATGGTTAATTGTGACAATGCAGGCAGATAAGAGCGGTAATTCACTACGGTGCTTCGTCCCTGATAGCTCTGAATCACCAACTCATCGACAGGTAATGTATTGAGCGTAGAGACACTGCCCGTTTTCGCCCAGTCGAGCAGCCCGGTGACGCCGAGAGCATACTCGTTCGGCAATAACAATCGAAGCCTGATTAAGAAATTACCATACTCATCAAGCCGCTGCGTGGCGGCATCGAAATCAATCTGCAGGCCCACAACATTATTACCGGCAGATTTCCAGCGTGACAGTAGGGTCATGATACGAATCCAGACTGCCTCAGGTATATCCGTAGTCGTGATACGTACTGTCAGCCAGACTTTCGGAAAGGTCAGACGGCTGACAGGCGCACCCATGCGGTGAAAATTCACTTTCCCCTGCCGGGAAATAATTTCTCCCTGATGCAGATACACCACCATAGCGTCCCGCATCTCGGATGACGGCCTGACTCCCGACCAGAGCCAGAACTCCTGATATTCTTCCGCATTCACTTTCGCCAATGCAGGTAAACATAGCGTGAGCATGGTTACCAGTAATAGCGAAGCTTTTGTGCCCATGGGCTCCCCGAATACTGTTTTTTCAATTGAGTAAACCATCCTTTACGTTTGAGCTTATCAACCTCTTCCCCACCGCAATAATTGTACCCGGAAGGCGCATAACACATCACAGAACGATACAATGCATAGCTTTTATCTTCAGGTTCACTTTCGGGATTGGTAATCACCTGTTGATAATATGCCTGACGACTCGGCTGAATCAGTGCGGCGCTATATTCTTTAGGTAGCGTCTCGCTGAGATCACCATTGCCATTACCATCTTGCCACAAATTAATTTTTGCATTTGTAGTGCGTATAAACTCTGCAAGGCAGTTCAGGGCATGCCCGTCGTTGCTATTTTCGCTCAATACAGTCACTGTTTTTTCCAGTGACTGACAGAAATACCCTTTTTCAGTATCCTGCCCGGTCCAGTCGAATACACTCAAATCTACATCTGCAAAATCCTCACCAATCGCAGGATGTGTAATATGCGCGGACAGTTTCTTATCCTGCAACCAGTCAGCATAATGAGCAGTAATAAGGTCACGCATCAATAATGAATGCAGCGCGATCGTACGCTCCTGATCATTCGGTGCATTACGCACCTGCAGGCGAAGCAATTCTGGCGAAGAATGGGCTTTCAATATGACGGAACGATATCTCAGGCTAGTCACCTGACTGTTGCTGGCAAAAACCTCAGCTGCTTTATCTGACAACACCAAAGTCGCAGCCAGTTCACTTTGCAAGAATTGCTGTTGTTCAGCATCTTGTGTCGAGCGTAGTAACGCTGACCAGTGTTCACGGGCGGCATCCCATTTATTCAATGCCATCAGTGCCTTGCCATAGAACACCTGATCACTGAATGCCAGGATATTATTCACAGGCAAAGTTTTCAGCGCGGTGATAAGAAGAAGAATCGCCGGGTAATCCTTTTGTGTATATTTCAACATCAGTTGAAGGTAATCCCAATAAAACAATGTATCTGACGACTCAAAGATGGGCTTTAATTGCACTAAATACTCTTCATCAACACATGGCTCACGTTCATGACATTGCGTGACACGCATTAAACGTAAAGTCTGAATGAAGGTTAACAGTGGCGAGTCAGGTGCATTAAGGAAATAGTCAGAATTCCAGGTCATATCCTTACTCAATAACTTTGAGTCAGCTTCTGATACGAGATCAATCAGCATCTCAGGATTTTTAGTCTTTGTTAGTTGCTGGTCATAAAGTTTTGCAAGTTCATTCCAATTTTTCAGATACCAGTTAATCCGTCTTCTTAGACCTGATGCTGAGTCTGTATATTGGCCTGAAGGCCACTGCTGAAGATAACTCTCGGCCCATTTCAATGCATCCTGCGCCGAAGGACGATCAATTTTTTCAACATCAAAATAATCATATTCATCCTTTGCATTCTGGCTACTTTTATTGAGTGCATTACGCATCAGCATGTAACTACTGGTTTCTGCAAGCCATGGCTGTGAAGTCTCTTTCAGTGACAACCATACTTGTTGGGCTTGTTCATAATTTCCTGCATAGAAATGGCGGGCAGCAAGAAGGTACTCTTTAAACTGTTGCGCATCAGAACCGTCAGGGAAACTCAACGCATCGATTGTCTTTTCTCTATCGGAATTCGTAGTCAGGTTGATCTTCGCTTTTGCCAAAGATTGCCGTTGCTCCTGCGTCAGACTTTTATCTGTAAGCAACGCAGTTAAAAAATTAGCATCAGATTCCGGCGTCATTGATACAAAACGGTTCTCACGAAAGTTACTCTCATTACCTGAATAGTTGGCAGTCAGAGATTCCAGCCCCAGAGATTTAAGCGGTTCAATGACAGGGAAAAACACAGGAACGGATACCCCGCTTTCCGTGTTTGGTATTTCGCTGTTTCCATCATTGATATGAGATCCGAAAAAAAAGTGACGACTTTTAGTCAAATCGTCCGGTTTCGGCTGTATAGGTAAAGCAACATGATTGTGTTCACTTATCAGGCGTAGCAGATTATCTCGGGTATCATTGGAGGTATTGAGAATCGGATAACTTTCCAGGACACACCCGGTTTCTCCCCAGGTGCAACTGCTTTCATCTGAGGATGCCAGTGCTTGTTGACTGACAGTCAGTGAGTAAACCAAAACCAGGCTACCTATACAAAGTTTTTTCTTCATATTCTTTCCTGAAATGAATAATCCACGGCAGATTCAATAAAAATTTCACTCGGCCCAGAAGTCTGTGCAAGAGTCGGTCTTAGAAAAATTCATGCTTATACTTACACGTATGGGGACAAAGACAAAGCTTGACCAGGTGTCCACTCCCCATTAACTTTCCACCACTTCTTATCCAGGCCAGCATCCATTGAGAATGAAAGTGAACCTTCCTGTATGGCACACTATGTCTGGCGGATTGTGCCTGTCGTCGGCCACAATGAAGGTATCATTTTTTCAGAATGCGTGAGGGAGTGTTGTGAATCAACTTGTAGCAGTAATGGCAGGTGGCGCACTGGGTTGTGTGATTCGCTGGCAACTAGGGGTGTGGCTTAATGCTTTATTTCCAAACCTATCGCCTGGCTCACTGCTGGTCAATCTGATTGGGGGCTTTATTATTGGTGCGGCATTTGCCTGGTTTTTACGCCATCCTGATCTTGATCCTGCCTGGCGTTTGCTGGTGGTGACAGGTTTGTGCGGAGGCATGACCACCTTTTCTACTTTTTCAGTCGAGGTGTTTGCGCTTTTGCAGGCGGGGAACTATTTCTGGGCTATGGCATCGATACTGATTCATGTGCTGGGGTCGCTGGCAATGACGGCGGCGGGATTTTTCTTTATTACCCTGCTGTCATAACGTGCTGGTCCTGCCAACCAATGCGGTGGCTGGCAGGTAACTCTTAGAGTGTTTACTGTGTGAGCCGGGTGAGTGAACGATCCAGCGCGCCTACCAGCCAGTCAATATCTGCTGACTGGAACGCCAGCGGAGGTCGTAGTTTCAACACATTACCATAAGGGCCGGCCACAGAGGTGAGTACACGCTCTTCGCGTAATGCTTCTGTCAGATCAAGTGCCAATGTTTTATCGGCAAGTTTCTTTTCCGGGTCGCTGACCAGTTCAAAACCGATAAACAGCCCCGCACCTCGCACGTCACCAACGCAAGGGTGTTTCTGTTGCAGTGTCTGCAGCGCATTCAGTAACTCACCGCCCACGCGCAAACTGTGTGCCTGGAGCGCTTCTTCTTCAATGACTCTGAGTACTGCCTGAGCAGCCGCCATGGCAACGGAGTTGCCGCCAAAGGTGTTTAAATAAGGCAGTGTGTCACTGAACGCTGCCAACACGTTACTTTTTGCCATCAGTCCGGAGACCGGAATACCATTTCCCATCGGTTTCCCGGTTGTCACCACATCCGGGACAACACCATGTCGTGCAACCACCCAAAAGGCCTCACCGGTACGGGCAAAGCCTGGTTGAACTTCATCGGCAATAAAAATCCCGCCGTTACGATGTACTACATCAATCGCCGCCTGGAGAAACCCGGCAGGCCCAGGCAGAACACCATCAGAAGAGAAGATTGAATCGGCAAGAAAACCGGCGAAGGTAATGCCATGCGCGCGCATATCGTCAATTTGTTTCTGGATCTCTGCTGCAAACCAGGCACCGGGATCAGGCGTAGTGATACGGTAAAAATCGGGTGGCGAGACTAAACGCGTAAGAGGGGAAAGTGGCTGACCGCTGCCCAGCGCAGGCGACACTCCGGATGTCAGGCTGCTGGTGCCGTGATACGCCTCTCGTGTCACAATAATACCGGTGCCGCCACTCCAGGCCTGGGCAATACGGATGGCTAAATCATTGGCTTCCGAGCCGGTACACATATACATGGCACGATCAATCTCATCCGGCAGGGTGGCAAGTATTGCTTCGCTGTAATCGAGAATATGCTCATGCAGATAACGGGTATGCGTATTCAGTTGCTGCATCTGCTGGTGGACAGCCTCAATCACTGCCGGATGGCAGTGACCGATGCTGGCAACGTTGTTATAAACATCGAGATATTTGTTACCCTGTTTATCCCAGAGGTACTGCCCTTCACCACGAACAAGGTGAACCGGATTGCGGTAAAACAGACGGTAGGAATTACCAAGTAGCTGGCAGCGTTGATCGGTCAGTTTACGCGTCGCGGGCGCCAGCGCATCGGCATGCTCAGCACGAAAACTATTAGTATCCATAATAGTGGAAAGTACGGTCATGATAACTCCTTGAAATATCGAATAACACCACTGAATGACCAGGAATAAACCGGGCAACAGGATGACAATAAATTATTCACTTATCCCTGCCAGCTGGCTGGCAATGGTATGACGCCGTGTGCGTGTGGTGAGAAAATAGAGGTAACCACTGAGCATGAAGGTCAGGAATATCCCGCCAATAAGTGGGTTAAACCACAGCATAGCAACCAGGCAGATAAGCGATCCTGTCAAAGCAATGGCCGGAATAAACGGATACCCCGGCGCGAGGTAAGATCGAGGCAGATCGGGTGCGGTGAACCGTAAGCGAAACAGACTCAGCATACTCATGATGTACATCACTATCGCCCCGAATACCGCCATGGTAATCATCGCTGCTGTAAGACTCATGCCAGCCAGGCTTACCCCATCAGAGAAAATGGCAATAATACCAATCACACCACCAGCCAGAATCGCCCGGTGTGGTGTCTGAAAACGTGACAATTTAGCCAGCGCGGGAGGAAGATAACCTGCACGTGCGAGTGCAAAAAATTGCCTGGAATAGCCCATAATGATGCCGTGGAAACTGGCAACCAGTCCGAAAAGACCGATCCATACCAGCATATGCATCTAGTTTGAGTTTTCCCCAACGATCAATTTCATCGCCTGCGGTAGCGGATCATTAATGTCGGAGAGTGTTCGCCAGTCACCCGCCCCGCCGGCCAGCACCATCACGCCCAATGCCAATACCACCAGTGTCAAAATACCGCTGATATAGGCACGGGGGATGGTACGTTGTGGATCGCGCGCCTCTTCTGCCGCCATAGCAGCCCCTTCAATGGCAAGAAAGAACCAGATAGCAAACGGAATGGCAGCAAAAATACCCGACAGGGATGCCCCGGAAAAGGTATCACTGCCCGCCCAGCCGTGAGCAACAAAGTTTGCCAGGCTGAAGCCCGGTGCCACTACCCCCATAAACACCAGTAATTCAACGACAGCCAGTATCGTCACCAGTAATTCAAATGTAGCTGCCAGTGTCACGCCGAGTACATTCAACCCCATAAACAATAAGTAAGCGACAACAGCCACATATTTGGGATTCAGTGCAGGATACTGCACATTAAGATAGGCACCGATGGCCATCGCAATCGCGGGTGGGGCGAATACAAATTCAATCAGGGTTGCCATACCGGCAATCAATCCGCCTGTGTCACCAAAGGCACGACGACTGTAGGCAAAGGGGCCTCCCGCCTGAGGAATAGCGGTGGTCAGTTCAGTAAAACTAAAAATAAAACAGCTGTACATCAATGCAATAAACAGAGTGGTAACAAGAAAGCCCAGTGTGCCAGCCACTCCCCAACCGTAACTCCAGCCAAAGTACTCCCCGGAAATAACCAGTCCTACTGCAATGCCCCACAGGTGAAGGGTGCCGAGCGTAGGTTTTAATGTCTCTTTCATACTGCGTTCCCCGTTGGTAAGTGAAGATGGCACGCTCTCAGTCGCGACTGTTGAAATAATGCCGTAACCCGCAGTAGAAAAACTTGACCGCAGAGAACAGAAACACCCCGTTCCGTGTCAACTGGCGCTGTTGTCAGAAAAAGTTGTTTTCTGCGGTCAACTGCACTTCATCTCAGGTCAAGCATCACAACCCATTTCGGCACCATGCTGTGGCGTCAACAATTATTCTGGAGCTGGAGATGAGCGCAAAACAGTACGATACCCTGAGTGATGAGGCGATTCTGCGCCTCGGAAAACAGGCTATTTCTGCATATTCACCCTGCCGTGATGCCACACTCAGGCTACTGTGCCGGTCTGAGAATGCGACATTACTGGTGATGGCCGCCGGAAAGAAATATGCATTACGTATCCATCGGGGCAGTACCATTGCAGGGAAGCCATTGTCAGTGAGTTATCATGGCTTGATGCGCTACAGGCTGCCGGAATTGGCGTCCCTGAAGCTCTGCATGATGATGAAGGTGAGCGAATACAGTCACTGCCGCTTGCTGATGGCGGGTGCCGTTACGCCGTCTTGTTTCACTGGATCGAAGGTGAGATGCCAACCACCGGGGTTGATCCAGCCAGTTTCCGCCAGTTAGGACGTATCACAGCTCGCTTACATCTTCATAGTCAGAGCTGGCAAAAACCTGGAGGTTTTCAGCGTCTTCGTTGGGATCATCACAGTATGGTTTCGGCCAACAGCCATTGGGGAGACTGGCGCGATGCCCCCGGTCTGCAAGAGAGTGACTATGCACTGGTGGAGGAAGCCATTACCAATATCGGCAGAGAAATGCGTGCCTTTGGTCAGTCATCGGCACGTTATGGGTTGATCCATGCTGATCTGCGTCTGACTAATCTTTTACTACACCGGGGGGAAACACGCGTAATCGATTTTGATGACTGTGGCATGGGCTGGTATCTGCATGATCTGGCGGCAGCCATCAGTTTTGTGGAGCACCATCCCCATGCTGCTCAATGGATTGAGCACTGGCTGGCAGGCTATGAGCAAGTCGCACATCTCGGCGACGAAGAGATAGCTGTATTACCGGCGATGCTGATGCAACGTCGTATTCAACTTACCGCCTGGGTGGCTTCACATCAGCAAACCGAAATGGCAAGAAGTCTCGGTAAAGGATGGTGCGGGGACACGCTACGTTTATGCCGACGTTATCTTGAAGGAGAGCAGTTGCCTGTCGGCATTTAAACAGGGCACAGTGCCGCGTAACGGTGCAAAACCGGGTGAACCATAATTTACAACACTATGATTTGTATAGAACTTACAAGTGGTATAGTTATTGCTTCTTGCTAGGGAAGGTGTATCGTCTGGCAGGAGACGTGTTGAGTATGGGGATATCAGGCAGCACTGTTGCTGGCGCTATAGAAAACAGCCGTGAGCATCGGGGAGTACTATCAGCCGCTGCCACTGGCCTCGGGGAATTCATTCATCACTGGGGCGGTGACGCAGAGCGTATCTTTGGTATCAGTGGTATTGATCCCGAGGCACTCTCCTGTCCGACCCTCAGTCTGGACCTGGTCAGTTACTGTCGGGTGATGGAAGAAGCCGCACGTCAGTCGGACGGGGATAACTTTGGTCTGCACTATGGCAAACAGTTCAGGCCTCAATCACTCGGCCTGATAGGTTATATTGGTTTGTGCTCTGCGACTCTTGAAAATGCCTTACGTAATGTGGTGAATGCTTTTCCCTACCATCAGCATAATACGTTTGTCCGTCTAGTAAAACGTGATGAATACTGGCAACTCGATTATCAGGTACGTCATGGTGCTATTCTCAATCGCCGTCAGGATGCAGAGCTGACACTAGGTATGTTTCTCAACCTGATACGTCACGTTGCCGGTGCTCACTGGGCGCCGCGTGAAGTTCATTTTGAACACCCTCGCCCCGGACAATGGCATGAGCATTGTAAAGTGTTTGATGCTCCGGTTTATTTTGACCAGCCTTACAATTCAATGTTGATCGCGGCCTGTGATTTGCAACGCGCGATGCCCGATAATGACCCCACGCTGTTAATGGTGATGCAGGATGCTATCCGCCGGCTTAACAGTGCCTCGGTCAGTCAGGGGTGCGTCAACCAAACCCGCACGCAAATTCAGCTACAGCTGGTAAACGGTGAACCCTCACTGGAGGTTATCGCCGGGAAAGTACACCTGACGCCCTGGTCATTGCAACGACGTCTGAAAGAAGAAAATACCAGTTTTACTGCTCTAGTCGAAGCGGTTCGCAAAGAGATGGCCACCCATTATCTGGAACAGGAGACATTATCGGTTTCAGAGATGGCATTACTGCTTGGTTACTCCGAAGTCAGTGCCTTTTCCCGTGCCTTTCGCCGCTGGTTTGGCTGCAGTCCACGCCACTGCCGCCAGTCAGCCGAACGTCAGCTACGCTGACGGGATAACTCAGCGATACGCCTCCACGCTTATTATCTTCCTCCCGTTCCTGCCTCTGAATTAAGCCTTGCATCAGCACACCAATCAATATGAAAATGAGACTTATTTCTCTCCAAAATTAAGGATGTAATGTGCGCATGATCTCCGTCACTCGCCGGCTTGCTCTCTGCTGTAGTGTGCTGTTGATTGTTACCGCCCGGGCCGATAGTGACAGTTGGCCACGAACTTTCACCGACAACTACGCGACACGAACACTCAGCCAGCCACCACTGCGCATTATTTCTACCAGTGTTACTCTCACCGGATCACTACTGGCGATTAATGCACCAGTGATTGCCAGTGGTGTCACCGCTTCGGTCAATCGACTCTCCGATAGTCAGGGGTTCTTTCGCCAATGGGGCGATGTGGCTCGTCAGCGCAGGGTATTACCTTTAGGAGCGGGTGAGATTAGCCTCGAACGCATCGCTGCCGCCTCACCATATTTAATCCTTGTCAGTGCGACAGGCGGAGATTCTGCCCTTGGCTTGTACGATAAGCTGGCAACACTGGCTCCGGTAATTGTTATCCGGTATGACGATAAAAGCTGGCAGACGCTTCTGACGGAGCTGGGGCATATTACCGGTCATGAACAGCAGGCCGCAGCACGGATCAGCGAATTCAATCAAGCACTGGCGGCAATGAAGCAGCAGATTAAGTTACCGCCGCAACCCGTAAACGCGCTGGTGTGGGAAGCGACAACACAATCGGCGAATCTGTGGACTTCCGCCTCTGCGCAGGGGCAATTTTTACAACAAGCAGGATTTACTCTGGCACCCCTGCCTGACAACGTTCACCCCAGGGCAACCCAGGGAAAACGCGATGATATTTTGCCACTGTCAGGAGAGAATATCGTTAATGGTCTGACAGGTAACAGCCTGCTATTATTCGCAGCAACTGATAAAGATGTCACGTCATTACAGGAAAGCCCTCTGTTACAGCATCAGCCTGCGGTTGCGGCGCGGCAGCTGTATGCGATGGGTGCAGAGACTTTCAGGCTGGCTTAGTACAGTGCAATGGGATTGATAGAACGTATGAAAACACTGTTTTCTGCTTCCACTCATCCTTAAATGAAGGTGATAAGCGCATGGCAGGATAACTCTGTTTTCTTGCAGACCAGCTTTGCCTCCGGATGTTCAGGCATCAGTAAGCAATCGGTTATCCTGCACCATCAACTGGTCAACGGTGTCGTGAGTAACGCTCTGACACCATCAAGTAATCCGCCACGCCAGCACACTATATCGTGACCGCCACTATAAGCGCGCCAGCTCAGATCGTGTCCCTGCTCATCAAGCGCCTTTCTCATCTGCTGATTAACGTACAAAATGTCCGGCTCCTGTAACCCGGCTTCGAGAAAAATGCGCAACGACGTTGTCATCGGAGTACTCAGCACATGACGAATGAGAAAACCAGCCTGATAATCTTCGCGCTGTGCAAATTCGGTAATAAAACGAATTTCCGGCCACCAGAAGGAACCGGATTGTGCCAGCACGCAACCGAAATGGTCAGGCCAGTGCAATGCGGCATACAGCGCCGAGAGTCCGCCATAACTTTGGCCAGCCACCAGCGTTTATGTCGGTAAACGCGTTGCAGCAACCCGCCGGTGAACTTCAGGTAACAGCTCATTGATTACTGCCTGCCAGAACAGGGAATTTCAGGGCAGTTCGCTACCGCGGGTGGCGGCATCGACTGAATCAATCATCAGCCAGTTGGCCTGCGGGAGCCGGCCTGCGGCAGTCTCTGTCTTCAGTACCGGCAACAGTGACATTTGTTGTACCCATTTTTGTCCATCAAGCAAAATCACCAACGGCAATGGTTGGTCATTACTGACTGCAGGCCGCCACAACCAACAAGATCGCCGGGTATGCAAAAGGGCACTCTGCCAGTGAAAGTGTCAGTCGTGCGGTTCACACGGCGACGACTGATGAGTATCAATCTGGTGCCATGCCTGCTGGCTTAATGCAGCTGGCATGTGCAATATGGACATGGCACTTCCGGATGCTGTACGGAACGGCGCAAGGCGATTCAATGGATCAGTACTCATCAGCGGCAATAGTGAACACCACCAGTCCCGCTGCTGGTGAGTCTGCTCTTCTGCTGAGCCAGTTGGATGCGGGGGGAGAGAGTCAGTTGAAACAGGGATCAAACTGTAACTGCCCCGCCAGTCATGATCGAGGATTAACTGGTAGATCCAGATATCCGTGTCAGGTATGGCAGTCAGACTAACAGGGCTGAAACTGTGATGATCTGTTATTCCATTAATATCCAGATAGACTCTTACGATGGGTTGTTGTTTCTTATCCGCAGCGCTGTTGCGCTAGAGAAATGTGACATCACACCTACTTTCAGCCTGGCGACGTTCAACTAGTGGCGTCCCCAATTTACTGATCTTCTGCCACCATGCCTCACTACCCACATCTTGCGCAACAAGCAGGGTTGCCACGGTTCCCGGGTTGAGTAATACCATTATTTCACCTGCCCGTTTCAACAAAAGCACTGTCTGATTATTATCAGCAAAGACTCACAACATCGATAATGCGAATAGTATTGATAATTATTTACAATTACAATACAGTCGTTGACGTTTTGTCTGGGAAAGACACAACGTAAGGCAAAAGGTATTGCGATTGCATGCCAGTTGCCATGCTTAAATCCCCTTTTAATCGCTGCCTCCGGAGATAATGATAATGAAAAGCACACCATTTCCGGTATTCAAAACCCGATTCACCCCTCTTGCAGCAACCTGCTCCCTGTTACTCAGCAGTGTATCTGTTACCACGTTACCTGTTTTCGCCGCGGTTGAGCAGGGCGACACTCTGGTGGTCAGTGCGGCAATAAATGAATATCCCACCGCACCATCTAAGAGTCTTGTAGCTAAAAGCAGTGACTCCGCCACGAAAACCACGACTCCACTGGTGAAAACACCACAAAACATCTCTGTAGTGACGCGTAAACAGATGGATGCCCAGGGGGCAACATCGGTGTCAGATGCATTGAGTTACAGTAGTGGTGCCTTCACTAATTACCGGGGCTCGTCAAACCGCAATGATGAGGTGGTGGTCAGAGGGTTTCGCTATGCACCTAAATTTCTTGATGGTCTAAGTTATGGTCTGGCGGGTCAGGGAAGTGCGAATGGTCAGATTGATCCCTGGCTCCTTGAGCGTGTTGAATTGGTTCACGGACCTGCCTCGGTGTTATATGGTCAGGTTAATCCTGGCGGCCTAATCAATATGACCAGTAAGCGCCCTACTGCCGAATCTCTTCATGAGGTGCAGATCAGGGGTGGCAATCAACATCTGGCTGAGATGGCTTTCGATTTTGGCGGCTCGCTAAATGATGACAAAACGTTGTTATATCGTCTGAACGGAATTGGTAGCACCCAGCATCAGTTTGTCGAAAACTACAAGCAACAACGTGTCGCTATCGCTCCGGCGCTGACCTGGTTACCCAATAACGACACCAGTTTTACCATGTTAACCAGTTATCAAAATGACCCTAAAGCTGGATATCGTAATTTTCTGCCCGAAATTGGTACTGTATTTCCGACGGCATCTGGCGACTATATTCCCTATAATTTGAATGTCAGTGACCCTGGTTATAACCAGTCAACACGCGAACAAGTCTCAGCAGGCTATCTTTTCGATCACAGTTTTAATGATGATCTTACGCTGGTACAGAACCTGCGTTACTCCACAATCGACAGTAAATATAAGTACCTGGTCTATACATGGAGTAACCCGGAAATATCGCAAAGCAACCTCTCTCGTCGGGCACAACGTGAAAAAGATCACGCAGATGAGTTAGCTCTCGACAACCATCTGAATGCCAAATTCACCACCGGTGATTTGGCGCATAACGCGATTGCTGGTGTGGATTACAAATGGAGCAAAAGCACCAATGAACTGTGGCGTGTCGGGGGGGATCAGTACAATTTTGACTGGATTCATCCAAACTACGGGGTCACTGTTGATGAAAGTCAGATGAGAAAAACCATTGATAGTCAGAATACACTCGATCAGCTTGGTGTGTATCTGCAGGATCAACTCGAGTGGCAGCGCTGGAATCTGCTGCTTTCCGGACGCCAGGACTGGAGCGAAGTGCGTTCTCTGGATCATACCGATGCATCACAAACGCAACAAAATGACAGTCAATTTACCGGCAGGGCTGCACTGCTGTATGCTTTTGATCTCGGTATCTCGCCTTATATCAGCTACAGCACCTCATTCGAACCCAACCTCGATCGGGGTGCACCTGGCACGTCGCCGTTTAAACCCACCACAGGCGCACAACGTGAAATCGGTGTGAAGTTTCAGCCGCCACACAGCAACACCCTGCTAAGTGCTGCTTTGTTTGATATCACACAGAAGAATATTACTTCCTGGAACTCTCTGCTTGGCTACAATGAACAAATTGGTAAAGTGCGTTCCAAAGGCATTGAAACGGAACTGCATACTCAGTTAACGCCAGAAATTGCACTGGTGGCCAGTTATACCTTCACAGATGCCGTGACAAAAGAGAGTAATACGGCGTCTCAAATCGACAAAGCTCCCGCCGCAATACCCCGCCATATGGCCTCTGTCTGGGGAAGCTACAGTGTGCATGACGGAGTGATGAAAGGTATTACCTTCGGCAGCGGGGTTCGCTATACCGGTAGCAGTTACGGGGATAACGCAGAGTCATTCAGGGTACCTTCTTATGCCCTGGTAGATTTAATGACACACTATGAGTTGGGCGAACTGACCCCGTCATTAAAGGGAGCGTCTGTACAACTTAACGTCAATAACCTTGCTGATAAACATTACGTTTCATCCTGCAGCGGTAGTTCTGCCTGCTTCTATGGATCAGGGCGCTCACTGTTTGCTACGGTGAACTATCGCTGGTGATTCCCGCCAGATAAAGGGTAGCAAAACAGTGCACTGGCAGCAGGTCGACGCATGTAGCAAGCAATAACAGACACAGGTGTTGGTATCAACACCTGTGTCTGTCTGGTGAGCGAGGTTAAATCACCTTATCAGCGACGAGTGTTCCCGAAAGGTACCAGCTGAGCACAACGACATAATAGCCACATACTCAGGCAACGCAGGGGAGAACTATCGGGTACACAAGTGTTTAAACTGCTCTACGGTATTTTTTATTGCTTTTTCGGTGGGTAAGCGCTCCATCGAACTGGCACCATAAAAACCGTGGCAGTCGGGGCAATGAGCAAGAATATAAGCCGCGTCCTGTGGTTCAGCAATGGGGCCACCGTGACACAATACGATAACGTCATCACGCACCGCTTTTGCAGCTGCCGCACAGGCAGAGATCACCGGCACACAGCTTGCCAGATCGCAGGCGGTTTTGGCACCGATATCACCGCCTGTCGTGAGTCCCATATGCACCACAATGATATCTGCCCCGGCTTCGGTCATTGCGACTGCATCCTCTACATTAAACACGTAAGGTGTCGTCAGCATGCCTTTTTCGTGGGCCAGACGAATCATCTCGACTTCCAGCGCAAACCCCATTCCGGTCTCCTCCAGGGACTGGCGAAAATGACCGTCAATCAATCCGACAGTGGGGAAATTTTGTACCCCGGCAAACCCCTGAGTTTTGAGTTCATCAAGTAATTGTGCCTGATTACAAAAGGGATCTGTGCCACACACCCCTGCCAGTACTGGGGTATGTTTCACCACCGGCAGCACTTCATTACCCATTTCCCGTACTATCTGGTTAGCATTACCGTAAGGCATCAGCCCCGATAATGAACCTCGTCCTGCCATGCGAAAACGTCCGGAGTTATAAATGACGATCAGGTCTACTCCACCCGTCTCTTCACTTCGGGCTGATAACCCTGTCCCTGCCCCGGCGCCAATGATCGGCTCACCACATAATCTTTTCTGTTTCAGATGTGTAATGATTTCATGATAACGACTCAAAGGTTTGTCCCTGATGTTGCATGATGGTATTGAAGGCTTTATATGCCAGCGCTGCAAACTCTGGCGCATTGATGTGATAAGGAGTTTTGATAATTTGCCTTTGTGCTGTCTGCCTGACAGTGGTCATCAAACCATAAACAAACGCCTGGGTTGCCTCTGGGTGAAAAAAAGGTTTTCCTGGCGCATCCAACGCGGAAAAACCCCCTTCAGGAATGATGAAATAGATCTGACCGGTACAGCGGTTCAATTTCTCACCAATCCACACACCTAACTGATAATTCTCTTCGGGGGATGTGCGAACCAGCATAACCTGGTCATTATGTTTCACAAAAGGACGGTCACGATAGTGCTCCGGGACACTCTGACGATCAGTAAAATTGATCATATCGAGCCCCCCACTACTGCCTACCCACGGAATACCCGTATGAGAAATACAGTCCAGGCGTGTCCCGTCACACGCCAGTTCACCACCGAATAAGTAGTCAGCAATTTCCGTCAGGGTAATATCGAGTGCACCGATAATCTCACCATCATTGATCAGTTTCTCCATGCTCATTCCGCCGTTACCGGTTGCATGGAACACCAGCGGGTCATACTCATCTTCAAGACGAGCAATTAACTGATTGACACAAGGGGTTGTGACGCCAAACATGGTCAGTCCCAGCACCGTTTTTTGTGCCGGATTATGCTGACCTTTGAACGTTACCGCCCCGGCCATCATGTTGGCGGCATTGGCGAGAATGGTGCGTGAAAGATAGTTCAGTCCGGTCAGATCCGTGACGGTATTGAGCATAGCGATATCCATACCACCGACGTAACTTGCCACATTGCCGGATGCCATGGTGGAAACCATCAGTTTCGGGACACCGATCGGAATTGGCTTCAGCGCGGCGGCAATCAATGCCGTTCCACACGAGCCGCCGATGCCTATCAAGCCGGCGATATCTTCTGACGTGTTGTGCAAAAAATGACTCAGAGCGACTGACATCGCCGAAACAGACTGGTTACGCTCACTCAGGAAAACACTGTCTGGTCCATCCGGATGATAAGCTGCCACCTGACTGGATGAAAAATCAATCTGGGAGTCATCACAATAGGGGGTGGGGATTAAGGTTGAAACATCGATAATATAAGCATCAACTTCAGCAGCCTGTAAACATGATTTTAGCCATAAAAGCTCTTTGCATTTCGTATCAGCTGTACCAATAACATAGACAAATCCAGCCATATAACTGCTCCCTGTTTCAGGCAAGTAATAAACATTGAACGGTATCTAACAGGTTAAAGTTAGGCTAATATTTACCAGGTCGCAAGCCCTTTAATGCTATTAGATAAATGTAATAAAAGGTTCTACTCATACTATGATGTATTTTGATGAAAAAGAATCTCTCACCTGTGTGTCGCAGAACGCTGGAACGCTTAAGTAAAGCAGCGTTAGCACTCTACCAGCAGAATAAATTTCCAACTGCTGAAGAGATCACACGTGAGGCAAATTATGCCAAAGTGACGTTAAAAACCTGTTTTTCCACACACAACGAATTTATTGAGTATATCGTAAAAAAAACTATTGGCGGTTTTCAAAAATCTGCATTCAGTAATGATGTTAGTGAAAATCTAAGAATATTATTCACCTGGGGTTATGGTGAACTTTATGCTCATGAAGCCCTGATGCGTGATGCAATGCGTATTGCTCAGTTACGCTGGCAACAGGCTCAAAATGACAAGGATGAGCAGAACGGAAAAAGTGATGCATTTATCCTGAAAAACAGTAACAGAAAAGAAGCGCTGGAAGATGTACTGGCACCTTTATCATCTTAAGTATCAGATAAAAAACGCCGTGATTTGACGATGTTACTCTCCGTGTTATACGGCACAGAGGCCATGACTGTACTGAAAGATACCTACGGATTAAGCCGTGAAGAAGTGATTGAGTTAACGACCTGGGGTGCAAATGCATTGCTACAGCATACGCTAACTGAATCACAGAGTGAGTCTGCTCCCTAATCACATTTTCTCTGATTGATAATGCCCTTAAACGCAGAAAAGCACAGTGCCCGATAAAAAAGGCGACTGGCAGATAATCAGCTTTATCAATGGGATGTGCCATATTATCAGTCATCAGTTTCGGCCCTGTCAGGGTCCGTTGCAAACGGATGACACAACAGTCCGGACGGGATCATCGATGCACAATAACGTCATCATGAATCCGGCCAGGAATAAAAAAGGCCCTTACGGGCCCGAATAGGTTTAATTTCTATTATTCTGTCAGAAATGATAGTTAATTTTGAGCACGCCCTGGGTATCACGATAATCTTGTGTCCCCATCTGTTGTGAAACATACCCCTGAAGACTCAGATTCTCTGTAAGATACCCTTCAACCCCGGCTCTGATTTCCGCAACATTACGGGCCCCCTAGAGAAATAGTGCATCATTCGCCATTTTCACCCCATACTGTTTATTGCTGTATAACCAGTTGGCTTCCAGGTAGGGTTCAAACAGCGTATTGTGCTGTTGCTGTTTTCGGCCTTTCGTTGCCAGTGATAAACGCAGCCCAAGGCGAGTCTGCAGATTATCTGAACCTAATCCCTGAATCGTATCGCCATTGTGTTCTACGTGATCATCAGCAGAAACACCAGACCAGATTACCTGCCCCTGAGGACGTAATAACCATGTATTTTCTCTGCCTCCCTGGGTGACAAATGTCATCAATGGCTTGGTATAACCGGTCTCAAGTGACGCAGTAAACCCTTTAGTACGATAGTTATCATCACTGGTCGAATCGCTTGTCACGGTGTTGTTGAACCAGTTATAAAGCACCCAGCTGTCTACGTAAAATCCGGTTTTTTCCCGCTCATTTTGATACCACGTCCCGCACAACCCGGTACTATAACCCTCTACTTCACCACGTGAATGATACCCGGTGGTGCCATTGTGACTCTTGCTGTTTTATTTACCATATCCCGCCATAACACCAACATGGTAGCCATCTTTACCATTGGCAGAACCAGCCAGAAGGTCACCACCTAACTGAGTCAGAGAACGATCAGCCGTGTAGCTGGCGGTATTACCGGCTAACTGTCCTCTGCTGTGCGCAGCCAGTACCCGCAGCCATAAACTGCTGCTGTTTTGGCCTGAAACTACCGTACTACTGCTCATACGATCAGCGAGACGGGTGTTAAACAAGCCTGCCGCTGCTGCAAGGTTAGTGGTATAACTTCCTCCTTCAGGACGGGTCAAATGTTGACCATTTTTCAGATTACTCAGGTACCAGTTGTGATTATCAGTATCGTTACCCTGTTGTAACTGATAGTCATACCCCCCGGCGACAACACGCTGCTGCTGTACAAAAGCACCGCTGGTGGAACTGCCTGTTTCAAACACTTTAACCGTATCTACAACTGGCGCGTTGCTGGCAGTACGATTACTGAACGCCACATAGGTGTTACCAGAAGCATTACCGGTAATCACCATTTTGTCAGTACGCTGTTCGCCACCGGTAAGGTTAGTCGCTACAGTCACTGTACCGTTATTCCCTACATAATCGCCGTTGACGGTGAGAGTACGCGTTTCACACCCCGGACAGTGACTCAGCAGGATGTTCCCATTATTAATCAGGGAGCCAGTTGAAGATGACGAATTGACCTGCAGTAGTCCATTATTGATAATCTGACCGCCTTGCATTGCCAGTTTATCCATGGCAACCGTTGCGTTGTTATTCAACACACTGCCAGAAAAATCAAGATTACCACTCAGTGACAGAGAGGAATTTTTTTTGTTTTCAATCGTCGTCTGCGCGACTGTGTTGTCGCCCTGTAAAAGCAGTGAGCTTTGATCGGATGCTTCGCCACTGCCATTCACGAGTGAAGATTGAACCACTGTCGCATCCGTCAGCACGGAATGACTATTATACGCGTTGACTAACGTAGAGGATGCATCACCCGAGGCCAGTGATAGCAAACGCTGTGTACGTGGCATCGCACCGGTGATTTCACCCCCCTGCATGGTGAGATTTTGCATCCAAAGATTTGACTGATTGTATAATGTACTCCCGCCAAAATCGAGGTTTCCGGCCAGAGTTGTGGTCGCATTGACACGATTGGTTAGCAGAGAATGATTCACCACATTATCACCCTGCAGTGTCAAATGACTCTGGTCGGTTGCTGTACCCTCACCGTTAGTCAGATTTACTCCATTCATAGTCACATTAGTCAGTTGCACCTGGCCACTATCCTGATTGGTCAGTGTCAGGCCAGTAAATTGCTATTTGAAGCCACCACATCAGCCCGGTTATTAACCGTTCCTCCTTGCATAGTCAGATCATGCAAAGTTATGCCAGCCTCGTTCTTCAATGTGCTGTTTGAAAAATTAAGTGTTCCACTCCACTCCATGCTGGCATTTTGCAGATTGCTGATTGAGCTATCAGTAATGGCATTATCTCCCTGTGATACCAGAACACTTTTATCTTCTTCTTTACCTCGGCCATTAAACAGTGATGAGTGAGTGACCGTTATACCGCTCAACACAGAACGGCTGTTATCGGCATTAATCAGCATTGGTACGTTATCCGCTGCAGATAACGGTGTGGTGCCATTTACGGTTCCACCCTGCATCGTCAGATTTTTCAACCATACTGTTGACTGATTAGTCAACGTACTGCCGGTAAAGTTGAGGATACCCTACAACAGAGTCTGGGCATTCTGCTGATTGGTTATCGTCGTATTTTTAACGATATTACTACCCTGCAATAACAGGCTACTCTGATCATTCTCCTCTCCACTGCCGTTGATCAGGATGGCATTATCTACATTGACATCGGAAAGTTGTACCTGACCATTTTGCTGATTGGTTAATGCCAGACCGTTGAAAGAGGATGTCTGAGCCACAAGATTGCCGTGGTTATTGATTGTGCCCTGCTGCAAAGCAAGATTTTGCAGGGTCGCTGAACCCGCGTTATCCAGAGTACTGCCAATAAAATCGAGCGCACCAGTTAACATGGTCTTAGCATACTTGTGATTGACCAGTGCTGTCGCTGTGAGACTATTATTACCCTGTAATATCAACGCACTCTGATCATTACTCTCTCCACTACCGTTGTTGAGCGTTGCTCTGTCAATGTTCACATCAGAAAGATTTACCTGTCCATTGTGATTATTATTCAGTGCGAAATCATTCAGAGTGGATTTAGTCGCTGACGTGATACCGCTATTGTTGATAGTACCTGACTGAAGAGTTAAATTATCCAGTTGGAGAAATGACTGATTGTTTAACGTGCTTCCGGTAAATTCAAGATAACCGGAAAGAGACATGGATGCGTAGGTCAAATTATTGACCGTTGACAGGGTCACTGAGTTATTGCCTGTTAAGGTCATCGCACTGTTGTCGTTGACCTTACCGGAACCATTGTCCAGTAAATAGTGATTACCGCTGATATTGCTAAATGACATCTGACCTTTATTAAGATTTTTCACGGTTGTGTCATTACCATGAACATTACTCAATGTAGAGCTACTGTTGTCATTGGTCATTGCACTGCCACTAATATTACCACCATTAAAAACAAAAACAGACTGATTCCCGTTTTCAAAACTGGCGTTATTAGCAATATTATTAGTCGCGTAGAAGGCTGAACTATCGTTGACTATATGAGTGTTACTGACATTATTATTGCTGACATACAGTGTGCCGCCATTATTATTTTTCATGGTTGCGCCATCTGTTGAGCTATTCAGTATATGCATTTCACTATTATCATTAGTCAGATCAACTTCACTGGCATCACTGTCACTGATTTTCATATAACTATTATTTTTATTATTAATTATGGCATTTTGTGCAACATCACTTATGAGATAAAGACTGGCATTATCGCTATTAAGTGTAGCGCCTTTAGCATAATTAGAATCAATCACTACTGTCGCATTATCGCTGGCGTTGACCGTAACACCGGACGTATAGTTCTTGTAGAAGACACCATAAGCACCCTCCCCCGAGAAATTGACCTCAGCTTGTGCAGCATAGCTGCCTTCGAGATAGAGTAGCTTGTTATCATTTTTATCGGGTTGCTGAATATTAATAGTAAAATGATTACCGCCATCGGCGGCATAAAAGTTTTCTATATTATTTAATTGGTAGGTCTCTCCTTTTTCTGGCAGATAAAAAGAGCTTCCGTCTGCATAAGAGTTTCTGACCTTATAAGGTGAGTCTGTTGAGGAGGAGAAACCGTCTTCACGGACCTCCTTATAACCACCCAAAACCTGGCTGGGATCGCGTATTGCGGAGGCGGCCACAGGATTACCATCAGCATCTGAAGTTGTTGCCTGAACGATTGGTGTCATGCAGCAAAATAAAAGGGGATATATATATTTTAGAGAGACGTCCATACTCTTTTCCTTATAACTCTTCCCGGGAAAAACTTAATAACTACTTGAATCTAATTAATTTTTGCAGCAGCGAACAACAGATAAACGTCTTCGGCCCATTTTTTACATGGACGAATTCTCCTTTCCATCAGGAGGGAATACCAGAAGTGAACTGAGTTTGCGGTTTTTAGAGTGACAAAAAATATATCTATTGGATACGATCAAATCATTACAAAACACTTCACAGTGTAATAATGTATTTCAAAGAAAACAGCCAACCCATTAACATAAAAGAAACAAAATAACCGGAAAGCAAGTGATATTAGTTTCCAATAACAACATCAAAAAAACATCCTGGAAACAAAAGCTAAATTAATGAGTTAACCAAAAAAAGGAAACACTATTGTTATTTTTTAAGGCGGGATGTGAAATATCAAGTCCTTCGGAAAACTGATACCTCATGAAAACTATAACACACTGAAAATATAAAAAATAAAAATCAAAAAACCCTGTTTCAACCTGCATCCAAACCAGATTTCAAGTGATACCTCATGTGCTTATCCTGACAGTCAACAGAGGTAACCATCCCCAGCCTCGCTTTTATTAAGATTATTAACAATGAAATCAAAACGCATTATTTCTAATGACGCCAATAAGACACCAATAAAAGGCAGTCAGCTCTTACGCAGGCAGGCTGCTCTCCCCTTTCACATAAAGAAAAAATGCCATTTATGTAAAAAAAATGTCATTTTTTGATAAACAAAAAATGATGCAGTGATACTTTTTATCATAATTTTTTATCTAGAATTAACTTACTAATGATCTAAAAATAACAAATATAACCTGTAAATATTTTTGACTTTTAGATGTAATTTGGATTTGGATTTGGATTTGGATTTGGATTTGGATTTGGATTTGATTTGGATTTGGAGTTGCAGAATACAACAAAACACTTATCCCGGTGACAAGATAACTGTGGCTGAACAGACTGAGGTAGCCGCGACTCTTATGGGCCTTCAGGAGCTTAAGTTTACACATCAGGTAGAACTCTGCCGCCAAAGACAACGGAAAGTAAGAATGGGTACATCGGGCAGTTAAAGGAAACCGTCATCTTACAGGCCGGATATCGTTGTCCTCATCATATTATCTTGTTTTCCCGGCGTATTTACTAAAAGGATGTGAAAATAAAAAGCAGATACAATGCGTTGCGTTGTTTCTTTCTGAAAAGATTTTTATAAAAAAGCTGAACAGCGCTACGCTATTCAGCCAGTTGAGTGGAGTAATCTTATTTCAGGGTAGAGAGTGCTGTCTTCTCTACATAAGGTTTCAGCAGCGTATCTGCATCTTTCTGTGCCTGTTTTACTGCATTTTCAGGTGTCAGTTTAGGGTCATTAACCAGGGCAGCCAGCTGATTCTCAATTGCCCCTCGCACGGCAACAGTCTCATAAGTTGAATACCAGGGATGAGCATACTGTAATTGCTCCAGCGCTATCGCTGCACGCGGATCCTGTTGTAAGTAGGCTTTCATTTCCGGGGTCTGATACGAAGCCTTCAAGGGTGAAAAATACCCGGTAAAACGACTCCACGCACCATTCACCGCCGGGCTGCTAAGATAACTCATAAACTGCCAGGCTGCTTTTTTCTGTGCATTAGAAATACCTTTAAAACTGACAAGGCTGGCACCGCCAATCGGTACCGCACGCTGCTCTTTGGCTGGCAGCATTGCCACAGCAAGCTCAAAATCTTTGGTATTTTAACGCATAAAGCCGAGCGCACCGGTGCTAAGCACCGCCATCCCCAGTTTACCGGAGAAGAATGATGCACTGATCTGCTTAGAATTTAGCACGCCGGATGGCATCACTTTGTCACGGTAAATCATATTTTGCCAGAAACGCAATGCGCCAATTGTTGTCGGTGAATCGTAGTAAACTTCACCGGGGTATTCGTCATTGAAATATTTCCCGCCGTTCGCTCTGACCAGTGATGACAGTACCCATGCGCCATAATCATCGTTGGTAGAAGGCATCATGATACCCCACTGCCCTTTACTGGCCTCGGTCAGTTTTTTGGCATCTTCCAGCATCTCATCCCATGTCTGAGGCGGATTTTTAATTCCTGCAGCCTCAAACATATTTTTGTTGTAATACAGGATAGGTGTCGAATTATGGAATGGAATGGCATAAGTCACGCCCATTACCTGTGCGTTTTTCTGCATCGCCGGCCAGTAATCCTGCATCAGAACATCGCTCGCTTTGCGATCACCGTAACGGAATAATTCATCCATTGGCAAAATCTCACCTTTCAGCGCCAGATCGGTCGTGAAGTTGGCAGACATAATGGCCAGGGCCGGAGGTTGTCCCGCTTTTTGTGCCGATTCTGCTTTAATTTTCGTTGTATCGTAATTCCCCGTGAAGATCCCTCTGACTTCAACATCCGATTGTGATTAGTTGAATGTTTTGATTATCCGCGTCATTTCCATGGTGAGCTTGCCATCAACTGGCGCAGGAAACATGAAATCAATGTTCTCTTTGGCAACAGCAATAGTGCTGAAAGCCAGAGATAACGTCAGCGTCAGGACATTCAGCTTCTTGCCTGAGGTTGATAACTTAGACATCTTGACTCTCCTGGTGTAAAGAATGGTGGTTTTCAGAATGGAACAGGTGTAATGCTGATGCGGAGAAACCAATTCGCAAAGTTTCCCCTTTTTGTGGAACCGCAGTCTCATGACGACGACAGTAACGCAGTGGACCAACGGGGGTCATCAGATGCAGTAAATAATCAGCTCCCATCAGTTCACGTTGCGTCACTGTTGCCGGCAGAATGAAATCACATCCTTCGGGGGCATCAGTGATATGCTCCGGCCGAATTCCCATCGTGACGTTGTGTTGATCACGGTAAACAAGGGGTAAAGGGTGTCGCTGCTCACCAAGTAATACCTGACCATCCGCGCAGGGCAGTGCCAGTAAGTTCATCGCCGGAGAACCAATAAACCCGGCAACAAAACGATTTACCGGATGGGCATACAGATACTCAGGTGTCCCTACCTGTTGCACAACCCCCTGATTCATCACCACGATGCGATCCGCCATTGACATGGCTTCGGTCTGATCATGCGTCACATAAATTGTGGTGGTTTTGAGCCGCTGATGCAGGCTCATGATACTGTCGCGCACTTCCGTGCGCAGTCGGGCATCAAGGTTAGAAAGTGGCTCATCCATCAGAAACAGGCGAGGATTACGCACAATAGCACGCGCCATCGCCACCCGTTGTCGTTGGCCGCCGGAGAGTTTGGCCGGTTTTCTATCCAGCAGCTCTTCGAGATGTAACATGGTAACAACCGCATCAAAACGTGACTGCCATGTTGAAGGCGCTTCACCACGAACTTTCAGACCAAATGTGATGTTATTTCTGACGGTAAGGTGAGGAAAAAGCGCATAGTTTTGAAAAATCATAGCGAAATTTCTTTCGCGTGGTGTCCTGGAGGTAATCGCTTCTCCGGCAAAGTATATTTCGCCGCTACTGACTTCATCCAGCCCTGCCAGCAAGCGCAGCAAAGTACTTTTCCCACAACCAGAAGGGCCAACCAGAACAATAAACTCACCTTCTTTGATATCCAGCGACAATGACTGTAAGGCCGCCTTCCCTTCAAACTGTTTGGTAATATTTTCAAGCCGCAACATCACTGCACTCCCTCATCCGGATAGCTTATCGCCTCGTTATATAACCAGGGGCCGGCATAATGTGAGAGTGCATGCTGATAGGTCACCCACTGCTCACCTACCTGACGATGCATCATGCATGAAGGGGGAGAGAGGTCGTAATAAGGGCGCGAATCATGATGATAATAGGGCACCTGATGAACCGTGGCGGGTACTGTTGCGACAGTCGCCTGAAAGTACTGTGTCATTGTGAGATTGTGATTGTGCCCGCAAAAAATACGCGTCAAGGCAGGAAAACGTGCGATCAGCGATAAAAGACGATCACCATTTTCACAACGGATAGGATCCATCTGTGCATTGCCCAGTAACAGAGGTGGATGATGCATAAACAGGGTGGTCGGTCTGTTCCCGGACTCAATCAGCTGAGCTTCCAGCCATTGCAGGGTATTTTCCGTTAGCCACCCTTTTGACTCTCCGGCAAGGCTGGTATCGATAAACAGCAGACGTGAGGCAAAGTCATCTACTGCATAATGGATATTTTCAGCATCATCCCCCAGCAACGGGCAAAGGGGGGCCAGATAACGCATAAACAGTGCTTTATCGTCATGATTACCGGGGATCAGTAACAGCGGATAATCGAGCATGCTTAAAATTTGGCGGGCAACCTTATACTCTGGTTCTCGTCCGCAATTGACGATATCGCCCGACACTACGACTGCATCAGGGCGCTCACGCAGACTATTCAATTGTGAAACCACATCCGCATTGCCGGCATTCACATCGATGAACCCGTATAATTTTTCGTTACGTCCGCGAAAGTGTGTATCAGAAATGTGAGCTAACAGCATCACGTCACTCCTTATTTAATACCCGAGAAACCAAAACTTCTCAGGAACTGCTTCTGAAAAAGAATAAATGCCAGCATCAGAGGTAAACAGACCATCAGGGTGCCCGCACAAATCATGCCCCACTGCCCGCCAGATTCAGCTCCCATGGCAAAAGAGACTAACCCCACGGTAAGCACTTGTTTATCAGGGTCATTCAGCATCATTAGCGGCCACAGATACTCATTCCAGTGGTAAGTAATGCTGACCGTTGCGAAGGCAAGGATAGAGGGCCATGTCATGGGCAGTAACACACGGAATAACACCTGCCACCAGCGACTGTAGTGGCACACTGAATTTGGCCACCTGAGCAGAGGTGATATGCTCACCTCAACATCTTATAGGTGAACCAATGAGCAAAGCATTTACTGCTGAATTTAAAGTCGAAGCGGCAAAACTGGTCCTGGATCAGAACTACACTCACGGCGAGGCGGCTAAGGCGATGAACGTCAGCCTCTCCGCCATCAACCGCCGGGTAAAATCGTTACGTATCGAGCGCCAGGGGAAAACGCCCCCGGGGCTGCCTCTGACGCCTGAGCAGACTGAACTCAGGGAAATGAGAAAACGGATACAACGCCTTGAAATGGAGAATGAAATCCTAAAAAAGGCTACCGCGCTCTTGATGTCGGACTCCCTGAACAGTTCACGATAATAGACAGTCTGAGGGCGCACTACCCGGTAGCGCCATTGGGCCGGCTGTTCGGTGTTCACCGAAGCAGTTATCGCTACATTCGTAAAAATGGCAGGGATTCTGACGCCGAGCGTGCCGTTAAACGGAGTCTCGTCAGTGAAGTCTGGAACGCCAGTGGTGGCTCTGCTGGCGCGAGAAGTATCGCCACGATGGTCAGCGCTAAGGGCGTCAGACTCGGGCGATGGCTGGCCGGTAAGCTGATGAAAGAGCTGGATATCGCCAGTTGCCAGGTCCCGGCGCATAAATTCAAACGCGGCGGGAACGAACACATTGAAATACCGAACCATCTCGACCGGCAGTTCGCGGTTACCGCGCCGGATCAGGTCTGGTGCGGCGATGTGACGTATATCTGGACGGGAAAATGCTGGGCTTATCTGGCAGCAGTGCTGGATCTGTTCGCCCGCAAACCTGTGGGCTGGGCGATATCGACGTCGCCGGACTCGGCCCTCACGGTCAAAGCATTGCAGATGGCCTGGAGCTTCGGGGTAAGCCAACAGGCGTGATGTTCCACAGCGATCAGGGCAGCCACTATACCAGCCGTCAGTACCGGCAGGCTCTGTGGCGCTGTCGGATAAAGCAGAGCATGAGTCGCCGGGGTAACTGCTGGGATAATGCCCCGATGGAGCGGTTCTTCTGGAGCCTGAAGACCGAATGGGTGCCGACGAAGGGCTATAACAGCTTCAACGAGGCTCAGAGCGCGATAATCAGCTACATCACGGGCTATTACAGTGCCATCCGGCCCCACTGGTATAACGGTGGCTTAACGCCAAATGAATCAGAGCGGCTGTTCCACGAACAGTCAGGTCGTGTGGCCAAAATTAGTTGACCACTACAGACCCCATTCCCGAGGTTGTCCTGTCTCATCCTGAGATATCCGCTTCACCGTCCCGGTGTGCTTCCTGTCACTCAGCTCTCCTGTTGATGAAGCTATTCTGACAGAATACTGCACAGACACAATATACCTCACTGTGCCTTTTTCACTCCATTCAGCAACAGACTGCCCGGTCATTATTATATCCACATGATATATATGATAATATTTTTTAAAGTTCTTTTTTTATTACGTAAAATAAGATAAAACTTACGGCCACTGTAAGTGATCGCTTACAATCGCTGCCATGATCACCCGGGAAATAATCGTAAACGGAGGCAATCAGTGCGGTTATCTTGATGCTGACAGGATATCAGTGAAACAAAAGAGCAGATTTTCAGCCATAAAAAAAAGGAGGCACTGTATACACAGTGCCCCCGGTTCGTTTGCAGCTATTCCCGCTACGTTGATGCTCCCTGCTCATCCATGAAAACTTTTTCCTGGTGTGCTTCTGTTACTTAACCTTCAGATGAAGGTTGCTGCATCCATGACCGTTACCTATCTTGGTAACTCACATTCTCCTTCCTGGAGGTGTCCTTTCTCTCTTCTGAGAGCTCCCTGACCCCATTCCCGAGGTTGTCCTGTCTCATCCTGAGATATCCGCTTCACCGTCCCGGTGTTGTTCCTGTCTCATCCTGAGATATCCGCTTCACCATCCCAGTGCTGTTCCTGTCTCATCCTGAGATATCCGCTTCACCGTCCCGGTGTGCTTCCTGATTAGCAGCGTCCTGCTGATGTGCGACATTCTGACACAACAGCAATCAGATACAACCTACTTTCTGACCCTTTTGCAGTAACAACAACGGGATATTATCAACAATAGTTACTATCTATATGATATAGTTAACATTATAAAAACAAGTGATAGTTTTCAGCAAAAAATAAGGTTATGACGCACAAGGTTTGTAAGCGATCTCTTACAAGGCTTGCGGTTTTTATACAAAGAAAGGGATTGGATAAAACTGTTTTGCTTTGATTTCATAAGGAAATGATTTTTAGTTCAACAGAAAAAACAACTGTTAGCAACAAAAATAACATCAACACAAGTCTGTTTCTATGTTACGTCTTACTGTTGGTCTTACGTAAAAACAGGTGGTAATTTTAAAATAAAATCAATAACTTATCTTAAATCAATAACATAGGAATTGATATCTACGCTATCTCAAAACAGGATATCAGGCACGGTAATCCTAACTTCAACACATCAGTGCGGAATAGATATGACCAGCGGATGGAGTTGATCCAGAAACGCTGGAATATCTTTTGCCAACGTACAGCGTTGTTTTTTCCCAAGCGTCTCCAGAATCACTTCTCCTGTGATATTACACACAGAGATAACTTCAAAATCAGACTCAAGCGTAGCAATGAAAACGGTCGGTGACTGTTTTAACTCCCTCTTCATTACCAAATGTCCGATGAGATTTTCCTGCAGATGGATAAAATCATCATTATTCCATATCTGGATAAGAGAGCATGGTCGTCCGCAAAATTTTGCATCCATATCCCCCGCATATTGTGAGGTATACCAGGCGGTAATCGAAGGTTGAATAACCAACTCGAGTGCGTCTTCTACTGAAGATAAATCATTCTCTTCACAACGTGAATGGGAGGACCAGGTTATCTGATCATCGTTTAATCTCTGTTGCAAACAGGGAGACCATGCGTCATTGCGTAATGAAATCACCGGTAAGTGACCACATTCACACTGATAATGTTGAATATACCGCTGAGTAAAGATAGCTAAAGCTTCTGCGACTCTCTGTTTCATTATTTATTTCTCATCCCACACATATTTTTACCAACAGAACCCTTTTGGTCTGGCGATGATCATGCACCGCACAGAGGAAAAAGAGAAGCACGAATGCGCATCGCTGGAGTAGGCGAACCCCTTCAGCTGAGGTAAAATACCCGGCTTTTCTTTATCCATTTTCTATATCGTGCTCCGAAGGTTCAAATACATCAGTTGTGACTGAACCTGACTGTGTGCGATGCTGATAACCAACAGAGCACAGACATGACAGAGCTGACACTCGGTAAAACAACAAGTTACCCTGAGCATTATGATGCTTCTTTGTTGCAGGCTGTACCCCGTCAAATTAATCGCCACCCCTTAGGGATAGCTAACCACGCATTGCCTTTTCATGGTGCCGATATATGGACGTTATACGAGCTATCATGGCTCAACCAACAGGGTTTACCTCAGGTGGCAATAGGTGAGGTCATTGTCGATGCAACCAGCCCTAATCTGATTGAATCGAAGAGTTTTAAACTCTACCTCAACAGTTTCAATCAAACGATGTTTGCCGACCAGGACGAGGTACAACAAACACTGCAAAATGATTTGTGTGCATGTGCCGGAGGTGATGTTGAAGTAAAACTATTTAAACTGGCAACGTTTACAGATTATGCGCTGGGAACGCTCTCAGGCGAATGTCTGGATGAACAACCTCTGATTATCGAAAATTATCAGTTCACCAGCGACTACCTCATCGATGCGGTAGAAAATGAATGGGTTGAAGAGACTCTGGTCAGCCATCTGCTGAAATCAAATTGTTTAATCACCCAACAGCCTGACTGGGGCAGTGTGCAAATACGCTATCGGGGTAAGAAGATTAATCGTGAGGCATTGTTACGCTATCTGATCGGTTTTCGTCAGCACAACGAATTTCATGAACAATGTGTTGAACGCATATTCAACGATATTCATCAGCACTGCCGCCCCGACATGCTCAGCGTTTATGCTCGTTATACACGACGGGGAGGGTTAGACATTAACCCCTGGCGCAGTAACGGTGATTTTATTGCAGATCCCCGTCGTCTGGCCCGTCAGTAGTTCCTGTCAGAATGATACTGTTACCTGATATACAGGGATATTATTTGCCGGACTGACTGACAGTCTGGTTTTAAGGAGTCCATGTGATAAACCAAGTTAATCCACTCGGTAGTATGGCCCTGCTCTCTCAGTTAGAAGTTGATATGCTGAAAAAAGCGGCCAGTAGCGACCTTTATCAATTGTTTCGTAATTGTTCTCTGGCAGTGCTGAATTCTGGGGCACAAACTGACAGTAGCCATGAGTTGCTGGGACGTTATCAAAATTTTGATATCAATATTCTTCGTCGCGAACGGGGAGTGAAACTCGAGCTGATAAATGCGCCTGAAGAGGCTTTCGTTGATGGTAAGTTGATCAAAACACTGCAAGCCAACCTGTTTTCCGTGCTGCGCGACATTGTGTTTTTGCACAGCCAGACACGAATGGCAGTACCAGCAACGCTTGCCCGTTCAACCACCAATGCCAATGCTACTGACCTGGTGTTTTCGGTTTTACGCAATGCACGCGCGCTACTGGTCGGTGAAGAGCCTAATATGGTGGTTTGCTGGGGCGGGCACTCTATCAACGCTGCAGAATATCAATACTGCCGTCAGGTTGGGCTGCAACTCGGATTGCGTGAACTGAATATATGCACCGGCTGTGGCCCTGGTGCTATGGAAGCCCCTATGAAAGGGGCTGCTGTCGGGCATGCGCAGCAGCGTTATAAAGAAGGTCGTTTTTTAGGGCTTAGTGAGCCTTCGATCATTGCTGCCGAACCCCCCAATCCCCTGGTCAATGAATTGATCATAATGCCTGATATTGAAAAGCGCCTGGAAGGCTTTGTACGTATCGCGCATGGCATCATTATCTTCCCCGGTGGCGTCGGTACAGCAGAAGAGTTGCTTTACTTACTGGGCATTTTAATGGATCAACGCAACCAGCAGCAAGTTCTGCCATTGATACTCACCGGCCCCGCCAGCAGTGCTAGTTACTTTGAGGTACTGGATCAGTTCATCATCAGTACGATGGGAGAAACTGCCCGTCGTTATTATCGTATTATCATTGAAGATGCCAGTGAGGTAGCAACCGCGATGAAATCGGCAATGCCGATGGTGAAAGCCCAGCGTGGTGCCGATGAAGATGCTTACAGCTTCAACTGGACTCTGCATATTGATGCTGATTTACAGCAACCTTTTATCCCTTCTCACGCTAATATGGCTGCGCTGAATTTATCACAGGACCAACCTGCAGAGAAGCTGGCTGCGGCACTGCGGCAGGCCTTTTCCGGCATCGTTGCTGGCAATGTAAAAGATATCGGTATACAGGCAATTAGCGAACAAGGGCCTTACCAGCTCCATGGTGATCCCTTTATCATGCAAAAGATGGACAAGCTATTACAGGATTTTATCGTTCAGCAACGGATGAAACTGCCGGGGACGGCTTACACTCCTTGTTATGAAATTATTCGTTGATCGTTTGAAGAGTCAGGTTTGGCCATTAACGTGTTGATCCATGGAGACACCAACCCGGTTCAGGTGTCTCCATGCCTTACAAATGACTCCCGGAGCTAAGAACCGGATGTCCTTCTGTACATGACGATACATTGGTGGGAATAACCGATTTCTGATGTCATTCAAAACCGCTAACATCACTCGCTTGTATTGACCTGCCCCAGGCCGTTGCCAGGGACCAGGTTACCACAAGGGTAGTGATTGATAGCAATCCACATGCCCTCAATTTACCTATATCGGTATCCCGTGATTTACGTTCTCCGTTAACGTTCATCTCTGCGGCCTGCCACTGCTCCCCATATTCGCTGTACATGCACTGTGACCTCTTCCCTGTCGTGGTAAAGCTGCTTGGCCTGGATTTGCACATTCAGACCTTCAGATTTGAGCTTCTCCGCCATCAAGGTCAGATTATGTACCACCTCTTCATAACGTTTTTTCATCGGCAGTTTAAGATTAAATATTGCCTCACGGCACCAGCCTTTCACTAACCACTCCACCATCAACGCGGTTACTTTTGCAGGTTTTTCAACCATATCACATACCAGCCAGTAAATATTATTACGCGCGGGCTGGTAACGAAACCCATCCTCCCGATGATGAAAAACCTGTCCGGTTTCCATCAATGCCGGAGCCATCGGTCCATTATCAACGGCAAATACCATCATGTTGCGTTTAACAAGCTGGTACGTCCACCCTCCGGGACAGGCTCCTAAATCGACAGCATACATACCACTGCCCAGTCGTTCATCCCACTCTTCAGCCGGAATAAAAACATGAAAAGCCTCTTCCAGTTTGAGTGTTGATCGGCTTGGCGCATCTGCGGGGAATTTCAGGCGTGGAATGCCCATAAAGAAAGGGGAGTGATTGCCTGGCTGGGAGTAGCCTACATAACAACAGCCGGGAGCAATAAAAAAAACATGAATCACCGCACGCTGGTGGTTTTCTGTTTTACTCAGATAGCCTCGTTCACGAAGTGCTGCCCGCAGTGGAACAGTGAACTTACGACAAAACTTCAGCAGTGATCTACTCTGGTTAGTATCAGCAACTTCGATACGTAACTCACCTGCTTTTTCACCTGACTTCACTTCATCAAGTGCTGCAATAATCGGGATGATACGATCATTTTCTGGCAGATGTTGCAGAAGATCGCCTACCCGCACCCACTGACGGGTAAATATCAGTTGACTGAATGGCTGTGTTTTTATCAGTTTTTCAGCATCATTCTCCTGATAGCATTCAAAGATAACATACCCTGCGTCCTCTTTGACACGCGGAAAACCGAAGATCTCAAGTGAAGCCGCCCTGGCAGTAATTTCAGCTGCGCACTCTTTTTCAAACCCCTGGCGACAATAGAGCAATAATTTATTCATGGCGATCACTCCTGCGATTCAGCCGCAGTGCACCAATCAGCATCAAAAACCATCCGAGTAAAAAACAGAATCCCCCGAGAGGCGTGATATAAACCAATATTTTCAGGTGGGCCAGCGCCAGGCAGTATAAGCTACCGCTAAATAATACGATACCCAAAGCCAGAAAGGCACTGCTCCAGTAAAACCAGATATTAGCACGGCGTAACATTGCGCCAGCCAATCCGATAATTGCCAGGGTGTGGACAGCCTGATACTCAAGTCCAGTTTTTAACCATGAAATTTCCGTTTGCCCGAGTGTCTGACTGAGCGCGTGGGTAGAGAAAGCGCCGAGAGAGACAAAAACGAAACCACTAATTGCTGCAAAAATCAGCATTGCACGACTGGACATGCAGAGAATCCTTATCTAATAACAAATTTTCGGTGATAATTCCGGCACGGGAACGATTCAGCGCTCCATACGAAAGCGATACTTCTCTTGTTCACTGGCAGCTTTACTCAGGATCCACTGCCGAAAAGCGGCTATTTTACCGAGTTCTGCCTGACTGTCATGACAAACCAGATAAAAACATTTTTACTCAATAAAACATCCCTGAACGGACAGATCAGCCATCCGGCTTCGATATCTGTCTGTGCCATGACATTATTTGCCAGTGCAACCCCTTGCCCGTGAATAGCGGCCTGGAGAACCATCGCACTATGACTGAAGATCGGACCCTGCTGTACGTTGATATGGTGCATGCCTAACTGACGAATGTACGCCTGCCAGTCATGGCGGGATGCATCATGCAGTAATGTCATAAAACGCAAATCATCGGGGGTCCTGAGCGGAGGCTCGCCAATCAGTAGCTGCGGCGCACACACGGGGATCAAGTACTCAGCATATAACTTTTCTGCACGTAACCCTGGCCAGTGTCCACGTCCGTACAATATGGCAATATCAACATCATCAGCCAGTTTCGCTTCGTCCTCGACGGCCTGAATACGAACATCAATGTCAGGATAACACGCATTAAAACTTGCCAGTCTGGGAACTAACCACTGTATAGCAAAACTGGGCAGCAGGCTGACGGTGAGGGCTCCTTTTGCATTACGCGCCAGCAAACGGCGGGTTGCTTCGTTCAGTGAAATGTAGTGGCACACTGAATTTGGCCACCTGAGCAGAGGTGATATGCTCACCTCAACATCTTATAGGTGAACCAATGAGCAAAGCATTTACTGCTGAATTTAAAGTCGAAGCGGCAAAACTGGTCCTGGATCAGAACTACACTCACGGCGAGGCGGCTAAGGCGATGAACGTCAGCCTCTCCGCCATCAACCGCCGGGTAAAATCGTTACGTATCGAGCGCCAGGGGAAAACGCCCCCGGGGCTGCCTCTGACGCCTGAGCAGACTGAACTCAGGGAAATGAGAAAACGGATACAACGCCTTGAAATGGAGAATGAAATCCTAAAAAAGGCTACCGCGCTCTTGATGTCGGACTCCCTGAACAGTTCACGATAATAGACAGTCTGAGGGCGCACTACCCGGTAGCGCCATTGTGCCGGCTGTTCGGTGTTCACCGAAGCAGTTATCGCTACATTCGTAAAAATGGCAGGGATTCTGACGCCGAGCGTGCCGTTAAACGGAGTCTCGTCAGTGAAGTCTGGAACGCCAGTGGTGGCTCTGCTGGCGCGAGAAGTATCGCCACGATGGTCAGCGCTAAGGGCGTCAGACTCGGGCGATGGCTGGCCGGTAAGCTGATGAAAGAGCTGGATATCGCCAGTTGCCAGGTCCCGGCGCATAAATACAAACGCGGCGGGAACGAACACATTGAAATACCGAACCATCTCGACCGGCAGTTCGCGGTTACCGCGCCGGATCAGGTCTGGTGCGGCGATGTGACGTATATCTGGACGGGAAAATGCTGGGCTTATCTGGCAGCAGTGCTGGATCTGTTCGCCCGCAAACCTGTGGGCTGGGCGATATCGACGTCGCCGGACTCGGCCCTCACGGTCAAAGCATTGCAGATGGCCTGGGAGCTTCGGGGTAAGCCAACAGGCGTGATGTTCCACAGCGATCAGGGCAGCCACTATACCAGCCGTCAGTACCGGCAGGCTCTGTGGCGCTGTCGGATAAAGCAGAGCATGAGTCGCCGGGGTAACTGCTGGGATAATGCCCCGATGGAGCGGTTCTTCCGGAGCCTGAAGACCGAATGGGTGCCGACGAAGGGCTATAACAGCTTCAACGAGGCTCAGAGCGCGATAATCAGCTACATCACGGGCTATTACAGTGCCATCCGGCCCCACTGGTATAACGGTGGCTTAACGCCAAATGAATCAGAGCGGCTGTTCCACGAACAGTCAGGTCGTGTGGCCAAAATTAGTTGACCACTACAAATCAATATCCAGCAACAGGACAGCGCACAGGAATGTGCCTTTAATTTTGATGCGTTACAGTATAATTTCTCCCCTGAAGATATACCAGTATTGCCATCAGCCAGAGAGCTAATCTGACTATCGATTGACTTCTGACAGGGGCTTTTAGTGTCACAGCACTCTCCGTTAGCCAATTACTGTTGGTCTGGCAGACGCTTTGCTTTACCATCACTCACAAGCGATACAGTGAGTTGTGAGCAATACTGTATAAATAACCAAATTCAAATTATTCTCTGAGCTTATGAATGCTGACTCTTTTTTTGCACGGACCACTCTATCACTACCGTGCCAACGGCTATTGATAACCTCGCGGAGCTTGTATGCCAGTTTTTAATCCGCAACAGTTTCGTCAATATTTTCCGGCGGCCAGCGAGACGTGCTACCTGGACAGTGCAGCAACAGCACTCACACCTCAGGCAGTGATTGATACCCTGCTGACATTCTATCATCAGCCAGGGGGAAACGTTCATCGTAGTCAGCACTCTGCGGCACGGCAGCTGACTGAGCATTATGAGCAAGTCAGAGCACAGGTTGCTGCCTTCATTCATGCCCCTGCATCGCAAAATATCGTCTGGACCAAAGGCACCACCGAAAGCATTAATCTGGTGGCTCAGAGCTATTTTCGCCCGCGTCTGGCTCCCGGAGATGAGCTAATCGTCAGCGAGGCTGAACATCATGCTAACCTTGTTCCCTGGCTGATGCTCGCCGAACAGACCGGTGCCACCCTGGTTAAGTGGCCAATTGGCGATAACCAGCTGCCTGAAATCAACACGCTGGCGGGGCTTATCAATAAAAAAACACGGCTGGTGGCAATCGGACAAATGTCCAATGTCACAGGGGGCATTCCCGATCTTGCTGGCGCGATTACCCTGGCCCATCAGGTCGGGGCAAAGGTGATGGTTGACGGTGCACAAGGCATAGTACACCAACCATGCAATGTCACTGAGCTGGATATCGACTTTTACGCTTTTTCAGCCCATAAGCTGTATGGCCCTACAGGTACAGGAATTCTGTACGCAAAATCCGCATTGCTTGAGGCTATGTCACCCTGGCAGGGTGGTGGGAAAATGCTCACTGAGGTGAATTTTACCGGCTTCATCCCGCAGCCTGTACCGTGGCGTTTTGAGGCTGGCACACCTAATGTCGCGGGTGTGCTCGGCTTCGGCGCGGCGCTTAAATGGTTATCTGATATCGACCAACAAGCTGCTGAAAGCTGGAGTTGCCATCTTGCTTCTTTGGCTGAAACACAGCTGGCCAGACTCCCGGGCTTCACCAGCTATCGTTGCGGTACCAGCGCCTTACTGGCCTTTAGTTTTGAGGGTGTTCACCATAGCGATATCGCCACCCTGCTCGCTGAAAAAAACATTGCACTGCGTGCTGGTCAGCATTGTGCGCACCCCCTGCTTAAAGCACTGGGTGTCGGGGGCGTGGTACGCGCCTCTTTTGCACCGTATAACTGTGTTGATGAGGTGGAATATTTTACCTCCGCGATGCACGATATTCTCGCTCTGCTGAGAGATTGATCATGACAACGACACCCTTCACTCCCCATCCCTTTGGCACTCAAATCACTCTCGCTGATCTGAGAACACAATTTGACGGAACAACTCAGTGGGAAGAACGATATCGCCAGCTGATCCTACTGGGAAAACAGCTTCCACGTCTGCCGGATCACCTAAAACTTCCTGCTGTTGAGCTACAGGGCTGTGAGAATCGCGTCTGGTTTGGCTATCAACGCCACGACGATGGTACTTTTCATTTTTATGGTGACAGTGAAGGAAGAATTGTACGTGGACTACTGGCAATTCTGCTCACTTGCGCCGAAGGTAAAACCGCCACGGAGTTGCTGGAGAAAGACTTACTGGCGACTTTTGAACAGCTAGGACTGGCTTCTGTACTAAGCGCCTCACGCAGTGCCGGGTTAACAGCACTGTGTGAGGCGGTGTATAAAGCAGCAAAATCGACGTGATTTACTGTTGTCTGGCTGCCTTCGCCATCATCTTCTTTAATACGTGAGAGACTGCCACAAAACCAAATGTGGCGGTCACCATTGTCGCCGCACCAAAGCCAGAAGCACAATCCATACGCTGCGAACCTTCGGCTTGCTGACGCGAAGCACACACCAAACCATCCGGCTGTGGATAAACCAAAGGTTCAGTTGAGAATACACAATCAATTCCCAACTTCCCTTTACTGTTTTTCGCGATATTAAACTCATACTTCAATCTTTCGCGTAGTTTAGCCGCCAGTGGATCCTGAATCGTTTTGGCTAAATCGCTAACCTGGATTTGTGTCGGGTCTGATTGTCCTCCCGCCCCACCTGTCGTAATCAGCGAAATTTTATTACGACGACACCAGGCAAGTAATGCCGCTTTCGGGCGTACACTGTCGATTGCATCAATCACCCAGGTGAACTGACTGGTGATGAAGGTACTGACATTCTCAGCGGTAATGAAATCATCAATGCAGGTTACTTTACACTCTGGATTAATCGCCAGGATACGCTGAGCCATCACCTCTGTCTTTGCCTGACCTATATACTCTTTACAGGCATGGATCTGCCGGTTGGTATTACTGATACAGACATCATCCATATCAATCAGAGTAATGGCCCCAATTCCGGTTCGTGCCAGTGCTTCAGCAGCCCACGAACCCACTCCACCAATACCAACAACGCAAATATGCGCGCTGGCAAAAAGCGCCAGGGCAGGCTGACCATAGAGACGCGCCGTGCCACCAAATCGCTGTAACCAGGCTTCAGAAAGCGTAGTCATGGTCACCTCTGAATAACAAATAATTCATCCAATTATCTCAATCAATATTCTGTACCATAGAGTAAGGCGATAAACCCGCGCCAGGCGCAACTTTGATGACCCAGACGCGTCCATAGTGATTGAGCCAGCCCGCCATCTGCCCCGCCTGTGCTCCTACCCCCTGGTAGATATCAAAATGTTGCCCTTTAATCGCCCCGCCAACATCCAGTGCAGCCATCAATCGTAATTCATAGCTGCCATTAAATTTACCATTCATGTCCAGCAAGGGCACTTCAGCGAGGATAACGGTTCCCGGTGGTATCAGTGCACGATCCGCCGCTACCGACGCTTTTGCAATCAACGGCACTGCGCTGGCGCCCTGCACTGGGGTGAAAGGTTCTGGTTTGAAAAATACGAACGAAGGGTTCTCTTCTAACAGTGCCTGAACTTCAGCATGCGGACGCAGGCTGGCCCAGTGCCTGATAGCCTGCATCGACATCTCTTCCTGTTTCACGGCACCCGTATCGATCAGCACTTTGCCAACACTACGGTAGGGATGTCCATTTTTACCCGCATAACCAAAGAAGGAGGTGGCAACTCCGTCACCAAAATCGACGTAACCACTGCCCTGCACGTCCATAAAAAAGTTATCCATCAGCGAGTTACTGTAAGCAATAATGTGCTGCTGAGACAGTGCGCCACGATAAATTTGTGCCCGACTGGGTAAACGGCGCGATTTCTTCACTGAAGGCATCGCATATAAGGGGTACTGAAACTCACCCTGACGCGTTTTTCTCGCCTGAATAACCGGGGTATAGTATCCGGTGAACTGCACATTACCGTAGTGATCCATCCCTTCCATTTGCCAGCTGGTGAGTCCATACTGACTGAGTTGTCGGGTATCACCCCCATTGGTGAGCCACTCTTCAATAGCACCGAAGGTTGCTATCTGCCCGGCATACATGCGCGGTGATGCTTTACGGATTTCAGCCACCTGATCCATAAAATCTTTACCATTTACAGGGCGTCCGATAGTGTGGGGCTGATTGACCTGTCCAAACGGTTTCGCAAACTTCCCATCGATATATTGCTGACCACGATCAGTCGGCTTTGAATTGCACCCCGCCAGCAAAGCAATCAGCACGCCAATTGCTGCATACTTCGTCCATGATCCTTTCATGTTTTTCAGCCTGTAAATAAAGTACCCAGCAGAAGATAGCAAAGCCTCACGCAGATTTAAATGCAGCAATCGCCCGGCGGTGGATAAAAGCGCATGAGTTTTCATCAGTCAGGAGATATTTTGAACACCGGACACCACTTTTGGCACTTTATTTGAATAAAAGGGTTGCATCAAAAATCACTCAGAGTATAGTGCGCATCCACGGACGCGGGATGGAGCAGCCTGGTAGCTCGTCGGGCTCATAACCCGAAGGTCGTCGGTTCAAATCCGGCTCCCGCAACCAATAAAAAGCAGAATATAGCCTGACGCGATGGAAGCGCCAGTGCATTAACAGACGCGGGATGGAGCAGCCTGGTAGCTCGTCGGGCTCATAACCCGAAGGTCGTCGGTTCAAATCCGGCTCCCGCAACCACTATTTTCTGCATTTGATGTCGTTTCACTTCTGGCGCGGGATGGAGCAGCCTGGTAGCTCGTCGGGCTCATAACCCGAAGGTCGTCGGTTCAAATCCGGCTCCCGCAACCACTTTATGCCAGAGATTCCCCTCTCAATTATTTTCCTGTTCCGGCAAAATAGCCTTTTATACCTTGTAGTATCGCCTGTGCTATTTGTTGCTGAAAAGCTGCCGTTCGTAATTTACGCTCTTCTTCCGGATTACTGATAAAGGCTGTTTCCACCAGTATCGAGGGAACATCTGGTGCTTTAAGTACTGCAAATCCAGCCTGATCCACTGTTTTTTTATGTAATCGGTTAACCTGCCCCATCCTTTTTAATACTTCTTTTCCCAACGCGAGACTATCGACAATCGTCCGACTCTGCACCATATCAAACAACGTATGATCGAGGTAACGATCGCCACTTTTACTTACTCCACCAACCAAATCCGATGCATTCTGTGTTTGCGCTAAATAGCGGGCTGCCGTACTGGTAGCCCCATTTTTAGAGAGCGCGAATACTGATGATCCTCGCGCAGAGCGCTGAGTAAAAGCATCAGCATGCAACGAAATGAAGAGATCTGCCCGTTGTTTCCGCGCTTTTGCTACCCTGACTTTTAGCGGAATAAAAATATCTTCATTACGGGTCATCAGAGCCCTCATTGCCGGCTCTTTATCGATCAATGTTTTCAGACGACGACCTATTTGCAATACAATGTCTTTTTCACGGGTTTTATTTTTACCTATCGCACCGGGATCTTCGCCACCGTGCCCCGGATCTATCATGACAGTCAACGGTCTGTCCCGTCCGGCGCGCCCTGGCAGTGCCGCCCTCACGGGCTGATCTTTCGCCAGCTCCCCCTGATTATACTCTTCCAGCAATGCCAGCAGCGGATCATCCTGAACCGCTTTATGCTGCGGATAGAGATCAATAACCAATCGATGACGAATGCCAGCCACAGGAGCAAGCGTGAAAATACGTGGTGAAACTGCTTGTTTCAATTCCAGTACAAAACGCACGGTTTCTGGGTCAAATTGCCCGGCTCGCGCCTGTTTAATATATGGGTCATCAGCTTGTAATTGCTGACTGATGGTTTTCAATACCGGATTAAGCGACATCTGAGCAAGATCTATCACCAGTCTTGGTGGGTCGCTCAGCATAAATTGTTTATAATGCAGCGGAACAGAGGACTCAATCGTCACCCTGGAATAGGTTGCTGAGGGCCAGCTACGAATAGCAATCACCCCAGGCGCGGCAACACCAACCCGGCTGATGCTCAGCAGGCAAACAGCACCTGCAATTTTCAGCCAGCGGCGACGTTGAGAGCAGGGAAAATCGCTCATCTCATGTCCGTATTGATATGATTAAATAACGCGATAAACATCATGGGCGAAAACTCTACCCAATCGGTATGGTGATGTCATCTGCAAAAAAGTCAATAAATGCAAAGAGCCAGCCAGGCTCCCACTATAGCACAGTGATTCCCCAACATTTTATTCTCTTGCTTCTCATCATAAAAAGAATAAAAATACATTTTTACCGAATAATAATTCATGAGGAGTTAGCGTGAAAGAACGGAGTACCGAACTGGTTCAGGGGTTTCGCCATACGGTTCCCTATATCAATGCCCACCGGGGGAAAACCTTTGTCATTATGCTGGGCGGCGAAGCGATCGGACACGAGAACTTTTCAAGTATTATTAACGATATCGGCCTGTTGCACAGTCTGGGAATTCGCCTGGTACTGGTGTATGGTGCCCGCCCCCAGATTGATGCCAATCTTGCCGAACATCAACTTGAGCCTGTCTATCACAAGCATACCAGAGTTACAGATGCGCAATCTCTGGAGCAAGTCAAACAGGCTGCTGGTCGGTTGCAACTTGATATCACCGCACGTCTGTCGATGAGTCTCAATAATACCCCTCTGCAGGGCGCCCATATTAATGTTGTCAGTGGCAATTTTATCATCGCACAACCGTTAGGGGTGGATGATGGGGTCGATTATTGTCATACCGGTCGTATTCGACGCATTGATGAAGAGGCAATCCATCGTCAGTTGGACAGTGGCGCGATTGTATTACTTGGTCCTGTTGCTGTTTCAGTAACAGGTGAAAGCTTCAATCTCACGTCAGAAGAGGTAGCCACGCAGCTGGCAATCAAACTTCATGCAGAAAAGATGATTGGGTTTTGTGCCGAACAGGGTGTCAGTGACAAGGTGGGCAATGTCATCTCAGAATTGTTCCCGGCCGATGCCCAACAACGCATTGATGAGCTGGAAGCCGATGAAGATTATCTCTCCAGTACTGTCCGTTTTCTGCGTGGAGCAGTCAAAGCCTGCCGCAGTGGGGTACGACGTTGCCATCTGATCAGTTACCAGGAAGATGGTGCATTGCTCCAGGAGCTCTTTTCCCGCGATGGTATCGGTACCCAGATTGTCATGGAGAGTGCCGAGCAGATCCGTCGGGCAACCATTAATGATATCGGTGGGATCCTTGAATTAATTCATCCTCTTGAGCAACAAGGCATTTTGGTGCGTCGCTCACGCGAACAGCTGGAAATGGAGATCGATAAATTCACCATCATCGAACGAGATAATCTCACCATTGCCTGTGCCGCTTTATATACTTTTCCTGAAGAGGAAATTGGTGAAATGGCCTGTGTCGCGGTGCATCCTGATTACCGTAGCTCTTCACGCGGAGAAGTATTGCTTGAGCGTATCGCTCAACAGGCAAGACTGATGGGACTAAAAAAACTGTTCGTGCTCACCACACGCAGTATTCACTGGTTCCAGGAGCGTGGCTTTACACCAGTAGATATCGAAATGTTGCCTGAGAGCAAAAAGAGGATGTACAACTATCAACGTCGTTCTAAAGTGCTGATGGCTGATTTGCGTGATTCCCGTAAAGTATGAGAGCCGTGGCAGTCGTGAGAGCGCTGCCAGGCTTTCATGAGAGTGAGCGTAATCTGTCCACCAGACCACTGCGTCTGAGAGTACGTAACGCCAGTGCCTTTTTGAGGATGGCGTTATCAGTAAACAGTGTCAAACGGGATTTTGCACGCGTAATTGCCGTATAGATCAGTTCCCGCGTCAGTATCGGCGAAAACTTGCTGGGTAATACCAGCATCGTATGCTCAAATTCTGAACCCTGAGCTTTGTGTACTGTCATAGCAAATGCTGTTTCATGGGCAGGCAGACGGTGTGGGAGCACTTCCCGTATTCGTCCATCCGGTAATCTGAAACACACTTTTATCACACCCTCCGCATCTGTCATGGCAATACCTACGTCTCCATTAAACAGCCCCAACGCACTGTCATTGCGTGAAATCATCACCGGACGACCGTTGTACCATTTACTCATTCCCTGCGGGGGACGAAAAATTAATCCGGCCGTGTTGAGACTGGCTTCAATACGTTGATTTAATCCCTGCAGACCGAACGGTCCTTCACGCAAAGCACACAACAACTGGAAACGGCTGAACTGACTGAGAACCTCATCTGCCGAAGCCCCGCTATCAATCGCCAGCAAATAGTGCCGATATCCCTCAACAGACTGCTGCAACATCTGCAGATAGTCATCTTTATCGCGCAACGGCTGACAGGAGAGATCGGAAAAATCCCCGGCAAGAAGTGCGTCAACCCGGGCCACCTCCCCCTGATTAACCGCAGCAGCAAGCTGCCCGATACCGGAAGAATCAGCGAAGCGGTAGCTTTTTCGCAGCAGGCAGAGGCTATCACGCACTGCCAGTAATTGTGGTTGCGTATTACCCGCCACCTGACACCCTGTCAGCATTTCCAGTTCCTGCGCACGCGCCTCGCTGTAGCCTAACTCAGCGCATTGGCAAAGATCACCCAGCACTGCGCCAGCCTCTACTGATGCGAGTTGATCACGGTCACCGAGTAGAATAATACTGGCATGAACGGGTAAAGCAGCGATTAGCGCTGCCATCATCGGTAAATCAACCATTGATGCTTCATCAACCACCAGCAGATCAAGGTGGAGCGGATTCTGCGCATGATAACGCCGTTGCTGGCTACCGGGAGTGAGTCCGAGCAATCTATGCAGTGTCACAGCATCAACCGGAAAGCGTTGTTTTTCCTCTGCCGAGAGTGGCAGCGCCTGCAAAGCATCACCTAAAGAAGCGGTTAATCGTGCGGCCGCTTTTCCGGTTGGCGCGGCAAGTCTGATACGTAATCCCGGTGGCGACAGTTCAATCAGAACCGCCAGCAATCGGGCAACCGTTGTGGTCTTTCCGGTACCCGGTCCACCTGAAATCACCGATACTCGTCGGGTGATCGCCACTGCGGCGGCTACTTTTTGCCAGTTATCTGTCTGTTGGCCAAAGTAACGATCCAGCACACTTCTCACCACCGCTGATGGCAGCGGCGCACTACGCTGCTGGTGAATAAATCTGACTATCTCCCCCTCAGCCTGCCACAGACGATGGAGGTAGAGACGCTGCTGACATAACACCAACGGTGTAGCCTGACGACCATCCCCCACCGCTTCACAAGCCGGCAGATAAGCATGCCATTCAGGATACCCGGCAGCCTGCCAAAGTTGCTCTGCCAGCTCAGGCTGCCGCCCGTCAAAGCATGTCTCCATGCTCAACAGTGACAAAGGAAGGCAGACATGCCCCTTCCCTGACTCCGCACTGACCAGTGCGGCAGCCAGCATCAACGCTGGCTGCGTCTCATCGGCCAGCGTTCTGGCGAATTGCACATCCAGAGGACGTAACAGGTTAGATTCGCAGGCTATTTGCAGCAGGGAGGGCAGTGTTGTCATGACTTTTCTTCTGTTTCACCAGCAAATAAAACATCGAGTTGCTCGACGAAGGTATAGGGTAAGCGGGTACGAAATATCCCTTGCTCCCCCGCACTGCCATCGATGCCGCGCAGGAAAAGGTAATAGATACCACCAAAGTGGCTCTCGTAATGATAGTCAGCTATGCGATGACGTAAATAACGGTGCAGAGCCAGTGTATAAAGCTGGTACTGCAACTCGTAACGATGGGACTGCATCGCCTGTGCCATCGCCTGTGGTGTATAATGCTCCGCTGTGTCACCCAGCCAGTTAGATTTATAGTCGAGCAAATAATATTTGCCCTGCCAGACAAACACCAGATCAATAAATCCTTTCAGCATCCCCTGTACCTGGGGAAAGCTCAGCGGAGGACAGCTTGCCGACAGAGGATCGTAAGCCTTAGTCAGTGCATCCAGATCAGGCGCATAAAGCATCTGCTGCAGCGGCAGGTAAAATTGCAGTTCTACCTGTTTTTGTGAAGGCGTTAACTGCGCTAACGTTAGGCCATTTTCACCCAGTGGAGCCTGTAATATGTGATTTATCCAGTCACTGAACACCGGCAGCCACACCGTATCAAAACCGTTATCGCTGAGTTGCGCTTCAAGCCAGCTATTATCCACGGGCTGAGAGAAATCAAGTTGCTCGAACAGACTATGCAAAAAGGTACCAGGGGCAGCTCCGCGCGGGAAGGTATGTGCTGTCAGCAACGTGTCACGTAGTTGCTGCTGCTCACCGGCTGCATCGTGGTCAATATTCGGCAGCGAATCAAACAGGCTACTGTGTCCCTGTTGTTGTAATCCTGAATAGCTGGTGATTCGCCAGTGGTCAGAAAAACGTCGGGTCAACGGCCGTGTAGCGGGTTTCTCAACGTGCTGTTGCAACGGATGCCAGGGCTCAACCACCCCACTGCTATGATTTATCACTGCAATACCGGGAGTGCTCTCTGACATACAGCATACCTGCTGCTCTAATTGAACCGCCTCTGCAGCCACCCCCTGCTGCAGCAGATAACCGATAGCACTGAGGTGAACATCACTGACTCCCTCTTTCTTACGATTACCCCGTATCACAGGTGCCACACCAATACTGCAATGCCAGACTGCCCGTGTCACACCTACATACAGCAAACGTAAATCTTCGGCCAGGCGCTCCTGTTTTGCCAGTGCCACGCTCTCTTCATGATTATGTAAATCAAGAAAAGTCGCGAAGTTTTGACGATCATGGTAAATCGCCTGAGTGGTTTCGCGAAAATTGGCAACAAAAGGTAACCACACCAGCGGATACTCTAGTCCTTTGGCCTTGTGTATAGTCACTATCTGCACCAGATGTTTGTCATTCTCCAGGCGCAGCTGTTGGCTCACTGCCTGGCCATCGGGATGTGCGATCTCTTGTGCTAACCAACGCAGTAACGCGTGTTCGCTATCCAGTGCAACAGACGCCTCCTGAAGTAATTCACCGAGATGTAAAAAATCGGTGAGTCGCCGCTCACCATTCGGTGATGCCAGCAAATTTTCGGCAATATGACGGATAACCATCAACTCGCGCAGCATAGGTAATACACCGCGTTTTAGCCAGCGCTGACGATAGTGGTCAAATTCCGTCACCAGTGCATCCCAGGCTTGCTCATCCTGATTGAGCCTGTCCAGCGTCAGCGCATCCATACCCAGGATGGTGGTGGTCAGTGCAGTTCGTAACGTGCGTTCCTGCTCTGGTGTCAGTACTGCTTGCAGCAGCCAGAGTACTTCCTGTGCCTCTGGTGTGGAAAAGACGCTGTCACGATTGGATAAATAGACCGAAGGGATCGCCAGGCGCGTCAGCGCCTCGCCCATGATAAGCGCCTCATGTCGGCTGCGCACCAGAATAGTAATATCAGCCGCAGTAACAGCGCGCTGCTGCTCTCCACGTCCAATCAATGCCTGTTGCTGCTCACCCGCCTTTAACCAGCTGGCAATATTACGGGCGCTTTGTGCGGCCATCCACTGTTGATATTCATGCACCGTAACACCGGGGCCGGGTTGTAACCACAACGTCATTGCAGGCTGGATCTCGCCGTGCAATATAAACGCTAAATCCCGATTTTTTTCTGCGGCACGTACTGGTTGAAAAGGGATGTCGTGAAATAGAAAAGGCGTATCCAGACGAGAAAAAAGCGCGTTGACGCTTTCAACCATAGCGACTGAAGAACGCCAGTTCACCCCCAGCGTATAGTGCGCACTCACTTCACGGCGTGCTTTCATATACGTAAATATATCAGCGCCGCGAAAAGCATAAATAGCCTGTTTAGGATCACCGATTAACAATAAGCCACACTCTGGCTGCTGCTGATAGAGCGTACTGAAAATACGATACTGCTGCGGATCGGTATCCTGAAACTCATCAATAAAAGCGACCGGGTAGCGCTGACGTACCGCCTCCACTAACGCGACATTTGCAGGTTGTTGCAACGCCCTATCAAATTTGCTCAACAGGTCATCAAAACCCAGGTATCCTTTACGCTGTTTTTCCTGAGCTACTGAGTGCCGAATTTCTGTTAACGCTTTAGCAATGACCAGCTCTCTCAGAGAGCGGGATTCTGCCAAAAACAGATCAATCGCGCTAAAAATCGGATGACGGGGTGCCTCCCCCTTTTTGGTTTTATCAATCAACACAGATTGAGCGAAACGTTCAAGCTCTTTGGGGCAATGGTAATCCGTTGTCTCTGAATTTGCCCAGTGACTGATCAGAGTTAACCAGTTTGGCAGGTGTTTGCTGCTGTAGCTACGTTTGTCTACACCCGATGTACTGATTATCGTCAGCAGATCTTCAGCCTGTAACCAGGCGGCTTTTATCTGTTCGATACTTGCGATAATTTGCTGGTGTTTTTCGATCAGTGACTGGCTGATATCTACCGGATCACGTAGCGTCAGACTCTCTGCAGACAGCCACGACGAAAGTGTATTCAGTAGCTGCTCAGGCCCACTCCACAATGCCGCTACCTGTCTTGCCACATCGACAGGTAACGGATAACAGAAACGCCGCCAAAAATCTTCTGCAGCCTGACGGCGTAACGGTAGCTCATCTTCAAGCAGTTGTTGCTCAAAGAGCATTCCTGACTCGAAGGCGTTCATATTGAGCATTCTCTGGCAGAAGCCATGGATGGTAAAAATCGCCGCTTCATCCATCTGTCTCTCTGCTGCCAGTAAAATAGCGGCAGCTGAGTGTAAGTCATTAAGTTGTTCAAGTAAGGCTGTCAGAGTTGGGTGCTCGCTGTGGCCACGAATACAGGCAATACGCATCTCATGAATGTTTGTACGTATACGCCCGCGTAACTCGGCAGTGGCGGCCTCAGTAAAGGTGACCACCAGGATCTCTCCGACCGACAGAGGACGCGAGAATGCGGTCTTACCTCCCAGCCCAAGCAGCAAACGCAGGTATAATACCCCGATGGTGAAGGTCTTTCCCGTGCCCGCTGAGGCTTCAATTAAGGTGACCCCTTTTAATGGCAATGTTAAGGGATCAAGTGCAGTCATTGAATCACTCATGGTTCGATATTTTTCACACTTAGTGTGCGCTGAAACGCAGAGATATCACTCCAGGTAGTAAACCCTTCAGGTAACGCGTAATCCTTTGCATCGTGCTGACTGCCGGCTATCTGCGATAACAGAGTCAGACCGTCAGGTTTCATCACAGCCTGCTGGAAAAAACGCTGTAAGTCCGGCAACGTCAGCTGCCGCAAACTGGCAATCAGTTTTTCACGAGAGTCAAACTGCAAATTACCACGATCAAAATCGCGGTTGAGTCGTCCTGCTTCTTCTTCTGCCGTTTGCGGACGTTGTTCCAGATCATTGATCAACGCACGTTGATATTGCGAAAACTCTTCCTCTTTCAGTGCCTGCAGCCTCGCCTCAGCCACGGGATAAAATGCCTGAAAACGTGCCAGTAAAGCAGCTGGCTGTTTGACATTGCTTTGTAACAGAAAACCGATGCCCCACTGGCGCCCTACCGTGCCAGGAAAAGTAAATACCGCATAACCAAGTTGCTCTTCCGTGCGTAATTGATTGTAAAACCATGGCTGTATTATCTGACTAAGCAGCATACTTTTTGCCATACCCTGATATTCATTTTCATTCAGCGGCACATACAGTGCGGCGAGTGCTGAATCTGTGCTGCTGGCAGCGCGCTGGAAATCTGCCGCGATTTTTTTATCAATCACTACATCATCACCATACCAGAATCTCTTTCCCTGACTGCCAGTGATGTTTTTCAGGCTTTGTGCCAGCTTTTTCACGCTGCCAGGTGCCATATTTCCCACCACCAGTAAGTCTGGGGTCGCCTCCTGCAGCAGCATCAACCGATAACGCTTGAGATCAGCAAGTGTGATATCAGGAATAACCGCTCGTCGTTCCCGCCGTTGAATATAAGGTAGCTGCGAAACCAGTTGTGCTGGTTGCAATGCTTGTTCAAATGCTTTACCACGTTCAGCCGCATCCAGTCGCTCCAGATACCAGGCTTTTGCTTGCGCCAGTTGCTGTTCATCAGTCTGGTAATTAGCATAATCACGTAGCAGCGCTTCTGTCAGCGTAGGAAGATATTGTGTAAATCCACTGAGTGTAAACGTGACGCCACCATTTTCAGTCGTCGAAAAGTTGACTCCGGCTATTGAGGCCTGAGAGCGTAAAGCATCAGTTGCCAGCGCGGCCAGATAGTCATTAAGACTATATAACACCTGATTTTTAGCATTACTCATCGTCTGCGGATTACGTAACGTCAGGGTGAGCATCGCTTTCGGTTCGTCAGCGAACAGTTGCGATGGCGTATAACGAACTCTGAATCCAGGCTGATCAACTAATGTTTCAGGAAGCAAAGCTTTCGCTGGCTGAGTTACCAGAGTGAAGTCATCAGCAATGTAAGGATTAGGTGTCGGTAGTGATAACGCAACCTTGCCAGCTAACTGCTGCCACTGTTCGAATTCAGCCGCGGTTATTTTTTCCATTTGATAAGGCGCATCAACAAAATAAGCACGTTTATTATGCGGTTCATTCGGACTGATAACCCAGATTCTCGCCGCTTCCGGGGTCATTTCTGACAATCGTCTGGCTATCGCTGCCGGGTTATAGTCGTCAGCCAGATAGGGGGCATCCAGCACATGCTCCACTGGTACCCTCAACAGCATATCGGCCAGCCATTGAATGTAATTCATATCGCGTGTGATGGAAGGGTAACGATAATCAATGTTCAGCACTCTGCCCATTTCATCAAAGTAACGCTTATCAATCCCTGCTGATTTGAGTAATTGCAAATAACTGAACACGGCGGCAATAACACGATCACGTTCAGCCAGCCCCTTATCTTTTAAGCTGACCGAGATGGTAAAGACACCCGAATTACGATACAGCATGGGGTCAGCCCCAGCACTGATCCCTTCGGCAAGTCCCTGCTGCTGCAACCAGTCAGACAACGTATTTTTAGTCCGGTTGTTCAACATATAGGAAATCAAGGTATCCGTTTTGCTGCGGAACTGTGAGCTGTTGTTGTCTATGATAAAATCAATTTTTAACTGTTTATGCGGCTGAGCAGGAACATAATGAATCATTATCCCGCGCTCTTTGTCTGTCACGACCGGTACGCCAATTTCGGGCAGTAGCGTATGACGGTTAGCTACCCGTCCCCATGTTTTTACCGCCATCAGTTTCATCTCAGCCAAAGATGCGTTGCTGTAAATCACCGCTTTCATCAGATTGGCTGAGTAATAACGCTGATAAAAATCAACCAGTGACTGATGTAACTGACTTCCAGGTTTATCACTGAGGGTTTCCAGGTTCCCTCCAAAGAACAGTGCACCAGGGTGAGAAGGATTGAGGGTTTCCGCTGTCACCTGCCCCATACGGAGCCCGTCACGCGAGCGTGCCATCGTCAACTCAGCGTTAACGGCGTGACGTTCACGATCGGCATAAAGAGGATCAAGTGAAGGGGCGGCAATTGCGTCAGCCAGTCTGGCGAGTGCGGGTTCAAGCGCATCGTTTTCCACCTCAAGATAAAATGAAGTACGGTATGAGGCTGTGCTGGCATTGTGGTTACCACCATGCTTTTTCAGAAACCCGGCCAGTGCATCTGGTTGGGGATAACGCACCGAACCCATCAACACCATATGCTCAAGATAATGCGCAAGACCTTGTTGTTGGGTGGGGTTATCCAGTGATCCAATCGGTATGGTTAACGCGGCAAGCGATTTTGTTGCCTGCGGGTCTGACACTAACAGGACGTTCATTCCATTACTGAGGGTAATCGCCTGGTAATGACGGGGATCCTGCTCACTTTTACGGATCAATTGTTCAACCGGTTGCCATCCAGCATTGTCTGCCGCCGTGACTCTGCCACTGGTTAGCAACAATAGCAGCATGATGATATAGCTGAAATAATGACGCATCCGCACTCCTCAGAGATTCAATTTTATGTAACCGCATCACAACTCTGGCACGCTGATATTTCATCTTCAGTGCCAGTATAAAGGCTTAGGTTTCTTCACCACTATGGTGTTGTAACAGCGGTAATAACCAGCGTGTAGCATGATGCATAATCTCCTGCCAGTGATGCTCATCCATTCTGCGTAACAACCGCGCCAGATAGGGGTCACTGATCTCTCCGATAGTTTGATAACCCCCCTGCCACGCCTGATTAAATTTAGTTTGCGCTTTCTGTTGCGTCATTTCATCCTGGATGATGAGACCACTCTGTTTATCATAACAACTGCTGATCCAGGCTCCGGCACTTTTCAATGGTAACAGCAAGGGTTGCGACATACCCTGCAGGTAACCCTCAATCATCATTTCTAGTTGTTCACCAGCAAATTCCGGCGAGAGTCGCGGGAAACACCAGGCACTCTGCTGTCGACCATACATACGGCTGGTACCTCCGCCACCCTGTGAACAATAGACCAGATGTTCGATCCATACCGCCAGTCCGTCACTAAAATTGAGTGTGCCGGGCCGCCAGCGTAGTAAGCCATCGCTTTGCACATCGGGCAACCATCCTGTCAGGATTATTCCTTTGATATTCAATGCTATTTCCTGATATTCACCAGGCTGACGTTGATCACGAATAAGGGAGGCCAGTTCACTAAGATCGTCACATTGCTGCTGCCAGAACAGCTGACCATAAGGTCCGTAAGGCAGATGCCCTGCAGCCCGCTGACGCAGATAGAGTTGTTCGGTTGAAGTACCTTCGACCAGCGCATTCAGCAACAGGTTATTTAATTGATAACGACTGAGGTTATCGAGCGTAAAAGGTTCTGTATCCGGCAACTCATCTTCTTCCTGAACCAGAGTAACCCCTAATCGCTGACGGAAAAAAGCCCGTACCGGATGCCGCCAGAATGCGATCAACTGTTCAACACGCAATTCAGTCAGCGTCAGTGCCGGTAACGGCTGTACAAAAGCGGCTTGCGCATCCCCCTCTCCGGCGGCCGCAGGTAACCATTCGCTGGCATAACTGCAGAAGGTGGCCTGCGGTATAAAGTTCTCTGCCGCAAACGGCGTACGACAGTGCTGAATATGCAGATGACGCATCACGCCAGCAGCACTGCTATCCACATCCCGCTTTTCATCACCCGGCAGGCAGAAACTCTGACTGACATACTCCAGCAGCTCACTGACCAGAACAGAGGGAAAACGGGGAGTATTGTCCTGGACCGAGCGACCAATATAGCTGATATAGAGCCGATGTTGTGCGGCGTTGAGCGCTTCAAGAAACAAATAGCGATCATCATCACGCCGGCTACGATCTCCTTTACGCGGTTTCTGGCTCATCAGATCAAAACCCAGCGGGGGTAATGTCCGCGGATAGATACCATCATTCATCCCGAGCAGACAGACCACTTTAAATGGGATTGAACGCATTGGCATAAGAGTACAAAAATTTACTGGCCCGGCGAGAAAACGCTGGCTTATCCTCTCATTATTCAGCCGCCCATGCAGATCATCACGCAGCAGGGATATCGGAATAGGTTGCTGATACCCCGCCTCTATTCCCTGCTTCAGTAGCCGCTGCCACTGCGTTTCCAGCAAGGTTAAAGCAGCATCAGCCTCAGCGTCAGTGGTAAAAAAATCATCAATTAATGTCCGACACAGGGGTAACCACTCAGTAAGCGTACGTAGGGTGGTCAATTGCGCACGCCATTTATGCAGTAATGCCAGCAACTGAGCCAGATGTCCGGCCAGTTCAGCAATCAGACCACTGGATTCATCAAAGGGTAACACCGCACGCCAGCTCCCCGCCTCACTTTGCATCGCATAACCAAGCAACATCCGGGTTAATCCAAACTGCCATGTGTGTTGTCCGGTCACTGGCAGTGAGTGCGCCAGCATGGTGTCATCATCCAGCCCCCAGCGAATACCCGAAGCAACTACCCAATCACGCAGTCGTTTTAACCCCTCTTCATCGATAGAGAAACGGTTGGCCAGCGCAGGCACTTCCAGCAGGGTCAACACATCTTCAGCGGTAAAACGACTTTCTGGCAATCCAAGCAAAGTAATAAACGCCTGGATTACCGGATGCATTTGCGCTGCGCTACGATCAGAGATGGAAAAAGGCACATAACGCTCTGATGGGGTGCTGCCGAATACTGACTGGATGAAAGGCGTGTAAGCATCGACATCAGCCACCATGACAATAATATCTCGTGGCGCTAACTCAGGATCGCGGACCATCATATCCAGCAGACAATCTTGCAGAATTTCGACTTCACGCTGGGGACTGTGGCAAACATGAACCCGCAGTGAATCATCCTCACTTCGCAGCAGACGTTTTTTACTGCTTTCTGACCATGACTCACGGCTCAGTCCGATCACGGCGTGGTCTTCCAGCTCAAGTAAGTCACGCTGTACAGTCCGGAGCAACGTATCAGGGTCAATATCAACAAAAGCATCGATTTCCAGACTCTCAGCCTGCGCTAACAGGTAAAGATTATCGCGCCCCAGTTTGCCCCAGGAAGCCAGCAGCGGGTTACTCAGTTGCTGCTCTCCCTGTTCATTGAACAGAGTATGTGGCTCTGCAGAATCAAACAGTGATACCTGATGCCCCTGAGTGTAATGCTGGCGGCGGCGACTTTGCAATTTTGCCAGAAAGGCATAATCCTGAATGTCACCCCAGTAGTGGCGACAGGGATTAGTAAATAACAGATGGATATCAATATGTTTTCCCAGAGCTTGCAGGGCCTGGAGATAAACCGGTGGTAAAGCAGAAATACCACAAATGAAGACCCTGTCAGGCAAACCCGCCGGACACTCTGTGCTGTTCTCCAGGGTAGAGATAAATTGTGCATAGAGGTTAGCGCGATGCCATTTTGGTTGCTCATGTCGCTCGGTGTACTCCACCAGTTCACACCACAAAACAGCCTGCCACTCCTGCTCATCACCTAACTCACTGACTCTTTTTCCCTGTTGCCAAAGGTTGAGCCAGTCAGCCCGATAAACCAGATACTGGTCAAAAAGGTCGGCGATGCGCGAAGCCAGCTGAAATAACTTGCGCTGATCACTGTCATCACTCAAATAAGTTTTCAGCAGAGTGAACCCCGGATTTGCCAGTTTTTCCGGCAATATTGCCATCAGTTTCCAGCTCATGGCCGATTTGGTAAAGGCACTCTCTTTCGGTATACCCGGCAGTACGGTAACGAACATATCCCAGATAAAGGTGGCAGGAAGTGGAAAGGTAATATTGGCGGCAATACCAAACTGCTCTGCAAGTTCAATTTGTAGCCACTGTGCCATCCCCGGACTTTGTACTAACACTACTTCTGACTGAAAAGGATCGCGTAAGGGCTGGCCTGCGATCAAAGATGATGCAAGCATTTTCAGCAACGCTAACTGGTTAGAATGATAGACTGTAAACATGCCTGTGACCTGTACCTGTTTTACTGCATTCACCACACAAACGTCGTATCCAGACTCTTTGCCTTTCCGCCCTTATTAAAGCTGAGCGCACCTTCAGAGTCAGTCTAAGCAGACAAGTTTCTTAAATTCAGTCTGGTTACCATAGGACGAGATCACTAAGCTATGATACCACTGACAATGACCTGGTCCACTGGTGAGGCGATAGCTCTCTGATCCCACTTTTTGCCCGGCGATCTGCAAGCTTTGATACGCCTGACGCCATGCCTCACGTTGCGCATAAAGCTGTCTCCCGCCCTGAACCACGCTCTGATGGTACTCCATCAGGCCACACATGCTGATGGCAAACAACAGCAAGGCGATTAATGCCTCCGGCAGGCTACTGCCTCGCTGACTATTCATCGCTGTTTGCCGGTTCGCACAGTCGGGCATCGCTAAGAGGGCAGTAATCGAGCCAGCCATGAGGCTGCCAGTTTACAGCACCACGGGAGCTAAACCAGCGTACCCAACGGTAATGTGCAAGGGTCCCTTCTCCTGTATCACCACGCAGCAGAATACGTTCGGGATACGGCTGGCTGATACAGGCGCGTAAACCACTTTCTCTTTCTGTCTGACAACGCCAGCCTGATACTATTTCCCGCCACTCAACGCGAGTGGCCCAGGCAAGTGCCGAGTCAGCCATTAATGCCTGCTGAATATAATGTTTCTCGTCAGCCACCAAGTGTAATGATCCCATTGCCTGTTGCTGAAATGCGTGCAACAAGCCTGTCGCGAGCAGTAAGAGTAACACAACTGCGGTCAGTGATGCGCCACCACGCTGACCGTTCATAAATTATGGCTCGCTATCAGGCGCTGCAAACGTAAGCGGACAAAGGGAAATGCACGCAAATGGACCGCCAGTGTGATAGCTGTTAGCCGTTGCTGGCGCGTAATAACAAAATCATCCACCACTATCGTGGCCGGGTCATTGATTCTTTCCCAGCCACTCCCCCCACAGTGATGAATATTACGCTGTGTTTCAATATTTCCTTCACGAAAACGAAAACCCACATAGGCCGGTTGCTCACGGGATGATGCTTCATCGGTGACATCGACAAGGCGCACCAGCAGGCACTGTTTACTCACGATAAGCGCCTCCTTTGTACAGCGGATGGGACAATATCCCGCTCGCTGTAGCGTTTTCCCGATAACCGCCATGATTTGCTGTAATTCTTCATGCAGCTGAAATGTCAGACCGCTACGTAGCGTGAGCTGATGCAACGCGGGAAGTGATCTGCCAGCCGCCAGAAACAATACGCTGCTGAGAGCCAGTGCCAGTAGCATTTCAGTCAGCGTAAAGCCACTGTCTGAAGTTAACAAGGCGCTTCGCTGTAGTGACATAGTCTCACCCGCCCTCGTGTTGATACGATGATATGCACTGAACCAGAAGGATTACGAATCACGATCCTCCCGGGACGCGCGACATTTTCACGACCATAAAACCCCATACCTTCAGTGATACTCTCTATCATCACCTGCGATGTTTTAACCAGCACACTGTCACGGCCTGGCGACCTGCAATCAGCACCACCGACAACCTTCAGACAATGTGGCTTATCTGGCTTCCAGTCGATAACTCTTGCCCGGTTGTACCAGTGAGCGTCCAGCCGAAGACGTATCAGGAAATGTTGTATTTGTCGGGCATTTTGCAGTAACTGCTGGTGTTGTTGCCAGCGCTGCCGGCTATGCAGCGAGACACCGCCCATGATGGCGAGAATCATCATCACTACCATCAACTCCGCCAGAGTAAAACCACGTAATTTATTCATTGGCGGATTATTTATCGTGAACCGCAGGATGCACAGTCTGTTGCGGTTACTTTAGCGGGCGGGCAGGCAAAGAGAGCGCGTCTGTTGCGGGGTGTTGCATTTAACTAAGCATCAGACCGGAGAAATTCACAGGCAGGGATAATACCTGCCCGTAAAAAGAGCGGTAATCAAACCGCGACCGGGGCTTTTATCGCGGGGTGAGGGTCATATCCCTCGATCATAAAATCGTCAAACTGATAATCAAAAAGTGAGTCAGGTTTACGACGCACAGTCAGCGTCGGCAGAGGACGTGGTTCCCGCGTCAGCTGTAAAGCGGCCTGCTCAAGATGATTGTAGTAAAGGTGGGTATCCCCGCCTGTCCAGACAAAATTACCAGGCTCAAGATCACACTGTTGCGCCATCATATGAACCAGTAAAGCATAACTGGCAATGTTGAAAGGCAAGCCCAGAAAAACATCACACGAGCGCTGGTATAACTGGCAGGATAACTTACCATCAGCGACATAGAACTGGAAAAAAGCATGGCAGGGAGCCAGCGCCATCTGATCCAGTTCTCCGACATTCCACGCCGAAACGATGATACGGCGTGAATCAGGATCCTGCTTCAACTGCTTGAGCACAGTGGCTAGCTGATCAATCTGACGACCATCGGCGGCTCCCCAGCTTCGCCATTGCTTACCATACACGGGGCCGAGATCTCCGGCCTCATCCGCCCATTCATCCCAGATGGTGACTTTATTCTCTTTCAGGTAGGCGATATTGGTATCGCCATTGAGAAACCAGAGTAGCTCATGAATGATAGAGCGAAGATGACACTTTTTAGTCGTCACCAGCGGGAACCCTTGCTGCAGGTCAAAACGCATCTGATGACCAAAGAGAGAGCGTGTTCCCGTGCCAGTACGATCCTGCTTCGCGGTGCCTTCGTCGAACACTTTTTGCATTAATGCCAGATACTGCTTCATTTTTGCTCCTGGACTGTACCGACAGGATGACGACGATAGGCCCAAATCATCATGATGATACCCACAACGATCATCGGCAGTGAAAGGATCTGCCCCATACTGATCAGGTCATCAAATAGTCCCAGTTGCGCATCGGGCTGACGGAAGAACTCAACAACGATACGGAACAGGCCGTAACCGATTAAAAATAATCCTGACACTGCCCCCATAGGGCGTTTTTTACGGATAAAAAGATTCAGTATGATAAATAATACCACCCCCTCCAGCAGCATCTCATAGAGCTGTGAAGGGTGACGAGGCAGAACACCGTAAGTAGTTAATAAACTCTGCCATTCGGGGTGAGTTGCTACCAGAGCGATATCATCGCTGCGCGAACCCGGAAAGAGCATGGCCCAGGAAAAATCAGGCGCAACACGCCCCCAGAGCTCACCGTTGATAAAATTTCCCAATCTGCCGGCACCCAGCCCGAAAGGGATAAGCGGTGCAATAAAATCAGAGACTTGTAAAAAATGACGGTGTGTACGGTGTGCAAACCATAACATTACAACAATCACGCCGAGTAAGCCGCCGTGGAATGACATACCGCCATCCCAGACTTTGAACAGGTAGAGCGGGTTATCAAGAAACAGAGGCAGATTATAAAACAGGACATAGCCTATACGCCCACCCAGGAACACCCCGAGAAAACCAATATAAAGCAGATTTTCTACTTCCTGTTTTTTCCAGCCACTGCCGGGTGCTTTCGCCCGACGAAGAGCCAGCCACATCGCAAAAACGAATCCCACCAGATACATCAAACCATACCAATGGAGAGAAAGTGGTCCAACAGAAAAAATTACCGGATCAAATTGAGGAAAAGCCAGATAGCTGTTTGTCATCGTTTACCCTGTCTCGCGTCAGCCCTGAATAGAGGCTCATATATTAACGGATAGCGGGCAGCATCATAACACACTCAGCGGGGAATCACGGTGCAACCGGGATATTTGCTTTAACGTCCACCACGAATTAGCCCGCCAAGACCGCGCTGCTCCATAAAATCAGATACTTCTTGACGCACTTCTTTCGTCGATGCCGCGATGAGGCAGTCTTGTGACAGTCTTTCTGCTTCATCGATATGCAAATGAGAAAGCAGATATTTCACCCTCGCAACATTGCGTCCATTCATACTCAGCTGGCGATATCCCATACCAACCAGCAGTGCAACGCTCATGGGATCCCCGGCCATTTCACCACATAAACTCACCGCAATCTCCACAGAGGCTGACTGGTGGATAATCGAAGCTAAGACATTGAGCATGGCCGGATGAAGACTGTCATATAAATTGGCCACTCGGGTATTGTTACGATCGACCGCCAGCACATATTGGGTAAGATCATTGGTCCCCACGGAGACAAAATCGACTCTGCCCGCCAGGTGTGGGATCATGTAAACCATCGCCGGCACTTCCAGCATAATGCCAAGACGCGGTAACGGAATAACGTAGCCCAACATCTCCTCTACTTCACCTGCCGCACGCACGATCAGCCGGCGAGCATCATCAACTTCATCAATACTAGTGATCATCGGCAGCAAGATGCTGAGATTGTTACTGGCGACATTAGCGCGCATCATCGCCCGCACTTGGATCAGAAAAATTTCTGGCTGATCCAGGGTCAGGCGAATCCCTCGCCAGCCAAGACTGGGGTTTTCTTCACTAATCGGCATGTAAGGCAGTTGCTTGTCGGCACCGACATCCAGGGTGCGTAACGTCACCGGTTTATCAAGGAAAAGTTGTAACGTGCCCTGATATTGTGCAACTTGCTCTTCTTCAGAGGGAAAGCCACTTTGTAACATAAAAGGGATTTCGGTACGGTACAGGCCGACACCGTCAACACCATCACCCAGCGCCTTTTCATGCTCGGCACTCAGACCCGCATTCAGCATCACCGTGATACTTTCACCGCTCTTTAACCGGGCTGGCTTGTCCCGCAGATCATCAGCCAGTCTGCTCAGCGCATTTTCTTCCCTGATCAGACGCTGATACTCCTGAACTAATACCGGTTCAGGGTCAATCAGTACTTCGCCACGATAACCATCCACAATCAGCAGACGGTGATTGAGGATCTCCGGCTGAATATCAGCCCCCATCACAGTAGGGATCCCCATCGCACGCACCATAATCGCGGCATGAGAGTTCGCAGCGCCATCGCGTACCACAACCCCCACCAGCCTTTCATGAGGTAACTCCGCCAGGGTTGTGGCGGTCAATTCATCGGCGACAAGAATAAAACGCTCCGGCCAGGCATGTGTGCCCTGCAGCGTATCGTCGAGATGAAATAGCAGACGTTGTCCCAGCACCCGCAAGTCACCAGCACGCTCGCGCAGGTAGTTATCCTGCAATTCAGCAAACTGAGCAGCAAACTTTTCAATCACGGTTTTCACCGCCCACTCAGCGACGGCACCAGCGTCTATCTCAGCGAAAAGATCTTTTTTCAGACGAGCATCATTCAGCAGGTGAGAGTAGAGATCGAAAATTGCCGCGCTCTCTTTTTGTACACTGGCGGTGAAGCGTTTGCTGTAGCGCCTGAATTCACTGGCTGCCTCGTCAATCGCCAGAGAAAGACGCTCTCTTTCACGTCCTGTATCCAGTGTTGATGCGGCGAAAACCTGCTCCAGCGAGGGCTGAAGAGTGTCTACCCACCCTTCAGCAACGGCAACGCCCGAGGCCGCGGCCAGAGCCTGAATGCGGGTTTGTCGGTATTGACCGAACAGTGCATTGAGCTGTGACTGGGAAAGAATGGTTGCCATTTGTGTGGCAAGGGTGACAAGGAAAGACTCTTCGCTTTCATCAAATTGTCGGTGTACCCGCTGCTGCACAACCAGCACACCCAGTAACTGACGGCGGCGAATCATCGGCACCCCGAGGAAAGAACGAAAGTTCTCCTCTTTAACCGAGGGGACATACTTAAAACTGGGATGACTCTGCGCGTCAGCCAGATTGATTGGCTCTGCCAGCCGGCCCACCAGACCAACAATCCCTTCATTGAAAGCCAGGGTCACTGTTCTTCCGCGCGGGAGTTTCAGTCCACGCGTGGCCATCAGGTAGTAACACTGTCGATCATGGTCAGCCAGATAGACTGAACAAACCTCGGTGTCCATAGCCTGGCAGATTTCCTGCACCAGAATATTCAATGCATCAGCAATACGTGGTGCACTGGCTACTTTTTCAACAATCTCGCGCAGTTGTATCAACATGATGAGTGCTGCTTAACTCCTTTTGCGTCGGTATGCCATATTACGCGGTGCAGCGTGTTCCTGGTGTGACATCGTTACCCCGGCAAATTCCTTCATCACCCGGCGATATACATCCCGCTTAAAAGAGACTACCTGACGCACCGGATACCAGAAACTGACCCAGCGCCAGCCATCAAATTCAGGTGTACTGCTGGTTTGCATGTTAATTTCAGCATCATTGCCGATAAATTGCAGAAGAAACCACTTCTGTTTTTGCCCGATACAGACAGGCTTCGTGTCCCAACGCACCAAACGTTTTGGCAACTTATAACGTAACCAGTTACGGGTCGAGGTCAAAATACGGACATCGCGGCGATGCAGGCCCACTTCTTCAAACAACTCGCGATACATCGCCTGCTCCGGGCTCTCTCCGGGATTCATTCCACCCTGGGGAAATTGCCATGAGTGCTGACCGAAGCGGCGCGCCCATAATACCTGGCCCTGCTTGTTACAAATTACGATGCCAACATTCAGGCGGTAGCCATCATCATCGATCACTGGACTACCTCAAACATAACTCTTAGATTGGCTGATTGTTTCATACTCCAATCAGGCGGTAAACCACTGCTTTCATGCAAAAATCATTAATAGCACATTGCATAACCGAGTGAGCCGGGAGAGTTATCGACAATCTTCATCACATTTGCACGATGTTATGCACTTTTTCTGTGGATAGATATGTGAGGAACTAACCGATGATATGGGGAAAACTTTTCTTGTCACCACGGAGCGTCAAAAAAAAATGAATTAAGACATTGTAAATAAACAATAATATTTTCTTCAAAAAAGTTTTCAGCTGATTCATTACGGTGTCATATTTCTTATCTGCAAAAGTGAGCAAAAATTAATCATCGCCTGTTTTATCCACAGGAACAAAGATAAAAGCTGACTAAAAAGGTCAAAACAGAGGCTGTCAAGGCTGTAAATAGAAACAGTATTAAAATAATTGTCCGGTTATCCCGCATATCTGTGGATAACATAGTGCAAAATTGCACTGAAGATTGTCGACAACTGTATCGGGCAGTTCCGTGACCGTCAGGAGGGTGTGTGGTAACCAATAAAAAAGCATGGTTTATCATGCTATTATTTTACTGATAAAAAAGTTCGCACAGCCAGAGTCATCGCTGACACAATGATGCTCATTTAATAACCAAATAACAGTAGGATCCGTTCGTGAAGTTAACTACCCTTACTCCACCTCAAAGTGAACAGGAGCTACTCAACAGAGCCGGACAGCTGGCAGGATATAGTCTGAGTGAAATTGCCACGGCGGCTGGCATCGACATTCCCGCCAATCTGAAAAAAGATAAAGGGTGGGTAGGCATGTTATTTGAGCATTGCCTCGGTGCATCTGCGGGCAGTAAACCAGAACAGGATTTTGCAGCTATCGGCGTCGAGCTGAAAACCATACCGGTCGATTTACAGGGTCGTCCGTTGGAAACCACCTTCGTCTGTGTTGCTCCTCTGACCGGAAATGTAGGTGTTCGCTGGCAGGAGAGTCATGTGCGTTATAAGCTATCACGCGTGCTGTGGATACCAGTTCAGGGTGATCGCGCGATTCCTCTGGGTGAACGTCGGGTGGGAACACCTTTGTTATGGAGCCCGGATTACGATGAAGAATGTAGGCTACAGCGCGACTGGGAGGAGCTGATGGATATGATCGTGCTGGGCGAGGTAGAGTCCATCACCGCACGGCATGGTGAAGTTTTGCAACTTCGCCCCAAAGCAGCAAACAGTCAGGCGCTGACAGAAGCCATCGGACGAAACGGACAACCCATCCTGACGTTACCGCGTGGCTTTTACCTGAAAAAAAATTTCACCGCGCCACTGCTGGCCCGTCATTTTTTGTTATAACCACTATTTCTGACTGTGCTCATCGTGAACCGTGATATGAAAAAAAGCACCAGAAAAATCTGCCAACTTGTTAGTGACTGTTTCTGCCACGAAGACAGACTGTAAACAGTCAGGCTAAACTGAGAACTTCCCCCTTTGAAACAATAAAAGATAACATCAGCTCAGACATAATAGAGAAACACACCGACAATAAAACGAGGTGCAAGGCGTGAAATGGCTGTAGATAGTGCTTTCCGGAATGATACTGCTCGCTGTTACAGGATGTACCCGTCATTTTGTTATTGCCACACGCGAAGGCAAAGTTATCCAGGTGCAGGGAAAACCCTCTGTTGATCCTGGCAGTGGAGAAATGGTGTATGTTGACAGACAAGGCAACAAACAGCACATCGCACATGACGATATTTCGTCAATCATTGAGCGCTGAATCAATGCAATGAGCGGTGCTGATGCTCTGGTACTGAAGCTCCGCTTTGCGGTTCTTCGTCTGCCCCGCTATAGTCAAGAGCTGTTTACAGCTTCGCAGAAGTTGACAACACAGTAGTCAATGAAAGATTGTCACTGGATTATCAAAAGCCCATTCACAGACAATCACTGACAACAGTGAAGAAAAATCGGATGTATGACGTTTCATGTTGCTGGTTTAGCGGGAATGAGCTTCCACTGACAACCCGACCAGTGATTTAATCGCAAGAGGAAAAACGGTATATGCATTATCATCGTATCCCCCACAGCACTCTGGAAATCAGTCAATTGGGACTGGGCACCATGACATTTGGTGAGCAAAATACCGAAGCACAGGCCCATGCACAATTAGATATGGCCCTCGAGTGTGGAATTAATCTGATTGACACCGCTGAGATGTATCCCGTTCCACCGCGTCCGGAAACCCAGGGCGCCACTGAACGCTATATTGGAAGCTGGCTAAAAACTCGTGGCTGTCGCGATAAAATTATTCTGGCCTCAAAGGTCGCCGGCCCGGTAAGAGGCGCTGATGCGTCGATCCGCCCCCAACAGGCGCTGGATCGTAAAAATATCCGTGCTGCAATTGAAGCCAGTTTGCAGCGGTTAAACACGGATTACCTCGATTTATACCAGTTACACTGGCCACAACGTCCGACAAACTGTTTTGGACAACTCAATTATCACTACAGCGATAATAACAGCACGATAACTTTACTGGAAACCCTTGAGGCACTGAACGAGCAGGTAAGAGCAGGGAAAATACGCTATATTGGCGTGTCGAATGAAACGCCTTGGGGAGTGATGCGTTATCTGCAGCTGGCTGAAAAACATCAACTGCCGCGCATCGTTTCTATTCAGAATCCTTACAGCCTGCTCAATCGCAGTTTTGAGGTGGGGCTGGCAGAGATCAGTCAGCATGAAGGCGTCGAACTCCTGGCATACTCCTGTCTGGCTTTCGGCACACTGAGTGGTAAATACCTGGATGGCGCGGCCCCGGCCAACGCCCGTAACACCCTTTTTAGCCGCTTTACCCGTTACAGTGGTCACCAGGCACAACTTGCCACCGCTGAATATGTCAGTCTGGCACGTCAGCACGGTATTAACCCGGCACAAATGGCGCTGGCTTTCGTACGGCAGCAGCCGTTTGTTGCCAGCACACTGCTCGGGGCGACGACGCTGGAACAGTTACAGACCAACATCGACAGTTTTAATCTGACGCTGTCACCTGAACTGCTTGGAGAACTGGAAGCTATCCATCAGCGTTTCACCTTCCCGGCTCCCTGATAACCGCACCGAACCGGTCTGTCCGGTTCGGTGTTATGCTTTGTGGAGTAAAACTCCATCACACTTTGCGGACGGTTGCCTGTTTTCGATAACTCACCCAAAGCAGGGCAATAGCCAGAGTAAATAACGCACCGAAACACACCCCGGTTATCACCGGCGAAGCGCACAGTTTCACCGCCAGTGAGTAAAGCGCCAGCATCAGTAACATCGCGCCATTTTCACCAAGATTCTGCACCGCGATGGCATTACCCGCCCCCACGCTCTCCTTGCCTTTAACTTGCAATAACGCATTCAGTGGTACGATAAAAAAACCGCCTAACACACCAATCAAAATCAGTAACAGACAGGCACTCCATACGTGTTGTTGCAGCGTAAACAGCACCACTATAATACCAATCAACACTCCCGCAGGCATGCAGCGCTGAACCCGGGAAAGCGTTATCCATTTTGCTGCTATACCGGCTCCGATAACGATACCAACCGCCACCAACGCATTGAGTAATGTCGGTGTGGTATTATCCGGGATCCCTAACACCATCGGTACCCATAATACCAGCAGAAAACGCAAGGTGACGCCCGCACCCCAGAATAAGCTGGTGCCAGAGAGTGAAAAACGCGTATCAGCGTCACGCCACAATACCCGGCAAGCCTGAATAAATGCACCTAACAGATGTCCAGGCTTCCAGCCACGGCCAGGGCGCGCCGCTGGCAGCAAAGGTATAAATCTGTTCAGCACCACAGCCATACCATAAGCTACCGCACACAGAATCAGCCCCGCAGTAAGATTTCAGTCAGCCAGGATACCGCCGGCAATCGACCCGGTAAGAATCGCCACAATGGTTGATGATTCCATCAATCCATTGGCTTTCACCAGATTATCACCGGAAGTCAGCTCCCCGAAAATGCCGTATTTTGCTGGCGAGTAAGCAGCAGCGCCTACACCAACCAGCGAATAACCGATAAAGGGATCCAGTCCCAGGCAGATAACCAGTGCACCACACAACTTAAGGGTGTTAGCGCACATCATGACCCGCCCTTTAGCAAAACTATCAGCAAATTGTCCGACAAACGGTGCCAGTAAAATATATGTCGCGACAAAAACCATCTGAAGTACCGGCTGGCTCCAGTCGGGATAAGCCAGCTGCTTAATCACCGCGAGGATAGTAAACAAGAGTGCGTTATCAGCAAAGGCAGAAAGAAATTGAGCGCAAAGCACTGCATTCATCCCTTTACTGAAGAGGCTTACCGGACCTCTGTTACTTACCATCGGTTTCTTCCTCCATCAGCTGACGCAGCGAGATATAATCGATTTTGCCACTCCCCAACAATGGCAATTGTGCTATATAACGAATATCACGAGGAATGGCCAGCTCAGGTAGTGCCAGTTCACGGGCAGCCTGTTGCAATATTTCCCGGTTAAGCGTGTTGTCATTACTGAACAATACCAGTGCCTCGCCCCGGCTGCCATCAGGCTTAACTACCGCACCATGTTGTGCGGCAGGCGCAGCATGACGCGCAAGGGTCTCCACCATTTCCAGCGAAACCATCTCACCTGCGATTTTAGCAAAGCGTTTAAGCCGACCATGAATATGGCAGAATCCTTGCGCATCGAAACTGACGATATCACCCGTATCATACCAACCCGCTTCTGTCACACCCTCAACATTGCGGGCTTGTGGCACCTCTAACACTCCTGGATTCTCGACCCGCAGATACCCTGACATGACATTCGGCCCACGCAGCTGTAAAACACCGCCGTGACTGATACCAGGCACAGGCAGTAAACGTGTCTCCATCGCCGGAACTGTAGTGGCACACTGAATTTGGCCACCTGAGCAGAGGTGATATGCTCACCTCAACATCTTATAGGTGAACCAATGAGCAAAGCATTTACTGCTGAATTTAAAGTCGAAGCGGCAAAACTGGTCCTGGATCAGAACTACACTCACGGCGAGGCGGCTAAGGCGATGAACGTCAGCCTCTCCGCCATCAACCGCCGGGTAAAATCGTTACGTATCGAGCGCCAGGGGAAAACGCCCCCGGGGCTGCCTCTGACGCCTGAGCAGACTGAACTCAGGGAAATGAGAAAACGGATACAACGCCTTGAAATGGAGAATGAAATCCTAAAAAAGGCTACCGCGCTCTTGATGTCGGACTCCCTGAACAGTTCACGATAATAGACAGTCTGAGGGCGCACTACCCGGTAGCGCCATTGTGCCGGCTGTTCGGTGTTCACCGAAGCAGTTATCGCTACATTCGTAAAAATGGCAGGGATTCTGACGCCGAGCGTGCCGTTAAACGGAGTCTCGTCAGTGAAGTCTGGAACGCCAGTGGTGGCTCTGCTGGCGCGAGAAGTATCGCCACGATGGTCAGCGCTAAGGGCGTCAGACTCGGGCGATGGCTGGCCGGTAAGCTGATGAAAGAGCTGGATATCGCCAGTTGCCAGGTCCCGGCGCATAAATACAAACGCGGCGGGAACGAACACATTGAAATACCGAACCATCTCGACCGGCAGTTCGCGGTTACCGCGCCGGATCAGGTCTGGTGCGGCGATGTGACGTATATCTGGACGGGAAAATGCTGGGCTTATCTGGCAGCAGTGCTGGATCTGTTCGCCCGCAAACCTGTGGGCTGGGCGATATCGACGTCGCCGGACTCGGCCCTCACGGTCAAAGCATTGCAGATGGCCTGGGAGCTTCGGGGTAAGCCAACAGGCGTGATGTTCCACAGCGATCAGGGCAGCCACTATACCAGCCGTCAGTACCGGCAGGCTCTGTGGCGCTGTCGGATAAAGCAGAGCATGAGTCGCCGGGGTAACTGCTGGGATAATGCCCCGATGGAGCGGTTCTTCCGGAGCCTGAAGACCGAATGGGTGCCGACGAAGGGCTATAACAGCTTCAACGAGGCTCAGAGCGCGATAATCAGCTACATCACGGGCTATTACAGTGCCATCCGGCCCCACTGGTAAAACGGTGGCTTAACGCCAAATGAATCAGAGCGGCTGTTCCACGAACAGTCAGGTCGTGTGGCCAAAATTAGTTGACCACTACACAGGGTTGCCAGTCAGCACCGAAGCCAGGATTGAACCATGCTCCGGTTGCAATCAGTATCACCTGACGACTGACCCCTTCGGTCAGTCTGACTCCCGCCAGCATCCGGCCTCGCTCATTACTCACCTCAACCCGATCACCTTCTGCAATTCCCCGCGACCGGGCATCTTCGGGATGCATCCAGAGGGTTTCATGCCCTGCGGTTTTATTCGCCTGAACTCCTGGGGTGCAATCCATCTGACTATGCAGGCGATCTTCCGGCTGGATTGAGATCATATGTAACGGAAAGCGCTGTGTCAGCTCGCTTCCAAGCCACTCCTGCGGTGGTCGCCACTGCGGATGAGCCGCCATGTCTTCCAGTTGGTAATCAGCAATGGTTTGACTGAACAGCTCAATTTTGCCGCTGGCGGTCTGAATCGGATGACGTTGCGGATCCTGACGGAAGTTTTCCATAAAAATAAACGGACGTTGTGGCTCCGGTAACGTCACTATTCCCTGCTGCCAAAAACTTGCAAAATCAGGCCAGTCAACCCCTTGCTGCTGGTAGTTCTCAGCACACTGCTGATAGAGATGTTTGATCCATCCCATCTCATCACGATTTTCGGTAAAGCGCTCACGATAGCCCAGACGTTCAGCCAGATCGGCAAAGATATCAAAATCGTTACGTGCCTGATGTTGTGGTGCAATAGCCTGGTGCATGGCGAGAATATAGCGATCACGCGAGGAGCCGCCAATGTCATTACGCTCTAACGAGGTGGTGGCGGGCAGTACGATGTCTGCCATTTTCGCCGCGGCTGTCCAGACAATATCCTGCACAATGACCGTTTCAGGCTTCTGCCAGCCAGCTACCAGACGATTCAGCTGCTGATGGTGATGAAACGGATTGCCTCCTGCCCAGTGGATCAGTTGTGTATCAGGATAGGTCGCGGTTTTTCCCTGAAACTGATACTGGCCATGAGGATTCAGCAGCATATCCGCAATACGGGCAACCGGTATCGCCCTGTCTGCCAGCGGATTCACCCCGGTTGACATCAACGGTGCCGGCCCCTCAATGCGCGGGTTACCCACGCTATTCATTGAACCATGACCGAAAGAAAAACCTCCGCCGGGTAAGCCAGGCTGACCGAGCATTGCTGAAAACGCAATCATCATCCAGTAGGGTTGGTCACCCCGGTGCGCTCGCTGAACGGCATAAGAACAAGTTATAAAACTACGCTGTCCGATCAGTTGTTGCGCTAACTGAGAAATACGGCTCTCTGCGATGCCGGTAATCGCGCTGGCCCAGGCAGGTGTTTTCGCAATACCGTCACTCTCCCCCAACAGATAAGCCCGTAATTGAGGATAACCAACGCAGTGCGAATGAAGAAATGCTTGATCAGTCGCACCACTGCGTTCGATTTCATAACCCAATGCCAGCAACAATGCGACATCGGTGTTAGGCCGTATCGGTATCCATTCAGCGTTAAGAAATGCCGGGCAGTCATCACGCATCGGGCTGATATTAATCACCCCGGTTCCCTTCGCGGCTAACTGCTGTAATGCTGGCTTAAGCGTATGCTGACCGGCCCCGCCAGACGCTATCTGACCGTTCTTCAACGCCAGACCACCAATAGCAATAAAAATATCGCAATGCCCGACAACATCAGGCCAGTCGGTGACTTTTCCGGTCAGTGGCTGATAGGTCCCTATGATATAAGGCAGAAAAAATTGTGCCGCTCCCCAGCTGTAGTTGCCCTGCTGGTCAATTCCGCCGCCCCCGGCGAAATAAAAACGCCGGATGAGGGTTCTGGCATGATTAACCCGACCAGCCGATGACCAGCCATAAGAGCCATTGAAGATACCCTCACCACCATACTGAGCCCGTACCCGACGATTGGCTTCAGCCACCAAATCGAGTGCGGTTTCCCAGTCGACGGCGACAAAATCTTCCCGCCCTCGTAGTGTGCGATCGCTCTTTTCACGTTTTGCCAGCCATGAACGTCGTACCATCGGTTGACGAATGCGCTGTTCAGAATAGACCAGCTCAGGAATACGCTTCAGCATGGGGGAGGGATCGGCATCTGCAAAAAAGGCTCACAGCCGGTTAATTTGCCATGTTCAACCAAGGCAGTAAAAGCGCCCCAATGGGCCAGATGGGGAACCGCGTGAGGGGCATGGTACTCTCCTGTCGGCAAAATTATCTGCCAGAGAATACCATTTTTCACCGCCATTCGCAGATCGGTGTTGATCAGCTCGGATGACACCACAAAAGTGGCAGAGCAGAGATTACTCTTCCAGTGCCAGCAAGGATTCAATCGTTTGCCGCCGACGAATTTCCCGCGGCTCAGCCCCCTCAAACAGCACTTCAGGCAGTAAAGGGCGGCTATTGTAGTTGGAAGACATAGATGCCCCATAAGCCCCTGTATCGTGGAAGACCAGATAGTCCCCCACGTTGACAGCAGGCAGTAAACGGGTTTCCACCTGCCCCCCTTCCAACTGAGTGAAGACATCGCCTGATTCACATAATGGCCCGGCCACCACAGTTTCCTTCTCAGGTTGAGTACTGAGATCCCGCCCGTCAGCCGGGATCACACTGATATGGTGATAACTGCCATACATCGCCGGACGCATCAGATCATTGAAACCGGCATCGACCAGCACAAAATGGCGCGTTCCCATCTCTTTTATTGCCCTGACCTGACAGACCAGCACACCTGATTCAGCGACCAGAAAACGTCCGGGCTCAATCTCCAGCGTTACCGGATGCCCGAGGTGGTCAGCAATACGTTTGCGTGCTGAATCCCATAGACCAAAATAGTGCCCGGTATCAATTGCTTCACCACCACCTTGATAAGGAATCGACAGCCCTCCGCCCGCCGAAATGGCTTGCAGATCCTCACCCGAGGCAATCACCTGACTGACCATTGCACCACACACTTGCGCCAGGTGATCGTAATCCACCCCGGAACCAATATGCATATGCATGCCTGTCAGCTTCAGATCGTACTGTTTGATGACGTGCAGTGCGTGTGCAATATCCGCATGCCAGATGCCATGCTTACTGTTTTCTCCTCCGGTGTTGGTTTTCTGGCTATGACCATGACCAAAACCCGGATTGATACGCAACCAGACACGGTGTCCGGGTGAACAGCGCCCCAATTGCACTAACATATCAATTGACCCGGCATTAACCGGGATATTCAGCTCCACCAGACGTTTCAGTGTCGGTTCATCGAGCACATCTGCGGTAAAGACAATCTCATCGCCGCCTGGCTGATAACCAGCCACCAGCGCACGTTCTATCTCACCCAGAGAGACTGAATCTACTCTGACACCTGCTGCACGCATCAGGCGTAAAATATGGATGTTGGAGCAGGCTTTTTGTGCAAAACGTATTACATCAAAAGGCTGTAACTGAGCGATGAGTTGTCGGATAGTCTCTGCATCATAAGCCCAAAATGGCCCCTGGTAGTGATGAGCCAGAGATAAAAGTGCAGCAGTGTTAAAAGCAGTATCAGTCGGGTGCAGCGAACGTGGCATGAATTTCTCCTTAGCGGTATCAGTCTATTGAGCCATGATGCGATAAGGATAAAAAATATCATTTTTACCACCTGCTATTCATTTCTGATATGGTGTAATCCTTGGATTGATAGAGGAGCGCACATGGCTGGTATCACACACCGTCACATTGAAATATTCCATGCCGTGATCACCTGCGGCAACCTGACAGAAGCTGCGACACTGTTGCACACTTCACAGCCCACAGTGAGCCGCGAATTAGCTCGCTTTGAAAAACTGTGTGGTCTGCAGTTGTTTGAGCGGGTTCGGGGAAGATTACTCCCGACAGTACAAGGGCTCAGTCTGTTTGAGGAGGTGCAGCGTTCATGGTATGGCATGGATCGTATTATCGCCGCTGCGGAAAATTTACGTACCTTCCGTGATGGTGAGCTGTCACTGACATGCCTGCCTGTTTTCTCTCAATCCTTTTTACCTCCCCTCTGTCAGCAATTTTTACAACGCTACCCCCATATTTCACTGACTATCATTCCGCAGGAGTCCCCCCTGCTGGAAGAGTGGCTCTCGGCACAACGTTATGATTTAGGACTTACTGAGACCAGCCAAACCCCGGCGGGGACGGTGAGTATGCCGCTGTTTACCGGCAATGAGGTGTGTGTGCTACCGGAAAAACATCCGCTGGCAGCAAAGGCATGTTTAACGCCAGAAGATTTCACTGATCAGCCCTATATCAGCCTTTCAGGCAGTGACGGCTACCGGCAAATTGTCGATCAACTGTTTAGTGAATTTCAGGTGTCACGCCGCATGGTGATGGAGACACACAGTGCAGCCTCGGTATGCGCCATGGTTCGGGCAGGGGTAGGGATCTCGATTGTTAATCCACTGAGTGCTCTCGACTATGCCGGAAATGGTGTGGTAGTCAGGCGTTTTAGTGTCGATGTTCCCTTCACGGTGACGATGATAAAGCCTTGTCACCGCCCGGTCTCTGCACTGGCTGATGCCTTTATCACCCATGTACAGAAACAGAGCACCCTATTTGATTCACGACTGGCAGCGGCTCTTGACTATCCCTGAACCGGAACGCTTCTCACCCGAATCGTCAGCCAGCAGATCACCAAGCCCAGCCCCGCCAGTAATGCGGCGACAACAGGGACTGCCGTCAGAGCATAACCCTGCTGAATCACCAGACCTCCCCCCCAGGCACCCAGTGCATTCCCGAGGTTAAATGCTGAAATATTCAACGTTGATGCCAGGTTTGGAGCCTCTTTGCCATGGCGGACTACATTGATTTGTAAGCCAGGTACAGTAGCAAATGTCGCCATCGCCCAGAAAAACAAGGTAATCTCAGCGAGCCAGAAATGAGCGCTGCTCCAGCTAAACAGCAGAGCAAATGCAAACGTCAGGACGAAACTCAGTGTCAGACTAAAAGAGAGTTTCCAGTCAGCCAGACGCCCGCCTAGCACATTACCGACAGTTAAACCGGCGCCCATCAGAAACAGTGTCCAGCTGACACCCTCACTACGTATTCCGGTGATTTGCAACAGTATCGGTGCGATGTAACTAAACAATGCAAACATTGAGGCGGCAAAGCACACGGTCATCGTGAGAGACATCAATAACTTACCTTCACGCAACGCACCCAATTCATGGCCCAGATTTACTGGTTTCTCATTCTGTTGGGCTGGCAAGCTGAAGATCAGCGCTAAACCGGCAAACACGCCAATCGCACTGACTCCCCAAAATGTCGCCCGCCAGCCAAATAACTGACCAAACCAGGTTCCAAGAGGCACACCGAGAACATTCGCCAGCGTCAGGCCGGTAAACATTAACGCCACCGCTGAAGCCTGTTTTGCCGGGGCCACCAGACTCGCGGCTACTACTGCACCAATGCCAAAAAAAGCGCCATGACAGAGCGCGGTGATAACTCGAGCCAGCATCAGCAAGTTGTAACTGTAAGCAACAGCACACAGCAAATTGCCAATGATAAAGATAATCATCAGCAGGATAAGTGTTTTTTTCCTCGGCAATTTCGCGGTCAGCAAGGCCATAATTGGTGCACCAATAGCAACGCCAAGTGCATAACCACTGATTAACCATCCGGCATCCGGCAGTGACACTCGTAAATCGCCGGCAACCTCGGGCAGTAATCCCATGATGACAAATTCAGTCGTACCAATGGCAAAGGCACTCAGCGCCAGCGCCAGTAAAGAGAGAGGCATATTATTCCCTACTGTATTTTTGAAAAACCCTCTGCTGCTGCACCCGTATCGGTCAGTTACTGAAGGCACTGCATCCGGATATTTTTCTTCATTTTTCAGCGTAGAGTGAAGCATAGCAGAGGAAAGCATGTTTGCAGAAAACGGGGAATAATCGCTCTCCTTTAAACGGCTTCCCCTGATACAACCACGGCAAGGGCGTGATAACCAACAGACAGATTTGAATACCAGAACAGCCAGAGTGAGCTATAAACGAAACAGAGAATAGCCCTCTTTGGCTTACTGGTAAAAAACTAACGATAAACCTCATCAACGATCAGCGCAAAGATACAAAACCCCATCAAATCGTGGGCTTCATCTTCTACCCGCGTAAGAATGACCACATCTACCTCCCCATTAGGCAGCACAAACTCAAACGGAGGGTAAGGCAGCCCTTTTTCGCGAAATTCACGTAACCACATGAATCGTTTTTTTTCTGAGGGAAACACTTCATAGATATGTTTGTTGAGTAAATCTTGCTTGTTAAAATTAACTCTTTTGGTAAACGTTTCACTCACATCAACAATGAACATATTTTTATCAATAAAACATATAGATAAATTGGGCGCATCGTACATAGAAGACATTTGCCAGGCCCGTTGGTCAACAGACATTCGACCTAATTTACCGTGCAATGACTTAATCGAATCTGAGGATAAAATAGTGAGTGTATCCGGTCCCGGCATAGGCTTACCGAAGAAGTAGCCCTGAGCAAACTGACAGCCAATCTCACGAAGCATATCTGCTTCATATTCATTTTCAATCCCTTCCGCCACAACTTCAATACCCAGATTTTGTCCTAACCCCACAATGCTGGTGACGATCTTTCTGCTGAGTTTTTTCTGCAGCATCGTACGAATGAAACTCATATCGATTTTTATGGTTTCTATCGGCAATTCACTCAGCCATGTGAGACTGGAAAATCCTGTCCCAAAGTCATCCATACAGATCAAACATCCCATACTGGCCAGCTCGTTCATGTTTTTTCTGGCACTGACCATATCATTAATTAAAGCCGTTTCTGTAATTTCAATCTTAAGCCTTTTCGGAGTAAGTTTTATTTCATCAATGAATTCTTTTATGATCTGAACGACGTTATTATTTTTTAACTGTATAGGAGAAACGTTCACTGAAACAAAAAGATCATGAGGCCAGAGTTTTATAAAATCAGATGTCTGGTAAATGATAGAGATCATCATTTCGTCGAATAAATCAAATTTTGTTATCTCAGCCATAAATGTATCAGGCCTTACTATAATATCGTCCTCATCCCGATATCTGGCTAAAAGTTCAAAACCTACAATCCTCTGATCTGAAAGTGATACTATAGGCTGAAAAAAAGGGATAAACTCACCTTTACCTATTGCGACACTAAGTTTTTCCCTGCTTTTTTTTATATTATATTTGTTCATTTTTACACCAAAAAATTAGAGATAAAAACAAGAAAAAATAACGCCACTCAGATAAATATCGGCAAAAAAAGAATACTCTTTAATTTTTATTAAATAGATTAAATCTTAATATATAAGTTTTTATATTATAATTCCCTTTCGCGATGATCTTAAATCAAATTTAATTACTAAAGATAAATAAATTACAGCATAATTATTTGAAATTATTAATATTTAATCACAGATAAAACCTGAAGAATTTACCTGTAAAAAACCCTGCCATAACGACAGGGTCTGTAGATCATTCAGAAACATGGTGCTTATGAGCCATTATTTACTTCGCATCGCCGGGAAAAGAATCACATCACGAATGGTATGGCTGTTAGTGAAGAGCATAACCATGCGATCGATACCGATGCCTAATCCCGCTGTCGGCGGCAGGCCATGTTCCAGTGCCGTAACATAATCCTCGTCATAGAACATGGCTTCGTCGTCACCCGCATCTTTGGCATTGACCTGTTGCTGAAAACGATCAGCCTGATCCTGGGCGTCATTCAACTCAGAGAAGCCATTGCCGATTTCACGTCCACCGATGAAGAACTCAAAACGATCGGTAATCTCAGGGTTTTGGTCATTGCGACGTGCCAGCGGCGAAACTTCAGCCGGATATTCGGTAATGAAAGTAGGCTGAATAAGATGACTTTCGGCAGTCTCTTCAAATATTTCAGTCACCAGTCGGCCTAAGCCCCAGCTTTTCTCAATATGAATACCCAGTGACTGCGCAATCACGGCCGCTTTGTCAAAATCATCCAGATCGGCCAGTTCAGTTTCCGGGCGATACTTTTTAATCGCCTCTCTCATGGTTAGCCGTGCAAATGGCTGACCAAAATCAAACTGTTGTTCACCATAACTCACCAGCATTGTGCCAAGTACATCCTGTGCCAGGGTACGGAACAAACTCTCTGTCAGTTCGATCAGATCTTTATAATCCGCATAAGCCATGTAGAGTTCCATCATAGTGAACTCTGGATTATGCCGTGGTGATACCCCTTCATTACGGAAGTTGCGGTTGATTTCAAACACACGCTCGAAACCACCTACCACCAGCCGTTTCAGATACAGCTCAGGGGCGATACGCAGATACATATCAATATCCAGCGCATTATGATGCGTGATAAACGGACGGGCAGAAGCTCCGCCAGGGATCACTTGCATCATCGGCGTTTCCACTTCCATAAAATCCCGCGATTCCATAAAGCGGCGAATACCCGCCATGATCTGCGAACGCACTTTAAACGTGTTGCGTGAATCATCATTAGCAATCAAATCGAGATAACGCTGACGATAACGCGTTTCCTGGTCTGCCAGTCCATGAAATTTATCGGGTAATGGACGCAGAGCTTTAGTCAGCAGGCGCAATTCAGTACAGTGGATTGACAGCTCCCCTGTTTTGGTTTTAAACAGTTTACCTGTCGCCCCAATGATGTCGCCGAGGTCCCATTTTTTGAACTCGTCGTTATACACCCCTTCAGGCAGATCATCACGCGCCACATAGAGCTGAATACGCCCTCCGACATCCTGCAGAGTAACGAACGATGCTTTACCCATAATACGACGGGTCATCATACGCCCGGCCACACTGACCTCTTTGTTGAGAGCCTCCAGGCCTTCATTGTCGAGGTCATCAAATTCAGCATGCAGTGGTTGTGAAGTGGTATCACGACGAAAATCATTAGGAAATGCGATACGCTTCTCGCGCAGACCTTGCAATTTTTCGCGACGGGTTTTTAATTCATTATTTAATTCAACAGCGGCGTCTGCGCTCTGCGGTTGTTGTTCTGACATAATCAATTCCTTATAGCCCGGCTTTCAGGCTGGCTTCAATAAAACGGTCAAGGTCACCATCGAGCACCGCCTGGGTGTTACGCGTTTCTACCCCGGTGCGTAAGTCTTTGATCCGTGAGTCATCGAGAACATATGAGCGAATCTGACTGCCCCAGCCAATGTCAGATTTATTCTCTTCCATCGCTTGTTTCTCAGCATTCTTTTTCTGCATCTCCAGCTCGTACAGCTTCGCTTTCATCTGCTTCATCGCCTGATCTTTGTTTTTATGCTGAGAACGATCATTTTGACATTGTGTCACAGTATTGGTAGGCAAGTGGGTGATACGCACAGCGGATTCGGTTCTGTTAACGTGCTGTCCACCCGCGCCTGATGCACGATACACATCAATGCGCAGATCAGCCGGATTGATCTCAATATCGATATCGTCATCCACTTCAGGGTAAACAAACGCCGAGCTGAATGAAGTATGGCGGCGGCCACCAGAATCAAATGGACTTTTACGAACCAGGCGATGTACTCCGGTTTCAGTCCGCAGCCAGCCAAAAGCGTAGTCACCGATGATGCGTAAGGTGGCAGATTTGATGCCAGCAACATCACCGTCTGACTCTTCTATCACTTCGGTTTTAAAGCCATGTGCTTCAGCCCAACGCAGGTACATACGCACCAGCATACTGGCCCAATCCTGCGCTTCGGTACCACCAGAGCCTGCTTGAATATCGATATAGCAATCAGCACTGTCATACTCACCCGAAAACATTCGCCGGAATTCCAGATCAGCGAGTTTTTTATCCAGCCCTTCCAGCTCGGCTACCGCTTCGTTGAATGTCTCTTCATCTTCAGCTTCTACCGCAAGGTCGAGAAGCCCGGTCACATCTTCCAGCCCCTGAGCCAGTTGATCAAGAGTGTCAACTACGGCTTCCAGAGAGGCGCGCTCTTTGCCTAAGGTTTGTGCGCGCTCAGGCTCATTCCAAACATCGGGTTGTTCCAGTTCTGCATTGACTTCTTCAAGACGCTCTTTACGGGCATCGTAGTCAAAGATACCCCCGAAGAACGTGACTGCGCTCGGAAAGATCCTGAATATGGTTTTTTACCGGATTAATTTCAAACATGATTTTTGCGTCTTTTAGGTGATAGGCCGGGGGTTTAAATCAAACATAGCAGTTTAACCGAATTTTCCGCAGGTTTGTAGCTTTCAGCCGCAGGCTTTTTATCTGCCCTGTACGAAGGAGGGGAAGTAAGGATCATTTACCTGCATTGATTCAGTAAAAGAGGGCTTTTCTCTCCCGTTTGCGAATTATGCGTTTTTAACACAGCATGATGATCATAATGACTGTGACAGGATCTGAATCACTCTCTGCCGGGCTGAATTTAGGAGTTGCTAACCCTGAGATAAATCAGCTTAATACTCTCTTTAATTAAGGGAATAAATAATGAAAAAACGTCTATTACCTCTGGTACTCTGCAGCCAAAAATACACCCCTTTTTTGCTCGTTGCATGGGTAACGATGATGACTGTCTCAATTCATGCAGCACCGGACCCGCACTCGACCCGGTTTTCACATAAAAACTGGGATGTAGTCTGTGACAACACTCTGACCTGCCGGGCAGCGGGTTACTCAGCAGATGACAGCGAACCTGCTGTTACTGTGCTACTTACCCGGGCAGCAGGAGTAGAAACCTCAGTCAGCAATCGGGTGATGTTTGCGGAATATGACGATCAGACTCGCGAGCCCCATGATCAAACTGAAGCTCCGATACTGCTGATAAATGATCGCTCAATGGGTCAGCTTCTGACAGCCGACGATGACGCCTGGCAAATGAACAGCGCGCAATTCAATGCTTTCCTGCTTGCCCTGCGTAACGACAACCCGATTCGTTTTGAGCAAAATGATCAGACATACCTGTTATCCAGCGCCGGTTCCAGCGCGGTTTTACTGAAGATGGATGAGATACAGGGAAGGATAGAGACCCCCACTGCTTTGATAAAGAAGGGTAACAACAGTGAGAGTCAGGTTACCCCGCCAGTAGCGATGCCCGTCATCATTCAGGCAGCGGTTCAGGATAAAGAGAGCAGGGAGATGAACGCCACGGAAAAATCGTTGTTCAAGCCACTCATCAGCAAATCACTAAATACTCAGACTGACTGTGATGAGGAGCTGATAAACGGCTCATGGCAAATGGCGAGACTCGATAGACAATATACACTGATTATTGTGCCTTGCTGGTATGCTGCTTATAACTCAGGAAACGTCTATTTTGTCGTTAATCAGGATAAATCATCGCGGGTAATGGTGACTGAAAGTGGTAATTACTACGCTGACGGCACAGTTGGTTTCTGGATGAAAGGCAGGGGGCTGGGAGACTGTATAAGCTTAGAAGAGTGGGTATGGAATGGCGAAAGTTATGTCCACAGCACAGTCAAAGATACCGGGCGTTGCAGGCTGATTCGCGCTGGCGGGAGCTGGGATCTGCCAACTCTGGTGACGAAAGTTGTCTCTCCCTGATGTGGACGTAACATCGTAATAATGCGGTTTCCTGCCGGGACGTTTGGGTACCGATGCCGGTACCCAAAGCGCATTTTTACCTGTGATGCATAGCACTTTCCTCAGACAATGAATCCTGCTGAGATGTCCCTACACTGGCCAGATATGTTCGACGATCAATTGCAGACTGCGGTTACCACGAAATTCATTCACATCCAGACGGTAGGCCAGGGTTGCTTTTCTGATACTGGGATCGGGCCAGCGAGCAGTATCAACATTAAACGCTATCGCATCGAGAAGCGGGCCGCCACCCTCCGGCTCAACCATCATTTTAAGATGTCTCTCACCAACCCGTTTCTGCTGTAATAAGGTGAAACGACCATCGAATAACGGCTCAGGAAACGCTTGTCCCCATGGTCCCGCCTCACGCAACAGCTCAGCGGTAGGTAGTATCAGCTCTTGTGCAGGTAATGGCCCATCACTGAGGATAATGCCACGCAGAGACTCTTCAGTCAGCCACTGAGCGACCTGCAGGGCAAACTGTTCACGAAAGGCGTCAAAATTGTCAGTCGCCAGGGTCAGTCCGGCAGCCATCGCATGCCCACCAAATTTATCAATCATCCCCGGATGACAGGTATCAATACGCTCAAGCACATCTTTGAGATGCAAACCGGGCACTGAGCGTCCCGACCCTTTGAGCAGGCCATCTCCGGCAGGGGCGAACGCGATAACCGGGCGGTGAAAACGATCTTTCAGTCTCGATGCCAGAATGCCCACTACCCCCTGATGCCATTCAGGATGCCAGATCGCCAGACCAACAGGCAGAGTCTCACGCTGTTGATCAAATTGCTGACAGAGTCGTAATGCTTCCTGCTGCATCCCCTGCTCTATCTCTTTACGCATCTGATTCAGTGCATCGAGCTCGCTGGCGAGCTGGCGTGCCTGCACAGGATTATCGCTTAACAGTAATGCGACACCCACCGACATATCGTCCAGACGACCAGCCGCATTCAACCGCGGACCGAGTGCGAAACCGAGATCACTGGCCGATAATTGCCCCACCGGGCGATTTGCCACTTCCAGTAACGCCCTGATGCCGGGACGACACTTTCCAGCACGAATGCGCGATAAGCCCTGCCAGACAAGAATACGGTTATTTGTATCCAGTGGCACGACATCAGCCACCGTTCCCAGAGCCACCAAATCGAGTAGTTCTGCCAGGTTCGGCAAAGTAGTGACACCACACTCGCGCAAACGGGCGCGCAGTGCCAGCATCAGATAAAAGGCGACACCCACACCCGCCAGAGCGCGTGAAGGAAACTGACACTGTTTAAGATTAGGATTCACAATCGCATCAGCATCAGGCAGCGTATCACCGGGCAGATGGTGATCAGTTATCACCACTTTAATGCCTGATGCATGAGCCAGTTCGACCCCCGCATGCGATGATATGCCGTTATCTACTGTAATGATCAATTTCGCGCCACGGGCGGCAACCTGTTCCACTACTGCCGGGATCAACCCGTAACCATCATCAAAACGGTTCGGTACCAGATAGTCAATATCCCGGGCGCCCATCTGGCGCAACGCCAGTACAGTCAGGGCGGTGCTGGTCGCGCCATCAGCATCGAAATCGCCAACCACCATAATCCTGTTTCCCTCAATCAGAGCTTGGTGAATCAGGGCGGTAGCTTGTTCAATGCCATGCAATGACTGCCAGGGATGCAGGAATTTCGCGCCCCTTTCCAGTTCATCGCTCTGACGAATACCACGTTGAGCATACAAACGCCGCAACAGTAACGGCAGTGTCTCGGGTAACTGGCTCTGTGCATCAGCCTCGCGGCGTTGCAGCTCGAAATCCTCATTCACGACAATCAGTTACCTTTGGTCTGGCTGTCCAGTATTTGTTTAAGCTGCGCAGCAGACTGATAACCGGGGATGACACTTCCTGCTGGTGTAACGATGGCCGGCGTACCCTGGATACCGTACTGAATGCCGAGTTGATAATGTTTTGACAAATCAATATCACAGCTGGCGGGTGCAACCTTGTCACCTTTCATCGCCGCATCAAAAGCTTTGTTACGATCAGCGGCACACCAGATAGACTTCATCTCAGTCGCGGTGGATGTTTCCAATCCCTGACGAGGAAACGCCAGATAACGGATGGTGATACCAAGCGCGTTATAATCAGCCATCTCTTCATGCAGTTTATGGCAATAGCCACAAGTAATATCAGTAAAGACAGTAACTGCGTATTTCTCTTTCGGGGCTTTGTAAACAATCATTTGTTTACTTAATGCTTCGGCTTTCGTCGCCAGTAGTTCATGAGTTTGATTAACAGGAATGGCGCCGCTCAGATCATACAGGGGTCCCTCCATCAAATACTTCCCATCATCCGTGACATACAGTACGCCGTTCCCGGTCAGCACCGTTTTTACCCCTGCAACAGGTGCAGGGTGAATCTCAGCATCCTCAATGCCAACCTTTTTTAACGAGTTTTTTATCGCATTGTCATCCGCATGTACCACACTGCTGGTGACGGCGAAGAACAGAGCACTGAGTAAATAACGCTTTTTCATAACTTTTCCTTTGGTATCTGAGCTGACTGATGATGGTATCCTGCACCAGGCCAGCTCAGGCGCGTGGATGATGTTGCGCATGTAACTGCCGCAATCGTTCAGTCGCCACATGAGTATAAATTTGTGTTGTTGATAAATCACTGTGTCCAAGCAGCATCTGTACAACCCGCAGATCAGCACCATGATTCAATAAATGAGTAGCGAACGCGTGTCGGAGCACATGAGGAGAGAGTTTCTCACTGTCTATACCCGCTATCACAGCATAATGCTTGATTCTGTGCCAGAACGTTTGACGCGTCATATGCCGGGCACGGCTGCTGGGAAACAGCACATCCAAAACCTGTCCATTGAGTAAAGCCGGACGTCCGCCAGCGATAAAGTGCTCCAGCCAATACCTCGCTTCTTCTCCCAAAGGTACCAGCCGTTCTTTGTTACCTTTCCCGATTACCCGCACGACACCTTGTCGTAAACTGACATTTTCGAGCGTTAACCCCACTAACTCACTGACGCGTAACCCGGTAGCATACAGCAGTTCCAGCATGGCTTTGTCGCGTAATTCAAGCGGGGTTTGCGTATCAGGTGCCTGTAATAAGCGCTCAATCTGCGCCTCACTGAGATCTTTTGGTAAGCGCTGTGGCAACTTAGGTGAAGTGAGTGACGCGCTCGGGTCATCATGGCGCAATTTTTCGCTGTTAAGGTACAGGAAAAACCGGCGCATGGCACTCAATAAACGTGCGGAACTGCTGGCTTTATATCCCCCTTCAAGACGCTCCGCGAGATATTGTTGTAAGTCTGTGCTTTCTATCGTTAACAAGGTGGTATGGTGTGCGGCCGCCCACAACGCCAGGGCACTAAGATCGAGTCGGTATGCACTCAAGGTGTTCTCCGCAAGGTTACGCTCTATCCAGACGGCATCAAGAAACTGTTCAACAATATCGCTATCCTGCATGCACTTGCCTCACATTTAACCTCTTTCTCCATCGCACACGTATCCCATGACCTGCTGACTGTCGCATGTTTACCGTGATCTTTGTTGGTAAAACCTGGGTTGACAGGATGTTCCCTAATCAACGGTATAATTCTGATATAATCGCGTCAACTGTATCAGGCTTATTGAGTATTTTGATCATGAATATTGGTCTTTTTTATGGCTCCAGCACCTGCTATACCGAAATGGCAGCAGAAAAAATTCGTGATGTGATCGGTGAAGAGTTAGTGACGCTACACAATCTTCGCGAAGAGAGTATCTCACTGATGGAACAGTATGACATGCTGATCCTAGGCATTCCCACTTGGGACTTTGGTGAACTGCAGGAGGACTGGGAAAAAGTATGGGCGGATTTACCGACGCTCAATCTGCAAGGCAAAATTGTCGCTCTGTTTGGTCTGGGGGATCAGGTCGATTACGGTGAATGGTTTCTCGACGCTATGGGCATGCTTTACGATCTTTTGTTACCACTGGGGGTACAGTATGTAGGCAGCTGGCCAAATGAAGGCTACACCTTCACCAGCCAGAAACCGCTGCTCGGTCAGCAAGGTCGCTTCGTCGGACTGGCCCTTGATGATATCAATCAGTTTGAACTCTCTGACGAGCGAATCAGCCAGTGGTGTGAACAAATTCTTACAGAGACTGCCTCACTGTTATAAAACCGGATAAAGCACACACCAGCGACTCTCACGGGCCTGACTGCTTGCCGTGCAGTGATAATAGCGAACGGCGCACAGTTCGCCACTCTGTCTCTGACATGCTGTCACGGAAGGGACAGAGTCGCAGACTGTGACCCGACGAGTTCCGCAAGTCCACCAGTAACGGCTGCGGTAACAACAGATAACGTTGCACCGACCAGTGGTGAGCCTGATACTCCCACACTCCGTCATGGTGTAGCACAACCTTGCCACACTGCTGACGAATTCGCCACTGACTGCGATGTCCTTCAGCGGCAATGAGGGGGAGCAGTAACAGCATGTAATACGCTGTGGTGAATTCAGTAATAAAGGGAACCAGCAACAATGCGGCCACCACTGTGCCATGCAGTATGCCAGATATCTGCAGGCATCGCCTGGAGCAATGCAGTTTAATAACCTGACGGCTCACGCTGTAAATTACGCTGCCGGATAAGCTGAATGATTTGGTTTAACGCTTCATCATCAGGTTCACCGTGCTGCATTAGCCAGTTGAACAAATCAGGATCATCGCAGTCAAGCAAACGGATAAAAGTCTGTTGCTGCTGCTCGCTTAAACTCTCAAACTCATGCTGAAAAAAAGGCATAAGCATGATGTCCAGCTCACGCATTCCCCTGCGGCACGCCCAGCCTATTTGCGCTATATTTTTCATCCCCTGCCTCAAAAAATATTGTTCCGAGGTAAAGAGTGTAAGATCTTTTCTGTCTTGTGTCGGATACAAATATGAACTTTTCAGCCTGGTTCACAATCCTGATGTTTCATCACTTTTTCCCCTCAGGCCTTCACGTCACATCACATCACAGAAAACCATTTGCAATGTCACTGGCCTCTTTTAACATAGTAGTACTTGCCCATTTTCTTTCAGGAAACTGCCATGATTACTTTTCCTTTTGCTGCACAGCTGCCTCTCCCGGCAACTGAGTTACCTCTTTCATTAATCTCTCTGGAAGACTGGGCACTCACCACTGTCAGCGGTGCTGATAGCATCAGCTATCTGCAGGGACAGCTAACGCTTGATGTCGCAGCGCTGCAGCCGCACGAGCACAAACTTGCTGCGCACTGTGACGCGAAAGGGAAAATGTGGAGCACACTACGCCTGTTTCATCGCTCAGGGCCGCAACTGGCCTATATCACGCGACGCAGTGTGCAGGCGGTGCAAATCACTGAACTGAAAAAGTACGCTGTTTTTTCTGAAGTCGCGATCAGCGCTGATGAACATATGGTGCTATTGGGTGTTGCGGGTTCGGGTTGTCGAGCTGCACTTGCAACCCACTTTTCACACCTGCCGGATGCACAATCTCCTGCTGTCCAGGAGGGGGATGCCTCGCTGCTGTGGTTCGGGCAACCCGCAGAACGTTTCCTGCTGGCTCTGCCCCCCGGGCAAGCCGCTGAACTTTGTCAGCAACTAGCGGGTACTGCGCAACAGACAGACAGCCAGCAGTGGCTGGCACTGGATATTGAAGCCGGCTTGCCTGTCATCGACAGTGCAACCAGCGCACAGTTTATCCCCCAGGCAACAAATTTACAGGCACTTGATGCCATCAGTTTTAAAAAAGGCTGTTACAGCGGACAGGAAATGGTCGCCAGAGCAAAGTTTCGTGGCGCTAACAAACGCGCCCTGTTCTGGCTTGCCGGTAAAGCTGACTTGCTCACGGAAATAAACAGTGGGCTGGAACTAAAACTGGGTGATAACTGGCGTCGTACTGGCACAGTACTGGCGGCCTGCCGGATGCGTAATCAACAGCTCTGGATTCAGGCCGTACTGAATAATGATCTACCCGCAGAGAGTGAGTTCCATGTCCCCGGTGAGGTAACCAGCCAGCTATCCCTGCAGCCTTTACCTTACCTGCTCGAATGAAGCGTATTATCTGACATAAAAGTAGATGGCGCAAAAGTGACAAAGACTGCCGCCCAGCACAAAACCATGCCAGATGACATGATTGTATGGGATACGGCGGGCAACATAAAAAATCACCCCAAGAGAGTAAACAACCCCTCCCAAAGCAAGCAACCCTAACCCGGTTGCGGGGAGGGTCAGAGCGAGCTGATATATCACAATGAGTGATAACCACCCCATGAGTAGATAGGTCAGCACAGATAGCAGCCTGAAACGGTGAGCAAAAAACAATTTAAACGCCACACCCGCTAATGCCAGCAACCAAATCACCGCCATTAATCCATGCGCTAAAGAAGACTTCAGGCCCACAAGAAGAAATGGAGTATAAGTACCGGCGATCAACAGATAGATCGCGCAGTGGTCAATTTTTTTTAACCACTTTTTTGCCCCTGGCTGTGGAACCGCATGATAAAGGGTTGATGCGAGAAAAAGTAAAATTAAGCTCCCGCCATAGAGCGTGTAGCTAAGAAACGTAAGCATATCAGCCTGACTGGCTGAAGCACGGTTAAGCAATAAGACCAGCCCAATAATGGCAAGAATTGCTCCTAAACCATGACTAAGGCTGTTCGCCAGTTCTTCATTGAAAGAATAACCCTGCTGTGTCTCTGTTTTGGCTTTCATTTTCTATGCTTACTGTGTCTGTCTGATCCGGTCTCTTCCATGAAAGAGATAACTCACGCACGAAGGCTGTTACCGCATTTGTGTCAGCTATTTTCATCAAAAAAACGTCCCTTCTGATTCCAACAGGTAGCAATCAGGGAGTAAGAGTAACTGACAATAATTTCAGAGTACACTTGTAAGCTAAAAAAGCAACCAATGTGATAGGTTGCGTAATCTGTCTTCCGATATCGCTGAGTAGAGGGTTCTTTGAGGTTAAACTCCCCTCCGGGATGGCGGACCTGTAGTGGTCAACTAATTTTGGCCACACGACCTGACTGTTCGTGGAACAGCCGCTCTGATTCATTTGGCGTTAAGCCACCGTTATACCAGTGGGGCCGGATGGCACTGTAATAGCCCGTGATGTAGCTGATTATCGCGCTCTGAGCCTCGTTGAAGCTGTTATAGCCCTTCGTCGGCACCCATTCGGTCTTCAGGCTCCGGAAGAACCGCTCCATCGGGGCATTATCCCAGCAGTTACCCCGGCGACTCATGCTCTGCTTTATCCGACAGCGCCACAGACCCTGCCGGTACTGACGGCTGGTATAGTGGCTGCCCTGATCGCTGTGGAACATCACGCCTGTTGGCTTACCCCGAAGCTCCCAGGCCATCTGCAATGCTTTGACCGTGAGGGCCGAGTCCGGCGACGTCGATATCGCCCAGCCCACAGGTTTGCGGGCGAACAGATCCAGCACTGCTGCCAGATAAGCCCAGCATTTTCCCGTCCAGATATACGTCACATCGCCGCACCAGACCTGATCCGGCGCGGTAACCGCGAACTGCCGGTCGAGATGGTTCGGTATTTCAATGTGTTCGTTCCCGCCGCGTTTGTATTTATGCGCCGGGACCTGGCAACTGGCGATATCCAGCTCTTTCATCAGCTTACCGGCCAGCCATCGCCCGAGTCTGACGCCCTTAGCGCTGACCATCGTGGCGATACTTCTCGCGCCAGCAGAGCCACCACTGGCGTTCCAGACTTCACTGACGAGACTCCGTTTAACGGCACGCTCGGCGTCAGAATCCCTGCCATTTTTACGAATGTAGCGATAACTGCTTCGGTGAACACCGAACAGCCGGCACAATGGCGCTACCGGGTAGTGCGCCCTCAGACTGTCTATTATCGTGAACTGTTCAGGGAGTCCGGCATCAAGAGCGCGGTAGCCTTTTTTAGGATTTCATCCTCCATTTCAAGGCGTTGTATCCGTTTTCTCATTTCCCTGAGTTCAGTCTGCTCAGGCGTCAGAGGCAGCCCCGGGGGCGTTTTCCCCTGGCGCTCCATACGTAACGATTTTACCCGGCGGTTGATGGCGGAGAGGCTGACGTTCATCGCCTTAGCCGCCTCGCCGTGAGTGTAGTTCTGATCCAGGACCAGTTTTGCCGCTTCGACTTTAAATTCAGCAGTAAATGCTTTGCTCATTGGTTCACCTATAAGATGTTGAGGTGAGCATATCACCTCTGCTCAGGTGGCCAAATTCAGTGTGCCACTACAAAATCCCTGTCAGTAACACACTGACACTGCAGAGGACGAAAAGGGAATATGGATTTTTGTATCGGGGGCCATTTGGCCCCCTGCTGACAATCAGGTGAAATTAAGCGTACTCACTGATAGCAACGCAAGAACAAAAAACATTACGGTCACCATAAACATCATCGAGACGTTTCACCGCCGGCCAGTATTTATTATCGCTGCCCGCCGGGAATACGGCTTCTTCACGGCTATAAGGATGTGACCAGTCACCCGCTAACTCCTGCTGAGTATGGGGTGCATTGACCAGAGGATTATCGTCAACAGGCCAATCGCCAGCTGCGACGCGATCAATCTCTTTGCGAATAGCGAGCATCGCGTCGATAAAACGATCCAGCTCCTGCTGACTCTCAGACTCGGTAGGCTCCACCATAAGTGTTCCGGTTACCGGAAAAGACATTGTAGGAGCATGAAATCCATAATCAATCAGACGTTTAGCAATATCGAGTTCGCTAATGCCCGTCTGTTCTTTCAGTGGACGGATATCCAGAATGCACTCATGAGCCACCCGCCCTTCTTTACCGGTATATAATACTGGCCAAACACCACCCAGCCGCGTGACAATATAGTTAGCATTAAGAATCGCCACTGCACTGGCTTGTCGCAGACCTTCGGCCCCCATCATACGAATATACATCCAGCTGATAGGCAGAATGGAAGCACTGCCAAAAGGCGCCGCAGAAACTGCGCCTTTACTGGTTAACATTCCCTCAATGTGTACCACACTGTGACCGGGTACAAAGGGGGCCAAATGCGCTTTAACACCGATCGGCCCCATGCCCGGCCCGCCGCCACCGTGAGGGATGCAGAAGGTTTTATGTAAATTCAGATGCGAAACATCTGCGCCAATGTAGCCCGGTGTCGTTATCCCGACTTGCGCGTTCATATTGGCACCATCCAGATACACTTGCCCGCCGAACTGATGCACAATTTCGCAAGCCTGACTAATAGTCTCTTCGTATACACCATGCGTCGAAGGGTATGTCACTATAATGCAGGAAAGCGCATCACCTGCCTCTGCAGCTCGTTTCTTTAAATCATCGAGATCAATATTGCCCTGTTTATCACAGGCCACCACTACCACTGACATTCCAGCCATTTGTGCTGAGGCCGGGTTAGTGCCATGTGCTGAGGCAGGAATTAAGCAAATGTGTCGTGCAGTATCACCACGACTTTCATGATAACGGCGAATCGCCAACAACCCGGCGTATTCGCCTTGCGCCCCTGAGTTCGGTTGCATACAAAGCGCATCATAACCAGTCAATTGTACCAGCCACTGTGAGAGTTGACTGATCATTAGCAAATATCCTTTCGCCTGTTCAGGAGGACAGAAAGGATGAAGTTCAGTAAACTCCGGCCAGGTTATTGGTATCATCTCTGCCGCAGCATTCAGTTTCATTGTGCAGGAGCCTAGTGGGATCATAGCCTGATTTAATGCCAGATCCTTACGCTCGATACTATGCATATAGCGCATCATCTCAGTTTCACTATGATAACTATTAAATACCGGGTGAGTAAGAATAGGACTTTGACGTTGTACTGCTGCTGGAATAATCTGTTTTGCCTGTGCCTGCTGATCACAGCTGGCAAAATCTGGCGTAACGTCCTTACCAGTAACAATAGTAACCAACGCGGTGATATCTTCACGCGTAGTGGTTTCATTGAGTGTGATCCCTACGGCACCCGAAAGATCAGTACGCAAATTGATCCCGAAACTCAGAGCTCTGGCACAGATAGCCTCTTTATCACTGACCTCTACTGTCAGCGTATCAAACCAGTGTTGATGACGCAGAGTCGCCCCCTGCTGTTGCAACAAATCAGCAAGAATAGTGGTTAACCGATGAATGCGTGTGGCAATGGTTTTTATACCTTGTGGACCGTGGTAAACCGCATAACATCCGGCTATGTTCGCCAGCAATACTTGTGATGTACATATATTTGAGTTCGCTTTTTCACGACGAATATGCTGCTCACGAGTTTGCATCGCCATACGCAAAGCAACATTGCCTGCCGCATCGCGTGATACACCGATGATGCGTCCTGGCATCGCACGTTTGTGCTCATCTTTGGTGGCGAAAAATGCGGCATGAGGTCCGCCGTAACCCATCGGCACCCCAAAGCGCTGTGCTGAACCAAACACCATATCTGCGCCGTGCTTCCCCGGGCCTTCCAGCAACACCAGAGACATAAAATCGGCCGCCACAGCAACCACAATTTTCTGCTGTTTCAGTTCAGCTATCACAGAAGTATAATCATGAACCTCTCCGGTCGTACCGACTTGCTGTAACAGTACACCAAACAAATCTGAATATTCGCTGATGCGTGCTACCTCATCCACCACCACAGTAAAACCAAATGTCTCAGCCCTGGTTAGTACGACATCGAGTGTCTGCGGATGCACATCACTGGCAACAAAAAAAGTATTAGTGCCTTTCAGTTTACTGATACGCTTTGCCATCGCCATGGCTTCTGCGGCCGCCGTCGCTTCATCCAGCAAGGAAGCTGACGCTATATCAAGGCCAGTTAAATCAATCGTTACCTGCTGAAAATTAAGTAACGCTTGTAAGCGTCCCTGAGAGACTTCGGGTTGATAGGGAGTATATGCCGTGTACCAGCCTGGATTCTCCAGCAAGTTCCGTAAAATAACCGGCGGCATCAATACCGGTGAATATCCCATGCCGATAAAAGATTTATAACGTATATTATGGCTGGCGATGGCTTTCAGTTCAGCAAGCGCCTGATGTTCAGTGACAGCCTCCCCCACAGCGGGTGGCCCCGGCAGCTGAATATCAGCAGGAACGATAGATCTGATCAGCGCTTCCAGTGAAGAGGCTCCTACTGCATTCAGCATCGCTGTCTGCTGCTGTTCAGAAGGACCAATATGGCGTTGAATGAAAGCATCAGTATGTTCAAGTTGACTGAGGGTTTGGGTCATGAGCATATCCTGGATGTGGCGTAAAAGAGACGGGACGACCAAGCTTGTCATCCTTGAAGTTATATGATTATTCGGCAATGATGTCTCGATAAGCGGCTGCATCAAGCAGCGCATCAATTTCATCCGCTTCGCTGACTTTGATCTTAAACAGCCAGCCCGCACCATAGGGATCACTGTTCACCAGCTCAGGCTCTCCTTCCAGTGCCTGGTTAATCGCGATAATTTCACCACTCAGAGGCGCGTAAATATCAGAAGCTGCTTTTACTGATTCAGCCACTGCACAGTCATCACCCTGACTGAATGATTGTCCTGTTTCAGGCAGATCGACAAAGACCATATCCCCCAGCAACTCTTGCGCATGCTCGGTAATCCCTACAGTCCAAACTCCGGTTTCATCCTGACGCACCCATTCATGGCTATCACGATATTTCAACTCATCAGGTACATTACTCATTGCCGCATCCTCTTTACAGGTTGTTATTGTGCTACCGGTTTACCGGCGCGAACAAAAATAGGTTGAGTGACTTTTACAGGAACTCCACGATGGCGAATTTCAACTACTGCTTCACTGCCGATGCCGTCAGGTACACGCGCAAGCGCAATACTGCATCCAAGCGTCGGGGAGAATGAACCACTGGTAATAACCCCTTCTGCAATCTGGCCGTTCTGGTCAGTAAAACGTACAGGATAGCCACCGCGCAATACGCCTTTTTCTGTCATCAGCAACCCAACAAGGCGTTCTGTACGCGCTTCCCGCTGCTTTTCAAGCACAGCCCGGCCAATAAAATCGCGTTCTGCAGGTTGCCAGGCTATAGTCCAACCCATATTTGCAGCAAGCGGTGAAATCGACTCATCCATCTCCTGACCATAGAGGTTCATTCCAGCTTCAAGACGTAAAGTATCGCGTGCACCAAGTCCCGCAGGAGCAACCCCGGCTGCGAGCAATTTACGCCATATATCAGAGACCTGATCATTCGGCAGCGCGATTTCATAGCCAGACTCTCCGGTATACCCGGTGGTCGCTATAAACCACCCATCCGATTGCACACCGAAGAAAGGCTTCATTCCCGCGACGGCCTGGCGTTGCTGTTCACTAAACACAGTTTGGGCTTTTTTCTGCGCCTCAGGACCCTGCACTGCAATCAGTGAGAGGTCATCTCTGACAGTGATATCGACAGCATAAGGTTGTGCCTGCTTCTGGATCCAGGCCAGATCTTTTTCACGTGTGGCGGAATTCACCACCAGACGAAACTGTGTTTCATCAAAAAAATAGACAATCAGATCATCAATCACCCCACCGGATGCATTCAGCATTCCGGTATAGAGGGCCTTGCCAGGTTGGGTAAGTTTGTTGACATCATTGGCCAGCAGGTAGCGAAGAAACTCACGGGTACGAGCCCCTTTCAAATCAACAATTGTCATATGTGAAACATCAAACATCCCTGCATCACTACGTACCTGATGATGTTCATCAATCTGTGAACCATAGTGCAGTGGCATCATCCAACCATGAAAATCAACCATCTTTGCACCGCTGGCCTGATGCTGTTCAAACAACGCAGTCTGCTGAGTCATATCATTCCTGTGCCTGTTGAGGTGACGAATTATCTGCATTGCTAACGCGACGCAAACGTTATCTTTAGCACTGACGTTACCACTGAATTGCGGCTTTAACCATAAGTTATATAAGGGTGAATCGTTTTAGTGCATGATTTCAGAGCTGAGACAAAGACCACCGATAAAACTAAAAAAAACGCAAAAAACAAATAAAAAATATAAGAATGGCAATTTAAGTCAGTATTAGCGTCTTAAATTTTGTTCAAAAATAAAAAATGACACTAAATGGAATATCCATTCGGATAAGAAAAAATAATGCGAATATTTCGGTAAAATTAGTTTTTCTCAAAAAAAAAAACAAAATGAACCCTTTGCACTAAAATAGTGCAAAGCAGCTCACACTCAGGAAAATAGAGCGTTAAAATCCAGTGAAGGGAACAATTCAGGAAGATGAAAAACAAAGCGCAAAGGAGGTCGCAGACGACAATACGGACACATACTGTCCGTATCCGTTAGTCACTGATTATTTCAGCCAGAGAGGCAGGTCGTGTAACCCCATCGCTTGTTTTAACAAACGCGGTTTGACACCGGGCAATGTGTTGGCCAGTACCATTCCGGTATCACGTAATAATTTTTTCACCGGATGATGTCCGGCAAACAACTCGCGGAAACCCTGCATGCTGGCCAGCATCAGCGCGGCACTCTGTTTGCGACGGCGCTCATAGCGACGCAAATAGAGATGCTCACCGATATCTTTACCCTGCTGATGCAGACGTTTTATTTCCCCAATCAATTCTGCCGCATCCATCATGCCGAGATTCACCCCCTGACCAGCCAATGGATGAATGGTATGTGCGGCATCCCCCGCCAGAGCGAGTCGGTGCGCTGCAAACTGACGGGCATAACGTGCTGTCAGAGGAAATATCTGACGATCCCCTTCTAACTGACACAACCCTGCCTGCATATCGAAAGTCATTGCCAGCTGCTGATTAAAACGCTCAGGTGACATTTCATGCAGTTGACCTGCTCGCTGTGGCGGAACAGACCAGACAATCGAGCATAAATGTGGATCATGCAATGGCAGAAAGGCGAGTATGCCATCGCCATGAAACATCTGTCGGGCTGTCTGCAGATGAGGAAGTTCTGTGCGAACCGTGGCGATCAGCGCATGATGCTCATAATCCCAAAAGGTCAAAGGAATATCCGCTTTATCACGTAACCAGGAGTGGGCTCCCTCTGCGGCTATCAACAGACGTCCGCTGATCATTGCGCCATCATTCAATGTCACAAAGGCTTCATTATCGCCAAAGGCCACCTGTTGAAAGGCCACCGGGCAAAGTAACGTCACCTCACTCTGCTGCTGTACGCGTTGCCACAATACCTGCTGGATAACCCGATTCTCAACAATGTGTCCCAGATAGGGTATTCCCTGACTCTGCTGGTCGAAACAAATGCTGGCAAAACTGTCCTGATCGCGCACTTCCATCCGTTGATAGGGCGTAGCACGTAATGAAATAATATCGTCCCACACTCCGAGATGCCGCAGCAAACGTTCACTGGCGGCATTGATCGCTGACACTCTGATGGCAGGTGGCATCGTATTATCATGTATTTCTGGTTCGCGTTGCTCGACAACAGCAATTTTTAACCCACTGCCCTGCAGGCCACAGGCGATGGTCAATCCCACCATGCCGGCACCACTGATGATTACATCATATGTTTGCATTTCTGCCCTCGTTTAGCGCTTAACCCAGCCCAGCGTACGTTTTGCCAGCCAGTGACGGGCGGTAGAAAATGGATCCATGGCCATCAGCCCCAGATTACGTGCGACAACCAACGGCGCGTAATGATTGGCAAACAACCTGACCAATGTGTCGGTAATCGCTATCGTGGTTTTTACGTCTGGCTCCCGACGTTGTTCGTAACGCTGCAACACACTATAACTGCCGATATCCTCGCCATGCTGCCAGGCAGTGACCACAGTTTCAGCCAGAGACATGACATCACGCAATCCCAGATTAAATCCCTGACCCCCAATCGGATGTAGTGTCTGCGCGGCATTACCAACCAGTGCCAGACGATGTGTGCAACGCTGAGTCGCTGCACGCAAGACCAAAGGATAGCATTCACGTTTGCCTGTATGCAGAAAACGCCCCAGACGCCAGCCAAAGGCACGCTGTAATTCGCCCAGAAAAAAAGCGTCATCCCAGCTTTCCACTTCAGTCTGGCGTTGCAGAGGATGGCACCATACCAACGAGCAGCGCCCTTCCGACATAGGCAATAACGCAAGAGGACCATGCTCAGTGAAGCGTTCCCAGGCTCTGCCCTGATGAGATTGCTGAGTAGTAACGTTAGCAATTACGGCTATCTGCTGATAAGGCGTACTATGCCAACTGACGCCGCTACTCCGGGCCACTGCAGAAGCTGCTCCATCCGCCGCAATCAACAGTGTTGAGGTGATCTCTTCCTGTGTATCAAGCGTGACTGTCATGCTCTCACTCTTGCGCTGCACGCCAACCACCCGTGCCGGGCAACGCAGACGTATCCCTGGCATCTGGTGTAACAGGGAAAATAAACGCTCACCCGCTTCATGTAACTCAACAACCTGTCCAAGAGCAGGAACACCGTAATCAGCAGCAAAAAGTGATACGGCTCCGGCATGACCACGATCACTGACATGCACACTGGTAAGTGGTGTTGCAATACTGTCTAACTGCTGCCATATTCCCACATTTTCCAGTTGTTGCCGGGTACCTTCAGCTATAGCAATAGCACGGCTGTCATAGCCTGGATGCTGAGCGCCGACCGGAGATATCGCTTCAATCAACGTTATGTTGATCTGGCCTTCTGTCAGATGTGACAGAGCTAACGCCAGCGTGGCACCCGCCATACCGCCACCTGCAATGGTAATATCCATTATCGTTTTGCTTCCGCCATTAATGCTTCAATTTCGTCCGGGTCTTTCACTACGCCATCGGTGAGATTTTCGTTACCATCAATGGTGATCACAATATCATCCTCAACACGGATACCAATTCCCCGGTATTGCGGTGGAACATCAGCATCAGGGGCAATGTAGAGTCCCGGCTCCACCGTGATTACCATGCCGGGCTCCAGTTGACGATCACGGTCATGACCCAAAAATCCCACATCATGCACATCCAGCCCCAGGGCATGACTCAGGCCGTGCATAAAGTAAGGCCGATATGCCTGCTCTTCTACCAGAACATCAACATCACCAGTCAAAATACCCAGCCTGACCAATCCGCTCACCATCGTACGGATAACCTGGTCTGTTACTTCGCGGATGGTAGTCCCCGGGCGGTAGAGCGACAACGCCAGGTTCAATGCTTCTAGGACGATGTCATACACCGCTCGTTGCGGGGCGGTAAATTTACCATTCACCGGAAAAGTGCGGGTAATGTCGCCAGCATAGCCCTGTAGCTCACAACCAGCATCAATCAAGACCAGCTCACCATCAAGCAATTTGCTTTCATTTTCAGTGTAATGAAGGATGCAGCCATTGGCTCCCGCTCCCACAATGGTACTGTAAGCAGGATAACGGGCACCATGCCGGGTAAACTCATGATGAATTCCCCCCTCCAGCTGATACTCATACATACCAGGGCGACAAATTAGCATTGCCCTGGTATGTGCCAGAGCACTGATTGTGCCAGCCTGGCGTAATATCGCCAGTTCATCGGGGGATTTAAACAGACGCATTTCATGTACCCAGGGACGCCAGTCTGTCAGAGTTGCTGGAGCACTCAGTTTTTGTCTTGCCCCCTTCCGCAGAGTCTCTAGTGCCGAAAAGACCAGTTCATCAGCACCGGAGTGATAACCGCAAGCGTGATAGATGATATCCAGACCATTAAAAAGTTGGGGCAAGTGCAGCGCAATTTCATTAAACGGTAGGGCGCGATCGATGTGTAATTTCTTCGGTGCTGCTTCCTGGCCAAGACGACGGCCTGTCCAGGTTTCTGCCTGTTTATCACGCAGGCGATTGAAAAGAATACTGTGAATATGTTTCTCGTCACTTTTAATCAACAGCAGCGCAGATTGCGGCTCATTGAAACCGGTCAGATACCAAAAGTCGCTATTTTGTCGATAGGGGTACTCGCTGTCATTGCTACGGATTACCTCAGGGGCTGAGAAAATCACCGCCGCACTGGCAGGCGCCATCTTTTCCAGCAGTGCCTGACGGCGCTGCACAAACAATTGCTGTGGCATCAGTTTCTCCTCTAATTCGGCTATAACATGACAACACTAATGGAGTGTCGGTTTATTCACTGATTCTGCCTGGGTGAAAGTGTGAGAGTGAACAAAGGTGTCATAACAGAGTAGTACCGCAACGCGTACATACTCAATCACCTCTTCAAGCGCCTGCCCGAACGCCTCCGGCTCTTCATCGTCATCATACCCTAGTTGACCGATGGTACGCAGATCATCAATCGCCTCGCCAGTTTCCCCTTTCACTTTGTCGAGTCCCGGCTGGCTGATACCGAGCCCTAACAGAAAATGATTAACCCAGCCAGCCAGTTCATCCGCACGGTCGAACAAAGTGACACTCTCACCCTCGGGTAAAAACAGCTGAAACAGGAAACCTTCATCTGCGAGAGTATCACTGATGCTTTGATACAGCTCTTGTAACGGGTGTAATAATACCTGAGAAAAAGCCAGACCATCATTGGTTAGATCATAAACCTGACTCTGCCAGTGGCTGGATTGATAACCTCCGGCAATCATACCTGTTAGCAGACCGTGCATCTCGGCCGGAGACATAGCCACGCCCTGTTGTTTCAGAGCATCAGCCAGCTGCGTGTAATTGGGTGAAGTGAGCGTTTTTGATAGTGGCATTCTTTTGATCATCGTTGCTGGAAGAAGTTCGTGATATGCTACCACCAGGTGCCTCAATGATGCCATTAAAGGGATGGTTTCTTCACACAGGGGTGATTAAGGTAGTGCATGCGGCAGCAACGTTCGCCATGAGCATGCACAGAAATGCAATCAGGATGGTGACATGTCTGCACAACCCGTTGATATTCAAATTTTTGGTCGTTCATTGCGTGTAAATTGCCCACCGGAACAGCACGATGCTCTCAATGCTGCCGCACAAGATCTCGATCAGCGGTTGCATGACCTGAAAGTTCGTACCCGTGTCACAAACACCGAGCAACTGGTTTTTATTGCCGCACTGAACATTTGCCATGAGCTGGCACAGGAAAAAACCAAAACTCGTGATTATGCCAGTAACATGGAACAGCGCATCCGTATGTTGCAACAGACGATTGAGCAGGCATTGCTTGAGCAAGGTCGCATTACTGAACGGCCCGGAACAACCTTTGAATGACGTTCAGCGGATAACTGTGCTATAGTCTTTATGAAATAAAAATTCTCTGAGATGTTTGCAAGCGGGCCAGTCCCCTGAGCCGATATTTCATACCAACAGAGTGTGGCGCTCTGTAACCTGTGTGCAAGCTCGGTTCGACCGAGAAGCCTGATGGTTGCGGCGGCATACTCACCTTGAACCAAGGGTTCAAGGGTTACAGCCTGCAGCGGCATCTCGGAGATCCCCAATCTTTCTGATTAGTTCTAATGATAGCCTGCTGTTCTTCAGGATATCGCCCGCCACATTCCCATTTATGATATTTATTTGATACGATGCCCGTTGCGTAGCGATGATGGTTAAGAATCCTCGCTGAACACCTTTTGCTACAATGAGCCTCATATGGAAACATATCCGAGTGATCGCCAGTCACTGCGCCAGCAGGTACGGCAACGCCGCCGTAGCCTGACACAACAGCAACAACATCACGCTGCACAACAGGCTGCGCAGCGCGCAATGCAATTTCCACCACTGCAAACGGCCAGCTCTGTCGCCTTGTTTCTCTCTTTTGACGGTGAAATCAATAGCCACCCATTAATTGAACAACTCTGGCAAAACCATAAACAAGTTTATTTGCCTGTTATTCATCCTTTTTCTGCCGGGCAACTGCAGTTTCTGCGTTATGAAAAAAACACACCTCTGGTCAAAAACCCACTGGGCATTGCTGAACCACAACTGGATATTCGACATTTGATACCACTGAGTGAACTGGATGTGGTGATGGTTCCATTGGTGGCTTTTGACAGTACAGGAAAACGCCTCGGTATAGGTGGGGGATTTTATGATCGTACCTTACAGAACTGGCGCAATTATCGATTGCTTCCTGTAGGGTTCGCACATGATTGTCAGCAGGTGAATACTTTGCCTGACGAAGCATGGGACATTCCACTGCCGGTTCTGATCACCCCATCCAGACTCTGGCAGTGGCCGCAGCATTTATATGAGACCATTCAGCCATAAAAAAGGGGGCATCCAATGCCCCCTGATAATGCACTTATCACGCAAATTAATAAAGCAAACGTGCGCGAATGGTACCAGGAATCGCTTTCATCAGCTGGATGGCTGTATCTGCTACATCCTGCGCGGCATCGACATCAATGACTACATAACCCATTTGCGGTGTGGTTTGCAGATACTGTGCAGCAATGTTAATCCCCTGCTCAGCGAAAATCTGGTTGATTGCAGTGAGTACACCAGGACGATTTTCATGAATATGCAACAAACGGCTTTCATCTCCATGCATCGGCAGTGACACTTCAGGAAAATTAACCGCTGAGAGAGTCGAACCGTTATCGGAGTATTTAGCCAGTTTCCCTGCTACTTCCACACCGATGTTTTCCTGCGCTTCCTGAGTAGAACCACCTATATGAGGGGTCAGGATAACGTTATCAAACTCACACAGCGGGGAGATGAATGGATCACTGTTTGTCGCTGGCTCTTCAGGAAAAACATCGATCGCGGCACCAGAAAGATGCTTAGAGGCCAGAACCTCACACAAAGCAGGAATATCGACCACTGTCCCTCTTGAGGCATTGATCAGCATTGCGCCAGGCTTCATCATTGCCAGCGCTGCGGCATCCATCATATTCTGTGTCGATGCGGTCTCAGGCACATGCAGACTGACGATGTCGCTCATCGCCAGCAAGTCGGCTAACTGCCCCACTTGCGTGGCATTACCGAGAGGAAGTTTACTTTCAATATCATAAAAATAAACATGCATACCGAGGCTTTCAGCCAGCACACCGAGCTGCATACCTATATGCCCGTAGCCGATAATACCCAGTTTTTTGCCGCGCGCTTCATAGGAACCTACCGCCAGCTTATTCCAGATACCACGGTGCGCTTTGGCGTTTGCCGCAGGTACGCCGCGCAACATCAGTAATAATTCACCAATCACCAGCTCAGCCACTGAACGTGTATTGGAGAAGGGAGCATTGAAAACCGGAACACCACGTCGCGCGGCGGCGTTCAGATCAACCTGATTAGTCCCGATGCAGAAACAACCTACCGCAACCAGTTTTTCTGCGGCTGCAAAAATTTCTTCGCTGAGGTGGGTACGCGAGCGGATGCCAATAAAGTGCGCATCACGGATGGATGCTTTGAGCGCTTCGCTGTCCAGAGCGCCTTTATGAAATTCTATATTGGTATAACCAGCGGCACGCAGATTCTCAATTGCAGTCTGATGTACCCCTTCCACCAACAGAAACTTAATCTTCTCTTTCTCCAGTGATACTTTTGCCATTTCCAGACCTTATTTAGCAGACTTCAGAGATACCGACCCCCTGTAATGACTTGCAGGGCAGGTCGATCTTACTGTCAACATAACAAACTATACCGCCAGAGCAACACTAACCCAACTACTGGTCAATCGTGTCAGGCATATCTCAGTGTGAAAGCTCAATACCTGAACAGGCCCATATCAACGTTACACGACATCGGGCCTTTGACTTAATGTTGAGCCCCCTGCCAGCCTCAACGTGAATATCACACTCAGTGAATCCACATCATTGAGTAATTTTGATTATTCCTTGCGCGGAACCAATCAGGGCAATATCTGCACCACGCGCGGCAAATAATCCGACACAGACCACGCCAGGCAATGCATTAATGGCGCGCTCAAGGCCTTGTGGATCAACAATCTGCAAATTACGTACATCCAGGATGACATTACCGTTATCTGTGACTACCTGCTGACGATACTCAGGTACCCCCCCCAGTTTTACCAGCTCACGCGCGACGTAACTGCGCGCCATCGGGATCACTTCAACAGGCAAAGGAAACGCACCCAGAATATCGACCTGCTTAGAGGCATCAGCAATGCAGACAAACTTTTCTGCGACAGCCGCGATGATTTTTTCACGCGTCAGCGCGGCACCACCACCTTTGATCATTTGCAGTTGGGGATTGATCTCATCGGCACCATCGACATAGACCGAGAGGGTATCGACACTATTGAGATCAAGTACCGGAATGCCTAAAGCGAGGAGTTTCTCTGTGGAAGCAACTGAGCTGGATACTGCGCCCTGAATCTGATGCTTTACCGTACCCAGTGCATCAATAAAATGTGCTGCCGTAGAACCAGTCCCTACCCCCACTACCGTGCCGGGTTTGACATACTCCAGAGCAGCCCAGCCCACTGCTTTTTTCAACTCATCCTGTGATAACACGTATTTTATCCCTGCGGCCTCAGTGTTGCGCTAGTATAAAGCAATAGCCAGAGAAAACATCGTTCGGTTAGCGCATATCACGCAGAAAATAAAAATGACAGTTAAAAATCCCCGCAGTTTTCAGCCGGAAAGCACAAAAATGTGGCATAGTGCAGACTCCTTTACGTTACAGAGACGACAGACAAGATGAAACGCCCGGATTACCGTACGCTACAAGCACTTGATGCCGTTATCCGCGAGCGTGGTTTTGACAGGGCCGCGCAGAAGCTATGTATCACTCAGTCTGCCGTTTCACAACGTATCAAACAGCTGGAAACGCTGTTTGGCCAACCCTTATTGGTTCGCACTGTTCCTCCACGTCCCACTGAGCAGGGCCAAAAGCTTCTGGCGCTGCTTCATCAGGTTGAATTGCTGGAAGAAGAGTGGTTAGGCGATGAACAAAATGGTAATACACCATTACTGTTATCACTTGCTGTCAATGCTGACAGTCTGGCAACCTGGTTGCTTCCGGCACTGAAAACGGTGCTCCATGACTCCCCAATCAGGCTGAATATTCAGATCGAAGACGAAACACGCACTCAGGAACGTCTGCGTCGTGGTGAAGTCGTGGGGGCTGTCAGTATCCAGCCACAACCACTACCCAGTTGTCTGGTGGACAAAATAGGCGCGCTTGATTATATCTTCGTCGCATCTCTGCCTTTCGCTGAACGCTACTTTCCTAATGGCGTGACGCGTTCGGCTTTACTTAAGGCACCGGCGGTTGCTTTTGATCATCTCGATGACATGCATCAGGCCTTTCTGCAGCAAAATTTTGATTTATCGCCCGGTAGTGTCCCTTGCCATATCGTTAATTCCTCAGAAGCCTTTGTTCAGCTGGCCCGTCAGGGCACCACCTGCTGTATGATTCCTCATCTGCAGATAGAACATGAACTGCAACATGGTGAGCTGATTGATCTGACCCCAGGACTTTTTCAGCGGCAGATGCTTTACTGGCATCGTTTTGCGCCTGAAAGTCGTTTGATGCGCCAGGTCACCGAGGCGCTGCTTACCTACGGTCACCGGGTGCTACGACAGGATTAAGACCGGGAGGGTACTCAGGAGAAGAAACATTGCCTCACTAGGGTGCCGGGTGACGAAGTTCAAACACCACATCAACCCGATCATTGAATCGGACGGTTTGTAACTCATAACTACGTTCAACATACTGTTTGCTGCTGTCAGCAGACATCGCCATTGCTCTGAGTTGTGGCATTGGCATCGCACCATCAGTGTGATAACGGATGCTGTACACTGGCCCCAGTTGGGTATTAAAACCGCTTGCCATTGCCTTTGCCTGATCAATTGCGTTGTTGATCGCTTCCTGGCGCACTTTCGCCTGATATTGCTCTGGTGAAATAACACCGGGCTCTATCGAGCGGATATCGTTGAGTCCCGAAGCCAGCGCGCCATCAAGCAACTCATTAATCGTATCCAGCGTAGTTATATTTACCTGTAATTGCCGGAAAGCCCGGTAGCCTTTTGCTGTCGCTTTTCCGGTTTTGCTGTAATCATATTCTGCCTGTGTTGACAGATTCGCTGCACTTACCTGTTTCTCTGTAATATTGTTCTTTTTAAGAAAGGCATAATAGGCTGCTACACGCTGATCAACTTCTTTTTTCGCTTCCACGGCAGTTTTAGCTGAAACATTGACATCAATATAGAGTGTCACAACATCAGGAACCACCTCTATACTTGCTTCCCCGGCGGTCACAATGTACGGGCTATCGGGTAAGCCTTCTGCCTGAGTAGCACAAGCAATACTTCCCGTCAGTAGAACACATGCACTCATCAGTTGTTTAACTTTCATCTGTATTGCCTCTTTACTATGCGCATAATGCGCTACAACCACACCTAAGAGAGTTAACACGTCATCAGGTCGGGCTCTGAAACAAAAGTTTGCATGCCAACGCCCACATAATTATACACACCAGGCCATTTATCACACGCTGAACCCGCATACTTCTTAACCAAGGCGATAACCAGAAAGCCAGCAACGCCAGACCAAAAAACCATATAAAGGAAGCACTGCAAGCACCCAAAGAGAACCAAATACGTTGTACCTGCGGCAATTGTCCACCGAGGCTGCCAAGCACCACAAAGGTATCGATATACACATGAGAATTGAGCCAGGTTACAGCCATCGACGCAAGCAACAACTGCCAGCGGCTACGAGGTTCAATAATAGCTGCCTCAGTAATATCTGCAGGATGCAATGCAACGCGGAATGCCCCCCAGCATAAAAGCGGCACCACACCAGCTAATTAGAGTCATCAGTAGCGGTGACTGACTTAACAATGCACTGCCACCAAAAATTCCGGCATTGAGTAACAGAATATCGCTAAAAGTGCATAATCCTGCCACCATCATAGGATACTGACGTTTGATTCCCTGATTCATCACAAAGACATTCTGCGGGCCTAACGGAATAATTAACGCTGCCCCTAACGCCATTCCCTGCAAATATACTCCTAACATTGTTACTGCTCCTCATTTCATCGGAAGGGCAGTCTAATGATATTAACCAAGCAGGGATAATTAAATTTTGTGATTGATAATTAGAAGAACTGATAGTCATTTGGAAATGATTGTTGTTGCGGACGTTTATTTATACGCTGATTAAAAAATGCAGATCTATCTGTTAGTATGTGTAAAATAACAACCATCGTGGAAAAAATAATACTAATAAAGCCACAGATGATATCGACAGAACCAGACAGTTATCTGGTTCCATCCCCGGACCTTTACAACTCAGCTGCCACGGTAAGTTGAATAGCCGTAGTTGCTTAACGTAATAGGTACATGATAGTGATTATTACCTTCTATCTGGAAGACGACTTCAATGTAAGGATAGAAACTCGTTTGCTGTTGCGCCTTAAAATAAGGCTGAGTCATAAATTTTAGCTTATAGACTCCGTGATTATCTTTACCTTCCTGCAGGGGAAGAAATGTACTGATCCTGCCGTTCTTATCAGTAATTCCTTTACCAACAACGTGCCAGGTTTCCTGTACATCCTGTTGATAAAGTTCAACTTCAACATTCTGAGCGGGCATACCCTTCGCTATATCAAGAATATGGGTACTCAGTTGATACGGCACATCTGCAGCCTGAGCAGTTCCGATAGCGGATAAAAAAATAACCGCGACAAGAGCTATGCAACGTTGTAACTTTCTCATTCTAATCTCCTTTGCATTGAAAAAAATAAACTTATTTCATGATTACTATTTAACAGAGTATCAGCTGGTAATGGCCTCAATAATCTCAAAACACCCGATAAAACGAGGTGGTAAGTGCCTAAGGATATTTACTACTTAACAGCCAGGACTGTTAATACGATGATTGACAGCACCTGCATCGATCAGTAATTTCACCATATCCTGATGCCCTTTACCACATGCATAACTCAGTGCACTCTGATCAAGCTGCTGACTGACCAGGTTAAGTTCGGCTCCATTTTCAATTAAATATTTCACGATATCGATTCTATTATTGCTCGCTGCTATCATTAACAACGACTCACCCTCGTTATCTAATTTTTGATCATTAATTTCGACCTGGCCTTTCAGCTTAGGATAAATATATTTTACAACTTCTACATTTTTCCCCAGTACTGCAGATTTCAAGACATTTTTTACATCAGCCCGGTCAGTTGCAAATAAATCAGCACCTTGATTTACCAGATACTCAACTACATCCAGGTAACCAATAAATGCTGCCCAGCCTAGTGCTGTCTGACCAAACATAGACTCGTCTTTAGCTTCAAGGTGTTGTCCTGCAGACACTCTCTTTTTAACTTCAGCGAGATTGCCTTTTTTTACTGCGTCAAACCACTGTGCATCGGGACCAACTGAGGGTACATAAAAAGCACGATGTGCTAATTTAGTCGCATTAGCGATGTCACGCATTTCTGCGTAATCAAGACGGTAATCAGCCAGAGCGGGGGGATTGCTGAGATTTATTTGTTGAATCGTTTGCTCCCGGGCAAACACGCCCGATGAGAAACACATTATGAGAGTAAGAATAAATGCTACTTTTTTTATCATCATTTGGGAAACTCCATTTTTTTAGACATAAGCCAAATTGATGATAATGCAAATATTAATCAGAGAAAGCGAACATTATTGATAATGAGATTCAAAAAAATTGTCGATAATTAACACAGTGTAATCAATATATCTGCACAGCAAAACTACCGTACTCCTGATGTAACTGCTGGTTGTTCTGGCAAAAGCGTATCTCACGCACGAGGGATTGATTCGGCAGGCTTGCAAACCAGCAACCACAGATAACAAAATATGCTATCTGTGGCTACCGGAACATCAGGCTATTCCGCAGAAGCCGTCTGATGCAAATGCACATCCATTTGCGGGTAAGGAATACCTATCTGATGCTTATCAAGCGCGAGTTTAAAATTCTTCATCAGCGTCCAGTATGTATCCTGTAGGTCAGCCGATTTACTCCAGCAACGCACGATATAATTCACCGAGGAAGCTGCCAGCTCATTAACCCCAATCTGAATACCCAGTTCCTGTACAACTCTTGGTTCTGCCTCGACGACACCGCGCAATATTTCAATGACCTGGTCTGCATCTGCATCATAGGCAACACCAATGATAAATTCGTTACGCCGTGCCGGTTCCCGCGAGTAGTTAATGATATTGCCAGAGATGATCTTGCCATTCGGCACTACCACTATTTTTCCATCGGTGGTTTTGAGCGTTGTAGAGAAAATTTGTACTGTTTGCACAGTCCCGGAGATACCAATATCAATAAACTCCCCGGTGCGGAAAGGCCGGAAAGTCACGAGTAATACCCCGGCAGCAAGGTTCGACAGTGACCCCTGCCATGCCAGACCAATCGTCAGACCCGCAGCACCTAATACTGCGATAATTGATGCTGTCTGTACACCTACCCGCCCCAAAGCGGCTATCAGGGTGAACGCGATGATGGCATATTTTATTAATGCCGATAAGAAATCAGCAACAGTGGCATCAACATGCCTGACACGCAGTAAATTGTTGATCGCTTTTGAAAAGATTCGCGCAACAACCATACCTACTGCGAGAATAATAATGGCTGCCACAATATTGACGACATAATCAATCAGTAAGGCCTGATTTTTTGCCAGCCAACTGCCCGCCTCATGAATACCATCTACTACGTTCAAATCTTTCATTCCTACCCCTTTAACGTGAGGAAAGTGCCTATTATGCCGCCGATATTGGCTGACATTGTTATACTAAGGGTAATAAAAAATCGTAAAGATGCCAAATTGACCGTGAAATTAATTAGTTGCTTTGGTTTTTCCGAGGCTAAATCAGACCGTGAGGCTGAATAATCACTGGCAGAAACGATGAAAAATAGAGATCTCTTCGCAATAAAAAAGACCTCCGGAGAGGCCTTTTAGTCCTGAACTCTGAGCTTACTTACAGCACATCGATCGCATTCAGTTCTTTGAATGCCTGTTCCAGACGGGTGATCATTGAAGTTTGTGCGGAACGCAGCCATACACGTGGATCGTAGTATTTTTTGTTCGGCTTATCGGCACCTTCAGGGTTACCCAATTGCGCCTGCAGGTAACCTTCATTTTTCTTATAGTACTCCAAGATCCCATCCCAGGTTGCCCACTGAGTATCAGTATCGATGTTCATTTTCACTACACCGTAACTGATAGACTCTTTGATCTCTTCAGCTGAAGAGCCTGAACCGCCATGGAACACGAAGTTCAGGGCATTGTGCGGCAGGTTGTGTTTTTTACTGACGTACTCCTGAGAATCACGCAGGATAGTTGGTGTCAGCTTAACGTTACCTGGCTTGTACACGCCATGAACGTTACCAAATGATGCCGCAATGGTGAAACGCGGGCTGATAGCATTCAGTTTTTCATACGCATAATCAACATCTTCCGGCTGAGTATAGAGTGCTGATGCGTCCATATGGCTGTTATCTACGCCATCTTCTTCACCGCCAGTACAACCCAGCTCGATCTCCAGCGTCATGTCCATTTTGGCCATACGCATCAGATATGCACTACAAATTTCGATGTTTTCTTCCAGTGATTCTTCAGAAAGATCGATCATGTGAGAAGAGAACAGTGGTTTGCCTGTTTTGGCAAAATGCGCTTCACCAGCATCCAGCAGGCCATCAATCCACGGCAGCAATTTTTTAGCGCAGTGGTCAGTATGCAGGATAACTGGCACACCGTAGTACTCAGCCATCTGATGTACATGATGCGCTCCAGAAATAGCACCCAGAATCGCGGCCTGTTGTGGCTTGTCTGATTTCAGACCTTTACCAGCGATAAAGGCAGCGCCACCATTAGAGAACTGAATGATAACCGGTGCTTTCACTTTCGCAGCGGTTTCCATCACGGCATTGATGGAATCAGTACCTACACAGTTTACAGCAGGCAGGGCGAAATGATTCTCTTTCGCTACTTGAAAAACTTTCTGAACGTCATCACCGGTGATCACGCCAGGTTTTACGAAATCAAAAATTTTAGACATCTGTTTTGTCCTGTTTCGTCGGTCATAGTAAAAAATCAGTGCCTGATAGTCAGGCGCAAAGGGCACGAGTTATTCACTGAACGTGAGCGGTAAAATTACTGCTTTGCACGCTCTTCAAGCATAGCAACCGCAGGCAACGTTTTACCTTCTACGAACTCAAGGAAAGCACCACCACCGGTAGAGATATAAGAGATCTTATCTTCAATACCAAAAAGATCAATCGCCGCCAGCGTATCGCCACCACCTGCGATGGAGAATGCGTCACTCTCTGCAATAGCATTTGCAACAACTTCGGTTCCTTTACGGAAATTAGGGAATTCAAACACCCCTACCGGACCGTTCCACAGGATAGTTTTAGCTTCTTTCAGAAGCTTAGCCATTGTTTGCGCCGTCTCATCACCGAAGTCAAGAATCTCTTCTTCTGCACCTACAGCGTTAGCTGGTTTTACAGTTGCAGTCGCAGTTTCAGAAAACTCAGTCCCTACGCGCACATCTGAAGGAACCGGAATACCATGCTCGTCACGCAGTTTTTTCGCTGCATCTACGAAATCCGGCTCATACAAGGATTTGCCGACGTTGTTGTCAATCGCAACGAAGGTATTGGCAATACCACCACCAACAATCACGGTATCAGCGATTTCAACCAGTGAGTTCAGTACGTCGAATTTAGTCGACACTTTCGACCCACCAACCACAGCAATCATAGGACGCTCGGGATTAAGTAATGCTTTACCCAAGGCTTCCAGCTCACCCGCTAATAATGGACCCGCACAAGCAACCGGCGCAAATTTACCAACACCGTGTGTTGATGCCTGTGCACGGTGCGCAGTACCAAAAGCATCCATCACATACACATCACATAGCGCTGCATATTTTTTAGAAAGCACTTCGTCGTCTTTCTTCTCACCTTTGTTAAAGCGCACGTTTTCCAGCACAACCAGTTCGCCGGCCGCCACTTCAACGCCATCCAGATAGTCTTTAGCCAGACGGACTGGAGCAGAAAGTTTCTCTTTCAGGTAGTTGACCACTGGCAGCAGAGAATACTCTTCGTTGTATTCCCCTTCGGTTGGGCGTCCCAGGTGCGAGGTCACCATGACTTTTGCACCCTGCTTGAGAGCAGCTTCGATAGTGGGAAGAGAAGCGCGGATACGCGCATCTGATGTCACTTTTCCCTCTTTCACTGGTACATTCAGATCAGAACGAATTAGTACACGCTTACCAGCAAGGTCAAGATCGGTCATCTTAATTACAGACATGGTGAATCCTCTTGTTGACTCTCTAAGTTTTGCAGGCGCACCCTGCGCCTTACCTGAAACCGCTTGCAGCCATTGCCAACGTAGTATCAATCATACGATTAGCAAAGCCCCACTCGTTGTCACACCAGACCAACGTTTTGATCAAATGCTGACCACTGACCCGCGTTTGTGTGCCATCAACAATAGCACTATGCGGATCGTGATTAAAATCAATCGAGACCAGCGGAAGTTCCGTGTAGTCTACTATACCATTAAAAGCGCCTTTTGACGCCTCTCGCAACAAGGTGTTAACCAGCGGTGCATTTACCGCCTGCTTCACCGTGACACTGAGATCAATTGCTGTCACATTTATCGTAGGCACACGCACCGCTATTGCTTCAAAACATTCCCTGAAATGTGGAAAAATGCGACCGATGCCTGCAGCCAGACGGGTATCAACAGGGATAATTGACTGGCTTGCCGCACGAGTGAGACGCAAATCATCATGATAAGCGTCAATAACCTGCTGGTCATGCATTGCCGAGTGAATGGTAGTCACCGTGCCCGATTCAATACCATATGCATCATCCAACAATTTGATGATAGGGATAATACAATTTGTGGTACAGGAAGCATTTGATACAAGGATATCTTCGGCACGCAATTGGTAATGATTAACGCCATAGACCACAGTAGCATCCAGGTCATGGGCTGCGGGATGAGAGAACAGCACTTTTTTAGCGCCGGCCCGACAATGCGCCTCGCCATCCGCCCTGCTGCCGTACTTACCGGTACAGTCCAGCACTACATCTATGTTTAAGTCTCGCCAGGGAAGCTCCGTTATCTCTTCAATATGCAGTAAGCGAATAACATCATCACCTACCGATAACAGTTCATTTTCCTGACGAACGTCCCAGTTGAAACGCCCGTGGCTACTGTCATATTTAAGTAAATGAGCGATGCCTTCAGCTCTGGCCAGTTCGTTGATAGCAACCACGGTTATCCCGGCGCGACGCCCGGTTTCGTAAATAGCACGTAGAACGCTGCGGCCAATACGACCAAAACCATTGATTGCAATACGAACTGTCATATATCTCCTGCGTAAACATGCAGTGTAAAGCGGTCGAAACAGTCAATTTGCCCTGTGGCAGGCAAACAGCTATGTGGCCTGTCTCTTTTCCCGCATCTGGCCCATGGTCACGATACTACTCGTCATCACGAGCCTGCTCATCATGCGGTTACCTGTGGGTAAACTTCGCGATAACACTGACTGAAACGGTTCAGCCACAATAAAACGAAACAGGCAAAATTGGAATGCGCGAGATCAATCACCACCACAATAACCTGACACAGATCACATTTTTCAGCGAACTGGCGAACTACTGATAATAACCAAAAAAAAACCGGAACGATACTCAACGGCATCGCTCCGGTGTTATAACAGTATAACTCACTGCATTTGCAGCAAATTACAACAGTGCTTTTGCTTTCTCCACCACATTTTCCACGGTGAAACCAAACAATTTGAACAGTTGATCAGCTGGAGCGGACTCTCCGAAGGTGGTCATACCGATAATCGCACCATTCAGACCTGTATACTTATACCAGTAATCAGCAATACCCGCTTCAATCGCCACCCTCGCTGTCACCGCCGCTGGCAATACCGCTTCACGGTACTCTGCACTCTGCTTATCGAATGCATCGGTAGATGGCATAGAGACCACGCGTACCTTACGCCCTTCTGCCGTCAGTTTGTCAGCGGCTTCAACTGCCAGCTCTACTTCAGAACCCGTTGCGATAAAGATCAACTCTGGCTGACCGGTGCAATCTTTAAGGATATAACCACCACGAGAGATATCAGCGAGTTGCTGAGCATCACGCGGTTGCTGTGCCAGGTTCTGACGAGACAGGATAAGTGCAGTTGGACCATCATGACGCTCAATACCATACTTCCACGCCACTGCTGACTCGACCTGATCACAAGGACGCCACAAGCTCATGTTAGGAGTAACACGCAGACTCGCCATCTGCTCTACTGGCTGGTGTGTCGGGCCATCTTCACCCAAACCGATAGAGTCATGCGTATAAACCAGCACCTGCCGAATTTTCATCAATGCCGCCATACGTACTGCATTGCGGGCGTACTCGACAAACATCAGGAAGGTAGCTGTGTAGGGCAGAAAACCGCCATGCAGCGTAATGCCGTTGGCAATGGCTGTCATACCAAATTCACGCACCCCATAGTGGATGTAATTCCCTGCCAGATTTTCATTAATCGGCACTGACCCTGACCACATTGTGAGGTTACTCGGTGCCAGGTCAGCTGAACCACCAAGATACTCTGGCAGCAGCTTACCATAGGCCTCAATAGCATTTTGTGAGGCTTTACGACTGGCAATTTTGGCCGGATTTGCCTGCAGTTGCTCAATGAATTTCTGCGATTCTTCCTGCCAGTTTTCTGGCAATTCACCCTGAGTACGACGTTTAAATTCTGCAGCCAGCTCAGGATAAGCCTCGGCATAAGCAGTCATACGCTGGTGCCACTCAGCTTCTTTCGCGGTTCCTGCATCAACGGCATTCCACTGTTGATAAATTTCAGGTGGAATGACAAAAGGAGGATAGTTCCAGCCAAGCTCTTTACGGGCCAGTGCAATTTCAGCCTCACCTAGAGGCGCACCATGAGAATCATGTGTACCCGCTTTGTTAGGTGAACCGAAGCCGATGATTGTCTTACACATCAGCAAAGAGGGCTTATCTGTGACAGACTTCGCCTCTTCAATGGCTTTTTTGATTGCGTCAGCGTTGTGTCCGTCAATACCGCGAATCACATGCCAGCCATACGCTTCAAAGCGTTTAGCAGTATCATCAGTAAACCAGCCATCAATATGGCCATCAATCGAGATACCATTGTCATCATAGAAAGCGACTAACTTGCCAAGCTTTAGCGTACCCGCCAGTGAACAAGATTCATGGGAGATTCCCTCCATCATGCAGCCATCGCCCATAAAGACATAGGTATGATGGTCAACAATGTTGTGTCCAGGACGGTTAAACTGCGCGGCGAGGGTACGCTCAGCAATAGCCATGCCGATAGCATTGGCAACACCTTGTCCCAGTGGCCCGGTGGTCGTTTCAACACCAGGTGTGTAACCATACTCAGGATGGCCTGGTGTTTTTGAATGCAGCTGACGGAAATTTTCCAGCTCTTCGATGGGCAAATCATAGCCAGTAAGGTGTAACAGGCTGTAAATCAACATGGAACCATGACCGTTAGACAGTACAAAGCGGTCACGATCAACCCAGGCCGGATCCGCGGGGTTATGATTCAGAAAATCACGCCACAGGACTTCGGCAATATCTGCCATGCCCATCGGGGCACCGGGGTGGCCCGAATTAGCTTTCTGAACAGCATCCATACTTAATGCGCGAATCGCATTGGCAAGCTCTTTACGGGAAGACATGTTCTACTCCAGGTCGGATTACACACTTCGCCATCACTAACCTATCATTAATCAATGAGTTATCTGGCGCGTTTATAAAAGAGATCTCCAATGTACATGAAATCCCTACCTTCTGTACATGGCAAAAAGCGCAAAAAAATGAACATTTGTCTGCACTTTGAACAAACTCTCATTACTCACGGTCTGAGGTGTTGTTTTATCGTCTTTTTTGCTATTTTTTTCTTTGAGTACACCGTATCACGGTTGTCAACACAACATGGCTTGATACGGTGTCCGCCATTCCAGCCCCGGCCGAAACAGCAAAATAAACCGCCGCTTTTACTGTTTAACCGCGGCAGGGGATCATCACAGCCCTTTATCAACGGCCTGCACATGCAGCATATCCAGTGCCACCGTTGCCGCCGCCAGTGCCGTTAAATCGGCGTGGTCGTAGCCAGGAGCGACTTCAACTAAATCCATCCCGACAATATTCAGGCCCTGTAAACCACGTAATAGCTTAGTCGCTTTATCGGTACTCAGCCCACCAACTACTGGTGTGCCTGTACCTGGAGCATGCGCAGGATCGAGGCAATCAATGTCAAAGGTCAGATACACTGGCATATCACCAACAACTCGTTTTACTTCCGCAATAACCGCCTCAACCGAGAGATCGTTGACCCGCGCCGCATCCAGTACAGTGAAGCCCAGTGATGCATCATATTCAGTACGGATACCAATCTGAACAGAGTGAGCCGGATCGATCAGCCCTTCGTTAGGCGCATGGTAAAACATCGTGCCGTGATCAAAGGTCGGGCCATTAGAATAGGTATCGGTGTGAGCATCAAAATGCACCAACGCCAGCTTGCCGAAGTGTTGGGCATGTGCGCGTAACAATGGCAGCGTGATGTAGTGATCACCACCGAATGTCAGCATTTTCTTACCCTGAGCCAACAGTTTTTCTGCATGCGCCTGCAGTTTGGTGCTCATATCCTGCGAATCACCAAAAGCATAAACCAGGTCACCACAGTCAATCACTTTCAGGTGCTCACGCAGATTGAAATTCCACGGCCAGCGACAGCCTTCCCAGGCCAGATGTGTCGATATCTGACGAATTGCGCCAGGCCCCAGACGGCTCCCTGGACGCCCTGAAGTGGCTGCATCGAAGGGGACCCCAGTAATGACCCATTCCGCATCTGCCTCATAGGGCTGAAAATTAACAGGGAAACGCATAAAACCAAAGGCATTAGAAATCAGTGAATTATCGTACTGATGACCGAGGGTGTTATTCATGATACTCCTCATTTGCCCGATGCGAATCTCGCCCGGACGTGATAATAAAACAGGCTGTCATGCCATATGCCAGGCATACACAGCCTTATTAAGTTCAGCGATTACTCATCTTCGAGATAGGTGTAACCGTACAGCCCGGATTCAAACTCAGCGATAAACTGAGCCTGCAGATGCTCATCCAAATCACTTTGTGCAATCTGATCGCGAAAATGAGTCAGCAACTCCTGCGCATCAAGCTGGACATATTGCAGCATATCAGCCACTGTATCGCCCTCATCTGAGAGCTGTAACTCAATACTGCCATCCGGGAAAGCAAAAATATCTACTGCTTCAGTATCCCCGAAGAGATTATGCATATTGCCGAGGATTTCCTGATAAGCCCCGACCATAAAGAAACCGAGCATGGGTGGATTATCCACATCATATTCTGGCATCGGTAAGGTGGTAGCTATACCATCACCATCGCCATAGCGATCTATCGCGCCATCAGAGTCACAGGTGATATCGAGCAACACCGCACGTCGTTCTGGCGGACGGTTTAGTCCCTCAAGGGGTAATACCGGGAACAGTTGGTCGATTCCCCACGCATCAGGCATCGACTGAAACAGAGAGAAATTTACATAAATTTTATCCGCCATCCGCTCCTGCAATTCATCAATAATCGGCCGGTGCGCACGGTTACTGGGATCGAGATGTTGCTGAATATGGTGGCAGATACTGAGATACAGTTGTTCAGCCCAGGCCCGCTGACGGAGATCGTAGGTTCCCTGCGAATAACCAGTGTGAATGTCAGAGAGATCCATCTGAGAGTTATGTAACCATTCACGTAGTGAACGGTGGGTGTCAGGCTCATGCATCTCCTGCCAGGTATCCCACAGACTGACTATCGGTCGGGGAGCATCCTCATCAGGCGCTTGTGGAGTGCTGAACTCATTACGTTCAACACCAATAATGTTGGAAACCAGCACCGTATGATGCGCAGTGACCGCACGCCCCGATTCCGTTATCACCGTGGGATGAGGTAAATCATGTTCATCACATGCTGAGCCAATAGCCCAGATAACGTTGTTGGCATACTCATTCAGGCCGTAATTCACTGAACAGTCAGATTGTGAGCGGGTTCCTTCATAATCGACACCCAGTCCACCACCAACATCGAAACACTGAATATGTACACCCAGTTTTGCCAGCTCAACATAAAAACGTGCTGATTCCCTGACACCAGTAGCAATATCACGAATGTTTGCCATTTGTGAGCCAAGGTGAAAATGCAATAATTGCAGGCTGTCCAGCCGTCCCGCCCCACGCATAATCTCGACCAGTTGCAGCACCTGTGTCGCAGAAAGACCAAACTTCGATTTTTCGCCACCACTGGATTGCCATTTACCTGAGCCCTGAGATGCGAGACGCGCCCGGATGCCAAGACGCGGGATAACGTTAAGCCGCTCTGCCTCTTCCAGCACCAGTTGCACTTCGGTCATCTTTTCCAGCACCAGATAGACCTTGTGCCCCATCTTCTCGCCGATCAACGCCAGACGAATATATTCGCGATCTTTGTAGCCGTTGCAGACGATCACCGAACGGGTCATACCCGCATGCGCCAATACCGCCATCAATTCCGCTTTTGAGCCCGCTTCCAGTCCAAGTGGCTCACCTGAATTGATCAGTGACTCAATCACTCTCTTATGCTGGTTCACCTTAATCGGATAAACCAGGAAATAATCGCCGTGATAACCATATGACTCACGGGCGCGTTTAAATGCGGCATTTATTGAACGCAGACGGTGTTGTAAAATCTGAGGAAAACAGAACAATGCCGGCAGACGCTGACCATCAGCCTCACGCTCTTTAACGAGCATGGCTAAATCCACACGCACTTCTGGCATGTCAGGATCAGGGCAAACACTGATGTGCCCTAGTTCATTGACATCATAATAGTTGTTTCCCCACCAGGCGATATTGTATGTGCGTAACATTCTGCTGGCATCATGGTCGCTAATCGCCACTTCCTGCATAGAACGTAGCCCACCGTGCTCGCCCGCTGACGAACCTTTGATTTTTTTCATGTCCTCAGACATTACCCGCCTCAATAGTAAATGATGTACAACTCAGGGAAATATCGCTGTTACTGATGTCAACATAATGACGGTAAACAAACGACGGTAAAAAACAGGTGAGATTCAGATTAGTGAAAAGTATAGATGGCAGCGGAGGAACACAACAAGGTGTTATCTGTAAAGCAGTGGTCATCAGGATTATCTTCTCCATGCCCCAATACAGGTGCGCTACACATCAAACATCAATGACAACAACGGATTTCATACCTCTGTATGCCAGGGTTTTCTCAACAATGATGTCTATTAATTCGGGTTTATACCCCGAGTAACAGTCAATTGCAAAAATTAAATGGCAATAGTCTGTATCAGAACTGCGCTGGCATCACCTTCTCTTATTGACATTTTCCTTAACGAAAAATTACTGGTAATCCATCCGTTGACTGTCTTAAAATAGACGTCTGGATGTTAATCCATCTATAATAACTAAATCATTCGTTTTGCCCAGGCGGAACTTTTCGTTGCCTGGATAAAACAGGTACCAGGGTGAACTGAAGACCACGCTCTTCATCATCTGATGCACTCATCTATGTCGTATTCCTAAGGTAATGAATAAAATGGCTAAACACCTTTTTACATCCGAGTCCGTTTCTGAAGGGCACCCTGATAAAATCGCTGACCAAATTTCTGATGCAGTGCTGGACGCTATTCTGGAGCAGGATCCTAAAGCACGTGTCGCCTGTGAAACCTATGTTAAGACAGGTATGGTACTGGTCGGTGGAGAGATCACCACTTCCGCATGGGTCGATATAGAAGAAATAACCCGTAATACTGTACGCGACATTGGCTACATCCATTCAGATATGGGATTTGACGCCAACTCTTGTGCCGTCCTGAATGCTATTGGTAAACAATCGCCCGATATCAATCAGGGTGTAGACCGCGCTGATCCACTGGAACAGGGTGCGGGTGACCAGGGATTGATGTTTGGCTATGCCACTAACGAAACCGATGTGCTGATGCCAGCTCCGGTCACTTACGCTCATCGCCTCGTACAGCGCCAGTCTGAAGTAAGAAAGAATGGCGTTCTTCCCTGGTTACGCCCGGATGCAAAAAGCCAGATCACCTTCCAGTATGACAACGGTCATATTGTCGGGATTGATGCGGTAGTACTTTCTACTCAACATGCCGAGTCGATCTCACAAAAAGATCTACAGGAAGCGGTGATGGAAGAGATTATCAAACCCGTGCTGCCCGCTGAGTGGGTCAACAAGGAGACTAAATATCATATCAACCCTACCGGACGTTTTGTTATCGGTGGTCCGATGGGCGATTGTGGTCTCACCGGTCGTAAAATTATTGTCGATACTTATGGCGGCATGGCGCGTCATGGCGGCGGCGCATTCTCTGGTAAAGACCCATCGAAAGTAGACCGTTCTGCAGCTTATGCAGCTCGTTATGTGGCAAAAAATATCGTTGCTGCTGGTCTGGCTGACCGTTGTGAAATCCAGGTTTCATATGCCATCGGTGTAGCGGAACCGACATCAATCATGGTGGAAACCTTCGGAACTGAGAAGATAGCGACAGAACAGCTCACCCTGCTGGTGCGTGAATTCTTTGATCTGCGTCCGTATGGCCTGATTCAGATGCTTGACCTGCTGCATCCGATATATCGTCAGACCGCCGCTTACGGTCACTTTGGTCGTGAGCATTTCCCATGGGAAAAAACAGACAAAGCTCAGCAGTTACGTGATGCTGCAGGCCAGCTCTGATAGCAGTTATGATCCAAATCGCCGGGGCTACACAGCCCCGGTAAATTTATCTTTCAGAGATGCCCGGCTTATTGCGTCGCGCAGTATGCTGCTATACCCTGCCGTACTATGAAATCGTTACGTCTTCCGATAGCACTGCAACAAGCGGTGATGCGCACATTACGCGATAATCTGCAGCGTGCCCGGCTGCACTTTGCCTGTGATTTTCCTGAACCCTCCATTATCTACCAGCAACGCGGCTCCATTGCCGGTACCGCCTGGCTGGAAAGCTGGGAAATACGCCTTAATCCGGTATTGCTGGCAGAAAATCAGCAGGCTTTCATTGATGAAGTCGTTCCTCATGAACTTGCGCATCTGCTGGTATGGAAACGTTTTGGCCGTGTAGCACCGCACGGTAAAGAGTGGCGGTGGATGATGGAAACTGTTCTCGGCAGACCTGCGCAACGTACACATCGTTTTGCGGTGACTTCCGTGCGCGGACGCACTTTCCTTTATCGTTGCCGTTGTCGCGAACATCAGCTCACCATACGCCGTCATCATCGTGTCCAGCGGGGTGAAAGTGAATACCGCTGCGTACAGTGCAATAACCCTCTGATCTATAACCCGATAACAAGTGACAGCAGTTCAGAGTAGTATCGCAACGTTACACTATTTGTAGATCAGACATTTGTAAAAGATATCTGTGATACAGGCATAGGAACTAATAAACGCGTCAACGCCATGCCAGACTCACAATCCCCTTTCGCTTTCGCTAAATGTGATCCATCACACCTTTCAACACAAAAGTGCCCTCTGAAAATTGATGCAAACTTGTCTGATAAAGAAAATAAAAATCAGACAGTTAATGAATGATGCACAGAAGTGCAACCTGTCGCAGTCAATCAAATCAAATGTGCAACATAAACACGCAATGCACCCAATTAAAACAGAGGAAAATTGCTTTGTTACCTGTGATTGATAATGGTTATATCAGGTCAGGACAGCAAAAAAGCAATTTGCACAAATGTGCAGGAGTCGAAAGATGCCGACAGAAAATAGTGACGATACCCGCCTGATAGTTAAGATTGCCCAGCTTTATTATGAACAGGATCTCACTCAGGTACAGATTGCCCGCGAACTGGGAATCTATCGTACTACCATCAGCCGGCTACTGAAACGTGGACGTGAACAGGGTATTGTCACCATTGCTATCAACTACGACTACAACGAGAATCTGTGGCTGGAGCAACAACTTAAACAAAAATTTGGCCTCATAGAGGCCGTAGTCGCCACCTGTGACTCGCCGCAGGAGGATGATCAACTTAATCTGATCGGTCAGAATGGTGCTCAGTTAGTTGACCGATTACTCGAACCCGGTGATATCGTCGGATTTTCCTGGGGGCGAGGCGTACGCGCACTGGTAGAGCATTTACCTCAGGTCAACCAGTCACGTCAGGTTATCTGTGTGCCGATCATTGGTGGTCCTTCCGGTAAACTGGAAAGCCGCTACCACGTGAATACCCTGACTTACGGAGCCGCTGCGAAACTTAAAGCTGAATCCCATCTTGCTGACTTCCCAGCGATGCTGGATAACGCCTTAATTCGTAATGGTATTATGCAGTCTCAACACTTTAAAACTATCGCGTCCTACTGGGATAATCTCGACGTAGCTCTGGTAGGTATTGGTTCTCCGGCCATCCGCGATGGCGACAACTGGCACGCCTATTACGGTAGTGAAGAGAGTGATGATCTCAATGCCCGCCAGGTGGCCGGTGATATCTGCTCACGGTTTTACAATATTGATGGCGTCATGGTGGAAACCGCCATGAGCGAGAAAACGCTCTCTATAGAGATAGCAAAACTGAAACAGGCTCGTTACTCGGTGGGCATCGCTATAGGTGAAGAAAAATACGCCGGCATTCTTGGCGCATTAAATGGAAATTTAATCAATTGTCTGGTGACAAATAGAGAAACGGCTGAGTCACTGCTGAAATAATTATTGATATTATGATTTCACACAGCACAACTGTGAGGGATCGCTACACCTGAAAAAAGGAGTTAACAATGGAAACATGGCTTAATTTAGAAAATAAAATCATTATTGTTACCGGTGGCGCCTCAGGAATTGGCCTGGCAATTGTTGATGAGCTATTAGCTCAGGGTGCAAAAGTACAGATGGTCGATATCTACAGTGGGGATAAACATGCCGACTATAATAATTACACTTTCAGAGCCACAGATATTTCAAGCGCCAGTGAAGTCAATAAAACTATTTCAGAAATTATTCAACAGTGCGGTCGTATCGATGGACTGGTTAATAATTCTGGCATCAACTTCCCACGCTTATTAGTCGACGAAAAAAACCTGCAGGTCTCTACGAATCGAATGAAACGACATTTGAAAAAATGGTCAATATTAACCGGAAAGGCGTATTTCTGATGTCTCAGGCCGTAGCCCGGCAAATGGTCAAACAACGCGAAGGTGTGATTGTTAATGTCTCATCTGAAAGCGGTCTGGAAGGGTCTGAAGGTCAAAGCTGCTATGCAGCAACCAAAGCCGCGCTGAATAGTTTTACCCGCTCATGGTCGAAAGAGCTGGGTAAATACGGAATTCGGGTAGTAGGCGTTGCACCTGGTATCATCGAGAAAACCGGGCTTCGCATACCCGAATATGAAGAAGCCCTTGCGTGGACACGTAACATCACCGTTGCACAGCTGCGCGAAGGCTACACTAAAAATTCAATACCTATTGGTCGCTCCGGTCGCCTTTCAGAGGTTGCTGATTTTGTTTGTTATCTTCTCTCAGAGCGCGCCAGTTATATCACCGGAGTCACCACTAACATCGCAGGCGGAAAGACACGCGGCTAAGGAGAAAAATGATGAATGTTATTTTCTGCGCACATGGTCAACTGGCGACAGCCATGCTGGAGTCAGTACGCATGGTGTGTGGCGAGGTCAGTGTCACTGCGGTAGAGTTTGTACCCGGTGAAAATAGCGCCGATATCACCAATAAACTGAACAAGTTAGTAAGCTCTCACCCTACTGAAGAGTGGCTGATTTTCGTTGACTTACAGTGTGGCAACCCATGGAATGCTGCTGCGGGACTGGCGATGGGCGACCCACAGCTATCGCTAATCAGTGGCCTCTCTTTACCCCTTGCTCTCGAACTGGTCGATAACCAGCAAAGCATGAACGCTGATCAACTATGTAATCACCTTGAGAGCATCTCCCGTCAGTGCTGTGTTATCTGGCGGCTACCTGAAACCGTTGAGGAGGATTTCTGATGAATATTACTCTCGCTCGCATTGATGACCGTTTAATTCATGGTCAGGTCACCACGGTATGGTCGAAAATTGCCAATGCACAGAGAATCATTATCTGTAATGATGTAGTCTATAACGATGAAATTCGGCGTACATTACTGCGTCAGGCTGCACCACCAGGAATCAAAGTCAATGTAGTTAATATTGAAAAAGCCATCGCTGTTTATCACAACCCGCAATATAAAAACGAAACTGTATTCTATTTATTCACTAATCCTCATGATGTGTTAAGCATGATTCGGGAGGGTGTAAAAATAACCACATTAAATATTGGTGGAATGGCATGTCGACCAGGAAAAAAACAATTAACCAAAGCTTTCTCTGTAGATTCAGAAGATATGCATACTTTTAAACAACTGAATAAATTAGGTATCAAGCTGGGCTTACGCGTTGTCGCTTCAGATCCATCGGTTAATATTATCGACATAGCCGAACAATCGATTACAGAATAACAGAAGACACCTGTATTAATATGCCTTAATTAACAGGCAGGGACTCTTATACCCTCAAGGTGACAAATTATGGAAATTAACACTCTACAGATAATAGCTATATTTATTTTTTCCTGTATTGCTGGCGCGGGAAGTGTATTAGATGAATTTCAGACACATCGCCCATTAATTGCCTGTACTGTGATTGGTTTAATTCTCGGCGATATCAAAACCGGCATTATGCTCGGCGGCACACTGGAATTGATTGCTCTGGGCTGGATGAATGTCGGTGCAGCACAATCCCCTGACTCGGCACTGGCCAGCATCATCTCAGCCATTCTGGTTATAGTGGGTCAGCAAAGTATTGCCACCGGCATCGCCATCGCGCTCCCGGTCGCGGCGGCAGGTCAGGTGCTCACAGTCTTCGCCCGAACCATTACCGTGGTGTTCCAGCATGCGGCGGATAAAGCCGCTGAAGAGGCACATTTTAGAACTATCGATCTACTTCACGTTTCAGCGCTGGGTATTCAGGCACTGCGCGTCGCCATCCCGGCACTGGTGGTTTCTCTGTTTGTCAGTGCGGATATGGTCAGTAGCATGCTCAACGCCATTCCGGAATTCATCACCCGGGGTCTGCAAATCGCGGGCGGTTTTATCGTGGTGGTCGGCTACGCCATGGTGCTATGCATGATGGGCGTGCGGTATTTAATGCCTTTCTTCTTCCTTGGGTTTATTGCTGGCGGCTATCTTGATTTCAGCCTGCTGGCCTTTGGCGGTGTCGGCGTGATTATTGCGCTGATTTATATCCAATTGAATCCACAGTGGCGCAAATCTGAAGCACAGATTTCACCTTCCTCTTCCTCTGCCCTTGACCAACTCGATGACTGATGGAGTCTGATATGGAACAGAAAAAAATTACCCGGGGAGACCTGATAAGCATGTTTCTGCGCTCCAATCTGCAGCAGGCCTCCTTTAACTATGAACGAATTCACGGTCTCGAATTTTGCTATGACATGATTCCGGCAATCAAACGCCTCTATCCACTGAAAGAAGATCAGGTTGCCGCACTGAAACGTCATCTGGTGTTTTTCAACACCACTCCGGCAGTCTGTGGCCCGGTGATTGGCGTTACTGTCGCCATGGAAGAGGCCCGTGCTAATGGTGCAGCTATCGACGATGGTGCGATCAATGGCATCAAAGTCGGCTTGATGGGCCCGCTCGCCGGAGTTGGCGACCCTTTGGTATGGGGAACATTACGACCGATTACCGCAGCACTTGGCGCGTCACTGGCACTCTCCGGCAACATGCTCGGCCCGTTACTTTTTTTCATCATTTTCAATGCGGTACGCCTTGCAATGAAATGGTATGGACTGCAACTGGGCTTCCGTAAAGGTGTCAATATTGTCAGCGACATGGGCGGTAATTTATTGCAAAAACTGACTGAGGGTGCCTCTATTCTTGGTCTGTTTGTCATGGGCGTGCTGGTCACCAAATGGACCTCCATCAATGTGCCGATGGTTGTATCACAAACCCCTGATGGCACAGGTTCAACTGTCACCATGACAGTACAGAACATCCTCGATCAGCTCTGTCCTGGCTTATTAGCTCTGGGGCTGACCTTACTGATGGTGAAGCTGCTCAATAAAAAAATTAATCCGGTATGGCTGATATTTGCCCTGTTCGCTTTAGGGATTATCGGTAATGCGCTGGGTTTTTTATCCTGATTTATGCCATTCCCGGTGATGCCGGGGCTAATTCAACCCACTAACCCAGCATGTTCGGCCCACAGCAATCCGATCACTCAACGTAAGACGGGTAATGTAATCCGGCGACAAGCCTGAAAACCTCGTCACGCTGTGGGTTGACATGCCAAAAAGAAAAGGTGATTTATGCAAACCACAACCGCCCTGCGACTCTACGGAAAACGCGATCTGCGTCTGGAAACCTTTCAACTTCGCGCAATGCAGGATGATGAAATCCTCGCTTGTGTGGTCACCGATAGTCTGTGCCTCTCTTCATGGAAGGAGGCCAACCAAGGTGAAGCACATAAAAAAGTGCCAGATGATGTCGCCACTAAACCAATTATCATTGGTCATGAATTTTGCGGTGAAATTATTGCTGTCGGCAAAAAGTGGCAGCACAAATTTCATGCAGGTCAACGCTATGTTATTCAGGCCAACCTGCAATTGCCAGACCGTCCTGACTGCTCAGGCTACTCGTTCCCCTGGATTGGTGGAGAAGCAACCCACATAGTTATCCCTAATGAAGTGATGGAACAAGATTGCCTGCTTTGCTGGGAGGGTGATAGCTGGTTTGAAGGGTCACTGGTAGAACCACTTTCCTGTGTTATCGGTGCGTTCAATGCCAACTATCACCTGCAACCAGGCAGCTATAATCCGGTCATGGGTATTCGCCCTCAGGGGAGAACACTGATTCTGGGAGGAACCGGTCCGATGGGGCTGCTGGCGATTGACTACGCACTCCATGGCCCGGTAAACCCGGCTCTGCTGGTGGTGACCGATACCAACAAAGAGAAACTGAGCTATGCACGCCAGCATTACGCCTCTGAGCCACAGACAAAAATTGCTTATCTTGACGGCAATGATGCCAGCCGTGAAGTACTGATGGCACTGACCAACGATCTCGGTTTTGACGATATCTTTGTTTTCGTCCCCAATGAATCGCTTATCACTATGGCTTCATCGCTGCTGGCCACAGACGGTTGTCTGAACTTCTTCGCCGGTCCACAAGATAAAAATTTCAGTGCGCCAATCAACTTTTATGATGTCCATTACGCCTTCACCCACTATGTTGGCACTTCTGGTGGTAATACCGATGACATGCGTGCCGCGGTAAAACTGATGCAGGAGAAAAAAGTACAGACGGCGAAAGTGGTTACTCACATTCTCGGGCTTAATGCAGCAGGTGATGCCACGCTAAACCTCCCCACAATTGGTGGCGGTAAAAAGCTGGTGTACACCACAAAAAATATTCCACTCACAGCGCTGGGAAACATTTCCGACCCGTAACTGGCCGAGATTATAAAACGTCATAACGGGATCTGGTCAAAAGATGCCGAAACGTATCTGTTGACTCATGCTCCGGACATCTCAAACAATTAAGCCCCCATACCGATGCCCGCAAGTGCGGGTTTCGGTAGTCTGCTTCCCGCTTTTTTATCTGTTTCAGCATGAAAACGGAGCATCACCCTCTGCACTGAATTGCTGAATATTTGCGGCTGTGGTGTCGCTTCTGTTACCCTGTTTTTTTTCCTGTTTAGTGAAATTTTGGAATATGCTTCGCACATTTTTTGCAGTTTTGCTCTTTGCTTTGTCAATCAGTTCAGTAGATGCTCTCACCATAAAAAACTACCAGCAAAATAACTTTAGTCAGGCAAAAATCGCCTCGGTTATCATCAACGAAGATGCTCCGGGTTCATTTTACTGTGGTTGTAAAATTCGCTGGCAAGGCAAAGCTGGCGTACCGGACCTCGCCTCATGCGGTTATCAGGTGCGTAAAAATGCCAACCGGGCACAACGCATTGAGTGGGAGCATGTCGTGCCGGCATGGACTTTTGGCCACCAGCGACAATGCTGGCAGAATGGTGGCAGAAAACAGTGTGCTGAAGATGCTGAGTATCGCCGTATGGAGTCAGACCTGCATAATCTGCAACCCGCCATTGGTGAAGTGAACGGTGATCGCGGTAACTTTATGTACAGCCAGTGGAACGGCGGTGAAGGTCAGTATGGTCAGTGTGCGATGAAAGTTGATTTCAAAAACCGTCTGGCTGAACCGCCGGAACGTGCACGTGGGGCAATTGCCCGCACCTGGTTCTACATGCGCGACCAATATCGTATCAGCATGTCAAAACAACAGACTCAGCTAATGACAGTATGGAACCAACGCTATCCCGTCACCGCCTGGGAGTGTGAAAGAGATAAACGTATTGCGGCTATGCAGGGCAACCATAACCCCTATGTACAACAGGGCTGCATGCGCTAACATAGCCTATTTATTATCTGACAGGGGTAATCCTCCGGGCCCCACAGGAGTGCTGATGCGCATCCCCCGTATTTATCAGGCTGGGCAGTTGCAAGCTGATACTGAACTGACGCTGAGTGAAGATGCAGCGAATCATGTTGCACGCGTTTTACGCATGACCACAGGCCAGCAAATTACCCTGTTTGACGGACAGAATCATTGTGCCCTGGCGACACTTATCAACATCGGCAAAAAACAGGTCCAGGTGCATATCGGAACAGTAGAGCACAACAGTTGTGAATCGCCACTTTTTCTGCATTTAGGCCAGGTTATCTCCCGTGGCGAGAAGATGGAATTTACCATTCAGAAAGCTGTCGAGCTGGGGGTCAATATCATTACCCCCCTGCTCTCTGAACGTTGTGGTGTCAGACTCGATGCCGAACGCATGGATAAAAAAGTACAACAATGGCAAAAAATTGCTATCGCTGCCTGTGAGCAATGTGGAAGAAATCAGCTCCCTGAGGTGCGTCCGGTCCAATCCTTAGCAGAATGGTGTGCTGAACAGGAATCAGGCGTGAAACTTAACCTGCATCCCCGCGCGGCACATAGCATCAATACTCTGCCCTTACCGGTTGAGCGAGTCAGATTATTGATCGGCCCGGAAGGTGGGTTATCTGACAGTGAAATTGCCATGACGCAACAACAAGGCTTCAATGATATTCTGCTTGGACCCCGGGTACTGCGCACGGAAACTGCCGCACTCACTGCGATTACCGCTCTGCAGGTACGTTTTGGTGATGTAGGGTGAGCCGGCGGGGCATTGACATCAGTTTCAGAACGCAGGCTATGCTTACTCTGAAAACCGGGAGCTGACATAACATAGGCCGCCCGCAACACAGGCACGCTGAAACCACCCACAATATCGCCTTTGCTTCACACGACATTCGGGGTGCAGTTTGAGTGGCCGGATTAACGACTACGTTGCACCCATAACACTTAACCATAAGGGCAAATCCTGCCTGACTATAGCAACGGCAACCGCCCACCGGAGAGTCAACATGATTAAGCTTGGTATAGTGATGGACCCCATAGAGACCATCAACATCAAAAAAGACACCAGCTTCGCGATGCTACTGGAAGCCCAGCGACGCGGTTATGAGATCCACTATATGGAAATGCAGGATCTCTACCTGCATGCCGGCCAGGCTCGCGCTCGCACCCGTACACTTACCGTTGAGCAAAACAGTGCCGCCTGGTTCCGTTTTGAACAAGAGCAGGATATCGCCCTGGCTGATCTGCACGTGGTGCTGATGCGTAAAGATCCCCCTTTTGATACTGAGTTTATCTATGCGACTTATATCCTTGAGCGCGCCGAGGAGCTGGGTACGCTGATCGTTAATAAGCCACAGAGTCTGCGCGACTGTAACGAAAAGTTGTTCACTGCATGGTTTGCCGACCTTACCCCGGATACCCTGGTGACACGAGATGCAGAGCGTATCAAAGCATTCTGGCATCAACACGGCGATATTATTCTCAAACCACTGGACGGGATGGGCGGAGCTTCTATTTTCCGTGTCAGCCCAAGTGATCATAACCTGTCGGTAATTATTGAAACGCTGACACAGCACGGCCAATGCTACTGCATGGCACAAAATTATCTGCCTGCGATCAGCGATGGCGATAAACGTGTACTGGTTGTTGATGGAGAACCGGTACCTTACTGCCTGGCTCGTATTCCGAAATCCGGAGAGACGCGAGGTAACCTCGCCGCAGGTGGACGAGGTGAAGCCCGGCCGCTGAGTGAAAGTGACTGGAGTATAGCCCGGCGCGTCGCACCTGTTTTAAAAGCCAAAGGGCTCATTTTTGTTGGTCTGGATATCATTGGCGACAGACTGACCGAAATCAATGTCACCAGCCCGACCTGTGTAAGAGAGATAGAGAGCGCATTCCCCATCTCTATCACCGGGCAACTGATGGATGCTATTGAGAAGCGTCTTGGTCACTAACCTGTTATCAAGGTGTGCTCTGGCATAGCCAGAGCACAACAAAAGAAAAAATAATGAGAATGAATTTAGAGCATCATTTTTTAATTGCCATGCCAGGATTACACGATCCGCTGTTTAAACGCGCCGTCATCTACCTCTGTGAACACAATGATGAAGGTGCTATGGGATTGATCATTAACAAACCAATGGAAAGTCTGACGATAGAAGGCATGCTGAAAAAGCTGAGTATCAAACCTGAACCACGCAACGCCTCAATCGACCTTGATAAACCCGTCATGGCAGGTGGCCCGTTAGCGCAAGATCGCGGTTTCATTTTGCACTCCGCTGAACGGAAATATGCGTCAAGCATTCTGGTATCCGATAATACCGTGCTCACCACCTCATGTGATGTGCTGGAGACCCTGGGTACGGACGAACAACCAGAAAATGTTCTGGTGACACTCGGCTACTGCGCATGGGAAAAAGACCAACTGGAAAATGAATTGCTGGAAAATGCCTGGCTGACAGGGCCCGCCAACAGCAATATTCTTTTTCGTACTCCAATCCCTGATCGCTGGCGTGATGCAGCACGCAGCATCGGTGTTGATGTACAACGTCTGATTAATGACCCCGGACACGCCTGATGAATAATGCAATAGTGATATCTTTTGATTTCGGCACCACCAGCATCGGGGTAGCTATCGGGCAACAACTCACCGCCAGTGCACGTCCACTGTCTGCGTTGAAAGCACAGGACGGAACCCCTAACTGGGAGAAGATAGCCCGTCTGTTGCAAGAGTGGCAACCAGATTATCTGGTGGTGGGGTTACCCCTCAATATGGATGGCAGCGAACAACCGCTGACGGTCAGAGCAAGAAAATTTGCCAATCGTCTACATGGCAGATTCGGGCAACGTGTCGAATTACAGGATGAGCGACTGAGCACCGTAGAAGCCAGAGCTGAGCTCTTCTCTCGTGGTGGCTTTCGTGCACTGAATAAAGGCAGTGTTGACTCACTGTCTGCAGTAGTTATTCTGGAAAGCTGGTTTGCCTGCCAGCTCTGATGCGTCACATTGTGGCCTGTTACGGAGGCAAAGCACCTTTGTATCGTTTTTCACGTGATAAGCCCATCCTCCCGCCGCCGTTGTTCACTTTGCGCGAAAGTCTGCATGCCCTGTTGCGCCCCAATCTGTAACTGAGCCGGTAACTGATGACACTTCCCTTCGCGGATGAGATTCGCCACTGCCGGGGTATTGATTAATACTTCATACAGTGCCACGCGTCCCCCCGCCAGCGCTTTAACCAGTCGCTGAGCAATCACCACCTGCAGACTTGCAGCTAACTGTGCACGTACCAGCAGCTTCTCCTCGGCATTAAACACATCCACCAGCTGGTCTATTGCTGATGAAGCCGTTCGGCTATGTAAAGTTGCCAGTACCAGATGCCCGGTTTCTGCCGCTGTCAGTGCCAGCCGGATTGTCTCCGTGTCACGTAACTCGCCAAGCAGGATGACATCAGGATCTTCACGCAAAGCCGCACGTAAACCGGCCGCAAAAGAGCGGCAATGCTCACCGATTTGGCGCTGTTGAATCAAAGCGTGTTGATTGCGGTGGATAAATTCAATCGGATCTTCCAGCGTGATGATGTGTCGGGAGTGATAACAATTTAGCGTCTCGATCAGTGCCGCAAGAGTAGTCGATTTACCACTTCCTGTTGCCCCGGTGACTAAAATCAACCCATGTGATAAAGCCAACCATTGCTGATAACCGGCTGGCAGAAGAAGTGTCTCTGGTTGCGGAGGTATGGCAGGGATCACTCGCAACGCCAGTGACAGTCCTGCTCTTTGGTAAAAAAAATGGCCTCGCAGGCGTGTGCCATCTGCCAGCGACAGCACAAAGTCAACTTGTCCTTCGCGCTGTAACCCCTCACGTTGTAGCGCGGTGAGCCAGCGCTCACTCAATGAAATAAGCATCTGATCACTGAGTAGCGGATACTCTTCGCGTTGAATCAGCTCGCCTGAACAGCGCCAAAATGGAGAATAGCCACCACAGAGGTGCAGATCTCCCGCATTATGCTTTACACTATCAGCCACGATTGTTTCGATATCCATAGACACTCCGATGACAAGTACTATTGCGCATAATTTACAGCAGCTGCATCAACGCATCACCGATGTGGCAATACAATGTGGCCGTTCTCCACAAGAGATAACGCTACTTGCAGTCAGTAAAACCAAACCTGCGAGTGACGTTCAGGAAGCCTTCGCCGCCGGGCAACTCTGTTTTGGCGAGAATTATGTCCAGGAAGGGGTAGATAAAATTGCTGAATGTGGGCTTTCTGAACTGGAATGGCACTTCATCGGCCCCTTGCAATCGAACAAAACGCGGCTGGTTGCAGAAAACTTCGCCTGGTGCCATACCATTGATCGACTGAAAATTGCCGAACGCCTCAGCCAGCAGCGCCCTGACTCGCTCGCGCCTCTGAATGTACTGATTCAGGTAAATATCAGTGATGAATCGAGCAAATCCGGTATTATGCTGGACCAGCTAAACACGCTGGCCGAACAGATAAGTCTGTTACCGCGCCTGATACTGCGCGGTATTATGGCTATCCCGGCACCGGAGCCGGAGCCGGATTATCAAAAACAGCTGGCAGTCTGCCAGCAAATGGAGCTCGCTTTCATAACTTTGAAGAAATGCTATCCAACTGTCGATACCCTCTCTTTGGGAATGAGTGACGATATGGAAGCCGCTATCGCCGCGGGCAGTACTATGGTGCGTATCGGCACTGCAATTTTTGGTTCACGCGCAGGCTCCGCCGCGCAACACACTCACTAAGGATTACCATGCTGACGTTAACTTTTCTGCTGACCACCGTCATCAATATCTATATTAAAGTGCTGTTACTGCGTCTGTGGATGCAGTGGGCAAAATGTGATTTTTATAATCCGTTTTCACAGTTTATCGTGAAAATTACTCAGCCGATCCTAAAGCCACTGCGTCGGGTTATTCCTTCCATCGGCCCCATCGATACCTCTTCACTGTTACTCAGTTATCTGCTCAGTGTTTTACTGTTTAATTTGCTGTTTATCCTGCAGTCGCGTATCGCGGTGTTTGATCCGGTATTTTTCTATTATGGCTTTATTTCGCTGCTGAAAGCCGTCGGTTCGCTGGTGTTCTGGATAATCATTATCCGCTCTCTGTTAAGTTGGATTAGCCAGGGGCGTAACCCAATTGATTATGTCTTGATCCAGCTTACCGAACCACTGATGGCACCTATACGACGCCTGATCCCAGCCATGGGAGGAATTGATTTCTCCGCCATGGTGGTGATTCTGATTCTGTATATGCTGAATTTTCTCGGTATGGATCTGCTCCCTGGCTGGACGCAAATCTGAACCGTTGATCCTTTTCACTGACAGGCTAAAAATCGTTATGCAAAAAGTTGTTCTCGCCACTGGAAATCAGGGCAAAGTTCGGGAGCTGGATTATCTGCTGACCAGCACCGGACGCACGGTAGTGGCACAGAGTTCTCTGGGGGTCACTTCGGTTGAAGAGACCGGACTGACGTTTATTGAGAACGCCATTATCAAAGCCCGTCATGCTGCTGCTGAGACCGGTCTGCCTGCACTGGCTGATGACTCAGGTTTAGCTGTTGCGGCATTACAGGGTGCACCAGGTATTTACTCAGCTCGTTATGCGGGTGAAGAGGCAACCGACCAGCAAAATGTGCAAAAACTCCTGGCTGAAATGCAGCAAATACCGCAAGGCCAACGTCAGGCGGAGTTTCACTGTGTGCTGGTCTATCTGCGTCATGCCAGTGATCCCACCCCGTTAGTGTGTCGTGGTTGCTGGCAGGGAGAAATCGCACTCCAGCCTGCAGGCGAGGGCGGATTTGGCTATGACCCACTCTTTTTCATCGCCAGTGAGGGAAAAACAGCCGCTCAGCTCACACGGGATGAGAAACGGGCGTTATCTCATCGGGGTAAAGCGCTTAATCTGTTGTTGGATGCACTGCGTAATGAGTAAGTTGCCTCCGCTGAGCCTCTACATTCATATTCCGTGGTGTGTTCAGAAATGCCCGTATTGCGATTTTAATTCACATGCACTTAAAGGCGAGGTGCCACATGAAGAGTATGTGGCGCATCTGCTGGCTGATCTTGACGCTGATTTGCCCTTCACAGCTCAGCGTGCGGTTAATACCATCTTTATCGGTGGTGGCACACCAAGTCTGTTGAGTGCTGCCGCTATGCAGTATCTGCTGGATGGAGTGCGTGCGCGGGTGAGTCTGACTGATGATGTTGAAATTACCATGGAAGCCAATCCGGGCACGGTTGAAGCTCAACGGTTTAGTGCTTATCAACAGGCAGGCGTCAATCGCCTGTCAATCGGGGTGCAGAGTTTTCAGGCTGAAAAGTTAACCCGGCTGGGCCGTATTCACGGGCCGGATGAAGCTATCCGCGCGGCTGAACTCGCCACCCGTCTCGGGTTACGCAGTTTTAATCTTGACCTGATGCACGGTTTACCCGACCAAAGTGTCAGTGAAGCGATTGCTGACTTGCAGCAGGCGATTGCGCTCAACCCACCTCATTTGTCCTGGTATCAGCTCACCCTCGAACCCAATACCTTGTTTGCTTCACGTCCACCAAAACTGCCTGATGAAGATACCCTGTGGGATATTTTTGAACAGGGAGATAAGCTGTTACGTGCCGCAGGGTATCAACAATATGAAACCTCAGCCTATGCAAAGCCCGGCTTCCGCTGTGAACATAACCTCAACTACTGGCGATTCGGTGATTATCTCGGCATTGGTTGCGGAGCCCATGGCAAACTCACTCAGCCAGACGGAACGCTGTTACGAACCAGTAAAACACGTCACCCAAAAGGGTTTATGCGTGGTGAGTATCTTGACCGGCGTTATGCAGTCAGTGACAGTGATAAGCCATTTGAATTTTTCATGAATCGCTTTCGCTTGCTGGAGCCTGCTCCCCGAGAAGCCTTCACGCATTTCACCGGACTGAGCGAACAGACTGTACGAAAGCAAATTGATTTTGCTATCGGACAAGGTTATCTGACAGAAACAACGGAGCACTGGCAAGTGACAGAACGGGGTAAACTGTTTCTCAATTCACTGCTGGATTCCTTCCTCAACGAAGCCTGACCGGGCTTATTCGCTTATTCTGCAAGAGAGGGGCACAAAAAAATAAGTGCCTCCTCCCTCGTTACCCTGTCGCTGTAACCCAGATTATTTAATCGCAGCCTGAAGGGCTTTACGCTGCGCTTCAAAGGCAGTGACCCGCTGGCAGACTTCATCACCAAAACGTTTAAAATCAGCCTCACGGCCACTCCATTTTTCTTTGAGTGACTGCTGAAAACCACCTAGATTGCCTAGAATTGCCTGCAGGGGATTACTGTCACCGCCAGCGTTCTGCAATCCGCGTTTGCCCATCTCATTCAGACTGTCCTGAACAACACCACCCAGCGCATTTTGCACCAGTTGTTCACTTTCATTTTGCACTTGTTTGATTGCCTGATGATGAAATACTAGACTCTCACCACGCTGCCCGATAACCGTGTCCATCTGAGCGCGCAGTTGCTTATCAAGTTTTGTCAGTCGCTGACGCACGTTACTCTCTTTACCGAGATTATCAACAATCACCTGGTCAATAACCTGCCTGCTGCTCTCCAGACGATCACGAGCCCCCTGATTGATCCACGGCAGGTCACGACGTAACGCGCTCTGATAAGCTTGCGCCTGCTCACGGGTAGTGGCATTCAATGTCAGTGGTTTACCATCGCGTTGAATCTCTCCCTGTGGGGAGATCTCCCACTCACCGGCAGCACCTGAAAGAGTGACTGACTGGGGGGAAATAGTGACATCAACATCGGGCATCACGTTGCACTGGTAAGCTGCTTTCGCCTGCATCGCGGCGATAAGCAGTAAAGCGATACTGAAAACCTTACGCATTACGCGTTCTCCTGATAAACAACAGGCCACACAGAGTGTGGCCTTGTTAATACGGCAATGCTCTCTGTAATATTACCCAGAGACTCTTTTCTTAGTCCCACCAGACGTCAAAAAGTTCGCTGATTTGCACATTTTGTAACTGGCGGGCTTCAAGCCACGCTCTCACGGCCTCACGATGTTCCTCTGTGCACTGGCCAATTTTCTGCAAACAGATTAATCCTTCCCATTGCAGGTAACCACTGCCATCACAAGCCAGCCCCTGAGGCTCAATAACCTCTTCGATCAGCGCATCCAGGGTAGCGTCAATCATCTCCCCTTCACTGCCTTCAGGAAAAGAAAAAGCTACAGAGAAACCTAACTCTTTGAACTCACCAATGTGCATTTTTTTACGAAGACGACGACTGCGTTGAATAGCCATTTATTTTACCCTCTCAAACATCAAATCCCACACACCGTGACCAAGACGCTGGCCGCGTTGCTCAAATTTTGTCAAAGGCCGTGAATCAGGACGTGGCACATAATCACCACTGGTGGAAAGGTTTTGATAGCCAGGAATGGCGCTCATTACCTCCAGCATATGCAATGCATAAGCTTCCCAATCCGTTGCCATGTGGAAAACACCGCCCAGCTTCAGCTTCTGTAATACCAGCTCGGCGAAAGGCAGTTGGACAATACGCCGCTTATTATGACGTGCTTTATGCCAGGGATCCGGGAAAAATAGCTGCACCATACGCAAAGTATTATCCGGGATCATATTCTCCAGTACTTCGACCGCATCGTGACACATCACACGTAAATTATCGACTCCTGCCTCCTGTGCACTGGCCAGACAAGCCCCAACCCCTGGTGAATGCACTTCTATCCCCAGAAAGTTTTGCTGCGGGTTAGCCTCAGCCATGGTGACCAGTGAAGCTCCCATGCCAAAACCGATTTCCAGCACTACCGGTGCCTCACGACCAAAATGCTGTACAAGGTCGAGCGGTGTGGTTTGATACTCAAGGCCGATGACTGGCCACAGGGTATCAAGCGCCATCTGCTGCCCTTTAGTCAGCCTGCCCTGACGACGAACAAAACTGCGGATCCGTCGCAACGGCCGGCCTTGCTCATCAAATTCGGGGGATATCACCTCACTCTTCATCTTTTTATCGCCTGTGGTCTGCCAACACGGAAAACGGGCATTATGCAAAGTTAAAGCGGTTAAGCAAGCGTTGCAAAGTTCCTGTTTACAGCCCCTGCATGCTGTGCTGGAATTCCCGCCTGACTTTTTCTCAATCCGGAATACTATTTATTATGATGCAGGCGCATCAGTTCTCACAACAAGTCCTGGACTGGTTTGCTCTGTATGGACGCAAAACACTGCCCTGGCAGCTGGAAAAAACAGCTTATAAAGTCTGGCTTTCAGAAGTGATGCTGCAGCAAACCCAGGTGGCTACCGTCATTCCCTACTTTACGCGGTTTATGGCTCGATTTCCCACGGTCAGCGATCTGGCAAGAGCCCCGCTCGATGAAGTGTTGCATCTGTGGACTGGCCTCGGCTACTACGCGCGTGCCAGAAATTTGCACAAAGCAGCGATAGTGATCGATGAACAATACCAGGGGAAATATCCGGAAAAATTTGCTGAGATTGTCGCTTTGCCTGGCGTCGGACGCTCAACCGCAGGCGCCATTCTCTCTCTGGCACTAGAGCAACCCTGGCCAATTCTGGATGGTAACGTAAAACGGGTACTGGCACGCTGCTATGCAATTTCAGGCTGGCCTGGGAAAAAAGAGGTAGAAAATGCCCTCTGGCAAAAAAGTGAGCAGGTTACCCCAACGACACAGACCGGCGATTTTAATCAGGCAATGATGGATCTTGGCGCGCTGGTTTGCACTCGTAGTAAACCAAAATGCACCTTGTGTCCGCTGCATAATGGCTGTCAGGCTTCCGCTACGCAACGCTGGGCTGATTTCCCGGGCAAAAAGCCTGCTAAAACACTGCCAGTTCGCAGCGGCTGGCTATTGATGATGGCTGAAAATAATCATGTCTGGCTGGAGCAACGTCCTCCGGTGGGGTTGTGGGGAGGGCTGTTTTGTTTCCCGCAGTTTACCGATGAGGAAGCGATGATCGCCTGGCTTACACAACGCGGCCTGGACAAGTTTCCGCGTCAGCAGCAGATTGCTTTTCGCCATACCTTCAGCCATTTCCATCTTGATATTGTGCCAGTGCTTGTGGCGCTAAAAACAGGCCATACTCTGATGGAGCATGGTGCGGGTCTCTGGTATAACATAACGCAGCCGCCGGCAGTTGGCCTCGCGGCACCAGTAGAACGCTTGCTAAAAACGCTTTCGCCCTCCATCACACAGAAGGATACCGCAACCGATGAGTAGAACCATTTTTTGCACGTTTCTGCAACGCGACGCAGAAGGCCAGGATTTCCAGCTCTACCCCGGCGAACTGGGCAAGAGAATCTACCAGGAAATTTCAAAAGAAGCCTGGGCGCAGTGGATGAGCAAACAAACCATGCTAATCAATGAGAAAAAACTCAGCATGATGAATCCTGAGGATCGAAAACAACTCGAAACAGAGATGGAAAATTTCCTGTTCGAGGGACAGGATGTCCATATTGAAGGCTATACTCCGCCCTCAGCATGATTCCTGCTGCTTTTCGCGGGGTCCGGTCAATTCTGGCAATGAACAATGGCATGAACAAAAAACTGATACTTTTGCTACTGGCAGGCCCGCTGCTTATCTCTTGTTCGAGCAATAAGCCACCTGAATTTCACGAAGAGTGGGTCAAAGATACCAACGCCTTTGATATTCTGATGGGCCAATTTGCCCATAACATTGAAAATATCTGGGGTATCAATGAGGTGTTGATCGCAGGCCCCAAAGATTATGTGAAGTACAGCGATCAATATTATACCCGTAGCCATATCAACTTTGAGGCAGGGAGTATCACTGTCGAAACCATCGCAGGAACCGACCCACGTGCCAGCTTGCGTCATGCGATCATCACCACGTTGTTAATTGGTGATGATCCGGGAAATGTCGATCTTTATTCTGATGCCAATGATATCCGCCTGGGAATGGAGCCTCTGCTCTACGGGCAGGTGCTGGATAATACCGGTCAGCCGATCCGCTGGCAGGGTCGTGCGGCCAGTTTTGCTGACTACCTGTTAGCTAACAAACTCCAGCGCCGTCAGTCAGGTTTACACGTTATCTGGTCGGTCACCATTCCTTTAGTCCCTAACCATCTCGATAAACGTGCACATAAATACTTACCGATGGTACGTGAAGCCGCCGCGCGTTACGGGGTCGATACCTCACTGATCCTCGCGATTATGCAGATTGAATCGAGTTTCAACCCCTATGCGGTAAGCCATGCCGATGCACTTGGCCTGATGCAAGTCGTGCAGCACACTGCCGGGGTGGATGTTTATCGTATGAAAGGAAAATGGGGTAAACCAAGTCGCAGTTATTTACTTGATCCTCAAAATAATATCGATGCCGGAACCGCCTACCTCTCTCTGCTACAGGGGACTTACCTTGCCGGGATCAGTAACCCGACCTCACGTCGCTATGCAGTGATTACTGCCTATAATGGTGGGGCCGGTAGCGTATTACGGGTGTTCTCCAGTGATAAAGGCCAGGCGTTTAACAAAATTAATGCCCTTTCCCCTTCTGAAGTGTACCAGACACTGACCAGCAATCATCCTTCTGCGGAGTCACGACGTTATCTCTATAAAGTCAACAACGCGCAGAAAGGCTATCGTCGCGAATAACTGACAGGTTGGCTATTGCGCCGGGCCTATTACCCGGCGCGAAAAGCACGTCATTGGCTAATCACATTCCCCATCAGCCGTTTTTTACCTGACGCATCCGTGTCAACATACACTCCCTGTAACTCCGGTGAAAAACCGGGTAACAAGTTGACACCCTCTTCCAGCGCTAGGAAGTAGCGTTGAACTGCACCTCCCCATCGCTCCCCAGGCACCACACACAACACACCCGGAGGATAAGGCAGCGCACCCTCGGCAGCAATACGCCCGGCGGCATCACTGATTGGCAACAACTCGACTTGTCCACGAATGAAGGCCTGATGTGCGTGACGTGCATCCATCGCAACTTCTGGCATGCTCGCCTGGCGGAACATCGCTTTTTGCAGGCCCTTCACATCGTGTCGCACATAAAGCTGGTGCATCTCTTCACACAACTGACGCAGTGTGTAGACTTCATAGCGTTTTGCGTGTTTACGATAAATGGTAGGCAGGACATCGCGTAGCAAGGCATTTTCTGCAAGATGCTGCTCAAACAGAACCAAACGTGCCACCAGACGGGCCATTTTTTCCGCACTTTCGGCGGGGGTAAGCAAAAACAACAGTGAACTCAGATCACTTTTTTCCGGTACCAGGCCATTCTCTCGCAGATAATGTGCAAGGATCGCCGCAGGCACCCCAAAAGTCTCATAACGTCCCGTCTGGACATCAATACCGGGCGTGGTGAGCAGCAATTTACAGGGATCTATCTGATATTGCCCCGCCTGATACCCCTCAAACCCATGCCAGGCGGCATCTGGTGTGAAACTAAAATAGCGGCTCTCCGCAGCGATCTGTTCGGTAGGGGCATCTTGCCAGGGCTTTCCTTCGACAAGATCCGGCACAAAGGGACGAATGAGCTGATACTGTTTTAGTATCGCTTTGCGCGTATCAATTCCTAATGTCACGCACTCATGCCATAAGCGCCGCCCGGCAGGACCCTGGTGCATCCTGGCATTCACATCCAGTGCCGCGAACAGCGGATAAAACGGACTGGTTGAGGCATGTAGCATAAAGGCATTGTTCAGCCTTTTGTGCGGACAAAATCGCGCCTGTCCGCGAATATGGTTATCTTTTTTGTGGATCTGTGACGTCTGAGAAAAACCGGCCTGTTGCTTATGCACCGACTGAGTGACGAAAATCCCCGGGTCGCTGGCGCTCAGCTCAAGCAACAATGGCGAGCAGGCTTCCATCACCGGAATAAACTGCTCATACCCTACCCAGGCGGAATCAAACAGAATGTAATCACACAAATGACCAATAGTATCAATCACCTGACGAGCGTTGTAGACCGTACCATCGTAAGTACCCAGTTGGATAACGGCAAGGCGAAACGGGCGTGGTTCAACTTCACGACCGGGAGCCGCACGCGCTATCGCACGACGCAGATAGTGTTCATCAAAGCAGTGCGCATCAATGCCACCTATAAAACCAAACGGATTACGCGCTGTTTCCAGGTAAACCGGCGTCGCACCTGCCTGAATCAATGCGCCATGATGGTTAGATTTGTGGTTGTTACGATCAAACAATACCAAATCCCCTTCGGTCAGCAACGCATTGGTCACCACCTTATTGGCACTGGAAGTGCCGTTGAGGACAAAATAGGTTTTATCTGCATTAAATACCCGAGCCGCGAATTTCTGCGCATGTTTTGCTGACCCCTCATGGATCAGTAAATGGCCTAACTTGACATCGGCATTGCACATATCAGCACGGAAGATATTTTCACCAAAAAAACGGTAAAACTGCTGTCCTGCCGGGTGCTTTTTAAAAAAAGCCCCGCCCTGATGTCCAGGACAGGCAAAGGTGACATTATCCATTGCCACATATTTAGTCAGAGTCCTGAAGAACGGCGGCAACAGCTGTGACTGATACTCTGCCGCAGCAGCCTCAAGGCGTGCAGCATCCTCGCTGGCGCCAGTGAGATAGCCCGTGACCTCGGGCAGTTCACCTTCACTCTCGTCACCTTCTGTCACGATAAACACCGGAAGTTCAAATCCGGTACGACGCAGCAACGTCAGAATACCGCTACGTGAGTCGGCAACCGAAATCACGACCGCGGCCACATCAGTAAAATCAGTATTATCAAGAGTGACTACTTCACGGCCAGTTTGCAGATGAATGGCAACAGTAGTACTGGCAGCTATTTTTAACGGTGTCATCGCAAAATCCAGAGCATCAAATCAGAGTAAGTGCCAAAGCACAGCATGAGGAAACAGGCGAAAACTGATTCCACAGTGACTGTCTAAGGAGACAACAGGGCAGACGTATGCCGGACCTATAGACATCCGTAAAATCAGATATTATCCATTTTTACGCATGGCCAGAGGCGGGCAAAGATGGCCTCACCGCATAGCGGAGCGACAGACTGAAGGGGAAGTTGAATGAAGAATTATCTCACTCCACAATAAAAACTGTGTGCCAGACAGAACAGGAGTTGCCAGCGAAGAGTGAAGCATAACCATTAATCCTGAAAAAACCGATAAAGCAATGGGGCAATCATGTCACCTTTTGTTCGTCGCTTCAACTGCCACTATCACCGTAGCCAGTATTGCGATTGTATTGCCACCTCTCCTGACCACTCAACCGTCTGATCAGGAGAGATAAACCCTGTCACCTCATGGCGCCGGGTGCGTTTTAATCCAGTGTTCAGCGATCTGCTGGCGGGTACAAATCCACACACGCTCATGCTGCTGGATGTAGTCGAGGAAACGCTGTAAAGCGCGGAAACGTCCCGGTCTGCCAAGCAGACGACAATGCATCCCTATGGATAACATTTTGGGTGCAGTTTCACCCTCTTCATACAGCACGTCAAAACTGTCTTTAAGGTAGGTATAAAACTGTTCAGCGGTATTAAAACCCTGAGGCGTGGCGAAACGCATATCATTGGTTTCAAGTGTGTAGGGAATCACCAAATGTGATTTTACCCTGCCATCGCTGCAGCTGACTGGCATCCAGAAAGGCAGATCATCACCGTAATAGTCACTGTCATAGGTAAACCCACCTTGTTCCACCACTAAACGCCGTGTATTCGGGCTGTCACGCCCTGTATACCAGCCAGTCGGTGACTTGCCAAACAACGCGGTGAGGGTTGCAACCGCCTGTTCCATGTGTTCGCGCTCTTCACTCGCTGACATCGACTGATAATGGATCCAGCGCCAGCCGTGACTGACCACATCGTAATCGGCGGCTTTTATCGCCTCAACAATATCAGGATGACGCGCCAGTGCCATTGCAACACCAAACACAGAAAGCGGTAAACCGCGTTTCTGAAACTCATGATGAATACGCCAGAAACCAGCACGTGATCCATACTCATACAACGAGTCCATTGACATATGGCGGTCGGGATAACTTGCTGCGCCGATAATATCGGATAAAAATTGCTCAGACCCGGCATCACCGTGCAGAACGTGATTCTCTGCGCCCTCTTCGTAATTGAGCACAAACTGCACTGCAATACGTGCCTGACCTGGCCAATTTGCGTGCGGTGGCTGACCGGCATAACCGCGTAAGTCACGCGGATAACTGCTGCCTGATGCCTGGCTCGCCAGATGTGTCATCTCTGTCATCATAATTATCCCATTTGATTGACGTTATTTGCTCGCCAGACGAACAAACTGACCGGAAAGTGTTTTGTTCACCGGATAGGCTAAATCACCGTACTTACTGGTTGATAAACCTAATGCCACCAGCGACTCGACCATCTTCACTGCGGCTCCCACGCCATCAATGACCGGAATACCGAGCTCCACTGTCAGCTCACGAGCAAGAGAAGCCATTCCTCCACAGCCGAGCACAATCGCACCACTGCCATCCTGGGCTTTCGATTGTATACAAGCCTCGCGTACTTTTTGCTGTGCGACACCACTGCCATCCTCTAAAGCGAGTACGGGTAAGTCAATGGCATGCAAGGCCGCACAATAATGTTCAAACCCATACTGACGTAACAGATGACGGGCGATAATCAACGTTCTCGGCAATGTTGTTACTATCGAAAAGCGGGTCGCGACCATCGTCGCCATATGCATTGCTGCCTCAGCAATGCCGACCACAGGCCCTTGTGCTATTTCCCGCGCGGCCGGTAATCCCGGATCACCAAAACAGGCAATCACATGCCCGCAGACCCCCTGTTCACGTCCGGCTTTTACCTGCTCCAGAACACCGATAGCCGCAATCGCTTCATCAAAGTGCCCCTCAATAGAAGGCACCCCTTGCGAAGGGGACACTGCCAGAATTTTGGTTTCTGCACCCGCTGCCTGTTGTGCGGCTTCAGCGATAGTACGGGTCATTTCCTGACTGGTATTGGGATTGATTACCTGAATGATCTGCTTACCCACAACATTGACTCCTTTTTGCTGCAAAAAGTTGGTTGAAATCAGGGATAACTTCACCTGTCCGTTCAAAATGCAAACTCGCCATAATGCGTGAAAAGTGCTGCTCCATCGCAACAGTCAGCGGCTGAAGTGATTTTTTACGCAACAAGGCAATTAAATTATCATGGTCATCACACCGACACCCCTGCTGCCAGGGAGCCCCATAGGCAGCGATGACCAGAGAAGAGCGTTGCGTCAACCTCGATACCATCTCGGTCAGCACCTGATTGCCGGATATCGCCTGCAGCTGAATATGAAATGCGGCAGAAAGACGAATCGCCGCCGCACCGTCATGCTCCTGATGGGCGACTTTTTCCTGTTCAGACAATTTTTCCAGTGCGTTGAGATGAGGTGACTGGCAGTGGGCAATCACCGCATCAAGGTTGGCACACTCCAGCATCGCGCGAGTTCGAAAAATATCCCGTCCTTCATCAACCCCGGGAGTGGCGACCTGCGCACCACGTTTGGGCGTTAGCACCACCATTTGCACCGCAGCGAGGCGTTGTAATACTTTACGGATGCCGGTACGACTGATACCAAAAGCGCTGGCTAATGCCTCTTCGGGTAATTTACTGCCCGGCGGCAGCTGATGTTCAACAATGGCTGACATCAGTGCCTGGTAGATTGGCTCATCTTTATCATTCAGATCTGAGGCCATTTTCAGGCCCATCTCATACTTCATTATTCACTCCAATCTCCCTTGCTGTGATCATTATCGTACACAGTATTTAAAAAATATTGTATACAACATTTCAGTTTTGGCCTGGATCCTGCACTGACTATTTTAGTATAACTCGATATTGCGTTTCTTTTAGGGGAGCAGATTTCATGCCAGAACATCAACAAAAAAACCCGACAGCATCACCATCTTCACCAGCTAACTATAGCCCGCGCTTGTGTAACGATGACCTTGCACCTACCCGTGATCAAAACTGGAACTGGTACAATATTTTTTCTTTCTGGATGTCAGATGTACACAGCCTTGGTGGCTATGTGGTGGCAGCCAGTTTCTTTGCCCTGGGTCTCGCCAGCTGGCAGGTATTGCTTTGTCTGTTGGTAGGCATCTGCATTGTGCAGCTTTGTGCTAATCTGGTGGCAAAACCCAGTCAGATGGCAGGCGTGCCTTACGCTGTTATCTGTCGTCAGGCATTTGGGGTGTTTGGCGCTAATATTCCTGCGGTAATTCGTGGTCTGATCGCTTTCGCTTGGTACGGTATACAAACCTGGCTCGCCTCCAACGCGTTGATGCTGGTAGCGCTGAAATTCTGGCCTTCATTATCTTCGCTGACCACCTCTTCCTGGCTGAGGCTCTCTCTGCTGGGGTGGATCTGCTTTGCTATCATGTGGGCGGCTCAGGCCATGGTCTTCTGGCATGGTATGAATGCCATCAAACGTTTCATCGATGTTGCAGGTCCCGCCGTATATGTTGTGATGCTGGTTCTGGCAGGCTGGATCCTCTACCGCACCGGCTGGGATGGCATCTCTTTCACACTGGCCAGCAAAAATCTGACCACGGGTGAACAGCTTTGGCAGATGGCAGCCGCCACCGCACTGGTTGTCTCTTATTTTTCCGGTCCCTTACTGAACTTCGGTGATTTTGCCCGCTATGGTAAAAGCATGAAAGAGATCCGTCGCGGTAACCGCTGGGGATTACCCTTCAACTTTCTGCTGTTCTCCATCGTCACAGTGGTGATTGTTTCTGGTTCACAATCGTTGTTTGGCCGAATGATCACAGACCCTATTGAGACAGTGAGCATGGTAGGCAGTGACCTCGCCGTTGCTCTTGGTGTGCTGACCATGATCACTGCCACCATCGGTATTAATATTGTGGCTAACTTTGTTTCACCCGCGTTTGATTTTTCTAACTGCTCACCACAGAAAATCAGCTTCCGCACCGGAGGCATGATTGCCGCTGTTGGTTCAGTTCTGCTGACACCCTGGAATCTTTTCCAGTCACCCGAGCTGATTCACTACACCCTTGATGTATTGGGTGCGTTTATCGGACCACTGTTCGGCATTCTGTTGTGTGATTTCTATATCATCAAAAAAAGCAAAGTATCGGTAGATGACCTGTTCAATGACACAGCAAAAGGCAAATACTGGTACAGCAACGGCTTTAATCCTAAAGCCATCGCCGCACTGGTGCCTTCGGTGTTTATCGGGCTGGTGATTGGCTTTATTCCGGCGTTACATGAAGTCGCCAATTTTAGCTGGTTTATTGGTGTAGCGTTAGGTGCCGGTTGTTACCGCTGGTTTGCCCGTGAAGATTTAGCCGCACTCAGGAGTAATTTCATCACTTCAGTCGCAGCTGATAAACGCTGATACTGTTCGCAGCCAGAGAGAACTCTCTGGCTGCCTTTACTGGTCAGCCGTGAGCAATAGGATCCACAAAGTAATATTCAAGGCATTGATGGTAATTGATAATAAAGCACCACACCCACACCATCACGAAAACCAGCAGCGTAATATTGACAAAACAAGCTTTAAAATGACGCCAGATGCTGTATAAGAGAACCGGTAGCATAAGCAACAATGTCACAGCTGCCACCCCACCACGATAGTCATCTATCACAATCGTTCGTAATAGATCACAAACATCATGTATTTCAACATGATCAATAAAGTCACTTTTCTCCAGGGTTGAACCGACAAAACAAAAACAGATAACAAAAAGCACGTAGATAGTCAGCATTATTTTGCTTATCGTCCCAGCACATGACTTGTCCATCAATAAACTCCCTGTATTACCAACCATTCCCGTATGGTTCGCTGTTATATAGTCATCCTTTGGCAGTAGAAATCCTGACTGAGTGCAGCCCCTGTTATTTTTAGTCCCGCTACCCGTGATGCTTACCAGGCATGGCTAAACCGGGTCGCAGATGCAACCCGGTAATAGTGTCATCAGGACGGTTCGAGCATTTTAATCTCACTGGCAAACTCGCTTAACAACAGCCGTTGCGGCACCTTGAGATCGAGTGCCAGTTGATTCTGGTCAGAGAGTATCGCCGCCTGAGTTTCAAGCGATTTAAACATAGTCACATCAACTTTCAGTACTTCCAGCTCCTGCTGACTGATAATGTGCGGGGTGAATGCTCCGGTCTTTTTCAGGGCTTCGAGCTTATTACGTAATAACAGATTGGAATCCGTATTACGTTGAAAATAGCCTTGTGCCAGTTCATCCTCTTCAAGCCGGATGTGGGTCTGACCAAGCACAAATGCCGCCTTGTTTTTTAAATCAGCCAGTAACATGATGAAGTGAATATTTTCCATCACTTCCTGATGAGATAAGTCTGTCAGTAGCGTTCTCAGCAAGGTATCTAAATCAGCAAAAGCACGACGTAACGGTATAATATGCAAACGTAAAAAACGCGCATCACTCTGTTTTTGATTGGCGTATAACGCTTCTTCAATCGCCACCAGCGCTTTGCTTTTTATTTCACTGAGTGTGATTAAATTATGCATTTTGGCACTTTTAAGCAGTGAAGTGGCTTTTTGGTCCAATGCGTCGAGTTTCTCACTGACGACCTCAAGCTGTTTACCAATCGACTCAGTACGTTGCTGCACAGCTATCACATTTACCATCGATAACAGGTTAGTTTGATTTGCTAACTGGTTTATCGCTTCATTGTAAGGCTGCCCGGTTTTCTTCAGCTCACTTTCACTGCCTTGTGGTGGAAAAATAAGATGCTTGACGATTTTACCGCCGAGATCGCGTACCGTACCACCGTATATTTTCAACTCACCACTTTCGATACGCTCCAGTATCTCGGCGGCAAGCGGCACTGCCCGTTCAAGTAACGTGTCAAAATGACTCATAAATCCACCTCCGCCAGATAGCTTTCTGCCGCCAGTCTCGCCCGGATGCTACCGACAATTAACACCGCCGGCACGGTCACGCTATAAGCCGTGCCGGTGAAGGCAAACACCAGACTCACCACACCCGTTAATACACCGATAAACTGTCCCGCCACAGGAATAGCGGCAACCGCACCGCGTTTGAGAATAAACCCGCCAACAGCCATTAAGGCAGGCGTGACCATACTGATGCCACGCGCTGCCGCATGTTTGGCATCCATCATCATTTTTTGGTCATCTAAATTTTCACGCAGTAATTGTTCAAATGCTTCACGTTCGGTTGCTGCCAGTTTCTCTTTGTAATTGTTGATCACTTTTTCAGCAATTAACTCTTCCGCCTTTATCAGGGGAGTCTCTTCGTCGATTTTCACCCCCACCTTACTGGCAACATCCCCAACAATCTCACGATAACTGACCCCTCTCCTGCGAATCAGATTCATCACACTGTCGCCGCCCATACTGTGCAGTTCGATTGTAAGTTTCAGCGGGTCACGTTCTGCTTTCGTGACACCGGAAGAGAATTTATTGGCTAACACTTCCGCCAGAAACGCTTTTTCAGCTTCGAAAGCCTGCAACAATAGCGGATAGAGATCTTCATCATTACGTGCGAAATCGATATTTTTCATGGTGATTGCATCTGCCGGACGCTGAGATATACAGACAATCATACACGCTAATGTGTGCGTTTTAATCAGGTGCCTGGCATATTAATGCGAAGCTCGTTTATCCGGATAAACCTGATGGACAAGGCCTGTCGGTTATCAGTGTTGTGGTTAAATGAATCAAACCACCTGGATAGAGCTGTTTTTGACTGAATAGAGGCAGATTTAGATTGCGGTGTGACAATGAGTGATGCCGGAAGTGGATGTCATTGATTGAAAAATCAGATGGACTACAGAAGAAGCTATCCACACGATAAGAGTGCGAAAATCAGGGAGGACTGGTACACAATATCAACGCGCCGTAGTGCAATAAATCACCTTTTATCATCCGGAAATGGCGCTTTATCATCAATCACGCTGACGACGCTTTATTCATTAGCCACTGTTTTTGGCATACTAAGAATCCCGGATGACTTAGATACCCCGGCAGCATTTAAAATCGCCTGAGCGAAATCAGCACAGTTCATATAAGTCACACCACTTAAAAAATTCATATTCCATAATTTCGGCACGTAATACGTATAGACAAGTTTTCCTCCATTGACTTGATCTCTCAAGTTTTTCGCTTTTTCCATAGCACTTTTCGCTTGTTGCGACGTAATAGCATAGGTTTGCGAGCCTCCGGCATTGCGTGCGATTATTCCTCCCATAGTATAACTACGCGTATCAATAATCGTCCGGTTAACAAAAGTCATATGAGTTCTTAATTCGTGTACTTTCCCTGCTATTTCTAACTCAATATACACCTCAGCATGACCGCCTGTATCACTATCACTGATAGCGGATACTGTGATTGCCGCCTTGTTTGCATCAATAATCAGCGCCGGATTAAATGAACTCACAAAGCCAGCACCGCAAGGGTTCGCCTGAACCCGCTGAATTAACTGTTCACTTACACGTTTATTTGAACTTTCAGGCAAGCCAGTATTACTCTCTTTTTTCTGTATCGTATGTTCGGGGCGGCCAGAATGATCACCTGCTACGGCCTGCAACTCAGCCGATTGAGTAGCCGCTGAACGTGCGTCTGTGAACTGAAAAGAGTTCCTGCCACTTTTTTTTTGAAAACCCGTACTCCTGCTCAAATGGGTTTTATCCTGCTTAGGTTTATTCTCATGTTCATGCATATCTCAAACCCATTAAAGGAATTGTGGTCAATGTTATAAGCTTTATCGCTTACCTGTCACATCGTTCACCGGGGAGTGAGCTTTAGCAACAATTCAAGGATAGTACACTCCTGCTTCGGATCAACTTTTCGACGATTTGCAGGCGTTGTTGCAGAGATCCCGCTTTGTCCATAGCCAGGATCGGATTGTGACCATCCTGACGTTGCGTGACTACGAAACACAGGTTGCTGAGGCGATGGCAATGGTTGATGTATTGAAAGATGACGCCAGCAGGTATACCGCATCAGAGAAAGGAAGGATTTTATTCAAACCCGGTTTGTTCAAAAAGTGCCGCCAAAGAACTCAGTTTTTGGTCACAACCAGTAAGAAAAAACACGAAAGGGAAAAAACATTTTTGCTCTTCTATGTAAATATTTCCCAATCCTAAAAGCAAACCAATGCAAATGAAAGCAAAAAGACCCTGTTCATTTCTCTTTATCGAGTTCTGGTGTGAGGCCGAATTGTCAGTTTTTTTTGCCTTTTAAAAGCGATTATGTAGTGATTAACAATAAGAAATCCATCTTATAGCACTGCTAGTTTCGACAATGTACAGTCTGGCATAAATAGCCCTCCATCTTCATATTTTTTTATTCGGGGTCGTTGTTGGAATTTTGAAGTAGTCCAGCATTGAATAGATTAATCACTATAAACATCTACCCATTGTGAGTCTTTTTCTCATGGACTACCTTTGCCCAAAGACTCTTTGCCTCCGCTTCATGACCAGCAATTAAGAGATTAGCAGCCTTGATCGCATAGTTCTTATTCTTGGATGCTCGTTTGAATTGGCATCTGTCTGGACTAATACCTTTGACCATTCCTTCAGAACAGAGACTGTAGTGGTCAACTAATTTTGGCCACACGACCTGACTGTTCGTGGAACAGCCGCTCTGATTCATTTGGCGTTAAGCCACCGTTATACCAGTGGGGCCGGATGGCACTGTAATAGCCCGTGATGTAGCTGATTATCGCGCTCTGAGCCTCGTTGAAGCTGTTATAGCCCTTCGTCGGCACCCATTCGGTCTTCAGGCTCCGGAAGAACCGCTCCATCGGGGCATTATCCCAGCAGTTACCCCGGCGACTCATGCTCTGCTTTATCCGACAGCGCCACAGACCCTGCCGGTACTGACGGCTGGTATAGTGGCTGCCCTGATCGCTGTGGAACATCACGCCTGTTGGCTTACCCCGAAGCTCCCAGGCCATCTGCAATGCTTTGACCGTGAGGGCCGAGTCCGGCGACGTCGATATCGCCCAGCCCACAGGTTTGCGGGCGAACAGATCCAGCACTGCTGCCAGATAAGCCCAGCATTTTCCCGTCCAGATATACGTCACATCGCCGCACCAGACCTGATCCGGCGCGGTAACCGCGAACTGCCGGTCGAGATGGTTCGGTATTTCAATGTGTTCGTTCCCGCCGCGTTTGTATTTATGCGCCGGGACCTGGCAACTGGCGATATCCAGCTCTTTCATCAGCTTACCGGCCAGCCATCGCCCGAGTCTGACGCCCTTAGCGCTGACCATCGTGGCGATACTTCTCGCGCCAGCAGAGCCACCACTGGCGTTCCAGACTTCACTGACGAGACTCCGTTTAACGGCACGCTCGGCGTCAGAATCCCTGCCATTTTTACGAATGTAGCGATAACTGCTTCGGTGAACACCGAACAGCCGGCACAATGGCGCTACCGGGTAGTGCGCCCTCAGACTGTCTATTATCGTGAACTGTTCAGGGAGTCCGGCATCAAGAGCGCGGTAGCCTTTTTTAGGATTTCATCCTCCATTTCAAGGCGTTGTATCCGTTTTCTCATTTCCCTGAGTTCAGTCTGCTCAGGCGTCAGAGGCAGCCCCGGGGGCGTTTTCCCCTGGCGCTCCATACGTAACGATTTTACCCGGCGGTTGATGGCGGAGAGGCTGACGTTCATCGCCTTAGCCGCCTCGCCGTGAGTGTAGTTCTGATCCAGGACCAGTTTTGCCGCTTCGACTTTAAATTCAGCAGTAAATGCTTTGCTCATTGGTTCACTTATAAGATGTTGAGGTGAGCATATCACCTCTGCTCAGGTGGCCAAATTCAGTGTGCCACTACAAGTGGCAGCAGAAAGAGAATGGAAGTGGATAGAAAGATCACCAGTGATAAAAGTGCCACAGGAAAGGAATAAGCGGGTTAGATGGCTTACTCCTACTGAAGCTCAGAGGCTGATCGATGAATGTCCTGAACCGCTAAAGTCCACAGTACAGTTTGCTCTTGCTACCGGATTGAGAAGGTCTAACATAATAGATTTAAAGTGGCAGGAAATAGACATGCAGAGAAAAGTTGCCTGGGTGCATCCAGAAGACAGTAAATCAAGAAGAGCTATTGGTGTAGCCCTTAATGAAATAGCGTGTTCAATTTTACGCAAACAGATAGGCAACCACCAAACATGGGTGTTTGTTCATACCAGCGCAGTAAAGCGTAATGGTGGCTCACAGACTGCTGCTGTAAGGAAAATGCGTGTCGATTCTAATACCGCCTGGCGTGCAGCGCTGTCCAGAGCTGGAATTGAGGATTTCAGATTTCACGACCTCAGACATACATGGGCAAGTTGGCTGATACAGGCCGGGGTGCCGCTTTCGGCATTACAGGAAATGGGAGGATGGGAAAGTATAGAAATGGTGCAGCGATATGCACACCTTGCACCCAATCATTTAACGGAGCATGCGAGACATATTGACGCAATTTTGAAGGATTGTGTCTCAAATATGTCCCACGTCGAAAATAACAAGATTAGAGAAGTAGGATAACATATTGATTTTAAATGGTACGCCCTACAGGATTCGACATAACGACATATATAGTTGTTATATAATCATATTATTTTATTAAATTTTCACACATACCCCCAAAAGTACCCCCAAATAATTTTATGTCGCCCTCTTTTGATGGTTTTTCGTCCACATCTGAACGGTGATATCCTTACCGTATTCTTACCGTTCCTTGCCGTGATCGTGCCGTTCTTTGCTGGAACCCTTGCGGTGATCTTGTGGTGATCACCCCTTGCAGCTTCTCTGTCATCAATTAAAGCCTGAGTCACTGCTTATAATCTCATTGCTCTTATTGTAGGATAGATGTGTCATACAATAAGGAATCATAGCCATGAGGCTGACAGCACGTAAAAAAGAGATACTGACTTACTTTGAACCTAACAATCAGGAGCGGGTAACTGGTGAGATTGGCACGCCTCCTTTTGATGTCTCCGGCGTAACTTATCTATTGCATGGCATGGAATCGTTCGACAAGCGCCACCAGCTCGAATCAACCAGACGAACACTTGAGGCTATGGTTAAAGATGGGCTACTAGAGAAAGTGATTAGTTATGAGCAAAGACAGAATACAACACAAAGCGGGGAAGGCGCTGGCGTGTGGTGTACCTGTTCCCGTTATGGTCTGCCTGGCTCCTGTGTTATCACAAAAGATACGGGCGGCAAAAAGGATGCGATTGACGGCGAGGCAGTCAGGATAGGGTAATCTGTCTTACATCGTCTTACATGACCAATATCAGGGAAATATAAATAGGACACTATTTAATGAGTAAATCAATATCAGTAACTTTCAGAATCCCCGCTGAACTCTCAGCCGTTTTCCTGTCCTCTGTTGCTGAGTCTGGTAGCTATAGAACTGATTAAATGGATGGGGTAGATTTACGTATAAGCTGACATACTTCAATCCACCATTGTTACCAATTTCAGAGAACATTGCCTAAATGAAAAATAAAATTTTTATTACCATCTTGATTCTCAGTTTACCCGTAGCAGCATCAGCTACGGATTTAATAGTCTGTGATCCAGTTTCTAAAGATAATGTTACAGCAACTGGTATCTGGCCTGCGCCTTATTTATCGCGAGGTAAACTATGCTTTGATATGAAAACTAAGTCAGGGAACACCTGCGTCACTAATGGACACATTTCAACATGGTTTAGCGAGGGTGTTATTGTATCAATTGATGGTGAATCACAAGGACGAGATGACACGTGGTTTAGGGTAGTAAAGCCTGTAATCACGAATAAAGAAATAGAATACACAATAGAAGCATCAAGAGACAATAAATACTGGGGGGCAATCTCTCACGTTTCAATCAATCGTGTATCAGGTAAAGCTGTAGATTGGTTTATTAATGAACATGGCGGCACATCTTACAATTGCCATCTCGAAGGCAAAAAAATCTGAAACCCTGCTCTACAAATTAAAGCAGGCAAGCATTACATAACGTACCAAAGAATCGTAATAACCATGGAATGATGATACCCCGTACTCTGAATGCCTGCTAATGCCGATTCCGGCGATTCGCCGGGATTAAATTTAACGCCAAAATGCGTATCTTTGGTGCGAACCACAACCGCGAACCTTAGCGCGATCTTAGCGTCAACTTAGTAAAACTTAGTGCGGTAAATGCCCTGATTTAACTCAGGGCTACAGTATGCCTGTTATGGCGCGGGGATTTTTACCTGTGCTGATTGTGATAACTTTACCCGGTCACCTCTGGCAAAGCACATAAGATCCATGTACCACGCCTGGCCTCTTGTGTCGCCAGTGTAGTCTATTGACTTAACGATATACACGCCATCAGTGGCTATGCTTGACGCTTGCTGTCCACTGAATAATAGCTCGCCCTCGATGTTTTTATTTACCTCTGTATCTCTGATTCGAGTTTCTGAGCTTGCTATATCTGACTGATTCACCTGGGCGAGCAAGATTGACGCCTGATCCAGATGAATAAGTCCGTTAATACGAATATTTGGATTAATCAGACATCTGACGTTCACACCTGCATTCATTGTTTGCTGAGGCATCCCGATAAGACCTGTATCAGCGTTAAGCACAACGGCATCATGGATGTAGTTTTTCTCCGGTATCATCTGTACTTTGCCATCTATCATTTGCCATGTCGCTTTGCATTGCTGGGCTATGTTGTCCATGACTTCATGAGAGTTGGTGAACATCACCCTGCCACGGGGGAATACCGTTGTTGGCATGTCTCCGGTGATGCCCTCAGTGACACCATGAGCATTAAACCCTTTCATATTTGCTTTATACAGGTCTGCCACCGTGTACCCTGCCGCCAGCGTGGTAGTGGTGGCAGCATACAAAAACGCCTCATGCTCGCCGATGGCCTGTATCATGATCCAGGTATCAGTGATGTTATCCTTGCCAGTTACCGTATACCTGATGTCACCCTCAAAGATAAGGCCGTAATTAGTGCCGTAAGTCTGCCCGACTTCTTCTTTTGATACTTACTTTACAACACCCACCTCGTCGGCGCTGACTGTGGGTGTCAGGCCATCATACCCGGCAATAATCCGTAGTTTTGAAAATTCCTGCCCCATAATTCTGTTGGTTGTGTCAGGTGACAGGTTGTAAATATTCACGGTGGCAACTCGAGGCCACTTAGTATCAGCCCACTGAATATTAAATGTAACTTTGAAGTCAGAAAGTGATACCCCTTTCCCGTCCTTGTCCAGTATTTGCAGCTCAAAATGACGCATCCAGTTTAGAGACATCTTTACCCCTTAATTGTTTTACATTGACCACTTATCAGCTTTCTCGGTGGCGTTTCAGTTGTCAGAGTCTCAAGCGTTGCGACTCCCTGAGAAATAGTTAATCTGTATTGCCTGTTTTTAGTGGTTATAGCTGCCGGGTAAAGAGTCATCACCGAAGAACTAATTACGTTAGGCGCTCCGGTAAACTTAATATCTGTGATAATTACCCTTACTCCATTGATCAAGGCGCTATCTCGATCAATATTGACGCTATCCCCACCACAAACGAAACTCATTAGAGGAAAAAGCATTTTTACTGAGGTTAGTGCTGCCATTGATTTAACCTTTTATCCCTAAAAATGATTTGCCTAAGTCCCAAACCTGCAAACCTAAAGACTCATTTACTGGCTTTGTTGTCTTCACTCCGGTGTTTATAACTGCCGATGTACTTACCCCTTCCTTCATCTCTGATTTATCAGCGATGTTACTTTCTGTGAACGTATGAGAAATAATGACCTCTCTCAATGTGATCACGCAGCTAAGTACATTCTCTGTGGCCTTGTCGGTTGTGACCTCAATCGACTTCATCAGCATGTTCTTATAAACACGCTTACCGGTGACCACATCGAAGGGGACGCGAGACAATTGCAGGTCAAGCAACTTTTGATAAGTTTCTTTGGGGCTTAAGCCAAGACTCACCCCAAATTGAGAGGTATCAAAGAAATCTAGAAGAGAGCCGCCACCAGCAAACCCGCACTCCATAACAACTTCGCTAGGGCGTTTGTAAGCATGATCAGCAACAAACCCTGATGCGCTCCCGGTGGTTGGTTTCTCTACGGGGTGCTCTGTTATTTCAAGTAAATCAGAATGTTTTTCAGAAACAACAACGCTAGGAATTAACAAATCAATCTTGCGTGAATTCTGTCTGAAAATAGTTGATAGAATATCCATCTACGTTATACCCCGCTTGACAGCGCTTTATCCATCAACTGACGGGCTATAGCGTGGATGGTGGGCGCTATCCCAAGCCCTGAGCGCTTTCTTTCTTCTTCCTGGATATTCCGTATTGCTTCCATTTGTTTACTGGTAAGTAAAACGGGTTTAACTGTGTTTCGTGTTGTCATGGGTGGGAATTCTCACTGTATTGTATATTTATACAGCTATTATAATCCCATTATTTGCAACAATCATCATTATTGTTGCGATTTATGCAATGACACATCTATCAGCAAGACGGCTATATCATTGCGCTATCCGTATAACCTTCACGCACATCTACATGCGTGAAATCTCTGCGTGAAGTGCTGCGTGATATTTTGTCTCTTGCTAGTGGCGCTAACCTGCTTGGTTACCAGTGGTTACCAGCATTAGTTACCAGTATGAAAGCGGTAGCTGTTGGTATTAGGCGTGATAATGACACATCAATCTACCTGCAAGTGATTGATGTGTCCGAGGCCGTCACTTTGCCCCCTCAATTTTGAGGAGGGGATCAGTCAGAATGGCACATCATCATCAAAAGGTGGCGGTGCTGGTGGCATATCCGGTGCGCTGCTGCTCTTGCTGGTGGCCTTCCTCGCGCCGGGTCTTGTTGTCCTGGCACTGATAACTGAGTCAGCTATCACCTGTAATTGCTCCCTTACTGTGCCATCCTGCGCCGTCCACTGATTAAGCTGCATGTTTCCTGCAATGCTCACCATATCGCCTTTAATGTGTTTTGCCAGCGTTTCGGCTTGCTGGCCGAAAGCAACTACAGAAAGCCACATTGTTGCGTCACCCTCTGGAGCGTTTCGGCATGGAAGAGATACTGCCATCCTCGCCATTGCCATTAACTTACCTGTGCTGGTTTCTTTTTGCTGCGGGTCTGCCACCAACCGCCCGTATGCTGATATCTGAGCTGTCATAGATACTTCCTCATGTAGTCACTACAGCCATGACTGATTTTCATTTCTGTAGTCAAAGGCCACTGTTCAGCCATTTCAAACGTCGAATGATTGCCATCGCCTCGCTCTGCCTGTGCTGCCGTCCACTGTGAGGCGTATTCACTAAAATCAATTTCTATTGGCTGTCTCATCCAGTGGGTAATCATCCTTAACGTCATTTGTAGACTCTGCATGTCATCCCGCAAGGCGCATCGTTCAGTAAAGGTTTTCAGTGCCTCGCGCTCTTGATAGTTCATTTTTTGCGCTATTTCTTTGCTCATCCCTGTTTCTCCGTTGTGTTACCCCCCCCCCTGTGAATCTTTTTAGGGGTGTTGTCGGTCTACCCGTCTACCTTTGGCATTAAAAATCCATCAAAGCCAGTAACCACGCGGCTTTCAGACGGGTAGACGTTTAAATCTCTACGTCTACCTTACCTCTACCTACGTCTACCTTTTAAATAACTGTATGGATATACAGGGTAGAGGTAAGTAGACGTAAGGTAGAGGTAAATATATATACGTCTACCTTCCTTTAAGCCTTGCTGTTATTGGCCTCAAAGGGTTTTGGGTAGACGTGTAGACGTAAGTCACCCATAAAAGTTATCACTGCGTGTTATCAGGTATCTCTATACCGTAAGCCCGCGGGATAAATTCTTCTGCCAGTTCCGTTATGCTTAGGTTGGTTTGTGTGCGCCCCTTAACTTTCCTTGTGAGATACTGCCTGCGGTATTCCTTCGCGGAGTTCTTCAAAGCCCGTGAAAACTTTTCCACTGATAGAGGTTTCCCCAGTCCGTGATATTCCAGAAATGCCAGGTAAAGATGATAGAGGTATGATCTCGGCTCTGGTTGTCCCGCCCACGTTCCACCCCCCATCATTAGCCCCTTTGGTTCGTTCATAAAATACAAGGCGGCGCAAAGGTCTATAACTGGATCTGTCCCGCGCTTAACGCACAGCGCTTCGGCAGAATCGCGCTGCTCAATTAAAAGCTCTTTCGCCTTTTTCTGGTCGGCGAACAACGCCAGCAAGTGACGAATAATTACCGGGATTTCCCGGTTAATCTTCACGGTCAGATCGGGGTCTTTCTCTGCCTCTGATACCGGATTATCAAACGGGAAAATCACACGGCGGCGGGCAATACCCCCGTTTCGTTCGGTGAACGTCATCGGCTCGTTATTGGTTGCCATAACAACGGCATTAAGCACGGCGGTGAATTGCTTTTCATATTTGCCGTCAATCTCTACTGGATCGCCGCCCGTGATAGCCTTTATCCCTGCTCCTTCGCCCACATAGCGGGTCTGGTCAGGCATAATAATCAGGCTTTTCCCCACAAGCTGCGCCCGTCCTCTGGCTGCGTCAAGTGTTCCCATGCTGGCACTGGCCGTATTGTGTTCACCTGCCAGTGATACGGCTATTCTGCTGAATACAGATTTTCCGCTACCGCCTTCCCCGGTTACTTCAATAAACACCTGCCAGTCGTGACGCTTCGCAAGAACCATAAACAGGGCTGCTTTAATTCTGGCGGCTCTGTCGGCATTCCCTCCGGTGGCATGATTAATCCAGCGGGTGAAATTCGGCGCGTGAGTTGCAAGGTTTTCCCCGTGTACTGCTGGCGTGTATTCGATGCCGTTGTGATTCATCAGCCAGTTATCCGGGCTGTGCGCTCTGAACTCCTTCGCTTTCAGGTCATAAATCCCGTTACTGAATCCGATATAATCCGCTGGCTGTTCTCCGGTGGTGGGTAACTGTAGCTTCATTGTCGCCACAACTGACTTAACGCCCTTGTCCGTGTAATGGGCTTTGTGTTCGTCGAATATTGCCACCATCTCCCTTTGAATCTCTGACTCAGGCAGCTTCTCCCATACCCCGCAAACGTACTGATAAACCGTCTGACTGTCGGTGTTTACTGCAAGACGTTCCCATCTGGCAGACAACAAACGCGCCTTCTGGCTTGCCGCCATCTGTGCAATATCCCCGGCCTCTTTTTTCCGGCTTTGTTTGCCGCCATCAATCGCTTTCAGTTGCACGGTCACGCTTTCTCTCTGTGGTCGATACAGTCCTTCGTTAAATGCCGCCACAGACGCGCTGAGGCCGTTATTCTGATGGTAATCATTCCAGTCTGCTTTAAAGGTAGTAGGGGGCATTGATACGAACCCATCCACCGATAACGCTGCTTTCTCTGCGGCCTCCCTGCCTGTGTTGGAGCCTCCGGTATCAGAGCCTCCTTCCTGATGGTCATTATCAGCGGCAATGATGATCTCTGCGTGTGGGTATCTGGAACGCATCACCCCCGCCACCGGGGAAAGGTTACCCGCATCAATTGCCGCCACCGTGAGGGCATCAGGGCGCATCATGTGAACCGATAACGCCGTGGCAAACCCCTCGGCAATTAAAATGCTCTCTGGCGATTCTGGCGCGTTTACGGCGTAATAAGCTCCCCGTTTTGCTGAACCTGCCACCAGCCTTTTTACACCATCACTGGTGATCGTCTGCGCTGCGACTATTCCCCCTGCCGGGCAGGAAAGAGAAAGAAGCAGAGAGCCATCAGGAAGCAAAGGAAAGGTAAACCCGACAAGCCCTTTGCCTTCCAGATACTCACTTTCTCCAGGCTGCGCCTTTCCTGACAGGTCAGCATAGTTACGGGCAAACAAAGCACGGCGCGTTTCCTCTTCCGCTGCTGCTTTCTCCTGCCTTTCCTGCTCTCTCTGTTTTCTTTCCGCTTCTCCCTGCTCTCTGTCCTGGCTGGTGGTATTGCTTTGATGTGTCCGGGTATCAATACCCAAAGCCCCGGCGACTATTCGCGCCGCTTCGGTCACATCACAGTTATTAACCTTACCCACAAGGTCAAGCCCGTCACCCGCCCCGCACTGGTTGCATATATGCGCCCCTTTCCCGTTATCATCAAAGCGGAATCGGTCTCTACCTCCACAAGCCGGGCAGGGTGAATGCTGGCGCGGTGATTGTGGAACTGTAATACCCACCAGCGGCAATACATCACGCCAGCGTCCTGCACAAGTGGCGGCGACTTCATTAATTAAATCAATATGTTTCATCATCGCCCCTTAATGCGTCACTATGTCAGGTATATCGCCTGACTCTATGGCGGCAATGAAGGATTCGTGCAAGTCGTTTAAAACATCGCGCCCCATATCAGAAAGCCCGTCACCGTCAATCATCTCCCGGTAAAACATGACGGCATTACATTTCCCCTGTTCTGCGCCGTATCTCTCAATCAAAGCCCCCTCGATGTTGTTAGCCATTGCCTGCCTTTCAGCAAACAGATACACAGGCATAGAGCCATTATCCCCACGGTAGAACGCCGTTTCAATCTTTTCCCCGTTCATGTCCGTAGACTCTGCAAAGCCATTTTTTTTCAACTGCTCGATATAGAACGTGATAGCGACAAGGTGACGCCATATAACGAGATTGTTATCTATCGTTGCCTGGAAATAACCCCGATCTAACCCGACAACAAGGGCGCGAATTATCTTTGCCTCTTCGCTTTTGCCGTCAAACTCGCCAGCTTCAAGCCGCCTGATTACATCCTCATAACTGAATAACGCTACATGCTCATACAGCCCAGAATCAGAAAGCTCGGAAACATTTACGCCGAAAGGGGTAGCCTCGATATGGGCGTTTTTTATACTGCTTAACACGAAAATATTACCCATGAGCGACACCTCTTCTCTGGCTGGCTGATTTTGTTGCTGGCAATGACGTATCCTCGTCAGCTTCCTCTATTGCTTCCGGCACTCCATCAAGCAATGTCTCAATTGCTCCCACCAGGTAAGCCGTGAACCCTGTTCCTGTAAATAACTGCGGGTCAGCTTCAAGCCAAACGGAAATAAGAGCCTGAACCAGTCTTACCCGGCACCCTGCGTCACCAAGCGAGATTATTTTCATAGCTCCCCCTCTTGTTTCTCTTGTTTTTCAATCAGCCACGCCGCCACATTACCTGTTAAACACCCGATTAATGCCGCCAGTGCTGATACTTCCCCGTTAGTCATCTGGTGCGGGTGGTCTTCCCACATACGGCAAACCATTTCCGCCTGCATTGCCATTTCTGCTACTTCTCTGATTGTGCGCTTATTGCTCATTATCGCCCCCTAAAGCGGCTTTTAGCCCCACAGTTGAGCATTCAATAAGCGTCATCACAGCGGCTATGCGGCTGGCTTCTGCCTCTTCGTCAATCCTTACCGACTCAAGCCATAACTGTAGGACGTAATACGCCTGGTTATTCCCGGCTATCGCGTCCTCAACGCTATTGGTTAAATCTGTGCTTCTTTTGTTACGCATGGCGCACCTCTTTACCTGACCCGGCTGTTATCAGGTTAAACGCATGGAAGGGCAGACGAGCTGCGAAGATAAGCGCCGTGCTGGGCATGATGTCCCTTGCTTCCTGCTCACTGGAAGCATTGACATAAATCACCGTGGGGGATGATTCAGGGTGACGGGTAGAGACTGACAGAAAGCGCCATGTAAATTTTGGGCGAGTTTGGTTACTATGATTGATAGCCATAGCTGTTACCTCGGATAACGGTTGCGGTTAGCCCCTGTTTGGTACTGGTAATACCTTGCGGGGGCGTTGTTTTTATAGATGATACCGTGCTAAGGTGACCACCTATTAATGTTAAGATTAATTCTATAGGTGACCACCTGTCAACGATAAAAAGAGATAAAAGCCCTAAAGGTGACGGCCAAGCGCCACAATTTAGAATGAGGGTAACCCCTGAGCTAAAGGCACAGTTTGAGGCTGCTGCTACAGCCTCGGGCATGAGTCTTGCTAACTGGTTAAAAACCCTCGGACGTAAAGAACTGGAGCGCTTAGGCATCGAGCCGAAAGGCTGAACAGCGTAAATTCTGCTTACTCTGTTATATGTAGTGAGATCACAAAGGGCGGCATTCTCAGTGCTGCCCTTTTTCATGCCATCAGAAACGCGCTCACCCTCTCGCACACAAGAAAACGCCGTTAAAATGTCATCATTTGTCATCATCCTGGCTGTTTCAATGTCAACATTTGTCAACATCACAGCGGTTTCAATGTCAGGTTTTGACAAGTTCCCAATGTGAGGTTTTGTGAGGTTAGGTAAGCCCCGAACCATAACAATTGATAACAGCACTTTTCGTTTCTGAGGACTAACATTTACTAACAGGTCAGCCACTGATAACGGTAAAGATCCGTTTTGCATATTGGGTTTTATAAGGTTGTCAGGTGCGAGGTTTCCCCTCTGGCCGGAAGTCATGGCATCACCTCCACAAACTCGGCTTTAAACTTCTCTAATGGCTGCTGGCATGGGTAAGGGTAACCGGATCGCATAAATACCACGTTCCCGCCACTCATGCCCCGCAAGGTAACAGTGCGCCCGTTCTTGTCTCTGAATATGCGTTGTTGTTTGCTGGTGGTCATTAGTGAACCCCCATGCGATTAGTCAGCCATCGGTTAGAAAGTCGGATCAGCTCATTTTTCCGCTGGTCATAACTCATACCCATTTCTATCAGGGTGATATTTGTCCTTTCCAGATAGGCTATATGCTCCAATTGCTCGGCACTCATACTGTCACGCGCACCGCTGGTAATGTTTTGTTCTTGCGCCCACTGCCTGGACGTCAGCCCACCAAGAACGATACGGGCAATCATGTTGCTTTCATTGGTGTAATGCCGTGGCAACGTCTGTTTACCCTGCTCGGCTCTGGCTGTGTCCAGTGCGGCGCACATCGGTTTAAACATGCTGGCAGCATTGATACGCGCCTTTAGCTGGCGGCGGTACTCTGCGGCAACTAGAGGAGCGCTTACCTGCAAGGCTTCCTCGCATTGGATAAAGTAACGCCTGACAGCGCGGCCTTGCTCGTTACGCTCAATCATTGCCAGCTCTTTAGCCATGTTTAGCGAAAGTAGATAATATTTACTGCGCCGATCACCCCCGCGCTTTGAAATCCACGGTTTACCTGATTGGTTAAATTCTGCTCTTTGATTCCTGAATTCTGAGGAATCAAAAACAATGTAATCAGTACCCAATAAAAACCCGTATTCATCTACGCGCCCTTTCAGCCAGGTAGAAAAGTCATTACCAACGCCTAACGCTTTATGTAAAGCCTTCGCGCTCACAGTATTAGTTTCTCTGCCACCTATCCGCCCAGGAATTACAGGGACAATATCGGCAAAAATAACTGAGGTTATATTGTTTTGGCTATATTCAAAGTGAGGGGCTACCCCAGAAGTTAATCTGGTTTTTTCAGTATTCATTGCTCAGGCTCCTGTCAGGCGGTTTTTATTTCCGGGTACAATGCCAATATGTCGTTAATCTCAGATTGAGAAAGCCCCTTATATCCACCAGCGGCGGCTTTGTTATTAACCATCTTAATTACACGTACGACATCATCACGCGATGAAAAGCGATAACGGTAATGTGAGCCTATGCCATCAGGGTTTTTTTCTTTTATCCGTTCAAACCTTATGCCTGTTTCCCTTTCTATTTCGTTGGGATAATTTCGGCCTGATGAAAGATGACATCGCCTTAATATGTCGTTCTCACTAACTCCAGGATCTCCACCGAAAAGCACATACACAAACGCACGGTGTTTTTTTGGTGCTGGCTTGATGGCGATAGTGGGGGTATCATCGTTGGCGCTAACCTGTCCGATGATGCCCGCCTCTGTGCGGGTTTTCTTTTTCATCATCCCTGTACCCTGTCACGTTCTGCTATGCGCTCATTGATCCATGTGTCTATTTCGCTTTCGACAAATGCTACAGCGCGAGAGCCGATTTTTACTGACTTAGGGAATCGTTGTTGTTTAATAAGGCGGTAAATCCATGCCTTACTATAACCGGTGCGGCGTTGGGCTTCTGATAAACGAATGAGTGACTGTGTTACATTTGCTGTTGGCATGTAGCCTCCTGTAGTCATAATGCGCCATCAGTAGACGCAGTTAGATTGAAGGAGGATTGTGTAATCAATTCATTCTAATATTGTGGAGTTTTGATAAATTCCGTGGAGTTTTAGCGGTTAATACCACCCTTTTTTAACCATTCTATTATCGATTTATCATCGTCTGGCAAAATAACCTCTGGCGCTAACCTTGATACTTTTCGCCTTAGCTCAGTAATACTTCCTCCCATGTCAGCATCGGTAATACCAATTTTTCTAAATAGAGCAACTGTCACAGAGGATTGTTTTTTGGTGATTTTTGGCTTTAGTTCTTCTGCTGAGTTATTTTCCCACCCTCCAGCAGAAATAGCATAGTGAATTTTATCTATCTGTTTCTTGGTAATGTAAATATTTTCAAGGTTAAGATTGTTTGGCTTATCCATAACACCAACCATAGCAATGAAGTCAGGGAAGATATCATCATCGTCCGGGGATTTTAAAATGAATGAACTATTAGAAATTAAATTCGATGTAGAATCAGGAATCTGGAAACTCAACACCTCCAACGCTTTGATTGCCATACTGTACTCAGGAGAAATCTGATCTCCTAAAGCAGGAGGGGTATTTATATCGTAGTTATCAAATAACCTATTATCTATTCCCCATAACCCATCTATAGCAACAGGATAACCGCGCCCTTCCATCATAAGACTGGAGAATTTTTCAATCTCAGCCTCTTCACTAAGGTCAAATATTTTATCTAGGTATATAGACACTAAAGGGTTTGGCTTTATATATTTACTCCCTTTTGAAATAAATTCATTTTGCTTATTGCTAAGCATCATTTCCACTATAAATAAGTTTTTTTCATCAGCACCCAAACTAGGAATTAATAGATCACAGTGGATATTACACGCTTTAATACAAAGTTGGATGTGGTTATTAGAAGCCCAATGAATTATATCTTCGGGGTCACATTGTAACAACTGAGCAGCCCTAGAAATTCGACAAAAGTCTAGCTCTAAAACTTCGTTTTTTTTCCATACTGACACGCTCATTCGCCACCTCACGCCCTCTAATGTAGGAACCGTGTCAGCCTGTAGAGGTATACAGGTTTTCGGGGATCAGCCTAGACACGGTTTATTCTTGATTGGTTAACTAAAGTCTACTGAGGTAAACATGTTACTACTGTACGTGCGTACAGCAAGGCTTGATTTGCTACTTTTTTACAGAAAAATTGCCATGAACTACGTTGCCGCCTATCTCCAGCGAGTCCATATAATCGGCGTACCACTGGAGCATGTCGCGCCTGCCGTCCAGGTACTGCGCGTGGTTATAAGTACCGCGAATACTGTTTTTATCAACGTGTGCAAGCTGTAGCTCTATCCATGCTGAATTAAAGCCCTGTTCATGCAAGATCGTACTCATAGTGTGACGGAAGCCGTGGCCTGTAACTTTTCCGTGATAACCAATCCGCGCTATCACCTGATTGATGCTGGCCTCTGACATTGGTTTACTTGAATCATTCCTGCCAGGAAAAACATACTTCCCCCGCCCCGTAAGCTGGTGGATGTAGCGGAGTAGGGTTACTGCCTGGCTGGATAACGGTACTGTGTGGGGTCGGCGCATCTTCATTCTTTCGGCTGGTATTTGCCAAATGCCCTTATCAAAATCTATATCTTTCCATTCTGACGCCCGTAACTCGATAGTACGTAACCCGGTAATCATTAATAGCCGGGTAGCATACTGTGTGATTGTGCTTCCACTGTAGTTGTTGAGGTCTTGAAGGAATGCGGGGATCTGATCAACGCCGAGGTGCGGGAAATGTTTTTGTTTTGGTGATTTTAATGCGGCTGATAAATCAGTAACCGGGTTGCTCTCAGCCCTTCCGGTAATAACAGCATACGTAAAAATCTGCCTACATGCCTGACGGGTTTTTTTTAGCTTATCCAGTACGCCACGCTGTTCCATTTTACGCAGAACGTCCAGCATCTCGGCTGGTTTAATCTCGTTGACTGCCCTTTTACCGATAAAGGGGAATATGTCTTTTTTAAGATATTCTAAAATGTCGTCAGCGTACCCATTTGACCAGTTATTTTTTTTGTGGCTGTGCCACTCAATAGCGATCACCTCAAAGCAATTTTGAATCGATGTAACCTTAGCCTCTCTGTCTGCTTTCTTGTCCTGCATGGGATCGCCACCAGCAGCAATAATTCGCTTTGCATCCTCTCTTTTGCTTCTGGCATCAGAAAGCGACACCGCAGGATATACCCCCAATGCTAATAACTTTTCCTTCCCGCCAAACCGGTACTTTAAACGCCAGTATCTCGCGCCATTCGGATTAACCAGAAGGAATAAGCCGCCACCATCAGATAGCTTGTAGGGTTTTTCCTTACCTCTTGAGGTGTCCACCTAGCGGGCGTTTAGCTTCATTTTGGGGGTATCTTATTTCATTGAACGGGAACATACCCCCAAATATACCCCCACAAAGGAGTTGACCGCAATAGACTGTAGTTTACTTTAAAATAACAGGAATTCAGTATTTATGGGAGGTTGAAGGGGTTTTGTTTACTGCTGTAGACGTTAAAAAACGATAGAATGGTACGCCCTACAGGATTCGAACCTGTGACCTACGGCTTAGAAGGCCGGTGCTCTATCCAGCTGAGCTAAGGGCGCATCGGAAATGCAGGCGGAGATTATACGGCGCGGCGCGGCTGAGTCAACGATTTTACTTCCTGTGGCAGGGTGGTTGCGCGAGTTATCGACAATATCCGGTAAAACTGTGCCTGACAGTTGCGCTCTCTTCTGCCAGAATAGAGACATTATCACCGTTTCAATCAACACTGATGGACCCCCTCTCTGATGGCTGCAAAAATAATTGATGGTAAAACCATTGCACAACAAGTGCGCCAGGAGGTTGCTGATCGTGTTCAGCAACGCCTGAGTCTGGGTAAACGTGCCCCTGGGCTTGCCGTGATTCTGGTCGGCGACAATCCCGCATCACAAATTTATGTCGGCAGTAAGCGACGCGCCTGTGAGGAGGTCGGGTTTGTGTCTCGTTCTTATGATTTACCCGACACCACCAGTGAAGCTGAGTTGCTGACATCAATCGATGCGCTTAATAACGATAACGCTATCGACGGAATTCTGGTACAGCTCCCACTGCCTGCAGGCGTCGATAATGTGAAAGTGCTGGAGCATATCGCCCCTTCAAAAGATGTCGATGGTTTTCATCCCTACAATGTCGGTCGCTTATGTCAGCGCGCTCCTACCCTGCGCCCCTGTACCCCTCGCGGTATTGTGACACTGCTGGAGCGCTATAACATTGATATGTACGGGCTGAATGCAGTGGTGGTCGGTGCGTCTAATATTGTCGGCCGGCCAATGAGTATGGAGTTATTACTGGCCGGTTGTACTACCACCGTTACCCATCGCTTCACCAAAGATTTACGTCATCATGTAGAACAAGCTGACCTGCTGGTAGTTGCGGTAGGCAAACCTGGTTTTATTCCGGGAGAATGGATAAAACCTGGCGCGATTGTGGTCGATGTCGGAATTAACCGACTGGAGAGTGGCAAAGTGGTGGGTGATGTTGAGTTTGACAGCGCTGCGGCACGCGCCTCATACATCACTCCGGTACCTGGTGGAGTTGGCCCGATGACCGTCGCCACCCTGATTCAGAACACATTACAGGCATGTGAGCAATATCATGACCATGATGGGGTAAGCGAAAATGGCTAATTTTTCTCTTGGCAAACATGCGCATGTTGATCTGTGTGACTTGTTAAAACTGGAAGGCTGGGTAGAGAGTGGTGGCAGCGCAAAAGAGGTGATCGCGGCCGGGCTGGTCTCTGTCGATGGTCAGGTAGAGACACGAAAACGCTGCAAAATTGTCGCCGGACAACAGGTCGCCTTTAATGGCAACCAGATTAACGTCACCGACTTAACACCCGTTGTTGAGGGTAAGCCGCCACTTGTCCGTCGCGGTTTACCCTGTACCAGATAACGACTCACAATGCAGACGCGTTGATCACCGTCTCGCCATCGCTCTGTGCTAACTGGTAGTGACGCACATCTGCATATTGTGCGATTAACTGAGCCAGCTGCGAAGAGTGACTGGTGACCCAGAGCTGGCTGTAGCAGCTCGCCTCGGCGATTAACTCAGCGAGCGCGGGTAATAATTGGGGATGCAGGCTGTTTTCTGGTTCGTTGAGCGCCATAAAAGCCGGAGGTCTGGGGCTGAGGAGCGCAACCACCAGACAAAGAAACCGTAAAGTGCCGTCAGACAACTCCGCCGCATCCAGTGGTCGCAAAATTCCCCGACGATGCATCAGCAACTGGAAACGTCCTTCCTGAGCCTGTACTTCAAAATGGCTGTCAGGAAATGCCTTTTCAAGCGTACTGAACAGTAATTCACTCTGCCCCCGCTCACGAATGGTTTCAAACGCTGCCGCGAGATTACTGCCATCATGCGCGAGTACAGGTGAACGAATACCTACCTGTGGTGCGCGTAGTGGGCTGCCAGGCCACACGGCAAATTCATGATAAAAACGCCAGCCACGGAGTGTTTCACGCACTTTAGAGACTTCAGGATACAGGTGCGGCTCTGCAAGCTGACCAAATACGGATTCTTCCTCGTGCAGCGACACGGGATAGGTCACGCGCTCACCGTCAACATTATGCAAAAATGCGCTCTGATTAATCCGTTCCATCAGTTGTGCGGAGCGACGCCGTTGATGACCACTCAACCAGAGCTGCTCTTTTTTTACCAGCGGATCAAGGTTAAACAGACTGTTAAGCGGCTCCGGAAAACCAATTTCAAGCTGATACTCAAAATCGTGCATTTCGACAGCTAACAACATACGTTGCACGCCGCGACTGCGCTTTGCACCAGCCCACATCGCTTTTTGGATCCCGCCATCTTCGGCTAACCCCTAGGATAATCGTTCACCCGCAGCCTGATGCAGCAGTCGCACCGCTTTATAAAGATTGGTTTTTCCACAGCCGTTAGGGCCGCTTATCACATTCAGCCCGCCAAGCTCAAACGTCAGCTGACGGATAGAACGGTAATTGGCAAGAGTAAACTGATGAATCACATCATCCTCTGAATACTTTACGGGGAGCATAACGCTCCCCTGCGTTTAGCTTACTTACGTCGCCATGTGGTGCCCTGCGGGCCATCTTCCAGCACAATTCCCAGCTCATTAAGCTTATCGCGCGCAACATCAGCCTGTGCCCAGTTTTTATCCCCACGCGCCTCGTTACGCATGGTGATCAGCGCTTCGATCTCTGCCACCTGTTGATCATCACTTCGCGCACCGTTTTGCAAAAATTGTTCAGGATCCTGCTCCAGCAGTCCAAGAACAGAAGCAAGCTGACGCAATTTGGCGGCCAGTGCACTGGCCTGCGCCATGTCTTCATTTTTCAGACGATTCACTTCACGCGCCAGATCAAACAGCACTGAATAGGCTTCCGGGGTATTAAAGTCATCATCCATCGCCTGACGGAAACGCTGTTCAAAGGCCTCCCCGCCAGTGGGCAATGCTGCCGGGTCTGTATGACGTAATGCGGTATAGAGACGTTCCAGCGCCGCACGCGCCTGTTGCAGGTTATCTTCGCCGTAATTCAGCTGACTGCGATAGTGACCGGATAACAGGAAATAACGGATGGTTTCCGCATCGTAATGAGTGAGTACATCACGCACAGTGAAAAAATTACCCAGCGATTTCGCCATTTTTTCTCTGTCGACCATCACCATCCCGGAGTGCATCCAGTAATTAACATAGGGGCCATCATGCGCACAGGTTGACTGTGCAATTTCATTTTCATGGTGCGGGAACATCAGATCAGAACCCCCGCCATGAATATCAAAGTGAGCACCGAGTTGTTTACTGTTCATCGCTGAACACTCAATATGCCAGCCAGGACGCCCCTCTCCCCAGGGGGATGACCAGCTGGGTTCATTGGCTTTAGACATCTTCCACAGCACAAAATCCATCGGATTGCGTTTCACATTATCATCGACTTCCACTCTCGCACCGGCCTGAAGCTGCTCCAGATCCTGACGAGAGAGCAGACCATAGTGAGGATCACTGCTGACCGAAAACATCACATCGCCATTAGTAGCAACATAAGCATGGTCACGCTCAATCAGCTGGCTGACTATACTGATAATTTCCGGAATGTGACGTGTCGCCCGGGGCTCATCATCGGGTGGCAAAATATTCAGCGCAGTAAAATCACGGTGCATTTCAGCAATCATGCGATCGGTCAGGGCATCAACCGTCTCGCCACTTTCGTTGGCACGTTTGATGATTTTGTCATCAATGTCTGTGATATTACGCACATATTTCACCTGATAACCGATATAACGCAGGTAGCGTACTACCGTATCAAAAGCCACGAAGGTACGCCCGTGACCGATATGACAGAGATCATAGACGGTGATTCCGCACACATAGACCCCTATCTGACCAGGATGAATAGGGACGAACTCCTCTTTTTGACGACTCAGTGTATTAAAAATCTTTAGCATCAGGACATTCCGTTTTTACTGTGTGCGGTTGAACGTTGAAATAAGTGTGAAGGGTATTGTCAACATATCAGCACAGCAAAGCAAGCGACGCCCCCTTTCACTTGCTAACGTCACAGGCTTTTTTATGATATAAGATGGCGGTAACGGGCCTGATGTCTCAGACAGATGATGAGATTTCTCGCCCGGTTTAACGCTATTTTTCTTTACAGGATGAAAATATGGTCACCTTCCAGACTAATCATGGCAACATTGTTATTAAGACGTTTGACGATAAAGCGCCCGAGACAGTCAAAAACTTTCTGGAGTATTGCCGTGAAGGTTTCTATGACAACACCATTTTTCACCGCGTGATCAATGGATTTATGATCCAGGGCGGTGGTTTTGAACCCGGCATGAAGCAAAAAGCGACCAAGGCTGAGATCCGCAACGAAGCAAGTAGCGGTCTGAAGAACACGCGTGGCACACTGGCAATGGCGCGTACCCAGGCTCCGCACTCTGCCACTGCACAGTTTTTCATCAATGTCGCGGACAACGATTTCCTTAACTTCCGTGATGAAAGTCTGCAAGGCTGGGGCTATTGTGTGTTTGCCGAAGTCGTCGAAGGCATGGATGTAGTCGATAAGATTAAAGCAGTCTCTACCGGACGCAGCGGTATGCATCAGGATGTGCCGGCTGATGACGTGATCATCGAAAAAGTGACTGTCAGCGACGAATAATGTCCTGCACACTGTTTATCGCAGACCTGCATTTAAGCAATGAAGAACCGGCTATTACTGCCGGTTTTTTAGCTTTTTTGCGTCAGCAGGCACCGCAAGCTGACGCACTCTATATTCTTGGTGATCTGTTCGAGGTATGGATTGGTGACGATGATGCAAATCCATTACACGATGAGGTCTCCAGCGCGCTATCTGCGCTTACTCTGACCGGTGTGCCTTGCTATTTTATTCATGGTAACCGCGATTTTTTACTGGGTAAGGCATTTGCAAGACGTTGCAATATGACGCTGCTCCCGGAGGAGCAGGTACTCACCTTGTATGGGCGACGAATTCAGATTATGCATGGCGATACGCTGTGCACCGATGATGCGGCTTACCAGCAATTTCGCCATAAAATGCATCAGCGCTGGCGTCAGCAACTGTTTTTGTGGTTGCCGCTGATGCTGCGCCAGGGTATTGCCAAAAAAATGCGCCAGCGCAGTCAGCAGGCAAATCAGCATAAAACCCTGGAGATTATGGACGTCAATCCGCAGGCCGTGGAGGCACAGATGCAAAAGCATCATGTGCATTACCTGATTCATGGTCACACCCACCGCCCGGCGATACACTCTCTGACCCTTGACGGAGAAAAGGCTGAACGGCTGGTCCTTGGTGCCTGGCATGAACAAGGGTCGGTGATTCGGGTCAGCGAGGATTCTGTCTCGCTGGTGAGCTTTCCTTTCTGACCGTCTGCTCAGGCTACGCAACCGTTTTCCTTCCCTGTCAGTCATGCTATGCTTTTCCCCCTTTTCTACTGGCATCTGTTTGAAAATTTGCACAGCATGCCTGCGACAATCTCTCACAGGAGTCAAAACCGCATGTCATCTACCGCCGCAGCGGCACGCATCGCTATTGTTATGGGTTCTCAGAGTGACTGGGCTACCATGCAGTTTGCTGCTGAGATACTTTCCACGCTGGGTGTGACTTACCACTGTGAAGTGGTTTCAGCCCATCGCACCCCGGATAAATTGTTCCAATTTGCTGAACAGGCAGAGCGTGAGGGGTTTCAGGTAATCATTGCCGGTGCCGGTGGTGCCGCGCATTTACCCGGTATGCTGGCAGCCAAAACGTTAGTACCTGTATTGGGTGTTCCGGTGCAAAGTGCTGCACTCAGTGGCGTTGACAGCCTGTATTCTATTGTGCAAATGCCACGGGGCATTCCGGTAGGAACCCTGGCGATTGGTAAAGCGGGTGCCGCGAATGCGGCACTGCTGGCTGCACAGATTCTCGCCCTGCATGACCATGAGCTGGCAACACGTCTGGCGGCATGGCGCCAGGCTCAGACTGATGAGGTACTTGCTCATCCCGATCCACAGGTGCAATCATGAGACCAGTCTGTGTTCTGGGCAACGGTCAGCTCGGGCGTATGTTGCGTCAGGCCGGAGAGCCATTAGGGATTGCCGTTTTTCCTGTCGGCCCCGATGCCGAACCCAGCGCGCTACCTATCGCGCAGAGTGTCATCACCGCTGAAATTGAGCGCTGGCCCGATACGCCACTCACGCGCGAGCTGGCTGAGCATCCGGCTTTTGTTAACCGTGATATTTTTCCGATACTGGCTGATCGGTTGACACAAAAACAGCTTCTCGTTCGGCTGGGTCTGGCAACCTCACCCTGGCAATTACTGGAGGATGAAGCACAGTGGCCAGCGGTATTTGACTCACTGGGGGAGTGGGCAATCGTCAAGCGCCGTACCGGGGGGTATGATGGACGGGGTCAGTGGCGTTTGCATGCCAGCGAGGATGTAGAGCTACCCGCCGAATGTTATGGCGAATGCATTGTGGAACAGGGCATTCACTTCACCGGTGAAGTTTCTCTGGTCGGTGCCAGAGGCTATGACGGCCAGATGGTCTTTTATCCACTGACTCACAATTTGCATCAGGAGGGGATTCTGCGCGCCAGCGTTGCCCGGCCCGAGGCGAATAAAGCACATCAGCAGCAGGCAGAAGCCATGCTCGGTGCAATTATGCATGAGCTCAATTATATGGGTGTGATGGCGATGGAGTGCTTTGTTGTCGCCAATGGACTACTGATTAATGAGCTGGCTCCGCGTGTGCACAATAGTGGTCACTGGACACAAAACGGGGCCTCTGTCAGTCAGTTTGAACTGCATCTTCGCGCTATTCTCGATTTACCCCTGCCGGTTCCGGTGGTCAACGCTCCCTCGGTAATGGTCAATCTGATTGGCACCGAGATGAATACCGCATGGTTACAGCATCCTTTAGTTCATCTTCACTGGTATGACAAAGAGGTGCGTCCAGGCCGTAAGGTAGGTCATCTCAATTTATGCGACAGTGATCTGTGCCGGTTACAACAAAATCTGCAGGCACTCACCCCGTTGCTGAGTATTGATTATCACACCGGGATTATCTGGGCTGCTCAACAGCTCAATGCCTGATGATGGCTGACGGGGCAAGCCCCGTCAGCTGACGGGTTACAGTGCATTACTCTGACGCGTCAACGAGGCTCCCTTCAGTAAACGAACCCCCAACACGCCACCACATGTGGAAAGCAGTAATGCGCCGATAACTGGCAGCGATATCCACAATCTGATATCCGGCATCCAGGGGAGATTGAAGACATAACGGGCTAACGCCCAAAGCGCCACTTCAGCCCCCAGCGCGGCCATCGCTCCGGCCAGTGCGCCAATCAGGGCAAACTCACACCACAATGTGCGATAGAGTAATTTTTTCCCTGCGCCAAGGGTGCGGCAAACTAACAGCTCCTGGCGTCGCTGACGCATGCCAACCTGAATTTGTGCCAGCAGAAGCAGTAACCCACATCCGGTCACCAGCACGACCATCACTTCCAGTGCACGACTTACCTGGGTCATTATCTGGTTTATCTGCCCCAGTATTGCGCCTATATCCAGCACACTGACGGTGGGGAATTGCCGGTTAAGCGCGGTAATAACCTGCTCGTTACCCGCCGGAAGATGAAAGCTGGTCAGCCAGCTTTGCGGTTGTCCGGTGAGCCCACCTGGCGGGAAAATAAAGAAGAAGTTGGGTCGCAGACTCTCCCAGTCAACTTCACGCATACTGGTTATCTTTGCGGTAAATTGCTGCGTATCACCAGAAAAAGTCAGTGTGTCGCCCAGTTTTACCCCGAGACGTCCGGCGAGCGCCTCTTCGATGGATACCTCTCCCTGCCCCGGTGGCCAGTTGCCGGCCGTCAGGGGATTATGCTCAGGCCGTTTTTCCTGCCAGGTGAGGTTAAGTTCGCGGTTGAGGGCATTATCCTGATTTGGATCAGCCGGTCTGTGGTTAATTTCTGGCAGGCGGGCTCGAATCAACGGATAAAAAGTTTCAGGTGTAATCTGATGCTGACGTAAAAAGCTCGTCATCGATGGCACCTGCTCATCGGTCAGGTTAAGTAAAAAATAGTTAGGGCTTTCAGCAGGAAGCTGCTGCTGCCAGCGCATCAAGAGATCACCCCGCATTGCCAGCAGCAGCGCAAGTAGCATGAATGATAAGGAAAAAGCCGCCAACTGGCTCATTGTCGCCCAGGGCTGACGTAACAGCCGATTTATCGCCAGACGCAAAGCCAGGCTTTGTACCGTCAGACGCCGGAGTAATAGCAAGCCCAGCCAGCCTATTCCTGCCAGTAACAGCGCCAGTAACCCTAGTGCAGCTATCATTATCCATAACAGACGACTGCTGCCGACCAGTGCCACCAGCAACCCGACCACGACCAGCAGCATCAGTGGAATATAAACACTTAGCGGCCAGACATTGGCAACAGTATCCCGCCGTAATACCCGCAAAGGCTGGGTTGCCAGCAACATCCGGTAAGGGCGCAATCCAACCAACAGAGAAATAATCACTAACGCGCTTAGCGCCCACACCCACGGCCAGCCGCTGGCATCTGGTAAAATAGCGGGTAATACCGGTTTTAGCAGCTGCAACAGTATCGCCTCAAACAGTGTACCTAATACACCACCAGCGACTGCCGCGAGCAGCAATAACACCAGCCACTGACCGATGATCAGTTTTTGTAGTGCCGCCCGGCCAGCACCGAGTGTTTTCAGCACCGCCACCAGGTCATAGCGGCTACGGCAGTAATGGCTCATTGCCACTGCCACCGCAGCTACAGACAGAATGAGTGTTAGTAGCGCTGACATCAGCAAAAATTGCTGAGCCCGCTGCACAGATTGACCCAGGGCATTATCTTCATTATCAATGCTCAGCCAGCGCTGGCCCGGCTGCAGGTGTTGATTGATAAACTCGTCATAGGGGGCAAGTTGCGCCTTGGTACCGGCGAACTTATAACGCCAGGTCACCCGGCTTCCCGGCTGAATCGCTCCGGTTTTACCCACATCAGCCAGATTCATCAGCACGCGGGGCGCGGTCTGGAAAGGGTTAAACCCGGCATCGGGCTCCTGAATCAGCGTACCTGATATACGCAAGGTATTGTCGCCGACATCCAGCGTATCACCGGTCTGAACATTGAGCAGTGACAGCAACTGTGGTGCCACCAGGATGGTTCCAGGTGCTGGCTTAACGCCGGATGGTGCTGTAACCAGTTCACCAAATAAAGGATAGTGTTCATCTACGGCTTTCACTGAAGCCAGCTTCGGCGTATCACCCGCATAGGTCATGGTGATAAAAGTGAGTTGCCGGGTAACCGATAATCCCCCCTGCTGTGCTTTTTCAAGCCAGGCCTGCGGCACCTCTTTGGCGGACTGTAATGTGCGATCGCCCGCCATTACATTGCGGCTTTGCAGGCTTAGCCCCTGCGCCATACGATCGTTGATCAAACCGAGCGCCAGCACACAAGTGACCGAGAGTGTCAACGCCAGCCAGACAATCATCAATGAGGGTGATTTCCACTCTCGCCAGAACCAGCGCCAGATCATGCTTCCTCCCACAGTTTTCCATCACGTACGCGCAGCCGGCGATCACAACGTGCTGCCAGTTGCTCATCGTGGGTGACCAGAATCAATGTTGTGGAGAAATCCCTGTTCATTGAAAACAGTCGATCAGCGATATGCGTTCCGGTTTGCCGGTCGAGATTACCGGTAGGTTCATCGGCAAATAAAAGCGCCGGACGCCCGTTGAAAGCTCTTGCAAGCGCAACACGTTGCTGTTCCCCGCCAGAGAGTTGTACAGGCAGATGATGTAAACGCGCGGCAAGCCCCAGTTGACTCAACAAGGCCACTGCCTGCTCTTTGCTCTGCCTGTCACTCTCACCGCGCAATAAAGCGGGAAGTTGTACGTTTTCCAGTGCATTGAGTGTCGGGATCAGCATAAAAGATTGAAAGACGAACCCGACACTTTTCGCCCGTAATGCTGCACGCTGCTCTTCGTTCATCTGATGCAGAGGCTCGCCCTGCAGGAACACTTCGCCTTCTGTGCCTTCATCAAGCCCGGCCAGAATACCAAGTAGCGTTGATTTACCTGAACCAGACTCACCCACTAAGGCAACGGTCTCGGCCTGTTTGACAACTAACTCAACTCCGGTAAGGATAGTCAGCTGATGCTCCCCCTGACCGACGGATTTACTAAGATGACGAACTTCAAGAATATTTTCCGCTGGCATTATCCTGTCCTGTGTATGGTAATGATCTTTGCATGTTCTCTGCCACTGCGGGCAGCTGAGAAAACAGTGTTAATCCTTGGCGACAGCCTGAGTGCCGGTTACCGTTTGCCGGTCACTGAAGCCTGGCCACATCGGCTGGATACGCTTTGGCTAGGCAACCCTCGGGTGGTCAATGCCAGTATCAGCAGTGATACTGCAGCTCAGGGGTTAGCCCGCTTACCGGCTCTGTTACGCCAACATCGACCTCACTGGGTGTTGATTGAACTCGGTGCTAATGATGGTCTTCGCGGTTTTGCCCCTGCCGCTATTTCAGCCGATTTACAAAAAATTATTGATCAGGTGAAAGCGGCTGATGCCATCCCTCTGCTGATGCAAATTCGTCTGCCGGGTAACTATGGACGACGCTATACAGACGCTTTTTACGCTCTCTATCCGGCGCTCGCCGCGAAGAACCAGTTAACTCTGCTGCCGTTTTTTATGGAAAAAGTGGTACTCAAAACGGAATGGATGCAGGATGACGGTTTGCATCCTACTGCGGAGGCACAACCTTTTATTACTGATTTTATGGCAAAAAACCTTGCTCCTATAGTTAAGCAATAATTACCGTAAAACGGTAGTCACGGGGGTAAAGTTATGCAAATTTGGTCAGACGTGAACAGAACACCCCCTCTCACCTTAAGACATCAGACCTGGCAGGATTTGCAATGCAAAAAAATATCTTAATCACCGGCTGTTCCAGCGGCATTGGTTTAACCGCGGCGCGCTATCTGCATAGTCAGGGATACCGGGTACTGGCAGCCTGTCGGAAGGCTGACGATGTCGAACGTATGAACCAAATGGGATTTACCGGTATCAGACTTGACCTTGATGACGAAAACAGTGTCAGTGAGGCAGCACGACAGGTACTCACACTGTGTGACAATCAGCTGGATGGATTATTTAATAATGGCGGCTATGGTGTTTATGGGCCACTGGAAACACTGTCAAGGCAGCAGGTAGAGCAACAGTTCTCCACCAACTTGTTTGGCACACACCAGCTCACCATGCTGCTGCTTCCCGCATTACGGGCAAGCGGCAGAGGCCGAATTATTAATACCAGCTCAGTGCTGGGCATTATTTCCACACCCGGTCGTGGCGTCTATGCGGCAAGTAAATATGCGCTTGAAGCATGGTCCGATGCCCTGCGTATGGAGCTGCATGGCAGCGGTGTGAAAGTCTCGCTGATTGAACCAGGCCCAATCCGGACTTCATTTTCCGGCAATGTGAGACAGTCAGAACAGGATAACCCGGTTAAAAACCCACCGATTGCCGCGTGGTTTAGTTTGCCTCCGGAAGCGATTCTGCCAAAATTACGCCATGCTCTGGAAAGTGAACGTCCACGTCTACGCTATCCGGTCACCCTGGTGGCACACGCCATGAGCTGGTTTCGCCGCCTGCTGCCAGGCTGGGTACTGGATCGCATTTTACGCGCAAAATAGTGCCAGTGAGCGGGTCATGACTTGAAGTTATGTATCCTGCCCCCATACCAGTGTGCAAACCTTTAAAGAGAGAGTGTTTATGTCATCACAAGCGGCTATCGTCACCCTGAACACCAGTAATTTTCACGATGTCATTGAACAATCAATGCACACCCCGGTGCTGTTTTATTTCTGGTCACCGCGCAGCCCGCATTGTGAGACATTGACCCCCATGCTTGAGCGCCTCGCACAGGAGTATGCCGGACAATTTGTTCTGGCAGAACTCGATTGTGACGCTGAACCAGGTCTTGCACAGCAGTTTGGTCTGCGCGCTATTCCTACCGTTTATCTGTTCCAGCAAGGGCAACCGGTTGATGGTTTTCAGGGCCCCCAGGAAGAGGATGCGGTGCGTCGTTTGCTGGAAAGTGTGTTGCCGAAAGAGGAAGAACTGAAAGCACAGGAAGGACAACGTTTGCTGCAACAGGGAGATGCACTGGCGGCTCTTCCGCTGTTGAAAGAGGCCTGGGAGCTGAGTAATAAAAACAGCGAGTATGGTTTTTTACTCGCCGAAGCACTGATTGCGCTGAACAGAAGTAGCGAAGCGGAAGCCGTGTTAGAGGTGGTTCCTCTACAGGATAAAGACACGCGTTATCAGGGGCTGATGGCTCAAATTACACTGCTGAAAGAGGCTGCCGATACGCCTGAAATACAGCAACTTCAACAACAGGTTGCCGCGACCCCTGACAATGCAGAACTCGCGACCCAACTGGCTCTGCAACTGCATCAGGTAGGGCGTAACGAAGAGGCATTAACACTGTTGTTCGGGCATCTGCAAAACGATCTCGGCGCAGCAGAAGGCCACACGCGTAAAGTGTTACAGGATATTCTCGCCGCACTGGGTACAGGAGATGCGCTTGCCGGTCGTTATCGCCGTAAGTTGTACTCATTGTTATATTAATTAATGTATTTATCAGCTCAGCAAGGTATGCTTTCCCCTGGTGTTTTCGTGCGGTAAAACCGCTATAGTATTGACAATAGGGAGATTTATTAATGCTTGCTGCAATCGGTATTATTGTATTCGTCGCGCTGGTTATCGTCTGGTCAGGCATCAAAATTGTTCCCCAGGGTTTTCAGTGGACAGTTGAACGCTTCGGTCGATACACGGCTACACTGCAGCCTGGGCTGAATTTGGTCGTCCCTTTCATGGACAGAGTGGGACGCAAAATCAATATGATGGAGCAGGTGCTGGATATTCCCTCTCAGGAGATCATCTCCAAGGACAACGCCAGCGTCACTATTGATGCAGTCTGTTTTATTCAGGTGATTGATGCCCCTCGCGCTGCCTATGAAGTCAGTAACCTTGAACTGGCGATCATCAATCTGACCATGACAAACATGCGTACTGTTCTCGGTTCAATGGAGCTTGACGAAATGTTGTCTCAGCGTGACAACATCAATACCCGGTTACTGCGTATCGTTGATGAAGCTACCAACCCGTGGGGGGTTAAAATCACCCGTATTGAAATTCGTGATGTACGCCCACCTGCCGAACTGATCGCCTCAATGAATGCACAGATGAAAGCTGAACGTACTAAACGCGCTGATATTCTTGAAGCCGAAGGGGTACGTCAGGCGGCGATTTTGCGTGCTGAGGGCGAAAAACAGTCGCAGATTCTGAAAGCTGAAGGTGAAAGACAGTCTGCATTCTTACAGGCCGAAGCACGTGAACGAAGTGCAGAAGCCGAAGCAGCCGCTACCGCAATGGTCTCTGAGGCGATTGCCGCAGGTGATATTCAGGCCATCAATTACTTCGTTGCACAAAAATATACTGATGCATTGCAAAAAATCGGTACTGCGAACAACAGTAAGATGGTATTGATGCCACTGGAGGCGACCAGTCTGATGGGCTCCATTTCCGGGATCGCCTCATTAATCAATGAAAGCAAGCAAGGACGGAGTTGATCAATGGAAGCAGCTGAATTGATTGACCCCTGGTCTCTCTGGTTAATCCTGGGGGGTCTTCTGTTAGCCGCCGAAATGATCGGTACTAATGGTTATCTGTTGTGGAGTGGTATCGCTGCCGTAGTCACCAGTATCATCAGTACAATTTTTCCTGCTTCATGGGAATTGCAACTGCTGAGTTTCGCCTTACTGACCATGCTGGCTGCCTACAGCTGGTATCGCTGGTTAAAACGGCGTACTGCCACGCAACCATTTGCGTTGAATCAGCGCGGACAGCAGCTGATCGGGCGACGTCTGCTGCTGGATGAAGCTCTGGTGAATGGCTTCGGCCATACGCGTGTGGGAGACGGCAGCTGGCGGGTGCAAGCTAATGAAGATCTTCCCGCCGGATGTGAAATTATTATTACCGGTATCGAAGGTAATACCTTGCAAATCAAGCGTATTGATCACTCGTCATCGTGATATTTAACTGCACTGCTCAGCAGGTTGCTGGCTGGTATTGATGCACAGCAGCCTGCTTTTACAGTCTGATCTTCCTCCACAGGGTATCCTGCCAGCCCATTGATAATCGGACACTCGGCGCTGTCGTCGCCGGGACAATCTTCTGCCAGCAACATCAACCGCTGTCTTATCGTCTGTAACTCAATAATATGCCGGTCCAGCTCCGCAATTTTATTGAGTGTCTTAGCTTTAACATCGGCGCTATGTCGGGCGGGATTATTAAATAGCTGTACCAACCCGGCACACTCCTGCAAATTGAAACCGACCTGACGCGCCTGACGAAGCAGGGTCAATTCGTCAATATGCTGGCGACGGTAATAGCGATACCCGTTGTCTCCGCGAAGCGGTGGTGTAATCAGCCCTTTTTCCTCGTAAAACCGGATAGTTTTGGCTGTCAGACCCGTTTTTTGCGCTATCTCACTGATATTCATTTTACCTCCTTGACCTTACACTCAATGGAAGGTTTATGCTTAATCATCATTAGTAACAACCATCAGGTCAACAGATTCTGAGGAGTGATTAACATGACACAGCACATACAACTGAACCTGTCAGGGTTATCCTGTCAGCATTGTATCAATCGCGTGAAAACATTACTGGAAGCACGGGATGATGTACAGCAAGCAGATGTCACACTGGAGCGTGCCGATATTCTCAGCAGTGCCAGTCCGGAACGTTTAATCGAATGCATTGAAGATGCTGGTTACCATGCAGCTCCTGGCGATACCGGGAGCCTATCCCCAAAGTCTGAACCACTGTTACCAGAGAAGACCTCTGATGAGGCGGTAACAGTGGAAGCCTCTTCTGCCCCATCAGGACATACGGTGACTCTGCTGATAGAGGGCATGAGTTGCGCCAGCTGCGTGAATCGCGTTGAACAATCCCTGCGTCAGGTCAGTGGCGTTGTGCAGGCTAATGTCAACCTCGCAGACCGCAGCGCACTGGTCGAGGGCGAGGTCAATTCACAAGCATTGCTGAATGCGGTGACACAGGCCGGGTATCAGGCTGAAATTATTATTGATGAGAATGAACGTCGTGCCCGACAGGATGCCTTGGCGCAACGAAGTCAGCGCCGTTACCGCTGGCAGGCTATTATCGCCCTCGCCTTCGGTCTTCCCTTGATGGGCTGGGGGATGATGGGTGACAATATGATGCTCACTGCCACTAATCGTTCACTTTGGCTGATTCTCGGCATAATTACCCTCCTGGTTATGGCTGTGGCCGGGGGGCACTTCTACCGCAGCGCACTCCGCGCAGCAGGCAAACGCAGTGCAACCATGGATACGCTGGTTGCACTGGGTACAGGAGCCGCGTGGCTCTATTCGATAAGCGTTGTTATCTGGCCTGAGTGGTTCCCCCACGAGGCACGCCATCTCTATTTTGAAGCCAGCGCGATGATCATCGGCCTGATCAATCTTGGCCATATGCTGGAACAACGCGCCCGACAACGCTCATCACAGGCACTGGAAAAATTATTAGATTTAACACCACCACTTGCTTGTGTGGTCACTGATAACGGTGAAGTCATCCGCCCGTTACAGGAGGTGACCCCTGGTATGACATTACGACTCAGGCCGGGGGACAGAGTACCGGTAGATGGTGTAATTTCCGAAGGCGAACTCTGGCTGGATGAAAGTATGCTGACCGGTGAAGCATTACCTCAGCACCGTATTGCAGGCGGAAAACTGCATGCTGGCACAGTCGTCAGCGACGGTTCCGTGCTGTTTACCGCTCAGGCGGTGGGGAAAAACACCACGCTGGCACGCATCATCCAACTGGTACGCCGGGCGCAAAGCAGTAAACCGCAGCTAGGCCAGCTGGCCGACCGTATCTCTGCCATCTTTGTACCCGTGGTGGTGTTAATTGCCATAGGCAGTGCCGCGATCTGGTTCTTTGCTGGCCCTGCGCCTCAGGGGGTCTATATGCTGGTGGTGGCGACCACTGTGCTTATCATTGCCTGCCCCTGTGCACTAGGATTAGCAACGCCGATGTCGATCATTGCCGGTATGGGGCGGGCTGCCGAATCCGGCGTTTTAATACGCGATGCAGATGCACTGCAACGGGCAAGTCAGGTTGATGTCGTGGTATTCGATAAAACCGGGACATTAACTAAAGGGAAACCCCAGGTTAATCATATCATTACATTCGGTGACATATCAGAAACAGAGGCGATTCGCTGGGCCGCCGCACTTGAACAAGGTTCTCAGCATCCACTGGCTCGCGCTATCACAGCCTATTGCCACGAGAAAGTCCCTCATTCTGTGGAAGCGTTTCGCTCATTTGGTGGTCTGGGGGTCGCCGGACAAGTGGCATCACGTCAACTGCTGCTGGGTAATGTCGCACTGTTACAACAGCAACACATTGATACCTCTTGTGTTGATGCCCAATTACAACATGAAGCCAGCCAGGGTGCGACCCCGGTGTTACTGGCTGCTGATGGTGAAATTGTTGCTATGTTCTCTGTGTCAGATCAGTTGCGCAGTGAAACCAGCTCAACGGTAGAGACACTGCATCAACAAGGTTACCAGGTGATGATGCTGACAGGAGACAATCAGGTCACAGCCGAAGCCATCGCACGTCAGGCTGGGATAGAAAAAATCATTGCCGGTGTGATGCCCCAGGGCAAGGCAAATGCCATCCAACAACTTCAGCAACAAGGATACCGGGTAGCCATGATCGGTGATGGTATCAATGATGCTCCTGCTCTGGCTCAGGCGGATGTTGGTATTGCAATGTCCGGTGGCAGCGATATCGCACTGGAAACTGCGTCCATGACGTTGATGCGCAACGATCTGCACGCAGTCAACGATGCACTGATGCTGGCAAAAGCGACACTACGGAATATGAAACAGAATCTGCTCGGCGCCTTCATTTATAATGTCACGTTTATCCCTGTGGCCGCGGGTATTCTCTATCCATTGACCGGAACATTGTTAAGCCCGGTGATCGCCAGCGCTGCGATGGCACTCTCCTCAATAACTGTTGTCAGTAATGCCAATCGTTTGACACACTACAGATTGCCGAGGCATTAACCACTCGCTGCATTTGAACACTGGTAAATACACATGCAGCTGAGTGATAAAGCAGGAGATTGCAGGAATGAACAGCATGCTGTTTCGCATTATGCCGCTAATAAGAAGATGGTTGACCGGCGGCTATCGCTATCCAGCTCTGGATATTACATTGGGTGCAAGGCGTTTGCATCTGGTAGGCACAGTTCATATGGGGACGCCGGATATGGCACCGCTGCCTGCGGCGTTACTGCATCATCTTGCCCGGGCCGATGCATTGCTGGTCGAAGCCGATTTGACCCGTGCAAAATCACCATTTAGTGACGTTCCTTCTTCGCAGGGAAACTTATCCGGATTAACAGAAGTCCAACAGACCATGTTACAACGGCGTTGCAACGAAGCGGGCATTGCAACTGAAGTGTACCAGCATCGCGTCGCCTGGCAAATTGCCCTGATGTTACAGGCTCAACAAGCCTGGCAACTGGGATTGCGTCCCCACTATGGTATTGAGCAGCAGTTACTTGATGCCCTCCCTCGCTATGGGACACCATTGATTGAGTTAGAGGGGGGAGAGGCACAACTGGCGCTGTTAAAAGAGTTACCTGATGACGGGCTGCCACTGCTGCAGGATACCCTTGAGCAGTGGCAGCCAAATGCACGTCTGCTACAAATGATGGTCAGCTGGTGGCTGGGTTCCCCACCGGTAGCTGGCGAAAAATCACTCACCTCCACTTTCAGTCATGACCTGAACAATGTGCTGATGCAGGAGAGAAATCAGCGCTGGTGTCAGATTATCAGCCAGTTACCTGCAGGCCGTTATGTTGTCGCAGTTGGCGCGTTACATCTCTACTGTGAACAGAGTCTGCCTCAGCTGTTGCGGCACAACATGCAAGGCCGTGATGCTTTTCACAGCGCTGTCATCCATTGTGATATAGTGCAGTAGCATCGCAAGGCAATGATTATTTCTCTGATAATTTGTCTTTTGTTTATCTTCTGACAACGAGGCTGAGATGACTCCCGCGGTTGATTTACATAAAAAAAATAAAATTAACTTTGTTTTGCACAGTTATACCCATGATGCCAGTGAAGCCCATTTTGGAGATGAAGCCGTACAGAAATTGGCTCAGGATGCCAGACGTGTATATAAGACATTACTGATAGCGATTAACGGGGATAACAAAACTCTGGCTGTAGCCGTCACCCCCGTTGCCGGGCAACTGGATCTCAAACAAGTCGCCAGGACACTGGGCGTCAGAAAAGTTGAGATGGCAGACCCGCAGGTTGCTCAACGCACCACAGGCTATTTAGTCGGCGGCATCAGTCCTCTCGGACAGAAAAAACGCTTACCGACAGTTATTGACAACAGTGCGGCACAATTTACCTCTGTTTATGTGTCAGGGGGAAAGCGCGGGCTGGAAATCGAGCTGGCCGCGGGTGACCTCGCGGCCTTGCTGAAAGCCAGTTTTGCCGATATTGCCCGTTACGATTAACCTAACCTCTCAAGCTCCTGCCAGGATAACAGGTGATCAATCATCCAGCACCCTGCCGGGCCAGGTGGGGTCTGTTGCGACCAGATAACATCTACCGCAATGTGTTGTGGCCAGCCCATCAGTGGCAGTTCGCACAGCTGATGGTCAGCGAATTTGTTCACCATCCAGCGTGGCAAAATAGTCCAGCCATGACCATGTATGGCCATTTCCATTAATAGCCAGTATGAAGGCGCTTTCCAGACATTCCCTGAAGCTAAGGCTTCATTACCTATCCAGGTATTCAGACAGAGTTGTCTTACCTGCCTGAGCTGAGTGAAAGTCAATTCTGGCAGCTGTGCCAGTGGATGTTTATGCTGTATGTAGACAGCCATCTGAGCGGTTACCGCCAGCCTTGCACTAACAATGTCTGCGGGATACTCCTGCTGAGCCCGGATGACACCAACATGAGCGCGGCCACTTTGCAGTAAATCAACGATATCGCCATCCTCTGCCATCATGCACTCAAATTCAACCAGCGGATAATGCCGGGAAAAAGAGGCTAACAGCGAGGCATGGTAATCTGTCTGCCAGAAATCAGAGGTTGCCAGGCCCAGCCAGGGTTCAACACTCCCGGCCAGTCTGATTGCTAACTGTTCCAGTCCCGCAGTCGCGCTGATGATTTCTCTTACCTGCACCAGAATTCGCTGACCTTCAGCAGTCAATCGGGGGGCTCTTGACTCCCGGCTAAACAACAGCACACCAAGATCAGCTTCCAGATTAGCGACTGCGGCACTGATGGTTGACTGACTTTTTCTCAGTGCTCTGGCCGCCGCTGAAAAAGAGCCACTCTCAACAGTCTGGACAAAAGCTTGCAAAGATTCAGGTGAGTAATGCATTGATGTATCGCTTTTATCGATGGATATTAACTTTATCCTGCCATAAAAAACGGAGAAAATAAGCATGATAGTGACATAAGGAGAAAATAATGCACCATCGCACACTGCGTGAAAGAGTCTTACATGCCGTAGGCTACGAAGGGATAGCCTGCTTGATTGTGGTACCTTTTGCGACCTGGCTTCTTGATAAATCACTTCTTGATATGGGAATTCTGACTATCAGCCTGTCGAGTCTGGCTATGGTATGGAACATGGTCTACAACATGATGTTTGATCGCTTCTTTCCATCATCAGCACACCCCCGCAGCACATCGTGCCGGGTATGGCATGCTCTCGGTTTTGAAGGGGGATTCCTGATGCTGGCATTGCCTCTTTCGGCCTGGATGCTGGAAATGTCATTGTGGCAGGTGTTTTTGATCGATATAGGGTTCTTCCTGTTCTATCTCCCCTATACCTATCTGTATAATCTGGTGTATGACGCTTTGAGAATCAGAGTGATAGCAAGTCGTCGTCATCCGGAGTCCTCCTGATAAGCTCGGCTTACTTTTTTTCCTGGCTGACATAGTGGCTGCTGATAATCTTCAGTGCCACTGGTTGTCAGCCAGGCAGGAGTTACTCTTTGCTTACACTGAGCGTAGTTTGCACAGGCGTATAACTGGCAGCCTGTAACGGTGAGTGCTGTTCGATGTATTGTTTGAGCACTTCCGCATCGACAAATCCGGTGTCGGTATAACCGGGATGATGATTAATTGCCGGATAGCCATCCCCACCCGCTGCATTGAAGCTGAGTGTTGCCATACGGTAAATTTTGTCCTCTTCCAGCGGTTTCCCATTGATCATTATCTCACTGACATTTTTTCCGTCCGCCCTCAGTGTCACATTAGCCACCTGGGCATAACCTCCTGAATCGGGCTTGATGTTTGCCACAGTCGCCAGATAAGCTTTCACCTCTCGTCCTGTCATATCGACACGGGTGAGAGTATTGCCAAAAGGTTGCACTTTGAGCACATCTTTATAGGTAATATCACCCGCCTCGATAGTGTCCCGGATCCCCCCGCCACTCATCACAGCAAAATCGGCCTGGGTACGGGCAATTTGCGCCGCCAGAATCAGTTGTGCAAGGTTAGTTTGCACGAAGCGTACCTGAGAACGATCACCCTCAAGCCGGTTATCGACATAGCCGATTTTTTCACTGAGTGCTGCTTCGCCTTTTTTCTGGAAAGGGGTCAGCAACGCCAGCATATCCGGGTCTTTGCTGATTTCTGTCGTGTAATTGACCCACTGTGTCTTTCCTGACTCATCTTTTGTTTTATGACGCAGATTAACCGGAATCAGCGCATAATGTTCAAGGGTAAGCTTGCCATTGAGAAAAGTAAAATCTGCACGTCCGACATATTTGCCCCATTTATGCGCCTGCACTATCCAGGTACCATTCTGTCGGTCTGGCCAGCATGCTGTGCCAGGCACATAATTTACCTGCTTTTGATTCGGCGCGGCCATGCAAACCGGGTTTTGCGAATGTCCACCTACTATCATATCCAGATAGCCCGCAGGAAGAGCCCTGGCCATCTCAACATCGCCAGGCGCATTAGAGCCGTGCTGCCCATTGTCGTAGTGTCCCATATGCGTCACTGCCAGTACGATGTCAGGCTTTTCACTCTCACGCAACGTTGCGATAGCCTGTTTGGCTTCCTCGGCCGGGGCCCGGAAGGTCATGTCGGTGAAATATTCCGGGTTACCAATTTTTGCCGTATCGTCAGTGGTCAATCCTAACACCGCTATTTTTAACCCCAGTCGATCAAAGATCGCCCAGGGCTGAAAAACACGCTCTCCGGTGCTTTTATTATAGATATTGGCCGAAAGTAAAGGAAAAGTCGCCCACTTCTGCTGCTGACGCAGCACGGAAAGTGGATTATCAAACTCATGATTTCCCACAGCCATTGCGTCATAACCTATCAGGCTCATACCGCGAAAATCTGGCTCTGCATCCTGGAGATCTGATTCTGGTACGCCAGTGTTGATATCCCCACCCGAGAGCAACAACAACGCTCCCCCCTGCTGTGACACTTCACGACGGATCTGGTCCACCAGACTTTTTTGAGCTGCTAATCCATACTCATCATGATCATTTTGCCAGAAACGTCCATGGTGGTCATTGGTGTGTAATATCGTGATGCGATAGACCTTATCCTGTTGCCACGCCTGTACAGTCAAGGGCAGAAAAAAAAGCAATAACTCTGTTATTAGCTTTACTGGTCGTAAACTCCCCATATCATTCTTCTCCGCAGACAGGCTGTGACGAAAAGCCTGTGGTTAATCTGTTATTGCCACCTGATAAGAGTGGCGTTTTTCATTGTGTAAAAACAGTTAGTCACTTTTTTATTTCTCTGAGCTCTGTTTATAACCACTCTGCATGATGTGAATATGAAAATAAAATTAAAATCACACGATCACCACTCTATTTATATCGCGGAAATGGCTTCTATTCGGGGAATAACTGTAAAAAAAAGGCATTACACTGTTTTTTTATCAGCGATAGCTTTTTTTTCGCATTGTGGCCATTTAAATCAAGCAGAGCTGTCCGTTTTGCCATACACTCAATTAAGTACCGAGATACTGACCTATTTTAAGGAGGAAGCATGCACCACTCGACTCCGCTGATCACAACAATTGTTGGCGGTCTGGTTCTGGCATTCCTGTTAGGCATGCTGGCAAACCGATTACGCATCTCTCCGCTGGTTGGTTATTTGCTGGCAGGTGTCCTCGCCGGTCCTTTCACTCCTGGTTTTGTTGCAGATACCAACCTTGCCCCTGAGCTGGCTGAGCTGGGAGTGATCCTGCTGATGTTTGGTGTGGGTCTGCATTTCTCTCTGAAAGATTTAATGGCGGTAAAAAGCATCGCCATTCCCGGTGCTATCGCCCAAATCGCCGTTGCCACCCTGCTGGGAATCGGGCTTTCTTGGCTGATGGGTTGGTCATGGATGACCGGACTGGTGTTCGGGCTCTGTCTCTCCACTGCCAGTACTGTGGTATTGCTGCGGGCGCTTGAAGAACGTCAGTTGATCGATAGCCAGCGTGGACAAATCGCTATTGGCTGGCTGATCGTCGAAGACCTGGTGATGGTTCTGGCGCTGGTTCTGCTTCCCGCCATCGCCGGTATGCTGGAAAAAGGCAATGCCAGTTTTGGCATGATTGCCTGGGATCTGTTAATTACTATCGGCAAAGTGGTCGCCTTTATGATCCTGATGATGGTCGTTGGCCGACGGGCCGTCCCGTGGATTCTGGCGAGGAGCGCAGCTACCGGATCGCGTGAATTGTTCACTTTATCCGTCCTGGCGTTAGCATTAGGTATCGCTTTTGGTGCTGTCGAACTGTTTGATGTGTCCTTCGCTTTAGGTGCCTTTTTCGCTGGTATGGTGCTCAACGAGTCGGAACTGAGTCACCGGGCAGCACATGATACCCTGCCACTACGCGATGCATTCGCTGTACTATTTTTTGTCTCGGTCGGTATGCTGTTCGATCCTTCAATTCTGATAACAGAACCTCTGGCGGTCATCGGGGTACTGGCAATCATTGTCGTGGGTAAATCTGTTGCTGCACTGCTGCTGGTACGTCTGTTCGGACACTCCAGACGCACGGCATTGACCATTTCAGTGAGTCTGGCTCAAATTGGTGAGTTTGCCTTTATTCTTGCCGGATTGGGAATTTCGCTGAATCTGCTCTCTGATGAAGGGCGTAATTTAGTACTGGCAGGAGCCATTCTGTCGATTATGCTGAATCCGGTGTTGTTTGCTCTGCTACAACGCTATCTCGAAAAGAACGAGACCATCGAAGAACAGACGATGGAAGAGGCTATCGAAGAAGAGAAGCAAATTCCGGTGGATATTTGTAATCACGCCATCATTGTAGGTTATGGACGTGTGGGAAGTCTGTTGTGTAATAAGTTAATTGAAAATGGCGTTCCGGTGGTTATTATTGAAAATAATCGCTCTCGCGTGGAAGCCTTGCGGGAACAGGGCATCAGTGCTGTTCTGGGCAATGCAATACGTCCTGAGATTATGGATCTCGCCTGCCTCGACTGCGCCCGCTGGCTATTGCTGACCATTCCTAATGGCTTTGAAGCCGGAGAGGTTGTTGTCACCGCCAGAGAAAAACGCCCGAATATAGAGATCATCGCCCGCGCACATTACGACGATGAAGTAGCCTACATTGCGGAACGTGGTGCCAATGAAGTGGTGATGGGAGAACGTGAAATTGCCGGCAGCATGCTGAATCTGATGCAAGTCGGACTCCCTGAACCGTTGCCAACTGCCCCGCCACACCCCCTGTCAGCCAGCTAAATCCAAAGCGATAACAGCGTAAAACCTGTTATCGCTTTGTGCAATATGTCTACCAGGGTTGCTGCGATGTGACCAGCTGCACCATCATCTCAATATGCAACTCATCATCGTTCAGTGCGGGAATATATTCAAAACGTTTGCCACCGGCTTCGAGGAAAATTTCTGCGTTTTCTCCGCTGATTTCTTCGAGCGTTTCAAGGCAATCAGCGGCAAATCCGGGACTCATTACCTGAACATGGTGGATCCCTTTTTCTGGCAGTGATTCCATTGTCGCGTCCGTATAAGGCATGAGCCACGGTTCACGGCCAAAACGAGACTGGAAGGTCACCATAGCTTCCTTTTCAGTCAGGCCCAGCGCACTTCTCAGCGCATTGGCCGTATCGTAGCAGCGCTGCTGATAATCATCCCCTTCATTCGCAAAACGCTGCGGAATACCGTGAAATGACATCACCAGCAAATCAGGTTTGCCCAGAGCAGCAAAAGCACGTTCGACTGAGGTTTTTATCGCATGGATATAAGCGGGGTGATCAGCGTAGTCACGCACGAACTGCACTGAAGGTAACGAACGATAGGCCGAAAACACCTCAGTGATACCATCCCATACTGCCGCCACTGTCGAGCAAGAGAACTGAGGATAAAGAGGCAGGACAATCATACGATTTACCCCCTGAGCCATCAGACTGTCGATGGCCGATTTGAGGCTAGGATTACCATAACTCATTCCTAACTCAACCGGCATATCAAGGCGCTGTGACAGTGCTTCGCGCTGTCTTTTACTATACACCAGCAGTGGCGAGCCATCTTCCATCCAGACAGAGGCATAGAGCTTTGCCACGCGAGGAGAACGAAAAGGAAGAATGGCACCGTTAAGTATTGGCCACCATAGCCAGCGAGGTGTGTCCACAACGCGTTTATCACCAAGAAACTGTTTCAGATAACGTTTTACTGCTGGTGTTGTTGGTGCATCAGGTGTGCCGAGATTTACCAGCAATACGCCTGGCCTGTCTTGCCGCATGAGTTATTCCTTATCAGAATTGCAGAAATGATAACTGTTCTTAGTTTAGCTAAAAATAACCCGGAGGGAACCAATTGCTGTAGTAGGATTAACGACGGTGCAGGGCCAGCTGACACTGACCCTGAGTAGTGACTAACTGAGTAATTGTGTCAGTTCATCACTGATAGCGGTGACACTACGCGTCCCGTCAAGTTGATGATAACGGGTATGCCCTGCTTCTGCTTCACGACGATAATAAGCGATCAGTGGCGCGGTCATCTGATGGTACTCGACTAAACGCTGACGAACCGTCTCTTCCTGATCATCTTTACGGGTAGTCAGCGCTTCCCCGGTCACATCATCAATCCCTTCCGCTTTCGGTGGGTTGAACGTCACGTGATAGACCCGACCAGAAGGCGCGTGAACGCGACGACCAATAATCCTTTCAACGATCAATTCATCAGGAACATCAAATTCCAGCACATAATCAACCGTGATTCCGGCCTCTTTCATCGCATCCGCCTGCGGTGTAGTTCGGGGAAAACCATCCAGCAGGAAGCCTTTCTGACAATCCGGCTGAGTAATACGTTCTTTTACCAGTGCAATCACCAGTTCATCGGTTACCAGCTTACCGGCATCCATCAGGGCTTTAGCCTGTTTACCGAGTTCACTACCTGCTTTCACTGCGGCCCGTAACATATCACCGGTAGAGATTTGTGGAATACCAAATTTCTCCATGATGAAATGAGCCTGAGTTCCTTTACCTGCACCCGGTGCACCGAGCAGAATAATACGCATTGCGTAAATCCCCTTGCGAATCGCCTGAATGTTCAAGAATAAACCAGAGCAAGAAGATACCATTTTGGCCCAGTCGTCACAACAATCACCGTCTTGGTCTGCCCGGCTTCAGGCTGTTTTCTTCGCACGTTGTCTGGCATATAAAGATTGCGCAACTACCGCAGCGATAATGATTACCCCACCGGTAACTGCTTGCGGCGAAGGCATTTCATTAAGAAATAGCGCTATCCATAACGGTGCCAGCGCAGTTTCAAGTAATAAAAATAATCCGGCATTAGCCGCTGAGACATAACGGGTAGATAAAGCGATCAATCCCATCGCCAGCGGCATGATCAGGATCCCTTCTGTAATAACCCATCCATATTGCTCAGTCGTCAAATGGCTGGCTTCCTGCCATACCTCCCCCCCGGCAAATAACAGTACTACCAGCGAAGCCAGTAAACCTCCTAGCGAGGGTAACCCGACACTCCCTCCGGCAACTTTAGAGGTGAAGATAAATGCCAGTGCCATAGTGACGGCGGTTGCCAATGCAAAAACATTCGCCAGCATATTGTCATTCACCTCCTTACCTGACATGACGATAACCACACCTGCCATGCCAGCCAGTGCTGCCAGCATTACGCTGCGCTCAACTCTGGTATGGAAAAAAATACGTAAGATAAGCGCTGAGATAAACGGTGTAGAGGCAATAATCACCAGCACCGTCGCTACATTCCCACGATTTAATGCATTAATGAAACAGGCTGACGAGAGACAAAAGAGTACTGCGGGCAGTAGATTACTTTTGTTTATCCAGGGAACACCCAACACGCTACGACTGCTACGCCATAACAACCAAACCAGCAAACAAGCTCCCCACATAAAAAATCCACGCAACGCAATAATGGTCCAGGAGTTCTCAATCTGCATCATACGAATAAAAATTGAATCGGTACTGATGATGATACCGCCGAGTATCCCCAGTAAATTACCGTTCATCGGCTGACTGGCTTTCATGCTTTCTCCCTTATTAACAACATCTGCCTGAGCAGTACTACCAGGCTGGTCAGGCATGTTATCACTCGCGGAGTAAAAAAACCTCACGGGGCATTGCAGCGTGTGGTTTGGTGATAAGCGAAAAAAAAAACGGCGCAGCCCGTTTTACAGGGCTGCGCCATTATCACGGCTTATTATGCGATTAAGCCAACAGTAACTGATTCATACGACGAATAAACTGGTTAGGATCTTCCAGTGTGCCACGTTCAGCGAACATGGCCTGATCAAGCAGCAACTCGATCCATTCTGCAAATTTTGCGTCTTCTGTCGTCTCTACTGCACGCTTCACCAGAGGATGATCCGGATTAAGCTCGAACAGATATTTCACTTCAGGTACCGACTGACCTGCCGCGGCAAACAGTTTAGCCATCTGTGTGGTCATATCATTGGCATCTGTCGTCACGATAGCTGGTGTATCGGTAAGACGGTGAGTTAAACGCACCTCTTTAACACGCTCACCGAGCAAGCCTTTCACTCTGTCGACAAAGGGTTCAAGCGCTTTTTCAGCTTCTTTTTGAGCTTCATTCTCTTCATCTGCGAATTTTCCCAGTGAATCGTCAGATTTGCTGACCGACTGGAAAGTTTTACCATCAGATTCGGTCAGGTAACTCATCATCCACTCGTCGATACGATCGGAGAGCAGCAGCACTTCAATGCCTTTTTTGCGGAACAGTTCCAGATGAGGGCTACTCTTCGCTGCGGCATAGCTGTCAGCAGTGATGTAGTAAATCTTTTCCTGGCCCTCAATCATGCGGCTGACATACTCTTCCAGTGAGACCGTCTGGGCTGAGGAATCATTGTGCGTTGAAGCAAAACGCAGCAGTTTGGCGATAGTTTCTGCGTTGGTGCTGTCTTCTGCCGGGCCTTCTTTTAACACCAGACCAAATTGCTGCCAGAATTCCTGATATTTGGTTTCATCATCTTTTGCCACTTTTTCCAGCATTTGCAACACGCGCTTGCTCAGTGCGTTACGTAATGTCTGGGTAATGCGACTGTCCTGCAAAATTTCGCGCGAGACGTTGAGCGGTAGATCATTTGAATCAATCAGACCTCGGACAAAGCGCAGATAATTCGGCACGAATTGCTCAGCATCGTCCATGATAAACACGCGCTGCACATAGAGTTTCAGTCCATGTTTATGTTCACGGTTCCACATATCCCATGGCGCGCGGGAAGGAATATAAAGCAGGCTGGTATACTCCTGTTTCCCTTCTACACGGTTATGGCTCCAGGTCAGAGGATCAGCAAAATCATGCGACAGATGTTTATAGAATTCCACATACTCTTCGTCGCTGATCTCAGATTTATTACGTGTCCACAATGCCTGAGCTTTGTTGATCTTTTCCCAGGTGGTGGTGTCATCCTCTTCGTTATGGGTTTCAATCTCTACTGGCAGCGCAATATGATCGGAGTATTTACTGATGATACTTCGTACCCGCCAGGCATCGAGAAACTCATCTTCACCTTCACGCAAATGCAAGGTAATTTCTGTGCCGCGATCGGCTTTCGTGATATCAGCAATGGTGTAATCACCCTCACCAGCTGATTCCCAGAACACGCCTTCTTCCGGGCTGACACCTGTCGCACGAGTGCGGACGGTAACCTTATCGGCCACGATAAAGGCAGAGTAGAAGCCAACCCCGAATTGTCCAATCAACTGACTGTCTTTCGCCTGGTCCGTACCGAGGGACTCAAGAAATGATTTAGTGCCTGATTTCGCGATGGTACCGAGGTTTTCAATCACTTCATCGCGCGTCATGCCAATGCCGTTATCACTGAGCGTTAACGTGCGTTTCTCTTTGTCTACAGAGACACGTACACGCAGATCACCATCCCCCCCATAAAGATCAGGATTTGATAGTGCTCTGAAACGCAGTTTATCTGCCGCATCGGAGGCGTTTGAGATCAGCTCTCGCAGAAAAATTTCTTTATTTGAATAGAGGGAATGGATCATCAGCTGAAGAAGCTGTTTTACCTCAGACTGGAAGCCACGAGTCTCTTGTCCTTTCATGGTCATTACTACCTCAATTAAAACAGGTTGGTATACGTTGGAATCAGAGATGGGGGCAGGTAAAAAATTTTCAAGGCAATGAAATCAAGCCATCTCGATCAGTCGCTTGTTTATTGCACGAACGATGCGTTTCCCATCTGGCAAACGTCTGTCTGATATATTGCTTTTTTCCCGGAAATAGCAGTTAACCTGCTCGTAAGCGTTATTACAGGCAATAATGAAGAAAAACGCTTATACCATCGCTTTCTCTTCTTTTCTACAACAAGTAAAGCTCTAAAATAGTGGCGATTTTATGCTTATTTTCACTGATATTTTTTGCCAGATTAATCACCCGATGGTTAGATAACTATCTTCGAATAAGTCAGTGACAGCACAAAGACCAATATCACTGACTCATATCGTTACCAGGTAATATTCTCTTTGCTGCAATATTTGCTGCAATAAATGAAACACAAAGTATTTCACCAATACCCGGGTTAATAGTGAAAAAAGGCAGCACAACGCAATATGCTGCCTTTTCGATCAGTAACGTATTTTATGCCTGCCCGCAAGAGAATGAGAAAGCGTTGTACCGTCAACCATTTCCAGCTCCCCGCCGACCGGTACACCGTGAGCAATACGGCTGGCTTCAACACCATACTGATGGCAGAGTTCAGCAATATAATTCGCGGTGGCTTCACCCTCAACAGTCGGGTTTGTAGCAAGAATCACTTCGGATATCGACTCTTCACTCAGTCGCTGTTCCAACCGTTCAAGACCAATATCAGCCGGTCCGATGCCATCAAGGGGCGACAGATGCCCCATCAGTACAAAATAACGCCCGGAATATTGCCCGGTCTGCTCGATAGCATGGATATCAGCCGGGCTCTCCACCACACAAAGCAGCCCGGTTTGCTGACGACGCGTGTTGGTGCAAATAGAGCAAAATGTCTGTTCAGTAAACGTCCGGCAATCCTGACAGTGACCAATCTCTGACATCGCCCGCGTCAGAGCCTGTGCCAGTCGCATTCCACCGCTGCGATCACGTTGCAACAAATGAAACGCCATACGCTGGGCAGACTTAGGTCCTACACCCGGCAGGCAGCGCAATGCTTCCATCAGGCTCTCTAGCAGTGGGCTGGTTTGCATCAGAACGGCATCTTGAAGCCCGGTGGCAATTGCATGCCACTGGATACTGAGGCCATTCTTTCTTTCTGTACTTCAGCAATGCGACGCGCTGCATCATTGAATGCGGCTGCAACCAGATCTTCCAGCATCTCTTTATCATCTTCCATCAGGCTCGGGTCAATCTCGACACGACGACAGTTGTGCGCACCATTGATGGTCACTTTCACCAGCCCGGCACCCGATTCACCTGTCACTTCCATCGCAGCGATCTCTTCCTGCGCCTGAGCCATTTTATCCTGCATCTGCTGGGCCTGTTTCATCAGGTTACCCAGTCCACCTTTTCCAAACATAGTGTTCTCTCTCAGATTAATGTTGCTGCCGTTACACAGGGTATATATCGGCGACTTTTGCTAATTTTAAAGGGGTCGAATGCTCTCTTCGTCCACTTCAGCGTCAAAAAAACGGCACAGTGTCTGAATATGGTTATCTGTCATAACAGACTGACGCGCCAGGGCAAGTTTCTCTTCATAGATTTTTTGACGCCACTCCAGTGGAGTCAATACTGACAAATTATCATCTTCAATGATGCAGAGTTCAATCTGTTGTTGCTGTGATGCACTCAATGCTTCACTGATCGCTTTGCGCGCCGCAGGGGAATCCAGATGGCGTTGTGCCGAACGTAAATGCAGACACACCCCCTGCTCAGTAACCTCTTTCCAGGCGTTCAGTGCCAGTTGTTGAACCAGCTTAGGCAGCGAAAGTGTATCAACTTCTGCAGCCCATGCATCACGAAGGCGCGACTCTTCAGCCAGTTTACTCATCAGCTCAGGCGTCTTTTCGTGTTCCAGTGCATTGCGTAAAAGCTTAGGAGTAGCAACTACCTGAGTCACTTCTTCACTGCTCTTTTGCGTTTTCCAGCGGTAAGCTTCCGCTTTTTTCGCAACCACAGGAGGACTTTCTGTTGCTGCAGGCCGTTTTTGTCTCCCGAGAGAAGTCAAACGCTCCAGTGGCGAAGCTGCCGGCCGCGCGGAATGCGCTGCCGGCTCACTCTTTTTGGTCCGGTCACCTCATGTCGCATCAATTGCGCCCGCGCCTGCAGTAGCTGACTGGTGCCCGGCGGCACTGAGGCTACTGGTTCTGTCGCAGCATCTTCTGCCACCGCCGGCTTAGGCGGAGAAGCCGCAGTCGAAGCTGGTGGTACTGAAGGTACTGCCACGGCAGCGGAAGAAGAAACAGGTTGTGCAGGGGCGATAACCGGTGAGGTGGGTGACTCAATCTCTCTCTGCGGATGAAAAGCCAGCGCCCGCAGCAACGTCATCTCTACACCCATGCGACGATCGGGTGCCATCAGCAGTTCTTTACGGCCAACCAGCAACGTCTGGTAGTAAAGCTGTACATCTTCCGGAGGTATTGTGCGCGCCAGCGTGCGTATACGATGCTCTACGGCCTGCAAATCTTCACTTAATGATGAAGGTAATAGCTGAACCATGGCGATATGATGCAAAAACGTGAGCATGGCGATCAGCACGTTCTCCCACTCCTCGCCTCTGGTCGCAACCTGCTCAAGCAGTGCCATTAACTGCACGCCGTCCGCTTCGCTCAGTGCCTCTATCAAGGCCAGAGGTTGTTCGTCATCAAGCGCACCCAGCATGTCACTGACGCCTGCAGCTGTGACACTCCCTGCGCCCGTTGCTATCGCCTGATCAGTCAGACTCAATGCATCACGCAGACTGCCTTCTGCTGCGCGGGCCAGTAATTGTAACGCGCGCGTTTCAGCTGAAATCTCTTCATGTTCAAGGATTTTTGCCAGTTGATCACGAATCTGTACCGGATCCAGCGCTTTCAGATGAAATTGCAGACAACGCGACAAAATGGTCACTGGTAGCTTTTGTGGATCGGTTGTGGCCAGCAAAAACTTTACGTGCTCTGGTGGCTCTTCAAGCGTTTTAAGCAACGCATTGAAACTGTGGCGCGAGAGCATATGCACTTCATCAATCAGGTAGACTTTAAAACGCCCCCGGGCAGGGGCGTATTGCACGTTATCCAACAATTCACGGGTATCTTCCACCTTGGTACGCGATGCGGCATCAATTTCGATCAGATCAACAAAACGACCTTGCTCAATTTCACGACAATTATCACACTCCCCACACGGAGTTGCCGTAATACCTTGCTCACAATTCAACCCTTTAGCCAGCAACCGGGCGATGGTGGTTTTTCCCACACCTCGCGTGCCGGAAAAAAGCCAGGCGTGATGGAGCCTGCCCAGCGTGAGGCTATTAGCTAATGCCGTGAGAACATGCTGTTGCCCCACAACATCGGAAAACCTTTGTGGCCGCCATTTGCGGGCCAGTACCTGATAACTCATGCGCTCACAAACTGGGTAAGTAAAGGGATGGTATGCTAACACAGCCCCGCGTTGACAGCGAGGCCAGACAGGGGATCAGTGACCAGGAAAATTAACCAGACTGAACACCCTGACATCCATGGCATTCAGACGAGCTTCACCACCAAGATCAAATAAATTAATCACAAAAGCAGCATCGTGTACTGTGCCACCTGCTCGGCGGATCAATTTAACAGTGGCTTCTATTGTGCCTCCGGTAGCGAGCAGATCGTCAATGATCAACACGTTATCCTCTGCAGTGATAGCATCACAATGCAATTGAAGTTGATCGCTGCCATATTCCAAATCATAGCACTCGGTGTATGTTTTTCGCGGCAATTTTCCCGGTTTACGTACCGGAACAAAACCAACATCAAGCGCCAACGCCACAGGCGCGCCAAACAAAAAACCTCTGGCCTCTGTACCGACCACTTTGGTGATTCCTGCCGCCCTATATCGGTCAGCAAGCAGTTGGATAGTCAGAGAAAATGCCTGGGGATCTTCCAGTAAACTGGTGACATCACGAAAAAGAATACCCGGTTTCGGGTAATCAGGGATACTTTTAATACTGTGTTGCAAAAACTCTAGCTGTTGCTGGGTCGCAGTCATGATGTTGTGCCCGATAAAAATCAATCTGACATGAGCCACCTCAGCTGCGTTTTTTACTTCTGATGTAGCCACACCAGGTTGAAAATTCATCTGCTGAAACTGACGCACGAAAACGACCAAATTTATGCAAAGCCGCTGTCAATTGCAACTCCGAGCGAAAAAATCACTGGTTTTCTTGCCTGGCATCAACAACCGGAACCCGGAAAAGAAAGAAAAGCAGGGTCAGCAACATGCAAACAAGCATGATTCTGACCCAGAGAAGAGTAACCAGCCATAATGAAACGGCGAAGGTGATTATCACCACAGCAATTGCCCGCGGCTTCGCGCCGGGAGGAAAAGCTTTATATTGCTGCCAGTGGCGCAGATAGCCACCAAATACCGAGCGGTATAACAACCACTGATGAAAACGCGGCGATGATCGGGAAAAACACCAGGCAGCCAGCAGGATAAACGGCGTGGTCGGTAACAGTGGCAAAAATATCCCCAGCGTACCAAGCACCACCGCAAGCCAGCCAACTGTAATTAATAACATGCGCTGCATATTCTGTTATCCTCAGCCATTATCAGAATTCCTCATTCCAGACAGAAACCAACGTGAAAAGAGCACTTCTTCTGCAGCAACTGACCACCTGCGTTGAGCAACTTGCTCAACAACTGGCGCCACATCTTAATGATCGGGCTTCTCAGGCGCGCTTTGATCAGCAGCTTTTTCAGTGTAACTCATCCCGTCTGGGTGATTATCTGCTTGAATTACAACAAAGTCTGGCCCAGCTTGGGCAAAGCGTCAATGATCAACATACAGAACAGGTTACCTGGATTGCTGAACGCCTGGTGGCACAAATCGGGGCATTGCAGCGTGAAATAGCTACATTGAGTTTACGGGTTAATGATTACCGAAAAACCCCCACATCACGTCCTCACGACAAACTGGCTGAATACCGCGGTTACGAGCATCGTTTACGTACTATGATAACCGATCGCGAAACACAACTTTCCGCCAGTAGTGTGACGAGAAAAAAAACGCTGCAGCAAGAAATTGCCTCTCTGGAAGGACGACTTCAGCGTTGCCTGCAGGCAATAAAAAAAGTGGAAAATATTATTGAACACTCTGAAAGATAACCGCTCAGGAGCTGAGAGCCCACTATGACATTACAAAACGCTTCCGATGAGATAAAGCTGGCTGTCGACTTGATTATGTTACTGGAACAAAATCAGGTAGCTGCGTCAACAGTACTTGCCGCTCTGGAACTGGTAAAAAATGACTACGAGAAAAAAAGGTTAACTGAACAGCGGAAAAATTAACTCTGTGGTGCAGTCAGAAGACTTGTCGAAACCAGACTATCCAACAGGGTATCAATCAATTTTGGTGCTTTCATGACTAAATCGAAGCGATCCGGCATAAATAGCCAGTTTTCCATAATCCCGGTCATGAATCCGCGCAACACCACAGCTGCAATCGATACGTCCAAACCCGAGGGTAGCTGTCCGGCATCTACACACCGTTGCAGAACCGTTTCAATTTTCTCATAACATTCGAGATTTAAGGCCTGTTGCATACGTTGCAGTGTTGACATTTCTCCCACAAACTCACATTTATGGAAGATAATTTCCATTAATGCGCGTCGTTTAGGGTCAGTAGCCGTTGCGGTTAATACAGCAATTAGCATTTCACGTAATATTGACAGTGGATCATTAGGATATTTTGACTGATACTCAAGTTCCAGCGCAATAAGTCCGGACTCTGACTGAGCCAAAATTTCATTGAGCAGATCAGTTTTGTTACTGAAATGCCAGTAAATTGCGCCACGCGTCACCCCGGCTGTTGTCGCAATCTCCGCCAGCGTGGTTTTTGATACGCCATGCTCAGAAAAACGGGAAATAGCAGCATCAATAATGTGATTGCGTGTCTCCAGAGCTTGTTGTTTGGTTTTTCGTGCCATAAGCTAGTTTTTACAAGAGAGTATGCTTACATACATTTGCGAATGTATGTACTATAACATGACCATGAATAAAACACAGCAACAGGTCTGTGGGTTTACAGCCTTTGCATAGTCGATAGCGGATACTTGAGGTTTATTTATGAACAAAAACAGAGGGCTTTCGCCTCTGGCGGTCGTTCTGATGCTTTCCGGATGCCTGGTAATCACAGCATGTGACGATAAAAGTAACAAACAATCTGGCCAGCAAGCAGCGCCTGAAGTAGGAGTTACTATCCTGAAAGCCGTGCCGCTGACAATCACTACCGATTTACCTGGTCGTACCTCTGCATTCCGTGTTGCCGAAGTTCGCCCCCAAGTGTCGGGTATCATACTGAAGCGCAATTTTGCTGAAGGCAGCAATATCAAGGCTGGCGAATCACTCTACCAGATAGATCCGGCAACTTATCAGGCCTCCTATGACAGCGCAAAAGGTGATTTAGCACAGGCAGAAGCCAATGCCAGAATCGCAACACTGACTGTTAAGCGTTATAAGCCGCTGCTGGGAACAAAATATATCAGTCAGCAGGATTACGATACCGCGATAGCAACGCAGGGACAAACACAGGCTGCGGTTCAGGTAGCTCGTGCCAATGTAGAAAACGCACGAATCAATCTCGCATACACCCAGGTGCGCTCACCTATCACCGGACGTATTGGTAAATCGAGCGTCACCGAAGGTGCTCTGGTGCAAAACGGTCAGACGACCGCGCTGGCTACTGTGCAACAACTCGACCCAATCTATGTTGACGTTACCCAGTCGAGTGCTGACTTTATGCGTCTGCGAGAAGAGCTGCGTTCAGGTAAACTACAACAGCTTGATGGAAAAGCCACAGTAAAATTGCTCACTGAGCAAGGTGTTAATTATCCACAAAGCGGCACACTGGAATTTTCAGATGTCACAGTGGATGAGAGTACCGGTTCAATTACACTGCGGGCTATTTTCCCTAATCCCGATAATACATTACTGCCTGGTATGTTCGTCCGCGCCCGTCTGGATGAAGGAACCAAACCTGAAGCCTTACTGGTTCCCCAGCAGGGTATCAGTCGTACCCCAACCGGCCAGGCAACGGCAATGATCGTTGATGCAGAAAATAAAGTTCAGGTACGTAATGTGACAGCTGACAGAGCTATTGGCGACAAATGGCTGGTCACAGAAGGTTTAAAAGCTGGAGACAAAGTGATCACCACTGGACTGCAGCGTGCAGCGCCTGGTGCTACGGTCACACCGCAGGATGTTGATGCGCCTCAAACAGCGAATCCTTCATCTGAAAAAACCAAGTCTTAACAGGAGCCGCTGATAAATGGCTAAGTTCTTTATCGATCGCCCCATTTTCGCATGGGTTATCGCCATCATCATCATGCTGGCAGGTGTGCTGTCGATTCTAAAGCTGCCGATAGAGCAATACCCAAATGTTGCTCCGCCGTCAGTACAAATCTCAGCTAACTACCCGGGCGCTGATGCTAAAACATTGCAGGATTCGGTTACGCAGGTAATCGAACAGAACATGAATGGCATTGATGGCCTGATGTATATGTCATCCAGCAGTGACTCTTCTGGTTCTCTGCAGTTAACGCTCACGTTTGAGTCGGGTACCGACCCTGATATTGCTCAGGTCCAGGTGCAGAATAAGTTACAGTTGGCCACCCCACTCTTACCGCAGGAAGTTCAGCAACAAGGTATTTCAGTACAGAAATCTTCCAGCAGCTTCTTAATGGTTGCAGGGTTTGTCAGTGAAGATGGCAGCATGACGCAGAATGACATCGCTGACTATGTTGCATCGAATATCAAAGACCCGATCAGCCGTACTCCTGGTGTTGGTGATACCCAACTCTTCGGGGCGCAATATGCCATGCGTATCTGGCTTGACCCACACAAACTCAATAACTATCAATTAACTCCGGTTGATGTCATCGCTGCGATAAAATCGCAGAATACGCAAATTGCAGCAGGTCAGTTAGGCGGAACGCCTCCTGTTCCCGGTCAACAGCTGAATGCGTCGATCATCGCCCAGACACGCCTTACCTCAACTGATGAATTCGGCAAAATTATGCTGAAGGTAAACAGCGATGGTTCACGTGTCTTGTTGAAAGATGTCGCCCGCATCGAACTGGGCGGGGAAAATTATGAAGTTATCGCCCGCTTCAATGGTAAACCCGCCTCAGGGGTCGGTATCAAACTGGCAACCGGTGCCAATGCAATTAATACAGCGAATGAAGTTAAAAATCAGCTGGCTAAACTGGAGCCTTTCTTCCCGTCGGGTTTAAAAGTCGTTTATCCTTATGATACAACCCCATTCGTTAAAATATCGATTAACGAAGTGGTTAAAACGCTGGCTGAAGCTATTCTGCTGGTGTTTGTCGTCATGTATCTGTTCCTACAGAACTTCCGCGCAACATTGATACCGACTATCGCCGTTCCGGTGGTACTGCTGGGTACCTTTGCCGTGATCAATAGTTTCGGCTATTCAATAAATACCCTCACTATGTTCGCTATGGTGCTGGCGATAGGCTTACTGGTTGATGATGCCATCGTGGTGGTAGAGAACGTTGAACGTGTCATGAGCGAGGAAGGGCTACCACCGAAAGAAGCAACCCGTAAATCGATGGGACAAATCCAGGGGGCGCTGGTTGGGATAGCCATGGTGCTGTCCGCGGTGTTTATCCCAATGGCCTTCTTTGGGGGGTCGACCGGTGTTATCTACCGTCAGTTCTCTATTACCATTGTTTCCGCAATGGCGCTTTCGGTACTGGTGGCATTAATCTTAACCCCCGCTCTTTGTGCCACGTTACTCAAGCCGGTACCAAAAGGTGACCACGGTAAGACCACTGGATTTTTCGGTTGGTTTAACCGCATGTTTGAAAAAAGTACCCATCACTATACTGACAGTGTGGGTCATATCCTGCGGAGCACCGGGCGCTATTTACTGATTTATGTGTTCATTGTTATCGGCATGGCGTATCTGTTTGTGAAATTACCCAGCTCGTTCTTACCGGAAGAAGATCAGGGACTGTTGCTGGTTCAGGCTCAGCTTCCCTCTGGTGCGACGCAGGGCAGGACACAAAAAGTCCTTGATCAGGTGACGGATTATTTTCTTACCAAAGAAAAAGATAATGTAAATTCAGTCTTTACTGTCAATGGCTTCGGTTTCGCCGGTCGCGGGCAAAATACGGGGATTGCGTTTGTCAGTCTGAAATCATGGGATCAACGCGCTGGTGAGGTGAATAAAGTTGATGCGATCGCAGGACGGGCCAGAGGTGCTTTAAGCCAGATTAAAGATGCCTTTATTATGCCGTTCAACTTGCCTGCTATCATCGAATTGGGTAATGCTACCGGGTTCGACTTCCAGTTGATCGACCAGGCTAACCTTGGCCATCAGGCCCTCACTCAGGCGCGTAACCAGTTGCTGGGTATGGTTGCCCAACACTCTGATACTCTTGTGGGTGTTCGACCTAACGGGCTGGAAGATACTGCACAATATAAATTAATCATTGATCAGGAAAAAGCACAGGCGCTGGGTGTCTCACTTTCAGACATCAATACCACGCTGGGCGCGTCATGGGGTGGTTCTTACGTTAATGACTTTATTGACAGAGGACGCGTTAAGAAAGTTTATCTGATGGGACAAGCCGATTCGCGCATGTTACCCGATGATATTAATAAATGGTTTGTCCGTGCTTCCAACGGCGAGATGGTGCCATTCTCTTCCTTCTCCAGCGCCCAGTGGCAATATGGATCACCTCGTCTTGAACGCTACAATGGTCTGCCGTCAATGGAGATCCTGGGCCAGTCAGCACCGGGTAGAAGTTCCGGGGAAGCGATGGATCTGATGGAACAACTGGCCTCTCAGCTGCCACAAGGTATTGGCTACGACTGGACCGGAATGTCTTATCAGGAACGATTGTCAGGCAATCAGGCACCTGCGCTTTATGCCATCTCACTGATCGTGGTTTTCCTCTGCCTTGCGGCACTGTATGAAAGCTGGTCTGTGCCCTTCTCGGTGATGCTGGTAGTCCCACTTGGCGTGATTGGTGCACTGATTTTCACCACACTGCGCGGTTTGAGTAATGACGTCTACTTCATCGTGGGGTTATTGACTACCATTGGACTCTCGGCGAAGAACGCCATCCTTATCGTTGAATTTGCCAAAGACCTGATGGATAAAGAGGGTAAAGGGCTGATTGAAGCGACACTGGAAGCGGTCAGGATGCGTCTGCGCCCGATCCTGATGACCTCATTAGCCTTTATCCTTGGGGTTCTGCCTCTGACGATCAGTACCGGAGCAGGTTCCGGAGCACAGAATGCAGTAGGGACCGGCGTGATGGGGGGCATGGTCACTGCGACAGTGCTGGCTATCTTCTTCGTTCCTCTGTTCTTTGTTGTGGTCCGTCGTCGTTTTGGCAAAAGTGCCAGCGACACTGCACAAAAACCGACAAGCTGATTTTTCAGCTTAATTCTGAAGGTCGTTCGCGGCCTTTCAGACTCATTATAAGCCCCGCGTTTACGTGGGGTTCTTTTTTTTCTGCCACCCAAACATATCAACCCAGCAATCAGACCATGGCCTGTGGAGGCTAACCGGACTAATACAAACAGGGATAAACCGCGGAGCATGTAAGTCGCTGACGATGATTTCGGACACTGCCACGATTCTGAATGATACCTGAAATACTGCTAAAACTGGTTTTGACTGTGGCCAGGCCGAATCTCGTTAAACAGAGAAGATTCCGGACAAATGCTGAACAGGGCCTGATTAATTTGATTAATGATCGGGGTGGCAGTACCGGATGTTACGCAAACAGACAAAGTGTGCGACTCAGGCCCACGTTATTATGGGCAACGTTTGCCAGAATTCACTCTGCTGGCGTTTCTCTTTTCGGTGATTATCAACATCATTTCGCTGTTTTCCCGGCCAAAAATACTGCCGGGAAAATTATCAATCCAGATCAGGAAGAGAGGAAGGTTTAAAAGACGTAACTGACCCCCGTCATCAACAGACCTGAATAATTATCGCTGACCATAGGGCTGTCTTTTACCTCGCTGGAAAGAGCCATTCCCCGCGCTGAGAAAAAACCACGCCAGTTACTGTTGAAACGATAGTTGACCGTTAACTCCAGATAAGGCGTCCAGCTGCTACCGGGTTGATATTGTGCAAACCCGCTGCGGCCAGACTCATGAGCGCTGATGCCATAATAATACTGGTTGTAATTACGACTGGCCCATGTCACGCCAGCGCCGGGTGTTATCCGCCAGTCACCCGCTACGATGGGATACAGATAGGTCATGTCACCCAGGAGACCGTCGTTGTTATCGAGCGTATCACCGGACATTTCAAAACGAAGCTGTCCCAAAACGGATTTTTATAGCGGTACCCTACCCCGGCCATCAGCGTGGAACGTCTTTTATCCAGGCGCTTCATTGCATTAACATCGCTGTCCGCTGGTTTAAAATACATCGGCAGATAATAAGCGTTGATTGACAAGGTATTCACTTCGTCGTTCCACAAATAGATGCCGCCCGTCAGCCCGCGAAAATAACCGATTTCCCCTTCATAACCCAGCACAGGTACCGGGAATACCTGATCTTTGCTGCCAACATAAGGATTTGATGTCATTAACGCAGCTGCCCCGAGCGAAAATTCATCTGCCTGCACGCTCAAGCTTGTCGCCACCAGTAAACCTACTACACATTTGTTTATCTGCTTGATATAAAAGCCTTTTTATCAAGAGTCAAGATCTGAATAAACGATGCCAGCGTTTGTTCAACTGGCTCATGAACTAATAAAGCGGTGCCGATCAGCATCGCATCAAAACCTGCTTGCCACGCCTGTAATACGTCCTCTGGTTGTCGCATTGCGCTGGCGCTTACCAACAGTCCGGCTCCGCAGTCTCGGGCCAGTTGATAGAGGGAAAGGCTGCGATTCACTGAACCATCATCTTTTTCCTGCTGGCGGATATCACGGTTACAAATCGCCAAAACACTCTCTGCAGGCAACTGCAATCCTGTTAATTGCCTCGCGTTATCAGCCTCAATGAATGGTGTCAGTCCCATCTCAAGAGCCTGTGTGACCAATCCTGAAAGCTCCTGACGCCGTAACAACTGAGCACTGAGTAATACCGCTGCAGCGCCGGCATCACGACTCTCGGCCAGCTGCGTACGGCGCGTAATGAAGTCTTTGCGTAATACCGGTACAGCAACGTCATGAGCGATTTCCTGTAACATACGGAGTGTGCCGTGATGCCAACGCCCGGTGGTGACAGAGAGACAAGAAACCCCCTGAGAAACATAACTGCGAGCGATATCCGAAGGATTTCTGCCACGCAGCAAATCACCGTACTCGGGCGAAAAAGGTTTTATTTCGGCTATCAGTGGCACTGCTGCAGTACGTAGAGCCTGGATGAACGCGCTCATGCTGCAGATACCCTTAACTGACGACAAAAGGCCTGGGTTCGCCGCAAAACATTCAGTGCGGCACCGCTGAACAATGCCTCTTTAGCCAGCGCGACGCCCTGTCGTACCGAAGTCACCTGACCAGCAACCAGCAAGGCGGCCCCTGCATTCAGCGTCACCGCATCGATCGCCTCAGCACAGTCATCCGCCGCTAACACACGCTGCAGACGTTGTGCATTTTCTGCCGCGTTGCCCCCTCTTAACCGGCTCAGGTCACCTTTGACTGCTGGCGTGCCGACACTATCGACCACTTCATTCCATTGGCGATCACTGCGCTCGCCAACCCACCAGCATTGGTTGGTACCAAACGGTAACATCTCGTCTGCACCAACAGAGGCGTGGGTGAAAAGGTAGTTTTTCAGCCCTAACTGGTGCGCAGTGCAAGCCAGGGTCTGCAACAACCCGGTATCAGATACGCCGACCAACTGTCCCTTTAACTCAAAAGGACAAAGTAATGGCCCCAAACGATTTACCAGCTGCCCCACCAGGCTGAATGGCAACGGCTGACACGCTAATGCCAGTCACCGGCAAAGTGCCGGATAACGCCCTACCGGGGCAAAGCCTATACCCAGCGTGTGCAACATTTCACTCAGCACATCATCATTAGCGGGGATCCTGATGCCTAATCGTTCCAGCACATCCTGAGATCCTGTCAGGCTGCTATAAGCGCGAGACCCACTTTTCAGCACTCGTCCCCCCGCCGCCGCAACTACAAATGCAGCGGTAGTGGAAATATTGAACGTGCTGATACCGCCACCAGTACCAACGATATTGACTGCATCATGGGCGGCCTGAAGAGACGTTTTGGGATAAGCCAGTTGCAGATAACGCAGGAAAGAGAACGCCACATCAATTTCCGCCGGACGACTGGAAAGAATGCTCAACACCGCCAGTATGCCTTGCGGGGATTGATCTCCATGGTCAACCTGCCGCCAAAATTCGACCATCTGTTCCACACTCAGATGTTCCTGACGAATCAAGGCCCTGAGAAAAGTATCCTGGGTCACTATCTCCTCCTCCTTGTTGTCAATCAGTGCACTTCAGATATTGGCCGCCAATTTGCAATCGACAAACTCAGCAATCGCAGCCAGCGAACTGAACTGTTCAACATTCAACTCTTCCGGCTGTACGACAATGCCAAAGTCACTTTCCAGCCAGGCAACCAGCTTGAGTACTCCCAGACTGTCAATGATGCCGAAATCGACTAAATTCATGCTGGCATCAAATTCCTCAGCCTTAATATCGGGTGCAAATTCCTCACTCAGAAAACTGGCAATAATCGCTTTTACATTCATTTCACTCTCTCCATAGATGAAAAGGCACGGCGAAATTCCGCACCCGTTAAGTTAGTTATTAAGCTGGCAATGCGTATTAGCCACAGTGCGACGACATAGCTTACCGTTGTTGTTTTTTGCCAGTGGCTGATCAGAAAAATGATAACGGCGGGGTAGTGCATAAACCGGTAAATAACGGGCCAAATGCTGACGTAATTTCATCGTGCTCTCAGGCACAGCGCTGTAAGCGGCAATTTCCAGTTGACGCTCGCCATCACGTTCAGCGATAAACGCCACCACCTCATCGAGCCAGCCACAGCGCAGAGCAGTCTGCTCGACATCCAGCAGGTCAACACGAAAACCATTCACTTTGACCATCCAGTCACAGCGCCCGATAAAATGAAACAGCCCGTTTTCATCCATGCGTACCCGGTCATTCGTACGAAAGAATCGTTTTCCTGCAAACTGGCGAAATGCCTGGTAGGTTAATGCCTTGTCACCATAGCCTGACATCAACGTTGGACAATGTACCCATAACTCGCCTGCCTGTCCGGCGCTGACCGGTTGTTGCTGCTCATCGAGTAATCGCCATTCGGTGTATGCCAGTGGGTAGCCTAACGGAACGATGCCGGTAAATGATATTTTGGGCACGTGATAACAGAAGGTGTCATTGGTTTCACTGCTACCGTAGACGTTGTAAAACTCAGCATTGGGAAAGAGGGGTATCAATTTAGCAAACAAGTCTCCCGGCATCGGTTCACCGGCAAACAACACAGCACGCATCGACGGGTAACATGCCTGGCTGTCGTGGGCCAACAGTAAACGTAATGATGTCGGGGTTGAGTGCCACAACGTGGCGTGCTGTTGCTGGCAAATTTGACTCAGTCGTACTCCGCTGTTTGCCTCATTTTCACGCGTTAAGAGCAAGGTGGCACCACAGCGAAATACCGCGAAAAGATCGAGGAAAGTCAGGTCGAACGCCAGTGGAGCATGGTTGAGTAGTCTGTCGCCCTCTTCCGGATGAAAAGCATCATCAACCCAGCGGGTAAATGCCTCGATCTGTGCCGCACCGATATACACCGATTTCGGCAGGCCTGTAGAACCTGATGTATGAAGAATAGCCGCCAGCGGCTGCTGCAGAGGGTGGCTGTGTGGTTTGCCACTTTCCGGTAAGGTGTCAATATTCACGATACACACCCCCAGTGCCTGAGCCAGTGGACGCACCATCGCCTCGGTGGTGCTATCAACGATCACTACTTTAGGGCATAACGTTTTCAGTACCATCTGCAAACGTTCCGCAGGATAATCCGTCTCCAGCGGAACATAACAGCCGCCGAGGCTTAATATGCCCATCACGGCCTGCAGTGCAGCAATCCCTTTTTTACCACCAACACGCAATAAGGATTATCGGCTGTGAGTGGTGGCAGCGTAGATGCCAGTAATGCAGCGCCCTCGGCCAACTGCCGATAACTACAAGTCTCTTCACCAAAAATAACCGCTGTAGCCTGAGGATCACGCGCATTCATCACCCAGTCAGCAATCTGTTGAGGTAATATCTGGCTCATGCTTATAATCCCAACATCGTTGCCAGACGATTACGCTGAATGTCGGAAGTACCTGAGTAAATCACGCCGCCTACTGCATCACGCAGCTGTTTTTCAATGCCCATTTTCGCCATATAGCCTGATCCGCCAAACAGCGTCACGGCATCTAATGCGGTTGCCACATTACTTTCACTGATCACCAGCTTGGCCGCAGCAATTTCTCCGGCGATATTCTTGCCACTGTGCAGTGCCTCAGCCGCCCTTGTCAGCCAGTACTGCGCCGTTTCTACCTGCAAATGCATATTGACCAGACGAAGAGCCACTGCCTGGTTTTTACCGACAGGCTGACCAAACTGAGTTCGTGTTTTCGCCTGTTTCAGGCATTGCGCCAAACGACGTCGCATTTCACCGGCCTGGCACGCGAAGACGCATAGCACTTCCCATTTCATGACAAAATCGAGGATGGCAAACCCCATTCCCTCTTTACCCAGTAACCGCGCGTCATCCACAAATACATCCGTAAGGTAAATATCACTCAGTGGTGAAGTCTTCAGCCCCATTTTGTGAGCGGCCGGCCCGACCACTATCCCAGCTGTGTGTACATCAACCAAAAAGGCGCTGAATCCACCCAGTGTGCCCCGCTGGCGGTCTGTAGAAGCGTAGATGACCACCTGATCAGCAATCGGACCATTGGAGACAAATATTTTGGTGCCGTTAAGCCGCCAGCCACCGGCTTCACGCTGGGCAGAGGTGGCCATAGCAAAAGCATCAGATCCGCTACCGGCTTCAGTAATGGCGTGCGCTCCTATACGCTTCCCCGCCATCACATCGGGTAACAGTTTCTCGCACAACGCGGCAGAGCCAAATCTTTCGAGTGGCAGAGATGTACTGCAAAGATGCGTGCAGAGTGCGAAGGTCAGACCACCGTCCAGACAATGCTCGCCTAAATGGGCCATAAAACGCGCGACTTGCGGCGCATTCATTCCCAGCCCCCCAGCCTGCTGACTGTTGAGTAAGCCAGTCAGACCACAGGCTTGTAATAGTTCCCAACGATGGCGACCAAACTCACCTTGCAGATCATCCTTTAACCATCCCTGATTGATTGGCGCGATCCAAGCCTCAATACCGGTCAGTAACGCCGTAAATTGCTCTTCGGTCATGGTCATGATTGTCTCCCTTTCATTCGATGCTTTTCCTTTTATGGTTGAGGCGATTGCCCCTGGTAACGTGCAAAGATCAAACTGCCATTCAGGCCACCAAAACCTAAAGAGTTACTCATCACCATGTTGGTATTGAGAGATAATGAATCTGTGGTATCAGGCATGCGGAAGTTCATCTCCGCGATGGGAGAGAGACAAGTGCTCATGGGCGGCACGCGTTGCTCAAGCAGGATTTTGACCGACAGCACAGCCTCAAGAGCTCCAGCGCTACCCAGTAAATGCCCGGTGCCGCTTTTCGTGGAACTGATTGTCAGTCGCCCGGCCTGCTCACCAAAAATCTGCTGCATAGCCTGCAACTCACTATGATCATTGGCCTGGGTACCGGTACCATGGCAGTTTATGTAACCGGGGATCTCATCATCCACGCTCCCCAAAGCTTGCCGCATGGCCCTCACCAGTCCATCGGGTATCGGTGCCGTCAAATGATGGCCATCTGACGCCAGTCCACAGCTGCGGAAAATAGCCAGCGGCCTTGCACCCCGAGCCAGAGCATGCTCAAGATCCTCCAGCACCATCATCGCTGCCCCATCGCCCATAACCATCCCTTTACGTTGAGAGTCGAACGGACGGCAAGCATCAGGAGAGATAGCACGCAACGCGTTGAAACCGGCAAAATCGGCCTCACGGATCTGATCGCATCCCCCTGCCAGCATCAACGGTACATCGCCTTGTCGGATACGTTCAAAAGCATGGCTGAACGCCGCCACACTACTGATACACGCACAGGAAAATACACTCACTGGTCCACCAGCAGACAATAACTCCGCCAGTAGACAGGCCGCACCGGAAAGCGCGGCATAGTGGGCATCATCAGCCTGTTAACTAGCAGCAAAACTGTCCATGGTTCCGCCACTGGTTGTGGCGAAACTTAGCCCCATTGACAGGGCAAGAGCATCATCGATACCTGCCTGCTGCATAGCTTCACGTGCAGCCAGCCAACCGTAACCGGCACATGGCAAACGTTGATAGAGCGCGGCGTTAGCAGGCCATGAACTGCTCAATGCCTGCTGCCACAGTGCTTGTGGATCAACAGAATAGGTGTGTTGCGATCGAAATACGCTACCATTGAAGTGCGTGGGTTTTTTGGGCAATGCCCCCCCTTCAAGCAAATGAAGCCATAAGGCGGACAGGCCGATAGCCTCACGGGTCAGCGTTCCCATGCCCGTGACTGCGACCGTCCTTTGATTTATTTTTTGCTTCATAACGTTTCCTTACGCAAATGGATCATCCCTCCACCTCCGGGTGCAAAACTGTTCAATACCCATTCGCACGCTGTGGGCGCATTAAGTGAAGCAACCAGTTGCATCACCGTGGTTGCACCTAAAAAACGCTGCATTTCAGAACGCAGAGCCAGTTGACTGGATTTGCAATTTTCGGCAACGGCCTGTTCAAGTGTCACCGCATCGGCCTGGAGGGTGCTCGCTGATAAAAATCGGCATGCTTCATTCCCGAGTTCAATCTGCTGTATCGCAGTTCCCCATTGTCTGGCCATATTTGCCAGTGGGCCGGAAAATCGCCTGAGACGAATCAGTTCTGCAAGTACTGGCGCACCTCGTGACAGCGCGCTGGCTTTAGTTTCCAGTAGCGCCACGCTCATGTTATCGCTATAGTCTGCATCACCACCGATATGCGGTAAGTGGGTATGCAGCAGTGGCGAAAGATACTCATACCCCACGACAATTACCCGCTGACATCGCCCGGCCAACAGCCAGTCACGGGCCATGATTAACGCTTCGAGAGAAGCCAGTTCTCCTGACACCACTGCGGCAGCAGGCCCCAACAGGGCGAATTCAATGCTGGCAGCCGACAGCGGGAAGCTATGGGTAGACTTGGCAAACTCAATGGCATCGACACCACGAGGTCCTTTCTGTCGTAGCGCAGTCAAAATACCCTGAGTGATGCTCATACAACCATAATATGCCCCGGAAACGAGGCCTGTCTGCGCACCGAACATCGCAGCATCCTCTACTCCGGTTTGCAGAAAGAGTTGCTGACACAGATGTAATAGCATGTTTGATGCAGGTGTCTGACGTTTACGTTCAACGGTATCTGTATAAGGAAAAGTGATGCTTTTACCGACGCTGCCAGCTGCGTTCTGCTGGCATGTCTGTTGTTGCAAATGAGTTGTCGCTCCGGTAATCACAATGCTTTCCATCATAATAAAGTTAAACCGCCATCATTTTCTATTTTCTGCACAGACAAAAAAATCATTAATCGGATTGCCGCACTAAAAATTAATTAAAAAGTTTAATTGAAGTTCATCAGTGTAATTAAAATAAACATCACTATGTATTCATTTCCATGTTCAACTATCACAAAAAATATCTACAACAAGGGGATTCTGATATCTAATATTAAAAAAAACGCCATTCACAGCATGTACAAGCAATCAGAATGACACTTTGTTTTTCTGAGCCATTTTGAATATGACAATAAATCACAAAAAAGAACAAATAAATGATAAAGAAAACAAAAAAGCACAGGTTTTTTTATTATTTTGCTATTTAACATCATTGTATATTCATTGCATTAGTCTGTGGCGCGCTTTCTAATAGAGAAACCAAAATAGAAAAGGGAATCCACGATGAGCCCTGTAAATACCTCATCAGTTACAACAGCAACTCACCTTCCGCGCTGGGCTAATGATGGCAATATTGCCTTATTCGATGCGGTTGTAAAAAAATACAACATGGATGGTTATCAGTTTACGGCAATAAATAAGGCCGAATGCGCGATCCCCAAGGGAGAAATAACTTTTTTTTATGGTCCATCAGGCAGTGGTAAGTCCACATTTCTGAATATGCTCGGCATGCTGGATAAACCGGATGAAGGAAAAATCACCATTCTGGGCCAGGATGTGTTGGCAATGAATGACAATCAGGCTGCTGATTTCCGCTCACGGCATATTGGTTTTATTTTTCAATCTTTTAACCTTATCCCGGTGCTGTCTGTGCGTGAAAATGTTGAATTTCCCTTACTGCGTCACAAGCTTTCGCGACAGGAACGACGAGAAAAGGCCGAGTACTATCTGGAATCAGTCGGATTGAAAGACTACATCAATCGTCGTCTCGGTGAAATCAGTGGTGGGCAACGCCAGCGTGTGGCGATTGCCCGCGCACTGGTCACAACCCCGGCTCTGGTGATTGCTGACGAACCGACAGCTAACCTGGATTCAGCCACGTCAGATGAAATAATCCATTTGATGCTCGATATGCGTCGGCAGTTCGATACCAGCTTTGTTATCTGTACTCACAACGAAAATCTGCTCAGCGAGTCAGGCCGATTAATTCACATTGTGGATGGAAAATTACAGGATATTGGAGGTCTGCAATGATTTGGTCGATCGCACTTCGCAACCTGCTGAAAAACGGCCGACGCTCGGTCATTACTATTACCTCGATTGGCATTGGCGGGCTGGCAATGATGCTGTTTGGCGGCTTTGTCACCTCTATCTATTTTGGTGTGTAAACCAGTATGATCCAGGAGCAGGGGCAGCTACAGATCTATCAGCAAGGCTATCTGAAATATGGTGCAGCAGATCCGGATAATTACACCATCAACAACTATCAGGCGGTGACCGCGCTGTTGCTGGGTGATCCTGAGCTGAAAAAACAGATCTCGGTGATTACACCGCAAATCTCGCTGGCAGGTATCGCCGGCGTGGTGTCAACCGACAACAGTAAAACCTTCCTCGGACGGGGTGTTATTCCTCAGGACGTTGACAAAATGCGCCTCTGGGATGGCTGGCATGTGAATGTTTCTACGCCGCCAACAGGTCTGAAACCAGAACAACATGATGGGGCTATCGTTGGCGTCGGTATGGCCCGGCTGCTCGGTTTGTGCAAACCATTAAACATCCCAGCCTGTGAAGATCCGCCATTACTGAAAAAAGTTGTCTCGACCGAACAGATGGATATCAGTGCTCTGATGACCCGCGAGGATAAAGAGCAGCTTAGCCAACAAACAGACAGCGATAAAGGTGCACAGGTAAACCTGCTGGCGGCCAGCACAGAAGGCGCACCGAATATTGTCAGCGTCTATGTTAATCAGGCACAACCTCAGGCACAACGCGCATTAGATAATGCGTTTGTGATGATGCATTTCGATCTCGCCCGCGAATTATTATACAGCCAGCAGCCTCGTGCCACGGTGATGATGGTTCAACTCAATGATCCTAATCAGGTGGAGCAGGTTAAACAGCAGATTCAACAGGCTCTCAATGACAGTGGCATGCAGTTGGAAGTTTTCCGCTTCAACGAAGTCGATCCTTCATTCGATCGCATCTTTGCCATGTTTACCATTATCTTTGGTGTGGTGTCGTTGTTTCTGGCTATCGTCATTATTTTTACCATTACCAACACTATCAATCTCACCGTAATGGAACGTGTTGGAGAAATAGGCACCATCCGGGCAATGGGCTTTCGCCGCAGTTTCATTATGCGCATGTTTATGGCAGAAAGTGCGCTAATGGGATTATTTGGTGTCCTTACCGCCCTGGGCCTCACTCTGATCATCAGCATGATCATCAACAGTATGAATATCAGCTGGACGCCACCGAGCAACGCAACCCCGATCACCATCAACCTGATGATTCTGGAAAACCCACAACTGGCGCTGGGTATTATGCTCTTCCTGTTCACGCTTTCGGTGATCGCTGCTATTTGGCCAACCTATAAAGCCTCACGCATGAATATTATTTCAGCTATCCATCATGTCTGATTATCCGAGGTGTCCGATGCTTAAGCTAATACTGAAACCATGGCGACTGACTTGCACGCTGGCCCTGTTTGCCGCGTTGTCTGTCCATGCCGATCAGGCACAGGATATTCTGAAACGCTCCGACCTGATCCGTAATCCACAGACTTCATTTGTCGTTACCGTTTCACTAAAACAATATGATAATAACAAGCTGACCGATCAGAACCGTGTCACAACGCATTCACGTCAGAATGCCAGTGGCCAGTTTTTGACCATTATTCACATTGACGAGCCTGCCAGTGACCGAGGCAAGTTACTGTTACGAAACGACAATATCCTATGGTTTTATGATCCAAAATCCAAGGCATCAGTACGCATGTCACCCCGTCAGCGACTGCTCGGCAATGCCTCAAATGGTGATGTAATTACCTCTAACTTTACACTGGACTATGCCGCCGTGCTGGCTGGCGAAGAGACAGTGACTGATGGTGATCGCGCAGCCCGTCCAGCATGGAAATTGCAGCTCAGCGCCATCAACGATTTCGCGCCTTATAAACAGGTCGAACTCTGGGTAGACAAGGCCAACGACCGACCGCTGAAAGGAAAATTTTATGGCAATAGCGGAAAATTACTGAAAGTTGCCTGGTATCGCAACTGGTAGCCGGTGTTTGATCGCATACGTCCGACAGAGGTGGTGATTGCTGATGGCTTCAATCCCAATAAAATTACGCTGATGCAAATGAGTCAATATCAGGAAAAAGAGCTGCCACTCTCGTGGTTCAACAAGGAGTGGTTGTCTCATTTCACGTCTCAGGGGGGCCAGTGAACCTGCTCAGACTGTTTACCACCCTGGCGATCGGCTTGTGCTGTCTGATTGCGCAGGCTGATGACGATGTTCCTGTTCTGCCCTCATCGGCGCTGGAAGCCGCAGAAGCTCAGGCTGCGCATGCTTTAGGGCCGTTTAATCTGGAACTCAAGGGCCAGGGAATGTCAGACTGGCGACAAGCTGACAAAGCGATCATCAGCGGGCGCATTGCCGCCCGTCTGTATGGACAGGGTAACATCAGTGGCCCTTTCGGTGTTGAAGTAAACACCCGGTTACGCACTCAGGTAAATAGCCGTGAACATTATCAGGCGGAGAAAAATATCCGCCTTGATGTGCAGTCTCTGGCGCTCAGTTACACCCCTTCCCCCGCCTGGCGTTGGTTAGCCGGGCGCGCAAATATCCGTAATGGCGTGGCCAGTGGTTTTAATCCAACAGACTGGTTCAAGAACAATAGTCAGGTGATCTATGAAAGTCTGGACACCGCCGACCGACGTAAAGACCGTCTTGGAAGCGTGGCGCTGGTTGGTGTGTGGTTAGATACCAGCAGCGTATTGAGTTTCGGTTACCGACCAAATCTTCACGCCAGACCTGACACCCTGGCAAGTAATAGTGATGTCGCGGGATTGGGGCTGGAGCGGACTAACAATCAGGATGCAGTGTTTATCAAGTATGCTCCGTCACCCGCATCGTGGAACAATTTGTCGATGACGGTGAGCTCTCTGTATCAAACCAGGCAACCCAGCCTCGGCTCAGAGCTGAGCCTGGCACTGCTGGATAATCTGGTGCTCTATAGCGAATGGTTTGGTCAGCGACGCCAGAGTCTCACCGATGAAGCCACACAAAACCACCAGCCTGCCTGGCGACTGTATAATCAGCTTGCCAGTGGTTTCACCTGGTCACTTCCGGAAAGCATGGCGTCGAATGAAGATATCTCACTGAGCGTGGAATACCATTTCAATGAGGCGGGTATCAGGCAGAAACAACTCAACACATGGCGGCAGGCTATTGCTGAGGGCAATCAACCCGCCCGACGCATTGCTCTTCTGGCAAATATCAGACAAGAGCCGCTGGCTGAACAGCAACTATTTGGTCGTATTGCATGGAATAACTTCTGGGGCGAGAGGGATCTGTCATTCATCACGGCGGCCACTCCGATGGATGGCAGTGGTTTTAGTCAATTAACACTGAGTTCCCCTATCACTCCTGCCTTACGTCTGGAACTGCAGGGATATCACTATTTTGGCGACAACAATACCCTTTATGGCAGCGCTGGCCGTAAGGACGGTTTTATGCTGTCACTTATTTACACCCTATGATTTCGGAGGGCACAGTGGAAGTATTACTGATCGATGATGATATTGAACTCTCCAGCCTTCTTCAGCAGCAGATGGCACTCTACAGTATTAATCTGATCCCATGCCACACCCCTTCACGGGCGTTGGTATTACTTCATCAACAGACGTTTGATGTGATCCTGTTAGATATCATGTTGCCTGAAATGAGTGGTTTTGAATTGTGTCATCGGTTACGTGGTGAGTTGCATCAAAATCAGAAAACACCACTGATTATGCTGACTGCGCGTAATGAAACCGTTGACATGATAGCGGGCCTGGAATCCGGCGCTGACGACTATGTAAGTAAACCGTTTGAACCGCGTGAATTGATAGCACGTATTGTGGCGGTACAACGGCGAAATCGTGCCAACGCACCTGCAGCAATATCCTCAGTACCCGAAACTGTCATCCTTGGGCAACATTGGTTATCGTTGAGCCTGTCGCAAGCCTGGGTAACTGTGAATAATCTTCCGCTAAGATTAACCTCTACCGAAATGCATATTCTGGCCCAGTTGATTCGAACACCGGGAAAAATTTTCCTGCGTAGCGAGTTTGATACCCCTCTTTTGCCCAACCAGCATCAGATTCCCCGCAGCATTGATGCTCTGATTTACCGCATGCGAAGTAAAATCCGTGATATTACCGGAGATGAGGATTTCATTTATACCGTTCGCGCTCATGGCTATATGCTGCGTGGAGTGCGATGTACTGCGGAAACGAAACAAAGGACAGAATTTAATGATTAAATGGTTTTCTTCCCGAAACGTATTCTCCATGTTGTTACTCAATACAGTGATATCGACCGGGATACTGGTAGTAGTGTTAGTGTTTTCCTTACAACGCGTCGCCGATGAACACCCTCGCCGGTATTTATCCATCACGCTGTTCTCCAACCTCGTGATGGATAAAACCCCCGAACAGTTAGTGAATCTCAATATTGATGGTGTTCACTTACAGATTATTCCACAGGATGAAATGAAGTCCCCTGAATTTGCCGCTTACCAGTCTCTGCTGCGCATGGCCTTACGTGATCCTGATGGCATAGGGATGATTGCCAATGGCGACCATTATATGGCGGCAGCACACCGCGACGATCATTTCATCGTACTGCCGCAATTTGGCCGTTCGCTCTCCTCGCAGGCATTGAGTTTGATAGGCTGGGTCATTGCTGCCATCACTTTCATCTTACTGGCCAATTTCTACTCGATTCATCTGATTACCCGCCCCTTTATCGAATTACGCCGTGGGGTGAAACATGCCGATGAGGGTGATTTAAACTACCGTATTCCCCTTGATCGCACCTATGGCGAGTACCGCACTCTCGCTGACAGTTTCAATAAAATGTTGCATCGTCTGCACCATATTCATGAGGCCCGCCGGCACATGCTGCTGGCAATTCCTCACGAGGTGCGCACCCCACTGGCACGCTTAAAAGTCCGCAAAGATTTGGTAACTGATGAACCTCTTCGCCTGGCGATTCTCGGCGACATCATCAATGTCGAACGCATCCTCGACGCCATTCTCTACACCGAGAAAACGCAATCAGGAGAGGGAGAGATAAGTTTACAGAAAATTGAACTGCATAAATTTTTCAACGAGATCGTCACAGAGCATCAAAACGGTAAAAATACGATTGAAATCGAGATAACGGCGCCCCGGCCACTCTTTTATAGTCACCCGGTCATGATGGCGGTATTAATGCGTAATCTGATAGGCAACGCACTATTTTATGGCCGTTCACAGCCCATCACGATTGCTATCAGTGAACACCAGAATGGACTGCAGATTGCCGTGATTGACCGCGGTATAGGCATTGCCGCAGATCAACTGCCCTTCCTGACCGAACCATTCTGGCGGGCCGATCAGTCGAGGCAACGCGAATCAGGCGGCTACGGTCTTGGTCTGTATATCTGCAAGACCATCGTTGAGGGACTACACGGACAATTAAAGATTGAAAGCATTGAGGGCCAGGGAACGACTGTCTCCGTGACATTACCTGACGCCTTCACTTCACCGAAAGCGGAGGATGCATAATGTAGTGGTCAACTAATTTTGGCCACACGACCTGACTGTTCGTGGAACAGCCGCTCTGATTCATTTGGCGTTAAGCCACCGTTATACCAGTGGGGCCGGATGGCACTGTAATAGCCCGTGATGTAGCTGATTATCGCGCTCTGAGCCTCGTTGAAGCTGTTATAGCCCTTCGTCGGCACCCATTCGGTCTTCAGGCTCCGGAAGAACCGCTCCATCGGGGCATTATCCCAGCAGTTACCCCGGCGACTCATGCTCTGCTTTATCCGACAGCGCCACAGAGCCTGCCGGTACTGACGGCTGGTATAGTGGCTGCCCTGATCGCTGTGGAACATCACGCCTGTTGGCTTACCCCGAAGCTCCCAGGCCATCTGCAATGCTTTGACCGTGAGGGCCGAGTCCGGCGACGTCGATATCGCCCAGCCCACAGGTTTGCGGGCGAACAGATCCAGCACTGCTGCCAGATAAGCCCAGCATTTTCCCGTCCAGATATACGTCACATCGCCGCACCAGACCTGATCCGGCGCGGTAACCGCGAACTGCCGGTCGAGATGGTTCGGTATTTCAATGTGTTCGTTCCCGCCGCGTTTGTATTTATGCGCCGGGACCTGGCAACTGGCGATATCCAGCTCTTTCATCAGCTTACCGGCCAGCCATCGCCCGAGTCTGACGCCCTTAGCGCTGACCATCGTGGCGATACTTCTCGCGCCAGCAGAGCCACCACTGGCGTTCCAGACTTCACTGACGAGACTCCGTTTAACGGCACGCTCAGCGTCAGAATCCCTGCCATTTTTACGAATGTAGCGATAACTGCTTCGGTGAACACCGAACAGCCGGCACAATGGCGCTACCGGGTAGTGCGCCCTCAGACTGTCTATTATCGTGAACTGTTCAGGGAGTCCGACATCAAGAGCGCGGTAGCCTTTTTTAGGATTTCATTCTCTATTTCAAGGCGTTGCATCCGTTTTCTCATTTCCCTGAGTTCAGTCTGCTCAGGCGTCAGAGGCAGCCCCGGGGGCGTTTTCCCCTGGCGCTCCATACGTAACGATTTTACCCGGCGGTTGATGGCGGAGAGGCTGACGTTCATCGCCTTAGCCGCCTCGCCGTGAGTGTAGTTCTGATCCAGGACCAGTTTTGCCGCTTCGACTTTAAATTCAGCAGTAAATGCTTTGCTCATTGGTTACCTATAAGATGTTGAGGTGAGCATATCACCTCTGCTCAGGTGGCCAAATTCAGTGTGCCACTACAGGTGGCAGTAACAGTGTGCTACTTCAGTCTTACGATTATGTTTGTAAAAAATATGATTACTAAGCTTCAGAAAGCCACTGCTGGGGTGGTAATGGCGATGGTATGTACTTAGACCGAACTGATAATTTCTAATTGAAGCTACCTCCCCCCCCAGGAGACAGAGGGCGAGATATTAGGATAGAAAGCACAACCCCATGGCACAGTCATATTTAACATTATTATTTACGCTACATCTTTAGATTAATACCTCTTTGAAAGTGGAGTGTTTTATTATTAGTTCGTTAATGGCAATGATTCTCGTTGCTCATTAACAAATCCAACAAATTAACTCCCTCTATATCCAACCCTTAGTATCCCCTCAACTTTTCGAGTGTTATATATAGATCTTATTGAATTATAGACTACCTCAGTTCTATCAAGAGCATATATGACTGGCAGGGAAATATTTACTTTAAAACCTTTTAGCATGGACATTTTAGAATAAGATGAATAATAAACCAATGCTCCGCTAGTTGAAAAACTATCATTGCAAATGCTGCTATGGAACTCAAATCTTTTCAATAACTCAGATAGTATGAGCTCAGAAACTTGCAATGATATATTTTTTGCTGGGCATTTTCTGGGCCCTGCTCCAAAAGGAGTAAAACACTCTTTATTTTCATTTAAAACATCCCATCGTTCAGGAAGAAATTTTTCAGGTTCAATAAAACCGTGCATTTGATGACTCTTAAAATCGAAAAGAACATTAGTTCCTGCCTTGATAACATTATCATTCAACACGTGATCGCGGGGTATAATTCTATTAGTTATCCCAAAGAGAGGGTGAACCCTAAGGGCCTCAGCGATTGATTTTTTTAAAAAACTATTATCTTTATTTATTTTTTCACATATATCAATGTTGCTACATGCCAACTCGACCACGCATTTAGAAACCAGCTCTGATATTTGTAAGACACCCGTAACAAAGAAAACTCCCATTATTACTTTTGCTATTTCCTCTCTGGTTAGAGGTTTTTTTTCATCCAGATTCAGTACCCCTATAAAACCATCATTACATTTACTTAAAATTAAATCGTAGCATCTTGTCCTTTTTTTAGTATCAGGTAAAGTTAAAAAACCAAATGCTGAAATATAATCTTTTATGTTATCATAAAAAATCTCAACCTCAGAGCTTTCTGGTTTGCTTCCGAATAGATATACGTAATAGAACTCAACCAAAATCTTTGCAACAACATCTCTCAAACGACAAAAACCAGCTTTTCTGTCATTAAGAAAAGTGTTAACCTCCAATAACTCATTCAACTTTAGAGATAATGTGTCCTTATTTTTTAATAATAAAGTGAAGACTACCTTCTGCACACTATTATAGAACTCTCCATCCTCGAGATTTTCTATATGTATATCTACTGGCTGATGGAGATAAGTAATTACCTCCCTTGTCAAAGAGTTAGGGCTAGTCTTAACGTTATATTTGCGCAGGATAATCTCAATATCTTTCCCATGAAGGTTGTTGTTTGGTATCAGATAGGATTTCTCCCCGAGGCTAAATAATTTCATTCTTTTTTTCGCGGCATAATGCTTAAGACTGAATTTGTTTTTTTTCATGTTAATAACCCCTTCCATCTCGACTGTTAAATATCTGGATGACGGTGAATAACGCCATCCAAGAATCTATGTTTTATTTTGCTAAAAATTTATTTATGCTGGAAGCAACTTTTTCTACATTAACCCCTCCCATTATTGAAAAGTGATCGGCTGACATTTCCATAACTGTTAACCTTCCTTTTATTACACTACCCCATCCTCTATCTATTTTATCTGCGTTTTCTAATGATGCTGCGTATAAAACCAGATCAACAGCAATAGGGTCGCTCGTGTAACCATTGGCAAGACTTGTGAGATAACAAATGTTATTTAAGTATTCGTTTCTCTTATCCTCTTCGATAAAACCACTACTTATGGCTTTATCGACAATATCCATGACTAAGGGTGTGCCATTTGGCACTAAGGCTCTCTTATGCTCAATTTGTTTACCTGGTACTTTGGAGTGGATAACTTCCCGCACCACTTCAATATTGTCATAAGAGTAATAAGTATCCACCATACCTAAAAAACTTATGCAATCACCCCCATCTATTATTTTTTTCGCTATTTCAAGTGATAACAACCCTCCTAATGACCAGCCCAGCATTCTGTATGGGCCACTCGGCTGAACCGATTTTATTCTCTCGAAATGAATTTCTGCCAGCTCACTTAATGTGCTTGGTCGCGAATCGGATGATGAAAGATCTAATGCATGTAGGATATAAACCGGAATACTATCATTTAACAGCGAGCTTAACCTTGAATATACCATCGGCTCACCAGTGGACTCATGGACCATAAACAGTGGTGTGTCGCCGGCCCCTTCCTTTATCTCAACTGGGTTTTTTAGTTCACAACAAAGTAACGGATCGTTATCACCCCTTATCACCCCAGCCTGTTTCCTCAACGTTGGATTAATTAGTAAATCCCTCAGGCCGACATCATAGTTATTCGTTCGAAGTTTTGATAATAAAACTACAGCTTTTATCGAGTGCCCCCCGAGCTCGAAGAAGTTGTCCTGCCGGCCGACGCGCGGCACCCCCAGCAGCTCCGCCCACAGCCCGGCAAGCAGCACCTCCTGCCGCCCGAGCGGCGCCTCGTAAGCGCGGCTCACCCGCGCGCCAAGCTCCGGCGCTGGCAGCGCCGCGTAGTCCAGCTTGCCGTTCGGCGTCACGGGGAACGCCGCCAGCGTGACGAAGGCCTCCGGCAGCATGTACTCCGGCAGCCGCCCGGCGAGCGCGGAGCGCAGCGCGGCCGGCCGGGGCTCCGCCCCGCCCTCTGCCAGCACGTAGGACACCAGCCGCCTGTCTCCCGGCGCGTCCTCGCGCACGCAGGTCCGCGCCTCCAGCACGCCGTCGCAGCGCAGCAGCGCCGCGTCAACCTCCCCGGGCTCGATGCGGAACCCCCGGAGTTTAACCTGCGCGTCGTTTCTCCCGAGGTATTCGATGTTTCCGTCCGCCAGCCAGCGCCCCACGTCACCGGACCGGTACATCTTTTCGCCCCGCGCGGTAAACGGGTCGTCGAGAAAGCGCGCGTCCGTCAGCTCGGGAAGATTGTGGTAGCCGCGGGCAACGCCGGCCCCGCCGATGTAAATCTCGCCCGGTACCCCTACCGGGGCAGGCTGCCCGCTCCCGTCGAGAATATACACCCGGACGTTCTGTATCGGCCGGCCGATCGGCGTCAGGCCTCCGCTCCCCGCACTGCAGGCGTGAACGGTGGCACACACGGTGCCTTCCGTAGGCCCGTATGCGTTAAACATGTGGATTCTTCCCGCCCACTGCTCCACCAGAGAGGCCGGGCAGGCTTCGCCGGCGACAATCAGCGCTGCAAGCTGCGTCGGCTTTCCATTCTCCGGCAGCAGCCCGGCCGCCACCGGGGGCAGCGTGACGTGCGTCACCCCACGGGCTGACAGCGTCTCGTTCAGCGTGTCGCCCGGCAGCAGCGCCGCGCGGTCCGCAATGACGAGGCTCGCACCGCACAGCAGGGCCATGCACCACTCAGATACGCTGGCATCGAAGCTCGGGGACGCGAACTGCAGCACCCTGCTCTCCGCGCCCACACCGAACCGGGCAATCTGCGCCTGCGCAAGATTGCAAACCCCGCATGCTCGACCATCACCCCCTTAGGGCGGCCGGTCGAGCCCGACGTGTAGATAATGTAGGCGAGGCTGCGGGCCGTGAGGCCGCGCGCCGACGCGTCCGGATCATGCTCCCAATCCCGCGGCTCCTCCGCAGGAGCCGCATCGCCAGAAGTACAACAGGCATATTCCCGGGCAGGATTCCGGTCAGCCTCCCCTCCGTCAGCAGCGCCGCCGGCGCCGCGTCCTCCAGCATGAAGCGCAGCCGGTCCTCCGGGTACTCCGGATCCAGGGGCACGTAGGCAGCCCCCGACTTCAGGGCGCCCAGGATGCCGGCCACCGCCGCTGCGCTGCGCTCCGCGCACAGCGCCACCCGATCCCCGGGCGTACGCCGAGGGCGATAAGACGGTGTGCGATCCGGTTGGCCTGCCGGTTCAGGGCGTCGTAGCTGACCTCCCGGTTCCCGCACAGCAGCGCCACGGCGTCCGGCGTACGGCGCACCTGCTCTTCAAACAGGGTGTGTACCAGCAGTGCATCCGGCTGCGTACCAGGGCCGCCGCCGCTGAGCGCGTCGAGAATGTGCGCGCGCTCGTCCGCCGGCATTACGGAAAGCTCCAGCACCGGCCGCTCCGGGGCCTGCTCCGAGGCGGCCACCAGGCTCGCCACCGCCTGCTCGAGATACCCAAGAACGCGCTGCGCCCCGATCTCCGCGGAGGCCTGTACCACAAGGCGGAAGCCGCTGCCCAAATCGTCTACCGAGACGCCCACGGGGTAGTTGCTGCGCTCCCTCGCTGAAAGCAGTCTCACTCCCTCTCCAAGCGGGCTGTCGCTTTCGGCCTCGCTGTGGCGATAGTTGAACAGCGCGCTGAACAGCGGCAGGGAGTCGTCCACCGCGCTGCACCGCTGAGCCATGGCCAGAGAGGCCTGCTCGTGTTCAAGCAGCCCCCGAGCGCATCGGCCGTATAGCGTATGGCCTCGCCAACCCCCGCACCGGCCAGGCGTATCCGGATCGGAAGCGTATTGACCAGCAGCCCCATCATGCGTTCATCCGCGCTTCCGCCCTGCATGCGCCCGAGCAGCACGGTGCCGAAGACGACGTCCTCCCGACCGGAGGTTTTGGCGAGCACGAGCGCCCAGGCCAGATGGAACAACACCCCCGGACTCGTTCCCAGCAGCGCCGCCTGCGCACGCACCGCGCGCGACAGCGACGCATCGAGCAGGCCGACGGCCTCCCCGCCTCGTCCGCGGCGCTTAGCATGCTGCCCGCGCCGAACGGGGCCGTCGGCTCGTCAACGTCGCCCAGCATATCCCTGAAGTAGCGTTCGTGCTCCGCGGCCGGTTCGGCCAGCGTGCGCGCGATAAAATTGCGGTAGGGAACGGCCGGCGGCAGCTCGTCCCCGCGGCCCGCCAGCACAGCGTTAAGCTCCTCAAACATCAGATCCAGCGTAACGTGATCGACAATAAGGTGGTGAAAGCGCAGCACGAGCAGCCACTCGCCGGTGGCGCGATCCTGCGCAGCGTCGGCGGCAAGAAGCGGCGCCTGCGTAAGATCCAGGCGGTGCCGGCGCGGGTCGGTCAGCGCAAGCAGGCCGGCGCGGTCTTGCAGGTCGTGCTCGCCGGGCCGGAGCTCGGCCCGGCGGCAAACCACCTGTACGGGCTGCGCCACGCTCTGCCAGCAGAACGCCGTCCTCAGGATATCGTGCCGATCGATAACCTCCTGCAGCGCGGTCAGAAAACGCTCCAGCCGCGGCCGGCCGTCGAAGGAGAAGAGTGCCTGTGACACGTAGATGTCACCCTGCTTCTCGAGCATGTGGTGAAAGAGGATCCCCGCCTGCAGCGGAGCGAGCGGGTAGACGTCCTGCACGTTAGCGGCGCCGCCCGCCTGGCGGGCAATCTGGCTGATGTCGGCGGCAGAGAGGGCCACCATCGGGAGCATGGCGGGGGCAATCGACTGGCAGCCGTCCGGGATCAGGCTGTCCGGCGGGACCACGGCGGTGCGCAGGCTGACGAGCTCGCGGGCCATGTCCGCCAGCACCGGCGAGGAGAAGGCCGCGCGCGCCGCGAGTGACAAGCCCCGCAGGCCAAGCCTGGCCGTCAGGGTCACCAGCAGCAGGGAGTGCCCCCGAGCTCGAAGAAGTTGTCCTGCCGGCCGACGCGCGGCACCCCCAGCAGCTCCGCCCACAGCCCGGCAAGCAGCACCTCCTGCCGCCCGAGCGGCGCCTCGTAAGCGCGGCTCACCCGCGCGCCAAGCTCCGGCGCTGGCAGCGCCGCGTAGTCCAGCTTGCCGTTCGGCGTCACGGGGAACGCCGCCAGCGTGACGAAGGCCTCCGGCAGCATGTACTCCGGCAGCCGCCCGGCGAGCGCGGAGCGCAGCGCGGCCGGCCGGGGCTCCGCCCCGCCCTCTGCCAGCACGTAGGACACCAGCCGCCTGTCTCCCGGCGCGTCCTCGCGCACGCAGGTCCGCGCCTCCAGCACGCCGTCGCAGCGCAGCAGCGCCGCGTCAACCTCCCCGGGCTCGATGCGGAACCCCCGGAGTTTAACCTGCGCGTCGTTTCTCCCGAGGTATTCGATGTTTCCGTCCGCCAGCCAGCGCCCCACGTCACCGGACCGATACATCTTTTCGCCCCGCGCGGTAAACGGGTCGTCGAGAAAGCGCGCGTCCGTCAGCTCGGGAAGATTGTGGTAGCCGCGGGCAACGCCGGCCCCGCCGATGTAAATCTCGCCCGGCACCCCTACCGGGGCAGGCTGCCCGCTCCCGTCGAGAATATATATTCCCAGGTCATATATTGGCCTTCCAACAATCTTCCGAGTCGGAGCATCAATATCGCGTTGAGTTATCTCATGATAAGTAGCATGCACCGTTATTTCAGTTATGCCATACATATTAACTAATTTTATTTCACTCAACGGGTGAACCTTGACCCAGGAGCTTAATGAACCGCAGTCAAGCGCCTCCCCACCTAATATTACGCATCTCAAGAAAAGCTTTTTTTGGTCTTTGTGGAATATTATTTGCCTAAAATAGCTAGGTGTTTGGACTTAAATTGTAACCTTATGCTTGTTTAATAAAGCATAGAAGTCACCAGAGACCTAGTGCATATCTTATCGACTATTACTAATCTCCCCCAGAGGAAAGCGCTCCCAAAGTTCCCAGACGGAAAAGTCAAATGACAATGAATGAAATAGACTCCGGTGTCTTTACTGTCAAAGTGGAATTTGTCTTTTGTATTTAAAAATAACCACGTGATATTTCCATGCTCGACCATCACCCCCTTAGGGCGGCCGGTCGAGCCCGACGTGTAGATAATGTAGGCGAGGCTGCGGGCCGTGAGGCCGCGCGCCGACGCGTCCGGATCATGCTCCCAATCCCGCGGCTCCTCCGCAGGAGCCGCATCGCCGAGAAGTACAACAGGCATATTCCCGGGCAGGATTCCGGTCAGCCTCCCCTCCGTCAGCAGCGCCGCCGGCGCCGCGTCCTCCAGCATGAAGCGCAGCCGGTCCTCCGGGTACTCCGGATCCAGGGGCACGTAGGCAGCCCCCGACTTCAGGGCGCCCAGGATGCCGGCCACCGCCGCTGCGCTGCGCTCCGCGCACAGCGCCACCCGATCCCCCGGGCGTACGCCGAGGGCGATAAGACGGTGTGCGATCCGGTTGGCCTGCCGGTTCAGGGCGTCGTAGCTGACCTCCCGGTTCCCGCACAGCAGCGCCACGGCGTCCGGCGTACGGCGCACCTGCTCTTCAAACAGGGTGTGTACCAGCAGTGCATCCGGCTGCGTACCAGGGCCGCCGCCGCTGAGCGCGTCGAGAATGTGCGCGCGCTCGTCCGCCGGCATTACGGAAAGCTCCAGCACCGGCCGCTCCGGGGCCTGCTCCGAGGCGGCCACCAGGCTCGCCACCGCCTGCTCGAGATACCCAAGAACGCGCTGCGCCCCGATCTCCGCGGAGGCCTGTACCACAAGGCGGAAGCCGCTGCCCAAATCGTCTACCGAGACGCCCACGGGGTAGTTGCTGCGCTCCCTCGCTGAAAGCAGTCTCACTCCCTCTCCAAGCGGGCTGTCGCTTTCGGCCTCGCTGTGGCGATAGTTGAACAGCGCGCTGAACAGCGGCAGGGAGTCGTCCACCGCGCTGCACCGCTGAGCCATGGCCAGAGAGGCCTGCTCGTGTTCAAGCAGCCCCCGAGCGCATCGGCCGTATAGCGTATGGCCTCGCCAACCCCCGCACCGGCCAGGCGTATCCGGATCGGAAGCGTATTGACCAGCAGCCCCATCATGCGTTCATCCGCGCTTCCGCCCTGCATGCGCCCGAGCAGCACGGTGCCGAAGACGACGTCCTCCCGACCGGAGGTTTTGGCGAGCACGAGCGCCCAGGCCAGATGGAACAACACCCCCGGACTCGTTCCCAGCAGCGCCGCCTGCGCACGCACCGCGCGCGACAGCGACGCATCGAGCAGGCCGACGGCCTCCCCGCCTCGTCCGCGGCGCTTAGCATGCTGCCCGCGCCGAACGGGGCCGTCGGCTCGTCAACGTCGCCCAGCATATCCCTGAAGTAGCGTTCGTGCTCCGCGGCCGGTTCGGCCAGCGTGCGCGCGATAAAATTGCGGTAGGGAACGGCCGGCGGCAGCTCGTCCCCGCGGCCCGCCAGCACAGCGTTAAGCTCCTCAAACATCAGATCCAGCGTAACGTGATCGACAATAAGGTGGTGAAAGCGCAGCACGAGCAGCCACTCGCCGGTGGCGCGATCCTGCGCAGCGTCGGCGGCAAGAAGCGGCGCCTGCGTAAGATCCAGGCGGTGCCGGCGCGGGTCGGTCAGCGCAAGCAGGCCGGCGCGGTCTTGCAGGTCGTGCTCGCCGGGCCGGAGCTCGGCCCGGCGGCAAACCACCTGTACGGGCTGCGCCACGCTCTGCCAGCAGAACGCCGTCCTCAGGATATCGTGCCGATCGATAACCTCCTGCAGCGCGGTCAGAAAACGCTCCAGCCGCGGCCGGCCGTCGAAGGAGAAGAGTGCCTGTGACACGTAGATGTCACCCTGCTTCTCGAGCATGTGGTGAAAGAGGATCCCCGCCTGCAGCGGAGCGAGCGGGTAGACGTCCTGCACGTTAGCGGCGCCGCCCGCCTGGCGGGCAATCTGGCTGATGTCGGCGGCAGAGAGGGCCACCATCGGGAGCATGGCGGGGGCAATCGACTGGCAGCCGTCCGGGATCAGGCTGTCCGGCGGGACCACGGCGGTGCGCAGGCTGACGAGCTCGCGGGCCATGTCCGCCAGCACCGGCGAGGAGAAGGCCGCGCGCGCCGCGAGTGACAAGCCCCGCAGGCCAAGCCTGGCCGTCAGGGTCACCAGCAGCAGGGAGTGCCCCCCGAGCTCGAAGAAGTTGTCCTGCCGGCCGACGCGCGGCACCCCCAGCAGCTCCGCCCACAGCCCGGCAAGCAGCACCTCCTGCCGCCCGAGCGGCGCCTCGTAAGCGCGGCTCACCCGCGCGCCAAGCTCCGGCGCTGGCAGCGCCGCGTAGTCCAGCTTGCCGTTCGGCGTCACGGGGAACGCCGCCAGCGTGACGAAGGCCTCCGGCAGCATGTACTCCGGCAGCCGCCCGGCGAGCGCGGAGCGCAGCGCGGCCGGCCGGGGCTCCGCCCCGTCCTCTGCCAGCACGTAGGACACCAGCCGCCTGTCTCCCGGCGCGTCCTCGCGCACGCAGGTCCGCGCCTCCAGCACGCCGTCGCAGCGCAGCAGCGCCGCGTCAACCTCCCCGGGCTCGATGCGGAACCCCCGGAGTTTAACCTGCGCGTCGTTTCTCCCGAGGTATTCGATGTTTCCGTCCGCCAGCCAGCGCCCCACGTCACCGGACCGGTACATCTTTTCGCCCCGCGCGGTAAACGGGTCGTCGAGAAAGCGCGCGTCCGTCAGCTCGGGAAGATTGTGGTAGCCGCGGGCAACGCCGGCCCCGCCGATGTAAATCTCGCCCGGTACCCCTACCGGGGCAGGCTGCCCGCTCCCGTCGAGAATATACACCCGGACGTTCTGTATCGGCCGGCCGATCGGCGTCAGGCCTCCGCTCCCCGCACTGCAGGCGTGAACGGTGGCACACACGGTGCCTTCCGTAGGCCCGTATGCGTTAAACATGTGGATTCTTCCCGCCCACTGCTCCACCAGAGAGGCCGGGCAGGCTTCGCCGGCGACAATCAGCGCTGCAAGCTGCGTCGGCTTTCCATTCTCCGGCAGCAGCCCGGCCGCCACCGGGGGCAGCGTGACGTGCGTCACCCCACGGGCTGACAGCGTCTCGTTCAGCGTGTCGCCCGGCAGCAGCGCCGCGCGGTCCGCAATGACGAGGCTCGCACCGCACAGCAGGGCCATGCACCACTCAGATACGCTGGCATCGAAGCTCGGGGACGCGAACTGCAGCACCCTGCTCTCCGCGCCCACACCGAACCGGGCAATCTGCGCCTGCGCAAGATTGCAAACCCCCGCATGCTCGACCATCACCCCCTTAGGGCGGCCGGTCGAGCCCGACGTGTAGATAATGTAGGCGAGGCTGCGGGCCGTGAGGCCGCGCGCCGACGCGTCCGGATCATGCTCCCAATCCCGCGGCTCCTCCGCAGGAGCCGCATCGCCGAGAAGTACAACAGGCATATTCCCGGGCAGGATTCCGGTCAGCCTCCCCTCCGTCAGCAGCGCCGCCGGCGCCGCGTCCTCCAGCATGAAGCGCAGCCGGTCCTCCGGGTACTCCGGATCCAGGGGCACGTAGGCAGCCCCCGACTTCAGGGCGCCCAGGATGCCGGCCACCGCCGCTGCGCTGCGCTCCGCGCACAGCGCCACCCGATCCCCCGGGCGTACGCCGAGGGCGATAAGACGGTGTGCGATCCGGTTGGCCTGCCGGTTCAGGGCGTCGTAGCTGACCTCCCGGTTCCCGCACAGCAGCGCCACGGCGTCCGGCGTACGGCGCACCTGCTCTTCAAACAGGGTGTGTACCAGCAGTGCATCCGGCTGCGTACCAGGGCCGCCGCCGCTGAGCGCGTCGAGAATGTGCGCGCGCTCGTCCGCCGGCATTACGGAAAGCTCCAGCACCGGCCGCTCCGGGGCCTGCTCCGAGGCGGCCACCAGGCTCGCCACCGCCTGCTCGAGATACCCAAGAACGCGCTGCGCCCCGATCTCCGCGGAGGCCTGTACCACAAGGCGGAAGCCGCTGCCCAAATCGTCTACCGAGACGCCCACGGGGTAGTTGCTGCGCTCCCTCGCTGAAAGCAGTCTCACTCCCTCTCCAAGCGGGCTGTCGCTTTCGGCCTCGCTGTGGCGATAGTTGAACAGCGCGCTGAACAGCGGCAGGGAGTCGTCCACCGCGCTGCACCGCTGAGCCATGGCCAGAGAGGCCTGCTCGTGTTCAAGCAGCCCCCCGAGCGCATCGGCCGTATAGCGTATGGCCTCGCCAACCCCCGCACCGGCCAGGCGTATCCGGATCGGAAGCGTATTGACCAGCAGCCCCATCATGCGTTCATCCGCGCTTCCGCCCTGCATGCGCCCGAGCAGCACGGTGCCGAAGACGACGTCCTCCCGACCGGAGGTTTTGGCGAGCACGAGCGCCCAGGCCAGATGGAACAACACCCCCGGACTCGTTCCCAGCAGCGCCGCCTGCGCACGCACCGCGCGCGACAGCGACGCATCGAGCAGGCCGACGGCCTCCCCCGCCTCGTCCGCGGCGCTTAGCATGCTGCCCGCGCCGAACGGGGCCGTCGGCTCGTCAACGTCGCCCAGCATATCCCTGAAGTAGCGTTCGTGCTCCGCGGCCGGTTCGGCCAGCGTGCGCGCGATAAAATTGCGGTAGGGAACGGCCGGCGGCAGCTCGTCCCCGCGGCCCGCCAGCACAGCGTTAAGCTCCTCAAACATCAGATCCAGCGTAACGTGATCGACAATAAGGTGGTGAAAGCGCAGCACGAGCAGCCACTCGCCGGTGGCGCGATCCTGCGCAGCGTCGGCGGCAAGAAGCGGCGCCTGCGTAAGATCCAGGCGGTGCCGGCGCGGGTCGGTCAGCGCAAGCAGGCCGGCGCGGTCTTGCAGGTCGTGCTCGCCGGGCCGGAGCTCGGCCCGGCGGCAAACCACCTGTACGGGCTGCGCCACGCTCTGCCAGCAGAACGCCGTCCTCAGGATATCGTGCCGATCGATAACCTCCTGCAGCGCGGTCAGAAAACGCTCCAGCCGCGGCCGGCCGTCGAAGGAGAAGAGCGCCTGTGACTACGTAGATGTCACCCTGGTTCTCGAGCATGTGGTGAAAGAGGATCCCCGCCTGCAGCGGAGCGAGCGGGTAGACGTCCTGCACGTTAGCGGCGCCGCCCGCCTGGCGGGCAATCTGGCTGATGTCGGCGGCAGAGAGGGCCACCATCGGGAGCATGGCGGGGGCAATCGACTGGCAGCCGTCCGGGATCAGGCTGTCCGGCGGGACCACGGCGGTGCGCAGGCTGACGAGCTCGCGGGCCATGTCCGCCAGCACCGGCGAGGAGAAGGCCGCGCGCGCCGCGAGTGACGAGCCCCGCAGCCGAAGCCTGGCCGTCAGGGTCACCAGCAGCAGGGAGTGCCCCCCGAGCTCGAAGAAGTTGTCCTGCCGGCCGACGCGCGGCACCCCCAGCAGCTCCGCCCACAGCCCGGCAAGCAGCACCTCCTGCCGCCCGAGCGGCGCCTCGTAAGCGCGGCTCACCCGCGCGCCAAGCTCCGGCGCTGGCAGCGCCGCGTAGTCCAGCTTGCCGTTCGGCGTCACGGGGAACGCCGCCAGCGTGACGAAGGCCTCCGGCAGCATGTACTCCGGCAGCCGCCCGGCGAGCGCGGAGCGCAGCGCGGCCGGCCGGGGCTCCGCCCCGCCCTCTGCCAGCACGTAGGACACCAGCCGCCTGTCTCCCGGCGCGTCCTCGCGCACGCAGGTCCGCGCCTCCAGCACGCCGTCGCAGCGCAGCAGCGCCGCGTCAACCTCCCCGGGCTCGATGCGGAACCCCGGAGTTTAACCTGCGCGTCGTTTCTCCCGAGGTATTCGATGTTTCCGTCCGCCAGCCAGCGCCCCACGTCACCGGACCGGTACATCTTTTCGCCCCGCGCGGTAAACGGGTCGTCGAGAAAGCGCGCGTCCGTCAGCTCGGGAAGATTGTGGTAGCCGCGGGCAACGCCGGCCCCGCCGATGTAAATCTCGCCCGGCACCCCTACCGGGGCAGGCTGCCCGCTCCCGTCGAGAATATATATTCCCAGGTCATATATTGGCCTTCCAACAATCTTCCGAGTCGGAGCATCAATATCGCGTTGAGTTATCTCATGATAAGTAGCATGCACCGTTATTTCAGTTATGCCATACATATTAACTAATTTTATTTCACTCAACGGGTGAACCTTGACCCAGGAGCTTAATGAACCGCAGTCAAGCGCCTCCCCACCTAATATTACGCATCTCAAGAAAAGCTTTTTTTGGTCTTTGTGGAATATTATTTGCCTAAAATAGCTAGGTGTTTGACTAAGAATTGTAACCTTATGCTTGTTTAATAAAGCATAGAAGTCACCAGGAGACCTAGTGCATATCTTATCGACTATTACTAATCTCCCCCCAGAGGAAAGCGCTCCCCAAAGTTCCCAGACGGAAAAGTCAAATGACAATGAATGAAATAGACTCCAGGTGTCTTTACTGTCAAAGTGGAATTTGTCTTTTGTATTTAAAAATAACCTTGTGATATTTCCATGCTCAACCATCACTCCCTTTGGGCGGCCGGTCGAGCCCGACGTGTAGATAATGTAGGCGAGGCTGCGGGCCGTGAGGCCGCGCGCCGATGCGTCCGGATCATGCTCCCAATCCCGCGGCTCCTCCGCATGAGCCGCATCGCCGAGAAGTACAACAGGCGTATTCCCGGGCAGGATTCCGGTCAGCCTCCCCTCCGTCAGCAGCGCCGCCGGCGCCGCGTCCTCCAGCATGAAGCGCAGCCGGTCCTCCGGATACTCCGGATCCAGGGGCACGTAGGCAGCCCCCGACTTCAGAATGCCCAGAATGCCGGCCACCGCCGCTGCGCTGCGCTCCGCGCACAGCGCCACCCGATCCCCCGGGCGCACGCCGAGGGCGATAAGACGGTGTGCGATCCGGTTGGCCTGCCGGTTCAGGGCGTCGTAGCTGACCTCCCGGTTCCCGCACAGCAGCGCCACGGCCTCCGGCGAGCGGCGCACCTGCTCTTCGAACAGGGTATGTATCAAAGTTTCAAAGTTGGTATTAGCGACGCTCAGATGGTTATATTTATAGACAACCCTATCGTATTCTTCTCCATCAATCAGCTCTAGATCCTTTATAGGCTTATCGAATGAACCGTAAGCAGATTTTATAATATTGATAAATCGAGACTTAAATAATTTTATATCTTCAATTGTAAAGTATTCCAGTAAATAGCTAAAGTCGACATATATTTTATCTACACCTTCAATCGCGTAGCTATTGATAGCAATGGCTAATGGGAGATGTGTTCCTCTATGTACTTTACGAAGTGAAATCTCTAGATTTTTGTTTGAATGAGATGTGTCACAAACCTCGTAAGAGAGAGAGATATCGAACACCTGACTTCGACCGGTATTTTTCCTTAGGTTAATGGTTTGATTAATCCCTGAAAGGGGAAAGTTCTGATGTTTGTAACAAGAGCGCATCGCGATCTTTGTTTTATATAAGATATCGGTAAAGCAGTCGGTTTCGCAAATGTTTATCAAAACCGGGGTTAATGAGGAAAACATACCCATAATTTTCTTATGGGAAGCTTTTTTTCGGTTGTGCAGTGGTATTCCGATTACAATGTCGCTACATCCTGTTATCCTGTAGTAATAACATGCTAGTGTTGAATATATAAATTGAGTAAATGTGCAGTCATATTGACTGCATTTGTCAATAATATCTAGATACAGTTTTCCGTCAAACTCCCATTCGAGAGATCCTGCATGTCCTACATGACCTTTACTGTTAGTTTCGTCTATAGGAATTAGTAATCTTGGGGGGATATCTTGAAGCAGGTTAGACCAGAAGTTTTTATCTTTTAGATAACGAATTGAGTTAATATATTCCATATCATCATGCACAAAATCCTCATAGGACAAAGGTTTCTCTTTTGATTCCTCGCACGAATTTATGTCATCACTGACGTAGGTGGTAATGAACTCATTTATAAGTACATTGGTTAAACTATGTCCATCAGCTATAAGGTGATGACAGCAAAAATCCCACTGCCAGTTGTGATCATCACTCCTAACGATTCTTGCTCGCCACGTTGACTTTTCAAGATTGAATAGTTTCGTAAAGAAAACGTCATTGCCTTGATTATCTTTGAGATAATCCTCTTCTACAAATTCAATATAATCCGTTAAGTTCTCGGTGACATCAATGTGCTCTTGGTATACCTCTGAGCCATCCATAGTAAATTTAAGCCTCAGAGAATCTAGCTTTATGACTAACTGCCGCAGGGTTCTCTCAAACTTATTTTTATCAAAAACAGAGTGCACTTCGAATGACACGCCGATATTATAGTTACTAGACTCAGGGTTTAGAAACTGATCAACATACACGCTTAGCTGTGTTGAGCTTAACCTGAACTTCTTACTTTTGATATTTAAACTCATTTTATTTTAATTTCCATGTAATTTTAGTCAATTGTGTAGTTAATAGGCAAAGTATGATAAATTTAGTTACATGCGAGAATTATTTTATCGCTCGGGTGAAATAAACCTCTTTTTAATAGTACTGTGAATGGTGCTTTATGGCAGCTAAGAGTAAGCATAAAGGCCGGTCTTCTTCATATAATCACGTATAATATCTTATAAACCTAGCATCTACGGGCACTTTTAAGTAGCTCTGCTAAATTATAACTAAAATCGAATTTTATTTACGCGTGGCCTGACGTACTTTGATTTTACTTCCTCGATGCTTCCACTGACATAAATATGCTGATATAAATTCTTGATGATGCAATGCAACGAGTATATTTATATGCTGTGCATGTAGGGTAATAAGCTTTGATCAAGAGCCGCTCCAATGACTCGCCCACGCACTTATAATGCCGAATTTTATAGTTGCACATATAGCAGTCGTGCTCGCAAAACATAAATTGAAATCAATATGGATACGAAGCCTGAGCTTAGGCTAATAATCACCTATCCTATTACCCCAGAATTTAAAGGGGCGGGTAATATATAAATACCAGATCGGCTAGCTTCAATACTACTACAGAAATCAATTAGGGTAAGTAGTGAGTCTCCGCCCCCATTGTAGGAAACTGATCAGTTTCCTTACATAAAAGATATTTTTATTTGCAGGAAGATAATTGTGCCGCGGCTTGATTTTTTTAATTTTTATAGAAACAAATCTATGCTGTACACGATACTTCCTTATGAGAAAACGAAGAATAATTCATGAGGTTTACCTTACAGTGTTAGATGTTCAACTTGAAATTTCTGACTTATGTAATTTTGTTACTTATGTCATGCCAGTGTAATTTCAATCAAAATGTGAAACTGCACCATCGTTTAAGATTTTGAACCTTAATAATCCTATCTTACATTGAGCCGCGAACAATGCAAAAGTAGAGGTAGAGGACATAATTCAGCTATTTCTTTTATACATGAATCTGGCAAGTTAACTTAGGTGCGCATGGTTTACTGATAAATAAAAAAAGTTAAGCCAAATTAATGTATATATTTCCTGACGTCAACAATTTTTTGACCAAATTGCTCAATACAGTGTGCCACTACAAAGCCCGGGTAAAAGAAACGGGGGATATGACCCCGGAAGATGCCCGGCAGCATGCGCCCCTTCCCGTAGCGGACCCGGGCGGAAGAAGCGTGGCCAGCGGCTTAAACGCGCTCGTGGAGCAGCAGCCCCTTCCGGTGCCTGCGGAAGACGGACTACCCTCAGGAGATTATGCGTCGGGCGTGGCGTTTTCACAGGAGGTTCTCCGGGCGATAGAAACCAACAGCGCTCTGGGAATTCTCACGGAAAAAAAGGCGCTGACAGCCTGATTTAGCGACAACATGAGCGGTGCAGTGAAATATTCAACGAGTGCCCTGCTCACGGCGATGTCAGAAAAGCAGAAAAGAGGTGGCCGGCGCACGCGAGAAAACGCTGGCTCAGCAGGTGCAGCAGGGTGAGTCTGCCGCCGCGCGCTTTCTTGCCTCCCCGGGGGTGGTTAAGACTCCGCAGGGATTTTTATACCGCATTGAACGTCGCGGGGACGCGCCGCTGAAAAAGAACGTACCGCTGAGGCTTGTTGTAAAAGAAAGCCTGGCGGACGGCACCGTCCTGCTTGACATGGAGGCTGACGGCAGTGAGCTCCGGCAGAACGTCGAAGATATGCCTCCAATCTTTAAAGAGGTTGTTGATAAGCTGGCTCTTAACGGCTCTGCGACCATTATGGTTCCGCCCGCGCTCGCTTACGGGGAGGAGGGGAAGCCTCCTCAGATACTGCCAGGTGCCACCCTGATTTACTGGTTTGAAATCAGGGGATACTGAGATTTGCTATTATCGGCATCGGGTGCGGCGTTCATATTGCGAGACGGCCACCCGAAAGGAGATGTATGACAGTCATTACGGCAGATGGTGGGGGCGGTCGTGAGTTTCCGGTGTTCCGATGCAGGGAAAGAGTACGTTTAATGTCTGACACCAGGAGCGCAGTTCAAAAATGATGGACACTGTTTTCCCGGAGCCGGGCGGGGAACGTATGGGAGCGGAGGCGCTCATCCGCATGGAGCATCCTCGCTACGGCCTGAATATGCCCGACAGAATTTTAACGCTCGCTGAAGAGGGCGGGCTGAGGTCCGGTGTCACCCGGTGGGTTAATTAGCATGTGGTGATAAAAATATGGGATCTGGCATCCCGGGCGCGACCTAAATTAATGCATTAAAGGTAATGATTACAGTAACTTTGGGCTGCTAAGTGAGGGCGTTAATCGTCCTTATGCTACGTTAAATATATTCAAATTTTTGATTTGCAAGGTTGGGAATGCGCGTCATAACTGAATAGAATGAGAAGTAACCACTGAAGAGGTTACCATGTTTTTTCAACAGGATTTTATTGAGTGGGGAACTATACTGAGGATATTTCTCTGGGCAGTTGTAGTATGTATTACCAGCTTCCACTAGATGCAATAAATACCACGTCACGATTCCGAAAAATTTAATTTTTGGATACCATGATCATTGGTTATATAGATACATAGCAAGGGGCTGGATCCCGAATAACGGATAGGTTATGGGCTAAATATAGCCTCGGCACCAGATAAATCCGGATGCTGTATCCAGATCTCGTTGCAATGAAAATTTCTGTTGCACCGTTACAAACAGTACCCTGATGAGGGAACCGTAAATCGGGATTAGGGAGCAGACATTGCTGCTGTTAGCTCTTTAATCTATACTTATACCTTAAATGTAAAAATTCCGGAAAGGCAGCGTTTAGGAACTGATGCCGCCTCCCACAAAAAAGCAGAGGGTTAAAAATGGTGTTGGTTTGAACTTGCTGAACAACTTAGACACCGGCCTCAAAAGTAACAGTAAATTATATACTTCCGTCTCTATTATTTTTATTGGTTAAAATCCTAAAAATTAAAAACGCTGGCTGCTTGATGGGACAGGATGCCCCACCCCCTGAATAAATTAAAGCCTTAATCGCAGGTTTTTTAATGGGTAATCATTAGATGCATTTAATACATTCTTTCCAGAAACGTCTTTATAAAAACCCCATTTAATTTCCATTAAAACCCAGAATTTTACGCATTTATATGTTTAATAGATAAAGATTTATAAATTTCAGGCAATGCCGAAAAATGCTGAAAGTTATGGTGAATTACAGGCTCTGCAGTGGTGGTAAATAAAAATTTTCTTCGTCATTTCATCCTTCTTACCAGGGGTTAACCACCAAAGTTTAACAATAAATGAAAAGTGATAAATAGCTCACGCTTTTCAAACGGAATAAAAATTAGTATGATTCTTACATGAATTTTCAAACTTCAGGATGGTGATGAAATGTTAAATAAATTATGCGGCATGAGATTCAGAAAAATCTTACTGGTTTCTGATGACAGGTTTTTATGGAGGGGTGTCAATTTTATTCCTGAAATTTAAAAGAGGGTTGAATGTATAAGCCTCCAAAACTTCGTCGGGAGTGACGTCTCCGATGGGGATATTGTTCTTCTGGATCTGCTTTCCTGGCAAACAGGAGGTCATAGCATGATGAAGTCAGTCAGAGAGTTTACACGTACTCGTGCGAGACTAATTATGATCACATGCGGGATTTTCCAGGAGCTTCTTACTGATATTCTCTACTCTGACATATTAAAATTAAACAGAAAAGAGATGGTTCACTTTCTGAATAATTTATGTGGGATAACGTATCCGTACAGGTTCCGGCGCACCCCTGAAAGAAAAGCAAGAAGGTTTCTGACAAGAAGGGAGTTTGATATCATCAATGCTTTCCTGACAGGGAATAAGTCAGGAACAATAAGTAGCGAGTTCAGTATTAATCAAAAAACAGTGAGTACGCATAAGCTTTCTGCACTGTCTAAAATAGGATGTAAAAACATGGCTCATTTCTATATAATCAGCCGCCCGTTTACTTGCGACCTGAGCCTTCTGTTTAAAGGGAATAATAATACATTATATTAAGGTGATATCTGCAAAAGCAAAGTTGTAACATGCGTTATAAATTGTTTTCTTGACAAAGTTTCAGTACTAAGAAAAATTTTTTATTTTTGTTCGTCGAAATTATTTCTCACTGATATGTATTGGCACCAAAATATTATAATCTCGACTTCCATATAAATAATTGTGATTGAGCCATGTATTTTTCGAGTACCGAAATGGGCTTTCATTTCTTCCTTGGAAAACATTAATTTACAAGACTTGGGTTAAAGGTTTTTTCATATTTACATTAATAAGATTTCGTTATATGGATCAGAGTCTTAATGATTTCATTTACAGACTGGTAATGCTATCAAACGACACGGTCTGTAACTGTCAGAATAATCTATGAAGCTTGATATAGTCAACTTATTCGAATCCCCATGGTCAAATTACGACGTAGCATATTGTCGTATTGAATGCCATCATTTGTGCTGGCATTGTAACTCACGCCTTATGGCCCTTTCCGGTTCTCGGACTTTCAGGAAGGACCGCGGAAGAAGGAAGTTTACCCACACTGACTCCACGATGTGTACTCGATTACAGCCGGCAGCCCATCATCAAGGCCCCATTTACTGACGTCCCGCCCGCTTTCTTATTACGTTCTTGGTATACAACCTGAAACCAGAAATTCAGCGTACTCCGCTCCGCGGATTTTTAGGGTGGTTCACGCCCGCTCAATGGATGAAAATATGCGTATTAAGAGCAGGCGTCACTATATTAAATCTTAGGAATCTTCAAAGATAAATCCCATCAGAATTAACACAGCGCTGTCAGAGGAAAAAGTGCGTATATGTCGCTACCGGTCTTACACGCCCCTCACGCCATGCCATCCCCGCCGCCCGACTCCGAGCGGCTTTGTTGAATAAATAGGTTTTCGATAAAGACACACTCGCTTTCAGTCACGTCCTCAGGCAATTCGTACCTTTTCTGGCATTCTTGCTCGCATCATTTTGTTTAAGGAACGGATCACGGCCATAGCCTCACAAACCTGGGCATCAAAATACCGCAGCGTAAGATGCCCACCGGGCAGCTGTTTAACGCGGCACATCACCGTTTCTGCCACAGAACGCTGGTTGTAAGCCGTGTGCCGTTTCCAGTAAGCGTTGCTCCCCGTCAGACGCTGCCTCGCCACCTACTGATTTCTGTCGGCATACACCGCCAGCCAGTAATCGGCCCTGGTTCGCGGTTGGATAAGCGACTTAATTTTCTTGCCCATTAGTTCGTTGTGGCACCATTTTATGTCATAAGCCCCGTCGGCGCCGGAGGTTTTCATTTACCGTTGGGTCGACGAATAAGTCCCGGAATGCTTCCGCGTCATTCACATTATTCAGGGACTGGTCTGCGCAGAAGACCTGATGCTTACCCGCGTCCAGCGCCAGATGAAGTTTCCAACAGATGAGGCGCTTTTCCTGACAGAGTTTTTATCTTCCACTTCCCTTCACCGAAAACTTTTATTTCATTGGAGTCGACAATCCGGAGGGCAATTTCGCCGCGCGTGGAGGGGACCGGGCAGTTGACGGACTTAGCCCGCCTGCTGACGCAGTAATAACCCGTACAGCAAAGCGGGAGCTTCATCATGATAAAAATGGTATCAATGAAACCCTGCACAGCACGCAGGGTGAGACGAAAGACGCGTTTGAGTATCAGAACGGGAAATAGCCCTTTCTGAATAATGTAGCGAACGACCATCTGAAGAGGTTTCGGATTTATGATATGAGGCCTTAATGGCCGTCTCATCAAGCCAGAATGTCAGTGAACCCCGGTTAACCAGGGCTCTGTGGACGTTCCAGTTGGTGATTTTAAATTTTTTGGTCACGGGATACCGCTACAGAATCTGGAATGCGCAGGTCTGATCCTGATTACGGCCGAAAGTTCGATTCATTCAACAAGGCCAGTCAAAAAATAAATCCAATATTTAGTAGGTTAATATGCGGAAATATCTCTATCGATACAATATATTAAGAACGACTGTTTAATTCTGCTACAAAGGGGTGGAAAATTGACTTTTATTGTGAAATGATGGATAGGCTTTTTTGAATTATAGGGAGTGAGGGGTTTTACCAGTAATCTTTGGCAATGTTTTACATTGGATATATGCATTATCGCGAAGAAAATCCTTTCCGGAAAGAATTGAGCCTAGGTAATGTAATAACCATAAGGATATATTGATAGTATTTCACGTATTGCTATTAAAATCATAGTGTAAATTCAAAATCAACAAGTATTAAGGATAGTAAAATGGAAGAAAAGAATAAGGCCAGTAGCATTTTAAAATTTTTGAGTTATTTTTTGTTGATTAGTTTACTTGGCGTCTTGGCCATACCAGTGTTTTCAAACCACCCTGATACAATGTTTTTTCCGATGTGAAAACGGTTTTAAAAAAAATTAAAAGCTATAAATAATAATCTTGAAAATTAACACATCAGGGAATCACCTCGAAATGGATAAATTAACCTATAGAGTGTTCCCGCCCAATTGTATATCTAAATCGCATTACCAAAATAAAAAGGGTCAATTTCAAAAAAATATTGTCAACTGAGATCATGCAGATCTTTAGCCAGAGGATTACTTAGACGAAATTCGCTAAAACGAATCTTGAGCCCCTCACGCTCAGGGGTACAACACATGGCACCTACAAAAAGTTTTTCTTCGTTTGGAAAAGGGCATAAGCGCATGAGAGGCCAAGTAAAGCCTTCGGTCGAATATTGCAATCTTAAAACGTTATTTATCATCGTTGCCCTCATCCAAAACTTTTTAGGATTTCCCTGAAATAGTCCTGTTGACCAGTCAGACTTGCCATGAGTTAGGACACTGCTCATTAAAAACTCATTATCAGAAAACTCGATTCCTGCCTTGCACCAACGCTGAGGATCCAGCTCAATCATAATACCTGCCTGATCATAAAGTTTTTCAAAGTCTCCTTCTATACAGAGTTGAAATGTAAAGTCCCCTTCAATCTCATAACCAAATATATGCCCGCTGTGGCGGGTGAAACCATAGTGAGTCTCTCGCCAAAAGTCAGTATTGCTATCTGTCTCAACATAGAGCACTTCATCTTCCAGCACCCATTTTTTAGGTTCGTTGATCCAGTTACAACTCTTCAAATCCATCATATTTCCCAAATTCTTCATCTTTTTATACTAGTCTAATAGAAAATTTACTTTCGTACAATATAACTACACAGAGGCAGGATAAAAGAAAGTATACTAATTAAAATAAAAGCTTTTGCCAAACTATACTCATGTGCGATGGCACCTATGAGTGCTGGACCGAGCAGGATCCCAGAGTAACCTATGCTTGATATAGCTGACACAGCTAATGTTACAGGCATAGCGTTTTGGCGTCCTGCGGCACTAAACAGTATGGGGACTATGTTTGAAAGACCAGCTCCAATCAAGAAAAACCCAGAAATCATAGTTAAACTAGTTGTCCATCCTACTACAATGATAAAGCCGGTTGTTGCTATCAGAGAACTGGTTAGGAATGCATTGAAGCGGCCGAAGTATTTAACTATACGATCGCCAAAAACGGCCGATAGTCATCGCTAATGCGAATGTAGTATATCCTATACCTGCAAAAACGTTATTAGCATTACTTTTGTTACTTAGCAAGATGCCACTCCAGTCAAGTATTGAACCTTCCATAATATATGCAATAAAACAAAGAGCACCCAGTACCACAACAATTCCTTTAGGTTTGACAAAAAATATAGATTTATCGGCTTCAGAATTGCTGAGCAGTCCACCGAAAGAACATAAAAGAAGTACGAGTACTGACATCATGATAATGCTAACCGCTACGAGTGGAGTTTGGCCACAAACGAGTAACAAACTGACTACTCCTGAACCAACAACGCCACCAATGCTGAATAAAGCATGGAAGCCTGACATTATAGGGCGATCTGCCAGTTTCTCGACCTGCACCGCATGAATGTTTGCAACCACATCCATGGCTCCGATGCCAATGCCAAAAATAAAGAGTATTAAAGCAAGAGATAATGGCGTGTCGAGGATTGTAAGTAGTGGCATAAGTATCCCCGTGATGACGGTTGCAAAGGTGAAAACTACCCTGCATCCATAGCGTGACGCGAGAGCACCTGATATAGGCATCATTAATAGTGAACCGATACCAAATGCTAGCATCACCATGCCCATTGTGCCGTTGTCAGCCATCATGCGTGACTTAGCGAGAGGGATCAATGGAGCCCACGTTGCAAGGCTGAGACCGGCAATAAAAAAAGCAATCCGCGATGAGTTGATCGAGCGTGATACCAAATAAAATTTATAATTCTGTGCCACTGTGTAGTTCTCTTTTTTAGGTGTCGGCCTTGATACCACCGACACCTGAATTTCACTTCATATTTGAATTGAGAATATCATACAATTCATCGATTTCATTCAAAGAGCCAATTACTTTATAGGCATTAACATAGCTCTCAGTGAGCGAAAGCGCATGTGGCCAGCCGTAAACGCGTTTAATGCCTGCTGCAGTTGCTGCCTTAATACCGATATCGGTATCCTCAATAACAATTGTATGCTCAGGAGTGGCTTGAAGAAGTTCCAACATAGCCAGGTAAGGATCTGGATGGGGCTTTGTCTGATCGACATCGTCACAACTTATCAGAGGTTGTCTCAACTCTAGTCCAAGAATGGCGATATTAGCCAGGCAGATATCTCGCGTAGCAGTGGAGACAAATCCAAACGGGATTTTTTGCTGATCAAGTTTATCGATGAGCTGTGTAATACCTGTGCGAAGATAACGGGGTCCAATCAGGGATTTATAAGCAGAAACGATTTGAAATTTAATTTTACGATATTGGTCAGTAGCGATTCCTATGCTTGATAAAGTTTCCTCCAGGCTAAGGCCGATAAGCTTCTCTGGAGTGATATTATTGGTCTGCTTAGGCAGGACGGTTTTAAGAACGTCGAAGTGCAATTGCTCACTATCGACAATCACACCGTCGATATCAAAGATAATACTTAGTGGGCTCATTAAGCATCTTCCTTCTGAATGGCAGGCATGCGCAGTAATACCTTACAATTCCCTTCACTGATTGGTTGCAGCTTTTTCGCGATAATATCACAACCCACTATTGAAAAAGCCCTATTGTAATCATCGAAAGATAAACAGTGACTTACAAGTTTTTCGAAAGGTATTTTTCCTTCACGAATCATGGCATAGGCACGCTCGAAACTATTATTAAGAGAGTCAATTGAACCAATTACCGACAAACTTTTATCGGCTATCTTCAACACGTCCAGCTTTGCAGTAAAGTCTTTCAGGGCCACGTTAAGTAGCTTTCCGCCTGGGGCTAAACGGTCAAAGATAACTTCAGAGAGACGGCCTGTAGTATCAACACATAAATCCAACATCTCCTCGTCGCTGCCATACTCTGTTCGCATCGCCTGTTCAAAGTCCGTGTAGATACGTCCCCCGTCAGGCAGAACATCTTTTGCAAACTGAAAGCGATGCTCATTTTTTTCCACCAAGAATGCTTCAACACCGCGCAGATGTAGACACCACAGATAGAGCATTCCCATAGGTCCTGCACCGACTACGCAGGCACGGATATTGGTATGGGTAATGTTAAGCTTGTCTACTCCGGTAATGGTGCAGCTTAGCGGTTCGGTCAGAGCAGCAGCCTCAAAGCTGACATGATCGTCCAGATGGAGCAAATAGTTCTCTTTTGCACGATACTGATCGGCAAAAGCACCATCATAAGAAACCCCAGCCTCTGTTCCCTGTTTACGCTCACAATGGTTAGGGTTTCCCGTCTGGCACAACCGACATTCTCCACAGGAATAAGTCGGGTTAATTACTACCCGGTCGCCTGGTTTGAATCGTGTTACGCCCGTACCTATCTCCAACACTTTTCCTGTTGCCTCATGGCCCAGTGTCGTTCCAGAAATGGCAACTGGATAGTCGCCGGTTATGATACCTACATCTGTACCGCACAAGCCACATACCTCAACAGCAACGATTACATCGTCGGAATCGATACAATGTAAAGATGGCACTTCGCAGCGGGAAATTTCCCATTCTCCATTGAATTTAAGTGCTTTCATTGTGTTTTTTCCTTAGTAGAATTAATGTGTTGTTCCAGCGTGGTAAAGGTACGATCCAGCTTAGCAATAATTTCGTCTAAATGGTGTCTTTTACAGATAAGCGGTGGGCGTACTTTAATTGCTCGACCTTTTCCATATCGGGATCCCCTTAAGATGAGGCCTTTATCAGCTGCAATACCAATTACCATTGAGGCAATTTCAGGACTTGGCGTATCAAAACCGTACATATAGCCTAACCCCCGGACATTGGTCAGTGATTCGTGATTGCTCTGCAGTTTAAGCAGAGCGTCACGAAGATAATGCTCATTATGTTGAACGTTATCGCGTAATTTTTCATCTTCGATGATCGCGATTGTCTCGTTGAGAGCTGTTAAGGATAAAGGGTTAGCGCCGGATGTATTCGAATGTTCATAGGCTTCCAATACATCGAGTTTATTACGCATCAAAATGCCCCCTGTAGGGATACCGATTCCACCTGCACCTTTGGCAAAAACTATAATATCTGCCTTGAGTTCCTTAGCATAACCTGTAGTTGCGAAAAAAGTGCCGGTGCGTCCAAACCCGGTCTGAACCTCATCTGCAATTAATACAATATTATTTTTATCACAAATTTCTCGTATTTGGCGATAAAAACTAACAGGTAATACAATGTTGCCACCATTACCAAGTATGGGTTCAATAATCAAACATGCAATGTTGCCACTTGAGCCATAGTTGATAAAATCCTCTAGCTCTGAAGAATGATTTATATTTAGGAGCTTAGAATTATGTTCTCCCGCGAGTTCGCTATCTGGTACGGGGATTTTAAATGAACCGTCTATATTTGCGTTAAAATGATGAAGTCGAAACGCATTCCCGGAAATCTGCGCTGTGGCCAAAGACTGACCGTGATGTGACATGAAGAGTGAAATCACACCTGATCTTCTGGTGTACTTTTGTGCCATACGAATCGCACCTTCGACTGCGCCTGAGCCAGAAACATCCCTGAGCCAGAGTGAATCAATCCCATCAGGGAGGTGAGGCTTTAGTCGGTTCAGGATTTGGTCTGCAATAGGTTTGGTATATGCTGAACTCAGATGGACTCAACGGTCGATTTGCCGCTTGAGTTTCTCAGCGAGTCGTGAATTAGTGTAACCAAAGGGCAGATTAAACGTTCCTGAAGCAGCATCAATCATTACATGATTTCCATCGTGTAAATATGGTCCGTCACCTTTGTACCGGTTAATCATGGAGTCGAAATCATCATCTTTAACACTCATATATTGTAATCCTTTTTTTTGAAGTAAGGGGGCTATATTGTGTATGCGGAATTCCAAATATCTGCACATCAATGGAATGAAACATACAAAAGATAACCTGCTAATTCCTCATTCTCAGTAATGGCATCTTTCTAAAAATATGTAACGTAAATTAATTTTTTGATTAGCTAGTTAACTTTCTGGTTTTTTTAATTATGCACGTTTTAACTCAGGGTTAATTATAAATGAAAGATATTTATCATCATAGAGAAGCTGTCGATATATAAAATTAATTAGCTTCCTCCAGTCGTTTTTTCAATGCCTCCACATAGACAACGCCTCACAACGCTGCCAACTTCTAAAGTTTGACCAATAGAAAATCAGTATAAATCGAGTAAAACTCTCTCTTTCGGATATAACCAACACCCAAGAAATCAAAAAAATCGTTTTGTTATAAGCATATCCTATGCGTGAAAAAAGTAATGGTCTTTGATGAATAATGATTAGATTCCCTTATCAGATAAATTCGATTGAACAAATGTAATTCATGTGGCGAGATATATGAAATGGAGATTACCGATCGTTAAAACTGTTTTGATAGGCCGTAGCTATCATGATGCAAGCAACGAATGCTATAAACGTTCGTGAATTAGGGTTTTTCTTATATATAAAACATAATAAATCCAGTGGCTTGTTTGTGATTCCACGTATACACTTTATGAAAGTTGTTGGTCAGCAGTTGGGCTGGCCCCATGAGGCTCCTGACAACTTGCTAGTGTCCGGCCAAAGCGTCACCTTTTATTTTTGGTGAAACACCCATAAGCATTATAACTAGTTGAAAATAATATTTTTATTAACTGTAGTGAGGTGAAAGCACCTTAGACTCTGTATTTTCAGACAATCGGCATGCTTCCAGGTACCCCCGCAGCGTCATTTTTCTAAGGTGCGGAGCATAGTCATGTCACTAAACAGTTATTTAGACCGATATCTCGCCTTTTCGGCTGCCCGCGGCTAGTAATAAGCCTTGTACAGATTCTGGAGTGTATTGATTCCGATAAACCGCTGCCTGGTTCTTGCATATCCCTGTCTGCTTACTATGCCGGCCAGTCAGCGCCCGGGTTTGCAGCAGGACATGCGCCATGTTTTTTTCGCCGCAGCTCTTTATGGCAATTTTTTATCACAGGCGAAATCTGCATATACCAGATTAACTTTTCGATGCGTGTGTCAAACCAATCACAAAAATATCTCTGCGTCAGTTACATTATATGGGGCAGCTCTGCGAAGAGAATCTCATGAGTAACGGTGTCCACTGCAAGGCAAAGCTTCCACCAAACCTGCGTTTCTCATGAGGGTGTTCTTTGCCCTCTGTCAGAGATTTTCGATCCGGCATAAGGGATAATCAGATGGGAAATTTCGACGTACGACGGGATTTTAATGAGAATGTTTATGGACATAGCCCGCCTGAGGACGAGCAGTAATTCGGCAACTGAGCAAAAGCATCATATGTCTAAAGCTGGTTTCAATATACTCCAGCGCGCCGCCCGGCATGAGTCGAATATGTACCTTAGCATCGTTACAATAGAAACGGGTACTTCTACTTAACGTCGAGGGCGTTCACATTAACTTGTATTGGGCGACTCATATCATTTCTGAAGCCCGTCTCATAAAGCCAGAATGTCGGTGTGCTCCGTTTGGTATGCACCTGGTTCTGGATAGCACAAAGACGATTTTGAACCTTTTTTTTCCGCCACGTGACAACACCACAAGGTCAGGATTGTGGTGATCTGAACCAAACTAAGTCTAAAAGCATGATTTATTCAAAACTACCTGCCGCTGTAATACCATGCTCTCATTATTAATGAAATCGGAAAGGTCGAAGGTGCTATGGACTTAGCAAGGGACCCTCGTAATGCATTAGCTCATTTTTACGATTAAAAATAAATCTTGCACCAAGACAAGGCAATAGCGCCTGAGGTTAATGAGTTTATTTGCGTGTAAGTTATTTACATAACGTAAATTTTTCATCAAAAAAAAAGTATCAAACCAACTCTACTGAAAGCATAAAGTTCTTTAGAAAAAAGTTTACACAACAAATAATTGACTAAATCATCACATTAGATTTAGCATTATTATTGTACTAAATAGTACAAATTGAGACGGTAGTTTTTACGCGAGAAAAATTAAGGCAAGTATAAGGTAAGATTTTCATATATAAATTTACTATCATTTAGCTTTACCGCAGAGGTGTTAAGGTGCTCTTCAAATATAATTTAAATGTTTTATTAAAATCGGCGTTAATAATATTTTCACTTTCATCCACCTCAGGTTTCTCAGCTGAGTCTTCTTCTGATGAGATTAAAGAAACTGTATCCAGCCCGTGGTGGAAAGAGGCTGTGTTTTATGAAATATACATCCGATCATTCAATGATTCTGATGGTGACGGAATTGGGGATCTTAACGGAATTACTGATAAGCTTGATTATTTAAAGGGGCTGGGAGTTGATGCAATTCTACTCACACCGCACTATTCATCTCCAAATGTAGATAGTGGTTACGATGTCAGTGATTATCGTAGTGTTATGAAAGAGTACGGTAATCTCAGTGATTTCGACAGACTCATTGCAGAAATGAACAAAAGAAATATGCGACTTATGATCGATATGGTAGTAAACCACACAAGTGATCAGCATCCGTGGTTCGTTGAGAGTTCAAAATCCAAAAAAAATCATTATCGAGACTTTTATATTTGGCGAGAAGGTGACTCAAAAATGCCACCAACTAACGATAAGTCATCATTTGGTGGTTCTATGTGGGAACTATCTCAAAAAACTGGTCAGTATTATTTCCATACATTCTCAAAGCATCAGCCTGATATAAACTGGGATAATAAAAATGTTAAAGAAGCTGTATTTAGTGATATTAGATTTTGGCTTGATAGAGGTGTTGCGGGCTTAAGATTCGATGCCATAGCTGATTTCGTGAAACCTTACGATACAGTAGAACAGTTTAGTAAATACAAAAGCGAGACTGTTGAGAAAGTAGTTGATCCGAAGGTACATGCATATGTTAAAGAACTAAATAAAAAGGTTTTTGCAGGACGAGACATAGCAACCTCTGCCGAAGTCTGGAGGACACCTCCCGAAGAAGTAAACCTGTTCACTGATCCAAAACGTGAAGAGCTAAACTTTGCATTCATATTTGACGCAATTTTCGTGGGTAGAAAAAGTGTCTGGGAAGCCAAACCATGGTCCCTGACTGATTTAAAGTCGGCAATAGACCATGTTGACAAGATTACGGGAAAAAATGGTTGGGGTGCATTCTTTTTAACTAATCATGATAATGCCCGTCAGATCTCTCATTTCGGTAATGACACTCCTGAATGGCGCAACGTCTCTGCCAAAGCTTTGGCCACCTTAAATCTTACACAGAGAGCAACTCCTTTTATCTACCAGGGCGATGAAATAGGGATGACTAACTCCATTTTCCCAGATATAACTAGCTTTGATGACGTGCAGCTTAAGGGGTATTGGAAAGATTTGGTTGATACCAAGAAAGTAGACGCTGAATACTTTATGAAAAATGCGAGGATGACAAATCGCGACAATAGCCGAACCCCCTTCCAGTGGAGCCCTGGTCCTAATGCCGGTTTTTCAACAGGGACACCCTGGTTCAAGGTGAACGACAATTATAGGGAAATCAATGTATCTTCACAAGTTGATGATCCCAACTCTGTGTTTAATTATTATAAATCTCTCATTGCCATTAGGAAATCCTCGCCGGCTTTAGTGTTAGGAGAGTACCATGATTTGGATCCTGGCAACTTGAAGGTTTATTCATACACACGAATGCTGAAAGATGAGAAATATCTTGTTATTATAAATATGAGCGATAGCGACGTTAGCTACGTAATTCCCGAGGACATAAAAATCAAGAAGTTAGTTGTGCAGAATTTAGATAACAATAATTTCTCTGAAAGTCAGGTTAGTCTAAAGCCATGGCAATCATCGGTATACAAAATATGAACCGACTAGTCCTGCCATAGATTGTTGCGTTATTCCGCTAAAACGCCTGATGTACTGCATCAGGCGTTTTGTATTTAAGCTACAGAAGCGGACGTTGATCGTTGTCGATCTTGCCGGACCCGCCCCCTTTTTCCCTGCATTATCGATTTCCACCGGGCTGGAGTCATTCCAACATATGGCAAAAAAGTTTAAAATCACTAACTGTTTGACATAAAAGTCCTCATCAATAGGGATTGATACTCTGGCTGGAAGAGCCGGCTTTTAGATCTTATGTGTCGATCACAGCATCCCTTAACACTATCTTCCTCAATGTTATTATGAGCTGCCCCCTGTCGTACTGGAGACCTAACTTGTTTTTCGCCTCACCCTGCGCGGCGCGCAGATGCCGCAATTACTCCAGCGCTAGCGGGCGAGGTAAGTCCCTAAATATACCGATTAAAACCCACACGCTCGGCTTATTGTCCATTTCACCTTGCGGTGAACACCAGTATGCATGAGGTTATCTTAATTGACCTGCCACTGAATAATGTAATTGGCCAGGAGGAGTTTTGGGTACCTTTACGACATAACAAAGAGAAAGTTAAGGTAGCTTCTGCAAAGGGGCTATGACACATTTTGCTTTGACGAGAAGCGGCAAAAGAAGACATGCCCCTTATACCGCCTGGAGCCCCAGGCGGGTTGATGGCCGGTTGAATATGCGGATAGAAGTCAAGTGCTTGGATGGTCGAAGCTTAAAGGGAGCAATGCTTACTTTAATTAATTTTTTTTCTAACCTACGATCGGGGGATGAACCGGCAATGTACCCGAATAAAAATTCTTGGCCACGCATCTGATACTGCGTTAATACAATGCGCAGTTTCATTATGTATGATCGTAATCCTCTCCTCAAAAAAATGACGCGTGAAGCAATGCAGGAAAGCACGTAGAAGACGAGAAGTATTTAGTGATGGGTGACAGTTTTATCTTCATGAGATTTTTTTCAAGAAATTCGAACTTGGAGTAACGTCTGCTTTGTATTCTCCGATATTTATATCAAAAGAAATTGTAAATTTGAATATCACATTTCTAATATTTAATAAGGAACGCAAGCACTAAGATAAGAATACCTTCTGATTATTTTATAAATATGAAAAAAACGTCATTCAGTGATATCGGAATTTTTTTTAAGCCACGTTGTACTGGTAAACAACCTTACGCTCAATAAATCATGAAGGTAAAACTATCGTTGGCCTATCCTGTTTCGCTCAGCCAGGGCCACGATGATATTCCACCACCATGCTGCCGACCTCAGATAGCTCCCTTGTGCTAACTCCAATCCTTACCAGGCATGCAGCCAAGAGTGCCTAGTGCCTTCCCCGGCGGCGCCATTTTCTGATTTCCCCCCTTCCCGTCATGGCGTTACCTTGTGAACTGACGGGATAATCCCCGGAAAAGCCGCGCGTGCCTTACCCGGCTGACCAGGTTATTCTCTGTATACAGGGAAATAGCCTGGTTACGGCCGCGCGCCGGAAAGCCGGGCGCTGATTTATTGGGGTCGGTTTTTCTTTACAGATGGGCGAAAATGGTGTCAACACCCGGACAATGCGGAGATTAAAAAATTGAGCAACTTACCCCGCGAAACCCAAAAGAATTCGCACAGCGCGATCGGCGCCGAAAACGTGCCGGCGGCGGCGCGCTACTTCGACTACGGCGCGGCGGTGGCGCGCTACTTCGACTACGGCGCGGCGGTGGCGCTGCGAAACCTGGCGGCCGAGTTCGGCACCGCCAAGCCGCGATACCTGCTGGCGCCCGAGGTGGCCATCCTGCTGTCCCACGAGCCGGACCTGAAAAAGCGCCTGCTGATCGACACGTTCTGGAACACCGGCGGACGCCTCAACGAGGTGCTGCCGCTGACGGCGGAGGACTTCGTGCTGGATGGCCCGGACGGTCTTCCGCTGATGTCGCCGTTCGTGGTGCTGCACACCCTCAAACAGCGCAGCATCCTGAGCGCCACGCGCAGGCGCGGACGCCCGACCCGGGAAGAGCAGGCCGCGCTGCGCGAGGCGGAGGCGAACCCGCAGCGTAGCGCAGCGGGGCCACGTTCACGGTGCGGCCGATAACCACGAAGACTTTCCGGGACTCTTTTGCGATGCACCTTGTTCAGCACGGGGTGCCGAAGAAAGTGATTCAGGCGATGATGGGGCACAAGGACGAGAAGAGCACCGAGTGGTACACCCAGGTGCTGGCGCTCGACGTCACCCGCCAGCTGGGGGTGCGATTTTCCATGGATCCCTGGGATGCGCGTGCGCTGCTGCTGCCGGCAGGTGACGCAGGGATAACGAATGCAATGGATGAGCACTGATGACAACATAAGTGGCTGAAACCGTTTTTACCGCATGGCCCGTGGTGGCCGCGGCCGTGACCGTCACCGGCGGTCTGCTCGTCGTGATACTGATCCACCATTTTACCCTCCGGCGTGAACTGTAGATGCTGGAAGAAAGACGGCGCCGGGAGAAGGAAGACACCGGAGAGAAGCGCGAGGCCGAGTTCCGCTATATCAACACCGAGCTGATCTTCAGGCAGGAGGAATTTGCACAGAAGTGTACCCTGGTGGCGGCAGATTACGGTGTTGCCCTGCGGGAAGATGCAGGTCTGGTCGCGAGCGTCTCAGAACCCGTGCTCACGCTTGAAGATATTGACGGGGAGTGGAAGTCTGTTCCGCCCGAATTACTCTATTTCATTCTTGAGCTGCCGGTGCGCTGAGAGCTGTCGGCCTGTTCTTGATGAAGTTAACGATAATCTCGCTGATCCCTCTGAGAATGGCCCCTGGTTTGATGAGAGGCTAAAGCAGTATGCAAGGATCGGCCTGAACGCTATCCGTCTGGCGCGCAGGTTGTGCAGGCTAGGTGGATACCCGGAAATCCGGCTTGCTGGCGGGCCGCGCTCTGCCATGCAGGTGATGTTGAAGGTGCACCAGCGCGAGCTGCGGCACAGGCAAATCACTACCCTGGCCAGAAACGTTAACAGGCGGGCAAAAGAAGGCAGTTAGGGATTGCTCCGTCCTGCGGTTCAGCTCTTCCTGATCGGGTGCCTGACACCGTTACCACTTGGCGGCGTTTCTGAGACGTGACACTCTGCCCTCGCCGTGACATAACACAATAGCAGCCTGCCAACAGCGGAGCTGACAGCTGTGACAATCAGCCCTCAGTATTATGGCAGGAAGGTTATCTGCATGATTCGCATCAGACCGTGACAAACTGCCCTCATGGCCCCGGCCCGACGGACCTGACTTACTGGCCGGCTCCTCAGGGTTCTCACCTTACAATGAAACCTTGCAGTCATTTATCAGGTTCAGGCGTGACAAACTGCCCTGCAGCAATGCTATATTCCAGCACAGGGCATTAATATCGGCATGCCGTGAGGACTGCTGAACCCTGTCCACCCTGACGTATCCCACTTTTCCGTTCTGCGGGGATATCAGTCAGCGATCCGTTCTGTGACAATCCGCCCTTTTCTCAGTAAAAATTTCTGCCCATGATGAAAAAGCCCGGATGCAGGGTGACAGACTGCACTTACAGGAAACAGTGTATGCGACTGTTTCAGAGAGGGGGAAGGATGATGGTTTCATGAAGTGAACTGAACGTGACAATCTGCCCTGGTACTGCACAGAGCAGTCATAATGGGAGAGTATCGGATGTGCCGTGGCGCAGGCGGAATGTTCGGACGTGGCGTTACGGAAAACAGAACTGAGTGCCGGATGTCACACTTCGGTAAATGAAAATACGATGTGGGTAGTTAGCCGTCCTGATTTCTTTTCGATATAGCTTACCGTTAACGGAGTACGGCGGTTGATTTCTTCGACAACCGGGACAAGAAATCTGCGTCGAAAATCGGGCATGCGGGTATAACTCTGCGGCAGCTGATAGCGCTCAATCATCCATTCTATACCCAGTATAACGATACCGTATGTCTTGTCGCCCCTGTACTGACACAGAGATTCGTAGAGCCGCATAGCATAGGGACTGGTGATCTCGCGGGTTTCTCCCAGGCGGAACTGGGTAAAGCGATTCTATAATCCGACAAAGTAAGGGATTAAATAAGGGTTCAGATGAACGCTGTAGAGACCTCGTGCAGGGCTGTGTGAACGTTTGATAAACCAGGGAAAAGACTCATAGCCCTTCTCATCACCCTTATTCTCCTCCGGCCGGTAAAACACGACTTCTTTACCAACAAAATTCTTCAGGGCGTTGCGAATATCTTTACTTGCTTCTGCAGAAGTCAGGCCGAAAGTTTTTGCATAGTAGGCTACGGCAATTTCGCACTTACAGTCGTGGAAGTCTTCGCTACCGGGGGTTTCCTTTCTGCGGATCTGGTCAACAAACAGATAGAGCATGCGTTTCTGATCGCGAGACAAACTGTAGGCGGCCTCCGTCAGTTCATTTGACTGTACGATGCGGTGACCCACTTTTTTGGGTTTATCTGCCAGGTGTATTTCAGTGGTCATCGGGTATCAGTTGCTCCGGTGTCGTGACAGGTTTAAAGGTTGTCACGCCGGTAGTAGCTTGTCAATAACTCTATGTTTTTAAAGATAGTTCAGGGCAATTTGTCACAATATTGAGGGCGAATTGTCTCAGCTAAACCCACTTCTGAGGGCAGTCTGTCACGGCATCAGGGCATTTTGTCACGGCATCAGGGCATTTTGTCACGCTGGCTTCTCCGCAGTCCGTGCCAGCTCTGGGAGCATGCTAAAAAGGTTTAAAAACAATATAAAAAGATCTCTTAAAAATAAGAGCTGTATATGTGGATAAGTCCTCCTACCCGGTTACTAACGCGCCTCGGCTTGTTCAACCTGAGCCTGTAGTGGCACACTGAATTTGGCCACCTGAGCAGAGGTGATATGCTCACCTCAACATCTTATAGGTGAACCAATGAGCAAAGCATTTACTGCTGAATTTAAAGTCGAAGCGGCAAAACTGGTCCTGGATCAGAACTACACTCACGGCGAGGCGGCTAAGGCGATGAACGTCAGCCTCTCCGCCATCAACCGCCGGGTAAAATCGTTACGTATCGAGCGCCAGGGGAAAACGCCCCCGGGGCTGCCTCTGACGCCTGAGCAGACTGAACTCAGGGAAATGAGAAAACGGATACAACGCCTTGAAATGGAGAATGAAATCCTAAAAAAGGCTACCGCGCTCTTGATGCCGGACTCCCTGAACAGTTCACGATAATAGACAGTCTGAGGGCGCACTACCCGGTAGCGCCATTGGGCCGGCTGTTCGGTGTTCACCGAAGCAGTTATCGCTACATTCGTAAAAATGGCAGGGATTCTGACGCCGAGCGTGCCGTTAAACGGAGTCTCGTCAGTGAAGTCTGGAACGCCAGTGGTGGCTCTGCTGGCGCGAGAAGTATCGCCACGATGGTCAGCGCTAAGGGCGTCAGACTCGGGCGATGGCTGGCCGGTAAGCTGATGAAAGAGCTGGATATCGCCAGTTGCCAGGTCCCGGCGCATAAATTCAAACGCGGCGGGAACGAACACATTGAAATACCGAACCATCTCGACCGGCAGTTCGCGGTTACCGCGCCGGATCAGGTCTGGTGCGGCGATGTGACGTATATCTGGACGGGAAAATGCTGGGCTTATCTGGCAGCAGTGCTGGATCTGTTCGCCCGCAAACCTGTGGGCTGGGCGATATCGACGTCGCCGGACTCGGCCCTCACGGTCAAAGCATTGCAGATGGCCTGGGAGCTTCGGGGTAAGCCAACAGGCGTGATGTTCCACAGCGATCAGGGCAGCCACTATACCAGCCGTCAGTACCGGCAGGCTCTGTGGCGCTGTTGGATAAAGCAGAGCATGAGTCGCCGGAGTAACTGCTGGGATAATGCCCCGATGGAGCGGTTCTTCCGGAGCCTGAAGACCGAATGGGTGCCGACGAAGGGCTATAACAGCTTCAACGAGGCTCAGAGCGCGATAATCAGCTACATCACGGGCTATTACAGTGCCACCCGGCCCCACTGGTATAACGGTGGCTTAACGCCAAATGAATCAGAGCGGCTGTTCCACGAACAGTCAGGTCGTGTGGCCAAAATTAGTTGACCACTACATTACGCATAAAGCTGAATTCGATAAAGGGATGGAGGAAAAAAGCAATCACGCATCTTCCTCCGTCAACGATGCTGGTACAATATAAGCTGTTCTGCTCTCTGCCAGGTCCTCGCTGCATGAATCGAGTGACAGTATTTGCTGGAAATGGTCCTCTATCAACGCATGATCATGTAGTACCACCAACACCGTCTTTCCGGTCAGTTGGAGTTGTTTTAACAACATGATAAGTTTCTGCGTGGTCTGCCTGTCAACGGCTGAAAAAGGTTCATCCAGCAGCAGCAAATCGGCCTGCTGCACCAGCATGCGGGCAAAAAGTACGCGCTGTAACTGGCCGCCTGACAGAGACCCCGGTAACAGTTCAGCAGCTTCTGCCATTCCTACACTCTCCAGTGCGCTGTGAATACGCTGCTTCATACTCCGATTAATGCCGCGAAACCAACCACACTCAGGCCAACAGCCTGTTGCTACCATGTCAAAGACACTCAACGGTATCTGTGAGTCAATTTCAGCATACTGTGGTAGCCAGGCGATTTTACTGGCAGGCCAGGGATGAACTATCTCCCCGTCAATCAGTGGTTGTAAGCCTGCAAGCGTTTTTAATAATGCAGATTTTCCCGCGCCGTTCACCCCGGTGATTGAGGTCATGGTAAAAGGGGCAAATACGCCATTTATAGGGCTTGTCACCGGACGACCGTTATAACCGACACGCAGTTGATTGAGTTGCAACATTAGGAAGCAGCCCAATAAGTTGCCAACAGCAGCAAACTAACAGGAATACAAGCCAGAGAAAGCCTGACGGAGAGAGATAACCTGAACCAGTGTCCCGGATGAAAATGACAGGAAGACAACATCGACCACCCAACAATATGTTATAACATAACCACATGCTACGTCAGCCAAACGTAAATAAATTATTATTTTTATTTCAAATTATTAATGTAAATACTAAATTTAATTAACATTAGAAAGAACGGAGATCCCCGCGGATACGCTATGTTGCAGAAATCATGTACCTGTACTGCGCTGCATAAAATAAAAAGAGAACGGAAAAAATTTACTTTCGAAAGTAATATTCAACTATTTTTCAGTAAGTAATGCCGGTAACTATCTGTCCGGCTGTCACTACCGCCGCCTTTGTTTAAAATACCAGTTTTCAAATGTGGACAAATGTAACTCTGTCTGACAGTGAACTTTATTAAAAATAAGCTGAAGTATGTACCACTCTTTTTATTAAATTTTTTGATATCGTGTAAATACACTATCACTATACTTAACATAAATTACCAAACCGGGATTAACCAGCCTGCTTATACAGGCAAGTTGCATCATTGCGGCGTGATGTGTTTTTTATATTTTTACTCTATAAATCATTATGTTATAATTTCTCCGCAGCATGAAGCTGCCTTCAGTGACGGATGAGGTCAAGTCATAAGGTATGGTTGAAGATTGTTTTTCAGGAATAGTGATTTTTTTCAAAATTACATTTGAAGCATATAAATAAATAGCTTATTATCTTATGAGCTGCAATTGAGCACACCATCCCGTGATTCTCTGTTATGCTTCCGTTGTCATCTGGCAGACTGGTAACAAGCATTTTTTTGGAAAACACCATTGGACGAATATTCACTAAAAAAACATGACCAGGCAGAGCTAAAATATCTTTGCGAAATGTTATATCGTTGTGCCTATTCGATTTATAATGAAAGTGTGGGAAATGGCATTAATAATCCAACATACGATTATCATATGCAGCTTAATGAGTTAATTGATCACGTCAGTGCTTTCATGATGCTTTACAAAATAAAACATCAAAATGATGCACATCTAACCAATGAAATAGAGTTCTACATTGACAATACGTTTTCCATTTTCGGGATGGAAATCATAGAGTTAAGTGAGTTTATTCATTGGAAAAATATCGCCAGCAATATACTGGTTCAGTTGAACCAGTAAAAAACCAATAGTTCATAATAACAGTTTTAATTTCTATACGGTTCCGAAATGACTGATAAACTTGCTACAAAAAATGATTATCTGATGCGCCTGAGAAGATGTCGCTCTATTGAGACACTTGAACGGGTTATTGAAAAAAACAAATATGAATTATCAGAAAACGAATTAGCTATTTTTTACTCTGCGGCTGATCATCGGCTCGCAGAACTGACTATGAACAAATTGTACGACAAAGTGCCTGTTTCAGTGTGGAAATACGTTCGCTGATACGAAAAGGTGGGGACCGGATGTCGTTGGGTGGGGACTCTACCAGCGACATCCCGGCACACGCATCGCCTGCTACGGCTGCTTCCTTCCGGACCTGACCGAATTCACAAGTTAGCATTGCGGGAGAACCAGCAGAATCCCCATTGAAGTTGCTTCGAATTAACAAAGCCGGGGCATTATCAGGGAACACGATAACAAATGCAACCCATTGATGCTCAACCGGTGCTTTCTTGTCCCACACGAACCCTAACCGGACTTATCCCTCCTGGATAGTTGCTTTTCAGTGCTGCCTGTCTGAGATAAATGAGAACGGTGATGCACATCGCTCTCATCTACAGGTTGCAGTCTCTTTTCTGCAGAGAAAGTATAGCTTCAGCATGAACATACAAATGTACTCTTTGGTTTTGCTATTGAAATTACGCTAGTCTATTGAAGGTGAGTGTGTCTCAACGGAAACAGGGGTATTTATGTGGTCTGATAGTACGTTGCAACAACGGGTTTATCTGGTTCTGGATGCCATTCCTTATGGAAAAGTCAGTACATATGGTGACATTGCCCGGTTTGCAGGCGCACCAAGTGCAGCGCGACAGGTGGGGCGTATTCTGAAAAACCTGCCACGGACAAGCACATTACCCTGGTATCGGGTGATAAACAGCCAGGGGAAAGTGTCGCTGAGTGGGGAAAATCTTCAGCGACAGCGGCAAGCATTACAACAGGAAGGCGTAGCTGTCAGCCCGGAAGGCAGGATCCCTCTGAAGCTTTATCGCTGGCAAGGATAAACTGAATGCATCTTACTGAGTAGTTCCAGACGGAGAAAGCATTGATGGCACAGCCTTGAGCACGATATCTCCGTCCAATACGCCATTAGTAATCACGGGTATAACTTCGTCGTTAATAAAAGTAACTTTTCCGCCAACACTCACCGTAGCACTCAACGTAACATTGCCGTGTGGCGCAATATCTGTCGCATCAAACGGCAGACTGAAACTGAAAGGTGGCTGCGTGCCACAGGTTAATACTACTATTTGTGACAATATGCTGGCAGGCGCATCCGCACGTGAAATATCAGAAAGCCTGACCGTCAATGCGGCATCTGCCGGTAAAACAGCGCGATGTCCCAGTACAATTACACCCTTTACCGCCGGCTCTTCTGTAGCTGCGTTTTCTGCCTGAGGTATCGTTGTTTTCGCTGGTGAGTTTTTATGGTTTACACAACCTGACAGTAAAGTAACAGCAAAAATACTGGCTAATAGTGGTAACACTTTCATTATCATTGTCTCCATCAAATGGGCTGTTTCTGGTTTTTGTTCTCTGAACACAGCCTGTACATTTTTACTCTATCTATCATGGCATAAAATGCCATGTTTTTCCCGAAACTTAATTTCATTAACCAATTTAAGAAAAAATTAACATAAACAACAAATAAAACCAAACCATCCAGTTATTACTCTGATAAACAATAAGAGGATACAAGCACACTCTGTTCATATAAAAAAACAGCCCCTGTAAACAGGGGCTGTCAGTGTAACACTCCAGGAAAAATTAGTGGTTATAGGCATTTTCACCATGACTATTAACATCAAGACCTTCACGCTCCTGATCTTCGGGCAATCGCAGGCCAACTATTTTATCTGCGATTTTAAAGGCGACAAAGGCGACTACTGCGGTCCAGACGATTGTAACTACCACACTTAAGAGTTGTATCCAAACCTGATGCCCCATCGTTACACCTTCAGCATAACCGACCCCGCCAAGAGATGAAGAGGCGAAGACCCCGGTCAAAATACATCCGACGATTCCACAAATACCATGAACACCGAAAACATCACAAGGATCATCAACCCGCAACCATTTTTTCAGTGTAGTAACACCCCACAGACCTGCAATTCCTCCGACCAGACCAATAATCAATGCCCCACCGACGCCTACATAACCGCAGGCTGGCGTGATTGCAACTAGCCCTGCGATAACACCGGAACAGACACCAAGCAGTGACGGTTTACTCCGTACAGCCCACTCGCCAAATGTCCAGCTCAACATTGCGCCAGCCGTAGCCATTACCGTATTGATGAATGCCAGACCAGCAATTTCATTAGCTGCGCTTGCGGAACCCGCGTTAAAGCCAAACCAGCCGACGTAGAGAATAGCGGTACCGATGAAAACCATAGGAAGGCTGTGAGGTTTGAAAGCTTCTTTACCGAACCCGGCACGTTTACCGACCATATAAGCGCCAACCAGACCAGCAACAGCAGCGTTGATGTGAACAACCGCACCACCAGCGAAGTCCAGCGCGCCGTCTTGTGCAAGTAAGCCACCGCCCCATACCATGTGAGCAATTGGCAAATAGGAGAAGGTGAACCAGATAGCGACGAAAATCAGCACAGCGGAAAAACGGACCCGCTCAGCAATAGCGCCTAGTATCAAAGCAACGGTAATGCAGGCGAATGAAGCCTGAAATGAAACATGAATATACTGATAGAAGCTCCCAACTAATGCCTTCAATTCAATGCCCTTGAGCATCGCCATACTGAAGCCACCAAAGAAAGCATTACCTTCGCTGAACGCCAGCGAATAACCATAAATCAGCCAAAGTACACATACCAAAGCGAAGGTGACGGATACCTGAGTCATCATCGACAGCACATTTTTCGCACGCAGGAGACCGCCGTAAAAAAGCGCGATACCTGGCAAGGTCATGAACAGCACCAGTGCCGTACAAATCATCATAAATCCGTTATCAGCTTTGTCTGCCACAACCGGGTCAGCAGCCATAACTAAGGAGGGTAAAAATGCCAGGCTTCCCAAGCCGAATTTGGCGATACTTTTTTTCATCTATTCCACCTTTCAGCGTGAGGGTTATAGTGCGGCTTCGTCAGTTTCACCAGTACGGATGCGGATAACCCGCTGTAATTCAGCTACAAAAATTTTGCCATCACCGATTTTACCGGTATAAGCAGCTTTGCTGATAATATCAATGACTTCATCCACTTGATCGTCAGCAATAGCGATATCAATTTTCACTTTAGGCAGAAAGTTAACGCTGTATTCTGCACCACGATACAATTCCGCATGCCCCTTCTGACGTCCAAATCCTTTCACTTCTGTCACCGTCAGACCTTGTATACCAACAGAAGATAATGCTTCGCGCACATCCTCAAGCTTAAATGGTTTGATTACTACAGTAACCAGTTTCATACACTTCCCTCCAGGCATTTAATACGGTCAAGTTTCAGCTCATATTCCCTGATAAAGCAAAGGCTGTGCCATCTGTATAAATTTGTTTTTTTTCTGCACAAGAGCGCCTGACAAGGCTTGTTTGAAGTGATGGGAAACCTGTCAGTGAAGTCAGTAACGGCAAGGTGCACTAAAAAGGTGCTTTACGCCACCCTCTGGTGCAAGGCGGCGTGCAGTAGCGACTGGCATGCATGATAAGGGTGCAACCAATTACCATTCCGACGTTTGGTCCTGCAATAGTGTGTCGCCGGCTTGTTGTAATTGATACATCTGCCAGTACCTGCCTCGCCTCTCAAGTAACTGAAAATGTGTTCCCTGCTCGACCACCATGCCCCGATGCAAAACAAAAATAGTATCTGCTTCGGTGATTGTCGACAGGCGGTGAGCGATGACTGCCAGGGTCGTACTCTGCCGCACAATTTTGAGTGCCTGTTGAATCAGTAGCTCAGTACCTGAGTCAATGTTGGCGGTGGCTTCATCAAGAATAAGAATTTTCGGTGTCTGAACCATCACACGGGCGATAGCGAGTAACTGTTTCTGCCCCACAGACAAGATGTTACCGTTCTCTCCTAACTGTGTGTGTAGGCCCTGAGGTAATTGTCTGGCCAACTCAGCAAGCTTCACAGTTTCAAGCACTTGCCAGACTTGCTCTTCAGTGATCTCACGTCCCAGAGTTACATTACTCAACATCGAGTCAGCCAGAATAACCGGATCCTGCTGCACCATCGCCACAGACTGACGCAACGCCGAATGGCTCAGGTTGTTAATGGGGTGCTGGTCGAGAAAGATTTCACCTTGCTGAGGCTGATAATAGCCCATAATCAAATTCGCCAGTGTGCTTTTACCACTTCCCGTATGCCCGACAAAAGCAACGAAACTCCCGGAAGGTATTGTTAAACTGAGTTGATGAATGACGTTCACATCCTGCCGATAAGCAAAAGTGACATTTTCAATATCAATTCGACCAGAATGAACAGGGCTGGTGTCGTTACCATAATGCTGACGAGGTGCATCCATTAAGGCAAAAATACGTTCGCCAGCGACAACCGCCTGCTGAAGTATCGACTGCTGTGTTGTCAGTGCAATAAGTGGCTCATTCAGTCGCCCCAGATAGCTGATAAATGCGTATAACACACCGACCTCAATACTGCCTGCCGAAGAGAGCCCAAATAACAACATCAGGCCACAGAGTATCAAAGCAGAAAACAGACTCAGCAAAGGACGTAACAAAAAACCGTCAAGGCGCAGTGTGCGCATGCGAGCCTGATAATGTGATTCGCTGGCACGACTCATTCGCTGACCAAAATGGGCCTGCTGACGAAACTGCTGAATGACACCCATGCCGCTGATTGTTTCATTAAAACCGTTGTTTATCTCGGCAAGAAAACTACGAACCTGACGAACGATCGGGGTACTGTAACGTTGATAAATCAACATCACCGTGATAACGGCAGGAAAAATCAGCATGGCGACCAGCGCCATACGCCAGTCGAGACTGAACATTGCAATCAACATTGCACTGACCAACGCCGCACTACGCAGTAGTGTTGACACTACAGTGATATAGAGATCGCGCACCACTTCCGTATCATTGGTCACCCGCGAGATTAATTGCCCTACCGGCTGAGTATCAAATGCTTTCAAAGGCTGCCGTAGTGCGGCATCCATGACGTCTGTACGAAGCTGTTGCACCACCCCTACGGCAACCCGATTGAACAGCAGTGATTGTGTATAGTGCAGAAACGCCGCCAGCAGTTGTAGCAGGATAAAGCTGGTTACCAATCCACAAACCAGCGTCAATGGCATGTTACGTTTTGCCAGAAAATTATCGACAAAGTAACTGACCAGTACCGGGCCACTCACTTCAGCCGCTGCCGCAACCCACAACATCAGAGTGGCTGTAATAAGTGGTTTACGAAATGGTGAACCATACGCAAGAAGCCGCTTGAGTGTCGGCCACATCATCGTGTTTTCAGCCATTGACGTGCCCGTCCATCTCATCGTCGTCGAGTGATGCCTCGATTTGTTGGTATCGATACATTTCACTGTACCATCCTGGCTGCTCAATCAGCATGCTATGCTCACCTCTTTGTGAAACCGTGCCGCGGTGCAGTACTACTATTTCATCTGCGCTACTCAACGCTGAAAGCCGATGCGCGGTGATGATAACGGTTTTATCTACACCCCAGTGCCGCAGGTTATCCAGGATGCGCTTTTCTGTCTGTCCATCCACTGCTGATAGCGCATCGTCGAGCAGGAGTATTTCAGCATTCATCAATAAAGCTCGCGCGATGGATAGTCGTTGCTTTTGTCCCCCTGAGAGCATCACGCCACGCTCACCAATTTCAGTCTGATAACCATCAGGAAAATGCATGATGTCTTCATGCACACAAGCCAGCTTTGCCGCACGCTCAATCTCCTGCTGGCTGGCTGAAGGTGCACCCAGTGAAATATTATTAGCCACAGTGTCAGAGAACAGAAAAGCGGTCTGATTTACCACGGCGAGCCGTTGCCGCCAGTTGTAGATAGACAAATTGCGTAGCGGCCTGCCGTTATAACAGATATCACCTTCTGTGACGTCGAACTGACGCTGTAACAAATTCAGCAACGTTGTTTTCCCACTCCCTGTCGGGCCGCAGAATGCCAGCGTCTTTCCGGGCTGTACTGTAGCAGTGATGTCTTCTAATACAGGTGCAGACGTCTCAGGGAAACAGAAACGCTTGATATTCACTGTCAGATCAGCACGCCCGGGAGGTAATTTTTCATTGCCGTCGGTCAGTACCGGTGCCTCATCAAGCAAGCTACGTATCCGCTCCCAGGCCGCACTCCCGCGCTCAACAATATTGAACATCCATGCCAACGCCAACATCGGCCATATCATCAATCCAAGATAGATAATAAAACTGGTAAGTTCACCCAGAGTCAGCGTTCCCTGCCAGACAAACCAACTCCCGCCAGCAACAGCAAACAGGTTTGCCATTCCCACTGCGATGTAAATTGTCGGGTCAAAGCGGGAATCAACCCGGGCAACCTGCAAATTACGCTCACCGGTTTCTTTCGCCGTGGCAGCGAACTGTGCTGACTGCCTGTTTTCCAGTCCAAACGCTTTGATCATTCTGATACTTGTCAGGCTCTCCTGCGCCTGATTATTGAGCAGTGAGAACGCTTCCTGTGCGCGTTTGAAACGCTGCTGCAAAATGTCACCATAACGTTTGATAATCACAGCCATAACTGGCATAGGAAGCAATGCCAGCAGTGTAAGTTGCCAGCTGATTTGTGTGCTCATGACTATCAGCACCGCCACCCCCATAAACAGGGAGTCAACCAGTGTTAATACCCCTTCCCCTGCAGCAAACACTACTCTGTCAACATCATTGGTAGCACGGGCCATTAAATCGCCGGTGCGATGACGCTGATAAAACGCTGCATTTTGTCGACTGAGCTGATGATAAAATGCCTGCCGTAGCTCTACCGCGAGTTTGTAAGCAGCTCCAAACAACAATACTCGCCACAGATAGCGTAATAAATAGATCATGACTGCAATAATCACCATGCAGCCAGTCCACAACATCAATCTGGTTGAGGTCATTTGCTGGTGGGTTGTGGTATCAATAATGATTCCGACGATACGTGGAGGGATGAGTTGTAATAGCGAAATCACCACCAGTAGTAATACTGCACCGCCATAACGCCGCCACTCCCGGCGAAAGAACCAACTAAGCTGACTAAATAAGCGCACGTAACATCATCCCTATTAGCCTGTTGACATCCTCTCAGGAGAGAGGCAATGCAGTGGTATATTTGATCTCTTCCATCGCGAAGCTGGAGGTGACATCGATCAGACCTGGAACGCCTTTCACCAGACGTTTATATAATGCATCATAGCTTTTCATATCAGCCACCTGCAAATGCAAAAGATAATCATACTCACCTGCCATTCTGTAACACCCCATCACTTCCGGTATGCCTTTAACAATATCTGCAAACGATTTATACCATTCACTGCTATGCTGCTGCGTTTTAATGAGCATAAATGCAGTCAGTGACAGTGATAATTTTTCAGCATTAAGTAGCGCAACTCGTCCCCGAATATAACCTTCATCTTCAAGTCGTTTGAGCCTTTTCCAGCATGGCGTGGTTGTCAGATGCACTGAATCCGCCAGGGACTGTAACGACAAAGTACAATCCTGTTGCAACAGTGAGAGTAGCATCAAATCTTTTTTATCAAGTGTGCTGTCAGACAAGGGGCTTCTCCACTCTCAGTATAAACGCTTTCAAAAATAGCGAGTCTCAGCCAGCGATGAATTCCAGTAATCGTCGCTCGCTCTCTTTTCATCGCTGGCATCAAACGATACCATATCCGCTATATACAGCGTACCGGGATAAGGGCTATGACTCGAGCAGTAGTGGTTTTTAGTGGTGGACAAGACTCTACCACCTGTCTCATCCAGGCATTGGCACAGTATGAGGACGTGCATTGCGTTACCTTTGATTATGGACAACGCCATCGTCACGAAATCACCATTGCAAAGACGCTGGCTTCGCAGTTGGGTATCAAAGCACACAAAATCCTTGATGTGACTTTACTCAATGAATTGGCAGTCAGCAGCCTTACCAGAGCTAATATACCGGTACCTGCGTTTGATAGCAGCAGTGATCAGCTGCCTTCCACCTTCGTGCCCGGACGCAATATTCTGTTTTTGACTCTGGCCTCAATCTACGCTTATCAGGTAGGAGCAGGTACCGTAATAACTGGCGTCTGTGAAACTGATTTCTCTGGTTATCCTGACTGCCGCGATCAATTTGTCAGAGCACTTAACCAGGCCATAAATCTTGGAATGGCGCGCGATATTGTTTTCTCTACCCCGTTGATGTGGCTGAACAAAGCTGAAACCTGGGCTTTGGCAGATTACTGGCAACACTTATCTTTGGTACGTGAACAGACATTAACCTGTTACAACGGCATTCAGGGTGAAGGGTGTGGTGAATGTGCAGCTTGTCATCTTCGGGCCGAAGGGTTACAGCGTTATCTTGCTGCTCGGGATGAAGTATGCCGTAGCATGCTGGAAAAAACCGGACTTCCCTCTCATCACTTATCGTTGTAACCCCCTTTTTCTGTCAGTGTACTGCTGTCGTGTATAACGTGGTCAGCATTGCAGCAACCACACACCTGGGTGTGGTTGCCAGCAAACTCTTCTCTGTCTGCTTCATCGACAAGTAAAAAGTGTTTACAGTGTGATACGAGAAAGGTTGCGTTCCACCAGCATGTTCCCCAGACCCGGCACTTCTTTTAGCTGCTCTGGTTGAGTAAATGGACCGTTCTGTTCACGGTAACTGACGATAGCTTCAGCCTTTTTTAACCCCACCCCATTCAGGGCTGCCGCCAGTTCCTGTGCTGTCGCCTGATTTATATTCACGCTTTCTCCGGGCACCTGATTGGTTTGTGTGCTATTTTCCTCTTGCGCCAGTTGTTCGGCCTGAACGGTCAAAGGCATAGCAGTCCCTGCCAGGAGCGTCATTAAAAACAAAATCCACTTACAATTTCGGGTTTTCATTATTCTTTTCCTCTCGGTTTATCAAAGAGCCTCCAGACTAGGATGATTGATAAATGAAGAGTATTGCTAAGAGAAGAATATGGAAAGGGCCGCAAAAGCGGCCCCGGACAGATGCAATAAGTTGCAGGAAATTTGCGAGGATTACTGGCTGTCGACGGCTGCCGGGCCGTACTTAATCTTCGCTTCTTTCTTCAGGTTGGAGAGTAACGCCGCAAAGGTGATTTGTGCGTTGCTACTGGTCATGCCTTCAACCATGGCTTGTCGTTGTTCCTGCGGTATTTCAGTGACGCCAATTTTATCCAGAGCGATAATGACCAGATTACCCGCGTCATCATCACTGACAGTGTAAGAGGTTTTTCCCTCTTTTGGTGACATCGCAAAAACAGTTTGTGCTACCTGACCATTGCTGTTCCGGTTTACTGTTACCGGAGAACCAAAACTGATCTTCGCTGCCTTCATCTGCTCTGTGGCATCACCAGCTCTTAATTCAGCTAACAGTTTATCGGCGAGAAGTTGAGCTTCAGCTTTTGCTTTCTGCTGCTTAAGCAGTGTAGTGATCTGTGCTTCTACCTCATTGAACGCTTTGGTAGCCTGAGGTTTATGGTCGGTCACACGCAACACAAAAGCCTGATCCCCTTCAACACTGATGACTTCAGAATTATTACCCTGGCTGCCGTCAGCACCGATCAGTCTGCCTGAGAAAATAGCCTGCTCTACAGGTTTAAAATTCAGAGCTGCAGGCAGAGTGCTTTGTGTAAACCAGTCAGTTTTAACCGCTTTGACACCTGCAACCTTTTCTGCCGATTCCAATGAGGTATTGTCATTGCTTGCCGCCTCACTGACGCCCTGTTGCAATTTATAATAAGCATCAAGCGCTTTTTCCTGCTTCACTTTATCAGCAATAGTGTCTTGCACTTCAGATAAAGGTTTGACTTTGGCTGGCTGAATATCATCAAGACGTAAAATTAAAAAACCGACAGATGATTTGATCACACCAGAGGTGTCACCCTTATTTTTCAATCTCGCCTGAGTGATTTCTTCAGCCGTAGTCGAGGGCTCAAGCCATCCCAAATCCCCACCTTTAGGGGCGGAAATAGGGTCAGTCGAATGCTGTTTTGCCAGAGTTGCAAAATCTGCACCTTTACCCAGTTCAGCCAGAGTACGCTCGGCATCTTCCTGCGTTTTAAATTGCATCATACTGTAACGATGGCGCTCGGGCTGTCCATAATCGTCCGTATGTTCCTGATACCATTTCTCAATTTCGGCTTCATCCGCTGTCTGCGCTAATGATGCGAGGTCAAGCTTGATGTAACTGACACGATATTGTTCAGATGCCAGAAAAGTAAGCTTATTTTTCTCGTAGTACTGCCTGGCTTCATCTTCGCTGACAGTCTGCTTGTCAGTCAGGCCTGAGACATTAATTGTCGCTTCACGAATCGTACGCGTCTGAGCAACCAGATTGATTGTCGCGGCCACTTCATCACTAAGCATGAAATCGGTATTTGTCAGACCGGTGATCAATTGCTGCGCAGAGAGTTGCTTGCGTAATGACTCAGCATATTGTTCAGTGGAAAAACCGATATTATTGATGAGACGCTGATACTTAGCATTATCGAATTTACCATCAGTCTGGAAAACTGGTTCAGCAAAAATTGCCTGGGCTATCTGATCATCACTGACTGACAGTCCCAGGGTCTTTACATACTGGCTTATCAGCTTTTCATCTACCATCTGCGATAAAACCTGCTGGCGCAGACTCTGCATATAAGCGGGGTTTGAGGCTAATTGAGAAAACTGCTCACCCAACATTTGTTGTTGACGCTGACGCTCTCCAGAAAAAACTCGCTCAAACTGGGCCCGGCTAATCTTTTCGCCATTAACATCTGCGGCAAAGTCACTGTTCCCGCCGAACTGATAACTACTCACTCCACTGAGGAGAAAAAAGATGATGATCAGTCCCAGAATAATTTTAAGCACGACATGGTTCGACGCCGCACGTAGATTGTCCATCATGATGTGACAACACTCCGCTGTAGTAAGAAGGAAAACTGTAGTGCCTGCCCCTGCCTTTGAGCATATTCATGGTCAGCACTTGTGCATAGTAACGTAAAAATTGACCATTCAACCACATTCACTGAATGATTGCGGGAACTACAATAAAAAAGGCATACCAAAATGATATGCCTCTATCATACATGAGATTGAGAGGACGATCCTCAGTCAACAGAGAATTTGCCAGGTTAATGGCAATTCAGTTACCCATTAACCGCATCTTTCAACGCCTTGCCAGCACGGAATCCAGGTACTTTAGCGGCAGGAATAGTAATTTCTTTTCCTGTTTGTGGATTTCTTCCTGACCTTTCTGCACGTTCTTTAACGGTGAAGGTGCCGAATCCCACCAGCGCGACATCATCACCCGTTTTGAGAGACTCCGTCACCGCTTCTATAAATGCGTCAAGCACCCGACCAGCAGCCGCTTTAGAAATCTCAGCTTTCTCAGCAATACTGTCAATTAACTGTGACTTATTCACACTCTTCCCCTTTAGGCTTTTAAAATCGCAGCAAGCGTCCTGCTTGCAATGAATAGCATTCTTGCAACTGAATCACAGTCGCACCGATTCAGTTGGCTACTAAGGTAACGGCACAAAAAAAAGCTGGCAAGTACGTTTTTACTCGCCAGATTTAGTTTTCAACTATTTTTGTTCCAAATCACGCTTTACTTGTACTGGTTTCAACGCCGAAGGGCGAGTTTTGCAGCGCAAGCGTGAGTACTTCCTCAATGCGTTTCACCGGGTGAATGTCGAGATCGGCGATTACATTATCAGGAATCTCTTCAAGATCGCGTTTATTTTCATCAGGAATCAACACGGTCTTAATACCACCGCGATGGGCTGCAAGCAGCTTCTCCTTCAGCCCACCGATAGGTAACACTTGTCCACGCAGGGTGATTTCCCCCGTCATGGCAACATCGGCGCGTACCGGATTGCCGGTTAAACACGAAACCAGAGCCGTACACATTGCAATACCTGCACTGGGGCCATCTTTTGGTGTCGCCCCCTCAGGAACGTGCACATGGATATCACGCTTTTCATAAAAATCAGCGTTGATACCCAGTGTTTCAGCCCGGGCACGTACCACTGTCAGCGCTGCCTGAATAGACTCCTGCATCACCTCGCCCAGTGAGCCGGTATAGCTCAGTTTTCCTTTCCCTGGCACGCAGGCGGTTTCAATGGTGAGCAGATCGCCACCCACCTCAGTCCATGCCAGTCCGGTAACCTGTCCAACGCGGTTTTCACTGTCGGCACGTCCGTAATCAAAACGCTGAACCCCGAGATAATCTTTCAGGTTTTCAGCATTGATCTCAATATGTTTCAGCTTTTTGTCCATCAGTAACGCTTTGACCGCCTTGCGGCACAGTTTAGAGAGTTCACGCTCCAAACTGCGCACTCCCGCTTCCCGTGTGTAGTAGCGAATGATTGTCACAATTGCGCTTTCATCTACCGTCAATTCATGAGGCTTCAGTGCATTACGCTCAATCTGCTTTGGCAGTAAATGCTGACGAGCAATATTCAGTTTTTCATCTTCTGTGTAACCGGAGAGACGAATCACTTCCATACGATCCAGTAAAGGCGCTGGAATATTCATGGAGTTCGATGTCGCGACAAACATCACGTCAGAAAGATCATAATCAACTTCGAGGTAATGGTCATTGAATGCAATATTCTGTTCAGGATCAAGCACCTCTAATAATGCCGACGCCGGATCACCACGCATATCAGAAGACATTTTATCGATCTCATCCAACAGGAAAAGTGGGTTTTTAACGCCTACTTTTGCCATTTTCTGAATCAATTTACCCGGCATAGAGCCAATGTAGGTACGCCGGTGTCCGCGAATCTCTGCTTCATCACGCACGCCACCTAATGCCATGCGCACATACTTTCGTCCTGTTGCTTTGGCAATGGATTGTCCGAGGGAGGTTTTACCCACGCCAGGCGGTCCGACCAGACATAAAATCGGCCCTTTCAACTTGCTCACCCGGCTCTGAACCGCGAGATACTCAAGAATGCGTTCTTTAACACGATCAAGACCAAAGTGATCAGCATCCAGAGTCTCTTTTGCTTTAAGAAGATCTTTTTTTACTTTGCTACGGGCATGCCACGGTACCTGAACCATCCAGTCAATGTATCCGCGTACGACCGTTGCTTCGGCCGACATCGGCGACATCATCCGCAGTTTTTGCAGCTCGGCTTCTGTTTTGTCACGCGCCTCTTTCGGCATACGTGCCGCATCAATTTTTCGCTTCAGCGCTTCATTTTCATCAGGCGTCTCGTCCATCTCACCTAACTCTTTCTGAATCGCTTTCATCTGCTCATTGAGATAATACTCACGCTGACTTTTTTCCATCTGTTTCTTGACGCGATTGCGGATCCGTTTTTCAACCTGCAGCAGGTCGATCTCCGACTCCATCATTGCCATCAGATATTCCAGACGCTCGTTGACATCATACATCTCAAGCACTGATTGCTTATCAGCCAGTTTCAGAGGCATATGTGCGGCAATGGTATCAGCCAGACGCGCGGCGTCTTCGATGTTGTTCAAAGAAGTTAGCACTTCAGGCGGTATCTTTTTATTCAGTTTGATATAACCTTCAAACTGATTGATGGCTGTGCGCATCAAAACTTCCTGCTCACGCTCATCAAGCTCTGGTGATTCAATCTGTGCGGCATCAGCGACAAAGTGTTCACCGTTATCAGTCAGATTGACAATCGTTGCGCGCTCCAGACCTTCGACCAGCACTTTTACCGTACCATCCGGCAGTTTCAGCATCTGCAAAATAGATGCCACAGTCCCAACCGAAAAGAGATCGTCAATGCCTGGTTCATCCGTTAACGCTTCTTTCTGAGCGACCAGCATGATTTTTTTATCATGATCCATGGCAGCTTCCAGGCAGCGAATTGATTTTTCGCGCCCAACAAATAACGGAATGACCATGTGCGGATAAACCACCACGTCACGCAACGGTAACACAGGGATTTCAATGCGTTCAGAACGCTCAGGATTCATAGAGCTCTCTCTTAGTTTAATTTCCGCAAGGGTAAGGGCAATGGCATCCCGCTTGCGCAGCCGGATGGTTACCCACAGGGTATTGAGTATATGGGGTTAGATAGAGCACATTCAATGCCCGACAATCAGAAAATGCAAGAACGAACAAGAAGATAGCTAATGCGGCGAGAGTGTCAGTAAAGAACAACATTGTCTCACAATATTATTACAGCCCAACTTGACGCCGAGATCCTGTATCGAGAGTATCCAACGGATTTTTAGCCAGTGGGGCATGTATGCCCCACTGGCTATTTAACCACCCGCAGCGTCTGCTTTTTACTCGCCTGAAGCCTGTTGCGTGTCGTGTTTGCCATAAATTAATTTTGGCGCTCTTTTTCCATCAACCACTGAATCATCAACGACCACTTTCTCAACGTTCTCAAGAGATGGCAGATCGTACATTGTTTCCAGTAATACGCCTTCAACGATAGAGCGAAGTCCACGGGCACCTGTTTTACGTGACATCGCTTTTTTCGCAATCTCTTTCAGCGCTTCTTCACGGAATTCAAGCTCAACGCCTTCGAGATTGAACAATGCCTGATACTGCTTAGTCAGCGCGTTTTTAGGCTCCTTAAGAATCTGAATGAGTGCTTCTTCGCTCAGTTCATTAAGCGTTGCGACTACCGGAAGACGCCCGATGAACTCAGGAATCAAACCAAATTTTATCAGATCTTCGGGTTCAGCCTGTGCCAGCAATTCACCTTCAGTCGCCTTCTGTGATTTACCTTTAACCGTCGCGCCGAAACCAATACCACTGCCTGTTTCCACTCGCTGTGCAATCACTTTATCAAGACCCGCGAAAGCACCGCCGCAGATGAAAAGAATTTTAGAGGTGTCAACCTGTAAAAACTCCTGCTGCGGATGTTTACGTCCTCCCTGCGGAGGAACAGCGGCCACAGTCCCTTCGATCAGTTTGAGCAGCGCCTGTTGAACACCTTCACCTGACACATCACGGGTGATCGAGGGATTGTCTGATTTACGTGAAATCTTATCAATCTCATCAATGTAGACAATACCACGCTGCGCTTTTTGCACATCGTAATCACATTTCTGCAATAACTTTTGGATAATATTCTCGACATCTTCACCAACGTAACCCGCTTCGGTCAGAGTGGTGGCATCGGCCATCGTGAAAGGCACATCGAGAAGCCGCGCAAGTGTCTCTGCGAGTAAGGTCTTGCCACTACCCGTTGGACCAATCAACAAAATATTACTTTTACCCAGTTCAACGCCATTGCTGTTATCACCGTTGCGCAGACGTTTATAGTGGTTGTACACCGCCACTGCCAGAACCTTCTTAGCTCGCTCCTGGCCAATGACATAATCATCCAGGTGATGACGTATTTCATGTGGGGTGGGTAAACTGCTCCGCTCGCGGTGTGGCGATACGTCTTTTATTTCTTCCCGGATGATGTCATTGCAAAAATCGACACATTCATCGCAGATATACACTGACGAGCCAGCAATGAGTTTACGTACCTCGTGCTGACTTTTACCACAGAAAGAGCAATACAGTAGCTTTCCCGATCCGTCTTTGCGTTTATCTGTCATCAGTTAACCTCTTTCAATTATCTTCGCTGCACCCTTGTGCAGCCGTTGGCCTGTACGCCACACCATCCCAGCGCTCGTCATATTTGCGACCGGCAACGCTGTCATTTTCAGCTTCGTTGGGTCAGAATTGAATCAACCAATCCATACTCTACCGCTTCATCTGCTGACATGAAACGATCACGCTCAGTGTCTCTCTCTATTTCTTCGAGAGATTTCCCCGTATGTTCAGCCATCAGCTGGTTCATGCGTTGTTTTACTTTCAAAATCTCACGTGCATGAATTTCAATGTCTGTCGCCTGCCCCTGATAACCACCTAAAGGCTGATGAATCATAACCCGTGAGTTGGGCAGACAATAGCGTTTATCTTTTGCACCAGCAGTCAGCAGGAAAGCCCCCATCGAGCAAGCTTGTCCCATACAAATCGTACTGACATCAGGTTTGATGAATTTCATCGTGTCATAAATAGACATACCCGCAGTAATTACGCCACCGGGCGAATTTATATATAAGTGGATATCTTTTTCCGGGTTTTCAGCTTCAAGAAACAACATCTGTGCTACAATCAGGTTAGCCATATGGTCTTCAACCTGGCCGGTTAAAAAGATGATGCGCTCTTTGAGCAAGCGAGAAAAGATATCGTAAGAACGCTCGCCGCGCGAGGTGTGCTCAACAACCATGGGAACCAGAGCCATCTGAGCGGCTAAATTGTCACGTTCACTACTGTATGACATCTATTTTCTCCTGAATTTGTTTTATTGCGCAGTGCAGCATTACATCTTACCCGAGCTCATCGGCTAACACTACGATCCCTTTAGGATAACTTTTCGATCGGCGATATTTTACTGCTTATATTCCCTTATTGGGTTAAACAAATAAAATTCAACTACTGAAACAGTAGTCTTGTTCTATTTTCACTATCAGCTATTTCACTGCAGGGATTACTAGCTTAGTCTAAAATCTAAAACTCAGAACAATTTAATAACGATTGCTGCAATTTGCAGCTTCCTTTTCGAATTGATGTGATGCGTGCTGAACACCTCAATGCACAAGGAACAAAAAAAAACCGTGGCATCAACCACGGGTTGGTTCAAATCACACCAAATCAGGCAGTTTGTGCCTGGTTCATCAGCGCCTGAAAAGTGGTTTCTTTCTCAGTCACTTTGGCTTTTTCAAGCACAGCTTCAACAGCCTGCTCTTCCAGAGCAACATTGCGCATGTTGTTCATCATCTCTTTATTTTTGCTGTAAAACTCGATCACTTCTTTAGGATCTTCATACGCAGAAGCCATCTCTTCAATCAATGCGTTAACACGATCTTCATCAGCTTTCAGCTCATGTGTGCGGATCACTTCACCCAGCAGTAAACCAACGACAACACGACGTTTTGCCTGCTCTTCAAAAATCTCACGCGGCAACTCCAGTGCTTGTTTGTCATTACTACCGAAACGTTGCGCAGCCTGACGCTTAAGCACATCGATTTCACCATCAATCAGTGCAGCAGGAACGTCAATTTCATTAGCTGCAACCAGACCATCAATCGCCTGAGACTTAATACGATTACGTACTGCGCCTTTCAGCTCGCGTGTCATATTTTTACGCACTTCGGTGCGTAAACCTGCCAAGGAGCCATCTTCTACACCGAAGCGCTTAATAAACTCCTCAGTGAACTCAGGTAATTCACGCTCTTCGACTTTTTTCAGTACGATTTCGAATTTAGCTGCTTTACCTTTCAGATTTTCAGCGTGGTAATCTTCAGGGAAATTCACATCAATAGTGAATGTTTCTCCGGCTTTGTGACCCACCAGACCTTCTTCAAAACCAGGGATCATACGACCTTGTCCCATAGCGAGAACAAAATCGGCAGCCTGACCACCTTCAAAGACTTCTCCATCCACGGAACCTGTGAAATCAACAGTCACACGGTCCTCACTGGTAACCGCACGGTCAGCCTCTTTCCATGTTGCCTGCTGTTTACGCAGCGTATCGAGCATGGTGTCAACATCAGCATCGGTGACATCTACCAGCGGTTTTTCAACCTCGATATTTTCCAGCCCCTGTAGTTCAATCTCAGGATAAACTTCGAATTCTGCAGAGAAAGTAAAATCGCTGCCTGGTGTGTACTCACCAGGCACATAGTTTGGCGCACCCGCTGGATTGATTTTTTCTTTGATGATTGCGTCAATAAAGTTACGTTGCATCAGCTCACCCAGCACATCCTGGCGAACTGAAGCTCCGTAGCGCTGTGCCACAACACTCATGGGCACTTTCCCTTTGCGAAAGCCATCAATACGGACTTTTTTCGCGACATCAATCAGTTCTTTCTTTACCGCATTCTCGATCACGTCTTTGTCCACGGTAATCGTTATGCGACGGCACAGGCCTTGAGTTGTTTCTACTGAAGCTTGCATCTTAATACCTCAAAAAATCACCTGCCCGGTCAACGACAGACCGCGCCAGCATGACAAGGAACACGGCGGAATCTAAGCAACGGGACGGTATCAGATATCAGATATCAGATATCAGCATCGATACTCCCTGTTATCGTTTAGCGTCCCGAATATATTCCGGAAAAATAGACGGCGCATTATAGCGGCAACCTACTGGCGAGTCGAGGCTACGAGTACATCTGCGTGTGATAAGAGGGGGAGCGGGCGTTCGATTGCTGAATTTTTCCCCAATATCATCCTGTTCAGAACGTGACTAGTGAGAAGAGCCGCCACGACACGGCGGAGAGTCTGGCACCAAAGATTGCTTTTTATCCCACTCTTCCCGGGTATAGAGATGCAACGCCAGGGCATGCACTCCAGCTGCCATTTGCCTTGCCAGTGCCGTATAGACCCGACGATGACGAGCCAACAAGCGATCCGCCTCGAACGCCTCGCTTACCATGATGACTTTGAAGTGTGTTTCTGCTCCCACCGCCACATTGTGTTGATGGCTTTCATTTTGTATCTCCAGATAAACTGGCGCGAAACTCTGTTCCAGCTGTTTTTCGATCTGTTGTTTGATCATCTGTCCGACTCTCTATCTATCTCATGAGTGCTCACACGTCTGTCTGCATCCTGCCGTTTCCTCAAATCATATGCAATGCTATGATGTGCGCCATTGTAGTTTATTTGCTCTCCATATCTCGTTTAACAGGGAACTTCAGTTATGTTTAAAAAATTTTTTACCCTGCTGGTGGTACTTGTATTAACAGGTTGTGCAACCAGCACCACCACACTGAACGTCGCACCCAAAATTGATTTACCACAACGTGACCCAAGTCTGGCTGGTCTTACTGTGAGTATCAGTGGTGCTGACCGTCGAACGGATCAGGCTCTGGCAAAAGTAAATCGTGATGGTCAATTAGTGAGGCTGACACCATCGCGTGACCTGCGCTTTTTATTACAGGAAGTGCTGGAAAAACAGATGCAGGCTCGCGGTTATATGATTGGTCCGGCGAGTAATGTTGATCTGCAGATCATTGTTAACAACCTGTATGCCGATGTCAGCCAGGGTAATGTGCGTTATACCATTACAACCAAAGCAGATATCTCTATCATTGCGCTTGCTAAAAATGGCAGCAAACAAGTAAAAAATTATCGCCAGAGTTACAGCATTGAAGGTGCATTTACCGCCTCAAATCAGAAAATCACTGATGCGGTGAATACCACGCTCGGCGAAGTGATTACCGATATGGCTCAGGATTTGAGTGTGCATGAATTCATCAAGCAAAATGCCCGCTAATTGCCACCACTGCTGCCACTCAACGTGGCAGCCAGACGATAAGTATCACTATGCCCCGCACCTATTTGCATTTATTCACACAACGTAACGCCGCCATTCTCCTGACATTGGGTTTTGCCTCAGGGCTTCCTTTGGCACTGACTTCAAGTACCCTGCAAGCCTGGCTGGCGGTTGAAAATATCGATACAAAAACCGTAGGCTTTTTCTCTCTGGTAGGGCAGGCCTATGTATTTAAATTCCTCTGGTCTCCCATAATGGATCGTTTTACCCCTTCACTGCTGGGTCGCCGACGGGGCTGGTTGCTGATCACTCAACTTCTGTTGTTGCTCACCATCGCACTGATGGGATTTATGGAACCCTCGAGAAATTTAACTCTGGTCGCAGCGTTAGCTGTTTTGATCGCCTTCTGTTCTGCCTCGCAGGATATTGTTTTTGATGCATGGAAGACGGATACATTGCAGCCCGCTGAGCGTGGCAGCGGTGCTGCAATCAGTGTTCTGGGCTACCGTCTGGCGATGCTCGTATCCGGTGGAGTGGCCTTATGGCTCGCAGACCGATTTGTCGGCTGGCATGCTATCTGGTGGCTGATGGCTGCCATGATGCTACCCGGTATTGTGGCTACTTTGTGCGCCCGCGAGCCACTGCAAACTAAGACAGCACCACGCTCACTCGAAGAAGCCATCGTTGCGCCATTGCGTGATTTTTTTCAGCGTAATAACGCCTGGCTCATTCTACTATTGATTATTTTTTACAAGCTTGGCGATGCCTTTGCTGCCAGCCTGACTACCCTCTTCCTTATTAAGGGGGTTGGTTTTGACGCAGGAGAGGTTGGGCTGGTAAATAAAACGCTGGGGCTTATCGCAACCCTGATCGGCGCGCTCGCCGGGGGACTGCTGATGCAGCGTCTGTCGCTCTTCCGGGCGCTGTTGATTTTCGGCATATTGCAGGCAGTATCGAATCTAAGTTACTGGATGCTGGCAGTAACCAGCAAAGATATTTATAGCATGGGCGCTGCTGTCTTTGTTGAGAATCTCTGTGGAGGGATGGGAACCGCCGCTTTTGTCGCCCTGCTTATGACATTATGCAACAGTGCGTTTTCTGCCACTCAGTTTGCTCTACTCTCAGCACTGGCCGCCATTGGCCGGGTCTACGTCGGACCTGTTGCGGGCTGGCTGGTTGAGCTCTGGGGCTGGGCAACATTTTATGCCTTTACCGTCGTGATGGCCTTCCCTGGGCTACTGGTGCTATTAGCAAGCCGGGATACACTCCAGCATAGCCAACAATCCGATCAATTTCTTCCCCGTCAGTACTTCTCCGGCGGGTATCGTGGTGCTCTGATACTGGTGTTTATCGGATTATTATCACTTATTTTCTGGAGCATACTGACTTTTTTCGCCCCGGATAACAGTGTATTGAGCTGGCTTAACGGGCTATTGGGCGATGTCGGGATAGTTTTTTTGCTTTCGGGCATTATAACCGGAGCGGCACTCGATAATCTGGCTGTACGAAAAAGCCGTATAAGCTGAACAAAACTGACTCATTTTTTAACAATTTTCTTCAGACAACAGGGTATCTGATTCGCCTGAGTAGCACTTGTCGAAATGGGCGCATGTTCATAAGAGCGAATTTTGCTAACTTGATATAAATCAAAAAAAAAATATTTAGCACAATTTCTGGAAAATCAGCCAAACTGTAAGGGTGCCATCAGGTGATTGGGCAATATTTACGCTCTCTCTGACAGCTATTTGTTAATTTTTGTTTAAATTATTCGGTTTTTTTTCGTACTGGAAAAAAATATTACTTAGCAAGCTATGTTTTTTAGCCTATAGTATGCACGCTAAAGTTTTGTCATGTTACGTAACGGATAAACGTGTTTTCAAAAGGCCGAATACACTGCATTGACACAAGATGTTGTTGGTTTACAGTACAGAAACCTTCCCGTAAAATGCCACCACAGATAAACGACAATAGAGCCCTTGTCATTGAGGTCGTTAAATGAGACTCAGGAACTACACTACTAATTTAGGGATGTTATCATTGTTAGCAGCCATCATGTTGTTAAGTGGCTGCGACAGTGCTTTACTTAATCCCAAAGGACAGATCGCACTGGAGCAACGTTCACTAATATTAACAGCTTTTGGCTTAATGCTAATTGTGGTGATCCCAGCTGTCATGATGGCATTGATCTTTGCCTGGAAGTATCGGGCATCGAATACTAATGCCAAATACAGTCCAAACTGGTCACACTCTAACAAAGTGGAAGCTGTAGTCTGGACAGTGCCAATTCTCATCATTGTTTTCCTTGGTGTGTTGACCTGGAAATCGACTCACGCTCTGGAGCCCAGCAAACCACTGGTTTCAGACGTCAAGCCCGTGGAGATTGAAGTCGTTGCTCTCGACTGGAAATGGTTGTTTATCTATCCGGAACAGCGCATCGCCACGGTAAACCAGATTGCTTTCCCGGCAAATACACCGGTTAACTTCAAAATCACTTCTAATTCAGTGATGAACTCATTCTTCATTCCTACCCTGGGTAGCCAGATCTACGCCATGGCAGGTATGCAGACTAAACTTCATCTGATAGCAAACCAGCCTGGTACCTTTGATGGTATCTCTTCTAACTTCAGTGGCCGCGGTTTCTCGGGCATGAAATTTAAAGCGATTGCCACACCAGATAATGCCGGTTTTGAGCAGTGGGTCGAGCAAGTAAAAAAATCGCCTAATGCACTGATTACAATGGCTGATTTCGAAAAACTTGCCGCCCCTAGTGAGAATCATCCGGTTGAGTACTACTCTGTCGCTGATCCTGGTCTATTCAAACAGGTTATTGCCAAATTCGGAATGAATCATGGACAGCAGGCAATGCCAGAACATGAAGGTCATGAGGGTATGGACATGAGTGGAACTTCTCACGCCGGAGCCGAGGAATAAGACAATGCTTGGAAAATTAACCCTTGATTCAGTCCCGTATCATGAACCTATTATCATGGTTACGGTGGCTGCCATCATTATCGGTGGCCTCGCCATAGCAGGTGCACTCACCTACTTCGGTAAATGGCAATATTTGTGGTCAGAATGGCTGAGCTCTGTCGACCACAAAAAATTAGGTATTATGTACATTATCCTGGCATTCATCATGTTATTGCGTGGCTTTGCTGATGCAGTAATGATGCGTAGCCAACAGGTGCTCTCTTCTGCCGGAGAGGCTGGTTTTCTGCCTCCCCACCACTACGATCAAATATTCACTGCCCACGGCGTGATAATGATTTTCTTCGTAGCAATGCCTTTCGTCGTGGGTCTGATGAACCTGGCGGTGCCGTTACAGATTGGTGCACGTGACGTTGCGTTCCCCTTTCTGAACAACCTGAGCTTTTGGTTCACGGTTGTCGGCGTTGTGCTGGTTAACCTCTCACTGGGCGTGGGCGAGTTTGCTCAGACTGGCTGGCTGGCTTATCCACCACTTTCGGGGGCGGAATACAGTCCTGGCGTCGGGGTAGACTACTGGCTCTGGAGCCTGCAGTTATCGGGAATTGGTACTACGTTAACGGGGATAAACTTCTTCGTGACCATTCTCAGAATGCGTGCGCCGGGCATGAGCATGTTTAAAATGCCTGTCTTTACCTGGGCCTCACTGTGCACTAACGTACTGATTATTGCCTCTTTCCCGGTATTAACTGTCACACTTGCACTGTTGACGCTTGATCGTTATCTGGGCTTCCATTTCTTTACCAATGAAATGGGTGGCAACATGATGATGTATGTCAACCTGATTTGGATCTGGGGACACCCGGAAGTATATATTCTGGTATTGCCAGTATTCGGTGTTTTCTCTGAAGTAGTTGCAACCTTCTCGAAGAAAAGATTGTTTGGTTACACCTCACTGGTTTGGGCCACTGTGGTGATCACAGTATTGTCCTTCATCGTCTGGTTACACCACTTCTTTACCATGGGTGCTGGCGCCAACGTCAATGCCTTCTTCGGTATTATGACGATGATTATCGCCATTCCTACCGGAGTTAAGATCTTTAACTGGCTGTTCACCATGTATCAGGGCCGTATTCAGATGCACTCGGCTATGCTGTGGACCGTCGGCTTCCTGGTCACTTTCTCGGTTGGAGGCATGACCGGGGTTCTGTTGGCTGTGCCGGGCGCTGACTTTGTTCTTCACAACAGTTTGTTCCTTATCGCTCACTTTCATAACGTGATTATCGGTGGTGTGGTATTCGGATGTTTTGCCGGTGTGACTTACTGGTTCCCGAAAGCATTCGGTTTCACGCTTAACGACAAATGGGGAATACGTGCATTCTGGTTCTGGATTATCGGCTTCTTTGTTGCCTTTATGCCATTGTATGCGCTTGGTTTCATGGGCATGACACGTCGTCTCAGCCAAAATATTGATCCACAGTTCCACCCTCTGCTGGTGGTTGCTGCGGGCGGTGCAGCATTGATTGCCTGTGGTGTTCTCTGCCAGATCATTCAGTTCTGGGTTTCAGTACGTGACCGTCATGAAAACCGTGACTTAACGGGTGACCCATGGGGTGGTCGTACTCTGGAATGGTCAACTTCTTCACCACCACCTTTCTATAACTTCGCGGTAGTGCCTCAGGTAAAAGAACGTGATGCATTCTGGGACATGAAAGAAAAAGGTGAAGCTAACCAGCACCCTGATCACTATTCAGAGATCCACATGCCTAAAAACACCGGCGCTGGCGTTATCCTGTGTGTGTTCGCCTTGATCTTTGGTTTTGCCGCAATCTGGCATATCTGGTGGCTGGCTGGTCTCTCTTTCCTCGGTATGATCCTCACCTGGATCATTAAGAGCTTTGACGAAGACGTTGATTACTATGTTCCGGTTGCTGAGATTGAAAAAATCGAAAAACAGCATTTCGACGATATCACCAAAGCAGGTCTGAAAAATGTCAACTGATACTCTGACTAAACACAATAAAGCCCATGCTGAGCATGGGCACCACGATGCAGGCGCCAACAAAGTGTTTGGCTTCTGGATCTACCTGATGAGCGACTGCATTATTTTCGCCACCCTGTTTGCCACTTATGGAGTGATGGTGAATAACACCGCAGGCGGTCCGTCAGGAAAGGATATTTTTGAACTGCCTTTCGTGCTGGTAGAAACAGCCCTGCTGTTGCTGAGTTCAATAACTTATGGCTTTGCCGCCATTAGTATGAATAAAGGCAGCAAATCTGCGGTCAATGGCTGGCTGGCGCTGACATTCCTTTTCGGTCTTGGCTTCATTTGTATGGAAATCTACGAATTCCATCACCTGATCAAAGAGGGTTTTGGCCCACAACGCAGTGGTTTCCTCTCAGCGTTCTTTACCCTGGTTGGAACACATGGCTTACACGTTGCCAGTGGTCTGATATGGATGCTGGTATTGATGTACCAGATTGCCCGTCGTGGGCTGACAGAAACCAACCGGACACGTATACAGTGCCTGAGTTTGTTCTGGCACTTCCTTGATGTGATTTGGATCTGCGTATTTACCATTGTTTATCTGATGGGAGCGATGTAATGAGTCATTCAGCACACCCACACGGAAGCTCACACGGCAGTGTTAAGAGTTACATGATTGGCTTTATTTTGTCGATCATCTTAACGGCTATCCCATTCTGGATGGTAATGACTGGCAGTGCAGCGAAGGAAACGCTTATCGGCGTGGTTATCGTCTGCGCTGTGGTCCAGGTTCTGGTGCATCTGACCTATTTCCTGCATCTGAACACCTCCCCGGAAGAGAGATGGAATCTGGTGGCAATTGTTTTTGCCGCTCTTATTGTCCTGATCGTTGTTGTAGGCTCGCTGTGGATCATGTGGAACCTTAACTACAATATGATGGTTCGTTAACCGGGTTATACGTAATGATTAAGCAATACCTGCAAGTTACCAAGCCAGGCATTATTTTCGGAAATCTGATCTCTGTCATCGGTGGCTTTTTACTGGCCTCGAAAGGGAGTATCAACTATCCGTTGTTTCTGTTTACGTTAATCGGTGTATCACTGGTGGTGGCATCAGGTTGTGTTTATAACAACTTCATTGACCGTGATATCGATAAAAAAATGGAGCGCACAAGAAACCGTGTGCTGGTGAGGGGTCTTATCTCTCCAACCGCTTCTCTGATTTATGCGACCGTTTTGGGAATTGCAGGTTTTGCGCTGCTCTATTTAGGTGCTAATCCGCTGTCCATGTGGCTGGCGGTGATGGGGTTTGTGGTTTATGTAGGGGTTTACAGCCTGCACATGAAACGTCACTCTGTCTATGGCACCTTGATAGGCAGCCTGTCAGGAGCTGCGCCTCCGGTTATCGGTTACTGCGCAGTGAGTAATGAATTTGATGCAGGTGCATTGATTCTGTTGGCTATATTTAGTCTCTGGCAGATGCCTCACTCTTATGCCATTGCCATTTTCCGTTTGAAAGATTACCAGGCTGCCAATATTCCTGTGCTGCCGGTAGTCAGGGGAATTTCGGTTGCTAAAAACCATATTACCGTTTACATACTGGCCTTCATGATAGCTACTCTGATGCTGACACTTGTAGGCTATGCAGGCTATAAGTATCTGGTGGTGGCGGCGGCTGTCAGTGTATGGTGGCTGGGTATGGCATTATCCGGGTATAAGACAGAAAATGATGGTGTCTGGGCGAGAGAACTTTTCGTTTTCTCAATAGTCGCTATTACGGCACTCAGTGTCATGATGTCAGTTGATTTCATGGCTCCCGCATCAAAAGATTTACTCACCCTGGTGAGCTAACCCTGTCAGTCAAGGCACCAACAGGTGCCTTTATTTTTTCGTTACATCCCCGCATCAGGAATCCTTTTACCCCTCTGCTCTCGATGAGTAAACTAATGCCCTCAGACAAAATGAGGTCGTAATGAACGATAACAGAATGACGCCGACAGAATTACGGGCTACATGGGGACTTGGCACCGTGTTTTCCCTGCGCATGCTGGGAATGTTTATGGTGCTGCCAGTGCTCACCACCTATGGTATGGCATTGCAGGGGGCCAGTGAAACTCTGATTGGTGTGGCAATTGGTATTTATGGTCTGACTCAGGCCCTGTTTCAGATCCCTTTCGGTTTGTTTTCCGATCGCCTTGGCCGAAAGCCACTGATTGTGATGGGTCTGGTTGTTTTCATCCTCGGCAGTCTGATTGCCGCCTGTACATCTTCTATCTGGGGCATCATTCTTGGTCGTGCGTTGCAAGGCGCTGGTGCGATTGCAGCAGCCGTGATGGCGTTGCTCTCCGACCTCACAAGAGAGCAGAATCGTACTAAAGCGATGGCCTTTATTGGCATCAGTTTTGGGATCACTTTTGCCATCGCGATGGTTCTTGGCCCGATAATCACGCATGCCTTAGGCCTGCATGCCCTGTTCTGGTTGATTGCCATTCTGGCAAGCGGCGGCATTCTTATCACGTTACTGGTGGTGCCCTCAACTGACCAGCATAACTTCAATCGTGAATCAGGCATCGCCAAAGGCAGCCTGCGACAAGTCCTCACCAACAGCCGTCTGATAAAACTCAATCTCGGCATTCTCTTCCTGCATATGTTATTAATGTCGACTTTTGTCGCATTACCAGGACAGATGGCCCAGGCAGGGCTTCCGGTTACCGAGCACTGGAAAGCCTATCTTGTCACCATGTTAGTGGCTTTTATCAGCGTAGTGCCGTTTATTATTTATGCCGAGGCACGTCGTCGTATGAAACGAGTCTTCGTTTTCTGTGTGGCGTTACTGTTAGTGGCTGAGATGACCCTGGCAGCCGGACAATCACATCTTTGGATTCTGCTGGCAGGTTTACAAATTTTCTTCATTGGCTTTAATCTGATGGAAGCCCTGCTTCCTTCCCTGGTCAGCAAGGAAGCACCGGCAGGCTATAAAGGCACCGCCATGGGATTATACTCAACCAGCCAGTTTATTGGTGTTGCCTTGGGAGGAAGCCTGGGAGGATGGATCTATGGTCATTATCAGTCACACAGTGTGTTTATTGCCGGCAGCGTGCTGGCGGCTGGCTGGCTGCTATTGAGTTCCACCATGAAAGAACCCCCTTACGTCAGTAGTTTGCGCCTGGTACCAGGGCCGGATGTGGCGCTGACACCGGCGCTCATCAACGCTTTATCATCTTATCCGGGTGTTGTGGCCCTGTTTGTTGATGACAACGAACGCTCAATTTATGTCAAAATCGACAGTAAAAAGACTTCGCGGGAACAGCTGGAACAACTTATCTCGAACTACTAACGTTTAACGGGTGCCTGATGCACCCGTTCTTAACGAAGGCAGATCAGTCACGTAAGTTTTTAAACTGAAAAGGTTGCCCGAGATTCCCACCCCGAACCAGTGCCATGACACTTTGTAAATCATCGCGTGATTTGCCAGTAACGCGTAACTCTTCTCCCTGGATCTGCGACTGCACTTTTAATTTACTGTCTTTGATCAGTTTTACTATCTTTTTTGCCACCTCGGTCGCAATCCCCTGCTTCATTTTTGCTTCAACGTTCCAATGCTTACCGCTATGCTCGATGGTTTCAGGGACATCCAATGATGAACCTTCAATACCCCGCTTCAGCAGCTTCTCACGCAAAATATCGAGTAACTGTTTGACCTGAAAATCGGATTCACTGATAACATTGATACTCTGATTTTTTTCATTGAGTTCGTAACGCGCTTCCACACCACGAAAATCAAACCGCGAGGATACTTCACGGTTAGCATTCTCGACTGCATTCTTCACTTCCTGCATATCAATTTCTGACACAATATCGAAAGAAGGCATCTGTTTTCTCCTGATTCGTAAACATGCTGCATGATACCCTGTTTTGCGGCAGTTAAAAAACTCCCTGCGGGTTCCTGCCATTCGCGTTATATTGACTCAATATGTTGTTTATCCCGCAGGTAAAGCAATGAAAATCACCGTACTGGGTTGCGGAGCGCTCGGGCAACTCTGGCTTCACCACCTCGCTGCTGCTGGTCATCAGGTACAAGGATGGCAAAAACAGCACACAACGCCACTCCGTTACTGCCTGACAACGTTATCCGGCGACACCCTACAGGCTGTGTGTGGCAGCAATGATCCGCAACGCCTCGCTGAAAGTGAAATTCTGCTGGTCACACTGAAAAGCAACCAGATTGCTTCTGTATTGCCCGATTTGCTTCCCGTTATTGCTGCCAACTGTGCCATTATCCTGTTGCATAATGGCATGGGCGTAAGTGAGTATTTACCTTCAGTTTCCCAGCCTTTGTTGCAGGCTATTACAACTCAGGCTGCCATGAGACAGGATGGCAAAGTGCATCATACTGCGAATGGCATAACCTATATTGGCGCGCTTAATCAGGCAGCAAAAGAGCACTCCTGGCTGGCAGATTCGCTGCATGATGCGTTACCAGAAGTCCTCTGGCATGAACAGATCACTCTGGCAGCCTGGCATAAACTGGCGGTAAACTGCGCGATCAATCCTCTGAGTGTTTATCATCACTGCCGCAATGGTGAGTTGCTTCACCACCCAGACCAGCTAAAAGCACTCTGTGATGAAGTTGCTCAAGTGATGCGCAGTGAGGGTATAGATGTTAGTAATGACTTACTCTATCTCAAGGTCATGACAGTGATTGAGCAGACGTCAGCAAATCGCTGTTCGATGTTGCAGGATGTGCTGGCCAGACGTACCACTGAAATTGAGTCTATCACCGGCTTTCTGCGGCAAAAAGCAGCACTACATGGTATCGCTACACCGGAAAATGATAAGCTTTATCAGTTTATTAAAAAAAAGGAACAGCACTATGTCAAATAAAGCTCATGTCCTGGTCTGCCTCGCCCATGGTAGCGAAGAAACCGAAGCGGTCACCGTCATTGACCTGCTGGTGCGCGCCGGAATTCAGGTCACCTCTGCCAGCGTGACCGAGGATGGCAGCACACTGATTACCGGCTCACGAGGCGTCAAACTGGTTGCTGATACCACTCTTATCCAGGTAGCTGATAATCCCTTCGATGCGATTGTTTTACCCGGAGGCCTGAAAGGAGCCGAAGCGTTTCGTGATTCACCGTTATTGGTAGAAACCGTCCGCCAGTTTCATCTGTCGGAAAAAATTGTCGCGGCTATCTGTGCCGCGCCTGGCACGGTGCTGATCCCTCACAATCTTTTCCCTGTAGGTAATATGACCGGTTTTCCGGGTATCAAAGCGACTATTCCTGAGGAAAAATGGATGGATAAGCGGGTGGTATGGGACAGACGAGTCAATCTGTTAACCAGCCAGGGACCAGGTACTGCTATCGACTTTGCCCTGAAACTGATTGATCTACTGGCAGGACAAAAGTGCGCAGCCAGTGTTGCTGAACAGCTGGTGGTCGCTGCGGGTATCTATGACTACCGGGTTTAAACCCGGCAGTCACTATTATCAGGGACGATAAACTTTGACGTTAGTGAATCCCTGCTCAAGCAGATAAAGCGCCTGCAGTCGGCTCATAACACCGCGTTCACAATACAGCAGCCAGGTCTTTTGCTGGTCCAATTCACCAAACTGAGTACTGAGTTTATAAAATGGCAGGCATTTGACTTCGATGTTCTCCACCACCAAAGGCCGGTCATCCTGCTCATCAGGTGACCGGATATCGAGTATGGCATCCCCGTGACCGAAGGCACTGACTGTTTCGACTTCATTAACTTCCTGGCGAGTCTCTTCCGCAATCTGACGAATATCGACATTCGTCGCTTCATCAATCACGCGATCAAGAATCGAAAAATCAAAGTGTCCCTCTTCCGCTACAATTTTCGCTTTTACGGCTTTGACAGTAGGACTTTTTGAAATCACACCACAGTACTCTGGCATGGTACGGGCAAAATCCTCAGTGCCAATATGGCGAGCAGTATTAATAATTCGCTCTTTATCATGGGAGATAAGCGGACGCAGAATCAGCGTATCAGAGACATTATCGATCAGCCGTAAGTTAGTCAGCGTCTGGCTGGAAACTTGTCCCAGCGCTTCCCCTGTGACCAGTGCCTGCACACCGTAACGCTCGGCGATACGTGATGCTGCCCGTATCATCATGCGTTTTAACACAACGCCCATCTGACCGTCTTCGACCTTTTCCAGAATCTCGCCGACAACAGGCTCAAAATTGATCGCCACAAAACGCACCTTATGCGAACGCCCGAAGCGGTGCCATAAGTAATGAGCCACCTGCCGTACACCTATCTCATGCGCAGCCCCGCCTAGATTGAAAAAGCAGTAGTGAACCCGACAACCGCGTCGCAGAAGCATATAGCTGGAAACACCAGAGTCAAATCCACCAGAAATCAACGACAGAACATCTTCCTGGGTACCAATAGGAAAACCACCGATCCCTTCATGGCGCGCAGTTATCAGCAACAAGCGATCCTGCTCAATCTCGAGATGAACAGTTATTTGTGGTTGGTTCAGTTTCACTTGAGCACTGGCAACATGCTGATTCAGGCCACCACCAACGTAACGCTCAACATCCTTAGAACTGAAATCATGCTGACCACGACGTTTGACTCTGACTGCAAAGGTTTTACCTTCGATAATCTCACGGTAATGTGCCAGTGTCTGCTCAAAAATATCGTGCACATCATGGTAGGCACGGTCTTCGACAGCAAGAATATGATGGATGCCGGGAATACGTGTCAGTTCGCCAACCAACATCTCGCGCTTACTTTCATCTTTCGATGCCACTTCGATGTGGTCCCAGTGACGTACTACTTTCACAGTTTCATCACATACTTTCAGTACGTTACGTATATTTGTCGTCAAAATTTTAATAAAACGCAGACGCACAGACTGACTTTTAATGGTAATTTCCGGGAACAGCTTGATAATAAACTTCATAGAGATAGCATTTCGTTGGGCAATTCAGTGCTAAAATAACAGGCACTTCACTGCTAATATCGTGTTTATGCAAAGTGCACCAGGTGACTTGCATCCAGGCGCGGGAGTTTATCACATTAGTTGGCTCGCCGCTGCTGTACCCTTACCGGGATCATTGCGTTGCTTATCCTCTGAAGTTCGCTAACATGAACCCCATTAACTCAAAATCACCAATGAGCTACGTGTATTATGGCCAGGAAAAATGAGCAACCTGTCAGTTTTGAAACCTCACTGCAACAACTGGAACAGATTGTTGCACGCCTGGAAAGTGGGGAACTTCCTCTGGAAGAAGCGTTGAATGAATTCGAACGCGGCGTACAATTAGCCCGTGTTGGGCAGCAAACTCTTCAACAGGCAGAACAGCGGGTACGGATTCTGCTCAGTGACAACGATAAAGAAGACACATTAGCTTCTTTTACCACGGACACCCCCTGATGCAATTTGCTGATCTTCTCGCCAGTCAACGCAAACGCGTTGATCAGGTATTGCTACAACTATTGTCAACACAGTCCAGTGTTGATGATACTCTGCGCCAGGCCATGCAGTATGGTGCTTTGCTGGGTGGAAAACGCTTACGCCCCTTTTTGGTTTATGCTACCGGTATAATGTTAGAAGCTGACAGTCAGGCGCTTGATGCACCTGCGGCAGCGATTGAGTGTGTACATGCTTACTCACTGATTCACGATGATCTTCCGGCAATGGATAACGACAGTTTACGCCGTGGACAACCCACCTGCCATATCCGCTATGGCGAAGATTGCGCGATTCTGGCCGGTGATGCTTTACAGACTCTGGCCTTTTCTATTCTCAGTACCCAGCCGATGCCAGGCGTCAGTGCAGCGGATCGCCTGGCAATGGTCGCAGAACTGGCCGGAGCAAGTGGTGCAGCAGGTATGTGCGGCGGTCAGGCGCTTGATCTTGCTGCCGAAGGAAAGCAGATTGATCTGGCTGCACTGGAGCGTATTCATCGCCATAAAACCGGGGCATTGATCCGTGCAGCCGTGCGAATGGGGGCTTACTGTGCCGGTGAACGTGGCAGGCAGGCTTTGCCTCTGCTTGATCGCTATGCCGAAGCTATCGGGCTGGCCTTCCAGGTGCAGGACGATATTCTGGATGTTGTCGGAGATACTGCCACACTCGGTAAACAACAAGGTGCTGACCAGGTCTTAGATAAAAGTACCTATCCTGCTCTGATGGGGCTGGATAATGCCCGCCATAAAGCACAAGAGTTGTATCAACAGTCACTTGATGCACTTTCACCGCTTGGTGAGTCTTATGATATTTCCGTGTTGCAGTCGCTGGCGAATTATGTCATTGAACGTGACAATTAACTGTGGTGAGTTTCTGATGAATTTTGATGCTGGAAAATACCCGACACTGGCACTGGCTGATGGCGTGACTGAATTACGCTCTTTACCAAAAGAGACACTGCCTAAACTTTGCGATGAGTTGCGCCAGTACCTGCTTGATAGCGTCAGTCGTTCCAGTGGTCACTTTGCATCAGGACTCGGCGTGATAGAACTGACCGTTGCCCTGCATTATGTCTATAACACCCCCTTCGATTCACTGATTTGGGATGTCGGGCATCAGGCTTACCCGCATAAAATTTTAACCGGACGCCGTGACCGCATTGATACCATCCGACAAAAAGAGGGTCTGCACCCTTTCCCGTGGCGTGAAGAAAGTGAGTATGACGTACTCAGTGTAGGCCATTCCTCAACCTCGATCAGTGCCGGTTTAGGTCTTGCAGTAGCCGCAGAAAAAGAGGGTAAAGGACGTCGCACTGCTTGTGTGATTGGCGACGGCGCGATTACCGCAGGTATGGCTTTTGAAGCAATGAATCATGCGGGAGACATCAAGGCTGATTTGCTGGTGATCCTCAATGATAATGAGATGTCGATTTCTGAAAATGTTGGTGCGCTGAATAATCGCCTGGCACAAATCCTGTCAGGTAAATTTTATTCCAGTCTGCGTGAAGGTGGGAAAAAGGTACTCAATGGTCTGCCGCCGATCAAAGAGCTGGTCAAACGTACCGAAGAGCATCTGAAAGGGATGGTAGTTCCCGGTACGCTGTTTGAAGAGTTGGGTTTTAATTATATCGGACCGGTCGATGGGCATGACGTTCTGGCACTGGTGCAAACCCTGAAAAATATGCGCAGCCTCAAAGGGCCGCAATTTTTGCATGTGATGACGAAAAAAGGCAAGGGGTATGCCCCTGCAGAACAGGACCCTATCCGCTGGCATGCTGTACCTAAATTCGATCCTTCCAGTGGTTTACTCCCTTCTTCAGCGGGTGGATTACCGGGTTATTCGCAAATTTTTGGTAACTGGTTATGCGAGACTGCTGCAACGGATAATAAGCTAATGGCGATAACACCCGCCATGCGCGAGGGATCGGGCATGGTTGATTTTTCACGCAGCTTTCCTGAGAATTATTTCGATGTTGCCATCGCCGAGCAGCATGCCGTGACATTTGCCGCTGGTCTTGCTATCGGTGGCTATCACCCTGTGGTAGCGATCTATTCTACATTTTTGCAACGCGCTTACGATCAGGTGATCCATGATGTTGCCATCCAGAAACTCCCGGTGTTATTTGCGATTGATCGCGGTGGCATTGTAGGCGCCGATGGCCAGACACATCAGGGAGCATTCGATATCGCTTTCCTGCGTTGTATTCCCGATATTGTCATTATGACACCCAGTGATGAGAACGAGTGCCGCCAGTTACTCACCACCGGCTATCAGTACCGTCTTGGGCCCTCGGCTGTGCGTTATCCCCGGGGTAACGGTACAGGTGCGATACTCACGCCACTTAACGCCTTACCAATCGGTAAAGGTGTGATTAAACGTCAGGGTGAAAAATTAGCGATTCTCAATTTCGGCACACTGCTTGCTGAAGCAGAAAAAGTCACCACCGCACTCAACGCGACCCTGGTAGACATGCGTTTCGTTAAACCACTTGATACTGCGCTGATTATGCAACTGGCTGAAACACATGAGTCACTGGTGACCCTGGAAGAGGGAACCATTAAGGGAGGCGCGGGCAGTGGTGTGATTGAGTATTTAATGTCACAACGCCGTCCGGTACCCGTGCTGACTCTCGGACTTCCGGATGAATTTATTCCGCCGGGTACTCAGGAAGAGATGAGAACAGAGTACCAGTTAGATGCAGCAGGAATGATGGCGCAAATTGAACGCTGGCTGGCACAATAAATAATAAGGCAGAAAAATTTCTGCCTTTTTTATCCGCTAATCAGGCGAAATGATCAAAACCTTTCAACTGGTACTCAACTGACTTTCCGTTATCCAGCAATACCAGTCCTTCAGCTGCAGGCGCAATCTGTCCGATACAAGTTACCGGAACACCGAGATGACTGAGAGCAATATCAAGCGCGCCACGATTGCTTTCAGGAATGGTGAAACAGAGCTCGTAATCTTCTCCGCCACTCAGAGCCCAATGTCGTGCTTGTTCCGCCTCAATGTGGGCTTTCATCGCCTGAGAAAACGGCAGATTTTCCAGATGAATCCTTGCTCCACAGCCACTGGCTTTCAGGATATGTTGCAAATCAGCAATCAGTCCATCAGAGATATCTATCGCTGAACTGGCGAGATCACGCAGTGCCTGGCCTTGTAACACCCGAGGATGAGGTCGTAACGCACGCTGCAGGAAAAAGTTATGTGCCTCCGTAGCATCCACTGTCCGTTGTCCGAGTAACAGCGCTAACCCGGCGGCACTGTCACCCAACGTGCCAGTGACATAAATCCAGTCACCAGGCCTTGCGCCACTGCGCTTCAAGGCGCGACCATGAGGCACAAGACCATGAATACCCAAAGTCATGCTCAAAGGACCACGAGTGGTATCACCACCAATCAGTTGCATATCATAGTAGTCGAGCCCTTCCAGCAACGTATCGCTGAATGTCTGTAACCACGACTCATCAATGCGGGGTAATGTCAGGGCAAGCGTCAGCCAGGCAGGATCTGCTCCCATCGCAGCCATGTCACTAACATTAACCGCCAGCGCTTTACAGGCAAGGTCTTCAGGGGAAATTGAGGGAAGAAAATGCACGCCTTCCACCAACGTATCTGTGCTAATGACCAGCGTCTGCTTTCCCGGTAACACCAGCAATGCACCATCATCGCCAATACCTTGCTCTACATCACGGCGCTTGCGCGTGACACGATCAAAATAGCGATTGATCACTTCAAACTCGCCGCAGGACATACATTTCATTCCTGAATCAAGAGTATAAGGCCATGATGGCCTTCAGATTATTTTTTTGTGTGGCCGAATATGCGGTGCCGCTTTATCAAGTACACCGTTAACAAATTTATGGCTGTCTTCAGCGCCAAACACTTTCGCCAGCTCGATTCCTTCATTAATGGCAACCTTATAAGGTACATCGGCACGTTTACTCAATTCATAAAGTGAGATACGTAACACCGCTCTTTCAACCTGTCCCAGCTCTTCCAGTTGACGGGACAGATATGGTTTCATCAGTCCGTCAAGATAGTCACTGTTTGTCGCCACTCCACTCAGGAGTTCACGGAAGTAGTTGACGTCGATATCTTTGACATCTTGCTCCGCCAGGAACTGATACTCGACATCAGCAATATCATTTTTAGAGATTTGCCAGGAGTAGAGCGCCTGGACAGCACATTCACGGGCGCGGCGGCGTGCAGCAGGTTTCACAGAATTCCCCTTTCCTATCAGGACTGAATAGCTTTTAATACATTAATCATTTCAAGAGCAGTCAGGGCGGCTTCAGCCCCTTTATTACCGGCTTTAGTGCCAGCGCGTTCAATTGCCTGCTCAATATTTTCGGTAGTCAGAACACCAAAGGCGACAGGAATATCACTCTGCATCGCCACACTAGCCAGCCCGGAACTCGCTTCGCCAGCAACATATTCAAAATGGGCTGTTCCTCCACGAATCACGGTGCCGAGTGCCACGACAGCATCATGTTTACCCGATTTTGCCAGCGCACGCGCAGCAACCGGCATTTCATAGGCGCCAGGCACCCAAACTACAGTAATGTTTTCGTCTTTGACCTGACCAATACGCTTGAGCGCATCGATGGCGCCACTTAACAAGCTGTCGTTGATGAAGTTGTTAAAGCGCGCGATAACAATAGCAATCCGCGCATCAGGTGTCGCCACAGCGGCTTCAATCATATTCATAATTTTCCTTCCGGGTTGATGTCAGGCCCCATACAGGGGGGCGGATTCTATCATACTCTTAACGTTGTTGCTTTCGCTTTCGCTTAAGACGCGCCGGGCGGCCTCAGCGAGATGCGTAAATCAGCTCCCACCTGCCGTACATCACTAAACACCATATCTGGCGCATCAGCCAGTGATGTCAGACCCGGCAAATGGCACAATCCCCGGGCATTATCACCTAACAGTTTCGGTGCCATATACAAAATCAGCTCGTCTACCAGACCCGCAGAGAGTAGTGCGCCCGTTAATTCGGCACCGGCTTCTACCCACAGGGTGTTTATCTGCCGCCGACCAAGTAATAACAGTAATGCGATGAGATCAGTACGCCCCTGATGCAGGGCAAGTGAGATCTGTTCGACGCCCGGTGGCCACATCTGCTTGTCCGCATGGGGTCGCACCAGCCAGGTCTCACCAGGCTGGGTAATGATTCGCCGTGTCGGTGTGACGCGGCACTGACTGTCGATAATCACTCGCACCGGCTGACGCAAATCAGAAGATGCGGCAAGCAGTGCCTGGCTCTCCTGATCAAGTTCATCCCAGCGAACGGTAAGTGACGGATCGTCGGCCAGTACCGTCGCACTGCTACTCAGAATAGCAGAACTCTGCGCTCGAAAACGTTGCACATCACGGCGGGATGCGGCAGAGGTTATCCACTGGCTTTCGCCACTGGCCATGGCCGTGCGCCCATCCAGCGACATTCCTGTTTTCAGTTGTATCCACGGGAATCCTGTGCGCATGCGTTTTAAAAATCCCCGGTTTACACTTTCAGCATGATGCGACAGCAGACCATGTGTCACACTCACCCCGGCCTGTTGCAGACGATGCAAGCCACGTCCTGCGACTTGTGGATTGGGATCCTGCATCGCAGCAACCACCCTGCTCACCCCGGCGGCAATTAAGGCATCGCAACACGGAGGTGTTCTGCCGTGATGACTGCAAGGCTCGAGTGTGACATAGGCGGTAGCACCTGCTGCTTTTTCTCCCGCCATACGCAGTGCATGGATCTCAGCATGGGGTTCGCCCGCACGATAGTGATAGCCTTCACCGACAATCTGACCATCACGCACAATCACACACCCGACATTAGGATTCGGTGTGGTGGTAAAAAATCCGCGACGCGCCAGTTCAAGGGCGCGCGCCATAAAGATTTCATCCTGCATCACTTAATCCTGTAAGCGGGCGATCTCTTCACCAAATTCTTTGATGTCGCCAAAGCTACGGTAGACAGAAGCAAAGCGAATATAAGCCACTTTATCGAGTTTTTTTAACGCATCCATCACCAGATTGCCAATCATCTCACTGCGCACTTCGCGTTCACCTGTCGAACGTAACTGACTTTTGATCTGGCTGATGGCATTCTCGACACTGTCAGAGTTCACTGGCCGTTTTTCCAGTGCTTTCATGATACCACTCCGCAATTTGTCTTCATTGAATGGCTCACGGATATCATTGCTTTTGATAACCCGTGGCATGACCAGCTCAGCCACTTCAAAGGTGGTAAAACGCTCATGGCATACCAGACACTGGCGGCGCCGGCGCACCGACGTACCCTCACTCACCAGACGGGAATCAATCACTTTGGTGTCGACAGCTGCACAAAACGGGCAATGCATGAGATTTCCTGAAAACAAGAGACAGAGCAACAGTGTAGCGCGAAGTGAGACACAACAAAATATCCAGTACTACAGATAGCCGAATGTGCGAACAGGAATATCTCTGTTTCTCTCTGGAAGGCACCACTAAATAAGCGTTATTGATAAGTAGTATACTAAGAAATGAGAAAGATCGACCAGTGAAGATAAAATGGGAAATAGCGGGTTGATAAGATGACAGGTTAAAACGCCTGAGGCGTCTTAACCTGTGTCCATGACTAATCAGGGAAGAATCGAAGGCTGATCAGCACCTTCTTTTTCGACTTCCTGCGGGATCATGTGCTCACGTTTCATGCCCAATTTTAACGCCAGTGCAGAAGCAACATAGATAGAGGAAACTGTACCGATTGAGACGCCGATCAGCATCGTCAGCGAGAAACCTTCTAACAACGCACCACCGAAAATGAACAGCATTAAAACGACAACCAGCGTCGTCGCTGATGTCATGATGGTACGGCTCAGTGTCTGGGTCAGTGAAACATTGACAATATCATACGGTGTGCCGCGCCGGATTTTGCGGAAGTTCTCACGGATACGGTCCGAAACAACAATACTGTCATTAAGTGAGTAACCGATAACTGACATCAGCGACGCAACAATGGTCAAGTCTATCTCGATGTGAAACAGAGAAAGAATGCCCATAGTAATGATCACATCATGCGCCAGTGCCAGTACTGCACCCAATGCCAGCCGCCACTCAAAACGGAAACCAACATAAATCAGGATCGCAATCAATGCCACCAGTAACGCCAGCCCTCCAGCCTGAGCCAGATCACTACCGACACTAGGCCCGACAAACTCAATACGCTTTACTGTTGCACTTTGTTCAGTGGCCTGGTTGATCACCGAAACCACTTTAGTGCCCAGCTCCTGGCCGGCAGTCCCTTCATGTGGTGATAGACGCACCAGCACATCACGACTACTGCCAAAATTCTGCACCTGTGGCTCAGCAAAACCTGCTGTTTGCAATGAGGTGCGCAGCGTATCAAGCTCGGCGGGTTTCTCAAGCGTAATTTCGATAACCGTTCCGCCAGTAAAATCCAGCCCCCAGTTAAACCCTTTCACCCCCATGATCACGAAAGAGGCAATCAGCAATAAGCCGGATAACGTAAAAGCTACTTTGTCCCAGCGCATGAAATCATGCACTTTGCGGCCATAATTCAATTGTTCAACACTATAGTCCTGTGCCACAACGCACTCCTCAGATAGACAGCTTGTTGATGCGTTTGCCGCCATACAACAGATTGACGATGGCACGAGTACCCACAATCGCGGTAAACATAGAGGTCACGACCCCGATTGCCGTAGTAATCGCAAACCCTTTGATTGACCCGGTACCCACTGCATACAGGATGACTGCGGTGATAAGCGTTGTCACGTTGGCATCGATGATACTGGAAAAGGCACCTTTATAGCCTTCATGGATTGCCTGTTGCACCATGCGACCATTTTTCAATTCTTCTTTGATACGCTCGTTGATCAGTACGTTAGCATCGACGGCAACCGCCAGAGTCAGAACGATACCGGCTATACCTGGCATAGTTAACGTTGCCCCAGGTAACAGAGACATGGAGCCAACGATCAATACCAGGTTCGCCACCAGCGCGGTGGTCGCTATAACACCAAATTTACGGTAATAGACCACCATAAAGATAATTGATGCCACCAGCCCCCAGAGGCAAGCTTCCAGACCCTGGGTGATATTTTGCTGCCCCATTGTTGGACCGATAGTACGCTCTTCGACAATCTGGATTGGCGCAATCAGGGCTCCGGCACGCAGAAGCAGCGATAACTGACGCGCTTCAGCTGGATTACTGATGCCAGTGATACGGAAACTATTACCCAGTCGTGACTGAATATTAGCAACGTTGATCACTTCTTCCTGTTTCATCAGGAGAGATTTTCCATTGGCGTCTTTTTTACCGCTATCTTTATACTCGACAAATAGCGTGGCCATCGGCTTACCAATGTTGTCTTTGGTAAACTCCGACATGGTATTGCCGCCTGCACTGTCGAGAGAAATGTTCACCTGCGCCTGACCATACTCATCCTGACTGGAGGTAGAATCAGTAATATGATCACCCGTCAGAATCACGCGTTTGTACAGTGCTACTGGCTCGCCATTACGGGTATTTTTGACTTCGGTATCACCCGGAACACGACCGGAAGCGACTGCAGTAGGATCGATGCTGGTATTGACCAGTCTGAACTCCAGTGTAGCTGTCGCGCCAAGAATCTCTTTCGCACGAGCCGTATCCTGGATACCTGGTAACTCGACAACAATGCGGTCAGCACCCTGGCGCTGAACTAATGGCTCAGCCACGCCCAGCTGGTTCACACGATTACGTAAAATAGTAATGTTCTGCTGAACAGCATATTCACGGGCTTCACGTAACCTGTCATCACTCATTACCGCTTGTAGCGTGTTTCCACCCTGACTACTGAAAACTAAGTCACGGTGACGGGAACTGAGATAGCTGTTTGCATCATCGAGATTTTTGCTCTCGTTAAAGCGGATTTCCAGACCATAATTGGCTGTTTTACGAATCGTTTGGTAAGGAATATTTTTCTCGCGCAAATCGCTACGCAATATATCAATATTCTGCTCCTGGAGCTTACTCAACGCCGTATCCATATCAACTTCCATCAGGAAGTGTACACCGCCGCGCAGGTCAAGACCGAGCTTCATCGGTTCTGCGGCGATCAGACTCAGCCAGTAAGGTGTTGCAGGAGCAAGATTAAGCGCCACGACATAATCTTCGCCCAGGGCTTTCGCAATAGCATCCCTGGCACGCAGTTGTATATCACCGTTGGTAAAACGGGCAAGGATAGCGCCATTTTCCAATGCAACAGAGCGACTGTCGATATTGTCTTTTTTCAATACATCACGGATCTGATTCAGGGTCGTTTCACTGGCCGCACTACCGCGCGCACCAGTGACCTGAACAGCCGGATCCTCACCATAAATATTGGGAAGCGCATACAGCAGACCGACGATCAACGCGGCGATCAGCATGATGTACTTCCATAACGGATAACGGTTTAACACGGCAATTCCCTTAGGGAAAACAAAAATTACAGCGCTTTCATCGAACCTTTCGGCAGGACGGCGGCCACAAAGTCACGCTTAACAACCACTTCTGTGGTTTCATTGAGCGCAATCGCTACATAACCGGTGTCTGCAACTTTCGTGACACGTCCGACCAGGCCACCTGTTGTCAGTACCTCGTCTCCTTTACTGATGGATTCCATCAGTTTTTTATGCTCTTTCGCACGTCTTTGCTGAGGACGCAGAATCATAAAGTAGAAGATCAGACCAAACACAACCAGCATGATCACCAGAGAGTATGGGCTTCCCTGAGCTGGAGCTGCCGCTGTCGCCAGTGTGTCAGAAACAAAAAGACTCATTCACTATTCCTCATGATTTAATTATCAGATGGTAACGGTGGCACCGTTTTCCCCATCCGTTGATAGAATTCTGTTACAAAGTGCTCTAATGTACCCTCTTCGATGGCCTGTCGCAAACCGGCCATCAATCGCTGATAGTGGCGCAGATTATGAATGGTATTCAGTCTGGCACCAAGAATTTCACCACAGCGATCGAGATGATGCAGATAGGCCCGACTGTAATGCTGACAGGTATAGCAGTCACACTCGTCATCCAGCGGCGCGATATCCTCTTTATACCTGGCATTGCGGATTTTCACCACGCCGTTGGTCACAAACAGGTGTCCATTGCGTGCGTTGCGGGTAGGCATAACACAATCGAACATATCAATGCCACGGCGTACGCCTTCCACCAAATCTTCTGGTTTACCGACGCCCATTAAATAACGCGGTTTATCCTCAGGAATTTGCGGGCAGACATGCGCCAAAATGCGGTGCATATCCTCTTTAGGCTCACCGACAGCCAGACCACCCACAGCGTAACCATCAAAGCCGATATCTACCAGCCCTTTCACTGAGACATCTCGTAAATCTTCGTAAACCCCGCCCTGAATGATGCCAAACAGCGCATTTTTATTACCCAGGGTATCAAAACGGTCACGGCTGCGTTTTGCCCAGCGCAACGACATCTCCATCGAACGTTTAGCATAATCCCAGTCAGCCGGATAAGGTGTACACTCATCGAAGATCATCACGATATCAGACCCGAGGTCATACTGAATTTCCATCGATTTTTCCGGATCGAGGAAAATTGCATCGCCATTAATTGGATTACGAAAATGGACGCCTGCCTCAGTAATTTTACGAACATCGCCGAGGCTGAATACCTGGAAACCACCAGAGTCTGTCAGTATTGGTCCTTGCCATTGCATAAAATCATGCAGGTCTCCATGCAATTTCATTACGTCCTGTCCCGGACGCAGCCAAAGATGAAAGGTATTACCGAGAATAATTTCTGCGCCAGTAGCTTTTACTTCTTCTGGCGTCATTCCTTTCACCGTGCCATAGGTGCCCACTGGCATAAAGGCTGGGGTTTCTACGCTGCCGCGCTCAAACGTTAAACGTCCGCGACGCGCCAGACCCGATTTCGCCTTTAATTCAAACTTCACATAGCCTCCACCAGAAATACAGTCTGATAAGTGATAAAAGTGCCGCATGATAGCAACCGCCTGTACCTGTCGACAAGCGTGCTCTTCGGTTGAACACTCTCCTGACTGGCAATATCGGCCATCACTTTACAAACTGATGTTCCACTGATTCTGTTACCGGTGTACAGAGAAAGACAACAGGTAAAGAAAAAACCGCGCCGCTGATTGCCTGCTCTGGTAGTAAAGTCAGCCAAATATCTTTCCCTGAACTAGGGGAAATGAACAAATATCAAAAGCTACGCTACCCACATACCCTGCTACTGATGATTTGATGGTTACGTGGATATAATTCCAAAAAACGCACCCTTTCCTGGTCATTCGCTTCTTTGATTCAGTTTCATTTCACTGGCTGCCGGATTATGCGTGATATACATCGCGTCACCATAACTGAAAAACCGATAATGCTCCGCCACTGCATGACGATAAGCCTTTAAGGTTTGTTGATAACCCGCAAATGCGGAAACCAGCATAATTAAAGTGGATTCTGGCAGATGAAAATTAGTAACCAATGCATCGATGACCTGGAAGCGATACCCCGGATAAATAAAGATTCGGGTATCACCAAAGAAAGGAGAAATCAGCACCTTATCACAAGCCTGTGCAGCACTTTCCAGTGAACGCACTGAGGTTGTCCCGACAGCAATCACCCGATTGCCGCGTGCTTTACAGGCAAGCACCGCATCAACCACCTCAGCAGGAACCTCAGCATATTCTGCATGCATCACATGATCAGTAATCTGTTCAACCCGCACTCGCTGAAAAGTCCCTGCGCCGACGTGTAAGGTAACAAATGCAGTTTCGACGCCTTTATCCTTAAACGCGCTAAGCAGAGTCTGGTCAAAATGCAGCCCCGCTGTCGGTGCTGCTACCGCCCCCGGACGTTGACTGTAGACTGTCTGATACAGTTCACGATCTGCTTCCTCATCAGGACGATCTATATAAGGGGGTAATGGCATATGTCCGATGTTATCCAACAACTCCAATACCGGGCGACTATCATCAAACTGCACTTCAAACAGACTTTCATGGCGCGCCAGCATGGTGGCGGTCACAGTCTCCTTCTCACCAAGGATAAGCTGTGTGCCAGGTTTAGGTGACTTGGACGAGCGGATATGAGCCAATACCCGGTGTTCATCGAGCACGCGCTCAACCAGTACCTCTACCTTTCCTCCACTGGCTTTGCGGCCAAATATCCGTGCCGGGATAACACGGGTGTTATTAAACACCAGCAAATCACCTGGATTAAGCTTCTCCAGCAGGTCAGTAAAGACACCATCGCTCAGCGAACCGTCGTTACCTGATAGCGAGAGCAGACGGCAGCTACTGCGTTCTGCCTGAGGATAGTGGGCGATGAGGCTCTCGGGTAAATCGAATGAGAAGTCAGAAACTTGCATGATGATTGATTACTGTAGGGAAAATCAGGGCCGCCAGTGTACCGGAAAAGTCTCCGGGACTAAACTGACTTGAGATATTCAGATCCTGCTATCCACTCTGTTGTGACAGACAACAACGAAAAAAACGCTATACTGCGGTGATGAACTATCTTGCGCATCTTCATCTTGCCTCACTGGCTGGCAGCTCGTTGCTCGGCAATATGATGGCTGATTTTATCCGCGGCAATCCTGCGGATCACTGGCCCGCTGATATCTCCGGGGGCATACGTTTTCATCGTCGCATTGATGCCTTCACGGATACACATCCTGATGTGCGTCTGGCCCGCAGCTATTTTCGGCCGGAAACCTACCGCGTATCAGCAATCACGCTCGATTTGATTTGGGATCATTTTCTGTCATTACACTGGCAGCAAATTGAGCAGCGGATCACACTGACTGACTTTCTGCAACAGACACAACATCACCTGATACCGCAACTGCCAGCAACACCACCCGCTTTTCAGAAAATGAATCATGCTCTCTGGCAAGGACGCTGGCTGGAAAACTATGCGCGACCCGATTATCTTGAAGACGTACTGAAAGCGATGGCCCGGCGCCGTCCCAGGTTACATGCTTTAGCCGACTCCTGGCAGGATTTCATCACCCATTATGATTTTTTTGAAACAAAATTCTGGCAGTTTTATCCTAAGTTGCTCACCTTTGCTCTGCAAGAGCGAACAATGAGCGTGAGCGCTGACTGGGCATCCCCACCTCTTTATCAGCACAACAAGAGGAGAGGGTGACTCAGGCAAATCCATCAGCCTATGATCATGCGCTTTTTTTCAGGCGTGCCGCCTGACGTACCAGCGGCCAGCTTATCACTAACAGTGCCAGCCATCCCAGCCCCACATACAGTGAAATGCGGGTATCCGGGAAATAGCCAATCAGTCCGATGATAAAGAACAAAAAAACCACCCCTGCCAGCGCAGTATAACGCCCACCTGGTAAGCGGAATGCCAGCGTCCGGGCCTCTTCTTTACTCAGTGAACGCCGGAATGCTAACTGAGATAAAAGGATCATTATCCATACCCACACGGTGGCGAAAGTGGCCAGTGAGGCGATGACTAAAAATACCTTTTCGGGTATCAGGTAGTTGAGATACACCGCAATCAGCATCGCCGCCATCATCACTAATACCGTGACCCAGGGAATTCCGCGTTTTGAAACAGCAGTGAACATTGAAGGTGCATGCCCCTGTTCGGCCATGCCATGCAGCATACGGCCAACACCAAAAACATCACTGTTGATTGCCGAAAGCGAGGCCGTGATCACCACAAAATTGAGTATGGCGGCGGCGGCGGCAATCCCTAAATGCTGGAATGTCAGCACGAAGGGACTTCCCTCTGTACCCACCTGATTCCATGGATATATGGACATGATGACAAACAGTGTACCGACATAAAATACCAGGATACGCAGTGGCACAGCATTCACAGCTTTGGGAATAGACACTGCCGGATTTTTCGCTTCTCCGGCAGTGATACCGATGATTTCAATTCCGCCATAAGCGAACATCACTATCTGTAGTGACAACACCATACCCATAATGCCATGCGGGAAGAACCCGCCGTTGCTCCACAAGTTATGAATGCCTGTCGGTTGCCCCGAGTTACCAATTCCCCAGAAGATAATCCCTATACCAGCGACAATCATGATGATAATGGTGGCCACTTTGAACAGTGATAACCAGAATTCAACTTCACCAAAAATTTTCACTGTGGCCATGTTAATCGCGCCAATAATCAACACCACACTGAGCACCCAAATCCAGTGTGGAACATCAGGAAACCAGACCCCCATGTAAATCCCAAACGCTGTGACATCAGCAATCGCGACTATCAGGATCTCGAAGCAATATGTCCAGCCGGTGATATAACCCGCGAGGGGGCCGAGATAGTCCTGCGCATAACGCGAAAAAGAGCTGGCCTGCGGATTATTCACCGACATCTCGCCCAGTGCTCGCATAATAATATAAGCAACGGCACCACCAATGATATAGGCCAGCAGCACACTGGGCCCCGCTATTTTCATAGCACTGGCTGAACCATAAAACAGACCTGTTCCTATCGCCGATCCCAACGCCATAAAACGAATATGCCGGGTACTCAATCCTTTTTTGAGCTTATTTTTGATCATAATGCTGTCTCTGTTTATTCTCTTGTGAATGCAAAAATAGAGTATAGCGCCTGTCAGAACGCTGTCTCAGGGTGGAGATGGACTCATAAATAATCACCATAACCAACACGATCAGAACAGGGGGTAGCCAGGCCAATCCCTCTTTGAGCAAAGGCAAATGGCTACTCAACTGTTCGGGAAGTATCGCCTTTAGTGCGTCGATTACACCAAACACCAGGCTCAGCAGCATACAGGTCCCCATCACCCAACGACTTCGCTGCCACCATTTATAAGTCAGACTTAACACGACGAGGATGATACAAGGCGGATAAATCGCTGTCAGCACAGGAACAGAAAACAGGATTAAATGATCTAATCCAACGTTGGCGATCAACATGGAAAACAGAGCCAGTATCAGCACGCACTGATGGTAGCTAAGCGGGGTGTGCTGTGAAAAAAACGACGCACCAGCACAAGTCAGCCCGACGGCAGTTACCATACAAGCAATGAAAATCAATGCAGCGAGGAAAATAACACCCTTCTCACCAAACGCATGCTGGACAAAAGCGTGCAGAATCGCAGCACCGTTGGCTCCCTGCGAGGTAAAGGCAGCACTGTTAGCGCCAAGCTTAAACAACATCAGATAGATGACCACCAGTCCAGCCCCGGCAATCAAACCCGCCAGCAAGGTGTAACGGGTCAGTAAAGCAGGTGAAGTGACACCTCGTGCACGAGCGGCATTGACGATAAAGATACCGAACACTAATGCCGCCAGAGTATCCATTGTTAAATACCCTTGTGTGAAACCAATAGAAAATGCCGCTTGCTGATAAATCTCTGTTGCCGGTGCTCTGACGTCTACCGGCCAGAGTAAAACTGCGCCGCCGAGTACTAGTAGTGCGATAATTTTTACGGGGGCGAGCACAAATCCGACTGAATCAAGTAATTTTCCCGGATACAAAGCAACAATAGTCACCAGTAAAAAATAGCCCAGACTGTACAAACTGAGCGCCAGAGGTGTTTCACCAACCAGCGGTACAAGTCCAACTTCAAAAGAGACAGTTGCTGTGCGGGGGGTAGCAAACAGCGGGCCACTGTCAGATAACAAATGGTTGCCAGAAGCAGGCCTGCTCGTTTACCCAGTGGAGCACTGAGCATTTCTATTCCTCCCCCTGTCCGGGAGAGGGCGACTATCGTCAATACAGGTAAACCAACCGCAGTGAGTAAAAATCCTGCTGCGGCTTGCCACATAAATTCACCGGATTGAATACCGACCACGGGTGGAAAAATGATATTGCCAGCTCCAACAAACAGAGCCATTGTCATAAAACCTAACGCGAGAATATCTTTGCCTGAAAGTTGCCTGGTCGTCATGGGTAATCTATCTATCATTGCAGAATAAGGGGCTCAAGGCACCATGGTGAGACCCGCTGCCATTAGTTACCCTGAGTGTTGTCATCCAGAATCTCATCAGCCTGAATCACTCCAGACTGACTGTCTGCGCTAAAAGGAAATCTGTCATCTGAACAGAACAAAACGGCGCACAGTAAACCTTTTATGATGGTAAAAGGCAACTGAGAAAGGCAGGATTTAATAACCACTGGTGAAAAAAGCTACCAAACAGCAAAAACCAGGCAAAAAAGAAAAAACCAGCAGACTCTTTCAGTGGCTGGCCGAACGCTTACGATAATGATGGGGTATTTTTCCCACCGCAAGAGGTTGGCTTTGACGAGCACTCACGATGAAGCGAGTTGGTAACAGGAAACTAAAACAGGTTCCCTGCCCTTTTACACTCTCAACATCCAGACGCGCATTATGATGACTCAGTGCATGTTTCACAATGGCCAGACCGAGACCACTTCCCCCGGTCTGACGTGAGCGTGCTTTATCAACACGATAGAAACGTTCAGTCAGTCTGGGCAGATACTCTTCGGCAATACCTGGACCGTTATCCTGCACTTTGAATTGGGCACCGAGTGGATTTTTTTGCCAGCTGACATTAATACGTGTTCCTGCAGGTGTATGATTGATCGCGTTGTAAACCAGATTAGAGATTGCACTGCGCAACTGTTCTTCATTACCAGAAACGCTCAGCGTTTCATCTGTATCAAAATGCAGCTCATGGCGTCCCTGACTCAGGGTTTCAGCTTCGCGTTGTAATAACCGCAGCATCATCGGAACGTTGACTTGCTCCTGTAAATCAAGAGCCGGAGCCGCTTCGATACGCGACAATGTCAGTAACTGTTTAACTAAGCCATCCATTCGCCGGGTTTGTTCCTGCATGGTAGCAATGGCTTTAGTACGCAATGTACCGTCAATCACCGAATCCTGCATCATTTCCAGATACCCCTGCATCACTGTCAGTGGGGTGCGTAACTCGTGGCTCACGTTGGCAAAAAAGTTACGCCTTGAGCCTTCCAGCTGATGCATCTGCGTGGTATCACGTGCCACCAGCAACCATTGGTCCTCGCTGTATGGCATGATGCGTAATTCCAGATGACGTTGATTATTAAGTACCAGTGTCAAAGGACGGCGGAAATCCCGCTGACGCAAGTAGCGACTAAATTCAGGATAACGCAGTAAGTTAAGAATATTTTGCCCGCTGTCTTCCGGCCAGCGCAGCCCCAGTACTTGTTCGGCAAGACCGTTACACCAGAAAATCCCCCCTTCATCTGTCATCAGCACTAAGGCATCGGGAAGGGATTCAGCACCACTGCGGAAACGCTTGATAAGGTGTCCCAGCTCACGGCGGCGGCGGCGATTACGTGCCTGCATCTGATGAAGGCCATAAAACAGAGGCTCCCAGCTACCATTTCCGGTAGGCGGAGTCATGCTGCGATCAACCCAGAGCCAGTGAGAGAGGCGCAGTAGGTTGGCAAAATGCCAGCTCAGCAACGCTAACACCCCAATCAACAAAAACCAGGGCAAATAGCCAACAAATAACCCCAGTACTGTTGCTGGCAAACCGACCAGCATCAACTCACATAATAATCGTTTCCAGCTCAGGCGTTCCAGCACAATGCACTCCAGGACTGCTATCAGTAACGTACGGAAAAACGGTAGCCAGTGCCTCTTACCGTTTGTACCATTCGGTCGTGTCCTGTCGGCTCCAGTGCTTTACGTAAACGACGTATATGCACATCGACGGTACGATCCTCGACATATACGTTAGTTCCCCAGACATGATTAAGCAACTGTTCACGGCTGTAGACCCTTTCAGCATGGATCATGAAGAAATGCAGTAGTTTATACTCAGTCGGACCCATTTCAAGCGGTTGGTCACCGGACATCACACGGTGTGATGAGGGATCCAGTGTCAGACCCTGCATTTCGATGACGTCCTCTACCGCCATCGGAGAGATACGACGCATTACAGCCTTGATCCGAGCAATCAGCTCCTTAGGTGAAAAAGGCTTAGTGATGTAATCATCAGCTCCCACTTCCAGACCACGTACGCGATCTTCTTCTTCACCACGCGCTGTAAGCATCATCACCGGAATATCGCGTGTCATTGCTTCGCGCTTCATGTGACGGATGAACTGGATACCGGAACCACCTGGCAACATCCAATCCAGTAATACCAAATCAGGCCATGGTTCAATCAGCAGCTCGACTGCGCTATCATAGTCTTCTGCCTCGATAGGTTGATAGTCATTCTGTTCCAGCACAAAACATAACATTTCACGGATTAGGGCTTCATCTTCCACCACCAGAATACGCTTGGCCATTGTCACTCCTGATGCTACAGCAGAATGCTGCAGAAATTTGTGGCGCCATTATGCGTCAGTTTTATGACATTTTTATGAAAAAGCCAACCCTATGATATCTGAAAGTATGCCCCTGTTTTGGCCGGTGTCACTGTACTGTCGGAGGAATATCACGCGGGTTCACCGAGCATCCGCAGTCTGAAACGGAAAGACGATGAAACACTATGACTGTTTGGTTATCATAAACGCCGTTGTAATATCGCCGCGCCTGGGGCATAAACAAAAAGGATAAGCAAAATGCTGTGGTTTAAAAATTTGATGGTCTATCGTCTGAATCGGGATGTCACTTTACCGATCGATGAGATGGAAAAACAGCTTGCTTCTGCTGCATTTACCCCCTGTGGTAGCCAGGATATGCAACGTACTGGCTGGGTATCCCCGCTCGGTGCAAAGGGAGATTCGTTTACTCACGTCAGTAATGGCCACCTCCTGCTCTGCGCGCGTAAAGAGGAGAAAATTATCCCTTCGCCTGTGATCAAACAAGCACTAGAAGCAAAAATCAGCAAACTGGAGAACGAACAACAGCGAAAGCTGCGAAAAACGGAAAAAGATTCGCTAAAGGACGAAGTTCTTCATGATTTACTGCCGCGGGCGTTCAGCCGTTTCAGCCAGACTTTTTTATGGATTGACAGCAAAAATAGTTTGATTGTGGTCGACTCTGGTAGTGCAAAACGTGCTGAGGATACGCTGGCATTACTGCGTAAAAGTCTCGGCTCTCTGCCCGTCATTCCACTCACTCTGGCTGACCCTATTGAGTTAACCCTGACCGAATGGGTTCGTTCCGGTGAACCACCTGCGGCTTTTTCACTGCTGGATGAAGCCGAATTAAAGGCAATCCTGGAAGAAGGTGGTGTGATCCGTTGCAAAAAACAGCAACTGGTCTGCGATGAGATAGCGCATCATATCGAAGCGGGTAAAGTGGTGACTAAACTGGCACTGGACTGGCGTGAACGCATCCAGCTGGTGCTAAATGACGATGGTTCACTAAAACGTATTAAGTTTACCGACGCATTGCGTGAGCAAAATGATGATATTGACCGGGAAGATCCCATTGCACGGTTTGATGCTGACTTCCTGCTAATGAGTGAGGAGTTAACCACACTGATCAGTGAGTTGATTGATGCGCTTGGTGGTGAAGCGGAACGTTAATTCGACGACAGGGGCTGGCAAGCCCCTGTAATCTCATTCGCTAAGGTAGCGACAAAGGTAGGCTGAAGGTTCGGCAATTTGAAGATAAAATTCGCTGTGTCCAGGTACGTTGAATTTGTCCCCGGCTTCATAACGTTTCCATTCGTTCTCGCCTGCGAGCAGAATAGACATTGATCCGCTAACCACCGTCATCTCTTCCGGCTTCCCGGTGCCAAAGGTGTACTCACCCTCCGCCATTACACCGACACTCGCCTCTCCTGTACTGGCACTGTCAAATGCGATCGATTTTACTTTTCCCTCGAAATACTCATTCGTCTTAAGCATGTATGTTCTCCTGTGATAAATCAGATTCAGTCATTCTGCTCACCCGGCAAAAAGATAATCTAACTATACCCCGAATAAGCTACTGAAGGTATGAAATAAAACAGATCACAGTTGAACTCAACCCAGCCTTTGCCTGACCTGGCTACTTCAACGCCGGCAATGGCTCTAAGCCGGCAGAAACGCTCTCAATTACTCTTTCTCTTCATCAAGATAACGCTGCAGAGCATCCTGTGCTTCCTGTTCTGTTGGATGTTCGCTGATTAATGTATGTTCTTTAGGGTGGTCTGCACGCAATTCATACCAGGTAACCGTGTTACCTGGCAGGCCTTTCTCTACCGGTGAAACATATGCATCGCGAGGATAGGGAGGTTTAGAAGCCATAAATCTTACCTTTTATGTGATGAGGGCATATTCGCCATGAAATTCATCTCTTAATCAGTAAGCCTAGTCGATTATTGTTATTTTTCTAAAAAATGTTCTGCAGTTCAGTGTTTCAGGCACTTTTATTATCATTCCAGCACAACAGTTGCCTGATAATGGTCTCAACAACATTTTCCGGCACATCAGTCGCGTCAACAACCAGGTCTGCACTTTCCTGATACAATGGATGGCGAATTGCCAATACTTCAGCAATTTCGTCAATAATCGGACGCCCGGTTAAGGTCGGACGCTGACTTTGCAATGGGGTGGCTAGCAGACGCGCAGAGAGTTCAGCAGCACTGGCGCAAAGATAAATAACATGGCCCCGACGCCGCATAAACTGACGGTTGTCAAAAGAAAGAATAATTCCCCCTCCGGTTGCAATCACTGTGTTAGCGGCTGTTACCTCAAGCAAAGACTGAGTTTCATGCTTCCTGAACCCTTCCCATCCTTGTTCAGCGACCATTTCTGCCACTGTTTGTTGATGACTTTGTTGCAGATGGGCATCCGTATCACTGAAACAGTAACCCAACCTTTCGGCCAATATCCTGCCGATGGTTGTTTTCCCACAACCCCGGGCACCTATGAGATAGAGAGGAGATCTCATCGCAGATAATTTCCTTAAGCCAGTCTGAATATTTAATAAGATTGGATAAAAATGACATCATACTGGGAAGCCCGCCAGCAAACCAGCCAGCTTCCAATGCGTGATAATACTCATATCGCCCGCGGTCTGATACGTTTTATCTACTATAATCAGAAATTATCTCCGTTCGGGGTGCGTTATTGTTGTCCGCACTATCATAAACATAGCTGGCGAACAATATTTCTTCAGAGTTGAGCTTGTGCCATACGGACACGGTCAATCGTTCCGGCATATCATCAACTAAAACGGGACGATAACTTGTCGGTCATTCATTGTGACAGAAACAATTGTTTACCTGTATAGCGTTTACTTCAGTCACCTTTGCGTCACATAGTAAAAACTGTCTGATTCAGGAGCTCATATCATGCAACTTGAAGAACAACAACTTATTGAAGGTCTCTTTAACCGTCTGAAACAGGCTGAAAGCCAGTCAGCTCCGTGTGATAGTGAAGCTGAAAAATTGATTCAACAGCAACTCCAGCGGCAGCCACAAGCGCCCTACTACATGGCCCAGGCGATACTGATTCAGGAAGCCGCACTTAAACAACTCAATGCACGCGTTGAGGAACTGGAAAAACGTCTCGCTCAGGCGCCACAACAAAGTAGCGGTGGATTTCTTTCTGGCTTGTTTGGTGGCACTGGCACCCCTACAGCTCAAACTACCCCGGCAGGCAACGCGTGGAACAATAATCCTCCCGCCCCTCAATCCGCGCCTGCGGCACCAGCCAGCAGTGGCCGCGGATTTCTTGGAGGTGCGTTACAAACGGCAGCAGGGGTTGCCGGAGGCGTTGTCATAGCAGATATGTTGACCAGTATGTTTCATCACTCTCAGCCTGAAGAGATTGTAAATATTATCAATGAACCGTCGCCTCCTGCAGAAGAGTTCGACCGCGGCGCTGATAATTTTAACTCACAGGACGACAACCGTTACGACGCCCAGGACGCTGGCTGGCAGGATTATGGTAACGATGATAACAGCAGTGATGATGATGGCGGTTTCATCTGATACCGACCTGACAGGGGGCTTATCGGCCTCCTGTTACTCTGCCCGCTTCGCTTTTTTCTTTTCAGCCTGCAACCATTTATCCAGTTCATTGGCAAATTGCTGTCGGTCACGTGGATGAAGCGCGGCCGGGCCGCCAGTCTGAATACCACTCGAACGTAAAGTGTCCATAAAATCACGCAATGTCAATCGTTCGCGGATCGTGGCAGCAGTATAACATTCGCCTCGGGGGTTAAGCGCTACCGCGCCTTTTTCTATCACTTCTGCTGCCAGCGGAATATCAGCGGTAACCACTAAATCACCAGAATTCACCCGCTGTACAATTTCATTATCAGCCACATCAAACCCGGCGGAGACTCTCAATGTACGCAAGTAAGCAGAAGGGGGAACAGTCAGTGATTGGTTAGCCACCAATGTCACCACTATTTTTTCTCTCTCCGCTGCCCGATAGAGCACTTCTTTAATGACTTTCGGACAGGCATCAGCATCAACCCAAATGGGCATTTTATTCCCCTTATGCTATTCGGAACACACTCCCACTGGCGCAGAGATTATAAAGATTGCAAACCGAAAGCAACATATGGACCAAATCTGACGGGATTGATCACCATTTAACGACTAAATACTTTTCTCGGGCGGCAAATACTGACGTTCTCTTCGCCATCGCGTAAACTTGACGAAGGATTTCACTGACAAATTAAGAGGCACATTATGCTGGAAAAAAAAATCGGCTTCATCGGTATTGGCAATATGTCGAAAGCCATTATTGGTGGCCTGATCGCTTCCGGTCAGATAGCCCCGGAAAATATCTGGATCTACGACAGGAAAGCGCAAACTAATCTGGATATGCAGCAAAGATATGGTGTTACCCCCGCCGACAGTCTGGAAGATGTTGCCAGACACGCTGATATTTTGTTCACTGCTGTGAAACCCAATGTCATTCTGAGCGTACTGAAAGATATCGCCGGGTTCCTGAACAAAGAGACCGTTGTGGTCTCGATTGCCGCAGGCGTCACACTTGATGCGCTGGCTGCTGTGCTCGGTCATGATCGAAAACTGGTCAGGGTTATGCCGAATACCCCTGCACTGGTCAACGAAGGAATGACCTCAGTCACGCCTAACGTACTGGTGACGCAACAAGAAGCTGAGGAAATTGTTTCTATTTTTAATGGGTTTGGCAAAGCGACACTGGTTCCCGAGTACTTGATTCATGCCGTGGTCGGTGTCAGCGGTTCATCTCCGGCTTATGTTTTTATGTTGATTGAAGCAATGGCAGACGCAGCCGTATCCGGAGGTATGCCAAGAGTACAGGCATATCAGTTTGCAGCACAGGCAGTGAAAGGCGCAGCACAAATGGTTCTGGAAACCGGTAGGCATCCTGCTGAGCTGAAAGACAGTGTTTGTTCACCCGGGGGAACTACCATCGAAGCTGTCAAAGTGCTGGAAGAAAAAGGTTTTCGTTCAGCCATTATTGAAGCAATGTCTCAATGTATGAAGCGCTCTGTGGAAATGGGTAAAGCGTAATAACAAAAAAACCCGCCGATGGCGGGTTTTCCATTTCAGTGCGGTAACACTGAACAACGAAAGAATCTTACAGCGCAACTACGTTAGCAGCTGCTGGACCTTTCTGACCATTTTCAATGGTAAACTCAACTTTCTGACCTTCTTCCAGGGTTTTGAAACCACCGTTCTGAATAGCAGAGAAGTGTACGAACACGTCTTTGCTGCCGTCAGTTGGAGAGATAAAGCCGAAACCTTTTTCAGCGTTGAACCATTTTACTAAACCAGTCATTTTATTAGACATCTCTTTTTCCTTCATTCGAATAATACGCCACACCGGGCACAGGGTTTATCAACAGGATGGACTTATGGGCACTTAAGAAGGAAGTCAGAAGAAGAGATATCGGGGATAGCGCTTTAACTGAAAACTGCTTTACTAAAATTGCTCACATGCGTTGTCTGTTTCAAACCGACGAGCCTATTTACGCATAACCTACACCAGAGTACAAGCAGTTTTATTAAAAAATCTTCACTCATCTTGTCAAAAAAAACCGAAACCAACAGGATGACAGGGAATTCCATTGTACGGATTTTTATCAAAAACTCGTAACAGGAGAAGTGCTTCGTACAACTTCGGTTAATCCATTGACTTTTGAACAAAACATAGCGTTATATAAATTATCATCGATAATTTGCTGTATCAGGGGATTGATCTTCCAATGTCACGTCAGAATGATCATCTACAACAGAGCCTGCTGTGTGCCGGAGCCTTTTTAGCCTGGTTTACCACCAGAATGCTTATTGCCACCGGGCTCGCCAACTTCGGTTTACAAGGCACTCCTTTTGCTCTCTGCCTGGCTTTATTATCTGACTTTCTGGTTATCCTCTCTCTCTATTATTACTCTCGACGTTACGTCACGAATATCACCTTTGGTGCACTCCGCCCCTCTTCTCTGTTGATATTCACCGGACTCTTGTTAGCGCTGATGATTTTCAACGGGTTATACGCAAAACAAGAGTCGTGGATGACGCAGATTTCTCTGCATTACAGGACTGTTCTTCCGTTGATTTTTCTGGCTATCCTTTTTCTGGCACCGATTGGCGAAGAGATCATGTTTCGTGGTTTTGTACTGCAGGGTTTATTTCTGTGGTTTCCCCGCCAGCGTTTCGCCTGTGCCCTGTTAACTTCGCTGATTTTTGCTTCAATGCACGTACAGTATCAGCACTGGCAGACTGTGATCGCGCTGAGCCTGTTTTCTTTGTTAATGTGCTACGCACGCCTGTTTTCCGGTGGCTTAATACTGCCTGTCACGCTTCACATCATCCATAACGCGATTGCTTCTCTGGCATGGTGGCAACTCAATCACCTTCCCGGCCTGTCTGAATAGTCAGCGTCTCATCAAGACGTTCTTCCAATCTGTTACTGGCTCACATTGTCACTTTCAAAATGATGTCTGAACTGCTGATACAGTGACAACATATTCGAAGCGTCGCCTTGCAGTGGGCTCAACTTCCCGGCTCGAATCAGCTCAATCTCCAACTGCAATGCAGCTTGCTGCGGATTTTCAGTAGGGTCAACGATATCTGAAGGCAACGTCATAATTTATACCTTTGGGGAGATGTAAAAGGCTATCCTCCCACATCTCCCGTCAGCTGTCGTGTAAACCTGGCAATTATTGCCGTTTTTCTGCCAGCCAGGCTTGCATCCGGTCAATTTCTGGCTGCTGCGCTTTGATTATCTCTTCAGCCAGTTTGCGCATTGCTGGATCTTTCCCATATTTCAGTTCTGTTTTTGCCATATCAATCGCCCCCTGATGATGAGCTGTCATCCCTTCAGCAAAAGCAATATCGGGATCAGCATTTGCCATCCCTGCCATCATATCCTGATTCATCTTATGCATGCCTGAGTGATAGCTTTCCTGAGCTGAACTGCCATTTTGATGTGACGGTGCTTCTGCAGCAAACAGCGGTGATGAAAAAACCATTAAGCAAAACAGACCTGCGGATAAACGTTTCATAACAACCCCATTACTATTAAGTGTATTTGTTTAAACCTTCCACCTTACCCCTGGGGCAAGGTCAAGTCTCTTTTATCCATTATCTGGATCACTTGTATCCGCAGAATAAAGAAAGTTGTACAAGAAAATAAAACTTGTACGAAAAGAGAGATACGTTTATCTTTGGGTCTGTAATGAATCATGCAATTGCATGGTCTCGGGAAGTCACTGCGGGTTTCCGACTCCCCGAGACATTTTTTTTCTGCTGACTGAAGGCAATCCTCGTCATATTCACGCCACGGGTTTTTACCTGTCCCGGCTCCATTTCCTGGAATTATTTGTGCCACATACGCAATCATTCACAGCGTAACTGTATTAAAAATGCAAAGTTATGTTATCTTTTGTCCGTATGTCCAATCATTATAAAGCCTGATTGCGCTGTTCATGATGCTGGCGAGAGGTTCTGTGTTGAAAGTAAACAACATCAATGTGCTGATTATCCTGACCACTTTTTTGGCTGTGTTGCTCTCTACAACGGCCATTCCCTTTGGCTACTTTCATCTTGCCTGGTCAGTGGCAGTGGCTTACAGCACGCTCGCTCAATGCATTATTCCTCTTTGCCTGTTGATTTGTGGCTATCTGGTACTCAATGAACCCATTCCTGCGGCCCGAACAGTGCTTGCACGTATGCTGAAATTGCTGATCATTTTACTTTTTTGGTCGGTTATCTATACCGGATTGCGTCATCTCATTAATCAATTCGATCCCCAATCAGAGGTGAATACGCTTTTTATCCTGCTAGTCGGCCAGTTCAAGTGGGTTATCCCGGTTTTCTTACTTCTGCTGCTTTTGACGCCGCTATTGAATACCTTTGTTATCACAGCAAGTCGGCAACGAACACGTTATATGATGCTGGTGTGGTTTGTTCTTGCCTCTGTTTATCTGCTTTTTTCTAATATAAGAAGTGAATTAATTCACAGTAATACAGTAATAGAGAGTAGTACGCTGGAATTAACCGTTTACCTCGCAGGCTTTTATCTGGCTGGCGGTGCAATACGTCGTTTTCATATTCAGACTAACGTCAGGTTATCTGGAATCATATTTTGTCTGGCGTGGGTTGCGACAGCAACAATGACCTATGCACTGTCGGTTAATATGGTTTCTCCCAACCGATCTTTTTTGTTTTACAGCTCGCCTCTGCTAGTCGTCATGGCAGTGTCGCTTTTTTTTATGTTACTGGAGTACCCCTTTACTGTAGGTGGCAGGATCAGCAAACTCCTGGACACACTGGCGCAATTGAGTGTCAGCATCTTTTTGACTCATCTGCTGGTATTACCTTTGATGCTTTGGATGATGGCTATCGATTTCAACAACTACTCAGCCGCTTACACGATTCCAGTTGTGGCCATGGTTTGTTTCGTTGTCTCAGCAGGCCTCTGCTGGCTGATAACGTCTCTTCCCCTGCTGCGCCGCCTGAGATGAGGAACAAGCTATGTTGATTGGCTTCGTCTTACTGGTAAGTTCCTGTGGATATGATTCCTGCGAGGCGCTGCCAGTGACAGAGCAGCTCTTCCCAACCCGCGCTATTTGTGAACGCATTGCTCAGCGCATCCATCAACGCCGCCCGAACGCGATACTGAGTTGTGGCGGAGTCTACCGCGATGCTGCTGGTGAAATGACCACCAATGTGCGTTAGCAGACGTATCCGCTGTAGCGTGTTATTTGGTACCGCACCGTGTGTGTGAATAATGATTGATACCTTCTCGGGCAAGACCCTCTTCACTGCACTACGCTTATCTGATACTCACTGATTGGCGGAGGCAGAGAAAGATGCCATTCTCTGGCGGACTAAAGCACGACATGCTGCTCGGTTGCTGCTGTTTGCCTGCGGTTATCATCATTTTTATCTGGGGATTCACCTTTCATCATATCCCTGAGGCGAGCGTGGCAGCGAATGGCGCACTGACGCTGGCATTTGGTGCCAACAAACGCTGGGAAGGATCTTTCCTGTCTCTTTTATCGGTTACTGCACTGGGGCTTACGCTATCAACATGGCTCGGCTGCCTGGCGGGAAACAGCATATTTTTGTATATAGGTGGCGCGATCGCATATGCTGCACTCTACATTGCGCTTATTGGTATCGACAGCGCAGCATGGTGGATGGTATTGCAATGGGCCATTATCTATCTGGTATCGGGCTATTACAGTGGTGACATTGTACATGCCAGTCAACGAGCGGGATTAGTGCTCAGCGGCTCTGTGTTACAAATCTTCTTTTTAGTGGCGGTTTTCCGACGCTATGCCTTCCACCTTAAACAAGTTACCCCGCACTTATGGTTCAGCCACTTTTGCAGTAGGGCACAAAAATACCGCCGACATATCCATTTCGGCTGGTCCGTATTTTGGACTGTGATTGCCATGGCGGTTGCTGCGGTAGGCGCCAATAAGTTACAACTCCCTAATGGTTACTGGTCAGGCATGACACTACTACTCTGCCTTCGCAATGATTATCGCGACTCATTTTCCCGCATCCATGCGCGAATATTCGGCACTCTTGCGGGTAGTCTTCTCGCGGCAGAGTTAATAGTGCAGTGCGATTCACCCTTATTCCTGGTAACTGGCTTTATTTTATTTGGCTACATCGCCATTACCTTTTCCTATTCATTAATCGCCAGGTCTTATCTTGTGTTTACTTTTTTTATTACCATGATGATGATATTTATGCTTGCCTGCATGGGAATTTCACAGACAAATGTTGCCAGTGAGCGGCTTGTAGCAACGCTGCTGGGAGGTGTTTGCGCATTGATCGCCATCACTTTGACCAGAATTTGTGCCCGTTACCACCTCGCCAGGAGAATAAAAATCCACCATCAATATCACCGCTGAGGGGGCGAGGAAGATTCATCTTCCGGAGATGAATCCTCTTGATTATCCCCTTCTGTCGGCGTATCAGTGGCAACCATCGCCGAGTGGATATCCTCTTCTGTGACCAACGGGTTAAGTGCAACAGCCAGTGGTGAACTGGCTATCATATCAGGGACTGGTACATGGGGAACCGGAGCTTTGTCGCTGAGTTTATGGGTCGAGCGGCGAAACCAGCTCATCCCTGCGATAATTACACCACAGAAACAAAAAAAAGCGTAAAGCATATTGCCGCCTAACGGCTGCATCAGTGCACCGGTAATTAACGGACCAATACAGGCTCCTACACCAAACGACATTAATAAACATGCCGTCAGTGAAACCCGTCGTTCAGGATCAACACTGTCATTAGCCATCGCAACCACGAGTGGGTAAAGCGAGAATTGCATCATACTGGCGATAAAAGCCATGCCCATCACCATCGAGAAATTCACGTGCAACGGTAAGGTGAGAGGAAAAGCAGCCAACACATAAAGCAGTGCGGTAAAGAAAAGTAGCCGATGCCGGTCAACCCGATCAGAGAGCCAGCTTAAAGGAAACTGCGAAACCAGACCGGCAAAGATGGTCACGCCCATAAATATCCCGGATTGCTGGGTGGTGAATCCCTGTTGATTGGTATACACCGGTGCCATGCCGTAAAATGCCCCGACAGCCATTCCTGTTACCAGTGTCATAAACAGAATTTTCGGCAGATTTTTGAAAAAATAGCCCAACTCCATCGGAGCTGGTGACATGGGATGTGCGTTGGTCCGTGTGGTAAGTGCAATGGGCACCAGACAAAGTGCGAAACATAACGCTACTATCAGCAAGCTGCTCCCGCCTGACCCAAGAGGCGTCATGAGGATTATCTGCCCTGCAGAAAGACCGAGATAAGTTGCTACCATGTAAAGCCCGAAGATCAGCCCGCGTTTTCCCACTTCAGCCTGATCATTAAGCCAGCTTTCAAGCACCATATATTGACACATCATACACAGGCCAATAATAAAGCGAAGTACTATCCAAAGCGGCAAAAATGATGATAATCCGTGTCCCAGTACCGAAGCAGTTATAATACCTGCGCATGCCACATAAACACGGATGTGCCCGACCCTGGCAATCAGATTGTGTCCTATCTTCCCCCCAACAACCAGACCGATATAGTGAGCAGCAATGATCGCACCAATTATTCCTCCACTTATTTGCTCGCTGGCCAGACGTAAAGAGACATAGGTCGTTAATAAACCCGAGCCAAGAAGCATTAATAAGGTGGTGGTGTAGAGGGGCAAAAAAGTATTGATCACTTTTTTCATTACAGCGTCCTGTCATGAAGGGTATAGCAAGAAAAATTTCCTTAACAGTAGCGGTTATCGTGGTGTAATGACAAGTTATCGACAAAGATTAATAAAAATAGCTGGGAATTTTGCCTCAGTCGCTGAAAGTTCGACCAGTTTGCACCACTGAGTGGAATTGTAGTGGTCAACTAATTTTGGCCACACGACCTGACTGTTCGTGGAACAGCCGCTCTGATTCATTTGGCGTTAAGCCACCGTTATACCAGTGGGGCCGGATGGCACTGTAATAGCCCGTGATGTAGCTGATTATCGCGCTCTGAGCCTCGTTGAAGCTGTTATAGCCCTTCGTCGGCACCCATTCGGTCTTCAGGCTCCGGAAGAACCGCTCCATCGGGGCATTATCCCAGCAGTTACCCCGGCGACTCATGCTCTGCTTTATCCGACAGCGCCACAGAGCCTGCCGGTACTGACGGCTGGTATAGTGGCTGCCCTGATCGCTGTGGAACATCACGCCTGTTGGCTTACCCCGAAGCTCCCAGGCCATCTGCAATGCTTTGACCGTGAGGGCCGAGTCCGGCGACGTCGATATCACCCAGCCCACAGGTTTGCGGGCGAACAGATCCAGCACTGCTGCCAGATGAGCCCAGCATTTTCCCGTCCAGATATACGTCACATCGCCGCACCAGACCTGATCCGGTGCGGTAACCGCGAACTGCCGGTCGAGATGGTTCGGTATTTCAATGTGTTCGTTCCCGCCGCGTTTGTATTTATGCGCCGGGACCTGGCAACTGGCGATATCCAGCTCTTTCATCAGCTTACCGGCCAGCCATCGCCCGAGTCTGACGCCCTTAGCGCTGACCATCGTGGCGATACTTCTCGCGCCAGCAGAGCCACCACTGGCGTTCCAGACTTCACTGACGAGACTCCGTTTAACGGCACGCTCGGCGTCAGAATCCCTGCCATTTTTACGAATGTAGCGATAACTGCTTCGGTGAACACCGAACAGCCGGCACAATGGCGCTACCGGGTAGTGCGCCCTCAGACTGTCTATTATCGTGAACTGTTCAGGGAGTCCGACATCAAGAGCGCGGTAGCCTTTTTTAGGATTTCATTCTCCATTTCAAGGCGTTGTATCCGTTTTCTCATTTCCCTGAGTTCAGTCTGCTCAGGCGTCAGAGGCAGCCCCGGGGGCGTTTTCCTGGCGCTCGATACGTAACGATTTTACCCGGCGGTTGATGGCGGAGAGGCTGACGTTCATCGCCTTAGCCGCCTCGCCGTGAGTGTAGTTCTGATCCAGGACCAGTTTTGCCGCTTCGACTTTAAATTCAGCAGTAAATGCTTTGCTCATTGGTTCACCTACAAGATGTTGAGGTGAGCATATCACCTCTGCTCAGGTGGCCAAATTCAGTGTGCCACTACACTTTCGTGAGCAAGGGATGTTTCAGCTATTAACTTCTCAGCTCTCTCTTCGGCACGTAATGTCCGTCCGGCAAAAAACATATACAACACAGCAATCAACACAATCACGACCATAAATAACAGCCCGATACTGTAAAAACCTTGCATGAGAGGTGGAGCAAGAATTGACCAGTCTGCCATCCCCATCCATGCATTTGTCCCTGTGAGATGGATTGCCCAGACACAGCCAAAAATTTCCAGCATCCCCATGACCAGGCAAATTTTCAGTGCTGCGCGCCAGCCTCCAAAATGGTTGGCAAATACACCGATGGTGGCGTTAGAAAAAAACATTGGAATAAAACCAGGAATAATCATGATCGGGGAACTGATGAGAACGAGGATACCGACTGCGATAAGTTGTCCAATTGTGCCCCACATAAACCCCCACACCACGGCATTTGGAGCAAAGCTATAAATTGCGGCGCAATCAATCGCCAATACTGCGCCAGGAATTAATCGTTGTGATATGCCATTAAAGGCTTCTGTCAATTCAGCCACAAACATCCGTACCCCCTGCACGATGATAAAAATCGCCACAGCGAACATCAGTCCGGTTTGTAAGATATAGATAGTCCAGTGTGTTTTACCGGCCATTACCTGTAAGGTATCCAGACCAAAGGAGCAGAGAATGATGCCAAAAAAGAGAGTCATCACGATGGCTGTTGACACAATGTTATCGTGAAAGATATTCAGCCAGCCGGGCAGCTTTAAGTTTTCTACACTCTCTTCTTTTTTCCCCAGGTAAGGGGCTATCTTGCATGCTACCCATGATGCAAACTGCTGCTGGTGCCCAATAGAAAAGCCGCTGTTTACTGTTACTGCCCGAGTCGGTTTGAACATCATATTAGAGGTGGTCCCCCAATAGAGTGATACCAGAAACGCAGTGACCAGAATGGTTGTCCACATGGGGTAGCCGAGAATATAAAAGAACAACGCTATCAGGCCAGCCTGTTGGAACAACATATGGCCCGTCAGCATGATGGTGCGTATACCAGTAATACGGCGCAGGAGCACATAAAGAATATTCAATCCCAGTGCGATCAACACGGCATAGCCAACCCAACTGTAAGCATCTCCCATACGCTCAATGGTAGCCATCATTGATGCATAGGTGTCTGATATTGCTCCGTTAATTCCATAAACTTCAGAGAGTTTCGACACTATAGGTTTAAATGTGCCTGTCAGTATCCCCGAGCCTGCCTGTAACAGCATGAAACCAATGATTGTTTTGATGGTACCTTTAATAATGATGGCCAGGGATTTTCTCAGCAGGATATAACCCAGCATAGTGACCAAACCCAACAACAACGGTGCATTGGTCATCACCTGATTAAAAAAGACGGTAAAGACGGTATAGAGGAATTCCATATAACTCTCCGTTTTTGAAAAGTGGAACAAACGTGCGTCAATCATCGTCACTATCTGCTCACCACTCACCCTATCGCTCACATTGAATCATTTAAAGATCTTAAATGATTATATGTGAGCGAGATCGCATCAAATTTCATAAAATAAAATTTATTTTTATATAACAACAAATAAAAAGAATACCACGATGAAAAGGTCTATATTGCACGACACTAATCTGATTGAAAACCAAAAAAAGAGTATGAATATGGGATTAAATAACGATTGAAATGATAAATATTGACTGATAATGTTTTATTGTAATCACCAACAGATCAAGATTAGTCACAAATAACCAAATGCATCATGAGGAGATATGATGAGTAAAATCGCTAATATCAGCAGAGAATCATGGATACTGAATACATTTCCTGAGTGGGGAACCTGGCTTAATGAAGAGATTGAACAAACCCAGGTAGCACCCAATACATTTGCTATGTGGTGGTTGGGATGCACAGGTATCTGGTTGAAATCTGAAGGGGGAGCCAATCTGTGTGTCGATTTCTGGTGCGGGGTAGGTAAACAGAGCCATAAAAATCCACTAATGAAAAATGGCCATCAGATGCAGCGAATGGCTGGCGTGAAAAAACTACAACCCAATCTGCGCACCACACCTTTTGTTATGGATCCTTTTGCAATCAGAGAAATAGACGCCGTACTTGCTACACATGATCACAATGATCACATCGATATCAACGTTGCAGCGGCGGTGATGCAGAATTGTGCCGAGCACGTTCCCTTTATCGGTCCTCAAACCTGTGTTGATCTCTGGATAAGTTGGGGAGTACCTGCGGAACGCTGTGTCGTGATGACCCCGGGAAAAGTTGTGAAAATTAAAGATATCGAAATCCATGCACTGGATTCCTTTGACCGCACGGTACTCATTACGCTTCCCCCGGAGCAGAAAGCCGCTGGTGTGCTACCTGATAATATGGATCAACGTGCCGTCAATTATCTTTTTCAAACACCAGGAGGAAACCTCTATCACAGCGGCGATTCTCACTATTCTAACGATTATGCTCGCCATGGTAATCACTATCATATTGATGTTGCCTTGGGTTCCTATGGTGAAAATCCTCGCGGGGTGACCGACAAAATGACCAGTGCAGATATTTTACGCATGGCTGAATCGCTGAATACCAAAGTAATCATCCCTTTTCACCACGATATCTGGTCTAACTTCCAGGCCGATCCGCAGGAAATCCGCGTGCTCTGGGAGATAAAAAAAGAGCGTTTGCGTTATCAATTCAAACCCTATATCTGGCAACCAAGGGGGAAATTTACTTATCCGGATGACAAAGATAATTTTGAATATCACTATCCGCGCGGATTTGATGACTGTTTCACCACTGATACTGACTTACCGTTCAAAGCGTTTCTCTGATCAACCTCTTCCCTGTTCAACAGGGAATACAGAACTGACATGAGGTCGTTAAAAGAGCATTGAATGATTTCAATGCTCTTTTATAATCATCGTTCCGGATTTATTCCAGCGGAGTCATCACTATGACTGAGCCACAACGCCACAACGCAATCCTTACTCTCCTGCAACAGCAAGGACAAATTTCTGTAGCTGATGTCATCAATCATTTTGCTATTTCACCAGCAACAGCGCGGCGTGACATTACAAAACTGAATGAACTGGGTAAATTACGCAAAGTACGAAATGGCGCAGAAGCCATTCATACAACCCCTCAGACGTGGAGCCCGCTGAATATTTATCAGGCTCATAATATTGATGAGAAAATGCGTATTGCACAGGCCGCCGCCAGACTCTGTCAGCCGGGTGAGAGTATCGTGATTAATTGTGGATCCACCGCTTTTTTGCTCGGTCAGGAAATTTGCGGTAAAGAGATTCAGGTCATCACTAATTATCTACCATTAGCGAATTATCTTATCGACCAGCAACATGAAAGCGTAGTGATCATGGGTGGCCAGTATAATAAAAGTCAGTCTATCACGTTGGCTCCTCAGGATGGTGACGCAAGCCTGTATGCCGGGCACTGGATGTTTACCAGTGGCGCCGGGCTTACCGCTGATGGCCTTTATAAAACCGATATGCTGACTGCCATGTCTGAACAGAAAATGCTCAGCTATGTTGGTAAACTCGCAGTTCTGGTCGATAGCAGTAAAATCGGCCAACGTGCAGGCATGCTTTTTAGTCGGGCGGAACAGATTGATGTGTTAATCACCGGAAAACTCGCAGACAATGAAGTTATTACCCGTCTGCAACAGAAGCAAGTCAACGTAATACAAGTCTAGACTCACGCTGAACCCGGGTATCGCTGCACAATGGCGCGACACGTTGCCGGGCTACCGGAAAAGCCACAATAGACTTATTTAGCCAACCAACATGATCTGCCAGTCAGGGACCCAGTTAACACCTGAGCAATGTTTGTTTTATTTTCCCCCAGATGATGCCTTATCTAATCTCTCTGCCGGGCCATCAAAATATCTCGCCATTCGCTGAATATTTGTACCCTGCAGGCGGCAAATTTTCTATCTTCGCCTACGCTTATTCTGAGAATACCAGGCACTTTCCTATTTGCCTGATTTAGATGTCTCGGGCAGCCGACTATAGGCAGGGAAAGTGATGAGCAACTATACCTAGTTAACCTCCGCAATATCGTCAGTCACGTTTCGGATTAAACGAAGCGGGTAAACAAATAATGACAAAGTCATCCCTTTAAACACTGGAAGCACAGTTAAGATGTGTTTCTCACTGCAAGAGCCATTATGACTGATCATGCTGCAATAGACCGGGACCAGGAAGATAGGTTATTTTTGTTACGTAATGCGCTGGAGCAGCGACTTCTGCAGCTACTCCCTGCATACGGCGAAGAAAACCGTATCAGCCAGGCAATGAGTGATGCCACCCTGACACAGGGTAAACGCATTCGCCCGTTGTTACTGCTGCTCACAGCACAAGATTTAGCAAAAGGAACATTACCCTCCGGCTCACTGGAGCTGGCTTGTGCCATCGAGTTCGTACATGCGGCTTCTCTGATGCTGGATGACCTGCCATGCATGGACAATGCCCAGCTAAGACGTGGCCAGCCTACGATCCACTGCCAGTATGGCCAGGATGTCACACTGCTGGCGGCAGTCGCTCTGCTCAGTCTGGCTTTCTCAGTGATCGCAAATACAGACAAACTATCCGCACAACAACGCACACTGGCAGTCAGTGAACTTGCTAAGTCAATAGGATCGCAAGGTCTGGTGATGGGGCAGTACCAGGATCTCAGTGCCGGGAAAACCGAGCGCTCCTCTGAGGCAATCAATCAAACGAATGCATTAAAAACCAGCACACTCTTTGACGCGGCTTTTCAGCTCGCCGCAATTGCTGCAGATGCCTCTTCTGATCAGCAACAGGCCCTGCACACAATCGCACTGGAATTGGGTCAGGCCTTTCAGTTGCTTGATGACCTGAGCGATGGAGCACCTGATTCAGGCAAAGAACAAAATAAAGATCAGGGTAAATCAACACTGGTTAATCTGCTGGGACATGCATCGGCCCGCCAGCAGCTGCTAAGCCACCTGCAGCGAGCTGATGCGCAGTTTTCTCTCGTAAGCAACGAATACCAGCTCACTCAGCACTTCATCAGTTTCTGGTTTCATCAGCGCCTGGCATCACTGGATTAATTATGTTGAAAAAGACAACTCACTCCCTCTCATCACACCACGATACCCAGCTGCTGCAGAGGAAAAACGAACATCTTGATATCGTACTCAGCCCCAGTCAGGCAAAAACAACCACGCAGACTGGATTTGAACGCTGGCGCTTTGAACACTGCGCGTTGCCAGAGATTGATTTTTCAGAGATTGACCTCAGCATGCCGTGGTTAGGGAAAACACTCCAGGCACCAGTGCTTTTGAGTTCAATGACCGGAGGAGCGCAACGTGCAAGGGATATCAATCAGCACCTGGCGAAAGCGGCACAAACTCTCGGTCTGGCAATGGGCGTGGGTTCACAACGTGTCGCACTGGAACATCAATCTGATGCCGGACTTGACCATACATTACGAGAGATTGCCCCTGACATTCCTCTGCTGGCAAATATGGGAGCAGCACAGCTGGCCGGACAACTCGGCGTTAGCAATGCACAACGTGCGGTAGAGATGATTGATGCCGACGCTCTGATAATTCATCTCAATCCGTTACAAGAGGCATTACAACATGGAGGGGATCGTAACTGGCGAGGTATCACAGCGGCAATTGGCAAAGTTGTCAGTCAACTGAAAGTACCGGTTATCGTTAAAGAGGTGGGTGCGGGCCTATCTCCTGCCGTAGCGCAGAAACTTCGTGATGTGGGAGTCAGCTGGCTGGATGTCGCTGGCAGCGGTGGCACAAGCTGGGCTGCCATTGAAGGGGAGCGTGCACCGGATGAACAAACTCGTACTGTTGCTCTGGCTTTTGCAGATTGGGGAATTCCAACTGCTGAGGCGCTGATTTCTCTGCGTGCCGCTTTTCCTCATCAACCGTTAATTGCTTCTGGTGGAATAAAAAATGGCATCGAGATTGCTAAAGCCATTGCGCTTGGCGCTGACTTAGTAGGGCTGGCAGCAGCGCTTCTTCCAAGTGCCATGATATCGTCTGAGGCGGTTACCACCCATCTGAAAACCATTATTTTGCAATTGCAGACGGCCTGCTTTTGCACTGGCAGCGAGACATTATCCGCGCTGCGACAGGCGCCTATTCACCTGCATGGGGAAAGATGATGCCCCATTCTATGTACACCCCGACTTCAGACAGCAACGCAGCGCAGTCATGGGACTATATTCTGGTCGGAGGCGGGCTGGCTAATAGTTTAATTGCCTGCTATCTGCTGGAAAAACATCCACAATTCAATTTGTTATTGCTGGAAGCTGAGGCGGAGATCGGTGGGAATCATACATGGTCTTTTCATCAAAGTGATCTTACCGACAAGCAAATGCACTGGATTTCGCCCTTCATCGCCCATCAATGGCAGGGTTATGATGTCAGCTTCCCCGGCTTTACCCGTACTTTACCGGGGAGATACCTGAGTATCACCTCAGAGAAACTGGCAACAACGGTAGCTTCAAAACTGGGTTCACGTTTGCGCTGCAACAGCAAAGTAGCTGTACTGACTTCAAATTACGTGGAGCTGATAAATGGTGAAAGGCTTACCGCGCGTGCTGTGATTGATGGCCGTGGTTATCAGCCTGATCCCTCAGTCCAGGTGGGGCATCAGGCTTTTCTTGGACAAGAGTGGCAACTGCGACACCCTCACCAACTGCTACGACCTTTGCTGATGGATGCCACGGTCAGCCAGCGTTTCGGCTATCGGTTTGTTTATGTTCTGCCTTTATCTGCATACTCCCTGCTCATCGAAGACACACAGTACATTAACGATGCGCATTTTTCCCGCGAGCAGGCAAGAGCCGATATTGCCACCTATGCTACTGAGCAGGGCTGGGAGCGGGTAAGTCTGATCCGTGAAGAACAAGGCTGCTTGCCCATCACCCTCTCCGGATGCCCTGAGTCGTTCTGGAAAACCCGAAAAGATCAGCCATGCAGTGGATTACGTGCCGGTCTTTATCACCCGACAACCGGTTATTCATTACCGTTAGCGCTTACGCTGGCAGGCCTGATTGCTCAACATGACCTTAATGGTACAGTAGCACTCGCTACTAAAATCGAACACCTCGCCAGGACGCTATGGCGCAAACAACGCTTCTTCCGGGCACTTAACCGGATGCTATTTCTTGCTGGTTCACCAACTCAACGCTGGCAAGTGATGCAACGTTTTTACCGACTTGATGAAGGGTTGATCAGCCGTTTCTATGCTGGTCACCCCACGATTACCGATAAAATTCGGATACTGGCAGGCTCTCCACCGGTTCCTGTCTACCAGGCACTGGCAGCCCTGGCAAATTACTCCCCCGGTCAGAGAGGCGTGTCATGAAAAAAAACATTGTTATAGGTGCTGGTTTCGGTGGGTTAGCACTTGCTATCCGGCTACAAGCGGCAGGTATTCAGACAGTGCTACTCGAGCGCCGGGATAAACCTGGCGGACGCGCTTATGTTTATCAAGACCAGGGCTTTACATTTGATGCTGGCCCTACGGTAATTACTGATCCCAGTGCAATTGAAGCACTGTTTAGTCTAGCCGGAAAAAATATGCGTGATTACGTCACGCTATTGCCAGTCAGGCCTTTTTATCGGCTGTGCTGGGAAGATGGAAACACTTTCCACTACGACAATGACCAGTCCAGTCTGGACCGGCAGATTGCAGATTTCAATCCTGAAGATGTTGCTGGCTATCAGCGCTTTCTCGATTATTCACGCGCTGTGTTTAACGAGGGCTATATAAAACTCGGTGCAGTGCCTTTTTTATCGTTTCGCACCATGTTACAAGCCATACCACAGCTGGCGCGTTTGCAGGCATGGCAGAGTGTCTATAGCAAGGTTGCCTCTTTTATCCGTGACGAACATCTGCGGCAAGCGTTCTCTTTCCACTCACTGTTAGTCGGGGGAAACCCATTCAATACGTCAGCTATTTATACGTTGATCCATGCTTTGGAGCGAGAATGGGGGATCTGGTTTCCACAAGGAGGAACAGGCGCACTGATTGATGGATTAGTCAGATTGTTTACTGACCTTGGAGGAGAACTGCGGCTGAATGCAGAGGTAGAACGTATCGAAACTGAAGGTGACCACATCACTGCGGTGTGCCTGAGTGATGGTCAGCGCATTGATACTGATGCCGTCGCTTCAAATGCTGATGTGGTGCACACTTACGCCAAACTCCTGAAACATCACGTCAGGGGACGGAAAAAAGCTGAATCGCTGTGCCGAAAAAGCACGAGTAACTCTCTGTTTGTACTCTATTTTGGCCTGAACCACCATCACGACCAACTCGCCCACCATACAGTCTGTTTTGGGCCACGTTACCGGGAGTTGATCGACGATATTTTTCATCGTCCCTCACTTGCTGAAGATTTTTCTCTTTATCTGCATGCACCTTGTGTCACAGATCCTTCACTCGCACCAGAAGGTTGTGCCAGTTATTATGTTCTGGCCCCCGTACCTCATCTGGGAACTGCCAGCCTGGACTGGGAGGTGGAAGGCCCCAAATTAAGAGACAGAATTTTCGCCTATCTTGAGCAGTATTACATGCCAGGACTACGTGAGCAGCTGGTCACTCACCGGATTTTCACACCATTTGATTTCCGGGACCAGTTGAATGCTCACCATGGTTCAGCTTTCTCTTTGGAACCGGTGTTAACACAAAGTGCCTGGTTTCGTCCCCATAATAAAGATCGGGTGCTGAAAAATCTGTATCTGGTGGGAGCGGGTACTCATCCAGGAGCAGGGGTACCGGGCGTCATTGCCTCTGCGCAAGCTACTGCAAGTTTAATGATTGAGGAGTCGGTCCCATGAGTATGCACTTGCTGGAACATGCTACCCGAACTATTGCTGCTGGCTCAAAAAGCTTTGCGACGGCATCATTGCTGTTTGCTCCCGCCACGCGGCGCAGTGCCCTGATGCTTTATGCCTGGTGCCGGCACTGCGATGACGTCATCGACGGACAAACTCTGGGCCTGCCGGCTTCATCACCTTCTCTGGCAGAAAATAATGCGTTACAACGACTCGCCAGGCTAAAAATGATGACCCATCGCGCATTCAGCGGTGAACTGCTACGGGAACCGGCATTTGCTGCTTTTCAGGAAGTGGTTTTTCGCCACAATCTCAGCCGTCAGCTGGCTTTTCAGCATCTGGAAGGTTACGCGATGGATGTTCGCGGAGAACGCTTTCAGACTCTGGATGATACGTTGCGCTATTGCTATCACGTTGCCGGAGTCGTCGGCCTGATGATGGCTCAGATCATGGGTGTTGAGAAGGAGAGCGCCCTTGACCGGGCTTGTGACCTTGGTCTGGCTTTTCAACTCACCAACATTGCCCGTGATATCATCGAAGATGCTGAAAATAATCGTTGTTACCTCCCTCTGAACTGGCTGCAGGATGCGGGGTTATCGGCTGATAACTATGCCACCCTGTCACAGCGTCCGGCCTTGACCAGAGTAGCTCAGCGATTGTTAAACGAAGCAGAGCGCTATTACAATTCTGCCCGCTCCGGGATATCAGCCTTACCTTTACGCTCAGCATGGGCTGTCGCTTCGGCGCTCGCGGTGTACCGTCAGATAGGCATCAACATTCGAAAAGTAGGTGATAATGCGTGGAGTGAGCGAATTCATACGCAAAAACTCGAAAAAATCGCTCTGCTTGTTATCGGAGCAGGCAACACAATCGCGTCGCGTGCTATCTCTTATCCTCCCCGTGAGAAGGGACTCTGGCAGCGGCCTCGCGGGTAACTTTTCCATGACGTTGCCGCAGGGTTTTCTGCAATTTATCTAACGGTGGTGCGTAGAGAAAACCAAACGAAACGCTTCCTTCCCGGCCGCGCACAGCATGATGAAGACGATGTGCCATATATAACCGGCGCAAATAACCTTTTCGGGGGATATAACGGAAAGGCCAGCGCTGATGTACCAACCCGTCGTGTACGATGAAATAGAGTGCACCATAGAGTGTCATACCTGTACCAATCCACTGCAAAGGCCATACTCCCAGACTTCCGGCTAAGATAAGGCTAATCGCCAGCAAGGCAAACACTACTGCATACAGATCATTGCGTTCGACACCGCCCTGATGAGGCTCATGATGAGAGTGATGCCAGCCCCATCCCCAACGATGCATAATATATTTGTGGCTCAGCGTGGCGATCAGTTCCATTGCTGCTACAGTCACCAGCACAATTAAAAAATTACCTGCTATCATCATCACCGTACATCTCCGGTTTCGCCGTGGCTTTAAGCGTAACGGATAAATCAGAATTTCACCGAAAATCTTATTTTTTGGATTACTGACACACTCACCGTCAGATTCGTTAATACCTGTGTAACCACCAGCAGAAGCGAGATATCGGAAGAGACCTCCGCGCAGGTCCACACGAAGTGTGTCGGGGATGGCGGTTCTTGCTGTACTATCATCTGCACCACTGACAGTTACTTATCACCGATACCAATATTTTAGGGGAGCGAGCATGCAAAATCAGCCATCGCAAAATGAGGTCAGACTGCGGCCACTGGAACGTGAAGATCTTCATTACGTACACCAGTTAGATAACAACGCCAGCGTAATGCGTTACTGGTTTGAAGAACCTTATGAGGCCTTTGTCGAGCTCTCTGACCTGTATGATAAACATATACACGACCAGAGCGAACGACGCTTTGTGGTGGAGTCAGAAGGAAACAAAGTTGGCCTGGTCGAGCTGGTGGAAATTAATCACATCCATCGCAGGGCCGAGTTTCAGATTATTATCGAACCCGCCAGCCAGGGACGGGGGTTAGCCAGCAAAGCGGCAAAACTGGCGATGGAGTATGGGTTTTCGGTGCTTAATTTATATAAACTTTATCTGATCGTGGATAAAGAAAATGTCAAAGCGATTCATATCTACACCAAACTCGGTTTTAAAATTGAAGGTGAGTTGATCCATGAGTTCTTCATCAATGGCGAATACCGTAATACCATTCGTATGTGTATTTTTCAGCACCAATACCTAGATAATAACCGTACGCCTCTGGCGATGGTGACTCCCACCGCCCAATAATCAGGCAAACGTATCAGCCGCAGCGCGCGCCTACTTTATCCATTACCTGACTGACTCTGGTGGGTTCTATAGCGTACATCCCACCATTGAAAGGATCTATCAATAAACAGCCCGGAATAACCCCTACCGCCAGGTTACCCAGTGAATACCACAGATTGGCATGAAGCTGTAACGGCAAGGTTTGTGGAACATAACCGGCCCTTTCCAGCTGCAAGGTATACTTCTTCTTGCCGAAATAACTACCATCGGATTTTTCTAACGTAACGGTCTGTGGCGTGGTTCCTGTAGTGGCACACTGAATTTGGCCACCTGAGCAGAGGTGATATGCTCACCTCAACATCTTATAGGTGAACCAATGAGCAAAGCATTTACTGCTGAATTTAAAGTCGAAGCGGCAAAACTGGTCCTGGATCAGAACTACACTCACGGCGAGGCGGCTAAGGCGATGAACGTCAGCCTCTCCGCCATCAACCGCCGGGTAAAATCGTTACGTATCGAGCGCCAGGGGAAAACGCCCCCGGGGCTGCCTCTGACGCCTGAGCAGACTGAACTCAGGGAAATGAGAAAACGGATACAACGCCTTGAAATGGAGAATGAAATCCTAAAAAAGGCTACCGCGCTCTTGATGTCGGACTCCCTGAACAGTTCACGATAATAGACAGTCTGAGGGCGCACTACCCGGTAGCGCCATTGGGCCGGCTGTTCGGTGTTCACCGAAGCAGTTATCGCTACATTCGTAAAAATGGCAGGGATTCTGACGCCGAGCGTGCCGTTAAACGGAGTCTCGTCAGTGAAGTCTGGAACGCCAGTGGTGGCTCTGCTGGCGCGAGAAGTATCGCCACGATGGTCAGCGCTAAGGGCGTCAGACTCGGGCGATGGCTGGCCGGTAAGCTGATGAAAGAGCTGGATATCGCCAGTTGCCAGGTCCCGGCGCATAAATTCAAACGCGGCGGGAACGAACACATTGAAATACCGAACCATCTCGACCGGCAGTTCGCGGTTACCGCGCCGGATCAGGTCTGGTGCGGCGATGTGACGTATATCTGGACGGGAAAATGCTGGGCTTATCTGGCAGCAGTGCTGGATCTGTTCGCCCGCAAACCTGTGGGCTGGGCGATATCGACGTCGCCGGACTCGGCCCTCACGGTCAAAGCATTGCAGATGGCCTGGGAGCTTCGGGGTAAGCCAACAGGCGTGATGTTCCACAGCGATCAGGGCAGCCACTATACCAGCCGTCAGTACCGGCAGGGTCTGTGGCGCTGTCGGATAAAGCAGAGCATGAGTCGCCGGGGTAACTGCTGGGATAATGCCCCGATGGAGCGGTTCTTCCGGAGCCTGAAGACCGAATGGGTGCCGACGAAGGGCTATAACAGCTTCAACGAGGCTCAGAGCGCGATAATCAGCTACATCACGGGCTATTACAGTGCCATCCGGCCCCACTGGTATAACGGTGGCTTAACGCCAAATGAATCAGAGCGGCTGTTCCACGAACAGTCAGGTCGTGTGGCCAAAATTAGTTGACCACTACATCCCTGCGCTACCGTCCGTCCATTTTCATCCTGCACGACAAAAACAGCGCCAGGTGGCGAGGTCTGTATCGGTATATCCTGAGTACTTTTGCCAACAATAGTCGCACAACCACTTAACAGACTTATCGCACAAAGGAGAACTATTCGCATTTTTACCTCATCCACTCCACGTTAACTCGTCTCTGAGTAGTTTAGTGGCAGTTATGCTTTTTTTCATGCCCGAAAAGCCAGCTACAAACACCTTTATAAATCAAATTAATACAGATTTATCAGATGAGATTCTCCACGCTCACGGATCAGCCTGTCAGCTAAACCTGTGCAAACAACTGTTTATACGCCTCGACTGGGCATATCAACATCAGATCACCCCCCTGGGCTTTGGCTCAAGAATGCTTACGGCTCTTATCATCCGATCAGGTCAGCAAGAGAAGCCCATTTGCCGATAGCGTGGCATTAAGGCACTCCCATCCTGTCTGGCAGGTCTTCGGGACAAGCAAGAGCTTTTTTCTTCATGGAAGGCTTGCAATAAAAAACTACTACATCTAGTATTTATAAAAAAAACAAACGCAAAATATAGTGTTTTGTGGATGAGAGAAATAAATACATCCCGCCAGATGGCGCCGATAACCAAACTCACCAAGGTAAATACGAATCATGCGCATTATTATTTACACAAAAGATGACTGTGTCCAGTGCCATGCAACAAAAAATGCAATGGACAAGCGTGGCATTGGCTATCAGTTGATTAACCTCGATAATCAACCCGATGAAGCTGATACCTTACGCGCGATGGGGTACCGCCAGCTTCCGGTTGTGGTGACAGAAAATGAACACTGGAGCGGGTTTCGTCCGGATAAGATCATGTCATTACGGCAACCGGCAATGAGTCAGGCATGATGCTATGTCATGTCTGGTCTACTTCTCCAGTCAGTCGGAAAATACGCATCGCTTTGCGATGCGTACTGGCCTGCCAGCGAAGCGTATTCCGCTGGAAGATACGCAGGCTTTTTTAATTACTGAACCCTACATTCTGGTAGTCCCGAGCTATGGCGGTGGAGGCGCAAAAGGTGCCGTCCCCAGGCAGGTGATCCAGTTCTTAAATCACCCGGAAAACCGGCAGCTTATTCGTGGCGTTATCGCATCAGGAAACCGTAATTTTGGTGAGGCTTACTGCCTTGCGGGCAGCATTATCGCAAAAAAATGTGCTGTACCTTGTTTGTACCGCTTTGAATTACTCGGTACAGCTGATGACGTCGCCAATGTTTATCACGGAGTAACCTCATTTTGGCATCAACAGACGCGCTCTTAATAACACCTGACACCACCACTCCCGATTATCATGCCCTGAATGCCATGCTCAATTTGTATGACGACCACGGCCAGATTCAGTTTGAAAAGGACCGTGAAGCGATCAGGCACTTTTTTCTTCAGCACGTGATACCTCAAAGTGTGACGTTTGCTTCACTGGAAGCGCGTATCGACACGCTGATCGCTGAAGGATACTACGAAGCAAAGGTGATCGACGCCTATCCACGCAATGCAGTCATCACGCTTTTTGAACAGGCTTATCAAAAACGTTTTCGCTTCCAGACATTTCTCGGAGCCTGGAAATTCTATACCAGCTATGCACTCAAAACTTTCGACGGCAAACGGTATCTTGAAGGATTTACTGAACGAGTCTGCATGGTGGCTCTTACCCTGGGAGAAGGCAATATTGAACTTGCCAGCGCACTAACTGAAGAGATGCTATCCGGCCGTTTTCAGCCAGCCACCCCCACGTTTTTAAATTGTGGTAAACAACAACGTGGTGAGCTGGTCTCCTGTTTTTTACTGCGTATTGAAGATAACATGGAATCTATTGGTCGCTCGGTGAATTCAGCACTGCAGCTCTCCAAACGCGGTGGAGGCGTGGCCTTTTTGCTCTCTAACCTGCGTGAAACAGGTGCCCCAATCAAACGCATTGAGAATCAATCTTCCGGTGTCGTGCCTGTGATGAAAATGCTGGAGGATGCTTTTTCCTATGCCAACCAGTTAGGTGCCCGTCAGGGCGCTGGGGCTGTCTATTTGCATGCCCATCATCCCGATATACTGCGTTTTCTTGATACCAAACGTGAAAATGCTGACGAAAAGATCCGTATTAAAACCCTTTCTCTGGGGGTGGTGATTCCCGATATCACTTTTGAGCTGGCAAAACATAATCAGCCAATGGCGCTTTTTTCACCCTATGATGTGGAACGCATTTACGGCGTTCCTTTTGCTGATATCAGTATCAGTGAGAAGTATCATGAAATGGTTGCGAATAAAAGCATCCGTCGTCGCTATATCAATCCACGGGAGTTCTTCCAGACGCTTGCAGAGATTCAGTTTGAATCTGGTTATCCTTACATTATGTTTGAAGATACCGTTAATCGCGCCAATCCTATCAAGGGGCGAATTAACATGAGCAACCTTTGCTCTGAGATACTCCAGGTTAATACACCAACAACTTATCATGATGATTTGAGCTACCATGAAGTTGGCCGTGATATCTCCTGTAATCTCGGTTCACTGAATATTGCCCATGCGATGGATTCAGGTGATTTAGGTCGTACCGTTGAAATAGCTGTTCGGGGATTAACAGCAGTTTCTGACCTGAGTCATATCCATTCAGTACCTTCTGTCGAGCATGGCAATGCGTTATCACATGCAATCGGTTTAGGCCAGATGAACCTGCATGGTTATCTTGCTCGTGAAGGGATTGAGTATGGTTCCACTGCAGCGCTCGATTTCACCAACATCTATTTTTATACAATAACCTGGCATGCGTTGCGCACATCCAATTTGATCGCCCGCGAAAGAAAACAGACTTTCACAGACTTTGCCTCATCCCGCTATGCCACTGGTGAATATTTTACCCGTTACACCGAACAAACCTGGCAACCAAAGACGACCGAGATTTCCCGACTGTTTGCTGATGCAGGGATCACTATTCCCACACAGGACGACTGGCGTAAGCTGCGTGATGATGTTATGACCTATGGTTTATATAACCAAAACCTACAGGCCATTCCTCCTACAGGCTCAATTTCATATATCAATCACGCGACATCAAGTATTCATCCGATTGTTTCACGCATAGAAATTCGCAAAGAGGGAAAAACCGGGCGCGTCTACTACCCGGCTCCTTTTATGAACAACAGCAATCAGCATCTTTACCGCGATGCCTATGACATCGGTCCTGAGGCGATCATTGATACTTACGCCGAAGCCACTCAGCATGTCGATCAGGGCTTATCACTGACACTCTTTTTCCGTGATACCGCAACCACCCGCGATATCAACAGGGCACAAATTTACGCGTGGAAAAAAGGGATAAAGACGCTCTATTACATCCGTCTGCGCCAGATGGCATTGCAGGGTACAGAAGTTGAAGGTTGTGTCTCCTGCGCACTGTAGTTTTAAACATTGCCAATTAAGCGAATATATTATCCGGGATAAATGTAATGATGAATCTGACTCGTGTTCAGGCTATTAACTGGAACCAGATTATTGATGAAAAAGATTTAGAGGTGTGGAACCGACTTACTTCGAATTTTTGGTTGCCAGAGAAAGTCCCTCTGTCAAATGACATTCCTTCATGGAGCACCCTCACTCATGAAGAGCAGCAACTCACTATCCGGGTTTTCACCGGATTAACTCTGCTCGACACAGTGCAGAATAGTGTCGGAGCGCCTGCTCTGATGGTGGATGCGCAGACCCCGCATGAAGAAGCGGTGATGTCAAATATCAGCTTTATGGAAGCCGTTCACGCTCGATCTTACAGCTCGATTTTTTCAACCCTGTGCCATACAACAGATGTTGATGCTGCTTATCTCTGGAGCGAAGAAAATGAACAGCTGCAGCGTAAAGCGAACATTATTTTGCAGTACTATTATAAAAATGACCCGTTAAAGAAAAAGATCGCCAGCGTCTTCCTGGAGTCATTTCTTTTTTATTCCGGTTTTTATTTACCCATGTACTGGTCAAGCAGGGGGAAGTTAACTAACACAGCGGATCTGATCCGATTAATCATTAAGGATGAGGCGGTACACGGTTATTACATTGGTTACAAATATCAAAAATCTCTTGAAAAAGAGAGCGAAGAACGCCAGCAGGAATTAAAAGAATTTGCCATGACACTTTTGCTGGAATTATATGAAAATGAGATAGAGTATACAGAATCACTGTATAGCGATGTTGGCTGGACTGAAGAAGTAAAAACATTTCTCCATTATAATGCAAACAAAGCATTAATGAATTTGGGATATGACGCCTTATTTCCATCAGAATTGACTCAGGTTAATCCAGCCATTCTGTCCGCCCTCTCGCCAAACGCTGATGAAAATCATGACTTTTTCTCAGGATCAGGCTCTTCCTATGTAATGGGGAAAGCGGTAGATACTGAAGACGAAGACTGGGATTTCTAATCATTAATTACGGTGATAAACTCCATTATCGCCGTAATTAAGTTAGTGAAAGAAAAACACAACTTAGCCTTTTATGTAAATTGAGGTAAAGATAAGAAAGAAAGTTATGTCTATCTGCAAAAAATAAAAAAATCTTATCTATCACCGTAATCTGTTTTTCATCAAAATTACCAACTAAATCTGTTCACTTCATCAGCAAAAGCCTCCCTCATTCTGATGGAATTTACCGAAAAATATTATTTTTTCAAAATAGCAAAAAAAGTGCTAACCCCCTTACCCACACTGTTTTTATTCCATAGTTACAGACATGCAAAGGTTCAAATAGTCGCTTACAGGGTTGTCAGATCCCGAAAATATGCTACGGTATATAAGTAACTAATTTGACTAGGATGCATAAATTTATAAGGAAATAGTCCACTAACCAGGAAAAGATCAATGCATGGCCATTAAACTTGAAATAAAAAATTTATATAAAGTATTCGGTGAGAATCCGGAAAAAGCATTTAAATATATTGACAAGGGCATGACTAAGGAAGAGTTACTGGAAAAAACCGGACTCTCACTTGGGGTAAAAGATGCCAGTCTGGCCATTGAAGAAGGCGAGATTTTTGTGATCATGGGACTCTCAGGGTCCGGCAAGTCAACCATGGTTCGCCTTCTCAATCGTCTGATAGAACCTACCCGTGGTCAGGTTATTATTGATAGTGTCGATATTGCCAAAATCTCCGAAAACGAGCTTCGTCAGGTAAGAAGAAAAAAGATCAGTATGGTCTTTCAGTCTTTTGCCTTGATGCCACATCTGACCGTACTCAACAATACAGCTTTTGGTATGGAGCTGGCGGGCGTCCCCTTACAGGAGCGTCAGGAAAAAGCCCTTGAAGCGCTGCGGCAGGTAGGTTTGGAAAACTACGCACACGCCTACCCTGATGAATTATCGGGTGGTATGCGTCAACGTGTCGGCCTCGCAAGAGCATTAGCCATCAACCCTGATGTCCTTCTGATGGATGAAGCCTTCTCAGCGCTTGACCCATTGATTCGTACTGAAATGCAGGATGAACTGGTGAAGTTACAGTCTCGCCAGCAGAGAACTATTGTCTTTATTTCTCATGATCTTGACGAAGCAATGCGTATCGGTGATCGCATCGCAATCATGCAAGGGGGGGAAGTTGTTCAGGTGGGAACACCTGATGAAATCCTGAATAATCCGGCTAATGATTACGTGCGAACTTTCTTCCGTGGTGTTGATATCAGTCATGTATTTACAGCTAAAGATATTGCCCGCAGAAGTGCTGGCGCACTGATCCGTAAAGCACCGGGATTCGGTCCACGCTCAGCAATACGTCTGTTACAGGATGAAGATCGCGAATACGGATATGTGCTCGAAAAACAGAAGTTCATTGGTGTGGTATCGACGGACTCACTGAAGATGGCTCTTGCCGCTGGTGAAGGCCTCGACCATGCTTTGCTCCCTTCCCCTGAGGCAATGCCAGGGGATACCTCTCTGAGTGAATTGCTCACCCATGTCGCACAAGCGCCTTGTGCTGTGCCCATTGTGGATGAAAACCAGCAATACATCGGGATTATCTCTAAGGGAATGTTATTACAGGCATTAGATCGTGAAGGAGCGAACAATGAGTGAACAAATTACAGATCCATGGGCAACCAGCGCGGCACAACAGCCGGCCACCTCTGATGCAGCAGTAACGAGCCAGGCAAGTGACCCCTGGTCAACCACTACGGCCACTGACGCCGCAGCATCACATGCCACCAGCAGTGGTGATGCATGGGGTAGTGCGTCCGGAAATGCAGCAGATACTACCGCCAACAGCGCCGACTGGCTGAGCAGCGCACCAGCCCCCCAGCCGGAACATTTTAACTGGATGGATCCTTTCCATAATACGCTTATCCCGCTGGATAGCTGGGTAACCAGCGGTATAGACTGGGTGGTGATGCATTTCCGTCCACTGTTCCAGGGTATTCGGGTTCCGGTGGATTACATTCTGAGTGCTTTTCAGCAATTGCTGCTCGGTATGCCAGCCCCGGTAGCGATTATTATCTTTGGGCTACTGGCCTGGCAGATATCCAGTCTGGGAATGGGGATCGCCACATTGGTTTCTCTGATTGCCATCGGTGCTATTGGTGCCTGGTCAGAAGCGATGATCACTCTGGCTCTGGTACTAACCGCCCTGCTATTTTGTATTATTATCGGCCTGCCACTTGGCATCTGGCTGGCGCGGAGTCCGCGGGCGGCGAAAATCATTCGTCCGTTACTTGATGCTATGCAAACGACACCTGCGTTCGTCTACCTGGTGCCGATCGTGATGCTATTCGGTATCGGGAATGTTCCTGGCGTTGTTGTCACCATTATTTTTGCACTGCCACCTATTGTGCGCCTGACGATCCTCGGCATTAAGCAGGTGCCTGCCGATTTAATAGAAGCGTCTGAATCATTCGGTGCCAGTCCAAGACAGATGTTATTTAAAGTTCAGCTGCCTCTGGCGATGCAGACTATTATGGCCGGGGTAAATCAGACTCTGATGCTCGCATTGTCAATGGTCGTTATCGCTTCAATGATAGCGGTTGGTGGATTAGGGCAAATGGTTCTTCGCGGAATTGGCCGTCTGGATATGGGACAGGCTACCGTGGGCGGCGTGGGTATCGTTATACTCGCCATTATTCTTGACCGTCTGACACAATCTGTAGGTCGTGATACCCGGAGTCGCGGACCACGTCGCTGGTATCAAAACGGACCAATCGGATTCATCACCCGTCCATTCAGTAAATAATACGAATCTCATAATGGCCTGCAGTTGGCAGGCCAGATTTCCAAAAATAAGATAAACCAAGGATCAACTATGCGTAACACAGCACTGTTAGCCGCGGCATTGAGCACCTTCACAATCAATCCTCTCCATGCCGCTGAGCTACCCGGCAAGGGAATTACCGTGCGACCCGTACAAAGCACGTTGAGCGAAGAGACTTTCCAGACATTACTGGTAAGCCGGGCATTGGAAAAACTCGGTTACACTGTTGCCGCACCTAGTGAGGTGGACTACAACGTTGGCTATACCTCAATCGCCTCCGGTGACGGTACTTTTACAGCAGTTAACTGGCAGCCTCTGCATGATGATATGTATAACGCCGCAGGGGGCGACAGCAAATTTTACCGCAAAGGCACTTATGTGCAGGGTGCCGCACAAGGTTATCTGATTGATAAAAAAACGGCAGAAAAATACCATATTACTCGTATTGATCAGTTAAAAGACCCGGCTATTGCTAAGCTGTTTGATAGTAATGGTGATGGTAAAGCTGACCTGACCGGCTGCACTCCAGGCTGGGGATGCGAAGCAGTGATTAATCACCAAATCCCGGCTTATGGCCTGAGCAATACAGTGACTCACAATCAGGGAAATTATTCTGCCATGATTGCTGACACCATCACCCGTTTCAAAGAAGGTAAACCGATTCTCTACTACACATGGACACCATACTGGGTAAGTGATGTTCTGGTGCCGGGCAGAGATGTCGTGTGGTTACAGGTACCTTTCACTGCCATGCCGGGAGCGCAAAAGAGTATTGAAACCAAACTGCCTAATGGAGCCAACTATGGCTTCCCGGTGAATACTATGCATATTGTTGCCAACAAAGCATGGGCTGATAAAAACCCTGCTGCAGCAACTTTATTCGCTGAAATGAAGCTTCCTATCAGTGATATCAATGCACAAAATGCCAGTATGCATCAGGGAAAATCCTCTACCGCAGATATCAATGCTCAGGTTAATGGTTGGATTAAAGCACACCAGGCATTGTTCGACAGTTGGGTGGCGAAAGCGCTACAGGCCAGTAAATAACCACAAAACACTCCAGGGGAACACAAGTTCCCCTGTTTTTTATCTTTCCTGCCACTACAAATGCCCCCCCTTCGCCGACTGTCACTTCTAATCCCTTCCTCTTTATGAGCAAGCTATTAGTTGCCATGAGTATAGTATTTGTTGCAATTTTCAATCATGTTGATTATTTTTGAGTGTGTTGGATATGGCTATCGTGACGAGCCTGCCCCGTGGGACAAGCAAAACAGATAATAAAAAGTCAATAAAAATAGAGAGCTGCCGATACTCGTTACAGGTCTGCTCACTTGCTAAGGGTGGTTCTGCGGTAAAAAAGAACCCAGTTTGCTTTTTGAGGCGGTGATACATACGAGTTTACTCATCATTGTCTTTACCCTGAAAGTACGCTCTCTTTATCCAGCACGATACCCTGAGTTATGGAGTGACCGGGATAACTAATAGTCTCTTCGTCTGTTGGGCGTAAGAAACACTCATGCCTTGGCATTCAACACCAGCCATAATGTTTAACGAGGTATCACTATGGAAAGTTCGTTTTCTCCCATTGAACAAATGCTTCATATTCGCGCACGGCAACAGTCAGATTTTCCTATTCAGGAAATTTTACTGACCCGACTTTGTATGCATATGCAAAGTAAGTTGCTGGAGAATAGAAATAATATGCTCAAAGCCCAGGGAGTAAATGACACATTATTCATGGCTTTGATCACTCTCGATTCCCGAGAAAATCACAGCCTGCAGCCCTCTGAACTCAGCTCAGCACTCGGCTCATCACGTACAAATGCCACACGCATTGCTGACGAACTGGAGAAACGTGGCTGGATAGAGCGACGTGAGAGCAATAACGATCGCCGTTGTCTGCATTTGCATCTCACGGAGGAGGGCGAGACATTTTTAAAACAATTACTACCACCACAACATGAATGTCTGAAATTACTCTGGTCAGTGCTCAATGGTAGCGAAAAAGATCAGCTTGAACATATTATTCGTAAACTGCTCACGCAACTCGACCAGATGGACGAAGAAAATGTTATCGCACAGCTCTCACGGTAAATAAAAAACCCTCATTTATGTTGAGATGCACCCTACTCACTCAGCCAGGCAACCATTCATCTTGCCTGGCTGAGTATTGCTCTGCGGTCTGGTGCGAGTGGGAGCTTCTGCAGCCTCACATTTATAATTCACAACCAGCCATGCCTCTAACCTTTATCTGATATCTGAACGAACGGAGAACAACATGAGTGACAATGCGGAACAACAGAAACCGCACTCTTCTTCCTCAACAGGCAAGAAGAAAACACGCAGGATTCTGTTAACGCTACTGGCGGCACTGTTCATTCTGGTAGGAGTCGCATGGCTGTTTTACTGGTTTCTGGTACTGCGCCACTACCAGGAAACTGATGATGCCTATGTTGCTGGTAACCAGGTGCAAATTATCTCCCAGGTTGCGGGCAGTGTTAATAAGGTCTGGTTTGACAATACCGATTTTGTCAGACAGGGCGATGTGCTGGTGACGCTGGACAAGACAGATGCGGAGCAGGCATTTGAGAAAGCGAAAACTGCGCTGGCCACCAGCGTCAGACAAACGCATCAATTGATTATCAACAATAAACAGTATCAGGCAACTATCGACTTGCATCAGACTGCCCTTGAACAGGCAGAAGCGGACCTGAAAAGACGTGAACCACTCGGCGCAGCGAATCTGATCGGTCGTGAAGATCTGCAGCACGCACGGGATGCTGTGGCTACAGCAAAAGCAGAGCTGAACGTTGCTGTGCAACAATACAATGCTAATCAGGCAATGATCCTGAATACTACGCTTGAAAACCAGCCCGCGGTAAAGCAAAGTGCAGCAGCATTACGCGATGCCTGGCTGGCTCTGCAACGCACCGAAATTGTGAGCCCGGTAGAGGGTTTCGTCTCCCGACGTAGCGTTCAGGTTGGTGGACAAATCTCCACTTCCACTCCACTGATGGCAGTAGTACCAGCCAGTGGACTATGGGTTGACGCCAACTTTAAAGAGACGCAACTCGCCACCGTACGGATTGGTCAGCCAGTCACACTGGTCAGCGATATTCATGGCAGTGATGTAACCTATCATGGCACAGTTGCCGGACTGGATATGGGAACAGGCAGTGCCTTTTCACTGTTACCTGCGCAAAATGCCACAGGAAACTGGATAAAGGTGGTACAACGATTACCGGTACGTATCACTCTCGACCCCCAGGAAGTGTCTGCACATCCTTTACGCATAGGGCTCTCTATGCAGGTCAGTGTCGATACCAAAAATACTGAGGGTGCAGCACTGGCTACTCAAGTCCGTCAGTCACCGGCTTATCAGAGCGATGCCTTGTTGTTAAATCTGACCCCTGTGAATCAGATGATCAATGACATCATCCGTGACAATACCAGTGCAGACTAAGTAAACGGAGAATTGTCATGGCACACGCTCCGCTGAAGGGCGCTCCTCTGGTTCTGATGACGATTGCTTTATCGCTGGCAACCTTCATGCAGGTGCTGGATTCAACGATTGCCAACGTGGCGATACCTACCATTGCCGGGAATTTAGGGTCATCTAACTCTCAGGGTACCTGGGTGATTACCTCTTTCGGCGTGGCAAATGCCATTTCCATTCCGATTACAGGCTGGCTGGCAAGACGTGTCGGTGAAGTCAGATTGTTCGTCTGGGCCACAGCCGCATTCGCCGTCGCGTCATGGCTCTGCGGAATGGCAGAAAGCCTCGGCATGCTGATCTTTTTCCGGGTTATTCAGGGGATCGTTGCAGGTCCGCTGATTCCTCTGTCACAAAGTCTGCTTTTAAGTAATTACCCACCGGCAAAACGCAATATCGCGCTTTCATTATGGGCGATGACAGTGATCGTCGCGCCAATTTTTGGTCCGATTCTCGGAGGGTGGATCAGCGATAATTATCACTGGGGATGGATATTTTTTATTAACGTCCCGATCGGAATCGTCGTTGTACTATTGACGCTGCAAACCTTACGCCATCGGGAAACCGCAACCGTCATCCGTCCTATCGATACTGTAGGGCTGGTTCTGCTTATTGTCGGTATTGGCTCACTGCAAGTCATGCTGGATCAGGGGAAGGAACTAGACTGGTTTAACTCTACTGAGATCATTGTACTGACTGTTATTGCGGTAGTAGCGCTATCAGCATTACTGGTGTGGGAATTAACCGATGACCACCCCATTGTTGATTTTTCCCTCTTCAAATCGCGTAATTTTACCATTGGCTGTCTCTCTATCAGCCTGGCTTACATGCTTTACTTCGGTTCGATTGTTCTTTTGCCACAATTATTGCAGGAAGTATACGGTTATACTGCCACTTGGGCTGGGTTAGCCTCGGCTCCGGTAGGTATTTTGCCAGTGTTGTTATCACCGTTGATCGGCCGATTTGCCCATCGCCTTGATATGCGAAAACTGGTGACATTCAGTTTCATCATGTTTGCATTCTGCTTCTACTGGCGAGCCTACACTTTCGAGCCGGGAATGAATTTTGCGGCCGCGGCATGGCCACAATTTATTCAGGGTTTTGCCATCGCCTGTTTTTTTATGCCCCTTACAACCATTACGCTGTCCGGGCTCCCCTCCGATCGTCTCGCGGCGGCATCAAGTTTATCAAACTTCACCAGGACACTCGCAGGTTCTATAGGTACCTCCATTGCCACAACGTTGTGGACAAACCGTGAGGCTATGCACCATAGTTACTTAACCGAATCGGTTAATGCCTATGATGTCAATTCACAACAAGCTTATCAGCAACTTGAATCAATGGGCATGACTCATGAACAGGCCTCTTCGTGGATAGCCCAGCAGATCACCGCTCAGGGCTTGATCATCTCAGCTAATGAGATTTTTTGGGCTTCTGCAGGAATATTTTTGATCCTTTTAGTGTTGATTTGGTTCGCCCGCCCACCTTTCAGCGCCGGAGGGGGTGGCGGTGGCGCCCACTGATCTTTCACCAGGAGTATCAATAAAAAGGGGCGTACATACGCCCCTCGACACTCATGTTTGATATCCGGATCAGTGGTTTTGTCTCCACCACTCGGCTAACAACACTCCGGTTGCCACTGAAACATTCAGACTTTCCACCTTACCGGTACCACTGATTGAGATGCTCTCATCACCCTGTTGCCACGTACTGTCAGACAGGCCATCACGTTCCTGCCCTAACACCAGAACCATTTTGGCGGGCAATTCAGCCTCTGCCGGGGGTGTGCCTTTATGACTGGATGTAGTGACTATACGATAACCTGCGCGACGGAATGCCTCCAGCCCTGCGGCAAAACTACTGGCAGTGATCGCCTGGATATGTTCTGCTCCACCCTCAGCAGTGCGCACAGCCGCACCAGACTCAAGTAATGATACATCCTGAACCAGCAATGCTCTCGCACCGAAATGTGCACAGCTGCGCATAATACCGCCAAGATTATGCGGATTACCCACCTCTTCTAATGCCAGTACACACTCCCGCTCGTCAGCCTGTTTCAGCCAGTCATCAACTGACAGCCCGTTGCGTTTTTTAATCAGAAAACAGACCCCACCGTGATGTTCAGTGCCTGCCGCTTTGGTCAGCTCTTCATCATCAACTACATGGTAGGCTTTACGGTTGGCAGCCATCCATTTCAACGCATCACGAAATCGCGGGGTCACACTCTGTAAAAACCATGCCCGTACAAGACAGTCAGGACGATGCTGGAACAGTGCCTGGCAGGCATGTTCACCATAAACACGGGACTCTTCCTGACGCTGACGTCGTATCTGTTCCGGGTCAATATGACTTTTACCTGCAATGCCCCGTTGTTCTGTATGACTGCTATCATCTTCAGCAGACTTTTTAGATGCAATACGCCACGGAGAATCTTCCTGCGTTGTCTTCCGACTGTGATCCTTTCGTGATTTTGGCTTTTGCTCATCACGGAGCGATGAAGGGCGGCGATTGCCATCCTGACGAGACGAGTTTACTTTTCCTGTGCGTGGATTTTTTCCACGCTGAGGATTCTCATCATCACTGCGGACATACATTATTTTGACCTTGCAGCCTTTGCCACTCAAATCGTCGTTCATTTTTCCTCCACCTGCTGAGCGTATCGCGCGAAGATTACCTGATGTCTTTCTGGTTAGCCAGCCACTTTTACTCTCTTCTGAATATGCACGGCGATTACCCTGTGACTGAAACAGTGCCTATTGAAGCTATCGAACAAATCACGTTGTTGTCTGACACAATAAGAAGATATTCTTAAACCTTATCAATCGGTGTCAACATCACCTGCTAACACTCACCGAGGACAATATCTATGAACACCATCTGTCCATCCTGTCAAACGACCAATCGCCTGCCAGCAGATGGTAACCGTGATAATGCCCGGTGTGGGCGCTGCAAAGCCAGTTGTTTAATGGTGAGGTGATCAACGCCACAACGCAAAGTCTGGATGCTTACCTCCAGGATGACCTGCCAGTTATTATAGACTTTTGGGCCCCCTGGTGCGTCCCCTGCGTTAATTTTTCTCCAGTATACAGTGATGTCGCGGCTGAACGCTGTAGCGAAATGCGGTTTATTAAAGTCAATACTGAGAGTGAGCCTGCGCTGAGTCAACGTTTCCGCATCCGTAGCATTCCCACTTTACTGTTCTTCCAAAGCGGTAACATGGTTGACCAGTTAAATGGTGCGTTACCGAAAGCGGCATTTATTGAATGGCTGGATGAAAATCTTACCCAGTGACCTGTTGCCAGGATAAAACTTCTACTAGAATGGCATTTTGTTCTGGTTACACTGATGACCCAAAATGCCGTGTTACGTTTGCGACAAGCGCGCCTGCGAAGCTCTACACGCCCGTTTCTCGCACGTGGAAGCAGAATCAAACGCTGCCAACATTGCCTGCTCCCCCTTCAGCATTGCCTGTGTGACTGTTATCAACCACAATCCGCACGCAGCCAGTTTTGCATTGTGATGTTCGATACAGAACCATTAAAACCGTCTAATACTGGCAGACTAATTGCCGATATACTACCTGACACTCAGGCTTTCAGCTGGTCAAGAACCGAACCATCACCCGAATTACTGGCCTGTGTTACACAGAGAGCATTCCAACCCTTGGTTATATTTCCTGCTTCCTATGTGCACAATGATCGTGAGGTTCTTACAGCGCCACCTGTCTGTGGTAAACCTCCACTTTTCATTATGCTGGACGGCACATGGAGTGAGGCGCGGAAAATGTTTCGTAAAAGTCCATGGCTCGATGAGTTTCCGGTTCTGTCACTGACGTCGATGCAGCCATCAGATTATCAGCTTCGGGAGCGTCAGATGCCAGGCCAACACTGCACAGCCGAAGTGGCCAGTGAATTGCTGGCACAGGCAGGGGATCTTACTGCAGCTAAGGCACTGAAAGATTATTTTCACTTATTTCGTGATCGTTATATGAGTTTAAAAAATCACTTGAGTCGGGAGCCAGAATGAAGTTGTATCCTTTTCATCTGTACCACTTTTCTGGCACTACTGGTACTATTCGCCAATGTAAAACTCATTCACTGAGCGATAACTGATGATAAAATCAGCAGATTATTGCTCTGTGTTATTACACAGTTCATTTGACAGCAGAGAAAAATCGCACGGTCATGCTTACTACCTATAAGCGCCATAAACATCAGCAACATTTGCTGCAACTGCCCAAAATAGCCCAGTCTGTCGATGACTACGTGACCTTATATTCACCGGAAACGTTTTATCAGACACTTCTGTCCAGCATCGCGAACGCACGGTATCGCATTTGCCTAGTTGCACTCTATCTGGAAAATGACGATGGAGGACGAAGCATTCTTGAGGCGCTCTACCATGCCAAACGGCAACGCCCCCAATTGGATATTCTTGTAATGGTAGACTGGCATCGTGCACAGCGTGGACGCATCGGCGCGAAAAAAGGGTTTACCAATGCCGACTGGTATTGTGAAATGGCAGATCAAAATAGTGATATTGATATTCCGGTTTATGGCGTGCCAGTTAATACCCGTGAAGCACTGGGAGTGTTGCATCTGAAGGGGTCTGTCATCGATGATACCCTGTTATATACCGGGGCCAGTTTCAATGACGTCTATTTGCATCGCCATGACAAATACCGTTATGACCGTTATCAATTGATTACCAATCCGATTCTCGCTGATACCATGATGAACTGGATTGTACACTATCTGATTAAAGCTGATGCTGTTCATCGACTCAATCAACATAATCGTCCCAGCAGCCCTGAAATAAAATATGAAACTAAACAGTTTCGGGAAGGTTTGCGCAGTTTCGATTATCAGTACACCGGCAACGCAGACAATGAGGTGTTAAGTGTTACTCCTCTGGTAGGATTAGGCAAGCACAGCACCCTCAATAAAACAATCAATCACCTTCTGCCTTGTACCGAAGAAAAACTTACCCTGTGTACACCTTATTTCAATCTGCCTGTGGTATTAGTACGTAAAATTATCGGTCTGTTACGTGAAGGCAAACAGGTTGAAATCATTGTCGGTGATAAAACCGCTAATGACTTTTATATTCCAACCACTGAACCTTTCAAAGTGATCGGTGCGCTGCCTTATCTTTATGAGATCAATTTGCGTCGTTTCTTAAGTCGCTTGCAGTACTACGTCACTAATGGGCAGTTGCAGGTAAGGTTATGGAAAGATGGTGAAAATAGCTTTCATCTTAAGGGAGTCTGGGTAGATAAAACGTGGATTCTGGTAACTGGGAATAATCTTAATCCCCGGGCATGGCGCCTGGATTTAGAGAATGCCGTCCTTATTCATGACCCTCAACAGCAACTCTATCCACAAACTGAACAGGAACTGAAATTGATCCGTCAGCATACTTACATGGTACAACACTTCCGCGATCTGCAAAGTATCGCTGATTATCCATTGAAAGTACGCAAATTGATTCGTCGTCTGCGGCGGATCCGTATTGATCGTTTGATAAATCGAATTCTTTAACACTCTATGCAGCAGCGTTATTCCTGGCATAAAACCAGCTTAACGCTACTGCCCTGTTTTGTGTTACTTTCACTTTCCAGGTTGTCAGCATTACGCAAAAGACGGCTGGTCTGGCAAAGATAAAGCACAACACTTCGCAGGGTCAGCTTTACTGTTCATCGCCGCTGACAGCTTTACCTATTTTCAGAACTACGGTAAAAAGCATCGGACTACCGCTGGATTCATCTTTACCCCCTCTCCAGGCACACTTAAACAACTGTAAGACAGTCGTAAAAATGGCAGTGGATGAAGCTGGAAAGACTTCTCATGCGATTTAGCCGGTGCCGCATGAGGCTACGTGATCTCACAACAGAGTAATTAAGCGCAGGCAGGAAATCGCTTTATGATGAACAACAAATATTCCTGAATACTCAATCGACAAACGGAAAATAGCCCTGCACGATGTGCAGGGCTTTTCTGTTTGATGCCTGGCAGTTCCCTACTCTCGCATGGGGAGACCCCACACTACCATCGGCGCTACGGCGTTTCACTTCTGAGTTCGGCATGGGGTCAGGTGGGACCACCGCGCTACTGCCGCCAGGCAAATTCTTGGTGCCAGAAACAAATCTTTTGCACTGCTGCTGCGTTGGCTGCTATCGCGATGTTCAGTCACATACCAGCGTATGCTCCTTCTCATCGTCTCGGTTGCCGCCTTGCTTCAGCACAAAATCTTTCGTTTCCGCTAAATTTTTCTAATCCGCTAAATTTTTCTAAAATCCGGTGAATCAAGCTGAAAATTCTGTCTCTCTAAACGCCTCTGGCGTTGTAAGGTTAAGCCTCTCGGGTCATTAGTACCGGTTAGCTCAACGCATCGCTGCGCTTACACACCCGGCCTATCAACGTCGTCGTCTTCAACGTCCCTTCAGGAAACTTAAAGTCTCAGGGAGAACTCATCTCGAGGCAAGTTTCGCGCTTAGATGCTTTCAGCGCTTATCTTTTCCGCACTTAGCTACCGGGCAATGCAATTGGCATCACAACCCGTACACCAGTGGTGCGTTCACTCCGGTCCTCTCGTACTAGGAGCAACCCCTCTCAGTTCTCCAGCGCCCACGGCAGATAGGGACCGAACTGTCTCACGACGTTCTAAACCCAGCTCGCGTACCACTTTAAACGGCGAACAGCCGTACCCTTGGGACCTACTTCAGCCCCAGGATGTGATGAGCCGACATCGAGGTGCCAAACACCGCCGTCGATATGAACTCTTGGGCGGTATCAGCCTGTTATCCCCGGAGTACCTTTTATCCGTTGAGCGATGGCCCTTCCATTCAGAACCACCGGATCACTATGACCTGCTTTCGCACCTGCTCGAGCCGTCACTCTCGCAGTCAAGCTGGCTTTTGCCATTGCACTAACCTCCTGATGTCCGACCAGGATTAGCCAACCTTCGTGCTCCTCCGTTACTCTTTGGGAGGAGACCGCCCCAGTCAAACTACCCACCAGACACTGTCCCCACGCCGGATTACGGCGCCAGGTTAGAACATCAAACATTAAAGGGTGGTATTTCAAGGTCGGCTCCATGCAGACTGGCGTCCGCACTTCAGTGCCTCCCACCTATCCTACACATCAAGGTTCAATGTTCAGTGTCAAGCTGTAGTAAAGGTTCACGGGGTCTTTCCGTCTTGCCGCGGGTACACTGCATCTTCACAGCGAGTTCAATTTCACTGAGTCTCGGGTGGAGACAGCCTGGCCATCATTACGCCATTCGTGCAGGTCGGAACTTACCCGACAAGGAATTTCGCTACCTTAGGACCGTTATAGTTACGGCCGCCGTTTACCGGGGCTTCAATCAAGAGCTTCTCCTTACGGATAACCCCATCAATTAACCTTCCGGCACCGGGCAGGCGTCACACCGTATACGTCCACTTTCGTGTTTGCACAGTGCTGTGTTTTTAATAAACAGTTGCAGCCAGCTGGTATCTTCGACTGGCTTCGGCTCGGGGAGCAAGTCCCTCCACCTACGCACCAGCGTGCCTTCTCCCGAAGTTACGGCACCATTTTGCCTAGTTCCTTCACCCGAGTTCTCTCAAGCGCCTTGGTATTCTCTACCTGACCACCTGTGTCGGTTTGGGGTACGATTTATCGTTACCTGATGCTTAGAGGCTTTTCCTGGAAGCAGGGCATTTGTTACTTCAGTACCGTAGTACCTCGTCATCACGCCTCAGCCTTAGTGCTCCGGATTTACCTGGAACACCAGCCTACACGCTTAAACCGGGACAACCGTCGCCCGGATAACATAGCCTTCTCCGTCCCCCCTTCGCAGTAACAACAAGTACGGGAATATTAACCCGTTTCCCATCGACTACGCCTTTCGGCCTCGCCTTAGGGGTCGACTCACCCTGCCCCGATTAACGTTGGACAGGAACCCTTGGTCTTCCGGCGAGCGGGCTTTTCACCCGCTTTATCGTTACTTATGTCAGCATTCGCACTTCTGATACCTCCAGCAAACCTCACAGTTCACCTTCAACGGCTTACAGAACGCTCCCCTACCCAACAACACATAGTGTCGCTGCCGCAGCTTCGGTGCATGGTTTAGCCCCGTTACATCTTCCGCGCAGGCCGACTCGACCAGTGAGCTATTACGCTTTCTTTAAATGATGGCTGCTTCTAAGCCAACATCCTGGCTGTCTGGGCCTTCCCACATCGTTTCCCACTTAACCATGACTTTGGGACCTTAGCTGGCGGTCTGGGTTGTTTCCCTCTTCACGACGGACGTTAGCACCCGCCGTGTGTCTCCCGTGATAACATTCTTCGGTATTCGTAGTTTGCATCGGGTTGGTAAGCCGGGATGGCCCCCTAGCCGAAACAGTGCTCTACCCCCGAAGATGAGTTCACGAGGCGCTACCTAAATAGCTTTCGGGGAGAACCAGCTATCTCCCGGTTTGATTGGCCTTTCACCCCCAGCCACAAGTCATCCGCTAATTTTTCAACATTAGTCGGTTCGGTCCTCCAGTTAGTGTTACCCAACCTTCAACCTGCCCATGGCTAGATCACCGGGTTTCGGGTCTATACCCTGCAACTTAACGCCCAGTTAAGACTCGGTTTCCCTGCGGCTCCCCTATACGGTTAACCTTGCTACAGAATATAAGTCGCTGACCCATTATACAAAAGGTACGCAGTCACCCAACTAGTAGGCTCCCACTGCTTGTACGTACACGGTTTCAGGTTCTGTTTCACTCCCCTCGCCGGGGTTCTTTTCGCCTTTCCCTCACGGTACTGGTTCACTATCGGTCAGTCAGGAGTATTTAGCCTTGGAGGATGGTCCCCCCATATTCAGACAGGATAACACGTGTCCCGCCCTACTCTTCGAACTCACAACAACTGTGCTTTTGTGTACGGGAGTTTCACCCTGTATCCTGCGACTTTCCAGACGCTTCCACTAACACAGCTGATGATGATGGTTCCGGGCTCTTCCCCTTTCGCTCGCCGCTACTCAGGGAATCTCGGTTGATTTCTTTTCCTCGGGGTACTTAGATGTTTCAGTTCCCCCGGTTCGCCTCATGCCACTATGTATTCATGACATGATAGTGCAACGGATTGCACTGGGTTTCCCCATTCGGGTATCGTCGGCTGTTGCGGTTCATATCACCTTACCGACGCTTATCGCAGATTAGCACGCCCTTCATCGCCTCTGACTGCCAGGGCATCCACCGTGTACGCTTAGTCACTTAACCTCACAACCCACAGGCGTTTAACACGCTTGCAGACTGCAAACATTTGAGAGACTCGAACATATCATTACTTCATTCTTATTACGGAGAATGAGAACAATATGTCGTTTCAAATTTTCAGCTTGTTCCGGATTGTTAAAGAGCAGATATCTCAAACACCACTTACCCGCAGGTAAATGCAGTTTTGAGATATTGTGGAGACATCTTTCACCTGTCACCAGGCAGGTGGCGTCCCCTAGGGGATTCGAACCCCTGTTGCCGCCGTGAAAGGGCGGAGTCCTAACCGCTAGACGAAGGGGACACTAAAGTGTCGCGACTTCGCAGCCGTCCTGCTCATTACTTTCTATCAGACAATCTGTGTGAGCACTTCACAAAACCGTATCTTCAGGTAAGGAGGTGATCCAACCGCAGGTTCCCCTACGGTTACCTTGTTACGACTTCACCCCAGTCATGAATCACAAAGTGGTAAGCGCCCTCCCGAAGGTTAAGCTACCTACTTCTTTTGCAACCCACTCCCATGGTGTGACGGGCGGTGTGTACAAGGCCCGGGAACGTATTCACCGTGGCATTCTGATCCACGATTACTAGCGATTCCGACTTCACGGAGTCGAGTTGCAGACTCCGATCCGGACTACGACGCACTTTATGAGGTCCGCTTGCTCTCGCGAGGTCGCTTCTCTTTGTATGCGCCATTGTAGCACGTGTGTAGCCCTGGCCGTAAGGGCCATGATGACTTGACGTCATCCCCACCTTCCTCCGGTTTATCACCGGCAGTCTCCTTTGAGTTCCCGACCGAATCGCTGGCAACAAAGGATAAGGGTTGCGCTCGTTGCGGGACTTAACCCAACATTTCACAACACGAGCTGACGACAGCCATGCAGCACCTGTCTCACAGTTCCCGAAGGCACATTCGCATCTCTGCAAACTTCTGTGGATGTCAAGGCCAGGTAAGGTTCTTCGCGTTGCATCGAATTAAACCACATGCTCCACCGCTTGTGCGGGCCCCCGTCAATTCATTTGAGTTTTAACCTTGCGGCCGTACTCCCCAGGCGGTCGACTTAACGCGTTAGCTCCGGAAGCCACTCCTCAAGGGAACAACCTCCAAGTCGACATCGTTTACAGCGTGGACTACCAGGGTATCTAATCCTGTTTGCTCCCCACGCTTTCGCACCTGAGCGTCAGTCTTCGTCCAGGGGGCCGCCTTCGCCACCGGTATTCCTCCAGATCTCTACGCATTTCACCGCTACACCTGGAATTCTACCCCCCTCTACGAGACTCAAGCCTGCCAGTTTCAAATGCAGTTCCCAGGTTAAGCCCGGGGATTTCACATCTGACTTAACAGACCGCCTGCGTGCGCTTTACGCCCAGTAATTCCGATTAACGCTTGCACCCTCCGTATTACCGCGGCTGCTGGCACGGAGTTAGCCGGTGCTTCTTCTGCGGGTAACGTCAATGAATAAGGTTATTAACCTCACTCCCTTCCTCCCCGCTGAAAGTACTTTACAACCCGAAGGCCTTCTTCATACACGCGGCATGGCTGCATCAGGCTTGCGCCCATTGTGCAATATTCCCCACTGCTGCCTCCCGTAGGAGTCTGGACCGTGTCTCAGTTCCAGTGTGGCTGGTCATCCTCTCAGACCAGCTAGGGATCGTCGCCTAGGTGAGCGTTTACCCCACCTACTAGCTAATCCCATCTGGGCACATCCGATGGTGTGAGGCCCGAAGGTCCCCCACTTTAGTCCGAAGACGTTATGCGGTATTAGCCACCGTTTCCAGTAGTTATCCCCCTCCATCGGGCAGTTTCCCAGACATTACTCACCCGTCCGCCACTCGTCACCCAAGAGCAAGCTCTCTGTGCTACCGTTCGACTTGCATGTGTTAGGCCTGCCGCCAGCGTTCAATCTGAGCCATGATCAAACTCTTCAATTAAAAGCTTGATTTGCTTACACTCGGTAAGCAATGCTCGAGAAAAACGTCGTAATGAATTTATTACGTGTTCACTCAAGACTTGATATTTTTTGCATCCGGAGATGCTGATATCAATCCTGTGAGTGCCCACACAGATTGTCTGATAAATTGTTAAAGAGCAGTGCCACAGCGTGTGTGGCGCGGGGTGCAGATACTACGCTTTCCCGCTTCAGAGTCAAGTGATTTATCACTTTTCCTCCCACTTACCGTCAGCTTCTCAGCCTTGTTCCCGGTCAGTGGAGGCGCATTATAGGGAGCTCACCGAGGAAGGCAAGTAGTATTCTCATTTTTAATTTCATTCGCTGAAAAAAGAGACAATCAGGCCTTTTCATCTCGTTTTCGCAAATAGGCTGGCAGGTCAGACAGAGAGTCCAGTACAGCCTCCGCCAGCCGTTCGCCTTCTACAGTAATGGCCTTACCTGTGCGAACCAAAATAGTGTGTCCAACCCCTGCAGCAACACCTGCCTGTATATCTTCTATTTTGTCACCCACCATGTAAGAAGCAGCCATATCAATGCCCAGCTCCTGCTGCGCCGTAAGTAACATCCCGGGTTGGGGTTTGCGGCAGTCACATTGCTGGCGATATGCCTGTTCGCTGGCTTGTGGATGATGTGGACAGAAATAGATGCCATCGAGATCGACACCTCTGTCAGCTAGCGACCAATCCATCCATTCAGTCAGTTGTAAAAAAGTATTTTCACTGAATAAGCCCCGGGCAATACCGGACTGATTAGTGACCAGTACCAGAGCAAATCCCTGAGTTTTCAATTCACGTAAGGTATCAATGACACCATCAATAAAATCAAAGTTGTCAATCTCATGGACATAACCATGATCGATATTGATTGTTCCGTCGCGGTCAAGAAATATAGCGGGTACTTTGCTGGCCACTTCAATGCTCCTGGTAATAGTATTACTGGCAGTATCGCACGAGAAGTCAGTGTGCGAGAAGATGGTCGTTTGCAGGATAGATTGCTTCAGACGTCTGGATGCCTTACCATCCAAATATATCACATGCCACTACGATGGTATGACACAGAAAACGCCAGGAAAACTCACTTCATTTTCAATGACATGATAAAACTACAAAATATTACCAAAGTGTTCCAACAGGGTACACGCACAATTACTGCACTATCAGATGTCACATTGCATGTGCCTGAAGGCAAAATTTATGGTGTGATTGGTGCGTCAGGTGCCGGAAAAAGCACGCTTATTCGCTGTGTTAATCTGCTGGAAAGACCAACATCGGGCACAGTGTTTGTCAATAATCAGGCACTGACAACGCTCAGCGCACGAAAGCTGACTCTGGCTCGCCGTCAGATCGGGATGATCTTCCAGCATTTCAATCTGATGAATTCTCGCACCGTTGCGGGTAATGTTGCTTTGCCAATGGAACTGGAGAATGTACCGAAACATACCATCGAGGAGCGGGTTAAAAATCTGCTGAATCTGGTTGGACTTGATGACAAACATCATGCCTGGCCTGCCAACCTTTCCGGTGGACAGAAACAGCGTGTCGCCATAGCGCGCGCGCTGGCGACAAATCCCAAAGTGTTACTGTGCGATGAGGCCACCAGCGCACTTGACCCCGCCACTACACGAGCCATTCTTGAATTACTCAAGGATATTAATCGTCGCCTTGGTATTACCATATTATTGATCACGCATGAAATGGATGTGGTGAAACGCATTTGCGATCATGTGGCGGTGATCAGTGGCGGTCAGTTGATTGAACAGGACAGCGTTGGTGAAGTATTTTCTCATCCCAAAACGCCGCTGGCACAAGAGTTTATTCAGTCAACCCTGCATCTGGACATTCCGGACGATTATGCGACTCGCTTAACGAAAGAACCGAATGGAAGTGGTGTTCCTCTGCTGCGTCTGGAGTTCACCGGGCAGTCGGTGGATGCGCCATTGCTCTCTGAGGTAGTACGCCGTTACGATGTTAATAACAACATCATCAGCGCCCAGATGGATTACGCCGGTGGTGTCAAATTTGGCATCATGCTGACGGAGATGCAGGGGGACAAAGAGAGCGTAACTCAGGCTATTTATTTCCTGCAAAGTCATCATGTTAAAGTAGAGGTACTTGGTTATGTCTGAGGCAATGATTCTCCTGCTGTGTAAAGGGGTGTGGGAGACCTTAGTAATGACCTTCATTTCAGGTTTCTTTGGTTTCATTCTGGGTTTGCCCGTGGGGGTGATGCTTTACATCACACGTCCCGGGCTGATTCTCGAAAATCGTGTATTACACGGTACGCTCTCTGCCATGGTGAATATCTTCCGATCGATTCCTTTTATTATTTTGCTGGTATGGATGATCCCGTTTACACGTCTAATCGTAGGGACTTCTATTGGATTGCAAGCGGCGATTGTCCCGTTAACTATTGGCGCGGCACCTTTTATTGCTCGCATGGTGGAAAATACCCTGCTTGAATTACCTGCCGGATTAATCGAAGCTTCCCGAGCCATGGGGGCGACACCTTTTCAGATTGTAAAAAAAGTTTTACTTCCTGAAGCCTTGCCTGGCATCATCAATGCGGCAACGATAACGCTGATTACCCTGGTCGGCTACTCAGCTATGGGCGGAGCCGTGGGTGCAGGCGGATTAGGCCAAATTGGTATTCAATATGGCTATATTGGTTACAATGCAACTGTCATGAATACGGTTTTAGTTCTATTGATAATCCTGGTGTTTCTCATTCAATTCATTGGCGAGCGCCTGGTTCGTCGGGTCACGCATAAGTAACTACTCATTCGATAAGGAAAAAAGATGTCTCTGAATCTCAAAAAAATCGCTGCACTCGGAACACTCATCGCAGGATTAGTCCTGGTCGGTTGCGATCAAAAAGCACAGGATCCTAATCATATTAAAGTTGGCGTTATTGTTGGCAGCGAACAACAAGTTGCTGAAGTTGCACGCCAGGTGGCGAAAGATAAATACGGGCTTGATGTTGAGCTGGTCACTTTCAATGACTACGTTTTACCAAATGAAGCCTTGAGTAAGGGTGATATTGATGTGAATGCTTTTCAGCATAAGCCCTATTTAGACCAGCAGATCAAAGATCGCGGTTATAAACTCGTCGCGGTGGGCAACAGCTTTGTTTATCCTATTGCTGGTTACTCCAAAAAAATCAAATCCCTGGATGAATTACAAGACGGATCTCAGATTGCGATCCCTAACGATCCGACTAACCTCGGTCGTTCACTTTTGCTGTTACAAAAAGTAGGCTTGATCACTCTTAAAGAGGGTGTTGGCCTGCAACCAACGGTTCTTGACGTGGTTAACGACCCTAAGAATCTGAAACTGGTTGAGCTGGAAGCCCCTCAATTACCGCGTTCACTTGATGACCAGCAAATTGCTCTGGCTATCATCAACACCACCTATGCAAGCCAGGTCGGGCTGACACCGGCAAAAGATGGGATTTTTGTCGAGGATAAAAACTCACCTTACGTTAACCTGATCGTTGCACGTGAAGACAATAAAGATGCTGACAACGTGAAAAAATTCGTTCAGGCGTATCAATCCGATGAAGTTTATAATGCTGCTAATAAAATATTTAATGGTGGTGCAGTCAAAGGCTGGTAAACCGCTGTTTTTCTCAGCATGATACTCCACACAGACCGCCCGACTTCGGGCGGTTTCTCTGTATGCTATAAACTACATCACACGATGGCTTCCTGTTAACTCTTCAATTTTAAGGATGAGATTATGCGTCTGCTCTGCTCATTGCTGGTGTCTCTGTTGCTCACTGGCTGTCTTGGTAAACACGTGGATAAACCTGAATCTGTTACCCAGGGTGACACCAGGCCTCGCGAGCAAAAGGAACAGATCAGTTATACGCCTTCGGTGCGCCTGTTTACCAACACCAGTGAACTGGCCAGCTTGCCTTTCCACGACCTGGGGCAGGTTCATGGAGATGACTGTCAGTCTTCCATGCAGGATGCGATGCCTTCAATTCCGGCGGCCCGTAAAAAAATGCTTGCACGGGCTGCGGCTAAAAAAGCAAATGCAGTGCTGCTCCACCAGTGCGAAGTAATGCATAACTCACAAGGTTGTTACCGGCAGGCTATTTGTCAGGGAACCGCATTAAAAGTCATGCAGCCGTGACCGCAATTACGCTTGAGCCTGTAGGGGTGATTCACTCGCCATGGAAAGAAAAATTTGCAGTACCAAGGCAACCTGGTTTAGTGGAGGAGGGAACGGGTGAACTGCATTTCCACGCCCCCTATAATTCTCCGGAAGCCGTTCGCGGGTTAGAAGATTTTAGCCATCTTTGGATCCTGTTCCTTTTTCATCACACAATGGATAAAGGGTGGCATCCTACGGTACGCCCACCACGACTGGGAGGAAATTCCCGCGTGGGTGTCTTTGCTACCCGCTCCACTTTCCGCCCCAACCCGGTGGGTCTGTCGCTGGTTGCTTTACGCGGAATTCGTATCGAGAAGAAAAATGTTATTCTGCAACTAGGCAGTCTGGATTTAATTGATGGTACACCAGTGCTGGATATCAAACCCTATTTGCCCTTCGCTGAATCAATTCCTGATGCCAGAGCGGGTTTTGCACAATATGCTCCGGACGCTGAGATGCCGGTTACCTTTTCACCAGCGGCACAACGTCAGTTACGTGATTATCAGGCACAATATCCCCTTCTTGAGCGTTTTATTTGCCAGGTTCTGGCCCAGGATCCCCGTCCAGCCTATCGGAAAAAAGAACAAACTGAACGGGAGTATGCCGCTCTGCTAGCCGGATTCAACGTTCGCTGGCGTGTTGACCTTACTGGCACCATTGTGATTGCGATAGACCCGACTTAATTTCTACCTCAGGCTCTTTTGGCAGCACGGTGTCGCTGATACACTACCCGTCAATTATTTTCAGCCGGAGGTTTTCTCCCGGCTGGTGACCTAACTGGAATCTAACCCATGCGCACTACTCAATATCTGCTCTCCACTCAAAAGGAGACACCAGCCGATGCGGAAGTGATCAGCCACCAGCTGATGCTTCGTGCCGGTATGATCCGTAAACTGGCTTCAGGGCTTTATACCTGGTTACCTACTGGTATTCGTGTGCTGAGAAAAGTTGAAAATATCGTTCGGGAAGAGATGACCCGGGCTGGTGCGATTGAAATTGCCATGCCAGTGGTTCAGCCCGCTGATCTCTGGCAGGAGAGTGGACGCTGGGAGCAATATGGACCGGAGTTACTGCGCTTCGTTGATCGTGGCGAGCGCCCTTTTGTACTGGGTCCGACTCATGAAGAAGTCATTACAGATTTGATCCGTAACGAACTGAGTTCTTACAAACAACTGCCGTTGAATCTTTTTCAGATTCAGACAAAATTCCGTGATGAAGTGCGACCTCGCTTTGGTGTGATGCGCTCACGCGAATTTATCATGAAAGATGCCTATTCATTTCATACTACTCAGGAATCACTGCAGATAACGTATGATGCGATGTACCGTGCTTACAGCAACTGTTTTAGCCGCATGGGATTAGATTTCCGTGCGGTACAAGCTGATACCGGATCTATCGGTGGCAATGCTTCTCATGAATTTCAGGTTCTGGCACAGAATGGAGAAGATGATGTCATTTTCTCCACTGAGTCTGATTATGCGGCTAATATTGAACTTGCTGAAGCAATAGCACCAGCTGCTGGCCGCGCTGATGCGACAGACACTATGCGTATCATTGATACGCCTGACGCTAAAACCATTGCCGCTTTGGTCGAACAACACGGCATTGCAATCGAAAAAACAGTCAAAACGCTAATCGTTAAAGCCACTGCAGAAAGCGAACATTCTCTTATCGCGCTGCTAGTGCGTGGCGACCATGAGTTAAATGAAGTCAAAGCAGAAAAACTGGAGATGGTTGCAGCCCCTTTGACATTTGCCAGTGAAGAAGAAATCCGTAGCATCGTTTCTGCCGGCCCCGGCTCTCTGGGCCCCGTTGGTTTAACCATTCCGGTAGTTGTGGATCGTACCGTTGCCACCATGAGCGATTTTAGTGCCGGTGCAAATATTGACGGCAAACATTATACCGGTATCAACTGGGAACGTGATTTACCGTTGCCACGTGTTGCTGATATCCGCAATGTGGTAGAAGGAGATCCAAGCCCGGATGGACAAGGTACGTTACTGATTAAACGCGGTATAGAAGTTGGGCACATCTTTCAGCTTGGCAGCAAGTATGCTGATGCGCTGAAAGCCACTGTACAGGGTGAAGATGGACGTAATCAGGTACTGACCATGGGCTGTTATGGCATTGGTATTACCCGGGTTGTTGCTGCGGCGATTGAGCAGCACCATGACGATCGCGGTATCATCTGGCCCGCGGCTCTGGCACCTTTCCAGGTTGCCATTCTGCCAATGAACATGCACAAATCGTTTCGTGTCGAAGCGCTGGCCGAACAGCTCTATAACCAATTACAGGCGCAAGGTATTGAGGTCATTCTGGATGATCGTAAAGAGCGCCCCGGCGTCATGTTTACTGACATGGAGCTGATTGGAATACCGCACACGATTGTGATTGGCGAACGTAATCTCGATAGCGACGAAATAGAGTACAAATCTCGTCGTGATGGCGAGAAACGCATGATAAAAACCAGTGATATTATTGATTTCCTGATTGCTGAGATCAAAGGTTAGTCCCCGGTCTACGCTGCCTGAACCTCGGGCAGCGTTCTGCGTACCTCTCCTGGCGTTTTACCCTTTAGCTCCCACGATGATCGACCTTTCCACGCAACGATTTTGTCGTTGACCGACGAGCTTTCCCTTCCAGCCTTCTTTTTTTGGCGGCTTTAGTTGGTCGGGTTGCATAGCGTTTTTTATCCTGATGACTTAATTCACGAATCAATGCTTCCAGACGCCGCAGTGCTGCTGCCCGGTTTAATTCCTGACTCCGATACTCCTGTGCTTTTATAATCACTATCCCTTCAGCGGAGATCAAATGATGGCTGGCGCTGAGCAAGCGGGATTTATAAAATTCAGGTAAACCGGATGCTTTGATATCAAAACGCAGATGAATAGCAGTCGCGTTTTTATTCACGTGCTGTCCCCCGGCCCCCTGAGCACGAATAGGTATCATCTCAAGTTCGCTTTCCGGGATAGAAACCGTGGTTGACACCACTATCACATGGCGTCCTTACCAGAGAACCAGCAGGTAAACTGTAACTCACAATGCTGTTGCGCATCAGATAACCAAATCATCCCCTCCTGCAATGTTGCCTGTAGCACCATGTTGCGTGCAGCAAAAGAGGTCAATTGTGCCAGTTGCGCATCATCAATGAAAAACACACTCAGGTTATCGTAGTGCTGTAACCTTTCCTGATGTTGCTGCCACCATACCTGTGCAGGCCGGGACTGATAAGTATAAAGGATGACCTGAGTGGCTCGGCTACAGGCTTTTTTAATACGTCTTTCATCGGGCAATCCCAGTTCTATCCACAGATCGATTCCGTTATGGTCGTTAAGTTGCCAGAGTTCGGGTTCGTCATCGGCACAAAGCCCACGCGTGAAAGAGAGTCTGTCACTGGCATGAGATATCCAGCAGAGCAGACGTAACATCAGCCGCATTTCTGTTTCAGAAGGATGGCGAGCCAGTGTCAGCGACTCTTCGAGAAAAATCTGTCTGTCCATATCAGCGACGTTAACTGTTGCTTTATAGATGGTTGCTTTGAGTGCCATAGTTATCCTTATTCCGATTGCCAGGCATTGTAACCTGACAGCACAGTAAATCATCCTTGCCAGACTGATTTTACGCAAAAAGCTGTGCTATAGTCGTTAAACACCAGAGAAAATAGTGTCAGGAGGTCTGATTGCAAGATTACTGTGAACTGGTACGACGCCGATATGCTGAAATTGGCAGTGATGATCTTGGCTATGTGCCTGATGCCTTAGGCTGTGTACTAAACACCCTTAATCAGATCGCAGAGAATACCGCGCTTCCACTCTCAGTCAGAGAGCAGGCCGCTTTCGCTGCTGCAAATTTATTGGTGAGCGACTATGTCAACGAATGAACTTTACGCACCAATCAACTGTGATGATTATGATACGCTTGAATTAGCCTGCCAGAAACGCTGGCGATTGGCGCTGATCTTGAAAAATGGTGAGCAGTGGGAGGTTCAGCCCCTTGAGCTGTTTTCCAGAAAAAATATCGAATACCTGACGGTACAAGTGGGCAGTGAACAACGTGATCTGCGACTTGATCACATTCACAGTTTTTCTCATCCGGAACTGGGTAACGTAGTGATCAGCACTTCAGAATAATTTTATGAACGGTAATCCGGCGGTTACCGTTCGCCTCTTCCTGTCTCTTTACTCTTTCTGTGCAGAAACAACGCCACAATATCAGGGTGGCAACGTTGCATACCATGCTGACAGATTTTCCATATCAGTTTCACTCAATCCGGCCACAAAAGCTTTCATCACTTCGGCCTGACCACCGTTTCTTTCACCTTTTTGGTAAGCCTGTAAGGCCAGTAACAGATATTTTTCGTTCTGTCCGGCCAGATTCGGATATACCGGTACCGATGCCTTACCCCGAGCTCCATGACACGCCTGACAAGCTGCTGATTTCGCTTCACCTGCAGTGGGGTCTCCCCCTGCTTGCGTAAAAAAAGCCACACTCATCAGCATGCCAGCTATAACGATTTTATTCACAACTTGTTTATTCCTGATTCCAATGCACTTGCCAGTCATCTTCACCTTGTGAAGTACCATCAATCGTCACAAAAACACCCAATGCTGCAATCAAAACCTCATCATAAAACAGCATTGGGATCGCTGCGCGCCGCCAGGGAGGCACAGCCAACTCCTGCCATATCTTTTTTAATGCCCGGCTTCCGGTTCGGCCCGCAAGCCGAAAATGCCCCTGAATATTAAAACGTACGCTGACTTGCTCATCTTCTCGCGGGCGGCGCAACAGGTCTCCCTGCGATGAAATCATCACGCACCCACGGTTTCCGGGTATCAGTAAAGGTAACCAGGGTGATGGCCAGTGTAAGCTGTCAGTGAAGGGCTCGGGCTGCTGCCGTGGTAACCAATAGAGTCGTTGCCGGTAACGTCGGACTTCTGCATCTCCGTAACGAAAACAGGGGGTTGCATCCTGCCTGCTGCAGGCAACTTCCTGCCAGAGATGTTGCAATGCAACCCGTGAAGGCATCATCCCTCTGTTTTTTGTTATCCAGCGTCGTAGTAATGCGTTGCGATGTGGTTCACTCAACGAGGTCAGCGCGGTAAACGTCAATGCACCTTCGTCATCAATTAGTGCCGAAAGTGAATCGGCAAGTAACTCATCAATCAATTGCTCCTGCTCTGCGCATAGTGCGGCACTACGTGCACAATTGGCAGCGAATTCGGGCCAGCGCCTCATCAGGGGCGGCAACACCGCCTGCCGCAAAAAATTGCGGTCATAACGCTGGTCGTCATTACTGTCATCATCTATCCAGCTAAGCTGATGTTCGGAAGCCCACTCCTCGATTTGCTGTCTTGATACAGATAATAAAGGCCGTAAGTGTTTGCCGGAAGAAAACGCGGTTTCTACTGGCATGGCTGACAGCCCGGCAGGTCCGCTGCCTCGTTTCAGAGCCAGCAGCAAAGTTTCACATTGATCGTCGATATGCTGTGCCGTCACGACAATTTCATCCGGCTTCAGTGCCTGTTTCAATGCGGCATAGCGTGCTTCACGTGCGCCTGCTTCAATCCCTTTATGCGCAGATTTAACCACCACGCTAATGGTCTGAAAGGGTACCTGCCAGGCAAGGCAGCGTTGCTGGCAGTGTGTTACCCACTGATCAGCCGCCGGATTCAGACCATGGTGAATATGAATTGCACGCAGTGTTAACGCAGGATTTCGCTGACGCAGGCAGACTAGCAGATGCAACAATACCGTAGAGTCGATACCGCCACTATAGGCGACAACAAGGTGTTCATTTCCCTGCAGATGCTGACTGACAATACTTATCAGCTCCCCGTTTCCTCGTTGTGGCACAACCTCAGTGGATTTCACGATGCCCCCGGATCTCTATGCTACCTTACGGCATATACCGATGGCATACACCGATAGTGATGAAAAAACATGCAGAATAACAGCAGACAAAAATTAAAGGGTTACCGCGCGGGTAATTAGCACAGTAACCCTCAGTTATTCCTAGAACCAGCTACCAGCATGACGCTTTTGGGACTAAAGCTTCTCGCCGTTTCCGCACACTGTATCAGGCATAACCATAGTTCATCAGACGCTGATAACGTCTTTCGAGCAACTCACTCTCAGTCAATGCATCAAGCTCCGCTAAATCACTTAACAGACGTTGCTTATAACTCTCACCCACTGCGACTGGATCGCGATGTGCACCGCCTAATGGTTCAGGGATGATGTTATCGATCAGCTTTAACTCTTTCAGGCGTGGAGCAATGATACCCATTGCTTCTGCCGCCAGAGGGGCTTTATCTGCACTTTTCCATAAAATAGAGGCACAGCCTTCTGGTGAAATCACTGAATAGGTACTGTATTGCAGCATATTCACTTTATCACCAACACCAATCGCCAGCGCACCGCCAGAACCACCCTCACCGATGACGGTACAGATAACCGGCACTTTCAAACGTGACATTTCACGCAGGTTTCGTGCTATCGCTTCAGATTGTCCACGCTCTTCAGCGCCCACACCAGGATAGGCACCGGGGGTATCAATAAAAGTGATAATCGGCATAGTAAAACGCTCAGCCATCTCCATCAGGCGCAGCGCTTTACGGTATCCTTCCGGGGCTGGCATACCGAAGTTGCGTCGTACTTTCTCTTTGGTCTCACGACCCTTCTGATGACCAATGATCATCACCGGGCGTCCCTCAAGACGTGCAATTCCACCAACGATCGCTTTATCATCAGCGTAAGCTCTGTCACCTGCCAGCTCGTCAAAGTCAGTGAATACATGACGTACATAATCGAGGGTATAGGGACGTAACGGATGACGCGCCAGTTGCGCAATCTGCCAGGCACCAAGGTCAGAGAAGATTTTCTTCGTCAGCTCTTCGCTTTTTTCGCGTAATCGCTGAATCTCTTCATCGAGATTGATATCCAGTTTCTCATCCTGACGACCAACCGATTTGAGCGAATCAATTTTCGCTTCCAGTTCTGCGATTGGCTGTTCAAAATCCAGGTAGTTAAGACTCATAATAATCCTGTTTTAGTCAAACTCCAGTTCCACCTGTTCCGTGCCCAGTAAAGAACGTAACTCATTGAGCAAACGATCACTGGGTGAGACACGCCAGGCTGCACCGAAACGTAGCTTAGCGCGCGCATCCTCTCTCTGATAATAGAGATGTACCGGAATAGTACCGGAACGATAAGGCTCCAGGGATTGGCGGAGACGGTTTAATAGCTGGTCATCAATTTGCCTGTCTGTCAGCGAGATAGCAAGCCCGCGAGCATATTTTTCGCGAGCTTCATCAATGTCCATCACATCACGGGCAGTCATTTTCAGACCACCACTAAAATCATCGAAACTGACCTGACCACTGACAATCAGAATACGATCTTTTTCAAGCAAATGCTGAAACTTCTCCAGCGCATCAGTAAATAACATCACTTCCAGACGACCAGAACGGTCATCCAGTGTGCAAATGCCAATTCGGTTGCCGCGCTTGGTCACCATAACCCGGGCTGCGACAACCAACCCGACAGCCATGGTCATTTTACCCCGTTCCGTCGGATGCATATCTTTCAGACGCATGCCCCCAACGTAACGTTCAATCTCTTTCAGGTATTGATTAATCGGGTGACCGGTGAGATAAAGTCCCAGTGTTTCCCGTTCACCGTCCAGCCGTACCTGTTCAGGCCACGGAGTCACATCGGCATAAGATTGTTCAATCTGCTCAGGTTCATCAGCCAGCACACCGAACATATCAGCCTGACCAATCGCTTCTGCTTTCGCATGTTGATCTGCGGCACGCAAGGCGTCGGAAAGCGCTCCCATTAACGCAGCACGATGGGGGCCTAAGCGGTCAAATGCCCCGGACATGATCAGTTTTTCCATCACCCGGCGATTGATCTTTTTAATGTCGGTACGCGCACAGAGATCGAATAACTCGCGAAAATACCCCCCCTCATTGCGGGCATCAATGATCGCTTCAATCGGCCCTTCACCCACCCCTTTTATGGCACCAATACCATAGACTATTTCCCCCTGATCGTTGACATGGAAAGGATACAGCCCGGAGTTGATGTCAGGAGGTAGCACTTTCAACCCCATTCGCCAGCATTCATCCACCAGGCCTACAACCTTTTCGGTATTATCCATATCAGCCGTCATTACCGCTGCCATAAATTCTGCCGGATAATGTGCTTTCAGCCAAAGTGTCTGGTATGAAACCAGCGCATAAGCTGCAGAGTGTGATTTGTTAAAACCATAACCGGCAAATTTTTCTACCAGGTCAAAGATTTTAATCGCCAGTTCTCCATCGACACCGCGTTCCCTGGCACCCTCTTCAAATCCGCCGCGCTGTTTCGCCATTTCCACCGGATTTTTCTTACCCATGGCACGACGCAACATATCTGCACCACCCAGACTGTATCCCGCAAGTACCTGGGCAATTTGCATCACCTGTTCCTGATACAAGATAATGCCATAGGTTGGCTCCAGAACGGGTTTTAATGACTCATGTTGCCATTCGATATCCGGATATGAAATCGCTTCTCGTCCATGCTTACGGTCAATAAAGTTATCCACCATGCCAGACTGGAGAGGACCGGGACGAAATAGAGCCACCAGTGCAATCATATCTTCAAAACAGTCAGGTTTCAGGCGTTTAATCAGATCTTTCATGCCCCGCGATTCAAGCTGAAACACCGCGGTCGTTTCAGAGCGTTGTAGCATGTCGAAACTTTTTTTGTCATCGAGCGGAATGGCTGCAATGTCTATCGGCGGCTCACCCTGATTGTGCCGACGTGCATTGATCATCTGCAATGCCCAGTCAATGATGGTCAGGGTACGCAGTCCCAGAAAGTCGAATTTTACCAGCCCGGCATACTCAACATCGTTTTTATCAAACTGAGTAACGGGATGGTGTCCCTGTTCGTCACAATACAATGGTGCAAAATCAGTAATTTTAGTCGGAGCGATAACTACGCCACCGGCGTGTTTCCCCGCATTGCGCGTCACCCCTTCCAACTTTCTCGCCATATCGATGAGGGCCTTGACCTCCTCATCGGCTTCATAAATTTCGGGTAATTGCGGCTCAGCAGCAAATGCTTTTTCCAGTGTCATTCCCGGATCAGGGGGCACCAGTTTAGAAATTCTGTCGACAAAACCGTAAGGGTGCCCAAGCACGCGGCCCACATCACGTATCACCGCCTTTGCCGCCATGGTACCAAATGTGATTATCTGCGATACCGCCTGACGACCATACATTTCTGCCACATGCTCGATCACCTGATCACGCTTCTCCATACAGAAATCGACATCGAAATCAGGCATAGAGACACGTTCAGGATTAAGGAATCGTTCAAACAGCAGATCAAATTCCAGTGGATCAAGATCGGTGATTTTCAGTGCATACGCTACCAGTGAACCGGCACCCGAACCTCGCCCAGGACCAACAGGTACATCGTTATCTTTCGACCATTGGATAAACTCCATCACTATCAGGAAGTAACCCGGGAAGCCCATCTGGTTGATAACATTCAGCTCAATATCTAAACGTTCATCATACTCAGTGCGCTTTTCATTTCTAACCTGAGGATCGGGGAATAAGAAACGCAGGCGATCTTCAAGCCCCTCTTTTGATTTCATCACCAGGAAATCTTCCGTACTCATCTCCCCGGTAGGAAATTGTGGCAGGAAGTACTCCCCGAGACGGATAGTGACATTGCAGCGTTTTGCTATTTCAACACTGTTTTGTAATGCTTCAGGTATATCAGCAAATAATTCACACATCTCCTCTTCGCTACGCAGATATTGCTGTGCACTGTAATGGCGTGGACGCTTAGGATCATCAAGGGTAAAACCGTCATGTATCGCCACACGTATTTCGTGCGCATCGAAATCCTCTTCACTGATGAAACGAACATCATTGGTAGCCACTACCGGCACACCGTGCGATGTCGCTAGCTGCACCGCAGCATGAAGATAATTTTCCTCATCAGGTCTGCCAGTACGCACCAATCCAAGATAGTAACGATCAGGGAAGTAATGCTGATAAAAGGCCAGACAGTCACTCACCAGTGAGTCGTTGCCGCGTAACAGTAGTTTACCGATATCCCCCTGCGCACCACCCGAAAGCAGAATCAGCCCCTCATTTAATGAAGTGAGCCATTGGCGATCAATCGTTGGCCCTTCTGGCCCGTATCCTCGCTGATAGGCCTGAGAGATAAGTAAGGTGAGATTCTGATAGCCAGCATTGTCGGCAGCAAGCAGAGTCAGTTGCCCAAGTTCATCCCCCAACGACTCACTGGCTACATTGAAATCGGCACCGATCAGTGGTTTCAGACCAGCTCCATGTGCTGCACCATAAAATTTCACCAAACCGCACAAGTTAGTAAAGTCGGTGATCGCTAGCGCTGGCATACCAAGTTGGGCCGTTTTTTTCACCAGTGGTCCGACTTTCGCAAGTCCATCAACCATGGAGTAGTCGCTATGCACACGCAGATGAATAAAACGAGGTTCAGACATGGAAATTTCCGCTCAGGGTTTGAGGATAAAAATAACTCAGCTTTTGACTGGATTCAATGCAGCATGGCGCACGGGTGCAAAGCTCATTCGATGGTGCTGAGTAACACCATATTGACGTAATTTTTCCAGATGAAAGGGCGTCGGGTATCCCTTATGCCTGGCAAAACCATATTCAGGAAACAGCTGGTCGAGGGCGACCATCTCACGATCCCGGGTCACTTTAGCCATCACTGATGCCGCGCTGATTTCAGGCACCAGGCTATCACCTTTAACAACCGCCTGAGCCGGCATCGACAATTGAGGACAGCGATTGCCATCAATTAATACGAAGTCGGGACAAAGGCTCAATCCTGCCACTGCGCGTTGCATGGCAAGCAGTGTTGCCTGAAAGATATTCAGTTTATCTATCTCTTCAGGCTCGGCGCGCCCAAGACTCCAGCACAATGCTTTTTCAGCAATTTCATCATACAGCGCGAGGCGCCGTTTTTCAGACAGCTTTTTGGAGTCAGCCAGGCCAGAAATGGGGTTTGCTGGATCCAGAATCACGGCCGCCGTCACTACAGCACCAACCAGTGGCCCACGACCCACCTCATCAACCCCAGCAATATATTTTGCTATCGGATAGCAAAAATCAGCCATTAGCTAACTCCAGCACCGCTTGTGCAGCCTGTTCGTCAGCACTCCAGCGGATTTGTTGATGCAGCTGGGTAAATGTGGTCAATAACTGATCACGGGCTTCTCCGGGTGACATCAGTGGTATAAGTGCTTCAGCCAGACGCTGTGGCTGGCACTCATCCTGCAAACACTCGGCAACCAGTTCGCGCCCTGCCAGCAAGTTAGGTAATGAGACAAACGGGGTTTTTATCAATCGTTTCGCCAGCCAGAAAGTAAAAGGCTTCATACGGTAGCCAACCACCATAGGACATTTGGCCAGCATACACTCAAGTGCTGCGGTTCCTGACGCCAGCAACGCTGCATCACTGGCAATCATCGCTTCGCGCCCTTTCCCTTCCAGTAACCGCACTGAAAGATCAGGCGCAACCTGCGCCTTTATTTTCTCAAACTGAGTACGTCTGCGGGCATTAACCAGAGGAACGACGATTTCCATTTCTGGCCATTTTTTCCGCAGTAACTGCGCGGTACGCAGAAAATCGGCACTCAGCATTTCAACTTCACTGCTGCGACTGCCCGGCAATAGTGCCAGGCAACGCTGATGTGCCTCTATGCCAAGTTCCTGTCGTGCTGCCAGTTTATCTGGTTGCAGGGGGATGGCATCAGCCATCGTATGACCGATAAAACGGCAGGGAACGTTGAAACGATCGTAAAAAGCCTTTTCAAAAGGCAGGAATGCCAGCACCAGGTCAGTCGCACGCCCGATTTTGAATACGCGTTTTTGCCGCCATGCCCATACTGAAGGGCTGACATAATGAATAGTACGAATACCCTGCTGTTTTAAATGTAATTCAAGCGTGATATTAAAATCGGGAGCATCGATACCGACAAAGACATCCGGTTTCAATGCAGTGAAACGTTGCTTCAAATCACGCCTGATCTTCAGGAGCCGCGGAAGACGTTCCAGCACTTCAACCACACCCATCACTGCCAGCTCTTCCATCTCGTACCAGGTTTCACACCCTTCAGCCTGCATCAAAGGGCCTGCGACACCAACAAAACGCACATTCGCATGTTGCGCTTTTAATGCACGCATTAAACCTGCGCCAAGAATATCGCCGGAAGTTTCTCCGGCGACGAGGCCAATAGTCAACGGCGTGTTACGCATAAATTACCGAATCAGACCACGAGTTGAACGGGCGAAAAAGTCCGCCATTGGCCGGACTTCGCTATGCTCCGAAGCTAATTGTGCAATCTCAGCACTGGCTTCTTCGAGAGATTTGCCACTGCGATATAGTATTTTGTAGGCCTGTCTGATAGCGTGCAAGGCCTCTTTGCTGAAATCCCGACGCTGCAGCCCCACCAAATTAATGCCAAACGGAGTCGCGTGATTTCCCTGAGCAATAACAAAAGGAGGCACATCCTGCGCGACACCCGAGCATCCCCCCACCATCACATGCGCACCGATAGTACAGAACTGGTGCACGGCAGAAAGCCCACCGATTATGGCGTGATCATCGACAGTAACATGCCCACCTAATGTGGCATTATTAGCCATAATACAGTGGTTACCAATGACGCAGTCATGTGCAATATGCACATTGACCATCAGCAGATTATCACTGCCAACCTTAGTGATACCATCAGCCTGAGTTGTCCCGCGATGGATAGTGACACTCTCGCGGATACTGTTACGATCACCGACCTCTACGCGGGTTGGTTCACCTGCATACTTCAGATCCTGGTTTGCTTCACCAATGGTGACAAACTGATAAATGATATTATCTTTACCAATCCGTGTATGTCCGTTGACAACGACATGAGATTTCAGAACCGTTCCGGCACCAATCTCCACATTAGCACCAACCAGACAAAAAGGACCAATATGCGCGCGAGCACCTAATACCGCACCTTTTTCAACAATTGCACTGGGATGAATCACTGCGGTTTCGTCAATCACTAATCAGGCCTCCCGGCTACGGGCACACATCATTGTTGCTTCACAAACAATTTTACCATCGACCGTTGCCACACCCTTAAAGCGTGTGAGTCCACGGCGGGTCTTTTCAAAAGTCACTTCCATCACCATCTGGTCACCCGGCACCACTGGCTTTTTGAAACGTGCTTCATCAATACCGGCAAAATAGTACAACTCGCCCGGCTCCAGCTTTCCAACACTTTTGAAAGCCAGGATACCTGTGGCCTGAGCCATTGCCTCTAAAATTAACACTCCAGGAAAAATAGGTTTTCCGGGAAAATGTCCCTGAAAGAAAGGCTCGTTGAATGATACATTTTTTACTGCACGTAAAAACTTGTGCTCTTCAAAGGCAATAACACGGTCAACCAGTAAAAAAGGGTAACGGTGTGGTAACAGCTCGATAATCTCTTCAATATTCAGAGTATGCGTTTCGTTAGTCAAAATACTCTTCCTGTCCTAAAAAACTGATCACGTCAACGCCGCCTCGTGCTATTGCAGGAGGCGAATAAAACTTCCAATACTGTCTGTACCAGGCACCTATTCTCAATCCCTTTTCTTATGATGGATGCAACTTCGTCAATCGTGATAAACCGACGCAACAGTTCATCTTTATCACTCATCATGACCATCGTCAGGATCAGAGGACTACCAGAGAATACAATAGCTGATAAACACTACAGCCAGAGTTTATCCCATAAGATTATGTAAGTTCCCATTTATGGAATACCTCTCCATACAACCCTGGCACAGCACAAAGATCAGGGTGATGTTATGCAGAGGCACACACTAATAAGACTTGTGGGATAAACGCTTACTTTTGATTATTTTTTCGCTCAAGCGCCTTGAGTCGCTTGCTCATCTCATCAATATTCATCACTAATGCCGCTGTTTTTCGCCAATTCTTGTTCGGCTGCAACGGAATACCTGATGAATAAACTCCGGGCTCGCTAATAGGACGCATTACCATGCCCATACCGGTTACTGTGACTTTATCACAGATTTCCATATGACCATTGATAACACTGGCTCCCCCGATCATACAGTAGCGGCCAATTTTCAAACTTCCGGCCATGATCACTCCGCCGGCAACCGCAGTATTGTCGCCAATCATAACATTGTGGGCAATCTGACACTGGTTATCGATAATCACACCATTGCCAATCTGCGTGTTGTCCAGTGCCCCCCTGTCGATAGTGGTACAAGCACCTATTTCGACACGGTCGCCAATGATCACCGAACCCAACTGAGGGATTTTCACCCAGTTACCACGATCATTTGCATAACCGAAGCCATCTGAACCAATCACCGCGCCTGACTGAATCAGACAATCAGCACCAATGCGTATTTCATGATAAATGGAAACGTTCGCCCAGATGCGCGTGCCTGATGCGATTTGGGTATGCTTGCCAATAAAACAGCCGGCACCGATGCTGACGTTATCACCTAGCTCAACACCCGCTTCGATAACACTGTTAGCACCAATAGTAACATTAATCCCGAGTTTTACTGATGGATCTACCACCGCACTCGTCGCAATATCGCCCGCCGGTTTTGGTGTCGTATCCAACAGCTGAGCCATACGTGCATAGGTTAAATAGGGGTCTTTCACTACCAGAACGGAACCAGAAAAACAGCCACGATCGGCCTCCTGCAACACGACCGCAGAAGCATTACAATCACTTAACTGGTCACGGTAACGACTGTTAGCCAGAAAAGTAATCTGTCCGTTCTGAGCAGTTTGCATAGAAGCGATGCCAGAGATGGCAATATCGCCATCTCCGTGCAAATCGGCATCCAACTGCTGGGCTAAATCAGCCAGTCGAATCGGATGCATCGCTTATTTCACCTGTTTCACTACATCTGCAGTGATATCTTTTGCAGATGAGCTGGCATAGGCAATCGCATTAGCATCAATGACAACATCATATCCGCCACTGTCTGCCACTTTCTTAACCGCGTCCTGAATGCGGGAAAGAATCTTGTTTCTTTCTTCTGCCTGACGACGACGGTTATCCTGCTCGAAGGCCTGCGCTTTTGTAGCGAACGTTTCACGCTGGGTCATCACTTCTTTTTCCAGACGGGTACGCTCTGCCGCTTTCATGGTGCTGCCATCGCGCTGTAAACGTTGCATTTTACTCTGGAGGCTGGTTTCCATTCCCTGCAATTCTGTCGCACGGTCTTTAAACTCACTTTCCAGTTGTTTCGCCACTGCAGTACGTGCAGGGAGCTGCTGAAAAATACTACCAACGTTCACAATAGCAATTTTATCTGCCGCCTGCGCACCTGCAGAGGCAACCAGTGCCAGAGCAACCCCTGCAGCACATAACAACTTTTTCACTATATACTCCTCACCATCAATAGTTGTCCTGAGGACACCGTTATTGTGCACCAAGAAGAGATGAATCTCTTCCTATACGTCACATGCTCACTCGCAACACTTCCCTGAGAATTACCAGGTTCTGCCGATATTAAACTGGAACTGCTCGGCTTTATCTCCATCATACTTTTTGAATGGCTGAGCATACGAGAATACCAATGGCCCGAGTGGTGAAACCCACTGCAGAGCAAAACCTGCTGACATACGAATGTTGCCCGGATCACTGTAATCAGGTATCCCCGCCGCTCGAGTATCTGCAGTGTTATTCCAGTTGGTATCCCACACTGTACCGGCGTCAACGAACAATGAAGTACGCACTGAATTGTTGTATTTTTCACTGACGAATGGAGTCGGAACAATCAGTTCTCCACTGGCAGTAGCCAGGGCATTCCCGCCAACAGCATCATCTGAACTGCACAGTACATTAGTACCCGAACACTCTGATGACTTGCTGCTACGATAATAAGCAGCTTTCGGCCCGACGGTATTTGAACGGAAACCACGTACACTGCTCGAACCACCAGCATAGAAGTTCTCGTAGAATGGTAGCTCTTTACCGCCTAATCCACCACCATATCCGACACGACCACGGCCCAACAGAACCCAGGTGTGGTCCTGATCCAATGGCAGATATTGTTGTGTATCGAGGGTAGCTTTATAGAATGAGTTGTCAGAACCAGGAATAGTAACTTTACCATTCAAAGTCGTTTTGTTACCGGCAGTGGGGAAATAACCCCGGTCAAGATTGTTATAGGTCCAGCCATAATTGAAGGTAAAGTCGTCAGCGGTGAAAGAAGAACGACCTGACTCATCCAGATTTTTACCCATGGAATTCAGGTAACGAGCCATCGCCACCTGAGGTTGCATGTTGGACAAACTATTGTGCACATAGCCAAGCCCGGTACGAATAGTATTATTTTCGTTAATAGGGAAGCCAAGGGTGCCATCAATACCATAACTTTTGTTGGTATAGTCTGACAGATCAGCATCATCAGCCTTAAAGTCGTTGTAATAAATACGACCACCAAGGCTGACACCATCTACGGTAAAGTAAGGGTTGGTGTAGGAGAACTCAGCATAGCTTTGGTAATTGTTGCGTGTTCCGCTGATACCAACCGTATTCCCTGTGCCTAGCCAGTTTTCCTGTGTAACCCCTAACTGGAAACTGATACCGCTTTCTGTACCATAACCAACACCTATATTGAAAGTACCGGTATTACGTTCTTTAACTTTATACACCACATCAACCTGGTCAGGTGAACCTGGCACACGTTGAGTATCAACTTCTACGGTTTCAAAGTAGCCTGTACGGTTAAGGCGATCTTTGCCCTGCTCGATTTGATCGTTGCCAAGCCACGCCCCTTCCATCTGACGCATTTCACGACGCAAGACAGAATCCTTTGATATATCATTGCCTTCAAAACGAACTTTACGCACATAATAGCGATTACCTGCATCAACACTGACATGCAGTTTCACCGTTTTATCTGCATCGTTGATTTCTGGCTGTGTGGCAACACGAGGGTAAGCATAGCCATAACGGCCATACATTTTCTTAATCGCGTCTTCCATTGCAGTTACCTTGGCACCGTTATACAGTGCGCCGGGCTCTACCTTGACCAGGGATTCAACTTCGGCTGAGTGACCCGCCATGTTGCCATTGACCACCGTGCCGGAAACGGTATAGCGATCACCTTCCGTCACATTGATGGTGATATAAATACCTTTTTTATCAGGCGTCAGGCTGACTTGCGTGGAGTCGATATTAAATTTGGCATAACCGCGATCTAAGTAGAAACTGCGCAGCGCTTCCAGATCACCAGATAACTTTTGCTTTTGATATTTGCGATCGCCTACCAGATTCCACCATGGCACTTCATCGCGTAGCTGGAAGCGGGAAATGAGTTCATCCGAAGAGAAATCTTTATTACCGACGATATTGATCTGCTGAATTTGGGCTGAAACCCCCTCAACGAAGACCAGTTTAAGATCAACACGGTTACGAGGCAGTGGTGTAACAACGGCTTTTACACTCGCGCTGTATTTACCAACGCTGTAGTAAAAATCCTCAAGTCCCTTTTCGATACTGGAAATTGTGGTTCGATCAAGAGATTCCCCAACCCGCACACCAGATGACTCAAGGTTTTGTTTCAGCATGTCATCTTTAACCGCTTTATTGCCGGAAAAAGTGATACTGGCGATAGTTGGACGCTCTTTAACCTGCACAATAAGCGTTGTTCCATCACGCAGAACCTGAACATCCTCAAAGTTCCCGGTGGCAAAAAGGGCACGAATTGTATTACCAATATCTTCATCAGATACGGTATCACCTACACGCACTGGCATGCTGAGCAGAGCTGCGCCAACGGCAACTCGCTGTAACCCTTCGAAATGAATATCCTTCACTACGAAGCTATCGGCCGCGTATACGGTAGCGCTGCTGAACAGCAGCGATGCTATGAGCAACTTTTTCATCGCCATCGTTGTTATGCATTCTTCCTAGCTGGTTCCCGACCCCGGATAGCTCGAAGAGTATCTAGAGACGCGAGAAATCATTGAAAAGCGCAAGCCCCATTAATAGCACCAGCACAATTGAGCCAATGCGATAGCTGAAGTCCTGAACTCGCTCAGACACTGGTGCACCTTTGATCTTTTCAATCAACAGGAACAGTAAGTGTCCACCATCTAATACCGGTAAAGGCAACAAATTGATAATACCCAAATTTACGCTAATAAGCGCAAGAAACATCAGGTAATAAATCAATCCATACTCTGCCGATGTTCCTGCTCCCTGGGCGATTGCAATCGGCCCACTGAGGTTGTTCAACTTCACTTCACCAACAATCAATTTACCCAGCATGTTGACCGTAAGCTTCATCAGTTGCCAGGTTTTCACGCTGGCTTCTTCAAATGCGCTGAATAGCCCATACTGACGTACTGTCTGATACTGCTCAGGAAGAGGTTCAATACGAGGTTCTACACCCGCGAATCCTTCCGTTTTACTGCCTGGTTTCAATGACGGCGTCATTGTGAGTGTTAATGACGTTCCGGCACGATCAATGTCCATTGACAATGCTTTCCCTGGATTCTCGCGGACCAGAGTAACAAAATCTCGCCAGTCATCCAATGGACGGTTGTCGGCTTTCACAATCCTGTCGTTAGCCTGCAAGCCTGCCTGCTCTGCTGCTGAGCCTGGCTGAACACGAGCCAGCACAGTGACTATGCGGGCTCCGACGGGATGGATGCCCAGGGCCACCACTGGATCCTGCCGGTCTGGCTCAAAATGCCAGTTGTCCAGATTTACCTCTGTATCAAACGCCACCGTATTATCTGGTGCTTTTAGTGTCAGGGTCGTCCGTTGATCACCGATTTTTGCAATTAGCTGCATCCTGGCACTTTCCCAGTCAGGCGTTTCGATACCATCAATGGCTTTTAGTTCCATTCCTGGTAAAATTTGCGCCTCAGCCGCAGGGGAACCGGGTGTAACCTGACAAATGACAGATTTTACACCAGGCACGCCTATCAGAAATACCATCCAGTATGCCACGATGGCAAATAAAAAATTTGCTATTGGACCGGCAGCAACAATAGAGGCACGTTGCCAGACTGTCTTGTTATTGAATGCATGCTGACGCAGCGCTTTAGGCACCTCACTCACATGCTCGTCGAGCATCCTTACATAACCCCCAAGGGGGATCAATGCAATGACAAATTCGGTGCCTTGTTTATCCCGTCGGCGCCAGAGTGCTTTACCAAAACCAATTGAAAAACGCTCAACCTTAACGCCGCAGCGACGCGCGATCCAGAAATGGCCGAACTCATGTACAGTAATCAAAATTCCAAGCGCAACGATAAAGGCTCCCGCGCTCCAGATAAAATTCAGTACACCCATTTACGCAGCACCAAAAATGAGAAGTAATAGACAAGAAAATACTGGAATAGCCGCAGTGAGGCTATCGATGCGGTCAAGTACACCACCATGACCCGGGATCAGGCGTCCGCTGTCTTTCAATCCAGCCTCTCTTTTGAACATACTTTCAGTCAGATCCCCCAGCACTGAGGCAAGTGCCGCAGTAACAGAACAGATAAGTAACGTCATAGTAGGTATTGTCAGAGGGACTAACAGGCTAAAAATAAACGCGATAATCCCGGCCGTGAAAAGCCCGCCGATAAACCCTTCCCATGTCTTGCCTGGCGATACCCTGGGCGCCAGCTTATGTTTGCCAAACAAGCGTCCGAACATATAAGCACCGGAATCCGCACTCCACACCAGCAGCATGACAAACAATAACCACCACGCACCAGCAGTACTGTCATCATCATAATGGTAATGACGCAACACCAGCATTCCACAGAAAAAGGGGACCAAAGTTAAGAGACCAAACAGTAAACGTAACAGATGAGATTGCCGCCATAGTGCAGCAGACTGCGGATATGTGATCACCATAAACAGCGCGACTATCCACCACACTAATGCAATCCACAATAGTGCCGCCATCTGTTGCCAGGTTGGGAAAAGGTATTGCAACAAAAACAGTCCGATGCCAATGACAGTAACCATCATGACACGACTTACTGGTGACCTGAAGCCCGCAAATTGTCCCCACTCCCAGGCGGCAAGCATGCACACACCGATGACAATCAAAGAAAAGGATGTCAGTGGCAGCAGAAAAAGAGACGCGATCACACAAGGGATCAGAATTAACGCCGTAATCAGTCGGGATATTAGCAAGAGTACCCCCTATCATTCCTAATGATCATCGGGGGCTGCTCCACCATAACGCCGTTCACGTTGTGCAAATGCATCCAACGCACCCTCAAAAACTTGCTCATCGAAATCAGGCCAGAGAACATCACTAAAAAAGAATTCCGCATACGCAACCTGCCACAACAAAAAATTGCTGATGCGATGTTCACCGCCTGTCCTTATCACTAAATCCACTGGTGCAACATCATTGAGGCATAACGCAGCTGAAAAACTGGATTCATCGATCTGTTCAGGGGTGATTTCACCTTGCTGAACTCGCGCTGCCATGCTTTGAGCCCCATGGATAATATCCCAGCGGCCACCATAATTAGCAGCAATATTGAGTGTAAGTCCTTTGTTTTGCTGCGTTAATGACTCTGCCCGACGAATTCTCTCTTGCAGCCGGGCATTGAAACGTCCGGTATCTCCAATAATGCGCAGACGAACATCGTGTTTGTGTAAGCTTTTTACCTCGCTGTCGAGCGCCCAGATAAAAAGCTCCATTAATGCCATGACTTCTTGTGCCGGTCGGTTCCAGTTCTCGCTGCTGAATGCATAGAGGGTTAACGCATCCAGTTGATGACTCACCGCAAAGCGCACAGCCCGGCGCACTGACTTTACTCCGGCTTTATGGCCAGATACACGCATTTTCCCCTGCCTGCGCGCCCAACGCCCATTTCCATCCATAATGATGGCTACATGGCGAGGAGTAACGTCCTGTCGCGCATCGCTCATTTGTTGACCCACGGATGACATAATGCGTAACCATTTCCTTAAGCGCAGTGAAAAATAATGTGCAACATCTTATCCTAACCCTGCTAAACAAAAGCGCTATAACCCGTTTTTTATGATATTCAGGTTACAAGGACTATTCAGAGGGGCTGGATTGTACCACTTCCTCACCAGGCGAACAAATAGCAACACCAGCGGCCCACCCTGGCATGATTTGCCTCAATGTATCCGTAATGCTGCTATCTCACGAGCTTTGCGATCGATTTCCAACACGTCTGCTACACTCGCAGGCTCTGAAAAGCCTGACTGGTTCAGCACTGCCTCATTAATTTGGGCAATATCAGTAAACCTGACTCGCCCTGCAAGAAAAGCGGCCACCGCCACTTCATTCGCTGCGTTAAGCGCCGTTGTGGCCGCTTGCCCTGCTGCGCAGGCATCAATAGCCAGTTTTAAACAGGGATAACGATTAAAATCGGGTTCTGTGAAAGTCAGCGCACTAAGCTGACTAAAGTTGAGTCGCGGTGCAGAAGAGTGTATACGCAGTGGCCATCCCATCACATGAGCAATCGGAGTACGCATATCGGGAGAGCCTAACTGGGCGACCACACTACCATCACGGTAACGCACCATTGAATGAATCACTGACTGCGGGTGAATAATCACTTCCAGTTGCTGAGGTCTGGTATTAAATAACCAGCGCGCTTCGATGTACTCCAGACCTTTATTCATCATGGTCGCTGAGTCGACAGATATTTTACGCCCCATCGACCAGTTCGGATGCGCACAGGCCTGATCTGGCTTCATTGCTGGCAGTTCAGTGAGTGGTGTCTCACGAAATGGCCCTCCTGAACCGGTCAGCATAATACTCTCAATACCGTGGTTCTCGAGTGGCGTCCGCCCGAGGTCTCGCTGCAACACATCAGGTAAACACTGAAAAATTGCATTATGTTCACTATCAACAGGCAGAAGTTGCGCCCGGTGCCTGGCAACAGCATCAAGAAAGAGTTGTCCGCATGTTACCAATGACTCCTTATTGGCTAACAGGACACATTTCCCCGCTTCTATTGCCGCCAGCGTTGGCATGAGTCCGGCAGCACCGACGATAGCCGCCATCACTAAATCCACCTCTTCAAGCGCGGCTAACTGACAAATTGACTGCTCACCACTCAATACCTCGGTGTTCATCCCGTGGATGCTCAAAGCCTCCCGCACTGCGATAGCAGCGTCAGTATCCGCCATCGCGGCATAAAGCGGCCTGAACTCGATACACTGTTCAACCATACCCGCTACATTGGATCCTCCACTCAGGGCCAGTACCCTGAAATGTTCGGGATTAGCACGAACAACATCAAGAGTGCTGGTGCCTATTGAACCTGTAGAGCCGAGAATCGTCAGACATTTCATCGGGACATCCTATCACAAGGGGTTATTGCCGTAGGTTATACACTTTCATCACAAAAAAAACGCCGTTAGGTTAGCCATAGTATGGAAAACCTGTCCGGCGTTCAGACATCAACAGTCTCGACTCAGAACTCCATGAGTTCCGTTTCTTTTTCTGCCAACGCTGCATCTACCTTTTTGATAAAGGTATCAGTCATTTTTTGCACATCATCCTGGGCACGACGTTCTTCATCTTCACTGATCGCTTTTTCTTTCAGCAAATTTTTGATCTTGTCATTGGCATCACGGCGCACATTACGTACTGAAACTCGCCCCTGCTCTGCCTCGCCGCGAACGATTTTAATCAAATCTTTACGTCGCTCTTCTGTCAATGCTGGCAGCGGAACACGAATATCACTGCCAGCAGAGCTGGGATTCAATCCTAAATCAGATGTCATAATTGCTTTTTCAACAGCAGCACTGACAGAGCGATCAAACACATTAATTTTCAATGTGCGTGAATCCTCAACCGTCACACTGGCCAACTGACGCAGCGGTGTTGATGTACCGTAATAATCAACAGATATGCCATCAAGAATACTGGGAGATGCACGCCCGGTACGAATTTTACTGATGTTATTCTTAAATGCTTCAACGCACTTATCCATGCGAACTTCAGCATCTTTTCTGATTTCGTTAGTCACCCTGGAACCCCTGAGTTCTGGTTACCTGACAAATCCTGTTCATACAGGACTGGTTAAATAGTGCTCTCAACCTCTTCGAACAGTTGAGATAACAGATTACTTACCGCGGATACTATAGCGTATTTCAGCCCACCACGGATATTATTGCGTAATCAGCGTACCTTCTTTCTCACCCATCACAACCCGGCGCAGTGCACCCGGTTTATTCATGTTAAAAACACGAATCGGTAATTTGTGATCACGGGCAAGTGTAAAAGCGGCCAGATCCATCACTTTGAGTTCCTGCTCAAGCACGTCATTGTAAGTCAGTTGCTCATACAAGGTAGCTTGTGGATTTTTCACAGGATCATCCGAATAGACACCATCCACTTTTGTCGCCTTCAATACCACATCGGCTTCAATTTCAATTCCACGTAAACACGCAGCTGAATCCGTGGTGAAGAAAGGATTTCCTGTACCAGCAGAAAATATCACCACACGATTATTACGCAACAAACTGATGGCCTCGGCCCAACTGTAGTTGTCGCAAACGCCGTTAAGTGGAATCGCCGACATGAGTCGGGCATTGACATAAGCACGGTGCAATGCATCACGCATCGCAAGTCCATTCATCACTGTTGCCAGCATGCCCATATGGTCACCCACCACACGGTTCATCCCAGCCTGCGCAAGACCCGCACCGCGGAAAAGGTTGCCTCCACCGATAACCACCCCGACCTGGATGCCGAGCTCAACCAGCTCTTTTACTTCCTGAGCCATGCGATCAAGTACACTGGCATCAATGCCAAAGCCTTCCGCACCTTGCAGTGCTTCGCCACTGAGTTTCAGCAGAATACGTTGATATACTGGTTTTGCATTGGTTGCCATGGTGTTTTTCCTGGAGACAGTCGTGATTACAATAAAGCCATCTTCTGTCGAAGATCACTTAGGTACTGCATGATTAACGGCGCCTGTACAGCTGGCCGAGAGGGCAAAAAAGAGCCGCCCAATGGCGGCTCAGGATAACAATTAAGACTGTTTAGACATCGCAGCCACTTCAGCTGCAAAATCAGTTTCTACTTTTTCGATCCCTTCACCCACTTCGTAACGGATGAAACAGACCACGTCAGCATTTTTCTCTTTCAGCAGTTGACCAACTGTTTTAGCTGGGTCGATAACAAAAGGTTGCCCGGTCAGAGAAACTTCACCAGTGAATTTCTTCATCCGGCCTTCAACCATTTTCTCAGCGATCTCTTTTGGCTTACCTGACTGCATCGCGATATCTAACTGTACCTGATACTCTTTTTCTACCACTTCAGGAGAAACGTCTTCAGGTTTAACGAATTCTGGTTTGCTGGCCGCAACATGCATAGCCAGTTGTTTTACCAGCTCTTCGTCTGCACCTTTAGCAGAGATGAGAACACCGATGCGAGCACCGTGCAGGTAGCTACCTAACACGTCACCTTCCAGTGCAGCAACACGGCGGATATTGATGTTTTCACCAATTTTGGCAACCAGTGCTACTCGCTCTTCTTCAAACTGTGCTTTCAGCGCGTCAACATCAGTGATTTTACCGTTCACTGCCGCATCAAGAACTTTGTCAGCAAATGCCTGGAAACCTGCATCTTTAGCAACGAAATCGGTCTGGCAGTTAACTTCCAGGATGATGCCGTAGTTACCAGCGATTTTAGTTTTGATGACACCATCTGCCGCTACGTTACCTGCTTTTTTAGCTGCTTTGATAGCACCTGACTTGCGCATGTTTTCAATTGCCAGCTCAATGTCGCCCTGAGCTTCGGTCAGTGCCTTTTTACAATCCATCATGCCAGCGCCTGTGCGCTCACGCAGTTCTTTTACCAAAGCAGCGGTAATATCAGCCATTCTCTAATCCTCGGTTAGCTCAATATTCAACAGCATTCAGTGCTGCAATAAATATTTGGTCTCGGGAGAAAATTCTGCTCACCAACATCATTGCCGGCAAACAACATAAATAAATAAAGGGGCCATAACCGGCCCCTTACAGATTACTATCTGATTTTTAAGGGCTCTCTGCGAGCAAACCTTATTATTCAGCTTCTGAGAAAGTCTCTTCTGCTTGCTGTACCAGATCCTGAGAACGACCTTCACGAACTGTCGTTGCTACAGCAGTCAGATACAGAGTTACTGCACGGATAGCATCGTCGTTACCAGGAATGATGAAATCAACACCATCCGGGTCAGAGTTAGTATCAACGATTGAAAAAACCGGGATACCCAGGTTATTTGCTTCTTTGATAGCGATGTGTTCGTGATCGGCATCAACCACAAACAGTGCATCTGGCAGACCACCCATATCTTTGATACCACCCAGGCTGTTTTCCAGCTTGGCCAGTTCACGGGCACGCATCAGCGCTTCTTTTTTGGTCAGTTTATCGAAAGTGCCGTCCTGAGACTGACTTTCAAGATCTTTCAGACGTTTGATTGACTGACGTACGGTTTTCCAGTTAGTCAGCATACCACCTAACCAACGGTGATTAACGAAATACTGGTCACAGCTCAGTGCTGCATCTTTTACCGCTTCGCTGGCCGCACGTTTGGTGCCAACGAAAAGAATTTTGCCTTTACGGGAAGCGATCTTGTTCAATTCAGCCAGGGCATTATTGAACATCGGTACCGTTTTTTCCAGGTTGATGATATGCACTTTATTACGTGCACCGAAGATGAAAGGTTTCATTTTCGGGTTCCAGTAACGAGTCTGGTGACCAAAGTGAACACCAGCCTGAAGCATATCGCGCATGGAAACAGTTGCCATGTTTACCTCTGTAAAAATAAAGTTTGGGGTTAAGCCTCCATGTATCCCATATTACCGACCCTTGCGTTGCGAACAACGTTCAGGCACCCCGGAATATGTGCCGATACATGTGTGTTATTTACACATTATGAGAGTAATGCGTTTCTGTGGAAACTCAATTTGAACATTCCAGAGAATCGTCGGCGCGCTTTATACCATAAAAGTCACGGCGACACTACTTTTTGTTAACTCATCAGGTTTCCTACTTAGCCGAAAAACAGCATTTGGCAGAGCCATTTGTCGCTGTTAACATGGCAGACTGACCTCTGTTTATTACTGCCGCGCCCTGTAGCGCTTTTGGATAATGCAATGGCTATCACCATTAAAACAGCTGAAGAGATTGAAAAAATGCGCGTCGCGGGGCATCTCGCGGCTGATGTTCTGGAGATGATCGAGGCCCACGTTCGCCCGGGGATCAGCACCGGAGAACTTGACCGCTTATGTCACGATTACATTGTTAATACACAGCAGGCGATTTCTGCCAGCCTGGGTTATCATGGTTTTCCAAAATCTGTTTGTATTTCTGTCAACGATGTGGTCTGCCATGGTATCCCCAGTGATGAAAAAATCCTCAAGGATGGCGATATCGTTAATATCGATGTAACAGTGATTAAAGATGGGTATCACGGTGATACATCCAAAATGTTCATTGTCGGCAAACCGACCATTCTCGGCGAACGTTTGTGTCATGTGACCCAGGAGAGCCTTTATCTGGCGATCAGAATGGTCCGCCCGGGTATCCGTTTACGTACTATTGGTAAGGCCATTCAGCGTTATGTCGAAGCTCAGGATTTCTCGGTAGTACGTGAGTATTGCGGTCATGGTATTGGTAAAGGGTTCCATGAAGAGCCACAGGTTCTGCATTATGATGCTGACGATGGTGGCGTGGTATTGCAGGCAGGAATGGCATTTACCATCGAGCCAATGGTCAATACCGGAGATTACCGAATTCGTAGTATGAAAGACGGCTGGACGGTCAAAACCAAAGATCGCAGTCTTTCTGCCCAATACGAACACACTCTGGTGGTCACTGAGCAGGGGTGTGAAATCATGACACTGCGCAGTGATGATACGATCCCCGCTGTTTTAATAAACGACCCGGACGTGTAATCCGTCATCATCATGCAGGCCAGTGCAGGATCTCACCGGGCTGCATGATGGTTGGGGAATCACGCTGTTGCGCCACCTGTGTATTATTCTGCTCTGGAGCCCTGCCATGAACACGGAATTAAACGATCCTGCGTTATCCCCCTCCTTTTCTGACTGGCCTGATGAGCAGTTAACCCGCGAACATCTGAGAGCCCGGCTGGAGAAATTCCAGTGCAAAATGGCGGAATCTTTCGATGAAGGGGTTTCAGCAGAACAATTGATTCTGGCACGCACACAATTTATCGACTCTTTGTTATCGCGTCTGTGGCAATTCTTTGGCTTTCTCAGTGTTCCGGAAACTGCGCTGTTAGCCGTTGGTGGATACGGACGCGGTGAACTTCATCCCCTGTCTGATATTGATATTCTTATCCTCAGCCGTTCCTCTCTTGCAGAAACAGAGGCACAACGTGCGGGAGAGCTCATCACGTTATTGTGGGATTTAAAGCTGGAAGTAGGACACAGCGTCAGAACCCTGGAAGAGTGCCTGCTGGAAGGGTTGTCGGACCTCAGCGTAGCCACCAATTTGATTGAATCCAGGATGTTAACTGGTGATGTGGCACTGTTCCTTGAATTACAAAAAAATGTTTTCAGTGATGGATTCTGGCCTTCAGATCTCTTTTTCGCCGCGAAGCTGCAGGAACAGGAAGAACGTCATCGCCACTACCACGGCACCAGCTATAACCTGGAACCAGATCTGAAAAGCAGTCCTGGCGGTCTACGAGACATCCATTCACTGCTTTGGGTTGCCCGTCGCCATTTTGGTGCAACATCACTCGATGAAATGGTCGGTTTCGGCTTTCTGACTGAAGCTGAGCGTAACGAATTAAATGAGTGTCAAAGTTTTCTGTGGCGTATTCGCTGCGCGCTGCATCTGACACTGAGTCGCTATGATAACCGTTTATTATTTGATCGTCAGTTGACCGTTGCCCAGCGCCTGAAATATCAAGGCACCGGTAACGAACCTGTAGAGCAGATGATGAAAGATTTCTACCGGGTCACTACGCGAGTCAGCGAACTGAATCACATGCTACTGCAACTATTTGATGAAGCGATTCTGGCACTCAATACCGATGAAAAGCCGCGTCCGATTGACGACCAGTTTCAACTTCGTGGCCCGTTGATTGATGCGATGGATGAGACACTTTTTTCTCGTCACCCCGCCAGCATTATGCGCATGTTTTATCTGATGGTGCGCCACCCGCAAATCGAGGCTATCTATTCAGCAACATTGCGGCAACTGCGCGATGCAAGGCAACATCTGCCACAACCGCTCTGCACATTGTCCGAAGCTCGTCACTACTTTTTGTCGATTTTGCGTCATCCGGGTGCTGTCAGCCGTGCTTTGTTACCGATGCATCGCCACAGTGTTTTACGCGCTTATATGCCAGAGTGGGGAAATATTGTTGGTCAAATGCAGTTTGACCTTTTCCACGCCTATACCGTTGACGAACATACCCTGCGGGTACTGCAAAAAATAGAGAGTTTTTCCAGCGAATCCACGCGTACACAGCATCCCTTATGCGTGGAGATATGGCCCCGTCTGGCACAACCGGAGCTGCTGTTGATGGCTGCTCTGTTTCACGATATCGCTAAGGGCAGAGGGGGAGATCACTCTATTTTGGGCGCAACAGACGCACAGGCCTTTGCCGAGTTACACGGTCTCAATTCCAGAGAGGCTCAACTGGTTTCCTGGCTGGTGCGTTATCATTTGTTAATGTCCGTGACAGCTCAGCGCCGGGATATTCAGGATCCGGCAGAAATTCAGAAATTTGCCGCCATAGTGCAGAATGAGTCACGTCTGCGCTATCTGGTCTGTCTCACCGTGGCAGATATCTGTGCCACTAACGAAAACCTGTGGAACAGCTGGAAACAAAGTCTGCTACGCGAACTATTTTTTGCCACAGAAAAACAGCTCAGACGAGGCACTGAAAATCGTCCCGACTTGCGGGAACGAGTGCGACACCATCGGTTACAGGCACTGGCATTGCTCAGAATGCATAATATTAACGAAGAAGCATTGGGCAAAATCTGGTCACGGTGTCGTGCAGACTATTTCCTGCGCCATACACCGGCACAATTAGCCTGGCATGCACGCCATTTGCTGAATCATCCGCTGGATAAACCGTTGGTACTGATTACTCCCCAAACCACACGGGGTGGGACAGAGATATTCATCTGGAGTCCGGACCGCCCCTATCTTTTTGCAACCGTTGCTGGCGAGCTGGAGAGGCGTAATCTGAGTGTCCACGACGCACAAATTTTTACCAGTCGTGATGGTGTGGCAATGGATACCTTCATCGTCCTGGAACCAGACGGAAATCCAGTGGCACAAGATCGTCACGACTTCATTCGACAGGCTCTGGAGCAAGCGTTGCTGCAGACAGAGTGGCAACCGGCAAAAACGCGACGTCCTTCTGCACGACTGAAACATTTCAATGTCGCAACGGAGATAAAATATCTACCGACCCACAGCGAGCAACGTACCTACCTGGAATTTTTCGCTCTCGACCAGCCAGGATTTCTGGCGCGTATTGGTGAAGTCTTTTCTGATTTGGGGATTTCGTTGCATGGTGCACGTATCAGTACCATTGGTGAACGCGTGGAAGACCTTTTTATTCTTGCTGACGGCGAGCGCCGCGCACTGAACGAGGATTTATGTCAGGAATTACAACAACGGTTGACAGACGCTATTGATCCGACCGATAAAGTGTAACTGAGATTTACGACCTTCCCTGATCGGCTCGCGCCAGAAAATGCGTGTTGACGGGGTCATCAAGACAGGAAATTTTTATTAATGCAACAATTACAAAGTGTTATAGAAACTGCTTTTGAGCGCCGTGCAGATATCACTCCGGCAAACGCTGACACAGTGACCCGTGAAGCGGTAAACCAGGTCATCGCCCTGTTAGACAGCGGAGCGCTCCGTGTCGCTGATAAAATCGATGGCCAATGGGTGACGCATCAGTGGCTGAAAAAAGCGGTTCTGCTCTCTTTCCGTATTAATGATAATCAGGTTATTGACGGTGCAGAAAGTCGTTTTTATGACAAAGTACCCATGAAGTTCAGTGATTATGACGAAGCACGGTTCAAAAATGAGGGCTTTCGTGTTGTTCCTCCCGCGGCCGTACGTCAGGGAGCATTTATTGCCCGTAATACGGTATTAATGCCCTCTTATGTCAACATTGGCGCTTACGTTGATGAAGGTTCAATGGTAGACACCTGGGCAACGGTAGGATCATGTGCTCAGATTGGTAAAAATGTTCACCTTTCAGGTGGTGTAGGTATTGGTGGTGTGCTGGAACCTCTGCAGGCTAATCCAACAATTATCGAAGATAACTGTTTTATCGGTGCACGTTCTGAAGTGGTTGAAGGTGTCGTTGTTGAGGAAGGTTCAGTCATCTCTATGGGTGTTTACATCGGACAAAGCACTCGTATTTACGACCGTGAAACAGGTGAAGTTCATTACGGCCGTGTTCCAGCAGGTTCAGTGGTTGTTTCCGGTAACCTGCCGTCTAAAGATGGAAGTTACAGCCTGTATTGTGCAGTGATCGTGAAAAAAGTGGATGCTAAAACCCGTGGTAAAGTGGGCATCAACGAACTGCTACGCACCATTGATTAACCCTTTCCGGGCTGCCGCCGCGCAGCCCATTCTCGCGACTTTCGCTTCTGATTAGCTTCAGTTTTATTGGCAAAATACGATTATATTTAAATAATATTTTTATTTTTCTCCTTTAGCAGACCTCAGTCACCAGATCAGGACTGCTGGGTACGTCACGAAATATTAATCGTGTTTCAAACAGTTTATCATCTGATAACACTCTGTAATGACTTCCTTGGTTGAAATTAAAATTCGGGTTCACAGCGAAAAGTTGTTTGTTGACGTAACTTCATACCAAGACCGTATTGCCATATCGAAACTTCTGTACAATATTTAACTACTGGTAATTTCCATACAAAAATAACCAGTGCTATCGTGCTCTATCCAGGTAATAATTTGTCATGTGGTTGCGACATCAGGAACATGGCGGGTTTGACTGCCTCAACCACACACCACTTTCCCTGTTTCAACGGACGTTGGGATATTGATGTAATGACATCGCCTTATTGTGCAACAATCGCGTCTTGATGTTACCGGGCTGTTCCCTCTTAACCGCTCTTTTTTTCAACAGGACGAATAGTATGTATGACAATCTGAAAGGACTGGGTATCACCAACCCACAAGATATCGATCGCTACAGCCTGCGTCAGGAGGCTAATAACGACATCCTCAAAATTTATTTCCGCAAAGATAAGGGTGAATTTTTCGCTAAAAGCGTGAAGTTCAAATACCCGCGCCAACGAAAAACCGTTGTTGGCGACAGTACTCAAGGTTATAAAGAGATCCAGGAAATCAGTCCTAATTTACGTTATGTCATCGATGAACTGGAGGCACTATGCCAGCACGACCGTGTTGAGGTAGATTTAAAACATAAGATACTTGATGATTTACGTCATCTTGAGCGTGTGGTTGCTAACAAAATCCATGAGATTGAGGCTGATCTTGAAAAGCTGACTCGCAACGGACGCTGACAGTGAACCAGGCAGGAGAGAAGCGTAACTGAAATGACAGCAGTACATATCATTGATGACATGCCTGCTGTATAGCGATGAGCAATAATTAACTTACTGTGTTAACAGATAAATCGTTGTATCGCCACGTTTGATATTCAATGCCAATACCGGTGGTTTGCTATCCAGAATTTTACGCAATTCACCAAGATTAGCTATTGGCTGCTGATTAATACCGAGAATGATATCATCCTTTTTCAGACCAATACGCGCCGCGGCTGAACCAGGTTTAACGCTATCAACTTTGACACCTTTGATTTCTTTGGTATCGACATTACTGAGATCTGCACCTTCAATACCCGTGTAAATATTACCGGAGTCGACCTTTGCCTGGCTGCTTTGCTGCAGCTCCACACTGATACTCAACGGTTTACCATCACGAATCAAACCTAAAATCAGTTTAGTTCCCACTGGCAGTGAGCCAACTTCAGCACGTAAAGCAGCAAAGCTGGAGATTTGTTTACCGTTAATAGAGACAACCACGTCTCCTGCTCTGACCCCGGCTTTCTCAGCAGAAGATTTCGGCAACACCTGGCTGACGAAAGCACCACGCTGAGCATCGACATTCATCGCCTTCGCCAGCTCAGAGTTCAGCTCAGTGCCCACTATGCCCAATTCACCGCGTTTAACCTGACCGAACTCCACCATTTGCGCAGTCAGATTTTTGACCATGTTGCTGGGAATGGCAAAACCAATACCGATATTGCCACCATCTGGTGCAAGAATAGCGGTGTTGATACCAATCAACTCACCATTCAGATTCACCAGCGCACCACCCGAGTTGCCACGGTTAATGGCCGCATCGGTCTGAATGAAGTTTTCATAGTTCACAACATTTAAACCACTACGTCCCAGGGCAGATACAATACCTGAAGTTACCGTTTCACCCAGACCGTAAGGGTTTCCTATCGCTACTGTATAATCGCCAACCCGAAGAGTATCAGAGTCGGCCAGTTTGATTGCAGTGAGATTTTTCGCCTCGCTAAGCTGTATCAGTGCAATATCGGAGCGTGGATCTTTACCGATCACTTTCGCTTCATATTTACGCCCGTCACTCAACTGAACCAGAATCTTAGTGGCATTATCGACGACATGGTTGTTCGTTACCACATAGCCTTTTTCTGCATTAATCACCACACCTGAACCCAATGCCTGGAATTTTTCCTGCTGGGTATCACCACCGCCCTGGCTGGAGCCTCCCTGGCAGAATGGCGAGTTCTGGAAAGGTGAATCACCTTCACAGAAAGGTGAGTTACCACCGAAAAACTGCTGGAATTGCTGCGGTAAACGCGGAGTACGTACTGTGGTAGTTCCTTCAACATTGATACTGACCACGGAAGGCATCACCTTTTCCAACATCGGTGCAAGGCTTGGCATCTGTGTCACAGTGGAAGAGGCTGTTTCTGCGGCAACTGCAGTGACAGGGCCCATTGCCATTCCCAGGCTAAGAGCCAATGCGCTGGCTAAAAGTGTCTTTTTCATGCGTCTGTTTCTCTCGTAATCTAATCAATGATACAACTGATTTAGCGATGACCTGTGATGCTCAGAGTCGCAATTTAGCGTTAAGTTCATGATTGAAGTTTCGATAAAAGTAAAAATTTATTCTGCTTCTTTACAAAACTGATCCCGGCGATATTACTCGACTGCCATTAAACGACGATACTCATCCCATGCATATTGATCTGTCATGCCACTGACGTAATCCTGCAGTAAGCGCGCACGGTAATAATATTCCCACACTGCAATATCATTTGCTCTGCTATCGAGTTTTTCAACCGCTTCGGTGTAAGCCAGCAAAAAACGGGTTGATAATTTATGAAAAAGACGTGTTTCTATCGGATACCCCTTAAGATACGACTTTTGCGTCAACTCCTTAAATTGCTGATGAGTTAATGTCAACAGCGGGCTATAAATCTCAAGTAAGCCGCTAATCACCCGATATCCCTGTAGCTCCAGTTGTTCAACGTCCGGATGATTAAAAACATAACGAAAGGCAATTTTTTTGAAAATCTCCAGAAGCTGATTCTGCGGACTTCCATCTTCCAGCAACGCATGATTAAAACTGCCGTGATAAATTGCATCTATGTTTTTAATAAAACGGCTGGCGGCATGAGGTACCAGTCGTGCAACGGTATGAACGCGCAGATACATGAAAAATTGATCTTTACTACTACGACTAAAACGCGGACTCCGGGATTTATGCAGAGCACTGGTGACAATAACACTGAACAGGTCGTCTGGCTGATGATTGGGCCAGGCATCGTAGAGATGCTGGTAAAGTTGCTCAACAGTAAAAATATTTTTTTCTACCGCATCTTCCAGATCAGCAACGCAGTATGAAATATCATCCGCGGCTTCCATTATATAAGTCAAAGGAAAGCGGCACAGCGGTGATAAATTGAGGGCTTGTTGCAAACGCTCAATATATCCCTCTTCTGAAAGATAATAGCCTGGTTTTTTCATCAGATAATCATGAGAAGCGGGTAATTCACCGCGCATCCAGGCTGGTCGGGTATATTTAAAAATGCATCCCACCTGCGCCCAGGTCAGATTCATTTTCAGTAAGCTATGCACCATTCTAATTGCCTGAGCATTACCTTCAAAATGGCAAAGGTCCCATCGCACCTTTTCGCGTAAATCATTCACACTGTCATTAGCGTAACGCAGTACTTCTGACTGACACTCATCGCGCTCCGGATCGCCAGTTTGCGCATCCGGTACCAACCGCTGACGAAACCAGTCATTGATGGCTGCCTCACCGAAATGACCAAAAGGGGGATTACCAATATCGTGCATCAGACAAGCCATCTCAACGATACTCTCGAATGGACCGGTTAGCTGCCCCATACCATAAGATTCGAGCATGCCCGTCGATTTGAAACGCCCCAGTATCTCTTTGGCGATATGCCGGCCTACCTGTTGCACTTCTAACGAGTGGGTAAGCCGTGAACGCACAGCAGAATTTCTTTCCAGCGGAAACACTTGTGTTTTTTGCTGCAAACGGCGAACCGCGGCTGAATTAATTATTCTGCCGCGATCACTTTCGAATACTCTCAGGATTTCATATTCATCTTTCAGTTCCTGCTGTGGTCGATAACACCGTTGGTAATTGATCTTCATTCTAAAATCAATTCCGCTCATTCCATTCCCCTTTTGCGTTTGATTCAACCTCAGATGGTCCCGCACAGATACACCACATTCTCTCAGCCCATGATAAACTATGCCTGATGACAAAAAACATTCCACCTTATTTGCAGGTATTGTTATGAAAGTAGGTATCATTGGTGCCATGGAGCAGGAAGTCACGCTCTTACGTGACAAAATTGAGCAGCGCGAAACCATCGTGCTGGCAGGTTGCGAAATCTATACCGGTTTTATCAATGGCACCGCCATTGCTTTGCTCAAATCAGGTATTGGCAAAACCGCTGCTGCAATGGGCACAACACTGCTCCTGCAACTGTGCAAACCTGATGTGATCATTAATACCGGTTCAGCCGGAGGTTTGGCTTCAAACCTGAATGTAGGAGATATCGTTGTCTCTGATGAAGTCCGTTACCATGATGCGGATGTCACCGCTTTTGGCTATGAACCAGGACAGATGGCTGGTTGTCCGGCGGCATTTCCCGCTGATACTGCGTTAATTGATGTAACTGAACGCTGTATTGCAACCCTGGGATTTAATGCTGTGCGCGGCCTTATTGTCAGTGGCGATGCTTTTATTAATGGTGCTGCGCCTTTGGCAAGGATCCGTGAGACCTTTCCTCAGGCAGTCGCGGTGGAAATGGAAGCCACGGCGATTGGCCATGTCTGCTATCAATTTGGCGTTCCTTTTGTTGTGGTACGTGCCATTTCAGATGTCGCTGACCAGGAATCCCATCAAAGTTTTGATGCTTTTCTTTCCGTTGCATCGCGCCACTCGTCAGAAATGGTGGAGTCGGTTATCGCAGCACTTTCTGATGCATAAAATGTTCTGCCTGCGTTTTGTGACTATTTTGCTCCTGTCAGCCAGCAAAAGCGTGCTGGCGTCAGGCGTGATCACATTAGCCCCTCACCTCACTGAACTGGCTTTTGCCGCTGGCATAACGCCGGTGGCTGTCAGTGCCTATTCAGACTATCCACCAGCGGCAAAACAGCTGGAACAGGTTGCTGACTGGCAGAGCATTAAAGTAGAACGTATTCTGGCACTCAAACCCGATGTGGTACTGGCGTGGCGTGGCGGTAATCCACAACGTCCCCTTGAGCAGTTACAGCGCCTGGGGATTCATGTTCTGTGGCTGGAACCCCAAAATCTGGCAGAAGTGACAGAAGCGCTCAGGGAACTGCGCACATGGAGTCCGGATCCTGAAAAAGCGGATGCCGCAATTGAGCAATTTATCAGTAAAGAAAAAGTTTGCGTGAGCGCTATGCACAACAAACCGTGCAACCAGTCTTCATGCAGTTCGGTCAACAGCCCCTCTTCACCGCATCGAAAATGACCTTGCAAAACCAGCTGCTGACGCTCTGTGGTGGCAGAAATATTTTCGCTGATTCACCCGTGGCCTGGCCGCAGGTGAGCCGTGAGCAGGTTCTGGTCCGCCAGCCAAAATTCATTGTTATCAGTGGTGACGAAAAAAGTCGTCAACAGACCCGTGAATTTTGGGCACCGCACCTCGATGCGACAATCATCGTACTTAATGCCGATTGATGGAGCAGACCAGGACCGAGAATAATACTGGCTGCAGAGCAGTTATGTGAAAAACTGCATCCTCAGCAGTAGTTAGCTGCCTGCCAGCGTAGATACACATTGCAGGTGGCTGATTATATGCTGAACGATGAACCACAACCGCAGGTTGTTTTAGCATTAGGATTCGTAACGATGAACCGTGAACCTTCGAGTCCTTCGGTATAATCGACCGAACCGCCGACCAGGTACTGCAAACTCATTGGGTCAACAACCAATGCAACACCTGATTTTTCAATCGTCATGTCACCTTCATTAATTTGGTCATCGAAGGTAAATCCATACTGAAAACCGCTGCATCCACCACCTGTAATATAGACACGCAATTTCAAATCAGGATTATCTTCATCTGAAACCAGGGCCTTTACTTTGCTGGCCGCCGCGTCAGTAAATTGCAGCGGAAGTGCCAGATCATCACTCATTTCGTCTACTCCGGAGTCTGTTCACCGCCAGAAAAACCGGGCGGTTGATGCTACTATCATACGCGCTATTATCCACTACCACCAGATTGCGTTCAACCCGGGTACATTACCCATTCCGGCAGGGAACAGTTATACTGCGCCCATAGACTGAAACACGGTACCCTCTTTGTGCTATTACCGATAATCTACCACCACCGCAGTATAAAATTCGGTATAGCTGATTTTCATTGATCGGAGATAAAACATGAGCAAGTCTGACACTCTTTATGCCGATGCCCGGCAAGTGATACCTGGGGGCGTGAATTCTCCTGTACGGGCATTTAATGGCGTCGGTGGCACTCCGCTTTTCATCGAACGCGCAGAGGGTGCCTGGCTCTACGATGCAGATGGAAAAGCATATATTGACTATGTCGGCTCCTGGGGACCGATGATCCTTGGCCATAACCACCCTGCAGTACGCAATGCGGTTATTGAAGCTGCGGGTCGCGGCCTGAGTTTTGGTGCGCCAACTGAAATTGAAGTGAAGATGGCAACGCTGGTCACAGAGCTGGTTCCCTCTATGGACAGCGTCAGGATGGTCAACTCAGGCACTGAAGCGACAATGAGTGCCATCCGTCTGGCCCGTGGCGCAACTGGCCGGGATAATATTATTAAATTTGAAGGCTGTTACCATGGCCATGCAGACTGTCTGCTGGTGAAAGCAGGTTCAGGAGCTCTGACCCTCGGTCAGCCCAATTCACCGGGTGTTCCCGCTGATTTCGCCCGACATACCCTGACCTGTACCTACAATGACCTAGACTCTGTTCGTGCGGTTTTTGAACAGCACCCGGATGACATCGCCTGCATCATTGTTGAGCCTGTGGCTGGGAATATGAACTGTGTCCCACCATTACCCGGATTCTTACCCGGATTACGAGCATTGTGTGATGAGTTTGGTGCACTGTTAATCATTGATGAAGTGATGACAGGTTTTCGCATTGCTCTGGGGGGAGCACAAGAGTATTACGATGTTGCTCCTGATCTGACCTGTCTCGGTAAAATCATTGGTGGAGGGATGCCCGTTGGTGCTTTTGGCGGTCGCCGTGAGATCATGGATCAACTTGCCCCTACAGGCCCGGTTTATCAGGCTGGTACACTGTCAGGCAACCCGGTAGCGATGGCGGCAGGACTTGCCTGCCTTAATCAAATTGCGCAACCCGGCACCCACTCCACACTGGCTGGATTAACGGAACAACTGGCTATCGGCCTGCTTGATGCTGCACAAGAGGCTGGAATTCCTTTTGTCGTTAACCATGTCGGGGGCATGTTCGGTCTGTTCTTCACCTCAGCGAAACAGGTGACCTGTTACCAGGATGTCATGGCCTGCGACGCACAACGTTTCCGGCAATTCTTTCATCTGATGCTGGCTGAGGGGATCTATCTCGCCCCCTCAGCGTATGAGGCGGGTTTTATGTCGCTCGCGCACAGCAAGGAGGAGATTCAACGCACGATTGATGCCGCGCGTCGCTGTTTCACCAGGCTGGCAAACTGAGTGGGTAGTGAGGCGGCAGCAACTGCCCGCCTCTTTCCTATGATTGCTGACGTTGTTCAGCGTGCTGCCTCTGAAACAGCGGACAGTAAATCAACTCGCTGCCAGAAATTCTGCTCAGGGGAGTGACCTGATAATGGATACCCTGCCTGAATCGCAGTGTTCACCATCAGTTGACGGCGTTGCGCCGGTGTCAGATGCGGTAAAGGTCCTTCCAGCAGTACTTCAGCACCTTCTGGTACTTTGACTTTATTCTTCGCTACCATTTCACGCGGCAGGCCATAGGTCATGGTGAGGTGATAGAACTGATTCATTGCACCAGAGCGATAAGGATCGTCTTTCCCGGTGCCATTAGCACACACCACTAACGTCGTTCCACACTCTTTTTCCAGCGCAGTGCGTAACTGCTGTTTGGCTTCGCTAAACAAGACACGGTACTGAGGATCGTTGAGATAATGGGCGACGTTACGCTGAGCCACCATCCGCGAGCCAATTAAGTCTATTGGGTAATGTACCCCTAGTACCATGCGTGAATAACCATAACGCGCGGCACGATTTAATAACGGAGCAAAGCGTTCAGGCAACATTTCAGCCAGTAACAAGGCATCTGTGTATGCGGTGTTGGTGTGACCACTGGGAAACGACCCTTCACTGGCACGGTAGGGTACCTTATCTTTAACTACGGTATCATCGGGAACGAAGTGGATGGTATTACCCGGTATCAGAAAAGGACGAGGGTTATTAAAATATTTCTTCGCCGCACTGGTACTGACCTCACTACTTTTTATCAACGCAGCTGCCTTATCCAGTTCACCTCGCTGATACGCGCTCACAAACGCAGGGCCTAATTTCGGTCCCAGCGCCTCACTCAGAAAGAAGAGATAATTTTGCCCTTCGGCATCTACCAACGCCTGATGGCGCTCACTCGCTGTGGCATGAAGATTGACTGACTCAACACCGTCAAGATTCGCCTTAAAGGTTGTCGCCGGTAAGGTTTTAAATGATTCTAACAATTCAATCCCTGCCTGCTGATTCTCCTTTTTAGCAAAGTCGTAACCGCTCGACTTTAACCACTCGTAATCTGCCAGTTTCCCTTTCTGGTTCGCTTTTTCTAACTGCTCTCTGGTTAACCTTTCAGCTTTTCCCTGTATTGCAGCAATCAAAGCTTCTCGTACTTGCGACTCCTGCTGCCGGAAAACCTCACTGCTACTGGCCGGGGTGGTGATCATGGCAATAGGATGAAGTTGCGAGACTGAATCCACCACCTTATCAGCATGAGCCAAAGGAGCTAACAGTGAGAGAGCCAGAAGAGAAAAACGTACATGCATAATCATTCCTTACAGAAGAACGTGTGGGAGATGAAGAGATCATCCGGAGCAGAATGCCCGGATGATACTGTGTCGTTATTTTATGACGCTTGTGTGTCTTGTTGATGAACACCAATGTAACGTTGGTAACGCGCAGCTTTAAGCAAGGTTAGGTCCACGACCACTAAGCCATCAATGCAGTTATTGAAATCAGGATCACTGCCAAAATCGATGAACTGTACACCACCGGGCTCGCACAGTTCTGAATACTGTTTATATAACGGTGGAATACCTGCACCGAGGTTAGTTAACAGCCGTTTCATACGGCGCAGATCCTCATGGTAGTCATTACCGGTAAACTGCGCCAGCACATCAGGCAAAGAGGCCGGATAAGGGCGACGAGACGTTGCCAGAGGCAATGCCGGAGCAAAATAGATACGATAAAAAGCCACTAACAAATCACGTGCCGCAAGTGGCAAGCCACCTGAAATGGAAACCGGACCGAAAAGATAACGGTACTGCGGATTTTTCACCAGAAAGGCACCAATGCCAAGCCAGAGATAGTCGAGACCGCGTTTTCCCCACCAGGCCGGCTGAATAAAACTTCTTCCCAACTCGATACCCTGAGTCAGAATAGGATTCATCTGCTGATCGTAATGGAACAGACTGTGGCTGTAGATCCCTTCGATTCCGCGAGCTTCCAGTTGTTGCCCTGTCGGTAAAAAGCGGTAAGCGCCAACAATCTCAAGCACTTCATCGTCCCACAATACCAGATGGTAATAGTAATCATCATAACCATCTAAATCACGTCGTCGCCCACTTCCCTCGCCTACCGCGCGAAACGCGATTTCTCGTAACCGCCCTAACTCACGCAGAATCGTACTCTCTTCTTCACCATTACGACGATAAAGGTAGATTATTTTCCCATCTGCCAATTGCCCCAGCACTTCACAGCTGAGCAGTGCTTTTTTTAGCCGGGTACGATCTTCAGGTCGGGCAATGGCTGATTCCGTCTGAAACAGACCTGATTTACCCTGGCCGATGCGATACAAATGGCGCTGAAAACGGGTCGCCAACTGTTTGGCCGGTGTGTGACCGACATACCAGCTCGAATAGGGAATACGCGCACCGATGGTGAGCTTCAGCCGTGCACCACGGTGACGGAACATTTCCCGAACCAGCAGCAGTAATGAGAGAGGACGATAAATCAAAGAAGTAGTATAAAATAACACACTGTTTTTACCGGAGATGTGTACAGGCACCACCGGTGCTCTGAAACGGGCAGCAAGACGAACAAAGCTGTAATGCCAGCGCCCGTCTCTTACCCCTTTCTTGCCAAAACGCGATACTTCACCAGAGGGAAAAAAAATCAATACACCACCGCTGGCTAATTGCTCCTGTAAACGCCCCATCTGCTCACGACTGGTTCGGTTACTCATGTTATCAACCGGCAACATCAAACTACTCAGCGACTCAAGGCAGGAAAGCAAACGGTTTGTCACGACCTTAACATCGCGTCTGACCTGCGAGACAGCATGCAATAGTGCCAGACCATCCAGTGTGCCCAGAGGATGATTTGCTACAATAACGACTGGCCCCTGTGACGGGATCTGTTCCAGATCACGCTCACTCAGTTCACAATGAACGTTCAGATAATCCAGTACTTGCTCGACCATATCGAGCCCTTTGAGATTAGGATAACGCTGCTCGAATTGCTGGAATTCTTTTTCACAAAGTAAATGGCGCAACACAGCTTTCTGCCACGGCGGGGTGTGTCGTTGAGGACATAAATCATCCAACACGGTTTCGATAGTGAACACAGTCGATTCTCCAGATGTTTTATCGCGACAGTAAAGAGCGAAGATAACAGTTTCATGACTGATGGATGACCAAAAAATGTCAAACAATCGCCGCAGACGCAAGCGATTGTTTTCTGCCACAAGAAAATAAGAGAGTGAATGCCGGGAATCACTTAACAGAACGCGAATATCCTGTTAAGTGACGAAAAGAGAGGATTGGTAACTACCCGTTATCCTGCAACATCCCTGTCAGGAAGCCTTAGCCACCGTTTCCATTCCCATTAAACCAATCTTCAGATAACCTTGCTGACGCAGGAGGTCCATCACTTGCATCAATGTTTCATAGTCTACAGATTTATCAGCCTGAAAAAAGATTGTCGTCTCTTTATCACCTGATGTCTGCTTCTCAAGTGCAGCCACTAATGTACCGCGAGTCACCAGCTCATTACCAATAAAGAGTTGTTTGTCGGCTTTTATTGACAGATAGACCGGTTTTTCCGGCCTTGGCTGCGGCGCACTGGTTGAGGCTGGCAAATTGACGCGCACATCTACGGTTGCAAGAGGAGCTGCAACCATAAAGATAATTAACAAAACCAACATGACGTCGATAAAAGGTGTCACATTAATTTCATGCATTTCACCATCGTTATCCAGATCATCATTTAAACGCATCGCCATCGCACTCACCCCACCTTGAGCTGTTGCGCCTGACGGGATGCCACTGGCGCCATGCTGGTAGCAAGATCCAAATCACGACTTTGCAGTAACAACACCTGTGCTGCCACATCCCCCATCGTCGCTTTATACCCGGCGATGGAACGCGCAAATATGTTGTATATTACAACAGCAGGAATAGCTGCGATCAGACCTATTGCTGTGGCTAATAACGCCTCAGCAATACCCGGGGCAACCACTGCAAGATTCGTTGTTTGTGACTGGGCAATACCGATGAAGCTGTTCATGATGCCCCAAACGGTTCCAAACAACCCGACAAAGGGGGCGATAGCGCCGATTGTGGCGAGAAAACCATTTCCACGTCCGGAGTGTCGGGTGAAGAAAGCAACACGCCTTTCCAGACGAAACGCAGTACGCTCTTTTATTCCGGCGTTATCGTCACTCGCCGCTGACAAGACAAGCTCCTCTTCTGCTTCTTTAAGCAATGCCCTTGAAAGGCTTTTATCACCGAACTTAGCACACATTTCTGCCGCCTCGTTCAAATTCTTCGCTCCGGATAAGCGCACCTGTTCCCGTTGAAGACGACGTTTGGCGCTGCCAAGTTCTAAACTTTTGCTAAAAAATATAGCCCAGGTGACCACTGAAGCCAGCAAGAGGCCAATCATCACAATTTTAACCACAATGTCAGCATGCTGATACATGCCCCAGACAGAAAGGTCAGTCTGCATTAAATTGTTCGTCACACCCGTTCTCCAACTTTCATGACCAAAGTTCAAACCTGGCTGATCATATCAAATCAATGATGAATTGATAGTAGTTATCATTACTATTTACATCAGTGGCACGTTTTGAGACAGAATCGATACCAGAAAAAATACTTTCTGATGTTTCATCCCGTGGTCCTTACCCTTACATCATGGTAACGTGAGGCATAACCCTCTGCTCATGAGCAATTTTTAATGACCAGTAAAAAGATTGAAACTACCCTGATCCATGCCGGGCGTAAAAAACGTTTTACCCAGGGTGCAGTGAACAGTGTGATACAACGTGCTTCTTCACTGGTATTTGACAGCGTAGCCGGAAAGAGACAGGCCACCCGCGAAAGGGCTAAAGGCGCGCTGTTTTATGGCCGTCGCGGCACGCTCACACATTTCTCACTGCAGGAAGCGATGACAGAACTGGAGGGTGGTGCTGGTTGTGTTCTTTACCCCTGCGGGGCAGCAGCCGTAGCCAATGCAATCCTGGCGTTTGTGCAGGCAGGCGACCACATTTTAGTCGCTGGTTCAGTGTACGAACCTACACAAGATTTTTGTAATCATGTGCTCAAACGCATGAATGTCACCACGACGTGGTTTGCGCATACGATGGGGGCAGCAATAAGTGAACTGGTCCAGTCCAATACCCGGGTCGTTTTTCTGGAGTCACCCGCTTCGATAACCATGGAGATTCAGGATATTCCTGCTATCGTCGCAGCTGTGCGTGCTAAAGCACCAGATGCTGTCATTATGCTTGATAACACTTGGGCTGCCGGTATTTTGTTCCGCGCACTTGATCACGGTATCGATGTTTCTATACAAGCCGGCACTAAATATCTGATAGGACACTCAGACGCGATGATAGGGACCGCGGTAGCGAACGCGCGGTGCCTCGAGACACTACGCGAAAACTCGTATCTGATGGGGCAGATGATTGATGCCGACACAGCCTATATGACCAGCCGCGGATTACGCACGCTTGCTGTTCGTCTGCGCCAGCATGAAGAGAGTGCCATGCATGTTGCAGAGTGGTTAGCCAGACGCCCTGAAGTCGCGCAGGTCAATCACCCTGCTTTGCCAACCGCAAATGGACATACTTTCTGGAAAAGAGATTTCACGGGTAGCAGTGGCTTATTTTCATTTGTTCTCACCCAACGACTCACCGAGCAGCAGCTTTCTGATTACCTCGACCACTTTGAGCATTTCAGTATGGCTTATTCCTGGGGTGGGTTTGATTCGCTGATTTTAGCCAGTCAGCCTGAAGAAATTCAGGCGATTCGTCCGGCAGGATCACCATTACTGCCTGGTACACTGATTCGTCTGCACATCGGTCTGGAGAATGTCGCGGACCTGATTGATGATTTGGATCGTGGTTTTTTACGTATTCAGCCAGCACTGCAAACTCAATAGAAACTAAACAACTCAAATGACACGGTAACCCAAGACCCTAAAAATCACACAAACGCACTATACTTATTATCAGCACTGGCGACCGGAGATAAAATGAACGCACTACACAGCATTATGCATGCGATGTGGAATCACGATTTCAGTGTGCTTGCGCAAGGTGAAGTGATATGGGTCGTCTACGCTATCATGTTCGGGACTTTATTACTGGAAAATGGCTTACTCCCCGCCGCATTTCTCCCCGGTGACAGTCTGATCTTACTCGCAGGTGCCATGGTAGCTAAAGGGGTAATGGGATATCTCCCGGCGTTGATTTTACTCACTTGTGCTGCCAGCCTCGGCTGCTGGTTGAGTTATCTTCAGGGGCGATGGCTGGGAAATCGTTCGTGGTTTAAAAGCTGGTTATTGCGTATCCCTCAAGCTTACCAGCAACGTGCGTGGTCACTGTTTCACCGTCATGGTTTAGCGGCTTTACTTTTCGGACGTTTTCTCGCCTTTGTACGTACTATTTTACCTACCATGGCAGGTATCTCGGGGTTAAGCACCAGCCGCTTCCAGCTCTTTAACTGGCTTAGCGGATTACTCTGGGTCGGTATTTTATTGACAGCAGGCTATGGAATGAGCCAAATCCCTTTCATCAGAGCACATGAAGATCAGGTTATGCTTCTGTTAATGATTATTCCTGTTGTGCTGATGGTGGTTGGTTTAGTAAGCAGTATTACATTGATTATGAAACATAAAAAAGCCTGCAAAAACGATTCACTCTGAATGACGTAAACGCATCACTTCGGCTACAGGAGGAAGGCCAAAATAGCGTTTAAATTCACGTGAGAATTGCGATGGACTCTCATATCCTACATTTACTGCTGCAGTACTCACCCTCATTCCTTCCTGTTGCATTAACAGCCGCGCTTTATGCAGCCGGACGTGTTTGAGATACTGCAGTGGGGAAGTACTGGTAAGTTGCTTAAAATGATGATGAAATGCAGAAACACTCATATTCGCTTCATAAGCCATTGATTCAACACTGAAACTTTCATTGTAGTGAGATTCGATACGTTTTAGCACCCGGGAAAGCTGCATAAATTGTGGTTGCTGATGAGCCTGCAGTAACAAAGCATCCCGGCACGGTCCCTGCAACACATAATAGAATATCTCACGCAGAATATTGTTGCCGAGCACGCGGGCATCTTGCGGTGTTACCATGCTATCGAGCAGGCGTTCAAGGGCATTGAGCATCGGATCTGTCAGCTCAGCCGTATGTACCGCGCTCTGCAATTCAGGAACATTGAGTGGCTCACTTTCCATTTCCATCACCAGCTGTTGAATTTGCCGGGGGCAACAGGACAAGAGTACACCCGCAATAGGTTCCTCTTTACTGGCGAAAGTTTCGCATTCAAAAGGCAGTGTCACTGTCACCATCAGATAACTATTTGCATCATAATGGAACAGTGTTTCTCCCAGGTAACCCACCTTACGTCCCTGAAACAGAATAACGATGCCTGATGTGTACATCACTGGCTGACGACCTGAGGCTATTTCAGAGTAGAATGGATGCACGGAGGGTAACGGAATAAATGATGGTGACTGTTTTAAGGCGATCACTTTGGCAGCAAGACGACGACAGTGCTGCATACGTGCTATTTTATTCTGATTCAACACCAAATTTATTCACCTGTCTGCCTTGCGGTGGCCATCAATTATTCCACTTCACGCGCATCAATGCGCAATGCCTTCGGCACTTCAAAGACTATCGTTTCTTCTCGTCCAATCAGTTCTATCGCACTGCCACCACCTAATCCTTGCAAACGGGTGATAACTTCCTGGACCAAAATATCAGGCGCAGATGCTCCAGCCGTGACACCAACACAAGTAACCCCCTTGAGCCACTCTTCCTGAATGTCATCAGCTGAATCAATCAGACGTGCCAGCTTACCGGCACGCTGCGCCAGCTCTGCCAGTCGGTTAGAATTTGATGAGTTTTTCGAGCCCACAACCAGAACAACATCGGCCTCTTTCGCCAGAGTGCGTACCGCCTCCTGACGATTGGTTGTGGCATAGCAAATATCGTCTTTTCGCGGGCCAATTATCTCAGGAAATCTGGCGCGCAATGCATCTATGACTTCATAGGTATCATCGACTGACAGTGTGGTTTGGGTCATAAAGCACAAATTGCCCGGATCTTTTACCGCCAGCTGCCAGACATCATTCGGTGATTCGACAAGATACATTCCACCGTTGGGGTTATTGTATTGCCCCATAGTACCTTCTACTTCCGGATGCCCCGCATGACCAATCAAAATCGCTTCAGTCCCTTTTCTGCTGGCCCGCGCCACTTCCATATGCACCTTTGTTACCAGGGGACAAGTCGCATCAAACAACATGGTCAGCTGTCGCGTTTTTGCTTCTGCCCGTACCTGCTGAGAAACACCATGCGCAGAAAAAATCAGAATCGCGCCATCCGGCACTTCACTGATCTCCTCAATGAAAATGGCACCACGTTCACGAAGGCTGCTAACCACAAAGCGGTTATGCACCACTTCGTGGCGCACATAAATCGGTGAGCCATACATCTCAAGAGCACGTTCCACAATACTGATTGCGCGGTCCACGCCGGCACAGAAACCGCGCGGATTAGCCAACAGAACTTGCATTACGCCTCTCCGTTTTGGGATCAATATCGATAATTTCTAATTCAAAATCAACTGAATGACCGGCCAGCGGATGATTGAAATCAACCGTGATGGCGTCACCATCAATTTCACGAATGACACCCGGTAAATTATCTCCGGCCATTCCACTAAACAGCATAATCATTCCCACTGCTGGCTCGTCAGTTTGTGCAAAATCAACACGCGAGAAGTACTGAATTAAATCAGGATTAAACGGACCAAATGCATCATTTTGCTGCAAAGTAACACTTCTTTTTTCACCCGTTTTGCCGCCCACCAGGGCGGCTTTTAACGGAGCAGAAAGACTGTCGTCATCCAGGCGAAACAACACCGGACGGCCATTATCGTAGGTAGACTCCGCTACTGAACCATCCTGCAGTTTTAGTATAAAATCAACTAAAACAGTACTGCCTTGCTGAACAACGTGGGTTCTCATTTTATGCTCCACTACGTTTACTTTGCGGACTGATGAAACCGTCCAGTATCACCAATGCAGCACCTATGCAGATGCCACAATCAGCAATATTAAAGGTTGCGAAGTGCCAGTCACCGATATAGAAATCGATAAAATCAACGACGAAACCATGGTAGGTCCTGTCAAACAAGTTGCCTAACGCACCCCCGATAACCAGAGAATAAGCAATATTATTCAGTCGGTTAGTGTGCGGCAGTCGATACATTACCACCAACAATACAACAACAATACCCACTGCGATTGCTGCAAAAAACCATCGTTGCCAGCCACCTTTATCTGCCAAAAAACTGAACGCTGCACCATAATTATGAGCATAGAACAGATTCAGAAAAGGCGTAACAGGCATTGATTCATGTAACGCAAAATTATTCATTACCCACTGTTTGCTAAAAAAATCGACAGCAATCAGCAGCACCATGACCCATAACCAACGCAGGCCCGTTGAGAATATCGTCTTCTTCATTATGCAAACTTACGTTGTTCACCGTCACCGGCTACATTTGTGACACATCGACCACAAAGGTCAGGATACGTGCTGTTATTACCAATATCACTGGCGTAATGCCAGCAGCGGGGACATTTTTCGCCTTCGGCTTTTGTCAACGCGACTTTCAAACCAGAAAGTAACTCACTCTGCTGCGCATCCTCTTTAGCCTCAGTATAATCAGCTACCTGCGCCGATGAGGTCAATAATACAAAGCGGAGTTCATCTCCCAATTGAGTGAGTTTAGATGACAGAGCGGCATCGGCATACAGCGTGACACTGGCTTCCAGTGCACTGCCAATACGCTTATCGGCACGCGCCTGCTCGATCACTTTGTTGACTTCACCACGTACCTTTAACAACTCTGACCAATATGCATCGTTCATCGCCTGGTCATCAGCCAGACCAAACAGACCGCCATACCACTCTTCAGTAAAGACATATTGTTGGCGAGTCCCGGAGAGTTCACGCCAGATTTCATCAGCGGTGAATGACATAATAGGTGCCATCCAGCGAACCAGAGCTTCATCAATGTGGAACAATGCGGTTTGACAACTACGACGAGCAAGACCATCTGCTTTAACCGTATATTGCCTGTCTTTGATAATATCGAGATAGAATGATCCCATTTCAACTGAACAGAACTGCATCAGCCGCTGAATGACTTCATGAAAATCATAACTGGCGTAGGAAGCAATAATCTCCTCCTGAGCAGCTTTGGCTCGTCCAACCGCCCAGCGGTCCAACACCACCATTTGTTCCGGACTCACTGCGTCAGTCTCAGGATTAAAGCCATTCAGATTAGCCAACAGGAAACGCGCCGTATTACGAATGCGACGGTAAGCATCTGCTGAACGTTTCAGAATTTCATCGGAAACTGCCATCTCACCGGAGTAGTCAGTAGAAGCTACCCACAAGCGCAAGATATCGCCACCCAGTTTGTTCATCACATCCTGAGGACTGACAGTATTACCAATTGACTTCGACATTTTCCGACCCTGACCATCAACGGTAAAACCGTGAGTCAGCACTTCGCGATAAGGCGCTTTACCTTTCATCGCCGTCGAGATCATCAGTGAGGACATAAACCAGCCGCGATGCTGGTCAGACCCCTCCAGGTACATATCAGGCGAATGACCACCAAATTCAGGTCTGACGTCAACCACAGAGTAGCTGGTTGACCCTGAGTCAAACCAGACATCGAGTGTATCCGGGACTTTAAGATAATTTTCAGCATCCTCTTTGCTCATCAGAGTCGCCGGATCTACATCCCACCACGCCTGAATACCCTGTTCTTCGACCAGCTTTGCTACCTTCTCCATCAGCTCCAGCGTATCCGGATGCAATGCATCTGTCTCTTTATGAACGAATAACGCCATGGGGGTACCCCAGGTACGCTGACGCGAAATACACCAGTCAGGACGATTAGCGACCATCGATTCGATACGTGCCTGGCCCCAGTCAGGGATCCATTTCACGCCTTTAATTTCTGATAATGATTTCTCGCGCAGTCCATTTTTTTCCATGCTGATAAACCATTGTGGTGTCGCACGAAAAATGATGGGGGTTTTGTGCCGCCAGCAATGTGGGTAGCTGTGCAATAGTTTCTCCACATGGAGCAATGCACCTTTGTCACGTAACAGATCAACAATCATATCATTGGCTTTGAAGGCATTAACGCCATCAAGCGTAGGATAGGTGCCAGGCAAGAAACAGCCATCTGGCCCTACCGGATTTGCCACCTCAATACCAAACTTTTGCCCAATGACATAATCATCAGGACCATGACCTGGTGCGGTATGAACTGCCCCGGTACCTGCGTCAAGAGTGACATGCTCGCCGGGGATGACTGGTGAAAAACGCGCCAGAAAAGGATGACGGAAATTCAGCCCGACTAACTCTGCCCCGGTTGTTTCACCCAGAACCTGCCAGTTATTAATACCTGCACGCGACATCACGCTTTCAACCAACTCTTTAGCCAGAATCAGAGCACGCCCTTCAATCTGAATTAACTGATAGTCAAAATCAGGATGCACTGCAATCGCCCGGTTGGCTGGCATGGTCCAGGGGGTAGTCGTCCAGATAACCAGAGAAACGCTGCCATCAACGCTATCGACCGCAAATTTTTCCAGTACGGCAGCCACCTGCTCAGCGTCAAACATCACGTCGATGGAAGGCGAGGTTTTGTCATAATACTCTACTTCCGCTTCAGCCAGCGCTGAACGGCAATCAATGCACCAATGTACCGGTTTCGCACCTTTATGCAGATGACCATTGGCAATAATTTTTGCCAGTGAACGAATGATATTGGCTTCTGTCTGATAATCCATCGTCAGGTAGGGGTTATCCCAGTCACCAAGAACACCAAGACGAATAAAATCTTTTTTCTGCCCCTCGACCTGGCTTGCCGCATACTCACGACAGGCATGACGGAACTCCGCCGCCGAGACGTTTTCGCCCGGTTTGCCAATCGTTTGTTCGACCTTATGTTCGATAGGCAAACCATGGCAGTCCCATCCTGGGACATAGGGAGCGTCAAATCCTGCCAGACCTTTCGATTTAACAATAACATCTTTAAGAATCTTGTTGACTGAATGACCAATATGGATGTTGCCGTTAGCGTAAGGAGGCCCGTCATGCAGAATAAATGTTTTTTTGCCCTTTTTCGCGGCACGAATCAATCCATAAAGATCGTCATCGTACCAACGTTTCAGCATATCTGGCTCACGTTTAGCCAGGTCACCTCGCATCGGAAATCCTGTTTCCGGCAGATTCAACGTAAATTTATAGTCAGTCATCAGTTCACAGATTCCGTATTTCGATTTAGTTAGAGTGGTGTACTTTCAGCCCGAAAAAGTGCCGGGCTATGACCACATCTTTAGCAATTTGCTCTTTCAGTGCCTCGAGGGAGGCAAACCGCTGTTCAGAGCGGATCTTCTTGCACAAAATTACCTCTATATGCTTACCATAAAGGTCCTGCGTAATATCAAATAAATGCACTTCAAGTTGCTGACGAATTCCCGCCAGTGTCGGTCGGGTACCTATGTTGGCTACCCCCGGTAACGGATGCTCGCTTATACCAGCCACTCTGACTGCATATACACCTTGTACCGGCGAAACGGTTCGCCTGAGCGGTATGTTAGCTGTCGGAAAGCCAAGAGTTCTTCCCAACGCATCGCCACGTACAACACGCCCGGAGATAATAAACGGGTGACCAAGCAGCTGTTCGGCATGCGAAAAATCATCGCTGGCCAGCGAATGCCGAATCGCGGTACTGCTAATACGCTCATCGCCATGGTTGATGGTCTGCGTACTTACCACATCAAAACCATAACGCTTTCCTGCCTCTTCTAATAACAGGAAATTCCCCTCGCGACCAGTGCCAAAACGAAAGTCATCACCCACAGCAAGAAACTTTACGTGTATTTTATCGATCAGCAATTCACGAATAAATGATTCAGCTGAAAGTGAAGAGAACTGCTGATCAAATCGGATACAAAGTATACTATCTACACCTGCCTGCTGCAGGTAATGAATTTTTTCACGCAAACGCGTCAACCGCGCAGGCGCGCTATCCGGCGAAAATAATTCGAGCGGTTGGGGTTCAAACAGCATCACCATCACAGGTAACTGACGATGCTGCCCCTCTTCCCGCAAACGCGCTAACACGCCCTGATGGCCTAAATGTACGCCGTCGAAGTTGCCGATGGTCAATACACATCCAGGCCGCTGGGTTTTAAGGTTATGTAATCCACGGATAAACTTCATTATGTGGCCCGGTTAAATAGCAATCGGCGAATTATACCCTTTACGGCGCGGAAGGTTAACCCGCTTCTCTCTCTTTCCCTTATCAACCACACCTCTTCCCCTCACAAGTGCTGATTGTCATTTTTCTGCTGATTAGACTATATTCATTGCCCTGAAGCTGGTAGAATCCTGCGCCATCCAGACGTAACTAGGCACCCTGGTCACAGCGGCGCTTATTTGCACAAATCCATTGACAATCTGAGGCGAAAGAGGCATATTCCTCGGCCTTTAAATTGTCCTCATAGAACTATTTGGGAGTTGTACCTTGGCTAATATCAAATCAGCTAAGAAACGCGCCGTAACATCTGAAAAACGTCGCAAGCATAATGCAAGTCGTCGTTCAATGATGCGTACCTTCATCAAGAAGGTTTATGCAGCGATCGCAGCAGGTGATAAAACTGCAGCACAAAATGCCTTCAACGAAATGCAACCTATTGTGGATCGTCAGGCAGCAAAAGGTCTGATCCATAAAAACAAAGCTGCGCGCCATAAAGCAAATCTGGCTGCACAGATCGGTAAACTGGCTTAATCACCAGTGCACTGACAAGCTTTGAAAAGAACCGGCATTGCCGGTTTTTTTTTATCTGTTATTCCTCAATGACCAACATCTGATCAACCTTTTCAGGTCAATCAGATTCACCGGCATGGAAACTAGCGCAACTTCCAGCGCAATAACAAGTACCCCACAATTGCGGAGATCACTGAGCCCAACAATATACCTAATTTTGCCAGGGTAATAAGTGTTTCGTGTTCCGTATCATAGGCTAGTGTGGTAATAAAAATCGACATTGTAAACCCGATACCACACAACACACCAATAGCAGCAATATCACGCATCTGCGTATCTTCCGGCAAGGCTGCTATGCGCAGTTTTACCGCCAGCCAACACATCAAGGTTATTCCCAGCGGCTTACCAACAAACAGGCCAAGAATGATACCCAATGGAATTGCCGATAGCAGAGCATTGTCAGGTATTCCGCTTAACGAGACTCCGGCATTAGCGAACGCAAACAAAGGCAAAATTATCCAGCTTACCCAGGGAGCAAGACCGTGAGCCAGCGACAGTGCCGGTGAATGTCCGTTTTTCTTTTCCAGTGGAATAAGGAAGCCAACAATAACGCCCGCAAGTGTGGCATGGATACCTGATTTCAGAATAGCCACCCACAGCACCATACCGACCAACAGATAGAGCGCGGTATGGCGCACCCCGGCACGATTCAATGCGGCCAGCACCAGCACTGCACCAGCAGCAACACCTAATGAAAGAAGAGAAAGCTGCTGAGTATAGAAGAATGCAATGATGAGGATTGCTCCAAGATCATCAATCACCGCTAATGCCATCAGAAACATTTTTAACGCTACAGGCACCCGACTGCCCAACAGGGCGAGGATCCCCAACGCAAATGCGATATCGGTCGCGGTCGGAATGGCCCAACCGTGGATAGCAACAGCATCACTCCTGTTAAGCAGAGCAAATATCAGCCCCGGCACCACCATGCCGCCAATAGCAGCAATCAGGGGAAACATTGCACGTTCCCGGGTAGCGAGTGAACCGGAAATCAGCTCATGTTTAACTTCCAGGCCAATCATCAGGAAAAAAAGCGCCATCAACGCATCGTTGATCCACAGCAGCAGATTTTTACTGATGTCGAGAGCTCCAAAGCGGAACTGTACTGGCGAAGAGAGTATCGCCTGGTAGGCCTGAGAAAAACTCTCACTATTGGCTAAAAAAAGGGCAATAGCAGCCGCAAGAATTAAGACTATACCGGCCGTGGCTTCATTGTTAACCAGACGCTTTATCATGTGTTTCATCAGCGTTGTTCCATATACGAAAGAGAGAAAAGTCGCCGGATATTTTAACACAGACCAGACCTGTTAATGAGATTTCCCATTGCTTGCGGGGTCTGGTAAACACAAAAAAAGGGCCCGGAAGGGCCCTTTTTCATCACTGATGTTATCGGAATATTTAATGGGTGAGATCGTCGAAAAACTTTTTTACACCATCAAAGAAGCTTTTCGAGCGAGGACTATAGTTTTCACCACTATCGCCACCAAGACTTTCAGCCAACTCACGTAATAACTCTTTTTGTTTCTCATTGAGGTTGACTGGCGTTTCGACCACCACACGACATAACAGGTCACCTTCAGAACCACCACGAACCGATTTCACACCGCGTCCACGCATACGGAAGAGCTTACCTGTTTGTGTTTCTGCCGGGATTTTCAGTTTAACCCGACCATCGAGCGTAGGAACTTCAATTTCGCCGCCCAGTGCTGCCATCACAAAGCTAATAGGAACTTCACAATACAAGTTATTCTCTTCACGTTCGAAGATATGATGCTGGCGCACCTGTACCTGTACATAGAGGTCACCTGCTGGCGCCCCCATCTCTCCTGCTTCGCCTTCACCACTCAGTCGAATACGGTCGCCAGTATCAACCCCGGCAGGTATTTTCACTGACAGTGTTTTATATTTCTCGACTCGTCCCTGACCATGACAGGCATGACAAGGGTCTTTCACTACTGTACCGCGGCCATGACAGGTGGGACATGGCTGCTGAACAGTGAAAAAACCCTGCCGCATGTGAACTCGTCCTTGTCCATTACAGGTAGTACAGGTTTGCGGCTGACTGCCTTCTTTTGCACCGCTGCCATGACATACCTCACAGGTTTCCAGTGTCGGTATGCGGATCTCTTTGGTCACGCCACGAACAGCTTCCTCAAGCGTCAGCTCCATGTTATAGCGCAGGTCTGCGCCACGTGAGGCTCTCTGACGACGACCGCCGCCAAAAATATCGCCAAATACGTCGCCAAAGATATCGCTGAAATCAGCACCACCGCCGCCGCCACCGCCCATTCCGCCTTGTTCAAAGGCAGCGTGACCATACTGGTCATAGGCAGCGCGCTTTTGTGAGTCGCTGAGAATTTCATAAGACTCTTTTACTTCTTTAAACTGTGCTTCTGACTCTTTATCCCCTGGATTACGATCAGGATGGTACTTCATCGCCAGGCGTTTATAAGCCTTTTTGATTTCACGCTCTTCCGCCGTCCGGGAGACGCCCAAAACCTCGTAGTAGTCTTTTTTCGCCATTGTTAATTATTCCTGCCCTTAACATACATGCACGGGCGTCGATAATATCCGACGCCCGTGCTGGTTATCTACAGTGACCCAGATGATTCACTGTGCCCTGTGCGGGCGGTTATTTTTTACCGTCTTTTACTTCTTCGAACTCAGCATCAACAACATCATCTTCTTTCTTCGCTGAAGCGTCCGCACCAGGAGCAGCACCTTGCTGAGCAGCTTCCATCAGCTTACCAGCAACAGTGGCAAGTGCCTGCATTTTGGCTTCGATCTCTGCTTTGTCTTCGCCTTTCAGTGCGGTATCGAGTTCAGTCAGTGCACTCTCAATTGCGCTCTTATCATCAGCTGAAACACTTTCTCCTGCTTCTTCAAGCTGTTTACGAGTGCTGTGAGAGAGATGATCCGCCTGGTTACGTACCTGAATCAGCTCTTCAAATTTACGGTCTGATTCAGCGTTGGCTTCCGCGTCACGCACCATTTTTTCGATTTCTTCGTCATTCAGGCCGGAAGACGCCTTGATGGTAATTTTCTGCTCTTTACCACTGTTTTTGTCTTTCGCTGAAACATGCAGGATACCATCAGCATCGATGTCGAAAGTGACTTCAATTTGTGGCATGCCGCGTGGTGCTGGCTGAATACCATCAAGATTAAACTGGCCCAGTGATTTGTTGTCTGACGCACGTTTACGCTCACCCTGCACCACATGAATCGTTACTGCAGCCTGGTTGTCATCGGCTGTAGAGAAAACCTGACTGTGTTTGGTCGGGATAGTGGTATTTTTAGCAATCAGCGTGGTCATCACACCACCCATAGTTTCAATACCTAAAGACAGTGGTGTCACATCAAGCAGCAAGACATCTTTAACCTCACCAGCCAGCACACCGCCCTGTACTGCTGCACCAACCGCAACGGCTTCATCAGGGTTTACGTCTTTACGTGGTTCTTTGCCAAAGAATTCAGCCACTTTAGCCTGTACCATTGGCATACGAGTCTGACCACCGACAAGAATAATGTCATTGATGTCAGAAACTGACAAGCCTACATCTTTCAGAGCCACTTTCAATGGTTCAATCGAACGTGAAACTAGATCTTCTACCAGTGACTCAAGTTTTGCACGGGTCACTTTGATATTCATGTGTTTAGGACCGGTCGCATCTGCAGTGATATAAGGCAGATTCACATCAGTCTGTTGCGCAGAAGAGAGCTCAATTTTCGCTTTTTCTGCAGCTTCTTTCAGACGCTGCATTGCCAGCGGATCATTGCGCAGATCGATGCCCTGATCTTTTTTGAATTCATCAACTAAATAGTTGATTAGGCGGCTGTCAAAGTCTTCACCACCAAGGTGAGTGTCACCGTTGGTTGCCAGTACTTCGAATGTTTTCTCACCATCAACCTCATCAATCTCAATGATAGAGATATCAAATGTTCCTCCACCGAGGTCATAAACGGCGATGGTACGGTTACCCTGCCCTTTGTCCATACCATAAGCCAGTGCGGCAGCGGTTGGTTCGTTGATGATACGTTTTACATCAAGACCCGCGATACGACCGGCATCTTTTGTTGCCTGGCGCTGTGCGTCATTGAAGTAAGCCGGAACGGTAATGACCGCTTCTGTGACAGGTTCGCCCAGATAATCTTCTGCCGTTTTTTTCATTTTTTTCAATACTTCAGCAGACACCTGCGGAGGAGCCATTTTCTGACCTTTCACATCCAGCCACGCATCGCCATTATCGGCCTGAACGATTTTGTAAGGCATAATTTTGATGTCACGCTGTACTTCTTCATCCTGAAAACGACGTCCGATCAGACGCTTAATCGCGAACAGTGTATTTTGTGGGTTAGTCACTGCCTGACGCTTAGCCGGCTGACCTACCAGGATTTCACCATCCTGGGTGTAAGCGATAATGGAAGGTGTGGTGCGATCACCCTCTGCATTTTCCAGTACGCGCGCTTTTCCACCATCCATGATGGCAACACAAGAGTTGGTTGTACCTAAGTCAATACCAATAATTTTACCCATCTGCACATCTCCCACTTAAATTATTTCCAATCAGGTATACGCTATCAGTGTGGGTGAATTACATTTATTCAACCAGCGACAGTGCTTTCTGACGCGATACCCTCGATGACAATTAAGATGGGGTCAGCCGCCATTTCATCAAGGGGGCAGGAGGAATTTTTTTTATTATCAGAAGAAACCAGTGATAATCCGCCGCTGATTATCCTGGCGGTGACTTATTTTATCAGTGAACTGCGGCGCGCATTTAGCGGGCGAAATGCGTCAATTACGTGAGAGTGGGTATCAACATAAGGACCTTCAAGCAACTGAATACAATAAGGAATACTGGCAAAAACCCCCTGAACCACAACCTCTCCCTGCTGATCCTTAACCCCTTCGAGAGTCTGTTTTATAGCTTTAGGTTGCCCAGGTAAATTTACAATCAGAGATGCTCTGCGAATGACACCGACTTGGCGCGACAGGATTGCAGTTGGTACAAAATGCAGGCTGACCTGACGCATTTGCTCACCAAATCCCGGCATCTCACGATCTGCAATCGCCAGAGTGGCATCCGGTGTAACATCACGTTTAGCGGGCCCCGTGCCTCCGGTTGTCAAAACCAGATGGCAATAACACTCATCCACCAGCTCACAAAGTGTCTTCTCAATCTGAGATTTCTCATCAGGTATCAGACGCTTCACCAGCTCAAAAGGGGTCGATAGTGCCTGAGTAAGCCAGGCTTCCAGTGCAGGAATTCCCTCATCCTGATAGATACCATTACTGGCGCGATCTGACACAGAAACCAGACCGATACGAAAGGTGTTCATTGCGGAATTTTCTCCAGGATTGATAAAAAGAGATAGGGGTGATATAGGCCAGACGCTTATCTGTCTTGCCTGTAAAAGAGAGACGGTGATGATTCAACGCATTTTTCGAACGATCTCAGCACTGCAGAGCCAGTAGCTGATTAGAGCAGCCCGGCAATCATGCTGTCGAGTTCGTCCTGATCAATTGCAAAATTACGGATCCCCTGAGCCAATTTGTCTACTGCCATCGGATCCTGATTATGCTGCCAGAGGAATTCAGCCTCGGTCATTTTCTCTGGTCGGGACTTCACTTCGCCAGTGTAGGCGAGCTTGCGTTGTAGTGGCCCTTCGCTCTCTGACAAATCTTTCAGCAACGCCGGAGAAATGGTCAGACGATCACAACCCGCCAATTCAGTGATTTCACCGATATTACGGAAGCTGGCACCCATGACTACAGTGTCATAACCATGCGCTTTGTAGTACGTGTAAATTTCGGTCACAGAAATGACTCCAGGGTCATCCTGAGGGGCATACTCTTTCTTATCGGTGTTTGCTTTATACCAATCGAGAATGCGGCCAACAAAAGGTGAGATCAGGTATACTCCGGCCTCAGCACAGGCGCGCGCCTGAGCAAAAGAGAACAACAGGGTTAAGTTACAATTGATCCCTTCTTTCTCGAGTTGCTCTGCAGCCTTGATACCCTGCCATGTTGATGCCAGTTTGATAAGAATGCGATCGTTACTGATCCCTGCATCATTATACAATTTGATCAGTGCACGCGCTTTATCAATACTCCCCTGGGTATCATAAGAGAGACGAGCATCAACCTCTGTTGAAATGCGTCCGGGCACCAGTTTGAGAATTTCCAGCCCGATATTTACCGCTAATTTATCTGCGGCGAAAGCCACTTGTTTCTGTTTATCATCACTCTGCTCACGCGCCCAGCTTACTGCCGCGTCAATCAGCTGACGATATTCAGGAATTTGTGCTGCACTCAAAATGAGAGAAGGATTCGTCGTTGCATCCTGAGGTTTATAGAGTTTCATCGCCGCGATGTCGCCTGTATCGGCAACCACAGTGGTGAATTGACGCAAAGCTGTTAGTTTATCCGTCATAGTTATCATTCTCTCGTAGTGGTTTTAAAAGGGGATGGATGAAAATGCCTTTTCCCGATGATAACACGCCAAAGTGACCTTGCAAGGGAAGGTTACAGAGCTCTACGCAGGATGTGAGATGGGTAACATCCCTTTTATTATCAAGGTAACAAAGCCTGTAACGATGACAGTAATCTGCTTTTTTTAGTGCGATTTTGCTAAAATGAGGTTATGCATCCTGCCTGACAACGTCGAGGAAAATATATGTTGATGGTTATCTCTCCTGCCAAAACCCTGGATTATACCAGCCCACTGGCAACTCACCGTTACTCTCAGCCAGACTTGCTTGATAATTCTCAGAAACTTATCAACATTGCTAAAGCGTTAACACCCGCACAAATTGCGTCACTGATGCATACCAGCGACAAACTTGCCCATCTCAATACTGATCGCTTTAACGAATGGCACCAACCGTTTACGCCGGAAAATGCCCGGCAGGCTATTCTGGCCTTCAAAGGTGATGTTTACACCGGGCTTGCAGCTGACAGTTTCAGCGAAGATGATTTTGAATTTGCGCAACACCACCTGCGCATGCTTTCTGGCCTGTATGGGGTACTCCGTCCGCTCGATCTGATCCAGCCCTATCGCCTTGAGATGGGCATCAAATTAGCTAATGATGCTGGCAACTCTCTGTATGCGTTCTGGGGAAGTCAACTGACAGAAACAGTAAATCAGACACTGAAAAAAGCAGGCAGTGACCTGCTCATCAACCTCGCCTCTGATGAATATTTTAAAGCCATTCAGCCAGAGAAATTACAGGCACAGGTGATTAAGCCAGTCTTTCTTGATGAAAAGAATGGCAAGTATAAAGTGATCAGTTTTTATGCTAAGAAAGCGCGCGGATTGATGTGTCGCTTTATTATCCAGCGACAACTGAGCAGGCCAGAACAGCTGGAGTCATTTGCTGAGGAAGGCTATCGATTCGTAGCTGAAGAAAGTAATGATCAAGAGCTGATTTTTAAACGCGCAGAAGGCGCTGTCTGACAATAAAGAAAGTGGCGGCGCACTATGCACCGCCAAATCGATTTACTGTTTCATGAGAAAATCACGCAGCGTAGCAAACGAGGCAGGCATCACGTGTGATAATAAGGGCAATTCAGCTCGCGCCGCCAGTGCTTCAGGAACAGGGATTTTCCGTTCAAGAATCGCTTCAACACTTTCGACAAATTTTGCCGGATGTGCAGTTCCCAGGAAGAGCCCATACTCACCAGCTTGCAGTTGGTCACGTAACAGTCGGTAAGCGATTGCTGCATGCGGCTCGGAAATATAACCAATCTCAGCTAATTCACGCATGGTAGATCGTGTTACTTCATCATCCACAGCACCGCTTGCCAGACTATTCAGTGGCCACTCTTTACGACGGAATATCTCTTCAACACGAGGCCAGTTATTAGGCTGACTGACATCCATCGCATTAGAGAGTGTCGCCACTGTATCATGGGGCTGCCAGAGGCCAGAAGAGAAAAAACGCGGTACTGTGTCATTAGCATTAGTTGCCGCAATGAACCGTTTAATCGGTAATCCTGCTGCCCGGGCTAACAACCCGGCGGTCAAATCGCCGAAGTTACCACTTGGCACAGAAACCACTAACTGGTTACGTTTCTCCTGCGGTAATTGGGCAACAGCTTCAAAATAGTAACAAATTTGTGCCAGTAAGCGGCTGATATTGATCGAGTTGGCAGAGTTAAGGCCTATTGCCTCTTTCAGAGCCTGGTCATCAAAAGCCTGTTTAACCAGAGACTGACAGGCATCGAAGTCACCTTCAATAGCAATGGTTTCTATATTCCCACCCAGCGTGCAGAAAAGTTTTTCCTGCAACGGACTGATTTTTCCCTGAGGATATAAAATAACCACTTTAACGTTTTCCATGCCATAAAAAGCATGTGCTACCGCCGCGCCGGTATCTCCTGAGGTTGCAGTCAAAATGGTGATCTTTTCCTCAGCACCACTGACTTCGGACAGCATCTGCGCCATAAAACGGCCGCCAAAATCCTTGAATGCCAGCGTCGGGCCATGAAATAGCTCCAGCACCCCAACGTCGTCACTCACTGGCACAACTGGCGCGGGAAAGGTAAAGGCCTGCTGAAGACGTTCTGTCAGTTGTGCGTGGCTGATTTCATTACCAATGAAAGCCGAGAGTATTTCACTGCTACGCGTGACAAAATCGAGCGCCAGCAATCTGTCTATTTCTGTTGATTCGAACTCTGGCAGCTCTAATGGAAAGAAGAGCCCTTGTTGTTTACCCAGTCCTTGTTTTACCGCCTGAGCAAAACTGACCTGTTCGTTGTGATCCTTCAGATTATACAATTTCATGCGTTATCCCAGTTTACGTGCGCCCGCCGTGTCGATGCGGCAAATGTGGACAAAACCTTCATCATTTTGCAGATAATTTGCTTTCAGCCACGCTGTCAGCTCCTCAGCAACCGCAGCCTGAGGGCAGACAGCAAAGAGTGTCGGCCCCGAACCCGATATCCCGCAAGCTACGGCTCCGCGTGCGCGCAATGCCTCTCTCGCCTCTTTGAATCCCGGTAGTAACGCTGTGCGATAGGGCTCAGCGATCACATCATGCATCAGGGCGGCAGCAAGATCGGGTTGTCCGGTATGACAGGCGTGAATAAAACCACCAAGATACCTGCCATGATTAATAATATCACTTTTTGCATAGTGATCTGGCAGAATCGCTCTTGCCTCAGCAGTGGAGACTTTAATACCAGGATAAGCCATCACCCAGAGCCACTCGTCAAACACGGGCACCGACTGACAAATGATGTCATTAGCTTCCAGCATCAATTGCAAGCCGCCTAAAAAGCACGGAGCAACGTTATCGTAATGAACGCCGCCGGAAATACGCCCTTCTAACTGCCCCATGAGCCCCAGCATTGTCATATCATCAAGCGGATAATTACAATGAGCGTTCATCGCCAGCAACCCGGCCACCACCGAACAAGCGCTGGAGCCGAGGCCTGATCCGATCGGCATGTTTTTTTCCAGTGTCATGGCAACGGGTATCGATTTACCCACGGTCTGACAAAAGAGATCCCAGCATTGCCAGACGATATTCTCTTTGGGATCAGCAGGTAACTTACTCACGAAGCGACCGGCACACTGCAGAGAAAAGTGGTCTGCGGCACTGACCGTGACACAATCCCCCAATAGGGTACCATCGACAGGCGATACCGCTGCACCTAACACATCAAAGCCTACACTGACATTCCCTATCGAAGCAGGCGCATAAATTTTCATCATTTTTAAACCCCTGACTTCCATGACAATGTGCGTAAAAGATCAGCAAACACACCCGCTGCCGTCACATCATTTCCGGCACCATAGCCTCGTAACACTAACGGTATCGGCTGGTAGTAACGGCTGTAGAAAGCCAGCGCGTTCTCACCGTTTTTCACCTTATAGAGCGGGTCGTTACCATCAACCGCTTCAATTTTCACCTGACAACGTCCGCCCTCTTCAATGGTACCGACAAAGCGCAATACTTTACCCGCCGCTGTTGCTTCAGCCACACGCTCTGCAAATTGAGCATCCAGCTCAGGCAAACGCGCCATGAACGTCTCAACCTCAGGAATGGCTGTGAATTCGGCCGGAAGGATCGCATCGATCGCAATGTCGCTCAGTTCCAGTTGGTATCCCGCTTCGCGCGCCAGTATCAACAATTTTCTGGCCACATCCATGCCGGAGAGATCGTCACGTGGATCCGGCTCAGTGTAACCCAATTCACGCGCCATTTTGGTTGCTTCTGACAAGCTAACGCCTTCATCCAGTTTACCGAAAATGAAGGAGAGTGAACCAGAAAGAATACCGGTGAATCGCAATAGCTCGTCACCCGCATCCAGTAAATTTTGCAGATTTTCAATCACCGGCAAACCAGCCCCGACATTCGTGTCATAGAGGAACTTGCGGCGTGACTTTGTTGCCGCCTGGCGAATCTGTTGATAATAAGCCCATGAGGATGTATTGGCTTTTTTGTTCGGTGTCACAACGTGAAAACCTTCACTGAGGAAATCAGCATAACAATCCGCAATCTTCTGACTTGAAGTACAATCCACAATCACCGGATTGAGCAAATGATAGTGTTTCACCAGTTTGGTCAGTGCTTCAGGGTCGAAAGGTGTCTCAGCCTGGTTTAAAGCATCCTGCCAGTTAGCCAAATCGATACCGTGGATTTCGCTAAGCAATTTTTTCGAGTTAGCAATACCACATACACGCAAATCAATATGCTTATTTTTCAGCCAGGCCTGCTGGCGACGTAATTGTTCGATCAGCGCCTTACCCACTCCGCCGACACCGACGACAAACACTTCAATCACCTGATCAGTGGCAAATAGCATCTGATGCACTACCCGCACCCCGGTGGTCGCATCACTGTTGTTAACCACCACAGAGATTGAACGCTCTGTGGAGCCCTGAGCGATGGCGACGATATTGATGTTGGCTCTCGCCAGCGCCAGGAAGAATTTGGCAGAAATACCGCGCAGGGTACGCATACCATCACCAACCACCGAGATGATCGCCAGATGCTCCATCACATCCAGTGGCTCCAGCAGACCATCTTTCAGCTCAAGATAAAACTCCTCTTCCAGCACTGCACGCGTGCGTACATGGTCCGCCTGAGGAACACAGAAACTAATGCTGTATTCCGAAGAGGATTGCGTAATCAGTACCACCGAGATACCACTGCGCGACATAGCAGCAAAGACACGTGCTGCCATGCCGACCATTCCCTTCATTCCCGGGCCAGAAACATTAAACATCGCCATGTTGTTTAAATTGGTGATCCCTTTCACCGGATTTTCAACATCCTGTTGATGAGAACCGATCAACGTTCCGGGTGCCTGTGGATTTGCCGTATTTTTGATCAGGCAGGGAATCTGAAATTGGGCAATAGGGGTGATAGTCCGGGGATGCAAAACTTTAGCACCGAAATAGGAAAGCTCCATCGCTTCCTGATACGACATTGATTTCAGCAACCGGGCGTCAGGTACCTGACGAGGATCACAAGTGTAAACACCATCAACATCTGTCCAAATCTCACAGCAATCTGCACGCAGGCAAGCCGCCAGCACAGCAGCCGAGTAGTCAGAACCATTCCGGCCTAATACCACCAACTCACCCTGCTCATTACCCGCGGTGAAGCCAGCCATCAAAATCATGCTGCCTGCAGGAATAGCACTGGCAGCAATACGGCGAGTGGATTCCGCAATATCTACCGTGGACTCCAGATAATGGCCAACAGCCAGAAGCTTTTCGACAGGATTAATAACCGTCACTGTGTTGCCACGCGCTTCCAGTAAGGCCTGCATGATCGCCACGGATAACTTTTCACCACGACAAATCATGGCTGCATTAACACTATCAGGGCACTGTCCCAACAGAGCAACACCGTGGAGCACTTGTTTAATTTGCTGGAACTCATCTCTGACAAGCTGTTTTATGCTGACCAGATTAAATCCGGCGACTTTTTCGGCAAGTCCTTCAATCAGAGCATCAAAGATGGCTTCAGCTTCAGTCACATTGTTCTCAGCAGATTCTCCGCGCGTGGTCGTTTCAATCATCGCAACCAGATGGTTGGTGATCTTCGCTGGTGCAGAGAGCACTGCAGCGACCTGTCCCTGCCGGGAGTTCTCCACAAGGATATCCGCCACACGCAGAAATTTTTCCGCATTGGCAACCGATGTTCCACCAAACTTCAACACTTGCATGTTCTTTATCTCCTGATTTTCAGCCGAAAAAAAAGCCCGCACTGCTTAGGTGCGGGCTTTTTTTCTGTATTCTGTCTGCGTCAGCCCACACCGTTATCTGTAATAATGGTGGTAATGGTAGCAATGATGGTAGTTGTCATTGGGCTGGAAATAGGCATAATTTAGATTCAATCTGACCTTTAAGATTCTCTTAAGACACAATTAAAGCAAAGTGGCCATTAAGTCAATGATTTTATCAAAAACGGGTCATTTTACGTCGAAAAAGCGTAGATGTCGGCAGTTGTAAAAAAAAACACCACTGAATTAGTGTCTTTTTCTGCTATTTTAAACTTTTTTAACCTAATTTTTTAGAATATTAAATTAAAAAAATTTTGACAGGATTTTGCACTTCACCGCGCTTTTTTTTGAGACGCCAGCCATGTTACACACCCGATTTAGCAGACAATGCCCGTCAGTAAAAAATATTAATTGGTTAACAATAAATCAACATTGTTGTATTTACATATGATAAAAGATAGCCTTAAAGGAGTAATCGATAAATAAATGACAGATCAATATAAAAATTGTCTTACAATATCCTTTGTTTCAATGGATTATTAAATGTTAAATAGCGCAATGTCTTACTGTGGAACAGTGTAAGTAAAACTCTAAGAAAAACGATGTTTTATTTACTAAACCAATATTCCAATGGCATTTTTAACCAAAATAATTGATACCGGGACACAAATTCCCCGGCCATCAATATCACACTTATGTGTCCTTTTTTGTTTTTCATTGGTGCTGTTATATTACTGTTAATACCGCTACAATAGCGCTGTTGTCCGAAGACACAAATGCAGGGACGCATTAAAGTCCTGTCCCCTCGCACCACTCTGCTATCTCATATCAGAACATGCCAGAGTGAATAACGCGACGAGGGAATATTCCTGCATAGCAATGAAAAACATCATAATTAATGAGCTTATCAAGCTGGTTACAATCGTTGCTGTGCATCCTATGTTGATATTGACAGTTATTTTAGGTAGCAAAACATGCAGACCCCACAAATACTTATCGTCGAAGACGAACTGGTGACTCGTAATACTCTCAAAAGTATTTTCGAGGCAGAAGGCTACATGGTTTATGAAGCTATGGATGGCGCAGAAATGCATCACATTCTGACCGAAAGTGATATTAACCTGGTCATTATGGATATCAATCTCCCAGGTAAGAATGGCCTGCTGCTCGCCCGTGAACTTCGTGGACAAGCCAAAGTTGCACTGATGTTTCTGACCGGAAGAGATAATGAAGTGGATAAAATTCTCGGTCTGGAAATTGGTGCAGATGATTACATCACCAAGCCATTCAATCCCCGTGAATTAACCATTCGCGCACGCAATTTGTTATCCCGCACCATGACGCTGGAACCTCATCATGAAGAACCTCGTCGTCTGGTTGAGCGCTACTGCTTCAATGGCTGGGAACTGGATATCAACAGTCGTTCTCTGGTCAGCCCACAAGGTGAACCCTATAAGCTACCGCGCAGCGAGTTTCGTGCAATGCTTCATTTTTGTGAAAATCCAGGAAAAATTCAGACACGCGCCGACCTGTTGAAGAAGATGACAGGTCGCGAACTCAAACCTCATGACCGCACAGTGGATGTCACTATACGGCGCATACGCAAGCACTTTGAGTCAACAGCTGATACGCCTGAAATCATCGCGACTATTCATGGTGAAGGTTACCGCTTCTGCGGTGAACTGGAAGAATAAGTGACAGGTTAGCAGCCATTCCGTGACGGGTGGCTGCCATATTAGCTGTAGAGCCGCGCTATCTGTCAGCAGACTGGATGACTTCGTTGTGCTACTGACTCCATGGCATGATTGGTACAGCACTCAAAGCATTCTTCGGTGACCCGTCAACCATGCGGTCAGAATAAGCCAGATAAATCAACGCATGCCGTTTAGCGTCATAAAATCGTACTACCTGCAACTTTTTAAAAATCAACGAAGTTCTTTTTTTGAATACCACATCCCCGCGATTCTTGCTGGCAGTTATGGTATCACTCAGTGTGACTGGCCCTACCTGCTGACAGGATATGGCCGCATCGGCAGTATCTTCCGCAAGACCCAGCCCCCCTTTTATACCGCCCGTTTTTGCCCGACTGATATAGCAGGTAATGTTAGACACATCAGGATCATCAAAGGCTTCAATGACAATTTTATGGTCTGGTCCGAATATCTTAAATACTGTATCAACAGATCCTACCTCTTCAGCATTGCTGGTGAAGGAGGTCAGGCTAAACACAGCAAACACCGAGCTTAGGAATAAATATTTTAATTTCATATGATTACCATTTAATAAACAATCAATGTCACAGTAAGTTACCTTATAGTGCTATTCGCTGCAAAACTGGCACGATAAAATAATGTTTCACTCAGGAGGTTAACCTGCTGCGTATAATCACGTTTTAGTCATGCCAACGCTCACCACAATAAGGACAGTCTATGGATCAGGCCGGTATTATTCGCGACTTACTTGTCTGGCTTGAAAGCCATCTGGATCAACCCTTGTCTCTTGACAATGTAGCCAGTAAAGCAGGTTATTCAAAATGGCATCTGCAACGCATGTTTAAAGAAATTTCTGGCCATGCAATCGGGGCTTATATTCGTGCACGCCGCTTATCGAAGGCCGCAGTTGCTTTACGTTTGACCAGTCGTCCTATTTTAGATATCGCGCTGCAATATCGCTTCGACTCCCAGCAAACATTTACACGCGCTTTTAAAAAACAGTTCCAGCAGACCCCGGCATCTTATCGCCGCACCGCAGACTGGAATGCATACGGCTTACGCCCTCCTATCCGGCTTGATCCTTTTATCCAGCCGGAAATGACACGCGTGACGTTACCTGAGATGACACTGGTAGGACAAACACAAACATACTCCTGCACGCTGGAACAAATTTCACACTATCGCAATGAGATGCGTTTGCATTTTTGGCGGCAGTTTTTGTTTGAAGCAGACCAGATCCCTCCGGTACTTTACGGATTGCATCGCTCCTACCCAAGTATTGAAAAAGAAGATGAGCAGGAAGTCCTTTATACCACCGCTATTGAAGAAGGCCAACTTCCTCAGCCACTGAAATCTGCACAGCGTTTCACCCTGCCAGGTGGGGAATATGCTCAATTCAGTTATGAAGGGCCCCGTACCGGGTTACAAGATTTCGTTCTGTTAGTTTATGGAACCTGCATGCCACAACTCGGTCTGGTAAGACGACAGGGAGAAGATATCGAACGGATTTATACTCACGGTGGAAAAAAACGTGCTGAACCGCCGATGACGATTCGTTGTGACTATTTGATTCCGCTGCGCACTTCTGCCTGCTGACAAACCATCACTGTCCGGCGAACCCATGGTCCGCCGGCGCGTTAACGCTGCAATTCGTCCAGAGCGGGGAGATCAAGGTGAGCCACATCGCCAGCGGTTTCCACAACCCATCCCGCAGCCAGCCACTCCCCGTGCTGATAATCAACCCGGGAAAGAGAACAGTTACGTAAACGTAAACGACGCTCAGCATGTGCCGGTAATCCCAGTAACGTACTGATCAGCACGCCCAGTGCGATACCGTGGCTTATCACTACAGGGCGGCTACCCTGAGGCAACGAAAGTAGCGTATTAAGCGCTGCCTGCATACGGGTTGCAACTTCCAGCATCGACTCCCCCTGAGGTAGTCGTGCGCCTTCGGTGCCATTAACCAAAGTGGTACGCCATGACTCCTCTTCAGGGGTAAGAGAGTCGAGTAATCGTTGTTCCAAAACCCCCATGTGTAGCTCACGTAAGCGTGAATCAAGCTGCATTTCGAGCCTGCAATGCGCGGCAATAATCTCAGCTGTCTGCTGTGTTCTGCCTAAATCACTGGCAATCACATGAGTGATCCCCAATCCCTGCAGACGCAGAGCAACCTGCTCTGCCTGCTGCTTTCCTTTAATCGTAAGTGGACTGTCTGATTGCCCCTGAATACGACGGGCGGCATTCCACTCTGTTTCTCCGTGACGAACAAGATAGACCTGTAACATACGTTTTTCCGTTATACTGCAGCAAATAGGACGCAAAAGGTGAAGACCATTATGTACCACGTTGTCGCCGCAACCATCAATCCAGCAAAAATAACGGCTATATCTCAGGCTTTCAGCGACGTGTTCGGGGAAGGATCCTGCCACATAGAAGGGGTGGAGGTCGATAGCGGCGTATCTCCCCAACCAGTCACTAATACTGAAACCCGTACAGGGGCCAGACAACGTGTCATGAATGCACGCCAGGTCCGGCCGGAGGCCGATTTTTGGGTGGCGATTGAGGCTGGCATTGAAGAGAACAGCGCTTTTGCCTGGATGGTAGTTGAGAACCATCGTCGCCGGGGAGAATCACGCTCTGCCAGTTTTACCCTGCCTGATATTGTCATGAAGGGAATTCACCAGGGACGTGAACTGGGTGAAGAGATGGCTCGCATCTCGGGCATCGAAAAAATAAACCAACGGGGAGGTGCTATTGGGATATTTACCAATGACATCCTCAGCCGTGCAAGCGTATACCATCAGGCTCTGGTTCTGGCGCTCTGCCCCTTCCATCACGACATTTATGATGTCGTTCCCGAAGTGGAAGAACCCGATATCCTCTCATCCTCACTCTGAGGCAGCTAACAACTCGCGCTCCAGCCAGGTCAGGAGCGCGGGTGACGCATTCTTCAGGCTGTTTGACCCTCGGGTTATGGTGGCAATTCCTACCCCGAGATCCTGCTTCAATTCTCGCTGACTGATATCCCCCTGAAGCAGAGCCTCAATAATACGCAGGCGTATTCCCAGGGCTTCACGCTCATCTGGTGTCGTCAGTAAATGTAGCAAGACGTCGAGATGCCCCTCCTTCGCCGCAAGTTCTAACAACGCCACAACACGATGCCACTCGGCGTGTGCCGGATCTGCGACAGACGACCCTGTGAAATCAGCCATAACCTTCACCCATACTCATTAACTAGTACATCAGCATACCACACCAGAATAGGGATCAGTAGCGACGATTCCACTCTTTACTTGTCAGCAGACGATCAGGTTTATCCATAAAGCACTGATAGTAAAAATCATATGCCAGGACGTTTTTCACGTAATTGCGCGTTTCAGAAAAAGGGATCGATTCAATAAATGCCACCGCATTCAAACGTCCCGCGCTGTTGTTTAGCCAGCTTTTCACACGGGAAGGGCCTGCATTATAAGCTGCAGAAGCCAGTATCCGATTGGAGTCAAACTGCTGATAAACCGAGTCAAGATACTGAGTGCCAATCTGTATATTGATATCGGGTACCAGCAGCTGATTACTGCTGCTGTATCCCGAAATACCCGATATCTTTACGGTATGTTGTGCCGTTGCGGGCATTAATTGCATCAATCCGGTTGCCCCTACTGGCGAGCGAGCCTCCGGATTCCAGGCACTCTCCTGACGGGCAATTGCCATTGCATAACTCCGTGCGATAGTTTTTCCTGCTATGTATTTATTAAACTCTGGCTGAAAGGCGAGCGGAAAGCGTTCGCCGAGTTGATCCCACAACCTACCAGCGATAGTGGCCTGCACGCTTAGATCCCACCAATTTTGCACACGTGCGTAATGAGCCAACTGCTGCTGTTCGATGACCGGACGGCTGATGATAAGTGAGCGCCATTCTGCACGTGCCATATTATCTTTACCCCAATACATCAATTCACGCACGCGGCCCATCTCACTGCTTTGTGTCAGGCTGTCACTCGGTAGTGTGCTTTCATTAACCCGCAACACATATCCCTCGCCCAGACGCTGCGCCGCAACCATGGGATAAAAACCTCTCCCGGCCATCAGCTGCTGGAGTAATTGCGTCGCTAACTGCTTTCTTCCTTTTTCCAGCAATAAATCAGCCTGCCAATACATCCATTCATCTTTCCCTTTGGTTTCGACCGGCAGACGTGCAATCCAGGTATTTAAACCCCGGCGATCATTATCCCCCAGCGCTATTCTGACCCGCCTTTCAATTAACGCTGAGTCCTCACTGCGCATGATGACATTATCGCGCCAGCGTGCCTGTTCCGTTGTCACGCTGCCACTCATCAGCCGCCAGGCAACACTCTCTTTGAGTTGCTGCGCTTCGCTTTCGTCCATCTTTTGCCGCTGTATCAATGACGGGATAAGACTTCTTGCCTGCTCAGCATCACTTCGTGCCAGTCGTTTAAAGGCCAGTATCGTCGCCTGCCGGGTAAAGGGTGTCGGTCCGGTACGCTGGGCGAAACTCGCGACAGTAGCCGGATCCTTCTGTAGCTGGATTATCGCATCTGACATCGTCGCATACTCATCCGGCAACTGTTTAACCAGATGCATGACCAGAGAACCATTATCTTCTTTTAATGCCAGACGAATACGCTCAAGTGTCATCAATGCTGTTTGCTGTCCGGCTCCCTGCCAGACATCAAACAACTTATCACAACTGGCTGGCTGCGACTGGCCCTGTAACCAGGTGCTTTGCGCACCTTGCCAGGCTTGCTGTTGTTGGCCGGTTGCCCACTTTGCATAGTACCAGTTGCAACGCGCAGCAGCAGATTCTGGTGGCTGCGGAGCAAATGAGAGCAAACCCTGCCAATCCTCACGTCGTGCCAGTTCATTTACAAATTGGGCAGGGAGTGAGCGAGCCGCAGGGAGTGTGGGATAAGAGGCGATAAAACGATTGATAGTTTCACTGCTTTGCTGATTAAGATTTTCGATCAACTGACGATAAACGAGGTAAGGATAAAGCGGATAATCACGCAAACCAGGCAATAGCTGCACCACCCGAACCTGCTGGTTGCTATCCCATGCGCTGAGTATTTGCTGATAACGCTGACGTTGAGCCTCTAATGAATCAGCGTGAACAACACTGGTAATCATCAATAACCCTGCTGCGGTTATTACACTGCGGATTCCTGGTCTCTTACTCAGCCTCACGTTATTGCCCCTTGTCCATTGATTAAGGCCAGTTATGCTAACCCTGCGGTGATTATCCTGCCACATCATCCACAAAAATTTACGTAACCGCAGTATTATATTCTTATTAGTGTGCTCTTTTACCTACTTGTTCAGTCCGTTGCTAATGAATAACATACATATTGCCTGTCGTATCACTGTGATTGGCGCAGGAAAACAGCTAAACTTTATCTCCTGGATGGGCAGCCCATGCCCTGAGTAACAACCAAGAGATCTGAGAGGCTCATTCTCCGTGGCTCAATTCGTCTATAGCATGCATCGCGTCGGTAAAGTAGTACCACCGAAACGCCATATTCTGAAGAATATCTCCCTGAGCTTTTTCCCCGGCGCCAAAATCGGTGTCCTTGGGTTAAATGGTGCAGGTAAATCCACCCTGTTACGCATTATGGCAGGCATCGATAAAGATATCGAAGGGGAAGCCAGACCACAGCCAGGCATCAAAATTGGCTATCTGCCCCAGGAGCCTCAACTTAATCCGGAACATACCGTGCGTGAGTCCGTTGAAGAGGCGGTAAGCGAAGTGGTAACAGCGCTGAAACGCCTTGATGAAGTCTATGCACTCTATGCGGAAGAAAACGCTGATTTTGATAAACTGGCCGCAGAACAGGGGCGTCTGGAAGAGATCATCCAGGCACATGACGGACATAATCTGAATACCCAGCTGGAACGTGCAGCTGATGCATTACGTTTGCCTGACTGGGAAGCTAAAATCGGCAACCTGTCGGGAGGAGAGCGCCGTCGCGTCGCACTCTGCCGTCTGTTGCTGGAAAAACCAGATATGCTGCTGCTGGATGAGCCAACCAACCACCTTGATGCAGAATCCGTCGCCTGGCTGGAGCGTTTCCTGCATGATTTTGAAGGCACTGTGGTAGCGATTACCCATGACCGTTATTTCCTCGACAACGTAGCAGGCTGGATACTTGAGCTTGACCGTGGTGAGGGTATTCCGTGGGAAGGAAACTACTCGTCCTGGCTGGAGCAGAAAGATGCACGTCTTGCACAAGAGGCTTCAGCAGAGGCCGCGCGACGTAAATCCATCGAGAAAGAACTGGAGTGGGTTCGTCAGGGAGCTAAAGGTCGTCAGTCAAAAGGCAAAGCACGCCTGGCACGCTTTGAAGAACTGAACAGTACCGAATATCAAAAACGCATCGAAACCAATGAATTGTTCATTCCACCTGGAGCCCGGTTAGGCGATAAGGTGGTGGAAGTGAGCAATCTGCACAAAGCTTACGGTGACAGACTGCTGATTGATGATCTCTCTTTTTCACTGCCTAAAGGAGCGATTGTCGGCATCATCGGTCCTAACGGGGCGGGAAAATCAACCTTGTTCAGACTACTCTCTGGGCAGGAACAGGCCGATGCGGGCACTATCGAGCTGGGAGAAACAGTCACCCTCGCCTCAGTTGACCAGTTCCGTGACAGCATGGACAACAGTAAAACAGTGTGGGAAGAAGTTTCCGGGGGCCAGGACATCATGCGCATCGGTAGCACCGAGATGCCAAGTCGAGCCTACGTAGGGCGCTTCAACTTTAAAGGCGTTGATCAGGGGAAACGTGTTGGCGAACTCTCTGGTGGTGAGCGTGGGCGTTTGCATCTGGCCAAATTGCTGCAAGTTGGCGGTAACCTGTTATTACTGGATGAGCCAACCAACGACCTTGATATCGAAACGCTGCGAGCGCTGGAAAACGCCCTGCTGGAATTTCCTGGCTGTGCAATGGTTATTTCGCATGACCGTTGGTTTCTTGACCGTATTGCTACGCATATTCTTGATTATCAGGATGAGGGTAAAATCGAGTTTTTCGAAGGCAACTTCACTGAATACGAAGAATACAAGAAACGTACTCTGGGAGCCGATGCCCTTGAGCCGAAACGGATCAAATATAAACGCATTGCTAAGTAACACCGATTACCGTAGCCAGGCACAATGCCTGGCTTTTTTGTATCTGTACCTTATTATGTACCGAGCATCGTTTTGACCAGTTCGATACAGCGTAAAAAACGCTGATCATAATCATTCTCTTCGACATGCACATAAGGCACATTATTTTTGTTCAGCATTTCCACCAGCATAGCCTGGAAGGCGCGGCGATCCACCGAACTGCCAAGACTGCGTAGCCCATCGGCAACCCAGGGAACATTATTTTCCAGCAGTATCACTAAATCGAAACGATATTCGTCAATCAGCGCCTGAACAAAAGGATGTTCCCGTCCTTCATATTTTTTACAGAACGCCTGGGTGGTAACAAAATCCGTATCAATAAACGCGACCTTGTTAGCATATTTAACTGCAAAATCAATGTATTGAGCCTGACCTAAAGCGATTTTGTCATAATCAGAATATTGCAGTGCAATCTCATCTCCGCCAAGGTGGGAAAAAACATAGTCACGACCGAACTCCCAGGCACTGGTGGTATTAAAAATATTGGCCAGTTTATTCACCAGTGTCGATTTTCCGCTGGACTCACCGCCAAGTATCGCCACGGTTCTGACGAAAAAAGGTTTTACCTCAGTAGGAATATATTCCCAGTAATGAAAAGGGTCATGACGGATCCGCGCGCCGCTGATATTCATAAATGATCGTTCGGGATCAATCAGCACAGTCTCAACACCCAGGTGTGTCTGGTACTGAGGACTGTCTGCTGCTTCGCTGGTATAGACGCGCTGCGGAACGATACCTTTTTGGGCCATAAAATCGCGGATGCCATGGCTCCAGACATCCCAGCCGTGAGGATAGGGTTCCATTCCCTCCTCGTTAAAGGCGTGAATACGAATATTTTTTTGATACTTAAACGTCTGCAACAACCAACGCAGTCGATCACTGACTGTGGGCTGCTGCGACATCGCACTGTCTTCAAACAGTAACCTGTCACGCTGTTCATCATAGCCAAGTATGATATGCAACTCATCTACCTGGCTACAGGCACGCTGAATAAGATAAATATGTCCGGTATGCAACGGATAAAATTTGCCGAATATGGCGCCAACCGTTTTCTCATTGTAAGGAAACGCTATTCCCAGAAAACGGTGTAGTGCTTCCAGTTTTTGGGCACCGGGACTTTTGATCTTGGCATTCAGCAACTGACTGAGATAGCCTTTCGTCATACCACTGGCGTCAGCCACCTGTTGTAATGTATGTCCCTGCTGGCGGATTGCCGTTTTAAGGTATTCAAACGATGACAAAACTAGCCTCCTGCAACTCCGGCTCGCGGACACATTCCGCATAATCAATTCTGTACCAGCAGAGTCAGTGACTCGGCTGGCTCACAGTATAATCGTCAAAGCTCATCGACAATGCTCAGCGCATCCGCCAGTTTTTTGACACCATAAATTTTCATGTTTTCCACCGCCTTTTTCGGCATATTGGCGACAGGGACTATCGCTCGCCTGAAACCGTGTTTCGCCGCTTCGGTGATGCGTTCCTGACCACTCGGCACCGGACGTATTTCACCTGCCAGCCCCACTTCACCAAATACCACTAAATCCTGAGGCAAAGGACGATCACGCAAGCTCGATACCATAGAGAGGAGTAAGGCTAAATCAGCACTGGTTTCCGTAACTTTCACACCCCCTACCACGTTAACAAACACATCCTGATCAGCCATTTGCAACCCACCATGACGATGTAACACCGCGAGTAAAATTGCCAGACGATTCTGCTCAAGCCCTACGGCTACCCGACGTGGGTTGCCCAGCATTGACTGATCCACCAGCGCCTGTATTTCTACCAGCAAAGGACGGGTGCCTTCCCATAAAACCATCACCGAACTGCCAGAGGTAATCTCGTCACCGCGGCTGAGAAAGATCGCTGAAGGGTTACTCACTTCTCGCAAGCCCTGCTCTGTCATAGCAAAGACACCCAGTTCATTGACTGCACCAAAGCGATTTTTATGACTACGCAGAGTACGAAAGCGTGAATCCGCATCCCCATCAAGCAATACTGAACAATCAATACAGTGTTCAAGTACTTTGGGACCCGCCAGTGAACCATCTTTTGTGACATGGCCCACCATGATAATGGCAACCCCGCGGGTTTTTGCAAATCGAGTCAGATAAGCGGCGGTTTCACGTACCTGAGCGACACTACCCGGTGATGACTGAATATCTGCCATATGCATCACCTGAATCGAATCGATCACCATCAGCCGCGGTTGTTCCTGCTCTGCAATCAGACAAATTTGTTCAATGCTGGTCTCTGAGAGCATATGCAAATTATCGGCAGGCAGACTCAATCGATGAGCACGCATAGCGACTTGTTGCAGTGATTCTTCACCAGTGACATAAAGGGCTTTCATCTCCTGAGCCAGACGACACAGAGTTTGCAGCAGAAGAGTACTCTTCCCGGCTCCGGGATTTCCGCCGATAAGAATCGCACTGCCCGGAACTACCCCGCCCCCTAATACACGATCAAACTCTTTAAATCCGGTACTGAAACGCGGCAACGCTTCCAGACTGATTTCAGAAAGCTTCTGTACCCGGCTCATCCCGGCGTTGCCTGCATATCCCGATAAGCGATCGCTGCGCTCAGAGGAGGCGGAGGATAATCTGACTTCCGTGATGGTATTCCAGGCATGACAGGCACTGCATTGCCCCTGCCAGCGTGGGTAATCTGCCCCACACTCGTTGCAAACAAACGCCCGTTTTACAGCTTTGGCCACCCTGTTCTCCTCTTAGCGTTCTTCGCTTTTCAGGCTACCACTCAGAATACACAACACCCCGGTCAGATCAGCATGACGAATAGTAAATGTCGCCTGTTGGTTGACCTTCGGTTTAGCATGATACGCAATGCCTAAATCAGCGGCCGCGATCATCGGTAAATCATTCGCACCATCTCCCACTGCAACCGTCTGACCCGGCGCAATATTAAAACGCTCAGAGAGACGTGCCAGCATATCCGCTTTATAGCGCGCATCCACGATATCACCAACGACCTTCCCGGTCAGTTTACCATCGCGGATATCAAGCACATTCGCCGCAATCGACGACAGGTTGAGTGTGTCACGCAGATATTCAGCAAAAAAGGTGAAGCCGCCAGAGGCAATAGCCACCTGCCAACCCAGTGACTGCAGCGTACTTACCAATGTACGCAGGCCCGGCATCAGCGGCAAAGCATCACGCACTGTGGCAAGAATCGTCGCATCGGCACCTTCCAGTGCCGCCACACGCTGACGCAAGCTGCTGGCAAAATCAAGCTCACCGCGCATAGCGCGCTCAGTCACTTCAGCCACCTGGTCACCGCACCCAGCTAGGCGGGCAATCTCATCGATACACTCAATTTCAATCGCCGTCGAATCCATATCCATCAGTAACAGACCGGGGGTTTTTAAATGGGGCATCTGGCCTAATGGTGCCACATCCAGTCCGGCGGCATGGGCCAGGTCGGTAGCAAGTGGGGTCAGTTTACCTGCAAGGTGGACAACTAAATACCCTTCTACTCGCCAGGCACTGACAATCACCATGGCGGCTCCCAACTGATGCTGAAGCGCGGTCAGGCGATGCTTATCCAGCGCTTGTCCATACAACAACCAGCCGGTATGACCAGCCCGATAATCCAGCGGCATCACCTCATCGCCGCTGAGGGAGAGAGGTAACCCTTGCCAGAGGGAAATATCGGATGGCAAATCGCACCAGGTCAAACTATGTGGCATGAAAACTCCTGTTAGACTATGTTAACCACGCAAGAGGCTACCTTGTCTGCCCCACTTCTGGCAACATAAAGCAAGGTGAGACACCTTGTTTAGTTGTACAATGAAACCACTATGACAAAAACGAAACTGACGTTTAAACTTCACCGTACTGTGATCATTCTGATCGCACTCGCTCTGCTGGTTGGATTAACGCAAGGTGTTTCCTGGTTTAGCCTGAGTCACCAAATGGTTCGCACCGAACAGAATGAAGATCTGGCTGAAGCACTCACTCGCCAGGTGGCTTTCAGTCTGTTACCGCTGATGGATAACAGTGATGATACCCAACAAAAAATCCAGCGTATCTTAACCCAGCTGACGTCCGAACAACGTATTCTCGATGCTTCAGTCTACAACCAGGCAGGTGTTCTGGTGGCTCGCAGCGGTGAAAGTATCACTGTCCGCGATCGCATGGCGCTGAACGGACAGCGCGCCGGCAGCTATTTCAATCAGCAGATAGTACAGCCAATGGAAAATCAGGACGGGTTAAAAGGTTTCCTGCGCATCACTCTGGACACTCACGTCCTGGCAACTGAAGCGAAACAAGTGGACAATACCACCAACATCCTGCGGCTGATGATACTGATGGCACTGGCTATCGGCATTGTACTGTCACGCCTGCTGTTATCAGGTCGTTCACACTGGCAACAGTCTCCGTTTCTGCTGACAGCCAGCCAGCCTATAGATGAAGAAGAGGAGCCACCAGGAAAAGCGGTGCGTCATCCTCATGCGGCACGCCATGCTCTGGTAAAATCGAAGCGGCGCATCCGTTATAAAAAAATCAAAAAGCTAGCGGTTCCGGGCAAACAACCGCCAGCAAATAAATAGTCTGCAGCCTGCCTGGTCAGGCGGCTTTATCACCCAGCATAACGGCCTGCAACGCTATCTCTATCATCTCATTGAACGTGGTTTGACGTTCAGCAGCGGTTGTCTGTTCCTGAGTACGTATATGGTCAGAAACCGTACAAATAGCCAGTGCTTTTGCGCCAAACTCAGCCGCAACGCCATAAATACCCGCCGCTTCCATCTCTACGCCAAGAATGCCATATTTTTCCATCACATCGAACATTTCGGGGTCAGGAGAGTAAAAGAGATCAGCCGAGAATAAATTACCCACCCGGGCCGCAACGCCCAACGATTTTGCTGCATCTGCCGCACGACGAACCAGATCGAAATCGGCAATTGCCGCAAAGTCATGGTCTTTAAAACGCTGGCGGTTGACTTTAGAATCGGTGCATGCGCCCATACCAATGATCACATCGCGCAGCTGCACATCCGGACGCACTGCACCACAAGAGCCGACACGAATAATGGTGCTAACGCCAAAATCAGTGATTAACTCTTTGGCATAGATTGAGCAGGAAGGGATCCCCATCCCGTGCCCCATCACTGAAATTTTACGCCCCTGATAATAACCGGTGTAACCCAGCATACCGCGTACATTATTCACTTCTTTCGCATCATCGAAGAAGGTTTCTGCAATATATTTCGCACGCAGCGGGTCGCCAGGCATCAGCACTACGTCTGCAAAATCGCCCATTTCAGCATTAATATGAGGGGTTGCCATGATTCATCCTTTATTATTTTCAAAGCTGGCCATACAGTCTGACCAGCGGCAAGTAGAGTTTACTCTGTTACAACAGGCTTTCGCCATAGTCCATCGATGATAGTCCCAGATAAGTAGCAACGGTCTGACCGATATCAGCGAATGTATGGCGGTGACCCAATGCCCCAGGCTTTACTCCGGGGCCATATAACAACACCGGGATATGTTCCCGTGTATGTTCAGTACCCGGCCAGGTAGGATCACAACCGTGGTCAGCAGTCAGAATCAACAGATCACTCTCTTCAACCAAGCCCAGCAACTCAGGTAACCGCTTATCAAAATACTCCAGACCACGAGCATAGCCTGAGACATCCCGCCGGTGTCCCCAACTGGAATCGAAATCGACAAAATTGGTGAAGACAATGGTGTTATCACCCGCCTGTTTTACCTCTGCCAGCGTCGCATCGAATAACGCTTCCAGACCCGTGGCTTTCACCCGTTTTGTAATACCTACCTGGGCATAGATATCAGCGATTTTGCCGACAGAGACAACTTCCCCTCCCGTTTCATCACACAATTTTTGTAATACAGTTGACGAAGGGGGTTCAACAGCCAGATCGTGTCGGTTGCCGGTTCGCTCAAACTCGCCCACCTTGTCGCCAATGAAGGGCCGCGCAATAACCCGGCCTATATTATATCCACCCGCAGTGAGACTCTCACGAGCAATCTCACAGAGCGCATACAGACGCTCAAGACCAAAGGTGGTTTCATGTGCAGCTATCTGAAATACGGAATCGGCGGAAGTATAAAATATCGGTTTCCCACTGCGCATATGCTCTTCGCCTAACCGATCCAGGATCACGGTCCCCGACGCATGACAGTTACCGAGATAGCCCGGCAGTCCCGCCTTCTCCACCAGCTCATCTAACAAAGCCTGAGGAAAACTGTCTGTTTGCTCAGGAAAATATCCCCAGCCAAACAGCACCGGCACTCCGGCAATTTCCCAGTGACCTGAAGGTGTATCTTTGCCTGAAGAGAGCTCACTGGCATAACCCCAGGCACCGGTAATTGCAGCATTGGCATCCAACCCCAGAGGAAAATGCCCGGTTGATGCCTCCGCTGCTTTCCCTAATCCCAGCGCTGTAAGATTTGGCAAACATAACGGCCCTGTTCGCCCCTCTTCAGCCTGATGATTAAAACAGGCTGAAGCGATGTGTCCCAATGTATCAGCCCCTTCATCACCGAATTTCGTAGCATCGGCACTAGAACCAATACCAAATGAATCAAGTACCATAATAAAAACGCGTTTCACTCTTACCTCCCCGGTAAGCCTGTATTCAGCGATGACTTGCAGTCCATCCGGCAACAGCCTCTATGATCAATATATGCCATCAGTATGCAGTGCCCTGTTGTTCATCTGGCATACCGCCAGCTACCGTAACGAGTTGATTAAGCAGAGCCGAGGCACCAAAACGGAAGTGGCGCGGAGTAAGCCAGGCGCGTCCAAACAAATTCTCAGCCAACTGAAGATAAGCCTGTGCCTCCTCAAAAGTCCGTATTCCCCCGGCAGCTTTGAAACCCACACGATGCCCGACACCTTTATCCGCAATGGTTTTCAACATAATTTCTGCTGCTGCAAGGGTCGCGTTAACCGCCACTTTGCCCGTCGAGGTTTTAATAAAATCGGCGCCAGCGTCAATGGCGATCGACGCTGCCTGACGGATTGTTTCCGCCTGCTGCAATTCGCCTGACTCTATAATGACTTTCAGTAATACATCTGCCTGATGGCACGCTGCTTTACAGGCATTGATCAATTCATAGCCACTTTGCTGGTCTCCTGCCAGTAACTGCCGATACGGAAACACAATGTCGATCTCATCTGCACCATAAGCGATTGCCGCATGAGTTTCGGCCAGTGCAATCTCTAAGTCATCGCCGCCGAGTGGAAAATTAGTGACGGTGGCAATACGTATCGCACTGCTGCCCTGAGCGATAAGCGTTTTACGAGCCAGTGGCACAAAACGGGGATAGAGACAGATTGCAGCCGTGTCACCGCACGCTGTGCTGGCATGATGGCACAAATTAACAATGTCACTTTCTGTATCATTATCATTCAGCGAGGTCAGGTCAATTAATGAGATAGCCAGACGGGCCACAGATACCTGATTCATCTTATTCTCCTTCAAGGGCAGGCCGTTACCACTCTGATACTATCAGTTTTCTGGATCTTTAGGGTGCGCGGGCTCACTTTCTGCAGAAAACATAAGATAAGTGATGGCTTATAAGAAGTTCATCAGTGCAGACATCGCGGACAATCTGCCAGTGTGGCTTATGCTAAATTGAAGTAACGATGGCTATTTTCCAACAATGCCTCGGCGATGGTTTGCGGAGATTCAGGGCGTAACTCACATAAACATTGCCAGGTCTGTTGAATACGCTCAGGCCGGTTAGCTTGTCCCTGATACCCCTGCAATGGCATGTAAGGGGCATCACTTTCCAGCAACAACGCGTGCAACGGAACACGTGCAAACACCCGGCGGGTTTTCATTGCCCGCGGCCAGGTGATGGTTCCTCCCACGCCCAGTGCATACCCTTCGCGGATAAAAGCCAGTGCCTGCTGTTCACTGCCAGAAAAACCATGAATGACTCCCCGTCGGGGTAAACGGTATCGACGCAGATATTTGATCAGTTGATCATGGGTACGTCTTGAATGAAGTATCACCGGAAGATCGTACTTTTTTGCCAGCGCCAGCTGCGCTAAAAATACCGGAAGTTGCAGATCAAACGCAGGCGAGGAGATAAAAGTATCAAGCCCAATCTCACCGATTGCCACCACTCTGTCTCTCTGCTGTTGCAGGTGGTTTTCCAGTAATGCAATGTGTTCTGTTCCAGTCTCTGACGCCATGGGATGGACCCCAAGTGCCGGGTAAATAACCGGGTACTCTCTGGCCAAATCGATTACGCGGCAAGCATCCCGCACATCGACACTGACGGCAATAATCTTTTTCACTCCAGCAGCGGCAGCGGCAGCGAGAGTCTGAGTCTCGTCACCGGAAAAAGGTGGAGCAGTTAAATGGCAGTGAGTGTCTATGAAAAAAGGTGGCATGGTCCGCTCCAGTGTTTTGCTCTGCTAAATGCAGGAAACACTCTCAGTGAACAGCAGCTGGCTACTCCGTTCGATTATTATGCCATGATAGCCTGATTCTGTAGTGGCACACTGAATTTGGCCACCTGAGCAGAGGTGATATGCTCACCTCAACATCTTATAGGTGAACCAATGAGCAAAGCATTTACTGCTGAATTTAAAGTCGAAGCGGCAAAACTGGTCCTGGATCAGAACTACACTCACGGCGAGGCGGCTAAGGCGATGAACGTCAGCCTCTCCGCCATCAACCGCCGGGTAAAATCGTTACGTATCGAGCGCCAGGGAAAACGCCCCCGGGGCTGCCTCTGACGCCTGAGCAGACTGAACTCAGGGAAATGAGAAAACGGATACAACGCCTTGAAATGGAGAATGAAATCCTAAAAAAGGCTACCGCGCTCTTGATGTCGGACTCCCTGAACAGTTCACGATAATAGACAGTCTGAGGGCGCACTACCCGGTAGCGCCATTGTGCCGGCTGTTCGGTGTTCACCGAAGCAGTTATCGCTACATTCGTAAAAATGGCAGGGATTCTGACGCCGAGCGTGCCGTTAAACGGAGTCTCGTCAGTGAAGTCTGGAACGCCAGTGGTGGCTCTGCTGGCGCGAGAAGTATCGCCACGATGGTCAGCGCTAAGGGCGTCAGACTCGGGCGATGGCTGGCCGGTAAGCTGATGAAAGAGCTGGATATCGCCAGTTGCCAGGTCCCGGCGCATAAATACAAACGCGGCGGGAACGAACACATTGAAATACCGAACCATCTCGACCGGCAGTTCGCGGTTACCGCGCCGGATCAGGTCTGGTGCGGCGATGTGACGTATAACTGGACGGGAAAATGCTGGGCTTATCTGGCAGCAGTGCTGGATCTGTTCGCCCGCAAACCTGTGGGCTGGGCGATATCGACGTCGCCGGACTCGGCCCTCACGGTCAAAGCATTGCAGATGGCCTGGGAGCTTCGGGGTAAGCCAACAGGCGTGATGTTCCACAGCGATCAGGGCAGCCACTATACCAGCCGTCAGTACCGGCAGGCTCTGTGGCGCTGTCGGATAAAGCAGAGCATGAGTCGCCGGGGTAACTGCTGGGATAATGCCCCGATGGAGCGGTTCTTCCGGAGCCTGAAGACCGAATGGGTGCCGACGAAGGGCTATAACAGCTTCAACGAGGCTCAGAGCGCGATAATCAGCTACATCACGGGCTATTACAGTGCCATCCGGCCCCACTGGTATAACGGTGGCTTAACGCCAAATGAATCAGAGCGGCTGTTCCACGAACAGTCAGGTCGTGTGGCCAAAATTAGTTGACCACTACATTCTGCCAGGGAAAGAACCCTGATGCCTTGCTGAAGGTACAATCAGCGGTCAGATCTTTTTCCACTCAACAAGCTGATGAGTAATAGAGCAATCCCCAGTCCAAAGATCACTTTAGCCGTTGAGGCGGGAGTACCAGCAATACCACTGAATGCCAGAATAGCCGTAATCAATGCCATAACTATAAATACCAGTGCCTTGTGATGCATGACTCCTCCCGGCATTATCACCGATATTACGTATTCAACTGCGTCATTCACAGGGTAACGAAAATGCGCCTCCTGCTTCAGCCCCGGTTATTTGGGGATTAAATCGACGCAGATGAAATTACAGCAGGATTTAGGGCTCGATGGTCAGATCGTTTTTGACACTTTTTACCCCATCAACTGTTTTCGCCAGGGCCGCCGCTTTCGCAGACATCGACGGTGAAGGAACCCGACCAGAAAGCAGAACAATTCCGTTACTGGTTTCAACTCTGACGCGACGCATTCCTGTCATCTCCTCACGCAAAAGTTTTCCTTTGATTTGGCTGGTAATGGCTGCGTCATCGACGTAATCCTGAATTGACGTTTGTGCACTATCATTGACGTGCAATTTGTCCGTCACCGATTTCACACCCGCGATTTTTTCCGTCAGGGCGACTGCTTCAGCAGCCTGCTGCTGAGAAGCAACAAAACCGCTCAGGGTAACAACACCCTCATGCGTCTCTACGGTGATGTCACGGCTTTTAATTTCGTCATGGTCAAGTAGCGCCGTTTTCACTTTCGCTGTGATGCTGCTCTCATCCATATAAGCGCCGAGCTGTTGCATAGAGTTGTCCAGTGTCGCGCCGATGGTTTACACTTTATTTTCAATCGTGGTTGTTTCGCTCTGTTCTGCATGAGCCACCTGGATAAGTGATGCACTGAAGCAAACCACTGCGACTGATTTAACTAAAGCAGAGAGGTGTAATTTTTTCATTATCAATATTCCCAGGGTAATTTCTCATCTGAGACAACCATGCCTGAAGAAGAGAAAACCATAATGTGCATTATTCTACTGTCAGCCTCTGAAGCCTAAATTATAGCTACTGGAAATAATCTTGCCTCTCCGGTCACATCAGTAACAAACTGCAAATAAATTCACCAAATAAAAAAGAATTAAATCCCAAAAAATTAAGATTAATAAAAATCATGAAAAATAAAAAAATTAATTAAAAACGATAAAAATCAATAATTTAAAATTACAATAATGCATCAGTTAATTTTAATAAATTTCTCAATCAAAATTAAAAAAAACTCCGAATGAGAAAATTACGCCAAAAATAAACGTAACCAAATGTAATTTACAAAATAACATAGTGTGAATACTGTTATGACGTTATTCGTATGCCGCGATTATAGCGCTACAGGAAAGGAATCAATATGAATGGCAAGAGTACTGCATCAGCGCGCTTCAAATGAAGCTTGCTGCTTTTATCAGCCTCGTTCTGCACGGCAAATTTTTTTGCCGATTGTGTCAAAACTGGGTGTACTGAGGATGGTTCAGTGTGGGAAATTTACTCACATCACTCATCCGTAGTACCAGCACACTAATCTGCCATCACGAAAGATGACAGACTTGTCACCTGATGATAGTCATCAGGTGACAACAAACCACACCAGTCACTGCTGGATAATCCGATTAATGCTCGCGTGTTTTCCTGAACACCACATCGGGATAACGTTCCTGAGTGATATTCAGATTCACCAGTGTGGGTGCGATATAGGTCAGATTATCGCCACCGTCGAGTGCCAGATTGACCTCATTCTTACGCTGAAATTCATCAAATTTCTTCGCGTCATTACACTCAACCCAGCGAGCGGTTGAGACGTTAATCGCCTCATAAACCGCTTCAACATTATATTCACTCTTCAGGCGTGCGACGACCACATCAAACTGCAACACCCCGACAGCTCCGACAATCAGATCGTTATTATGCACCGGACGAAACACCTGGACCGCGCCCTCTTCCGAAAGCTGAACCAGACCTTTCAATAGCTGCTTCTGTTTCAACGGATCACGCAGGCGGATACGACGGAACAATTCTGGCGCAAAATTCGGAATACCGGTGAATTTCATATTTTCACCCTGGGTAAACGTATCACCAATCTGGATAGTGCCGTGGTTATGTAATCCGATAATGTCACCCGGCCAGGCTTCTTCAACATGCGCACGATCACCTGCCATGAAGGTCAGGGCATCAGCGATCACCACATCTTTTCCAAGACGAACCTGACGCAGTTTCATGCCTTTTTCATACTTACCTGAAACCACGCGTAAAAATGCCACTCTGTCACGGTGTTTCGGGTCCATATTGGCCTGAATTTTAAATACAAAGCCACTGAATTTATCATCACTGGCCGTTACAGTACGTAAGTCAGTTTCACGTGGCATGGGCGAAGGAGCCCAATCCACCAGCCCATTAAGCATATGGTCAACACCAAAGTTACCCAGTGCGGTGCCGAAAAAGACCGGTGTTAGCTGACCGGCTAAGAAAGCCTCCTGATCAAACTCATGTGAAGCGCCCTGCACCAGCTCCAGCTCCTCACGCAACTGGGCCACCAAATCCTCGCCAATTGCCTGATCAAGTTCCGGATTGCTTAGCCCTTTCACCACTCTGACTTCCTGGATGGTATGCCCTTTCCCTGACTGATACAGGTAGGTTTCATCGTTATAGAGGTGATAGACCCCTTTGAACAGTTTCCCGCATCCTATCGGCCAGGTGATAGGAGCACAGGCGATTCGCAGCTCATTTTCCACCTCGTCCATCACTTCCATCGGATCACGAATGTCACGGTCAAGTTTGTTCATGAAGGTCAGGATCGGCGTATCACGCAGGCGGGTAACTTCCATCAGCTTACGGGTGCGATCTTCCACCCCTTTAGCCGCGTCAATTACCATCAGGCAACAGTCAACCGCCGTCAGTGTACGGTAGGTATCTTCTGAGAAATCTTCATGTCCGGGAGTATCGAGCAGGTTTACCAGACAGTCGCGGTAGGGGAACTGCATTACCGAGGTGGTGATAGAGATTCCACGCTGCTTTTCCATCTCCATCCAGTCAGATTTGGCATGCTGGCTTGAACCGCGGCCTTTTACCGTACCGGCTGTTTGGATCGCCTGTCCGAATAACAGTACTTTTTCAGTAATGGTGGTTTTCCCGGCATCCGGGTGAGAAATGATAGCGAAAGTGCGACGACGAGCCACTTCCTGCATAAAAGGCGCATTTGACATGAAATATCTTCTGATTAGCTGCTGTGCTGACACAGCATAATGAATACGAATAGGGCTATTTTGGCCGATCCCGCTTCAGGACACAATGCACGAAACAGATACCAGACCGTAAAAGCAGCATCAGGATGCCAGAATACCTGGCTTAAGTGAGATACCAAAGAGGGTTATCGCCACTCTTTACTCACTTTTCAGCCAGGGTCGAATCAGTTCCGCACGTGCACTTTCGCAAATATTACGGTAACAACACCCCTGAAGATGATCATTCACCAGGCCAAGTGCCTGCATGAGCGAGTAACAGGTCACCGGGCCAACCCACGTCCAGCCCCGCTGTTTCAACCCGCGAGCCATTGCTCTGGAGGCCGCTGAATCAGGGTGTTGCGATAAATACTCTTGCGTTATCTCTTTTGGCCGCGCTTCCGGTGGCGGCTCAAACTGCCAGAACCAGGCCGCCAGAGAACCCGCCTCACTCACCAGTGCAATCGCGCGTTGTGCGTTATGAATCGCAGAGACAATTTTTCTACGGTTACGAATGATCGCAGGATTTTTCAGCAGAGATTCAATATCCACTGCTGAAAAATCAGCCAACTGATAAAAATCAAAACCGCAGAACGCTTCCCGAAACGCAGCGCGTTTGTGCAGGACTATATGCCAGGATAATCCGGACTGAAAACTTTCCAGACACACCTTCTCAAAAATCAGTTTGTCATCAGTCACCGGCCGCCCCCACTCATCAGCGTGATAATCCGGCATTTGCAAATGCCAGTGACAGACTCTCTCTCCTTGCATGGTCATCACTGTGCCATGCGTTTTCTCATCAGGTGGAAAGTCACTGCTGGTCGTAGCTGCACATCGGGTTGTCATCGGAGCTGGCCTTTAGAAGAAAAGCACACTATGGTTTAACACATCACAACACATTCAGAGAAGATCAGCACCCTGTTCTCTGCCATATTATCGGGCAAAAGCCTACACCGATCAGGCAGACATTTCGAGCACTGCCTTATCAGTCCGGAGCACCTTTACAGTCGGTGATTTCACCGGCACCTGGAAAACGAATGAGGAGATATCGTCATGAGTCAGGATAACTATCAGCCACCCCGCGTCTGGCAGGAAAACCCCAATATGGGAGGCGTCTGGGGAGGGATCAACCGGCCAACGGCAGGAGCGAGAAGTGAGGCTACTCTGCCTGTAGGTAAGCATCCTTTGCAGCTTTACTCCATGGGCACACCCAATGGACAAAAAGTGACCATTTTACTCGAGGAACTGCTGGAACTTTGCGTACATGAGGCTGAGTACGATGCCTTTTTGATTCGCATTGGTGACAGTGAGCAATTCACTTCTGGTTTTGTCGCCATTAATCCTAACTCGAAAATCCCTGCACTGTTGGATGTCTCAACCACCCCGCCGACTCGTGTCTTTGAATCTGGTGCCATATTGCTCTATCTGGCCGAAAAGTATCGCCATTTTCTGCCTGAATCAGCCTCGGCGCGAACCGAAACATTAAACTGGTTATTCTGGTTGCAGGGTGCAGCACCCTTGCTGGGTGGTGGTTTCGGCCATTTTTATCACTATGCCCCCGAAAAAATCGAGTATGCAATTGACCGCTTTACTATGGAAGCCAAGCGCCAGCTGGATCTTCTCGATAAGCAATTGAGTACGCATCGTTTTATTGCCGGGGATGAGTATACCATTGCTGATATGGCTATCTGGCCGTGGCACGGCGCACTGGCACAAGGGAAACTGTATGGTGCGGCGGAGTTTCTTGATGTCTCTGCCTATAAAAACCTGCAGCGTTGGGCACAGGATATCGCTCAGCGCCCTGCGGTGCAGCGTGGTGTGAAAGTCAATCGTGTCTGGGGAGAGGCAGAAGATCAGTTGCCTGAACGTCATGACGCAGCGGATTTTACCCGAACAGCGGCCAAATAACTCTACCGCTTACATGGCTGCCCGTTCACGGGCAGCCTGTGAGTAGACAATCAGTTATCATCGATACCTGTCGCAGCTTTGCGCAGCAGCCAATGCTCCACCTCAAGCTGAGCTTCACCGCTGAACGTTACCGTCGCAGGTTTTGCCGGGAAATAACGCGAACTCATCACTCCTTCACCATCATTAATGAAGATCTCAATGCTGGAGCTATCGCAAAGAATCTGCAACGTTTCTACTTTTCCGGGCCAGTAACGGTACTCATCCGCTCCATCCAGTAATCCTTTACGCAGCAGAGTCACCCCTTCATCCTCGCAGTGTAACCACAAAGTATCAGCAAAGTTTGCCTGAAACACCCCATCGGTTTTGATCACTAACTCAGCCTGAGTGACCGCGCATTCAGGCACAGCATTGGCTACGTCTGTATAACGCTGATACTGGTCACGCAACGACTGCAATTCACGCGCCGGACGCTGATAAAGCAACTCCCCCTGCAGAGTCAGCTCACGGGGACACGTCATTATATGCAACCAGCCATGACGGATGGTGGGTTGAGAAAATTCATCCTGGTCTGGCACGCCCATCCAGCCAATCAACAGACGGCGACCATCCTCCGTTTGGGTGGTTTGCGGAGCATAAAACTCATGGCCGTAATCCAGTTCAGTGAATGGCCCATGCTGATAACGCCCGGTGTCATAATCCAGATCACCCACAAAATAGCCACTCTGATACTGGTTCAGATAACGACGCGCCTCGGCATCAACCCCCTGAGGACAGGTAATTAACACCTCTTTATTTTCAAGAATGAACAGGTCCGTACACTCCCACATATAGCCAAAGCGGGCAATTCCCCCCAGACCACTGCCGGCAATCTCACCCAGCAATGTCCATTCGGTCAGATCTTCTGAACGCAATAACAGGACTTTACCTTGCAACTCCAGATCCTGAGCCGCGAGTACCATGTACCACTGGCCATCATGCCGCCACACTTTCGGATCGCGAATATGTCCGGTGTAACCCTCAGGCTGCCCTACCACTGCCTGCTAAATAAACTCACCCTGTTGATTCAGGCGTGCAAGACATTGCCAGGCTGTGCGATCGCCATCATCGAACTCGATATTGCCGGTATAAACCAGCACCAGTTCACCGTCGTCATTTACCGCTGATCCGGAAAAACAGCCATGACGATCAAACTCTTCATCGGGCAACAGTGCTATAGGCTCATGCTGCCAGTTCACCAGATCGGCTGAACTCCAGTGGCCCCAGCATTTTAACGAATGATCACAGGCTAACGGATTCCATTGGTAAAACAGGTGATAGCGCCCTTCGTACTGAATAAATCCATTCGGGTCATTCATCAGCCCGACAACGGGTGACAGATGCCAGTGTGGACGATATGTATCCGCGGGATGGCGTTGAAAGCCATTCATCACAGCCTGCAGGGTCTGTTTTAACAGTGCATTGCCACTCATTTATCATCCTCCTGTGAATAGTTGTATAATATTGATAGGGTGAAAGCGACGCCGAAGGCGATCGCCAGACCAATCAGTTGATGCACCAGCGAGTTAGCCTGAATAATAGCCAGTCCGGGCAACCCGGTCAGGCCAACCCCCGTAGCATAAACCTTCTGATAAACAACCCATGCACCGCCTAATGCCCCGCCACACATTGCCGCAACAAACGGTTTCACAAAACGTAAGTTGACACCAAATACCGCCGCTTCCACGGAACCTATCATGGCCGAGAAAGCCGCAGGGATAGCGATTTTACGCACCTTGCTGTTGCGGGTTCGGAACCAGACCGCCAGACATGCTCCCCCTTGCGCAACGTTTGCCATTGACCAGATAGGGAGTAAATAGTTGACGCCGATCTTTGGATTACTGAGTAATCCTGCTTCGATTGCATGGAAGCTGTTCTGGATACCGGTCATTGCTACCACTGAATACAGTCCACCGAACAGAAGTCCCGCCATCCATCCAGCCTGAGAAATCAACGTGGTGAGCACATAAGCGATACCGTCGCCCAGCATACGTCCGGCCGGGCCGATAATCAGCATCGCCACAAAGCCTGAGATGATCAGCGTTAAGAAAGGAACAAAAATAATTTCGACGAGATCCGGTACCACCCGCCTCAGTTGTTTTTCAAGGAAACTCATAAACCAGACAGTAAGCAGTACCGGGAATACGGTGCCCTGATAGCCAATCATGGCAATCTGATAACCATACAGGTCAAGAGTATGGTAACTGCCCAATCCGCCCCAGACATTCGCCAGCATGGGATGTGTCAGTACACCACCCAGCGTTGCGCCGAGAAACGGGTTACCGCCAAAGACTTTTGCGGCGGTAAAACCAATCAGCACCGGTAAAATAATAAACGCTGATGAGCTGAACATATCCAGCATGACATAAACAGGACTATGGACATCAAGCCAGTGATAAGTTTTGATCAGGCTCAGCAGCCCCATCAGTAAGCCCGATGCGATAATGGCCGGAATAATGGGGACAAAGACATTGGAAAGTGTGCGGGCAATACGCTGAAAATAACTGAGCTTTTTAGCCGCGATCTCGGACGCTTCTTCTTTCTGACGAGAATCATCAATCTGCGCGGCGTGAACAAAGGCATCTTACACATCATTAATCACATTACTGCCAAAGATGATCTGCACCTGCCCTGACTTACGAAAACTGGCTTTTACGCCTCTGACGGCATCAACGGCATTAAGATCGAGCTTCGATTCATCTTCCAGAACGATCCTCAGACGCGTTGCACAATGAATCGCCGAAACAACATTGTCGCTGCCCCCTAATGCCGGCACAAGTTGCCGGGCTACCTGTTTATAATCCATCTACCCCTCTAACAATTTTTTGTCAATTTATTAATATATTATAGACATTGTGTGACAGATGGACAAATCACATAGGTAAGAGAGGGACAAAGTGAGTGAGGGGAAATCATCATCAACCGTATCAGGTCACAGCGTAGCGTCACACTGCTGTCCATCAGGAAAAACAAACTGATGCCGGCATCATGTTGTAACTGACGAACAGGGAGTCCTTAAATTAAACCTTACAACAGTATGAATTTAAAGGAAATAACCATTCATTTAATTGTGAAAGAGTCGTCACCTTATGGGTCGGTGGCGTATTAAACACTGCATCTGCTGTGCCATGATCCAGCCAGCAACTGCGCATGCCCGCCTGTTGGGCGCCCGCTATATCCGTATCGGGATTATCACCGACCATCAGCACTCTGTCCGGTTCTGGTCGCCCCATTTTTTCCAGTGCGTACTCGAAAATTTCCGGATGTGGTTTGGCATATCCCACCTGCTCAGAAATCACCAGCAGATCAAAAGTGTCCTGCCAGCCATTATGAATCAGTCGCCGCTGCTGCAATGCAGTAAAGCCGTTGGTAATGATGCCTAACTTTACCCGACCTGAAAGCTGTGTTAGCAGAGCCTGAGCACCGGCCAGCGGCTTACACACTTCAGCCATCGTTTGCAAATAGCGCTCATTTAACTCTGCGGTACTGAGGTTTAACTTCTCAGCCCAGCCGGTAAACCGTTGATGTTGTAATGTTGCTGCATCGATATTTCCCTGCTGATACGCAACCCAGAGCGGTTTATTCAATGACTGATAAGTCGCATAATCCTCAGCCGTGAAATCCACACCGTAGTGACCGAAAAGTGACTGTAGCCCGGCCAATGCATCAAAATGAAACAGCGTGTCATCGGCATCGAACAACACCCAGTCAAAGTGCTCTACCATAAAAAATTATCCTCGCGAGTTACAGCATGAGTGCCATCACAATAGCATCTTCTTTTTTCCCGCCTGGTGCGGGGTAATAATCACGGCGTCGTGAGACTTCATTAAAGCACAACTTCTCATACAGGCTGATAGCCGCATGATTTGATGCCCTCACTTCCAGCCACAGCATTTGTACTCCGCGCTCAACCAGATGTGCAATCAAGCCGGTTAACAGTTGCTCACCTAAACCCTGACGCTGAAAATCCGGGTCTACCGCCAGATTAAACAGTGTTGCCTCATCCAGCACCACCTGAGTGATAGCGAAAGCAATCAGTTTATCTTCCCGGGTAAGAGCGAGATTAAGATAACGCGCTCCCTGACTGGCAAGCAATGTCGCTTCGCTCCAGGGGAAAAGGTGAGCACGTTTTTCCAGCATCAGTGCCTGAGCAAGATGCGCTCCAGTCAGTAAAGAAATAGCGTTCATGATGAGTTATCTGCTGCCATAACGCACGTTTTGCGTCAGCATTGTGGTTAAGTGAGGAAAAGGAAGGTGACACTATCGTCAAAGGGTTTGCCGGGTCGGCTTCGCCTTCCCCAAGATACCAGCAAACACAGGAGTGCGTTTCTGGCAACATCGGGGTCTGATCCGGTGTCAGCTCCATCACCTGTTGTGCCGTAATCCCCATTGCGCGTAACGCATCGTCCATCAACGGGGCACTCAGGGGGGGAAGTGTCTCAGCAATAATCAGTAACCGCGTCTCTGAATCCAGGGCTATTGATACTTCTCCCCGCAGAGCACGTGGTCGTCGCAACTGGTAGCGAGTAATCCCCATTTGTTGCAGTAACTGGTCACGCTTAACCGACATGCTGCTTTCCTCAAGTGTGTCATATTCGTTTATGCTAACAAAACCCGCGGTGAGCGCCAATAAACCCCTCTCTTCTTCTGCAGGGAAATCTGCGTATAATCCCTTTACTTATTTTTAAGGAGCACCAGATGTCTGCATTTACTCCGGCCAGTGAAGTAATTCTGCGCCACAGTGACCAATTTACCCACCGTCGCGTTCTCTTCGCCGGTGATTTGCAGGATACTCTACCCGCACAACTCTCTGCGGCACATATTCAGGTACATACTCAGCAATATCACCACTGGCAGCGCTTACAGTCTGCGCTGGGAGAGAGAGTAGAGTTCTCACTTATTGCCAGTGCAGAGAGCGTAACAGGCTGCGATACGCTGATCTATTTATGGCCTAAAAACAAAGCAGAAGCACGCTTTCAGTTAGACAACCTGCTGTCACTACTGCCGACAGGCAGCGATCTTTTTATTGTTGGGGAAAACCGTAGCGGAGTGCGGAGTGCTACCGAAATGCTTGCTGACGTAGCTTCGCTGGTGAAAATCGACAGCGCACGACGTTGTGGCCTCTATCATGCCAGACTTGATGCTGCCACCCAGTTTGATCTCAGCCGCTGCTGGGCAGAGTACGCACTGCCCCCGCTGGTCATCAAAACCCTTCCTGGGGTGTTCAGCCGCGATGCGCTGGATACTGGCAGTCAGCTGCTGATCCCCACATTTAAACCCCACATGAAAGGAAAAGTTCTGGATATCGGCTGTGGTGCAGGGGTACTTTCTGTATGCCTTGCCAGACTGTCACCGAAAGTTCGCTTGACGCTAAGTGATGTGAGTGCCGCCGCGATTGCGTCCGGTAAAGCAACGCTGGAAGCTAACCAGATAAGCGGAGAGGTGATCGCCAGTAATGTTTATTCTGATATTGCCGGTCGTTTCGACATGATCATGTCCAATCCTCCTTTTCATGAGGGGATGCAAACTTCACTTGATGCTGCACGAACCTTGATCACAGGTGCCGCTAAACATCTGAATACCGGCGGGGAATTACGTATTGTCGCCAACTCATTTTTACCATACCCACAGCTGCTTGATGAAACCTTTGGCAGCCATGAGGTGCTGGCACAAACCGGACGTTTTAAAGTCTATCGTGCGATCTGGCGAAGGACAGTAAAAGCAGGATGACACTGGCTTCAGAGCGATAACGACACGACACCACCAACAGCAATCACCTCTGGTTGCGTTCGCAACGTGATTCTGCGGTGGTTTTAGCTAAATAACAGTTGACGTACCGGGGAAAATCTCTAGAATGCGCCTCCTGTGGTAGCAGTATGTAATAAGCATGCTGTTGGTCTGCGAAGGTGGCGGAATTGGTAGACGCGCTAGCTTCAGGTGTTAGTGTTCTTACGGACGTGAGGGTTCAAGTCCCTCTCTTCGCACCATTTATCACATTGTTCATTGTTACTGCACCTGCGCGAAGGTGGCGGAATTGGTAGACGCGCTAGCTTCAGGTGTTAGTGTTCTTACGGACGTGAGGGTTCAAGTCCCTCTCTTCGCACCACGTTGATGTTCCCCCGGCCCCGCGCTCTTATTTTCCAGCCCAATCCCATGAAATAAAACCTTATCTGCTTTACAGCAATCCGTATTTTGCTGAGATTGCCGCCAAACCTCCGGTTACCGCGACGCAGGAAGGTAATAACAGATAATGACGAAGACGATGGTGAAACAGCATAATCAGTGTTGCCAGAAAGCCAGTCACAACAATGATACGCCACTCATTAAATTCAAGTTTCATCAACGCAATTGCCGCAACCAGTGCACAAGGCAAAAGCATTCCTCAGCCACTTTCGAGATTTTTCAAACTGGTCATATTTTGTTCCCCCGCAGGATTTTTGCTCTCTGGCCGCATTAATCCACACAATTACAAATGATAATGATTGTCAATATCATATTGACAGAGCGATTCTGCAGCATGCAGCTCAGGAACGCAACGTTATTTTTTCAGGTTAACTAATCGAATTTTTATTTTTAATAACATTACTTTTTAATGGGTTATACGAAATCATCCCCTGCAGATATCACACTATTTACCATTCAGAGATTGAGTTAACTTTTTTATTGAAAGATAATCATTCTCTTTCTTATTTATAGTTGTGCGTCACTAATGACCTTACCGTTGCAATCATCATCACCTGCACAACAGCTCATTCAGCAGGACGATAACATCGTCCGATTACGCACTCGCTTCGCCAGACACTTCCTTCATGTGCTGGAAACTCTTCAATTAGGCGGTGTCGCACCAGAAAAAAGTATGTCGCTGTCGGAATGGTCAGCAGCAGAAACCTTCCCCTGGTTACTGTCACATTACCGCAGGTTTATTTATCGGCATCATTCAGATGCCCCTGCTCAGCAAAAAGCACTGCTCTCTTTTTGGGCTCAGTGGTATCTGGGGCTGCTGCTTCCCCCCATGTTGCTGGCGGTGTTACCTCAGATGAAAATGATTGACTGTTCGCATCACCGCTGGCGGGTGAGCGTCAAGGATTCAGGCCAGCCGGCTGCTTTCTGGTGGGATATCAGGGAGGTAGATGAGGGGGATACACTCTCAGCCCGTGCACGTATTGAGTTGATTATTCACCAGCATTTAATCCCGGTGACAGCTGCCATTACCAAACAGGGCGGAATCAGCGAGCGACTTATCTGGTGCAATACCGGGATGCTATTACACTGGTTTTTAACTGCATCGGCAGATATTCCCAGCATGCCCTGCACTAAGACTTTGATGGAGGATATTTTTTTAATTCGTCACTTATCTGATGGTCATGATAATCCGTTCTTTCACACGCTGCGACAGCAGGCAGGTGCACTTCAACGCCGCACCTGCTGCCTGCGCTATCAGTTACCCGATATTGCGCCTTGTGAAACCTGCCCGAAAAAGTATTGTCAGCCGCGATGAAAAGGCTTTACTGTGCTGTCAGTGCCGCGGTGATTAATGTGATCAGGCGGGTATTATCGACCTGGGTCAAAATAGTCGCTGGTTGATTGACCGGCTCCTCAATACCGACACTCAAACGCAATGGCTGTTGATAACGCCACGATTTACCCCTGATACGCCCTTCACGAATTTCAATATCAACAAAATAAGCCGCCGCAGTCGCGACCTCTCTGTCCAATAACCAGGCGACCACCAGTGCATCATGGATCCAGCACCCTTCCAGACGCCGCGTTTTGATCGAGTAATCCATCCACGGACGGAATGTCTCGACAATAAAATCACACAATGGCGTCTTACCTGTGGCAATAGTATCAAGATCCTGATGGGTCATTAATGTCTGCGTGGTGACATCCATCGGGACCAGTGTCAGCGAGGCACCGCTATTAAGCACCCGATGGGCCGCCTCAGGGTCAACACCAAAATTGGTGTCTTTGATATAGTCATCAAGGGCAAAAACCCCCCCCATTATCACGATTTCCTGCACAGCCTGTGCCATTGCAGGATAACGATCTAATGCCAGAGCGATATTTGTCAGAGGACCAATAGCTACGACAGTAATTTCGCCAGGGTTGTCGCAAATCAGTTTACCTATCGCATCTGCCGCCTCTTCTTCACTGGCATCAGTGAAATGTGCCGGACGACGAACACCTTCCCAGAGATAATCCAGACCGACATCACGCACCCGGTTATCCAGTACTTCCCGCCAGGGTGCCGGTGGCTCCTGCAACGCCTGCGTAGCACCTTTGCGTACCGGGATAGTGCGGTCTAGCCGTTGCAGTAAATCTCTTGCAACATCAAACCCGACATCGCAGGGGGTATTTCCCGCCACCGTCGTTATCAGTTCCAGTGAGAGTGACGGAGAACTGAGCGCTAATGCAATTGCCAGCCCATCATCAACATTCGCACCCGCAATCCCGTTACCAGGGTCACAGTCAATAATGATTCTTTTCATCGTTCTCTTTCTGCCTTCTGTCGTCATCCCACAAACATCCGCAGGATTCGCCTATCTCCAGCTGGTGAGAAAACTCGACCACACTGGGCTGATGATTAGGATGTGTTAATATTTTCAATGCCTTGCGAGCCATATCATACACTGGCTGACGAACTGAAGTTAGCGCTGGCACGTGGAAAGCACCGTGATCCGTACCATTGAAACAGACCAGTGCGATATCACCCGGTACCGTCATGTTGCTTTCGGAGAGTGCACGAATACAACCGATGGCCTGATGTTCATTGGCGATAAACAGGGCACGAGGGATTTGTGCCTGCTGCAGCATGAGTTTTGTCGCCTGATATCCGCCTTCACGCGTGAAAGCGGCCGGATAGATCCACTCTGGGCGCTGCTGTAAGGAAAAGTCACTCATTGCCTGCTGCCAGCCACGCAATCGATCCTGAGCATTAAGCATATGCAAAGGACCACTGATGATACCAATATCCTGATAGCCATGGTGCAACAGGTGCTCTGTTACCTGACGCGCCGCCGCGCACTCATCAACACCGAGCAGATTCACTGCCACACCACTCTCTACCCGCTCCAGCATCACGAACGGTGTTCCGCTGTTCTGGATAACCTCGATATAAGGATGGCGATCGACACTGTTATACAGTAGTCCGTCCACTTGCTGACTCAGCAGACTGTGAATTAACTCCAGCTCTCGCTGGCGACTGTCACCTGAATCACCCAGCAACATCACCATGCCATTGCTCAAAGCTTCCTGTTGTAAGGCATGAGCGAAAGAAGCGATAAAAGGATTACTGATATTAGGTACAATCAGACCAAATGTTTTGGTTCTTCCCGAAGCCAGCGCGCGTGCGAGACTATTAGGACGATAACCGGTTTTCTCAATCGCCTCTTCCACCCGCCGACGTGTTGCTTCCGCCACGGGACGGGGACCGTTATTAATGACATAACTGATATTAATGACATAACTGACCACTGCCACTGAAGTACCCGCTTCTCTGGCAACGTCGTTACGGGTTACTCGCCCATGAGGATATTTCGCCAAACTTTTTGCCCTCAGTTCAGTCAGCAGCGCAAGAGTGGGGGGCCCTCAGATAGCATCTTCCGGATCATTCAAATCACGTCCCCGAGTTTCAGGCGCAAAGAATGTGGTCACAAAACCAATACCGGCCATAGCTGCAAAATAGACGGCAATTGGCCACCAGTGTCCGGTCCATGACAACAGCGCTGCGGCAACCAGTGGGGCTGTTCCTCCCGAAAGGATGGAACCCAACTCTTTAGCAGTGGCCATTTTAGTATAGCGATTGCGCACCCCGAACATCTCGACACCCCAGGCAGCCTGTACACCAAAAATACCCAATGAGGCGAGCCCCATCCCCACGACAATAGTCGCGATAACAATCATCGGCTCACGGGAATCAAGCAGCATAAATGCCGGAAACGCATAAAGAATCAATAACAGGCAAAACCAACGATACACAATCCGACGGCCAAATCGGTCTGACAACCAGCCCGCCAAAGGAATAATCAAAAAACCCAATACCGAGGCAATGAAAACAGCGGTGGTCGCCACCGATTTATTCACACTGAGTACTTTCACCACGTAACCAATGATAAAGCCCTGTGCAAGATAAGAGGGACCATTTTCACCAATACGTAATCCGACCATCGTGAAAAAAGCGCGGCTACGCTGCCAGAAAGAGCGACTTTCGATGGTGACATTGTTTGCCTGCCGCACGGCATGACGTTCAGACTCAAGCTCAGCTTTACGCCGCTCGAATACCGGGGTTTCCTGCAGATGACGGCGGATCCACAATGCAACCAGAGCAATCAACGAACTACAGAGGAAAGGAATGCGCCATCCCCACTCCTGTAATGATTGTTGATCCATCTGCACCACCAGCAACCAGACTAACGAAGCGATCAATGTGCCACTGTTAGAGCCAAGCGCAATGATGGACGAGACTAATCCGCGTTTTTGAGCAGGCGCATACTCGCCCAACATCACCGTACCACCAGACAACTCAGCGCCAGCACCAAATCCCTGAGTAAATCGCAAAATCACCAGACATGCCGGCGCCCAGACATCGATTGAGGCATAGCTGGGAATCAATCCGATAAGTGTAGTTGAGAGTCCCATCAGGATAATGGTGGAAACCATCACTACCTTTCTGCCTTTCCTGTCACCTAACCAGCCAAAAAACAGCGCGCCGATTGGCCGGGCAATAAACCCAACCGACCAGGTAGCAAAGCTTGACAGGAGTGCGATGGTGCCGCTGGCGCCGGGAAAAAAGACATCACCAAAAATAATACCCGCCGCCAGACCATAGAGTGCAAAATCAGCATATTCCATCGCGGTTCCAAGCCAGCAGGAGAATGTAGCGCGCCAGAAATCTTTACGTCCCTCGGCAGTTTGCAGACGAACGTCTGCGGCAGATGCGCCGGATGACATTTTGTCATCCTGATGTTGTGTTGTTATAGCCATCGGATATCCCTGTAGGCAGGAGGTCTGTTGCCGCCTTCCCAGGCGGGCCTGGCTGAATCAGCCAGACCCGCCTGAGAGGACACTTTTTTTTCATCTAATAATAAGGTCAGTAATCGATTCCCTGGTGTTGGGGTTATCACTGCAGGTTAACGTCCGCTGGTTTAAAAACCAGTCAAATCAATCACATCAACCACATCAACCACACTGACCTGTAAACAGCAGTGAAAGCATCACACATCGCAACAAAGAGCGACATTATTTTATCTACGCTCGTAGCGCGTAGATAGTGCAACATCACCACCGTAATAAATTAGAATAACTTAAACATTTAAATCAAAAATTGATCCTGAAAGACAATACTATCAGAGGATTACCCGTTAAAAACCAAAAACACATTAGCTTTTAAAATGAATCTTCATCGTTCTGTCATACAGGTCATGAGAAAACGCGCCAAGTATGGGGTGAGTTTTATGACATTTTGATGACGTTTGACATATTTTTTACGTCCTGTTCACCACGCCACAGCAAGGAAAATGGCAAAAAGTGGATGCTTTTTCTACAGTTATTCCCTGATAATACATTTCTTGTGGATCGTGATGGCAAGTTACATTATACTTCCGCGCCGCAGGCCCCTTAGCTCAGTTGGTTAGAGCACGCGACTCATAATCGCTTGGTCGCTGGTTCAAGTCCAGCAGGGGCCACCAAATTTAGTGATGTAAATCATGCAGTTAATTCACCTTCAACCGGGTGGCTTTTTTGTCGTTTACATAAGTGTCGCAAAACCCTCTCAGGAAAAAGCAGAAATCCTTAGTTAGGTCTCATAGCAGATGTATGTGTCCCGTGAAAATAGCCCATTCACATTTAGCGATTTTCCAGCAGATTAAATATGTCCCGCAGAGGAGATCACTCTGCGTCAAGCCCGATTCACCCAACATCCCCTCATCATTGCCTGAGCCTTTTTTCCTGCACCAACCTGCCGAATGTCTCTGCGTTTTTAAACATTCTGAAAAATGTTAACGCCATGACCAGTACATCTCCTGATTGTTAACTTATAATTAAAAAATATAACTCATTTTTTTTATTCCTTTTCTACTCAACGTCTTATTTATAGAGTGATGCTAACGCAATTTATCCAGCGATGGTCTGAACAGGAAACAACGATGAGTAAACAACACACCTATCTTCAGAAGTCGAATGGCCGTTTGTTGACGGCAATGACCGTAGCATTCAGTTTATTCACCACGTCCTCAAGCTTTGCCGCCACTGAAAAACCGGTCAGTGGTGGTACATTAACGGTGGGTTTAGGCAGTGATACGCCAATCATTGATCCATCACTGACCGCTTACTCTGTCGCGGCAGTCGTCTCACGCAATGTACTGGATTCTCTGGTCGGGCAGGCAGAGGACAATAGCTTTACACCGTGGCTCGCTGAGCGCTGGGAAATCAACGATAACAATAAAGAATATGTATTCCATTTGCGTAAAGATGTGACGTTCAGTGATGGCACACCGTTGAATGCTCAAGCAGTTAAGTATAATTTTGATCGTATTTTGGATCCTAAAACCATCTCCCCCTATTCAAAATCTTTACTTGGCCCGGTTAAATCGGTTACCACACCAGATGACTATACCGTTGTCATTCGCTATGACCAGCCCTTTACCCCTCTGCTACAGGGGTTAAGTCTGCCCTATCTTGGTATTCAGTCATCCACCTATTTGAAGAACACGCAAAATACCAGTTTCACTCTGGTGGGCTCGGGTCCTTTCCGCCTGGATTCGTTTGTTAAAGGCAGCGGTAGCAAGCTAACCAAACGTGCTGATTACCATTGGGGACCAGGTTATGCTACTCATCAGGGCCCAGCCTATCTGGATCATATTGAATTTAAATATTTACCTGAAGCGTCTGTGAGATTAGGGGCGTTAAACAGCGGTCAAATTCAGGCCATTGATGCTGTGCCACCGGTAAATTTCAAACAGGATAAAAATAATCCAAAATCAAATGTCATCACCCATGAAAACCCGGGTGTTAACCGCGTTTTATACTTAAATACCGGGAAAGGGGTCTTCACCGACCTGAAGGTGCGTAAAGCTTTCCAAAGCGCCATTGACCGGTCAGTTGCTGTCAATGCGGCTTTCTTCGGCTCCTTGCGTGCCGCAGACAATGTGGTAGGTCCGGCAACTCTTTATTATGATCCATCAGTGCGTCAGTCATGGGGTTATAACTTTGAGAAAGCGGGTCGTCTGTTAGATGAAGCGGGTTGGAACAAAAGAGATAAAGAGGGCTATCGTACTAAAGAGGGTCAACAACTTCTGGTTCGCTTTACCTATGTCCCGACGAATATAGAGGCTGCCGATGCCACGTTGTTCCAGGCCATCCAACAACAGGCCAAAAAATCAGGGTTCAATTTGCAACTTGACCCCGTTGATGCAGGTGTGTTCGATAAGCAAACGGCATCAAGTGAGTATGATATTGCCTCCAACTTTTTTGTCCGTCCTGAGCCAGATATCCTGCGTACCGTGTTCCACTCAGCGTACACACCGCCACAGGGCAATAATTTCGCACGTGTAAGTACGCTGGATAATAAATTACTGGAAGCCGTAGGCGCAAACCCGAAAGAACGTGAGCGCTTATATCATGAAATTCAGCATCAGGTGATTGATCAGGCCTATGTCGTGCCACTGTACATTCCTGCGTACCAGCTTGGTGTTTCTAAACAAGTCCAGGGGATCAACTGGGCGACTAATGCGAAGCCAAACTTCTATGATGCATGGATTAAACCGTAAATTACGGTTCGTTATCCACCGCCTGCTGATGATCGTTGCTGTGCTCTGGGGCGCAGCAACGCTCTCTTTTGTGGTGGTTAAATTTATACCGGGTGACCCTGTTAGCATTCTGACAGGGGGTGAAGGCGTGGTTGATGAGACAGTCAGAGCAGAGATTATTCATCAATATGTAATGGATTAAAGGAAACACTGCCTTTGGCCCTGGGTGGATTAAGTTTTGCGCTACTGATAGCCATCATTAATGCGGTATTCACTGCAGGATACCGAAACAGAGCGAAAAATTTTATCGTCGGAGTAGAACTGATCCTGTTAAGTACCCCTGTCTATTGGATTGGTATTTTACTGCTGAGTGTTTTTAGTTTTTATTCACAGTGGCTTCCCGTCACCGGGAATGATGGGCTGAAATCGCTGGTGTTGCCAGTAATTACCCTGAGTCTGCCATTAATCGCTGTGTTAAGTCAGGTACTGCGCGATGGTATGGAGGAAGCATTAGCTCAGCCTTTTGCCACCACCGTCAGAACCCGCGGTGTCAGTGAATTTACGTTACGTACCCGCCATGTTCTGCGTCATGCTGCGCTGGCTATATCAACGCTGGCAGGTACTTTGCTGGCATCGGTACTGGGTGGTTCGGTATTAACCGAAACAGTTTTTGGGCGAGCCGGTATCGGGCAAATTATGTTGAGTGCGATCGAAAATCGTGACATGCCGTTAGTGCTTAGATTAGTGATGTTTTCTGCTTTTTTATTTGTGGTGATTAATTTATTAATTGATGCCCTTTATCTGTTAATTGACCCGCGTTTACGTAAGAAGGAGAGTGTCTGATGCGTAGTCAGGTCAGTGAAATAAATAAAGCTCAGCAGTGGCTGTCACCCCAAAGAATAATGAAATATCGTGGTTTACTGGTGCCCGGACTGGGGCTAACAATATTGTTTATGGCGATGTTTTTTCCTGCATGGTTTACCCATTACTCGCCTGATGAGCTGGACTTCACCGCTATTCTCCAGCCACCCAATGCCCATCATTGGTTTGGTACCGACCAGTTAGGCAGAGATGTCTATTCGCGGGTGATTTATGGTACATCGTTATCACTCAGCATTGGTTTAGGTGCCACGTTAATCGCCTGTTTAGGTGGCATACTATTCGGTAATGCGGCGGTACTCGCCCCAGGGTTTATCCGTGCCCCACTGGTGCGCATACTGGATATTCTGTTAGCTTTTCCTGATTTACTGTTAGCGTTATTAGTCATTGCCGTGATGGGAAGAGGGCCTGAAAATACGCTACTGGCAGTTGGCATCGCCTCGATTGCCGGTTATGCGCGTCTGGTGCGTTCACAAGTGTTATTGGTTAAATCCTCCGGTTTTGTCGAACATGCTGTGGCATTAGGATCACCCTACGGGCGGATTATTTTTCGGCATATTGTCCCTAATACCCTGCGCCCGTTGATTATCCTGGCCACTATCGGTGTAGGTCACGCGGTGCTGGCTGCATCAGCATTAAGCTTTTTGGGGTTAGGCGTCACACCCCCCACTGCTGAGTGGGGGGCATTGCTGGCCGATGGCCGAAACTATCTCGACAGTGCGCCCTGGATAAGTTTGATGCCCGCCACGGTGATTGCACTATCGGTGATCACCATTACGTTATTCGGCAGACGAGTGCAACGATTAATCGCCCGAGGTGATATTTAATGAATGCTGACCTCACTCAACAACGACGAGCTATTTTGCAGGTTGAAGATTTGCATGTTCGCTTCTTATCCCACGAGCAAGCGGTTAATGCAGTTACTGGTGTCTCTTTTACCTTACATGCTGGTGAAATTATTGCCTTAGTCGGTGAATCTGGCTCGGGAAAGTCTGTCACTGCAAGGACATTAGTTGGCCTGGCCGGTACAAATGCGGAAGTATCAGCGAAACGCTTAGCACTAACCGGAGAGGATAAGCACGGTAAGGGTGAGATCGATTTACGACATCAAAGTCAGGCGGCGTGGCGTAAAATTCGTGGGCGTAAAATCGGTTTTGTGTTACAGGATGCCCTAAGCTCCTTAGATCCCCTGCGCCGGATAGGCCAGGAAATTGCTGAGCCTCTGCTGGCACACCAACTAGCTTCACGCAAAGAAATTCCCGCCCAGGTGAATACGTTGCTTAAGACGGTAGGGATACCTGACCCCGTCAATCGTGCGCAAATGTACCCGCACCAGTTATCGGGAGGATTGCGCCAGAGAGCATTGATTGCCTCGGCATTAGCCGGACAACCCGCAGTATTGATCGCAGATGAGCCTACCACAGCTCTTGATGCGACGATCCAGAAGCAGATACTCGAAGAGTTCAGATCATTAGCCGGGCTGGGGATCGGTATCATATTAATCACCCATGATTTATCGGTGGTTGCAGACATTGCTGACCGCGTGGTGGTTATGCAGCACGGCAGACCGAGAGAAAGTGGCCCTGTTCATCAGGTGCTCAATTCCCCCCAGGATCCTTATACAATAAAATTATTGTCATCAGTACCCACGCGTCAGTCTCGCGGGACCTGGCTCACAGGGCATGACCCATTGCAAAATGTTTTGCTCTCTTCCATTCCTGTATCGACAACCGCCGATAGCCCCGAAACTGTGTTATCCGTTCAGCATGTCTCGCGTGCTTTTCGCCTGCCAAATGGTGACACACTGCAGGCGGTAGACGATGTCTCATTAACGCTTAAAAAAGGGGAAACGGTAGGCATTGTTGGGGATTCTGGTTCAGGTAAGACCACACTGGGCAAACTGATCCTCGCCCTGCAAACACCTGATACTGGTGATATACAACTACTCAATCAGCCATGGAGCAAGTTAAAAGAACGTCAACGCAGGGTTATTCGTCCGCATATTCAAACCATCGTTCAGGATCCTTTAAGTTCTTTTGATCCACAACATACTGTAGAACAAGTGCTATTGCAGCCGCTTGATCTTCACTCAAGGCTGGATACACAGCAGAAAAAACAACGGATCACTGAGCTGTTAGCGTTAGTGTCTCTTGATAGCCATCTGCTGACACGCCGCCCTGCTTCGCTATCGGGTGGACAACGTCAACGGATTTCAATAGCTCAGGCTTTAGCCTGCGAACTGTAGTGGCACACTGAATTTGGCCACCTGAGCAGAGGTGATATGCTCACCTCAACATCTTATAGGTGAACCAATGAGCAAAGCATTTACTGCTGAATTTAAAGTCGAAGCGGCAAAACTGGTCCTGGATCAGAACTACACTCACGGCGAGGCGGCTAAGGCGATGAACGTCAGCCTCTCCGCCATCAACCGCCGGGTAAAATCGTTACGTATCGAGCGCCAGGGGAAAACGCCCCCGGGGCTGCCTCTGACGCCTGAGCAGACTGAACTCAGGGAAATGAGAAAACGGATACAACGCCTTGAAATGGAGAATGAAATCCTAAAAAAGGCTACCGCGCTCTTGATGTCGGACTCCCTGAACAGTTCACGATAATAGACAGTCTGAGGGCGCACTACCCGGTAGCGCCATTGGGCCGGCTGTTCGGTGTTCACCGAAGCAGTTATCGCTACATTCGTAAAAATGGCAGGGATTCTGACGCCGAGCGTGCCGTTAAACGGAGTCTCGTCAGTGAAGTCTGGAACGCCAGTGGTGGCTCTGCTGGCGCGAGAAGTATCGCCACGATGGTCAGCGCTAAGGGCGTCAGACTCGGGCGATGGCTGGCCGGTAAGCTGATGAAAGAGCTGGATATCGCCAGTTGCCAGGTCCCGGCGCATAAATTCAAACGCGGCGGGAACGAACACATTGAAATACCGAACCATCTCGACCGGCAGTTCGCGGTTACCGCGCCGGATCAGGTCTGGTGCGGCGATGTGACGTATATCTGGACGGGAAAATGCTGGGCTTATCTGGCAGCAGTGCTGGATCTGTTCGCCCGCAAACCTGTGGGCTGGGCGATATCGACGTCGCCGGACTCGGCCCTCACGGTCAAAGCATTGCAGATGGCCTGGGAGCTTCGGGGTAAGCCAACAGGCGTGATGTTCCACAGCGATCAGGGCAGCCACTATACCAGCCGTCAGTACCGGCAGGCTCTGTGGCGCTGTCGGATAAAGCAGAGCATGAGTCGCCGGGGTAACTGCTGGGATAATGCCCCGATGGAGCGGTTCTTCCGGAGCCTGAAGACCGAATGGGTGCCGACGAAGGGCTATAACAGCTTCAACGAGGCTCAGAGCGCGATAATCAGCTACATCACGGGCTATTACAGTGCCATCCGGCCCCACTGGTATAACGGTGGCTTAACGCCAAATGAATCAGAGCGGCTGTTCCACGAACAGTCAGGTCGTGTGGCCGAAATTAGTTGACCACTACAGACTGTGTAACGTCTACAGAGAGCGCCCCCAATTTATACAAATCACGTCCTAACCCTACTGCCAGGCTGGTGTACTTTTGTGACATGATTGCCCCAGCGTACACCGACCAGTTATTCGATACTCCCCATGAAACTTCTGAGGTGGCAAATAACGGACCTTCCATCTTATGCTGGTAATTTGAAGGACGTCCGGTGGCAAATTTGTAGCGAACTTGTCCCGGTCTGGTCAGATAAGGCACACTGGCGCTGGTAACCTGAAAGGTTTGCGCCGTGCCATCCTGTTCCTCAACCCGCACATCCAGCTCACTGTTGATGGCATTATTCAGCTCCTGGATGCGGAAAGGCCCTGCAGCAACATTCGATTCATAAATCACGCGGCCCTGCTGACTCACCACGACTTTGGCATTGGTGCGTGCAACACCCGCCACTTCTGGTGCGTAGCCTCGCAAGTTTGGTGCCAACTGACTCTCATCACTCATCAATGATGCACCCGTAAAGCGCCATGCATCAAACAGGTCAGAATTCAAGTAGTCTTCTCCAACCATCAGTCGTGACATCATGCTTCTCAGCGCGCGAAAGGCATAAATACGGCTCCAGTCGAGATGACTGCTGGATGATTCCTGACGATCTTTAATATAATTCGCTTGCCAGTCACCACGCAGACGCCACGGGCCATAGTTAGCCCCTGCCGTACCGGTACCACTGATATTTCTGGCGTTACCCTGATGCTGGTTACGGGTAAAACTGCTATTGATTGTATAGTCAAACATGGCACCCGGAATCCCGTCCTCCCAGCGCGCCGGGGGGAGCCAGTTAGGGCTATTATACTCCAGCCATACCTGAGGAATCGTAATGAACAGCGTTGACTTTGACATATCACCGCGAAGAACCACGCCCTGCAAAGCAGATAAATCGGCGCAGTGTTCCTGATTATCAAAACTGATTTTCTTTAATGCCTGCTCTTTCAGACCCAGTAAATCAATCTGAGCAGGGCTAAAACACGCCCGAACGACCACCTCCGAACTCTGATCCGGATGCGTCTCTTTAAAATCTATGTCCTGCTCAGTAATGGTTTTTTCATTAAGCTTTACGGTAAAAGAGTATGTACCCGGCATGATATAACCCGCCTGAGAAAACCTGGACAGGTCAATATTGCTTTTATCTTCCGCATCAAGTATGTCGGTGTTGAACTCCACCGACCAGGCTGGAAAAGCAAAGCTTGCGATTAGCAATACAGCACAAGGGCGTAGTTTCCAACATGACATTGATTTATTCCATTAATCGTCTGTGCCATCGTAGTATCACAACTACACATATCCATTCTGTTCATTGAAACAGCAGTTTAAATTAACCAGACTGCCCATTTTTTTATCAGTCTTGCGGGAGATAACGACGCTGTAACCCAGATCCTTCATCACGCACCCCGGTGAATAATCAGACTGACTACTACTCCATGCGCCAACAGGCGACAGGATAAACTTTGTTAAAGCAGCGGCTGATTTAAACCAATTGTCAGAACCTTCGGGTGCGTCTTTGCCATTACTTTTACCAAAGTCGCTTCATACCAATAGAATGAAAAAAAAGAAGATAAAAATTCAATCTGTGTACGCTTACCTGCTCAGTTGCCTATGGCTGCAGGAGATGGATTCGTAGCCGGTCAAAGCGCACACAGTTAACGGTTTATTTTCTTGTTTTAATATATCCCTGGAGTTAACCAGGGATATGATTCATCACCGTGGCTTATTCGTAAGCAAGAATAAAGTCTACGATAGACTGGAAGTTACCAGGAGTAACAGTTGAACCAATACCCTGTAAGTAAGCAGAGAAGCTCAGAGTATTGCTGCCTTCCAGCAAGCTACGAGTCACACTTAAACCGCCAACTGGGATCTTGTTGCTTGCAGCGTCAGTGATCACGATACCCGCGCCACTTGCATTACCAGTGATACCAAACCAAGAGCTATTACCTGCTACTGCCGGAGCTCCACCAAACGTCAATTTCAGAGTAGGAGCAATAGTGGTGCCATCTTCTTTCTTGGTTAATGCACAGTTTTCCAGGTTGATCTGGAAGTTCTGCGGTGTAGAGGTACCGCTGTTTTTCAGTTGTGCTGAGTTAACCTGTCCCAGATCAACTTCCTGATTAGAAGAGTTAGGGTTAATTGAGCAAGGTGCTTCAATGATTGAACCTTTGAAAGTAAGGCTACCACTTCCCTGGTTAGCGGCGTTTACATTCATGCTCATACCTGCTGTTGCTGCCAGTACCACTGCTAATGCTGTCATTTTCATGCTGACTTTTCCTTAAGTTAAAATCTCTAATGCGCTCTTACGCACACTATCCATCTGTGTAATTCAGATATGTTTCACGTGATTAAATAAAAATAACACTTCCATAATAATCAATAGGTTAATTTTCATTCGCAACAAACAGAAGCCCTGCTGAATGATATAATCACCCTCTTGATTGTTAATACATATGCACAATTGTTTTTTTTTGCAACACATGAACGCAGCGGATATTAAGACTTTTAGTTAGTTAAACAACCCCACTGCTGTGGCTTTTTTTGGAGTTTTTTCATAATGGTTAATTTACTCCAAAAAAATAATAAATATTAATAAAGTGAGATAAGAGTAATTAACATTAAGGTATTCGGAAAACAAAGGGGTTACATTTTAGAAATCTTATTACCCTAAAGATTAGCACAAAAGAAACATTAAAATAGATAATGCTTTAAGTTTCCTTCATTCGACGCTTTTTAATTTAATTTAGCAGTCACTTTTTAACTCAGAGCCTTTCCCGGCAGGCATAACCAGTTTGAGCACTAACCTGGTTCAACGTGGCAGGCAAACCGCTGTGATGGGATAGGCTCGCCATTGAAAAATTCCATATGATTTCCCGACCAGCATAGCGATGCAGGGGGTTTGCAATGATGTGATAACAACCCGTTCCTAACTCAGCCAGTACCAGACTTTTACTGACGACATTAATCCGCAAGCAACATCCTGCGGATACGCCGCACAATCTCACAGTAACCATCAGCCCTCCAGGCAGCCCGCCCAATGAAGAGACCATCGACATCTGGCTGCGAAAACAGGGCTTCGCAATTATCCGTCGAGACACTGCCACCATATAATAACGTCATCACCTTACCCACCTGTTCACCATACCGTGTGCAGAGCATGTTACGCAGAGCACCATGTAATATGGCAACCTGGTCCGGCGACGCCGGAGTTCCCTTTTCACCTATCGCCCATATCGGCTCATAAGCGAAGATCACCTGAGCTGCCTGATCCGCACTGACCTGATACAAAGCAATGCTTACCTGGCGCAGCACGCTTTCAACAGAAACCCCCCAGGTTTTCTCCGCCGCACTGTCTCCCACACAGACCAACGGGCGCAGGCCATGAGATAACGCGCTGTGTACTTTTTCATTGATTGCAGCATCACTCTCATTGAATGCCTGTCGTCGCTCAGAGTGCCCCAGCTCGACCAGTGAGGCTCCCGCATCTCTTAGCATGCTGGCTGAAATCTCTCCGGTCCATGCCCCGGCCGGCGACTGGTGCATGTTTTGCCCACCGCTGAGAATTGGGATCCCATGCTGCCGGAAAAAGTCACTGACAGGGTGAATAAGGGTAAACGGAGGAATAACAAACGGCTGAATCTGTGGGTGTGAAAGCTGAGGTAACGCCTCTGAGACTTCCTCACACCAGGCCAGCGCCTCAGCGAGGGTTTTGTTCATTTTCCAGCTGGTCCCCACCATCACGGCTTTCTTCATTTTTTTCACTCCCCTATCTGACAATCTGCACCGGGTGTAATGATGCCGCGATTTACATCAGATGAACAATTATCATAGTAATGAACATATGTTGGATCACATTTTTGTATGAAAATCTGGTAATGATTCCTTTTGTGCGGTTTATCACAATTTATTTCACCCACATCAGATAGCTTTTTGTTCATATGATTATCAGTTGAACAAATGAAAGATTTTAATCTCAGGAGGTTGGACAATGTGTGCAGAGAAAAAACCTGTCGTTGCAATCACTCTCGGTGATCCTGCAGGGATTGGTCCCGAAATCACGGTCGCGACCATGATGGACAAAGAGGTTTACAATGAGTGTTACCCATTTCTGATTGGCTCAACAGCGATTATTGAACGAGCCATGCGAATCCAGGGATGTGATTTTCCAGTCAATAAAATTTCGCATCCACGTGAGGCAAAATTTAGCTGGGGCTCGCTGGATGTACTGGATACCGGGGACTATGACTGTGACAATATCCGATGGGGGAAAGTACAGCAACTTGCCGGAAAAATGTCTCTCGATTATGTCATGAAATCGATTGAACTGGGGATGGAGGGTGCCATTGATGTGGTATCTACTGCGCCCATTCATAAAGAGGCGATCAAATTAGCCGGTTGTAAATTGCCCGGTCACACCGAAATCTATCAGGTTGAGACAGGATCAGACTACGGTTTGACGATGTTTCATGTGCAGAACCTGCGTGTCTTTTTTGTCAGTCGTCATATGCCGCTAAAAGATGCCTGTGATTACGCCTATAAAGAGCGCGTGCTTGCCTGTGTCGAACAAATTTATCATGAGTTCACCGGGCTGAACATTCCACAGCCGCGCATCGCCGTTGCTGCCCTTAATCCACACGCTTCTGATAATGGTCTGTTCGGACATGAAGAAGCAGATAACCTGATCCCGGCAGTGAAAGCCGCACAAGAAATGGGCATCAACGCCATTGGTCCGGTGCCGGCGGATTCCGTCTTTCACCTTGGCAAATTGGGTAAGTACGACGCCATCTTATCGCTGTATCACGACCAGGGACATATTGCCTGTAAAACACTCGACTTTGAGCGTTCCGTCACTATCACTTTCGGTCTGCCATTTATTCGTAGTTCAGTAGACCACGGAACCGCTTTTGATATTGCAGGTACAGGTAAAGCAGGCACTGTCAGCATGCTGGAGTCGACATTAGTCGCAGCTCGCTACTGGAAAATGAAACACCAATAATACGGTATTGCTTCCGGGGACAGAAAAATGGACAAGCATCTGTTAATCAGTAAGGGCAGTAAAGGATGGGGCGGGCCAGTCCGTATCGCTCTCAATAAACCTAAAAAAATAGCCTATATTACCGGCGGGATCCGTCCTGCAGTAGTCGACAGACTGGTAGAACTGACAGGCTGGCCATCGATTGATGTGTTTAAAAACGGCGAGCCGCCAGAAAATGACATCGGCATCATGGTGATTGACTGCGGAGGCACTCTGCGCTGTGGTCTGTATCCCAAACGCGGTATCCCAACTATTAACCTGCATCACACCGGGAAAAGTGGCCCACTGGCAGAATTTATTCGTGAAGATATCTACGTTTCAGGGGTCACTCCCGCCAACATTGAGGTTGTCTACCCTGAAGGAGGAAGCGGCAAACTGGGGATCGTCGCCGATGACCTGACAGGTGCAACAACAGTCGGTGTCTTACTGGCACGTAGCGGATTAAGAACAGCCGCCTTTTTTGACACCGCATCGTTTTCCCGCAATGACGTGGATTATCCGGCAATGGTCATCAGCAGTGACAGCAGACCACTGCCGAAAGCCGAGGCCCAGCAGCGAGTCAGCGTCGCCGTTGAGCAATTAAAAGCTCGCGGCGTGCACTATTTTACCAAACGTATTGATACCACGTTACGTGGCGGTATTGGCTACGAAATCGACGCCATGCTGGCGCTGCTACCACAAGAAACGACTGCCGTTGTGGTACCCGCTATGCCCCAGTCCCGACGAATTCTTGTCGGTGGTTACTCCGTTATCGATTCCGTGGCACTCTCCTATACCGATGTTGCACGCGATGTTCGTACACCAGTAACTGAATCCTGGGTGCCAAAACTGCTGGCCGATCAAACGTAACACCATGTAGGTCATATTGCACTGTCTGATGTGATGCAGGGGGAAAGTGTTGTTCGGCACCAATTGCAGGTCCGACAGTCAGAGGGATCAAGAGTGATCGTCATCGATGCCATCACACTCGATGATATTGATGTTATTGCACAGGCAGTGATTGCGCTGAACTGGAATGTGCTGGCCGTAGACCCCGGCCCCTTTACAGAGCGACTGGCTATGCGTCGGGGTCTAATGCGCGAGAAACCGCGCCAGCCTCTGAAACCATTACCCGCAGACCAGCAGCAGGGATCGATTGTCATTGTCGCCGGGAGCGCAACAGCAGTGACGAAACAACAATTACAACATTTAATCACCCATGACTCGCGAGTTTGCCATATTCCTGTCGATGCTGAGCTGCTGATTGATCAGGCCAATGCTGCGGATATTGAAATAAACCGTATCGTAGAGCAGGCACAAAAATGCGTCAGCCTCTATAAAAATGCCTTATTTGTCTTTGAATCTGCATTAACTGGCAGGCTACTTGATCTGCAGGAAGAGGAGCGACGTTTCCAGCTACAACATGGCCAGGCGGCTGATAATATTAATAAAGGGCTGGGACTGATTGTGAAAAATATACTAACCAGCGCACCTGAGGCTATCCGTGGATTATACATGACCGGGGGCGATACCCTGGTCAATGTACTTAAAGAACTCGGCGCTACAGGTATTGATATGATTGACTATGTTATCCCTCAAACCGATATGGTGCGTATTATCGGTGGCGATTTTTCCGGGCTTGTCTGTGTAGGAAAAGGCGGGCTTACCGGACCGGAGGAAATTATCAGCACCATTGTTGATTACATTTATAAAGAGTCAATGCAGTAAATAACTCTCTTATTATGAGAACACTAATTAACACATCTGCATGTGAGTAGCTCTATGAATATTACTATTTTTGACGGTATGAATAAAATTCCCGGGGGGTTAATTATCATCCCTCTGTTAGTTGCCATATTAATAAATACCTTCTTCCCGGAATTACTAGCGATAGGAGGCCCGACAACTGCACTTTTTAAAGCGGGATCCAGTGCGATGATGGGGATATTTTTATTAATCTGTGGCACTTCTATTAATATAAAAGAGGCAGGAGTGCCTCTCTATAAAGGCATGGTTTTATTAGTGTTAAAATGTATTGCCGGCGCACTGGCGGTCTGGATAGTGGGTTCCCTTTTTGGACCTGTTGGTTTCCTGGGAATTTCAACGCTGGCTTTTGTTGCCTGCCTGACCAGTTCTAACAGTTCACTCTATATTGCGCTGAGCAGTAGTTATGGTGATGCCAGCGATACGGGAGCTATCTCTGTATTTTGTATTAAAGATGGTCCTTTTGTCACCATGATGGTGCTTGGTGTCAGTGGGTTAGCCAATATTCCTTTTGCCGCGCTGCTCTCGATGCTGATCCCGCTACTGATTGGCATGTTGTGGGGTAATCTTGACAGTCGTTTCAAACAGTTGTGCGCCTCAGCACAACCGCTGATCATCATCATGTCGTTCGCCATCGGTGCAAACTCCAGTATTAACACCGTTTTCACTGCCGGACTTTCAGGCATTATTCTTGGTATCATCTCGGCTGTTACCGGCATCGTATTTTACTTCCTTTACAACTTGTTCCTGAAGAAAAAGACGGCGCTGGGTGCGGCATTGGGTACCACTGCAGCCAGTTCAGCACTGACCCCGGCGATGGTCGCGCAGGCTGATCCGTCACTCGCTATCTATGTGGATGCGGCGACAGCACAACTGGCCACCGTCAGTATTATCACCATGCTTACCGCGCCTGTTCTCGTCGCCTGGTTCGATAAACGCCTTCATGCGGGCAATGGGGATCACCGCTCTACCACATCCACATAATACATACCGATATTTCTGAATCCAGAATCAATTAAATTAATAAGGTGACAGGATGATTTATCAGCTGGAAGTGATCAGTGCGGGGAAAGTCGTAGAAAAGTATCTCTCTGATGGAAAGATAATTTTATTTTCGGCTTCGGCCCCGAACGATATTGCTGATTATTGTGTTTTACACCATGCCAGTTCATTACTGCAGCCATTATCTGTCGGGCAGATTATTGAGATAAACGATATTAACTATCCAATTACAGCCGTTGGTGATGTAGCGAGTGAAAATTTAAAAAATCTCGGCCACATTACACTCAGCTTTGATGGTAAGGAAGAGGCTGATTTAGCAGGAACCGTGCACCTTGCAGGTACAACACCTGAAATTCTCTCTCCCGGAGAAAAATAACTATTTATTGTTGAATGATGAAGGATAAAGCCATGAAGAAAATTGCTATTGGTGCAGATGATGCTGCATATTCATTTCGTGACGCTATTGTCAGTTATTTAACGGAAAAAGGGGTATCAGTTGTTGACTACAGTAGTGATAAAAACCAGAAGCGGAATATTACCCAGACGTGGCACATGAAGTCGCCATGGCGATAAAAACAGGCACTCATGAAAGAGGCAGCTTAATCTGCGGGACAGGAATCGGCATGAGTATAGTCGCCAATAAAGTTCCCGGCATTCGCGCCGCGCAATGTCATGATACTTTTTCGGCCGAGCGTGCGCGAAAAAGTAACAATGCACAAATAATGACCCTTGGGGCCCGGGTGATCGGTGCTGAACTTGGGAAAAAAATCGTTGAAGCCTGGTTAGCCTCTGAGTATGAAGGTGGCGGTTCTGCTGCCAAGGTAGAACGTATCGACTATTACCAGAATCAGCATGCAAAAGAGTGAACTGCTCACTCCAGGGAGGTTACGATGAATCAGCTACAAGCATTAAAAGCCATTACTCTGGTGGTTGCCGATACGGGTGATATTGAATCAATTATACGATTTACACCACAGGATGCCACCACCAATCCTTCATTAGTGCTCAAAGCAGCCCGGCTTTTGCAATATCAGCCCTTAATCGCCGGCGCTATCGCTAAAGCCCGCCAGCAGGGAGGCAGCTCAGAGACTCAACTGATCAATGCATGTGATCAGGTAGCCGTTGATATTGGTAGCGAAATATTACGCTACGTACCGGGAAGAATCTCTACCGAAGTAGATGCACGTTTCGCCTGGGATCGTGGTATGTGTGTATCTCATGCACGCAAGCTCATCCAGCTTTATCAGCAAAACGGGGTTGATACATCACGTATCCTGATTAAACTGGCTGCGACATGGGAGGGTATTCGTGCTGCTGAAGAGCTCGAACAGCAAGGGATTAACTGTAATCTGACCTTGCTGTTCTCATTTGCTCAGGCGCGGGCCTGTGCTGAAGCCGGGGTGTTTCTTATCTCTCCTTTTGTCGGGCGTATCTATGACTGGTATCAACAACATGCCCCCCAATCTGATTATTCGGCAGAAAACGATCCTGGTGTGAAGTCAGTCCGTGATATCTACCGCTACTACAAAATACATGGCTATGAAACTGTTGTGATGGGCGCCAGTTTCCGGCGTATTGAGCAGATTCAGGCCCTGGCTGGATGTGACAGACTGACGATTTCGCCAGCCTTACTGGATGAGCTCGCCGCCTGTAATTCCGCATTACCACAACAACTCTCACCCGGCTGTGTCAGCGAAACACGCCCGACGCCTTTAAGTCAGGCTGAATTTCTTTGGCAACATCATCAGGATGCCATGGCGGTAGATAAACTGGCAGAGGGAATCAGACTGTTTGCCGCAGATCAGGTAAAACTGGAAAATATGATCCGTGAGCTGTTATAACCTGCAGGTTATCCACGGCGAAACCTGCCGTGGATACTGCTAAAGAGAAATTAGCGACTTATGTATTCAGCCGTGACAGGTCGTTGCAACGAGTAAGAGGCGTAAACAATCTGATCACGCCCGGCTCTTTTCGCTTTGTAAAGTGCCTCATCTGCGGCGGTCAAAGCGACGGAAGGTGAATGGTGTGCCTGTTTATTGGCTACCCCAATACTGACGGTGACATTAACATGCCGGGTATTTTCTTTTGATATTCTCTGTTTAATTTCCCTGATAATGTCATCAGCACTGTGGTGATTGGTAATGATAATTGAAAACTCTTCACCACCGGAGCGGGCGATGAAAATATTATCATCAATAAAACGATGCAGGATAAGTCCAATTTCTCTGAGCACCTTATCCCCCATTTCATGACCATATGTATCATTAATTTGTTTAAAATAATCGACATCGAGAATACCAATCACAGCCACCTCTTTTTCCAGTGCAATTATCTGCAGGTTAAGATGACGGCGATTAGGTAGCCCGGTCAGCTCGTCAGTAAGAGAGAGATCGACCGCTGACTTGTAGCTTTTATTTACATAGATGACAAAGTTATGAAATGCATAAGTGATTAATAATATCCCTGACACATACAACGAGGCGGAAAAAAAAGAGCTAACCTCATTATCCAGCAGACTCATGCTACCTGCCATTGAAGAAAATGTTGAATTCAGCAGAAAAAAAGTTCGATTCGCAGGAAAAATCCATATCTTGCTGCGGAGATGATCTGGAATGATTTCCTGATAAACCAGGTAAAGATAATTACGGTAAAAAGATTAATAATGAAGTAGAGTGTCAATCTGGAAGAGCCATGAGAAGACAGCCCGGACAAGATAATGAATAATGTTACGACACTACTGTAACCAATGATTGCACGATAACAAAAACCTCGCGGTTTTTCTGCACCTGCTATTAGCTTATCGTGGTTGTTGAAAATCATCCGTTCTTCCTACCCAAAACATCATAAGAGATTTATGCTGGCTATCTGGCCAGTCGCTATAATAGCAAATACAAAATCTGTAAGATTATTTTATTTTTTTCTAAAGATACTATTTTTACAAAAACAAATATACCCTCTGTTTAATAGTAGTAACAAAGGTCCATACTTTTTTTTATATTTGTGCTCCCGGTGAAATTTATTTGAGATAGTATAGTTTTTTATCTTGCTCTTTCGCCATGCAGCCCGGTGTTGGATAATATACTGTTCTGATAAACGCTCTGCATGATACAACATAAAAATAATCGATATTGTCCGTGTACTATCAGATTAAACGTCTGTCCCGGCTGGATAATTGATACTACAGCATAGAGACCAGCCACTCACTGGTATAGTTTTTGGATGGATTTAATTAATTAATTAATCTAATGGTTATAACGCAAAGTAAAAATAACCAGTGAGGATAAAACCTGGTGAATTCCAGGTATCCAGTTGTTTCGCAGCACTGACAGATCCCGTCATGAGGGAGGGAGGTAAAAGGCATCCTCTCCCTTTTGCCTTACCAATCACAGCGAGTTCAGCCGGGTCAGCTGTTGTGCCGCACCCGCATCAGTGAAGAGTGTACAGGAAGGATGAAAACGTAAAATAGAGGCAGGAACTTGCTCAGTGAGCGGACCTTCCAGTGCCTGTGAAAGAATGGCGGCTTTTTTCTCACCGGTTACCAGCAGGAAAATATTTCTGGCTCGCATGATCGTCTTCAGTCCCAACGAGAAATAGGCATCAGGCACTTTTTCTTTACTTCCTGCCTCATTCGCCAGAGCATTCACCATATCCTGATTACTCCTGTCCACCTCAATACGGTGTGCTTCACTGTCAAAAGGTGTGCCAGGTAAGTTTGCAGCAATATGTCCATCACCGCCTAAACCAAGCAGCAGCAGATCAATGCCACCGTCGTTAATTATCTGTTGATCCGCCTGACGGTAATTTGCGCCAGTTAAGGCGTGAATACGCTCATCAGGCACGCCAGCTGGTGCGAAGAGATGCCGTTCAATATGCCGGAAAATCCCACCGTTCTCCTGCTCATGAGGATGAAAAGGAACTTCATCCTGGGTGTAATAATGGATGTTATCATGCTGCCGCAGATGAGGAATCAATAACGGATAGAGAGACAGCGGCGTAGTTCCTCCGGTCGGAGCAAAGTTAAATCGTTGCTGCTCTTTAGGTAGCATCCGCACGATAGTATCAACCACATTTTGATTAAGTTGTTCAGAGCTGGCAAATAAGTTTATTTTCATCGTTGACATCCTGTAAGTGAACAGCAAAAAAAAACCTGGTCACTCAATACGATGACTCGCTTTCGGCGAAACGTATTGAACAACCAGGTTTTGCCTGCCAGGGCAGTGACAATCCTGTTGATCAGTCACAAACCCTAGCACAGTGCCAAACAAAGAAATGTGAAGTGAGTGGCAGACTCAATATTTTGAACGGTAGATTACGGTAAAATGAACTCAGTTTGCCGGCTGAACCTGTAATTGTGCTGCACTACCCCGGTCAGCCATTTCTAGTGTCTGACTGTAGTAAAGAAAAGGAAACATTTCAGCTGCACTTTGTGCCATAAATACCAGCAACTCAACATAACCATCGACCCATACCGTGTCTTTCCAGCCACGATCTTCCATCATCGCCGAAGCGCCATTGACGCTTTTTACCATAAACATCACCCCCTGAATATGGAATGATTGCGGGAGATCGGCACGGACTATCCAACGCTCGAATGTGCCCTGTTTTGCCATGACATCAATACGGTTGATCTCCCATAAAGCTCCATTAATGCCTGGATCACGGCTCCCAAGGATAAACTCACGGGTCCGTATCGCATTTCCCTCAGGCATAAAATCACTTTGCAACAGTGGTGGCGTAGTTTCGGTTACCAGCGGTAACATGCCTGTTGGACGCAGCGTCAACACCTGCGTCGAACTCAGTTGTCCCGACGATTCAAAAATACCGCGTAGACGGTCAAACAGATTGGCAGCTTTCCCGGCGTTGACAGAGACCTCATCCCCTTTACTCATGTCTATCACGACTTCTCTGCGCTCTCCCGGAGCCAAAGAAAGCCGGGAAACCATGACAGGCGCCGACAAGAATCCCTGATCACTGGCGATGACATAAAAAGGCCGTCCGTCACTGATTTGTAACTGATAACGACGGGCATTAGACGCATTCAGCAGACGTAAACGTACCCAGCCACGGGACACTTCCACATAAGGGTTTTCCACACCATTGACCAGCAGACGATCACCGTAGAATCCTCCTTCTTCCGGCGGATTGTACTCCGCAACACCGAAACTGTTTAAGCGTTTATCCTGAATGATCAGCGGAAAGTCGTCCACTCCGTAGTGATTAGGCAGTAGCAATTTCTTACTGTCATCATCTTCTACCAGCCACATCCCCGCCAGACCGTTGTAGACATGACTGCCCATTTTACCCGATGTATTAGCATGGTACCAACAGGTTGAAGCGGCTTGCCTGATGGGCAGCACAGGTGCCCAATCGCCTCCGGCAGGCATCACTCTGGCAGCACCACCACTTACAGCACCAGGCACCTGCAAGCCACTGACATTCATCGCGACAGCTTCCGATAATCGATTACTGTAAATCAGTTTGATATCATCGCCGCGCCAGACACGCACCGTCGGCCCGAGATAGAGACCGTTAACTCCCCATACGGGCGCTTTATTCCCTCGTCCGGTGAATGACCAATGGCTTTTTTGCAGTGTAAGAAAAATAGGCTGCCCTCTGCGAGACTCAAGCAAAGGAGGAATGGGTAATGGATTTTCATGATTTGCCGCGCAAGCCTCTCCAGGCAGTGCTCCTACGCAGAGCGCCGCACCCGAAACCTGAAGAAACCGCCGTCTGCTAAGAGACATAAAAACTCCATCATCAAAAATGCAGCCAGGAAACTGACTGCATTTTAGTCATCGCTATCATAATTATGGAAAAGGGAGAGGCGTTTATACGGGTTAACTAACCGGGTTAGCTACGCTTATTCACCATTTCCCGTTCCGCCACTTCTGCGTTCAACGCATCCAGTTTTGTCTGCATCAATTCGCGACAATAGGTTGCCATTTTACGTGCTGACTGGTCAGCAAATTGCGCAGGGTAGATTGGCGGCAGCATTTCAACAATAACCAGACCATTCTTCAAGCGATTTAAATGTATTTTTTCATGAGTATTAGACACAACGACAGGAATAACTGGAACACCAGCCGAGAGAGCTGCGTGAAAAGCGCCTGTTTTAAATGGCAGTAAACCCCGCCCTCTGCTTCTTGTTCCTTCCGGAAACATCCAGAAAGAGATCTTCTTTTTATTGAATTGATCAATCAGTTGCTTAATTGTGTCATGCGCTTTGACACGATTTTCTCGGTCAATCAGTAGATTACCACTCAACCAGTAAAGAGGTCCGAAAAACGGGATCCACAATAAACTTTTTTTCCCCACCGTCACTGTCGACGGCTGAACTATTTTTGCCGCAGTGAGCATGTCATAGTTGTTCTGATGGTTGGCGATATAGATAGCGTTAGGATAGTGCGCGGCATCTGCAGGTTTACGTATCTCGACCTGCAAGCCAAACAAAGTCGACATCCGCGCAAACAGATGGCCAAATAACGCCACATGCCGTGGATTACGAGGACTAAATAAGCAGTAAAGTGAACCAAAAATACACACTAATAGTGAATAAATGACCAACACGATAATTCGCAGAATTGCCAGCATGACAACCTCAGTTAAGGTTACTGATATCTTCACTGATTGACACAGTGAAGCGTTCTGAATGCACCCCAGCCTGTATTTCAACCCGGGATTTGATGATGAGGGCATGTTAGCCCGCCCTCATCCCGATAATGGCGTGGTCATCACGCCGAAAACACCCGCTACGATGCCGGGTCGTTTTCTGCTGCATCGCGAGATCGGCTGTCCAGATCGATGCGATCAATACGCTGCAGCCCCCGTGGGAGTAATGTTCCCCGCCGTCCACGTTCCCCGCGGAATTTTTGCAAATCATCAGGTTTTAATGTCAATTTGCGTTTTCCGACATGCAGCGTCAGTACCGCATCGGCGGGCAACATTAAAAGCCACACCAGCTTATCCTCTCCCGATGCCGCCTGCGCCGATGGAATAGAGATGATTTTATTCCCTTTCCCTTTTGACAGTTGTGGCAGGTCACTGACCGGAAACATTAGCATTCTTCCTTCTGCGGTGATTGCCAGCAGGCTATCCTCCATCTGATTCACCGGCAAAGGTGGTAACACCCGGGCATTTTCTGGCAGCGTCAGTAGAGCTTTCCCGGCGCGATTACGCGATATAAGATCCGCGAAAGTACAGACAAAACCATAACCCGCATCAGAAGCCATCAGCAATGGCTGATCGTCGTTTTCACACAGCACCCATTCAACATTTGCACCAGCGGGAGGGGTCAATTTACCGGTCAGTGGCTCTCCCTGACCTCGGGCGGAAGGCAGCGTAAGGGGATCTATGGCATAGCTACGACCTGTCGAATCGATAAACACCGCTGCCTGACTGGTTTTCCCCCGTGCCGCACAGCGGAAACTGTCCCCTGCTTTATAGCTCAATCCGGCAGGATCGATATCATGCCCTTTCGCACTGCGCACCCATCCCATCTGTGAAAGCACAATAGTGACGGGTTCTGAAGGTGTCAGTTCATGCTCACTGATTGCTTTCGCCTCTTCCCGTTCACATAACGGCGAACGCCGGGCATCACCATATTTCGCGCTGTCTGCTTCGATCTCTTTCTTCAAAAGCGTATTCATTTTTCGTTCAGAAGCCAGTGTTGACTGTAAACGATCACGCTCTTTCGCCAGTTCATCCTGTTCGCCACGAATTTTCATCTCTTCAAGCCGGGCCAGGTGGCGCAGTTTCAGCTCCAGAATGGCTTCAGCCTGCACTTCACTGAGAGCGAAACGAGACATTAATACCGGCTTTGGCTCATCTTCATGACGGATAATATGAATCACTTCATCGATATTCAAAAATGCCTGCAGTAACCCCTCAAGGATATGCAGACGTTTCAATACTTTTTCCAGACGATAATTCAACCGGCGACGTACAGTTTCGCGCCGAAAAACCAGCCATTCACTGAGAATTTCCAGCAAATTTTTAACTCTTGGCCGGTTATCAAGACCAATCATGTTCAGATTAACACGATAACTCTTTTCCAGGTCAGTAGTGGCAAACAGATGGGCCATTACCTGTTCCATATCCACGCGGTTGGAGCGCGGCACAATCACCAGGCGGGTAGGGTTTTCATGATTTGACTCATCACGTAGATCCTCCACCATCGGCAGCTTTTTGTTACGCATCTGAGTCGCAATCTGTTCCAGCACACGGGCGCCTGAAACCTGATGTGGCAGAGCGGTAATCACGACATCGCCCTCTTCTTTACGCCACACCGCACGCATACGTATCGAACCGCGTCCGCTCTGATAGATTTTTTTGATTTCACTGCGCGGGGTGATAATTTCCGCTTCTGTCGGATAATCCGGCCCCTGAACGATATCCAGTAACGCATCAAGCGTAGTGGTCGGTGAATCAATCAGGGCAATCGCCGCCTGAGCGACTTCCCGCAGGTTGTGGGGGGGAATATCAGTCGCCATTCCCACTGCAATGCCCGTTGTGCCATTAAGCAGAATGTTAGGTAAGCGCGCAGGTAAGATAGCGGGCTCCTGCAGCGAGCCATCAAAGTTGGCAACATAATCTACCGTGCCTTGTCCCAGTTCACTGAGCAATAACTCAGCATATTTCGACAAGCGCGATTCGGTATAACGCATTGCAGCAAATGACTTAGGATCATCCGGTGCACCCCAGTTCCCCTGTCCATCCACCAGCGGATAACGATATGAGAAGGGTTGCGCCATCAACACCATCGCCTCATAACAGGCACTGTCCCCGTGTGGGTGGTATTTACCGAGTACATCCCCGACGGTACGCGCAGACTTTTTAAACTTAGCGCTATTACTCAACCCCAGCTCAGACATCGCGTAAATAATACGCCGCTGTACCGGTTTCAGGCCATCGCCAATGTAGGGTAAGGCACGATCCATGATGACGTACATGGAGTAGTTGAGGTAGGCCTCTTCGGTAAATTTATGCAGGGGCAGACGTTCTGTGCCGTCAGTTATCAGATCACTCATTATGACTTTTTCTCATGGTGTGGCCAGTGCGCTCAGCCACGTCAGCAAAACTTTGCCGGAAATAGTACCTTATCCGGGGTATCGCTGTCACAGAGTTCCCGCTTTGGTGCTTGCCTGAGGCATCCCTGTCCTGCGTGGCACAAAAAGCGTGCCTCTCTTGCTTCTGCTGACGGCATACTACCGGCGAATTCAGTTGATCTTTATCTGTCACTGACTAATTTTAATCTTTTCAGGGGATAACGAGCATGAGTACTATTTTAATCATCGATGCAGGTAAACCATTTGCGCATTCTCTCGGTGAGTTGAATCACACCTTGACTGAGGTCGCCAGTGAGTTTCTGCGCGATGCCGGACATAACGTGCTGCTGACGGTGGTTGATGAAGGTTATGACGTCAGTGAAGAAGTGGAAAAATACCTGCAAGCCGATACGATTATTTATCAAATGCCCGGCTGGTGGATGGGTGAACCCTGGATACTGAAAAAATATATCGACGAAGTCTTCACCGAGGGGCACGGAAAACTTTATGCCAGTGATGGACGCACCCGTTCAGATGCCTCAAAAAAATATGGCTCAGGCGGCTTACTTCAAGGCAAAAACTATCTGTTATCTCTGACATGGAATGCGCCACTGGAAGCCTTCACTGATCCACAACAGTTCTTTGAAGGTGTCGGAGTGGATGGGGTCTATTTACACTTCCACAAAGCCAATGAATTTCTCGGTATGCAGCGTAAACCCACCTTTATCTGCAATGATGTCATCAAACAACCGGACGTCGAGAGCGATATTCCACGTTATAAAGCGCACCTCGCCATACATTTTTCCTGACAGAATGCTCTGGCCCCCCAGGGGGCCAGTCTCACAGACCCTATCCGCTTAAACTTCCAGTGCGACTTTATCACCGTTTTCCTGCAACCAGTTACGGCGATCCTCAGAGCGTTTTTTGGCCAGCAACATATCCATCACCGCAACGGTCTGCTCAATATCATCATCGTTAATGGTCAGTTGCACCAGACGACGGGTATTTGGATCAAGGGTAGTTTCTCTCAATTGCAGTGGGTTCATCTCACCTAACCCTTTGAAACGTTGTACATTAGGACGTCCTTTTTTACGCTTCAGCTGATCTAGGATTCCCTCTTTTTCTTCTTCGCCCAGTGCATAGTAGACCTCTTTACCGAGGTCAATACGGTACAGCGGTGGCATCGCCACATAGACATGACCGTTTTTTACCAGCGTGCGGAAGTGTCGTACAAACAAGGCGCAAAGCAATGTCGCAATGTGCAGACCATCTGAGTCAGCATCGGCAAGGATACAAATTTTACCGTAACGTAGCTGACTAATATCGTCACTATCCGGATCGATACCCATCGCCACAGAAATATCATGCACTTCCTGAGAGGCGAGCACCTCGTCGGAAGAGACTTCCCAGGTATTCAGAATTTTACCTTTTAGCGGCATGATTGCCTGATACTCACGATCACGCGCCTGCTTGGCTGATCCACCTGCGGAATCCCCTTCAACCAGGAACAATTCTGTACGACTGACGTCCTGAGCACTACAATCGGCCAATTTACCCGGCAGCGCCGGTCCACTGGTCAGCTTCTTACGCACCACTTTTTTCGCCGCTCGCATACGACGTTGTGCACTGGAAATGGCTAATTCAGCCAGCAGTTCCGCAGTGGCAATATTCTGATTCAGCCACAAACTGAATGCATCTTTCACCACACCGCTGACGAAAGCAGCGCATTGCCGTGAAGAGAGACGCTCTTTCGTCTGACCAGCAAATTGGGGATCCTGCATTTTTACCGAGAGAACATAAGCACAACGATCCCAGATGTCTTCTGCAGACAGCTTCACTCCGCGTGGCAGTAAATTACGGAACTCACAAAACTCCCGCATCGCATCCAGTAATCCCTGGCGTAAACCGTTAACATGCGTGCCACCCTGCATAGTAGGAATCAGGTTTACGTAACTCTCGGTGAGCAGATCCCCGCCCTCGGGCAACCATAACAGCGCCCAATCCACAGCTTCAGTTTCAGCAGCGAAGGTACCAACAAAGGGTTGCTCTGGCAGAGTCGGCAGACCGTTGACTGCCTCAGATAAATAGTCAGTCAGACCGTCGGCATAACACCAGCGCTGTTCCGTGCTATTGACCTCATCTTTAAACAGGATCTCAACACCCGGGCATAACACCGCCTTGGCTTTCAGCAGATGACTCAGCCGTGAGACAGAAAAACGAGGCGAATCAAAAAAGGTGGCATCCGGCCAGAAACGTACCCGCGTACCGGTATTGCGTTTACCGACAGTGCCGGTAACCCGCAAATCTTCCACCTTATCCCCATTGGCAAAGGCCATTTCATACACTTCGGCATTACGTCTGACCGTCACCTCAACACGACTTGAGAGAGCATTAACCACTGAGATCCCCACGCCATGCAATCCACCGGAGAATTGATAATTCTTATTTGAGAACTTACCTCCCGCGTGCAGACGACAGAAAATCAGTTCTACCGCTGGGATCCCCTCTTCCGGGTGGATATCAACTGGCATACCTCGCCCATCATCAATCACCTCGAGTGACTGATCAGCGTGAAGAATGACTTCTACGCGCTTTGCATGTCCCGCCAGTGCTTCATCAACACTGTTATCAATCACTTCCTGACCGAGATGATTAGGGCGTGAGGTATCGGTGTACATCCCCGGGCGGCGACGTACAGGCTCCAGGCCAGTGAGTACTTCAATGGCATCGGCGTTATAACTGGATTGAGTCATTTTAACAATCTGATCGGTAACAAAAGGGCCGGGCCAGGCTCAACACACTTTCTCAGGCTGAAGATGGCCCTAAAAAGTCAATAATTGCCGAGAAATGGCGTTCAAAACCTGTAAAGGCATGATCTCCCCCCTCTTCTACCGTCTGGCGGCACATGGCGTAGTACGCCACAGCCTGACGATAATCGAGCACCTCATCACCGGTCTGCTGCAATAGCCAGAGCAGATCAGGCGAGGACGAAGGTTCAATCTGCATCGCTTTCAGGTCATACATATGGCGAGACTCTAACACATATTGCTCCCCGGTGTAGGGGTTGTGATTAAGTCCCAGATAATTTATTAACAGCTCGAAAGGGCGCACTGCCGGATTTACCAGCACCGCAGGCAAACCATGTCGTTGTGAAAGCCAGGTAGCAAAATATCCCCCAAGCGAAGAGCCAACCAGCCCAACAGGCTCCCCCGCGATCGCCATGACCATATCCTCCAGGTACTCAGCCGCTTCAGCAGGAAAGGCAGGTAGCTGTGGAACCTGGAGAGTAATCTGCGGGTAAGTTTTTGCCAGCCAGGCACTCAGTTGCGTCGCTTTAAGTGATTGTGGCGAGCTGTTAAAACCATGCAGATAAAGTAACGTCGCCATGTTTAATATCCCTCTGCGTCCGGATCCGGACAAAAAGCCCTTGTCTGCAAACGTTCTACCCGGGTTTCCAGCCTGCCATCACTGTGTAACTCGACCCAGCGCCAGCCAGGAGATTCAGTATCAATCGTAAACTGGCTACAGTGCGGCTTAAATTGTATACAGGTGGAGGGTGATGCCAACAGACGACGCCCCTGCCAGTTGACATCAAGCGACTGATGAATATGCCCGCACAACAGAGTATGTGCTTTCGGATAGGATTCCAGCAAGGCAGCGAGCATCGGTGCATTACGCAGACTGTGCTGATCGAGCCACGAACAGCCAGATGGATGAGGATGGTGATGCAGTGACACCAACGTGTAACGTTCTGGGTAACGCGCCAGCGCAGCTTCCAGCCAGTTCAGTTGATACTCACTGAGTTCGCCATGAGGAACACCCGGCAGTTGACTGTCAAGCATCACCAGTTGCCAAGCATCGCCCAATAGTATCTGTTTCGCCGTTGATAATCCCGCTTTAGTCAGTTCATATCCCATTGCCTGCTGTTCATCGTGGTTACCAGGCAACCAAACACAAGGCGCGGGCAGCTCTGCAATCGCTTGCGCAAAATGCTGATAAGCTTCTGCGGTTTGATCCTGTACCAGATCACCTGTGGCAACGATTAAATCACAATGCCATGCCTGCGCACGAATCGCTCCCAGCACTGCCTGAAAACTTTGCCAGGTATTCACCCCCAGCAAGGTCTGGTCTTTACTGGCGAAAAGGTGAGGATCGGTTATTTGTAATATCCTGGCTGCTGAACCAGTGGCCACAGGCAGGTTTAACAGGCTGTCCAATCGAAATCCTTAGGGCGACACCTTATCAGGTAATATCATGCACAATTAACAGGCCGGAATGGCCACCACACCCTGTGCTGTACAATAACGCAACCAGTCGGCCAGAAACTGATTTATCTGCTGTTTCTCATCACGCTGGTGCAATTTTTTGTTCGTATAATCATAACGCGCTTTGAAACGAAATATCTGCTGAGTTGAACACACTTCAGCCACCCGCGCATCATGATAAAGCCGAACCTGCATCGCAGGCAAACTCCAGTAACGCACCACTGGATAGTGCTGCTCAATCAGCACCAGCGTAGTATAACGTGTTGCTTCCTGAATGGTTAACCGGTAACCCGCACCATTGACATCATAAGCCACTGACACACCGACTTCCTCCTCCTGAGGCAATAAATGACGCAGGCGGGCGAAATTCGTTTCACATACGCGCATCATTTCAGGAAAATCAGGAACATAACGTTTAATCATTCACTTTTCCACTCTTCTTGTAGCGTTTTATAATGCAGCGCCAGCCACTGCAGTGCAATCACTGAAGCCGCATTCTCAATTTTGCCCTCTTCGAGCCAGCGGTATGCCTGCTCACGGTTGACAACATGCACCTTAATATCTTCATGCTCCTCGGGCAGCCCATGATATCCCCCCGCTGATCCGGCATCGACTTCTCCCACCATGATAGATAAACGTTCACTGGTGCCTCCGGCACTGGCGAGATAACTGAGGACAGGTCTGATGCGACCGGGAATGATCCCTGCTTCTTCTTGTGCTTCACGACGTACTACCTCTTCCGCCGTTTCGCCGGGCTCAATCATGCCGGCAACCATTTCCAGTAACCAGGGGGTGGCGCTGGTATCAAATGCAGGAATACGCACCTGCTCAATGAGCACCACCTGATCACGAATAGGATCATAGGGTAACAGTACCGCAGCATGGCCACGTTCAAAGACTTCGCGACTGATCTCTTCGCTCATTCCGCCCCGGAATAATCGGTGACGGAAGCGGTAACGAACCAATGAAAAAAAACCACGATACAACGTATCCCGTGCAATAATCTCTACGTCGTCTTTGGTAAAAGTCACCGGAAATGGCTGATCGCTGGATTTCATTAATACACTCCTGTTCTGATGGTGGCGAAAAGAGAAATTGCAACCCTGGATTAACACAGAGTCTGGCAGGACGACTATTTTTTAAGTAAATTAGGTATACATGGCACTTTCGGCTACCTTATCTTGCGTATTGAATCTGTTACAATTATCGATAATTTTTGGCTACGTCAGCGCTATCCTGGCACTCATTGCTGCACAACAAGGAATGCAAATGAAGAAACTGCTCCCTTTATTGATTGGTTTGACACTGGGCGGCTTCAGCGTCGGTAGTCAGGCTGAAGACCTGTTACAAATTTATCAGCAAGCCCGACTTTCCAACCCGGACTTACGCAGTTCGGCGGCGGATCGCGATGCTGCATTTGAAAAAATTAACGAAGCGCGCAGCCCGTTATTACCACAGCTCGGCCTGGGTGGCGATTACACCTACAAAAGCGGTTACCGTGATAATGGTGGATTACACTCAAACACAGCCACCGGCTCACTGCAGTTAACTCAGACACTGTTTGATATGTCAATATGGCGTGCTCTCACGCTGCAGGAGAAGCAGGCAGGTATTCAGGATGTCAGCTACCAGAGTGCCCATCAAACGTTAATTCTGAATACGGCAACGGCCTATTTCAATGTGCTGAAAGCGATCGATACGCTATCATTTACTGAAGCGCAAAAACAGGCGATTTATCGTCAGCTTGATCAAACCACACAGCGCTTTAATGTCGGTCTGGTGGCCATCACCGATGTGCAGAATGCGCGTTCACAATATGACAGTGTGCTGGCAAGCGAAGTCACCGCGCGTAACAACCTGGATAACAGCCTTGAAGCGTTACGTCAGGTGACAGGAACTTATTATAACAATCTTGCTTCGCTGAATGTTAAAAACTTCCGCACAGTGAAACCACAGCCCGTCAGTGAACTTCTGAAAGAGGCGGAAAATCGCAATCTCAGTCTGTTAGCAGCCCGGTTATCGCAGGATCTCTCCCGCGAGCAAATCCGCTCTGCGGAAAGCGGACACCTGCCTACCCTTAATCTGGTGGCGTCAACCGGACTGTCAGATAGCAAATACGGTGGTCGGCGAGCTAACCTGAGTTCATCAACAACCTACAAAGACAATGTGGCCGGTTCTAACCAGGTAGGTCTCAATCTGAGCATTCCCCTGTACAGCGGCGGAAGCGTCACCTCACAAGTGAAGCAAGCACAATATGCGTTTGTCTCCTCCAGTGAACAACTGGAAAGTGCGCACCGTGCTACCGTACAAACGGTACGTTCCTCTTTTAATAATGTGAATGCCTCTATCAGCAGTGTTGAAGCATATAAACAAGCCGTTATCTCCGCACAAAGCTCTCTGGATGCGATGGAAGCAGGCTATCAGGTTGGCACGCGTACCATTGTGGATGTCCTGAATGCCACCAGTACGCTTTACAATGCCAAGCAACAACTTTCTGATGCGCGCTACAACTATATGATCAACGAACTGAACATTAAATCGGCCCTCGGCACGCTTAATGAACAGGATCTGCACCAGCTTAACAGCCGCCTGGGGAGCGCTGTCTCAACCTCACCAGAAAGTGTCACTCCGGATACCGCCGGACAAAACGCGACTACTGATACAGCATCGACCACTGCGGCAACCTCACCGCGTCAGGCTCCGAAGCCTTCATCAACAAAACCTTTCCGTGGATAAATCAACAGCGGGCAGCTTGTGCTGCCCGCCACATCAAAACGTATAGCAACGTAAAGATCACCCTGACTGCTGCCTCCAAACTTCATTTCCCTGCCTGATTCCCGTATTTTAGATTCCATTCTGGCATTAGGATAACCTTACTATGAAACGGACAAAAAACATTAATCGTGCTGCCTTCCGTAAAAGCTGGCATGCGAACCATTTAACGCCAGTGGCACTGGCGATTGGCGCTCTGTTTATGCTTTCAGGCTGCGAACAGGCTGATGAAACTGTCTCCTTGTATCAAAATGCAGATGCCTGTACTCAGGCAAATCCCGGCCAGGGTGCTGAATGTCATACTGCCTGGAATAAGGCACAGCAGGAAGCGGAAAAAACTGCTCCCAAATATGCCAGCCGCGAAGATTGCGTAGCTGAGTTTGGTGAGGGGCAGTGTCAGCAAACACCCGCTCATGCAGGTGTGGCAAACAGCAATGCCGAACCCCGTGAGAGTGGCAGCGTCTGGATGCCATTGCTGGCTGGATACATGATGGGGCGGATGATGAGTGGCGGTATGACCCAACAACAACCCCTCTTTACCCCGCGCGCTGCTGGCAGTCCAGCCAACGGGCAGTTTGTCGATGCCAGTGGCAAAAGCTATGGCAGCGCAACCTCAGGGCGCACCATCAGCGTGCCAAAGACAGCACTGGCACCGAAACCCGCAACCACTTCAACCATTACCCGTGGTGGTTTTGGCGAAACCGTTGCCCGCCAATCCGCGATGCAACAGCGCAACAGCGCGACCTCCTCCTCTTCCAGCCGGTCATTCGGAGGATAAATACGCAGTATGAAACGTATCAGCATAACGGAGCGTCCCAACTGGCGGGAAAAAGCCAGTGAGTATGGCTTCCACTTCCACACTATGCACGGCGAACCCTACTGGTGTGAAGATGCCTATTATCAGTTCACTTTATCTCAGGTAGAAACCCTGGAAACCGCCACCGAAGAGCTGCATCAGATGTGCCTGCAGATCGTGGACAAGGTGGTCAACAGCGAAGCGCTGCTGACAAAGTTCCGCATCCCGACACACACATGGGATTTTGTTCGGCAATCCTGGCTCACCCGACAGCCCTCGCTCTATTCCAGAATGGATTTTGCCTGGGATGGTACCGGAGCTGCCAAACTGCTGGAGAACAACGCTGATACGCCAACCTCATTGTATGAAGCGGCTTTTTTTCAGTGGATCTGGTTTGAAGACCAACTGAAAGCAGGCAATCTACCCGCAGGAAGTGATCAGTTCAACAGCCTGCAGGAGAAGCTGATAGCACGCTTTGCTCAACTGCAGCAACAATGTGGCTTCAGCCTGTTGCACATGACCTGCTGCCGGGATACCGCTGAAGACAGAGCGACAGTGCAGTATCTACAGGATTGCGCCAGTGAAGCCGGTCTTGCAAATCAGTTTCTTTGTATTGATGACATTGGTCTGGGAGAAAAAGGGCAATTCACTGATCTTCAGGACCAGGTGATCAGTAATCTGTTCAAGCTCTATCCCTGGGAACACATGCTGCGTGAGATGTTTTCAACCAAACTGACTGATGCCGGAGTACGCTGGCTGGAGCCAGCATGGAAGAGCGTGATTTCCAATAAAGCGATCCTGCCATTACTCTGGCAAATGTTCCCTAATCACCCTAATTTATTGCCAGCCTATTTTGCCGACGAATCCCCTCCATCGATGGATCGTTATGTGGTAAAACCGCTTTTTTCCCGGGAAGGGGCCAATATCCGGATAATTGAACAAGGGCGAGAAATTGCGAGAGCCGAAGGGCCTTATGGTGAAGAGGGAATGATTGTGCAGCAGTTTCATCCTCTGCCTCAATTTAATGACAGCTATACGCTGATTGGTAGCTGGCTGATTGACGATACCGCCGCAGGAATTGGCTTAAGAGAAGACCGCTCGTTGATCACTCAGGATCTTTCACGTTTTTATCCGCATACCTTTCTTGACTGAGCACTTTCATGCAGGCATGACCCTGGGCCATGCCTGCCAGTTTATTCCCCAACCCTGACTGACAGCATACTGATTGCCCCCATCTCCAGACCATCAATCAACGTTGTCACTGGTTCATCCTGACGGCGGGCACCAAGAATATAGAGTAACGGTAAATAGTGTTCTGGCGTGGGATGAGACAATGCTGCACCTTCATGGGCCATGAAATTAATTAACGGATGCTGCTCCGCTTCCCCCTGCCAGCCAAGGTTCTCGCTTACATACTGATTGAAGGCTTGCGCCCACGGATAGGGCTCCCCCTCATCCTGCCAGCGTATCTGTCGCAAATTGTGTACAACATTGCCGCTGGCAACGATCAATACCCCTTTATCTCGTAGAGCGCTAAGTTTCCTGCCCATAGAGAAATGCCACAAGGGGGATTGAGTTCCGTCAATGCTTAACTGCACCACAGGGATGTCGGCTTGCGGATACATTTTGATCAGGGTGCCCCAGGCTCCATGATCCAACCCCCAACTTTGATTACGCTCAACATGAACAGGAGCAAGCAATTCGGCAATTTCCTCTGCCAGCTCAGGGGAACCCGGCGCCGGATACTGCGTGTCAAACAACGCCTGTGGAAAACCACCAAAATCATGGATGGTGCGAGGCTGCGCCATTGCGGTCACCGCCGTGCCACGCGTGTACCAGTGTGCGGATATCGCCACTATTGCACGGGGACGTGGCAGCAACGCAGCCTGAGCCTGCCAGGTTTCAGTATAACGATTACTTTCCAGTACGTTCATCGGGCTGCCATGTCCGAGAAAAAGCGCTGGCATTGGTAACTGGCTCATCATTTCTTTCCCCTTAATTGGTCATGGGCACTACCTTACGCTTTTTCAGGGAGTAATAAACCCAGAGAAAAATGATGAACAAGACCAGGAAGTTTGATGGCAACACCCGCGCTACACAACAGAGAGTCCGTTGTTTACAAAACCCTGCACTTTTGAGGTGCTATCGTGCTCATCTGGTGCACAACGACTAGCCAGCTGCGTCGTTGTTTTAGCCAACGGAGTACTGAGTCGCTGATCAAGGTATGCGAAGAGTCGCTGGCATAGTTAATGCACGCTTAACTGCAGATGACCACTGCGGAGCACTAACATGACTAATCTGACACTCTCCACCACCAGAGTCACTGCCGTTGAGGCAAGAAAAAAATGGACTCAACTCTCACTCGGTCTGGTCTGTATGATCTCTATCGCCAGCCCGCAGTATGTCTGGGCGCTGTTTACCCGTCCGTTGATGGAGAAACTCCACGCGCCACTGGCTGAGATTCAGTTAACTTTTTCCCTGTTGATTATTCTGCAAACTTTTTTCTCACCGTTTCAAGGCAAACTGGTCGATCGGTTCGGTCCGCGCAAATTAATCGCACTAGGCACTGTGCTAACAGGTATCAGCTGGATGTTGTCAGCACACATTGATTCACTGTTCACCCTCTATTTCTACTATGGGGTGCTCGGTGGCCTCGGCACAGGTATCGTCTATATTGGCGTGGTAGGGTTGATGGTACGTTGGTTCCCTGAAAAACGCGGCTTCGCTACGGGTATGGTGGCCGCCGGATATGGTATGGGTGCCATTCTGACCACACTCCCTATTACCGCCTCTCTTGCCAGTCACGGGCTGGAAAATACCCTTTGGCAATTCGGTTTAATCATGGCTGTCGTCGGGTTTATTGCCAGTCAGGGATTACGCGCGCCACAAAGCCTCAACGAAACACCCACTACATCGACACTGAATATCAGCGGCAAAAATTTCACGTCGAAACAAATGCTACGTCAGCCGATATTCTGGCTGATGTTCGTCATGATGACCATGATGTCCACTTCCGGGTTGATGGTCACCTCTCAGATGTCTATCTTCGCGGCTGATTTTGGGATCACGGCAGTCACGCTATTTGGCATGGCCGCCTTACCCCTGGCGATGACACTCGATCGCCTGATGAACGGCCTGACCCGCCCCGTTTGTGGTTTTCTTTCCGATCGAATTGGTCGGGAAAAGATGATGTTTTTTGCTTTCGGACTGGAAGGGTGCGCCATGACACTGTGGCTACTGTGTAAAGATGATCCGTTACTGTTTGTGCTGCTTTCCGGATTGGTTTTTTTTGGCTGGGGTGAAATTTTCTCTCTCTTCCCGGCGACGCTGACCGATACCTTCGGAACGCGTTTTGCCACGTCAAATTATGGCTGGCTCTATATTTCGCAGGGAGTTGGTTCAATCTTTGGCGGGCCACTGGCTGCATTGCTCTATCAGCACACCCGCAGCTGGGAATGGGTGTTTGCCTGCGCTATCACGCTGGATATTGTCTGTGCATTGCTGGCCCTGTTTCTGCTAAAGCCCTGGCGGGAGCGCTTTATTCAAAGCACGTTACCTGCAGAAAGAGTGATACACACTGCGGACTAACTGAAAGCATAAAAAGCCGGGAATCAATCCCGGCTTGCTGGCGGTTTAGCTGGCCTGCTGTGTCTCATGGCTGCGACGCCAACTGACCAGATCAGCAATGGTTACCACCGGCATCTCGTGTGCTTTCGCAAAGGTGACCACTTCCGCGGCGCGCGCCATAGTGCCATCATCATTTGTCAGCTCACAAAGGATCCCTGCTGGTTTGAACCCCGCCAGCGAAACCAAATCAATGGTTGCCTCTGTGTGCCCTTCCCGACTTAATACGCCACCGTCACGGGCTCGCAGAGGAAACACATGGCCAGGACGGTGCAAGTCGCCAGGCACCGCACCCTCTGCAATCGCAGCACGAACGGTGGTAACACGATCCTGCGCCGATACCCCAGTGGTGACATTTTTTGCCGCTTCAATGGTGACGGTAAATCCGGTGCCGTAAGCGCTGGTGTTATTGTCCACCATCATTGGCAAGTCAAGCTGACGGCGCAGTGCTTCAGTGATACACAGGCACACTATGCCACTACCGTGGCGAATGGAAAGAGCCATCTGTTCTACCGTGATCGTTTCGGCGGCAAAGATCATGTCACCTTCATTTTCACGATCTTCATCGTCAAGCACCATCACACCACGTCCTGCACGTAATGCTGCCAGTGCGCGCTCAACACGCTGTTCAGGCGTGCCAAATTCAGAAAGTAACGTCTGATTCATGGTAATAAGACCTTAAAAATTGTATGGGTTACCAGAACCAGGGCGTGCTCAGGAGTGTCAAAAATGACCAAAATAACGGCGCACAGGCACAAGACCTGACGTGATACGCGTTACCCTCTCCCATCCGGACTTTAACCGTCGGCCCCGGAATTTCACCGGATCTGCTGTCCTTCGGAAACGGATCCCGAAGCGCTCGCGGGCTTTCGACTGTCGCCGATTTACCGCCGGTGGGGAATTTCGCCCCGCCCTGAGAATAAGCCTGGTTACTATAGCGCCGAACGAAAACAGGAGCAACGGGCAATCTGTGCTGTGCTGCGGAATCAACGCTTTTTACTTTTCTGGTTTATCCTTTCTGATTATCGCATTACACTTGACTGAATACTTTGTCTTTTCAGGAAGCCACTATGATCGATGCAAAAAAGATTGAACAGCTCGCCCGCCAGGTGCATGAGGCCATGCCACAAGGTATTCGTGATCTGGGAGGCGATGTTGAGAAAAAAATCCGTCAGGTATTACAGGCCCAGCTCAGCCGCCTTGACCTGGTAAATCGTGAAGAGTTTGATGTGCAGACCCAGGTATTATTGCGTACCCGCGAGAAGATTACCGCCCTCGAACAACGTCTTGCGGCTCTCGAGAGCGCAACTGCTGCGCCATCAAACGAGCAGAGTGAACAAACAGATTCACCGACCTGACAGACTGATGTTGAGATACTGCACAGGGCCACAACAAGCCCTGTGCAACGCAGGATTATTCTGTCTGTCCAAGTATCGTGCGAATAATATTACTGGTAGAGATACCCTCTTCAAAATTGAGTACCCGAACTTCGCCGCCATTGGCGATCACTTCAGCCCCACCGGCAATCTCTTCGGGACGGTAATCACCTCCCTTCACCAACAGATCCGGTAACACTTCAGCGATCAACCGCTGTGGCGTATCTTCTTCAAAAGCCACGACCCAATCCACCGCCTCAAGCGCCGCCAGCACCGTCATCCGGTTTTGCAACGGATTGACGGGACGGCTGCTGCCTTTCAGGCGGCGGGTTGAAGCATCGCTGTTAACCGCCACAATTAATCTGTCACCCAGTTTACGTGCATTCGCCAGATAAGAGACATGACCTGCATGCAAAATATCAAAGCAACCGTTGGTCATCACCACGCGCTCACCACGCGCATGCGCCTGCGCAACTGCCAGTTTTAAATGATGCTCATCCATCATACCGAAGCCGTTACCAGGACGGCCATGAATGGCATTTTCCAGCTCAACCGGCGATACTGTCGAGGTGCCAAGTTTACCAACTACCACACCCGCAGCAGCATTGGCGAGAAAACAACTCTCATCGAGAGGGAGCCCCGCCGCAAGCGCAGCTGCCAGCACCCCAATCACTGTATCTCCTGCTCCGGTTACATCATATACTTCCTGGGCCTGAGTCGGCAGATGCAGTGGTGGCAAGCCCGGCTGCAATAAGGTCATACCATGTTCAGAACGGGTAATCAGCAACGCTGAGAGATCACAGCGTTCAATCAGCGCCAATCCGCGGGTGACTATTGCCGCTTCATCGTGGCATTTCCCCACCACCGCTTCAAACTCAGAAAAATTAGGTGTGAGCAATGTGGCTCCGTGATAGCGATCAAAATCGGTTCCTTTAGGGTCCACCAGCACTGGTACACCGACCTCACGCGCCATACGAATAATCTCGCCAACACTTGCCAGTGCGCCTTTGGCATAATCGGAAAGCACCAGCGCCCCGGCCTGCGGCAATCCGGCTTCGATGCGCTGATGCAGCGCAGTGGTATCAACCCCGGCGAATCCTTCTTCGAAATCAAGCCGGATAAGCTGCTGATTCCTTGATAAAATACGTAATTTAGTGATAGTAGGGTGGCTCGGTACAGCAACAAAATCACACTGCACATTGACATCGCTTAACGCGTTACTGAGTGCCTGTGCCGCATCATCAGTACCGGTCAACCCAACTAATTGCGCTGAAGCCCCCAAGGAGGCAATATTCATTGCGACATTGGCGGCCCCGCCAGGACGCTCTTCAACATTATCCACTTTTACCACCGGGACTGGCGCCTCCGGAGAGATGCGATTTGTCGCACCATGCCAGTAACGGTCGAGCATTACATCACCTACCACCAGTACACCAGCACCATTGAACTCGGGGAGCGTGACTTTCATTCGGGAGACTCCAGACTCAGTTTATCAGTTCATAAAAGACGCGCGATGATACCATAATGCAGCCTTTTCGCGCATGCGAGAGCGCAGGTAAAATAGCGCGTGTTTTTTTCAGTGATACATCTGGAAATTTAATTGATAGATTTTCACAACTTTACGCTTATTTTTAACAAAAAAGAGAATGCTGTTTATAATAGCCAACAGAAACGATTTAAATGGATGAAGCACAGTGTACGGATACACTCGCACATTTCTGGTAGAAACCTGGCTGGCACTGTTCTCAGTAGCTATGCTTTTTGTTGCGCCGCTGATCGCAAAATCGCTCTCTCACGCGGCTGACTGTCCTGCGCCGATGACAACAATGGAACAGGATGATGCCCACCACCACATGATGGTGTCAGAGGAGTGCGCTGCTTCACCAACACACTCTGCTAAACCGCTAAAAAGCCACATGGTGTCTCCAATGGAAGAGATTGCCTGTGGGTACTGCCAGTTATTAATTCATCTCCTCTTTGTGGTGTTGGTACTCACAACCTTGCTCTGGCTGCTGCTGGTCATGGTTCACCAGGCACCCGCTATTTCACTGCAATGTCGCGCTATTTTCCGAGCCTGGTTGCCACAACGCGCCCGCGCTCCGCCCGCTGTTTTCTGCTGAAGATTGTATTTTTACCCAATATTCACTTTACACGACCTGATAACCGCAGGGCGGTCTGTTCGCGTCAGAAACAATAAGGCACAAAATGAAAATGTCACATTTTAGAATCACACCTGTCGCAACCCTGGTCATGATGACACTGCTGACACCTGCACTGGCTGAACATACAACCTCATTGCAGGATGATACCGTCATGACGGTCACCAGCCCGGCATACTCTCCGCTGGAGATTGTGACGTCACCCAAAACTCCGCGCCAGCCAGTACTGTAGTGGCACACTGAATTTGGCCACCTGAGCAGAGGTGATATGCTCACCTCAACATCTTATAGGTGAACCAATGAGCAAAGCATTTACTGCTGAATTTAAAGTCGAAGCGGCAAAACTGGTCCTGGATCAGAACTACACTCACGGCGAGGCGGCTAAGGCGATGAACGTCAGCCTCTCCGCCATCAACCGCCGGGTAAAATCGTTACGTATCGAGCGCCAGGGAAAACGCCCCCGGGCTGCCTCTGACGCCTGAGCAGACTGAACTCAGGGAAATGAGAAAACGGATACAACGCCTTGAAATGGAGAATGAAATCCTAAAAAAGGCTACCGCGCTCTTGATGCCGGACTCCCTGAACAGTTCACGATAATAGACAGTCTGAGGCCGCACTACCCGGTAGCGCCATTGGGCCGGCTGTTCGGTGTTCACCGAAGCAGTTATCGCTACATTCGTAAAAATGGCAGGGATTCTGACGCCGAGCGTGCCGTTAAACGGAGTCTCGTCAGTGAAGTCTGGAACGCCAGTGGTGGCTCTGCTGGCGCGAGAAGTATCGCCACGATGGTCAGCGCTAAGGGCGTCAGACTCGGGCGATGGCTGGCCGGTAAGCTGATGAAAGAGCTGGATATCGCCAGTTGCCAGGTCCCGGCGCATAAATTCAAACGCGGCGGGAACGAACACATTGAAATACCGAACCATCTCGACCGGCAGTTCGCGGTTACCGCGCCGGATCAGGTCTGGTGCGGCGATGTGACGTATATCTGGACGGGAAAATGCTGGGCTTATCTGGCAGCAGTGCTGGATCTGTTCGCCCGCAAACCTGTGGGCTGGGCGATATCGACGTCGCCGGACTCGGCCCTCACGGTCAAAGCATTGCAGATGGCCTGGGAGCTTCGGGGTAAGCCAACAGGCGTGATGTTCCACAGCAATCAGGGCAGCCACTATACCAGCCGTCAGTACCGGCAGGCTCTGTGGCGCTGTCGGATAAAGCAGAGCATGAGTCGCCGGGGTAACTGCTGGGATAATGCCCCGATGGAGCGGTTCTTCCGGAGCCTGAAGACCGAATGGGTGCCGACGAAGGGCTATAACAGCTTCAACGAGGCTCAGAGCGCGATAATCAGCTACATCACGGGCTATTACAGTGCCATCCGGCCCCACTGGTATAACGGTGGCTTAACGCCAAATGAATCAGAGCGGCTGTTCCACGAACAGTCAGGTCGTGTGGCCAAAATTAGTTGACCACTACATACCGGCAAGTGATGGTTCTGATTATCTGAAAACCATGCCCGGTTTTTCACAAATTCGTAATGGTGGTACCAACGGCGATCCGGTATTTCGCGGCATGTTTGGTTCACGCCTGAGAATTCTCACCAATAAAGGTGAAATGCTTGGAGCCTGTGGCTCTCGTATGGATGCCCCCAGTTCCTATATTTCACCAGAAAGCTTCGACCTGCTGACGTTAATCAAAGGACCAGAAACAGTACTCTGGGGACCAGGTAATTCCGCAGGTACACTCCGTTTCGAACGTCAGCCACCACGCTTTGACCAGGCAGGGATTCAGGGAGATGCCAGTCTTCTTGCCGCCTCGAACAGCCGCTGGGACCAGAATGCAGATATCAGTCTTGGTAGTGATGCCGGCTACTTACGACTGATTGGTAATAAATCATGCGCGAATGACTATAAAGATGGTAATGGTGAACGTGTTCCTTCAAAGTGGAATAAATGGAACAGTGACCTGGCATTGGGATGGACACCAGATAAAGACACGCTGCTAGAGCTGAGTGCCGGAAAAGGCGATGGCGAAGCGCGCTATGCGGGACGTAAAATGGATGGGGCACAGTTTAAACGTGACAGCCTCGGGATGCGTTTCGAAAAATCCAACCTCAGTGAGGTATTCACTAAATTTGAAACCAGTGCCTATTACAATTATGCCGATCACATCATGGATAACTTTTCATTACGCTCGTCCGGGAATACCTCGTCCACTGGGATGGGGGCATCAATGAATGCCGCTTATATGCCGATGGCATCACGGGTTGACAGAAGAACGGCAGGTGGACGCATGATGGGTACCTGGATGTGGTCTGACATCGAGCTGCGTAGTGGTGCCGATACCCAGCAGAATACCCACCGCAAAAATAAAAATCACATCTGGACAAAAGATGCGCACTTTGAGGATTATGGTCTGTTCAGTGAACTGACCTGGCATGCTGCAGAATCAAGTAAAATTATCGGCGGTGTGCGTCTCGATCACGTCAAAGCAATCAATTATAACACCGCAAACCAGGGGGAACGCAGCACAACCCTGCCTGCCGGTTTTACCCGTGTAGAACATACGCTGACTGAAATACCTGTCATGTTTTACGCCGGGATTGGTTATACCGAACGTTTTCCCGATTACTGGGAGCTTTTTTCCCCCACTTAGGGACCTGACTCCGCCGCCCCGGCCTTTACTCAACTGAAAACCGAAAAAACCACACAACTGGATGTTGGTGCTCACTACAGCGGCGAGCGTTTGAATGGCTGGGTTTCCGCTTATCTCGGAGAGGTCAATGATTTTATTCTTTTCCGTTACTCACCTCAAAACAGCCGTATCCGGCAGAGTGATAACGTCAATGCTACCATTATGGGGGGCGAAGCGGGTGTCAGTTACTCTCTCACACCGCACCTTAAAACGGATGCCAGCCTGGCGTATGCCTGGGGCAAAAACCGCAATGACAATAAACCACTGCCGCAAATCGCACCACCAGAAGCGCGTTTAGGGCTGACCTGGGAACAGGGGGCATGGAGCAGTTCCGCTCTGCTGCGTCTGGTCAGTAGTCAGCATCGGGTTGCACTTAATGAAGGTAATGTGGCAGGTAAAGATTTTGATCGCAGCTCAGGGTTCGCCATCTTCTCTGCTAATACAGCTTACCGGGTTAACTCCAGTATCAAAGTCAGTACCGGTGTCGATAATCTGTTTAACCGTACCTATAGTGAACATCTGAACCTCGCGGGTAGCAGCAATTTTGGTTACTCTGCCAATACCCCGGTCAACGAGCCAGGAAGAACCCTCTGGGGCAAAGTTAACGTTACGTTCTGATTACTGCACTCTTCCGGTTATCGCTGGCCGGAAGAGTGTGCTGACAACCCTACGACCACATTCAGCACTAAGCAGGCAATGGAAGAAAGTGCTGCCAGCTGGCGGTAACGATCTCTCGCTCAGCGCCAAACTGGTCGTCAGGAACTTCCCCCGGCAACGCCTGCAAAGCCAGATGATGCAAAGCATCACGTAAGGTAATGTAGGCCGCCGTTAACGCTTCAGCCTGACTCACTGACAACCATTGGGCCTCTGCCAGCATGCTGAAAATTCGCACATTATCTGACCAGCGCGTCAGCGCGGGTGTCTGGCGTGCATAACGCAGCACCAGATATTGTGCAATAAATTCAATATCAGTAATACCACCGGCATCGGTCTTGATATCCCAGTACCCTTTCTGTTTGCTGCCAAGATGCTGATACATCTTTTCACGCATTTCACGCACCTCTTTTTGCAACACCTCACCCTCGCGCGGTAAAGCGATTATCCCTGCGCGCAGAGCAGTAAAACGTGCCTGTAACGCGGTTTCACCGAAAACCAGTCTGGCTCTTACCAGCGCCTGATGCTCCCATGTCCAGGCCTCATGCCGCTGATAGTCATCAAAAGCGGCAAAGGTACTGACCAGCATCCCGGCAGCACCTGAAGGTCGCAGACGGGCATCCACCTCGTACAGGATCCCGGATGCGGTGCGGGTGCTGAACAGATGCATGACGCGCTGTGCCAGACGCAAGTAGAACTGACGTCCATCAATACTGCGATCCCCCAGCGTCATAACCTCTTCCGGGCAGTCATGCAGAAAAACCAGGTCAAGATCAGAGCTGTAACCCAGCTCCCATCCACCGAGTTTGCCGTAACCAATCACCGCAAAGCCACGAGCCTGCTCATTTTCCAGATGTGCTGGTCGCCCATAACGCTGCACCATCATTTGCCATGCCTGCTGTACTACCTGTTCGATGATCGCTTCAGCCAGCCAGGTGAGGTGATCACTCACTTTCATCACCGGCAGGGTGCGGGCTATGTCTGATGCCGCTATGCGTAAATGTTGCGCCTGCTTAAACTGGCGCAATGCTTCCAGCTGCTGCTCTTCATCTTCAGAGGGGATACGCAGCAAATATTGCCGTAACTCATCGCGATAGGCTTCCGGCGCTGTCGGGTGATATAAGGTAGTCGGATCAAGCAGTTCATCCAGCAGCAGCGGGTAACGAGCCAATTGACTGGCAATCATCGGTGAGGCACCACACAACACGATCAATTGTTTTAGTGCCCCTGGATACTCCATCAATAGCTCAAGATAGGTTGAACGGGTAATAATCCCTGACAATAAGGGTACCATCCGTTCCAGGGTTACCGCGGCATCGTTACGACTGAGCACCTCACGTAATAAACGGGGCATCAGCAGATCAAGAGACTGGCGTCCGCGTGGTCCTATTGTGCGCTTATCTACGTCGCGGCGGAAATGGTGTAGTGTCTGCACCAGCCGTTGTTGCTGCAGGCTATCCAGTGTCGGTGCCAGCAAGGCGATATCCTCTGCATCAGCACCCTGATGCCAGAGCATTAACCAGTCTTCCCCCTGCTCATCATCATCAGCATCATGATTTTCTTCACCGATCAGATCATCAAAAATGGCACGCACTGATGCCATACGGGCGTCCAGCTGCAGGCAAAATGTTGCCCAGTCGGCAAATCCCATAGCCCATGCCAGGCGATGACGGTTCCTCTCATCGTCCGGCAAGGTTTGTGTCTGCTCGTCGTTAATACTTTGCAGTAGATTTTCCACCCGACGTAAGAAAAGATAAGCTTCTGATAATGCATGCAAATGGTTTTCGGGCAACAGGTTAAGTTCCCCTATTGCCTGTAACGTAGGCAGTAATGCATGCTGTTGTAATGCGCGTTCACGCCCGCCACGGATCAGTTGAAACACCTGGACAATAAACTCAGTTTCACGGATCCCACCGGCCCCGAGCTTGATATTATTCACCAGACCACGACGACGAACCTCTCTGGCAATCATACTTTTCATATTACGTAATGACTGCACAGCACTAAAATCGATATAGCGGCGAAAGACAAAAGGGCGCAGCATCAGCTGCAATTCACGGCTCCAGTGGTCGTCACTCGCGCCCATCACCCGCGCCTTGACCATGGCATAACGCTCCCAGTCTCGTCCCTGCTCCTGGTAATAATCCTCCATCGCAGCGAAACTGAGCACCAGCGGCCCACTGTCACCGAAAGGACGCAGACGAATATCAACCCGGTAGACAATGCCATCAACCGTAGGTTGATCCAGCACTTTAATCAGCCGTTGTCCCATACGGGTAAAAAATTGTGCATTATCCAGTTCACGACGACCACCGCGGGTAGCACCATGCTCCGGCCAGGTGAAGATCAGATCAATATCAGAAGAGAAATTTAACTCACCTCCCCCCAGTTTCCCCATACCCAGAATCAATAACGGCTGAGGTTCTCCTGCCTCATTTACCGGGGTTCCCCATTCGCGACAGCAGGCCTGCCATAACCAGTCACGGGCAGCGACGATTAACGTTTCAGCCAGCACACTGAGTTGCTGTAAGGATGCCTGTGTGCTTACGAGGGCAAGTGTTTGCATCCACGCGATACGCGTCAACATCTGACGTCGGAACAGACGTAATGCACGCATCAGAGTTACCTCATCATCCACCACCGCCAGTTGCTGCGCCAGCCAGTCAGGGTAGTGCTGCCACTCCTCCGCATGCGGTGGATTTTCCTGCAGTTGCTCCAGCCAGGCCGGGTAACGCGTCACACTGTCGCGGAAAAAATCACTGAATGCGCAGACTGCCGCACTTTCTGCAGAGTGACCAGCGTCGCCCTCAGCATTAACCAGTGGTGAGGGCAGGATCGGGGAAAAGAGAGAAAGCATAAACAAACTCCGTTGCCTTGTTACAATAGTACCCCAGCAGGGATAAGTATCCTCACTGTTTCCAGAATGCCACCTGCCGCATCGCCTGCTGACAAACACTGTCAATAGTGCGTTGCTGTTGTGTCTCAATCGCTGCTGCCAGGTGCTGCCAGCCATCCAGCCATGCAGAAACATCAGCTTGCGGATAAGCGCCAGCAACAATACGAACCGCCAGTAATTGCTGCTGCAAACGCTGTTGTTTATCCTGATAGTGCTGTACATCAGGCACTGCGGTAAACGTCGTTTTTAAACCTGCACCAATCCTGCCGAGCATAATGTCACTGAAACGCTTGAAGGAACCATGCAACTGCTGTTTCCCTTTATCATTAACCTGTTCACGCCAGCGCTGATGGATTATCCAGTTGGTAAGCGCTAACTGGGTGGTTACAGAGAGTGCGGTATAACAGAGCAATTCTGCCGACTGTTTCTCATCATTCAGCTGTTCATACAGCGTGTGTAATGCAGCACGTAAATCGCTACTGGCTTTGCGGGGAACAATTCCACCAAACAATGAAAAGATCTGCTGCAAAAAACTCAGCGCCTGTTTCATCTCCTCTCTTGCCGCTGCCTGTCCTCGCAACCAGCGCTCTTCACCATACTGCCAGTGTCGCAACCCTGTCAGTAATGCGGCCTGCAGCCCCTCTTCAACGCTGGCTTTACGACTCACCACCACCACGGGAAGATCCCGCTTCGCTGGCACAACCTGATCGTTTGATAATGCATAACCACGTGCGGCTTTACTGAAGCTCCCAAGCCTTACGCCTCCGGCAGTTGCCAGTGCGGCAGCCAGTGCCAGCAGGTCATCACGATCACCGGTTTTCAGCTCCAGCTCAATTTCATGTAATAGTTCACGGCGTTCACCTGCGCTGATTTCTCCCTGATCACAGGCAACTTCGATCTCGCTGTTGCCATACTTTACCAGCCACTTCTCACGCACAAAGTGAGTAGTGAACAGCGGATGCAATTGCTGTTGTAACTGCTCAACCCGGGTATCTGCTGGCCACACTCCAGCCGGGAATTGGGCTAAATCGAGCTCAGGACGCGTCAGAGGGACATTAAACTCAGGGCGTTGATGTAACCCACCCACCGTCTCTCCTGCAGTTTTGAGCGTCATTTCATAGTGTTCACCCTCACCACGGATACGCAGGCCCATATCCCAGCGACGTAATTGATGATCTTCAGTCTCAAAATAAATATTGGTTAATCTCACTCCAGGTGTCTGCGAGAGCAGCCAGGTATTCAGTTGATGGGACAACCCCGCCACCGTCGATGGCTTCGCAATGAACTTTATTTCAATTTCTGTGGTCATAAATTTTCAATCAGTAAACAGTTACCCTGACGGATAACAAAATTGGTTGATGCTTGTTCAGCATGATGTTGGTGACTGCCAGTGGCAACAGCTTCTGAGCTTATCCCATTCGGTGCTCAACGTCGCTATGTCACAGAGGGTAATGCACAATTGTGATGGCTGTCTCTGATTTTCGGTGATTTTTGCCAGTCTTCGCAGTTTTGCCCGGAAATCAACGTGATCTGAATGTAAATGTTATTCTATCGCCCATGACTCTAAAAAAGATATCGAATGAAAAATAATCACTTAATTGGCCTGACTTTACTCATACTGTGTGCAGCCGGAAGCGCACATGCGGCAGAAAAGCGTTTCATCTCTGATGAACTCACCACCTGGACCCGTAGCGGACCAGGTAACGAATACCGCCTGGCTGGCACGGTGAATGCCGGCGACGAAGTTACTCTGCTACAGGTTAATACTAATACCCAGTATGCACAGATAGAGGATGCTAATGGCCGTACAGCCTGGTTACCGCTTAAATTACTCAGCGAAACTCCCAGCCTGCGCAGTCGGGTTCCTCAGTTAGAAGATCAAGTCAAAAATCTGACTGATAAACTCGCCAATATTGATAATGCGTGGAACCAGCGCACCGCTGATATGCAAAAAAAGGTCGCTGGCAGTGATAATGCAATCAGTAGTTTAAAAAGTGAAAACCAACAGCTCAAAAATGAACTGATTATTGCGCAGAAAAAAGTTGATGCCGCCAATGTTCAGTTAGATGACAAACAGCGAGCCATCATCATGCAGTGGTTCATGTATGGTGGTGGTGTGGCCGGTATTGGTCTGCTGCTCGGTTTGCTGTTGCCACACATCGTGCCTCGCAGGAAGAAAAAAGATCGCTGGATGAGCTGATTTTTTCCTTTTTGTATCAAACACTATGTTTACAGAATGGGGATGGCTATAATTCCCCTTCTTTCTTTGATCAGGAGCGCCGTCATGGACATTTATCTGGTTGGCGGTGCGGTTCGTGACCAGTTGCTTGGATTACCAGTCTATGACCGTGACTGGGTAGTGGTCGGTGCTTCACCGCAAGAGATGCTGGAAAAAGGCTACAGTGCTGTAGGGCGTGATTTCCCGGTATTTCTGCACCCCACGACGCACGAAGAGTATGCCCTGGCGCGTACAGAGCGTAAACACGGTAAAGGTTATACCGGCTTTATTTGTCATGCCGCACCTGATGTTACTCTCGGGCAAGATCTGCAGCGTCGTGATCTGACGATCAATGCGATCGCCCAGGCACCCGACGGTACGCTTTACGATCCCTGGCAGGGACAGCAGGATATTGCCTCACGTATGCTGCGTCATGTTTCGGATGCTTTCAGTGAAGATCCTTTACGCGTGCTGCGCGTAGCGCGTTTTGCTGCACGGCTAGCCCCTCTCGGTTTTCAGGTTGCAGATGAAACCATGGCACTGATGTGTCAGATGGTAAAAAGCGGAGAATTACAGGCACTAACGGCAGAACGCGTATGGAAAGAGACCGAAACCGCACTGAATAGCTCGCATCCTCAGGTCTATTTTGAAGTATTGAGGCAATGTGGTGCACTGGAAGTGTTGTTTCCTGAGCTTGACCGCTTATTTGGCATTCCTGCTCCCCGTTACTGGCACCCTGAAATCGACACGGGTATTCACTCACTGATGACGCTGACCCTCGCGGCCAGATTAACCCCCGACAGCACCCTGCGTTTCTGTGCACTGTTTCACGATGCAGGAAAAGCACTCACCCCGCCTGAATTGTGGCCAGCCCACCGCGGGCATGCCGCCGCAGGTGTACCGCTGGTAGCCGCATTGTGTGAGCGATTACGCGTGCCTAATACCCTGCGTGATCTGGCCCTGCTGACCACCGAATTTCACGATGAAGTACACGTCATTGCCCGACTATCCGCTGAATCATTGGTCACACTCTTCGATAAGCTGGATGCCTGGCGGAAGCCTGAACGTATTGATCAACTGGCGTTAGTCAGTGAGGCAGATGCACGAGGGCGCGGAGGGTGTGAAGAGAACTCTTATCCACAAAGAAAACAGTTATATGACGCATTTATCTGCGCCAGTCAGGTTCCTGTCAGCGCGGTAGTTGCTGATGGGTTTACTGGCGCCGCGATCCGTGCTGAGCTGACCCGCAGACGTACCGTGGCTGTTGAACTATGGCGTCAACAGCAGGATTTCTCTGTGCGCTAACCTGCCGGCAAATTACAGCACAAACCAGTAGACCACTGCCGCCAGCAAAATCCGGTAAAGTGCAAAAGGTACGAATGAGAGATGCTGGATCAGCGTCAAAAATGTTTTCATGGCCAGCAGCGCAACCACAAAAGCGGTAAAAAAGCCGGTGACAAACAGGGGCAGATCTGCCCAAACCAACAGATGACTATTTTTATACAAATCCAGTGCTGTTGCACCGGCCATCATCGGCACAGCAAGCAGGAACGAAAATTCAGAAGCCGCATAACGACTTACCCCGCACAGCATCCCGGCTGAAATAGTGGCGCCTGACCGGGAAAAACCCGGCCATAGCGCCAGACACTGCATACAACCAATCAACAGCGCCTGGCGATATGTCATATCATCAATCTGTTCTGTTCGCGGTTTCACCGGTTTTAGCCACTCTGCAAGCAGCAGTAATATCCCCCCGGCAATCAGAGCGTAGACCACTGAAACAGGACTGAAAAGTGATTTTATCGTACTGTGTAAGAGCCCGCCGATAATCACCGCAGGGATCATCCCCAACACGATATGTAGCAGGTTAAGCTGGCGTGCGCCTGGGGGCTTTGTCGCTCCCCTTGCGATGTTAATACCAAACAAACACAGGAAACGCCGCCAGAAAATCACCACCACCGCAAGGATAGATCCCAACTGAATCATCACTTCAAAAGAGCTGGCCTTATCGCCCTCAAATCCCAAAAGGTGACCGACAATGATCATATGGCCAGTAGAAGAAACCGGCAAAAATTCAGTTATCCCTTCAACAATACCAAGGATAAACGCCTGCCAAAGTGGTTCGAACTCAGTCATGGTATTTCTGATATCCTCGACAATCACTCATTTACAACGATTTATCTCAGCCTAACAGCAGAGCATGACACTTTTATTTGTCTTGCCGTTGCCCTCTCAGGGACGCTGGCCTCGCTCAATGATGACACCGACCTGCAATGCCTGGGCCACAGCACCCGGTTTACTTAATTTAATTTTCACCCACGGAGTGGGGAAGCGGGCTAATAACAGCTGAGCAACCTCCTCCGCTACGCGCTCAACAAGTGCAAAATGCCCTTCTGATACGTGGGTCAGTACCGCCTCAGCGACCTCGGCATAACTGATACAATCGCCAACATCATCACTTGCTGCAGAACGTCGGTGGTCACTGGCAAGTTCAATATCAAAAACCAATTTTTGCTGTAATGATTGTTCCCAGTCATAAACACCGATAGTGGTATAAACCGTCAGCTGTTCAATAAAAACAATATCCACCTCTTCCCCCTGATTTTTGGATTCCCGATACCACTTTCTCTGTATTGTGCGTATTATTCATCAATTACAGGAACAACACGACCCTGACAGGAAACCTGACAATGAGCTTCTTTGTGGCGGGAATGATTGTTTTTGCCTATCTGTGCGGCTCGGTTTCCAGTGCGATACTGGTTTGCCGAATCCTCAGGCTGCCTGACCCCTGCCAGCAAGGGTCAGGCAATCCCGGTGCGACTAATGTATTACGCATTGCAGGAAAGCTTCCCGCAATTATCGTATTACTGTTTGATGTCATCAAAGGGATGCTGCCAGTATGGGTTGCCTATCGCTTCGATGTTGCGCCCTTCTACCTCGGTCTGATCGCAATTGCCGCATGTTTAGGCCATATCTACCCACTTTTTTTTCACTTTAAAGGTGGCAGAGGCGTCGCAACCGCCTTTGGAGCAATAGCCCCGATTGGCTGGGATCTGACGGGCATCATCAGCGGCACCTGGTTGCTCACCGTTTGGCTCAGCGGTTACTCATCATTAGGTGCCATTGTCAGTGCTCTGGTTGCCCCGTTCTATGTCTGGTGGTTTAAGCCACAATTCACTTTTCCGGTTGCGATGCTCTCGTGCCTTATCCTTCTGCGCCATCATGATAATATTCAGCGTTTGTGGCGCGGCCAGGAACCTAAAGTGAGCAAAAAAAAACGTGCTGATGATGCAGGTGAACCCCCGTCAGCACCACCGAAATAGTCTTACTGCGACAAAGGCGAAAGTTCAGCCAGTGGCCAGCGTGACCGCACATTGACCGTTAAGTCAGTCGCCATGCCGCCTTTAATCCGCACCCATCCAGCATAGGCAATCATCGCGCCATTATCTGTGCAGAATTCCGGCCGGGCGTAAAAAACCTCGCCACCACAGCGCTGTATTACTTCGGTCATTTTGCGGCGCAACGTGTGGTTGGCACTGACCCCACCAGCAATGACCAAACGACGAAAACCGGTAGCCTTCAGCGCTCGCTGGCATTTTATCGCCAGTGTATCGACCACGGCATCTTCGAATGCCCGCGCTATATCGGCGTGAGTTTGCGGTGAATTATCATGCTGACGAATAGTATTAGCCGCGAAGGTTTTCAGCCCGGAAAAACTGAAATCAAGCCCTGGCCTGTCAGTCATGGGCCGGGGGAAAATAAAGCGCCCGGCTTGCCCTTTCTCGGCCATTTTTGACAACAATGGCCCACCAGGATAATCAAGCCCGAGCAATTTTGCTGTTTTATCAAACGCCTCTCCGGCCGCATCATCCACCGACTCACCGAGCAACTGATACTCCCCTATCGCGGTGACACTGATCAGCTGTGTATGGCCCCCTGAGACTAACAGCGCGACGAACGGGAAATCCGGAGGTGATGGTTCAAGCATCGGTGCCAGCAAATGCCCCTCCATATGATGCACCGGTATAGCGGGTACTCCCCAGGCAAACGCCAGCGCACGACCAATGGTTGCACCTACCAATAATGCACCGACAAGCCCCGGACCTGCGGTGTAAGCAACGGCATCTATCTCTTCGGCCTGTAGCTGAGCCTCTTGCAGTGCGGCCTGAATTAAGGGCACCGTTTTACGAACATGATCACGGGATGCCAGCTCAGGCACGACACCACCATAATCAGCATGCAATTTCACCTGACTATAGAGCTGATTCGCCCTGAGCCCTGTTTCATCATCATAAATCGCTATTCCTGTCTCATCACAGGACGTTTCAATTCCCAGCACACGCATGACATCACCTCATTGTTACGCGCTGCAGTGTAGCATGAAGCCTGTTTCTGGCAGATGGATTTCTCGTTTAACACAACAAAATGGGCCTCTGCCCCGTCAGATTCGCTTAGAAGGTGTGCGATGTTCACCCGCCAGCAACGTGGTGAGATTCTGTGTCTGGTTTACGCTTTGCTGCTTTACAAGTCATGCGGTGGTGGAGTATTATTCCGCACCATTTTGAAATGAGCTGGCATCAAGCCCAGCGGCAAACCGAATTTATCGAGGTAAGAGTTACATGCCGGTAATCAAAGTACGTGAAAACGAGCCCTTCGACGTTGCACTGCGTCGCTTCAAACGTTCCTGTGAAAAAGCAGGCGTGCTGGCGGAAGTGCGTCGTCGTGAGTTTTACGAAAAACCAACGACTGAACGCAAACGCGCTAAAGCATCTGCTGTTAAGCGTCTTGCGAAAAAACTGGCTCGTGAAAACGCACGCCGCACCCGCCTGTACTGATTGTTATTGAGAGACTCTCTCTCAACAGGATGGACGAGCAGGAGTTATTAAGGCCGTGCTTCTGGAAGGAATGCGCGGCTTGTTCTCGTTTATAAGCTGATATTACGGGGCGTATGGCCGGACGAATTCCACGCGTATTTATTAATGATTTGCTGGCGCGAACTGACATCGTGGATCTGATTGATGCACGCGTAAAGCTGAAAAAGCAAGGCAAAAATTACCACGCGTGCTGTCCTTTCCATAACGAAAAAACGCCCTCCTTCACCGTAAATGGTGAAAAACAGTTCTATCACTGCTTCGGCTGTGGTGCCCATGGCAATGCCATCGACTTTCTGATGAATTACGATCGTCTCGAATTTGTGGAAAGTATCGAAGAATTGGCTACGCTTTATGGACTGGAAGTTCCTTATGAAAGCGGTACAGGTACCAGTCAGTTAGAACGCCACCAGCGACAAAGCCTTTATCAGCTACTCGGTGGATTGAGTGACTATTACCAACGTGCGCTGACACAACCCCAGGCCAAAAAGGCCCGGGACTATCTCTCTCTGAGAGGATTAAGCGCCGAGGTTAGTAGCCATTTTGCGATTGGTTTTGCACCCGCAGGCTGGGACAATGCACTTAAACAGTTTGGTAGTAATGAGCATGATCGCCAGGCATTAGCCGATGCGGGCATGCTGGTCACTAATGATCAGGGTCGTACCTACGACCGTTTCCGTGAACGGGTGATGTTTCCGATTCGCGATAAACGCGGACGCGTCATCGGTTTTGGCGGTCGGGTAGTCGGTGACGGGCAACCGAAATACCTCAACTCGCCTGAAACTGATATTTTTCATAAAGGCCGGCAGCTTTATGGTCTCTATGAAGCACAACAGTATCATTCACAACCCCCACGACTATTGGTTGTTGAAGGCTATATGGATGTAGTAGCTCTGGCGCAATTTGAAATTAATTATGCTGTAGCTTCATTGGGAACCTCGACAACAGCAGAACATATTCAGCTACTGTTTCGGACCACAGATAATGTCATCTGTTGTTATGACGGTGACCGGGCAGGCAGAGATGCCGCATGGCGCGCACTGGAAACAGCCCTGCCCTATATGAACGACGGCCGCCAGCTACGTTTTATGTTTTTACCTGATGGTGAAGATCCCGATTCGCTGGTGCGCAAAGAGGGAAAAGCAGCGTTCGAAACACGGATGGATGATGCTTTACCGCTCTCGGCGTTTTTGTTCGATACGCTGTTACCACAAGTTGATTTACGATCACCAGATGGTCGGGCACAACTCAGCACGCTGGCATTACCGTTAATCAGTCAGGTACCCGGTGAAACACTGCGTATCTATTTACGTCAGGAGCTGGGTAATAAGCTGGGTATTCTAGATGACAGCCAGCTGGATAAACTGATGCCGAAACGGGTCGATAATACATCGCCCACAGCCCCGGCACCGTTGAAGCGTACCACGATGCGTATATTAGTGGGGTTACTACTACAAAACCCCACACTGGCAGCGATGGTACCTTCCCTGGACGGACTGTCAGAATCAGAGTTACCTGGTTTTCCGCTGTTTGTCGAACTGGTTGACGAGTGCCGCCGGCAACCTGATTTGACCACCGGGCAGTTACTGGAACACTATCGTGGCACAAAATATAGTCAGTCCCTTGAAACACTGGCAACATGGAACCACATGATAGTAGATGAAGAAATTGAGGCGATGTTCAAAAACAGCCTGGCCAGCGTCTACGACGCGGCCCTGGAACAGCGTCTGGAATATCTCATCGCCCGAGAGCGCACCCATGGACTGAGCGCCGATGAACGTCGCGAATACTGGTTTTTGAACCAGGAATTCCAGAAAATAACGCGCTGATGCTCACCCCTGTGGTGGCGCTTCGGACAGTAGTTCGCTTCACGATATCAGAGATCAAATTCCTGTTATCTCGTGGTGCATGAAAAGATTTTCTGCGGCTTAACTGCCGATTATCTGCCAGCTAACGTCTGGTAGCCGCTATGAGGGCAGCGGCATTAATCTAACGCCCTCACTGTTATTGTTGGCTATTCGCCAATCAACACCAATCTCATTTAACAGAAGTGTGGATACCGTCTTATGGAGCAAAACCCGCAGTCACAGCTCAAGCTACTTGTCACCCGTGGTAAGGAGCAAGGCTATCTGACCTATGCTGAGGTCAATGACCATCTGCCCGAAGATATTGTCGACTCCGATCAGATCGAAGACATCATTCAGATGATCAACGACATGGGCATTCAGGTTGTTGAAGAAGCGCCGGATGCTGATGATCTGATGCTCAACGATAATAACGCGGATACCGACGAAGATGCAGCCGAAGCGGCGGCACAAGTTTTATCCAGCGTTGAGTCAGAAATCGGACGTACGACAGATCCGGTGCGCATGTACATGCGCGAAATGGGTACCGTTGAACTGCTCACACGTGAAGGCGAAATCGACATCGCAAAACGCATTGAGGACGGTATCAATCAGGTGCAATGTTCCGTTGCTGAATACCCGGAAGCCATCACCTACCTGCTCGAACAATATGACCGTGTTGAGGCCGGTGAAGCTCGCCTGTCGGACATGATAACCGGTTTTGTTGATCCTTATGCTGAAGAAGATCTTGCTCCTACCGCCACCCATGTTGGATCTGAGCTCTCAGAAGAAGAGCGTGAAGATGACAACGAAGACGACGAGGACGAGGAAGACGACAGCGAGGATGACAACAGTATTGACCCGGAACTGGCTCGCGAGAAGTTCACTGAACTGCGCGCGCAATATGAAAAAACCCGCCAGGTTATTAAGGCGCAGGGTCGCAGCCATATTGATGCCATGAGCGAAATTCAGAATCTTTCTGATGTCTTCAAGCAGTTCCGTCTGGTTCCGCGTCAGTTCGACTACCTCGTCAACAACATGCGTACCATGATGGATCGCGTTCGTAGTCAGGAACGCATGATCATGAAGCTGTGTGTTGAAGTGTGCAAAATGCCTAAGAAAAACTTCATTACTCTGTTTACAGGTAATGAAACCAGCGAAACCTGGTTGAAAGCGGCACAGGGGATGAATAAGCCCTGGTCATTAAAACTGGAAGAAGTTGAAGAGGAAGTACAACGCAGCCTTGGCAGGCTGGCACAAATCGAAACGGAAACTGGTCTGACGATTGAACAGGTGAAAGACATCAACCGTCGGATGTCTATCGGTGAAGCAAAAGCACGCCGGGCGAAGAAAGAGATGGTTGAAGCTAACCTGCGTCTGGTTATTTCTATTGCAAAAAAATACACCAACCGCGGTCTGCAGTTCCTTGATCTGATTCAGGAAGGTAATATTGGCCTGATGAAAGCGGTCGATAAATTTGAATACCGTCGCGGCTATAAATTTTCTACTTATGCGACATGGTGGATCCGTCAGGCGATTACCCGTTCAATTGCCGATCAGGCACGTACCATTCGTATCCCGGTGCATATGATTGAAACTATCAATAAACTCAATCGTATTTCACGCCAGATGCTGCAAGAGATGGGACGTGAACCGTCGCCGGAAGAGCTGGCCGAAAGAATGCTGATGCCGGAAGATAAGATTCGCAAGGTGCTGAAGATTGCCAAAGAACCTATCTCAATGGAGACCCCAATCGGTGATGATGAAGATTCACATCTGGGTGATTTTATTGAAGATACGACGCTGGAACTGCCGCTTGATTCTGCAACGTCAGAAAGCCTGCGCTCAGCAACCCACGATGTACTGGCAGGTCTGACCGCACGTGAAGCAAAAGTGTTACGCATGCGTTTTGGTATCGATATGAATACTGACCATACACTCGAAGAGGTCGGTAAGCAGTTTGATGTTACCCGTGAACGTATCCGTCAGATTGAAGCAAAAGCATTACGCAAACTGCGTCACCCCAGTCGTTCAGAGGTGCTGCGCAGCTTCCTGGATGATTAATCCTCTGCTGACAGAATAAATAAAGCCCCATCACAGGGGCTTTTTTATTGTCGGTTGCCAGCGAAAGTCACAGAAGAGAGAACTTTCTGTGACTCATCCGGCTATCAGAAATCGTAGCGCAGACGTACCAAATTCATATCGCCAAGTTTATCGGTGGTTGACGTGAAGACGTGCTCATAATCAACCCGGAATCCGTGATATAGCTGGAAGGTAACCCCGAGTCCATTATCAATACGTTGGTAATGACGGTCATTAATGTATTGCAGACGATCACCCATCACATAAGGCATAACAGATTTCAGCGCATACTGATTAACAGGTATGGTATACCCCGCCAGATACTCCAGCCCCCCATGCATCGCCAGCAAAATAGTGGTTGATATTGGACTTTTTGCTCAACAGGAAATTCTGGTAGTAACCACCACCGAGTGAGAACGTCCAGTTATCCGGTTTCCAGCTCAGAGCGGTACCAAAATATTCTGATTCCAGGTTTTAGCAGTATCCGCATAGGGGTTACGCATTTCAGCACGGGTGTAGTTCCAGGCTGTTCCCCAGGTCAGATCTTTGGTCAGATGATAGTCAACACCAAGCGAGCCACCGCCTTGACGTTTGTAACGTAAGCCATTCACCAGTAAATATTCATTGTCACTGAACAGATACGAGGCATAGACATCAGCATCGCCAAAACTATTTCTGTACTTCAGCATCTTACGTGAGCGGTAGGATCCATCATAATCACCGTTAATGCCATTGCCCGGTGCCTGAGCCAGCATATCGTAATCCCACAGATCGGTCTTGGCGCCGACAACGTCATAAAAGACACTATTCTGCTGTCCGAAGGTCAACTGTCCCCAGGTTTTACTGCGTAAGCCGGTATAAAGCTGACGACGGGTGGTATCGTGTGCACCCGAAGCATAATGTTTGTCCCAGTCAAAAACCGCTGGAATATTGACGCCAAGTTCGTAGTAACTTACCCAGCTGATATCATCAAACAGATAATAGTCAGCAGCAAAACGAAAACGTGTGCCTCCATCGAAGCCGTTACGTTTGTATGAGCCGCGATCCCCGTCACCGGTCAGATTATTAAACTGTGGTCGAATACTCCCCCCTACAGTGAAATTGAGTCTGCTGAGCGGATCACCCGCTTCGGGTGCCTGTTTCAGTAATGTGACCTCTGCTTGTGCAGGCAATGCTACGCCTGCCGTCACAATGACGCTGCCTAATACTGCCCATAGTGCCCTGCGATTCTGTTTCAACATGCGCTTTCCCGTAATGTCATTTTATGTAAACACACCTCATCATAACGTGACTGGTGAATGGGAATAGCCCTCTTACTGGCGTTTTTTTGCTACATAATCAGTGAATTTGTTAACAAATAGTTCAATTTGCGTAAAATTAAATAACTAAACACATTTTGAGCTTTATCAGGAAAACTGAGGGATCATTCACACATTTGTCATGAAATTGTGTATTGCGAGGCTGCTGCAGCAACGATATGTGACTCTCTTCGTGGTTTTAACTTGTCAATTACGTCATCATAAAAATAAAACATTAAATAAGATGATTTTTGTCTGCTATTTTTTCTGACGAAACCAAAAAACCGGTAAGCATGTTACAGAATGTTAGTAAAAATAAGGATTTGGCAAGATTTGTCAACATAGCGTCATGCCTGAGAAAAGAACCTCAATGAAAGTGCAATGGCCACACTAAACCCCGAAAAATCCCGCCAGTGACGGGTTGTCAGCCATCGGCGAGTGGGGTAGATTAGCCCTCATTTATCGCTCCAGCGCGTGCTATTTTTTATCATGCAGGGACTCACATCAGCCACTTCAGTTAAGGATAACCTCAGGCTATGGTTTCAGCACTTCTCTCACTGCTTCTGTTTTTTGCATCAATTTCATTGTACGTCTGGAAGGCAGGCAAAAGCCGGGTCAGTTTCACTGTTATTCTGCTGTTCCTCGGGATCTACATTATTCTTAATGCGTCCCTGCTTGCCAGTAATTACTTTACCGGTGAAGGGATCAACGATGCAGTACTCTATACAATTACCAGTAGTCTGAGTGGCGCCGGCATCAGTAAATATCTGCTACCCGCAGCCGGATTGCTCTTGTTACTTCTGAGCATATTTGCACTACTGGCCTGGATATTAAACCGATGTAAACATCGCCGTCTTGACCCTTTTTACAGCATTCTTGCGGTCGTGCTTGCCATTGCCTCTATCAATACCACGCCCGCTTATCAGCAGGTAAGCAGCCTGATTAAGTCACAAATTAGCAAAAGTGACACTGATTTTTACAGCCACTATAAAGTCCCTTCCAGACAGATTCGTGGAGAAAAACCCAATCTGGTTTATATCTACGCTGAGAGTCTGGAGCGTACCTATCTTGATAACGATGCGTTTCCTGATCTGGCACCAGAGCTGAATTCCTTACGTGCGCAGTCTGTCGATTTCAGTCGTACTGAGCAGTTACCCGGTACCGAGTACACCATTGCAGGCATGGTTGCATCGCAATGTGGCATCCCTCTTTTTGCCCCTTTTGACGGTAATGCCTCCAGCGCCTTATCCACTTTCTACCCACAGACCATCTGTCTCGGGGATATTCTGAAAGCGTCAGGCTACCAAAACTACTTCTACCAGGGAGCAAATCTCAACTTTGCAGGCAAAAACACCTTTCTCGCGTCACACGGCTTTGATCACCTCTACGGTTACGAAGAGCTAAAAAGTGAAGTGGCAGACCCGGGTTATCGCAACGACTGGGGATGGTATGACGATACCGTGCTTGATAAAGTGTTCGAGCAGTATCTGACTCTCTCCCGTCAGGAGACACCTTTTGCACTGTTTGCCCTCACCGTCGATACTCATCATCCGGATGGATTCACCTCGCGAAGTTGTCAGCGCAATCGATATCGCTTTGATGGCAATAACAACAAATCCTTTGCGGCGGTTTCCTGCAGTCAGGAACAGATAGCGAAGCTGATTACCCGAATCCAGGCTACACCTTACTTTAAAAATACCATCATTGTGGTCAGCTCTGATCACCTGGCGATGAATAACAGCGCATTCAAATACCTGACACGCCATGACCGTGAAAATCTGTTTTTCATGCTGCGTGGTGATAAACCCGAAAGTAAAACAGTCGCCTTTAAGCGCAGCGTGCTGGATAACGGGGCCACGGTACTTGATGCGATGGGGGGCGACAACTTTATCGGTCTTGGCCGCAGCAGCCTTTCATCCACCTCGCTGGCCACTACCTATTTAAACATCAGAGAAAAAATTAACCAATGGCGTCCTGATATTTTAAAGTTGTGGCACTTCCCCAACACCATCTCAAACTACACTCTTGATGGAAAAAACGGTCGTTTTAGTTTCTCCGGAGTCGACTTTAAGCTGCCCGTGTTGCTCTCCGTCAAACAGGATAAAATTGAACCACACTTCGATGTTTATCTGGCCCCCCCACTGAAACAACAACTGTCTCACTTTACCGCAGACGAAAAATTTGTCTGGGCTGACCGCTGTTACAAAATGGGTGCAGTCTGGGATAAAACACAAGAGTTGAATGGTCGATGGTGTGTTGCAGAAGGAACACTGAATTCGCCAGTGCAAATCACTGAGATCAAAGATGATACTCCAACGAAAGGTAACATCACCTTTCAAAAAATCGGTCACAGTAGCGAGGCGCACTACCAGCTAAGTGTGTCACGCTTGCGTCTTGCGGATACTGATCTCAGATACCGCGCTGATCGAATTTTATTTGCTTTTCCAGGACTTCCCGATCAAGTGTTCAAAGTGTCCGGGCTATCTTACCCGGAAGCCTGGGGGGGACGCTGGTCTGACAGTAACCTCAGCCCGACAGTCCAGCTTACCTATCTGGCTCCGCTGCCTGAAAAATTTACTCTGACACTGACTGCACGTGCTTTTGGGGCTAACAGCCAACAACCGTTTAAAGTCGTGGCAGGCAATGAAATTCAGGAAATCATGCTGACTGAGCAGATTTCTACCGTCTCCATGACATTCAGTAATCCACATCACACTAACAGTATCGAAATTATCCCTCCGATACCTCAGGACAGTGCCGAAGGCACCATTGATGGTTTTGCAGCACGACGGCTGGGTATTGGCATGGTGATGTTGCAAGTGGAAGCAGAGCAGTAATAAGCCATGATTTCTCTCTGCTTCAGGTGAAAAAAGCGTAGAGCCTCATTCTCAGCCCGGAAGAAAGAGATTACTATACGTCATTCTTGCTGCTGTATGATATGGGTACTGTTTGTGAAATCGCCTGTTGCGTTTTTGGTTCTGCTATTTGCCGCACTGACCGCTGGAATTGCTCACCAGAGTGAAGCAGCACCTGACGCATTGCAGGCATCCTCACTGGTCGAACACTATGCTAATGATATCTATGCCAGCACCCAGGCCACCGGGATGGCGATGATCGTCATTGATGCCAACCAGCGCATCTACAGTAGCCGTGGAGTAGTAAGGCCGGGCAGTCAGAGTGCACCACAAAAAGACTCCGTAGTACGCATTGCTTCACTGACCAAACTGCTGACCAGTGAACTACTGGTCAAAATGTCCGAGCAAGGGGTAGTCTCTCTTCATGATCCGTTAAATCGTTATGCTCCGGCAGGAAAACAATCACTGTCAGGTGCAGGAAAACGTATCACTCTGCTTAACCTTGCCACGCACACCAGTGGTTTGCCACGAGAGCAACCGGGCGGTAAACCCAACCGCCCGGTATTTGTCTGGCCTACTTTTAACCAACGCTGGAACTGGTTTTCCGGTGCACAGCTAAAGGTTATGCCAGGAACACAAGCTGCCTATTCAAATGTCGCCTTTGACCTGCTGGGGGATGCGCTGTCGCGTGCGGGTAAACAGCCCTATCCGGTGTTGTTGAAACAACAAATAACCCGCCCGCTGGGCATGAAAGATACTACTTTCACGCCCTCTCCTGATCAGTGTCGCCGTTTAATGATCCCGGCGAAAGGTGCCAGTCCTTGCATGAATACCCTCGCCGCCATTGGCAGCGGAGGGCTCTACTCGACGCCGGATGATATGGGCCGTTGGATGCAGCAATTTCTCTCTTCCGACATCTATACCCGCACCGGGCAGGTTGACCGCATGCAAACCATGATTTATCAACGCCCCCAACTGAACAAAGTTGAAGGGATGGATGTACCCGGAAAAGCGACTGCTCTTGGCCTGGGCTGGGTCTATATGGCACCTGAGGCCAACCGTCCGGGGATAATTCAGAAAACCGGTGGTGGTGGTGGCTTCATTACCTATATTGCTATGGCGCCGCAATACAGTGTTGGTGTATTCATTGTGGTCAGTCGCTCACCGGATACCCACTTCAAAGCGATGAGCGATGGCGTGCACGGTCTGATCACTGAGCTTATCGGCAATAGCAGCGGCAGTGCACATCTTGCTGCCACACTGATGGCTGAATAAGAAGCATCAGCGCCCTTTAATAACGGCAGCTTGTTCTGGCTGCCTGAATAAAAAGGCGCATCAACTCACATTCCCTCTCGTTCCCTGAATGAAGAAGTTTCCCTGGTGAAGGCACTTTTATCATTCATCCGTTTGTTACTTTGCCCCCCTGATTTCCCGGTTATTATCCAGCCAGGCAACAGAGTACGCTGCATCAGAAACCTGATAACATTATCTTCACGCCAGTGTTTAATAATATGGCTGCATGATCAAAACGACACTTACCTGCACTTATATCTGTGCTTCTTATTTTTGATGAGAAGAGATTATCCTCTCAAAAGTAATATCATCAATTGCTACGCAACCAGGCAGCCAAACAACAGGCGTCAGAAAATATAGCTGAGATGCATCAGGTTAAAAAGGGGAATAAACCATCTCAGAAGCGAGTCATAATGATTTCTGAGAATTCGGAATGTGACAATGATCACATTTCTTACTGGATTTAACCTGGTAAAAACAAAAATGGCGCAATAATGCGCCATCTGTAAAACACTCAGTTAATTTTTAATAACCCCGGAAAATCTGCCAATTTATCCGGATGATAAATAATTGTATTTCCTTCGCAGGTGAAAAGTAACCGCCGGAGTTCAGATTTAAATCCCATTGCATCGCCAATTTTAGCCAGATTTAAACTGCGCCCTTTAAGCACCTCTTTATCAAGTTCAGCAATATCAATTACCCGTCCCGGATTATGATAGAGATACTCAAACAGCGACCGATTTAGTGAGTGCTGACGAAATGAAGTCACCACAAATTTATCATCGAGAATCACCTGTCGATTTATCTCATCATAAGTAATAGATGAACCGGTAAAAGTACAGGGTGTCGATACTGAACGTTTAGTGCCGGACAATACAATGATTAAAACCTAGAGTGTCAGTTGGGTAATCACCGCGAGCCAGAACACCAGTACTAACTCATCTCTGACAACCTGGCGACCAGTTTATCGATGCCCTGCTGCGCTTCTGAGATAGAGCCTGCCAGCATATAAGCGGGCGTTGTGACTACCTGATTGGTTTCATCAACCACAATCTCATCAACCGCGGCTTTGTGATGTACTGCACCGAGTTTTTCTACAACAGCAATCGTTGTTGCATCATTGCCAATAGTCAGAATCACACCGGGGCCATACACCAGCGGCAGTAACACAGGAGCAATACAGATGTAACCTGCAGGTTTTTCAGCAAGACGGAAGCGATTCAGAAGTGCCAGCACATCACTATTTATCTGGAAAGACTCTCCTTCAAAAGCGAAGCTGGAAAGTGTTTTCGCTACCCCAAAACCACCAGGCACCACCAGAGCATCAAATTCATCGGTAATACAACAGCTAAGGTCCTTAACATTACCCCGGGTAATTCGCGCTGCTTCTGCCAGCACATTGCGTTTCTCACCAGTGACCTCACCGGAAAGATGGTTAATAACATGATGTTGCTCAATATCAGGAGCAAAACACTGATAGCTAATGTTGTTTTTCTCCAGAGCCAGTAATGTCAGCACGACTTCATTTATTTCCGCACCATCATATACTCCACACCCGGATAACAATACCGCAAATTTACGACTCATCAGGAACTCCTTGTGGCTTATTTAGTAATTCAGTCAACTTCCGGTTACTTATACTCTGATACTCTTCCATAATATCGGTAATATTACGGATCTTATCTTCTACGGTTAATACCGGGTCGAAAACAACCTGGTAAACTTTTGCAAAAAAATTATCAAAATCGAAATTATCCTGGTACCAGGTGCCTACATTTTTTACTGGAGTATTCAGGTTATTAAGCTCCAGGATATAGGCAGAGGTACGATGCATCAGCATATTTTTTATCCTGACTTCAATCAGCTCTCGCTTAGATAAATCATCATTAAGCAGAATAGCTCGCAACTCCTGTAGCTTACCCCTTGAGTGATACCAGACGATGGCGCGAACATAGTTTGCCGTCATATTGGCGGATAAATTATCAACCTTATTTATTGAATTGAGTTGCGCTGAGGTGCGTTCATATTGATACCAGCCGAATGCACCAACCACACCATACAACGCAAGAGCAATAACCTTTGCCAGTTTCAGCATAACATCCTGTCAGTCTTCATTTTCCGAAAACGGAAATCATGATAAGAAACATTCATCATTTTTATCATAACCGATAAAAATAGCCAAACAGAAACCAACTGCCTCGTATCCGGCCGGGTGATAATCTGATCCCCGGTATTCAAAAGTCCGGATTTCTGGCTCAGAAACAACAAAGTCAATTTTGCCGTCTCAACAACACGATAAAAAATAGATTGCCTCTGACATACCCGGGGTGCAGCTACAGCTTATCAATCCAAACTAATTCTACTGACACTCTTCCCGCCTGCGTTTTTTACCCGCATAATGCTTCATTAGACAGGGTGCAGAGCGAGGTTAGAAAACAGATTCGTCCAGTCCAGGCTAACTCACCGCAGATTAAACATCATCTGCTACCCTGCAATCTGCGATAAAATACTGTGAGTTTGATAAGTTTTTTTCTTATTTATTCATTAAAAACAGAAAAAAATACACTTTTATACCGCATATATTATGCTAAATTTTTTATCATTTTTTTAAAATTTAAAAAATATCGCTATTTTTCAGTCAATTAAAGTTGATAACACCCCCTGAATAACGCATTACACTTTAGTACAGGTGTTGCTGGACCTTTAGTACAACTTACCAATATTAGTGTATTGATTATACTACTCACAGTTGAAAGATGAATGCACGAGGTTATGTGCCAACCACTTTTTCAGCCAACACCAGGAAAATTTATCCGGCCAGACGGTTCAGATCCCTACAATAAGATACCGCTGGCCCGGATATTCTCTCACTTCAGCCATTCCACTATGCTGACGTTACTTTTACTGTATCTTCCCCGGATTTACTCTTATTTTTTCGGTATCCAAATCGCTATATTAAGGCTATGATGTTCCTTACTCTCTCTGAGGGTTCTTGTCTGATGACTCAATAGTTCTGCTGTCTTAACAGATAAGTTTCCAGAAAGCTTCTCGCCATCGTGAACACCTTCAGCTCTGCGTCAGCATCCTGCTTGATACCAGCATTTACGCTACCTTGTACTTTGGTACAGGATCACCATGTCCCTTGGTACAACTTACTAATTATCAAGCTTCGCTTATACTCTTCCTTGTTGAAAGGGCAATCTGCTGTGATTTAGGCCACTTCAACCCAACACCAGGCATTAACATCCGGTCAGACGGTACCAGCCGTTAAAATAAAGCACCGCTGACCGGGGTCTTTTCTCTCGCTTAACGATTTACCGCTGAACCCACGAATCACTGCTCCTGCGTTGTTATTCCTCGTGATCTGATAATGAGATCTTTGTCACGCATTCTTCCCTCACCCTCAGCTTAAACAAACCGCTTATTTCGCTTAATAACCGCTTATTTTTTCATATGACCGCTTAACGACTCATTTCCCCTTTCCTGACAGAAAATCGCCACCATAAGCCGGTATCTCACATACCCTCGCTGGTCGTGCCGTGCATGTCATACCGGACGAGAGGGATTTCGCCAAAATGATGACAACCGGGTTTCCCTATGAATAAAAACCTTTTTCTTAAACATATCCCCTGGATAATCCTCGGCTTTATTGGCGCCTGCTGTCTTGCAGTCGTCGCTCTGCGCCGTGGAGAGCACATCAGTGCCTTGTGGATTATCGCTGCGTCAGTCTCTGTCTATCTGGTTGCCTATCGCTATTACAGCTTGTATATCGCGCAGAAGGTGATGAAGCTGGATGCGACACGGGCAACACCGGCGGTAATTAATAACGACGGGCTCAACTATGTACCGACACACCGTAATGTGCTGTTTGGTCATCACTTCGCAGCCATTGCAGGTGCCGGTCCACTGGTTGGCCCGGTACTGGCAGCACAGATGGGATATCTGCCAGGAGTGCTATGGTTACTTGCCGGGGTAGTTATGGCGGGGGCGGTACAGGACTTTATGGTGCTGTTTATCTCTTCACGGCGTAATGGCGCCTCACTGGGGGAGATGATCAAACGTGAAATGGGACCGGTACCCGGCACCATCGCGTTATTTGGCTGTTTTCTCATCATGATAATCATTCTCGCCGTGCTGGCCTTGATTGTGGTGAAAGCGCTGGCAGAAAGTCCCTGGGGAGTCTTTACCGTCTGTTCCACCGTCCCAATTGCTCTGTTCATGGGTATCTATATGCGCTTTATCCGCCCTGGCCGGGTAGGTGAAGTGTCACTGATTGGTGTGGTATTACTGATTGCCTCCATCTGGTTTGGTGGGGTTATTGTGCATGACCCCTATTGGGGGCCTGCGCTGACTTTCAAAGACACGACAATTACCTTTACGTTGATCGGCTATGCCTTCATTTCTGCGCTGCTACCGGTCTGGCTGATTCTTGCACCACGTGATTACCTGGCCACCTTTTTGAAAATTGGTGTTATCGTTGGGCTGGCAATTGGTATAGTTATTCTCAACCCTGAGCTGAAAATGCCAGCGGTAACAAAATACATTGATGGTACGGGCCCCTTGTGGAAAGGTGCTTTATTCCCCTTCCTGTTTATCACCATTGCCTGCGGTGCAGTCTCCGGCTTCCATGCGTTAATCGCCTCAGGCACCACGCCAAAATTACTGGCCCGCGAAACTGACGCACGCTTCATTGGGTACGGCGCGATGTTAATGGAGTCGTTTGTAGCCATTATGGCATTGGTAGCAGCATCTATCATTGAGCCAGGACTCTATTTTGCGATGAATACCCCACCTGCCGGTTTAGGTATCACTGCGATGCCCAATTTGCATGAGTTAGGCGGTGAGAATAGCGCATTAATCATGGCTCAACTCAAAGAGGTGACGGTGCATGCAGCTGCTACTGTCAGCTCCTGGGGCTTTGTCATTTCACCCGAACAGATCATGCAAACTGCGAAGGATATCGGCGAACCTTCTGTTCTGAATCGTGCAGGAGGCGCACCAACGCTGGCGGTCGGTATTGCGCATGTCTTCCACAAAATCATTCCACTGGCCGACATGGGGTTCTGGTATCACTTCGGTATTCTCTTCGAAGCGCTGTTCATCCTGACCGCGCTCGATGCAGGAACCCGTTCCGGGCGTTTCATGCTGCAGGATTTACTGGGTAACTTCGTCCCTTTCCTGAAAAAAACGGATTCTCTGGTCGCCGGAATCATCGGAACCGCGGGTTGCGTTGGTTTATGGGGTTACCTGCTCTATCAGGGCGTGGTTGATCCTCTGGGTGGCGTGAAAAGTCTCTGGCCATTGTTCGGCATCTCCAACCAAATGCTGGCCGCTGTCGCCCTGACGCTGGCAACTGTCGTGCTGATCAAAATGAAACGTACCCGGGATATCTGGGTAACTGTCACCCCTGCGGTATGGTTACTGATTTGTACCACATGGGCCCTGAGTCTGAAGCTTTTTAGTTCTAACCCGCAAATGGAAGGTTTCTTTTATATGGCAGGTAAATATAAAGAGAACATTGCTACAGCCGGTAATGAGCTCACAGCCCAACAGATCAGCAATATGCAGCATATAGTTGTCAATAATTACACTAATGCAGGTCTGAGTATTCTGTTCCTGTTAGTGGTCTACAGCATTATTTTCTATGGCATTCGCGCATGGTTACGTGCACGTAAAGTCGATCAGCCCACCGATCAGGAAACGCCTTATGTTCCTGTACCAAAAGAAGGGATAAAACTCTCTTCAGGACACTAATATCACCACGGCCCTCCTCACCATCACACTGGTGAAGAGGGCTGAAAATGAATATTCAGCAAACCGCCCACCAGGAAACAGAGTTGTTCGAGAATTTAGGTGCCGCAAAGAAATATCTCGGTCAGGCAGCGCGTATGCTGGTTGGCGTCCCTGATTACGATACTTATGTACAACATATGCAGACGCAACATCCCGACAAACCGGTAATGAGCTATGAAGAGTTCTTTCGTGAGCGTCAACAAGCTCGCTACGGTGGCGACGGGAAAGGTGGCATGCGTTGTTGTTAACAAGGAAGCAAAGATGACTCCTATCCCGGTAACTGCATTAAGTGGTTTTCTCGGTGCAGGCAAAACCACCCTGTTACGCCACATTCTCAGTCAGCCTCACGGCTATCAAATTGCCGTGATTGAAAATGAATTTGGTGATGTTGATGTCGACAGCCAACTGATTGGCGACCGGGCTACCCAAATCACCACACTGACCAATGGTTGTATTTGTTGCAGCCGTTCGCGTGAGCTGGAAGATGCGTTATTAGATCTGCTGGATGCCGTTGATCGTGGGGAGCTGCAGTTTGACAGACTGCTGATTGAATGCACCGGCATGGCAGACCCCGGTCCTATTTTACAGGCTTTTTTTTCACACGATGTCATTGGTGAGCGTTACCTGCTGGATGGCGTGATCACACTGGTTGATGCTGTCTACGCAGAGGGTTACCTCTCGCAGTTTGCTGTAGCGCAATCTCAGGTTGGTTATGCTGACCGCCTGCTCCTGACGAAAACCGATCTGGCGGGCAACGCCACAGACTTGACCACACGTCTGCAACGCATTAATGCCAGGGCTCCGGTTTATCCTGTCATTCAGGGCGAGATTGATCCCGGCCTGTTATTTGACACACAAGGATTTATGTTAGAAGAGCGTCTGACGCTCAACCGTCCCCGATTTCAGCGTCTGCCGGAACAGCCGGGTACCATCTCTTCGCTGGTCGTTGAGCTGGACTATCCGCTTGAGTTACAGGCTGTATCACGCGTCATGGAAGATCTGTTACTGCGTTTTGCCGATAACTTACTACGCTACAAAGGCGTGTTGTGGATCACCGACAATCCCTGCAGATTGCTTTTCCAGGGCGTACAGCGCCTCTACAACGCCGACTGGGATCGCCCGTGGCAGAAAGAGGAATCGCCCCATTGCCTGCTGGTATTCATCGGTCTCTCTCTTCCGGAAGCGGAGATCCGTCAGGCGTTCGCCGCGCTACGCTCACCCATTGGCCACCAGGGATAATCTATAATCCGACAGCCTCTTTCAGTATTCTGAGATAACGCCGACTCACCGGAATGGTATGACCATCACGCAGTAACAACTCTGCCCGGTGATTCTCTTCCAGACGGATCTCTTTAACGAAAGCCATGTTGACCAGATATTGTCGGTGACAGCGCACCAGTGATGTTCTGTTCTCCAGCGTGGTGAGGGTCAATTCGGTAAAGCCCTCTTTGCCTTCCTGACTGGTGGCATACACGCCACTCATGCGGCTGCTGACATAGGCCACCTGCTCGATCGGTAACAACCAGATACGACTATGGCCACTACAGGGAATATAAGCCAGAGGTTCAGAGACTGCAGAGAGTGAAGATAAATCCTGGTCAGGCCGCTGGTGACGCAAACGCAGCAATGTTTTCGCCAGCCTTTCGGCCTCTATCGGTTTTAACAAATAATCGAAGGCCTGTTCTTCAAACGCCTGTACCGCATAGCTATCGAATGCAGTCAAGAAAACAATGTAAGGTCGGTTATGGGGATCGAGCATCCCTGCCATCTCCAGACCACTGATTCTCGGCATCTGTATATCGAGAAACAAAACATCAGGCCGCAACTGATGCACGGCACTGATGGCTTCGATGGCATTCGCACACTCCGCCACTACCACCAGATCCACTTCATGTTGCAGCTGAAGACGCAAATTTTCCCGTGCCAGAGGCTCATCATCGACAATTATTACTCTGATCATACACGGTCCTCGATGGGTAAGCGCAAGGTCACACAAGTGAACACCTCTGCTTCACACTGCACACTGATACCGTAACTTTCGCCAAAATATCCGCATAAACGTCTGTCAACCAGACTCATACCGAGCCCCTGGTTATGCTGTTTTTCCTGATATAGTCCGGCGTTATCTTCAACATCTATCAAAATAGCGCCTCCATCTTCACATGCCCGCAGAATGATGACGCCCTGACCTATCATTTGTGATGTACCGTGTTTGATGGCGTTCTCCACCAGCGGTTGTAAGGTAAATGCCGGTAGCCGGTGATGACGGTAATGCTCCGGTATCTGTATAGTTACCTGCAACTGACTTTGAAAACGAGCCAGCTCAATCTGCAGGTAGGCATTCACATGCTCCATCTCATCAGCCAGTGTGACAATCTCTGCCGGACGCTTGAGATTTTTGCGGAAAAAGGTCGACAGGTACTGCACCAACTGCCCGGCTTTTTCACTGTCGTTACGGATAACGGCCACCAGTGTATTCAGGGCATTGAACAGAAAATGCGGGTTCACCTGAGCGTGCAGTAACTTGATTTCTGACTGAACCAGCATCGCCTGCTGTTGTTCATATTTTCCCGCCAGAATCTGCGCCGACAGCAGTTGAGCAATACCTTCACCGAGCGTACGGTTTATGGTGCTGAACAATCGGTTACGGGCTTCGTAGAGTTTAATCGCACCAATCACTTGCTGTTGTTCACCCCGAAGCGGGATAACCAGCGTCGAGCCCAGCTTACAATTAGCCCGCAGCGAACAACGATAAGGCCGGGCGTTACCATCGGCATAAACCACCTCATTTTTTGCTATCGCCTGTAACGTATGTGGTGATGAAATAGGCTGTCCGGGCAAATGATGATCAGCACCAATCCCCGTAAAGGCCAGCAGCTTTTCCCGGTCAGTGATCGCCACGGCACCAATACCGAGTTCGCTATACACCACCTGAGCGACTTTCATACTGTTAACTTCATTAAACCCCAGGCGCAAAATTCCCTCGGTCGAAGTGGCCACTTTCAAAGCTGTAGCGGAAAATGCAGTGGTGTATTTCTCAAACATCGCCCGTTTATCAAGCAGGATACGCATAAACATGGCAGCCCCTAAGGTGTTGGTCACAAGCATAGGCGCCACAATACTTCGCACCAGGTGCAGTGCATCCTGAAAAGGGCGGGCGAGCAGCAGGATAATCAACATTTGCATCAGCTCGGCGAGCAAAGTGACGGCACCCGCTGTCAGCGGTGTGAATAACTTTTCAGTTTGTCCGCGTTTCATCATCATGCGATGTACCATGCCACCGAGCAACCCTTCAGCGATGGTCGAAATCATACAACTGACCGCTGTCATGCCGCCTAAAGAATACCGGTGCAGCCCCCCGGTCAGACCGACCAGGCCTCCTACCAGTGGTCCCCCCAGCAAACCGCCCATCACCGCGCCTATTGCACGGGTATTCGCGATAGAGCCTTCGATATGCAACCCAAAATAGGTTCCCATAATGCAAAACACAGAAAAGGTTACATAGCACAGTAGTTTATGGGGCGGACGAACCGTTACCTGCATCAACGGAATAAAAAGCCGGGTTTTGCTCATTAACCAGGCAATGACCAAAAACACACACATTTGCTGCAACAACAGTAAAATCAGGTCAAATTCGTACATGCACTGTCTCGCCATACCATTTCAGCTACCCTAACGCAGCTGGCTTATTGATTCTATGCGCGAGGCCATAAAAATCGATTCCGGAAAGATCAAATCTGCAAGTATGTCATCTGGTCTGAGATAAGTTTTTACTCAGCAGGTATTCTCCCTCCATCGTCAGAGAAGGATAACGCAACTTACAGTGGTTGAATTAAAGAGGAATGGGAAATAATCTGACAACGTGTTACTGATTTTTTTCCTTACTCTCATTATAATCCCCCTCTTTGTTATAGGACTGAAATAAGTCACGATAACACTGCAGCAATAACTGCTTCAGCTGGCATGAACAGTTTTATTTTCAGGAGCGTGATATGCAAATATTCAATTCACTACTCGCTTTTTGCACCTATTTTTTCATTGGTGCAGCGATGCTGATCGCCTTTCTTGGGATCTACTCCAAAATCACGCCGCACAATGAGTGGCAACTGATCAAAGCCAATAATCTTCCGGCATCACTGGCATTCAGTGGTTCACTGTTGGGCTATGTGATACCACTCTCAAGCGCGGCAATTAACTCGGTGAATTTACCTGATTATTTAATGTGGGGTGTGATCGCACTGATCGTGCAGCTGCTGGTGTATGGATGTGTGCGCATTTATATGCCGAGGCTGGAGGATAAAATCCTCGACAACAATCTCGCCGCAGGGTTGTTTATGGGGTGTTGCTCTCTGGCGGGTGGAATTTTAAATGCTGCCTGCATGACGTGGTAGAGGAGCCACTGAACAGCGAAACGGATTTCACGCACAAAGAGAACAATATCGCGAAGGCACAATTACCCCCCGACCTTCGAAAATGCTGAATCTATTGTCTCCCCCACCACTGGCTGATATCACCCGTGATGAAGACGTACCACCGCACCTGACCGCAGCCTCAACTCCCCCGCTTTCACATGAGCGTGCATCACCCTTTACAGCCGTATAACTCTCCTTTTGTCTGATTTTTTCTCCTGCAGCATCCACCTGAATATTTTTTTGCACATAGGTGCAAGCGCATCGCAAAACTGTCATCTGGCCTGGTTATAGTCCTGCCTGACATTCACTCTGAGGAACCCTGCGTGCGTAACCAGCTAAAGTCATCTCCACCAGCTAAACGCCTTGCCGTGTGGCGTCATCGCCTGGCGATTATCAGTCATGAACCAGCTAATGTGCTGGGTGTGATGCTGGTGATGCTATTCAGTTGGGTGATCCTCGCATCGATTGTCTCAGTACTGCTAAATGCGGTCTTAGTCCAGTCAGGCGATGAGGTGCGGACACAAAACAGCGAAGGCTCGTTGACCGCGTATTACCTGCTACGGACGCTGAGTTCACGGATGTCAGAACTGCTGCTCTGGACGCCACTGTGGAATACATTACTGGTCGCCATCAGCACTGTTTTCGGGGCGCTGCTGATCGGAGGCATACTCGCCTGGCTGATAAAACGTTGCGATATTGTCGGGCGTAAACGACTGACAACACTGCTGATCGTGCCGTTTATGCTGCCCTCATGGACCTTTGCCCTGGCCTGGAACACGTTATTTAACAACCATGCCACTGGCGGTCAGCCTGGCTGGCTGGAAGCAATGGGCTATCAGACCCCGGATTGGCTGGCTTATGGTTATTTTCCGGTTACCGTCATCATGATATTGCATTACGCCCCCCTGGTTATTCTGATTGTCGGTAATGCCCTTACCCGGCTCGACAGTCAAATGGAAGAGAGTGCCAGAGTGTTAGGTGCACCACGGCATATCGTCGCCTGGCGAATTATTATTCCGCTCACTCGCCCGGCACTGCTCTCTTCTGCTCTGTTGATTTTTGCTGATTGTATTGGTGAGTTCGCCCTGCCTTACATTCTCGGCTTACCTGTACACTTTGATACGCTTTCTACCGGACTCTACAGAGCGATCAATACCCGTCAGTCTGGCGTTGCGGCAGTCATTGCCTGTGTCATCATGCTAATGGGAATGCTCACTCTGTGGCTGGATATCAGAATGCTGCGCGAAGCGAGACGTTTTGTCACTGTGGGAGGCAAAGGGGTGATGGTACGACGCCATTCTCCGGGGGGCTGGAGCAAGGCTCTCACTCTGCTGCCACTGTTGTTTGTCAGCTCAGGTGTCGTCATCCCGATGCTGACACTGTTCCTCTCCACTATCATGATTTTACCTGGACGCTTCACGCCCGATAATTTCACCACCGCTTACTGGATAGGCGATCATCTGGAGACGGTAGCAATGCACAGCGGGATTTTGCTGACACCTGCCTTCTGGCAAAGTGCTGCCAATACTCTGCTGATTGTTGGTACAGCCTCTCTCACCTGCGGTATTCTCGGTTTGCTGGTCGGATATGCCGTGATGCGTTGCCACTCCCCGCTACTCGCCACTTTTTTACGTCAGGTGACTTTTTTACCTTACCTGGTGCCGGGCATTGCTTTTGCCACCGCGTTTCTCTCTCTGTTTGCAGTTGCCCGCGGGCCTGTTCCGGCACTGTATGGCACACCACTTATTCTGATTCTCGCACTGATTGCCGAGAAAATGCCCTACGCCAGCCGCTCGGGTATCACTGCCATGACACAACTGGGCAAAGAAGCAAAAGAAGCTGCACGCGTTGCCGGTGCTGGGTGGTTTCGCCGTCTGCGGCAGATAGTCATTCCTATTCAGGCTGCCCCACTGGCAACCGCCATTTTGCTGCCGTTTATCTCCGGCATAAAAGGCGTGAGTCTGTTCGTTATCCTCGCGACACCAGCGACCGACGTCCTGACGACCTACTTTCTGCGGCTGCTGGATTACAACTACCAGCAGGCAGCGAATGCAGTGGTGTTAATGATCGCTCTGCTTGCCTGGGGAGGCAGTGCACTGATTCAGAAAGTGACCGGAAACAGCCTGGCGGCAGGAGTAGAAAACTAGTGAATTATCGCGCCCAAATCACGGCGGAGAGGCCAACATGCCCTCATTCGCTTCTCTTTTTTCTCTTTACGTCACGAGTGAGCTATGCCGACCCTTTACCTGAATAATCTCAGCAAAATCTACCCCGGTAGTCAGATACCGGCGGTCAATCAGCTCAATCTGACGGTCAATGATGGTGAGTTTATGTGCCTTCTTGGCCCTTCGGGTTGTGGAAAAACCACAGTATTGCGCATGATTGCTGGTATTGAGCACAGCAGCAGTGGCGAAATCATTATTGGTGATAGCGTAGTCGATTCGCAACATCAGGGGGTGTTCATCCCTCCTGAAAAGCGGGGAATTGGCCTGGTTTTTCAAAGCTACGCCCTCTGGCCTCACATGACCGTTGAGCAGAATGTCGATTTTGGTCTGCGCCTGCAAAAATTACCCACAGCCGAACGTCAGGCAAGAACACAGGACGTAATGGAAAAATTACGTATCGCCGGATACGCCGGACGTTATCCGGCGCAACTCTCTGGTGGTCAGCAGCAACGCGTGGCCCTGGCGAGAATGCTGGCGGTCAATCCTGGCGTACTGCTGCTTGATGAACCACTTTCTAATCTGGATGCAACACTGCGTCTTGAAATGCACACTGAATTACGACGGTTACACGAAACCTTCGGCACGACTATCGTCTTTGTCAGTCATGATCAATGGGAGGCGATGACACTCGCCACCACCATCGCCGTGATGAAAGAGGGTGAAATGCAGCAGGTAGGTACACCGGATGAGATTCACGCCATGCCCGCTAACCGCTTCGTTGCTGAGTTTATCGGTAATCCACGCCTGAACATGATCCCGCTGCAATCCACGCCAGGTGAGTTAGCCCGGCATCTGCAACGCCATTTTCAGCTCCCGGAAAATAGCCACGTGTGTGGTATCCGGCCCGAAGCTATTGTGCTCAGCGATCAGGCCGCACCGCGACATATTGCCATGAATATCGACTCGATTATGCCGACAGGGGGCAGCTGGATCATTGAGCTGGTTGCCGGAAACGATCGTCTGTTTCACTCCACCCAGCAGCGGCCACACTGGCAGCGGCATCAGCAAATTTATTGTCATCTGCCCGCAGATGCTTTGCATGTATTTAATCACCTCGGTCAGCGGCATCCCGACGCCCCTGCTGCCCGGTAATGCAGCCCCATTATTCTGAGAGAGTCTTTATGAAATCGTTAATGCATCCGTTATTGCTGGTGAGCAGTCTGTTGAGCAGCACCACTGTTTTTGCCAGTGACACCGACTCATTGCAAACCTTGATCGATGCGGCACGCCAGGAATCACCACTCACGGTGTACGCTTCTACCGGAAAAATTGTACAGCAGGCAAAAGCGTTCAGTGAAAAATATGGTCTGACGGCCAATGGTATCAAAGCGGATGCTCCGCAAATCATTGAAATCATGAGCCGCGAAGCCACGGCAAACAATGTCCGTGCCGATGTGGCCATCATCGAGGATGCGCCCGCGGCAATCACCCAGTTACTGAGCAAAGGTGCGGTATACAGCTGGGTGCCAGAAGATCTGCAAAGCACTATTCCACCACAATACCAACAACCACTTACCGTCGTACTGGCACCCAATGTGCTTGCTTACAACAGTACCCATCATCAGGGTTGCCCTGTCACCAACCTCTGGCAATTAACTGAACCACAGTGGCGTGGTAAAGTCGCCATGCAGGATCCGACAGCAAAACCAGCTTATACCGACTGGTTCAGCCAGATGGAAAGCCATTATGATGAGGCAATACGTCAGGCCTATCAGCAGGCCTATGGTAAGCCTCTGGTCAGAAAAGAAAGTTCAGCTACCGCTGTATTTGTCAAAGCGCTGGCTGCTAATAGCGTACTACTGACGCACTCTGACAATGATGCCGCTGCCGCTATCGGGGCGCCTGACAGCAGCAAAGATTTTGTCGGGCTGGTATCCACGGCAAAATTTCGTGATAACAAGCAAGGCATGAAACTGGCCCTGTGCAACGGTGTCACCCCGTTTATTGGCTGGAACTACCCCAGTCTCGGTGTAATTGCCAGCGGCACTCACAGCCCTAACAGCGCCAAATTGTTTATGCACTATCTGCTGACTGCAGAGGGTATTGCACCGCAGAGCGTTGATGGAAAAATGTCGACGAATCCACACATCACCCTGCCAGCTGATGAAGCCTCCGGTATTGACCATTACCGCAATCAATTAATGACTTACCAAAGTTCGACCGCCAGGGAAGACTGGCAACGCCGTCAGGACTGGCAGGATATCTGGAGCCTGAATTACAAAAAGTAGTGTCAGCTGTTTGATCCTTACTGAAACGATTTATTGATTGAGTATAAAAAATTGAAAGAATTAGAGATTACACAGCGAGAAGTTGCTCTGAAGCAGATAATCACAGCGGCAGGTCAGCAGGCACTGGCTTTTTTCCAGCAGCGCAAGGCGGGGGAATATACTCTCAAGGGACATCAGGACTTTCTGACCGAAGCTGATACCGCAGTCGAAACATTTATTCTGCAGGCGCTGCAAAGCGCTTTCCCGACCGATCTCATTCTCAGCGAAGAGTCGGCACGTCTGCCGGACAATGCTGCCAGCCTGTGGGTCGTAGATCCCATTGATGGCACCGCTAATTTTGCCCGGGGAATCGCACACTTCTGCGTCTGTATCGCCTGGGTACATGAAGATAAAACCGAACTGGGTGCCATCTATCAACCAGTGACAGATGAACTTTATCTCACCCGTCGCGGATCCTATGTAACAAAAAATAGTAAGCCGATTCGCTGTAGTTCACTCTCAGAAACCGCCGCCGCCAGTATTGAATTAGGGTGGTCTGCCCGTCTGCCCGCGGCGGATTATCTCCGGGTGATGAGCCATCTTCTGGCATGCGGTTGCAGTGTCCGTCGTGGAGGGTCAGGAGCTCTGGCGCTGGCATGGGTGGCAGAGGGACGTACCGACGGCTACATCGAGAGTCATATGAATGCCTGGGATTGTCTGGCAGGATTGTTGATGGTTGAAGAGGCTGGCGGTCAAACAGGGGCAATCCCCACGGACGCAGCTGGCATCTTCCAGGGCTTACCGGTGCTGGCAAGTGCGGCGGGTATTGCAACGCCAGTCGCCGGGGCAGCCGGCATTCCATTATCGGCAATGCGGGCGACAGCTGCGCCTGAAACGGTGAAACACTATCCTCGCCCCGCAGTCAGTCTTATCACAGAAAATCTGCCTGGATGGGGGGTAGATATCTATATTGGCGGAAGCGAAGGTGTATGTGACGCCGCGCTGCTCGCAAAGCACGATATCGGCATCGTCATCAATTGTGCGGTTAATCTTGATATTGATTGGGTCATTGATCAGTCCGACACAACACCGGGCAACTTACGCCATGGAGCCGCCGCGATACGCTACTATAAACTGGGTCTGGTTGATGGTGAAGGTAACGCCCCTGAAATGCTCCACGCAGGTTATCAGTTGATGCGCAGTGCGCTACAGCAGCAATTGCCGGATAAACCCTCATACCGTAATCAGCGCCGTGGTAACATTCTGATTAACTGCCGTGGTGGCCGCAGCCGTTCTGTCGCACTGGTGGCGCTCTTTCTGCATCTTGAGTGTCCTCAACACTACCCTTCTCTGGATGATGCCATTGCATTGATCCGTGAACAGCGACAACTCCATCCCGATGAATGGTTTGAAACACCAAAACCTGCGCTTATCTCGCTGGCAGAGTATGCTATTGTGCGAGAAAAACAGCTCAGGACAATACCATCACATCATGCATAACGACGGTAAAGAAAAGCTGCACAGTGTGGCAACAGCGAATGATGTTGCCCGTTTAGCCGGTGTTTCACGATCTGCAGTATCACGCACCTTTACCCCCGGCAGCAGTGTCTCGGCAGCCACACGCAGTAAAGTGCTGGCTGCCGCCGAGGCACTCAATTATCACGTCAATCTGCTGGCGAGGGGGTTATCGAAACCCGCCAGCCGCCCGGTGTGCATTCTCGGAGGTAACCTGGCTTCACCGTGGCAAGCCAGCTTGCTCGATCACCTGACACGCCGACTCAATCGTGCGCAGCGCGCAGTGATGGTTATTAACAGTGATGAGGGTGAGGCGGCGGCGCGTCAGGCGCTGTTGCAAACTCTTCACTACCGTTCAACCGCCACGCTGGTGCTGTCAGGTCAGCCCCCGGCTCCTTTGATCGAAAGTTGTCTGCAAAGCGGGCAACAAGTTATTTTAATCAACCGAATGGGGCAGTTCTCTGGTGCGGATAATATTGAGATTGATTATCGCACCACATTGCATGAGGCGTTCCGCCAATTACAGATGGCGGGTTGTCAGCGAATAGGGCTGGTTTCAGCCAGTAATCACTCGCCCAGCATTAAGATCCGCGAAGCCGGGTTTCTCGCTGCCGCACAGGATGCCGGCGTCCCGGTTAAAGTGATAAACAGTAAGCCTGCCAGCTATGCAAGTGGGATTGCTGCGGCACGCCAGTTACTCAGCCAGCCACAGCGCCCGGATGGCGTGTTTTGTGTAACCGATTTGCTCGCCTGCGGGTTTGTCGATAGCGCACGACATGAGTTCGCCCTGCGTATTCCCGACCAACTGAGTGTGATCGGATTCGATGATATTGATCAGGCTGGCTGGCTGGCCTATCAATTAACCACCTTCGCCCAGCCTCTCGCCGCGATGGCTGATGCCACCTGCCAGCTGTTGTCAGACAGCCAGCCTTCACCGCCCCGCCATCAGCGTTTTACTGCGACGCTGGTGAAGCGTCAAACCCTGCGTCAACCATCATAACAGGTAAGCTGTGGCCGACGCAGACACGGTACGTTTAAAAGTCACCTGGGGCGCACTGCAGACAAGTCAATCCGGCTTGTCGCCAGAAATCCACCACGGCCTGACGATCATCAATCACCAGCCACGGCTGATAACCATCATCACGCATGCGCTGCAACAGCCGTGCTTTGACCTCTTCATCAGGCACATGATCTTCCTCATCGGGACGCAAATAGGCCGCCACAAAAGGGATATTGTGACGGGTTAGCCAGGCTTCTGTATGTGCACGATGGCTGTCAGGACGACCACTACAGATAACGATTGCTTGCTGTTGGGCATGCAGCATCTGCGCCAGACGTTGCAGATCTGCATTGACTTCGGCCTCTGCCATGGCGGCAAAAAAGGGATCCCACTGTTTCTCTTCACCCAACACCCAATGCCCTACCTGGTCCGGGTCAAAAGCCGCCAGCGTGCCATCCACATCAAAAATCACACAAGGTTTTACTGTCATGATTACTGCTCCAAAAGAGAAAATTGCCACTGTCCTGAAACAGTCGCAGGAAGGATAAAAAGAGGCGCAACATTACTGTAGTGGCACACTGAATTTGGCCACCTGAGCAGAGGTGATATGCTCACCTCAACATCTTATAGGTGAACCAATGAGCAAAGCATTTACTGCTGAATTTAAAGTCGAAGCGGCAAAACTGGTCCTGGATCAGAACTACACTCACGGCGAGGCGGCTAAGGCGATGAACGTCAGCCTCTCCGCCATCAACCGCCGGGTAAAATCGTTACGTATCGAGCGCCAGGGGAAAACGCCCCGGGGCTGCCTCTGACGCCTGAGCAGACTGAACTCAGGGAAATGAGAAAACGGATACAACGCCTTGAAATGGAGAATGAAATCCTAAAAAAGGCTACCGCGCTCTTGATGTCGGACTCCCTGAACAGTTCACGATAATAGACAGTCTGAGGGCGCACTACCCGGTAGCGCCATTGTGCCGGCTGTTCGGTGTTCACCGAAGCAGTTATCGCTACATTCGTAAAAATGGCAGGGATTCTGACGCCGAGCGTGCCGTTAAACGGAGTCTCGTCAGTGAAGTCTGGAACGCCAGTGATGGCTCTGCTGGCGCGAGAAGTATCGCCACGATGGTCCGCGCTAAGGGCGTCAGACTCGGGCGATGGCTGGCCGGTAAGCTGATGAAAGAGCTGGATATCGCCAGTTGCCAGGTCCCGGCGCATAAATTCAAACGCGGCGGGAACGAACACATTGAAATACCGAACCATCTCGACCGGCAGTTCGCGGTTACCGCGCCGGATCAGGTCTGGTGCGGCGATGTGACGTATATCTGGACGGGAAAATGCTGGGCTTATCTGGCAGCAGTGCTGGATCTGTTCGCCCGCAAACCTGTGGGCTGGGCGATATCGACGTCGCCGGACCCGGCCCTCACGGTCAAAGCATTGCAGATGGCCTGGGAGCTTCGGGGTAAGCCAACAGGCGTGATGTTCCACAGCGATCAGGGCAGCCACTATACCAGCCGTCAGTACCGGCAGGCTCTGTGGCGCTGTCGGATAAAGCAGAGCATGAGTCGCCGGGGTAACTGCTGGGATAATGCCCCGATGGAGCGGTTCTTCCGGAGCCTGAAGACCGAATGGGTGCCGACGAAGGGCTATAACAGCTTCAACGAGGCTCAGAGCGCGATAATCAGCTACATCACGGGCTATTACAGTGCCATCCGGCCCCACTGGTATAACGGTGGCTTAACGCCAAATGAATCAGAGCGGCTGTTCCACGAACAGTCAGGTCGTGTGGCCAAAATTAGTTGACCACTACAGCCCGTCGCTGTCAGATTGAGATGGTCTACCAGGACCTGTCACTCTGTGACACTGTTGATGTGGCTGGCAATCTGTTTATGGGCCGTGAACCGATAAAAACGTTCTGCGGTATTCCCTTCCTTGATGAACAAAAAATGCATGCCGATGCGCGCGAGATGCTTCAGGGGTTAGGTATCTCTATCCCTGATACCCGCGTCACGGTAGGTAACCTCTCCGGAGGGCAGCGCCAGGCGATTGCTATCGCCCGTGCAGCCGCATTTAACCCCAAAGTACTGATCATGGATGAACCTACCGCAGCACTGGCCGTTGCTGAAGTCGTGGCAGTACTTGAGCTGATTAAACGTGTCAGCGAACGTAACGTCAGTGTCATTCTGATCACCCATCGCCTGCAGGATCTGTTCCTCGTCTGCCAGCGCATTATGGTGATGTATGAGGGCATCAATGTCGCGGAACGCCGAATCAGCGACACCAGCCTTGCTGATGTCGTTAACCTTATTGTCGGTGAAAAATTCACTGCACACTCTGCCCAGGCCCACTAAGGGGATACGATGAGTATGATGAACCTCAGTCACCCACGTATAATGCAGCACTCATTACCGAAGCGCATCATGCACAACCACTCAGGGGTGGTCAGTATTGCGCTGTTTTTCCTGTTTTGCTGCATCGTCTTTTCGCTGATCACCGGTAATTTTCTCACCGGCAGTAACTGGCTGAATATCATTCGTCAGACTGCGCCATTGCTGATCGTAGCCAGTGCCATGACCTTTGTCATTACCACCGGCGGTATCGATCTCTCTGTCGGCTCAACTCTGGCACTGGTTGGCGCGCTATCAGCTATCGCCCTGAATCAGTGGGGACTCCCCTGGCCAGTGGTACTGATTGGCGGTTTGTTAATTGGCGCATTGATCGGTGCCATCAATGGTTTTTTTATTGCCTGTGAAGGTATTCCGGCGTTTATCGTCACCCTTGCCACCCTGGCGATTGTGCGGGGTATTGCTCTGTTAATCACTCAGGGCTACTCGATTCCGGTCCCGGAAGGCAGTTTCTTTACTGAAATCGGCCGCGCCTGGGCACTCGGTATTCCCATGCCTGCACTGATTGGTATTGGGGTATTGATTGTCGCCCACATTGCCTTAAAGCATCTGCGTTTTGGCCGTTATGTCACCGCAATAGGAGCTAACGCAGAGGGGGCAAGGCGCAGTGGGATCAACACCCAGTCGGTGACTCTGCGCGTGTATATGCTCAGAGGCATGGCGGCGGCACTGGCAGGCATGATTATCACCGCCCGACTGGGCAGTGGTTCGTCCAATCAGGGGGAAGGGTTTGAGCTCTAGGTGATTGCAGCGGTCGTTCTCGGCAGTACCAGTCTGTTTGGCGGCTTCGGCACCATTATTGGTAGCCTGCTCGGTGCGCTGTCGATTGCCGTGATCCAGAATGGTTTGATCCTGGCGCACATCTCACCCTTCTATACCCAGATTGCTACCGGGACGATCATCCTGCTGGCTATATGGCTCAATACCCGGGTGCTCAATCCGGGACGACGACCGGCCAGGGGGTAGCAATGAACAACAACGGTTCTCTTTTTCGTCACGCCGATCCACTGCCTGTCGGGGCTGCCAGCGGTACGGTGATGACGGTGCTGGCTCCACTGCCCGTCTCACAGATGGGTGTCACGTTGATGCATGAACACATCCTGCTGGATGCCGCCGGAAAATGGGTACCCCCCTGCTGTTGCAGCGACCGGCATCTTGCAGAGAAACCCGTCAGTATCGAAAACCTCGGTGAACTGGCCATGAATCCGCTGATGAGCCGCGATAACTGCCAGTTGTTTGATGTCGACACCGCCATTGAGGAGTTACTGAAATACCGTGCGCTGGGAGGGGAAACGGTCGTTGACCCAACCAATCTGGGTATTGGCCGTGACCCGAAAGCCCTGCAACGTATTTCCCGTCTTACCGGCCTGAATATTGTCATGGGTACCGGACTCTACCTTGAGCCCTCCCACCCCGAGTGGTCAAAAAGCCTCGATGTTGCAACCCTGGCCGATCGGCTGATCTACGATGTCGGCGGTCATACAGAAAAACCACCAGTGATTGCCGGCCTGATCGGTGAAATTGGTGTCTCCAGTCGCTTCACACCCTTGGAGGAGAAGTCACTGCGTGCCGCAGGGCGCGCCAGTGCCGCCACCGGAGTGCCAATTGAGGTGCATCTGCCAGGCTGGGAAAGACTCGGCCATAAAGTATTAGATATTCTCGAACAGGAGGGGGCTGACCTGCGTCATACCGTGTTGTGTCATATGAACCCCAGCTTTGCTGACAAAACCTATCAGCGTGAACTCGCCAGTCGCGGTGCTTTTCTTGAGTACGACATGATTGGCATGAGCTACTACTTCGCCGATGAGTCTGCCCAGTCGCCTTCTGATGAAGAGAATGCCACGGCGATTTGTGAACTGATTGATGATGGTTTTATTCACCAGGTCCTGTTGTCACAGGATGTGTTTTTAAAAACCATGCTCACCCGTTATGGCGGGCACGGCTACGGCTATATCCTTAACCATTTTGTACCACGTATGCGCCGCCACGGTATCAGTGGTGAACAACTGGAAACCCTGATGATTACCAACCCTCAACGGGTATTTGGCGGCTAATGGAGAATATGATGAAAAAATCCGTTTTACTGGTCGGTGAATCCTGGGCCAGCAGCTCCTTTCATGTGAAAGGGTTTGATCAGTTTTCTACCACTACCTTTCACAATGGTGCAGAAGCCTTTATGCGTGCACTGAGTGACAGCGACTATGCAGTGACGCATATGCCCTCTCATGAAGCACAAATCCACTTCCCGCAGACCCTCGCAGGGCTGCAGGAATGGGATGTGATCATTCTTTCCGATATCGGTGCCAATACCTTGTTGTTGCACCCCGACACGTGGCTGAAAAGTGAGCGCACTGCCAACCGCCTGACACTGCTGCACGATTATGTCGCGGCTGGCGGAAATCTGATGATGGTCGGTGGCTACTTAAGTTTTCAGGGCATCAACGGCTCTGCACGTTTTCGCAATACTGCAGTAGAAAAAGTGCTGCCAGTGCGCTGTCTGCCCTGGGATGATCGTATTGAAACACCGGAAGGCTGTTATGCCAGTCTGGTCGCCACACATCCGGTGCTGGCAGGGCTGGAGGGCGAATGGCCGTGGTTGCTTGGCTATAACGAAGTAGAAATGCACCCAGAGGGACAGTTGCTGGCCACCATCGCGGGTACTGACCACCCCCTGCTGGCCGTGCGCCGCTATCAGCAAGGGCGAAGCCTGGTATGGACCTGTGATATGTCGGCTCACTGGCTGCCAGAAGCTCTCAGCGCCTGGGAAGGCTACCGTCGACTGTGGGTCAATGCCCTCGACTGGTTAACGGGGAAAACTGATGAGTAGCTCCACATTACAGCTGGCCCGGCAATTGCTGGGCTTTAACACGATTAATCCTCCCGGACATGAAACTGAGTGTATGGCGTTTCTGGCCACATGGCTTGAGGAGCAGGGTTTTCAGGTCACCCTTTCACACTTTGGTGAAGGGCGCAGTAACCTGGTAGCCCTGCTTCCCGGCCAACGCGGAGGATTGCCGCTGGCCTTTACCGGTCATCTTGATACCGTACCCGCAGGCGATACCCCCTGGACAAGAGCGCTGTTTGGTGAAGTGCATCAGGGTCGTCTTTACGGTCGGGGTTCCAGCGACATGAAAGCCGCCATCGCCGCCTTCCTGTCTGCCTGCGGTGATTGCCGCGCGGCAATCACCGCAGGCGATGGTATCGTGCTGTTGCTGACCGGCGGTGAAGAGACGGGTTGCGACGGTGCCAGAGCGCTACTGGAACAAGGTGAACTACCGGCAATCGGCGCGCTGATCGTCGGTGAACCGACAGCTAACTACCCGGTGATTGGGCATAAAGGGGCGTTATGGCTGCGTTGTCGTACACAGGGGAAAACCGCACACGGTGCGATGCCCGAACTGGGGATTAATGCCATCTATCTCGCTGCAGATGCCCTGCAAAAAATCCGTGATTTTTCACCGGGTGCCGCACACCCGTTAATGCGTCAGCCTACCCTCAACGTAGGGCGTATCCGGGGCGGGTTAAATATCAACTCGGTGCCGGATAGCACAACCTTTGATATAGATATCCGCACCGCGCCAAACCTGCAACATGGAACCGTCTGTCAGCAGTTACATCAGCATCTGGGTGAGACCGTCAGTCTGGAAACACTGGTGGACTTGCCCGCCGTATTGACAGACGAAAGCAGCCCGTGGATCCACGAGGTCTATCAGTTATGTCAACCGTTACATCCTGCCCCCCTGACACCGCGCATTGTGCCCTATTTCACTGATGCCTCCCTGCTGCTACCGGCTCTGCACTCACCACCCTGTATCATTCTTGGTCCTGGCGAGCCGAGTCAGGCCCACCAGACCGATGAGTACTGCGAGCTGAATAAACTCGCCGAAGGGGAAATACTCTATCAGCAGATCATCGAGGCATGGATGCGATAATATCCAGCGTGATCCTTCATTCCGTTGAACGATTACCCGGGGTGACCCGGCCATTTAGCTGCTAAGCGACGGCCCGATTTGCCGTAAAGTGAATGTAAATGCGGTTTATGTGATAGTAGTCATATCACATCTGGCCGCCGCGTGGTGTGATGAAACGACTGCGCGGCAGATGTTTTATAATGACGTCTGCACCAGACCATGACGGGTACCCCACACCATCACCCGGCAGGGGCAGACTTATGGCCTGGCAACTCACCTGAGGATGATAATGAAACTGTATATTGGTACTGATTCCAGCTGGTCAATTCGTGCGCTGATGTGTTGTGAAATCGCAGAAATAGTGTCTGAGATTGAGCTTATCGATCTCACCAGCAAAGAGGAACAGTTACGCCTGAAAGCCCTCTCGCCTACCGGGCTGGTGCCTTTTTTGCAGCATAATGAAGTCGTGGTTTATGATTCCCTCTCGATCGTCGAATATCTGAATGAGCTGGCTCCCGGTCTGGTCTATCCTGCGGATCAGGCTGAACGCAGCTTATGCCGTAGTTTATGCGCCGAACTCCATGCTGGTTTTCACTGCGTCAGAAGTGAGATGCCATTTAGCACGCAAAAAATCGTAAAAAAAGTCTCACCTTCAGCGCAGGCAGCAGAAGAACTCAAAAGAGTGTCAGAGATTTTCTCCCTGTCACAAGGGCATTTTATGTGGGGCAGCGAGCCGAAGGCAGTCGATGCATTTTATGCAGTCATGGCCCATCGTCTGTACAGCTACGGTATTGAATTTAGCGGGCGAGCCGAGGCTTATCAGCACGCACTGATCCACTGGGCTCTGCTGCGTCGCTCGCTGGGCAAAGTATCACTCTCTGCAGCCGCCTGATGAGTGAATCCTGCGGAACTAACGCTATCAATAAAGCCAATCGCATCAGCAGGAAGGCTCAGTGAATACTGAGCCCGATAATCATCCTGCTGCAGTACGGCAATAGACCCGTGACCTTTCTGGCGATCACAGTGCCAGAAAATCCCCCATTCTTATGGCGCTAAAACTATCGGGAGTGAGCCGTTGCGTCTTCAGCGCCTCTGCGAGGTAGCGCGGCGGCTCATCAATTGGCTCATCAGCCAGCTCAAATACGCCCCAGTGTATCGCCAGTGAACGGCGACAGCCTAACTCCTGATGCAGCTGTACCGCCTGCTGAGGGTCTATATGTTGCGATTGCATAAACCAGCGGGGCGCATAGGCACCGATAGGAATAGCCGCGAAATCAATCGGCCCCAGCCGCCGGGGGATCTCATGCAGTAACGTGCTATAACCTGTGTCACCCATAAAATAGTAATTACGCCCTGCACGGTTGAACATCCAGCCGCCCCACAGCGTACGATTGCGATCAGTAAGCCCTCTGGCACTCCAGTGTTTCGCAGGCACAAAGGTAAAAAGCGTGCCATTGAGGGTGATATCCTGCCACCAGTCCAGCTCACTGACATAGCGGGCGCCAAGCGAGGTGACCAGCGCTTTCACCCCGAGAGGGACTAAAAATTGACACTCAGGAAAACGTGAAATTAGCGCACGGATTGAGGGTGCATCAAGATGATCATAGTGATGATGACTGATGACAATAACATCAATATGCGGCAACTGGTCAATCGTTGCTGCCAGTGGCGTTTTACGTTTTGGCCCAACAAAAGACAAAGGAGAGGCGCGCAGCGAAAACTGAGGATCCGTCAGTACCGTCTGCTGGCCTATTCTGAATAGCAGCGTAGCGTGCCCGAGCCACCAGACGGCATCGTTGTCAAAGGTAAATTCGGCGGCCTGCCACCACTCGCGGCTAAAAGCCTCGTATCCCCCCTGTGGAGGATGAGGATAGCGGTTGTAACTTCTCTGCACCCGCCATTTCCACACGTTTTGCAGCTCAAAGGCTATCGGCTCAGGGTACTGAAAACCATGGGGGGTATGATGTGTTTTACTGCTGTCATAAAAAGGATTTTTCGGCATAACGACCCTCGGCTCCTGACAATATCCTGTCCCTATAAGGGTATAGCAAAAATACGTCACTGATGTGTGGTTTATTGATAATCATTCTGCCATACAGTTTCTGCTGATTCCTGACATCAGAGTGGTTGCCCGTTATTTCACACAGTGTTAGCATCAGAGAAATAGCCATTTAGACGGCCAAATAAAATCGCCCTTTTTCCCTCAATAAGGAACTCTGCATGTGGCAAGAAAATCTCACGCAATTAGTCACCACCTGTCATTGGATCGGTGCAAAAGGGTGGGTCCCTGCCACCGGTGGCAATATGTCGGTACGCCAGGACGACCGCTGGTGCTGGTTAAGTGAGTCTGGTCGCGATAAAGGCAGCCTGACCAGCGAGGATTTTCTGCAAGTTGATATTGCCTCTAATCAGGCCTCCTCAGGACGCAAACCCTCGGCAGAAACCGGGTTGCATACCCTGATTTATCGCTTATTCCCGGAAGCCAGTGTGGTTCTGCATGTGCATACTGTTAATGCTACCGTACTGTCACGTATTGAAAAAAGTGACACGCTGCACCTCAGCGGCTATGAAATGCAAAAAACTCTTACCGGACAGCACTCACACCTTGATACCGTACCCACCGCTATTTTTGATAACGATCAGGATATTGACGCCCTGGCGCAACGTATTGCGCACTATGCCGAAAGCCATCCTTTACGCTACGGCTTTCTGTTGCGCGGCCATGGACTGACCTGCTGGGGAAAAGATGTCAATGAAGCCCGCCGTCAACTGGAAGGGTTGGAGTTCCTGTTTGAGTGCGAAATGCAACGCCGCCTGTATGTACGCGATTAATGCCGGGTACTGTGTCATCCCGTTCACCCGTATAAGAGGCCAGTAGCATGCACTATTTTCTCGGCATTGTTATCGGCACGTCACGGGTAAAAGCCGTGCTGTTTGATGATCATTTTAATGAAGTGACCAGTGCCGCCGAGGCAACCACGCCATCACGTTCGGCAGCCGGTGACGCCGAATAGGATATGGAGCAACTGTGGCAATCGGTATTACGTACACTGCGTGCAGTAGCCGCAGCCCCGGCACTGCAAAACGGCACCCTGCGGACTATTGGGCTTGCTGGCCAGGGAGAAGGCGTGTGGTTAAGTGACCGTGATGGTAATCCGGTCGGTCCGGGAATGTTATGGAGTGACACCCGCAGCCATGCGCTAATGGATACGCTGTTACAAACCCCCGGTCTTGATAGCACTCTGTTTGAAGAGACAGGCTCACAACTGCAACCCTGTAACACTACTCTGCAGCTGTGCTGGCTTCAGCGTCACCAGCCGGAGCGCCTGGCGAGTGCTGACTTTATCTTTTTTGCTAAAGACTGGCTGCGTTTTCGCCTGACAGGGGTAGCCGCACTGGAAATCACCGATGCCAGCGCTTCCCTGCTTAATCAACGTGAGGGCACGCTGTCCTACTTTGCTCTGCAGGCCCTCGGTCTTGAGGGGCTGAAAAGCAAATTTCCGCCCTTACTACGCCCTGATGCGCAAGCTGGTCAGCTGTGCGAGGAAGCAGCCCGACTGTGCGGCCTGCCAGCAGGCACACCGGTCGCCGCCGGGGCCCTTGATGTCTGCAATGCTGCACTCGGCTGTGGGGCTACTCATGACGGCGATATCTACACTATTCTCGGTACCACCTGCTGCACAGGCATTATCTGCCACGGACGTGATACGGTCAGCAACGGCACACGCTTTGTTACTCATACCGAGCCAGGTCAGTTTATTAATCTGTTCCCGATGCAGGCTGGCACACCTAATATCGACTGGCTACAGCAGCAGGTTTCACTGAGTGGTGATCTGATTGCCCTGGAACAACAGATTGCTACCGTGCCTCCCGGCAGCAACGGCGTATTCTGGCAGCCTTACCTTAACGGAGAGCGTGCACCTTTCTTCAGCCCAACCGCCCGGGCAGGTTTCTTTGGTGTTGACCAGCATACTACGCGGGCCATGCTACAGCGTGCAGTGTTTGAAGGGTTGGCTTATGCCATCGTCGATTCCCTCACCGGTTATACCCGTGAAGGTGACCTCTATCTCACTGGCGGAGGTGCAGCCTCAGCAACCTGGCTGCAAATTATTGCCGACTGCACCGGACGTACCGTAGTGGCGAGCCATGTTAATGAACTCAGTGCCCGCGGAGCTGCTTTGCTGGCGGCACGCTGCGTCAACGCACTGCAACACTACCCGGAAACCGCACAGACTCGTTATCATCCACAACCACAGGTACAGGCTGTTTACCAGTCGCTGTTCCCTGTTTTCCGTCTGCTACGCGATCAGCTTCAACCGGTCTGGAACGCCAGACATGAAGCTTTACAGCGCATTACTCAGGATAATCGAATATGAAAATCGTCTTTACTGCCGAATACGCAGGTAGCCTGACGCCCTTTAGTGACCTCGGTGAACTGATTGTTGAAGGCTGGGCACTGGGTAAACCAAAGTTGTCGCCTGCCGGGATGATCGCACTGGCACACGATGCCGATGTCATCGTCACCAGCTACGATGAGATCACCGCAGACGCGATTGAACACTGTCCACAGCTGCAGGTGATTGCCTGTACTCGGGCTAACCCGGTGAACATTGATATTCAGGCCGCTCATGCACGCAACATCAAAGTGCTATACACTCCCGGGCGTAATGCAGATGCTGCTGCCGAACTGACTCTGGGACTGATGCTAAGTTTAATGCGCCATATTCCGCAGTCCCATGCCGCGCTGAAACAAGGTGCATTCACCCGCGCAGAACAGCACACACAACATACCCACGAGGGTTTGCGTCAGGATGTCGTCTGGGATGTCAGCCCGGAAAGTCCGTATGAAGTCTTTAAAGGTGGAGAACTGCGTAACAAGACTCTGGGTCTGATCGGTTATGGTAATATTGGCCGGCGTGTTGCACGCCTGGCACGCGCTTTTGGTATGAACATTCTGGTGGTGGATCCCTTCGTTGCCGCCGAGGATATTGACGAACCCGGACTGCATAAAACCACGCTGCACGCTCTGTTTCGTGAAGCCGATATCGTCAGTCTGCATTTAAGCAGTGGCCCACACAGTGACGGATTGATCGATGCGACCCTGCTGCAAACCATGAAGCCAGGTGCAAAACTGATTAATACCTCCCGCGCTTCGGTGGTAGTAGAGAATGACCTCATTGCCGCATTAAGAGATGGCCCTCTGGGTGGTGCGGCACTGGATGTCTATCATCAGGAACCGCTCTGGCGCAACCATCCGTTTATCAGCGAGCTGGACAATGTGATCCTCACTCCGCATATTGCTGGTGCCACCCGCGAAAGCATTCAGAAACATACCCAAATGATCGCCGCCAATCTGCAGCGCTTTATCGCCGGAGAACCACTTTTGTATCTGTGGCGGTAAGGTAAAAAAACAGGCCACCGGCCTGTTTTTTTATGCGGTGATAAACGGCGTTGTCGCCATAAAATGGCGGACCTGTTCCCAGCTGACATCACCGGCATCCGAACCCAGCCCGGTCGCCACCAGCGCTGCCGTGGCTGAGGCCACATCGCAAGCCTCCTCCTCAGACAATCCACGCGCCAAAGCGGCAATAAACCCGCCGCAGTAACTATCGCCACATCCGGTGGTATCGCTGACCTCAACACGATAAGCCGGGAAATGTCGTGTTACGCCAGAACGATAAAGCCGCGACCCCGCTGCACCTTGTTTGAAAATACAGCAGCCTGCACCCAGTTCAAGGAAAAACGCCACAACGTCAGCAGGCGCTTTCCGCCCACTGATCATCTGAGCCTCTTCCAGAGCTGGCATAAAGTAATCCACATATGGCAGCAGAGGACGCAACAACGCCAGGGTATTTTGCTGTGGGGCAATTAAATCGAAACTGGTGGTCACACCACGCGCTTTGGCTGCGGCCAGCAAACGGGTACTTTGCCCGCCATCCATCGCCGCCAGTAGCCCGGTACCACCATGATGCAGAAAGCGACAATCAAGCACCTGATCGAACTGAGAGTCAGCAACGAAGAGTGCATCGGAGGCACCGCGACAATGCAACGCCGGACGCTCTCCATTTGGCCTGATAGGTAAAAGCGTTGCCGAGGTTTCTTTTTCCGCCGTGCGAGTGATCAACGAACAATCGATACCCAGCCGCCGATAACTGGCGAGAATAAATTCTGCTTTTTCATCTTCCCCCAGGCACGCCGCAGTCGATGTACGAATACCCAAACGGGCAGCATTCACCAGCGCACCTGCTGCCGTTCCAGCCGGATTCAGACGGATCTGCTCAATAAATGCCACCCCGCCACCGGGCGGAATTTCAACCACCGGGCGGCCGGCAATATCCAGAATGGTAAGACCGACAAACACCGCATCAAATTGACGCATTGATTTCCTCACAAATTGCGCTGACGCCGCCGCGACTGCCAGAATGACACCGCCAGCGCCACCACCAGAATCACCCCGACTAAGGCGTCTTTCACCAGATAGTTCAGGCCCATCAGATTCAGACCGTTATCAATAATGGCAAGGAACAACACCCCACCCAGTGTACCGCTCATACTCACCCGGCCATCACGCTGAAAAGCCGTGCCGATAAATACCGCCGCAATTGCATCCATCAGGTACGATTGCCCGGCCAGTGGGGTGAACTGGCGCAAATTAGCGGACAAAATAATACCGCCAACCGCGCAGACTGCCGAAGCGATGATCAGCACCCAAAACAGGGTTCGTCGATCAGCGATACCGGCGATGCGTGCTGCCTCGCTATTTTGCCCGATAGCACGCACCCGTTTACCAAACAGGGTGCGCTCAGTCAGTAACCACGCCGCCAGCCAGACGACGAACACAATCAGCACCGGTAATGGAATTCCCCACAGTGAACCAACTGCCAAATCATGATACTCAGACGCCATTCGCCGCATGGAAATCGCGCTACCACCGTCGGTATGAATGCGTTCAGCACTGCTGGCAATAAACCAGGTGCCCAGAGTGGCAAGAAAAGGCTTTATCCGGCAGCACAGGATAAGAAATGCATTCACCAGGCCAATCATCACCCCACCTGCCAGCGCACACAGCACCGCTACCTGCCAGGGCAGTTGCCAGGTTTTTAAGGCAATCAGTGCCATCATGGCACCAAAATCAACAGCAACCCCGACTGAAAGGTCGATAGCCCCGGCACTGACAATCAGTGTCATCGCCAGCGCCACAATCAGTAAAATAGCGCTGCCCTGTAACAAGTTACTCCAGTTATCCACGGTTAAAAAAACCGGATTAGCGACACTGAACAGCACAATAAAAAATAACGTTACCAGCGCAAATCCACCGCGGGATAGCCAGGCAAGGCCCCGCGCGCCAGTGGCAGCGGCGGGAAGGTGTGCTGCAAACCCCAACTTCATGATTGACTCCCTTTCTGCTGTAAAGCGGAAGCCGCCAGCACCAGCAGAATTAATCCACCTTTGATCGCGCCCACCCAGAAGATATTCACCCCCTGTAACGCCCCCCAGATCGTCACCACACGACGTCGTGAAAAAGCGGCACCGAGAAAGGTTGCCAGCACCATCTCCATCAGTAACGGTGTTGCTGTGCCGCTGGAGCTGCCCGACCCCTGCGCCAGTAATGGGAATACCGCCAGCGCGGCGGCTAAAGCCGCTACCATCCACGACGCCCCCGTCAGACGGCGCACATTTAACCCGGACATTTGCGCCATCTCTTTGCTGCCACCCACCGCCTGTAAGTGACGCCCTGAACGTGTGTGGTGCAAAAACAACTGAAACCCGGCAAACACTACCGCCAGGTAGATTAACGCATAAGGCAAGCCTGACAGATTGCCATCACGAAAAACTCACCATCAGCGGATCGGTGACACTGATACGGCGCTGGCCGGTTAGCAGCTCGGTCAGCCCGGTAAAAGCCACAGAAGTTGAAAGTGTCGCCAGCAAGGGGGTAAGCCGGTCACCAGTACCAGCAGCGCATTACCCCGCCACACACCAGGCAGAGCAGAATTACCAGCAGCAGTAACCACGGCCAGGGAAGTAACCAGCTGGTCATGCCAAGACTGAGCACCGCCACGCCAAACACCGCAATTGACGGTAATGAGAGGTCTATTCCTCCGGAAACCACATCATCGCCGCCAGCAGCAATCACAGTAACCAGACCAAAACTGAGGATAGCCAGCGGTACACTCTGCACCAGCATCAGCGTAATATTTTGCCAGCTTAAAAACCACGGCGACTGCAGGCTCATCCATCCCAGAAGCGCCACAAATAACAATAACGGAAATTTCTCTAACCAGAATGCGGGACGATGCAGCGCCAGACGAGAGAGTACAGTATTCATTGTCATGCTTCCTGGCCACCGTTAATCGTTAACAGTAATGTATCGAGCGTTAATCCCTGCGTCGGTAAATTAGCCACCAGCGCACCTCGCCACATCACCAGAATACGATCACACAAACCGAGCAGTTCACTGGCATCGCTGGAGGAAACCAGTACGGCCCTCCCCTGGTCAGCCAGCTGGCGGGTACGCTGATAAATATCGCTGCGTGCGCCAATGTCGACGCCTAAGGTGGGTTCATCAAGAATAAACAGGCGGGCATCAGTCCCCAGCCAGCGAGCGAGAATCACCTTCTGTTGGTTACCCCCACTCATGGCGCGTACTGGCAATGTTGGTGTTCCCGGGCGAATACTCAGGCGGGCTATCCAGTCGCGTGCTTTTTGCAATGCACGTGAACGGTGTTCCCAGCCTAACGTCGCGGTATCACTCAGTGAAGCCAGGTTGATATTATCCGCAGCTGAGAAAGGCAGTATCAACCCCTGATGACGACGGTCACGCGGCACCAGCGCCATACCAGCGCGAATCGCCTGCTGCGGAGAGCGGATACGCCGAATGCGTCCCTCCAGCGCTATCTCACCACGCTTTGCGCGGCGCAAGCCATACAGGGTATCTACCAGTGCATCGCGGCCTGCACCGAGCAACCCGGCAACCCCAACAATTTCACCTTGCGCTATCTCAAAACTGATTGCCTGCAGCTGATGACCGTCGGAAAGAGCGCGTACCGAGAGCAGTGGCGGCAGGGGTGATAAAGGAGCAGCATGCTGCTGACGTGGTGTGTATAACTGGTCAATCTCACGGCCCACCATCATGTGAATAATGGCATCGGTGTCCTGCAAGACACTCCTCTCTGGGTAACCGACCACTTCACCGTTACGCAATACCGTGCCACGGTCACACAAGGTGGCGATTTCGTTCAGATAGTGAGAGATATACAGAATCGAAATCCCCTGCTCCCTGAGCCGCAAAATAGCCCGAGAAACCAGGCTGGCTTCATGCGCTTCCAGTGGTGCCGTTGGTTCGTCAAACACCACCAGTTTTGCGCCACCATCGATAAGCGCCCGGGCAATCTGTACCAGTTTACGTTCAGCCAGGCTTAACTGGCGAATCAACCGTTCAGGATCGATCTCCAGTTGCCAGGTATCGAGAAAAAATGCGCGAGTGGCCTGACGCATCGCGCTTGAATCGAGCATACCAGAACGGGAGTGAATCTCGCGTCCAAGAAATACCGACTCCGCCACGGTAAAATGGCCAATCAGATTGAGTTCCTGATGAATAACGCGAATACCGCGCGCCTCTATTGCTGCTGGTTTGCCTAACGGTAGAGGGACCCCGTCCAGGGTTGCCGTGCCACCATCGGCCTGATAAACACCCGCGAGGATCTTGATTAATGTCGACTTTCCAGCACCGTTTTCTCCTATCAGACCATGAATTTCACCAGGCCGGATAGTCAGTGTGACCGCATTTAAAGCGGTCACACTGGCAAAACGCTTGCTGATACGATCCATCACCAGACCTTCTCGTATCGTTGTTGCGTCCACTACTTCAGTTCACCGTAACCCAGTTGTTTATAAACCGCTTTCGCTTCATCCGGGCCTTTTACCGGCATGACCGGAATGAAGGTCTGTGCTGGCAATTTTTGTCCGGCAAAGAAGCGCGCCACATTATCTGCTGCAGTCTGACCTATCAGATGCGGCTGTTGGGCAATGTTAGCCACCAGTGGACTGCCCTTCTCAGCCATGATCTCCAGGGTTTCAGGACCGGCATCAATCGCGGTGACTTTCACATCTTTATCACGCCCGGTCTCTTCCAGGGCCTGAACAATACCAATAGCGGGCTGATCCCAGCAGGCAACATGAATAGCATCCAGTTTTCCCTTAGGATACTGGCTCAACAATTCAAGGGTTTTCTTACGCGCATCTTCCGGAGAGTTTGCAAATTGCTCTGCCAGCTCCGGCTGGATAATCGTGATGCCGGGATAATCCTTCAGCACATATTTCCACTGATCATAACGAATACCACAGATACGCAATGAATTAGAGAAGGCATTGAACACCGCCACCTTGCCTTTGCCCCCCGGCTCATCGGCCATATAGCGACCGATGGTGGAACCGAGGGTGTAATTGTCCGACGTGGTGTTATTGACAGAATAAGGCGACACATGATCAACGGTGAATACCGGAATACCATTATCACGCAGTGCTTTAAATTTTGGGTCCACCGCGCTGTCACCGAGGATGCTGATAACCGCATCGACTTTACGCGCCAGCAGAATATCGTGGTTATTAGCGTGTACCTGATTATCTCTGCCACCATCGACACCAATCACTTTACCACCGAGTTTTTCTACTTCTTGTGTGGCTCCTTTATAAGCCTCTCTGTCCCAGAAGTGTTGAGTGCCGACAACAGCAATCCCTATGGTTTTCCCCTGCAAAGAAAGGGGTTCCGCAGCCAAAACTGCCCCGGATGCCAGTGCCAGCAGGCCAACAGAAAGCGCCAAAAATCTGCTTTTTACCTTCATTGTTATCATTATCCTGTCATGAGTTATTCACTACCCAGCATGACAACAACAATAATCAAGCCAAAATAAAAAAAAGATATATCTTATAATGATTTGTCGCTATGGCCTTACTACGTTATCTCTGACGTTTACCGCGCATTTTTCTGCTTTTGTGGCACAAAAAAAGATTAAATGGCGAGACTGATAAAGCTATCGATGTTTTTAGTCAGTTACTGTCTTAAAAAAAAACAAATCCTCTTTTTAATCACCGACCGACCAGATTTATGGTTGCAGTGAGGATTTTATCTTTTTACATCACAGCCCTTATGATGCCAGCTACGCGTTTGATGCACACAAGGTAACACCATGAAAACGGAACATCAGCTGGCTGTCATGCACTGGGGAACCTACCAGATCACCCGCGAAGGTGAGCATATTACTGGCGTTGCCCCCGTTGCATGGGATAAAAACCCATCGCCTATCGGCTACTCATTAGCGGAATCTGTCACTGGTAAGACACGTATCCGCCGTCCGGCAGTGCGCCTCGGCTACCTGCAACAGGGAGCGGCTTCACGTCAGGGACGTGGAAAAGAACCCTTTGTGGAAGTTAGCTGGGAACAGGCGTTAGACCTGCTGGCTGGTGAACTGCGTTCAGTGCAAGCCCGTTGTGGCAATGAGGCGATCTTTGGCGGCTCTTACGGCTGGGCCAGTGCCGGACGTTTTCATCATGCGCAAAGCCAGCTACATCGGTTTCTCAAAGGCTTCGGCGGTTACACCGCCAGCACCAATACATACAGCAGTGCAGCGGGTGAACGCATACTGCCACATATTCTTGGCCCGCTCAGCCCGTTGCATAAACAACATACCCATTTCTCGGTGCTGGCAGAGCATTGCGAACTGTTTGTTGCCTTCGGTGGATTGCCGCTGCGCAATGCCCAGGTGAATGGCGGTGGTGCCAATGACCATATGTTAAAATACTGGCTGGAACAGCTGGAAAAGAACGGTGTCGGGTTCGTCAACATCAGCCCGGTGAAAAATGATCTGAGCGCGGTGAAACAGGCGCAGTGGCTGGCAATAAAACCGGGTACCGATACCGCACTATTACTGGCGCTCTGTCACACGCTGATTGCCGAATCACTTCATGATACTGCCTTTATCAATAGCCATACCGTTGGTTTTGCACAACTGCAGCGCTACCTGTTTGGTCTGGACGATCACACAGTGAAAAATGCTGAGTGGGCTGCAACAATTACCGGTATCGCCCGCGAAGATATCCTCGGGCTGGCACGCCGCATGGCGAAAGCACGCACCATGGTCAACATCTCCTGGTCTATTCAGCGCGCCCGCCAGGGTGAACAAGCTTACTGGGCCACCGTTGCACTGACCGCGCTGCTCGGGCAAATAGGCACCCCCGGCGGCGGCCTCGCCTTTGGTTATGCCTGTACTAATCTCGCCGGGGCTCGCCGCGTGGCCTTCTCCGGCCCACGTCTGCCCGCCGGAGACAACAATGTCAACAGCGTGATTCCGGTGGCTCGTCTGGCAGATATGTTGCTGACACCGGGCGGCGAGTATGAGTTTGATGGCAACCGCTGCCACTATCCTGATATTCGTCTGGTTTACTGGGCCGGGGGAAACGCCTTTCATCACCATCAGGATCTTAACCGTCTGGTGGAAGCCTGGCGACAACCTGAAACGGTTGTTGTCCATGAGCAGTACTGGACGGCACAGGCTAAATTCTCAGACATTGTATTACCTGTGACTACTTCACTTGAGCGCAACGATATTGGCAGCGGCAGTCATGATGGCTTTATGATAGCCATGCGTCAGCAGATCCCTCCGGTAGCCGAAGCCCGCGATGATTACGCCATTTTCAGCGAGCTGGCTGACAGACTGGGCTTTGCTGAACGCTTCAGCGAAGGACGCAGTGCGGCCGAGTGGCTGCCACAGTTGTATGAAGCCTCTCGTCCACGAGCCGAAGAAGAGGGGATCACTCTGCCTCCCTTTGAACAGTTCTGGGAAGAGGGAAAACTGGAATACAACGCCCCACTCTCACCACAAATCTTTCTGGCAGATTTTCGCCATGACCCACAGCGCTATCCTCTCGCAACACCGTCAGGCAAGATAGAACTCTACTCTGAAACGGTTGCCGCATTCGCTTACCGGGAATGTCCTGGGTATCCATACTGGGATGACGAGGAAGCCGGTTTTCAGCAGCCACAGGCACAGCAATGGCCTTTGCATCTGCTTTCCAGCCAGCCACGCACCCGACTGCACAGCCAGTATGATCACGGTTGTGTCAGCCAGGCCACCAAAATTCAGGGCCGTGAACCGCTATGGATGCACCCGGCTGATGCTCAGCCGCGTAATATTCAACAGGGCGATATTGTTAAAGTATTCAACGGCCGTGGTGCTATCCTCGCCGGTGTCAATCTCAGCGAGGCGATCCTGCCCGGTGTTGTACAGATAGCCACCGGCGCCTGGTATGATCCTCTCGATCCGACTATACCCGGGTCACTGGACAAACACGGCAATCCCAATGTACTGACTGAAGATCGTGGTTCTTCCCGCCTCGGTCAGGGCTGCAGTGCGCAAAGCTGTCGGGTGGAGATTGAACTCTGGAAAGAAGCCTTACCGCCCATCACGGCTTTTGATCCTCCGGCTTTTGTCCCTCACCCGCAGACAAAAAGCGCACCTGAGTGACAGTAAGCCGGATCACGTATGCTTTTAAACGTCACGCCGCAGCGTAATGCGGCGCGGCTCCTATGCCACTTTTTCCAGCACCCTCTGCGATCATCATTTCGGAAAAATCCTCCGGCATGCCCCCATCATTCACCAGTATTTTTGATATTTTTTGTTAAGATAGTTTTATTCGTTGTACTTCATATCAACAGGCAGGGAACGGGTTATGAAAACGTTAGGTGAGTTTATTGTCGAGAAGCAGCATGACTTTTCTCATGCCACTGGCGAGCTGACGGCCCTGCTGTCGGCAATCAAGCTGGGAGCCAAGATTATTCATCGTGATATTAACACCGCAGGACTGGTGGATATTCTCGGTGCCAGCGACGCGGAAAACGTTCAGGGTGAAGTACAACAAAAACTTGATTTGTTTGCCAATGAGAAACTGAAAGCGGCGCTGCGGGCGCGTGATATTGTTGCTGGCATCGCCTCGGAAGAAGAAGATGACATCGTTATCTTTGAAGGCTATGAACATGCCAAATATGTGGTGTTGATGGATCCGCTCGACGGCTCGTCGAATATTGATGTTAATGTCTCGGCGGCACCATCTTCTCGGTATATCATCGCGTCACCCCTGTCGGAACGCCGGTCACTGAAGAGGACTTCCTGCAACCAGGCAACCGTCAGGTGGCGGCTGGCTATGTGATTTACGGATCTTCCACCATGCTGGTCTATACCACCGGTTATGGCGTCCATGCCTTTACCTATGACCCATCAATTGGCGTGTTCTGCCTGAGTCAGGAGCGTATGTGCTTCCCGGAAACCGGCACCACCTACTCAGTTAATGAAGGGAATTACATCCGCTTTCCGCTGGGAGTGAAGAAGTATATTAAATACTGCCAGGAAGAAGAGGCTGAAACCCAGCGCCCCTATACCTCGCGCTACATCGGTTCGCTGGTGGCAGACTTTCACCGCAACCTGCTCAAAGGGGGCATCTACCTCTACCCGAGCACCGCCAGCTACCCGGAAGGAAAATTACGTTTACTCTACGAATGCAACCCCATGGCATTCCTTGCTGAACAGGCGGGCGGCAAAGCCAGTGACGGCAAAGAACGCATTATGGACATCATCCCGGAAAGCCTGCACCAGCGCCGCTCCTTCTTCGTTGGCAACCGCCATATGGTAGAAGACCTGGAACATTTTATTGCTGAATTTTCCGACGAATAACCCGCTCACCAGTAAACATCACCGCTCACTGAGCGGCGATGGCAATATTTGCCCTATGTCAGAAGATCTCTGAAAGTGGATAGCGTCATTCTACGCTGCGGTTATTTTCTATAGTAATTAGATTGATGCATCGAAACGTGGCATATTGCATGCCATCCCTGTATCAATTCAATGGAAGATGAAAAATGGAAAACAAAGAATCAATCAATTTAATGAAACAATCAGGGTTTAGTCAGCGTGAAATTATAAGAATAAAAGCAATGTCAAAGGTAACAAAAAAAAGCATAGAAGATGTCATTCTTCGCCTTTCAGAACTCCACTTCCAGATAATATTTGGCCACGCTTTAATGATATTTATAATGCTTTTTCTCTTCCTTATTTGTTATAAGCAAGAAGGCTTTTGGATAATCATACCGTTAGCCATTGCTTATGTTTTTTGCAATATGTGGGCAAGAAGAAATGGCCCTTTAATTTTATCTTTTAAATCCCGCAGGTTAGTTAAAGTTATAAGAAAAATGCCCCATTAACGCAGCATTTTACCCGTAAAAACATCTGCTTCTCATGCTCTATTAAACGCCACGGAAAGGTCATCGGAGCCTTCACAGAAAAACACCTGTTCTACTCATTTAATTGGAATCACTACCGATGCTACCGCAAATACCCCCTGGTCACAATTCCCTCTGCTCCAGGCTGGTATAGATGGTTTTTATTTCACCTTGTAAGCTTTCCCCGCGATAAACCATTGAGGTATCGTAACGCTGATACTGCTTATCGCGTATCGCGCTAAACCAGTTAAATGACCCCACACACAAGATGCCATCGTCGCCGATGACTATTTTACTGTGTACGCGGTTGACCAGTTTGGTGACGATCCCCATTGCTTCCAGTTTTTCCACCGCATCGTTAAGACGTTGCTGCTTCTGATGATGCTTTTCAACATCGGCATCTTCAGTATTAAAACGTTTATCGGTCACCACAGTAATAGCGATACCACGCGCCCGCGCTTCGGTCATTGATGCCAGAAAACCCGTTTGTTCCAGCTTTTGCCAGCTTAACCAGGGGGAAACGATGGTAATACGGTTATCGATGGCGGCAAAAGTCTGATTAAGAAAGGTATCATGCTGCTCGACGCCGTGCAGAGCCGATATCTCGGTCTGCGATGAATGTAAATCCGGCCGCTGTCTGAACTCAAATTGCAATGCATTATCGGGAGAAGCAAACAGGTATTTTGCCAGCAACCCGCGCGGTGAAAAGCGCGGTTGAATCTCGAACAAGTCCATATCCCCAAACACCAGGAAGCTATCTTTCGCACGGGAAACTGCCACATTTAGCATACTACTGTCGCTGTCGATAAAGCCGCCATCCTGATGTTTTGAATAGACAGGAGAGAACAGAACTATCGCCCTTTCTGCCCCCTGCAATGAATGAACGGTACCGACCGTTAGCGAATTTTCATCACCACTGCAGTGAATATCCAGCTTAGATAACGACGATTTAATCGCTGTGACCTGCGCCGAGAAGGGGGTGACCACGCCAACCACGTGATGTAGCGGTTTACCATAATGCCGCTCAATATCCTCTCTGTGGACCGCAAGCCACGCGGCGATCATCTCCGCTTCAAAACTGTTGTAACGACTGCCGCCATTGGCTTTCATCCCCTTACCATCAATATGTAAATAGCCCATGGCAGGGAACAAGGTATCTTTTTCTGTCCCGCGTTTAGGCTGCAATTTCCCGTGGTAACAGAGGGTATTACAGTAACCAATAATGTTATCGAAGCAACGACGATGTTCGTAGAGATACATGCCCCGCGCCAGCGCCGGGTCATTGTGATAACGCGAGTTAAACTGGGCCACTTTCATCACACTGCCAGAGGCGGCGCTTTTTCCTGAATCACACACCCCTGCATACGCTTTGATCAGCGCCTCCTGAGTCCCGCCGGAAAGGATCTTCTCCTCAACCATATTACCAATATCTATACCCGGCAGACTGCTCCAGATAGGTGCTATCTGTTCGGTATCGCCAATAATTAATGCTTTCTGCGCCAGGGCAAAGGACGCCGCAGCAACTTCAGGCAACACCTGCCCCGCCTCATCGACGATCAGTAAGTCGGCAAAGTTATACAAATAATTGTCATCAAATTTTTTATTGCCGCCAATAAACTCACTGGTTTTCATATGGCAAGGCAGCATATAGCAGGTCATTACCACACAGGGTGTCAGCTCCATTCTGCGCTGCCAGCGAGACTTGACGCTCTTCGCCCCGGTGCGTTTTTTTTCTTTGGGAAGATCATCAATTGCCGCCATATCCATCAGCCAGCGCCCCTCCCAGTAATGGGTGGCCAGCAGGAATGCCTGAAAACGTAATGTGGTGTCAGCCAGCTCATCAGCACGGGCAACGTCTGCGTCTCGCGGCCCGGTATGCCCTAAGATCGCGATCACATTACGCCATAATTGCAGTGCCTCACTTTCCTGCTGTAGCTGCGTCTGCGCCACAGCAACCTGTTGCTGATAATCTTGCTGCTTTTTTTCAGCCTGATCGATGCACTTTTCTATCCAGCTATCGACCTCTTCGGGCATCACGCCTGTGAAGGAAGCTATCTGGCTGGGGAACGTCTCTTCCAGGGAAACGGTCATTTGATAGCGACGCCGGGCACGCACAGCCGGGATCCAGCTGATTAAGGTATACATAATTGATTCACTGGCGCGGTATTTCCGCCACTGTTTTTTACCCTGGGTTACTTGCGCGACCTCCTGCGTGCTATTCAACAATAACGCCGTTTTATCTCCGATATACTGCTCAAGATCATCACTAATCGCCGCGCTCTGCTGGCGACAGGCTTGCAGATTCCCCCATACCTGCTCAATCTGCTCAAGCTGCCCCTGAAGAGAAGTGAGACAGTTATGCAGTTTATCCACCACCTGCCCCGGTGATGTAAACACCTCAGCCGGAAACGCCGCGCGAGCCTTTTAAAGAAACAGCAGCTGTGCCTTTTCCATATAATCGGGGGATTCAATACGGGTAAAAAAATCTTCGGTCTGGTATTTTTTTTCGGCGTCGGCTCTGCGGGTTGAAGAAGGAAAATACGCACCAAAACTGGTTATCTCCGGCAGCCAGCGTCCGGCCATCACCCCGCTGCCGCAGGAAAAATCTTTGCCAAAGGCTTCGATAATGTTAGTTACTGCCCGATTATTGGTGGATGTCGCTATCACCAGCGGCGGTTCACTTTTCCTGAGCGCTGCGCTCACCCATTCAGTGGCAATAATAGAGAGCAGCAGGGTGGTTTTTCCGGTGCCAGGCGGCCCGTTCACCGCCAGCATATCACCCGGCCGTTGCGTGAGGTAATGGCTCAGGGCATCGCGCTGCGCGTTAGCCAGCGGAAAACTGTCACCCACATGGCCAAGGCGCTGACTAAACTTGCTATTACGGCTAAGAACAGGCTCCGCGGGCGGCATGCTTTGCGCGGCGAAACGCGCCAGCAATGGCACCGCTTTTTTGCAGGTTAACAGATGATCATACAGCGCGATAATTTGCTTACTGGCGCCGCCAGCCTGACTGGCTTTAGTGATATAACCATAATCAGCCCGCTCATATTGCTCATCAGCGTTGCGCCACTCCCCTGCCACATGACTTAAAAGATCATCAGTCTCGGTGAGGTACTTTTGCCACAAATAACCATAGCGTGCATAGCGTTCCTCCCGTTGTGGGTCGGTTTCCGCCTGGTGCGGATCCTCATCATCGGGGACAAACGTCACGGCGTCCTGCGTGGTTTTGTACTTATCATAACCCGCCATCTCACCGATGGATAAAGTGCCGTTGGGCAACGGTTCCAGAAGTTCACGCGGAATGGTAGCCGCTGCGGTGGGGAATAAAAAACCTTCGCGACTCAGCAAAGCAGCGGTGACCAGTGGGGTAACAATCTCAGGCGCACCAGCCATTCGCGCTTTGCCATGCTTCACCTGGCGAATCCAGACCTGGGGTCGTAAAACGACCTGAATGGTTTTCACACCCTTATCTTCACCACTGAACAGTGCATCCACGCAGCTCTGATTCACTCTCCCTGCGCCTGCCTCCCGCCATTGGGTGAAGAGTTCCTGATCTTCTGTTTTAAATGCCCCTCTTCCGGATTCGGCATCGGCCAGGGAATTACGCCAGTATGAGGTAAAACGCTGTGTATTTCTGTCCATGCCCCTCTCCGCTTATTAGCCAATCGTTATCACATTAATTAATATCAACATTTTTTATGCTTTTAACAGTATCAATGATGAGCCAGCTTATGCAACGATTGATTCGTCAGATACCATGCCAACAGATTAATTTATCCTCAGCCAGCAGAAAGATTAAAACGGTTAACTTATCGTTCATCGTGATGCGGTATTAAGAGCGGGTTAATTTCTTTGCGGCTATCGTTTGCCATCGGGACGGGAGCAGGTATTATTTTGCGCATTGCCATCCAAAACTCAATTTTTGCCAGCGTATTTTCACTCTATGCCGGTGTGCTCTTCCGGCGATTTCATGACTAACACTAATTTTTCTAAAACAGCGGCATTTATCTGGTCAGTGGCTGATTTGCTGCGCGGTGATTTTAAACAGTCCCGGTATGGGCAGGTGATCCTGCCCTTTACGCTGTTGCGCCGCCTGGAGTGTGTGCTGGCGGAAACCAAAGACGCGGTAGTGGCAAAACATGATGAATTAAAAACCAGCCCGTTGCCGCAAGAGGCCAAAGAGAAGTTTCTGCTGCGCGCCAGCACGCTCTCTTTTTTCAACACTTCGCCGATGGATCTCGGCAAAATGGGGCAGAACGATATCACAGCCAATCTGGAGAATTACATCCAATCATTCTCTGCCGATGCACGTGAAATCTTCGAACATTTCAAATTCAGCGAGTTTATTGGCCTGCTGGAAGATGCCAACCTGCAACCCGATAACGACAATAAGGAATTGCCATGACATTCCCCTTAAATCAGATCCTCTACGGGCCACCAGGCACCGGTAAAACCTACACCACCAGCGAAATAGCGGTGAAAATTACCGACAACGCCTGGTATCAGCAGGCGGTGCTGCAATATCAGGGCGATGCTTTACGGGAACAGGTGACAACGCGCTATCAGCTGCTGGTCGAAAAACGGCGGATTATGTTTACCACCTTCCACCAGAGCTTCTCTTATGAAGACTTTATCGAAGGTATTCGCGCAACCACAGATAAAAAAACCGGCCAGCTTCGCTACGATGTAGAAGATGGCATTTTCAAACAACTCTGCGACCAGGCGAGAAAAAATACGCATGTCAGCGCCTTACCCTCTGTCTCTCTTGAAGGTCGCCAACTGTGGAAAATGTCGCTGGGCAATACCCAGAAGGGAGAAAAGGAAATTTATGATGAGTGTCTGACGAACGATTATGTTCTGTTAGGCTGGGGAGAAGATATTGACTTCAGTGATTGCGCAACCGAGGGAGCTATTAAGGCACGGATAGCACCAAAACTCTTATCGGAAAAGATCCGTAAAAATATGATTAGTGCCGTGAACATGTTTAAACACGACATGTCGATTGGCGATCTGATTATTGTCTCTGAAGGCAACCATAAAGTTCGCGCGATTGCGGAAATCACCGGTGAATACCACTATTTACCGAATAACGCGCGTAATGATTATCACCAAATGCGTCCGGTGAAATGGCTAAAAACATATACACCAAGCCTTTCCAAGGAATTAATTTTAAAAAAAAATCTTACTCAGAAGACAATATATCAGTTGCCAGACACCACCCTTGATCGTGAAAAATTGGCAGTATTACTGGCTCAGGAGGACGACACCATTCAACAGTCACTGCCCCATGTGCTGATTATTGATGAGATTAATCGCGGTAATATTGCGCGTATTTTTGGTGAACTGATTACCCTTCTGGAAGCGGATAAAAGAGAAGGCGCTGATGATGTGCGCTCGCTGATACTGCCTTATTCAAAACTCCCCTTTTCTGTCCCTCAACAGGTATATGTGATAGGCACCATGAATACGGCGGATAAATCGCTGATTCAGATGGATCTCGCACTGCGCCGGCGATTTAGCTTTATAGAGATGCCGGCACAACCAGAACTTTTAGCCGGTGTCACGGCATTTGGTGTTGATGTCGCACAACTGTTAACCCGCATCAATCAGCGCATTGAGGCGCTGCTCGACAGTGAATACACCATTGGTCACGCCTACTTTATGCCGCTAAAAGGGATAGAAAACAATATTGAGCGCGAAACCTGCCTTGCCGCTATTTTTCAGCACAAAATTATTCCCTTGTTGCGCGAGTATTTCTTCGATGATTACGAACGCATCGGCTGGGTGCTTAATGACCCGGTAAAAGCCAAACCACACCGTTTTATCCTGCTGCAAACGGCAGCGCAATTACTCCCCTTATCACAACTGTTCCCTAAGGATATTGCCGAAAATTTATCTGACAGACGTTTTCGCATCAACCTGGCTGCCTTTATATCAGCAGAAGCGTATCAGGGCATCCTTGCATGATGATTCAGGTGCGGGAATATGCGCGGCTAACCTGTGACAGCACCCAAACAGCCAGTATGGATTTGGGTATTATCTCTGAGGCGACCTTTGCCTGGCTTGAACAGTTACAACAGCAGTGGGGAGGCAGCACGCAGCTACTCAACCGTGAAGGAAAACGCTTTTTGTGCCTGGCAAGCTATGTCGGGTATCTGGAAGCGCCCAATGGTGAATCCATCGAAATTTTGCCAAAAACTACGCTGACCACGCCCACCGACCCCGAGCCTCTGCGTCAGCTGCTACGCCGTATGCTGAGTGCTTCGTTAGGCATTACTCCGCGCGAGGCCAGCCAGGCCGCATTGCAGCGCAGTAACCTGCCACTTAGCGAGTGGATCCTCAGTGAGTTTTTACGCCATCTGACAGAGTTAGTGCGCAGAGGGCTGCGTTCTGACTACCAGCTGGTTGAAGATGAGCACAGCACCTTTATCCGTGGTCAATTAAATGTCACGGCGCAAATGAGAACCCCCCCAGGGACAAGTGCGCGGTTTCAAGTATGTTATGCCGAATTCTCACCCCAGCGTATCGAAAACCGTCTGTTACGTACCGCGCTGGACAGGGTGCTTAATATCACCCGGGAGGGGCAAAACTGGCGACAGGCTAATACCCTGCGTCATCAGCTCGATAGCATCGTGCCGCTTGGAGGAAATACCCGTGCCTCAATGAAGGAGTGGCATGACGGAAAATATCTCTATGGCTATCGGGCGATTAAACCGTGGTGTCAGCTTATTCTCGACAGGCTGAATCCCGATTTTCAGTACGGTCTGCATCAGGGCATCTCGCTGTTATTCCCGATGGAAAAACTCTATGAGCGCTGGGTCGGCAGTTGTCTGGCACTCAGGCTGCATCAGGATTATCAACTGATTAAGCAGGCAAAACGTCGCTATCTGATAGATCACCTCCCCGCTGGCGAAGAGACACCTCAGCACTGGTTCCGGCTTAAGCCTGACTTTCTTATCAAAGGCCGGCAGGTAACGGTTCTGGATGCCAAATGGAAGCTGTTAGATAGCCGCGCGAATAGCCGCAAAGTGAAATATCAAATCGATCAGGCTGATCTGTATCAAATGTTCGCTTACGGACAAAAGTATCTTCAGGGTCAAGGAAATATGATGCTTATCTATCCGCAACATCCCTATTTTGCCACCTCACTCCCGGTATTTCGCTTTGATGCGAATTTATCTCTCTGGTGTGTGCCTTTCGATCTTGTATCAGGTGAATTAGTAAAAGGCGAGTGGATGGATTCTTTCAGTTGTTTTTCAAGCGAGATAGCAATATTTCACAGCTGATTAAGCAAATAACCTTTTGTGCTGTCATCAATGATGCAACAAGGAGAAAGTTATCATGGTTTATCACGATTTTTATCATGTTTTGCTGGCGTGTTTTTCCCAACCTGTTGAGTTGATCACCGGGATACGTAAAATCCGTTTTACACTGTATGTCGAAGAGCAAAAACTGTTTGTGCTAAATAGCAAAAACAAAACCAGCCGCATCAGCGCTAAAGAGACCGCCGCATTTATTCAACGTTATAAAGAGACCGGGAGTTTACAACCTAAAAGTTACCAGGACGTGACGTTCAAATCCTCTTATTTACTGGCTGCGCTGCAATACCTCAGTGAACGGAATAAGGTTTGAAGGCTTAGCACAGGTATTCAGAGTAATAAATGGTCGGCCAGTAAATAGCCGTCCGACCATGACCAGCAACGATAATAAATGGCTCTCTGCGCACACCACAACCGGCTCTTCAATAAGCATGTTTAAAAAACCCACTATTTGATTTTACCCACGACAGACACCCGGTAAACGCTTTACAATCCATCATAATCCTACGATATAACAAGACACAGTATTTATTATCTGACTTCACGCCTCATTCTTCACCCTTAAGGAATAACAGTGACATCCAAACAAGTAATAGGAATTGATCTCGGTACCACAAACAGCGCGGTAAGTCTCTGGCATGACGGTGAGTCTGTTTTGGTCCCTAATCAGTGGGGAGACGTGCTTACCCCCTCCGTGGTCGGGATCGATGAGCAAGGGAATATGTTAATTGGTCGTCCGGCTCGTGAGCGCCTGCAGCGTTTTCCACAACTGACACAAGCCAGCTTTAAACGCTATATGGGAACCGATGCCATATTGCCGTTGGGAAACCGACAGTTTCGCGCGGAAGAGTTATCTGCATTGCTCTTGAGTCAGCTAAAACAGGATGCGGAAATCTGGCTTGGACAGCCATTATCAAGGGCGATTATAACCGTGCCCGCCTATTTTAATGATGTGCAGCGGCGTGCGGTAAAAACTGCGGCAAGTATGGCGGGATTAGAGGTTGTACGCTTGCTTAATGAGCCCACAGCCGCTTCGCTGGCCTTCGGCTTACTTGAAAACCGCGAACAAAAATATCTCACTTTTGACCTCGGCGGCGGCACTTTCGACGTGTCGATCATTGATATGTTTGAAGGTGTGGTTGAAGTTCGGGCCAGCAGTGGCGACGTGCAATTAGGTGGCGATGATTTTTTGAGCTATCGTGCAGTGGATGCTGCAGCAGCACCCTGAACTGAAACCGCCCTCACCGCTGCTCAGAGCCGGTTTACTGGCAAAAGCAGATGCCATGAAGCAGGCCTTAAGCCTTGAGGAACAAGCCTCAGCGACCATTGAATGGGATGGTCGCCAATGGCACTGGACGCTGACAGAAAGCATCTTGCGCGACTGTTGCAAAACGCTGCTGACACGGCTACAGCGGCCAATTCAGCAGGCTTTACACGATGCACGTCTCTCTTTGCATGACCTCGACCATATTCTGTTAGTCGGTGGAGCAACAAGAATGCGGATTGTGCGCCAGACCGTCGCCCGGCTTTTCGGTCGCTTTCCGCGCCATGATCTCAATCCTGACGAGGCGATAGCACTGGGCGCAGGGATACAGGCAGGAATGGTGATGAATGACAGCGCGGTAGAGGACATTATTCTTACCGATGTCATGCCTTTTTCACTGGGTGTGGAAGTGGTTAAACGTCACGCCGGACAGATTGAAGCCGGATTCTTCCCGCCGCTGATTGAACGCAATACCTTTTTACCGGTAAGTAAACTGGAAACTCTGAACACGGTTGAAGACAATCAGACCATGGTGCTGCTTAAAATTTACCAGGGAGAGGGGCGCCGGGTGAAGGAAAACGTGTTCCTCGGCGAAATGCAGGTAGAGGTTCCCCCTCGTCGCGCCGGTGAAGTCGAACTCGACGTGCGTTTTACTTACACACTGGATGGACTGTTAGAAGTGGAGTGCAGCAATAAGGGCGAGCAGACAGTGTCACGACTGGTTATTGAAAAAATTCCCGGACAAATGAGCGAAGAGCAGATAGCAGCCAGTCTGGAAAAACTCACTGACCTTAAGCAGCACCCACGGGATCGACAGGAAAACCAGCTACTGCTGGCACGCTGTTCACGCCTCTACGAACAGCTGCTGGGCGAGGAGCGCCGATGGATAGACGAACTGATGACCGCATTTGAACAGGCGCTTGACAGTCAGGATATACGCAGTATTGCCGCCATGCGTGAACGGGTAGAGCAGTTTCTGCGGCAATACGATGAGGTACCCCGCTCGTGACTATCTGGCAGATACTGGGAATAGACCCGACCAATGATGAAGCCGAAATCCGTCGCGCCTATGCCAGACAGCTAAAAAAACATCGCCCAGACCAGGACCCGGAAGGGTATCAGCGATTGCGTGAAGCCTTTGATACGGCAAAACAGCAGTCCGGTGACGGCTTCTACCCCATCGCGGTTGATACGGCTGCTCTGTTTGAGATTCCCACCCTGTTTGAGGCTCAGGCCATCGAGCCAACGCTACCTGAACTGGAAAACTTCTATAATCAGGAAGAGATGCAGGCACTGGCAAATCAGTTGGTAGACACGGAGATGTCCGGGATTGTAGCGATGAACAAGTTATGGGAAAAAATCGCGGAGCAAGGGAGTCTGCAACAGCAGCTGCACTTTCATCAACATCTGGCTGCCTCGCTAGCTGAAACCCCGGGTCTGACGGAAGGGCTGCTTGATCGCATTTCAACACTTTTGCGCTGGGGAGTCGATGAGTATGACTACAGCCATATCATCCCTGAGCCAACCCAATATGCTATCCGGCAACGTCTGCGGGAAACCGAAGTTAATCGTGCTTGGCAGGCAATATCACTCGAAGAAAAACAGGGTTCGCTGCTGACAAAAACCGCACTTCGGTTACTCAAAAGCGATCGTAAGCAGGTGCCGTTCTGGGTTCGTCTTATCCCAGGGCTGCTGCCAGCCCTGATTAAGCAGACCGACTACCTTACTGATTATTATCCGGAGATGATCGAACGGCTCAATCCGGTGGTGCTGGCGTTTATTCAGGAAAAACGGGCAACACTCAGCTGGCCGGGCATCTATCTGCTCCTGTTCTGGGGAGTGTTGTTTTACTTTTTACTTAAAAAACAGGATATTCACCCGGCTGCAGGGATAACGGCGATCACTATCGTGGTTTTTTATCTGTATATAAACCCGGTTATGATGCTGATATTAACCCCCAGACCGCAATGGCTGAAACGCTGGCTTTTCACTGAATTTATACTTTCATTGATGGTCATTCAGCTCTTTTTCGGCGGACTTTTTTTTGCAGCGGTCATTGCTATGCCCTCCCATAAGGGCGATCCAATAGTCACCGGGTTACTCGCAGTCGTGGTGCTGTCTGCAATTATTTGGATGGTTTCACCGTCAAATGCGCCACCTACTCGCAAGCCGGGGGGGATTATGAGCCGGATTTCCTCCAGCCCATGGCGAGTGATTGAGTGGCTAAATCTTTCATGGTTTTCAGCTGTATGGACGGTAATTTATTTCGCTATCTGTTTTATAGCATTTTCTGAACTGCTCAAATTATTTAAATAGCAAGGCGGGGTCTCGGATTATTATCTTGTTATACATACCAGATAAAATCAGAGATCCTGATCCAACATTCCACCCGCCTCTGCCATGCACCTACACCGATAATCTGCACCTGGCAGGATAGCTTACGTCTGTGGCTTGCGCTGTTTTGTCATTACTCCTGAAAAAGCCCCTTCATTTTTAGCGTTTCTCCGGCATAACCATTTTGTCCCGTGAGGCGATGACACGCCGAGCTGTTTATTTTACTAAACAAAAGATAACAACTGATGTAATATCCTTAGTTGTTGCTGCTGATCTACAGACAGAAGAATACCTGCATGCTACGTGGATTCACAAGATTGACTGCCTGATGAAGTAGATTGACCACCAAAAAGTGGACCGCCTCTGCGGCGAACAAACCTGGCCCGACATCAGGCTGAATGGTTTTATTTAAAAAACCAGTACGTGATGCGCTTTCCCCATTTGCCACATCACCGGAACACCATCGCGCCCTGAAACGGCGTAATCGAACGGCATGGAATGCGTAAAAAAGAGCACATTTCATTGTTGAATGAAATGCAAAACAACATGCCCATCAGGGTTCAGCACCCCCGGAGATAACCATGAGTGTTGCTTCACCCCGTCCTGTTGAGATATCCGCTAAGGACACCGCCTCTGTTTAGCGCAAAATCACCTGGAAACTGATTCCTTTTCTCTGTTTATGTTATCTGGCCGCCTACCTGGACCGGATCAATATTGGGCTGGCAAAGCTGCAAATGGCCAGTGATTTATCGCTCAGTGAAACGGCATTCGGACTGGGTGCCGGGCTGTTTTTTATTGGATACATTCTGTTTGAAGTACCCAGCAATCTGATGTTGCAGCGGATCGGTGCCAGAATATGGATCGCCCGCATTATGATTACCTGGGGTGTAATCTCTGCGGCCACGTTCCTGGTGAAGACACCCATGCAGCTGTATATCTTACGTTTTTTACTGGGTGTGGCAGAGGCGGGCTTCTTACCCGGCGTGTTGTTTTATCTGACTAAATGGTTCCCCTCCTGGCGTCGAGGCCGCATCATCGCACTCTTTATGATCGGTTTACCGCTTTCAAGTTTAATTGGGGGTCCGCTTTCAGGCTGGATCATGAGTCATTTCCATGACGTTTATGGATTACGCGGCTGGCAATGGTTATTCCTGCTGGAAGGGCTGCCAAGTGTGCTGCTGGGGGTTATCACTTTTTGGCTATTGCCTGACAGCGTACAGAGCGTCAGCTGGCTGTCTGATGCAGAGAAAAAGGCTATTCAGACAGATTTGGATAAAGATAACAGTACAGCAAAAGAGATAAAACACCGCTTACGCGACGGTTTGCTAAATCTCCGTGTACTGATGCTGGGCGGCATCGACTTTTCCATTCTGTTGAGTGCCAACGCAATGGGTTTCTGGATGCCGACATTTATCAAACATGCCGGCACCACTGATATCGCCACGATTGGTTATCTGACCGCCATCCCAAGCCTTGCGGCTGTGCTTGGCATGCTGGCAATTGGCAGAAGTTCTGACCGGATGCGCGAGCGCCGCTGGCACATTATTGTACCGTTTAATACAGGGGCAATCGCCATGGCGGCGAGTACCTTCTTCGCATACAACGTCGTCATGATTGTGCTGTTATTCTCCATCGCTCAAGCGATGATCATTGGCGCGGTACCCGTGTTCTTTAGCTTACCCGCCACCTTTCTCACCGGAACTGCAGCAGCGGCAGGGTTTGCACTGGCCTGTTCAATTGCCAATATCGCGGGTCTGGTGAGTAACTCAGTCATGGGTATCGCGCTGGACCTGACAGGGAGTGGTAAAGGGGCATTGTGGTTTTTTGCTGGCTGTCTGTTACTCAGTTGCCTGTTGGTCATTGCGTTACCCGCAAAACTGGTCAACCGCTGATAAGCACGTATTCGCGCTAACAGCAGGCCGCACTCCATTCTCTTCGATGAAGATGGCGCGCGGCCTGTCAGTGTCAGGGTATTTTTTATCTCCGGTGAAAGGAACACGGGATACTGTTACCCGCTGCAAACCACCGAACAGGGTGAAAAGGGATTATCAGTCGTGTGAACCGAAACCTGCCTGACTTTACAACCGGCCAAACCAAATATTCTCTTGTTCTGGCTTGCGGAAATTATCCGGAAAATAGTTCTTTTTGTGTGGAGAGTCAAAAGACTCATCAAGGTCTTTTAAAATCGATGTAAAGATAAATACCAAAAAAGACAAGGGCAATAATACAGCTAATCAATATCATCCCCGCCACAATTAAAAATAACCGCAACCCCCTTCCCCCCCCTGAATTTTTTAAAAGACTCCGGTAAGAATAAAGCCATCAAAAAACCCACAAAGAGTAACTTCGGTGCCCATTCAATTACTAACCTGAAAAAATAATCCACGTTCTTATTTCCCTATAGATTAATTAGCCACAGTGATGCCTGCTAACCGTAGCTCGTCATCAGGTTGATGGCGAGAGTCAGTCGCATATTACCTGGATAAAACGCCCTTCGGAACCCTGCGTAAGTATCACCGCTTTTTTTGCGGAAACGTCAGGACGGGAACTCAGCAAAACGTTGATTGTGACAGGTAGGATGCGCAAGCGTTTGATGCAGCCAGGCAGAGAGAGGAAGTAGCTATCTGCGGATGTTTGAATAGCTACTTTTACGCATAATGCATCTTTCAAGAAAGGTCGTCACACCATGAGGAAGATTTAAAAGAAATAAAACATTCGAACTTTTCGGCTTGTAATTTTTAAGCTAAAGCTCTCCCAAATTTCTCATCGATAGCTCAATTTCCGCTACCCATTTCTCAGGACAAGGATGAACCCGGTTTTCGGCACTGATTCGATTTGGTGACATGCGACGGGTCAGCCCATGTAAGGACTTAACATGAGCGATCCAGCATGTTTTCATTGTTCCACCAGTACTTGATTTCACATCTTCTGCGATCTGTCTATAAGTCGCCATAACTTTCAAGCCCCTCTGTATAGCTGCGCCTAATACCGCTACACTTTTGCCAGCCCATGTTTTCCTCCGGGAAATGGGCTGACAGTATCCATGAAGTGACGAACTTTTTTCAGCAGTTGCCACATTGAACGACATCGATGGTTGCGGGTGATGGTGTCGTGTAGCGCCTGCCATACTCGCTCAACATGATTTACCCACGGTGAGTAAATAGGCTGATAAATCACCCTGAACTTTGGATTATCCTTCAGCCAGCGCGCCTTTTCACGGCTCTTGTGGATGATGTAGTTATCCACGATGAGCGTGATACTTTTTGCCCGACGGTAAGTGGCTTTCAGGTGTTTCAGCAGGCGGATAAACAGTACCGAACTTTTACTGCTCCCGCCTACGTAACTGACTTTTCCTGTGCTACTGTGCAGCGCGCCAGCCAGATAATATTTTTCATTCTGCCCCGGTGTTACCACCCGTTTTTGCAGCCCGCGGAGCTGCCAGTCTGCGCCGATTTTCGGATTGAGATGGATATCCACTTCGTCTTCATAAAATACCGGATGTTCAGCACTGCATTCGTCCAGTGCTTTATGGATTACCGCCATCTTTTCGTCCTTGTGCGGGTCACGGATACACAGGGTGGGTGCGGCTCTGCGCCACACCAGACCGGCTAAAGGCAACCAGCGACGAAGGGTTCCCGGGTGTAACTCACATCCTGTTATGTCTTTGATTTTTATTGCCAGTAACTCAGTACTCCAGCGCGAACGCTGATAACCAAAATCGCCGGGAGCGTGTTTTATCAGTCCACGTAACAGTGAACAGATATGCTCAAAGGGCCAGCGACGGGAACGTCCGGCAGGCAGCGATTTCAGACCCTTAACACCCGAAAGCGTAAACCAGTTTATCCAGCGTCCAATGGATGAACGTGCGCAGCAGAGTGTTCTGGCGACGTCGCTGACACGCTCCCCTTGGTGTAACATCAGTATGGCGGTTAGCCTGCGGGCATGATTTTTATCGTGCGTTTTGTGAATCGCTTTCTGCATTATGCGTCGTTCGTCGCGTGGAATTGGTGCTATGATCGGCATCGCTCAGTCCGGTGGGTGATTTGTGATGTTTGGCGATTGATCAGATCGCACAATCCGGGCTGAGTTCCCTTTAAGTGATCTACTATTTGGCGCAGCTATTTAGGCTTTCGCACCTTTTTTCATATTACCGCTCATATCCAGAAGAAAAGTTGTTGGATGGGCGAACTGAAAATCACAAGGCTAATCAAATTAATATTGCAAATAAAGCCTACGGCGGTCGTAACGGTAATCATATGCCAAATGATGGTTGGGATTATCGAGGGCGAGGTATGAAACAATTGACGGGGAGCTATAACTATCGCGTATTTACTCAGTATAGTTCTAAGGTGTGGGGGGAATTTCTTGATTTTGAAGAGCAGCCAGAACTAGTATCCTCTTCCATAAAGCAAGCAGTGCGTTCTGCCTTGTTTTTTTGGGATGGGCATGAGTTATACAAGAAAGCAGATGGCGGAGTTAATCGTGCTGCAAGCGATGCTATAACCGACGTTGTAAACGCTGGCACTGACTCTAGAACATTGAGATATAATAATCTGATCAGGTTTAGCCATGAAAAAATATTCGATGGTGTATTTTAAAATGACGCGGGCATAGCCCGCTTTTTTATTTATACAAAGACTCGAATTGGTCTTTTATTGTGTTGTCAACGCATTTTATTTTTGCGATTAGCGAGCCGTTTTTTGTCACGTAGATACCAGAAAATGTTTTTTCGGAAGGGACGTTGATATCACTTAAAACTGTAACGGTATATGCGTATTCGCCATTTTCAAATGTCACATTGTTATAAATATAGGGCCCGGACTTGTTAGCTAGTATTACATTGTGCGAAAACATGCCAGGTATTTCATTGTTGTAAAGGTCTTCTTTCAGTGCAATTTCTTTTTTCTGGTCGGATCCATATGAGTAATATAAGATATCATTAATTCTTGATATTTCTATTTTTTTGTTTTGGGCTGTATGGCATTGAAAAATCAAAATATCAGAAGCGCTTGATTGATGAGTGGTAATTAATAAAGAGATAGACACTAATATCTTTATCAGTGACGTTTTCATTTTTGCTCCTTTTGCTTTGGATCATATCCCATAAATGATCTTCCTGAGATCCTTTCAGCCTGCGAGTAACCTCTTGCCCTATAAACGAAAAAAAAAACCTGAGAAGGTGGTTTCATCGAAGGTTAAGTCAGCTGGGGAACTGCTTAACCGAGGTAACTGGCTATAGCAGAGCGCAGATACCAAATACTGTCCTTCCAGTGTAGCCGTAGCTGGGCCATCACTTCAAGAACTCTGTAGCACCGCCTACACCATCATCGCTCTGCTCATCCAGTTACCAATGGCTGCTGCCAGTGGCGTTTTACCGTGCCTTTCCGGGTTGGATTCAAGACGATAGTTACCGGAGGAGGAGGAGCTGTCGGGCTGAACGGGGGGTTCGTGCATACAGCCCAGCCTGGAGCGAACGACCTACACCGAGCCGAGATACCAGCAGCGTAAGCTATGAGAAAGCGCCACGCTTCCCAAAGGGAAAAAGGTGGAATAGGTATCCGGTCAGCGGCAGGGTCGGAACAGGAGAGCGCACGAGGGAGCCGCCGGAGAGAAATCACCGGCATCTTTAAGTCCTGTCGGGTTTCGCCCTCCTCTGATTTGAAGCGTCCATTTTTGTAATGCTCGTCAGGTGTTAGCAGCAATGGAATAGTGACCCACCCCAGCAGTTGAATTTTGACCCTGGGGTTAACCTGCTCTCTCTGAGAGGGAGAGCGTATGGTTACTTTCGAAGCTGTTATGGAAATTCATATTCTTCACAAACAGGGGATGAGCATTCGCACTATTGCCTCCCATCTGGGTGTATCCCGCAATACCGTTCGAAAATATCTAAAAAATAAGAAGGCGGAGCCGGTCTGTTCGCCACGCCCTAAAGCTGCAAGTCTGCTCGATCCCCACCGCGACTACATCAGGAAACGGCTTGCAGATGCTCATCCCTACCGACTGTCTGCTACGGTGGTTTATCGCGAAATACGTCAGCGTGAGTTCCGATGCCCAGCGGGTTGGCGGCCTGCCGGTATAGCTGTCTATTTTCTCAAGTAACTCAGGGATGCGCTTTAACTCCAGTGCCGGACGATGCTGCCGGTTACTGGAAGCAACCGCCCCCGCCATCTCTTGTGCCGGATTATAATCAATTAACCCGCTTTGCACTGCATAACGCATGATGGCCGTGGTGCGCTGTTGAAGGTGGGAAGCCACCTCAAGACGTCCAGACAGTTCCACCGCTTTAATGGGTGCCAGTAAGTCACGAGTACCCAATTCAGTAATTGTTGCGAGTACCAATTGCCGGAAAGATATTGTCCTCCAGGCTCTTTTTTACGCGATTAGCATGATCTTCCGACCATTTTTGGTTGATCACGAGCCACTCTCTGGCAACCTTCTCGAAAGTAATAATCTCTTTCGTCTGCTCTTCTTTCACAGCACGTTTATGCTCACGAGGATCGATACCAGCAGCGACCAGCTTTCTGGCCTCATCCCTTTTCTTCCTGGCATCCGCCAGCGAAATATCCGGGTAAACGCCGAACGCCATCAAATGCTGTTTACCGCCAAAACGGAAACGAAATCGCCAATACTTTGAGCCGTTAGGTTTTACAAGTAAGAGCATGCCGTCGCCGTCAACAAGTGAATACTCCTTCTCCTCAGGTTTTGCAAAACGAACTTTAGTATCCGTTAGGGCCATGATGGGCCTCCTTCCATTGGTATGGTAAGTATCTCGTGAGTATACAAACAATATCGAATCGGCAAATATACTCATTAGTATACTCACAAGCATGTTGATGTGGGGTAACTCAGGTTGACTTCAGTTGAGATGAAAAGCGGGTAAAGCCTTGCGTGGCGCGGATTTCAGGCATAAAAAAAGACCTCAGTTGAGGTCCGTTCACATACTTATGGTGTCGAAGGCCGGACTCAAACATAATGATTAACCTCTTGATTTAAAATGACTAAAAAATAACATTTCGATAATGTACCAACATCGATACCAACACATTAAATCATTGATTTTGGGACTCGAATCGGGGCAAAAGTTACCTGGAAAATGCTCACCATCGAGCGTATCTCTGGCGCTATGCATCAATCACATCCAATGCCGTTATGCGAAAACAGGCATAGGCCTCTTCCCAGGAAACGTGGCTTTCACCGAACACCATTGGTGTAACAAACTGCAGATAGCGTTCCTTATAAACAGGGTTGCTCGCCAGTTCTTCCAACCCCATTTTTAGTTCTTCAACAGGCGACACGCAGAATTCAGGATACTGAGCACCGTAACGCTGGATATCCTGCTCAATACATTCCTGCACAAAGCGCTTCAAAACAGGAACGTCAGCACCTTTTTCTCTGACAATACAAAAGTTGTCGTAGATATGACGCACCAGTGACTCGTCCACTGCACGCTCCACATCACGCATACTTGCAGCCGTTCTGCGCATCATCGAGATCAGTTTTTCAGCCTGCGTGCTGCCGATAGTTGCGCAGGGAAAAGCCCTCACTACTTCGCTCTTCTTTGTTAGGTCCATGACCAGTGAGCTAATAGCACGATTTTCCGCAGCCTCAAGCAAATCCGTTTCCATCAGTTCCAGTTTGATAAATGGCCTTAAACAGGGAATTTGTACATATTCCTGCGGGTAGCGCACCGGAATTTCATTATAGCGATATTCATCACGAGTAACCTTTGGATACGCTTCATCCATGCGAAACTTATCTGAGGCTGCAATCGTTTCGATAATGGTCTGAATAATACCCTTACGGATGCTTTTACGCTGACCTCTGGAATATTGCTGGGAAAAACCGGCGACAGGAACAAGCTTAATGTCCACGTCCTCCGACATCCTGTTCAAAGATATACCCGCTTTAGACAATGCTGTTCCACCGGCAAAAACTAGCTGATGTGTATCAAAGGACAGAGGCTGGAGCAATCGCAATAACTCAACGATGTAATGATCTTTCTCTACAATTGCAACTGATTCAATGCCCAGAGCATCAGCAACGTCCGGGAATAGCTTTGTTAAATCATCCATTTAGTTTGCTGCTCCCTACTGACAATGTTCTCTTGAAACGGGGAGAGGTTTTGATTTCAAGTGACGCGGGGATCTGGGTAGATTTACCACTGTTGTAGGCACTTGTTGCACCTGCCAGACGGTAATCCACTTTCAGACGTTCCAACGCCTCAATCATTACCGCAGCAGAACCTCCGGGAGCAGCGGGCATCAGCTTACCTGTAATCGCATTTTGCCGCGCTTTGGTGTAGACGCCATAGCCTACTTTCAGTAGCTGCCCTTCCTTCATCAGCTCACGCAGTGCTCTGCCTATTTGATCGTAGCCAGCAAGATCTTTGAAATCATCACGAGTGAAAACATACCGCTTTGAGCGCTTCAGCCGTGACTGAATACGAGCTTTTATGGTCATGTCATCCTCCTTTGTTCGTTTCTTCATCATAGCAAAAATACGACACTTTTAACAGCAAACATACGACAACTAACTTACCTCGCAGCCAGCATTCCCGGATAGTGTTTAGCTATGATGTCGTTCATACGTTTAATCAACTCCAGACGCTTAAAGGTCAAGTGCGTCGTACCTTTTTGATAGTAACGAATGCTGAATAACCCATCTTCGTAAACATTCTTAGCCGGATTATCACGAATATGCTCCATCAATCGGGTAGAGATATCACCCCGGTTATCAGGGATGGGTTTGCCATCCAGCAGAAACAGCATTCTCTCCAGATCCGCCAGTTGATCCCGTCGCCAACCCCAGTTAAGGCTAAAGCCCCAGCGGTTATGCGTCACCAGATTGTTAATGATGATCTTCTTACCGAAGCTGCAGGGACTATTGGTTTTGTAATCCCATGACAGACCTTTGAACACGTTGATGATCCCGCGCTCAAAGACATCCATTTTGTTCAAATGTAACTGCTCAAAAGTACTGAGGATATTCGCCTCACTGATCGCAGGAAGATCGCCCTCCTCCAGATTCTTATGCCACTGGTCGCGAGCCTGAGCATCCATCAAGGCCATCATGCCGGACTTCAGCATCAAATCGCGCCAGATACTGCGATCTATATTGCGGGTGACTGCAGGCATTGCTTTATCAGCCTTTTCAGTCAGCCAGCTATCGTAGCGGTGCCCGGACTTCATCGCCCAGTCTTGCGCTGTACCACCGCCAATTTCTGAGGTCAGCCGTGAAATGGCATCAAGCTGCTGAATGAGTTGTTCGATCCGTTTTAGTGCGGTATCGCGGCCCGTGACAACACGCTCGATACTGGTCGAAAGAATGAGTTCATTGTGTTCCGTCAACACGTCGGGTTCTGTTTGCATCGTTAATCTTCCATAAAAGCAAACACGCCTGCCGGGAATGGCAGGCGCATTATGCGATGAATAAAAAAGGTGGGAAGTTCAGAAGCCAAAATCAGGAATGAGGCTCGAAGAATTTAAGTATTTATTAATCCGGTAGCTCGTCTGGCTCGGAGAATATCAGTCGCGGTCAGGAACGGAGTCTGTTCCTGCCAGCTAAACCCTTTGCGGTAGATGCGTACCAGTTCATAACGTTCTACCAGAAAATTAACAGCATCGGCGAGCGTGATTCCTGCATCGATATGCTCCTCGATGGCCACATCGTCATTGAATGGTGTGTCGTTAAGCGTCAGGCCGTAATGGTGACCCAGCAGATACGTTAAAATTGCTGCCAGACCTGCACGGGGGATAGACGTGACGAAACCGGCACCTTGGCCGGTACAGTTGAAATGTGCATGGGTAGAATCCTGAGGAAAGAAGAAGAGAGAAGGTGTTACGGTATGGGATAAATAGAAATGTAAACGTAACCGCAGCTACCACGGGTATCAGCTATACAGGTTAAACTCGCAAGTTGAATTTTCACCTGACGTTGCTGATGTGGATTTAGTTCGCCAGCACGTAGCATATCTTCCAGTTGTGCTACAAACAGCGGGAAAGCCAGATCTAATTTCTGCAGGTGCATTGGGCTAAAACTCCCCGTCCATCCAGCCCTGTCAGCCAGGTAATACAGCCGGTTGCCTTCCTGAACTAATCTTGCGCCAAATCGAGGGGTGATATCGCTTTGTAGACCCCATTCATGAGGTGGTGTGATTGACATAAAAACCTCCGTTTAAAGCAAACCCTGTTCAGCAAAAGACACCACTTCGTTCCCAACAACCAAATGATCCAGCACTCCCACTTCTACCAGTGCTAGCGCTTTCACTATCCGCTGAGTGATGTGTTTGTCCTGCTGACTGATTTCTGTCGTACCTGACGGATGGTTATGCGCCAGAATTACCGCAGCGGCATTGTGTTTCAGAGCCAATTTAACCACTGCGCGGGGATGAACTTCGGTATGGCTGAGTGTGCCGGTAAATAGAGTTTCGCATCCTAGTAGGCAGTGCTGATTATCGAGATACATCACGATAAAAACTTCACGCTCCTAATGAGCCATCTGTAATTGCAGCCAGGTCTTAGTGAAGCTGGTGGAGGTAAATGGCTCACTCGCTTGACGCTGATATTTCTCAAGCAGGCGTAATGCCCGACGAATGACACGTTGCTCGTTTGCAGGAAATACCGGGGATAAATTAAATACAGATATCTTTGTTCCTTAAAACAAAAAGCCTCGCCGGTTTATTGGCAAGGCCTGAGGGAAGGGATAATAAAAAGGTTCATGAGGCAAGCTGCAGCATATTCTCAGCCATCACCCACAGAGCACGGTTAAGCTTCACATCACCGTCGATACCTTTTACAGCACGAGTATGGACACGTTTGCCTTTGGTGGATCGTCCAGACAGACCGCCTTTAATCAGGTTTTCCTGAATGCGCTGATAAGTGGTCCACAGGTCGTTACTTTCATCCTGCCAGCGGCGCGGGGATAGGATTTGCGATTCCGTCACCTGCTGATGCTCTTCACCAAAGCGATAGGTTAATGCCGCTTTCGCCATCGCCTGCTGTGCTGGCGGAGTTAACATTAGCGACTGCATGGCATCGCGTTTCTCTTCTACACGGTCAAATATTCCCAACACTTCGTAAGCCCCTTCAATGACTTTCTCCACCACGTTGCCTTTATGAGGTACACGAATCTCACCAAAACTCTCACCGCAAATTAGTCCATTCTGGCAGACTGAACGAAATAATCCCCGCAACATCTGATAACTGCTCGAACCATCGTGGCTGTTGAGCAGAATAATTTCCGGAACTTGCTTTCCAGTGATTTGGCCCTCACGACGAAGACGCAGCATGTGTTTGGTGTGTTCGCGCTTGCTCTGGTCGCGCACTCGGGTCTGGCAGGCAAAGAAAGGCTGGAAACCTTCACGTTGCAGATTATCGAGCAGGGTTATTGTCGGGATATAAGTGTATCGGTCGCTTCGGGACTCGTGCTTTTCTTCACTAAAGACGCTGGGCACGTAATGTGCCAGTTCGTCGTGAGTTAATGGGCGGTCGCGGCGTACAACATTAACCGCACCAAAGCGGCTGGCCAATCGGATCATGATTAATTCCTTTTTTGGCGATGAAAAACGAAAAGACCATGCTTCCCGAAGGAGGCATGGCCTGATGTTGTTGTGAGTCTGAGGTCTGGCAGATTTAAGTCTAAGCCAGTTATGATGCCTTATTCACAGCAACCGATACTGACAGTGGCTGATAATACTGTGGGTCGAAAACGGACAGTGGCAGCCTAGCCTGATGGCCGTTGCGCTCTTCTGTCACCTTCATGATTTCAACAGCACTGACGTTTTCGACACATTCATGCTCAAGAGAAGCTTCATGAGAACGAGTAGCATCGCTGTCGCCAAAGGGGGCAACGTCCATTGTTCCCGTCGCCAGCGTGTTGCCCGCCTTGTCTTTCAGACCCAGCGAAACAGACAGCGGGCCAAAACCCACACCGCTACCACCACTATCCAGACGGAACTGATACACACAGATATTACCGGGAGTCCACACGGTATCAGTGTTGCGGATACTGATATAGCGTTGTTCATCTGCATAAGAGGATGACGGATGGCACAGCATTAAAACGACAATGGCAGGTAAGGTTTTAGCAAATCGGCTGACGAGTGGCATGATTTTGCTGTAAGTAGGTTTTGCCCATACCCTTACTATCGTGAAAGAAGATATATCTATATCTTTCTGACAATCCTTTTCCATCGTTCTTTTCCTTTAGTGGTATTTGGAACGTGGCTTTTGGAAGTGCTCAGCAGTCGCCTGTGCGACGACACAATTCCGCTAAGCTTTGCTGTGCGACCCATTGCTGTAGTTTCCGATCCTCTTCGGAGCGCTTAGCCGCCAATGTGGCTTGCTGTTGTTTATTAACACAATTATCTGGCATCACCATAATGACTTTTGGGGCTATCTGTTGTCTGACTTTTGCAATCTTAGCCTTAAGAACTGCATCCGTATCTTGGGGTGCAGACCAGTCGGGGTAGATAAGAGCATCGATAGCCTTATCACGTACCGAAGCTTGGTTATCAATAACGGCAAAGTAGCAGCCTTCCCCCTCATCATCTCCCTGATAAACCGTTTCAATATCGTTGTAGGTTTCACCGACAGGATTCAGTTTTAGTTGACGAATAGTGTGGGTTTTCTTATCGGCCAGGAAAATTGCACCACCACCACGGGTACGTAGCAAAAACTGCTTCGTCCACGGGTAGTTATCAATAACATTGGCCTGGTAGAGCATATTGTGCAGCGTATTGTCATCCATGCCATCAGCTGATTTCCAGCCGTCAGCCTGCATGTACTCCCAGGCTTTGACAGAGCCGACAATATTGCCAGCGTTAGCCGGAAAAACTGCACTCAGACAAATGCTGGTAGCCAGCAATGTAGTGGTAAGTACTTTCATCGTGGTTATTCCTTCTGAGGTATCAGCCCGCCGTCAGTTGCGACAAGCAATGAATGGAAAAAGCGAAAGTGGGGTAAAGCTTGAAGAAAATCCGGGTGAGAGAGGATATCGCGCATCGCTATATCAGGAGCGAAGCTGCCGTTGTGGAGCGTGATTGCACGAATATCCGTCAAGGGAAATACTGCTTCCGGGTCTGATGCTCGCCTGTCAGATACCACTCGCCGTCACGCAGAACCAGCCGATAGGGTGCGAGGCCTGTACAGCGGCAACCGTTACCGAGCAGCGTCACCTTTCGATGTTCTGATACCGCGCTCACCAACCGAGTGAATACGCCTGATTCTGGGGGTGAAGCCTGAGCTGTTCCCTGCCAGATAAGGCAAGGAGACTCTCCTGATCCGCTCAACAGTGAACTGACCAGATGGTTATCCATATCAGGAAACAGAGCTTCAACGCCTGACTGACGAACAAAATTCATCACCGCTAACTCTCTCTGGCGGCTACCGGATAGCAAGCGGCAGCGGCCGTTGCGATACTCCAGATCCAGGTACATCAGACGTTCCCGAAAGTCCCGGCGTAGAGTTCGAACCGACACACCAAATTCAGTTGCCAGCGCTCGTAAATCCAGTGTTTCTCCAGCCACCAGGCGGCTGATAATTAACGACAGTCGGACGGCAAGCCGATCAAGACGACGTTCAACCTGAGCCATGAGGCAAGTTCTCCAGTGAGATAATTAGCTGAAAATAAAACGATTATTGTAACGAGGGGATGGGACAGGGAATGGACACCAGAAGACGTATTTTTTACAATTGCCAAAATCAACCGTGGCGGGGCGTAAAGGGAAAATTCAGAAATTCAACAGCTTATAAAACATCAGGACGGACAGGGTATGTCCCGAAGATAATGGCAGGTAAGTCAGCTTAGAAGAAAATCCAGTCCCAAACGGCGCAAGCAGCGGATACTACGGCATCGCGGATAGTGCGAATAACTGCTTTCAGTGGCGCGGGTATAAATGGTGCCGCTTCCGCAGAATCTAACACCTCCCCGACCGCATTACCAAAGCTCTCACGAGCCTGCTTTTTTACCGGTTCACCGCATAACCTCCTGTGCAATTGTGTCGCCAATGGGCTGGTGGCATGGTCCGGCAGGCTTTGCATCATGGTATCCACCATAGCTTCCATCCCCCATCCGGTTCTGGCCGAGACCACGCAGACAGGATGATGTGGCGAAAATTGCTGCTTTAATGCGTTACGTTTAGCCTCAATCGTGGACTGCTGGTTTTGAGATGGTGTATTGCTGTTAGTATTCCACTGATAGCAGGGTTCAGCCTTGTCAACCTGATTCACTACAAACAATACCCTGTGCTGGTAGGCCACCATAACCTTTCGATAAAAATGCTCATCTACCGACAGAGCGCGATCATCGGCTTTGATAACCCACAGTACCAAATCCAGTTCGGGCAGGATGCGACGATAGAGTGCGGTGTATTCATTGTCGCGTTGCTCGCTTTCACCGACACCTGGTAAATCAACTATCATCAGACTGTGGGAATCATTGCTGAGCCGGAAGCGAAGTATATCGCGGGTACAAGCATCAACATTACTGACTGGTGTTACTTCTCCCTGGAACAGGGCGTTGCAGAGGCTGCTCTTACCGGCACCAGTTTTGCCCATAATGCCTATGATCGGTTCGTAGTAAGTGGTCTTTTGAATATGCTCAAGAATATGTTTACCAAGGGCATGGGGAAGTGACGCCAACGGCTTTTCGATAGCCTGCAGACCTTTTGATTTTTTCATTAAACTACCTCAGACAGAAAAACAAAACCCCCGAGCCAGTAAGGCGTCGGAGGTGATTCACTGCGATAATATCTGTCTGAAATTATTTGGAATGATGTGCAAACAAGTGTCCTACATCACATCTGATTTTACACTATACAGGTTTCAACATACTCAAGCGTGATAACTCATTGTCGATAAGACATTTGAGTGTCTCATCTAGCGTCATGCTTTTACTTTCAGCAATCTGGCCCAGCCTTTTTTGGTATAATTTGTTCAATTTCAAAGGGGGATGCGTATCTTTTATCTTTTTCCTACGGGATTTTTGTTCCCAAGCTTTACTCAGTTCTTCGAGCAATATTTCTTTGTGACTTAAAGTACTTGTACTACCCAATCCATAAGAAATGAATTTCCCATCCTTTCTTCTTTTATTTTCTTTCAGATAACCTAGTTGCTCGTCATGTAGTGGTCAACTAATTTTGGCCACACGACCTGACTGTTCGTGGAACAGCCGCTCTGATTCATTTGGCGTTAAGCCACCGTTATACCAGTGGGGCCGGATGGCACTGTAATAGCCCGTGATGTAGCTGATTATCGCGCTCTGAGCCTCGTTGAAGCTGTTATAGCCCTTCGTCGGCACCCATTCGGTCTTCAGGCTCCGGAAGAACCGCTCCATCGGGGCATTATCCCAGCAGTTACCCCGGCGACTCATGCTCTGCTTTATCCGACAGCGCCACAGACCCTGCCGGTACTGACGGCTGGTATAGTGGCTGCCCTGATCGCTGTGGAACATCACGCCTGTTGGCTTACCCCGAAGCTCCCAGGCCATCTGCAATGCTTTGACCGTGAGGGCCGAGTCCGGCGACGTCGATATCGCCCAGCCCACAGGTTTGCGGGCGAACAGATCCAGCACTGCTGCCAGATAAGCCCAGCATTTTCCCGTCCAGATATACGTCACATCGCCGCACCAGACCTGATCCGGCGCGGTAACCGCGAACTGCCGGTCGAGATGGTTCGGTATTTCAATGTGTTCGTTCCCGCCGCGTTTGAATTTATGCGCCGGGACCTGGCAACTGGCGATATCCAGCTCTTTCATCAGCTTACCGGCCAGCCATCGCCCGAGTCTGACGCCCTTAGCGCTGACCATCGTGGCGATACTTCTCGCGCCAGCAGAGCCACCACTGGCGTTCCAGACTTCACTGACGAGACTCCGTTTAACGGCACGCTCGGCGTCAGAATCCCTGCCATTTTTACGAATGTAGCGATAACTGCTTCGGTGAACACCGAACAGCCGGCACAATGGCGCTACCGGGTAGTGCGCCCTCAGACTGTCTATTATCGTGAACTGTTCAGGGAGTCCGACATCAAGAGCGCGGTAGCCTTTTTTAGGATTTCATTCTCCATTTCAAGGCGTTGTATTCGTTTTCTCATTTCCCTGAGTTCAGTCTGCTCAGGCGTCAGAGGCAGCCCCGGGGGCGTTTTCCCCTGGCGCTCGATACGTAACGATTTTACCCGGCGGTTGATGGCGGAGAGGCTGACGTTCATCGCCTTAGCCGCCTCGCCGTGAGTGTAGTTCTGATCCAGGACCAGTTTTGCCGCTTCGACTTTAAATTCAGCAGTAAATGCTTTGCTCATTGGTTCACCTATAAGATGTTGAGGTGAGCATATCACCTCTGCTCAGGTGGCCAAATTCAGTGTGCCACTACATATAACTATCACCCACAGTCAGGCGAGAACGGAAAGGAACAATATCGCGTTCCAGCCAGCTGTTAACATGCTGCCACTTATCGTTGCTATCACTATTTTGCCACCGGTACTGTGGCTCCATGTTGAGTTATCTCTTAAGCGCCACGCACCGAAATTCAGGCCACTTTGCAGGTTAAGCCATGTATACCGACGAACGCTGCCACGTTGCTGGTTTACACTGTTCCCGGTCAGGTTGTAATTCAGTAATCCTGCAGTAATGCCGTTGTCCCACATCTCCGGGGGGATATAGCCTCTGGACTGGTTACTGAGAAAAGCCTGAGGTACAGTCAGATAAAGACGTTGTTGACTAACATCAAAACGCGTGGAGGCTTCAGGAATAAGCGTTTCCAGCGAGAGACACTCATCGGAAAGCGCTTTTTCATTTTCTTTATTCTCTTTGAGTACCGAACTGAGATTAACCCCCATGCCAGTGAGTTGTCCGCGCGTCAGACAAGGTTCGAGACGTGATGAATTCGGCTCTTTTGTGGGATTAAGAACCACATCACGCATAACAATGAAACCAGCATTGAGGTAAATATCAACCCGGTAAGTGCCCGGAGGGATTTCCTGCCCATTTTCAAAGCGCGACAAATCTGCAACGGCAGAAGGATCATCCGACAGAAAACGAGGGTTAAAGTAAATTTCACCCTGTGCAGCGTAAATCTGCAGGGCAATCAAAATGGCTAATGGCCTGGGTAAAAGAGCACATGTGGCATGTGTCTTTTTCCACCAGCTATTGCTGATTTTAATACCGCACAATCCATAGTTTTTTCGATATGACATAATCCCTCCGGTACATGAGTTTCCGGCTGTCAGGTCGTTAATAGGTTTTCACAGCCCAGAAACTTATATGTACTACTGTAAGATGCCTTGCATTTTTTCTGTTACAGAGCCGTAATCATTGATTGTGCGGTAGGTAATTTCACCTTTTACTGAAGCTGGTAATGAGACTGAAGTATTCTGGAATGGAGGCACCAGTGTATTATCGATAGCCTGTTTACCAACGGTGGTTTCTGTAACCGTAAGGTAGTAAGGAGTTGGATTAATGAGCGTTAGCTTATCGCCGCTGCGGCTGAAACGTAAACGCAGCGCAGCCTGATCTACCGGCAGGTTTAAATTATCAGGTCGGTAATAGAGCTTAATTTTACTAATGATGGCTAACTGTAGAGTGTTCACATTACTGCTGGCTTTATCCATAGCAGGAATTGCTTTGACATTGATCCAGAACAGGCTCTCCCTGTCTTTCGGCAGTTGCTGATTTGTGGCATCAATAATACGCAGGCTATTCTCTTTTTTCCCCTGCATGGTGAAAAGGGGGGGAGTTATCACAAAGCGAGCGTCTCTTTGTCCCTCTTTGTTCTCAATCCACGACTGGATAAGGTAGGTGCTTTTGTCGTCATTATTGGTGACGGCTAACTGAATCTGTTTTTGACTCGCAGGATAAATGACGCGAGTGGCACCGAGCGCCACTCCCGCAGTGGCTGTGAGGCTGTGCGAGAGGGCTAATGACATTAACAGACTCATTGCGATTCTCTTTGTGGCGCCGATTTTTTTTTCATCGTGAATTCCTTTTTAAGTGATGCTGTTTCCTGCTTTGTGCATTATTCAAAGTGGAAAAGGTAAAAATTACTTTTCATTATCAACGTTAGGTCATGTTAAAAACCTGGTACAATAGAAAAGGAAAATATTGAAAACCATCTAAAAAACTGCTTATTTTTTATTGATTTAGTCGTTTTTCTTATAAAAGACAGCTGTATTATTGTTTTAACTCTTCCACAACTACATTATCGCTGCATCTTTAAACGCCGAGTGTTACAAAAGATACTGACTGGAGATTTTTCTCGTAAGGTATCTTTGGTAAAACCCTTATGATACATAGTGTTAATGAGATATTCAGATTATTGATACACCTACGCAACATCCTGGTCGCGTAGGTGTAAAAACTTCAGGATGATTTATTCGTATTGCACTTTAAAAGTTGCATCAGCATTAGCAATACCCGCTGTTGCAGCACCCGTTGCGTAGTAACGAGCCTGGAATGGAATGGTGTTTGTGCCATCGGTTAGCACGGTTTTTGTACCAAATGTACCGCCATCCAGTGCCAGTGGAGTTCCTACACTGTCAAGGATCTGCACACCAACATTAGTTGCGCTACCTGCAGCGGAGCTCTGCAGTGAGAGTACGGTATTATTGGTGCTGCTTACTGCATTACCTGCAAACGCAACTGAAGCTTTAGTGGACACAGAGGAATCACAGTCATTCAACTGAATTTTGAATCCTACCGCTGAGCTGGTGCTTCCTGCAGTGGCCAGACGTGCAGAACGCACTTGTCCAAGCTGTACAGTCTGATCAGCAGAACCTGCATCAATTGCACATGCCGCATTAACAACTTCACCTTTAAAATGGATATTTCCACCGTTAACGGTAGTTGTTGCCGCGAAGCTTGATACAGGGGTCAGTTTGGATATCGAAAATTATTGTACGTTAAGGTTGTTTTTTGACCTTTCTACTTTAGCAGGCCTCAGCCGACGAAACTTACCGGAGGCTGGTATTCTGTTGCTTTTCCAGATGTAATCGCCTGTCAGATTGATATGCTCCCAGCCTAATGGCGACAAATGTGACAGCAGTTGCTCGTTGATCTTCACCCCTTTACGCTTCAGGGCATCGACCGCTCTTTCCATATAGACGGTATTCCACAGCGAGATAGCTGCTGTCAGCAGCGTCAGTCCACTGGCGCGGTAGCTCTGATCTTCCGGTTTACGATCCCTGATTTCACCCAGACGGTGCAGGAATACCGCGCGCGCCAGCGCGTTACGGGCTTCTCCTTTATTCAGTCCCGCCTGGACCCGCCGACGAAGTGCCGGATCGCGGAACCAGTCGAGCATAAACAGCGTCCGCTCAATGCGGCCAATTTCTCTCAGCGCCTTTGCCAGGCCATTTTGTTTGGGATAGCTGGCCAGTTTTTTCAGCATCAGGGATGCCGTCACGGTTCCCTGCTTTATCGAGGTTGCCAGACGCAGCACTTCACGCCAGTGAAGTTCGATCTCTTTCAGATTCAGGCTGGTCGTTGATATCAGTGACTGAAGCGCCGGGTACTGGTCCGCTTTCCCTTTGATAAATAGCTTCTTGTCGTGGAGATCCCTGATTCGCGGACAGAACGCAAATCCCAGCAGATGCATCATGGCAAAGACATGATCGGTAAAACCAGCGGTATCGGTGTAATGCTCCCTGATTTCTAGGTCGCTTTCGTGATACAGCAAGCCATCGAGAACATGGGTTGAATCCCTGACCCGACTGATTATGCAGGTGTAAAACGGGCTGTATTGATCCGAAATATGGGTATAAAACTGACGCCCAGGCTCCTGCCCATATTTCGGGTTAACCTGCCCTGCGTAGCGGCCTGAGCTGCCTGTTCTGAAATTCTGTCCATCTGACGATGACGTTGTCCCGTCTCCCCAGAATGCCGCCAGTGGTCTTTTCCCCTGTGCATTTACCAGCTCAGCAAGAGCGGCTGAATAGGTTTCGTCGCGGATGTACCATGCCTGAATATCTTCGAGTGATGATTTAGTGCTACCTGGGCAGGCTTCTGCCATTTTGGTCAGACCAAGATTGATGCCATCCGCAAGAATGGTGGTAAGGAGCAGGCGGGTATCGGGACGGGTAATGTCATTTTTTATATGCGAAAAATGACGGGTAAACGTCGTCCAGCTGTTTACCTCGTCAAGAATTTCCGTGATTTTAGGTCGCGGTAGCATGCTGTAAACCACCTCTGCCAGCGGTGAAACCTGTGCCGGAACGCAGTTATCCAGCGGAGAGACTTTTACGCCCTTGTCGGATATTTCCACATCGTGCAGTTCACCAAGGGCAGCCATAGCATTGACCTCTTCAAGTCTGGACTGAAGCAGAGTCATGCGGCTGGTAATGTACTCATGATAATCAGCAGATACGGGCAGTGGCAGCGCCGGTGTGGGGTTGTCAAAGTCTTTTTCGGGAATGAGGTAATCATCAAAATTTTTGTAGCGGCGTGAGCCTTTAACCCAGATGTCCCCGGAGCGCAGCGCTCCCTTAAGCTCGCTGAGCGCACAAAATTCATAATACTGTCGGTCAATACCCGCAGGTGTAATCACCACCTTGCGCCAGCTTTCAGGGACAAACTCAAGCGGCGCTGTCGCCGGAACTTTACGTGACTGCTTCCGGTACATATCCTTGATCACAACCAGCGCATCAGCCAGAGGTTGTGCTGCCGGGGTTGCGACTAACTGTAAAGCAGACAACATGCGCGGGGCATATTTCCGTAATGTGCTGTATTTCTCAGTAATAATATGCAGCGGGTCAAAATTATTTTTTCTGGCGAGATAGCGTGTTTCCTCCAGACTGGCGACAAATTCGGGCCACGGGAGTATGTTTTCTATTGCGAGCCATGGATCGCCACCGGAATCGCGGGCATCAGACAGCGCCTGACCAACATCGATGTACTGCCTCAGTTTGGACTGGATCAGCTTTCCGGTCTGCTGAAGGCGCTCAGCCTGTGTTCTTTTGGCTTTGCTGAACAGGCTGTTCAGCATTCGCTCATGCAGCTCAATCACTTCGTCTGTCAGTGTGGCTCTGGCTTCTTCCAGCACGCAGACCAGGATTGCATGACGGCGGGCTACTGAAAATCGGGTCAAATCCCGGCTACTCATCTTTCGGCCTTCCCGCGCCAGTTTCAGCAACCGGTTCTGGTGAATGGTACGATCTATACCTTCAGGTAATGCCAGCGATTCAATGCTGCTGAGCCGATCAAGGTGTTGCAGCACGTTCTTACCATTGATTTTACCCGGCGGTTGCAGAAGCCATGTCAGCCTGGAAGGCTGATTGTCTGATGACTCAAGTAAACGATCCAGGGCATCCCAGTGAGCCGGAGTTAACGGGGCATTCAGGGTCTGAAATACGATTTTATCGCCGCCAGCCATGGCCTCCGCACAGGTACGCTCCACGACATCAATCGCGGGGATTATCACGTTGTTCTTCCGGAGCCAGACCAGCAGTTCTTCGGCCAGGAGAATACCTTTATCGGTGCGCGTCGCGATCGGTAGCAGGTGTATAATACCGTCCTGCTGTATTTTGCCGGTGAACGCTTTTACGCCAAGATAGCGGTACAGTTCGGTTAAATGTTCGCGTCGCGTGGTTTCCCTGCCGGAAAGGTAAGCAGGCCAGAGATCCCCGGTAAGTTTTAGCCTACTGGCGATATGCTTCAGCAGCGCATCAGAGGGTGGGATTTTTTTATCCGGTGCAAAGCCGATATTTTTCAGATAGCAAAGAAGGACGGCAAAACCAAAACGGCTGGCGGGTTTACGGTGAGCACTGATAAGCGCCAGATCATGCTCACTAAAATATGCCATTCGTGTCAGCGTTAACTCATCGTCCGGTAATGCCAGTAATGATTCTCTTTCCGACAGAGAAAGAATCTGCCTCCTTGCCATATAGTTTCCCTCATAAATTATTCGGTGCGGTATTTTTGACAAAAATACTTATCGCATAAAGGTACACCCTGACGCCATAACCAAAACGTGACTGCACACAATAAATGATATAACCTATATGCGATAGATTAAATGCAATAACCTAAATGCGATAACAGGATGAAAAAATGTTCATCAGAGCTTATTTGAGGGCATCGACGGAAGATCAGTTTGCCGATAGGGCAAAAGAGATGCTTGAGCGGTTCATTCAGGAACGAGGGCATAAAATCGCCAGCTACTACCGGGAAAATATCAGTGGTACAAAACTTGACCGCCCGGAACTGGGACGCCTGCTTATGGACAGTCACCGCAATGATATTTTACTGGTTGAGCAGATAGACCGCCTGACCCGTCTCAGTAACAGTGACTGGATGACGCTGAAGAAGCAAATTGAACAACACGAGCTGCGTATTGTCAGCCTTGATGTACCCACATCCTGGCAGGCGCTGTCAGATAAAGAGCCTTCGCAGGCTGACCCGATCACCCGCGCCGTGATAACCGCCATCAATAACATGCTTATCGATCTGATGGCCGCAATGTCACATAAGGACTGGCTGAGTCGCCGCCAGCGGCAAAAACAAGGAATTGAACGGGCTCATACGCTGGGTAAATACAGGGGAAAACAGGCGGACCAGGAACGGTACCAGAAAGTGCTGTATTACCGCCAGATAAAAAAGCTGAGTATAAGGGAAACAGCTGATGCGACAGGATACAGTCCCTCCCAGATATGTCGAATTCAGGCACTGTACCGGAAGATACAGACAGAAGTCGAATAGATACTGAGAGGAGCTGGTCAAAAGTCAGGCTTAACGACAATAATTTCTGATATAAAAACTGCCCTCTAAGCAACACAAAGATAGTTCCTTAAAATCCCCACCACTTAATTTTCGCTGCGTTATAAGTTTGTGCAATGCCTCTCAAAACTGAATGGTTGCACTTGATACCATCACTACTATATGTTTAAAACAGGGACTAAGAACTTGATGAAAAGACGTTTTGCACTGACTATAGCAGCACTGGCATGTCTGGTAGCCCACGTACAGGCTTCTGATAAACTTGCAGGTAATGAGATACTTGCCGTGCAAAAAGGCGGTGTGCCCGATAAAGTCTAGACCCAGCATAAGCCAACACTGCGAATAGCCACTTATAATATCGGTAAGAACGAAGCCTCCGATAATATAACTGATTTTACGGCACTTAATTCAGCGATTAAAAAAATTAAGCTGACATTATTGCGATACCGGAAGTGGATAACAAAACCCAGCGTAGTCAGAAAATTGATCAGTTAAAGACTATTGCCGATGCTAATAAAATGCATTACGTGTTTGGTAAGGCGCTGGATTTTGACGACGGTGAATATGGTCTGGGACTGCTGTCAAAATATAAAATTTTGCATTCACAGGTGGTTAAGTTGCCATCGGGCAATGCCGAACAGCGCGTTGCCCTGCTGGTGCAAGTCGAGGTTCCGGGGTTTGATTCTGCACCGATAATCATGGTAACACATCTCGACTGGCAAAAAGACCCCACAATTCGTACCGAACAGGCTCGTTACCTGTTGGATCTTAGTATCGGTGATGCGCCTTCTGATTTTAAGGATATTGCTTCTGCCATTAAGATCCTTGCCGGTGATTTCAACTCCACGCGCGAAGAGCTGCCGGTAAAAGAGATAGGTTATTTCTTTAATGAAGTCTCGAAGCCAGGAATCGACTCCCGCAGCTGGCCGGCGGTCAATCCTGCGATTGATATCGACCATATTTTTACCTTCAAAGGGCAAAAATGGGACACGAAAAAGCTCGAAATTCCGCATAATTCTCCAGAGTTTAATTGGTCGGCGGCCAGTGATCATCTACCGGTTATTGCCGAGATTGAACTCACAGAACAGTAAAATGACATAGGGCTTTCCTGATGGAAGCCCTGTTTCTGTTGGCTCGCTGACCTCGCCAGCTCAAAGCGTAAAACCCATCCCCGCACCTGTTCAAAAAGTAGTCTTAACGTACAATAATTTTCGATATCCAAACTGACCCCATACAGAAGTGAGAGAAACAGTGGACAGAACGATAAAAGCGAGGCTTTTCATTTTCATAATGTTATTCCTTTAAAATTTAAGATTTTGCTAACCGGTTTTTATCATCGCACTGCCATCCATGCATTCCATAAACCTGCCGGACAGAACGACCACCGATTGTTAACTATTTGGTCATCAAGAGAGTCAATTGGGACCATTTTGTATCATTAGAATTAAAATCCACTGAGTGTGTTTTTTTGTAATCTTTAGGTTTTTAGTTCTACACATTCTATTTATGTAGTGTTTTAATGTCGTATATTTGCACTCTCATAAATGGCTAAAATTTGATCTAATTAATTTTTTCTCGATAAAAATTAACTTATGTAAAAAAACAGATGTTATTTTATTTTCTTTAAATCAATAAGATGCAAAAATTAACAAAAAATAAATTTCTGTTATTGCAAATTATCAAAATTGTTCCTTATGATATGTTCAGTTTAATCCCAATTGTCGCATTGGTTTTTTTATTTTCCTTGTTAATCAATATCTTTTCTATTTTTATTTTATTTGTTAAGTGTTTTTTTTTGTTAATCCTGGCTTTTTTTATGTGCTCATCTACTGTGGTGATCTCTGCTGATTTGTCTTAGGTTGGAATTGGTCAGGAGTTTCGGGCGGCCAGGCTGGAGAGGTGAATGAGTTAGTTTTGTATCACTGACAGATTATTTTTTTCTGTCAAATTCAGGATTTTCTTATTCAAATATATCCAGTAAAAAGATTTCATCGTTTTTAATTTGTCAATTAAAATTTTTTTTTGTTATCTTTTTTACCCATCTTGCGCTGTATCTGAGCATTATTTAGTGATTTTTCCCCGCGAGATAATGGTTGATAAGTAAATAATCACAGAAGCATTAATCTTCATTTCAATAATTCGTTGGATGTAGCAACAATGTGCTGGTGGGATAATGAGACAGGATTGTCTCATTCGGGAGTGAAATCTTTTTTCTGGTGCATTTATTCCCCCCTCTTTTTCTTCATGGTGCATCATTATAAGTTTTACCGATACATTATCGTGGCGAAGCTAATCCAGATAAATATCAGGCATCCCGAAGTGCAGAGGTTTTTGATTTTTCAATTATTTTTATTAATTAAACTTCTGCTTTTTTGTTTTTCATGGTGCCTGTCCTTGATAAAAAGCATATACTATTGATATTGTTATATATTAAATTTGTTTTTAATGTAATTTTATTATGACTCTCATAATAATCATAAAATTAATTTATATTTTTTTTCTGTCCTAAGCTATTGGGTAGTGTCACTGATTTGTTTTTTCTTCATAGCTAACTCCGTGAGTTAGCTGTTGTTGACATTTTAGTGTTGGCACCGTTGATATAAGTTCTTCCTCTTTTTTATCTTAAATAATGTAATAGTGAATAAGCAGAACAGTGGTACGTATATTGCTTGTTAAGAGAAAAACACTCCTTTTAACAGGGATATTATGATGACAAAAATTACTCACCACCTTCGTCGCCGCACTATCACTGCCATTGCCTCTGCCGGTCTCATGTGCATGCTCACTCAGCCTGTCACGGCATCCACCCTGCGTATAGCCATGACGGCAGCAGATATTCCTCTGACGCTGGGTCAACCTGACCAGGGGTTTGAGGGAAATAGATTCAGTGGCATTCCTCTATATGACGCACTGGTGGAGTGGGATCTCTCCCAGGGTGAGAAGCCCAGCGGCATTACGCCAGGACTGGCAACTGAATGGCATATTGATCCGCATGACCAGACTCGCTGGATATTTACCCTGCGTCCGGGCGTAAAATTTCATGATGGTACGCCAGTGAATGCTGACGCGATTGTCTGGAATGTGGATAAAGTGCTGAATAAGGGGGCACCACAATATGCTCCTGGTCAGATTGGCAACACCTTGTCGCGTATGCCGACGCTCTCCGGGGCGGCGAAACTGGATGATAACACCGTCGTGTTGACCACATCGGAACCCGATGCGTTACTGCCGTATAACGTAACGAACTTGTTTATTGTTTCACCGACTGCCTGGCAAAAACTGTTTGATGCAGTGCCATCAGCCGCAGGGGATGTCGCGGCGCGCAGCAAACAGGCGTGGAGTGAGTTTGCCGCCCAGGCGGTAGGCAGCGGCCCGTTCAAAATGGAAAAACTGGTTCCCCGTCAGCAACTGATTCTGGTGAAGAATCCCGATTACTGGAATAAACAGCGGGTGCCTCGCGTCGACAGAGTGGTGTTAATTCCGCTTCCTGAGGCGAATGCACGTACTGCGGCGCTGTTTTCTAAACAGGTTGACTGGATAGAAGCACCCGCCTCTGATGCGGTTGATCAAATCAAAGCGCAAGGTTTCAAAATATACGCCAATACCCAGCCTCATCTCTGGCCCTGGCAGTTTTCGTTTGTTGAAGGATCACCGTGGCGGGATATCCGTGTCCGTAAGGCAGCAAATTTGTGCCTGAATCGTTCAAAGCTGAAAAGCTACCTCGGTGGTTACATGACCGAGGCCACGGGTGTCTACGAGCCCGGCAACCCGTGGCATGGTAATCCGACGTTTAAGATCAGTTATGATCCTGACACTGCCCGCAAGCTAATGACGGAAGCGGGGTTCAGCGCCAGTAAACCTTTGCATGTTACTGTTGCCACGTCCGCGTCTGGTTCCGGTCAGATGCAACCGTTACCCATGAATGAATATATTCAGCAGAGCCTGAAAAGTTGTTTCTTTAACGTCGACATTAAAGTGACAGAGTGGAATACCTTGTATAACCAGTGGCGGCTGGGTGCCAAAGATCCTTCAGCCAAAGGTGTCGATGCCATTAACGTTAGCGCGGCAGGTAATGATCCCTATTTTGGTATGATCCGTTTCTCCACTGAGAAAGCGTTCCCTCCGGTCGCGACTAACTGGGGATATTTCTCAACACCTGAAACAGAGGCTCTGGCGCGAGCCGTCAAACATGCATTCTCACCAGCTGAAATGGATAAAGCTGCGGCTGATTTACACACAGCTATGGTGGATCAGGTACCGTTTCTTTTTGTCGCTCATGATGTTGGCCCAAGAGCTATCTCTCCTGCCGTCAGCGGCGTCGTGCAATCACAAAGCTGGTTTATTGACCTGGCACTGGTCAGCAAAAAAGAGTGATGACAGAGAGGTAACACCAGATGGTCAATATGCTGTTATACCGTATGTTACTGGCTATCCCTACCTTGCTGGGGGTTGCGCTGTTTTGTTTTATGCTGGTGCAGATTGCGCCGGGGGATCCATTAGTTTCGGTTATGCCGCCTGATGCTTCTGAAGCACTCAGACAGACACTATTACAGGCTTATGGTTTCGATAAGCCATTGCCTGTGCAGTTTCTGCATTGGTTCTGGCGCGCCTTGCAGGGGGATCTTGGCTTGTCTGTCTCTACCGGACGTCCGGTTATCAGTGAGGTACTGACGGCGGTGACTTACTCATTGCGTCTGGCATTACTGGCGACATTGATTGGTTTCGTTCTCGGCAGCTTATTTGGGTTTGTCGCCGGTTATTTTCGTAACAGCATGGTTGAGCGTATCGCTTCTGTTATCTCCGTGTTTGGTGTCAGTGTGCCTCATTACTGGCTCGGGATGCTCCTGGTCATTGTTTTCAGCGTGCGACTCTCTCTGTTACCCGCAACCGGAGGCGGGCCCATCGGTGAGGGTGGCTGGCAATGGACCTGGGAATATGTGCAGTTTATGGTGCTGCCTGCGGTGACTCTCTCGGTCATTCCTACTGGTATTATCGCCCGCACAGTTCGCTCGCAAGTGGCTGAGATCCTCAGCCAGGAGTTTATTGTCGGGCTGCGAGCCAGAGGACTCAATGAGGCAGCAATCTTTTTCCATGTAGTGAAAAATGCGGCCCCCACGGCTCTGGCTGTGATGGGGCTTCAGGTGGGTTATCTGATGGGCGGTTCTATTCTGGTTGAAACCGTTTTTTCGTGGCCTGGCACCGGGTTGTTGCTCAATACTGCTATTTTTCAGCGTGATCTGCCTCTTTTGCAGGGCACCATCTGGGTGCTGGCACTGTTTTTTGTCCTGCTGAACTTACTGGTGGATATGTTACAGACGATACTCGACCCACGGATTAAAAGAGGCTGAGCACAATGGAAACCACCTGCACCAAAAGTACTTCTCTGCCACAGCAAACAACCTCCCTTCAGGGCTACTGGTCAGGTGTGTTACCCCGATTTCTGCGTGATCCCGGAGGGGTGGTGGTCGGAACGATTATTTTACTGCTGCTTGTGATGGCACTATTTGGCCCCTGGATCATTGTCAAAGATCCTTTCCAGACATCAATGTTTTTACGCCTGAAACCCATCGGTACTGATGGATTCCCTCTCGGGTCGGATGAATTAGGGCGCGATATGTTGTCGAGACTGATTCTTGGTGCTCGCTTATCGCTGTTTATGGGCATTGTACCGGTCTTTTTCGCTTTTTTGATCGGCGGTGCCATCGGAATCATTGCCGGTTATTGTGGCGGTACCATCAACACGGTAATTATGCGGACGGTAGATATATTTTATGCTTTCCCTTCTGTTTTGCTGGCGATAGCACTTTCCGGTGCCCTCGGGGCGGGTATCGGTAATGCCTTATTATCGCTGACACTGGTCTTTATCCCCCAGGTCACACGCATTGCCGAGAGTGTGACATCACAGATTCGCCATATGGATTATATCGATGCAGCCAGAGCGACCGGCGCCGGAACGTTCACGATCCTGAGGGTTCAGGTATTGGGTAATGTGCTGGGACCGGTTTTCGTTTTTTCTACCGGACTTATTTCAGTCTGTATGATCCTCGCATCCGGACTCTCGTTCCTCGGGCTCGGTGTGCGGCCGCCAGAACCTGAATGGGGGTTGATGCTCAACACACTGCGTACGGCGATATATACCCAGCCCTGGGTTGCCGCATTACCCGGTTTTATGATTTTTATCACCTCCATGTCATTCAATATTCTTGCCGATCGTTTACGCGCCGCAATGGCGATTAAAGAGTAAAAGATGCGACCTTTTACCAATATCGATTTGGGTGGACCGGCACAACCGTTATTAATGGTGAATCACCTGCTGAAATATTTCCGCGCAGGGGGGGCGAAAAAACAAGAAGTTGTACAGGCCGTCGATGATGTCAGCTTCTCAGTATTTAAAGGAGAAACCCTTGGTGTGGTGGGAGAATCAGGATGCGGTAAGTCCACCACCGCACGTTTGCTAATGCAACTACTCAGCCAAGACAGTGGTGAGCTGATTTTTGATGGCGTCGAAGTAGGTTCATCACGCTTATCGATGAAAGCCTACCGTCGCCAGGTTCAGATGGTTTTTCAGGACAGTTATGCTTCACTCAATCCCCGTCTGACCATTGAAGAGAGCATTATGTTCGGTCAGCGAGTGCATGGAGTAACATCTCAACAGGCACGGGAACAGACCCATACTTTGCTGGCAAACGTTGGACTGGAGCCAGGGCGGTTTGCTCACCGCTATCCTCATGCCTTCTCCGGAGGTCAGCGACAAAGGGTCAATATCGCCAGGGCGCTGGCGATGGAGCCGCGTCTGGTTATCCTTGATGAAGCAGTATCGGCGCTGGATAAATCGGTTGAGGCACAGGTTCTTCAGCTGTTACAGGAGTTGAAACGAAATCTGAATCTGACCTACCTGTTCATCAGCCATGATTTGCATGTGGTGCGCTGGTTATCTGACCGTATCCTGGTGATGTATTTAGGTGAGATTGTCGAAATAGGCCCAACAGAGGCATTGTTTAATGCCTCTGCCCATCCCTATACACAGGCGTTACTCAGTTCAATGCCCTCAATGGATCCTGATAATCGTACGCTATTATCACCACTACAGTGGGACCCCCCGAGTCCTATTTCGCCACCGCAGGGTTGTCGTTTCCATACCCGCTGTCCGCACGCGAAAACCGTTTGTACACAGATTAAACCTCGTCTGGAAACCGTGGGTGAAAATCATCAAACTGCCTGTCTGATGATGCAGCCCGGTTCTGCCTGGCATCAGCTGCCACGTATGTCAGAGTCTCGCACAGAAGCCGAGCCATTTGTTCATCTACGCGATCTCCATGTGACGTTTCACCGTGATGGCCAGCGGGTCAATGCGGTAAATGGTGTCTCCTTTGATGTGCGTAAAGGTGAAGTGATGGCGCTGATCGGTGAATCAGGATCAGGAAAAAGCGTTACGCTAAGGGCATTGATGCGTCTGCATCCGCCGAAAAGTAGCGAATTGTCGGGAACGATCAGAGTAGGAGAGAAAGAGATACTGACGCTGCCTGCGGATGAGCTACAGCGTTATCGGGGCGCTTATTGTGCCATGGTATTCCAGGAACCCTTACTGGCATTCGATCCGATCTATACCGTCGGACGGCAAATTTCTGAGGGCATCTGTCGTCACGAGGGGATTTCGCGTCAGGCGGCTAACATGCGTGCTTTGGAGGCATTACGTCAGGTGAAACTGCCCAGCCCGGAGCGACGACTGAATGCCTATCCTCATGAAATGTCGGGTGGCATGCGGCAACGTGCGATGATTGCCCTGGCGTTATCCTGCAACCCGCAGCTGCTGTTGGCCGATGAACCCACGACGGCACTCGATGCCACAGTGCAGATACAGATATTGATTCTGTTGCGTGAACAACAAAAACAGCGGGGTTTGTCGATTATTTTCGTTACCCATGATATCGGGGCGGCAGCCGAGATTGCTGATCGGGTAGCCGTCATGTATGCCGGGCGTATCGTCGAAGAAGCATCAATGCACGATATTTTGCACGCGCCACGCCATCCTTACACTCAGGTTTTGCTGGGTAGTCGCCCTCGTGAGGGGCTGAAAAAAGGTGACAAGCTGCATTGTATACCGGGTTCTCCGCCTGATCTTTCTGCTTTGCCACCAGGCTGTGCTTTTGCTGCCCGTTGTCCTCACGTGCAGTCTCGTTGTGAAACCGCGCTTCCGACAACAGAACTCGCTGGAGAACGTCACGTGGTCAGTTGTCATCGCTGGCGGGAACTGGCCGCGGAACGTCAACTGAGTGCAGCGGGAGCCTGAATGTGATGTTGATAATCAACGCCGGCTATTTTTCTTTTTTATCACTTAACGACAGCGCCAGCCTGGGCTATCGCACTCACTCTGTTTCAGCAAGGAGACACCCATGAGCAGTGAGATACTTTCCCTTTCCACTTTTGTGTCAGAGAAATGGCGTATTAATGGTGAACGGCTCTGGCAGTCATTGATGAAACTGGCCGAAATTGGTGCTACCGCGAAAGGGGGCTGTTGTCGTCTGGCGTTGAGCGAGCTGGATCGCATGGGGCGTGACCTGGTGATTCGCTGGGGCGCAGAGGCCGGGCTGGAGATTACCGTGGATAAAATCGGTAATGTTTTTATGCGTCGCGAAGGCCGAAATCCGTCATTACCGCCCGTTGACGCCGGAAGCCATATTGATACGCAGCCTACCGGAGGTAAGTTTGATGGTAATTATGGCGTGTTGGCCGCGTTGGAAGTGATACGTACCCTGAACGAGTTACGGGTGGTGACAGACGCACCGATTGAAGTGGTGTTCTGGACTAATGAAGAGGGGTCACGTTTTGTGCCGGTGATGATGGGATCGGGAGTGTTCGCCGGTGTGTTTGCGCTGGATGAGATCTATAACGTCACTGACATTAATGGTATCAGTGTGGGCGAGGCGCTCAGCAGTATTGGTTATCAGGGGGAACAGGTTCCTGGTCAGCACCCTGTCACAGCTTACTTTGAAGCGCACATCGAACAAGGTCCTATTCTCGAACAGGAAGAGAAAACGATCGGTGTGGTCACCGGGGTGCTGGGTATTCGCTGGTATGACTGTGTGGTCACCGGGCAGGAATCACATGCAGGACCGACACCGATGTATTTGCGTAAAGACGCATTACAGGTAGCAACCCAAATCATGCAACAGGTTGTTGCGATTGCTGATCAAACCGAGGAAGGGCGCGGAACAGTCGGTATGGTACAAGTCTACCCCAACAGCCGAAATGTGGTGCCGGGACAGGTCAGCTTCTCGATTGATCTGCGTAACCTCACTGATGCACAGGTCGATGAAATGGACAAGCAACTACGTGCATTCATTGATGACCTGCAGGCGAAAAGCGGTTTACCGATAAACCTGAAGCAGGTCAGTCACTATCCCGCCGTGCCGTTTGACAGTGGCTGCCAGAGGGAAATTGGTCAGGTCGCAGAACAACTGGGGTACAGCACGCGTGAGATTGTCACGGGTGCCGGACACGATGCAGTGTATATGAGCTATCTGGCGCCTACCGGGATGATTTTCATTCCCTGTAAAGAAGGGATCAGTCATAACGAAGCGGAATACGCCGCGCCGGATGACGTTACCGCTGGCGCAAATGTACTGTTACACCTATTGTTAAGGCATGCAAAGGTAGTGGAATAGTTATTTCTGCTACTTCAGGGGCATGATTTCATGCCCCTGAAGTAGCCTGGTCAATTTGCTGATGCAATATTGCTACCCCTTGTTCGATCGCATCCGGATTAATGGCGTGGAACCCCATCCGGAAATAGGTATCCGGCGGCGTGTCGTCAAGGAAATGACGTGCGCCAGGTTCAATCAACACCCCCGCATGGGCTGCTCGCCAGGTCAGTTGCTGAGTATTAATCTGGTCCGGGGTTTTCAGCCAGAAAGCATTGGCATGCTCGCTGCCCGGCAGCATGGTACAGTCGGGTAAATGGTGCTGTAGCGCACTATTCAGACGTTCCCAGCGTTGCGCGGAGTCTGTAAGGTAGCGGCGCAGGTGAGTTTCATAGTGTCCCTGGGCAAGGAAATGCGCCATCTGATATTGAATATTGGTGGGGGGATGACGGTAGACCAGCCGTCGCAGCGCTCTTGCTTCATCGATCAACTCAGGGTCAGCCACCATAAAGCCGAGGCGCAGCCCTGGTGATAATGCTTTTGACAGACTACTGACATAAATAACACGCCCGCTGCGGTCACTGGCTTTCAGGGCAGAAAGTGGATTGAGCATGAAATTACTCTCGGAGTCGTAGTCATCTTCGATGATCACTGCATCCCGGCTGATAGCATGTTCGAGGAGCTGACGACGACGTGATTTGCTCATGGCAACACCAGTCGGCACCTGATGGCCGGGCGTGACGTAGTAGTAATCACAGTGGCCATCGTTCAGGACAATTCCCTCACCATCTACCTGATGCGGTACTATCCGGGTATCGGCTAAGGCAAAGGTGTTAATCGCTTCACGAAATCCAGGATTTTCAACCCCGACACTGGTGCCTGAAGACATCAGTAAACGGGTCAGAAGATAGAGGGCATTCTGTGAACCCAGCGTAATGAGAATTTCATCTGCCCCGGCAACGATACCGCGTTTCGGTAAAATTCGTGTGCGTATCTGTTCTATCAGCATAGGCACGTCCTGATCGATATGATCAACCACCCAGGCCGGATCCCTGACCCCGCCATGCAGCCAGTTGGCTGTCGCCCGCCATGAGCTGAGTGGAAACTGACGGGTATCTGGCTGACCATAAATAAAAGGGTAACGGTAGTGCATCCAGCCTGCGGGTTTGAGAATCGATTCCTGCTGGCTGGGGGTGATTTGCAGACGATTGTTCCAGCATGGTGCAGCTGTATCATTCGGCGGTGCAGTGGGTGTCCGACTGCATTGCTGACCGTGGTGGTAGTCAGGGTGAAGGAAGTAACCGCTGCGTGGCCGACTGATCAGATACCCCTCGGCCACCAGACTTTCAAACACTAACGCGGTGGTGTTGCGTGAAACCTGTAACTGACTGGCCAGCTGACGGCAGGAGGGAAGCGGAAGTTCAGCAGCAAAAATTCCACCCAGGATGGCATCAATCAGGGTTTCCCGCACCTGTTCCTGTAAACCGCGGCGCGCATCGAACTCAACGTGCAAAAGGTGACGAACCATCCTCTACTCCTCACGACAACCGACGACAATTAAAAACAGCAATATCCGTACCAGGTTCCGGGATATGTCACTGATGCGTGTTGCTGACACATCCACACAGCAAAACTGGATCTATCCGGAAAGTGAAAACGCTCTCTACAGTAAAAACGTATTCATCAGTCGCGGACCAGGATTTCCGGCGACATATATCACGGTGACAATCCTTTCCTGTTCCGGAAAGAACACGACGGGCGTAATAACTCAGGGGTAGATTGATGAAAAAAATACCAGTTTCACGTTGTCTGGGCGCACTGATGGCAATGATGCTGACGTGTCATGTGGTGGCAGCGGATCTGCCAGAAATCGAAAAAACCGGCACACTGAAAGTAGCCACGGAGGACGATTACGCGCCGTTTAACTTTATGAATAACGGCAAGGCAGATGGCTTCAACAAAGATATGCTCGATGAGTTGCGTAAATACGCCAAATTCAATGTCGATCAGAGCATTCTGCCGTGGACTGGCCTGCTGGCGGCTGTCTCTACCGGGCAATATGATATGGCGCTGACCGGGGCGGTGATCACCGATGATCGTTTGAAAGTGTTTGATTTTACACCCCCCTGGGCCTCTGCTCAGCACTATTTTGTCAAACGGGCAGGTGATCACTCACTGAACACCATCGCTGATTTGAGTGGTAAAAAAGTTGGGGTACAAGCTGGCAGCGCGTTACTGGCAAGATTGCCGGAATTGAAAACGATGCTGGAAAAGCAGGGTGGCAAGCTCGGGCCAGTGATCGAATATCCCTCTTATCCTGAAGCCTATGCTGATCTGGCGAATAAACGCGTCGATTATGTGATAAACGTGGTGATATCAGTCAACGATCTGACCAAAGCTCGCCCTAAAGTGTTTGCCAAAGGATTGGCGGTATCCGGACCGGGTTACATGGCGTGGCCGATACCGAAAAACTCGCCACAGTTACTGGCCTATATGACCAAATTCATCAATCACATGCGCGAAACCGGCAAGCTGGCCGAGCTGCAGAAGAAGTGGTTTGGTGAAACCTATGACACGCTGCCTGCGGTACCGATCACCAGTCCTGAACAGTTTCATCAGTTAGCCGGGTTGTAATAGATTGCGGCGGATGACCGCCGCCTGGTTTCAGATTAAGGAGGGACTATGGATGCAATCTCATGGCAATTACTGATTGAAGGTGCATGGACAACCCTCTGGATTTCGGCAATTGCCATTGTGGCAGGTGTAGTGACGGGGTTGCTGATTGCACTGGTGCGGATGTTACGAATACCGGTTATTGATCAACTACTGGTCCTCTACATTAGCCTGGCCCGCGCCACTCCGCTGGTGACACTGGTGCTGTTTTTGTTTCTCTCGTTGCCAGCACTGGGCATCAATCTGGATAAAACCAGTGCGGCTATTGTGGCGCTGACACTCAACACATCGGCGTTCAATGCAGAGATCTGGCGCAATGCTTTCCGTACCTTCCCCCGTGAACAGCGAGAAGCGGCGGAAGCGGTGGGCATGCGGCGCTGGACCTATTTCCGTTACATTATGCTGCCGCAGATGTGGATCGAGAGCCTGCCTGCACTGGTCAATGAAATGTCATTTCTGATTAAAGGAAGTCCGGCGATTGCGGTGATTGGTGTGGTCGACCTGACGCGCGTTACTAACCGTATAGCCTCGGTGACCTATGAGCCACTCTCTCCCATCCTTGCCGCAGCGCTTTTGTATCTTCTTATCATCGGGTGTCTGCTGAAATTGCAGGGTATGGCGGAACGTAAAGCAAAACGACTGGCACGCTAAGTGCAGGCGCTAAGTGCAGGAGTGAACAGATGAATCAGTGGACAACTATCTGGTCGGTACGCGAGAGTTTTATTGCCGGCTTGCTGACCACGCTGGAGCTTTTTATTTTGGCCGCCGTTGCGGGATTACTTTCCGGCATAGTCTTGTGTTACCTCAGCGAATATCAGCATAGGGTATTGAATCGTATTATCACCGGGTTTGTCAGTCTGATGCGCACTACTCCTTTTTTAATTCTGGCGTACCTGCTCTACTACGGCTTGCCGGAGATTGGTATCAGTCTTGACGCGTGGTCTGCCGGACTTTTCGCACTGATTATCTATCACGGCGCTTATTTTTTTGAGATTTTACGTAGCCAGCGCCGGCTTTTTTCTGCTGGTTATGTTGAAGCTGCCCTGGCGCAGGGCTTCACCCGCTATACCTTATTCCGGCGCATTATTCTGCCGAATATTCTCTCATCGGGATTACCCCTGATGGGTAATCAGTTAATTATTTGCCTCAAAGATACTGCCTTCCTGAGCATTATCACAGTGCAGGAGATCACAGCGGCAGCCAACAGTGTTCAGGCTACCTACTTTATTCCGTTAAATGCATTTGTTGTTGCAATTGCTCTCTATGGGGCGATCAGCATCGTGCTGGAATTGACAGTAAAACGACTGAGTCTCTGGGGACAACGAAGAGGAATGAATCATGCCTGAATCTGTCGCGGTCAGCGTAAAAAATGTCTCAAAGCAATTTGATAATATTGAAGTCCTGCGTGACATCAATCTGCAGGTCAGACAGGGTACTGTCGTCAGTATTCTGGGGTCTTCTGGTTCGGGCAAGTCGACACTATTGCGATGTATGAACTGGCTGGAGCAACCTGATCGCGGTGAGGTACGGGTTAATGGTGAACGTGTGGGGATCAATGAACACAACGGACAGATAATGTCACACCGGCAACTGGCAAAAATTCGTGAACGGATCGGTATGGTTTTTCAAAGCTTCAACCTCTGGCCACATCTCACGGTACAACAAAATGTGAGTGAAGCCTTACTGCATGTCAAAGGCATGAAACCCAAAGAAGCTCAGGCAATTGCCCGTCAGCAATTAGATAAAGTGGGCATGTTACATAAAGCCGATGTTTACCCGATAACGCTTTCCGGTGGACAGAAACAGCGTGTCGCTATCGCCCGTTCACTGGCAATGTCACCGGATGTCATTTTATTCGACGAGCCTACATCGGCGCTGGATCCGGAACTGGTCAGTGAAGTCCTCGGGGTGATGAAAACACTGGCGATGGAAGGGTACACCATGGTTGTTGTCACCCATGAAATGGATTTTGCCCGTCAGGTTTCCGATGAAGTGGTGTTTCTTGAGAAAGGTGTACTGATTGAGAAAGCCGCGCCCGAAAAGTTTTTCACAGACCCTGATTCAGAAAGGGTAAGGCAATTTTTACAACGAGGACAATGAAATATCCCCTGGTTTGCTTTTTCTGAGCGCCAGGGGATGTGGAAAGATTAATCCCGGTCGATGGCAAAGGGCTGCCATGCCTGACGAACAGGCATCACCTCTACCCGATTGATATTCATGTGGTCTGGCAGAGTGGCGATATAAAACATCTGCTCAGCAATATCCAGTGCGGTGAGGGGGGTGGTACCGCGGTAGAGTTTATCTGAGGCCGCCTGGTCACCTTTGGTCCGCACCAAGGTAAATTCTGTCTCGGCAATACCGGGAGCGAGGTCGGTGACACGTACTCCGGTGCCCAGCAAATCACAACGCAGGTTATAGCTGAATTGTTTGACAAAAGCCTTACTGGCACCATAAACATGGCTGCCTGGATAAGGCCACTGCCCGGCGATAGAGCCAATGTTAATGATACTGGCCCCGGCACCATGTTTGATAAGTGTCGGTAACAGTGCATGAGTGACATTTACCAATCCGGTGATATTGGTGTCAATCATGGTTTTCCAGTCCTGCAGATCCACTTGTTGTGCAGGCTGAGGTGCCAGAGCGAGTCCGGCATTATTAATCAGCGTAGTAATATCTTTAAACCCATCAGGTAATAAAGCAATGGCATTCGCCACATCCTCACTATTACGTACATCCAGCTCAATAGTATGAACCGGTACGCTGGCGCTCAGTTCCGTTTTTAACTTTTCCAGTCGTTCAAGACGACGGCCGCTTAACACCAATGACCACCCGGCGCTGGCGAAAACGTGTGCTGCTGCTTCGCCAAACCCTGATGTTGCTCCGGTAATAAAAACACAATGAGTTGCTGACATGGTTTTCTCCTGTACAGATGATGGCTGACACTATAAAAATGCCAGAGGCTGACTGACAGGGGCAGTTCTCTCCTGATGATGTGACACCTTGTCACATGGGTTTATTGGCTCTGGCTCTATCTGTTTTGTGTTGAAAACGCCAATCATGAGTTATCAACCAGAGAGAGGCAGGGTACAAACATGAAACAGGCGACTCAGCATGATATCGCAATCACTAACCAGGACGTCAAACAGCTGGATCGTGATTATGTGTTCCATTCCTGGTCAGCACAGGGCAACCTTAACCCATTAGTGATTGCTGGCGCAGAAGGTTGCGAATTGTGGGATTACGAGGGTAAACGGTATCTTGATTTCAGCAGCCAACTGGTCAATGTGAATATTGGCTATCAGCATCCGCACGTGCTGGAAGCGATGAAAGCGCAAATTGATTCACTGGTTACCATTGCGCCGGCCACAGCAAATCTCGCACGGGGTGAGGCGGCAAAACGTATAGTAGAATTAGCACCGGAAGGATTCAGCAAAGTTTTTTTCACTAATGCGGGAGCCGATGCTAACGAAAATGCCATTCGCATGGCACGTATGTACACCGGGCGGGATAAAGTATTATCAGCCTATCGCTCTTATCATGGCAATACCGGTAGCGCCATCGCAGCAACCGGAGACTCACGACGTGTACCGAATGAATATTCCCGCGGGCATGTGCATTTTTTCAACCCTTATCTTTATCGCAGCGAGTTTAACGCAACCAGTGAAGAAGAGGAGTGCCAGCGCGCCCTGGCTCACTTACGGCGTGTCATTGAGTGTGAAGGTCCGAAAGCCATCGCCGCTATTCTGCTGGAATCAGTACCCGGAACAGCAGGGATTCTGGTGCCACCCCCGGGATATCTTCAGGGAGTACGGGCGCTGGCAGATGAGTTTGGCATCCTGCTTATTCTCGATGAGGTGATGGTAGGATTCGGTCGAACTGGCAGCTGGTTCGCGTTTGAACAGGACGTTGTAGTCCCTGATTTGATCACGTTTGCCAAAGGCGTCAATGCGGGTTATGTACCTGCGGGTGGCGTATTGATCAGTGAGCCTGTCGCACACTACTTTGATGATCACTTCTTTGCCGGTGGGCTGACCTATTCCGGGCATCCTCTGGCAATGGCTGCGATTGTTGCTACCATTGATGCAATGAAAGCAGAAAAGGTAGTGGAAAATGCCGCTACGGTAGGGAATGGTGTGTTACGTCATGGGCTTGAAGCGCTCGCCAGTAAACATGCATTGATTGGTGAAGTGCGCGGCCGGGGGATGTTTCAGGCACTGGAATTGGTCAGTGACAGGAGAGCGAAGACACCACTGAATGCAACGGAGATGGCTTCCATTAAAGGTGGTCTCATGAACGCCGGATTACTGACTTTTATCGCCGAAAACCGTATCCATGTTGTCCCGCCTTGCATTGTCACGCCAGATCAGGTGAATCAAGGTATCACCATTATCGACCAGGTACTGGGTGATTTTACGACACAAGTGCGTTAATGGGTCAGGCTGTTCCCTCACAGAGCAATAACCAGCTCTGTGAGGGGCAGGATGTCGCTCAGTCGCCCAACTTAGCACCGACAAGTGACAGCCAGTTCACCTGAAATATGACTTTTGTTTGCAATTTATGCAGAGTCAGCGTAGTATGCTCACGTTTTCGGACGCGGGGTGGAGCAGCCTGGTAGCTCGTCGGGCTCATAACCCGAAGGTCGTCGGTTCAAATCCGGCCCCCGCAACCACTTCCCTCAGAGTTGTTTTCAAATGCACTGTATGCAATCATCTCTACTCTTACAGCCAGTTTTGAAAAAAATTCTTTTGGGTTTGACCGAACCGCCAGTCATGGCGTACAGGGTCCAGTCGCATAATACCCCGATATATCGGGGTTTTTTGTTATTAGGGAACAGTATACTGGGCTATAAAGGCCCTTTTTTTATGTCTTGGGGGTGGGTTTGTCCACATTAGAGCAAAAATTAATAGCACTCATTTCAGCACCAGTGGAAGCATTAGGCTATGAGCTGGTGGGTATTGAGTTTGTGCGGGGGCGTACATCGACCTTACGCATCTACATAGACAGCGAAAATGGTATTACTGTTGATGATTGTGCTGATGTCAGCCACCAGGTCAGTGCCGTTTTTGATGTAGAAGACCCTATAACGGTTGCCTATAACCTTGAGGTGTCATCACCGGGTCTTGACAGGCCACTATTTACTGCCGCGCACTACGCAAGTTTTATTGGTCATGAAGTCAGTCTCGTATTGTGTATTGCCGTGCAGAATCGCCGCAAATGGCAGGGTATTATTAAAGCCGTGCAGGGTGAAATGATTACTGTTGCTGTCGAAGGTAAAGACGACGTGTTCGCACTGAGTAACATCCAGAAGGCGAACCTGGTTCCCCACTTTTAAAAGTCCGGATGGAGGCATACCAGGATGAATAAAGAGATTTTAGCAGTTGTGGAAGCTGTATCTAACGAAAAGTCTCTCCCGCGTGAGAGACTTTTTGAAGCGCTGGAGAGTGCACTGGCGACAGCAACCAAGAAAAAATACGAACAGGACATCGATGTACGTGTCAGTATCGATCGTAAAAGTGGTGATTTTGACACTTTTCGCCGCTGGCTGGTGGTAGAAGAAGTCAGCTTACCCACGCGTGAAATCACGCTGGATGCGGCACGTTTCGATGAACCTGCCTTAAACCCAGGCGACTTCGTTGAAGACCAGATTGAGTCCGTCACCTTTGACCGTATTACGACACAAACCGCGAAACAGGTAATTGTGCAAAAAGTACGTGAAGCTGAGCGTGCGATGGTCGTCGAGCAGTTTCGTGAGCAGGAAGGTGAAATTATCACCGGCGTAGTGAAAAAGGTGAATCGTGACACGATTTCGCTGGAAGTGAAGCCGACTGATGGTTCAGGAAACAATGCAGAAGCGGTTATCCTGCGTGAGGATATGCTGCCTCGTGAAAACTTCCGTCCGGGAGACCGTATCCGTGGTGTGCTTTATGCGGTACGTCCTGAAGCACGTGGTGCGCAACTGTTTGTCAGCCGTTCAAAACCAGAAATGCTGGTTGAGTTATTCCGCATTGAAGTGCCTGAAATTGGCGAAGAGGTGCTGGAGATCAAAGCAGCAGCACGCGATCCAGGTTCACGGGCGAAAATTGCAGTAAAAACCAATGATAAGCGCATTGATCCGGTAGGAGCTTGTGTCGGAATGCGTGGTGCACGCGTTCAGGCGGTATCCAGCGAACTGGGTGGTGAACGTATTGATATCGTGCTGTGGGATGATAATCCTGCACAGTTCGTCATCAACGCGATGGCACCAGCCGACGTGGCTTCTATTGTTGTTGATGAAGATAACCATACCATGGATATTGCTGTCGAAGCCGGTAACCTGGCACAGGCAATTGGTCGCAATGGCCAGAATGTGCGACTGGCATCGCAACTGAGTAGTTGGGATCTGAACGTGATGACAGTGGAAGATCTTCAGGAAAAGCATCAGGCTGAGGCACATGCTGCGATTGATGTATTTACCCGTCATCTGGATATTGATGAAGACTTTGCCACTGTGTTGGTTGAAGAGGGCTTCTCTTCTCTTGAAGAGCTGGCTTACGTACCAATCGATGAGCTGCTTGAGATTGACGGTCTTGATGAAGAGACTGTAGAGGCGTTGCGTGATCGGGCTAAACAAGCTTTGACCACCCTGGCTCTGGCAAAAGAAGAAGGTACTGATAATCAACAGCCTGCGGAAGATTTACTCAATCTGCCAGGGCTTGAACGTGAGCTGGCATTCGCGCTGGCAGCACAAGGCGTTTGTACGCTGGAAGATTTGGCTGAACAGGGTGTCGACGACTTGGCAGATATTGAAGGCCTGAATGACCAGAAGGCCGGTGAGCTGATTATGGCAGCACGTAATATTTGCTGGTTTGGCGACGACGCGAAATAAACGGTAAGCAGGAAGGAACAGCATGACAGATGTAACTGTAAAATCGCTGGCCGCAGAAATTCAGACCTCGGTAGAACGCCTGATACAGCAGTTTGCTGATGCCGGGATGCGTAAAACTGTAACTGATTCTGTGACGCAGCAAGAGAAAGAGACACTACTGGCTCACCTTAATCGTGAGAACAACAGTGGTTCAGGAAAACTGACTTTGCAACGTAAAACTCGTAGTACGCTCAATATCCCGGTTACCGGGGGAAAAAGTAAAGCAGTACAAATTGAAGTTCGCAAGAAACGCACTTATGTAAAAGGTGACCCAGCTCAGGCAGAAGCCGAAGAGCAGGCACAGCGTGAAGCGGCAGAACAGGCGCGTCGTGAAGCAGAAGAGCAAGCACAACGCGAAGCTGAGGAAAAAGCGCAGCGTGAAGCCGAAGAGCAGGCGAAACGTGAGGCGGCGGAAAAAGCCAAACGTGAAGCGGCGGAAAAAAATAAAGTGAGCAATCAACATACCGATGACGCCGTCCGGGCGAATCAATCTGATAAAGCGCGCCGTGAAGCTGAAGCGGCTGAACTGAAACGCAAATCGGAGCAGGAAGCACTGCGCAAAATTGAAGAAGATGCTAAACGTGTCGCTGAAGAAGCGCGCAAAATGGCAGAAGAAAAAGGCGCTGAGTGGGCCAGTGCGGGTGATGAAGAGGATACGACTGATTATCACGTCACTACCTCAACACATGCGCGTCAGGCTGAAGATGAAAATGATGCTCAGGTTGAGGGTGATCGCCGTTCTCGTGCTGCTCGTCCAGCAAAAGCACCGCGTCAGAAAAAGGGCAATAAGCACTCTGAAGCGAAAACTGACCGTGAAGAAGCGCGCGCCCAGATTCGTGGTGGTAAAAGCAGTAAACGCAAAACCAGCACCTTGCAGCAAGGTTTTAACAAGCCAGCACAGGCGGTTAACCGTGATGTGATCATCGGTGAAACGATCACTGTTGCTGAGCTGGCCAATAAAATGGCGGTTAAAGGCTCACAAGTGATCAAGACCATGATGAAGATGGGCGCGATGGCGACCATCAATCAGGTTATCGATCAGGAAACAGCTCAGTTAGTCGCGGAAGAGATGGGACACAAAGTGACCCTGCGCCGTGAGAATGAGCTGGAAGAGGCCGTAATGAGCGATCGTGATACCGATGCGGCGATGGAATCACGCGCACCGGTGGTTACCATTATGGGTCACGTCGACCACGGTAAAACCTCATTGCTGGATTATATCCGTTCAACCAAAGTGGCATCAGGTGAAGCGGGTGGTATTACTCAGCACATCGGTGCTTATCATGTTGAAACTGATAATGGCATGATCACCTTCCTGGATACCCCTGGTCACGCCGCGTTTACCGCGATGCGCGCCCGTGGTGCTCAGGCAACGGATATTGTTATTCTGGTAGTTGCGGCAGACGATGGCGTGATGCCTCAGACAATTGAAGCTATTCAGCATGCGAAAGCGGCTAAAGTGCCGGTTGTTGTCGCCGTCAACAAGATTGATAAGCCAGAAGCAGATCCGGATCGTGTTAAAAATGAGCTGACTCAGTATGGTGTTATCCCTGAAGAGTGGGGTGGCGAGAATATGTTTGTCAGCGTCTCTGCGAAAGCAGGTACCGGTATTGATGACCTGCTAAATGCAATTTTGCTTCAGGCTGAAGTGCTGGAACTGACCGCGGTTCGTCAGGGAATGGCGAGTGGTGTAGTTATCGAATCCTTCCTTGATAAAGGTCGGGGTCCGGTAGCGACGGTACTGGTACGTGAAGGTACGCTGAATAAAGGCGACATTGTACTGTGTGGTTTCGAGTATGGTCGCGTCAGAGCGATGCGTGACGAACTGGGCCGTGAAGTCTTTGAAGCGGGTCCGTCGATTCCGGTAGAGATTTTGGGACTCTCTGGTGTGCCAGCGGCTGGTGATGAAGCGACAGTGGTACGCGACGAGAAAAAAGCACGTGAAGTAGCGCTGTATCGCCAGGGGAAATTCCGTGAAGTTAAGCTAGCTCGCCAGCAGAAATCGAAACTGGAAAATATGTTCGCCAACATGGCTGAAGGCGAAGTCTCAGAGCTGAATATCGTAATGAAAGCGGACGTTCAGGGTTCAGTCGAAGCGATTGCTGACTCTCTGCAGAAACTTTCTACTGATGAAGTGAAAGTGAAAATTGTCGGTTCTGGTGTCGGTGGTATCACTGAAACAGATGCTACGCTTGCAGCAGCTTCCAACGCTATTCTGGTGGGCTTTAACGTGCGTGCTGATGCCTCTGCCCGTCGGGTAATTGACGCAGAAAGTATCGACCTGCGCTACTACTCGGTTATCTATAATCTGATTGATGAAGTGAAACAGGCGATGAGCGGTATGCTGGCGCCTGAATATAAGCAACAGATTATTGGTTTGGCCGAAGTGCGTGATGTATTTAAGTCACCGAAGTTTGGTGCTATCGCAGGTTGTATGGTGACGGAAGGTAACATCAAACGTCACAACCCAATCCGTGTATTGCGTGATAACGTCGTTATCTACGAAGGTGAGCTGGAATCTCTGCGCCGCTTCAAAGACGATGTTAACGAAGTGCGCAATGGTATGGAATGTGGTATCGGAGTGAAAAACTATAATGATGTTCGCGTGGGTGACATGATCGAAGTATTCGAAATCATTGAAATCCAAAGAACGATTGCGTAATTCCTCCCTTCCTGCATTACGCTCCCGGAAAGCAGTCTGCTTTCCGGGTAGCCACCTTCCGTTGTTATGCTGTAATTCGTGGCAGGTAAATGTTGCCGCTTTCCTGTCCGTTTTTCTGTAAAAGCGCATAAAACAGAGTAAGCACCGGGAAAAAATCAGCGTCAATCACTATGAGGAGATAATGATCATGGCGAAAGAATATGGTCGTCCACAGCGCGTCTCTCAGGAGTTGCAAAAAGAGATCGCTATTATCCTGCAACGCGAGATCAAGGATCCGCGTCTGGGCATGATGGTGACGGTATCGGGTGTTGAAGTGTCACGTGATCTGGCCTATGCCAAAGTATTTGTCACTTTTCTCAATGATAAGGATGAAGATGCCATTAAAGCGGGACTACGCGCGCTGGGTGATGCTTCCGGATACATTCGTACATTGCTGGGGAAAGCGATGCGCTTACGTATTGTGCCTGAGCTGACTTTCTTTTATGACAATTCGCTGGTTGAAGGTATGCGTATGTCGAATCTGGTTAGCAATGTGGTAAGAAAAGATGCTGAACGGCGTGGTGATGTTGATGAGGAGCAGGGAGAGTAAATGAGCCGCCCTTGTCGTCGCGGACGCGACATTCATGGCGTGCTGTTGCTGGATAAGCCTCAGGGATTATCCAGCAATGATGCGTTACAAAAAGTGAAACGTCTGTATAGTGCCAATCGGGCCGGCCACACTGGTGCGCTGGATCCACTGGCAACAGGCATGCTGCCGATCTGTCTCGGCGAAGCCACTAAGTTTTCTCAATATCTGCTCGATTCCGACAAGCGTTACCGGGTTGTTGCCCGTCTGGGACAACGTACTGACACCTCAGATGCTGACGGTACGCTGGTAAGTGAACGGCCAGTGAATATTACCCGGCAGCAGCTGGATGATGCACTGGATCAGTTTCGTGGCGATAGTCTGCAGATACCCTCAATGTACTCAGCCCTGAAATATCAGGGGCGTAAGCTGTACGAGTACGCGCGTGAGGGCATCAGTGTACCCCGCGAAGCAAGACCGATTCATGTCTATGATTTGCAGTTTATTCGCTGGCAGGGTGATGAGCTGGAGCTGGAAATACACTGCTCGAAAGGGACATATATCCGCACCATCACAGATGACCTTGGTGAACTGCTTGGGTGTGGTGCTCACGTTATTGTTCTGCGACGTTTGCAGGTGGCGACCTATCCCGTGAGCAAGATGGTGACACTGGAACAATTAAGTGAGTTACAGCAACGGGCGGAAGCTGAGGGTGTCTCACCTGCTACTTATTTAGACGCACTCCTGATGCCGATGGACAGTCCGGCGCAAGCGTATCCACAAGTGAACTTACCTGAAGCCACAGCTGCTTTTTTTCGGCAGGGACAAGCCGTGCATGCCGTGCAGGCACCGGAAAGTGGCCTGGTGCGTGTTACCATGGGTGCAGAACAGCATTTTATCGGTATGGCTGAAGTGCTTGACGATGGAAGAGTGGCACCACGTCGGTTAGTTGTCGATAATGTGAACGTGCCGTTTGCGTAAGCGGAGAGTCGGGAGTAGAATGGCGCGGCTTTATCCTTGGGTGGCTGAATTAGAGATCGGCACCTGTCTATTTTATTTACAATCCGGAGTTATATTATGTCTCTAAGTGCTGAAGCTAAAGCGCAGATCATTGCTGATTTTGGTCGCGATGCGAATGACAGTGGTTCAACTGAAGTTCAGGTAGCGTTGTTAACCGCGCAGATCAACCATCTGCAGGGACACTTCTCTGAACATAAAAAAGATCACCACAGCCGTCGTGGTCTGTTACGTATGGTTTCTCAGCGTCGTAAGCTGCTGGATTACCTGAAGCGTAAAGACGTTGCACGTTACACCAATCTGATTGCACGTCTGGGACTGCGTCGCTAAGCATTTTGTCTTCGTCCGGTAAGACTGGTTATGACCATAATGCCGGGCAGACTTTAGCTAGTTTCGTCGAAAAAAGGGGCCTGCAAGGCCCCTTTTTTTCATGCGACACGCAGCATTTCACGCTGTAGTGTTGTATTGTGGTTAGGTACGATTTTCAGTTGCAGCGTTTCGCGCGGCTAATGAGAATCTCGTTGTGATGGATGACGAGCTTCTCATTAGTCGCGAGGATGTAATGAAAATCATATTTTCATCGCAGGGCTAACACTCTGCAAAAATGTAAAGGATATAATTTTGCTGAATCCGATAGTTAGAAAATTCCAGTATGGTCAACATACAGTGACTCTGGAAACGGGCATGATGGCACGTCAGGCCACTGCTGCAGTAATGGTTAATATGGATGACACCGCAGTATTTGTTACTGTAGTGGGTCAGAAAAAAGCCAAACCAGGTCAGGACTTTTTCCCGCTGACGGTGAATTACCAGGAGCGTACTTACGCAGCGGGTCGTATCCCCGGTAGCTTTTTCCGTCGTGAGGGGCGTCCCAGCGAAGGTGAGACACTGATCTCCCGTCTGATTGACCGTCCTGTGCGTCCGCTGTTCCCGGAAGGGTTTGTTAATGAAGTTCAGGTGATTGCAACTGTAGTATCGGTTAACCCACAGGTTAACCCTGATATCGTGGCGATGATTGGTGCTTCAGCGGCACTCAGCCTGTCAGGTATTCCATTCAATGGGCCAATTGGTGCGGCGCGAGTTGGTTACATCAATGATCAATATGTGTTGAATCCGACCAGTGATGAGCTGAAAGCAAGCCGACTCGACCTGGTGGTTGCGGGCACGAAAAGTGCTGTACTGATGGTGGAATCAGAAGCTGAGCTGCTGAGCGAAGAGCAGATGCTTGGCGCAGTGGTTTTCGGTCACGACCAGCAGCAAGTGGTCATTGATGAAATCAATGCACTGGTTGCTGAAGCAGGTAAACCGCGCTGGGACTGGCAGCCAGAAGCTGTCAATACCACTCTGCATAATCGCATCGCAGCCCTGGCCGAAGCGCGCATTAGTGAAGCATACCGCATTACTGAAAAACAGGCTCGCTATACTGAAGTGGGCACCATCAAATCTGAAGTGACTGCAGCCCTGCTGGCGGAAGATGCTGAACTCGACGAAAACGAGATCGGTGATATCCTGCATAGCCTTGAAAAAGAAGTGGTTCGCAGCCGTATTTTACGTGGTGAACCGCGTATCGATGGCCGTGAAAAAGATATGATCCGTGGTCTGGACGTACGCACAGGTGTATTACCACGTACTCATGGTTCCGCGTTGTTCACGCGTGGTGAAACGCAGGCTCTGGTTACCGCGACATTGGGCACGGCGCGTGATGCACAAAGCCTTGATGAGTTAATGGGTGAGCGTACTGACAGCTTCCTGTTCCATTATAACTTCCCTCCTTACTCAGTGGGTGAAACCGGTATGGTCGGTTCACCAAAACGTCGTGAGATCGGTCATGGTCGGCTGGCGAAGCGTGGAGTACTGGCTGTGATGCCTAAGGCAGACAGCTTCCCTTACACTGTGCGTGTAGTATCAGAAATCACCGAATCTAATGGTTCCTCTTCAATGGCTTCTGTGTGTGGTGCATCGCTGGCTCTGATGGATGCTGGTGTACCAATCAAAGCCGCTGTTGCTGGTATTGCGATGGGGCTGGTTAAAGAAGGCGAAAATTTCGTTGTACTGTCTGATATCCTCGGAGATGAAGATCATCTGGGTGACATGGACTTTAAAGTAGCCGGAAGTCGTGAAGGTATCACTGCGTTGCAGATGGATATCAAGATCGAGGGTATCACCCGTGAAATCATGCAGGTTGCCCTGAATCAGGCGAAAGGCGCTCGTTTACATATTCTGGGTGTCATGGAGCAGGCAATCAGCATACCACGCGGTGATATTTCTGAATTCGCACCACGTATTCATACAATTAAGATTAATCCTGATAAAATCAAAGATGTCATCGGTAAAGGTGGGGCAGTTATTCGGGCATTGACCGAAGAGACAGGCACCACGATTGAGATTGAAGATGACGGTACAGTAAAAATTGCTGCAACAGATGGTGATAAAGCAAAATTTGCTATTCAGCGCATCGAAGAGATCACAGCAGATATCGAAGTAGGACGTATCTACAACGGTAAAGTTACCCGAATCGTAGATTTTGGTGCTTTTGTTGCTATCGGTGGTGGCAAAGAGGGACTGGTACACATTTCACAAATCGCTGATAAGCGAGTAGAAAAAGTGACTGATTACCTGCAAATGGGACAGGAAGTACCAGTGAAAGTGCTGGAAGTGGACCGTCAGGGACGGGTGCGTCTGAGTATTAAAGAAGCGGTTGAACCAACACAACCTGCGACTGAAACCCCAGAGCAAACACCAGAAGCAGAGTAAAACTCAAGCCCCTGGAGCTCTCCATGCTTGTCATGGGGAGCTTTTTTAATCGCAGAAACAGGATGTTTCTTGTGTACGGCTGACGGATGAATGGATATTGTTCCATTGTTTGTTTTGGGAGTGGGAAATGAAGCCTTTTTTACGCAGCTGTTGCCTGGCCACAGCATTTATGCTGGCAGGATGCAGTACTTCAGATTGGCGTAAGAACGAGGTTCTGGCGGTTCCGCTGCAGCCAACGCTTCAGCAGGAGGTGATTCTTGCCCGCATGGAACAAATCCTGGTTAGTCGTGCTTTAAGCGATGATGAACGCGCACAGCTGTTATATGAGCGCGGAGTGTTGTATGATAGTCTTGGTTTGCGAGCACTGGCGAGAAATGACTTCTCCTATGCGCTCTCAATCAGGCCAGATATGCCAGAGGTATTCAATTACCTTGGTATATACTTTACGCAGGCAGGCAATTTTGATGCTGCCTATGAAGCGTTTGATTCTTTACTTGAGCTTGATCCAACTTACAATTATGCGTACTTAAATCGGGGAATCGCTTTGTATTACGGCGGCCGGTTTAAACAGGCGCAAGATGATCTGCTGGCGTTTTATCAGGACGACCCTAATGATCCTTTCCGCTGTCTGTGGCTTTATCTGACTGAAAAAGAAATAAACCCTGACAAAGCTAAGCAGGCGTTAAAGCAACGCTATGCTCATGCTGTGAAAGAACAATGGGGATGGAAAATTGTCGAGTTCTACCTGGGCAACATCAGTGAAAGTGAACTGATGGCTCGCCTTAAGGCAGATGCAACGGATAACACCTCGCTCGCTGAACATCTCAGTGAAACCAACTTCTATTTAGGTAAGCACTACCTAAGTCTGGGGGAGAAGAGCAACGCAGAAGCGTTGTTCAAGCTGACGGTAGCTAACAATGTACATAACTTTGTTGAGCACCGATATGCATTGTTGGAGCTGGCGCTACTCGGCCAGACACAAGACGACTTATCAGAATCTGACCAGCAATAGCTGACGAACTACAATTGTCCTTTTTCCCTTTTTTTGGGGAGGGTCGTTGCTGTTCGTTAAACCACTAATTTGAGCCGGTTCACACTTTTTGATGAAAATGACTGAATGTTTTCACGACGAGTTATGTAGACTGGCCGCCGTACTTTAAGAGGCACACGTACTACATGACTGATATCGAAATCACTTTTTCCAGCCTTGGTCTTAATGACGCAATTCTTGCTGCGTTAAATGGCATGGGCTATGTTAAACCTTCTCCTATTCAGGCTGAGTGTATTCCTCACCTGCTGGCCGGGCGTGATGTGCTGGGAATGGCACAAACAGGTAGCGGAAAAACCGCCGCATTTTCACTGCCCCTGCTGAATAATATCGACAGTAACCTGAAAGCACCTCAGATTTTGGTGCTGGCCCCCACGCGCGAGCTCGCGGTGCAGGTGGCTGATGCAATGACTGAGTTCTCTGCGCAAATGCGCGGTGTGAATGTTGTCGCCCTGTATGGTGGTCAACGTTACGATGTTCAGCTGCGTGCATTACGCCAGGGGCCACAAGTCGTTGTGGGTACACCAGGACGTCTGCTCGATCATTTGAAACGTGGCACATTAGATCTCTCTAATCTGAGTGGTCTGGTGCTGGACGAAGCTGATGAAATGCTGCGCATGGGCTTTATTGAAGACGTTGAAACGATTATGGCGCAGATCCCGGATGGTCATCAGACCGCACTGTTTTCTGCCACCATGCCAGAAGCGATTCGCCGTATTACCCGTCGCTTCATGAAAGATCCACAGGAAGTGCGTATTCAGTCAAGTCTGACGACGCGTCCTGATATCAGCCAGAGCTACTGGACAGCCTATGGCCGTAAGACCGATGCACTGGTACGTTTTCTTGAAGCTGAAGATTTTGATGCGGCAATTATTTTTGTACGTACCAAAAATGCCACGCTGGAAGTGGCGGAAGCCCTGGAGCGTAGCGGTTACAACAGTGCGGCATTGAACGGAGATATGAACCAGTCACTGCGCGAGCAAACACTGGAGCGTCTGAAAGATGGTCGTCTTGACATTCTTATCGCAACCGATGTTGCCGCCCGAGGTCTGGATGTTGAGCGTATCAGCCTGGTGGTGAACTACGACATTCCTATGGATGCCGAATCTTATGTACACCGTATTGGCCGTACAGGTCGTGCCGGACGCGCCGGACGTGCGATTCTGTTTGTGGAAAACCGCGAACGTCGCCTGCTACGCAATATCGAACGTACAATGAAACTGACTATTCCTGAAGTTGACCTGCCGAATGCGGAGCTGCTTGGACAACGTCGTCTGGCCAAATTCTCTGCTCAGGTACAGCAGCAGCTGGAGAGCAGCGATCTTGATCTTTATCGTGCGCTGCTGAGCAAACTGCAGCCGGAAGATGAACTGGATATGGAAACGCTGGCAGCCGCACTGCTGAAAATGGCACAGGGTGAACGTCCTCTTATCGTACCTGCTGATCCGGCACCACGCCCACGTCGTGAGTTCAAAGAGCGCGATGATCGTCGTGGTGACCGCGGCGACCGTCAGGAGCGTAGTGCGCGTGATGGTGACCGTCCACGTCGTGAACGTCGTGATGTGGGTGAGATGGAAGTGTATCGTATTGAGATTGGCCGTGATGATGGTGTTGAAGTCCGTCACATCGTTGGCGCGATTGCCAATGAAGGTGATATCAGCAGCCGTTATATCGGTAATATCAAATTATTTGGTACACACTCAACTATCGAGTTGCCAAAAGGGATGCCGGGTGAAATTTTGCAGCACTTTACCCGTACACGTATTCTGAATAAGCCGATGAACATGCAACTGATTGGTGATGCTCAGCCGCGCAGTAACGAGCGCCGTGGCGGTTTCTCCGGACGTGGTGATCGTCCTGAGGGCGGACGTCGTTTCAGTAATGAACGTACCGGTACCGGTAATGGTGAGCGTCGTGGTCGCTTCAGCCGTGAGGGCGGGAATCGTGGTCCCCGTCGTGACGAAGGTGGAAGCAGCCCGGCACGTCGCCGTGATGCCTGAGTATTAACCGGGCAGGTTATCCATTCTGTCAAAAACCAGCCTTAGGGCTGGTTTTTTTATGCTGATTGAAATGCAACGCATATTAGTATTAGCCAGAAATCTGCCAGTCATACCGACCAGAGTCAGCGATCAGTTAAGTTAAAAACCAGCATATTAACTTATGCTAAATTATGTATCGTATGGAAAAAAGATCATCGTCAGAGGGCCTCTGACAAGGTATTTCGGGTAAGCCGGGTAACGGCGAGAAGGACTGACAAAATGGATATAAGTGCAGCAAAACAGATTGATACAGCAGGAAAACGCCACGCGACACGGCTGATTTTTTTTATTGCCGGGCTGATTATGGGATTGTGGGCCGCATTGATCCCTTATGCTCAGCAACGTACTGCTGTTGATGCCGGAGAGCTGGGACTATTATTACCTTGTTTGGGGGCGGGTTCGCTTGTCTCTATGAGTGCAGCCGGGCGATGGATTGGTCAGGCTGGATGTCGCCTGGTGATTGTCGCTTCTGCAGTTACCTATTGTGTGATGCTGCCGTTACTGGCGAGTATCAGCACCCCGCTGTTACTGGCGCTGGTTTTGTTTATCTTCGGTGTCGGTGTCGGATTATACGATGTTGCTATGAACGTCCAGGGTTCACTGGTTGAGCAGGCCAGTGGAGAGCCACTGATGTCAGGATTTCATTTTTTTCTGGAGTCTGGGAGGGATAGCAGGTGCGGCAAGTTGTGCACTGCTGTTCAGCCTGGGACTGACCCCACTGCAAAGCGCCTGGCTGGCTATGCTGGTGATTATCATAGCAATAGCACTTTCATTACCTGCACTGCTCCCTTTTGGTAATCAGGAGGAATCGGATGACACCGCACCGCGAGGTAAAGCCAGGCCTAATCTGCGTTTAGTGCTGATGGCGGTGATGGCGATGGTTTGCTTTATGGCCGAAGGGGCCGCAATTGACTGGAGTGGTATTTTTATTACTCAGGAGCGAGGCCTGTCGGTAGAAAATGCCGGATGGGGGTTTGCGGTATTCGCTTTGGCCATGTCGTTGATGCGCTTTCTGGGCGATCGGGTGGTCAGATTACTCGGGCGCACTAAAGTGCTGGTCTGTGGCGGGTTAACCGGGTGTGCCGGATACCTGATAGCCGTTTTTTTTCCTGGCTGGATAATGCCGTTATGTGGTTTTGCACTGGTGGGGTTGGGCACGGCGAATATTGTTCCGGTACTGATCACGCTGGCCGGGCAGGAAAAAGTGATGCCGGTGAATATGTCAGTGGCGATGGTAGCCACATTGGGTTACCTCGGTATTCTGGGGGGCCTGCGATCCTTGGCTGGATCAGTCAGGTTGCCAGTCTGAGTATGGCTTTTCTGGTTGTGGCACTGGCTTTTTTGGTGGTGGTTGCCGGGGCGATAAAACTGAAAGCCTGAAATGTGGTGCTTTCGTATGATAAGTAAAAGGCCTGGGCAGCGAATTGCACAGGCCTTTTTATCAGACTGACGTTATCGACAGCAATTAGTGCAGTGTCGGCAAGGCATAAGCGATCACATAATCACCACGATCGGGGGATTGTCTTGCACCGCCAGCCGAGATAACGACATATTGCTTACCATTCTTCGGCGACAGGAAACTGATTGGTCCACCCTGGCTGCCAACAGGCAGACGCGCTTTCCACACCTCTTCGCCTGTTGCACTATTGAAGGCGCGCAGATAATAATCCTGTGTGCCAGCGATAAACACCAGCCCACCCTGAGTGGCGAGAGTGCCTCCGAGGGTTGGCATGCCAACGGGAATAGGCAGATGCATTTTGATACCCAACGGGCCGGTATCCCGCAAAGTACCTGCCGGAACCTGCCAGACAATTTTACGACTCTTCATATCGATGGCTGACAGGGTGCCAAAAGGTGGCGCCTAGCAGGGAATACCCAATGGTGACATAAAGCGGTTTTTGTTAACCGCATACGGAGTGCCTTTTAGCGGCACAGCACCCATACCGGTATTGATCGCTTCACCCCCGTTACCAGCACGTGTCCCGTCAGCCGGATTAGCCGGGATCATCTGTACCCACAGCCCCAGGCGCATATCATTAACGAACATATACTGATTAACCGGATCGAAAGAGATCCCTCCCCAATTCATTCCCCCCAGCGAACCAGGGAAACTGAGTGACAAATCTGTGCCGGGTACCGTAAATAAACCGTTGTAACGCATTCCTTTGAAGGCAATGCGACAGGCCAGTTGATCAAATAGCGTCGCGCCCCACATATCTGATTCATGGAGTGTCTGGTTGCCGATTTGTGGCATTTCAACGGAATGTGGCTGAGTTTTAGTATACTGTTCACCCGGTATCGTGCCTTCAGGTACGGGGAGTTCTTCCACCTGGGTTAATGGTTTACCTGTAGCGCGGTCCAGCACCCAAATCATTCCGGTTTTCCCACCGATCACAACAGCAGGCTTGCTACTGCCATCCTTCATTGGAAAATCAACCAGGCTTGGTTGCATTGGCAGGTCAAAATCCCACAAATCATTGTGTACAGTCTGATAGACCCATTTCTCTTTACCGGTGGTGGCATCAAGGGCCAGAATAGATGCACAATATTTATGATCTAATGCGGTGCGATTCGCGCCCCACAAGTCAACCGATGAGCTACCCATGGGGATAAAGACAGTGTTCATCGCCGGATCGTAAGACATCGGCGCCCATGAATTGGGGGTACTACGAGTATAATTTTCACCAGGCATCAGCACGGCATTCGGATTATCTTTACCTGGATCAAATGCCCATCGTTGCTGTCCGGTAATGACATCGAACCCACGTAACACACCGCCTGGCATATCAGTCTGTACGTTGTCTGCAACCCGGCCACCTACGACAATGGTGGTGCCAGCCAGCGTGGGGGCAGAGGTTAATTGATATTTCGGATCCTGAGCTTCTCCTAATCCGTCTTTCAGATTAACTACACCGTTTTCACCAAAATCCTGGCAAAACTCACCATTATCGGCGTTGATTGCGATCAGTCGTGCATCGATGGTGTTCATCAGAATACGGCGCTGGCAGCTATCACTGGCAGCCAGCTTCACCTCCGGCACCGGAGAGGCATCGGTGGCAGTCGGTTGTATCTGCGGTTTGCTGGCATCGAAATAGGCAAGACCACGGCAGCGTGGCCACACTTCGGCCTGAGCATTGATTTCGCGTTTCCAGAGTTGTTTTCCACTGTCAGCTTCTAAGGTAATCACATTGTTGTGTGGTGTGCAGAGAAAAAGTGTATTACCAACCTGTAAGGGCGTTTGTTGATCTTCTGCGCCATTCCCACCGGGACTTATCGGTGTATCCCCTGTGCGGTAAGTCCAGGCCACCTGAAGTTCCTGCACGTTATCACGGGTAATCTGGTCGAGAGCGGCGAAACGATCCCCCCCGGCGGTGCGCCCGTAGTGATCCCAATCTTGTTGCGGAACTGATTTATCCACCGGAACCAGTGAGGGAATTTTCCCCTGAAATGCTACGACAGGATGCGGGGTAAACATTTGCATCAGCGTGGTGACCATACCTACCGCAATCAGCGCGGAGAACAGATAACTCAGTTTTGCCAGCGCGGGTTTACCTTCACGACGTCGTAAACCGGGCCAGGTGAGAAAAGCCAGTAGCATTAACCCGGCGGGTACCATCACTCGTGAAACCAGAGGCCAGAATTGCCAGCCTGCATCCAGTGGAGCCCAGATCAGCGTACCGATAAACACCAGAAAAAAAAACACCACAGCAGAGGAGCGGCAGCGCAAAAACTGCACAGCGGCAAGCAGGGTGAAAATACCAGCGATCAGAAAGTAGCTACTGCCACCGAGGGCCACCAGTTTTGCGCCACCGAGCGCTAAAACTAATCCGACAATGAGCAAAATGATGCCCAGTAACCTTGACCACAAAGCCAATCCTCTTCCCGAATGGGGGGATATTTCAGCCATAACACCAACTCCTTGAGAAACAACGATATCTTGAGATATTGCCAGCTTTACCAGCAGTATCAGGGGAAAGTACTCCGGGGAAAAGAATGAGAGTGGCAGTGAATACCCTATTCCTGTACCACGTCATCATCCATCACGCTCTCCCGGCTGCCCCGGAATCTAGCATAAGTCAATGATCCTGGTTAATGAAAAGGAGCGGAAGTAAGTCACGTAAGTGTTTTTTACCTGGTTTTTTTACAAGCGTCACAAAAATGTGCGCCTGATTGGGGAGGTATCTGATTGGAAAAAGGAGAGAGGGTTGTATCACAGGTCATTATGATAAATTTTAGTGTCACAATGACCCGTTGTGTCAGGGACTACGGCGCGTGATAAGTCTCCATCGCCATGGCGAAAGAACGCAGCCGTGCTTCAGAGTCAAAAATCTGGCCGTTAATCATAATCTCATCAGCCTGAGTCTTTTCCGCCAGCGCAATCAGACCATTGTTTACATCCTGCGCATCGCCAACCACAGACAGGCTTAATGCCTGCTGAACTCCATACAGTTCAGCAGGTGAGGCCAGCGCCGCGATATCCTCAACAGGGGGGGGGCAATTGTCCGGAATTACCACGGCGCAGATTGAGAAATTGTTGCTGCATTGAACTAAACAGGAATTGAGCTTCCTGACGTTCAGGCGCAGCCACAACATTGATACAGACGATGGCATAAGGTGCTGCCAGCCGCTCAGATGTACGAAACTTTTCCCGGTACTGTTGCAGCGCCTGTAACAATAACTCAGGGGCAAAATGGGAAGCAAACGCAAAAGGCAGGCCAAGATGTGCTGCCAGTTGAGCACTGTAAAGACTGGAGCCCAGCAACCAGACCGGCAGCTGTAAGCCGTAGCCCGGAACCGGGATCACCGCGGGTCGTTGCGCGGTTGCCGGGGCATCAAACCATTGCAGGAGTGTTGTGACATCGGACGGAAAATCGTCACTGCTTTCTGCCTGACGGCGTAAGGCCATCATTGTTCGTTGATCTGAACCTGGCGCACGTCCAATACCCAAATCGATACGTCCCGGATAGAGAGATGCCAGCGTACCGAATTGTTCAGCAATGACCAGTGGTGAGTGGTTGGGCAGCATCACACCTCCGGATCCCAGGCGTAATGTCTGTGTGTTGGCGGCCAGATAACCAATCAATACGGCGGTTGCTGCGCTGGCAATACCGGTCATATTGTGGTGTTCGGCAAGCCAGTACCGATGGTAACCGTGTTGTTCTGCCAGCTGTGCCAGTCTGAGGGAGGTCGCGAAAGCATCTGCTGCTCGTTTACCCTGAGGAATGGGCGCTAAATCCAAAACAGAAAGTGGGACGCGTTTTGCCTGACTCATGGTGGCTCCCTCTGAGGCTGTGGTAGAGAAAGACAATTTAACCTAACGTCAAAATTCATGTTTAACGCTTTGCGTCACTGAGAAATACTACACCTGGTCACCAGGGCGTGATGGTGAGAGAAACTGAACAAGTATAACCGCCGGCAGGCAGGGCCTGCGGGCGATTATACTATGTTTAGCATGTTCAGCCTGCCCGTGGTAAACGGTGGTGGGTCCTCTGTCACTTTTATGTTCGGCGACAGCTCTGAATAGCTATCACAAACTACCCATGAACAACCCCGCCACTCAGTCTGATGAATAGGAAATGTACTATTTTTGTTTACGAAATATTGCTGGTAATAAATAGAAAGTGGATAATTTTCCGGCTAAAAAACAATGAGTTTAGAAAAAACAATGCATTAACTGTGCAAATTTGTTTTTTCTATCATGCTAGCGTAATGCTTAGGTGATGTTGTACTAATATTTACTGACAAATTAAGTTTGCTATTTATAAGTAAGAGGAATACGAAGTGTCTCCTTGTGTGGCGTGTGCTTTTCCCCGGTAGTTAAAAAGAGTGGAGCGACCTTTTTGCGGAGCAGTGCGTAATGTGGCGATTGCTGGTGGTAACGTACATTCCCTCTTTTAGACTATACGGCATGCTGTGAACTGTATAAGATTCTGACAATCGGTCTTCGTCAGCCCTGGCCGCCTGTTGTTAACATCCGGAAGTATATCCATTGAAAAAGACTATATTTTTTTCTCTGCTGCTCATTGTCGTTGCGGTTTCCCTTGCGGTCCTGTTTCGGGCAAACAGTCAGACTATTTTGTTGCAGGGGGAAGTTGATGCCCCGGAAATTCTCGTTACCTCAAAAGCCAAAGGTCGTGTGACAGAACGTCCGGCTCAGCGTGGGGAAGATGTTGTTGCAGGCCAGGTGTTGCTCAAACTTGAAGCACCTGAACTGGTGGCACAATTACGTGCCGCTGAAGCGGCACGTGACCAGGCGCAGGCGCAATTTTCATTGTGACTGAATGGGACGCGAGAAGAGAGCATTCGTAATCTCACCGCACAGTTAGCGAAAGCTAATGCGCAGTACCACGATGCTTTACAAAGCTGGCAGCGTAATCAGCAAATGGCGCAAAAAGGCTATATATCAGCTCAGCAACTGGATGATTCACGCCAGCAGAAAGAGAGTGCATGGCAGGGCGTGCTGGCGGCCAAAGCTGATCTGGATAAAGGGTTGCACGGTGACCGTATTGAAGAGCGCGAAGGGTATGCCGCTCAGTTACGCCAGGCGGAACTTAATTTACTGGAGATCAAAGCACAGAGTGATGAACTGACAGTCAAAGCTCCGGTGGATGGTGAAGTCGGGCCGATACCTGCAGAAGTGGGAGAGTTACTGAATGCAGGCAGCCCGTTACTGACATTAGTTCAGCTCTCTTCTGCCTATTTTGTGTTTGATTTACGCGAAGATATCCTGGCCCATGTCCGCAAAGGCGATAAAATTACGCTGCGAGTGCCGGCACTTAATAATCAGCAAATTGAGAGTGAAGTACGTTACATCGCGCCGTTAGGCGACTACTCGACCAAACGAGCAACCCGGGCAACCGGTGACTTTGATTTGAAAACTTTTGAAGTGCGCTTATACCCGCTTCAGCCTGTTCAGGGATTGCGTCAGGGGATGAGTGCATTATGGCAATGGGATCATTAAAACCGGCGTGGCACAGTTTCTGGCTGGCATTTCGGCATGAGATCACCGTTTCATGGCGCAAGCCAGTCATTCACTGGCTTGGCTGGTGTTTCCCTCTGCTGTTATTTGCTCTGATTACCAGTAATTTTTCAGAGGGCACACTGCTTAATTTACCGGTTGTTGCGGTGGATAATGACCACAGCACACTGTCAAAGACACTGATTCGTAACTTGAATGCGGGTTCACATGCCAAAGTTGAGGCCATCAGTGGTGGGCTCTCCGAGGCAGAGTCGAGAATTCGCCAGTCTCAGGCTTATGCCGCGCTGTACATTCCACACGATTTTGAAGCGGATGTACTTGCTGGCCGTCAGCCAGCAGTAAAACTCTATTACAACGCGTTGTATTATGGTGCCGGGTTATACTCGACTCAGGATTTCTCGGGTCTGGTGAGCAGCCTCAGCAGCCAGTACAGTAAAGTGTTGGCCACGGCGGTTGGACGCCCGATGCCCGCATTACCAACAGTCAGTCTCGCCTATGACAGTTTGTTTAATGCCAGTGGTAGCTATATCTATTATCAGCAGTTTGGTGCGACTGTTCATCTGCTGCAGCTGTTTACTGTTACCTGTATGATTTATATGTTATCGCGCAGCCGGCCACTGATTTTCAAACGGCACTTTGGTTTCTCACTGTTAGGTAAGCTGGCGCCCTATACACTTTGCTATACGGCGCTTCTGATGGTGGAAATTGCCTTGCTGGTAGGGACTTTTGGTGCCAGCGTGGCGGGTAATCCGCTCTATATGTTGTGCGTGGGCTTTTTCTATGTCATTGCCGCCCAAAGTATTGGCGTGTTGTTGTATACCTTTACAGGCAGTGCAATTACGGCTTACACCCTGATGGGAATTCTGGTTAGTGTTGCGCTGACTTTTTCGGGAATGGCAATACCCATTCTTTCAATGCCATTTCCGGCTCAGGTGATTGCAAATATTGAACCTTTGACCCATGCCCTGTACGCACTGTTTGATATCTTTTTGCGTGACGTCCCTGGTCGTCCGGTCGCTTATACCTGTGCTTTCTTGCTGATTTATCCGTTACTGACCGTCTTCCTGGTGCGTAAAAGGTTGTTGATCAGACTGGAAAAAGGGGAAGGTCAGCAATGATGCTATGGTGGAAAACGTTCAGCAAAACACTGGCTGGCATGCTGGCCCGGCCGATGTGGATGATGCTACTGCTCTCCTTGTGTCTGATGAGTACCATTTATCTCTATCACAGTGTCTGGAATCTGCCTGTGGCCGTAATTGATTACGATCACTCCCCTGCCAGTCAGCGGTTGATTCGTTCTCTTGATGCGACCCCGAAAATTGCTACGGTGATCTACGATGATCTGTATCAGGCAAAGCGTGATATGGGGTATCGTCAGTTATTTGCCATCATCATCATACCGGAAGATTTTGAGAAAAAAGTCCTGGCGGGTAAGTCGGTCACCGTACCGGTCTACGGTGATGCGACCAATCGACTGGCTAACGGGCAGATCCAGCAGGATGTGGTAGCGGTTTATCAACAACTGCTTCAGCACTATGAAACACTGTTGATGCTAAAGAGCGGTTTCAGTGAGCGACAGGCTTCCGTTATTCTGACGCGCATTTCATGCGCAGACAGAGCCACTGTTTAATCCGGGTATCAGTTTTGCGGCGATTATTTTTCCTGGATTGCTGGTGATGTTATTACAACACTCTCTGTTAATTGCCAGTGTCAGGGTAAACATTGCCGTGCGCGCTCAACAAAATCCTCCCCTGGCGGTGACGTTGGGGAGTCTGTCGGCGCTGCTGCCGGTGTGGTTATTTCTCTCGATTGTACTGTTTGTACTGTGGCCGTGGGTGCTGGGTTACCGGCAAACTGCCTCCATCATTGAGATTCTGTTGCTGACTTTCCCTTTTTTGCTTGCGGTGCTGGGACTAGGAAAACTGGTGACTGAATGTGTGCGGGGTGTAGAACGTATTTATCTGACGCTCTCGTTTATTACTACGCCGGTGTACTATCTTTCTGGCACGTTATGGCCCCCCCAGGCGATGTCAGGCTGGGTACGATTTATCTCTGAAATGCTGCCATCCACATAGGCTACTCGTATTATCGCCGGCGTTAATCAGATGGGGTTGCCGCTGGCGGAAGTGCGCAACGATGTGTTAACTCTGTTATTGCTGGGGGCGGGTTACACCTTGCTGGGGGTTGCAGTGGGCAGACTTTATGCTCAGGGCTGGTTTCGGCGAGGTAAAAGTGCGATGAAAGCAGTCAAATAGCGGGTCATACGACCCGCTGCAGATCACTCCGTTACCCACGACAACCCTGCAACCTGACGCCAGTAGCCGTTGCACTGCCCATCCGGGGTGAGGGATAACGGTTGCCTGCCTTGTTCATTGGCACGGAACCGGGCCGGAAGTTCAAGGGTGGTTTTATCCACCGGAGAGAGGCGAACAATATCGACCATACCTTGCATGGAGTGCAATTCATTACCAAGGTTGTAGCAGTAACCACTCATAGTTTGAATGCCATTGAGGACAAAAACCTGCTGATTCTCCTGCGAGTAAAGCTCCCGCCCTTGTGGCCAGTTTTGGCAGCAGGTCTCGCAATCATCTTTGCTGCGATTTTCTGCTCTGGCGGTGAAGCAACGGGCAGAGTACGCCAGCGGCAGATAAACATAACTCAGCACTTCTACCTCAAATTGTCCTCTGATTCCCAGCTGATCACACTGTTCAAGCATTTGAGATAACCAGTCACGTGACAGTTCTACGGGCATACACCAGCGTTGCATCCCCATTCTGAGCAGAATCTGCAAGGTCACGGCGTTATAGTAGTTGAGTGCATGACCTGCAACAAAAGGCAGGCAGGCTTCTGCCGCCATGTTAACCGTGCCCATATCGTTCGCTTCGATGAGAAATTCACCATTATCAACATAGCGCCTTAGCTCGGTGAGTTCCGACTGCGATTGCACCAACGCCAGTGTGCTGAGTACCACTTGTTTTCCGGCATCGTCCAAATCGCGGGCTATGGCTAACCAGTCATTGACTTTTGTCGCCCGGCGTTTGCTGCAGACTGCCTCACCAAAATAAATAATTTCCGCATCGCTATCGGCGGCTGCCTGGTAAAAATCAACTAACGCTTCTGTTGACCAGTACCAGAGTACCGGTCCTAATGCATATTTCATAAATCACCTATTGCCAGTCACGATGATAAGCACCTAACTTTCATAAATCACCTATTGCCAGTCACGATGATAAGCACCTAACGTCGTTTGTGTGCCTTCACTGAGTGTACTTGGGGTATCCATCCAGTGTGGTTGTGTCTGAAAACTGCGAGGGTTGGCTTTGCAGCAATCAATTGCCTCTCGCCAGATACGTGTTACCTGTTCAACGTAGGCAGGACTGCGCTGGCGACCTTCAATTTTCACCGAGACAACCCCTGCATTCAGCAGTTCCGGTAGCAGTTCAATAGTATTCAGACTGGTTGGTTCTTCCAGAGCGTGGTAGCGCTGCTCGCCTCCCTTATAACGACCTTTACATAGGGTTGGGTAACCAGCATTTTCGTCGTTATTGTAGCGGTCAATCAGCACATCATTAAGTCGTGACTCCAACCCATGAGCTGTTTGTTGCCAGCGCACGTAGCGTGCTGGTGAGCAGGCTCCAACCGTATTGGGAGACTCTCCGGTCAGATACGAAGAGAGATAACAGCGTCCTTCGGCCATAATGCACAGACTACCAAAGGCAAATACTTCGAGAGGTACCGGAGTGACACGCGAGAGCTGGCGCACCTGATGCATAGAGAGTACCCGGGGGAGTACGACGCGCGCGACGGCAAAATGACGCTGATAAAATTTCACCGCTTCGACATTGGTGGCGGAAGCCTGTACCGAAACATGGCGCTCAATAGCCGGGTAGTGTGTTGCCGCATAATCGAGCATCGCGATATCTGCCAGAATCAACGCATCAACACCGGCATTGGCCGCCATATCAATTGCCCGTTGCCAGCGCTGATAACCTGACGGATGAGCAAAAGTGTTGATCGCTACATGCAATTTTTTTCCATGCTGATGTACATAGTGAGCAGCTTCCTGCAGACGCTTTTCAGTGAAATTGAGACCGGCAAAGTGGCGTGCGTTGGTGTCATCTTTCAGGCCAACATACACGGCATCAGCACCGCCGTTGATTGCGGCTTTCAGTGCAGGCAGATTACCTGCAGGACAAAGTAATTCCATATCACCTATTCCGGGGAAACGAGAGAGGCTATGAGTGTAGTCATGCTGATAAGGAATTAACTTGATTTAAGGCAGTGAATCGCCGATTGATAGCGAACGAATTATCCGAAACGCTAGAAAAGATTGTCTGTTTGTTGATCCAGCCACCAGCATCAGTGAATCAGTATGGCAAAATAGCGGGAGTCTATTTTTTACAGGAGCTCTCATTGTGTTGACCCGGTTACAGACGCAACTTATCCATAATGGCCCACGTTATTTGCGCATTCCCTTGCAATTGACGCCGTTTCCCCTGAAAAGACAGCTACTAAAACGCCTGCTCAACTGGCAATTTACCCAGGCATTGCAGCAGGGTGAACTCGACTTCTTACAGGGAAAATGGCTGGGGGTTGATGTGCGTGATCTCGGGCTACGCTGGACGATCACCTTGCAGGATAACCAGTTGCAGGTAATGGATCGCTGCTATGCGGATGTCTGGTTCCGTGGTGATGCTAATGATTTGCTATTGATTGCCGCACATAAACAGGATCCGGATACCCTCTTTTTTCAGCGGCGTCTGCTGATTGAAGGTGATACCGAGTTGGGGCTGGAAGCGAAGAATATGATGGATGCGCTTGATTTGCAGGAGATGCCAGCACCATTGCGTATTGCGATGATAAAGCTTGCTTCGATGGTAGAAACCGGGCTAAAAAAGGAGACTCATACATCAGGCAGTACGCCGGAGACTTCATGTTAATTCGTGCCGAAATTGGAATGGATGTTACAGGGATAGATGCTTTACTACGCCGTGTTTTTCCCACTGATCAGCAAGCGCGCGCTGTCTGGCAGTCAAGAGAACAGGGGCTGCTGACTCTGGGAATGGTTGCCTGTGATGATGAGGGTAAAATTCTCGGCTATATGGCTTTCAGTCCGGTAATGCTCAACGGAGAGGACCTTCAGTGGGTGGGGCTTGCACCGATCGCTATTGATGCGCAGTGTGTTGATGAGGCGGCTACCCGGGAGTTGTTGTATGAAGGATTAAGCACGCTCAACGAGTTTGGCTACGCTGCGGTGGTGGTAATCGGCGATCCGGCTTATTACCGCCCGCTAGGTTTTGAAGTGGCGGCACAGCATCAACTGGTTTATCAGCAGCACATAGAAGAGACGCTGCAGGTTTATGCCTTTTCGGAAACAGCATTTGATGGACAATCAGGCCTTATTGCCTTTGCGCCGCCTCTTAATGATCTGCTTTCATAGAGTGTAGTGAGCCATTCAGCGATCACTGCGGGTTGTTCCTCAATCAAGCGCAGCTTTTTAGCGCGATCCAGCTGCTTGACGTGATACTCAAGACGTGATGCGGCGGCACGATCACCCCCTGTACAGTGGAAACGAAGCGTCAGCGGCCCTTTGCCGCGCAGTGCTTTTGCACCCTTACCTTGCTGGTGTTGCAAAACCCGCCGGGGAACATCAGTCGTGATGCCGGTATACAGCAGGCCATTGGCGGTCTGTAAAATATAAAGAAACCAGACGGAATCTGTCATCGTGGTTGTTGATCCTGTCAGTGGTGCACAGTGCCATGATAGCATGCATTTTCTGCATAATCAGAGAGGAAGCACCATGACACATCAACCTAATCAGACACCAGGTGACAGCGGTGCTGAAAGTGCATTACTGACGATCAGTCGCTATTTAAAAAAGCAGCATGTGCTTTCGTTGTGTTGTGGTATGCCGTTGTGGTGCGCGAACTGCTTCTATGTCTTCGATACGCAGCGAGTGGCATTTTGGTTGATGAGTGATCCAAAAACCCGACATGGCCAGCAGATGATGAGTTATCGCGAGGTGGCGGGCACCATTAATGGGCAGCCAAAATCGGTGATGATGATCAAGGGCGTGCAATACCGTGGCCGGGTTAAGCTACTGAGTGGCGAAGCGGAAACCCATGCGAAAAGCGCCTATATACGCCGTTTTCCTGTTGCGGCACTGCATCAGGCAGCCTTATGGGAAATTGTCATTGATGAACTGAAAATGACCGATAACCGGCTGGGGTTTGCACAAAAAACAAACTGGATCAGGCTCTAGCACCTCTATCCTGAATGCCAAAATAACCATGCATTTAATCAGGTTAATTTGCTACACTGCGCCAGCTCAGTCTCTTCCCGTTCGCCCGGTCTGGTACGGCATGACATCAGCAGTCTGCAAAAGGAAGAGCAGAGTAAACGAAAGCCTCTGTCTGGTGAGGTTCACCGTCACTGTTTTTTGGGAGCAACGCTTGTGATCCGTTCCACCTCTTCACCTTCTTCGTTATCCACTGTTAGCTGGTGGAAACCGGTACTCTTTTTCGCCGTCGTTATTATTGGTCTGGCCTACGTGAAATGGCAGCCTTATTACCTGAAAGCGTTTATCGCGGCTGATACTCACTCTATCGGAAAATCTATTCTTGCTGTGCCAGAACAGAGCGCATGGCAGTCGGCATTGGGCTATGCTCAGGTCTATTTTCTTGCGGTCTGGAAAGCCGCTGTGCTCGGTATCCTGTTAGGGTCGCTGGTTCAGGTGTTGATCCCGCGTAACTGGTTGTTACGCACGCTTGGTCAGCCTCGTTTATCAGGAACACTTTACGGTACACTACTCTCACTGCCGGGCATGATGTGTACCTGCTGCGCAGCCCCACTGGCTGCCGGAATGAAAAAATCAACAGCCTCGACCGGTGGAATGCTGGCATTCTGGTTGGGTAACCCATTACTTAATCCGGCAACGCTAATTTTTATGGGCTTTGTGCTGCGCTGGCAATTTACCCTGATCCGTGCAGTGGCGGGAGTGGTTATGGTCGTGGGTATTGCCCGTCTGGTGCAAAAATGGGTGCCGGATACCTATCCGGTTGATGCCACCGGGATTAACCGGATAGCTGAGGATGCCGTCAGCCAGCCATTTTTACAGCGTTGGTTACGCACTATGTGGTCGTTATTCTGGAATACAGTGCCTGTTTACTTACTGGCAGTGCTTTGCCTCGGAGCAGCCCAGGCCTGGTTGTTTCCACAGGCTGAAGGCGTGGTAAGTAACAATCTTTTCTGGGTGGTGGTTATGGCGATTGCCGGAATGTTATTTGTGATCCCGACAGCAGCTGAAATCCCCATCATCAAAACCATGATGCTGGCCGGGATGGGAGTGTCGCCAGCACTGGCGCTATTGGTGACACTGCCCGCATCAAGCCTGCCTTCATTACTGATGCTCAGAAGTGTGCTTCCGGCTAAAGCATTGTGGCTGAGTGGCGGGCTGGTTGTACTCAGTGGTGTACTGCTGGGCGGTTTAAGCTTAATCGTCTTGTAAGGGTATCTGCGCCGTGGGCTGGCGCAGATAATGGATCTGCTGATTACTGCTGCCCCGCCAGAGCAGCGTCGGATCTTTTAGCGCAGCGATAAACTTTCCGTCGATCACCACATCAATACAGGCAAGCACTTCGCGCTGCGCATCACTCATTCCGGTTAACTGATAACCGGTCCACAGCCAGATATCTTTGTCGGGGCACTCGCGTCGAACACGCTTAACCAGACGCAGGATGTCTGGCACGTTCGCCGGATGCAGCGGATCTCCCCCCGAAAGGGATAATCCCTGACGGGGAATTCGCTTATCATTCAGATCGCTGATCAGTTTCTCTTCGAGCTGCAGCGTGAACGGATGTCCTGAATCGACTCGCCAGGTGCACTGGTTATAACAGCCAGGGCAGTAGTGTTCGCAGCCAGAAACAAACAACGTACAGCGAGTACCCGGGCCGTTGACGATATCCACCGGATAGTACTGATGAAAATACATTAATATTCCCCAGCCTGAAGGTGTTTTACCCGTCTCATCACCTCTTCCTGCTTGCCGCTGTTAAACGGACGTGCATCCGGGCTACCCAGATAACCACAAACACGCCGTGTGACAGACACCCGCGCGCTGTCATGGTTACCACATTTCGGACAGGTAAATCCTTTACTGGTGCAGCAAAATTCACCGGTAAAACCACACTCATAACATTCGTCAATTGGGGTATTGGTGCCGTAATAAGGGACACGGCTATAGCTGTAATCCCACACATCCTCCAGCGCTTTCAGGTTGTGCTGAATATTGGGGTATTCACCGTAACAGATAAATCCGCCGTTCGCTAACGGCGGGTAGGCCGCTTCAAAATCAATCTTGTCGTAAGAATTAACCCTCTTTTCTACATCAAGATGGAAGCTGTTGGTGTAGTATCCTTTGTCGGTGACGCCAGCGATAACACCAAATTCTGCGGCATCAAGGCGACAGAAGCGGTCACATAAATTTTCACTCGGGGTACTGTAGAGACTGAAACCATACCCTGTTTCCGCTTTCCAGGCATCTACCGCTTCACGCAAACGGGTGACAATCTCAATGCCTTTTGCGCGTAAAACAGGATCATCATAAACATGGCGCTTTTCACCACTTAGCGCATTCAGGGTTTCATGCAACCCGATATAACCCAGTGACACAGAAGCCCGGCCATTTTTGAAAATCTCTGCAATCGGGTCGTCAGGTTGTAGACGCACCCCACAGGCACCTTCCATATAAAGAATGGGAGCAACACGTGCTTTTACATTTTCCAGCCGGGCAATACGTGTCATCAACGCTTTCTTCGCCAGTAACAGGCGGATATCAAGCAGTGACCAAAAACGTGTCTCTTCTCCCTGCGCCTGAAGGGCAATGCGTGGGAAATTGAGACTAATCACACCAATATTATTGCGTCCATCATGAATCTCTTCCCCCTGCTCTTCATAGGGGGCAAGAAAGCTGCGACACCCCATGGGGGTTTTAAACGAGCCGGTGACTTTCACCACCTGATCGTAATTAAGTATATCGGGGTACATCCGCTTACTGGAGCACTCAAGGGCCAGTTGCTTGATATCATAATTTTTGTCATCCGGGCGACGGTTTACACCTTCACGAATGGCAAACACCAGCTTAGGAAGTACCGCTGTTTTGTGATTTTTCCCCAGCCCTGCGATACGGTTGCGTAGAATAGAAAGCTGAATCAGTCGCGAAGCCCAGCTGGTCCCGAGGCCAAAGCCAAAGGTGACGAAAGGGGTTTGTCCATTGGCGGTATGCAGTGTATTGACCTCATACTCCAGCGACTGGAAGGCATCGTAGCACTCTTTTTCCGTCCGGCTGAGGGCGAACCCTTCAGCATCGGGTACCTGCCACTCAATGGCGGTATGGCGGTGCTTTTCTAAGCTGCGTTCGACAAAGGGGGCCAGCACTTCGTCGATACGGTTAATGGTCGTACCGCCATAAATGTGGCTGGCCACTTGTGCGATAATCTGCGCAGTAACCGCCGTGGCGGTTGAAATTGATTTTGGTGGTTCAATTTCGGCATTACCCATTTTAAACCCCTGAGTCAGCATACCCTTGAGGTCTATCAGCATACAGTTGAACATGGGAAAAAAAGGTGCGTAATCGAGGTCGTGATAATGGATCTCACCGCGTTCGTGGGCCTGTATCACGTCACGCGGAAGAATATGCCGGGCAGCATAATGTTTGGCGACAATTCCGGCCAGCAAATCACGTTGCGTGGGGATAACCTTGCTGTCCTTATTGGCATTTTCATGCAGCAAAGTGGGATCACTTTGCTCGATTAGCCCCTGAATGGCCAGATTAAGCTTACTGCGAACCTCACGGGCCACATCCCGATCATGGCGATACTCAATATAACAGCGCGCCAGAGAGGGATAAGGGCCACTCATCAGATAGTTTTCCACTGTGTTCTGAATGTCGTGAATATCCAGCTGGTGCTGATCTTTTACCTGCTGACAGATATGGTGAGTGGCTGCCTGACAATAGGATGGATCGTCAATCCCGGCAGCCTGAGCTGCCCGACAGATAGCGTCATGAATACGCTCTGCACTGAAAGCCACTTTACACCCATCACGTTTTATCACCAGACCTGCCATTGCAATAACACCTCATAACCATATATTGATGTGAGGATGATAATAAACGCTATATGTGGTATTTTTTGCAATTTAAGCCATGCTTCTTTGATGTAGAACAAAGATTCTCGAAAGCTGCCCTAAAGTTAGTCATTCACATTTTATTGTTATCAACGAGGAGGTCGATTTCGCTCACGGTATAAGGGATACGCGATACGCGTCAGAGGGGCCAAAGCATGATTTCACGCGGCAGGATAATGTAAATGCATCGACGGGGGTTGCATTTACGTCTGCGGGTTTCCTAATATGGAGAGTTTCGCAGAATCACTCTGCCTGAGAATGACTGACTGCAGGATACCACGTAATCAGATGTGCACGGTGAGATACAATGAAAAGCAAGTCAGCCGCTGGATGGGCGCGCGTACGGTTACCAGAGCAAGGCCGCTGGTCGACAAAGTACAAAATGCGCGCTGGGAAAATGGCTTGTTAACCGCCGAAGTGCCAGTAGGAAACATGGAACCCTTGCAGGTCATTGTCCATTTCAGTCGCCCGCAGGGACGTCTGCTGGCCAATGGTGAGTGTGACTGTCCGGTGAAAAATAATTGTCGTCATGTGGCGGCGGTGATGCTTGCCTGTTTACAACAACCCGCCCGTGACGCTGAGCAGACATCGCAGATTGTGATACCTGCCGTTCAGGCACCTAAGCCCAGGCTTTTTCTTCGGTCACGGGGCAATTTTATCAGTGGCTTCGGACATTACGGACATCGGCAAAAGCACCTTGATTATGCGCTACTGGTTGCTGAATATGGCACCACGCAGGTGGTGGCAGGTTTCAGACAAGAGCAGAATGTCTCTCTGCAGGGACAGGTTATTTCGCTGCCCAGACAGTGGGAAGAAGAGCAACAATGGCTGGATGAGCTTGCAGCAGCAGGATTAACGCCATTACCCACCGGGCATATTTATACTCCCCCTCATGATCCTCTTCCGCCGATGATTTTAGTACCCGGAACCCCCGGGCATTGGCGGGATGTATTGAACATCACGGTTCCGTTATTACGCCAGAAAGGATGGCAAGTCAGCGTTGAAGCCGATTTTACCTGGAATATCGAGGAAGTGAGCCAGATAAATTCTCTGGTCACTGAGCAGCCGCAGGGTCATTTGCAACTGGAAATGCAGGCAGTCACAGCATCGAAACCGCACGCGCTGAGACCATTACTTAATTCCCTGTTACAGCATGATTCCCGCTGGTTATCATCTGAAATTTCCCTGATCCCTGATGAAGAGCGCATCATCCTGCGCGGAGATGATAATCAGCGGCTGCAAATAGCGGCGGGGTTACTGAAACCACTGGTAGCCAGCATTAAAGACCTGCTACCTGCAGAGCCTACTGAGACATTGTTAATTTTGTCACGCGAAGATATTGGCAGACTTAACCATGCCGGGATAAACCTAAACTGGCAGGGGGAGCAGAGCGCGAATCTACAGACATTGCTGGCCCTGACGACCTCGGGTGCATCTCACACCCTGGTAAGCCCGCCACGGGGGCTGCAAGCTACGCTGCGCGATTACCAGTTACAGGGGGTCAGCTGGATGCAGGCACTGCGTGCCAGTCAGCTGGCTGGTATCCTTGCCGATGACATGGGGCTGGGGAAAACGATTCAGACACTGGCACATATTCTTGCTGAGAAAGAAGCAGGGCGTCTGCGTACACCAGCGCTGATCGTTGTGCCGACATCGCTGGTCTGTAACTGGCAGCAGGAAGCGGAACGTTTCACCCCCTCACTGAAAGTGCTGGCGCTGCATGGACCACAGCGCCATGACCAGTTTGCTGCCATAGCTGGGGTTGATATAGTAGTGACTACTTACCCACTTTTATGGCGTGATCAGCAAATTCTGTCAGGTTACGAGTATCATTTGTTAATTCTTGATGAAGCACAACATATTAAAAACAGCACTTCACGTGCAGCAACAGTGATACGTTTACTCACTGCTACCCACCGTTTATGCCTGACCGGAACGCCACTGGAAAATCATTTGGGTGAGTTGTGGTCGTTGTTTGATTTTCTGATGCCTGGGTTTCTCTCCGGTCAGAAGCAGTTTGTTCATGACTGGCAGCTACCGATTGAGCGCCAGCAGGATCAGGTTAAACTAGATTTACTAGCACGACGCTTACGCCCATTTATGTTACGTCGACACAAGCAGGATGTCGCCAAAGAGCTGCCACCCAAAAATACCATTATTCGCCCGGTGACGATGGCGGCCACACAGCGAGAATGGTATGAGGTGATACGCGACACCATGCAGAAAAAGGTTCAGCAGGCGGTCACCCTGCAGGGGGAAGCCAGCAGCCATTTGCTGATACTGGAAGCCCTATTAAAAATGCGTCAGGTGTGTTGTGATCCGAGATTGCTGGGAGAGATCCCGGCTAAAACAGCAAGGCATTCAGCGAAATTAATGCTACTGCGGCAGATGTTACCCGGTTTGCTGGCTGAAGGGCGGCATATCCTTGTCTTTTCTCAGTTTACCTCAATGCTGGCATTGATCGAAGAGGAGCTAAAAAGCGCGCACATTGACTACCTTTTGCTGACCGGGGAGACACGTCACCGGCAACAGATAGTTGAGCGCTTTCAGCGTGGCGAGGCGCAAGTGTTTTTGATAAGCCTCAAAGCGGGAGGAACCGGACTGAATCTCACCCGCGCAGATACAGTAATACTTTACGATCCCTGGTGGAATCCGGCGGTAGAAAACCAGGCGGTTGATCGCGCTTATCGTATCGGTCAGGACAAACCGGTCTTTGTCTATAAGCTTATCGCCGCAGGGACAATTGAAGAGAAAATTCTGCGTCTGCAGGAACAAAAATCAGCCCTGGCGGGGGGAATACTGGAAACAGAAACAGGTCATTTCACACTAAATGAGTGGCAGGCCTTGTTTGAATAATGTGCGATGCCGGGTCTGTTGCTTCATCTGGCGGCAGATATGCACTATTCTGATAGTGAAGAAAAATGATTTATTGCCTGAGGAGGGAGCCTGTGTTGACGATATTACGTCGGATCATCGTGGCGATGGGTATGTGTGTCATACTCCAACCTGTTGCCGGCGCGGTTAATCCGTTACCTTTAATGCCCTTGCCTGAACATATTACCCAGCCACCTCAGGGTGGCGCGCTGCCGCTCACCCATCGTCTGGTGATCGTTGTTGAAGGTGACGATCTGGATGATGCAGTTGCACGATGGCGGGCGCGGATTGGCAGACAGACTGGCTGGCAAATGATGCCAGTTGAAAACACCACCACCCCACTGGTACTGACTGTCCATATTCAGGATAAAGTCGATGTCATTCCTCGCGCTGACAGCGATGAGAGTTATCAGCTGAAAGTGAATGGTCATGGCATCCAACTGATCGCTGCGACACGTTTCGGGGCTATTCGAGGCATGGAAACGCTGTTGCAACTGATTGACACCACACAAACGATACCCACCATTCCGTACGTGGAGATTACCGATCAACCACGTTTTCCCTGGCGTGGTCTGTTAATTGATTCGGCTCGTCATTTCATTCCGGTTGAAACACTGCGCCGGCAACTCGATGGTATGGCGGCGGCTAAAATGAATGTTTTCCACTGGCATTTAACTGATGATCAGGGGTGGAGGTTTGCCTCCGGGCTATACCCGCAATTGCAGGAAAAGGGCAGCGACGGATTCTTTTATACGCGCGAGCAGATGAAAGGTATCGTGCGTTATGCCGCTGAAAGAGGGATCCGGGTTGTTCCTGAAATCGATATGCCGGGGCATGTCACCGCACTGGCAGTCGGCATGCCAGAGTTGATTGCAGCCCGCGGAACCTGGCAGATAGAACGTGACTGGGGGGTATTTAAACCGCTGCTTGATCCGAGTAATGAGCAGGTTTACAGCGTGATTGATCAGTTACTCTCTGAAGTTGCCGATATCTTTCCCGACGAGTGGATACATATTGGTGGTGATGAAGTTGATGCAACCCAGTGGAAGAAATCACCAAATATACAAAAGTTTATGCAACAAAAAGGATTGCCTGACGAACGGGCTCTGCATGCTTATTTCAATCAACGTGTGGAAAAAATCGCCAGTCGCTATCATCGCCGTATCGTTGGATGGGATGAAATAGCCCATCCCGATTTACCTAAAACTATTCTTGTTCAGTCCTGGCGTGGCCAGGATGCATTAGGGACGCTCAGTGCCAGCAATTATCAGGCGATTCTTTCTGCAGGGTTTTATCTTGATCAACCCCAGTCAGCCGCTTACCACTATCGTAATGAAATCATTCCTTCCGGGTTGCAGGAGGAAGATCAACTGCAGCCGGATGACCTGACACAGAGCTGGTCTTTTACTCTGCCACGTCTCAAAGGGCCAGCGGTCGGGGAAAGTTTCACATTGATAAAGCGGGCTGGTGCCTGGACTGGTTTTATTGACTTTTCGGGGAAATCAAGACGCATGTTACGCCAGGTAGACTGGCTGGCACCGAACAAGCTGACCTTCAATGTCGATACCTGGATGGGTAGTGTGCGTCCCGTTCTCACGCTGACGGCTAACCAGTTGGGTGGGTATATGCTGATTGGCAATACCCGTTATCAGGTCACCGGACATGCCCTTAGCGCGGTACCATCAGCGATTCAGCCGATCCTGCCGGATCCTCAACAAGCAAAAAGTAACCTGTTAGGTGGCGAGGCGGCACTGTGGAGTGAAATGGTCAATGCACAAAATATCGATACCCGATTATGGCCGAGAGTCTTTGTTGTGGCTGAGCGGCTCTGGTCTGACCGGGAAGTGACCGATGAAAGTAATATGTATCAACGATTACAGGCCGTGGATCGCTGGTCAGTTTATTCAGCTGGATTGCAGCATTATGCGCAGCAGCAGACACAAATGATGCGTCTGGCAAACCGCAGCGATATTGTGCCGTTACAGATATTTGCTCAAGCCCTTGAGCCTGCACATTACTATACCCGTCTGCATCTGAAGTATCGGGCCGGGCATTATGATATTGATGAGCCACTGAACAGGCTGGTTGATATTTTACCTGCGGAGAGTGAAGCTGTACGCCAGTTAAACCAGCAGGTTGAGGCATTGATTGCCAATCGTGGTGATACTCAGGCGAAACAAAAGATCCGCCAACAGCTGCAGTACTGGCAGCAGAATATTGCTTTGGTAATGCCGATTCTGCAGCAGAATGCCGGGTTAAAAAACCTGCTGCCGGTGGCAAAACAGATTGAACAGATTGCCGGTATGGGGCTGACGTTACTGAATGCAATGGACAGTGAAATGACGTTTGGTAAGCAGGATATTCGTCAAATGCAAGCCACACTGGACAGTGCCGCCGAGGTTCAGGATGAGCTGGTCGTTGCGCTGGTCTACCCGATAGAAAAATTACTGCAAGCGAGTAATTAGGCGGGATATTTGCCCCGCATAAGCAGGGCAAGCACGAAAAAAACGATTAGCGGCGCAGTGCGATGGCTTCGATCTCGATCTTCACATCCTTAGGCAGGCGGGCAACTTCAACACAGGAGCGAGCCGGGAATGGTGCCTGATGTGCGGTAAAAAAAGCTTCATATGCGGCATTGATAGTGGTGAAGTCATTGAGATCTTTTACGAACACCGTGGTTTTGACTATATCGGCCACGGTTAAGCCTGCCGCGAGGATAATGGCTTTGACGTTTTCCAGAGATTGTCGGGTTTGTGCAGTGACATCATCAGCAACAGCACCGGTCTGCGGATTGACCGGGATCTGCCCTGAAGTCATCACCATATTGCCGAGGTCTACCCCTTGTACGTAAGGGCCAATGGCTGCAGGTGCGTCTGTTGTACTTATTTCACGGGTCATTATCTCTCCTTTCAGATCAGGTAATTGAGCAGGGATGACGATGTGGTTCAGGAACTGGCGAGTACCACATGATGTGCAAATTCGCGTTCACAATATTTACAGCTTAGGGTCAGATTGTCATGACGTTTTTTTACTGCAAAGCTGGAGTATATCGGTTCACTCCGGCTGATGCAGTTGCTGTTAGGGCAACGTAATACCTGTTCAATACGTTCAGGCAGGGTCGGTGAAATCTTCCCCACTACCTCATAATTATCGATGCGGTTAACTGTAGCCTGAGGAGCATAGACAGCAAGCTGATTGATCTGATTTTCTGTCAGAAACGTATTTTCTATTTTAATCAGGTCCTTACGTCCAAGTTCTCCTGAAGGTAAATTAAAACCGATGGTGATACGCTGATCGGTTTCAGTCAGCCGGAACAGTGACAGTAATTTAAAACCAATCTGTGCCGGAATATGATCAATCACGGTGCCGCAGCGAATGGCTTCTACCTGTAATTTATTATCCTGTTGAGTCATGTTACCCCCGGTTAGATGGTTAAATCGCAATTAAGAACCCGTGCCAGTAACGCCTGACGTGCGTAAATGCCGTTACCCGCTTGCTGGAAATACCAGGCATACGGCGTGTTATCCACATCCTGTGTGATCTCGTCAATACGAGGCAGAGGGTGCAACACTTTCATCGTGTCACGTGCGTGCGTCAAATCAGCCGCGCGTAGCACAAACTGAGCTTTAACGTTGGCGTACTCTGAAGGGTCAAGGCGCTCTTTCTGAACCCGGGTCATATACAGAATATCCACCTTCGGTACCACCGCCTCAATACTGTTATGGCAGTGCCATACAATACCTTTTTCATCAAGCATATCGGTGATGTAAGCGGGCATGGCTAACGCATCAGGGGCGATAAACCAGAAGCGGTTATCAGGAAATTTTGCCAGAGCTTGGGTCAGTGAATGAACAGTCCGACCGTATTTCAGGTCACCAACCATCGCAATATCCAGATTGCTCAGCCTGCCTTGTGTCTCCTGAATAGTAAACAAGTCCAGCAACGTCTGGGTTGGGTGCTGATTAGCACCATCTCCGGCATTCAGTATCGGGATCCCCCCTGAGAACTCGGTAGCAAGGCGTGCCGCACCCTCCTGCGGGTGTCGCATGACGATGGCATCAACATAGGTGCCTATCACTGAGATGGTATCGGCAAGCATTTCGCCTTTTTTTCCCATTGAGGTATTACCGCCATCAGCAAACCCCACCACAGAAGCGCCGAGTCGATGAATCGCTGTTTCAAACGATAATCGGGTGCGGGTCGATGCCTCAAAAAAGCAGCTGGCAACTACCGCATGTTTGAGTAACTCGGGTTGTGGACGAGCTTTCAGACTGGCAGCCGTTTCCAGCAGCAACTCAAGTTCTTCACGACTCAAATCGTTGATGGAAATAATATGTTTTCTATACAGTGGGTTAGCCATTTGAAGACCCTTTATATACGGTAATTAGCCAGAAGACAGGCAAAAAAAAGCCCCTTATTACGGGGGCTTTTTTAGAAAAGAGGAATAACCCGGCAGAAAAGGCGTTCTGCTGTGCTTGTCGGGTAGTGACAACGGAATCAGTCATTTTCAATCTTTCGCCTTCTCCGGGTAAACGGCAGCGATTATACGCAAACCACGGGATGCCAACAATAATTAATCTTTTGTGAATTACTGATTATTTATGGTTTTCCCAGCGTAGCGACCATCACAGCTTTGATGGTGTGCAGGCGATTTTCTGCCTGATCAAATACAATACTGTGCGGCGATTCGAAAACCTCATCGGTAACTTCCATTCCGCCGTGTAAATCATAGCGTTCGGCCATCTGCTTGCCTAAGGTCGTGTTATCATCATGAAAAGCAGGCAGGCAATGTAAAAATTTGACCTGAGGATTTCCGTTGAGATCCAGCAATCTCTGATTAACCTGATACGGGCGTAATAAGGCGATGCGCTCTTCCCAGACCTCCTTTGCTTCACCCATCGATACCCAGACATCCGTATAGATAAAGTCGGCACCCGCAACTCCTCCGGCGATATGTTCGGTCAGGGTAATCGTGCCGCCGTTACGCGCAGCTAACTTACGACATTCAGCCACCAGAGCAGCATCAGGCCAGCAATTTTCTGGTGCCACCAGACGCAGATCCAGCCCGGTTAATGCTGCTGCTTCCATCATAGTATTGCCCATGTTATTACGTGCATCACCAATATACACGAGCACCATATCTGACAGTGCTTTGCCCGGCAGATGCTCCTGCATTGTCAGTAAATCTGCGAGTAGCTGGGTGGGATGAAACTCATTGGTCAGGCCGTTCCACACCGGCACGTCAGCGTATTCGGCCAGTGATTCAACCAGGCACTGACCATAACCACGATACTGGATGCCGTCATACATACGTCCTAATACCCTGGCGGTATCTTTCATTGACTCTTTATGGCCGATTTGGCTGCCACTGGGGCCGAGATAGGTGACATGCGCCCCCTGATCAAAAGCGGCAACTTCGAAAGAGCATCGGGTACGGGTTGAGTCTTTTTCGAAGATGAGCGCGATATTTTTACCTTTCAGGTATTTTTTCTCACTTCCCTGCTTTTTATCGGCTTTCAATGAAGCAGCCAGTGTCAGCAGATTATCGATCTCTGCCGGGGTGAAATCAAGCAGACGGAGGAAATGACGGTGATAGAGAGAATCCATAACAGCACTCCTGAAATAATTGAATTAAAATTCAATCTATACGAATTAATATTCATTTTCAAGTAAAGCAGCAGTAAAGTGACAATAAAAGTAGTGGAAGGGAGGCCGCTGTGTGAAAATAGCTTATGCAGTTTCCCCCAAAAAGGAGTCTATCATGGCAAATGACGAGTTACTCGCCGAACAGAAAGATGAAACACGCTTTATTATTAAAGTGTTGCTTGATGATGGCAGTGATCCTTATGCGCTATATACTATCGAGCATCATCTCTCTGGTGACAATTTTGAGACACTGGAAAAAGTTGCCGTGGAAGCATTTCGCCTGGGTTACGAAGTGGTCGATCCTGAAGAGCTGGAATTGGAAGATGGCTCGACAGTGATATGTTGTGATTTGATAGCAGAGTCAGCACTCAATGCGGAGCTTATCGATGCACAGGTCGAGCAGATTGTGGCTTTAGTCGCGCGTTTTGACGTTGATTATGATGGCTGGGGGACCTATTTTGAAGATCCTGACGGCGAAGAGGACGACGGTGATGAAGATGATGCAACAGAGCACGACACTCTCCATTAAAATGATAGTGTGCTCTTCGCGTTAATTTATGCTCTTCGACCTGTCGGACAGTAACATTCACCCGGTAAACCGCAAAACAGAGATGTCGGAATTACCGGGTTATTATTTACTAATTACCTCTACCAAATGACCGAATTAAGTAATGAATACCAACTCGCTTTTGCATCCCGTCAGAACATTCCTGCATTGCACGACACCACAAGGCTGGCTGGATGAAGCCCGTAAGCCACAAAACTTACCGCTGTTACTGACAGATCATTTAGTTTGTGAGTTAAAAGCTGCACAGACAGCAATGTGGTTGATTCGTAAATATGTGGCAGATGAAGAGAGTGGTGACGCACTGTTGGCCTGGCTAAAGCCCTGGGAGCAGTTTGTTCATGCGGAAAACAGCGATTTACGTTTTCTTGAACAGAATAAATCATTGTCAAAACGTATTGTCAGTCGGGCTGAAGTGCCTTATGGCGATGATCTGGTTGATAAGATGATCCTGCTGATCAAAGAGGAGCTTCATCACTTTTATCAGGTAATGGAGATCATGCAGGCGCGTGGTATTCCTTATGTCAAAATTACAGCCAGTCGTTATGCTAAGGGGCTATTAAAAGCAGTCTCCACTTCCGAACCACAGGCACTGATCGACAGGCTTATCTGTGGTGCTTATATTGAAGCACGCTCCTGCGAACGTTTTGCCAGCCTTGCACCCTATCTGGATAAACCTCTGGCCGATTTTTATCTCTCATTGCTGCGCTCTGAAGCCCGTCATTATCAGGATTATCTGGCACTGGCCAGGCAAATATCGGCGACGGATATTACTGCCCGTGTACGTCAAATTGGCCTCACGGAGGCTGGCCTGATCTTACAACCTGATAGCGAATTACGTTTCCACAGTGGTATTCCAGTTCATTATTAATCATTCTTTTTTCTAATGTTTTGGCCGGTGACTGCCGGCCGATTATCGTTATCTGCCACAGCACACTCCTGGCTCTTTTTTCTGATGCGCAGCAAATACAACACAGACATTATCAGAATATATTTGTCCTGCGTTATTATTAGGATGATTTTCTGAGAGGATGAAAAGCGGCCTGAAACAGGACATATCGTCGACGATCTTTATTATTTTCCCATTAGTTTTTACTTTGATAACTCCATCGTAAGTTTTGTAATGAAACATTGGTTATGTAATTTTTTATGGGAGTTTTTATGGAAAATATAGATTTTTTCACCTAAAATTAACTATTAAAAAATGTTGCAAAATTGGATGGTAATATCGATAATGCTTCACCACTATTTAACAACTAGGTGTGTGTTTTTACAAATAGCCTTACCTTTTCTTGGCGTTTCTTTCTGGGAAACGGGAGAAATGCTGATAAACAGGGATTTATATCATCATTAAATGGAGTTTTTTCGTGATTAAAAAAATAAATTCTCTTGCTATTCTGGTTGCAGCTTTAGGGTGCAGTTCTGTGCTTCATGCGGCTGATGGTGTGATTAACTTCACCGGTAACATCACCGATAAAGCCTGTACCGTTGACACCGCTTCTGCCAATTAGACAGTTAATCTGGGTTCTGTTGCTGCTTCCTCATTCAGCGCTGCGGGTGCCACGGCTTCAGCCACCCGTTTTACTATCAAACTGAGTGCATGTCCGGAGACTGCTACCACGGCCAACATCCGTTTTGATGGCAACACCAGCGCTAAAAACAACAACGTGCTGTCTCTGAGCTCAGGCCAGACAGCAACTAATGTGGGTGTGGCATTGTATGAGCAGGATGCGACTACTCTGATCCCGGTTGGTTCAGCTTCAGGCAATGTGACGCTGTCTGCTACTGAGGCCAATACGCTGACTTACATCGCCAAATACATCGCAACCGCGGTTCCGGTCGGTGCTGGTACGGCTAACTCAAGCACCTCGTTCACTATTTCATACAACTAAACTATCACTCTTTTCTGAACGATAGGATGTATAGGGTCTTTTAATGGACCTATACTTATTTTCCAGAGGGACATCGGATGTCATATAAAGTTATTTCCACCCTGTTTTTTGTTGCGCTCTGCTGCTCTCCGTTTAGTTATGCCGGGATTGAAATTGGCGGGTCACGTCTTGTTTATGACGGTAATCTGAAACAGGCCAGTATCAGCATTAATAACCCGGACGATAAACCTTATCTTATTCAGTCATGGGTAAATAAACAGCAGGAGAGCGACGAAGACGACGAGTCATTTATGACTACGCCACCTATTTTTCGTCTTGAACCTCACAGCCAGAATTCTGTCCGCGTTGTCTATACCGGAAAATCGCTGCCACAGGATAAAGAATCTGTTTACTGGCTTAATATTAAAAGTATTCCTTCCAGTGACCCTAACGCGACAAATCAGTTATTGATCACGGTAAAAAATAAAATGAAATTATTTTACCGTCCTGCAGGATTATCCGGCGACCCGGCGACTGCCTATCAGAAACTTGAATTTCGTCAGCGTGAAGGCAGATTATTGGTATTTAATCCGACACCCTACAGCGTCTCTTTTTATGATGTAAAAGTGAATGGAGTTGCCGTAAAAAATCCATCAATGGTACTTCCCCGTGAAGAGTTAGCGCTGCAACATGCGGCAGCTCCCGGTGCAAAAATTAGCTGGCGGGCCATTAACGTTTTTGGCGGGATATCAGAAGAAGAAAATAAAAAACTTTAAAAAAGGTGGATTATGTTACTGCGAAACGTCTTTCCTTTTACATCCCGGTTATTATATTTAAAATCCTCGATACTCAGCGCCGCGATCTGCCTGGCGCTGCAGCCGGGTTTTTCTTATGCTGAAGATTATTTTGCACCTGAAGCGGTCGAACGTGAAGGCGGCGCCAGCACACCGGTTGATCTGTCAACCTTCAGTAAAGCAGGCGGACAGGCTCCGGGAATATATTCCACTGAAGTTTATGTTAACGGTAATTTCGTCGACGAACGCGAAATTCAGTACGAGCTGGATGACGGTAAACTGATCCCGGCCTTAAATAAGGGTGACCTGGTTGGCTGGGGCACAGAAAATAATGCCACACCGGCATTTATGCTGCTTAATGACGGGCAGAAGATAACTAAAATCAGCAGCTACATTCCTGATGCGCGCATTGTGTTTGACTTTGTTCAGCAGCGTCTGGATATCTCAATTCCCCAAGAGTATGTGCGCAAAAATGCCCAGGGGTATATCAACCGGGTGAGTGGGATGACGGCTTGCCGATGTTTTTCGTCAACTACGGGGTGTCGGGTGCGGAATCGCGCAGTGATTTCCGTTCCGGCCGTGACCATAATGTGTACCTGAATTTACGCAACGGGATAAACCTTGGGCCGTGGCGTCTGCGCAATTATTCGACCTACAGTACCGCCAGTAATGCAAAGAAGTGGAACAGCATCACGACTTACCTGCAGCGGGATATTAAACCGTTAAAAAGTCAGTTAGTGGTAGGTGAAAGCTATACACCGTCAGAGGTCTTTGACGGATTCTCATTCAAAGGGGTGCAGCTGTATTCGGACGACAGTATGCAGCCTGAAAGTATGCGCGGTTTTGCGCCGGTGGTCAGGGGGATTGCCCAGAGCAATGCCCAGGTGACCATACGGCAGGATGGCAATGTCATCTGGCAGTCGTATGTGTCACCCGGCCCCTTCTCAATAAAAGATCTGTACCCCACGTCTGCCAGCGGAGATCTGGAAGTGTCGGTACGTGAAGCGGATGGCACGGTGCGCCGGTTTATCCAGCCGTTTTCGTCGGTGCCTATCATGCAACGGGAAGGCCGTCTGAAATACACACTGGCACTCGGCAAATACAACGGACTGGCAGGCAACTCACGCAAGCCTGAATTTATGCAGTCGACACTGACCTATGGTCTGCCGGGCGCAGCAACAGTGTACGGCGGCTCACTGCTGGCGCGCAATTATCAGGCGGCTGACGTGGGTGTGTGTAAAGGCCTGGGTGAATTCGGCTCGGTCTCACTGGACGGCACATTTGCGGCCACCGATTTTGACACTCACAAAAAGCAGGGTGGCTCATTCCGCTTTCAGTATTCAAAAGACATCGCGATGAGTGGCACCACGCTGACCCTGGCGGGTTACCGTTACTCGACTTCCGGATATTACGGTTTTGATGAGGCCAACGGGTATTATGACCGTGTGCCGCACTTCTCTGACCCGGACAGTACGGTGAGTGAGGAGGAGCAGGAGCGTGAGCAGCAGGCTTACAGTAACTGGCGGGCGCTGCACAATAAACGCAGTAAAATTCAGCTGAATATAAACCAGACCTTAAATGATTACGGCAGCCTCTATCTGTCAGCGTACGAACAGCAGTTCTGGGGTCTTTCAGCCCGTGAGCGCAGTGTTAATTTTGGTTACAGTAACAGTTATAACGGCATCAGTTACTCACTGAACTATGCCAGTTCGAAAACACCTTATCTGGGCGGAACGGACAACGTGGTCTCTTTGTTATGTGCAGATCCCGTTTGACCATTTTCTGTCGCAGAGTTCGGCGAATTTTTCCACCACGACCAGCAAACGCAGTGGCACCACCTCTTCGGTCGGGCTGGCGGGTACGGCACTGGAAGACAACCGGCTCTCTTACAATGCACAGCAAAGTTATACCACCCGGGATATTGGCAGTCGTGGCAGTGCAGCGTTGGACTATAAGGCCTTTTTGGTGAGTACCAGCTGGGCTATAACTACACCAAAAACACTCAGCAGCTGAACTACGCAACGATGGGGGGCGTGGTGGTTCACCCTTATGGCGTCACCTTGAGCCAGCCGCTGGGTGAGACACTTGCGTTAGTCAAAGCACCGGGCGCTAAACGGGTAAAAGTGCAGAATAATCCGGGTGTATACACCAATGATGCCGGTTATGCGATTGTGCCTTATGTGAGCCCTTATCACCGTAACCGTATCAGTCTGAATACCGCCTCTCTGACCGAAAATGTGGATATTTATAAAGATACCCAGACGGTGGTGCCGAGCTTCGGTGCACTGACCCTGGCGGATTACAAGACTGTCACCGGGGCAAAAGTGTTTGTCACGCTGCAGGGACGTACCATCCCTTTTGGTGCGGCGGCAAGTGTGAAGCAGGGTGACGTCACGGTGCAGGGCATTGTGGACGCCCGTCAGCGGGTGTATCTGAGCGGCCTTCCTGAAAAAGGGACTATTGAGGTCAGCTGGAAAGGGGGGGCGTGTCAGGCACCTTATCATTTACAGACAGAGAAAGCGGCGGTTCTGTCTGTTACCGCGGTATGCGGTTAACCGGAGTCAAGGAATGAAACAGACTGCTTCTTTCTCGTTTATTTTTGTGTTTATGCTGTTGTTATCGTTTAAATCGCAGGCCTATACCTGTGAGCGGGTAACGCCAACGTCAGTGATTACGGTACCCAACCTGACTATTCAGCGTGATCTGCCGGTGGGTTCACAGATTGGTGCGCAATATTCAACCGGCACCGTATCAGGATATAACTGCTCTAACACATACCCTGCGCTGACGGCTCAGGCGATGGGTGTCAAATCCTACGGCACCTATGTGACCACCATCAACGGGCGGCGTATCTTCAGCACCAGTGTTCCAGGTATTGGTTTTGCCGTGGGCGTGACCACAGTCAGTTCCTGTAATGGCTACACTGGGTGGGTGAACGGTTCAAATCCTTCGATCGGAGAGGAGAACCGTCTTGCCTGTGGCGGTAATGGTATACTGGCGCAACAAATAACCTCCATAGGGCACGTTGTATTCTACAAAACCGCTGAGACTACTGGTTCGGGTACAGTCAATGCACGTAATGTGGGGGCTTTTATTGTCCGTAATAACGACAGTACCTGGATAACCCCGGAATCCTGTATTCAGATTAACAGCTTCAGTGTCACCACCCTTGCCTGTAGTGTTAATAACACGGTGATCAGTGTGCCAATGGGTGATGTGGATAAGCACGATTTTTCAGGGGTAGGTAGTTCACCCCGCAGTGATAAAACGCGCAGTTTCAACATTCCGTTAACCTGTGATCCGGGAGCACGGGTCAACATTAAGATAGAGGGCGATGCGCAGAATGCCACACAGGGGGTACTTAACCTGACCAGCGGTGCTAACAAGGCCAGCGGCGTGGGTATCCAGCTGCTTTATAATGATGCGCCACTGACAATGGGCACCTCATTTTTTCTAGGCACAAATGCCTCACAAGGGGAATACACCATTCCCCTGAAAGCCCGTTACTATCAGACCGGTGCGACCATGACACCGGGCACCGCCAACGGCAGCGCGACATTCACAATGATCTATCAGTGAGTCGGCGGCTTCTGTAACCAGTCCGCGTTCCCGTGGACTGTGGATTGGTAAGCCGTTCTGCTTTTGTAGCCGCGTTCTGTTTGTTTTATTACGGTCAGCTTACTGAAAGTGCCGGGAAGGTTATTCCCGGCCGCACAGAGCGGGTAATGTCACTTATCGTTGTGGCTGGTTACATTTATACAGAATAGCCCCGGATAGCATGTTGCCAGTGGAATAAATCCTCCCGTCGAATAACATATCACCCTGATAAAAAGCCAACATATGGCAACGCACTGTTTTTATAGTGATAACAATGTATCGTTACCGGGAATAGGAGCATCATGCGGTATCAGTGGGTACGATTACTATCGGGGAGGCCATCGCGATACCTGTAATGCTCCGGGTTCAGTGAAGTGTGTAAGGCATAATCTTGCTCAGAGATGAACCCGTATTCTATACGCTGTTATTAATTTCCCTCCTCTGTAAGTACCTTTTCCATTAGGGCTACTTTTTTTGCTATTTTGGACCTGAGTAGTGCCTGAAATCCTCATGTGCTCTGTCTATACTCTGGTTTCCCGATGTGCTCCGGGAGCGTTCAAACTGGCTGCGTAAATTACCCCTGCCGGGATAGGCGCTGAGTGTTATGTAACCTTTTTATATTATATAAAATAGTTTTTTTAATTAGTTAGTATTTGTTGAAATTAAAGTTATTTAATTAACATCTAAAAAAATTGTATCATTTTTTGGATGCAACAGGTCTGTTAATGTCAGAAAATTTCAGGTTAATTCCAGAGTCTAACTACTAACGGATGATTGTTTTTGATATTCTTCATGATTTATACTCCAGTAACCGCTGAAAGAATAAAGCAGTTTGCCTTAGCGATTGCATTATAAGATAACAAAATTTATGATAAAAATGATTTTATTATTTTATCAATAATGAAGTTGTATGAATTGGTACCTCGCTGTTTTAAAGAAATATGCTGACTTTTCAGGTCGGGCACGACGCAAAGAGTTCTGGATGTTTACCCTGATTAATACGATTATTGCGCTGGTTCTTTTCATGCTTTTCACGGTGGAAAGTCTCTCATCAATCGTTTTGGTGCTGAGTATAATTTACTTATTAGCTACCTTTATACCTAACCTGGCTGTTACTGTCCGGCGTTTACATGATACAAACCGTTCAGGATGGATGTTATTCGTGAGCTGTATCCCTGTAGTTGGATATTTTATCTTCCTGTATTTCCTTTGCAATGACAGCACCCCCGGTGACAACCTCTTTGGTGGAAATCCTAAAGTATAATTGTCGTCAGAGAGAGGTTTCGGAGTAATAATTTGATTACTCAGTACTTTTCTTTTCTCTGGAGGCGGGATAGGATTCCGGATGAGATTATGCTTCGATGAACAGCATCATGATACTCACCTGCAACAGCAACTCTCTTTCACTCGTTCCCGTATGACGAACATCAGTTAACATTCTCTCCGATCTTCCTGTTTCATTTTAGCTGTCAGACTTTTCATGTGTTTTTTATTTTCACATTTTAATAACAAACTGGTTTTAACGTAATTAATGATTGTCTGCTTTTCCGCCTCATGATCAAATGTCGCGGTTTTGATAAAAATTAATCTTCTTAATCTCAGTGCAAAATTCTTATTTTTCAGGATGAAAGATTTATGAAAGACAATGCATCTTCTTCACAGCGACATCAAATGCTGTTTCATGGTACTGGCGGAGATTACTTCGCTGTCTGGATTGCTAATCTCATATTAACTATTCTAACATTAGGGATATATTACGCCTGGGCAACGGTAAGAACCCGTCGTTATTTTTATGGTAATACGGAAATTGCCGGTGACCGTTTTGATTATCATGCCCGGCCGATTGATATTCTTATTGGTCGTTTTATGGTGGTTGCTGGTCTGATATTTTTTGCTTTTCTGTCAGTGACGGCACCTGGAACAGAAATCATTTTGCTGTTACTTTTCCTCATTGCCATACCATGGTTAATTATTCGTAGCTGGCGTTACGATGCGATTATGACCAGTTTTCGTGGGGTGCGCTTTAACTATCAATGTCGTACCGGACGTGCCTATTGGGTGATGTTATTGGCTCCCGTGTTGATGTATATAGGGGTATATGTCCTGCTGATTTTGTTTGTCCTCATGATATCCTCTACGCATAACGTGGGTGTACAGTTAATTGGTGGTCTATTAGTATTTCTTCTGGTGTTTGTTGGTTTTGTTGCCATCAATGGCGTTCTCACCGCTATGCGCACTGAACTTTATGCCAATAATATGTCGTATGGACTAAAACCTTTTGAGGCAGCACTCGACAAAAAAGCATTTATCAAAATCGGGTTAATCGGTTCTTTGATTATGCTGCCCTTTATCATTGTTGCCGGTTTTCTGATCAGTGCGATTATTTTTTCTTTCAGCGCGCATTCAGTTCTGTTGACAGAGGATCCTGATTACATTCTTCATGCAATCTTACCTCATGCCATGAGTTTGTTTATGAGCATCCTGGTGCTCTGTTTCGGTGGGGTGTTTGTGTAGTGGTCAACTAATTTTGGCCACACGACCTGACTGTTCGTGGAACAGCCGCTCTGATTCATTTGGCGTTAAGCCACCGTTATACCAGTGGGGCCGGATGGCACTGTAATAGCCCGTGATGTAGCTGATTATCGCGCTCTGAGCCTCGTTGAAGCTGTTATAGCCCTTCGTCGGCACCCATTCGGTCTTCAGGCTCCGGAAGAATCGCTCCATCGGGGCATTATCCCAGCAGTTACCCCGGCGACTCATGCTCTGCTTTATCCGACAGCGCCACAGAGCCTGCCGGTACTGACGGCTGGTATAGTGGCTGCCCTGATCGCTGTGGAACATCACGCCTGTTGGCTTACCCCGAAGCTCCCAGGCCATCTGCAATGCTTTGACCGTGAGGGCCGAGTCCGGCGACGTCGATATCGCCCAGCCCACAGGTTTGCGGGCGAACAGATCCAGCACTGCTGCCAGATAAGCCCAGCATTTTCCCGTCCAGATATACGTCACATCGCCGCACCAGACCTGATCCGGCGCGGTAACCGCGAACTGCCGGTCGAGATGGTTCGGTATTTCAATGTGTTCGTTCCCGCCGCGTTTGTATTTATGCGCCGGGACCTGGCAACTGGCGATATCCAGCTCTTTCATCAGCTTACCGGCCAGCCATCGCCCGAGTCTGACGCCCTTAGCGCTGACCATCGTGGCGATACTTCTCGCGCCAGCAGAGCCACCACTGGCGTTCCAGACTTCACTGACGAGACTCCGTTTAACGGCACGCTCAGCGTCAGAATCCCTGCCATTTTTACGAATGTAGCGATAACTGCTTCGGTGAACACCGAACAGCCGGCCCAATGGCGCTACCGGGTAGTGCGCCCTCAGACTGTCTATTATCGTGAACTGTTCAGGGAGTCCGACATCAAGAGCGCGGTAGCCTTTTTTAGGATTTCATTCTCCATTTCAGGGCGTTGTATCCGTTTTCTCATTTCCCTGAGTTCAGTCTGCTCAGGCGTCAGAGGCAGCCCCGGGGCGTTTTCCCTGGCGCTCCATACGTAACGATTTTACCCGGCGGTTGATGGCGGAGAGGCTGACGTTCATCGCCTTAGCCGCCTCGCCGTGAGTGTAGTTCTGATCCAGGACCAGTTTTGCCGCTTCGACTTTAAATTCAGCAGTAAATGCTTTGCTCATTGGTTCACCTATAAGATGTTGAGGTGAGCATATCACCTCTGCTCAGGTGGCCAAATTCAGTGTGCCACTACATTGCCAGAGCTTATCTGTTTGTAGCGCACTACAACTACATTACCTGTCATACTCAGTTGGGTGAAACGTTACGTCTGTGTTCCACCATGAGAACCGGCGGATACCTGGCACTGACTCTGACTAATGCACTAATGGTTTTCTTTTCTCTTGGTTGGTGTACTCCGATAGCCGAAATTCGTCATGCGCGTTTTATTGCTCAGCACACGGCACTTGAAGGTGACTTGTCGCTGGAGGATGTGAAGGCGCACGCTGAGACAGCAACCAGCGCGCTGGGTGAAGAGGTGGTTGCGGCCTTTGATCTCAATCCGGGTATCTGATGCTCAAGCTGGAAGGATTTTATCAACACCCAGGACGGGCAGCTCGCGAGGCTGCCCGTCTCTCATTAAACGACGGATATCTCACCATCACTCTGGAGAGTTCGCAACGCATCGTGCCGTGGCAAGATGTGAAGGTGTCTGATGCTCTGGGGACGATCCCACTTACGCTCACCTTTGCTGACGGAGCACGTTTTGTACCCAACGATGATGCGGTGTTTCGTCAGTGGTGGCAGCAGCGCCATCGCCCCTCACTGATTCATCGTATCGAAAGAAAGAAACGGTTTATCCCGGTAATTTTGCTGGCTGCATTGGCAGGGATCGCGTTTTATGTGCTGGTTATTGTGCCAATGCTCTGCAGCCAGCTGGCACGTCATATGCCATTTACTCTGCAGCAGCGCATCGGTCAGCAGACATTAATCATGTTACAGCAGGGGGGATTTCGCCAGACTGCGCTCACACCTGCTCAATTGCAGCACACTCAGGCACTGTTTGAGGCCGTTATTCCACCAGAGATGCGCAGCGACCCGTTACCTATACAGCTGAAAATAATGCATACTCCTGATGGACCCAATGCGTTCATGCTGGCGGATGGCACGTTGATTCTCAGTGACCAGCTGGTCACGCTGGCGAAAAGTGATGATGCACTGGCCGCAGTGATGTTGCATGAAATCGGCCATCACTACTACCGTCATTCGATGAATATCCTGGTACGTTCGTCATTACTCTCTTTGAGCTATCTATGGTTTACCGGGGATGCCAGTGGCATTGCCGATATCATGTTGCAGTCGGCTTTGGTGATGCATCAGCTACAGTTCACTCGTGATATGGAACGGGAAGCTGATCACTATGCGATTAAAGAGATGAAAGCTCAGCAGCGTTCACTCTCCGCGATGGCAGAAATCTTCCGTCAGCTTGATGAAGCGGCTACAAAGAGGGAAGCAGATGAAATGCTTCCCGGATGGCTGAGTACTCATCCTGACATGCCGCAGAGAATTAAGGACATTCAGGCTGCCGGATAACGCAGTGCAGCGCAAAAGAAAAAAGGTGAGATTACCATCTCACCTTTTTTCTTTTATTACTACACAACTGATAACTGTTTTCCGGTTATTACAGTGCGGCTATTAACGCCTGTTGCTCAATCAGTTTTATTTTTGCCGCTTCACATTCACGCATGCGCTGACGCTCTTTTTCCACGACAGCTGCCGGTGCACGGGAAACAAAACCTTCATTGGCCAGTTTTGCGGTAATCGTGCTGATTTCCGTTTCCAGTTTGGTTATCTCTTTCGCCAGGCGTGCTTGTTCTGCTGCTTTATCGACTAAATCAGCCATTGGGATCAGTAGCTCTGCACCATCGACGATTTTAGTGACTGATACCGGGCCTGTTTCCCCTGCGGGTAACAGGGTTACTGTTTCCAGACGGGCGAGGGTTTGCAAAAATGTCCGGTTGGCTTCCACCCGGGAAATAACTTCTGGTGTCGCACTTCGCAGAATGACATCGAGTTTTTTCGAGGGGGCAATGTTCATCTCAGCGCGGATATTACGCACCGCGATGATCGCCTGTTTCAGCCACTCAATATCTTTCAGCGCTTGTGAGTCAGCCTGAGCCGGGTCAACCTCTGGCACCGGCTGGAGCATGATGGTATCCGCAGTGATATTTTTCAGCAGTTTCACACGTTGCCAGATGGTTTCCGTAATGAAAGGAATAATCGGATGAGCCAGACGCAACAGGGCTTCCAGAACATTGACCAAAGTCTGACGTGTTCCTCGCAATTCGTCAGGGGTACCGTGATTCATCACCGGTTTTGTCAGCTCCAGATACCAGTCACAGAACTGGTTCCAGGTGAATTCATACAGCACGCTGGCCGCTAAATCGAAGCGATAGCTATCGAGAGCTTCACGGTAAGCTTTAACTGTGTTGTTGAATTCAGCGAGGATCCAGCGATCCGCCAGCGACAGAACAATCTCACCACCCTGCTGACCGCAATCTTCCCCTTCGGTATTCATCAGTACAAAACGACTGGCATTCCACAGTTTATTACAGAAGTTGCGGTAACCTTCCAGGCGTTTCATGTCCCAGTTGATATCACGGCCGGTTGAGGCGAGCGCAGCCAGTGTAAAACGCAGTGCATCAGTACCGTGCGGTTCTATCCCATTCGGGAACTGTTTCTCTGTACGCTTGCGAATTTTTTCTGCCAGCTGTGGCTGCATCATATTACCGGTACGTTTTTCCAGCAAATCAGCCAGTGAAATACCATCGACCATATCCAGCGGGTCAATGACATTCCCTTTCGATTTGGACATTTTTTGTCCCTCATCATCGCGGATAAGCCCGGTCATGTAGACGGTTTTAAACGGTACCTGAGGCTTACCATTTTCATCTTTGATGAAATGCATGGTCAGCATGATCATGCGGGCAATCCAGAAGAAAATGATATCAAAACCACTGACCATCACACTGGTGGGATGGAATGTACGCAGCGCGTCGGTATTTTCAGGCCAGCCAAGGGTGGAAAATGTCCAGAGCCCGGAAGAGAACCAGGTATCCAGCACGTCATCATCCTGACGCAGCGTGATGTCAGATGTGAGTTTGTGCTCAATTCTAACTTCATCCTCTGTGCGCCCGACATACACATTACCAGCCTCATCATACCAAGCCGGGATGCGATGGCCCCACCACAACTGGCGTGAGATACACCAATCCTGGATATCACGCATCCAGGAGAAATACATATTTTCGTACTGTTTAGGAACGAACTGAATTTCACCTTGTTCCACGGCTTCCACCGCCACTTTAGCCAGTGGCGCAGTACGCACATACCACTGATCGGTAAGCATCGGTTCAATCACCACGTTGCCACGGTCACCGTAAGGCACAGTCAGATCGTGAGGTTTGATCTCATCCAGCATGTCGAGTGAATCCAGCGCGGCAACGATCGCTTTACGTGCGGCAAAACGTTCCAGCTTCTGAAACTCCGCCGGAATAGAGGCGTCATAAACCGTGGACTCTTCACCGTTGGTATCAAAAACTTGAGCTGTTTCACGGATATCAGCATCAAAGGTCAGAATATTGATCATCGGGAGTTGATGACGACGGCCCACTTCATAGTCGTTAAAGTCGTGTGCCGGGGTGATTTTTACGCAACCAGTACCTTTAGTCATATCGGCGTGTTCATCACCGACGATCGGGATCCGGCGATTCACCAAAGGCAGAATCAACGATTTGCCGATCAGATCCTGATAACGGGGATCTTCAGGGTTCACAGCCACGCCAGTATCACCGAGGATCGTTTCCGGACGTGTGGTCGCCACCACCAGATAATCTTTACCTTCAGCGGTTTTCACGCCATCAGCCAGTGGATAACGGATATGCCACATCGAGCCTTTTGACTCGCGGTTTTCCACTTCCAGATCAGAAATGGCTGTACGCAGTTTCGGATCCCAGTTAACCAGGCGTTTACCACGGTAAATCAGGTTCTCTTTATAAAGACGCACAAACACTTCACGCACCGCATTAGAGAGCCCTTCATCCATTGTGAAACGTTCACGTTCCCAGTCTACTGAATTACCAAGACGACGCATCTGACGGGTAATTGTGCCACCCGACTCGGCTTTCCATGCCCAGATTTTTTCAATAAACGCATCACGGCCGTAATCCTGGCGGGTTTTGCCCTCTTCAGCGGCAATCTTACGCTCAACCACCATCTGTGTGGCGATACCCGCATGATCGGTACCGGCCTGCCAGAGTGTATTTTTACCCTGCATCCGCTGGTAGCGGATCAGCGTATCCATAATCGTTTGCTGAAAAGCGTGTCCCATATGCAGACTGCCCGTGACATTGGGCGGTGGGATCATAATGCAGTAGCTCTCCTGAGCGGTATCACCGTTGGGCTTGAAATAGCCCTGTTTTTCCCAGTGCTCATAAAGAGGCTGTTCGATCTCTTGCGGGTTGTATGTTTTTTCCATTTCTGTCAGGCCGTTGATGGTACAGGCGGTGTTGCCGTATTCAAGTGAAAGCCAACACTGCGATAGGCTTTATAGCGGTCGCGTGCCAGCTGTTTTAGTGCATCTTCGCAGGGGACAAAGTCTATCACCTGATGAAAAGTGGTAGCAAAATCTGCAAAGTGCGGTAACAAAGTTATTAGCAGATCCCGTGGGGCGTTACTGCGGCGCTCTGGCCATGCCAGCTCTACAGGTGCGCCATAACGCGGACCTTCTCCTGCCAGATTATGCGGAACGAAAGCATCCGGCGGACGTTGCCACAAGGCTTCATCAAGGCGGAATGCCTGGGTTTCATCTTCGCAGGCTATCAGCAGACGGGCACCTGCCCGCCAGCGCTGACAGGCGAGCTCACAGACCAACGCTTCTGTCGCGCTGAGCTCGCCTGAACCGGTTTCTGTATCCAGCAGATAGAAGGTTACGTTTTTCATCCCCTTCAGTCGTCACCATTAAAACCGGCGCGATTGAGCAGGAATTGCGATAATAACGCCACAGGCCGGCCGGTCGCCCCTTTGTTTTTACCTGAACGCCATGCTGTACCGGCAATATCCAGATGCGCCCAGTTATACTTACGGGTAAAGCGGGCAAGGAAACAGGCCGCAGTGATTGCACCGCCAGGGCGTCCGCCAATATTCGCCATATCAGCAAAATTAGATTCCAGCTGCTCCTGATACTCATCGGCCATCGGCAGACGCCATGCACGGTCACCGGCCTGTTCAGAGGCACTGATCAGTTCATGTGCCAGCGGATTATGGTTAGCGAGTAACCCACTGATATGGTGGCCGAGAGCAATCACGCAAGCGCCGGTCAGCGTTGCAACATCAATCACCACTTCAGGATCGAAACGTTCAACGTAGGTTAACGCGTCACACAGTACCAGACGGCCTTCAGCGTCCGTGTTCAGCACTTCGACCGTCTGACCCGACATGGTAGTGAGAATATCACCGGGACGATAGGCACGCCCGTCAGGCATATTTTCGCATCCGGCCAGTACACCAATCACATTCAGCGGCAGATTCAGCTCAGCGACCATACGCATGACGCCATACACCGAGGCGGCACCACACATATCATATTTCATCTCATCCATCGCCTCGCCGAGTTTCAGCGAGATGCCGCCGGTATCGAAGGTAACCCCTTTGCCGACCAGCACAATGGGCTTGCTCTCTGTGTCCGCACTGCCTTTATATTCTATCACTGACATCAGCGACTCGTTTTGTGAGCCCTGTCCGACGGCGAGGTAAGCATTCATGCCCAGCTCTTTCATCTGTTGTTCGCCAATCACCCGCGTGGTGACGCGCGTGCTATAGGCGTCTGCCAGCTGGCGAGCCTGCGAAGCCAGATAAGCGGCATTGCAGATATTCGGCGGCATATTGCCAAGATCTTTAGCGGCTTTGATGCCTGCTGAAACCGCCAGAGCATGCTGAATGGCCTTTTCGCCACCGGTCAGTTCACGGCGGGTAGGGACGTTAAACACCATTTTGCGTAACGGGCGACGTGGTTCGACTTTATTACTTTTTAGTTGGTCGAAGCAGTAAAGGGTTTCTTTGGCAGTCTCGACAGCCTGACGCACTTTCCAGTATGTGTTACGGCCTTTAACATGAAGCTCAGTCAGAAAGCAGACCGCTTCCATCGACCCGGTATCATTCAGGGTATTAATGGTTTTCTGGATCACCTGCTTATACTGGCGTTCATCGAGCTCGCGTTCTTTACCACATCCGATCAGTAAAATACGTTCAGAGAGAATATTTGGCACATGATGCAGCAACAGCGTTTGACCGACTTTACCTTCCAATTCGCCACGACGCAGTAGGGCACTGATGTAGCCATCGCTGATTTTATCCAGCTGTTCAGCAAGAGGAGAGAGCCTGCGCGGCTCGAACACTCCAACTACAATACAGGCACTGCGCTGTTTTTCCGGGCTACCACTTTTTACACTGAACTCCATGCACTCTCCTGAATCTTAAAGACAACGGCACGCGCTACCGTTAGAATGGTGTTAACTGACCACAACAAATGCAGTGGTGGCATGTCGCTAAAAGTAACAAACGACAAAGCGGGTTTCGATAATTAGCACTTTGTTAATCAACTTAATGCAATTATTGGCATACTATGCACGTTTTGACGAGGGCCATTGATGATTAAATGGCGCGTAAGCGATGAAACTAGCGATTTTACTGTAAAAAGACAAGTTTTCACAGGCGAATTCAGCGTGATCATAATTAGATATCTGGTAAAAGAAATTCTCAAAAGCCAGCTGGCGATCCTGTTTATCCTTCTGCTTATCTTCTTCTGCCAGAAGTTGGTGAGGATCCTGGGAGCCGCTGCCGAAGGTGAAGTACCCACTAACCTGGTGTTAACCCTGCTGGGGTTGGGTATCTCTCAGATGGCGCAGTTAATTTTGCCACTGAGCCTGTTCCTGGCGATCCTGATGACCCTGGGTCGGATGTATAGCGAAAGTGAAATCACCGTGATGCACGCCTGCGGATTGAGCCGTGCGGTGCTGGTCAAAGCCGCTATGGTATTGACGTTATTCACGGCGGTAGTGGCTTACAGCAACGTGGCCTGGCTCGGGCCATGGTCGTCACGTTATCAAAGTGAAGTGACGCAAAATGCAAAAGCTAACCCGGCGGCGGCAGCCCTGGCGGCGGGTCAGTTTCAGCAATCACCGGATAAACAATCGGTTTTATTTATTGATAACGTGAAAGGCAATCAATTTGACCACGTTTTTCTTGCGCAATTACGCCCTAAAGGTAATGCCCGCCCCTCAGTGGTAGTCGCTGAAAAAGGTGAAATGAATCAGCGAGACGATGGCTCACAAGTGGTTACCCTGGAGAAGGGAACACGCTTTGAAGGGACCGCGTTACTGCGTGACTTCCGTATTACTGATTTCAGCCAATATCAGGCGATTATCGGCTATCAGCAGGTACTGAAAGATCCCAACGATGCTGAACAGATGGATTTCACCACGCTCTGGCACTCAGAAAAAGATGATTTTACCAGTGAATTACACTGGCGTATGACCCTGGTGTTCTCGGTCTTTGTGATGGCGTTAATGGTAGTACCACTGAGTGTGGTGAACCCCCGGCAGGGGCGAGTGCTCTCCATGCTGCCTGCGATGCTGCTCTATCTGATCTTCTTCCTGTTGCAAAGCTCACTGCGTTCCAGTGGGGCGAAAGGGCGGCTGGACCCGGCGGTGTGGATGTGGGGTGTTAATCTGGTTTATCTGGCACTGGCGATCGTGCTGAACTTGTGGGATACCCTGCCAATGCGCCGTTTGCGTGCACGTTTTAGTCAGAGGGGCGTAGTGTAATGTTTGGTGTACTCGACAGATACATTGGTAAAACCATCTTTAATACCATTATGGTGACGCTGTTTATGCTGGTGTCGTTGTCAGGCATCATCAAATTTGTTGATCAGCTACGCAGAACCGGGCAGGGTGATTACACCGCGCTCGGCGCCGGGTTATATACCTTGCTGAGCGTACCTAAAGATATTGAAATATTTTTTCCTATGGCGGCGTTGCTCGGCGCTTTGCTCGGATTGGGCTCGCTGGCACAACGCAGTGAACTGGTCGTCATGCAGGCTTCCGGATTTACGCGCATGCAAATTGCGTTTTCGGTGATGAAAACCGCGATCCCGCTGGTGCTGTTGACCATGGCGATTGGTGAGTTTGTGGCGCCACAGGGTGAACAGATGGCACGTAATTACCGTGCACAGCAACTGGTGGGGGGCTCACTCCTCTCTACGCAAAGTGGCCTGTGGGCAAAAGACGGCGACAGTTTTATCTACATTGAAACACTGAAAGCTAACAGCGAGCTGGGCGGTATTAATATCTACAATTTTGATAAAAATCGTCGCCTGCAGTCAGTGCGTTATGCAGCCTCAGCCAAATATGATGCCGCCAGTAAAACCTGGGAGTTATCGGAGGTGGATGAATCTGATCTCAGCCACCCTGGACAGATTACGGGCAAACAGACATTAACCGGGCAGTGGAAAACCACGCTGACACCTGACAAATTGGGTGTGGTTGCACTTGACCCCGATGCACTCTCGATTCGCGGGCTGTACGATTACTCCAACTATCTTGAACAAAGTGGTCAGATGGCGGGGCGTTATCAGCTCAATATGTGGAGTAAAATATTCCAGCCACTTTCTGTGGCAGTAATGATGCTGATGGCGCTCTCGTTTATTTTTGGTCCGTTGAGGAGTGTTTCGATGGGCATACGGGTTGTGACAGGCATCAGCTTCGGTTTTCTGTTCTACGTGATGGATCAGATCTTTGGCCCGCTGAGCCTGGTTTATCATATTCCGCCTGTGCTTGGAGCACTACTGCCTAGCATGCTTTTCCTCACTATCAGTATCGTTATGCTGCTGAAACGGCGCTGATGAAGTTACAGGCGACTAACCAAAGAGGGTAGCTGTGACAGGCACCAGAGTAAAAATCCGATGATGCCGCCTACCAGCGTTCCGTTGATACGGATACGCTGTAGCGCAGGCCCGATATTCAGTTCAATTTGCGTCACCATTTCACCAGCATTCCACCCCTCAACGGTGGCGCGAATGTGTTGACTGAGAAACTGCGCAAAATGAGGAGCGGCCTGTACCACAGCGCTTTCAATATGCTGATTAAGCGTGGTGCGCAATGCGTGATCACTTTCCAGAGTCTCTCCGGCCCAGCGTAATATTCGTGTCATGCGCTGCCGCAGCTGCGGGTTTTCCTGCTGTAGATCTGCATTCAGCCAGTCGCGGAGATCACCCCACAAAGCACCAAGATAATGATTAAACTTCTCATCTTCTTTCAGGTAACGCTTAATCTCCAGGGCTTTTTCCTGCATCTGCGGGTCACTTTTCAGCTGGGTAACAAAGCGGGCAACCGCACGGTCGAATCCCTGACGTAATGCGTGACTTTTATTGTGCTCAATATCAGAGAGAATTGATTGCACTGCTTCGCGTGCGACATCGGCACTCTTCTCTCCCAGCCAGCTGGTGGGAAGTATTTTCTCTTTTAACGGATGTTCCTGTTTTAACCAGCGGACCACCTGATCGGCAATAATTTGATGGGTTTGCGGCTGATTAATCATTTTTAACAGGGGAGCAATAGCATCATCCAGTAATGCCTGATATCTGCCTTGTTTGGTCAGCGTATCGAAAAGGGTAGCGACAGAGCGAGACAAATCGATTTGATCTATAGCCCGATGCGCAGCACGACGGATAAATGCCTGTACCGGACGGTCGTCGGCCAGATTCAGTAACCCCTGCAATACGCTTAATAAACCGCGACTGATCAAGGCTGCATTCTTCGATTGACGTAACCAGAGTGCTGCAGTTTGTGCCGGATCGCACTGACGAATCAATGTGAGAAGGGCTTCTTTATTCAGGAACTTTTCACCAACGAACCGGGAAAGATTGGTGGCTATTTCATCCTTACTTTTCTCAATTACCCCGGTGTGTTTGCCAACCAAAGGAAGGGGCAGACGACGAAACAGTGCGCTAACGGCAAACCAGTCGGCCAGCGCTCCGACCATTGCGGCTTCCGAAACCGACTTGATGGCACCGACCCACCCTTGTTGCCAGCCCCATAACTGGGCAACAATCGAGGCGATAAAACACGCACTGGCGAGACACAACAACAACAGTGGCCAGCGCTTTGCTTTGATTAGAGTCTCTTCTTTACTTAACATGACCACCATCTCACATCTGCACGCTTAGCGAAGGAACCGACTGCATCAGAATAGCAATCTTCAGAAAAGAAATTTTGTTGTCTGATTCAGCACAACGTCACAGGCTTTGGTTTTTGCTTTTTTTCCAAGGGGAGTTTCGCCCAGTTTATTCAGGTCGATTGGTTTATTACCTGTCTGTAAAAGCCCGAGAACACCCTGTTTATAGTCTGTTTTCTTTTCTGTTTCAGCAAAGCCGAGTTTCTCCATCACTTGCTGCCTGACGGAACTGACCTTGTTGTCGATTAAGTTATTCCTGATGCAATACTGTAATACGCCGGCGGCATTCGACATTATTTTCGAGGCGAGAGAGTTACTACCGCCACTCAGCAACCCACCCAGCGCAGCGATACCCTGACCAATCTTGCTCTCATCTGCTGTCGGGTTTGCAAGAGCCGGAGCAGCAATAAGGGCGATACATAGCGAACCACGACGTAACACTCTGAACAGAGTTTCCATAATAAAAGCTCTCCTTCATGAATCAATAATGTGTCGGTATGACACTTCTTCTGCCGGTACATTCAGCTCAGGCACCGGAAGTAAGCATAACCATATTTACTGCTATTGAGAACCTGCACCCTCTTCGTATTATCACGTACTCAATGGCATCAGTGCTTTAATTTTCATCACTTGATCAGCATGATAGCGGATATTGGTTGCGTCATCCTCCCGGCAGAGTATAATCGCTGCGTTTTCCGCATACCCTTCAGTGCCGAAGTGGCGAAATCGGTAGACGCAGTTGATTCAAAATCAACCGTAGAAATACGTGCCGGTTCGAGTCCGGCCTTCGGCACCAAATAGTACAAAATCGACGTCTATTGACGTCTTTTTTTGTCTCTAAAATCCAGCAGTTACGCTGTTTCTCCCCAAAAACATGTCTACTGACATCCACTCTTTTCTCTCAACATCTACCAACTTATGATGGTATAACCGTTGGTATTCTCGATTCGATAACATTTGATACCAACAGCAGGGGGTTAGCCAATGGCACTCACTGATATCAAGGTAAGAACGGTAAAGCCGTTAGACAAACCATTCAAACTCACTGATGGCGAAGGTATGCACCTTCTGGTAAACCCTAATGGTGCAAAATACTGGCGTCTTCAATACCGCTTCGGTGGCAAGCAGAAGATGCTGGCTTTAGGAGTCTATCCAACAGTCACCCTTGCCGATGCTCGAAAGCGGCGGGAAATGGCGAAGAAGTTGGTATCTGATGGTATCGATCCAGCCGAAAAGAAAAAAGAAGACAAGATTGAACAAAGTGGCTCGACTACCTTCGAAGCAGTAGCCAGAGATTGGCACGCTGCTTGTAGCAAAAAATGGTCTTCTTCTCATAGCGAACGTGTGCTGAAAAGTTTGGCTGATAATCTTTTCCCTTCCATAGGCAAAAGCAGAATTGCCGATCTCAAAACAAAAGATTTGCTCGCACCCATTAAAGTCGTTGAAGCAACAAAGCGTTTTGAGGTTGCTGCTCGTCTGCAACAGCGAACGACAGCAATAATGCGTTTTGCCGTTCAAAGTGGCTTAATCGACTATAATCCGGCACAGGAAATGGCGGGGGCGATTGCGGTAGCGAAACGTCAGCATCGGCCTGCTCTAGATTTTGAACACATTCCTGAGCTACTGGATCGAATTGAAAGTTTTAAAGGTAGAAGGCTAACTAAATTAGCCGTGAAGTTGACCTTATTAGTGTTTATCCGTTCAAGTGAACTCCGTTTTGCTCGGTGGGCAGAAATTGATTTCGATAATGCAATGTGGACCATCCCAGCAGAACGTGAGCCACTGCAAGGAGTAAAACACTCGCATCGAGGTTCCAAAATGCGCACTCCTCATCTTGTTCCGTTAAGTAATCAGTCATTAATAGTTTTGGAAGAGATCAAAGCAATCAGCGGTGGATATGATCTGATTTTTATCGGTGATCACAACCTTGGAAAACCGATGAGCGAAAACACGGTGAACACAGCTCTCCGTGGGATGGGCTATGACACTAAAACTGACGTATGTGGTCATGGTTTTAGAGCGATGGCATGTAGTGCTCTAGTTGAATGCGGATTATGGTCAAAGGATGCGGTAGAGCGTCAGATGAGCCACCAAGAGCGTAATTCAGTGCGTGCTGCTTACATACATAAAGCCGAACATTTGGGTGAGCGTAAGCTAATGGTCCAGTGGTGGGCAGATTATCTGGACGCTTTAAAAGTAAGGCAAGTGTCTCCATTTGATTTCAAAAATGTGTAATCTGTAAATAACTGATAGTTGTTGGTTCTCCTTTATCAAAAAGCATTGGTAGGGGAGAACCCACTAAAAATTGAAAAAATTAGCGTCGACTCATTGAATCATTCACTTTGCGGAGGGATTAATGAAAGTGGTAAGTCCTTATGAGGAATTGAAAAATTGGTTTGACATAAATAACTATGTTCAAGTTAAATCGCTTACTATCAAGGAGCTATATAAGGAGCTTGTATTTAGGGAATTAATTCTTGATAGCATAAACTTTGAATGGGAAGACGATGATCAAAATCTGAAATCCATACTAAATGGTAATCCAATTTTAAGCCAAGAAGTTAATCATTCTGACCACTTTATTAAAAGACAAACACATATTGAACAGGTGAGTTTTGAAGATTTAAGAAAACAAGAAAAGAAATTAGTAATGTTCGATGTTGATTGTTTTGATGAAAATGGGGATTTCAAAAAAGAGTTAAAAGGTAAACCTATAACTCAAACAATGAGAGAGCTTTTCCTTAATAAAAATAATAGCAAAATGTATGTCTCATTTGACTTAGGTTTATCGTGTGATGAGGAAGTCATTTCAGCCTTACAAACAATGTTGCCCGTTTGGAGAAGCGAATATGAAATTGAATCAAGGAAGATTGAAAAGGTTGGCATTGCAAAAATAAGAAAGTTAGTTGACCACAATATTATTCCGATGATGGATCTATTGATTTGGGCCAGTCTTAAAAAAGTAAATATTTCTAATATGATAATATCCCGCGTGTTATACCCAGATTTTACTAATGAGATTAGAGGAGAGGATCACATTAAAGATACCGACAGACCGGTTGCAGAGAAAACCTTGAAAGGTGAAACAAGCCGTAGTTTAGAGTATTTCATCAATAAAAACAGTCATCTTTCGAACATACCAATTGCAGATCTTGATGGATTTTAGCTTCTAATCATCATGTTAGCTGTCAAGGGGAGGGTGAAAATTTTTTTCTTCCCCATAAATCCCCTCCGTTTTTCCTCATCCAAATTCCTAGTTATCAACACTCCCTTCATAGATAAAAGTATGTGTGGTTATTATCTCCTTAACGAAAAAACCGGAGATGACCAAATGAACTTAACAAACCAAAATTTAATTCGTTTTCCAGAAGTCTTACAAAGAACAGGTTTCGGTAAAGCTTGGATCTATCGTCTTATTAGTGAAGGTCGATTTCCTGCCCCTGTGAAGATCGGTGTTCGTGCAGTAGCTTTCGTAGAAAGTGAGATTGATGCCTGGATTCACTCTGTTATCGAAACAAGTCGAAAAAATGTTGCTTAATCTGGGAGACATGATCATGAATATCGAAGAGTTTATGAATGAAGAAAACCATATGTGCAATCTTGGTGAGAATCTCTTTTATGGGATCTTCGCAAAAGGAGCAATATATGATTTACCGGACAATGAATTTAGCAAAAGGATTGTTTACTGGTTAAGTCAGTATCTGGTTGGCAATGTGAGAGAACCATTAGAGTCTATCTCTAAGCTTGATATTTTTGACCAATTCTATATTTATGAAACATGGTTTGCACTAATTAAATGTCCAGAAGAATTTAAACGTCTTTCAAAAAGAATAATTCAATACCATATTGGATTAAAAACTCTTTTATGAAAATGTAAAGCTTGAATGATAAATACAGGGTTAAACTTTACAAAATACTTTACGAAAACATTGAGTGTCCTATTCTACTTAGGTTTGACACTCCTTTCCAAGTATTAAGTGTACATAATAATAAATAATTGGATATCCAGTTCCAGTTGGTGGTGTCCAGGATCGTTCAATATTCATGTGGTTATTTCCTGACTGCTGCTTGGAACAGCCATGTAGAGGAGGATAATCCCCCGGCAATAAGCTGAGGGATGGATTATTAATGGGCAGATCTGTAGACAGGTTTAAGAGGAATATAAAAAGGGAGTGCCTATTAATTATATTAATTAACCGATATTAATTTTAACTCCCTGAACATTTCTTAGCCCTTACAGAACAAGGCTTGAGGCTCAAATCAGCGGATCGAGTACAGTGCGGTAGGCAAAACAGACGTACTCATCCATCATGCTGGTAAGCATATGGTTCTCAGCCTGTCGGTCATTGACCCAGTTATTTACCTCCTCGCTTGTTTTGAACTTGAGACTTTCAATCCAGTCAGCAAGACAATTCCCCAACATCAAATCGTACCAGCACAGCCAGACAAGCTTTAGACGGAGCTCAGTCCCTCTAAACTGCTGAAAAAGGCTGGTGAGCTTATTTGCCGTGAACGCTGTTTTAAACGGACACATTCCGAAAGTAGGACGCCTTCAAGCGTGGGATGGTGGGCTAACAGGTGCTCCTGCGTTAATAAGCTTACGCTCAGGTCATCATCTATCGATAATGATGCTGCCGCTGCCTTTCCGTAAATAAGCCGGTGTAGCCAGTGGGGCACAATAGCAATAACAGCTTTTTTGCCATGAAAATTTAGACAGCCAACCGTCAGGCTATGATAGTGATATATGTTTTGATGGCACATTCCCTGCCGGACAGTCAGCTTCGTAAAATTAGTTAACCAGTTCTGGTAGCATTTTTGAAGTTCTTCGTAACGCGGTTTATAGCCTTTCATCGTTTATATTCCTTCTGGCTTAAATTACAGGCAGCAGAAAATCTCCGGGGAGCCGGATAACTATCTTCGTACTGCAACGTTAGTTTGGATTGAGGTTATTTACGGGATTGGTTAATACGTTCCTGGAGCCAGGATTCAACTTCGCTTTTTAGCCAGCGGGAGCTACGGCCCATTTTTATTGGTTTTGGGAAAACATCATCTTTAATTAGCTTGTAGAACCACTTGTCCGTTAAGCCAGTCAGACTGGTGATATATGCCATATTGACAAACTGGTCTTCTAAAAGAGATGTATGGGTGTTCATTATTCGATTCTCCTGTTAAGAAAGGTAAGCCAGACTCGTGATGTTTGATAACGACCACGTGCTTCGGCATACCAACCCGGTAATCTGTAAAAAAGTTGAAGGCCATTGACCTCTATGCCACTACCGGCCTATTGGAAAATCGATCCCCTAAGTGCTGCATCATAACGAACCGCCAGCTATCAGCTACTGAGTTCTCTGAATGCTACTCCATACCAATTTCTTGGCTGCCATTGAGCACTGCACTAAGGGAAATTTTTTCATTGCATGTCAAAGGTCGTTTACTGCGGGAGTGAATAAAGCATTGTAGTGGCACACTGAATTTGGCCACCTGAGCAGAGGTGATATGCTCACCTGAACATCTTATAGGTGAACCAATGAGCAAAGCATTTACTGCTGAATTTAAAGTCGAAGCGGCAAAACTGGTCCTGGATCAGAACTACACTCACGGCGAGGCGGCTAAGGCGATGAACGTCAGCCTCTCCGCCATCAACCGCCGGGTAAAATCGTTACGTATCGAGCGCCAGGGGAAAACGCCCCCGGGGCTGCCTCTGACGCCTGAGCAGACTGAACTCAGGGAAATGAGAAAACGGATACAACGCCTTGAAATGGAGAATGAAATCCTAAAAAAGGCTACCGCGCTCTTGATGTCGGACTCCCTGAACAGTTCACGATAATAGACAGTCTGAGGGCGCACTACCCGGTAGCGCCATTGTGCCGGCTGTTCGGTGTTCACCGAAGCAGTTATCGCTACATTCGTAAAAATGGCAGGGATTCTGACGCTGAGCGTGCCGTTAAACGGAGTCTCGTCAGTGAAGTCTGGAACGCCAGTGGTGGCTCTGCTGGCGCGAGAAGTATCGCCACGATGGTCAGCGCTAAGGGCGTCAGACTCGGGCGATGGCTGGCCGGTAAGCTGATGAAAGAGCTGGATATCGCCAGTTGCCAGGTCCCGGCGCATAAATTCAAACGCGGCGGGAACGAACACATTGAAATACCGAACCATCTCGACCGGCAGTTCGCGGTTACCGCGCCGGATCAGGTCTGGTGCGGCGATGTGACGTATATCTGGACGGGAAAATGCTGGGCTTATCTGGCAGCAGTGCTGGATCTGTTCGCCCGCAAACCTGTGGGCTGGGCGATATCGACGTCGCCGGACTCGGCCCTCACGGTCAAAGCATTGCAGATGGCCTGGGAGCTTCGGGGTAAGCCAACAGGCGTGATGTTCCACAGCGATCAGGGCAGCCACTATACCAGCCGTCAGTACCGGCAGGCTCTGTGGCGCTGTCGGATAAAGCAGAGCATGAGTCGCCGGGGTAACTGCTGGGATAATGCCCCGATGGAGCGGTTCTTCCGGAGCCTGAAGACCGAATGGGTGCCGACGAAGGGCTATAACAGCTTCAACGAGGCTCAGAGCGCGATAATCAGCTACATCACGGGCTATTACAGTGCCATCCGGCCCCACTGGTATAACGGTGGCTTAACGCCAAATGAATCAGAGCGGCTGTTCCACGAACAGTCAGGTCGTGTGGCCAAAATTAGTTGACCACTACAATACCAGTGGAGATATTTTTCCAGGTATCAATTTCCGTGGCGTGCAGATCGCCTCTGATGACAACATGCTGCCCGATAGTCAGAAAGGATTCGCACCAGTGATCCATGGCATCGCACGGGGAACGGCTCTGGTAAGCATTAAACAAAATGGCTTTGAAATTTACCAGGTCACCGTGCCACCAGGGCCATTTACTATCAACGATCTCTATGCGGCAGGGAATAACGGCGACTTCCGGGTTTCCGTCAAAGAAGCAGACGATTCTGTCCAGGTCTACACCGTCCCTTTTGCAACCATCCCTATTCTGCAACGAGAAGGACATAGTCGTTTCGCTTTCACAGTAGGAGAGTACCGCAATGGAAATGGCCTGCAAGAGAAACCTAAATTATTCCAGGGCACCTGGATACAAGGCCTGCCCAGGGGACTTACCGCTTACGGGGGCATGCAGCTGGCGGAGCGATATCGGGCGTTCAACCTGGGGATCGGAAAAAACATGGGGCAGTTAGGTGCTATCTCTTTCGATATTGCTCATGCCAATTCAAAATTACCTGATGACAGCGAGCATCAGGGACAGTCATTACGTTTTTTATATAACAAATCGCTGAATGACATTGGTACCAATATCCAGTTGGTAGGATATCGTTACTCCACACAAGGATATTACGACCTGACAGATACCACCTATCAACGTATGAAAGGTTATCAGGTAAGAACCTCTGACGGTATTTTTGAAGTCAAACCTGAATGGACAAACTTCTACAACCTGGCGTACAGCAAACGAGGTCGACTGCAATTGAGTGTCACTCAACAGGCAGGTAAAAATACCACGCTGTACGTAAATGCCAGCCACCAGACTTACTGGGGTACTAACAACGCCGACCAGCAGGTGCAGGTGGGTCTTAACACATCAGCTGAAGATATTAACTGGTCTGTGAGTTACAGTCTGACCAAAAACAACTGGCAGGATGAGCGCGACCAGTTGCTGGCCTTCAATCTCAGCGTTCCATTCAGCCACTGGCTGCGTTCGGATAATAAATCAGTATGGCGAAATGCCAGTGCCACTTACAGCATGTCACATGATCTTAATGATCGTGTAAATAGTATGGCCGGTTTATACGGCACATTGCTGGAAAACAGAAACCTGAGTTACAGCGTGCAGACGGGATATACCCACGGCGGTGTTGTCGGTACAGGCAGTAACAGTCTGGCTTCTCTCAACTACCGGGGGGGATACGGAAGTGCCAACCTTGGCTATAGTCGCAGCGATGGTTTCAACCAACTCTATTATGGTGTGAGTGGGGGAATGGTTGCGCATGCTAATGGTATTACTTTTGGCCAGCCGCTTAATGATACAACCGTCCTGGTGAAGGCACCAGGTGCAGCCAATGCAAAAGTCGAGAACCAAACCGGGGTATTTACTGACTGGCGCGGTTATGCAGTTTTACCTTACGCAAGTGATTATCGTGAAAATAGAAACGGACTGGACATGACCTCCCTGGCGAATAACGTGGAGCTCGATGATTCGGTTGTCAGTGTGGTTCCAACCCACGGAGCCGTGGTCAGAGCAGAATTTAACGCGCATGTCGGCATCAAAGTACTGATGACTCTGCTTCATGAAGGTAAACCACTTCCTTTCGGAGCAGTTGTCACATCAGAAGATAGCAAAAGTAGCAGTATTGTAGGGGACAACGGGCAAGTCTATTTAAGTGGTATGCCACTTTCGGGAAAGGTAGCAGCCTAATGGGGGGAGAGCTCAGATACGCACTGTACAGCCACTTACCGACTCCCTGCTGAAAGTACAACACAAGCACTCAGCCAAATTACTGCTACTTGTAATAAAGGATAATTACATGATTTCAAAGAATTATTTAGCAAAAACATTAGCAGCCAGTCTGCTCTGTTTTTGGCTTCCTTCAGCCTATGCCGCAGACAGCACGATCACCATTAGCGGTTATGTCCGTGACAACGCCTGTGCTGTCGCGGCCGAGTCAAAAAACTTCGATATTGATCTGATGCAAAATGCTACCAAGCAATTTCCAGCAGTCGGGACTGGTACGCCTTACGTCCCTTTTAATATCTTACTCTCACCATGTGGTAACTCTGTTACCGCGGTAAAAATTGGCTTCACTGGCATCAGTGATGACAATAATCCCTCCCTGTTGAAATTAGACAGCGGGACGCAATCAGCTTCAGGCATTGGAGTGCAAATTTTAGACAGCAACAAACTTGCTTTACCCGTTAATAATTCATCATCGTTGATATCGTGGGTGCCGTTACGTGCTGGTGAAAGTAATACTGTCAATTTTTACGCCCGACTTATCGCTTCGCGTGTCCCGGTCACTGCGGGAATCGTCAGGGCAACGGCCGTTTTCACGCCCGAATTTCAGTAAAGGATGACTTTAATGAAAAGCAAAACCTCAACATCACTGATAACCGGATGGATAATGATGATACTTTCAATGAGTGCTCCCGCGGCTGATGTCACGATTACTGTATTAGGTAAAGTGGTTGCTAAGCCTTGCACGGTCTCAACCAGAAGTGCTTTCGTCGATTTAGGCGACCTTTATACCTTCAGCCTGGTTTCAGCGGGATCAACGTCTGCATGGCATACCGTCATCCTCGATCTTACCGACTGTCCGGTTGGAACCTCACAAATTACCGCCACCTTTAGTGGTACCACTGACAGTACCGGCTTTTACAAAAATCAAGGCACCGCCGGCAACCTGCAACTTGAACTGCATGATGATAAAGGCGGTTTGATGAGCAGCGGCACCAGTAAAAAACTACAGGTGAATGACGCAACTATGTCAGTCAGTTTTCCATTGCAGGTACGAGCACGCTCGGTACGTGGAGGTACCACACAAGGTACTATCCAAAGCGTGATTAATGTTACTTATACTTATGCCTGAATCAGGAGGGGAAATGCGCCATCTTTTACTTTGGTTGACTTTTATATCGCTTTCGGCTGTCTCATTAAATGCATGGTCTTTTTCCTGCAGAACTTACGACAATACCGTTATCCCCATCGGTGGTGGCTCAGCTGATGTACGCGTAAATCTGGCCCCCCGTGTCGAGTTAGGACAAAACCTGGTGGTTGATTTGACCAACCAGATATTCTGCCATAATGACTTCCCGGAAACTATGACCGACTATGTTACCCTTGAAAGTGGCTCGGCATTCGGCGGGGCGCTTATCAACTTCGCTGGTTCAATTAAATACAGTGGTTCAACTTATAGCTTTCCAATGACCAGCGAAAGCCGGGCGATCATTTATGATTCATTCAGTGAAAAAGGCTGGCCAACAACGCTTTATCTGACCCCAATGAGCACAGCCGGAGGGGTCGCAATTAGCGCAGGTTCATTAGTCGCAAAGATCATTCTTCATCAAACCAATAATATCAACAGCGACTCTTTCCGCTTTCAATGGAATATTTATGCTAACAATAGCGTGGTTGTTCCCACCGGGGGATGTGACGTCAGTGCACGTAATGTCACAGTAACATTACCCGATTATCCGGGCTCCGCTGCTATCCCTCTTTCCATCTATTGTGTACAAAATCAGAAAATCAGTTTTTATTTAACAGGAACCACCGCTGACATTAACCGAACTATTTTCGTGAACACCAGTACAGATACTGCTGCAAAAAATGTTGGAATACAGTTGAGTCGTAGTGGCTCTGTACTTAGAACTAATGAGGCAATCGCTCTGAATACAGTAGGGACATCGCCGGCCAGCCTGGGATTAACTGCAACCTATGCTCGTACCGGAGGACAGGTTACGGCAGGAAATTTGAAATCAATCATTAGTCTTAACTTTATCTACGATTGAAATACAGATAAGGGTCTCAAAAATGACTCGTTATGAGGGCGGCATCGGCAACCTACGCTACCCTCCTCTGGGCTCATGTATTCAATTCGTTGATGATCCTGTAAAATGAGTGAGTTAAGGTGTGGATTTGATGGTCCAGGTTGTCGTGAAATGTCCTTTTTGTGAATGTATCGACGCAGTTAAAAAACATGATCTGGGTAAGACCGGGTACCTGCGCTATCTTTGTCAATCATACTGTCGTACTTTCCTGCTCAATGACGCTTATCGCGCCTGCCAGCCCGGCATAAGTGAACAAATTGTTGACCTGGCAAATGAACAATACCGGTATTCGTGATACTTGCCCGGGCGTTACATATCAGCATTAATGCTGCTGTACACTCTTTAAAAACCAGCGCTGCAATATGACCTCACTTCCGCCGGACAATATCAGGATTGAGCTTATCTGCGAAGTTGACGAAATGTGTCGTTTGTTCGCAATAAAAAGCACATAACTGGCAGGCTTTACAAGCAGCGGCTTGAACGTGAAAATTTGCATATTCGAAACCGGTTCAAACGACTGAATCGATAACTCTCGGGTAGTCAAAATCAGTGGAAATACATGGCAAGATAATAGACACATTCATCGGGGGAAACATTATCTGCAATGAGTCAATCCACACATTGAATTCGGGACCAAAAAACTATTATCGTTAAATCCTTTCAATGAAGAAATTTCCGGCTGATCAATGTTTAATCTTGAAAGAAAATTAACATACATTTCAAAACCATTAGAAATCCGACACCAAAAGATAAGCTCCCTATTTTCTGGTAATAATCTTTAAAAAATAAAGATTAATTCATTATCGAATAAATATGACAAAACAGATAAATTCACCCTACATAAAATAAAAAAAATTTTCAAATAAACTAATTCATCACACAATATCTAAAAGTTCAATCACTGTACACTTACCTGGAAATAAAAGAGTAAAAAAATTGGCATAATAAATTAACTCCAGGATTAATTCATTATAACCATGAAAATAAATAATTTACTATTCAATTCATAAAAGACAGGTGGTTATAAAATCACTAATTTTTTCTGCCATATTTAAATTCATCACTAAAATAATTTATACCAAGCCCCTAAGATTTTGATATATACCATTAAAACACAAGTATACCGAGCGTTTATAAAATTCCACCTGACTTCTCATAACCATTATTGCATACTGATTTTATCGCATGAGTCAGGATGATTATCGTTCGGTACTGTTGGTTAATCCACACATGCCACGACCCTTGAAACATAAGATAAATTGGTAAAAATTGTCTTACTTCTGGCGATTGGAACATTTTTTTAACGCTTCACTACATTTATCTGCCGACACATTAAAGAAAGTTAATATTAATTTCTGGAAATATAAAAATATAATTTTTTCACTCATAGTCAGTGTCAATACAAATATATATCTTCTTTTTATTAAAAAAAAGAATAGTATTACGCTACAAAATGAAATGATGCAATAACATGGAGGTTCTTTTGAAAAAACGCAGGTATCTTACCGCTGAAGAGGTAAAGAGACTACTCGTTGCAGCCCGTGAAGAAAAGAATGGTATCAGGGATTACTGTCTGGTTCTTCTGGCATTCAGGCATGGAATGCGTATTAGTGAGGTGCTGTCACTTCGTTACAGTGATATCGACATGGGGCAGGGCCGAATTAATATCCATCGTCTGAAAAATGGTTTCTCTACAGTGCATCCATTAATCAGTGACGAACAATGTGCTATCAACGAATGGTCGAAAATACGTAACACATGGCTTAACCCGGCGGCGCTCTCTGATTACTTATTCATAACCCGTAAAGGTGTGCCACTCTCACGCCAGCAAGCTTACCGGATTATACATAATGCAGGTAAACGAGCCTTATTACCTACTAATGCACATCCGCATATGCTGCGCCATGCCTGTGGTTATGAGCTGGCTGAAAGGGGAATGGATACGCGCCTCATTCAGGATTATCTTGGCCACCGAAATATTCGCCATACTGTACGTTACACTGCCAGTAATGCGGCACGCTTTATCGGTATCTGGGATCGTCCATCACGCTAACTTGATTTACGATGAAAGGCTCACTTACCTGTTCCAACCAGGTCATTTTCATATCGGATAATCTTCGTGCGGGAAAATGGCTATTGGTTTGACAGGGAAGTTAACGTGAACAAAGAAAGAATGTGATATGCATTAAGAATGATGAAATGTAAGTACATCGCATCGTCCTTTTTACTGACGATGGTGACCGTACTTACATTCTTCATCATATTGGTACCGAGGACGGGACTTGAACCCGTAAGCCCATGCGGGCACTACCACCTCAAGGTAGCGTGTCTACCAATTCCACCACCACGGCACTACAACTGCTTTAGCTTACAGCGCTATCCCTGTTATTGTGGGATATCACTTTTTGGGGCCTCATGCTTAACAGGCTGAGTGGTTTCAGCAGGTTGTGTGAGGTTATCCCACTTACTTCCCGAAAGCGTTTTGTTACTGTTGATGTTACCCAGGACCAGACTGATAATGAAGAACAAGGTAGCCAGCACAGCGGTCGAACGGGACATAAAATTACCAGACCCGGTAGAACCGAACAATGTACCTGATGAACCTGCTCCAAACGACGCACCCATGTCAGCACCTTTACCTTGTTGCAGCATGACCAATACAATCAGCATCACCGCTACAATAAGGAAAATAACCAAAATAGCTTCGTACATATCAGACCTTTTCCTGTGCGTTATCGCACGCCAATTCGCTTTAAACCAGCAGCAGGAATTACGCATCCCTGTCTGCAGCGGGTGTGCATACTAACTAAACCTGTCGTATGAAGCAAGTGCAATTTTCATTGCCTGCACTAATCGCTGGAAAAATCAGCACCTTACATCAGAGAATGAAGATGCGAGCGACAACCAGGAGTTCCTGTCCATCGCTGCGTTACTTTTCACACCGCCTTAACGGCATCTGCGATACGTGAGGCGAAACTGGTCACCTGTTCACGGTCTTCACCTTCTACCATTACCCGAATCAACGGTTCGGTCCCTGATTTACGCAATAAGACGCGTCCACGTTCTGCCAGTTCTGCTTCAACCTCAGCCATAACGGCTTTTACATTTTCATCATCCAGCGGATTCACTGTACCGTTAAAACGGACATTATTCAGAACCTGAGGAAACAGTGTCATGCCACTGCACAGGTCGTGCAGACTCATATGGTTTCTCACCATCGCAGCAAGCACTTGCAAACTGGCAACGATACCATCACCTGTTGTGGTTTTATCCAGCAGTATGACATGGCCAGAATTTTCTGCGCCCATACGCCAGCCTTTTTCCTGTAACAGCTCCAGTACATACCGATCACCCACTTTGGCACGAACAAAAGGGATACCCAGCTGCTTCAGTGCCAATTGTAGCCCCATGTTACTCATCAGGGTCCCAACTACGCCACCACGCAATTCGCCCTGTCGCAGGGCTTCACGAGCAATAATATAGAGAATTTGATCTCCATCGACCACTTGCCCAAGGTGATCAACCATAATGATGCGATCGCCGTCACCATCATAGGCCAGACCGAGGTCTGCGTTTTCCGCTGTTACACGTGCCTGCAATGCAGCGGTATCTGTGGCACCACAGCCTTTATTGATATTCATTCCATCGGGTTGTACACCGATAGCGATCACATTCGCACCCAGCTCTCGTAATACATTAGGTGCAATGTGATAAGTCGCCCCATTAGCACAATCGACAACGATTTTCAGACCACTCAGGCTCAATTCGCCAGGAAAAGTGCCTTTACAAAACTCTATATAGCGTCCGGCTGCATCAACAATACGGCTCGCTCTTCCCAGCTCAGCAGAATCAACGCATGTAATCGCCTTTTCCATTTCGGCTTCAATAGCTTCCTCGACTGCATCGGGTAACTTTGTGCCCTCGATAGAGAAAAATTTTATGCCGTTATCCTCGAAAGGATTGTGAGAGGCTGATATCACAATACCCGCTTCTGCGCGGAATGTGCGCGTTAAGTACGCTATTGCTGGGGTGGGCATGGGGCCGGTAAATGCTGCTGACAGGCCGGCAGCTGCCAGTCCTGCCTCAAGCGCCGATTCCAGCATATAACCAGAGATTCGGGTATCTTTACCGATAAGAATCTTTTTTGAACCATTTCTGGCCAGTACTTTTCCGGCTGCCCAGCCCAGCTTCAATACAAAATCAGGCGTAATCGGATAATCACCCACTTTGCCGCGGATACCATCAGTACCAAAATATTTACGTTGATTCATCGCGTTACTCTTCCTTAGATGAACGGGTGGCTTCGACAACTCGCATCGCTTCTACTGTTTCTTTAACGTCATGGACACGTAAAATATGCGCCCCCTGCATAGCTGCAATTACAGCACAAGCAATGCTTCCGGTTAATCGCTGCGAAGGACCGACGTTAAGTAGTTGACCTATCATGCTTTTTCTTGACATCCCAACCAGTAATGGCAGACCAAAATGGTGAAAATCAGCCAAATGGGCCAGCAACTGATAATTATGTGCCAGGTTTTTTCCAAATCCAAAACCAGGATCAAGCAGCAGGCGACTGGTCTCAATTCCGGCTGCCTGACAACGAGCAATCTGTAGGCTAAAAAAATCATCCACTTCCCGCACAATATCGCGGTAGTGAGGTGATTGCTGCATAGTTTCTGGCTGCCCTTGCATATGCATCAGACAAACAGGTAACCCGCTCTGCGCTGCCGCTTCGAGCGCGCCAGGTAATTGTAATGCTCGCACATCATTAATCAAATGAGCACCCGCCGCTGCAGCTTGACGAATCACATCCGCTTTAGATGTGTCTACCGAAATCCAGACTTCAAATCGTTGTGCAATAGCCTCAACAACCGGGATGACCCGTCCCAGTTCTTCGTCACTGCTCACTTCCGCAGCACCGGGGCGGGTTGATTCCCCACCAATATCAATAATCGTTGCCCCTGCATTGATCATGCTATTAGCGTGAGTCACTGCCTGAATCAAACTGTTATGTTTTCCCCCATCAGAAAACGAGTCTGGGGTGACGTTCAATATCCCCATCACATGGGGATGGGCAAGGTCCAGAGTCATTTCTCTGGCATATAGCTTCATAGGAACCACTCTCCATATCAGCCTGAATAAACTATCGCGGTAGTTTACCGACTGTACAGCGAAAAAAAACCCCGGACGCCGCCGGGGTTAGTAGTTTTAATCACTTAATGATGCACAAATAGCTTCTTATTTGTCATCTTCAGTACTGGATGGCTGCTCTCCGTTTGGAGGCGAACTTTGAACACCTGCTGGTGCGACTGTTTTATTATCAGGTTCTTCCCAGCCTGCCGGCGGACGTACTTCACGACGAGCCATCAAATCTTCAATCTGAGGCGCATCAATCGTTTCATACTTCATCAGCGCATCTTTCATCGCATGGAGAATATCCATGTTTTCGTTGAGGATTGTGCGTGCTCTTTGAAAATTGGTATCAATGAGATGCTTGACTTCCTGATCAATGATGCGCGCAGTCTCATCTGAGATATGACTTGCTTTCGACACACTGCGTCCAAGAAAAACTTCGCCCTCTTCTTCAGCATACAGTAAGGGACCCAGTTTTTCCGAGAATCCCCATTGCGTCACCATGTTACGAGCGACACTGGTAGCCATTTTGATGTCAGAAGATGCACCGGTTGAAATAAACTCAGGCCCGTAAATAATCTCTTCTGCCAAACGTCCACCGTACGCCACTGAAATGCGACTTTCCAGTTTCTGACGGTTCACACTGATTTCATCGCCTGTAGGCAGGAAGAACGCAACCCCGAGGGCTCTGCCGCGTGGAATGATTGTCACTTTGTGCACAGGATCATATCCCGGAACTAGAGTACCCACGATAGCGTGACCCGCTTCATGGTAAGCCGTTGACTCTTTCTGCGCTTCCGTCATGACCATCGAGCGACGTTCTGCACCCATCATGATCTTGTCTTTGGCTTTTTCAAATTCAACCATTGACACAACACGCTTGTTGCCACGGGCCGCAAACAACGCAGCTTCATTCACCAGGTTTGCCAAATCCGCACCCGAGAATCCCGGCGTACCACGGGCAATAACTGAAGGCTCAACATCCGGGGCCAGTGGCACCCGACGCATATGGACTTTAAGAATGTGCTCACGACCACGCACATCGGGTAACCCGACGACAACCTGACGGTCAAAACGACCGGGTCGTAATAATGCAGGGTCCAGGACATCCGGACGGTTGGTGGCTGCAATGACGATGATCCCTTCATTACCCTCAAAACCGTCCATTTCCACCAGCATCTGGTTTAGTGTCTGCTCGCGTTCATCATGCCCACCGCCAACACCGGCACCACGCTGACGCCCTACCGCATCAATCTCATCGATGAAGATGATGCAGGGCGCTGCTTTTTTAGCCTGCTCGAACATATCACGCACACGGGAAGCACCAACGCCGACAAACATCTCGACGAAATCTGAACCGGAAATCGTGAAGAAAGGTACTTTAGCTTCACCCGCTATCGCTTTCGCCAGCAAGGTTTTACCTGTTCCCGGAGGGCCAACCATCAGCACACCCTTGGGAATTTTTCCACCTAACTTCTGGAAACGGCTCGGTTCACGCAGGTAATCAACCAGTTCGCTGACCTCTTCTTTCGCTTCATCACACCCGGCAACATCAGCAAAAGTGGTTTTGATCTGATCTTCGCTGAGCATACGTGCTTTACTTTTACCGAAGGACATTGCCCCTTTTCCGCCGCCGCCCTGCATCTGGCGCATGAAGAAGATCCATACCCCGATCAGAAGCAACATTGGGAACCATGAGATGAAGATTGTGGCCAGGAAACTCTGTTCTTCAGGAGGTTCACCGACAACACGGACATTCTTGGTTAACAGGTTATCGAGTAACTTGGTATCCTCAACAGGAAGGTAAGTGGTATATCGGTTACTGTCTTTTTTAGTAACGTTAATCTCACGCCCATTAATTCGCGCTTCACGGATCTGATCCTGATTAACTTCCGACAGGAACGTTGAATAATCAACCCTGCGGCTATTAGAGTCGCTGGGCCCAAAGCTCTGGAAAACGGACATCAGCACAACTGCGATGACTAACCAGAGAATCAGGTTTTTCGCCATGTCACTCAAGAGATTAACCTCTTATTACAACAGTATTAACAGACAGCGTAGGGTACTATACTTTGCGCCCAGTCGCTACAATGTACACTTCACGTGAACGTGAACGTGAAGCGTCAGGTTTACGAATTTTCACTTTCGTAAACAGGGAGCGAATTTCCCGCAGGTAATCCTCAAAACCATCTCCCTGAAATACTTTTACTAAAAAGCTGCCACCCGGTGCCAGCACATCCCGACACATATCCAGAGCCAATTCGACGAGATACATTGACCTTGGTATATCCACTGCAGGGGTACCGGTCATGTTTGGTGCCATGTCTGACATCACAACCTGCACACTCTGTTCACCAACCCGGTCTAACAGCGCTTTCAGAACGGCCTCTTCACGAAAATCGCCCTGCAAAAAGTCCACACCGACGATCGGATCCATGGGTAAAATATCACAGGCAATAATGCACCCTTTGCTACCAATTTGAGTCACTGCGTATTGTGACCATCCACCAGGTGCCGCACCAAGATCGACAGCATTCATTCCCGGTCTGAACAACTTATCACTCTGTTGTATCTCATCCAGTTTAAACCAGGCTCGGGAACGTAATCCTTTTTTTTGTGCCTGTTGTACATATTTATCGCTGAAATGTTCCTGAAGCCAGCGGCTGGAACTCGCTGAACGCTTTTTACCTGTCATCTTTTTTCCAACTGCTTATCGCGTGTTCGATAAATAAACGGTTTAAACCCATACCTGATTTGGCGATACTACTGAGATGGCGGTAGAATGACCCGTTTTCAATCCCAATGTAAGTAAAAAATATAATGAATCTAAGCACCAAACAAAAACAGCACCTGAAAGGGCTGGCACATCCACTGAAACCTGTGGTGATGATCGGTAACAACGGTCTGACTGAAGGCGTCGTCGCCGAAATTGAGCAGGCTCTTGAACATCATGAGTTGATCAAAATTAAGATCGCCGCAGAAGAACGGGAAACCAAAAATCTCATTGTCGAGGCTATCGTTCGTGAAACCAAAGCCAGCAATGTTCAGGTTATAGGTAAAACGCTGGTTCTTTATCGGCCATCGCCAGAGCGCAAAATCACCCTGCCGCGCTAGATCAACTTTTTCTGATACTGGTGATGTGAAGAAAAATGCCATGCTCCACACGAGGATAAAAGGCCATTAGTGGCCTTTTTCCTTTCTTTACACTTCACCGCCGCTATTTTCAGCAAACAGCAGGTCAGATATAAGCCACTTCGAGGATTTCATACTCAACATCCCCCCCGGGCGTTTTAATCACGGTAACGTCATCGGCTTCTTTCCCAATGAGCCCTCTGGCCATAGGTGAATTAACGGATATGAGGTTTTGTTTAAAATCAGCCTCATCGTCACCAACAATACGATAAGTTGCTTCTTCATCATTATCGAGGTTGAGTACCTTCACCGTCGCACCAAAGATCACCCGACCATTGGCACTCATTTTGGTCACATCAATGACCTGTGCATTAGAGAGCTTGGACTCAATTTCCTGAATACGTCCTTCACAGAACCCCTGCTCTTCACGGGCGGCATGATACTCTGCGTTCTCTTTCAGATCGCCATGTTCGCGTGCTTCTGCAATTGATGCGATGATCCTTGGCCGTTTCACTGTTTTCAACTCTTCCAGCTCTTCACGTAATTTTTCTGCGCCACGTAATGTCATCGGAATCTGATTCATTTTATTACCTCGTTATCCCTGCCCGGTGTCAAACGGTGATAATAGCAGGTGGTGTGAAAATTGGTCAGCATCTGCTGAATTGTAAACAAAAGCAACCTGGCCCGGATATTATCTCCGGGTCAGGAGGATGTCGTATTTTGAAACCTATTTTACCTCAGAGTTCCTGATGGGTCATCGTTTACTTTCCACCGCGTTGCACCGTAGTATGAGGCACCTTCTTGTCAGCAAACGCGAGATTATGCGATTTCCACGACTTATCCCGGCTCTGGCCTGTTTCATGGCCGTTACAGCACAGGCGACCCCTGTTGAAGAGTATGTCCGTTATTTACCCGATGGGGCGAATTTATCTCTGATGGTACAGAAAATTGGTGCTAAAACTCCTTTTATCGATTACCACGGTCAGCAGATGGCACTGCCGGCCAGCACCATTAAAGTCGTCACTGCGCTGGCAGCCATGTTGCAACTGGGTGGCGATTTTCGCTTCAGTACCCAACTGGAAAGTCAGGGGATAATTAAAGGTAATCAACTGCAGGGTGACCTTGTTGCCCGTTTTGGTGGCGACCCAACCCTGACAAGACAACAAATACGCAATATGGTCACCGAACTGAAGCGTCAGGGCATTGAACACATTGAGGGGAATCTGATCATCGATACCTCTGTTTTTGCCAGTCATGACAAAGCGCCGGGATGGCCGTGGAATGATATGACACAGTGCTTCAGCGCACCTCCGGCAGCAGCTATCGTTGACCGCAATTGTTTTTCTGTGTCACTGTACAGCGCAGATAAACCCGGTGATAACGCCTTTATACGTGTTGCCTCTTTTTACCCCGTGACGATGTTCAGCCAGGTTCGTACCCTTGCGCGGGGCGCACCAGAGAATCAGTATTGTGAGCTGGACGTGGTCCCCGGAGAATTAAACCGTTTTACGCTAACGGGCTGTATGACCCAACGCAGTGAACCTCTTCCGCTAGCTTTTGCCGTCCAGGATGGCGCCAGTTATGCCGGTGCTATTCTGAAAGCTGAATTAACCACTGCCGGAATTGAGTATTCAGGCCACCTTTTGCGTCGCACATTACCGGAGCCTCCTGCCAGGATCTTAGCTGCACAACAATCTGCCCCTTTGCATGATTTGCTCAAAGTAATGTTAAAAAAATCGGATAACATGATAGCGGATACCGTGTTTCGTACTCTCGGTCATTCGCGCTTTAATGTACCTGGAACATGGCGCGCAGGTTCAGATGCTGTACGTCAGATCCTGCGCCAGAAAGCAGGCATAGATATCGGAAATACGATCATTGTTGATGGCTCAGGATTATCCCGCCACGATCTGATCTCACCGGCCACCATGATGCAGGTATTGCAATATATTGCACAGAATGACAACACGCTGGGGATCATTGATATGTTACCCCTGGCGGGTCACGATGGTACTTTACGTTACCGGGGTGGCCTGCATGAGGCTGGTGTCAATGGTAAAGTTTCCGCCAAAACTGGTTCATTACAGGGAGTCTATAACCTCGCCGGATTTATGACAGCCGCCAGTGGCCAGCGTGTTGCTTTTGTTCAGTATCTCTCTGGTTATGCCGTACCACCACAGGAACAACGCCAGCGACGCATACCATTGGTTCGTTTTGAAAGTCGTCTTTACAAAGATATTTATCAGAGCAACTGACACCATGAAATTGTTAATTGTTGAGGATGATACGCTACTACTGGATGGACTGCAGCAAGCTATGCGCAGTGAGGGATATGCGGTTGATGCGGTTGACAATGCTTTGGAGGCATCAAGCTTACTCAGACGCGGTGAGTACAGTCTGGTGATTCTTGACCTCGGACTTCCCGATGCTGATGGCGTAACATTACTTGGTCAATGGCGTAAAAAGAAGATAAGTATCCCTGTTCTGATTCTCACCGCCCGGGATGCTCTTGAAGAGAGAGTGCGAGGACTCGATGCAGGTGCTGACGACTATTTGTTAAAGCCTTTCGCACTGGCTGAATTACAAGCCAGAGTCAGGGCCTTGATTCGCCGCTATCAGGGAAAAAGTGATAACTTGCTGGAGCAGGGCGATCTTTCTCTTAACCTCTCATCACAACAAGTATTTGTTGACCAGCAGATAGTCGAAGCGACGCCAAAGGAGTTTGCTCTGCTCACTCGCCTGCTAATGAGAGCGGGCCAAACCGTTCATCGAGAAACATTGCAGCAGGATCTATACAGCTGGCAGGACGATAACAGCTCTAACACTCTGGAAGTGCACATCCATAATTTACGCCGTAAGTTGGGTAAGGACAGAATTAAGACCGTACGTGGCGTTGGCTATCGGCTGGATATTTGCGGATGAACAGCATGCGCTGGCGGTTACTCATTGTGTTGGCTGTGATTTTACTGGTGTGTCAGCCCATCAGTGCTATCTGGTTATGGCATGAGAGTCGTGAACAAATTAGTTTTCTGGTTAATGAGACGCTTTCTGCCAGGGCTCGCAATGCCCATGTAGAAAAAGAGATTCATGATGCGATTGCATCTCTGCTGTTACCCTCATTCGTGATGGTGTGTCTGACATTACTCTGTTCTTTCTGGGCAATCAGTTGGGTGATTCGTCCGCTCCGGACATTACAAAAAAATCTGGCTCAACGTTCGGCAGAAAATCTTACCCCGCTTCCCCTGACAGAAACGACAACAGAGATAACCGCTGTCACGCTGGCAATGAATCAACTTTTTTCCCGCCTGGACAATACGATACAGCAAGAACGCTTATTTACCGCAGATGCAGCACATGAACTGCGGACTCCCCTGGCTGGTCTGCGACTGCATCTTGAGCTCTTACAAAAGCAAGGGGTTGAACAGAGTTCAATGCTGGTTCGGCGTGTCGATCAATTAATGCATGTCATTGAGCAATTACTGATGCTCTCACGGGCGGGTCAGGCGCTGGCAGGAGGCCATTATAAAAGAATTAATTGGGCGCTGATCTACCACCCGCTGGAGGATGAAATTCTTGAGCTGCTGGCACAACGTCAGCAATCGATGATGGTGAAGGGTGATTTGTCACTTTCCATGGAGGGTGATGCGGTCTTACTCAGGTTATTGCTACGTAATTTACTGGAAAATGCCTCACGTTATAGTCCGCTCAACAGCCATATTGTTCTCTCAGTAGAAAAAAAAGAAAAAGGGTGCCAGGTGACGGTGAGTGATGAAGGTCCCGGCATCCCGGATAGCCATCTGCCAACCATCACGCAGCCTTTTTCCCGAGGTGACCAACGTTATGGTGGCAGCGGTTTAGGATTGAATATTGTGCAACGTATCTGTCTGCTCCATCAGGGCCAATTATCACTACATAACCGAACAGATAAAACAGGCCTCAATGCGACCTGTTGGCTACCTGAATCGCTCAATCAGTAACCAGTAAAAAACGGGTTACTTGTCAGTCAGAAATGAGTGTCCAGACTGAGATACCACGTTCTGCCTGATTCATTATAGGTATTGGCACCAGCACCATACATATAGGACAGTGTCTTGTCATTCCCCGTTGTTTGAGCATTACCCGCCCGGAAATGTCGTTTATCAAATACGTTATCAATTCCGGCTGTCAGCGCAACGTTCTTCGTCAGAGTATATGTGCCACTCAAGCCAACCAGCGCATAAGGCGCAACAGTTGCTTTTTCGCTGCCGGTCACCGCCACGCCTTTGTAATTGTATTTCTTCGGAGTCTGCCTTCCGTACCATGTCAGGGTTGATTGTACCGATAAATCTTCTGTTTGTAGTGGCACACTGAATTTGGCCACCTGAGCAGAGGTGATATGCTCACCTCAACATCTTATAGGTGAACCAATGAGCAAAGCATTTACTGCTGAATTTAAAGTCGAAGCGGCAAAACTGGTCCTGGATCAGAACTACACTCACGGCGAGGCGGCTAAGGCGATGAACGTCAGCCTCTCCGCCATCAACCGCCGGGTAAAATCGTTACGTATCGAGCGCCAGGGAAAACGCCCCCGGGGCTGCCTCTGACGCCTGAGCAGACTGAACTCAGGGAAATGAGAAAACGGATACAACGCCTTGAAATGGAGAATGAAATCCTAAAAAAGGCTACCGCGCTCTTGATGTCGGACTCCCTGAACAGTTCACGATAATAGACAGTCTGAGGGCGCACTACCCGGTAGCGCCATTGTGCCGGCTGTTCGGTGTTCACCGAAGCAGTTATCGCTACATTCGTAAAAATGGCAGGGATTCTGACGCCGAGCGTGCCGTTAAACGGAGTCTCGTCAGTGAAGTCTGGAACGCCAGTGGTGGCTCTGCTGGCGCGAGAAGTATCGCCACGATGGTCAGCGCTAAGGGCGTCAGACTCGGGCGATGGCTGGCCGGTAAGCTGATGAAAGAGCTGGATATCGCCAGTTGCCAGGTCCCGGCGCATAAATTCAAACGCGGCGGGAACGAACACATTGAAATACCGAACCATCTCGACCGGCAGTTCGCGGTTACCGCGCCGGATCAGGTCTGGTGCGGCGATGTGACGTATATCTGGACGGGAAAATGCTGGGCTTATCTGGCAGCAGTGCTGGATCTGTTCGCCCGCAAACCTGTGGGCTGGGCGATATCGACGTCGCCGGACTCGGCCCTCACGGTCAAAGCATTGCAGATGGCCTGGGAGCTTCGGGGTAAGCCAACAGGCGTGATGTTCCACAGCGATCAGGGCAGCCACTATACCAGCCGTCAGTACCGGCAGGCTCTGTGGCGCTGTCGGATAAAGCAGAGCATGAGTCGCCGGGGTAACTGCTGGGATAATGCCCCGATGGAGCGGTTCTTCCGGAGCCTGAAGACCGAATGGGTGCCGACGAAGGGCTATAACAGCTTCAACGAGGCTCAGAGCGCGATAATCAGCTACATCACGGGCTATTACAGTGCCATCCGGCCCCACTGGTATAACGGTGGCTTAACGCCAAATGAATCAGAGCGGCTGTTCCACGAACAGTCAGGTCGTGTGGCCAAAATTAGTTGACCACTACAGTTGCCTGCCAGGCCAATGTAGAGTTCAGGGTATACTTCGGTATCACCGACAACCGATCGCCCGTGGTCTTATTTTTGCTCTGAAGCATATATGTCAGATTGTTATTCCAGGTCAGGGACTCTCCCAACGGCACATTCACGGTCCCCTCAAGCCCTTCCACCAGCGCTTCGGGTACATTTTGCCACTGATAGATATCCGCTTTTTTGGTCAAAGACTGGCTGACTGGCTGATAACCAGATTCAATTTTGTTACGGTAATCGTTGCGAAACCAGGTGATGCCTGCCTGATATTGCTCGTGTTTATACTCAAGCCCTATTTCTTTATTGATACTGGTTTCCGCTTGCAGATCACGATTTCCCATCAGATAACAAGCCCCGCTACTGGCAGCGCATCCCTGACCATTGCTGTAAAGAATATAGTTAGGGTTGGTCTGATATAAACTCGGTGCTTTATACGCTCTGGCAATACCCAGTTTCAGACTGAAATCGTCAGAAAGTGCCTGAGAGAGATTGAGTGATGGGCTCCAGTTGTTGCCGACGATAGAGTGATGATCAAAACGCAAACCCGGCGTCAGCATCGTGCTGTCTGTGACTTCAAGATTATCTTCCGCAAACAATGAAAAATCTCTGCTGAAGAGTATGGGCTACGTCCTGTCGACGAGACACCAGGAATACCGCCGCCCAGCAGCGCCTGAGTATTTGACGCGCCATCTTTCATTCTTTGCTGGTTCCATTCAGTTCCCAAGGTCATTGTCTGGTTAACCAGTAATTCAAATGGAATACTGACTTCACTGTGCAGTAAGACATCGCTGAGTGCGATCGTTGAGAATCCACTATCAGAAAAATGCCCTCAGTACCACCGGCAAGACCTTCGTTCATGCGGCTGTTTCGGGTATTTTCGTATTGCGCATAGCTGTGTGTCGTAATGCCATTGTTCCAGCCGCCTGTCCACGAGAGGGCATAATTCTGGCGGTATAAACGGTTTGTCTCTTTGCCGTAATTACTCTTTACCAGAGCACTGGTATTGGTATTCTGCGTGTCACCGGCGTAGAGATTACCCTGCCTGCTGTAATCAGTGGAAAATTCCAGCGCCTGCTGGGGGGCAAATGCCCAGCGCAATTTAGCGTGAACATCTTTATTTTCCACACCTTCACACCCTGCAGGAACAGTATTAACATATGAGCCAGTACGTAAAGATTGATGGCCTTCATTAATAAATTGGGCATCTGCCTGCGTTTTACTCAGATTACCATACAGGGTAAAAGTCAGCGTATCAGCCAGCGGACCCGTCAATGAGAAATTAGTTCGCTTAGTCGCGCCCTCTTCACGATGTTGGGGGGCATTCAGGTAGGTATTCCATGAGCCGTGCCAGCTATTTTGTGGTTGTTTAGTGATGATGTTTACCACTCCCCCGGCAGCACCATTACCATAACGTGCAGCGGCCGGACCACGAATCACTTCTATATGATCAACCATCTCAGGTGGCACCCAACTGGTATCTCCTCGGGTATCACGTTCACCGCGCCACCCCAGTCTGACGGAGTTACGGCTGGTGACCGGACGTCCATCAATCAGGATCAAGGTGTTCTCAGGCCCCATCCCTCTGATGTCAATTTGTCGGTTATTTCCTCGCTTTCCGCTGGTCGAATTACCTGTTAAATTGACACCCGGCATAGTACGGATGATTTCGGAAAGATCACGCGAAGGTGGACGTTTTTTTATTTCCTCTGCGGTAATCGTCGAAACCCCGGGAGCCTGCAATGTCTGTTGTGCCGCGGTCGCGGTCACCAGTAAGGTACTCTGTGAACTGTCACTCTCGGTTGATGTAGCCGCTTGTACTGACAATCCATAACCTGCACATGAGAGCAAAATGCACCATGATAATCGTGAAGATGTAAACATTGATTTCTGTTTCCCTGCAACGCGCCTTCCCATCACACTGAGTCAGCAAAAATGTGTCGCGCACACACTATTGCAAATAGAAATGATTATCAATACACTCACACCCGATTTTATCTCTCTTCATAAGAACAAAACGACATGGCGATGCAGAACAGCGATGCACCCGGCACAGAAGGCTGGTGGCAACAAATCGCCAGCCAGGGCACCCCAATAGTAATAAAAAGATCTGATGGTAGCCTGGCTGCCACTTTTTACTGGCGTGATCCTGAGGGAAGTGAGCAGACTTCGCCATGGCAATATATCTGGCTGAATATCACCGGGATAACCGATCACCATCAGACAGAAGCCCCTCTCTCATTGCAGCGAATCACGGGAACTGACGTCTGGTATGCTACCCTGACTCTGCCTGCCAACTGGCGCGGTAGCTATTGCTTTCTGCCCGACAGTACTGTGGCACCACAGCATGCTCAACTTACGCTAACCACGCGACGAGACTGGTGGCAGGGAAAAATACAACACTGTATACCTGATGCACTGAATCCACTGCGGAGCTGGCAGAGTGCCAAAGGACACTGGACCTCTCCTTTACACATGCCCTCAGCTCCCGCGCAAGATGAATGGCGGGAGACAGATAACGGAACTCTTTCACTGAATACCCCCGTCTGTCGTTTTGAGTGGGCCAGTACCCAGCTCAACAACCGTCGGCAGATTGCTTTTTTTTCCACCCGTGAACACCCCAACATCGATCATCCTCTGGTCATTATCTTAGATGGTGAGTTTTGGCTCACCGGCATGCCTATTATGCCCGTTCTGTACGATCTGACCGCACAGGGGCAATTACCTGAAGCCGTGTATGTATTTATCGATTCAGTAAATAATTCGTTACGCAGCGCAGAGCTTCCCTGCAATGAAGCATTTTGGATGTCGGTAAAAGAAGAGCTACTTCCACAATTACGTTCTAAAATCGCATTTTCACAGCAGGCGACAAAGACCGTGCTTGTCGGACAAAGTTTTGGTGGGCTCTCTGCTCTCTATGCTGCGCTGCGCTGGCCTGAACGATTCGCCTGTGTCCTGAGTCAGTCAGCATCTTTGTGGTGGCCAGAACGTGATGTCTCTCAAAACAGCAAACAGCGCGCTATAGCTGAGCTACTACTGCAAAGTCAGACAGCGCATTATCCTCTGAGCGTCGCGCTTGATGCTGGTCGTTATGAAAATATCATCTTACAGAGTCACCGGCAGTTGATGCCTGTGCTCGATAGCCGGATTGATACGCTTCGTTACCGGGAAGTTGAAGGTGGACATGATGCCTTATGCTGGCGGGGGGGGATAATCAGTGGGTTAAAATGGCTCTGGTCATCTGAAAAAGTAACATGATGCTAAACGCACCATGTTACCGTACTCATCATTGACTGAATTGAGCAGTATTAGTGTTGATAGATGATTTCGACCCCTACGTCATCTTCATCGTCCCAATCGTCATCCCAGTCATCCTCATCTTCAGTGGCATTTTCTGCCTCTTCAAGCTGCTGACGATGATAGTCATCCCACATAAATTCGACTTTTTCCGCAGGTTTAGTTTCTGCTTCAGCCTCTTTGGGATGTGCATTGATAAATGCCATTAAATCCCAGAGTAGTGGCGTGACGCCTTCACGATTTGCGGCAGAGATCATATAGTATTTATCGTCCCAGCCAAGCGCCTCAACAACCGCTTTCGCTCTTGAAGCTGCTTCTTCTGGATCGAGGAGATCGACTTTGTTAAAAACTAACCAGCGAGGTTTATGAAACAGTTTTTCACTGTATTTTTCCAGTTCCTGCAAAATAATACGGGCATTATCTGCCGGATCTGATTCATCAACAGGCGCTAAATCGATGGTGTGTAACAGTATGCGGCAACGCTCAAGATGCTTCAGAAAGCGGATGCCCAACCCGGCACCTTCCGAGGCACCTTCAATCAAACCAGGAATATCAGCAACCACAAAACTCTGCTGATTATCCATGCGAACGACCCCAAGACTTGGTACCAAAGTGGTAAACGGGTAGTCAGCTACTTTAGGTTTTGCTGCGGAAACCGCACGGATAAATGTCGATTTACCAGCATTCGGTAATCCCAGCATCCCCACATCCGCGAGTAACATCAACTCAAGTTGAAGATCACGTTTTTCGCCCGGTGTTCCCATCGTTTTTTGTCTGGGAGTGCGGTTTACCGAAGACTTGAAACGGGTATTGCCCAAACCGTGCCAGCCACCTTTTGCGACCATCTGTTGCTGACCATGATGGGTCATATCACCAAGGGTTTCCCCGGTTCCCTGATCAATAACACGGGTACCTACCGGCACCTTGATGACAATATCTTTACCACGTTTGCCTGTGCAATCGCGGCTTTGGCCATTTTGTCCACGCTCAGCCCGGAATGACTTCTCAAACCGATAATCGATCAGTGTATTCAGGTTCTCATCAGCCTCAAGGTAGACATCACCACCGTCCCCACCGTCGCCGCCATCAGGGCCGCCTTTAGGGATATATTTTTCACGTCGGAAGCTGACACAACCGTTTCCACCGTCACCTGCAGCAACAAGAATGGTGGCTTCATCAACAAATTTCATTTTATTCTCCGGATCTTTTACTCCCTGGCGATAACACACCAGACCATCTGATTAGCTTCATATAGCTGGTAATACAATGGGAGCGACAGATTCTGAATATCGTTTCGTCAACAAACCACGGCTCCCGCAGCGCGCAATGAGAGTAACCCTGCCGCGAATACACTGAAGCTTACACTATCCTGACGCTGTGCCAAAAGATCAGGATGTAAAGATGCTGTAACGATAAAACAGAATGTAAAAAGCCCCGCATTTTCAGCGGGGCTTCCATTTTCAGTGAAAAGAGGATGCCTCTTTTCAGGCCCGAAATTTATTCAGCTACGATGCTGATAAATTTACGATTATTCGGGCCTTTCACTTCAAATTTAACTTTGCCGTCTGTCGTAGCGAACAGAGTATGATCACGTCCACAACCTACGTTGTTACCCGCATGGAATTTGGTACCACGCTGACGAACGATGATGCTACCTGCCAGTACTGACTCACCGCCGAAACGTTTAACACCAAGACGTTTTGCGTTGGAATCGCGACCATTTCGAGTGGAGCCGCCAGCCTTTTTGTGTGCCATTTTTCAGTTCTCCTCTTAGGCGCTGATGCCAGTGATTTTCACATCAGTGAACCACTGACGATGACCCTGCTGCTTACGGTAGTGTTTACGGCGACGGAATTTAACAATTTTAATTTTGTCGCCACGACCATGAGCAATAATTTCTGCTTTGATAGCGCCACCAGTAACCAGTGGGGCACCAATTTTTACATCTTCGCCATTAGCAATCATCAAAACCTGATCGAAAACTACTGTTTCGCCGGTCGCGATATCAAGCTTTTCCAGGCGAACGGTTTGACCTTCGCTGACCCGGTGTTGTTTACCACCACTTTGGAAAACCGCGTACATATAAAACTCCGCTTTCGCGCTCACCATCGTCGTTTCAGGCTGCGCTATAAATATTCATAATAGGGTGCGAATTCTACGCAAATTCGCTGCTAATGACAAGTGCATGTTGAGAGGTATTACAGAAAAAAACGTAAAGCAAAGCAAGGCATTCCCCTGCCTGATTTTTCAAGTACAATCAGAGTATTCTTGTGACCCCGGCATTCGCTATGCTATTTATCATGTCGGTACCCAGCTCAATAACCGAAAAAGAACAGATGAACTTAGAACAGATCAACGCACTTACCGCGCAGGATATGGCTGAAGTCAATGCAGTGATCCAGGCACAGCTCAATTCTGACGTTTCACTAATCAACCAACTGGGTTACTACATCATCAGCGGTGGCGGTAAGCGAATCAGACCCATGATAGCGATACTCGCCGCCAGAGCCCTGAGTTATAGCGGTGAGCAACATATCACTGTGGCAGCGCTTATTGAATTTATTCATACCGCAACTTTACTGCACGACGATGTCGTTGATGAATCCGATATGCGTCGTGGCAAAGCAACAGCGAATGCAACTTTTGGTAACGCAGCCAGTGTGCTGGTCGGTGACTTTATTTACACCCGCGCATTCCAGATGATGACCGGACTTGGCTCTATGAGGGTGCTCACTCTCATGTCAGAAGCAGTCAACGTGATTGCTGAAGGAGAAGTTCAGCAACTGATCAATTGCAACAACCCCGACACCACTGAAACAAGTTACATGGAGGTCATTTACAGTAAAACAGCCAGATTGTTTGAAGCTGCCGCCCAGGCTTCGGCTATCCTGGCCTCAGCGACACCCGAGCAGGAACATGCGCTGCAGGAGTATGGCCGCTTTATCGGTACTGCGTTTCAGTTAATTGATGACCTGCTTGATTACAGCGCCGATGACCAGACTCTGGGAAAAAACATTGGCGATGACCTCAGCGAAGGAAAACCCACTCTTCCTTTGCTTCACGCGATGCAACACGGCAACCCACAACAATCGGCTATGATTCGCAGTACCATAGAGCAAGGTAATGGACGTCATCTGTTAGATGATGTGCTGGAAACCATGCGTCAGTGCGGCTCACTTGAGTGGACACGTCAGCGAGCAGAACAGGAGGCTGACAAAGCCATTGCCGCATTACTTATTCTCCCTGAATCCCCCTGGCGCGATGCTTTACAATCCCTGGCACATATGTCCGTTCAGCGCCGTTATTAATCCAGAGAATGTCTGTGCGCAGATTTCTGTGCACAGTGTGTTTCCTGATGATGGCTTGAATCATCCCACCTGCAGAGCTTTTTCACCCCGCTTTTTGACTTAAATAACATTTTTTTGGACATTACTGGAAACATTTGGTTATTATTTGACTTAATAACACCCTTGCGTTTGGCACTTTATTCCTGCCTGGAGTGAGACAGACGGACGCATTCTCATTATCCCCCATGTGCACAAGGAGGGCCCCACATGCTCACAACAAAACAAGACTGGCATAATGCAGATATCATCGCCGCATTACGTAAAAGAGGTACATCACTCGCCGAGGTGTCGCGGCGTGCAGGGTTAAGCTCGTCAACATTAGCCAATGCGCTTTTCCGACACTGGCCGAAAGGAGAATGGTTAATAGCTGATGCTATCAACATCCATCCTGCGGAAATATGGCCGAGCAGATATTATGATCCGGTGAGTGCAACGCTGATTGACCGAAAAAAACTAATGCGCCAGTAAAAAACGGCAGTTCCCTGCCGTTTCTACAGGATCAGTATGACTCTTCGCTACTGATCCTGGTCATATTGGCGCCTAGTGATTTGAGTTTTTCTTCAATATTTTCATAACCACGATCAATATGGTAAATACGATCGACGATAGTAGTACCATTGGCGATACACCCGGCCAGTACTAGGCTGGCCGATGCGCGTAAATCCGTCGCCATGACCTGCGCACCAGAAAGTGCTTTCACACCATGACAAATCAGTGTGTTACTCTCAATTTCTGCATGTGCACCCATTCTTATTAGTTCAGGAACATGCATAAACCGATTTTCAAAAATAGTTTCTGTTACTACTCCCGTCCCTTCAGCCACCAGATTCAACAAGCTAAACTGTGCCTGCATATCCGTGGGGAATCCTGGATGGGGAGCAGTACGAAAATTGACTGCTTTAGGCTGCTTACCATGCATATCCAAAGTGATCCAGTCCGACCCGGTTTCGATATCTGCACCCGCCTCGCGAAGTTTAGCCAATACAGCGTCAAGCGTATCAGGTTGCGTATTACGGCATCGGATACTGCCACCTGAAACAGCCGCAGCAACCAGAAATGTCCCGGTTTCGATGCGATCCGGCAGGACACGATAACTACCCCCACCTAGCCGCTCTACCCCTTCGATAGTGATACGGTCTGTTCCGGCACCCTTAATGTTTGCACCGAGTGTGTTAAGAAAATTAGCTGTATCGACAATCTCTGGTTCACGTGCCGCATTTTCGATAACCGTGACACCTGTCGCCAGTGTCGCCGCACTCATGATCGTGACGGTCGCTCCAACACTGACTTTATCCATAACAATATGAGCGCCTTTCAAACGCCCATTAACCGATGCTTTCACATACCCCTCTTCCAGGCGGATCCCAGCACCCAATTGCTCTAATCCTGAAATATGCAGATCCACCGGGCGGGCACCGATCGCACATCCTCCAGGTAAGGAGACTTCTCCCTGCCCAAAACGGGCGACTAACGGCCCCAGAGCCCAAATAGAGGCGCGCATCGTTTTGACTAACTCATAAGGTGCACAGTAAACATTGACTTCACTGGCATCGACAATAATCGATGACTGACGGGTAATTTTTAACCCCAATTGCTCCAGAAGGCGCAGAGTGGTATCAATATCTTTCAACTGGGGAACATTTGTAATCTCTACTGGCTCTTCGGCCAGCAGTGCAGCAAATAAGATCGGTAATGCCGCATTTTTCGCACCAGAAATGGTAACTTCCCCACTTAAGCGAGTCGGCCCCTGTATACGAAATTTATCCATTTCACCTGATTCTCTCTGTTAGTAACTCATTCATCCGGTCTCTCTGTGTCAGGCAATGATCTGACTAAAAGCCATTCAATTTACGATCACGCGCCCATTCTTCAGGGGTATATGTTTTAATCGACACAGCATGAATGCGATTGTCAGCAATAAAAGCCATCAACGGGGCATAAACCGTTTGCTGTTTTTTAACACGAGTCAGCTCAGCGAACAGTTCACCTACCGCAATCACCTGGAAGTGACTACCATCACCTGTAACGTGAACTTCCTGCAAAGGGAGTGCATTCATTAATACACTCTGAATTTCATTATTTTCCATACGACTTAAAAAATAGAGTTATGTGAATTAGGCGTCTATCTTAGAGGAAAGCATTGAATGCCGAAACAGGGAAAAGCCTCTGCCTGATGAGAGGCTTTAATAGTTACATAACTATCAAATAGTTACAGACTAAAACTTAATAATATTTTGCAAATTATAGAGCATGATTAACGAGCGCAATTTATCTGAAACCCCCGCGAGCCTGCAGGGGGTCTCTTGATGAGTTGCAATTTGAGAGAGATGTACCAACAGTGCCAGCCCCGCAGAGTCGATATGCTCAACACCCGACACGTCTATTACGCAGATTTCTGACATCGCCTGCTGACGTTTTTGCCACAACTCTTGCAAGGTATTCTCTTTCAGCCAACCGTTAAGACGCAGTACCTGCCCTTCACTGCGCCATTGCAATGTATTGTCCATTACGGTTGCTTATCCAGGGTAATCGGCTGATTAGCATACGACTGCAACTGAGCCGTTAAACCATCAATCCCCTGGGTACGCAGCATGTCACCCCACTCATTTTGTTTGGTGGTGATCATACTGATACCTTCAGCAATCATATCATACGCCTGCCATTCACCTGTGCGGCTGTTTTTTCGCCACTGAAAGTCGAGGCGTACCGGAGGTCGGCCATTCGGGTCAACAATTGTTACTCTGATAGCAATAATGTTTTTATCAGCGTACGGTTGTTCCGGAGCAACCTGGTAGGTTTGTCCGTGATAGAGGGCCAGTGCCTGACCATAAGCCTGGGCGAGATACTCACCAAAAGCTTTAAAGTAAGCATCACGCTGTGCGGCTGACCCCTCTTTATAGTAAGTTCCCAATACCAATGCACCCGCATACTTAACCTGTACATATGGCAACAGCTCCTCCCGGACTATTTCGCGTAAATAGTCAGGATTCTGTCTGATTTTTGGTTGCTCATTTTTCAGTCTGGTAAAGGTTTTTTCCGCCGCTTCATTCATTAAGCGATAAGGATTCGTCTGGTCTGTCGCCGCCTGAGCCACCAGTGGTGCTGCAATCATCAGCACGACCATCAAAATTCGCTTCAGCATCATTTATCCTCTTGTTAATGAGTCACTGCCGGGGAGGTTGTATCACTCTTTTTTTCACCCCCATCGTCAGATGAACCCGTTTTAGCATCATTGCTTTTGTACAAAAATTGCCCTATAAGATCTTCGAGCACGACAGCTGATTTCGTGTCCTGCAACGTCGCCCCATCTTTAAGCATACTGACGCCCATGTCAGGGTCATAAAAGCCTACTTTCAATGTGAGATATTGCTCACCAAGTAATCCAGCGGTATTGATGACCAACGAACTTGTATCAGGTAACTGATTATACTGGTCTTCAATCTCCATCGTCACGCGAGGTTCAAGTGTCATGTTATCCAAAACAATAGAAGATACCCGACCGATAACCACCCCACCGATTTTGACCGGAGCTCCGGCTTTCAGACCACCAATATTATTGAAGTTCGCATACAAGCTCCATGTCGGCGCATTTCCCAAAGATTGGACACTCGCCACCCTCAGACAGAGGAAAAGTGCTGCCAAAAGCGCTAACAGTATAAATATCCCTACCAAGACTTCGCTTTTTTTCGTCTGCATTACATCAGTTCCCAAACATCAGTGCCGTAAGCACAAAATCCAATCCCAGAACAGCAAGTGATGCATGCACCACCGTACGGGTTGTTGCCCTGCTGATCCCTTCCGACGTGGGTATGGCATCATAACCGTTAAAAAGTGCAATCCAGGTTACCGCAAAAGCAAATACCACACTTTTGATAACACAGTTAATAACATCATGCCTGACATCCACTGCACTCTGCATCGCTGACCAGAAAAAACCACTGTCTATCCCTTTCCAGCCAACACCGACTAATGCACCACCAGCAATCCCTACTGCAACAAAAATCATTGTGAGCAGAGGCATACTGATTGCACCCGCCCAAAAGCGAGGAGAGACAATACGTCGTAATGGATCAACGGCCATCATCTCCATGCTGGATAACTGTTCTGTGGCTTTCATCAAACCAAGTTCAGCGGTCAATGCCGATCCAGCACGTCCGGCGAATAAGAGTGCGGTGACTACCGGTCCCAATTCGCGTAACAAAGAGAGTGCTACCAGCATACCAAGGCTAGTATCAGCACCATAGGTTGTCAGGACCAGATATCCTTGCAACCCAAGCACCATGCCAATAAATAACCCGGAGACCACGATAATTAATAATGATAATACACCGAGGCTATATAACTGCTTGATCACCAGCGGTGCATGCTTACGAAATTGGGGAATACCAATCAAAGCATGGAACAGCATCAGACCTGCTCGGCCAAATGCGGCACAAGTCGCAATTCCCTGTTTACCAACAGAGGCAAAAAATCTCATTACCGTCACGCTGTTAACTCCCTGCACCGATAAGATCCTGCAAATAATCACCGGCAGGAAAGCGGAAAGGCACCGGCCCATCCGCCAGACCATCGATAAACTGCCTCACACGTGGGTCACTGTTTTCCTGTAAGCCTTTCGCCGTCCCCTGAGCTATAACCTGTTGTCCGGCAATAATGTAGGCATAATCCGCAATACTTAGTACTTCCGGCACATCATGTGAAACAACAATGCAGGTCGTTCCAAGTGAGTGATTCAATTCAGCAATCAGTTTCACCAGAACCCCCATGGTGATGGGATCCTGACCCACAAACGGTTCATCAAACATGATAAGATCGGGCTCCAGTGCGATAGCACGGGCAAGTGCTGCACGTCTTGCCATCCCCCCCGAAAGTTCAGATGGCATCAATTCAGCCGCACCACGCAAACCGACAGCTTCCAGCTTCATCATCACCGTACTATGTAACAACGCTTCCGGTAGATGCGTATGCTCCCTTAATGGCCATGCGACATTTTCGATAACGGTCAGATCAGTAAACAGCGCGCCGGACTGAAATAACATACTCATTTTTTTGCGCGCATGATAAAGACGATTGCGCGAAAGTGTAGGTATATTCTCGCCATGAAACCAGATGTCACCGTGATCGGGGCGCAACTGCCCACCGATTAACCGCAGAAGGGTTGTTTTTCCAATTCCTGATGGTCCCATTATGGCAGTGATCTTCCCTTTCGGTACTGAGAGCGAAATATTATCAAAAACTTTTCTCTCACCACGCGAAAAAGTGACCCCCTGAATATCGACCAGATTGGTTACCTCTTGGCCCATAACTGTCCTTATATCATCTTTGGCTTTCATAGATTTTAGCCATGATGGTAGCGCATTACTTAGCAAACAAGATACTTTTACAGAAACTTACCTCAAAACCCGTAATAAATCCGCCATCTGTTTTACTTTTCGTCTCTCTCCCGTCAGAATCTCGTCAAGCGTCCCCAGTCAGCCTTTTAATGTTTACTTCATGAGCAAGACCAAATGCCTGCAGTACGCAATACCACATCACCGTGTGGACTAACAGGAAAGGCCCAGCTGCTGCCAACAACCGTTTATTTTTGCGCCAGATCAGTCGCTAATTCCGTCCTGATCGAAGGATTTATCCATGCTTGTTGCAACTGTCTTATTTATTATTGGTTCTATTCTACTTGCCTACGGCGCAGACCGCCTGGTCTTTAGTGCGGCAATACTCGGTCGCCGAATCGGTATCCCCCCGTTCATCATCGGCATGACGGTGGTAAGCATTGGAACTTCACTGCCTGAAATTATCGTCTCTGTTTCCGCAGCAACGCATGGTCAGATCAATATCGCGGTTGGCACAGCGCTCGGTTCAAATATGATCAATATGTTACTGATCATGGGCGGTGCTGCGTTGCTGCATCCTCTTACTATCAGGTCAGAACTAATCCGACGCGAACTTCTCCTTATGCTGCTTGTTTCCCTGCTGTGTGGTGTCATACTTTTCGACAGCACTCTCAGCCGCTACGAAGGAGGAGCGTTAATCCTGACCGCATTTGCATATCAACTATTTATCATCCATCTGGCACGAAAAAACGGGAAAAATCAACAACAGGATACGCTCACCCGCGAACAGCTGGCAGAACTGCCACGCGACGATACCAACCAGACAGTTGCTTTTTTGTGGTTAGTCATGGCACTAATTATTCTGCCTGTTTCAACACGTATGGTTATTGATAATGCCACTGTCATTGCTGATTTTTTCGGTATCAGTGAATTAGTCATCGGTCTGACACTTCTGGCGATAGGCACCAGTTTGCCTGAACTGGCGACGGTGATCGCCGGGGCGCTAAAAGGCGAGGATGATATTGCCATTGGCAATTTGATCGGTTCAAATATCTATAACATTACAATTGTTCTGGGCGCGCCGGGACTGTTACATCCTGGCGCGATTGATCTTCAGGCTTTCGCCCGGGATTACTGGCTGATGCTCGGTGTAAGTGCGCTCTTCACCTTACTGTGCCTGCAAAAGACGCGAAAATTAGGACGGTTAACCGGGCTATTGTTATTACTGGCTTTGGTTGCCTGGATAGCCTTGCTCTACTGGTTTCCGTCCACCTCTTTACTATGAAAAGGACTCTACCTATGGTAACTCGTTCTATTACCCCAGGATTCAGCTTTCAACAAGCGGGTAAAGATGTGCTGGCTATCGAACGTCAGGGACTTGAACAACTGGATCAGTATATCAATGAGGATTTTAGCAGGGCCTGTGAACGCATATACCATTGCACAGGTAAAGTAGTAGTGATGGGTATGGGGAAGTCGGGACATATCGGTAAAAAAATCGCCGCCACCTTTGCCAGTACAGGTACTCCGGCTTTTTTCGTCCACCCTGCTGAGGCCAGCCACGGTGATTTGGGTATGGTAAGTCAGGGAGATGTCGTGATTGCTATCTCTAACTCTGGTGAGTCTGCAGAAATTTTAGCCTTGATGCTCGTTCTGAAACGCTTACAAGTCGCTATCATCACTATGACCAGTCGGCCTGAGAGCACAATGGGACGCGCGGCTGATATTCATCTTTGTGTGAAGGTGCCGATGGAAGCCTGCCCTTTAGGATTAGCTCCGACATCCAGTACTACTGCAACGCTGGTCATGGGAGATGCACTGGCCGTTGCGTTACTGAAAGCGCGCGGCTTCACGGCTGAGGATTTTGCCCTTTCCCATCCAGGAGGCGCATTGGGTCGGAAACTGCTGCTGACAGTGGCTGACATCATGCACAGCGGGGAGGATATTCCTGTCGTCGAACCAGACGCTTCTCTACGTGATGCGTTGTTTGAAATGACGCGTAAGAATATGGGATTAACCGTCATTTGCTCTGCAGATATGAGAATTGAAGGGATTTTTACGGACGGTGACTTACGACGGGTATTTGATCAAGGCGTTGATATTATTCATGCCCCCATCACTTCCGTAATGACCCGCGGTGGTATTCGTGTTCATGCCAATATGCTGGCGGTCGATGCATTGAATATCATGCAAGGTAAAAATATTACCGCTCTTCTGGTCGCAGAAGGTGATCAATTGCAGGGAATCGTGCATATGCATGATATGCTGCGCGCTGGTGTTGTGTAATAAGGATTAGAGAGTAATGACGCTTTTTTCCCAGGATATTGAAACTTGCTATGGTACTGTCAGCGCACAGGTCATGACGCAGGCCCGTGATATTCGCCTGCTGATTTGTGATGTGGATGGCGTCATGTCTGACGGGCTAATTTATCAGGGTAATCAGGGAGAGGAGTTAAAGGCCTTCAATGTCCGCGATGGCTATGGCATCCGTTGTCTGTTAGATGCCGGCATTGACGTCGCTATCATCACTGGCAGAAAAGCAAAATTACTGGAAGACCGCTGTAAAACACTGGGTATTACCCATCTTTATCAGGGACAATTTGACAAAGTAATCGCTTATCGTGAGCTGCTGAACAAACTGGAGCTTACCAGCGAACAAGTCGCTTATATCGGTGATGACCTGATTGACTGGCCGGTTATGGCACAAATCGGACTCAGTGTCGCTGTTGCAGATGCCTATCCATTGTTATTATCTCGTGCAGCATATGTTACACGCACTGCAGGAGGCCGCGGGGCTGTAAGAGAAATCTGTGATCTCATTCTGATAGCCCAGGATAAATTTGAACAAGCCAGAGGGCAATCGGTATGAATACATTCCGACGCTGGATAACATTGCTGCTGTTATTGGTGACGATCATTTTAATCGGCTGGAATCTCGCTGACCGTCAGAGCTCACCTACCCCGGTGACAAGCAACACCCAGGAACCGACATATACCAGCCAGACCTCCGATACGGCAGTCTATAATCCAGAAGGTAAGCTTAGTTACAAACTACGCTCTGAGGAAGTGACCTACTTTTCTGCCGATGCCACCAGTTGGTTTGAACATCCGGTTATGACAACATACGATGAGAACCAGACAGCGACCTGGTCAGTAAAATCGGATAAAGCCAGGCTGACAAATGACAAAATGTTGTATTTGTATGGGCATGTTGTTGTAAACAGTCTGACTGAAACATCGCAACTGAAACAAATAAAAACTGATAATGCAATTATTAATCTCGTGACGCAGGATGTCACCTCTGACGATGAAGTGACACTTTACGGCAGCAATTTTGGTTCGAGTGGCCTGAAAATGCGTGGAAATTTACGGAATAAAACAGCTGAGCTGATCGAAAAGGTGAAAACCTCCTATGAAATTGAAAACAAACCATAATCTGATATCACTGACCCTCAGTCTGCTGCTTGCCACCAGCTTACCAGCTCAGGCACTGACAGGTGACACCGATAAGCCTGTGTTTGTCGACTCAGAAAATCAGGCACTTGATATGCAAAACAACGTCACCACGTTCAGTGGAAATGTTGTTATTAATCAAGGGTCTATAAAAATCACAGCCGATAAAGTAGTGGTTACACGTCCTGGCGGTGATAGTAAAAAAACAGTCATTGACGCCTGGGGAAACCCGGCAACGTTTTATCAATTGCAGGATAACGGCAAACCCGTCAAAGGCCATGCTCAAAAAATGCACTATGAGTTAGCCAAAGACTTTGTCGAGTTGACAGATAACGCCTATCTGGAACAGCTGGACAGTAATGTGAAAGGCGACCGTATCACCTATCTGGTGAAAGAACAGAAAATGCAGGCATACAGCAATGCCAGTAAACGCGTCACTACCGTGCTGGTGCCGTCGCAACTTCAGGATAAAACACCAGCAGAAAAAACTAAGGCGGAGCGATAACAGATGGCTATTTTGACCGCAGACAATCTCGCCAAAGCCTATAAAGGACGACGCGTTGTCGAGGATGTCAGCCTGAAAGTTAACTCAGGAGAAATCGTTGGTTTGCTCGGCCCGAATGGTGCAGGAAAAACCACGACATTCTACATGGTAGTTGGCATTGTCACTCGCGATGCAGGCAAAATCACTATCGATGGTGAAGATATCAGCCTGCTTCCGTTGCATGCCCGTGCACGTCGTGGTATTGGCTATCTGCCTCAGGAGGCCTCGATTTTTCGCCGTCTCAGTGTCTATGATAATTTAATGGCGGTGCTGCAAATCCGTGATGACCTGACTGCCGGGCAGCAGCGAGACAGGGCCGATGAGTTACTCGAAGAGTTTCATATCAGCCACTTGCGTAATAGCCTCGGTCAGGCATTGTCAGGAGGTGAACGCCGCCGGGTAGAGATTGCCCGGGCTTTGGCAGCTAACCCTAAATTTATTCTGTTAGATGAACCCTTTGCCGGGGTTGATCCGATTTCTGTGATCGATATAAAAAAAATCATCGAACATCTGCGCGACAGTGGGCTTGGTGTACTGATCACCGATCATAATGTGCGGGAAACACTTGATGTCTGTGAGCGCGCTTACATTGTGAGCCAGGGACATCTGATTGCACATGGTTCACCAGAGGCAATTCTGCAAAATGAACACGTGAAAAGCGTGTATCTGGGCGAAGAGTTCCGCCTGTGATTAGCTGTTAATTTTCTGATACATGGGTAGGCTGCTATGAAGCAAGGTTTGCAATTCAGGTTGAGTCAACAACTTGCTATGACTCCCCAGTTGCAGCAGGCTATCCGTCTGTTGCAGCTTTCCACGCTTGAGCTTCAGCAAGAAATTCAGCTGGCCCTGGAAAATAATCCATTACTCGAACAAACTGATCCGCATGATGAGATTGAGGCCGTTGAGTATCAGGAAACTGAATCACTGGATACCCGTGAGGCACTGGAACAGAAAGACATGCCCGAGGAACTCCCTCTCGACGCAACTTGGGACGAAATCTATACCGCAGGCACACCTTCCGGTACCGGCACCGATTATCACGATGATGAATTACCTGTCTATCAGGGTGAAACCACACAATCTCTGCAGGACTATTTGATGTGGCAGGTAGAATTGACACCGTTTACTGATACAGATCGTGCCATTGCCACATCGATTGTCGACGCGGTTGATGAAACAGGCTATCTGACTGTCTCGCTGGAAGAGATACAAGAGAGTATCGGAGATGCTGAGGTGGCGCTGGATGAGGTGGAAGCCGTACTGAAGCGAATTCAACGCTTTGATCCAGTTGGGGTCTGCTCCAGAGACTTAAGAGACTGTCTGCTTGTACAGTTATCCCAATTCACCGACAAAACCCCCTTCCTGCAGGAAGCCAGGTTGATAGTCAGTGAACACCTTGATTTACTCGCACATCATGATTTCAGAGCGTTAATGCGCGTCACTCGTCTGAAAGAAGAGAGACTGAAAGGGGCAATGCAACTTATTCAGACGCTTGACCCTCGTCCAGGGGAATCTATCAATACCAGTGAAGCTGAATATGTCATCCCTGATGTTCTGGTCCGTAAAGTCAATCAGCACTGGTCGGTAGACCTCAATGCAGAAAGCGTTCCTCGTCTGAAAATTAACCAACATTATGCAGCAATGGGCGGCAGTGCGCGTAATGAGAGTGATAATCAGTTTATCCGCACTTATTTACAGGATGCCCGTTGGTTAATCAAAAGTCTCGAAAGCAGAAATGATACTTTATTGAAAGTTACCCGCTGCATTGTTGACCAACAACAGGCTTTTTTTGAGCAGGGTGAAGAGTTTATGCGGCCGATGGTACTGGCTGATATCGCAGGCTCCGTCGATATGCATGAGTCCACTATCTCACGGGTGACCACTCAAAAGTATCTGCACAGCCCCAGAGGTATCTTCGAGCTAAAGTATTTTTTCTCAAGTCATGTAAATACCGACAGTGGAGGTGAGGCCTCTTCAACGGCAATACGCGCTTTAGTGAAGAAGTTTATTGCCGCCGAAAATCCGGCGAAGCCGCTGAGCGACAGTAAACTGACTGCTTTGCTGGCAGACCAGGGGATTATTATTGCGCGTCGGACAGTAGCAAAATATCGCGAGGCTCTCGCCATAGCCCCCTCTAATCAGCGAAAAAAATTGATCTGAGAATGCAATAAAACACCTCATTAAAGAGAGCACTCGACATTTCTCATGAGTTACGACAACATACCGTGGGTTGACTAGTCTGGCGGAGTTTTGTTTTCGTCAGCAAACACTAATGCTCGTCGGGATGCGAATTATCGGTACATGGCAAGCAAGTAAGTTCAGCAATGTGCCAGGAGAGAGTAAAGGATAAAATAATCAATATTATTCAATCCATAACAGTAACTATTTTTTGATACGTTACATGATAACAACACCAGTTAATACACTAAAACAACAGCATATACCTTTGTCGAGATCCGGATTTTGCTAACTTTGCAAATTCAATTCGCACCATATGTGACTGATGTTTATAGTAAAGATACTTATAATACTATGATGACAAATGAGCTGGAACTGAATACAGTACTCACCCTCTCCTGTACTCGCAATGCGGTGCATTGCCAAAGTAAAAAGAGAGCACTGGAAATCATCAGTGAGCTTGCAGCCAGTGAGCTGAATCTACCCCATCAAACTATCTTCGACGCTATTCTGACCCGCGAAAGAATGGGCAGTACTGGCATCGGTAACGGTATTGCCATTCCTCACGGTAAACTCCTGGAAGATACCTTTCGTGCCGTCGGTGTTTTCATTCGTCTGGATCAACCAATCGCTTTCGATGCTATCGATAATCAACCAGTTGATCTGCTGTTTGCACTGCTCGTCCCTGCCGATCAATGCAAAACACACCTGCACACGTTATCCCTTGTTGCCAGGCACCTTGCGAATAAGACGGTCTGTCGGCGTCTGCGGGCTGCGCAAAGTAATGAAGAGCTCTACCAAATCATGACAGAACATGATAGTGCTTCATCTAATGAATAGCCCATGTCAGCGATAGCATCTGTCATCATTATTGCAGATGGCGGCATGCTATACTTTATCTAAGCACGATAAATATCTCTTTCAGGGGGCAACAATATGGTACTTATGATTGTCAGCGGGCGTTCCGGTTCCGGGAAATCAGTAGCGCTGCGTGCTCTGGAAGATATGGGCTACTATTGCGTAGACAATCTGCCGGTAATCATGTTACCAGCACTGGCACAATCGCTGACGGACCATAATGTGCATGTAGCAGTCAGCATTGATGTGCGTAACATGCCCTCGTCACCGGATATTCTGGAAAAAGCACTGACAGACTTACCCTCGCATTTTACACCACGATTACTGTTTCTCGATGCTGACAGAAACACGTTAATCAGACGCTACAGTGATACCCGTCGTCGTCATCCCCTTTCTGACGACAGCCTGTCACTGGAGTACGCGATTGACAGAGAAAATACGTTGCTGGAGCCACTGCGGGCCCGTGCTGACCTGGTGATTGATACCTCTCAGATGTCGGTGCATGAACTGTCAGAGGTTCTCCGCGCTCGCCTGACGGGTTCCCGGGAGCGAGAGCTCACGATGTTGTTTGAGTCCTTCGGCTATAAACATGGTATTCCTGCCGATGCAGACTATGTATTCGATGTGCGGTTTTTACCTAATCCTCATTGGGACCCTGCATTGCGCCCTCTGACCGGTATTGATATGCCCGTAATAACCTTTCTTTCTCAACACACTGAAGTTCATCATTTTATTTATCAGACACGCAACTATCTCGAATGCTGGCTTCCTATGCTCGAAAGCAATAATCGAAGTTATCTCACCATCGCGATTGGTTGTACAGGAGGCCAGCACCGTTCGGTCTATATTGCTGAACAATTGGCCCAATACTTCCGTAGCCGGGGAAAAAATGTGCAGACCCGTCACCGTACATTAGAAAAAGGTGCTCTATGAGTGTCTGTCAGGTTGTCGAAATTACTAATAAACTGGGAATGCACGCCAGACCGGCGATGAAACTGTTTGAATTAGTTCAAAGTTTTGATGCCGAAGTCCTGTTACGCAACGAAGCTGGTGTCGAAGCAGAAGCCAGCAGTGTCATCGCACTCCTGATGCTGGATTCTGCACAAGGCGGGCGTATCGAAGTAGAAGCATCCGGCAACGAAGAACGTATGGCACTGGATGCTGTCATATCGCTATTTAAAGCTGGATTTGACGAAGAATAAGCGATTGTTGTTAAATTACCACCGACTTCTCCCTGGCAGACATCAGGAGGTTCACGCTCCCGCATTGCCCAGGAGTAAATGACTCATGAAAAAAACCTCATCACATATCCACTCAGCAAGCTCATTGCAGCTGATGAGTATCTATAAATGCAACACTGCCTAATTGCCTCATCTGCCCGAGGATCCACTGCTGTCGCTGCGAAACGTAGGAAAAAGGTGATTTAACTCTGAATTTTATGGGATTAGGCAAAACGGCAGCCAGCAGTGCAGCCTGAGAGGGGGTCAGCTGACTGGCGGGTCGATGGAAAAAGTGTTGGGATGCTGCTTCAACCCCATAAATCCCATCGCCAAACTCAGCCACATTCAGGTAAACAGTCAGAATGTGTTTTTTCGACCAGACCAGCTCCAGTGATAGGGTGATCATCGCCTCCATACCTTTTCTGAGCCAGCTCCTTCCATTCCATAAAAAGACATTTTTCGCGGTTTGTTGTGTCAGGGTTGAAGCCCCTCTGATGCGATTTTTATCCTGATGTAAAGCAGCCAGGATAGACTGGACATCAAAGCCCCAGTGCGAGGGAAACTTTTGGTCTTCAGCTGCAATAACAGCCAGCCGCATCCAGGGCGATATCTGATCAGCACCCACCCAGGTGGAGTGACTACGATAACTCTCATTACCGCTACTCCACGCAGCTATCTGTTTTTCCAGCATCACAGTGGAAAAAGGAACGGGCAGGAATGAAAACAATACCACCCCACCCCACCACCACATCACAGCGAACAGTAATAACCTGCGGAGGATAACTGTCAATAAACCAGCAACTGTTTTTTTTCCTGACACGAGTAATATATCCTTTGACCGGATTCCCTGTAGCAAAAATTCGCAAAATATCCGGCCGTCTATTTTTTAGATAAAATAATTTTGGTTAAGTTAAGATTAAATTCTGTTTTATTCCTGGTGAAAACCTTTATTTGCTAACATTCTGCACGAAGAAAAGCTAAATAGCGTACTTTTTCTTTTGATTAGGCAGGGAAACATATTTATTTTTTTTATGTTTATAATACCAATTCATTCTTAAATTTAATCACAAAAGACACAATTGAGCATTTCATTATCAACCGATGATGTCAGCGGGTTAACAACATGAAATTTTTTCACTAAAAGAAAAGCACGGAACCACCTTTCAATTTCTGGAAATTATTGTAAATATTAAAACCTATTTTATATCGAAAACACATCTATTATTATCAGTAATGCTTATAAGACGGTACACAACTGGCTAAAATATCCTGATGGTGAAATTTGTCTCTATTCTAATTTTTCCCTTAGCTTTGATAGATATTACTGATGTAATAATATCGGAAAGTCATCATAGTTCTCTTTTTAGTGCAAAAAGCAAACGAAAAATCATTAAAACACATTCCCGACTTGACTATATCATCAATTTAATGTTTCCTATCCATACACCCTGATCTACATCACACAATTTAATGAATCAAGTAACACGTGATACAGATTTTGTTAGGATAGTTCAAAAGGGCTTAACGAATAATAGCCTTTGTCAGAGACTCAAACTGACTGACATAGGTTAACTTTTTCCCTGGTGTTGGCGCGGTCTTCGCGCACCCCGACTTCGGTCGGGGTTATTTTTTTCTATCCGTGCGACCCACTGACGTAATACTTCAACATCGTGTCGCCACTCCAGTTTCAATTCATCGACCCAGTCCTGAACATTATCCCACCACGCGGGTAGTTCCGAAGATTGTATTTGGCGGGCAATTTGTTGCAGATGAATCAATCCCACTGAACCGGCAGCACCTTTAATTTTATGACCTTCTTCAGCGATACCCTTTTGATCCCGGGCCATCATATTTGAATCAAGCACATCGAGATAACCAGGCATCATCTCTTCAAACATTGCCAGACTTTTAACAATTAATTGCGGCCCGACTAGTTCGATATACTGCTCCAGCATGCCAATATCCAGACGCGCGGCAGAAGAGGTCACTACGTCACTGACGGTGTTCTCACTGACCTCGCCACCTTCACAGTCCCAATACTTACGAATAATGGCGGTTAGTTCAGGGACTGCAAGTGGTTTGCTAAGTACATCATCCATACCGGCGTTGAGATACTCTTTCTTATTTTTTAAAACATTTGCTGTCAGCGCGACCAGAGGAGGCAGTGTCTCCCCGGCAAAACGCTGATGTATTTCACGGGCTACATCAAATCCAGTCATATCAGGTAACTGAATATCCAGTAATACCAGGTCAAAATCTTCAGGGCGGAATAATTGCAAAGCATCCTTACCATTCATTGCCACATCCACACTGTGGCCTAATTTTTCAAGGACAGAGCGAGCGACAATAACATTAAGTTCGATGTCTTCAACTAACAGCACATGTAATGAAGGTAAAAGCAGGTTATTACTGACTGATGAAGTTTGTTCTTCGGGCTCTGAAACCGCAGGTGCATGCACGGTTAATGTAAAGCACGCACCCGCCCCCGGTGAACTTTCGACACTGATATCGCCTCCCATACTTTGAGCAAGTCGCTTTGAAACCGCCAGTCCAATACCCGTGCCCGTCGCGGGTCTGCCTCCAAGGTTATCTTTTACCTGGTAATACATGGCAAAGATTTTATCCTGCTCATCAAAAGGAATACCGATCCCCGAGTCTTCCACCTCAAAGCAGAGTCGCTCATTTTCTTCGTATCGGACACGAACCACTATCTGACCGTGCTGAGTAAACTTCACCGCGTTACCAATCAGGTTCCAGAGGATCTGACGCAAACGAGTGCCATCGGACATGATTCTTTCTGGCAAAGGAGGTTGTGGCTGCAGGATAAAATTGAGTCCCCTGGGCTGAGCGAGTAAACCTGAAATATTTTCAATATCAGAAAGAAAACCTATAAAATCAGTTTCCTGAATATCAATTTTCACTTTCCGCCGCTCTATCTTATCCATTTCGATAACATCGTTAAAGATATTGCCTAAAGTTATGGCAGAAATATTTATTGTTTTCAGATAATTAGCCTGCTCTGCATTCAGTTCTGTATCCAGTAAGATACGGCTCAGACCGACAATACCATTCAGCGGAGTCCTCAACTCATGACTGATGGTAGAGATGAAAGTGGTTTTCTCGCGGCTGGCGTTCTCAAGTGCATCCTGGTAGCGTTTACGCTCCGTAATATCCCGACCAAACCCCATTAACCCATTGCGCTTACCGACCCTGTCGTAATAGGGTACTTTACGAATTTCAAAACAAACCCGGCGGCCATCAGGGTACTTAAACCATTGCTCATAAGTCAGAGAGACGTTATGACGGAAGACTTTTTCATCAGTCTCGAGCACTTTCACCGAGGTATCGGTATCATAAACTTCACGCGGCGTGAGACCTATCAGCTGTTTTTCGCTTTTGCCGGTCAGCAATTCCATGGCGCGATTACAGCCTGAGTATTGCTGGTCGATATTACGATAAAAGACCAAATCAGGTGATGCATCAAGGAAGGATCGCAGAAAAGAACTCTGCTGCTCCAGCTCCACTTGTGCTTCTTCACGACGCTCCATCTCTTCACGGAGTTTATCACCCACCTGCAAACGTGATTGCTCTGCTTTAACTCGTTCGGCTATTTCCTGATTGAGTTGATTAATATTTTCAGTCATTTGTTGATTAAGGGCTAAATCACGCTGCCGCATCTCTTCGAGTTTATCGACGAGACGTGAGAGCCGCTGCCGTGACTCTTCGAGTTGTTCAACAACAACTGAAAGGAAATAGACCGCCCAGGGCGTGATCAGTAAACCAAAGAAAACTGAACGTACCAGGTCCACCGGCTCGACATGCCCGTGTAATACCATCGTGATCGCCATCTGCACCACAATGGCCAGAATGACGAGCACCGAAGCCAGAAGCAACGAGAAACGCACCAGCCCAAGTTTGACTAACAGATCGACATAATACTGAGCCAGTAAACGAAGTTGTTTCATAAATACTCCTGCCAGTCCCCTCCCTGAATAACCACTCAGGGAAGCGTATTTCTGGCTATATAAATCGATGCATGGCGATAACACGCTTCTCCGGCGGAACCTGAAGCCAGGTCAGTCCGGAAAGCAGAAAGATTACGTTATTACTTTTGAAGAATTAGCATACAACCAAATAATTTATAAAGAAATTTATATTCCTGTATCAAAAAAATCCTCGCTGCTTCATCAAAGTTACCCCGCACTATGCAACAACCGATTAAGAATAAAAATGCAAAATAAGTGATATTTTAAACGATAATGCGGAAATTAATTTCATTAATGACGCCGACTTTTTTCTCGTCTCTGCTTAGTGAGAAAAATAGTGTTATTGTGCTATATAATTATTATTTTTAGCACGTATCACTATTTTAATCAGGCACTAGCATGGTGCAGACATTTCTATGTTGCCCTATAGTGAGTCACTGTATTGACTTCCTCCCCTGCTTCAGGGTAAAAAAGTGATTAACTCTGTTAAAAAATAAATAATTTTCATTGGGATAGTCAAATATCGGTCAAACGGCGTCCGTCACAACACTATTTGACCTTGCCGCACTTTCCCGATAAGTTGAATGTCCGCTGGAAGCTTTCCTAACGGGACAGTGTCTCGGCATACCTATGCAACAAGAAGACTCCCTCGTGATGTAAGTTATCGCCGTCATAATGAGCACAAATAACAGAGCCTGTCTGCCAGATGTGCAAACCTCACTGGCCAACAAAGGCTCGGGGCCACAGCGTCCGCATCTTAGCGGTGAAGATAATCACAGAACATCAAACCTTACCTGAGTTTGTATGCTGTGTATGAATTAATGTAAGTAATGTCTATAGATGTTAAGGAGGCCCTCAATGTCCCATTCAAACCCTCACCCACATGGTTTGTATTGTCCAGAACAAGAAAATGACAGCTGTGGCGTAGGTTTTATTACACGTAAGGATGGCGAGCAAACCCATGAGGTCCTCTGGATGGCTCATGCCGCACTCTGTACGGTACCCCATCGTGGCGGTATGTCTGCCGAAGGTGTTGGCGATGGCGCCGGCGTCAATGTCGATTTATCGCTGCATTTCTTCCGCAAAATCACCCATAGCCCCCTCGAGCAAGGTAGTTTCGGCGTAGGTAATTTTTTCGTTCCGAAAGATGCGGCATTGAGAAAAAATGCAGAGCAGCTGGTCGATGAAGTGTTAGCCACACATCAGCTTGCCGTTATCCACAAACGCGAATTGCCACTTGATACCACGATATTGCGTCCGGCGGCAGTGCAATTCCAGTTACCGATAATCCAGTGGATATTTTCCCGACCTCGGGATATTGATAACCAGCACGACTTTGAAAAACGTATCTATCGTGCGCTGTTAGATATAGAAGCAAGAGCATTCACTGAAGAGCAATTCGGCGGGCTCTATCCACTCTCGCTCTCATCGCGTACCCAGGTCTTTAAAGCGCGTTTGAACTCTAACGAAGTTATCCCTTATTTCTGTGATCTGGTTGATCCTGATCATCAGGTTCGTGGCTTATTCTTCCACACACGTTTCTCCACCAACACCGATCCACATACCACCATGGCACAGCCATTCCGGCTAATGGCGCATAATGGTGAACTGAATACTGACAGAAAGAACCGAATTGCCGAAGCAGCGCTGGCACTGGCTCGCGGCAAAACTATCGTCAGGCCGAAAGGTCAGTCGGATAGCTCACGACTCGATCAGAGTATCCAAAGCCGCCTGATGGAAGATGATCTCGACCTGATCACCGCCGTTGTCTCTATGATGCCTCCGGCATGGGAAAACGATGACGCCCTGCCAGAAAATATCCGCGCGATGCTAGAATACTTCTCATTGTACGAAGAGAAAAATGATGGCCCGGCAGCACTGATTTTTGGTGATGGTGAAATTATCGGTGCGCGCCTCGACCGACTTGGTCTGCGTCCATTACGCTCGGTTGAGACAGCTGACTATATCGGTGCCATGTCTGAAGCAGGTCAAATTGCATTCCCACCGGAAAGTGTTCTGAAACGCGGCCGTATTGAGGCCGGTGGTATGCTTTATTATGACCACCGCCAAAAACGCAGCTATACGACGCGTGAAGCGCTGGAAAAACTCGCAGCCCAGAAAGATTACCCATCTCAGCTGGCGGGTGCACGGGTGCCACTGCAAGCGCTGCCGACCATCCCGGCTGAAGTGCAAGGTTCTCCATTACGCTACCGGGGTGACTTTAATACCTATCAACGATTTGTTGCTTACTACTATAATCAGGAAAGCTTCAAATTTATGATGGACCCTATGCTGGCAACTGGCGCAGAGAAAATTTCTGCGATGGGCTACGGCAATGCGATCAATGCCCTTTCAGATCATGAAGGGGGAATGGCGCACTATTTCTCGCAACGTTTTGCTCAGGTCACGAATCCACCACTCGACTCGATTCGCGAAGCCGATGGGATGACACTGCGCGTTGCGCTCGGTGCAAAACCTCATCTTGGTCGCAGCAAAGGGCAGCAGATCATCATCCCAAGCCCTATTTTGACGCATCTTGATATGCTGCAATTACGTGAACAGCAAGTTGCACCGTATGCCCGTTTTGAAATGCTTTATGTTCCTGTTACCGGCAACGATGCGGTAAATCGTCGTGATAATGCTATCGCACTGGAAAAAGCCATTGATAATCTGACCCAACAGGTCGTCGATTTTGCCCGTAACCAGGGCGGCATTGCGGTACTCACCGATCGTCACATCTCAACCACCCATGCAGCCATTCCTATGTTGCTGATGGTATCAGCAATCAATCAGCGTCTGGTGCAGGAAGGATTAAGACTTGATGTTTCGCTGGTTGTAGAGAGTGGACAAAGTATCTCTTCACACCATATTGCTGCTGCTCTGGGCTTTGGTGCTTCAGCTATTTATCCACTCGGCGTGCAAATGCGGGCAGAAGAGAAATATGGTGAAGGTGATGGCGGTAATAAAGCATTCAAACGCTACGCTAAAGCCGCAGAAAAAGCATTAATGAAAACCATGGGTAAAGTGGGGCTTTGTACGGTAGAAAGCTACAGTTGTGGTGAGTTTTTTGAGCCTAACTTCCTCGATACCGAAGACCCGGTGCTGAAAAAATATTTCCCTAATATCAAAACCCCTGTCGGTGGTGCAGGTTTTGATACCATTGCACAAATGGCTGTCGACTGGCATCAAAGTGCCATCAAAATCCAGGGTGAAAACGAGATACCTCTGCTCGGTCTGTTTAAAGAGCGTGCAGAAGGCGCGGGACACTCCTACGGTACCATTGCCGTACGCAGTTTCATTGATATGACAGAGCAACCCATCCATTTCGCCAGTCATCAACAAGAAGAAGATAACTTCATCCGTCTGATGACACTGGCAAAACTGGACAATGCTTTTCAAATTAAAGCCAGTGCTTTCGATAACAGCAGCTTTGAGCGCCTGCCAGCTGCGGTGATAGACAACTACCCGGTAACGCCTGAGTATCGGCAATTTTCCAGCCTGATGCTGGAAGAACGCAAACGCCGTCCTGCTGCACTCCGTGACATTCTGGCCTTCCCGGTTGATGTGACGCATGTTGACAGCGTGGCTGAATTTACCCGTAAACTTGGACGTTATGCATTACTGAATAATGGTTTTGCGGTGCAGGGATTACATTGTGCCCCTTCAGCAGAGCATGCCGATACCTTCATTCTACAGCTCTCTAACACCATTGAAGGCCTAAGACCGCAGAATGAACGTCTTCAGGCTCTGGCTGCGGCACTAAAACAACGCTTCACTGTGGATATTGATCATAATGAAGTTATCGATCATCGACTTTTGGTTCGTGCAACAGGCGTTGCGCGCGATTACCTGTCAAAAATCTTCAGTGCACCGCCTTCGCTGCCGCTTGATGAGATTCAACCTGCCAGTGAAATTACCCGGACATTTGCTTCCGGTGCAATGAGCCATGGCGCTCTGGTTGCGCCCGCTCACGAAGCGGTTGCCCATGGAACCAATATGGTCGGAGGGATGAGCAACTGTGGTGAAGGCGGAGAGCACTACTCCCGTCACGGAACCATCCGTGCTTCACGCATCAAACAACTGGCATCAGGTCGCTTTGGTGTCTGGGCTGCCTATCTCGCTGACCCTATGCTCGAAGAACTGGAAATTAAAATCGGTCAGGGTGCAAAACCCGGTGAAGGCGGACAATTGCCTGCGCCTAAAGTAACGGTAGAGATCGCTGCTGCCCGTGGCGGAACCCCCGGTGTGGAACTGGTCTCTCCACCTCCCCATCATGACACATACTCGATTGAGGATTTGGCTCAGTTAATTCATGACTGCAAAGCAGCCCGGGTGCGTGTGGTGGTTAAACTGGTCTCTTCAGAAGGAATTGGTACCATCGCTGTCGGGGTCGCCAAGGCCGGTGCAGATGTTATTAACGTCGCGGGGAATACCGGAGGAACAGGCGCTGCGTCAGTAACCAGTCTGAAATATACCGGACGGGTTGCAGAAATCGGTATCGCTGAAGTTCATCAGGCACTCTGCGCCAATGGATTACGTGAAAAAGTACTGCTTCGCTGCTCTGGCGCACAACAGACAGGCAGTGATGTCGTAAAATCCGCACTACTTGGTGGTGACAGCTTTGAGTTTGGGACCACAGCCCTGATGATGCTGAAATGTGTTATGGCGAAAAACTGTAACATTAAATGCCCGGCAGGTCTGACAACCAATGCGGAAGCCTTTGACGGGGATCCCCGCCAGTTAGCACAATATTTTATGAACGTAGCACATGAGGTACGCGAGATCCTTGCACGTTTGGGCATGCGTTCTTTACGTGAGGCACGCGGACGCTCTGATCTGCTACATCTGATGGATCACCCACTCGAAGTTGGTCGCCTTGATTTACGCGCTATGCTGACTGTGGTACCAGAGATCACCATTGCTCACCCTGTTTATCTGGAAAAAGATTTTTCACTTGATGAACAGTGGCTGGCACCACTGCATAACAGCCTGATCACTGAGAAGGCAACGACAGTGACGCTGACTGATGGCATTACGCTGAACAACCGTAATAAGAGCCTGGGGGGTCAGTTAGCGATTGATATAGAGCGACAGCTGAACTACAGCCTGAGTAAAGAGCAACTTGAACATATGCCCGCCGTGCTGCAGGACGATCGTGGCCGTCGCTATCTGGCACCAGAAAGTGTCAACATCAACACCTCTGGCTCCGCGGGACAGTCATATGGCGTTTTCTGCAATGACGGCATGAAGTTAACACACTCTGGCACCTGCAATGACGGTGTAGGCAAAGGTCAGTGTGGTGGTGAAATTATTGTTCTTTCGCCGGGTGGTGGTTCCAGCGATGCAGATGGCAATGTATTAATTGGCAACTTCGCACTTTTCGGTGCTACCGGTGGTCGTCTGTTTGTTCAGGGCCAGGCGGGAGACCGTTTTGCGGTGAGAAACTCAGGCGCAACTGCTGTAGTCGAAGGCGTAGGTGACTTCTGCTGCGAGTATATGACCAATGGAGCCATTCTCAACCTCGGCAGTTTCGGTAAGGGCTTTGGTAACGGTATGAGTGGCGGTTTCGCTTATCAGTACGACCCCTATGGAACACTGAAAAATCTGGCGGCCGGTGACTCCGTTCTCTGTGGTTCTGTTACAGAAGAGAGTGAGATTGCTCAGGTACACAAAGCGGCTGTATTGACTATGCTCAACTGGCATCTTGAGGCTACTGGCTCACCAAAAGCCGCTTGGTTGCTCGATAACTGGGAAAGCGAAAGTCAGTATTTTGTCTACATTATGCCGCGCTCACTGCTGTTGTATCAGGACAGTAGTGAAATCCTCAAAGCAAAAACACGCAAAGATTTGCTGGAAGAGCTCTCAACATCACTTGCTGCACACCAGGTTGCAAAATTTAAATCCGCCTGGCGGGAAGGAAAAACCATTGCTAATGGCGCGGTGCCTGCTTATGGGGCAACGGATACGCCTGACATGCTAATATTGCTAAATAATTATACTGTTTTAAGTTCTGCGCAGCAGTTAGCACTCTCCCGCCTGCCAAAAGGTACAGCGGTAGATGACCCGGCAGTGGAGAAAGCTGTACGTAATCTGCTTATGACGGAAGATTTTGCCTTAATCGGTAAATTGCAGCGTCATGCACGCGCTGCAATTGAAAATTATGAGGATCAGCAACTGGCCAGCCTCATCGCCGCTAAGCGTATTGCAGATTATAAGTCAGCCCTGACTCAGCGTAATATCCGCTCGATGGACAGTCTTGCTACCTACGGCTGGATCATGTACCAGGACAGCGTTAACCGGCAGATTCTCGGTCACCTTCCTGACTTCGAGGAGCTTTTTGCCCGGGCGGCCTTACCCGAATTAGCAACTGCGGTTGGAAAATTATCCTGACGCACACTTTGTGTGCGTTGACTGACATGATGACAGCGAATTGAGTAAAAGAAGCGATGAAAATACCCTATATTCCTGACGATGCCCCTTTTAATGGTGAGCAAAAATTTTGGTTAGCTGGTTTCCTGGCAGGCCTGCACTCGCGTTTGCTGGTTCTCGAAGACAAACCCCAGGCCGCCTCAGGTTCGGCGGCAGCAACTGCTCAGTTACATATTCTTTTCGGTTCACAAACCGGTAATGCCGAAGCACTGGCCCAAAGCGCAGCGAAAACCGCCAGAGCAAAAGGTCTGATCCCTGTTGTTCAGGGGCTGGGTGAAGTCGATATTGATGTCTTTGCCGCCATGCGCCATGTGTTGATTGTCACATCAACTTACGGTGAAGGTGAGATGCCTGATAATGCCCAGCTATTCTGGCAGGCATTATCAGCAAGCAGTGCACCACGACTTGAACAAATGCACTTTGCTGTACTTGCGATCGGTGATACCGGTTATGACGGTTTTTGTCAGGCAGGTAAGTTTATTGATATGCGCCTTGAACAGTTAGGTGCAAAACGTATCTGTGAACGTGTTGACTGCGATATTGATTACGAAGAGCCCGCCAGTACATGGCTGGGTGATGCGATGCCTCAGTTTGCCGCCAGTGCCGGTAGCAGTGGTCCGGCACTGGAGAGCCTGCCTGAAGCTCCTGTGATCCCAGGAAGTAACAAGCAGAACCCTTATGCTGCCGCCCTGACAACCAACCGTCGCCTGTCTGGCGCAGACTCCGGCAAAGATATCCGTCACTTTGAGTTTGACCTCACCGACAGTGGTCTCAAATATGAAGCCGGAGACGCCCTTGGTGTTATTCCCGTGAATGATCCCGAACTGGTAAATTTACTTCTGGAACAGTTGAAGTCAGATTATCAGACACCTGTGCCTGGATTCGATCGCAGTCTTGGTGACCTGCTAACCTATCAGGTCGAGATTTCGGAACCATCACGTAAATTGATTGAATGGGTAGGACAATATACCAACAACCAGGAATTGCGTCATGTACTGCAACATGATGATAAAGATGCGTTGAATGTCTGGCTATGGGGCAAAGATGCACTGGACCTCTTGCAGCTTGAATTGAGCAGAACACTGACTGCAGCTGAATTCATCTCCCTGTTACGGCCACTGCAACACCGAGCCTACTCTATTTCATCCAGCCAAAAAGCGCACCCAAATCAGGTGCATCTGACCGTGGCGTCAGTACGCTATCACAGCGGCGGACGTAACCGGAATGGTGTGTGCTCAACCTATCTGGCTGAACGTGTCAGACGCGGTGAGAAACCGGCTATTTTTATTTCCCCTAACAAGGCCTTCCGGGTACCCGCAAACCAGAATGCACCATTGATCATGGTCGGGCCAGGAACTGGTATTGCACCATTCAGAGCCTTTCTCGAAGAACGTGCTGCCACATCCGCGCCTGGTAAAAACTGGCTATTCTTCGGTGATCAGCACCAGGAGCAGGATTTTATTTACCGTGATGAGTTACAGGCATGGCAGGAGAGTGGGTTGCTGACACGACTTGATCTCGCCTTCTCACGTGATCAGACAGAAAAAGTCTATGTGCAAACCCGTATGCGGGAACAAGGTGAAGAACTGTTCGCATGGCTTGAACAGGGTGCCTACTTCTATGTTTGTGGGGATGCATCGCGTATGGCAAAAGATGTCGATCAAGCTCTTTATGACATCATCTGTACCGCAGGTGGCATGTCGGCTGAACGAGCAGCGGATTACATCGATCAGTTACGTAAAGAAAAACGCTATTTGCGTGACGTCTATTAATACGCGAGAAAGGGCTGTGCAAGCCCTTTTACACCTACGCTGTTAAATAAAAAAACCGGTCTGATGACCGGTTTTTTTATTTAACCACCCGTAAAGAGGGTCTTCGACCTTTAGGGGGAGGGGAATCATCAGGATCACCTCCCTCCGGTGATTCCTCATCCGGTAAATCACCATCGATAACTGACATCGGAGTGGGGTGAGCATCCTCTGAGAATAACTGATCATCTTTATCAGCACCCTCATAAGCTTCTTCAGGTTCAAAAAGAGTACCTGCTCCATTCTCACGAGCATAGATTGCCAGCACCGCTGGCATAGGTACAGTTACCTGACGCGGAATACCACCAAAACGGGCATTGAAAGTCACGTCATCATTACCCAGCGCCAGATTACCCACAGCCCTGGGAGCAATATTTAATACAATCTGTCCATCACGGGCGTACTCCAGTGGCACCATTACCCCAGGGAAATGGACATCAACAACCAGATGTGGTGTCAGATTATTGTCGAGCAGCCAGTCATAAAATGCCCGCAATAAATACGGACGACGTGCGGTGAGTGACATGCTTTCCATGACTATCAGCCCCGTAAATGCAAACGAATTTCACGTTCTGCTTCAGTGAGTGAGGCAAGAAAAGAGTCCCGTTCAAAAACACGTGTCATATACCCTTTCAGCTCTTTAGAACCACTGCCACTCAATTCAATGCCCAGCAACGGTAAACGCCACAGTAAAGGGGCCAGGTAGCAATCAACCAGACTGAATTCATCACTGAGAAAGAAAGGCGTGCGATTGAATAACGGTGCAATCGCCAGCAACTCCTCACGCAGTTGTTTCGCAGCGGCTTCGGCTTCGGTGGCAGATCCATCCTGAATTTTATACATCAGGCTGTACCAGTCCTGCTCGATACGATGCATCATCAGGCGGCTTTCACCACGAGCCACCGGATACACTGGCATTAATGGTGGATGAGGAAAGCGCTCATCAAGGTACTCCATGATGATGCGGGATTCGTAGAGTGTCAGCTCGCGATCCACCAGAGTAGGTATTGTCCGGTAGGGGTTGAGATCGATAAGATCCTGCGGCAGGTTATCCATTTCGACCTGTTCTATCTCAACTCCGACACCTTTTTCTGCCAGCACGATACGCACCTGATGGCTAAAGATATCAGTTGGACCAGAAAACAGCGTCATTACCGAACGTTTGTTGGCAGCGACAGCCATGTAAACCTCCACGTTTATTCAGAAAGTGACTGCACAGACAGAGAGAAATCCTCAACCGGTCTGTCTGTCAGACAGAGAACCATTAGCACACGCTGCATCTGAACGAATATCCATCATCAATGTGCCGCTAATCGACGATAATTACCCTACAGTCTATCAGAAATTACACCATTTGTGCGGGTGTTAGTCTGGTTTTGGCAGGAAAACAGAAGAGATAATTATTTTTTGTACTAAACAAAAAAACCCGGTGTGAATACACCGGGTAGTGATAATTGACACTGCCTGAGCAGGAAAATTATCGTTTGGAGAACTGAGGACGGCGACGCGCTTTGCGCAGACCGACTTTTTTACGTTCAACCTGACGAGCATCACGGGTAACGAAGCCTGCTTTACGCAGCTCGCCACGCATAGACTCATCATACTCCATCAGTGCACGGGTGATACCATGACGGATCGCACCAGCCTGACCAGAGATACCACCACCTTTAACAGTGATGTAGAGATCCAGTTTACCAACCATGTCCATCAGTTCCAGCGGCTGACGAACCACCATGCGGGCGGTTTCACGACCGAAGTACTGCTCAAGTGAACGCTGGTTAATTACGATATTACCACTGCCCGGCTTAATGAAGACGCGAGCGGTAGAGCTTTTGCGGCGACCAGTGCCGTAGTTTTGATTCTCTGCCATTGCCTGTAATCCCGATTAAATGTCAAGAACTTGCGGTTGCTGTGCCGCATGGTTGTGCTCGTTACCTGCGTAAACTTTCAGTTTACGGTACATAGCACGACCCAGCGGGCCCTTTGGCAGCATGCCTTTAACCGCGATTTCAATCACACGCTCAGGACGGCGAGCAATCATCTCTTCGAAGGTTGCCTGCTTGATACCGCCGATATGGCCAGTGTGATGATAATAGATCTTATCGCTACGCTTGTTACCTGTTACAGCAACTTTATCAGCGTTAAGAACAATAATATAATCACCGGTATCTACGTGCGGAGTATATTCCGCTTTATGCTTGCCACGCAGACGACGAGCTAGTTCAGTCGCTAAACGACCTAAAGTTTTGCCCGTTGCGTCAACAACATACCAGTCACGTTGGACGGTTTCTGGTTTAGCTGTAAAAGTTTTCATCTAAAAGCTTACCCAAATTAAGTTACACGTTGGTGGAATCCCAAACGCCTGAATAAACGGTTGAGGCTCACACGACCATCTTGACCAGCAAGCCACCCCTTCGGATAGCGTTACCGGAACGCAAAGAGTTTTGGGAAAAAACCTTTGCCGTAACGTGGGGTCGCAAGATTATAGAGAAGTCATCGGCAAAGCGCGACCTCTTTTTCACAAAATACCTGCCATTTTGGCAATCTACTCTCCACTGCACCTGCGATTTAAGATAAATCAGCTGCCTCTTAGCTCCTGCAAACCCACTGCAGCAACCCCATTCCCGTCTACTTATGGCTGGTGAGGGGTATTCTGGTACTCAGCACTTTGCATCTCTGTCAGCCTCGACAAACAACGTTGATACTCAAAACGTAGTTTTTCACCCTGATAGAGTGACCTCATTTCTGCTGATGCATAAACCACCAGCTTAACCCTTCTTTCATAAAATTCATCAACCAGAGCCAGAAAACGTCGGGCAGCTTCTTCATCGCTGGCCGTCAGCACCGGAACATCAAACAACAATACATGATGGTACTGTGCCGACAGGCGAATATAATCATTCTGGCTACGACCTTCACCACATAAGTGGTTAAAACTGATCGCAACCACCCCTTCACTCCGCCCCATCACCAACAAAGAGCGGTGATTTATCTCAAGTATCTCCTCACACAGAGGGATATTGCCACTGAGTGCCAGATAATCTGTGGCAAGCTGTTGTTCTCTCAGCCCGGCCCCCACAACCACCCAACCGGATACTATTGAGGTAGAACGCTGACGATAATCTGTCTCACCATTGAGTTGCATGATATGGCAGTGGGTGGTGAGTAGTGCGATAGCAGTTAAAAAACGCGTCCGTTGCAAGCCATTATGGTAAAGATTTTCAGGCTTGATATTCGAAGTTGCAATCAATGTCACCCCTTCAGAAAATAATATTTCCAGCAGCGTACCCAGCAGCATTGCATCAGCTATATCGGTGACAAAAAACTCATCAAAACAGAGGACATCTGCTTCCGATTTGATTTTTTTGGCAATCACTGCCAATGGATCGCGTTGCCCCTCAAGGTCTCTGAGTTCATCGTGCACACGCAACATGAAACGATGAAAGTGAATACGTAATTTTCTCTCTCCGGGTAATGCGTGATAAAACATATCCATTAGCCATGTCTTACCCCTTCCCACGCCCCCCCAGAGATAGAGCCCTTTGATCTGAGTCTGCGGTTTGCGTATCACTTTCCGGCTAAAAAACGCGTGCCATCGGCTGGCCTCAATAGTGCTGCTGATAATCTGCTGATAGATAGCATCCAGTGCGGTTATTACTGCCAATTGCTCGGCATCGGGCTGACATTGTTGTCGGCTACAACACTGCCGATAATGCTCCAGTGGTGACATGATGACTCTCCTGTTATCAGGGCGGTAAAGCTGGCGCACAAAAATTGTTCGGTAAAATCGTTCGGAACGCTGACAAGGACATTTTCAGATTAAGCAATATCACTACAGGGTTCCACTTCTGTGAGATAAGCGGTTATAGTGACGGTAACCGTACGGACATTTAACGATGTGATTTTAGTGACAGAAGAACACAACAGGAGTCAGCATTATGACCTGGGAATATGCGCTTATAGGATTCATTATTGGGGTGGTCATCGGCGCGCTGGCTATGCGTTATGGCAACAGGAAACTACGTGAACAACGAAGCTTGCAATATGAGCTGGAAAAAACCAAATCTGAACTTGCTGACCATCGCAATGAGGTAAATCAGCATTTTGCAAAAAGTGCCGAGATGCTGGACACCATGGCGCACGACTATCGTCAACTGTATCAACATATGGCAAAAGGAGCGAGTGAATTACTCCCTGGCATGTCCGGTGAAGATAATCCATTCGCATTACAATCACCAGAAAGAAATCCTCATGAAACAGAGCCGCAGCAAATAGAGATGCCGCGCGATTACCCGGATAGCGCAACGGGATTATTGCGTGGCGAGAATGCAAAAGCCGAAAAAAACTGATTTTCAGTCTCTGAGTGATAAATAAACGCTTACAATTGGCAGAGAGCCTGTCTCTCTGCCTGACTCGTGCTATCCTGTCCGGGTCTATCCATAGCTCAGAAAATAAACATGCTTTCTAAACTCTTTCGTGCGGCGATTATTGGTCTGCTGGTAGCAGCAATCCTGCTGGTGTGCTTACCTGCCTTACGCATGAACAATAAGATGCTCTCCCATGATGATTCAGGAAGTTCAATGCCGCCTGTCAGTTATAACGACGCGGTGCGCCGGGCAGCACCCGCCGTGGTCAATGTTTACAATCGCAGCACCGATGCATCTACAGAAAATCTCGGTATACGTACTCTGGCATCCGGGGTGATTATGGATAACCGGGGTTATATTTTAACCAATAAACACGTCGTTAATAACGCTGACCAGATCATCGTTGCCCTCCAGGATGGCCGAATTTCAGAAGCTATGCTGGTAGGTTCAGATACCCTGACAGACCTTGCTGTACTAAAAATTACCTTACCGAATCTTCCTTCAATTCCAATCAACAGCAAACGCATCGCCCATATCGGCGATCTGGTGATGGCGATTGGTAATCCTTACAATATCGGGCAGACCGTCACCCAGGGAATCATCAGTGCCACCGGCAGAGTCGGTCTGAGTCCTTCCCGTTATCAAAATTTTTTACAGACAGATGCCTCTATCAACAAAGGTAATTCAGGCGGTGCATTAATTAACTCTCTTGGGGAATTGATGGGTATTAATACCCTGTCATTCGACAAAAGTAATGACGGGGAAACGCCAGAAGGAATTGGCTTTGCTATTCCGACAGAGTTAGCTGTGAAGATTATGAATAAGTTGATTCGTGATGGCCGAGTGATCAGAGGATTCATCGGCATTACCGGACGGGAAATTCCCCAGTTCACCGAACAGGCTAACACGCTGGGCCATACTCAAGGGATCACCGTTACTCACGTCTCCCCTGACGGCCCCGCGGCACGGGCTGAGGTTCAGGCAAACGATGTAATCCTTTCAGTGAATAATAAACCCGCTGTCTCCGCCCGGGAAACCATGGATCAGGTTGCCGAAATACGGCCGGGCACAGTGATTGACGTCACATTGTTACGTGCAAATCAAAAGTTAACTTTGCCAATAACTGTTCAGGAGTATCCTGGCGTTAATTCCAACAGTGAGTAACAATAAGCAGGCCAGCTCTCACTGCTGGCCTGAAAAATATTGTATTTTAACTAGTTAGCTGTATAATTCTCACCTAATACAATATCCTGCTCTAGCGTCGGTAACATCTCTTGTAGAGCGTGCCCTTCGAACACACTTAATTCTCCCAAAGGAAGTGTTCTGATAATACCTTGCTTACCAACCATCACAGGTTGCGAGAAAAAGCGTGCGTAAGTGCCATCTCCCTCGACATAGGCATATTCGAGTACAGGCTCATCGCCTTGCAACGCCCGCACCAGTGACAATCCAAAACGCGCCGCCGCTTCCCCCATCGCCAGGGTTGCCGATCCACCGCCAGCTTTGGCCTCGACCACTTCAGTTCCGGCATTCTGAATACGGTGTGTTAATGCAATAACATCATCCTCAGAAAAGGAAATACCAGGAATTTGCGAAAGCAGAGGTAAGATGGTCACACCTGAATGCCCGCCCACAACAGGTACGGTTACCTCAGCCGGATTACACTTTTTCATCTGAGCAACAAACGTTGCTGCACGGAGTGTGTCCAGCGTGGTAATACCGAACAGGCGATTCCTGTCATAGACACCAGCTCGTTGCAGCTCTGCCGCCGCAACAGGCACCAGTGTATTGACAGGGTTAGTGATGATGCCAATCAGCGCAGCAGGGCATGCAATGGCAACCTGTTTAATCAGATTTTGTATAATACCAGCATTAACTTTAAACAGATCAGCACGATCCATTCCGGGTTTACGGGCTACACCCGCCGAGATCAAAACGATATCAGCACCGGATAATGCAGGTTCAGCATCCGTACCCGAAAAGCCCGTGATCGTGACATTAGTAGGGATATGACTGAGATCGACTGCAACACCAGGTGTAACAGGCGAAATATCATACAATGAAAGTTCTGCCCCCTCCGGTAATTGGTTTTTCAGTAAAAGAGCAAGGGCCTGACCAATACCGCCTGCGGCACCAAGAACTGCAACTTTCATTATTGACTCCTGACATAACAACAATAGCGAAGCGAGTCGCTTTTACGGGTTATCTGACACAACGCATCTGTTGCATTAATCTGTTTTTCCTACCGTTATATCGGCAAAAGACTGTAAAAGATGAGCAGTCTTACCCTCTGTGATCTCGCAACTGCACAGCAAAACGCTAAGATATTGCTCTATTTTTATCTAGTTATATGAATAAGTTAAGAGACCAGAATGTGGCAACCTTCCGATATACATATCAGAGGTCGTTTCCCGGATACCTCTTTCCCCTGGTTGTTTGAGTGCGATATATATCCACACTTTATTTGCATAAAAATGCAATTAACTGCATAGTGATAGCTACTCTATCTGGCACAAATCTCTATGTCTGACTTCAGCGGAGTAGTATGCGTAATCCATCAAAACAAGAAGATCTGACCAAAGCCTTTAAGGCGTTACTGAAAGAAGAAAAATTCAGTTCGCAAGGTGAAATTGTTACAGCGTTGCAGGAAGGCGGTTTTGATAATATCAACCAATCCAAAGTATCACGGATGCTCACGAAATTTGGTGCAGTGAGAACCCGTAATGCCAAAATGGAAATGGTATATTGTTTACCCGCCGAACTCGGTGTCCCTACAGCGACCAGCCCACTGAAAAATCTGGTGCTTGATATCGACTTCAATGATGCTCTGGTCGTTATCCATACCAGCCCAGGTGCAGCCCAATTGATTGCACGCCTTCTCGACTCTCTTGGTAAAGCGGAAGGGATTCTTGGCACGATTGCAGGCGATGATACTATTTTCATTACACCCGCCCGCGCCTTCACCGTGAAACAACTGCACGACGCCATTCTGCTGCTGTTTGAACAAGAATTGTAAATTCACTAATTACTCTGTTCAATCATTCATCTTACTACTGTTTTCAACTCCCGGATAAGATCCACTAATCCGGGAGCGGATTGTACCACTCTTATTTCACCGGATGTAACTCCCTCCGAATGAAGATACAAAAGTTTGCAAAACTGCCCTCTGAAAAAGCGCACAAAGCGTTAAAGCTACTTATCTGCTTGTAAAATCGAGAGTATTTTCAGAAACCTCATTTGGTTTTAACTAAAAGCTATAATAATTCATCAAAAATACTCAATATAACAACTAATAATTATTATCACGCTATTAATTTTATCAGTTATTAGTGCTATGCTGTTTTCACTGAAGCAAAGAAAAGAATCAAATTTAAAAATGAGGATTACATCATGAAAATCAAAATACTCTTGCCTTACTGGGTCTGACCGCTGTTCTTTCTTTTGGTGCAAATGCAGCAAAACTAGTTTCAGAAGAACAAGTTGCAAATGAAAGTCTTCAATCAATCGGAACAGTTACTGTAAGCGGTATTGATGGTGACCCTTCTGATATTCGTCAGCAGCTATCACAAAAAGCTGATGAGCAAGGTGCTAAGGCTTTCCGTATAATTGAAGCACGTAATGAAAGTGATTATCATGCGACCGCTGAGATTTATAAATAATTTTAAACTAAAAAAGCACTGCAATCGCAGTGCTTTTTTATTTGCTACTTTTGATAGTAGAAATCGAAAAATTGACTTATAAACCGCCGAAATGCAGTGCCTTAATCTCAAGATAATCATCCATCCCCAGCACTGATCCTTCCCGCCCGACACCAGACTCTTTAACGCCACCAAATGGCGCCAGTTCAGTTGATACTGCGCATTCATTGATTCCGACCATACCACTTTCAAGTGCAGCAGCTACGCGAAAAACACGCTGTAAGTTCTGCGTATAAAAGTAAGCCGCCAGACCAAATTCGGTGTTGTTCGCCCGGTGTATAACATCATCTTCATCACTGAAACGAAAACAAGCCGCTACCGGACCAAAGGTTTCTTCCTGAGCGAGTTTCATCTCTTCGGTGGCATTACTTATCACCGTGGGCTGCCAAAAATAGCCTTTCCCTGGTATTGCCGCCCCACCGGTCTGTACTGTTGCCCCTTTCGATATTGCATCGCTGATATGTTCTTCAAGTTTATCAATAAGAGGCCCCATGGTGACTCCATCATCCATTCCGTTTCCCACATTTAATGCGCTGACCGCTGCCGTCAGTTGCCTGACAAACCGCGCATAAATTGCCTCATGAATGTAAAACCGATTAGCGCTGACGCAAACCTGCCCCGCGTTTCGAAACTTATTGGCCAGCGCGCCTTTCACCGCCGCATCGATATCTGCATCATCAAACACAATAAAGGGCGCATTACCACCCAGCTCCATCGAGACTTTCTTCATTGTGGCAGCGGCATTACTCATCAATAACTTACCGATATTCGTAGAGCCAGTAAAAGTGATTTTCCTCACCACAGTGCTCGACATTATTGCTTCGCTGATCGCGCGCGTATCACCAGCAACGGCGTTGATAACCCCATCAGGCACCCCGGCACGTTGTGCAAGCACCAGGAGTGCAAACGTACAAAAAGGAGTGCTGCTGGCAGGTTTAATCACTGCCGTACAACCCGCAGCCAGCGCGGGTCCTAACTTGCGGGTGAGCATCGCCATAGGGAAATTCCACGGAGTGATTGCCGCAATAACGCCAACAGGCTCCCGGGTAGCCAGAATACAAGCTCCCGATTTGGCAGGGGGTATCACTTCACCATTTATTCGCTTGGCCTGTTCTGCAAACCACTGCAGAAAACTGGCGGCATAATCCACTTCGGCTTCCGCCTTAGACAACGGTTTGCCTTGCTCGGTCGTCATTAACATTGCCAGCCAGCTTTTATTTTCTGTCACCAACTGATACCAGCGGTAAAGGATCTCGCTGCGCGCTTTAGCAGTCTTACTTCTCCATGCAGGAAATGCTGCTTGTGCTGCGGCTATCGCTGCTTCTGTCTCCGCTTTCCCAGCCTTAGTCACACTGGCAATGATTTCACCCGTTGCCGGATTTTCAACATCAAAATGCTGTTACCGGTTAGCCACTCTCCATCGACCAAATACCCGGTCTGAAAAAGCGCATTACTCTGTAACATCGATAGGCTCATTTTGTTCTCCTGCAACGTTAGAAAGAAAGAGATAACAGGGTATTTACCCGGCCAGCGACAAGCTGGACTTCACGACATCTGAAACCCTTTTTTCTCTGCATCATTCACCAGAGAACTAGACCTGAATCAGGGTATTTTGATATTTACCTAGCATCGTCACCAGGCGGGATACTGGTTCAGTAACACTTTCTGAAAGACGATATTCACTAAGCTTTTTCTGGTAGTCATCCAGCTGCTGTAACAATTGAGAAAAATAATAACTGCGCCGGCTATCGCTCCGCGCATACGCAATTTCACCTGCTGTGTGGCGCAACTGCTTATGAAAATCAGATAACACAGGATCTGCAGGAATATTGACCGACCGTAAGCGCTGGTGGGCGATAATCAGTAATAAAGCCACCCTGTATTTATCAATATCTTCGGGGAACAGATTCAGCAACATATTGAGTTGCTGGTAAAGCGCAGGCAGATGATTTTGTTTCCTGCGCTGAGGGTCGGTGGTCAATGACGAGATTGCTGACACCATAAAACGGTTGAGCAATGTCCTGGCAATGCGTGCTTTTGAGGTATCACGGATCAGCAGAATCACCATCAATGCCAGGAAACAGCCTATTGCCTGACCAAGAACACTATCAATGAACGTAGAGATATGAAATGTCATTGGATTACTGAGCGTCAGTACATTGATAGTCCCGACCAATGCTCCGAGGGTACCCATCTGACGGCGCTGAATTAAAATGCCACCAATGAATACCATACTCCCTAAAGAGTAACAGCAGTAACATGCTCTGCTGTGTGGCGGGCATAATCACCATATAATAAAGGCTACTTATCGGTATCGCCATTATCATGCCGTAAAGAAAATCTTTTGCCAGCATCAGTGGATTAGGCGTACGCATCGCCAGAGCTGTAATCACCGCAAGCATCACCATGACACCACTGCCAGAAGTCCATCCGGTCCAAAGCCACAGTAAAGAACCTACCAGTGTGGCAACAAAAGTCCTGATGCCATTCACCAGCGCGTGCTGTCGTTCAGCTGAGCGCATTTTTACTACGGGTTCACGCTGTGACAATACCGCCTCTTCTACACGACTGATACTGCTGTTAGTGTGTACACCCTTTAACAGTAGTAAGGCCTCAGTTGTGGCTTTCGTCCAGTTTGTAATGGTATTAGGTGCCTGACGACTTCCTGCTTTTGCCAGAATATGACGCAGTATTTTCATGCGTTGACGTACATCAGTAATAGTTTCCACCGGCTTAGTGAAAAAGAGATAGAAGCATGAGGGGATATAGTCTTTCTGATTATTCTGCATCAGAAACGTTTCGGCAGCCTGAGTGATCATCGTCAACGAGAGCGCATTCATCACCCGCAATCGTTTATCGACTTTTTGCCAGCGACCTGACTCCATCAGTAAATGCCCACGCATACTGTTCAGCGTCATGGTGTGGCGTACCAGATCAGTCCAGCTTTTATCTACCGCATCTTTATCCTGATGAGCAATACACAACTGCATCAAGCGATACTGTTTAACCAGCAGTTCATCGCTGACCCGGTCGATATCTTGCTTGATCGAGCGTGGTGAAAATAGCATATCAGCAAGCAAAGCACAGACAATGCCTATGACAATTTCGCTGCAGCGCTCGACTGCAAACTGAGGAGCCAGCAGTACTGAACCGGATGGCCCTACACTGACCACTATAATTAATGCAGTATATCCGGCCAATCCGAGCGCATAGGCATTTTCTACTTTGATCAGTGAAGATAGCCAGACACAAAATCCTGCCCATAAACAGCACAACAACAACATAATTACCGGGGCTCTCACCGTGGCGATAATAATAATCAGTGCCGCTACACAGCCTAAAATAGTACCAACGATGCGCAACATACCACGATGACGCAGCGCACCCGAGAAAGGGTCTCCGCCTGCGGCAAATGCGGTGCCTCCTGCCACAATACAGGCGGTCATTACTGACCATCTTGGGGTTTCCAGATTGAAATGAAACCCCACCGAAAGGGAAAGTAAAATTGCGAATGTCAGCTTTACCGGAAAACGCAAGCGATACCAGAGCATACGTGGTTTCCTTTAGCCAAATTCACGCAAACGATTGATCAGCTTCATTACCGGAGATGTCGGTTGATTTGCATTCGCAGAAGAAGCGCCGATGACAACTGTCGCGGTGGTACCTGAGGGGTAACGATTTTCTGGCTGAACATCAAGACGAATACGTACAGGCACACGCTGTGCTAATCGTACCCATTCAAGATTAGAGTCAATTGCCGCCATTCCTTTACTGTCACGAGAACTGCTGCTGTTACTGACACCAGCAGCAAAACTCTCCACATGCCCCTCGAGCGATTGGTTACTTCCCAATGGCGTAATGGTCACCTGATATCCTGCCTGGACACCTGCCAGTTTAGTCTCTTCCATATAAGCCAGAACGTAGAATGTCCCCGATTTCACCAGTGCGACTGCAGTAGCTCCGCGGGTAATAAACTCCCCTTCGTACGCACTCAGGTTAGTTACCCAACCATCAGCTGGCGCTTTTACTACCGTTCTTTGCAGATCGAGTGCCGCCGTATCGCGGCTGGCTGTCGCTTTTGCCAGCAAATGCTGGGTAGTGTGATAGTCATTGTTTGACTGATCAATAGCTTCACGGGACATGGCATTAACCCCGAGTTGATTACGGCGTTGCGCTTCACGTTGCTTCTCCTGGAGTAATGCCTGATAGTACGCAACATCTGCCTCATTATCTGCCAGCGCCTGCTGATAGCGAGGCTGATCAATGACAAACAGTACCTGGTCTTTTTTTACCCATTGATTATCATGGACTTTAACTTCCGCGATCAATCCACTGACATCCGGTGCGATAGCCACTACATCAGCGATAAACTTTGCATCACGTGTCCAGGGCGATTCCGTGTAAAACGCCCAAATTCTAAAAACCCCTATCACCGCAATCACTACCAGCAGCAGGGTTATGCCGTAGCGCAAAAATTTTCTTGTCAGAGCTTTCACAATAACCTCATGCAAATAACTGGGATACCAAATAAAACAAACAGCAGTAAAGCGCCGTACTAAACAGCGCCGGATGCCGGACAAAATCATAAATACCTGTGCTCATCAGCAAACGACGCACCAGCCAAAACAGGAGCAACGACAACATAATGTCAAAAAAAACTGGTGGAAATGACAAGCCAAAAAGCACGATAACCGGCAGCACACTCATTTTTTATCCCTTTTTATTACTCATCAGCCCCTAAAAGCCAGGCTGCTTTATGTTCTTTACTCACACAATGAATAAAGCATGCTAATGTTTTAGTCATGACATTATTGCGTTTTATCGTTCTTTTTTGTGGTAACCAGAAAAATTGTTAGCCCGGCGTTAATATAGTAACGCAGCTGACTATAAGTTTTCTACCTGTTACCTGACTAATGATGTTTTATATTCTGAGCGAACCATGGAAAGATCAAAATACATGCTGGTATTCTCGCGAATCGTTGAATCCGGGTCCTTTACTGCCGCAACTACTCAATCGCAGCACCCGCCACCTTAGTCTGGATGACGCAGGAAAAATCTACGTTCAGGGATGTCAGCATATGCTGGCAGAGGTTTAACAGCTCCACGAAAAACCACATACGGTTAATAATAAACCCATTGGCACATTGCACATCGTTAGCTCACCGACAATGGCGCAAAATGTTCTAACTCCGGTTACTGCTGCGCTGTTACAAATACACCCCGGATTAAATGTGAATCTGGTGCATGGAGTCCGGTACCTGATGTAATCAGTGCAGGTCTGGATTTAGTCGTTCGTGTCGGGCCGTCACCAGACACCACTCTTCTTTCCCGGTTGGCAGGCAAAATGCCATTGGTAATCTGCGCCGCGAAGTCGTGGTTATCCCTTCATGGAAGACCAGCAAAGATTGAAGAAATCCTCCCGCTGAATTGGCTCACCTACAGCATCAGTCCCCGGAATGGATTTGAATTACGCGATCCTACAGGGGAAAAAACGTATCTGATCCCACAGGGATGATACCTCACGGATGACACTCAAACGTTGATTAGCTGACTGACTTCAGGCACGGGTATTGCCTGTGTCCACTACTCTGGGTGATGGACAAGATTGAAGCAGAGAGTATAGGAATATTGTTTACTGAACACATACTGACGGAGCAAAGCGTGTATGCCATCTGCAGTAAAAAAGAAAAATTGCCGGTACCGGTGCAAATTGGTATCAGTACCCTCAGCGCATATTTCGATACAGTGACAGAACGCTACCGCGAATTTCAATGCAGGTAGCCATTCTGCCAGGTCGCTTTCACAACAGGTTCAGGCGGTTCCGCCTACGGTGAGTTTATCCAGTTTTAACGTTGGTTGCCCTACGCCAACCGGGACGCTTTGCCCTTCTTTACCGCAAACCCCGATACCATGATCCAGGGCTAAATCGTTACCCACCATAGAAATCTGCTGCATTGCCTCAATGCCTGAACCAATCAAGGTTGCCCCTTTGACCGGTTTAGTCACTTTCCCTTTTTCGATCAGATAAGCCTCGGAAGTAGAGAAAACAAATTTTCCAGAGGTAATATCAACCTGACCACCGCCAAAGTTCGGTGCATAAAGTCCAAATTCGACACTCTCGATCATCTCCTGAGGCGTTGATTTACCCTCAAGCATGTAGGTATTGGTCATGCGCGGCATTGGCAGGTGAGCATACGACTCCCGGCGACCATTGCCAGTTGGCGTCATTCCCATGAGTCGCGCACTGAGCTTATCCTGCATATACCCTTTAAGAATACCGTTTTCGATCAATATATTATATTGCCCTGGGACGCCTTCATCGTCGATAGTCAACGACCCCCGACGGCCTGCCAGCGTACCATCATCTACAATGGTGCAGAGCTCAGAAGCGACCTTTTGACCTATTTGCCCACTGAACACTGAGGTGCCACGCCGGTTAAAATCGCCTTCCAGTCCATGCCCGACAGCCTCATGCAACAGGACCCCAGGCCAGCCGGCACCGAGTACAACAGGCAACATACCTGCGGGTGCAGCTACTGCATGCAGATTGACCAATGCCATTCTGACCGCTTCCCGCGCCCAATTATCTGCGCGACATTCGCCCTGCTCACTGGCGAGGAAATAATCATAACCATAACGACCACCGCCTCCGCATGAGCCCCGTTCACGTTTGCCATTCTCCTCTACCTGCACGCTGACAGAAAGTCGGACTAAAGGTCGAACATCGGCCGCCAGAGTACCATCGGTGGCTGCCACAAGAACCAGCTCATAAACACCACTTAAACTGGCAGTGACTTCCTGAACACGCTTATCTGTCGCGCGTGCAGTGCGGTCAATCCGATGTAATAAGGCTATTTTTTCTTCACGGGATAGACTGTCAAGCGGGTCCATCAACGGGTAACGTGACTGAGGTAAAACGCGACTGAGTATCGTGGTCTGTCCCGTACCTTGTTCCTGAACAATACTGCGCGCTGCATTAACACTTTGAGTTAAGGCGTTCAGTGTGATTTGATCTGCGTAGGCAAAACCGGTTTTTTCATCGCGAATAGCGCGGACACCAACCCCCTGATCGATGTTCCACGAACCCTCTTTGATGATACTGTCTTCAAGAAACCATGACTCATGGCAACTGGACTGAAAATAGAGATCAGCATAATCCAGTTTACGCTCAGAAAGCTGACCTAACAGAGAGGAAAGATCCTGCTCATTGATGCCGTTTAGAGTAAGCAGGTGCTCACTTACATAATTCAGTGCCATGTGTTCTCACTTTGTTAGTCGATGGCTGTCGTGCAGGTAAACAACCATGGATATTGATACAAATAAGGGTGCGTGAAATCAGTGCCAACGTCAAACCGTTCAATATTACTTTTCGCGTACTTTACGCAGCACTTCGTTAATTTCTGGTTTATCCAGAGGCCCGCTGATGTGGTAACGCAATACGGAAATTTTATTCCATAAAGGCGCCAATACTTTACTGGCTGCAAACACTGCTGCACCGACCACAGGATTGATAGCAAAAGCAGTCGCTACACCCACCGTCGCTGAAATCTCGGGGGCCACTACAGCCTGCATATCTAATTGACCGGTGACCAGATCGATGCGACCTTTCATGGCAATGTCCGCTTCCAGCCCATCAATTAGTAAATTATCGGTATGTATGACGCCCTTTTCGATCCATGCTGTACCAGTAATATCATCGAAATAAAAATCTTTACTGAATGTATCGCTGAAATCAAAACGCAGCTTGCGCAGGAGTGCATCAACACTCACTAAACGCAGTAATTGCCCGGCACGTCCGGTATTCACATCACTGATATGTCCGGGCCCCAGATGGCTGGTTAATACCCCGCTCAGAGAAGATATTACTGGCTGCCACGGGGGGGATTGCCAGTGTAGATCATAGGCGATATCAAAAGCGCTATCCCGCAATGGAGTCATCAGACCATAGCGCTCTGCTGCCGTACCCATATTTTTTCCTTTCAGCGCACCTTTCAGTGCCGTTCTTTGTACATCACCGCGATTTATCCATTCACCATCAAATGTCAGTGTTGCCGTTCCGCTGTCGATAACACCATTTTTTACCCGCAAGGTATCGCTGGTATGTGATAGTTCTGCGCTGATACGCCCAACATTCTGACCACGCAGCCAGCAGGTGTTACACGATAGATTTAAGTCTGGCCATTGACTGAAATCCACAGCATGCTGCTTGTCGGATAATAAGTTATTCGCTGCCGCCCACTGAGGATTATAATAGAGGTAATCAAAACGGGCTTGCCAGGGGCGTCGCTGGCTCATCGCCAGCGTCCCACGAACTTCAGTGCCTGTTACCTGAATATCCCGTCCACCACTGACTCTTTGCGTAGTAAGCACCTCAAGATCATGCCACTGCTGACCTGCCAGGCTCAACTCAGGTGTGCGTAAAGTAAATACTGAGGGAAGCGTGACGTTAGTCAGACCAGGGTTAGCCAGGGTAGATTCACGGGCCAGTAATGCCAGCCACGTGTCGCCTGCCAACGCAGGAAGATTTAACTCAGCCATGCTGCTGTTTGGCAGAGTCGGCACCTGTTCAGTCTGGCTTTGCCAGATAAATTTTTCCAGTTTTAATTGTTTTCCTACTGACCAGCGGCTGTTGAACTGCTCTTTTTTTCCTGCTTTTCCCTGCAAGGTAAAACCGCTGATATTTCCGACCGCCTTTAACTGAACAGGAAGAGAGATACCTGCTTTTTTTTCTAACGGCTGGGGTAAGTGGCTACTTACATCCTTCAGATCCCCCTCAACAGTGACGCTATACTTTGTGCTTCCTGCGTGGGGGATATCGACCGCGACATGACTCTGCCATTCCATCTGGCCTGATAGTGCGGATGAAAAAGGAAGTGCAGCTATCGTCGCGGGTTGCCATTTGCCCTGTAAGTCTATATTGACCGCAAAGCGCTGTTCCATTTCTTCCGTATTAAAACGCAGATTTACCGGCTGGCCAAACCACTGTGCCGACAGCGGCCCGCTTTCTAAGTTACCATTCTTGTAGGTGAAACGTCCTTTGAGCTGTTGCAACGTAGTACCCAGTGGTTTCACTGTTAACTGGTTATTATCTAAGTTGACGTCACCCTCTGCCACCACATCATGGCCATGTAAAGGAATGGTCAGATTCAATTTCCCGCCGACCGGCCCCTGCAACTGCACCTGTTGCAATGCACTTCCCAGTGTTGATTTCAGTGGTGTTTGCGTGAAATAGTGTCCGATATCCTCGCCATCACCTTGTATATCACCGGCAATGAATAATTTCTGCTGACGGTAATCCGGGATATCGGCTGACACGTCCCGAACAGCAACTTTACCTAATGTCAGGTGCTTTGCCTGCATTGCCAGGCCGTTGTTGACAAAATCGAGATCAATATCCAGATCCGTGATCGCAGGCCACAAAGGCTGGAATTGAAAGGTCGCCCGACGAAGCGGAACCGCCACTTCGAACATCCCCTGATTGTTTCTGAAAGGAAAAGCGCCGGGATCGCCCGCTAAAATCAGTGACGCATTACTGACTTCACCACCTTTTATTGCATCATTCAAAAATGATATCAGTGGCGGTTCCATCAAATCATGAGGAAAATAACGCCATGCTTCTCCTGCGTCTTTAACCCGAATACCCGCCAGTAATTCAAGTCGTGGGGACTCTCCGTCAAGGTGGGTATAAGTAAAATCACCACCAGCAGCAAGCGCGTGTGCCTGTAACTGCCATTGCTCTCCTTTCAGTTGCAGTCCTTTATCATTTTTTATCCAGTGCAGTTTCCCGCCAGCTTGTGCTACCTGCAACGGCGCGGCAAACATCTTCTCATAAGGTAACGTAGCATTTTGTAAACCTATCTCTGCTTTACCCTGTGCCAGTGAACCTGATAACTCACCGGACAAATTGGCCATCGCTGGCACATCACGCCATTGTTGCCAGCCTACATTTTTCATGCGTAACAGTAACTGACTCTCTTTTGGTGTTGCCACAGGGATATCAGCGGCAAACAATTGCACTTCTCCGTGAGGATGCAACAGCTGCCAGTTATCAGCTGCTTCCGGCATCAGGCGGGTAAACAGAGGCAGGATACTGGCAAGTCGCTCCAGCGAAAAGTTTGCAGCACGAAGCCTGAGCGTTCTGGCGTCAGTTTTTTCTGTCATCCACAGCAATGACAATTGCCCTTCCGGCCAGGCTTCACCGTCCGTTGTCAGGTTTATTTTCGGAAAGTCAAATTGCCATCCCTGAGTTTGATTAAGCAAATGAACATTCATTTTTTCCAGCGTCAGCTGATGAAATTGCTTTCCGTCACGCCAGCTCGCCTTTCCGTTGCTAAGAGAAACATCCCCACTCTCCACTCTTCCGTCACGTAATTGCATCCACGCGGCAACAGAAACCTGAGCACTCTCAAGGGAAGTATTGTCTTTCATCCACTTGCCCAGCCAGGGGCGTGCATCGACTTCATTCGCCTGCATCCAGATACGGCCAGTATCCAGGTAGCCATTAGTATCAGCTAAATCAAGACCAACTTGTAATCCACCATGTTGCCCGGAAAAACTCGAAAGATTAATCACACCCTCAGCACGATGTCGGTTGTCATCGTTGAGCCACATCATCTGAGGTATCGCCAGTGTGGCGCGTTCTCCATTCAGCGTCAGAAAATTAATTTCGCTATCACGCAGGGTAAAATGATCAATTTGCGTCAAAAACAGATCACTCAGTGCATTGGGCGTCAATGTTATCCTGTCGGACTGACCGCTGTTGATAGGAGTATCAATCTTTGCACTGAGCTGATGAAAGGTGAGATCACGAAACTGCCAGCGTTGGTGGAGTAAAGACTGCCAAACGTCCAGTGCCAGTGACAGACGTTTTACGTTTATTTCTCCCTGGCTAGGCAATGTCAGGTGAAGATTATTGACTTCCAGAACCGGGCCAAAATTTTTCCACTCGCCACGGAGCTCTCCCGCCGAGAGAGAGACACCGGCTACCTCAGAGAGCTGTTCAAACAGTGGTTCTCTCCATTGATTAAGGTGAGGCAATACCAGGCGTAACGCCGTTACCAGCAGTGCCGTCATCACGACCAGCGTCACCCCGACCAGCAGGAATATCCTCGGTAACCGCTTCACCCCATTTTCCTCATCGTCCTCTTAGCTACCGTGTTGTATGCAATGTAATCTTATCGTGTACTTTCCCCTCCGGCAACCGCATGTAGCGGTGACCGGAATATCACATCATCACCACATCAAACTGCTCCTGAGTGTAGAGGGGTTCAATCTTGACACTCACTTGCTTACCAACAAACAGTTCTACTTCAGCAAGGGCATGAGACTCATCAGTGTTCAGTGCTTCGCCTACCGCAGGAGAGGCATATACCAAAAAACGATCAGAGTCATAAGCATGATGGACGCGCACAATTTCACGCATAATCTCATAACACACCGTTTCAACAGTTTTCAGTGTTCCGCGGCCTTTGCACACAGGACAATTGTGACACAACACATGCTCAATACTCTCCCGGGTGCGTTTACGGGTCATCTCAACCAAACCAAGTTGTGAGAATCCATTTATGCTGGTTTTGACCCGATCTTTGCTCAATGCCTGATCAAGCGAATGCAATACGCGGCGTCGATGGTCATCGTTGCTCATGTCGATAAAATCGATAATGATGATCCCGCCCAGGTTGCGCAAACGCAACTGGCGGGCAATCGCCTGTGTCGCTTCGATATTAGTGTTAAATATTGTCTCTTCCAGATTACGATGTCCGACAAAGGCACCGGTATTGATATCGATGGTGGTCATCGCTTCCGTTTGATCAATAATCAGATAACCGCCCGATTTCAGTTCAACTTTACGATCCAGCGCGCGCTGGATTTCATTTTCCACATCGAAAAGGTCAAAAATAGGCTGTTTCCCGGTGTACAATTCTAGGCGGGTACTCAGCTCTGGAATATACTCACTGGTAAACTCAGTTAAATCTTCATAACTCAGACGAGAGTCGATACGAACACGATCAAGTGCGGCACCAGCAAAATCACGTAAAATACGCTGAGATAACACCACTTCGCCATACAGGCAGCAACGCGTCTTATTACGCTTCTTACGCTCCAGGACTTTTTTCCACAATCTTTTTAGAAAGGCAGCATCCGATGCCAGCTCACTCTCTCCGATTCCTTCTGCTGCCGTACGAATAATATATCCGCCTAACTCATCACAATAAGCAGAAACAATCCCTTTTAAGCGCTCTCGCTCTGCTTCGCTGTCAATGCGTTGTGAAACTCCAACATGAGAAGCACCAGGCATAAACACCAGATAGCGTGAGGGCAACGTAATATCGGTGGTCAGACGAGCCCCTTTTGTACCGAGAGGATCTTTTACCACCTGCACCATCAGATCCTGCCCCTGACGAACCAGTTCTGAAATATCACGCACCACGAAATTTTTCTTTTCATCCCCCGCGACACATTCCGTGTGTGGCATGATATCTGAAGCATGCAGAAAGGCAGCTTTATCCAGCCCGATGTCGACAAATGCTGCCTGCATTCCCGGCAACACGCGACTGACCCGACCTTTATAAATGTTACCTACGATACCTCTGCGTGATTCCCGTTCAATATGGATTTCCTGCAGGATCCCCCCATCAATGTAGGCGACCCGTGTTTCTGAAGGGGTGATATTGACTAACAGCTCCGCTGTCATGTTATCTCCTCAGTTCATGTGACCCGCAAAAGCGAGTGAACAGCTCTTCAGTTTCCACCAGAGGAAGGCCGACAACAGCATAATAACTGCCATTGATTTTACGTACAAAACGCCCACCACGCCCCTGAATGGCGTAAGCACCTGCTTTATCCATCGGTTCGCCACTGCCAACGTAGTCAGCAATATCCTGCGGTGATAACAGCCGAAATGTCACTTCCGTGCAAACGACAGCATCTATAACCTGAGACTTGTCAGCCATCGCTATTGCTGTCATCACTGTATGTGTCTTACCCGATAACAGGTTCAACATCCTGGTTGCATGGGCCTGATCATCAGGCTTTTCGAGGATCGATTCTTCCAGAACAACAATGGTATCAGCACCCAGTACCGGTAAAGGTTGTTCTGCAACTGACACGCCAGCCAGCGCCTTTTCACGCGCCAGGCGTGTTACATACATCAGGGGAGACTCTCCAGGCCTGCGTTGTTCTTCGATTGGAGCATGAAGCACAGAAAAGGAGAGCCCAAGCTGCTGTAAAAGTTCATAGCGCCGTGGGGAACCCGAAGCCAGATAAAGGGATAACATTCGGTACCTCAATGCACAGTATACTGATGACTCAGTCGGCGCATCAGTAAAAATAGCCAGGGCCAGAGTATACCGTCAATCATACTCCCCCAAAGAACTTCCGGACGAAATGAGACATTGATAACTAAAAATTCCGTCCAAAAAATCAAAACATTAGTTGCCAGGGATAACACGGTAACTAACATTGCCTGCTGCCAGAATGCCAGGTTACGAAACAGATGTACTTTGAATGCCACCAGATAGACGACAATACTTAATGCAAGCGCTCGTACTCCCAGTGTTGAACCCGCAATCAGATCCATCACCGCCCCCATCATAAAGGCTGAACCTACATTGACCCGATGAGGTAGCGTTACCGCCCAGTAAATCAGGATTAATAATAACCATGAGGGCCTGAACATATAAATTTGCTCAGGCCAGGGCATAATCTGCAACACCAGCGCAACAAAAAATGACAGCCAAATAAACCACTGTCCGCGGTGGCGATAAGCACTCAAGGTGTAGAACCTCTTACTGCTGCTGAAGAAGGTGCTGTTTGTCTGACGCTGTTATCCGGTTGCGCTGAAGCTGGAATTTCTGGGGCAGGAGGGCCAACCAGAGCACTCCCTGAAGGCAGCACCTGAGGCATCATTTGCATTAAGCGTTCATTAGCGGCCTGATGAACTTCATCCGGGGTTTTCGGTTGCGTACCATCACGATCCGCGCCCCAGAGCAGCAGCAGGTAACGCAGACGGTGTAAATCAACGGTCGGACGCGCCTGAATCACGGTATACGCTCGTTGTGTATCCTGACGTACTGTAGATACAACACCCACGGGGTAACCCTCAGGAAAACGGCCGCCAATGCCGGATGAGACCAAAACATCGCCGGGGCGGATATCAATATTTGCCGGAAGATGTTCAAGCTGCAAATCATCCTTACAGCCATTCCCTGCCGCAATTACCCTGATATCGTTGCGTAAAACCTGAATAGGCAATGCATGAGAAGAGTCACAGATTAACATGACTCTGCTGGTGATTTGCCCTACGGCAACCACTTGTCCAACGATACCTTTATCGCTGATAATCGGCTGTCCCTCATAGACACCATTCACGCTTCCTTTATCAATCACCACCTGATCAGAATAGGGATCGGTTCCTGTGGAGATGACCTGGGTTATCATTTTATGCTCATCCTGACGCAACGGTGATCCCAGTAATTCGCGTAAGCGTATATTCTCCTGCCGGTACTGACCTAGCAGAAGCAATTCGCTATTTTTGATTAATAATTCACGCTGCAGCGTTTTGTTTGCCTGTTCAAGCTGCTGTCGGGAAGTGAATGTTTCCGATACGCTGTCCAGCAACTGACGTGGTCCATTGGCCAGAAAATAGAACGGGCTTACCGCCGTATCCATATAGGCACGGATACGGCTAAAAGCCCCCAATCGACTGTCAGCGACAATAATCACGACTGCCACGAGAACCGCTAAAATTAAGCGTAACTGCAGAGAGGGACCTCTGCTAAAGATCGGCTTCATAACTCAGCGCTTTCCTCGGCATGATAAACAGGGTGTGCAGATAACAGCACACCATGGGCAAAACTACTCGTCGCTGAACAGGTCGCCGCCATGCATGTCGATCATCTCCAATGCTTTGCCGCCGCCGCGGGCAACACAAGTCAATGGATCTTCTGCAACCACCACCGGAATTCCGGTCTCTTCCATTAAGAGCCTGTCGAGATTACGTAATAATGCACCACCGCCGGTAAGCACCATACCTCGTTCAGAAATATCAGAAGCCAGCTCAGGCGGACACTGTTCCAGGGCAACCATAACTGCACTAACAATGCCTGTCAGAGGTTCCTGCAGGGCTTCCAGAATTTCATTAGAGTTCAATGTAAAACCACGTGGAACACCTTCCGCAAGGTTACGTCCACGCACTTCTATCTCACGCACCTCATCACCCGGATAAGCAGAACCGATACCATGCTTGATGCGTTCGGCTGTCGCTTCACCAATCAACGATCCGTAGTTACGGCGAACGTAATTAATAATGGCTTCATCGAAACGGTCACCACCGATCCGCACGGAAGAGGAATAGACCACCCCATTCAGGGAGATAACCGCCACTTCAGTGGTGCCACCACCGATATCAACCACCATCGATCCTGTAGCTTCAGAGACAGGCAGTCCGGCGCCGATAGCTGCTGCCATAGGCTCCTCAATCAAAAAGACCTCTCTGGCCCCGGCGCTTTGTGCAGACTCTCTGATTGCACGACGCTCAACCTGCGTTGCCCCAACGGGCACACATACCAAAACACGAGGGCTTGGACGCATAAAGCTATCACTATGCACCTGTCGGATGAAGTGCTGTAACATCTTTTCGGTCACGAAAAAATCGGCGATTACACCATCCTTCATCGGACGGATTGCAGCGATATTACCCGGTGTACGACCCAGCATCTGTTTCGCATCGTGTCCTACCGCTGCAACACTTTTGGGTGAACCAGCCCGGTCCTGTCGAATGGCGACCACAGAGGGCTCATTAAGAACAATACCTTGTCCTTTTACATAAATAAGTGTGTTAGCTGTACCCAGATCGATAGAAAGATCGTTGGAAAACATGCCACGGAATTTTTTAAACATACTGAAAAATAATCCTGCAAGCTGGGAGTGATAAGATAGAAATCACTCTCTCTTAACCCACCACTCAAAGTAGTAACCAAATAGGATCTGCTGCTACTTTGGTGAAAAATTACGTCATCTTTTGCTTTTGGTAAGGAAAAAAACTTAAACCGGCGTGTATCAGGGTTGCACCCTGCCAGGGATTTTCCATACATCAAGACAACGCCCATAAAATTCTTAGCGACCAGAGGTACCAGCACAACGTCGGCCCACTCTGATGCAATCACGATAATCGCGCGCTATTCTACGTGAAAATTCACTTAACGGCAGACTAAACACGATATCTTTGCGAATATTTTTTCACGTTAGTGCTCAGCAGTTCTGATGCAGCAAAAAAGTCCCCTTGCCCACCACTGACCCCTGTTTCAATCAACGTTAGCCACTCTGCTTTAGTACGCACACCAGCAGCAAATATTCGTGTTGATGTACCATTACAACTCTCTAACAAACTTTGTACAAACAGCTGATTTTCAGTACGACGTTCAATGTTACGTATTAGACTCGGGTGCAGTTTGATCAATTCAATATCACACTGCTTAATATAGGATGCGCTGACCACGGTTAATCCCGCCTGGTTAATTGCTATCCGGCAGCCTATTGCCGTCAGGAAGCGGAAAAAACGACTCAAACGTTGAATGTGTTGACATACATCTGCCTCTGCAAGTTCAAACAAAATATGTTTTCTTTGAACTTTAGTACGCTGTAACAGCATATCGCGCAGCCATGACTGAAACTGTCGGTGAAGCAGAGAGTCGACAGTTAATGGTATTGCCAGGGTCTCTTCTGGCCAGATAGGTAACAGCGCAAGGATATTGCTGACCATTTGACGATCATACCACTCTGCCATCCCCGACTGTGAACCAGAGGTAAATATTCAGCAGAAAGTAACTCTTTTTCGCCATCGTAAATACGGGGCATGATTTCCCGATGATGAACCCAGCCATTTCGTGAAACAGCAGGTTTTTGATACAACCGCGGTCCGCCTCGCTCCAGTGTGTTCTCCAGTAAGGTACGCCACTTAACACTGCCACGGGCTAACTCTTGCTCAGGAACTTCACCCACGCTCCAGTTATTACCTCCGAGTAACGTTGCACGTCGTGTCGCCAGTTCAACACTCTCCATAACCTGCTGCGTTGTTTGCCCACTATGCCAGCCACTGATACCGATATGAATGATATCGCCACGGTCAACCATCCGGGTCGGAGGCAGTGAATCAACTGCATTAATGAGTTGTGAAGCAATGCTATCTGTATCTTTCAGACTGCTGTGCGGGAGCAACACCGCAAAATCGCTACGAAAATAGCGCGCCAGTAAAGCCCCCGGGTAACGCAAAACAAATGTTGACAGCAGATTCACCATCGCAAACAGGTAATCCTGCACCGGAACATGCCCCCAGGTTTCCCGCAGCAGGTCAAAATCCGGTAGTCGGATCATCATCACCATGCCATGTGTACTTTTTGCCTCGGTGTCCTCCAGCATGGTGGCGAGCTGATTATCGAAAAACATGCGGTTATTCAGGCCAGTTTGGGCATCCTGAGCGGCAAAGGCACGGATCAGGGTATCGATGCGGTTACGTTGCTCACGCGCGTCATGAAGACCAACCAATAACAAATCAATTGCTGTGCTCGCTTTCGGTGGCCACTCATGCACCGAGCCCTTCTGCACCCTGTTACGCTCACCGGTCAGAATCTCGCTCGCTCGCCTCTCCAGCCTTTCCATACCCTGAAGTTGCCGGTATAACCAGCGATGAGTTAACAGCAATACCAGTGTCATGATGATGCCGATACTGACCACTACGGTCAGTACAAAGCTGCCCATGAAAGAACCGAGCCAGGTTTTCGTGGTATCAACCCAGAGAATGTCCAAGGCATACTGGGGATGTCGTTCCAGTACAAAGGTTGTGCGGCGAAGATGATTCGGCTCATCACGCAACACAGACTCCTGATGGTGCTGAACATTGAAAATACTTCGCCCACTGCCCAACAATTCTGTATTGACGATTTGCAATGGGCCCATAATATTCGGTACCCATGAGCCGATATGGTCCGTCGACTGATACACCAGGGCTTCGTCAATTTCGTTGGCAAACATTTGCAAACGATGCTCGGCCCGGAGATTACTCAAATAAAAAAAACTGAATACGCAACCCACCAGCATTAATAGCGTTGCCAGTGCACTCAAAAGTGTAATAATTGCTGAAAGTTTGGTTGTTAATCGCATTCAGAAGTCCATTTGTCTTAATCAATAGAGCACAGCAGGTACTCTGAAGCTGCCTTTAGGCGGCAAAAAGCAACGACAACAGTCCAGCTTCACATTTTCTGGCTGTGAAAGTATCACATTTAAACATTGCGTGGGCTGTTAATCCCAATAAAGAATTTTTCTGGATCATCATTGCTCTTTCTTTCCCTTCACATCTGACAAGATAAGGCATTTTATGCGAGCTATTCTTATTGAAGAATCCACCGAAAACCAGACGATAACGACTTGTAAAGCTGTATCTGAACAACATATTTCCCAATCCCGGGTCTGCGTTGCTATTGGATGGTCTGCACTCAATTATAAAGATGCCCTCTCCATCACCGGTAAGTCAAAAATAAGCAAAAATCTACCAATGATTCCAGGTATCGATTTTGCGGGCGTAGTGACGGAAAGTCTGAGCACGCTTTATTCCGCAGGCCAGCAAGTCATACTGACCGGTTGGGGGGTAGGTGAAAAACAGTGGGGTGGACTGGCAGAAAAAGCCTGCGTTGACGCTGAGTGGTTACTTCCGATGCCAGCCGGGCTCAGCGGACGTAATGCGATGGTGCTCGGTACCTCGGGGCTGACGGCTATGTTATGCGTGATGGCATTAGAAGAGGGTGGCATTACTCCAAAAAGTGGAAAGATTTTGGTTACCGGTGCCAGCGGTGCAGTAGGCAGTACTGCCATCGCTCTGCTTCATGCACTTGGCTACAGCGTGACAGCCGCCACCGGACGCCAAACGACTCATCCCTCTTTATTGCAAAACGGTGCCGATGACATTATCGACCGTCATCTGCTGGAAGGTCGCTCTCCGCCGCTTGAAAAGCAGCATTGGGCCGGAGCAATTGACACGCTCGGCGGAGAGGTATTAGCCAGAGTGCTGGCACAAACGCACTATTCTGGTGTGGTCGCCGCCTGCGGCCTGGCAGCCAGCTATGCACTTCCAGCCACGGTGATGCCTTTTATTCTGCGCAATGTACGCCTTCAGGGTATCGACTCAGTGCAGGTTCCTGTTACACGACGCCAACAAGCCTGGGAACGACTGGTTAGCCTGCTTCCTGATGAGTTCTATCAACGTAATGCAAAGGAAATCTCGCTGGATGAAGTGATCGACACGGCTCACAATTTGATAAATAATGCCCTGCAAGGACGTATCATCGTCAAAATACGCTAACTTTATTTATATCAGTGTGAGTACAGAGTGAAATAGCACCGCTCATACGATTCTCCCGTTTTTATCGTCCGATCACATTCAGAGAGTGAGCGGTCTGGCACAGCAACACCGGGTAGAGGGTAATACCATGAAATCTGTCAATCATCTGACGGAAAGCGATATCACACCGGAAACGGTTTTCAATACCCGCCGTCGGCAACTGCTAAAAACATTGGGGATCGGTGCCGCAGCATTATCACTCCCCACCTCGTCACAGGCGGGGATCCTTAGTTGGTTACAAGGCGGCCCCTCCAGCCAGGCTCCCGCTGGCCGCCCCCTGTCCTTCACTAAACCGGAGTCCTACCAGGCAAACCTGACACTAACCCCGGAAGATAAAGTCTCTGGCTATAACAACTTTTATGAGTTTGGGTTAGATAAAGCAGCCCCGGCAGCTCAGGCGGGATCGCTGAAACTCGACGGATGGAAAATTGACATTGGTGGCGAGGTAGCCAAACCGATCACATTGGACATGGATGAAATTTTTCGTCGTTTTCCTTTAGAACAACGTATTTACCGCATGCGATGTGTTGAGGCCTGGTCTATGGTCGTTCCGTGGATTGGCTTTGAGTTAGGAAAACTGCTGAATCTGGCTGAGCCCACCAGCCATGCTCGCTACGTTGCTTTCCAGACTCGTTATGCTCCTGATCAAATGCCGGGGCAACGCGATCGCTTTGTGGGTGGTGGCATTGACTATCCTTATGTCGAGGGCTTACGTCTTGATGAGGCAATGCACCCCTTAACCATTCTGACAACGGGTGTTTACGGTAAAGCACTACCACCGCAAAATGGCGCGCCACTGCGACTGACTGTACCCTGGAAATATGGATTTAAGAGTATTAAATCCATCGTAAAAATCACCCTGGTAAGGGAACGACCACCGACGACATGGAATCTGCTGGCTCCTGACGAATATGGCTTTTATGCCAGTGTGAACCCGCACGTCGATCATCCACGCTGGTCTCAGGCGACAGAACGATTTATTGGTCCGGGCGGGATTCTGGATGTCAAACGTCAACCAACTCTCCTTTATAATGGCTACGCAGATCAGGTTGCTCATCTTTACCGGGGTTTGAATCTTCGGGAGAACTTTTAATGATCCTCCTTACCGCCAGAAAGATGACACTGCTGAAAGTGGCTATCCACCTGGCTGGTATACTGCCGCTCATCTGGTTACTGTTTGCCATCAATTATGGTGGTCTGAGTGCTGACCCGGCAAAAGATATACAACACTTCACAGGCAGAACAGCGCTTAAATTTCTGCTCTTCACGCTGATGATTGCACCTGTTGCATACTACCTGAAACAACCGTTACTGTTTCGCATCAGACGTCTTTCCGGTCTGTGGTGCTTTGCATGGGCTACGCTGCATATGATCAGCTACGCCGCCCTGGAACTCGGTATCGAAAACCTGCGCTTATTTGGCGCAGAACTGATCAGCCGCCCTTACCTGACGCTGGGGCTGATAAGCTGGCTTATCTTACTACTGCTTGCTGCCACTTCTTTTAGAAAGCTGCAACAAATCATGGGAAACAACTGGCAAAGAGTACATAACGGTGTTTACATCGTCGCTATACTGGCACCAATACACTATTTATGGTCGGTTAAAACACTTTCACCACAACCGTGGCTCTACACTTTCGGTGCATTGCTGCTGGTGGGATGGCGATTGATAAAATTCGTCAGAGGAAAAACAGATCCTCTCCGAAAGCGCTAACACCCGTTCGCACCCCAATGCGTAAATGACACGATCTGGCGTGATGTGACCGCGATAACCCTTTTAACGTAATCTGCTGACTGTTTTACTGTCAATCACCATGAAATCGCTATAATGTGCAATTCCTGATAATACGACGAGCAATTTTCACGGCAATAGGTGACAAATGTCCTTCGCCCATGTATTTTGTGCGATGTCTCATTTTTTGCAGGAGATGGCAGCGAAATGGCAGATAATTTTCACGTATTGCTTTTAAATGGACCTAACCTTAATCTTCTGGGCACCAGAGAGCCAGAGAAGTACGGTAACCTATCACTGGAAGATATTGTTAACTCCCTGATGGCACAAGCCGAGACTTGTGGCGTGAAACTTAGCCATCTTCAGTCCAATGCAGAACATGAACTGATTGATTGTATTCACGACGCCCGCGGAAAAATTGATTTTATTATCATCAATCCTGCAGCGTTTACTCATACCAGCGTTGCATTACGCGATGCGCTGCTTGCTGTGAATATACCTTTTATTGAGGTGCATCTGTCAAACATACATACCCGGGAACCTTTTCGTCACCATTCTTATCTCTCAGATATTGCAATCGGTGTCATTTGTGGTCTTGGGATTGACGGTTACACCAGTGCATTACAGACAGCTATCAGACGGCTGTCTCTGTCAAATTAAACCACGCGCGGAACCCCACTCATGGATATTCGTAAAATAAAAAAATTGATTGAACTGGTAGAAGAGTCAGGCATTGCTGAGCTGGAAATCTCTGAAGGCGAAGAGTCTGTCCGTATCAGTCGTTCACCCGCGAATTCGGGCTATCCGATGATGCAACAAGCTTATGCAGCACCGATGATGCCAGCACAGCAGCCTGCGCTGACCAACGCGGTTGCACCTGCAACAACGCCAGTGATGGAAGCCCCGGCCAGTGCTGAGCTGAGCGGTCACATCGTCAAATCACCGATGGTGGGCACATTCTACCGTACGCCAAGTCCTGATGCGAAAGCCTTCGTTGAAGTGGGACAAAAAGTCAATGCCGGAGATACATTGTGCATTGTCGAAGCAATGAAAATGATGAATCAGATTGAAGCTGATAAATCAGGCGTGATCAAAGCCATTCTGGTGGAAAGCGGGCAACCTGTTGAGTTTGACGAGCCGCTGGTCATCATCGAATAACGAGGCACCCCATGCTGGAAAAAATTGTTATCGCTAACCGCGGCGAAATTGCACTACGTATTTTACGTGCCTGTAAAGAGCTGGGTATAAAAACTGTTGCCGTCCATTCAAGTGCGGATCGCGATTTAAAACACGTTCTGCTGGCAGATGAGACCGTATGTATCGGGCCTGCACCTTCAGTAAAAAGTTACCTGAACATCCCGGCGCTGATTTCAGCGGCTGAGATTACCGGCGCTATGGCTATTCACCCAGGTTATGGTTTCCTGTCTGAAAATGCTGATTTTGCTGAGCAGGTTGAACGTTCTGGTTTCATTTTTATCGGACCAAAAGCAGACACAATCCGCCTGATGGGAGATAAAGTTTCCGCCATCAACGCGATGAAAAAAGCAGGAGTCCCCTGTGTGCCGGGTTCCGATGGCCCGTTGACTGACGATATGGACAAAAACCGTGCGTTCGCTAAACGTATCGGTTATCCGGTAATTATCAAAGCCTCTGGCGGCGGTGGCGGACGCGGCATGCGTGTGGTCCGTAGCGATAAAGAACTGGAACAATCGATCAATATGACCCGTGCTGAAGCAAAAGCTGCATTCAACAACGACATGGTCTATATGGAAAAGTACCTGGAAAATCCACGTCACATTGAGATTCAGGTACTGGCTGATGGTCAGGGTAACGCGATTTATCTGGCAGAGCGTGATTGTTCCATGCAACGCCGCCATCAGAAAGTGGTCGAGGAAGCTCCGGCGCCGGGGATCACAGAAGAACTGCGCCGTAATATCGGTGAACGTTGTTCTAAAGCCTGTATAGAGATCGGTTATCGCGGTGCGGGTACTTTTGAGTTTCTCTATGAAAATGGCGAATTCTATTTCATTGAGATGAATACCCGTATTCAGGTTGAACATCCGGTGACCGAGATGATTACCGGTGTCGACTTAATCAAAGAGCAGTTACGTATCGCTTTCGGGCAACCCCTGTCTATCCGTCAGGAAGATGTGGTTATTCGTGGTCACGCGGTTGAATGCCGTATTAATGCGGAAGACCCGAACACCTTTCTGCCCAGTCCGGGAAAAATCACCCGTTTTCATGCGCCGGGTGGCTTTGGGGTGCGCTGGGAATCGCACATCTACGCCGGCTACACTGTTCCTCCTTACTATGACTCGATGATTGGTAAACTCATCACCTATGGCGAGACACGTGAAGTGGCAATTGCCCGCATGAAGAACGCTCTGGCTGAACTGATCATTGACGGAATCAAAGTCAATGTCGAGCTGCAGATGAAAATCATGAATGATGAAAATTTCCAGCGTGGCGGAACTAATATCCATTACCTGGAGAAAAAACTCGGACTTCAGGAAACCTGATACCGACACTGTTTTAAAAAGGCCGGTTATCCGGCCTTTTTCTTTTATTTTCAGGGCTGTTAAGATGGATACTCGTTTTATTCAGGCTCACCGCGAAGCACGATGGTCATTCTGGCTCGCCGTTACCTATCTTCTTTTCTGGGGAGTGCTTCCCTGGCTACCCACAAGCAAGAGCGGAATCACTGGATTACCCCTGTGGTTTGAAGTTAGCTGCTTATTATTACCTTTACTGTTTATTCTTCTCTGTAGTCTGATGATTAAAAAAATCTTTCGGGATATCCCCCTGGAGGATAATGATGAGAAATAACATCATTATTCCATTAATTGCCTATCTGTTCATTGTCGAGATCCTCTCTGTTTATGCTATGCGTAAACGATCTGGCGGCAACTTCCTCAGTGAATATTTCCTGGGAAGTCGTTCCATGGGAGGATTTGTGCTGGCAATGACACTCACCACCACCTATATCAGTGCCAGTTCTTTTATAGGGGGTCCCGGGGCTGCCTATAAATATGGACTGGGCTGGGTGCTTCTGGCTATGGTGCAGGTTCCGGCCGTCTGGCTTTCACTAGGGGTTCTCGGTAAAAAGTTTGCCATTCTGTCACGCCGCTATCAGGCTATCACACTCAATGATATGCTGTTTGCACGATACGGCAGTACGTTTCTGGTATGGTTTGCCAGTCTGAGTCTGCTTATTGCCTTTATTGGCGCGATGACGGTGCAATTTATTGGTGGTGCGAGATTGCTGGAAACCGCCGCGGGTATTCCCTATGAAACCGGCCTGATTATTTTCGGTGGTACCATTGCTGTGTATACCGCCTTTGGTGGATTCCGCGCCAGTGTTCTCAATGACACAATGCAAGGTCTGGTGATGCTGGCGGGTACTTTTCTTCTGCTCTTTGCCGTGATACACGCAGGAGGAGGCTTACACCAAACCATCTCTACACTGCAGCAGATTGACCCTCATCTGATTAGCCCCGGTGGAGCAGATGGTATTATCCAGCCAGCCTTTTTACTCTCATTTTCTGTGCTGGTCTGTTTCGGTGTCATCGGACTCCCTCACACTGCAGTACGTTGCATCTCCTACCGGGACAGCAAAGCTGTCCACCGAGGCATCATACTTGGCACCATCATTGTTACACTGGTTATGCTGGGTATGCACCTTGCTGGTGCGTTAGGGCGAGCCGTTATCCCTGACCTGACCGTTCCTGACCTGGTGATTCCTACGCTGATGATCAATGTGTTGCTCCCTCTGGCGGCAGGGCTGTTTCTCGCAGCGCCACTGGCAGCAATAATGTCAACGATTAACGCACAGTTGCTGCAGGCTTCTGCCACTCTGGTAAAAGACCTCTATCTGCGCCTGCAACCCCGACAGGCCAGTAATGAACGTTTGCTTAAAAGGTTTTCCTCCACCACCACCTTTGTCCTGGGGATTCTGCTGTTACTGGCAGCCTGGAACCCTCCGGAAATGATTGTCTGGTTAAATTTACTGGCATTTGGAGGGATGGAAGCCGTCTTCCTTTGGCCACTGGTATTAGGATTATACTGGGACAAAGCCAATGCGACAGGCGCACCGAGCAGCATGATATGTGGTGCTGTCGTCTATACCCTGCTGGCGGCCTGTTCCCTGCAGCCCGGAGGCTTACATCCCATTGTGCCTGCACTCTTCATAAGTCTGATTGCTTTTTTGATTGGTAATCGTTTCGGTTCACTCCCGGAACATCATACCCCCTCTCTCACTTCTTCTGCCGGAGAACACTGATATGCCATGGATCCAACTAAAAATTAACACCACAGGAGCACAAGCTGAAGAGATAGGCGATGTGTTAATGGAAAACGGTGCGGTTTCTGTCACCTTTCTCGACTCCCACGATAATCCTGTTTTTGAACCGTTACCGGGAGAAACCCGGTTGTGGGGTGACACTGATGTGGTCGGACTATTCGATGCAGCTGCGGATATGCCATCGATTGTAGCTAACCTGGCAACCAGCCACCTGTTGGGCGAAGGATTTATCCACAAAATTGAACAACTGGAAGATAAAGACTGGGAAAGAGAGTGGATGACAAATTTTCATCCTATGCGTTTTGGCGAACGATTGTGGGTGTGCCCAAGCTGGCGTGATATTCCTGACCCTCAGGCCGTCAACGTGCTACTCGATCCTGGTCTGGCTTTCGGCACTGGCACGCATCCTACCACTGCATTATGCCTTGCCTGGCTCGATGGCCTTGATTTACAAGGAAAGACAGTTATCGATTTCGGCTGTGGTTCAGGCATCCTTGCTATCGCGGCACTCAAACTGGGCGCAGCCCGTGCAATTGGCATTGACATCGATCCTCAGGCTATCCAGGCCAGTCGTGATAATGCGGAAAGAAACGGGGTATCACAACAGCTGGAACTCTATTTGCCTCATCAGCAACCGGACAATCTCACTGCTGACGTAGTGGTTGCCAACATTCTTGCCGGCCCGTTACGTGAGCTGGCTCCACTGATTAGCGTTTTGCCCGTCGCTGGCGGACATTTGGGCTTGTCCGGCATTCTTGCGAGCCAGGCTGAAAATGTTTGCTCCGCCTACTCGGGATGTTTCAACCTCGACCCGGTGGTTGAAAAAGAAGAATGGTGCCGTATAACCGGCGTACGTCAGACAATGCAGTGACTGTAGCACGAAAAAAAGCACTATTTTTTACCAAGGGTATACTATGGCATCGCTTTGTATCCCTTTTTTGAATTTTATGTTTAAGGCAAGGAACGATGAAATCACTTTTATCAACAGCTTTATTGTCACTGGCTCTCAGTACTTCTGTCAGTGCTCACAGTGACGAACACTGGTCATATGAAGGAAAAGGCTCCCCGGAACACTGGGGGGAGCTCAATGAAAAGTTTGAAACCTGCGCCAAAGGCCAGTTTCAGTCTCCCGTCAATATCCGTGATGTCGTGGATGGCAAGCTATCCCCTCTGAAACTGGACTTTCATACCGAAACAGAATCGATAGTTAACAACGGCCATACTGTAGTGGTCAACTAATTTTGGCCACACGACCTGACTGTTCGTGGAACAGCCGCTCTGATTCATTTGGCGTTAAGCCACCGTTATACCAGTGGGGCCGGATGGCACTGTAATAGCCCGTGATGTAGCTGATTATCGCGCTCTGAGCCTCGTTGAAGCTGTTATAGCCCTTCGTCGGCACCCATTCGGTCTTCAGGCTCCGGAAGAACCGCTCCATCGGGGCATTATCCCAGCAGTTACCCCGGCGACTCATGCTCTGCTTTATCCGACAGCGCCACAGAGCCTGCCGGTACTGACGGCTGGTATAGTGGCTGCCCTGATCGCTGTGGAACATCACGCCTGTTGGCTTACCCCGAAGCTCCCAGGCCATCTGCAATGCTTTGACCGTGAGGGCCGAGTCCGGCGACGTCGATATCGCCCAGCCCACAGGTTTGCGGGCGAACAGATCCAGCACTGCTGCCAGATAAGCCCAGCATTTTCCCGTCCAGATATACGTCACATCGCCGCACCAGACCTGATCCGGCGCGGTAACCGCGAACTGCCGGTCGAGATGGTTCGGTATTTCAATGTGTTCGTTCCCGCCGCGTTTGTATTTATGCGCCGGGACCTGGCAACTGGCGATATCCAGCTCTTTCATCAGCTTACCGGCCAGCCATCGCCCGAGTCTGACGCCCTTAGCGCTGACCATCGTGGCGATACTTCTCGCGCCAGCAGAGCCACCACTGGCGTTCCAGACTTCACTGACGAGACTCCGTTTAACGGCACGCTCAGCGTCAGAATCCCTGCCATTTTTACGAATGTAGCGATAACTGCTTCGGTGAACACCGAACAGCCGGCACAATGGCGCTACCGGGTAGTGCGCCCTCAGACTGTCTATTATCGTGAACTGTTCAGGGAGTCCGACATCAAGAGCGCGGTAGCCTTTTTTAGGATTTCATTCTCCATTTCAAGGCGTTGTATCCGTTTTCTCATTTCCCTGAGTTCAGTCTGCTCAGGCGTCAGAGGCAGCCCCGGGGGCGTTTTCCCCTGGCGCTCCATACGTAACGATTTTACCCGGCGGTTGATGGCGGAGAGGCTGACGTTCATCGCCTTAGCCGCCTCGCCGTGAGTGTAGTTCTGATCCAGGACCAGTTTTGCCGCTTCGACTTTAAATTCAGCAGTAAATGCTTTGCTCATTGGTTCACCTATAAGATGTTGAGGTGAGCATATCACCTCTGCTCAGGTGGCCAAATTCAGTGTGCCACTACATACCATTCAGATTACCGTTAACGATGGCGATGACTTCATCCTGGATAATGAGAAGTTTATTCTTAAACAATTCCATTTCCATACGCCGAGTGAAAATCATATCTTCGATAAGTCCTACCCACTGGAAGCGCACTTTGTACATGCAAACAGCGATGGGGAAGTCGCCGTCATCGCTGTCATGTTTGATATTGGTAAAGAAAACAGTACGCTGAACACCATTCTCCAGGCTGTACCTGAAAAAGTAGATGACAGCCAGCCTCTGAAAAAAACTATCGACCTTGCTCCTTTATTTCCTGAAGATAAGAGCTACTACCGTTTCAGTGGTTCATTGACAACACCACCTTGCAGTGAAGGATTAAGTTGGCTGGTGATAAAACAGCCCCTTACTCTTTCCGAAAAACAGCTTAACAAATTCACGAAAATCCTGAAACACACGAATAACCGCCCCATTCAACCCTTACGTGGACGAGTGATCGTCGAGTAACGATTTTGTCTTCACTGACCAGCAGCGAGATATGCTCTTGCTGGTCAGATTCGGGCCTTATTTCTCCTGATTTAGCTCTGATTTTAGCTTTTATCTTTTAGTAAGTTGAATTCTCTTACCGGCGCGAAAAAGTAAAATAAAAACATATCACATTGTTTATTAATGATTTTATGATATTTCCCATCGCGTAAAATACCAAAAAATAACAACATCAGGCCGATTGTTCAAAGTTTGTCCTTTCATCTTGCAAAAAAAATGCGTAATATACGCCGCCTTGCGGATACTCATTGGTCACTTTTTACATGCGCATCGGGAATTACCAGCTGCCTAATCGATTAATTGCCGCACCGATGGCCGGCGTTTCCGACCGCCCCTTTCGAACGCTGTGTTACACGATGGGGGCAGGCATGACAGTTTCTGAGATGCTGTCATCCAACCCGGAAGTTTGGGCAAGCGACAAATCCCGGCTTCGTATGGTGCACAGTGATGAGCCAGGTATCCGGGCAGTACAAATTGCCGGGGGTGACCCTGAAGAAATGGCCGAAGCAGCCCGCATTAACGCAAAATCAGGTGCCCAGCTGATTGATATCAATATGGGATGTCCTGCTAAAAAAGTGAATCGTAAAATGGCAGGCTCTGCTACGGTACCCGGAGTTAGTAAAATCCATCCTGAGTGCCGTAGTGAATGCAGTAGATATTCCGGTCACTCTGAAGATACGGACTGGCTGGGATAGCGATAATCGCAATTGCGTAGAAATTGCCCAATTGGCTGAACGTTGTGGTATACAGGCACTCACCATTCATGGCCGCACACGTGCGTGTTTATTTAATGGTGATGCCGAATATGACAGTATTCGGACAGTTAAGCAGCATGTCACCATTCCTGTTATTGCGAACGGTGATATTACTGACCCGCTAATAGCCAGAGCTGTACTTGACTATACAGGAGCCGATGCTCTGATGATAGGAAGGGCCGCTCAGGGAAGACCTTGGATCTTTCGGGAAATCCAACATTATCTGGACACAGGGGAGTTGCTGCAACCCATGCCTCTGGCAGAGGTTAAGCACTCGCTTATCGGGCATTTGCAAGCGTTATACAGCTTTTATGGTTGTGAGAAAGGCTATCGCATTGCCCGTAAACACGTTTCCCGGTATCTCCAGGAACACGCCCCGAATGACCAGTTTCGGCGCACATTCAACGCCATTGAGAACACCAGCGAACAGCTGGCGGCGTTGGAGGCATACTTCGCAAAACTTACGTAATAGAAATAAAGAGCTGACAGAACTATGTTCGAACAACGCGTAAATTCTGACGTACTGACCGTTTCCACTTTAAATTCACAAGATCAGGTCACACAAAAACCACTTCGTGATTCGGTAAAACAAGCACTGAAGAACTATTTTGCCCAACTAAACGGTCAGGATGTAAGTGACCTGTATGAGCTGGTACTGGCTGAAGTAGAACAGCCCCTGTTAGATATGGTAATGCAATATACCCGTGGAAATCAGACCCGAGCGGCGCTGATGATGGGTATAAATAGGGGTACATTGCGTAAGAAACTTAAAAAATATGGTATGAACTGATCCTGAGTTCGCCATGGCGATGATAAAGGCGCTGTGAACTGACAGCGCCTTTATTCTGGATGGTTTGTCTGATTTATGTAAAGTACGGTACAGTGCATCAACTTTGTCAGAAAAAGGATGTCTGATTCTCAGTATCGCTATGGAGCCCTGTCTGCAAGCGTTATTTTATCTGAGTTTAAGGAGAAAAAGATAACGTAATGAAAATCGCCCCTTCCTTTCATATTGCTCTGCTTCATCCACGTTATTGGATTACATGGCTTGGCTTAGGTGTGCTTTTTTTGCTGGTGCAGCTACCTTTTCCTGTATTGCAAGTGACAGGAAAATGGTTAGGAAGAACCTCTCGTCACCTCCTCAAACGTCGCATGTCTATCACACGTCGTAATCTGCAGCTCTGTTTTCCTGATATCACTGAAGCACAGCTGGAAGAACGTATTATCAAGAATTTTGAGTCCCTCGGTATGGGCCTGCTGGAGACGGGTATGGCCTGGTTTTGGTCAGATCGTCGCGTAAAACGCTGGTTCTCCGTCAGTGGACTAGACAATCTGGCTAAAGCGCAAAAGAATGGTAAAGGTGTGCTGATTATCGGCGTACACTTTATGTCACTCGAATTAGGTGGCCGGGCAATGGGACTTTGTCAACCGATGATGGCAATGTATCGGCCGCACAATAATAAGTTGATGGAATGGGTTCAGACAAAAGGACGTATGCGTTCCAACAAAGCAATGATAAATCGCCGTGATTTACGCGGCATGGTGCAAGCACTGCGCCATGGCGAAGCGGTATGGTTTGCTCCGGATCAGGATTACGGCCCCAAAGGTAGTGTCTTTGCCCCCCTGTTTGCTGTACCTCGCGCCGCAACCACCAGTGGTACATGGATGCTTGCACGCATGGCAAGGCCAGCCATGATTACCGTGGTTCTGATCCGTAAGGAATCAGGCGCTGGCTACGAGCTCATTATTCAGCCTGAGCTCAAAGATTATCCGATCGATAATGAAGAGGCGGCCGCGGCTTATATGAATAAGGTGATCGAAACAGAGATCCTGCGAGCACCTAATCAATACCTCTGGCTGCATCGCCGTTTTAAAACGCGTCCCGCGGGTGAGCACTCGCTGTACTGAGCAGCGAGGTTTCTACATTACCCCGCGCCACAATCTTCCGGCCCCCCAAAATGCACCAGGTTTGTACAAAAAAGAAGATGACGCCCTTCTTTGGTGCATTCCTCTGTTCAAATCGCCAATAGGCGAGTAATAAAAAAAGACTATCCCTTTCTCTTCATAGAGATATCGATTCTGGCACTTTCTTTGCAAAGACGACAACGGCCACCGCCGTCGTTTAGCGTGCACGTCAGTGTGCACCTAAAAAGTTAAAACAGATTCGTCACACAGGATGCTTTATGAAAAAAATAATGCTCTCCACTCTGGTTACTGCAACCGCACTGTTTGGTATCGTTAATCACGCCCATGCCGGTGCTACGCTCGACAGCATCAAGAAAAAAGGCTTTGTACAATGTGGTATTAGTGACGGCTTGCCTGGCTTCTCTTATGCTGATGCCAGCGGTAAATTCAGTGGTATTGATGTCGATGTATGCCGTGCCACTGCTGCGGCCATTTTTGGTGATGCATCTAAAGTGAAGTACACTCCACTCACCGCAAAAGAGCGCTTCACTGCCTTACAGTCCGGTGAAGTTGATATTCTTTCGCGTAATACCACCTGGACTTCCTCGCGGGATGGCGGTATGGGCTTTATCTTCGCTGGTGTGAACTACTATGACGGTATCGGATTCCTGACTCATAAAAAAGCCGGTCTGAAAAGCGCCAAAGAGCTGGATGGCGCCACTGTCTGTATCCAGGCAGGTACTGATACGGAACTGAATGTCGCTGATTACTTCAAAGCGAATAAAATGCAATATACCCCGGTTACATTCGACCGCTCAGATGAATCAGCAAAAGCACTCGACAGTGGACGCTGCGATACTCTCTCTTCCGATCAGTCACAACTTTATGCACTACGTATCAAACTGGGCAAACCAGATGACTTCATTGTTCTTCCCGAAGTTATCTCCAAAGAACCTCTGGGGCCAGTGGTGCGTCGTGGTGATGATGACTGGTTCACCATCGTGAAATGGTCACTCTTCGCAATGCTGAATGCTGAAGAAATGGGCATCACTTCCGCTAACATTGACCAGATGGCAGCGAAACCAAGCACACCTGATATGGCACACCTGCTGGGTGCCGAGGGTGACTTCGGTAAAGATCTGAAGCTCGATAATAAATGGGCTTATAACATCATCAAACAAGTTGGTAATTATCAGGAAGTCTTTGATCGTAACGTAGGTAAAGACAGTCCGTTGAAAATTGCCCGTGGCCAGAATGCATTGTGGAACCAGGGTGGTATTCAGTACGCACCACCAGTACGTTAATTCTACTTAACAGGGCACCGGTCTACCGGTGCCTGACTTTGCATTCTGGTCCCTGAGGTTGCTATATGTCCCAACGTCCCCGCGTAGAAAAGGATTTTTCATTAAGTAATCCTGCCACTCGCGCCTGGATCTATCAGATCATTGCTATTGTTATCGTGCTGGCAGCCTGTGGTTATCTGATCCATAACGTCATCACCAATCTTAACAGCCGTGGCATTACCTCGGGTTTCGCTTTTCTTGACCGTAAAGCCGGATTTGGCATTGTCCAGCATCTGATTGATGATGATGAAGGCGATACCTACGCAAGGGTCTTTCTTGTCGGCCTGACAAATACCTTACTGGTTTCGGTATTGTGTATCATTTTTGCCTCACTGCTTGGCTTTTTCATCGCCCTGGCTCGACTGTCAGATAACTGGTTATTGAAAAAAGCATCGGGGATCTATATTGAGATCTTCCGTAATATTCCACCGTTGCTGCAGATTTTCTTCTGGTACTTTGCTGTACTACGTAACTTGCCCGGCCCCAGAGAGGCAGCCGGGGCATTCGATGCCATTTTCATCAGTAACCGGGGGCTCTATCTCCCATGGCCGGAATATGTTCCAGGAACCTGGCCCACCGTGATCGCTGTTCTTCTTGCGCTGGCCGGGAGTGTTGCTGTATCACGCTTCAATCGACAGTATCAGTTAAAAACCGGAACCCACCGCCGAACATGGCCTATCGTGCTTGCGCTATTTATCGGGCTGCCCGGTCTTGCCTTGTGCTGTTTTGGTCCGGCGATGCATTGGAATATCCCCGCATTACGTGGTTTTAACTTTCGTGGGGGGGTGGTACTTATCCCTGAGCTGGCAGCGCTGACACTCGCCTTATCCATTTATACTTCTTCGTTTATTGCCGAAATTATTCGTTCTGGTATCCAGTCTGTACCACATGGTCAGGAAGAAGCAGCCCGATCTCTCGGACTACCCAATCCGGTAACGTTACGTCAGGTCATCATTCCTCAGGCAATGCGGGTGATCATTCCACCAATGACCAGTCAGTATCTGAATATCGTTAAAAACTCTTCACTGGCTGCCGCAATTGGCTACCCCGATATGGTTTCGCTGTTCGCAGGCACTGTACTCAATCAAACAGGACAGGCTATTGAAACTATTGCCATCACAATGGGAGTCTACCTGACGATTAGTTTAACCATCTCTCTGTTGATGAGCATTTATAACCGTAAAATCCGCCTGATAGAGCGCTAATGGACATATGATGATAAAACCATTCTCTCCCCAGACAGCGCCATCCACAGCACCCGCGATCCGTGTGTTGTGGTGGATAAGACGAAACCTGTTTTCCAGCTGGACCAATAGCATCCTGACCCTCGTCTGCCTGTGGATCATTTTTTCTGTACTGCCTCCGGCGCTCAACTGGTTGCTCTTCCAGGCTAACTGGCTCGGCACCACCAAAGCAGATTGTACAAAAGAGGGTGCCTGCTGGGTGTTCATACACGCCCGTTTTGGTCAGTTTATGTATGGACTTTATCCTCACGAATTACGCTGGCGCATCAATATTGCTCTGGTGATTACCATCATTTCTGTAATTCCTCTATTTACTAAACGTTTTACTCACCGCGGTCGTTACCTTGCAGCGTGGGCAGTACTTTTCCCACTTATTATCTGGATTCTATTATATGGCGGTTTCCTCGGTCTGGAACGTGTGGAAACTCGTCAGTGGGGAGGTCTGACTCTAACGCTAATTATCGCTGCAGTGGGTATAGCCGGAGCTTTACCGCTGGGAATACTACTGGCTCTCGGCAGGCAGTCAACATTACCTGTTGTACGTGCTCTCTCTGTCATTTTCATTGAATTCTGGCGCGGTGTTCCCCTTATTACCGTGCTATTCATGTCTTCAGTAATGTTGCCACTCTTCATGTCTGAAGGGAGCAACATCGACAAACTAATCCGGGCGCTGGTCGGGGTTGTTCTGTTTCAGTCCGCGTATGTTGCTGAAGTCGTACGCGGCGGTCTGCAGGCGTTGCCGAAAGGGCAATATGAAGCGGCACAGTCACTAGCATTGGGTTACTGGAAAACACAAGGCTTGGTGATTCTACCCCAGGCTTTAAAATTGGTTATTCCAGGTTTGGTTAACACCATCATCGCCCTTTTCAAAGATACCAGTCTGGTGATTATCATCGGGTTGTTTGATCTTTTCAGCAGTGTGCAACAAGCCACTGTTGATCCCGACTGGTTAGGCGTGTCGACCGAGGGCTATGTCTTTGCTGCCCTGGTTTACTGGATTTTCTGTTTCAGCATGTCGCGCTACAGCCAGCATTTGGAAAAGCGCTTTCATACCGGACGCACTTCACGTTAAGGTTAAAAAATGGCACAACATTTAGCACAATCCGAAGATACCATGATGATTACCTTCGATAACGTCAATAAGTGGTACGGTCAGTTCCATGTATTAAAAGATATCAATCTGCAGGTAAATGCACGTGAACGTATCGTACTGTGCGGCCCGTCAGGTTCTGGCAAATCGACCACTATCCGCTGCATCAATCATCTTGAAGCCTACCAGCAGGGTCGTATCATGGTAGATGGTATCCATCTCAATGAAGACCTGCGTAATATTGAGCGCGTACGAACAGAAGTCGGGATGGTTTTTCAGCATTTTAACCTCTTCCCGCATCTGACGGTGTTGCAGAATTGTACCCTTGCACCAATCTGGGTACGTAAAACACCAAAGAAAGAAGCAGAGCAGCTGGCAATGCACTATCTTGAACGCGTACGAATCGCCGAGCACGCGCATAAGTTTCCCGGGCAGCTTTCAGGCGGGCAGCAGCAGCGAGTCGCTATTGCACGCTCACTGTGTATGAAACCAAAAATTATGTTGTTTGATGAGCCGACTTCGGCGCTGGATCCAGAGATGGTGAAGGAGGTACTTGATACCATGATCACGCTGGCAGAGGATGGTATGACCATGTTATGTGTCACACATGAAATGGGATTTGCACGAACAGTCGCGGACAGGGTGATCTTTATGGATCGTGGAGAAATTGTCGAAGAAGCACCACCAGAAAGTTTCTTTTCAAATCCTCAATCAGAACGCACGCAGGCATTCCTTTCCCAGGTCATCCACTAAGCTGATATCTATACCCGGCGTAATAAGCCGGGTTTTTTACAGTGCAGCGACTCTTATCTTTCTTTCATAAACATCATCGTGTCAGTGTATTGAGTGCTGGAGTAGTTTCATCAGCGATCATAAAAATCTTCATCGATTGAAGAGAGACTCCATCGATAAATCACAACGAGTAAATGAAGCATAAAAAAAAGCCCTGCACGATGTGCAGGGCTTTTCTGTTTGATGCCTGGCAGTTCCCTACTCTCGCATGGGGAGACCCCACACTACCATCGGCGCTACGGCGTTTCACTTCTGAGTTCGGCATGGGGTCAGGTGGGACCACCGCGCTACTGCCGCCAGGCAAATTCTTGGTGCCAGAAACAAATCTTTTGCACTGCTGCTGCGTTGGCTGCTATCGCGATGTTCAGTCACATACCAGCGTATGCTCCTTCTCATCGTCTCGGTTGCCGCCTTGCTTCAGCACAAAATCTTTCGTTTCCGCTAAATTTTTCTAATCCGCTAAATTTTTCTAAAATCCGGTGAATCAAGCTGAAAATTCTGTCTCTCTAAACGCCTCTGGCGTTGTAAGGTTAAGCCTCTCGGGTCATTAGTACCGGTTAGCTCAACGCATCGCTGCGCTTACACACCCGGCCTATCAACGTCGTCGTCTTCAACGTCCCTTCAGGAAACTTAAAGTCTCAGGGAGAACTCATCTCGAGGCAAGTTTCGCGCTTAGATGCTTTCAGCGCTTATCTTTTCCGCACTTAGCTACCGGGCAATGCAATTGGCATCACAACCCGTACACCAGTGGTGCGTTCACTCCGGTCCTCTCGTACTAGGAGCAACCCCTCTCAGTTCTCCAGCGCCCACGGCAGATAGGGACCGAACTGTCTCACGACGTTCTAAACCCAGCTCGCGTACCACTTTAAACGGCGAACAGCCGTACCCTTGGGACCTACTTCAGCCCCAGGATGTGATGAGCCGACATCGAGGTGCCAAACACCGCCGTCGATATGAACTCTTGGGCGGTATCAGCCTGTTATCCCCGGAGTACCTTTTATCCGTTGAGCGATGGCCCTTCCATTCAGAACCACCGGATCACTATGACCTGCTTTCGCACCTGCTCGAGCCGTCACTCTCGCAGTCAAGCTGGCTTTTGCCATTGCACTAACCTCCTGATGTCCGACCAGGATTAGCCAACCTTCGTGCTCCTCCGTTACTCTTTGGGAGGAGACCGCCCCAGTCAAACTACCCACCAGACACTGTCCCCACGCCGGATTACGGCGCCAGGTTAGAACATCAAACATTAAAGGGTGGTATTTCAAGGTCGGCTCCATGCAGACTGGCGTCCGCACTTCAGTGCCTCCCACCTATCCTACACATCAAGGTTCAATGTTCAGTGTCAAGCTGTAGTAAAGGTTCACGGGGTCTTTCCGTCTTGCCGCGGGTACACTGCATCTTCACAGCGAGTTCAATTTCACTGAGTCTCGGGTGGAGACAGCCTGGCCATCATTACGCCATTCGTGCAGGTCGGAACTTACCCGACAAGGAATTTCGCTACCTTAGGACCGTTATAGTTACGGCCGCCGTTTACCGGGGCTTCAATCAAGAGCTTCTCCTTACGGATAACCCCATCAATTAACCTTCCGGCACCGGGCAGGCGTCACACCGTATACGTCCACTTTCGTGTTTGCACAGTGCTGTGTTTTTAATAAACAGTTGCAGCCAGCTGGTATCTTCGACTGGCTTCGGCTCGGGGAGCAAGTCCCTCCACCTACGCACCAGCGTGCCTTCTCCCGAAGTTACGGCACCATTTTGCCTAGTTCCTTCACCCGAGTTCTCTCAAGCGCCTTGGTATTCTCTACCTGACCACCTGTGTCGGTTTGGGGTACGATTTATCGTTACCTGATGCTTAGAGGCTTTTCCTGGAAGCAGGGCATTTGTTACTTCAGTACCGTAGTACCTCGTCATCACGCCTCAGCCTTAGTGCTCCGGATTTACCTGGAACACCAGCCTACACGCTTAAACCGGGACAACCGTCGCCCGGATAACATAGCCTTCTCCGTCCCCCCTTCGCAGTAACAACAAGTACGGGAATATTAACCCGTTTCCCATCGACTACGCCTTTCGGCCTCGCCTTAGGGGTCGACTCACCCTGCCCCGATTAACGTTGGACAGGAACCCTTGGTCTTCCGGCGAGCGGGCTTTTCACCCGCTTTATCGTTACTTATGTCAGCATTCGCACTTCTGATACCTCCAGCAAACCTCACAGTTCACCTTCAACGGCTTACAGAACGCTCCCCTACCCAACAACACATAGTGTCGCTGCCGCAGCTTCGGTGCATGGTTTAGCCCCGTTACATCTTCCGCGCAGGCCGACTCGACCAGTGAGCTATTACGCTTTCTTTAAATGATGGCTGCTTCTAAGCCAACATCCTGGCTGTCTGGGCCTTCCCACATCGTTTCCCACTTAACCATGACTTTGGGACCTTAGCTGGCGGTCTGGGTTGTTTCCCTCTTCACGACGGACGTTAGCACCCGCCGTGTGTCTCCCGTGATAACATTCTTCGGTATTCGTAGTTTGCATCGGGTTGGTAAGCCGGGATGGCCCCCTAGCCGAAACAGTGCTCTACCCCCGAAGATGAGTTCACGAGGCGCTACCTAAATAGCTTTCGGGGAGAACCAGCTATCTCCCGGTTTGATTGGCCTTTCACCCCCAGCCACAAGTCATCCGCTAATTTTTCAACATTAGTCGGTTCGGTCCTCCAGTTAGTGTTACCCAACCTTCAACCTGCCCATGGCTAGATCACCGGGTTTCGGGTCTATACCCTGCAACTTAACGCCCAGTTAAGACTCGGTTTCCCTGCGGCTCCCCTATACGGTTAACCTTGCTACAGAATATAAGTCGCTGACCCATTATACAAAAGGTACGCAGTCACCCAACTAGTAGGCTCCCACTGCTTGTACGTACACGGTTTCAGGTTCTGTTTCACTCCCCTCGCCGGGGTTCTTTTCGCCTTTCCCTCACGGTACTGGTTCACTATCGGTCAGTCAGGAGTATTTAGCCTTGGAGGATGGTCCCCCCATATTCAGACAGGATAACACGTGTCCCGCCCTACTCTTCGAACTCACAACAACTGTGCTTTTGTGTACGGGAGTTTCACCCTGTATCCTGCGACTTTCCAGACGCTTCCACTAACACAGCTGATGATGATGGTTCCGGGCTCTTCCCCTTTCGCTCGCCGCTACTCAGGGAATCTCGGTTGATTTCTTTTCCTCGGGGTACTTAGATGTTTCAGTTCCCCCGGTTCGCCTCATGCCACTATGTATTCATGACATGATAGTGCAACGGATTGCACTGGGTTTCCCCATTCGGGTATCGTCGGCTGTTGCGGTTCATATCACCTTACCGACGCTTATCGCAGATTAGCACGCCCTTCATCGCCTCTGACTGCCAGGGCATCCACCGTGTACGCTTAGTCACTTAACCTCACAACCCACAGGCGTTTAACACGCTTGCAGACTGCAAACATTTGAGAGACTCGAACATATCATTACTTCATTCTTATTACGGAGAATGAGAACAATATGTCGTTTCAAATTTTCAGCTTGTTCCGGATTGTTAAAGAGCAATAACTTCACAATGCACTTAACAATGCATTCTGAAGTGTTATCAACGTGGGGTCGTTGATGGTGGAGCTAAGCGGGATCGAACCGCTGACCTCCTGCGTGCAAGGCAGGCGCTCTCCCAGCTGAGCTATAGCCCCATAGAGTTGTGCAAAACGCTCGCTTACCAGAGGTCCCGCTTTTTCAAGCGGTAATTTCTTTTCAGACAAAGCAAAAGGTCGCGACGTACAGCTCACTATACGAGCGGCGCTTTAACGCAGCATGAGAAGAAAGTTGGTAGGCCTGAGTGGACTTGAACCACCGACCTCACCCTTATCAGGGGTGCGCTCTAACCACCTGAGCTACAAGCCTGCAGGCATTTTACGCTCTTCTTTAATTTCATCAGACAATCTGTGTGAGCACTTCACAAAACCGTATCTTCAGGTAAGGAGGTGATCCAACCGCAGGTTCCCCTACGGTTACCTTGTTACGACTTCACCCCAGTCATGAATCACAAAGTGGTAAGCGCCCTCCCGAAGGTTAAGCTACCTACTTCTTTTGCAACCCACTCCCATGGTGTGACGGGCGGTGTGTACAAGGCCCGGGAACGTATTCACCGTGGCATTCTGATCCACGATTACTAGCGATTCCGACTTCACGGAGTCGAGTTGCAGACTCCGATCCGGACTACGACGCACTTTATGAGGTCCGCTTGCTCTCGCGAGGTCGCTTCTCTTTGTATGCGCCATTGTAGCACGTGTGTAGCCCTGGCCGTAAGGGCCATGATGACTTGACGTCATCCCCACCTTCCTCCGGTTTATCACCGGCAGTCTCCTTTGAGTTCCCGACCGAATCGCTGGCAACAAAGGATAAGGGTTGCGCTCGTTGCGGGACTTAACCCAACATTTCACAACACGAGCTGACGACAGCCATGCAGCACCTGTCTCACAGTTCCCGAAGGCACGTTCGCATCTCTGCAAACTTCTGTGGATGTCAAGGCCAGGTAAGGTTCTTCGCGTTGCATCGAATTAAACCACATGCTCCACCGCTTGTGCGGGCCCCCGTCAATTCATTTGAGTTTTAACCTTGCGGCCGTATTCCCCAGGCGGTCGACTTAACGCGTTAGCTCCGGAAGCCACTCCTCAAGGGAACAACCTCCAAGTCGACATCGTTTACAGCGTGGACTACCAGGGTATCTAATCCTGTTTGCTCCCCACGCTTTCGCACCTGAGCGTCAGTCTTCGTCCAGGGGGCCGCCTTCGCCACCGGTATTCCTCCAGATCTCTACGCATTTCACCGCTACACCTGGAATTCTACCCCCCTCTACGAGACTCAAGCCTGCCAGTTTCAAATGCAGTTCCCAGGTTAAGCCCGGGGATTTCACATCTGACTTAACAGACCGCCTGCGTGCGCTTTACGCCCAGTAATTCCGATTAACGCTTGCACCCTCCGTATTACCGCGGCTGCTGGCACGGAGTTAGCCGGTGCTTCTTCTGCGGGTAACGTCAATGAATAAGGTTATTAACCTCACTCCCTTCCTCCCCGCTGAAAGTACTTTACAACCCGAAGGCCTTCTTCATACACGCGGCATGGCTGCATCAGGCTTGCGCCCATTGTGCAATATTCCCCACTGCTGCCTCCCGTAGGAGTCTGGACCGTGTCTCAGTTCCAGTGTGGCTGGTCATCCTCTCAGACCAGCTAGGGATCGTCGCCTAGGTGAGCCTTTACCCCACCTACTAGCTAATCCCATCTGGGCACATCCGATGGTGTGAGGCCCGAAGGTCCCCCACTTTAGTCCGAAGACGTTATGCGGTATTAGCCACCGTTTCCAGTAGTTATCCCCCTCCATCGGGCAGTTTCCCAGACATTACTCACCCGTCCGCCACTCGTCACCCAAGAGCAAGCTCTCTGTGCTACCGTTCGACTTGCATGTGTTAGGCCTGCCGCCAGCGTTCAATCTGAGCCATGATCAAACTCTTCAATTAAAAGCTTGATTTGCTTACACTCGGTAAGCAATGCTCGAGAAAAACGTCGTAATGAATTTATTACGTGTTCACTCAAGACTTGATATTTTTTGCATCCGGAGATGCTGATATCAATCCTGTGAGTGCCCACACAGATTGTCTGATAAATTGTTAAAGAGCAGTGCCACAGCGTGTGTGGCGCGGGGTGCAGATACTGCGCTTTCCCGCTTCAGAGCCAAGTGATTTATCACTTTTCCTCTCACTTACCGTCAGCTTCTCAGCCTTGTTCCCGGTCAGTGGAGGCGCATTATAGGGAG